>NZ_JAJJMO010000001.1:0-2723480 GCF_020905345.1 Flavobacterium pisciphilum
ACTATGCCTATAGCAGCTTGGGGTTTAAAAGGAAATACGGGTAGTGCTACAGATTTTATTGGTACTACAAATGATCAGGATGTAGTTTTTAAAAGAAACAACATACGCTCAGGCAGCTTAGCAGGAACAAATACTTCTTTTGGACAGCATTCATTAGAATCTAATAGTAGTAGTAATGGTAATAGTGCTTTTGGTTTACGTGCTTTACAGAATAATACTGTTGGAAATAATAACACTGCCATTGGTACTATGGCTCTTCAAAGGTCTATTAATAATATTGATAACGTTGCTGTGGGACTTGCTGCCTTAGGCAGACTTGAAAAAGGGAATTATAATGTAGCTTTAGGTAGTAATGCTCTTTTTTTAAATAAAGCAGGGAATTATAATATTGCTATTGGTTATATGGCAGGAGACGAACTTTTTATGCAAGACAATCAAGATGCATTTAACATTGTGATAGGCTCTAAAGCAGGCAAAGGATTGGTACAAGGAATAAAGAATACCATCTTAGGTTCTAATATAATTGGCTTACCCGCTAATCTTTCTAATTCGATTATTATAGGAGAAGGAGCCAAGACCTCTGTCAACAATAGTATTAGACTTGGTAATACTTCTATTAGTAGTTTTACAGGGCAAGTAGCTTATTCATTTGCATCAGATAAAAGATATAAAACGGATATTAAAACCATTCCTCTAGGACTTGATTTTATAAACAAGTTGAATCCTGTAGAGTACATTCGTAAAAATAATACGTCTAATACCAAAGAATGGGGCTTTATTGCTCAGGAATTGCAACAAACACTTCAGGAAGAAAATTATAAAGATGCGGGTATTGTACAAGATGATGGTAGTGCAGATAAAATGCTATCAGTACGTTATACCGATTTAATTGCACCTATGGTTAAAGCCATGCAGGAGCTAACAGAACATAACGAGTTTTTAAATAATAGAATCAATCAGTTAGAAGCTAAACTAGAAAAATTGAGTAAATGATAGTTGTAGTTTGCAGTACTCAGTTTACAGTCGCGGTTAACAGTGAGCAGTTACAGTTTACAGTCACAATACTAAAATTGAACACTAAACACTGAGACTGAGTACTGAAAACTTTTTTACACGCAGATTTATTACCCACAAACTTGTCACCCTGACGAAGGAAGGGTCTCATAAAGCAACTCGACATAGTGAGGGTTAAACCTGAAACCTGAAACAAAAAAAACAGTTTGCAGTCACAGTTCAACTTGAAACTGAGACTGCAACTGCAAACTGAGGCTAAACACCGAGACTTGAACACTGAGACTGAGTACTGAAAACTTTTTTACACGCAGATTTATTACCCACAAACTTGTCACCCTGACGAAGGAAGGGTCTCATAAAGCAACTCGACATAGTGACGGTTAAACCTGAAACCTGAAACAAAAAAAACAGTTTGCAGTCACGGTTCAACTTGAAACTGCGACTGCGACTGAACACTGAGACTGAACACTGAGACTGAACACTGAGTACTGCAAACTGAGACTGAGTACTGCAAACTGAGTACTGCAAACTGCAACTTATCGCTTATAATAGGCAATTATACTTGCTTTGGCTAATGTATTGTTCCAAAGATTAAAACCTACAACAGCAGGGTTAGTATTTTCATCAGTACCTAGTTTAGCTGTTTTTAAAGCATAAACAGTTATGATATATTGATGAAATCCATGACCTTCAGGAGGACAAGGGCCGCCAAATCCTTTAATACCGTAATCAGTTATACTCTGAATAGCTTCTTTGGGAGCTAAATTAAGTTTTGTATTCCCAGCACTTGCTACCAATTCGTTGACATTTGCAGGAATATCCGTTACAATCCAATGCCAGAATCCGCTTCCTGTTGGAGCATCGGGATCATACATCGTTATGGCAAAACTTTTTGTTGCTTCGGGTGCATTTTTCCAAGACAATTGCGGAGATTTGTTTTCGCCAGAACAGCCAAATCCATTGAATTCTTGTGTTTTTGTAGCTTCACCTCCTAAATCTTTACTAGTTAGGGTAAATGTTTTTTGTCCAAAAAGAGTTGTTGAAAAAATCAAGGACAGTACTAAAATTAAATTTACTTTTTGCATTTTTATTACGCTTTAAATGTTTCAGCAAATTTAGCTCAGGTACAAGCCGTAGGAGCATAGGTGGTCGTTCAAAAACTGTTGCTAAAAGCTCAATTCTTATGATGGTGTTTTGGGGTAACTCCGTATTTTGATTTATAAGCCTGAATAAAGCTAGACAAATTCTCATAACCGACTTCAAAATAAATTTCAGATGAGCTTTTTTGTTTAAGATTTAGTAAGGAATGAGCATATTCTAATCTTTTGTTTTGAAACCACTTAATAGGAGATTGAGAATAGTGTTTTTCAAACTCTCTTTTAAAAGTAGAAACGCTCATGTCACACAAAAAAGCCAATTCATTTAATGTAAGCTTACTCAATTGATTGCTTTCAACGGTACGAATGAACTTTTGAGTTGTATCATTATTGTTTAAAATTAAGGAATGAATAAAATCGGTTCCTTGTTTCTCAATAAGATAGAGCATGATTTCTTCAAACTTAAGATATAATAATTTGCTTTGTGCATTTTTTGATAGTTTAGAAATATCCAATAAACTATCTATATATCTTCTGATAAAAGCGTCATATTCAAAAGAATAAACAGATTTATAATCTATTGTTTCTGTTTTGTTTAAAGGTAGTTCTCTAATGAATTTTAGTAGTAAATCATTTGGAAAAAACAGCAGTATACTTCTGTATTTATTCACATCAGAAAGCTTTTCAGTCATTAAACAATGACCAGATTTCATGAGTAAAAAACTTGAGTTATCTATCACTAATGATGAACTATCAAAAACGACTTCTTTGTTGCCTTCCATCAAAAAACTAAATGCATTTTGATTCAAAATGATTTGCTGTTTAGAAATCTCTCGAGTAGTATAATAGTCATAGACTTGAATAGATGGCGTTTGTTCTACATAAAGTTCATCAGGAAGTATAATTGTTTTCATTCTGTTTTTTGTTTTTCTATGCAAATAGGAGATATCAAAAATACAATACGTTTATTAGAAACGGAAATATGTATAGTAAGTCATTATTAGAATTGTTTCTACAGCTTTATTGTTTTTGAGATTGTATCAATGGTATCTACAATTCTTTTTACTTTTATTTTATCTGTTTTTGCCGAATAGATCCATTCCATAATAGTTTTCTGTTCAGCATTGCTATAGGATAAAAATGTTTCTAATGCTCTAGGTTCATCCATTAAGCAAAGTTTTAATTCATCAGTTATTTCAGTTGTAAGATTGTCTTCGTATAGAATTATCCGAACGTAGTCACCTTCTTTCTTTTTTATTTTTTTTCTAATCTCAGCTTTTACAGGTAAAAAGAGTTTACCATTTCCCATTGATTGTAAATTGTAACTCTTGATTTCAAAATCATCAATCGATCCACACACTCTTACCCAGCCAAAAGGAGTCTTTTCGCTGGCTTGTATTTCAGGAATTTTTGCAAATGTCCAACCGCCTTTGCCTTGAAATTTTTCAAGTAAATATTCTTTATCAACCAATGGGATTTGTTCTTTCATTTGTTTAGCCTACTAAATACCAAAAATCTAATTTCATTGTTGTTTCATCAGCCATTTCCAACATAGGTTTGCAAAATGAATTGGACATATAACCAAAACAAATTTCTTTGGTTTTACCTAATGTTTCTCCGAATGTGATTTCAGAATAGGTATTGTCTTGTATTCTACCAATAAAATGGTCTTTAGTATTTTCAAAAGTACTTAAATATTCTTTTTCAATGTTTTCAGATACGATTAATAGTTGCTCTACTTCGTTTTCATTTTTAAGTTTAAATGTACCACATTCGATACAAGAAAAGGAAGACGGAATCTTAAAATTAGTTTTTAAAACTTCATGATACTCCATTTTTATACTTGGCCCATCAATTAATTTGAAGAAATCCTGTGCTTCTGGAAGCTTTATTAAGTTTTCTTCTATTTTTTTTAAATCTCCAAAATCAGACACGAAAAGAATATTTGCATATTCGTTTTTAAAGTTGCGTACTAAGCAGTGAAAAATAACACCATTTTGTTTTGCTAATATACTTTCAAATTTTAGAACTGCATTTATTAGTTCGTCATCAGTTACATTTTCTTTTTTATTGAAACTTGTAAATTCCATTGCTTTTACAAAATCATTGCTTACTCTAATCATTTTTATATTTTAAATTAATACTTCTGTAAAAGTAAACTGAGGTGGTGACAGCCCTATGTCAACAGTAAAACCAATCTTTGATTGTTTTTTTGAATACTAAGAATTTGATAAAATAATTGAAAAATCATTTTTAAACTATACAGAGTAGGTACAAGTGTAGTGTCGTTTTTGTAAAAAGGTGATGAGGTTTAGGTAAGCGATATAAAGCGGAATAAAAAGTGTAAAGTCTCTTTTTTAAGTTAACTATTTGATAAAAGTAGTTAAATAGCCTGTTTCGAGTAGATGTGAGTAGGTTGTTATTGCCCGTTATAGCTTTAATAGGTTTAGTTTTGTACGTAAAATACTGTATAATACTTCGCCTGATTCTTCATCAGCCTTGGATAGGAGTAGGTAGACGGCAGTGATGATAAAATGCTTTCTGTACGGTATACCGATTTAATTGCTCCTATGATTAAAGCCATTCAGGAGCTTTCAAAAGAGAATAAAGAACTAAAAGAACGAATTATAGCACTTGAACAACAAAGAATGCAATAACATTTAATCATGACTGTTTTTTGTGAGTTCTTTTTTAAAATATGAATTGTTTAATTAAATATATAAAGATATGACTGAAAATAAATCAGTAGCAGAAGCTATATTACGTGGAAGTTTAGATGAAGCAAGAACACTTTTAAAGAACGGAGAAAAAATTTCTGGATTGTTTGCCGAAAACAATAAAATGGGAATATTTCATGTAGTATTTCGAGAAAAAGCGATTGACTTAATAGACCCTTTAATCGAAAGCGGATTGATTGAAACAGATATATATGAGTATGAAAATTTTGACTATACCATCTTCAAAACAATAGCCGAACAATTAAAAGCAGATGATGCTATTGTTGCTTTTTTGAAAGAAATCATGAGTAGGATTACAAATAGTAATGATGAAGTAAACAATCAAACATTGCTTGGCTTTTTTATTAATGAAGAAGCACACCCAGCTATTATACAATGCCTTATTGATGAAGGATGCAGAGTTGATTTTAAATATGATGATGATAAAAATTTAATTCATCGCATAATGGCGCATCCTAAAAAACTAGTATATAGTGATATATTAATAAATGAGGGAGTAAATATCGACGAAAGAGATAAGTTCGGAATAACTCCTTTGATGGTTGCAGTAGGTTGTAATAATATCAAAGGCACAGATTTTCTTTTAGAAAATGGAGCAGATATCTATGAGAAAGACAATAATGGAAACTCAGTGTTTTTTCGTGCAGTTGCCGAAAATCATAATTATGATCTATTATTGAAACTATTAGAATATTCTTCGATTGATTTTGATTCTATCAATACTAATGGCGAAACTGTACTATCTCAGTTTATGAAGAACATGTATGAATACGATGATGACCATGTAAGCATATTAGTAAAATTAATAGAGTCTGGTGCCGATTTACAACAAGCAGTGATGTATCAGGGGGCACTAAAATCAGGAATGGATTGGTTGGCAGAGAAAGAAGAGAATGTATTAGAAGCTGTTGTGGGTTTAATTGATGTAAACGATCAAGATGACCACGGAAATACCCTCTTGCATAAAATATGTGCTATTGATGTTATTCAAGATAGAGAACGTGTTAAGATGCTTTACAAAAAAGCAAAAATGCTATTAAATGCAGGTGCTTTAGTTGATATTACAAATACCAAAGATGAAACCGCCCTAATGCTGGCTCAACAAGATGATTTCAAAATTAAAATAGTAGAATTATTAATGATGAAGCAATAGTAATTTGGACTCGATAGGATAAAATATTTGATAAAAATGGCGTTTGTTTAAACGCCATTTTTTATAAAGTTATCTGAAGAAAATAAGCAATAAGCCATTACAAAAAGGAGAAGAAATATATTTTTTAAAATAAGAGATATGATTCTTTAAATAGATATACAATTAAAATTATGAAAAAAAACATTATATTATTTTTTATTCTCGTTCTATCAGCCAATTTATACGGACAAACAGGTATAAATACAAGAAATATAGACCCATCAGCTGAATTAGAAATTCATTCATCAAATAAAGGAATATTAATACCTCGAGTAGCTCTTACTAGTAGTAACGATATGGTAACAATACCAAAAGCTGCAGAATCACTAATGATATATAATATTGCTAATGCTGGAATAGTTCCCCATGATGTTGTTAAAGGGTTTTATTACTGGTGTAGTGAGAAAAAAGAATGGATTGCACTAAGAGCTCCAAACTCTTGGAGAGTTTCAGGAGGTGATGAGGAAAGCACCCTGAATACACAGGACATATACCAAATGGGTACAGTAAGTGTTGGGACAAATACGGTAGATGACTCAGCAATATTTAATGTACAATCAGATAATAAAGGAGTGTTGTTTCCTAAAGTTACATTAAAAGGAGAGCAAGATAAAAGCGTGATAAAGAATCCTACTGATGGACTTCTGGTTTATAATACAGGACTTGATCCCAATTTCAATCTTTCAGGTTATATGTATTGGAATACTGATTCATGGATTATTTTATCTCCTTCAAAAACGAGTAAAGCAGTTATAAGTAATGGACTTGTTAAAGACTCTCAAATGCTATTATCAAATAGTTATACAGCAACAGTTATAGATGATATTTTGACAGTAGTATATTCGGGTGGTAATGGCGTTTTCTACCCTAAAGAGGGAAAATATTTGGCAAGCGGCACAGTAGGGGGAGATAAGGAAATATATTTAGAACTTCAGGCAGGAAAGCTAGAATCTACAGGAATGTTATATTTTAAGATTACTGGTAAGCCAGGCTCATCTGTCAAGACTAGTGCTATAAAAGATATTAAAATCAAGTTTCAAGGCAAATTGTTAGGAGAAATAGATAAGGTAGGAGGAGTGACTGTAACTGAAGCGTTACAATTTACAATTTCAAATTCTATAGATATAGAGGATGGTAATGAGTTTGGAGAGAATGGGTCTATACTAAATTGGTCTAGAGATAATAACTCTGTAGGTCAATATATTGAATTGCCTGAAGATGGATCATTTGTTTTTGCCTTTAGAATCTATGGAGTTACTAGCAGTACTTATACTACTGTGCAACAACAATGGTGTTTTATTAGTGCATGGAAAGAGCTAGAGGAAACTGCATTAGGAACATCTCCGATTCTCTCGGATATTTCAGAAATGGGACTTATTAGTCCTAGAAAAGGATCTTCTATTACTTATACTATAAATCTTACTGCAACTGGTAAAAAAGGAGATAGAGTATTTTTCAAAATGGCTCGTGGACATAATAACAGTAAGGAACAAAAATTTACGCTTACGTTAAAAAATGGAGGCCCTGCTAGTCTTCCTAGCGAAAAAAGTGGAGCACGAACATCTATGTTTTATTTCAAATTGTAAAATAGAATGAACCGATAACAGATTTAGGAAGCTTTGAAGTAACTGTAAACGGTATGCAAAATACCGTTTATGGTTATTTCTAGATATAAATTTTATTGTTAAATGTTTGGAGTAAAGGTAGATATGAACATTTAAGCGTTGTTCTGTATTGATTATAAAAAATCACATTAGTCTTGATTTATCTGACCATAAATTTTATCCAAGACAATCAAAAAAATAAGGATTAAAACATCAAATTTACCAGCTACCCTTAAAACCTTCTTTAAGAGCATTGTTGTATTCTTCCAAATTAAAACTGTATAAATCAGGTGCTTTATGAGCACCACCTTTGCGCGATTCATCAAGTTTAATTAAGATATCGTAGCGCAATATTTTTCTATAAAAGTTACCACGATTAAGTTTTTTACCCAGAATGATTTCATATAATTTCTGAAGCTCAGGCATGGTAAATTTCTCAGGAAGAAGATTATAGCCAATCGGATGATTGCTCAATTGCTCTCGTAAAGTAAGAAGTGCTTTGTCTAGAATTTCTCTGTGATCCATCATAAATGGTGGTAAATCATCAATAGATTTCCATTCGCAGGCAGTTGAGATATCATCTATCGTTAAATTTACTTTAGAGTATTCAGCAAGAGCATAGTAGCCTATAGAAACAAACCGTTGTTTGTTCCATAAATCATCATTATAATCTTTAAAAATACCCTCAGAACGGTTTAAATTACCAAAAGTGTAAAATTGCTGTAAATAGATGTTTTCAGTACCCGTTCTAGTTTTTAAAATACGGATAGCAGCAGTATCGATATTTTCGTCTTTTTGCACATAGCCACCAGGGAGACCAAAAGAATCTTGGTCTTTCATTTTAATAGTCAGCACTTGAAGAGCAGCGTCTTTAAAACTAAAAATGGCACAATCAATAGAGAGTGTAGGAACATATTTTTCCCAAGACACTTCAGAATCTTTTTCAAGTAATTTTTTAAACTCCATAATATACAATTACCGTCAAATTTACTCTTTTGATGTTGATAAGTCAACTTTAAAAAGTTTTTTTCTAATAATTCTTTTGGGAATTATAAAAAAAATGAGTCTCAGAAAAATGGTATTTCAGTTCAAATTTTGATAGTAGTAAAATTCATTATTTGAAGATTTTTCTCACTGTTTACTGGGGTTGCGCAAACGTGATAGTGATTTTTTTGGACATATTTAGTCCGTAATAATATGGAGTATTTTACGCTTCGATTGCCATTATTTTGAGTTTTAAATGAGATTATGATAACTTTTTTTTGAATTGTTTGCTAATATGAAAAAATGTAATTAATATTGCTTCTTAATGAAGCAATGAAATTTTAATACCACCTTTTAATTAACCAAATTACTTATGAAAAGAATAATTATTTCAGCGATTTGTATGACGATTTTTCCCGCTTTCGAAGGATTTTCACAAGAGGAAAAAAAGCAGCGCAAGGTATCAGATACCACAAAAACAAAAATTGTAGAAACCAACACTAAAGAAGAAAAAAATAGAAATGTGATGCTAAATGCGGCAAACAACACTGGGCCGCGTGATGTGAATATCGGACTGCCATCATCTGTTGGTGGAATCACCATTCTTGAAAATGATTTGCCAGTAGTATATTATTTCTGGCCAGAGTTACCAAACAGAACATGGAGACAAAGTAAAAGTTTAGGACGTACAGGATTGCTAAAAATAGGAGAAGCAGCAATTACAACTGGCGATTTAGGATTTACTGTTAATTCGTACACGAGATTAGGTACAGATAAATTAGAAATAAACGGTAATTTTTCAGGATCAAGCTTCGGATGGATGAAAGGAGACTTAAATGTTTCTGGACCATTAAGCAAAGGCTGGTCCTATACAATGGGAGCTTATGCCAATTTTGATCCCAATTCATTTGATGTGAAGTTTGCAAAATATTCAGACCGTACACAAATTTATAGAGCAGGGCTAACCAAGAAATTCAATAATGGCAAAGGAGAAATTAGCGTTTTATATAAATACGCAAACTCAGCGTCATTAAGTAACAATGCCGTTTTTGAATACAAGCAAGGTGGAAAAGTAGAGGAGTATAATGGATTTAGAATAGGAAGAGATTCATATATCGTAAATGATGGAATTTTTAAGTTTAAAGACATTCTTACTGGAGAAACTAAAAACAGAAGTATGAAAGGGAGCGATGCAGCAACAACCTCACATACCGTTGATATACTTGGGAATTATGACTTAGCAAATGATTGGAAATTTAATTTCACAACCCGTTTTCGTTATGCCGAAGCCACACAATTAATGGTATTCCCATTGAGTATATTTGAGGCAACAGCCGCAGACAACTTTACATACAAAGAAACAGGAAAGCCATACGTTGGAAATGTGAACTCGATGTTAGCATTAAATTCAGACAAAACCCCAACAACAACATTCTTATCGCGATTTGAGATAAAAAAGAATGTAGACAATCACCAATGGAGATTTGGGTTAATGGAGTCTTATTATAAAGTAGATGAATTTACATCAAGCCGATCATTCTTTAATCAGACCGTAAGTGCAAATCCAGATAAATTAGTGCGTAATACACCAGGAGGGACAGCAAATACCGATGCAGATGGGTTTTACAACTACAACGTAGGAGGAGAATATCATAATGGTTTTGAGAATAAACTCTCCGCTTTTTTCTCAGACAACTGGACAGCTTCAGATCGATTGACATTAAGTTATGGAGTAAACTTGAGATACCACAAATTAAAAGGAGACTATTACCTAACACCTAGAACACCAGATTTAGTATTTGATCCAAGTCAGAAAACATATTTTGACAACAACTGGTTTCATTTAGGGGGATCGATAAATGCTGTTTATAAGGTAATAAAAAGTGCTGGGCTACTTGCCGATTTTACATATACAGAGAAAAACGGTCAATTAGAGAGTTATTCAGGAGCAGTAGAACCAAATCTTGCAAAAACCAAAAGCCCTTTGGCAGCATTTGGAGTGTATTTTAATCAGGAAAAATTTAGTATAGTATCACAAGCAACTTATCTAACAAGAAATAATTATCAATCAAGATTAAACTTAGTAAACCCATCAAATTCAAGCCAGTCAGAGGTGGCAACAGTTTTTTATGATATACAAACGCTAGGTTGGACAACAGATATTGTGGCAACACCATTTGAAGGATTTAATCTACATTACTTAATTACGTTTCAGGATCCAATTTATAAAAATTATGATTTCTCAGCTTTTGGAAAAAACTATTCGTATAACGACAAAAATGTTTTAGAAATTTCAAAAGTATTGATGGAAATAGATCCAAGTTATACCCATAAAAATTTTAAATTTTGGGCGAGTTTCCGTTATTTCAGCAAGCAATATGCGAACCTAACAAATGCATTATACTTTGCGCCAAGATGGGAAACTTTTGGAGGAGTAAATTATAAAATCAACAATCACTTTGATATTGGACTTACAGCAGTAAACTTCCTAAATCAAACAGGAGCAAAAGGAACAATTAGCGGTGCCGAGTTAATCACAGACGCAACCCCTTATTACGATAAGTTATTGGTAGGATCATACATTCGACCATTTACATTAGAAGCATCATTAAATTTCAGATTTTAAATTTTATATAAAATGAAAAAAACAGTTATAACAATCAGCTTGGCTTTCTTTTTGAGCGTTACAGCAAAAGCACAGCAAGAAAATTTTACCCTAGTCAAAAACAATAAAGGAGCTGATTTAGGATATTCGCCAGAATCAGGAGTGAAAATTTTAACCATAAACGGAAAAAAATTCAAGGATTTAAATAAAAATGGAAAATTAGATAAATACGAAGATTGGAGACTTTCGGCAGATGAGAGAGCCAAAGATTTAGCAAAACAAATGTCAGTTGAGCAAATTGCAGGATTGATGCTTTATAGCCGACACCAATCATTGCCAGCAGGAATTACGGGATATAATTCAGGAACGTATAACGGTAAAATTTTCCCAGAGAGTAATGCTAAAGCGTATGATTTGTCAGACCAACAAAAAGCATTTTTAAAAGAAGATAATCTGCGACATGTATTAATTACAAATGTAGAAAGTCCAGAAGCAGCCGCTTTATGGAACAACCAGATGCAAGCATTTGTAGAGGGAATAGGATTAGGGGTTCCGAGTAATACCAGTACTGATCCACGTCATATTGCCAATGTAACATCAGAGTTTAATGCAGGAGCAGGAGGAACAATCTCCATGTGGCCAGATGGATTAGGAATGGCAGCAACATTCAACCCGAAAATTGTAGAACAGTTTGGTCAAATTGCAGCCAAAGAATACCGTGCACTAGGAATTGCAACAGCCTTATCACCGCAAATAGATTTAGGAACTGAACCAAGATGGTACAGAATTTCGATGACTTTTGGCGAAAGCCCATTACTAACAAGAGATATGGGAAGAGCCTATATTGATGGATTTCAAACCTCATTTGGAAAAGACGAAATTAAAGACGGTTGGGGATATAAAAGTGTAAATGCCATGGTGAAACACTGGCCGAGTGGTGGAGCAGAAGAAGGAGGTCGTGACGGACACTGGGCTTATGGGAAATTTGCGGTATATCCAGGAAATAATTTGCAACAGCATATTGATCCGTTTGTAAATGGTGCCTTTAAGTTAAAAGGGAAAACAAGCAAAGCATCAGCAGTAATGCCTTATTACACCATAAGCTTTGATCAGGATAAAAAATACAATGAAAATGTAGCCAACGGATATAGCAAATACATTATTACCGATTTGTTAAGAGACAAATATGGTTACGATGGAGTAGTTTGTACCGACTGGTTAATTACAGGTAATGAAGGAAAAACACCAAATATATTTGCTGGAAAACCTTGGGGAGTAGAGAACCTTTCGATAGATGAAAGACACTATAAAGCGATTATAGCAGGAGTAGACCAATTTGGAGGGAATAATGATAAAAAACCAGTTTTGGCAGCCTATGAAATGGGGGTTAAAGAATTTGGAGAATCATTTATGAGAGCCCGATTCGAAAGATCAGCCGTTCGATTGCTGAAGAATATTTTTAGAGTGGGGCTATTCGAAAACCCTTATCTGAATATAGCCGAAACAAAAGCGATTGTTGGAAATGCGAAGTTCATGGAAGCAGGATACGACGCACAATTAAAATCGGTAGTATTATTGAAAAACAAAGCTTCGATTTTACCAATAAAAGAAAAGAAAACAGTTTTTATTCCTAAAATCTATACAGCTTCAACCAAAGATTGGTGGGGAACACCAAGTCAGCCAAAATTGGAATACCCTGTAAATTTAGAATTAGTAAAAAAATACTATAATGTAAGCGATGACCCTACAAAAGCAGATTTTGCTATTGTATTTGTAACAAGCCCAAAAAGCCTAGAAGAAGGGTATGATTTAAATGATAGAATCAACGGAAGCAATGGTTATGTGCCAATTTCATTGCAATACAGATCGTATACCGCAACTGAGGCAAGAGCCAAAAGTATTGCAGCGGGCGATCAGGTAATCGATCCAACGATAACAGACAGAACATATAAAAACAAAACAGTTACTGTAGCCAACACAATGGATTTGAGAACCATTTTAGATACCAAAGACATGATGAAAGGTAAGCCAGTAATTGTTTCGGTTACAGCTTCAAAACCAATGATCTTTAATGAATTTGAAAAAGAAGTTGACGGAATTGTATTGGAATTTGGAGTTTCAACACAGGCAGTTTTAGATATCATTTCAGGTAAAACAGAGCCATCAGGATTATTACCAGTTCAGATGCCAGCCAATATGGAAACAGTAGAAAAACAATTTGAAGATGTTCCTTTTGATATGGTTTCGCATAAAGACAGCGAAGGAAACGTTTATGATTTTGCTTATGGGTTAAATTGGAAAGGAGTTATAAAAGACGCAAGAACCAACACCTATAAAAAAGAATAAAGAACTGTTGAAGTCGTAATAAATTCGATTATAATATTTCAAAAAAACACCTGTAAAACAATTTTTGCAGGTGTTTTTTTTTACAAGTACTTGATTTAAATAGGGATGTTATACCGCAATATCAAGATTAGTTTTAAGAGCTAAAGTTTCCAAAATATCATAGAGCTTCTGTTTGCAACGGCATCATCTCCATCTCCATTTTTTAATGCCCACTTAAAACTATAGGTAGGGTCCACATTTACGCTCGAAATTGTAAAATAAATTTTATCACCAGCCTTTCCAGAAATAGTTAAATTAATGGAATACGTTATTTGATTATAACCAACAGCTTTAATTATAGTCATTTCAGCTATATCCAATAGATTATCAGTCATCGGATTAATATTAATTACATTAGAAGGTTTTATAACGGGAGTAGCACCTTTTTGCTTAAAAGCAGCGATGTAAACGGGCAAAGCCGTGTTGCTTGGCGGTGCAAGTATTGCTGTTCCATATAAACGAAAAGAAAAGGAGTACGAACCAGTTTCAGGTAATATGATTTCCTTTTGTTGTCCTTTCTTGCCCCATTTCATGAGGCTGCCACCATATCCTTTTTCAACACCGTTACCGCCATTAACTCCAAAATTTGCAATTACATTGCTATAAAGAGTATACTGAGAAGATTCAATCACCTGACTTCCTCCAATGTCTTTAGTAGCTAGTGTAGTTTCTTGAAAGATTATAGGAACATTAGTAATTTTACTTGGAAAACTTACAAGAGGCTTTCCAGTTACTTTGTATACAAGAATTCCAGTTGCTCCTAATTTTCCAGGCTGAAGTTCAAATGTTAGCCCTTTATGGGTATAAGGGGTTCCTCTAGGATATGAGCCACCGTTTCCGCCTATGTACCTTACTTCAAGAATTCCGTTATAAGGTTTGTTTGCATCATAAGCGTTTGGGCTCAATGAGGTGTCAATGATAGAATTTATTGAAAGAGTTGCTTTTATACTTGAAGTATCAACAAGTAGTCTCCATTCTATTCCGTCCCAAGACATATATCCTTTATGTTGAAAATCGGGATGCAGTCCTGAATTGTAAACCAAAAGACCATTTGCAGGAGCACGAATAGTAGTCATGTCCTTACTGCTTTGCAAAGTAACTATAGGCAATAATACACCTTTGGTAGAAGAATCTAGCTCCAAAATTGCCGAAGGATGAGGCGCTTTAGGGCTGCCAATCGTAGTTTGTCCCAAAATAGTTGAATAAAAAACGACAAACAAAATAAGGGCATACGAATATTTCATAAGCTATAAAATTTAGGTTGTTTTTGTAAATATAATATTTATATAAAAAACTTACAAAAAAAGCATTAAAAAATATTATTTGTAGTATATAAGCTATATTTTGTGTTAAAAGTATAAATTAAACAATTTGCCTTAAATAAAGCCAGAGTAAGAAGGAAGTATTGTAGAAGTGTTATTGGGAATTAATATAAAAAAACCAGTGAAGCGAGGCTCACTGGTTTGCTTATTTAGTATAAGAATTACTAAGTTATTTTACGGTAATAGATTATTTGGATTCAAGTTCAAATAACTGGACTTGATTTTTAAGCCTTTCGATTACCAAATTCATCATTCTTTTGTTTAAGCTAGAAGAATTTAGAATATAAGATTGATATTCGTCAGCAGTAAAAAGAGCGATAACCATACCTTTTAATGAATTTCTAAATTTAATGTCTTTCTGAATAGCGTTTTCAATTACTAAAAGTTTCTTTTCAACGGTGTAAGAATAAAAATCGGTTTTATTTTTATTGACATAATTTATAAAAACGGCAACAAACAAATCGTTTTGAAGTTTTAAAATCGGCCGAAGTACTTCGTTTTGAAATAATTCATCTGCAGAAGATTGAGCATTTACAGTGCCTAAAGTTGGTCCTCGGAATTCTTGTAAAAAAGTATCTCTGTGGCTCATTTTTTTATTTAAAATTAAAAAAAAAAATGATACTAAAATGTTATTTTTGTTACTAAATAAAATAAAAATCATGAAATTTCACACTCGAAAATGGGTTAAACCCGAAGATCTAAATCCAAACGGAACTTTATTTGGAGGACAATTACTGGCATGGATAGACGAAGAGTTGGCTTTGTATACAATTATTCAGTTAGAAAACTACAGAGTAGTAACCAAACATATGTCAGAGATTAATTTTAAAAGCTCAGCCAGACAAGGTGATATAGTCGAAATCGGAATAGACGTAGTTAGATTTGGAAACACCTCGTTGGTACTAAAATGCGAAGTAAGAAATATGATGACCAGAGAAACCATTATTACATTAGATAATATTACAATGGTTAATTTAGGAGAAGACGGAAAACCAAAAGCACACGGTAAAACAAAAATAGAATACGTAAAAGACCGTTTATAGTAGGTTGTGAAATGTGAGTTGTGAAATTTTCAGCACGCAGATTTTTATTCTCAACCTTGTCACCCTGACGAAGGAAGGGGCTCATAAAGTAACTCAAACTGTAAAATGTGAAACGTGAATTGTGAAATGTAAGCAGTAAAATGTGAATTGTAAACTGAGACTGCAAACTGCAACTGAACACTAAAAACAAAAAACCACATAAGCATTATCAACTTATATGGTTTAGAGTTCTTATTCTAGAGGACCTATTTTAGAGGGCAATTCAAATATTTCAAGGTCAAAATAGGCAACAGAAGCAATAATATGATCAAAAATATCAGCCATTATATATTCGTAATTAGCCCAACGTTTATCACTCGAAAAAGTATAGATTTCCAAAGGTACACCGTGAGCGGTCGATTGCAGCTGACGGCACATCATATGCATATCCTTATTTAAACCAGGATGGTTAAGCATGTATTGGATAATATATTTTCTAAACAAACCAAGGTTAGTCATATTGCGACCATTCAGAGAGAGAGATTTATCAATACCATGTACGTCATTATATTTTTCTATTTCGGCCTGACGAGATTCAATATAAGGAGTAATCAGTTGAATCTTTTTCATCATATTCAAATCCTCATTAGACAGAAAACGAATGGTACTCGTTTTAATCAAAATATGTCTTTTGATACGACGTCCATCTGATTTTTGCATACCACGCCAGTTCTGAAAAGAATCAGAACTCAAGGCATAGGTTGGAATAGTGGTGATTGTATTATCAAAATTTCGAACTTTTACAGTAGTAAGATTAATTTCGATAACATCCCCATCGGCACCAAATTTATCCATTGTAATCCAGTCACCAATACGAACCATATCGTTGATAGCAACCTGAACACTAGAAACAAAACCAAGAATAGTATCTCTAAAAATCAAGATAATAATTGCCGAAAGCGTTCCTAAGATTGTTAATAGTTCGCCTTGCCTGATTCCGAATAATTTAGAAATAATGATAACGATTCCAAATATCCAAAGTACCATCATTACAACCTGAATAAAACTATCGATAGGTTTATCGCTGTATTCTGGTTTTTGTTTTAAATAGTCTTTAAGAGAATTAAAAACAGTTTGAATAATCCATAGCGATAACAGTACAATATACACACCAACAATTTTCCCAAAGACCAATTCCCAATATTCATACTTTTCCAAAATTATTGGAACAGCTTTATAGATAAAGAAAAACGGAATTAAGTAAGCAGTGTATTTAGTCGTTTTATTATTAATTAAAAAATCATCAAACTTAGTTTTTGTTTTTTGGGCAAAAACGGCGGTAAGAGTTACTAAAAGAAATTTAGCTACATAATATATGGCATAAGCCATTATAATAAGTACAGCAATATTAATTATAAGACTGAGATAAGCAGCAATATTGCGGCTCATACCCCAGTCTCTAAAAAGAGGGTATAAAAAGTTAAATATTTTCTCCAAAAACTTAAGCATTTTTTAAGTATTTATACTCAACATAAAAAGTACCAAACGGAATCACAGAAGCAATTAAGATTAACATGAAGGTTTTAAAATCCCATTTTTGAGCGCTTTTCAATAAAATCGCCAGTAAAATGTACCCTATAAATAGTAAACCATGGCTCATTCCGATAGGGAATAATAAAGTTTTATATAAAGCTAGGTTGGTAGGCTTAATAAAAAGCATATTAGAAAATAAAACCAGATATGAAATTCCTTCTAAAATCGCTGTAATCTTAAAAATCTTGAGCATTTAATTATTTTTTTAAATTATTAACGGTAAAATTAATGATTCTGCTTCATTTTTAGGGCATCCAAAGAGAAAGTAATTTACTTTTACAATCTTAAACTTTGATAATGAGTAAACGCGATTTAAAAAAATATTTAAACGATCTTACTAAAGAGCAATTAGAAGAGCAGATAATCGAATTATACGAGAAATTTAGCCCAGTAAAAGTGTACTATGATTTTGTGTTTAATCCAAAAGAAGAAACACTGTTGCAGGAATGTAAGTTAAAAATTTCGCATGAATATTTTCCCGTTAGGGCAAAAGCGACAAGACGACGTGTAAAACCAAAAATGCGTCGTTCAGTAGCTCAAAAATACATCAAACACTTTATACTTTTAGGAGTAGATCCGTTTGTAATCGCCGATGTTATGCTTTATAATATCGAAATTGCACAAACATATTCATCAGAAAATCCGATAAAGCAAGAACTTTTTTACAAAAGCATGTTCAATTCATTCGAGCAAGCAGTAAATTTTATAATTTCAAACGGAATTTTAGCCGAATTTAAGTCCAGAATAAATCAAATTTATGAGGAAACGGCTACCCAAAAATGGAAAAACGAGTCTGATTTTGAAGTAATTTTGGATAAATTGACATTTTAGATCCCGCTCTATAATTAAATAATTGAGAACTTTTCCTTTTATTTTAAGATAAAAAAGACAAGATAACTGTTTTTTAGGTGTATTTTTGCAAAAACCAATAAAAAACAATGTCTCAAAACACTTTAGAAATAGAAAGAGAAGAAAAAAAAGAACTTTACGCATACCAAAAAGGCGATATTGACGCCATTTTTGATCGTTTAGATAATGGTTCGGCGCAACATCATTTGTTGTATCAATTGCCTACTGGTGGAGGGAAAACAGTCGTTTTCTCAGAAATCGTGCGTCGTTACTTGTCTCAACATGAGAAAAAAGTAGTAGTTTTAACACACAGAATTGAACTTTGTAAGCAAACTTCAAAAATGTTGAAAGGTTTTGGTGTTAAAAACAAGATTATCAATAGCAAGGTAAAAGAACTATTGGACCAAAATGAGTATTCATGCTTCGTGGCCATGGTTGAAACATTAAAAAACCGTATTAATGACGAAAAATTACATTTAGATAATATTGGTTTAGTAATTATCGATGAGGCGCATTACAACTCATTCCGAAAATTATTAAGCTCATTCAAAAATGCATTTATATTAGGAGTAACAGCAACACCGCTAAGCTCAAATATCAAATTGCCAATGCACGAAAGTTACGATGAACTAATTGTAGGAGACACAATAGGTTCGTTAATCGAGCAAGGGTTTTTGGCAAGAGCAACTACATATAGTTATGATGTAGGGTTAACATCTCTAAAAGTAGGTATCAATGGAGATTATACCGTAAAATCTTCAGATGATTTATATACCAATACCATCATGCAAGAAAAATTATTGCATGCTTATACAGAGAAATCACTAGGAAAGAAAACCTTGATTTTTAATAACGGTATACATACTTCATTATATGTATATGAAACCTTTAGAGAAGCAGGTTACGATATTCGCCACCTTGACAATACAAGTAGTAACGAAGAAAGAAAAGATATTCTACAATGGTTTAAGAAAACTCCAGATGCAATTTTAACATCAGTAGGAATCTTAACAACAGGTTTTGATGAGCCAACAGTAGAAACCATTATATTAAATAGAGCAACCAAGTCATTGACATTATATTATCAAATGATTGGGCGTGGTTCTCGAAAATTACCTAATAAAGATGAGTTTACAGTTATCGATTTAGGAAACAATGCAGCACGTTTCGGATTATGGAGTGAGCCAGTAAACTGGCAGCATATCTTTAAATCACCAGAGTTTTATTTGGAGAATTTAAGAGACGATACCGAAATCGAATTGTATTTCAAATACAGCATGCCACCAGAATTACGCGCAAAATTCAGCAAAACTGCCGATGTAAGTTTTGATGTCGATGAAGAACATAAAATTGCAATAGCACAAAATTTACGTTCAAAAGTAGTTTTGGATAAATCATTAGAGCAACACGCAGCAATGTGTGTAGATAATTCAGAAACGCTACAAGAAGCCAAAGCATTAGGAAAAGAGCTAGAGGATGACATCGATTGTCGTATCAAGCGATATTCAAAATGTTTAAGTCAATGTAGTAAGAATTACCGCGAATGGCTTATAGATGATTATAAATTGAAGTTAGTATTATTAACCGGTAAAAAATACCGTGAAAAAATAATGAACGAACCAGATTGATTCTAAAATAAGAATAAAAGTTTTTAGGAGCTATCCCGATAATTATCGGGACCTGCTGTACGCTAAATCTTTTATTTTTTAAAGAAAAAAATAAAAGGATACCGCTGCCATCAGGGCTAGAGTTCCGTTTACATAAGAACTATTATTTTTAATAGTTTACATTAAGAGGAACGAGGAATCTCCATAAGTGCAAAATTGATTAATTGATTCGGCATGTGGAGATTCTTCTTTCATCAAAAAAAAGAAAGTAATAACTGTTTAATCTAAATAATGGGCTAAAAACAACCATTAAGAGATCAAGCAAAATAATGCTTTCGTAATCTTGTCATTTCGAAGAACGAGAAATCGCAATTGAGGAAGACAAGATTGGAATAAAAATCATTTTAATCTGAGTAATCAGTGGCTAAAAAATAACCACCTGAGAGATTAAAGTACAGTTAGAAATTTTTAAATCTTTAAATTTTTCAATTTTAAAAAAATAAAATAATGTCAAAACAATTTTCAGATTTAGGAATTTCAGCACCAATACTAAAAGCACTAACCGAATTAAATATTGTTACACCAACCGAAATTCAGCAGAAAACCATTCCGCTAATCTTGGCAAATAACAGTGATGTAGTAGGTTTAGCAAAAACAGGAACAGGAAAAACAGCAGCATTTGGATTGCCATTACTGCAGTTAATAAATCCAGAGTTACCTACAGTACAAGCAGTAATTCTAGTTCCAACCAGAGAATTAGGACATCAGATATTTAAAAATTTAGAAGATTTCTCAAAATACCAGCCACAAGTTTCTATAGCAGCTACTTGCGGGGGAATCCCGATAAAGCCACAAATAGAGCGACTTACGCAACCAACTCATATCGTGGTTGCAACGCCAGGGCGATTAATCGATTTAATTCAGCGAAAAGCAATCAATCTAAAAGAGACACAATATCTTATTTTGGATGAAGCCGATGAAATGGTTTCAATCTTAAAAGAAAGTCTAGATGAAATCGTAGCCGAATTACCTAAAAAACATACTACATTCTTATTCTCAGCAACATTGCCGGGGACAATCAAGCAATTGATCCAGAACTACCTATCCAAAAATGTAGTTCAGGTAAGTGCAAATATGGAAACCGTAGGAAATCAAGGAATTGACCACGAATACATAGTAGTTGATCCAATTGAAAAACTAGATGTTTTAATGCATTTTTTGAATTCAAGAGATGGAGAACGCGGAATTATTTTTTGTAAAACAAAAGCAGCAGTAAACAAGCTGGCTAAAAACTTAGCAATAAACCGTTTTTCATCAGGAGCATTGCACGGTAGTTTGTCACAAGGAATAAGAGACCGAATCATGGAGCAATTTCGTGAAGGACACATCAATATATTAGTTGCTACGGATTTAGCAGCTAGGGGAATAGATGTCAAAGAAATTTCTTACGTTGTGAATTACCATTTACCAGATGCTTACGAAGCTTATGTACACCGTAGTGGTAGAACAGCTAGAGCAGGAGCAAAGGGATTATCACTTACAGTTTTGCAACCAGAAGAGGTTGTTGAAATAGCAGATTTTGAAAAAGAATTAGGAATTAAATTCACAGAATTTAAAAAACCATCAGTTGCAAGTCTAGAAGAAAACAATACACTTTTGTGGGCAAAACAAATCTTCAAAACAAAACCAAATCACGACGTTTCAACAGAATTAAAAACAAAAGTAAAAACAGTTTTTCATCATTTAACTAAAGACGAATTGATAGAAAAGTTGTTGGCAAATTATATCTTGCAAAATAAACCAGAGGTAGTTGAAAAACCTGTTAAAAAATTCAAAAAGTAAGTATTGTTACGTTTGTAGCTGCTGATATATGTTGTACTTTTATAAGGTATTTTTTTATAAAACCTATTTAATAGAAAGCATATATGAAGATAGTAATCATAGGAGGTGGTTTTGCAGGAATAAATCTAGCAAAAGAGCTTGTAAACCAGCCTCAAATACAAGTAACACTTGTAGATAAAAACAACTATAATTTTTTTCCACCACTTATATATCAGGTTGCGACTGCATTTTTAGAACCTTCAAGTATCAGTTATCCTTTTAGGAAATTTTTTGCAGGCAAAAAAAACCTAAGCTTTAGATTGGGAGAATTAGAACAAGTAGTTCCGGCCGAAAATAAAGTAATTCTTAGTAACGGAGAATTAACATACGATTATTTAGTATTTGCAACAGGAGCAGAGACTAGTTATTTTGGAATGGAGAACGTAATGAAAAACGCCATTCCGATGAAAACGCTTAATGATGCCATTGTAATGCGTAATACGTTGCTTAAAAACCTTGAGAAAGCAGCAATTTGCAAAGATATACGTAAACGCCGTAAATTATTAACCATTGTTGTTGCAGGAGGAGGGCCAACAGGAGTAGAGGTTTCGGGAATGTTTGCCGAAATGCGTAAAAACATTCTATTAAAAGAATATCCAGAACTCGATACCTCGGCAAGTAATGTTTATTTAGTCGATGGGGGAGATGCATTATTGGCTCCAATGAGTAAAGCTTCACAACAAGACACACTCAAAGCGCTTACAGATCTAGGCGTTGTGGTAAAACTCAACAACCGAGTAACAGATTATGTAGATGATATCGTGTATTTTTCAAATGGAGAAACAATTCACACCAAAAATTTAATTTGGGCAGCGGGAGTTTCGGCAAAAGCTTTTGATGGTATTCCGATGGAGAGTTACGGACGTGGAAAACGAATGGCAACCGATGCACATAATAAAGTAAACGGATTGGAAAATATTTATGCTATTGGTGATACATCAATCATGGATACAGACCCAGCATTTCCAAACGGACATCCACAAGTGGCACAAGTAGCCATTCAACAAGGATTAAATCTAGCAAAAAACTTTAAGGCAATTGTACAAAACAAACCCTTAAAACCTTTTAAATATGTAGACAAAGGATCAATGGCGATTATAGGTAAAAATAAAGCCGTTGTTGATTTACCAAAACCAAAATGGCATTTCAAAGGATTCTTGGCTTGGGTAATTTGGTTATTTATACACCTTATATCACTTATTACATACCGTAATCGTTTAAGTACTTTTTACAACTGGATGGTAGCTTATTTTGCAAAAGACCAATCGCTACGTATGATTATCAGACCAGATAAAAAACAAGCAATCAATTAAAAATACGCTTACAATTAATAAAAAAGGTTTTTCTTTAAATTTTAAAGAAAAACCTTTTTTGCATATGCAGTTTATAGTCTCAGTATTCAGTCTCAGTACTCAGCCGCAACTTACAGCTTACATTTCACATTTCACCATTTCTACTTTTAACCAAAATAAACCTTTGAGCCTCTGAGCCTTTGCAACTTTGAACCTTTTTCAATCACAGTTTCCACTTTTAACTAAAATAAACCTTGCGTCCCTTGCGTAGACCTTTGCATACTTTGCGGTTAATATCCATTTCACGTTTCACAACTCACATTTCACAGTTTGTAGATTGAGTTACTTTATGAGACCCTTCCTTCGTCAGGGTGACAAGATTGAGAATAAAAAACCTGTGTGCTGAAAAGTTTGCAGTTTGCAGTCACAGTACTATAAAAGAGTAATCTAAGTAAAACCTTTGAGCCTTTGCAACTTTGAACCTTTTTTAATCTTAGCACCTCAGTACCTCAGATCCTTTAATGAAGCACTACAGTTTCATCATCGTTAGAAATAGCAACTTTTTCTTTTATAAAACGCTTACCAATATTCAAAATAATAAAAGCAGTAATAGTAGTCGTTGTCATAATAGCAACCATTGGAACAATAGAGCTTTTTACAAAAACACCAACTGCAAACGAAGCGATTGCACCTAAACCAAGCTGAATTGCACCCATTAACGCCGATGCACTTCCAGCATTTTTAGCAAAAGGAGCCATTGTAAGACCAGCAGTATTAGGATTTGAAATTCCTAGACAAGCCAAGTAAATGAATAACATGCCGATTGTTTCGTATAAACCAAGGAAGTTGTTTATAGCCAAAATCAAAAAGACAATACTAATTACAGATTGAGTAATCAATGCACCAAAAATCATTTGTTCGCTAGAAAATTTTCTTAATAAAAACGAATTCAACTGACTAGCACCAATAAAACTCAAAGACATAAAGGCAAAAATCCAACCATAAATTTTAGCATCAACCTTAAAAATATCCATGAAAACGATAGGAGAGGACGCTACATAAGTAAATAAACCAGAAAAAGACACTGCACCTGTAAAGGCATAAGTAAAGAATTGAGGTTCTTTTACAACTCTAAGGAAGTTAGTAATTATAGGTCTTGGTTTTAGAGAAATAGAGGTATCAGGTTTATGTGTGTTGGGTAAGCCAACTTGAGAAGCAATTAAAATCACAATTCCCATACACATTAATATAAAGAAAACAGTATGCCATCCATAATCAGAAGTTACATAACCACCAATAGTTGGAGCAAGCATTGGTGAAAGACCAACAACAAGCATAAGCATAGAGAAAACTTTAGGAATATCCTTTACAGGAAAAAGATCACGAACCATTGCCACAGAAGCTACAGTTGCAGCACAGCTACCAACAGCTTGTAAAAAACGCAAACCAATAAAAGTATCAATATCAGTAACAAAAACACATCCTAAAGAAGCCAAAATATAAACCATCAATCCAACGAATAAGGGTTTTTTTCGACCAAATCGATCCAATAAAGGTCCGTAAAGTAGTTGTCCAGCCGAAATACCTATAAAATAACTAGATAAACTCATAGAAACTTTTGCAACAGTGGTGTTTAAATCTTTAGCAATTCCAGAAAAACCAGGAAGATACATATCGATAGAAAACGGTCCAAGAGCAGTTAAAGAGCCTAAAATAAGGATTAATTGGAGGTATTTTTTTGTAGTCATTTATTTAAAAAATAATATTTTTATTTCCATGCAAAGATAAATATTTCGTACCTTGTTGATTCATTAAAAAATGTTTTAATGAAAAACCCATTTTTTTAACAGAGTTAGCTCTGTAAAGGGCTATAATTATTAATTTAAAATTATCAATTATGAAAAGATGTGCCTTATTATTACTTTTAGTTACTACAGTTTCTTTTTCTCAAACAATTACTTCCAAAATTGAACCAGTAAGTGTTGAACAGTATGAATTTCTTGAAAAAGTAAATAAATATTATCCTGATATTCCTCTTACTAAACAAATTACAAATTTTTATGCAGATGATAAAGTCATCGATTCAAAACAAGAATTTGATTTAAGAGGGACGGCGTTCTCAGCATACAGCTTAGCAATTGGTCCTTATAACAAAACAATCAAATTTGATTATACGACAAAAACTGACGGAAGAACTCATGGTGAGATTGCCCTTTTTAAAGGAGACGTTTATAAAACGGCATATTATGATGATAAAAATAAATTTGAAGTTTTTGTAAACGGAAAATCGGTTTACCTAAAGAAACATTAAAGTTATATAAGTCAAATAAAAACCATCTTAGCAATAAGATGGTTTTTTTATGTTTTTAAAATTGTTCTATCTTATTTTTAAACAGCATTGTTTAAGAATATTTAAATCTTAAATTCGCATAGTGTGCATATTAATTGAGTATACAAAACATTAGAACTTGAAATTAGAATAAAAAAGCATGAACATATTTACTCGAAATAAAAATTTGATGACTAGCTTAAAAGAAATAAACTTTAAGTTGGAAAAAGATATTCAAAATCTTTTTGAAGGAAATTTAGATAAAATTACAAATTTGAAACTAATTAAGTCTGAGTTCACTATAAAAAGTAATCGTATAGATACTTTGGCATTCGACGAAGAAAGTAAAGCATTTGTAATTATTGAGTATAAAAGGAACCAGAATTATAGTGTTATTGACCAAGGAGTATCATATTTGAACCTGATGTTGGAATATAGAGCTGACTTTATTGTAGAATATAACGAGACACAGAAAGGAAATTTAAAACGATCAGATGTTGACTGGTCACAATCCAGAATTGTTTTTGTTTCGCCTTCATTTACTGATTTTCAAAAGCAATCATCTAATTTTAAAGATTTAGCTATCGAGCTTTGGGAAATAAAGCAATTTGAGAATGATATTGTTATTATCAATCCGATAAAAAAATCTAAATCAGCACCTAGTATAAAACTAGTACAACAAAATGAGGGGTCTGACATAAGTAAAGTTATCAAAGAGATAGTAGTATATACGGAAGATAGTCATTTAAATGGTAAAAGCGATGAAATGTTAGAGCTGTACGATTCTTATAAAAATGCAATCTTAGCTTTATCTCCAGATATAGAAATTGTACCGAAAAAGAAGTATATCGCTTTTAAGTTAAAGAGCAATATAGTTGATGTTAATGTACAGCAGAATAAAATGATTTTTTGGATTAATATGAAAAAAGGAACATTAGATGATCCTAAGAAAATAACAATTGATGCTTCTGTAAAAGGGCATCATGGTAATGGAGATTATGAATTAAAAGTTAGTGATACAAAGAATTTGGAATACATTATGAGCTTAATAAAACAAGCTTTGTAATTTGATCTAAAAAATATTTGTTTTTACACGAATATGCTGTTGACACAGTATTTATAAAGTTGATATTTCTGTAGTTTAAAAAAAAGTAAAAACTTTTTCAATTATGCAAAACATTAATGAAGCATACAGCGAATATTGACATAAAAAAAAACGTTTTATTGAACTTATTTATTGTTAAGTAATAAGATGGTTTTTTTATTTGTTCTAATTTTTAGAATTGCTTTGAGTTCCGAATAGCTTATTTTACAATATTGTGTATCAATTTTTTTACTATATTTGATAAATAAATGTAATTAAAAATTATCAAATATGATAGCAGAAATTATTGCTTTTAAAAAGATAGCAGAAGAACTAGATGAATTAATTACTAATTCACCGTTCAAAAAGAATTATATCATAGAGCAGGTAGGACTTTCTGTACCGACATTTTATAGAAAATTAAAAGCACAAACTTTTACAGCGGATGAAATGATGTCAATAGCAAAAATAATCTCTCCAGAAGAATACTATAGAATGGAATTAATGTCTGAGCTTGAGGAAGCTAGAAATGATTATAAAAATGGGAAAACGATTCCGCATAGCGAAATGATAGAGAGAATAAAAAATAAAAAGAAATAAGATTATATTTCAAAGTTTATCTTTTTTTGTCTGTTATCATGAAAATACATTAACGTAATTTTTCCTTTGTAAATAGTATAAAACAAAGAGATTTGTTTTACAATTAGAATGATACTACACTTAAAATCATTGTTATAGCGACCTAAATATGGGTTTTTTGATATCAAATCAATTACTCTCAGTACTTCAGAATCAAATTTAGTAGCTACTTCTAAATTCCAATTTTCTAATAGATACTCACAATTTTGTAAATATGTCTTTTCGGCTTTTAGAGTCCAAACGACTTCCATATGATCTTTATTTTTTAATGTAAATATATGTGTTTATTTGAATAAAATGTAAGAATATTTTTATTTTAACTTGTTCGTAAAAAAATATTAGATTAATAATTACTGAGGATTATCTAGAATTTATAAATCGTCTAATGAGTGTTCATGTGAAAAATGATTTATTTTTTTGTACAAGTATTCGTCAAGTGGATATTTCTGTAGTTTAAAAAAAAGTAAAAACTTTTTCAATTATGCAAAACATTAATGAAGCATACAGCGAGAATCCATATCAGGGTTTAAAATTTAGCTTAAATGATTTTGACAAATAAATATTTAAATACGCCTCAATACAATGAGGCTTTTTTTATGTTTCTAATTTTAAAGGATATTAGTTTGAACGCTGTACATTGGTATTTCTACTATATAATAAATGACCTATAATTTATATTATGTAAAATAGAATGTTTTTAATCCTGAAAATGCTCATATCAATCCCTATGTTTGTATTTTAAAGGTTTTATTGCTTATTTTAGCTTAATATATGGTAAAATAAATGGATTCAAAATAATTTATCCTTTCATTGTAAGGGTTTATTTTATTATTTTTACAAACGATACTTTCTAAAAATCTATCTAACTTATGAATACAATTGCTGAGCATATCGCAGATTTCTTGAAAGAATATCCGCCATTCGATAACTTAACTTTTCAAGAACTATCTGAGATTGCGACCAATATTCGTGTTATTAATTTAGAAAAACACGCTGTATTGTTTCAGGTTAATGACACCTTGCACGATAGTTTTTACGTGGTTGCTTCAGGCGTTATTAATTTATCGGTAATTGCCGATGCCGAAGAAACATTATTAAATAAATGTCATGATGGTGATATATTTGGGTTACGCCCATTTTTTGCCAAGAATAACTATATGATGACGGCAAAAGCCAGAGAAGAAAGTATTGTGTACGCAATACCAATTGCTGTCTTTAGGCCTTTTGTTGCAAACAATCCAGATGTTTTAAATTTCTTATTAGAAAGTTTTGCAGCAAATACGCGTCATACCAAAGACAATGCAGAGTTTAAAGGAAATCATATTTCTGATAATATATTCTATTCAGACCAACAATCAGAAATACAATACATACAATCTTTAAGCTATAATAACTCACCATTAATAGCCAAACCAAGTGATATTGTAAAAGATGTTGCTATACGCATGACTGATGCTATGGTTGATAATATTGTCGTTTGTGACAGTAATAAACCTATTGGTATTGTTACTGACGCCGATTTGTCTTCTAAAATTGCTACAGGTAGATTCTCAATTGATGAAACTGTAGATAGAATCATGTCCTCACCTGTTGTAACTGTAATAGAAAATGTTTCATTAGCCGAAGCGCAATTGTTGATGCTAAAGAATAATGTAAGTCATTTATGTGTTACAAAAGACGGAACAAGTAAATCTGCTGTAAAAGGAGTTATCTCAGAGCATGATTTAATTGTTGCACAGGCTAGTAATCCGGGAGTATTGATAAAAGAAATTAAACGTTCGCAATTGCCTAAGGATTTGAAACAAATCAGAGATCGTTTATCAGACTTGATTCAGAATTACATACAAAAGAATATTCCACTTTCACATATAAGTAATATTGCAAATGAAATTAATCTGGCGTTGATAAAACGTTCAGTTGAGCTTTCAATTTTAGAGATGGGCTCACCTCCTGCTCGTTTTGCATGGTTAAGTATTGGGAGTCAAGGAAGAAAAGAACAGCTTTTATTGACGGATCAGGATAGTATTTTGATTTTTGAAGATGTAACTGCAGATAAATACCGTGATGTAAAAGATTACTTCTTGCATCTGGCAAAAAGAACTACAGCTACCTTAGAAAAAATAGGATATGAATATTGCCCTAATGGACATATGGCTAGTAATATGTTGTGGTGTAAGTCGCTGACAGACTGGACAAAACAATATAACAGTTGGATGAATACTCCAGGTGAAAACAGCAATGATTTAAGTAGTATTTTCTTTGATTATGAGATTGTTTTTGGAGAACCAAAAATTGAAGAAGTAATAGAAAATGTGATATTCAAAAACGCCATAAACAATACATTATTCTTTGATTTCTTAGGAAATGATGCGTTGAGAAAGAATTCACCTTTAAGCTTCTTTAAGAAATTTATTGTTGAAGAAGAAGGTCCACATAAATTTAAGTTTGATATTAAAACACGTGCATTGATGCCTTTAATTGATGGTGCACGTTTACTTATATTGAGCTCGAATATAAAAGGAATTAAAAATACCTATTTGCGATTTAAGCAATTAGCGATTACTGATTCTAAAAATGCTGATATTTATCTTAGTTGTGCTGAAGCATTTTTAACCTTGTCAAAATTTAGAACTGTAGAAGGATTAAAAAATGATGATTCAGGACAATATATCAATTTGAGAGAACTATCAAAAAGCGATAAAGAAAAATTAAAAAATGCATTAGCTCCGATGAAAGATTTAGAAGAGCTTATAAAAAGTAAATTTCAACTGACCCAATTTTCATAATATGTTAGACTGGCTGAAAAATATCAACAAAGAATACCCTGATTTCTGGAAAGAGTACCTCACTAAATTTGAGACTAAATCAGAGCGTTTTGTTGTATTATCTACCGAAACATCAGGATTAAACCCAACTAAAGATGTGATTCTGTCTATTGGTTCATTTGCAGTAATAAACAATAGTATTCATATTCAGGATAGTTTTGAAGCAGTTTTGCTGCAGTATAAATTCTTTCATGATAACGGACTTACAAATGAGTTTATTATTGAAAGTAAAATGGAAAAATTACCAGAACCAGATGCACTTAAAGCTTTAATTGAATATATTGGAAATGGTGTTTTGGTTGGGCATCATATTAATTTTGATGTAGAAATGATTAATGCAGCCCTAGAAAAACTAGACTGTGGAAGATTAAAAAATGAAGCTTTAGATGTAGATGTTATGTATCGTAAGCTTCATGATATTAATGACAGACAGTTCTCTCTAGATGAATTGTGTGAGATTTATAAAATTCCAAAAAGCGAAAGAAATTCATCTTCAGAAGATGCATATAAAATTGCCTTACTATTCTTGAAACTTAAATCAAGATTAGGGATAAAGTAATTATTCCTTTACTCTAATTGACTCAATAAAACGTCCATGATGACTTATTGAAATTGGTATTACAGCTTTTGTAATAGCATCAATTAGATATGGAATCCCTTGGTCTTTAAGTATTTTACAGTTGCTGTTTAAAGAGATGATTCTATTTAAATTTTCTCTTTTAGAAACAGCAACTGTATGTATATAATCTTTTGTGATTGTTGTTTGAGTATGATACAAGTTGTTGTTTATAGATACAGTACCAAAACGGGCACATTCGTAAATGCAAATTAACTTTGTTGGAAAATAGCCATTTATTTTAGTGTCGCGATTGTATATTTTATAAGCAGCTTCTTTTCGACTCCATAAATTCCAAACCATTATTTCGGGCGTATTAGAATTGTGAATGAGCAATTGTTCTTCGTCGGTAAAAATTTTATTTAAAAAACCTTCGCGTTTCCAATTGCTCTCTTGTTGAGCAGTTTTTAGATCAACAATATCATTTCCAATCATTTTTCACTTAGTTTAGATTGAATAATGCTCAAAGCAGCTTTCGCATTAACCATTTTTTCCATTGATTCGTTATCAATTGTAATATCAAAGGCTTCTTCAACATCTAAGACAATGTCGACTAAATTGGCAGAATTAATATTTAAATCAGTTATGAAGTTTGTTTCTTCTGTGAAATTTTCAAAAGCAGTATCATTCTTAACATAAGGCTTTACAATGTTTTTTAATTCGGTTAGTAGTTGTTGGTTATCCATATTCAATAGTTGTTTTTTAAATGAGAGTTAGTTATATTTTTTTAAAATCACGCAACCATTCACGTCACCAAAACCAAAACTAGCTTTGGCAATAATATTTAGATCGGAATTAATTAATTGAGTTGGGATTTTAGATTTGTCTATTATAGATGTAATTTCTGGATGTAGATCTTCACAATTTACATTTGGAAAAATAAAACCTTGATGTAATTGCAATACCGAAGCTACAAGTTCTATGCTTCCTGCAGCTGATAAACAATGTCCTATAGTTGATTTTAATGCATTTACATAGGGAAAATCATTGCCCTTACGATTTAATGCAATGCTCCAATTTTCAATTTCCAAAGCATCTTTACTAGTAGCGGTAAGATGTCCATTAATCAAATCAATTTCAGAGGCTGAAACTGAAGCATTTTCTAGTGCGTTGCTAATGCATTTTTGTACAGCTGTTGCGTTTGGGGCTGTCATGCTTCCGTTCCCACGCTGTCCGCCTGAGTTTATATTTCCCCCCAAGACTTCAGCATAAATTCGTGCTCCCCTATTTAGAGCTGTTTCTAAATCTTCTAACACCAAGGCTCCTGCCCCACTTCCTGGAACAAAACCCGAAGCGCTTGCACTCATTGGTCTAGAGCCACTCTCGGGAGTATCATTGTGTTTGAAAGTACAAACCTTCATTGCATCAAATCCTCCCCAAATATAAGGTCCAGAGTCACTAGTGCTACCTGCTAAAATTCGTTTGGCTTGACCTAGTTTGATTCGTTCGTACGCCATTAAAACACTTTCGGTACCAGTTGTACAAGCCGATGAATTGGTGGTGACTTGATTTCCAAGTCCTAGTTTGCCGCCTAAATAAGCGCTTACGCCACTAATCATGGTTTGAGCTACAACAGTACTTCCTAATCTTCTGGTTTGAAAATCATCAATTTTATAGATGCTTTCTCTAAATTTTTCTATTCCAGATGTTCCTGCGCCAAAGATTGTTCCGCTATCCCAATCAGGATCATCATTTTCTAGAATTGCTAAGCCTGCATCTTTCCATGCGTCTAAACCTGCAATTACACCATATAAAATTCCAGTAGCATTAAAATTCCGTAATTCAAGCTCAGAAAAATAAGCAGCTATCAATTCAGGAGATAATGCTGGTTTTCCAGAAATATGACAAGAAAATTGCAAGCGTTCTAATTCAGCATCGTATTTAATACCTGATCGGCCATTTTTTAATGCATCTGTAAATGCATCAAGCCCCACCCCATTTGGGGCAACGACTCCAAGACCTGTAATGACAACTCTTTTTTGCATTTGCTTATTTTTAAGGTTAAAATTTAAACAATCATTCCGGCAATCATCCCAGAACAAACTTCAACTCCAAGCTGGTTTTTCATAGTTACCTTGCATTTTAATTTCCCAAATCTAAAATACATTTTTTCTGAAACAACTGTTACTTTTTCATTTGGATAAACAGGTTTTAAAAAATCTATTTCAATTGATGTTAAGGCAATTGAGGTATTTTTAGTGAATTCTTTGTTTAATAAAAATATACCTAAGCATACCAATCCAATTTGTGCCATTACTTCAGTTAAGATTACACCCGGAGTAATAGGATTTGCTATAAAATGGCCTTTGTAAAAATCTAAATTTTCATCAAAATAGTAGGTTCCCTCTACTCCATTTTCAGATATAGAAATAACTTCGTCTACAAACAAAAAAGGTTTGCTATACGGTAATTTAGATATAATATCTTGATTTGTCATTTCTAATTCTATATTTAAAATTGCAATAGAACACGTTGAGCCGAAAAACCCGGTCCAAAACTCAACATTAAACCCCTTTGTCCCTTTTTTGGTTTTTTGTCCATAATTTGCTCTAAAACATATAAAACAGTTGCACTGGACATGTTTCCGTATAATCTAAGGACTTCTTTCGTGTCATCGATATTCTTACCTAAATCAGAAAATAATTCTTCTACAGTTTGTATTATTTTTTTTCCTCCAGGATGAAATATTAAATGATCTATATCTTCTATTTTTAATTTGTTCTTGGCTAAAAAAGGATGGATGATATCTGGAAAATGAGAGGCAATTGTTTCTGGAACTTCAATATCCAGTACCATTTGTAACCCGGTGTTTACAAGTTTAAAACCCATCATATGGATGTTATCATAAAAATGATACATTTCTTCATTAATAATTTCAGGGCCATTATCATCTTCATGTGAAGAAAGAAGAGCACAAGCGGCACCATCTCCAAAAATTGCTGCTGATACAATATTTGCCATCGAGAAGTCATCTAACTGAAAAGTTGCAGTTGGACTTTCTACAGCAATTACCGCAGCTCGTTTTCCAGGATTGGCTTTTAAAAAGTTTTTAGCATAGATAATTCCAGAAATACCAGCAGCACAGCCCATTTCGGTTACAGGGAGACGCACGATATCTTGACGCAGTTTGAGTTTGTTTATAAGATAGGCATCCAAAGAAGGAATCATAATACCTGTACAACTTACTGTAATGATATAATCTAAGCTTTCAGGCTTCCAGTTTGATTTATCCAAGGCTTTTTTTAAGACTTTTTCTCCTAAATCTATTACCTCACGGACATAAATATCGTTTCGATCCTCAAAAGAAGTATTAGAAAAAACCTCGATGGGATCCATAATAGAGTATCGCTTATCGACAGCAGCACCCTCAAAGATTTTTTTTACCTTTCGGATAAAGCGTTCATCTTGCCCCAAAAGCCACGAATCTAAAAAAGGGATAATTTCTTCAGTTGTTCTTGAATATTTGGGTAATTGCTTAGTAATGGCGGTTATTTTTACACTCATGTTTTTGAAATTATCCATTGATATCGGAAAGCCCATTTCCATTGAATGGTATATTTTTTTAAGTTTAACTGTTTAGAGAAATCAAGTAATTCATGTTTTTTAAATCCTCTTAAAATAGATGTTAAGCCATCTTTTTTAGACATTCCGTTTAATTGGGTAATAAAACACATTGCTTGAAATAAACGATAAGAAACAATACTTCTGTGTAAATCATTTATTACTACTCCAAGTCTTGCATTAGCATTAAAAATGGTTGCTAGATTGATTATTTCATTATTTTTAAAATGATGTAAAGTCAAAGTACACAATATAATATCGTATTCTAATTTACTAAATGATTCATCAAATATATCTTCGCAACGGTAAATTATATTGGGGTAATGTTTAGATAGTTTTCGAGCGTAATTTATTGTAAAAGCATTGGCATCGATACCTATTAATTTAAAATTCCAATCGTGTTTTAATCCATAATCGGCTAATTTCCTTAACATGTCTCCGTTTCCGCACCCTATATCTACAATAGTTATTGTTTGATCTTTGCTAATACCATCCAATAATTTTTCGACTCCTTGTAAAGTTAAGTAGTTTCCTCCAAGAAGCTGATTTATTTTAGCGATTTTATCCAATGCGTTTTGTAAAACATCCCCTTTTAAATTGAAGTCATCCATAATCTCTGGATCATCCGTTCTATATTTGGTTTTTATAGCCATTATTAATTTAGAATTATAGATTTACCATGTGTTCTTTTTATAATTTGAGGTAATAAAAATGGAAATTGAATTAAGAACCACATTACCACTGTAGCTCCTTTCTTGTTTTGTAATAGCGAAGCAAGAAATCGACCTGTTTTTAATCTTCTCTTAAAATTGTAGTTCCATGATTTGGTGTACTCCTTTTCAAGCTCTTTTCTTGAAATGCTCTTTTTGGTATAAAAATCTATAATTAATTCAGAGGCAATTTTTGCACTGTGAATTGCCATTGCCATACCATTGCCACATAAAGGCTGTATTAAACCTGCGCTATCTCCAACCATTAGAATATGATTTTCTATTGCTGTTTTTTCTTCAAATGAAATCTGACTTATTGTAAGTGGTTTTTCGAATAGTGGTTTGCTATTGGTGAAAAATTGTCTTAGATACGGGTTTTTATAAATAATATTAGCTTGAAAATCATCAATGTTTCTGTATTTTTTAAAAGTATCAAAATGAACTAGATAGCAAATGTTTATTATGTCGTTTTCGACTTTTGAAACACCACAATATCCTCCTTCAAAATTATATAACCCAACGAGATCATTTGCAAATTCTCCGCTGTAGTGCCCTTTTACTGCAAGCCAAGGAGCTTTTTTTTGAATGAATTTGCGTTGTAGTTTTTGATCAAAATTAGAGCGTTTGCCAAAGGCACCTATGGCTATATTGGTTACATACGTTTCTGATTTTAAGGTTGTAATAGTAAATAACTCATTCTCAAAACTAATGTCTTCAACAGTATCATGAATTATCTCACATCCATTTTCGATTGCTTTTTTATACAGCTGATAATCTAATGTGTAACGACTGAGTCCGAATCCTCCAAGAGGCAATTTGCAATGAATTAGTTTTCCATTTGATGCTGAGAATTCTAATCGTGTAATTGCTACTGGGTTCAAGTCCTGAATTTTTAAGTCAAGCCAATCCAGATAAGGTTTGATTTCATTAGAGACATATTCACCACAAACTTTATGTTTTGGGAATTCGTTTTTTTCAATCAAAATCACTCGTAGTTTCATTTTGGATAAATGAATACCACAAGTAAGCCCTGCTAGTCCCCCACCAATAATTACTACATCAGCATTTTTTTTCATATGTAGATACTATTCGTTTTTAACAGATATGATGCCGTCAATCTGGTTTTTATAAGATTTTAAAACCCCGACGATTTAATGCTATAGCTAATTTAAGTAATTTCTTGATAGAAAAATCATTTTGAAATAAAATAGGTACTTGGGACTGAATAGTTACTAATTATTTTTTTTGAGGCTTGCAGATAACGTAGGCTCTAAATGCAGAATTTTTATTTTTAGCTTTTATTTATTCTCTCAAAAGATTGAATTATAGAATCCATTTGTCGACTGTATTTGTTTTCTTGATTTTTAAGTGTCCATGTTATGACCTGATAAAATTTGTCTTTATCTTCAATAAAAGCAAACTTCCAATAATAAAATGTAGAATCAATATCAGCTTTTCCTGTTATAGAAATAATTCTTGCGTTTAACCCATTTATTGTCGTTTTTTCAAGATCTGAGATAACATCAATAGAAATCCCTCTTTTTGTTATAAAGTCTAATACATAGTTAGAATAACCATCTAGATTTGATGGATATTGATTATTTGGATCGGTTGCATCATTTATATATATTTTATCAAGAACGGTGTGTTTGTGAATTGCATCATCAAATTCTGCTTTGGTATCTGTAATGACAATAGTATAGAGTTTCTTTTTAGTATTCTGATATTCTAATATGGCAACTTGGCTTATTGTATCTGTTTTAGATAAAAAAACTGGTAGATTAATTTTATGTTCATTATCTACTTGTATTGTTTCTGTTTTATAGTCAGATTCACATGAGCAAATAAAAATAATCAATAGAGATAATAATTTTTTCATTTTTTTATAATTCAAATTAATCATACAAAAATAAAAAATAGTATTTATCTTATTTTAATACCTTTTTGCATGCTTGATATTAATCTCTATGATAAAAGGGTGTAAAATATAAAAGGGTGTAAAAATAGCATATAGTAATTGTATAACTGAATTTTAATAAAATTTAGCTTTATTGTTATATTAGTAAAAATAGTACAAAAAAATTTATTTTGTAAATAATATTTGTAATACATTTGTGACAAATAAATTTTTCACATCATATTAACAAAAGACAAGAGGAATACTAATTGAGCAGCACCTATTAACTATGTTATTAACCGATAACCATTTAACCATTGTGGTAGGGATCGATATCCACTTTACCACTTTACCTCCATTTAATCCATTTCACCCTTATATAGGTATTGTAATAGATCCATTCGACTATGTACCCTATTTAGGAACCAGTGTGCATGTAAATGGATTCAAACGTGGGAACTCAGATACCAGCGGTATTATAATCCCTCTAGTTCATATTCCGCTTTTTACCCCACCTTGGCTTATGACACCGATTATCGGACATGAGAGTATGAACTTTTTTGCCTCACAAACCGTTTTTTCCGACAGTACCCGAATGAGTCCCAAAGGACATATGCTGATGACTTGTAATGATATTGGGATTCCGCTCTCCATGAGTCTAGGAAAAACTAAAGTAGGTAAGAAAATGTTGCCCTTTGCTCCAACACTATTTGCACCAACTTCATTTTCATTACCTATTTCTACAGGAAAACCAGTAATGGTAGGAGGCCCTTATCCGCCAGATTGGGGAGGAATGCTAACAGGATTAGCAGCAAGTATCGGATTTAGTACGCTTATGAAAAAAGTTAGAGGACTTGCTAAAAAAATTAACTTAAAAGGATCAAAAAGCCCAAAAGGACTTAAAGATTCACTCAGAAAATGTGCGCATGATCCTGTAAATCTTATAAATGGAGCTGTTATTTACGAAGGTAGCGATTTTGATATTGCAAGCCCAATACCATTAAACTGGGAAAGAGCTTGGTACTCTGATTCAAAATATATAGGCTGGCTCGGACATGGTGTACACAGTATATATGACCGAGCAGTAGAACTATATCCAGAAGATGATGCATTAGGTCTGCGTATGGACGATGGGAGATTAGTGGTATTTCCGACTTTACTACCCGATGAAGAATACTATCTGCGCGAAGAAAAAACAACCCTAAAAAGAACTCAAGAAGGGTATCAAGCCTACGATCATAAAAGCAAGCTATTTTATAATTTCACCCTATTTAATGGTAAAAAATACCAACTCACCCAAATAGCCAATCATGATGGATTAGCTATTGATTTTGAATTTACAGGTTATCACCTAAGTAAAATTATTGATGCATCAGGTAGAGAAATAAAAGTAAGTACTAAAGACAGATTTATTCAAAAATTAGAACTTGTAACACTTGAGAAAGACGAATTACTAGTAGCCTACGAGTATGACGAGCATTTCAATATGATTGCAATTATCGATGCACTAGGTAAACCAACGCGCATTGAGTACGAAAATCATTTAATGGTAAAGAAAACCGATCGAAATGGACAAGCCTTTTATTGGGAATATGATAAACAAGACAAGTGTATTCACACTTGGGGCGACGGTGGCTGGCAAGAAGGTTGGATAGAATACTATACAGCAGAAGGCTATAACATAGTAACCGATGCTAATGGAGCTGTAAGAACCTATTATTACGAGCCAAACCAACTCGTAACCCAAGAGCAAGACCCTATGGGTAACAGTATTTTTTATGACTATACTGAGTTCATGGAACTGTACCGAGAAATCGACCAAGAAGGACGAATTACGGGATACAATTACGATGATATGGGAAATAAAATAGGTACAACCTATCCCGATGGTACAGAAGAAATGATGTTATACGATGATGAAAACCGTCCGTCGATAGCCATTGATCCCGAAGGACAGAAAACAATCTATTTGTATCACAAAGAAAAAGAACATCAGCTAAAAACCATCATTGCACCTGATAAAACAAGTACCCATTTTACCTACAACAAAAAAGGACTATTGGCAAGCGTTGCCAAAAACAATAATAAATTGCAACTGGTTTACGACCAGCAGCACAATCTTATTGAATGGCGTGAAAACGACCAAAAGCTAAAATCTTGGGAGTACAACCATCGAGGGCGTGTACAAGCCATTTACACTCCGATGCAAATGGCAGATTATTTTAGCTATGATGCCTTAGATAGGGTACAACAAATTGTAGAGAAAGACAGTAACGTTATACAATTTAGTTATAATAATTATGACGAAGTAATAGCTTTAAAAGACAAAAAAAACAATATCAAGTTTAGTTATACCCCACTAGGAAGTCTAGCCACAAGAGAGCAAAACGGTATAAAAGTGCGTTTTGACTACGACAAGATGGAACAGCTTAGTAGTATAAAAAATGAAGATAACGAAAGCTATTATTTTGACCGAAATAAAGCAGGGTACATCATGCGCGAAACAGCATTTGATGGCTTAGTAAAAAAATACAACCGCAACCTTGTAGGTGAAGTGACCAAAATAGACCATGGAGGCGGAAAATATACCGAGTATGAACAAGATGCTTTAGGTCGCATAACTCGAGCTGACTACCACGATGGTACATGGGAAACCTATACCTATAACAAAAATGGGCAATTAGTAGAAGCTACAAATCAAAATGTGAGTATCTATTTAGAGCGTAATGTAAACGGACGTATAACCAAAGAAACTCAAAAACAACAGCTTGATACTAACGAGAATGGTATCAGTCTTACCGCAACCTACAATGCTTTAGGACAACGTACCAACATAAGTACTAGTTTAGGGGCAGATATCAACACCCATTACAATAGCAAAGGACAATTAGAGCGTATTGAAGCGCAAAGCAATGAACTCAAAGAACAACATCAAGCTTGGGAAACAACCTTAAAGCGAGATGAATTAGGACGCGAAATTGAGCGATACGCTACAGGAGGACTAAACATAAAAACGAGCTACAATAGCAGTGGCAAGCAAAAAGAGCAAGAAGTATTTGCTAATGGAAAACGTACAGGTTCTCGTTACTACAACTGGGATACGAGCCAACAACTGCGTAGCGTAGTAAACCAACTCACTGGCGGTATGACCTTTTTTGATTATGATGACTTTGGTAACTTAGCTAAGGCAGATTATGATGGCAAAGGAGAATTGTACAAAACACCTGATGCAGTAGGTAATTTATACAAAACCCAAGACCGCAGTGATCGTAAGTATGGCAAAGGAGGAAAACTTTTGCAAGATGAAAAATACCATTACAAATACGATGAACTAGGGAATCTAATACACAAAAGTACTAGAAATATAAATGATCTGTTACAATTTGCAGCACCAACTAATTGGATGGACAAACTAGCTGGCAACAAAACAGAAGAGACTAGATTACAGCAAGAACATGAACAGTGGCAACATGGTGATACTGGGTATACTTGGCTCGCCAACGGAATGCTTGAAAGTGTAACAAACCCAGATGGCAAAGTTGTATGTTTTGAATATGATGCGCTAGGAAGACGTACAGCAAAAATTGCAAACAAAGAAATTTTTAGATACTTTTGGGATGGTAACGTTCTTATCCATGAATGGAAATACGATTTAAAAGATCGACCAAAGTTAATTGTTGTTGAGGATGACTTAGTATACGATAAACCTGAACCAATTGAAAATCTGACAACTTGGGTATATGAAGATGGTTCTTTTGTACCGAGTGCTAAGATAATTGGAGAAGAAAAATTTTCAATAATTAGCGATTATATTGGTAGACCAATAGAAGTTTACAGTGAAGTTGGAGAATTAGTTTGGGAAACGGATTATGATATTTATGGTGGTCTAAAAGATTTTAAAGGAGATAGGGAATTTATTCCTTTTAGACAACTCGGGCAGTATGAAGATATAGAAACTGGATTGTATTATAATCGATTTAGATACTATAATCCTGATACTGGACTCTACTTAAGTCAAGACCCAATAGGGCTCGCTGGAAATAATCCTAACTTTTATGCTTATGTCCATGATTGCAATAGTTGGGTGGATGTATTTGGATTATCCGAAATGATTGATCCAAGTTTATTAAATTATTCTCAAGGATATGTAAATGGTCAAACTGAGGCCTATGAAAAAGCAATGAAAGATGGTACTTGGGATTGGAGCAAATTCCCTGATGATCATCAAACACCTAGTGCATTAAGAGTTGTTGAAGTCGATGGGAAATTGGTTTCTTTAGATAATAGAAGACTGTTAGCAGCTCAAAATGCAGGATTAACAGAAGTTCCAATGATCAAAGTACAACCTGGGGATTCAATGCCTGGAGGCGGGACATATGGTAAAAATTTAAAAGGAAAATTAAATTCAAGACCTAAAAATAGACCAGATTTACCTAAAATTAACTTACCTGCCACAGGAACCAATGTTAAACCAACTGTAATTGCATGCCATTAAAAAATACTTATAAATGAAAAATAAAATAATGCTAGAGCATTGGTCAAACGAAGAGTTGATCGGAATAAATTCTTTGCAAAAATGCAATGGTGAAATTATAATATTAAATTGTTATAAAGTAAATAATCTAAATAATCCTTTATATTATTCATTTCCTCTTTGCGAAACTACTATAGAGAGTTTAGAGAAATTTAATACTGACATTTGGACAACTTTTGACGTTCTCTCAAATAGAATAGAAATTAATAACGAATATATCGTATTTGGTGGTGAAGGCGGGATGGGAAACGAAGGATTTATAGCCTGTACAGATTGTTCTAATAATTTCTTATGGGCTCTTTTTTTCACAGATTCAAATCCATTTTATAAAATAGAATTAGTTAATAATGAAATTCATGCTTTTTCATCATATGATTTAGTTTATAAAATAGATTTAAAAGATCCGAAAAACATCAATATTTCTCATTGCATATGGAGATAATCCAGAAGCATTAGAAAAATGGAGAGAATCAGGTCAAAGAATGATCTCTTTTGATACTGATGAAATGTAATATTCATTGATAAGGTTGTTAAACTAGCATTACAAGATAACCGTATAAATAAATTTTTAGAAACATTTTACTGTCATAACTCGGACGGCCTTCACCTTTGATGGTTTGTACGGCAAAACCAAGTTTGGCAAGGTCTACAAAGGTCACAAATGCATCTATAAAACGTACTTGATTATCGAGTGCGATAGCGTCTCCCTGCTGGCGCAAGCTTCTAGCTTGTGCACACATCGATATAAAACCACAAAACTCGCTAAATTAGCGGGTTTTGTGGTTTTAAAAAGCTTATAATATAGTGTACGCAGGGGGGGTAAAAATCAATTGGAAAGCAAAAAAAATCTTTACAGAAGAATCGAGCTTTTAAAAAAATGAAATACTTTTTCTTTTTATTTGAAAGAAAAATCAGTTACTTTTGAAATTGTAGAGTAGGAGATTCTTTGAAAGGCAGTAGGTAATTTATTGAAAGTATAGTAGAGACTAGACTTTATTATAATAGATTTAGATACTATAACCCTGAGGCTGGGCTTTATTTAAGTATAGACCCTTTATCAATTTTGGGAGGATTTAATCTTTATGCCTATGATTTCTCTCAAATAGCCCATTTTATAGAGCTTTAAACGGTGCACAAGAAGCCAGTGTTAAAGTAGGAGAAGTAATTAATCCGAAAGATATTACTGCTACCCATACTATACAACAACATATAGATGATGGTAGTCTACAAATTCAATATATATCAACAACAAAGAAAAAAGGAACTGCTGAATTTTATTCTAAGCGAAACCCTAAAAGAGGGGAAACAAATCCGAGTACAATAATTGAAATTGAGACTGATAAACTTAGTTCTTCTAGTGTTTTTGATATGTCAAGCGGAATAGATCCACAAACAGGTAAAAAATTAGATATGCCAGCATTACGCTATGCTACTAAAGATGCAGAAGTATTAATACAAGGAGCAATACCAGCAGGAGCATATAAAATTTGTAAATAAGATGAATGATTTTCAAAAAATAGAAAGAGTTGAAGAACAGATTTCTCAATACTATGAGATAGTATTTGATAATGATAGCGAAGATTATAATTATAATAAAATGCTTAAGAACAAGTTGAAAGAAATTATAATAAGCTCAAGAGATAATAATACAATAATTGAAAAAGCATTGTTTGTATTGGCTAAATCAACCGGATGTTCTGAGGACCAGGAAATTGCAGATGACATTGTTGGTTATCTATTCGAAAATAAAATCATTAATAATAACCAATTAAAATTATTCTATGATAACTTGGGAACTAATAGATGGTTGTGATGAATAGGAATGGAAATAATTAGGTTTGTCAAAACCAGGATCTGGAAGATCTTTACCTTTAGATGTGGATAATTCATCTAGGGCAAAAGCCTTGGGATTAGATGTGCTACAAGAAAAAATGTCTGCTAGAATGGGTAGAGATGTTAACCTTAGAATATTTGATAGTGTAGAATCTGCAAGAAGTTCTAGTGCTACTAAAAGCTTAATGATAAAATGTAATTAATAATGGTTAAATCATACTATGTTACTTTTGGTTATCTTGGAGAAGATAAAAACGAATTAGCTCAAATAATTTCTGATAAATTGAATATTAATTTAGTTCCGATTTCAGGGGGGAGATTTGGGTATAGATTTGGAGAAATAGCAGAAACAATTTCTGTAATGGAAAATTACTTAGAATATGATGATTGGTGGCAAGAAGACAATTACAGAAATTGCCCGACATTAGTAAAAGCATCATTCACAAAAGGTAAAAATATTGAAAAAGAAATTAAGGCTAATCATATAAGAGAAGTTTTAAAAACAATCCCAAATTTGCTTGAAATTAAATATGAAATTATAGAATCAGAAAAATGAGTTCTGTTTTGAAAATTTCAAATGTAGTCAAGACCCATTTAGTAAAATGCAATTGTTAAAAAATATACTCCATGCAAATAGACTATTTAAATGAATATTTAGAATACAATGATAGCGATATTGAATTAGAATTCTATTTAAGAATTAATGCAGAATGGAATGAAGAAAGTTACAATAAGCTATTTAATATTTTAATGTCATTTTTTGAATTGTGCAAAAAAGAAAGTGAAATTCCGAAAGATTTGGATTATTTTTTTACAAACACAATAGATCGAATTATTGGAATTTTATCAAATCCAATTTTCACACAAAATAATTTAATTGAACTCAATAATACAGATTATAAAAAACTAATTTTAGGCAAAATAGATACACTGAAAAAATTGAAATCAATTTATGAAAAACGTCTTTTTTTAAAATATTATTTTTTTTATGGGTATAATAATCCTTTATCTCAATGGTATAATTCTACTTTTATCATAGATAATTTGAACTTCAATTCGACTGAACAATGGATGATGTATTCAAAAGCCAAATTATTTAATGATCATGAGAAAATGAATGAAATCATTAAAGAACCTAATCAGAGTCGTCAACGAAAATTAGGTAGGCAAGTAAATGGTTTTAAAGAAAATATATGGATTGAGAAAAGAGAAGAAATTGTACGAATTGGGAATCTAGAAAAATTCATTCAAAATAAAGAATTGTTTTTTTTTCTAAAAAATACTAACAAAATGATTTTAGCAGAAGCAAGCCCAGTTGATCTAATATGGGGTATTGGATTTTCTATAAATGATCTGGAAAGATTCGATAGTTCTAAATGTAGAGGTTTAAATTTGCTAGGGAACATTTTAATGGAGGTTAGAGAAAAATTATAAATAATTGCACTAACTACGCAAATTTCTGGCTTGTAATTAAAAAAAAATAAAACAAAACCCGCTAAATTAGCGGGTTTTGTTTAGTAGCTAGTAGTTCTTTGAAAAAGTTTAGCATCATAAAATAATTATGTATTTAGACTAGTATAAGTTAATAATGAGAAATGCAATGTAGTTTGGGAAACAGATTATGATATTTATGGAGGCTTAAGTTGTAATTTAAGTATGTGACAATGAATTAATTCTTAATTGATTTTTTTCAAATCCCGACTGTAATTCAGAAGAAACAAAAAGTTGTAAATCTTCTTCTTTATAATCTCTGTATTGAAATCCTATTGTTTGTTTTGGTGTGAAACCCAAAACAACTTCGTCAAATATAAAATCTGCAAAAGTGCTAATAACAGCATCCAGTTTGATTTCGTTCTGAGAGAAAATCTCAACAATATGTAGAGCTTGTTCTTCTACTTGTACTACAACAGCGCAATTTAATTCTTCAATGTAATAGATAGCATCTTTAAAGCCCATTTCGGGGTATGAATAGCAGTAAAAAAAACTTAAGCCTTTACTCTTAGTCTGGAATTGACTATTTGCAACGGAATTTTCTACTAGTGTTTCAAACAAATTAAAATCTTTTTTATTTTCTAAATCTAGTTTTCGTTTTGTATGTTTTTGAATAAGCGCTGTATTCTTTTTGGTTTGAAAATGTTCAAACTCAGACACTGGAACAAGACCAAATTTTGGATAATACTCCAATACTGTATCGTTGGCGAATAAAAAAGCACCTTCAATTTTGTCTTTGAAATCAGCTGTTATACGTTCCATCAAAAATCGATTTAAGCCTTGTTTCTGATAGTCTTTATCGGTCATTACAGTACCCAATTGCATCACTGTTTTTTCTTCTTTTATGAACAAACTTACAGTTATATGGGATACAATTTTATCTCCATCAAATAATGAATATATGATGCAGTTTTCATCCCAAAAGCCCGATTGGTAGTAGTTTTCAAAATCAAAATCCCAGAAATCTTGTGTCATTCGATTAAATTCTAGTCGAAGCTTTTCATGCTGTTGGTATTGTTTATATAAAGTGTAATTTTTATCTTTTATTTTTATGTTTTCTGTCTTCATTTATTTTACTGTTAATGAATGTGTCTGTTTGGTATCTTACTTTCCAATCCGTACTAAGAAAAGCATGTTCTAAAAGTAAAAAAGCTGCCTCGAATAGAGACAGCTTTTTTATTTATTTTAGAAAAAGGTATTATACTTTTTCTTTCATGATCTCTTCTACAATTTCAGGATTCAATAATGTCGAAATATCACCAAAGTTTGAATAATCTCCTTCGGCTATCTTACGTAGAATTCTACGCATGATTTTTCCAGAACGTGTTTTTGGTAAACCTGATACAAACTGAATTTTATCTAGTTTAGCAATCGGACCGATGTGGTCTGAAATGTATTGGTTGATTTCTTTACTTAAGTTTGCTCTATCTCTGTATTCTCCTGTTTCTTTTAAGATTACAAAGCCATATAATGCATTTCCTTTAATATCATGTGGGAATCCAACAATTGCAGATTCTGCAACAGCTGGGTGTTCGTTAATAGCATCCTCAATTGGAGCTGTTCCTAGGTTGTGACCTGAAACAATTACAACATCATCTACTCTACCTGTGATTCTGTAGTATCCTACTTCATCTCTTAATGCTCCGTCTCCTGTAAAATATTTACCTGGGAATGCAGAGAAATAAGTGTCTTTATAACGTTGGTGATCTCCCCAAATTGTTCTAGCGATTCCTGGCCATGGAAATTTGATACATAAACTTCCAACAACTTGGTTTCCTTCAATTTCATTTCTCTTATCATCCATTAAAACTGGCTGAATTCCAGGAAGTGGCAAAGTTGCATAAGTAGGTTTTGTAGGTGTTACAAAAGCAATTGGTGAAATCATGATTCCTCCAGTTTCTGTTTGCCACCAAGTATCTACTACTGGACATCTTTTATCTCCTACGTGGTCATTGTACCAGTGCCAAGCTTCTTCATTGATAGGCTCCCCTACTGATCCAATTACCTTAAGTGATTTTAAAGGATATTTTTGAACGTAATCTAAGCTTTCTTTTGCCAAAGAGCGTATAGCTGTTGGTGCAGTATAAAACTGAGTTACTTTGTGTTTTTCGATAATTTCCCAAAAACGGCTAAAATCTGGGTAAGATGGAACTCCTTCAAAAATTACAGTAGTTCCTCCATTTAATAATGGACCATATAATATGTACGAGTGACCTGTTATCCAACCAATATCGGCAGTACACCAGAAAATATCATTTTCCTCATGACTAAATACGTTTTTAAATGTATATGCTGTGTAAACCATATAACCTGCAGTGGTATGAACCATTCCTTTAGGTTTTCCTGTTGAACCTGATGTGTATAAGATAAATAACGGATCTTCTGCATCCATGATTTCGGCAACATTATAATCTAATGCGGCGTCAAGAAGTGGTTGTAACCATTGGTCACGTCCTTCTTTCATTTTTACTTCAGTTTTGGTTCTTTTGGCAACCAAAACATTGGTAACACATGGACAAGTTTCTAATGCTTCATCAACAATTCCTTTTAAATCAATAGTTTTATTACCTCTATATCCTCCATCAGAAGTGATAACCATTTTACATTGGCTATCGTTTATTCTTGCCGTTACTGCTGATGCTGAAAATCCTGCGAATACAACTGAATGGATTGCCCCTATTCTTGCGCATGCTAAAACTGAAACTGCCAATTCAGGAATCATTGGTAAGTAAATACAAACCCTGTCTCCTTTTTTTATTCCTTGTTCGCGTAAAACATTCGCCATCTTTGAAACTCTCTCATATAACTCATTATAAGTAATATGTACTGAGCTTTCTGAAGGGTCGTTTGGTTCGAATATTATTGCTGTTTTTTCTCCTCTTTTACTTAAATGTCTGTCGATACAGTTTTTGGTAATGTTTACTTTTGCTTCAGAAAACCATTTAACCTCTGCATCTGCCATATTAAAATCGACAACTTTTTCCCATTGTTGGTACCATGTGAAATTTTCTTCTGCTATTTTTCCCCAAAATTTTCTTGGCTCACGAACAGATTTATTGTAGTGTTTAAAATATTGTTCTAAATTTTCAATTTTGTAATAACTCATTGTTTCTCAATTTTTTTTATAAAAGTATTAAATCTCTTTCTATTCTTAAAACTATTTAATTTATTAATTATGACAAAAAATTGCAATATACGTTTAAAATACAGCAATTAATTTGCATTTATTTAAAATTTTGTAATTACTGGGTAAATTTACTTAGTATAAAAAAAGGCATGATAAATAATATCACACCTTTAGTCTTAACAAGATTAACAACAATTAATTTTAGTGCCACAAAACATTGATTTAGATAAATATGAATCAATCATTTTTATTCTTTCGATTGTATAAGTAGGGCAATAATTTTATCTTCTGTATCTTAGAATAGGCTCACTATTTTTGAAAATAGCAGCAACATTATTAATTTAATTAGAGAATAAAAGATAAGTTTGACCATTTCTTTTATTAGGTATTACTCCACTTAACTACTTGCTCATTTTTAGTTAAGTGAAAGTAATATGCATCCATATCCATACTATCTTAATAAGTGCTTACTAATTCAAAATATTATATAAAAACAGAGATACAGCGCAAACTTCAACATAGGTTGAAATCCCAAATTTAATTATCCAATTTTTTTCATTGCAGTCATTGATTCTCTCAACCATGCTCCTACTTCTTCGATAGGGTGTTGACGAATGCTTTTGTTTACTGCAATTAGTACTGCATTATCAACCTCATTTGAAGCTGAGAATGGTTTTCCGATTACATTTGTATCAACTGTTTTTATGAAATTAGTCAATAACGGTTTGCAAGCGTGATCAAATAAATAACAACCATATTCGGCAGTATCCGATATAATTCTATTCATTTCGTATAATTTCTTTCTTGCAACTGTGTTTGCAATCAAAGGTAATTCGTGTAATGATTCATAATATGCTGATTCTTCAATGATACCAGCTTCTGTCATAGTTTCAAAAGCCAATTCTACACCAGCTTTAACCATGGCAATCATTAATACTCCATTATCAAAATATTCTTGTTCAGTAATAGCAGCAGTTGTTGGAGCTGTTTTCTCGAAGTTTGTTTCTCCTGTTGCTGCTCTCCATGATAACAAATTAACATCATCATTAGCCCAGTCAATCATCATGTTTTTAGAGAATTCTCCTGACATGATATCATCTTGGTGTTTTTGGAACAACGGACGCATAATGTCTTTTAGTTCTTCCGCAATTTCGTAAGCTTCGATTTTTGCAGGATTCGAAAGACGATCCATCATATTGGTAATTCCACCATGTTTTAGAGCTTCGGTGATCGTTTCCCAACCATATTGGATTAGTTTTGATGCATATCCAGGTTCGATTCCTTTTTCTACCATTTTGTCAAAACATAAGATAGATCCTGTTTGTAACATTCCGCAAAGAATAGTTTGCTCTCCCATCAAATCCGATTTTACTTCGGCAACAAATGAAGATTTTAAAACTCCTGCTTTATGGCCTCCAGTTGCAACAGCGTATGCTTTGGCTTGATCCAAACCTAAATTATTAGGGTCGTTTTCTGGGTGAACAGCAATTAATGTAGGTACACCAAATCCTCTTTTGTATTCTTCACGAACTTCTGAGCCAGGACATTTAGGAGCACACATAATTACAGTAATGTCTTTACGAATTTGCATTCCCTCTTCCACAATATTGAACCCGTGAGAATATGCTAGTGTTGAATCACTTTTCATTAAAGGCATAATTGCTGTAACTACAGCTGTATGTTGTTTGTCTGGTGTAAGATTACATACTAAATCTGCCGTTGGAATTAATTCATCATAAGTACCTACTTTAAAACCATTTTCGGTAGCATTTTTATAAGAAACTCTTTTTTCTGCAATTGCATCTGCACGTAAAGCATAAGAAATATCAAGACCTGAGTCTCTCATGTTTAAACCTTGGTTTAATCCTTGAGCGCCACAACCAACTATAACTACTTTTTTTCCTTTTAAAGCAGCAATTCCATCAGCGAATTCTGATTGCTCCATAAATTCGCAAACGCCTAATTGTTCTAATTGTAATCTTAGCGGTAATGTGTTAAAATAATTTGCCATTTTTTAGTATTAATTTTTTATTTATGTTTTAATTCTTCTAGTAATGTGGATACTTCCATTTTTTCTTTTGAAACAGAAATTCTTCCTGAGCGTACAAATTGCATAATCCCGTATGGTTTTAATTTATTATGTACTTCTTCTATTTCTGAGCGTCTTCCTGATTTTGAAATCACAAAAAAATCACGCGAAACGGTTACAATTGTAGATTGGCTTTCTTTGATGATATTCTGAATCTGTTTTTCATCAAACAACAAATTTGAGTGTATCTTGAATAAAGCATTTTCTAAATAAATAGTCTCCTCGTCAGTGTGATAAAAAGCCTTTATTACCTCGATTTGTTTTTCGATTTGACCTACAATATTCTTAACCCATTTTTCTGTTGTTTCTACAACTATTATAAATCTTGAAACTTTGTCTATTTCTGATTCTGAAACGTTTAGACTTAGTATGTTGATGTGACGCTTTAAGAATATTCCTGATATTCTATTTAATAAACCCACATTGTTTTCTGAGTATACCGAAATGGTAAATGTTCTATTTTCCATATTTATTTTTTTAAAGTTTTTCTTGTTTCAAGTTTCAAGTTGCTCAACTTGAACCCTCAAACTTTAAACTTTTTCTTTAGCTTAATCTGATATCAGAAACGGAAGCTCCTGTTGGAATCATTGGGAATACATTATTTTCTTTTTCAACCATAACTTCTAAGAAATAAGCGTCTTTTGAAGCAAGCATTTCTGCAACAGCTGCATCTAAATCTTCTCGTTTTGTTACTTTTTTTGCCTTGATATAATATCCTTCAGCGATAGCAACAAAATTTGGATTAATCATTTCTGTAGAAGCATATCTGTTATCAAAAAACAATTCTTGCCATTGACGTACCATTCCCAAAAATTCATTATTTAGCACCACAATTTTTACTGGGACTTTAGTTTGAAAGATGGTTCCTAATTCTTGAATAGTCATTTGGAATCCTCCATCACCAATAATGGCTACAACTTCGCGATCTGGTTTTCCCATTTTTGCTCCAATTGCAGCTGGCAAAGCAAACCCCATTGTTCCTAAGCCTCCTGAGGTAACATTACTTTTGGTTGAATTAAATTTGGCATAACGACAAGCAAACATTTGGTGTTGCCCTACGTCTGAAACAATTATTGCATCACCTTTTGAGTGTTTGTTAATCATTTCCATAGCTTCGCCCATTGAGATGCCTGGTTTTGATGGGCTTAATTCTTCTTTTATAACTGAATCAAATTCTATTTTATGTTTTTCTTTGAATTCATTATGCCAAGCCTCATGTTTATTGTCTTCGATTAGTGGAAGTAATGCATCTAATGCTTCTCTCACATCTCCTAAAACTGCAACTTCTGTTTTTACATTTTTATCAATCTCAGCTGGATCAATATCAAAATGAATCACTTTTGCTTGTTTTGCATAGGTTGCTAAATTTCCTGTAACACGATCATCAAAACGCATTCCCAGTGCAATTAGCACATCACACTCATTGGTAAGTAAGTTTGGCCCATAATTACCATGCATTCCTAACATTCCTACGTTTAATGGGTGGTCTGTTGGCAAGGCTGATAAGCCTAGAATTGTCCAACCTGCTGGAATTCCAGATTTTTCAATGAAAGCTTTTAATTGTTGTTCGGCCTGACCAAGAATGATTCCTTGTCCAAAAACGATAAATGGTTTTTTTGCTTTATTAATTAGTTCGGCAGCAGCAGCAACTTTGTCTAATTTTAATTTAGGTACTGGAGTATAACTTCTGATTCCTGTACATTTTTTATAGCTGAATTCGAATTCATCAAATTGAGCATTTTTGGTTATATCGATCAAAACTGGACCCGGACGGCCTGATTTTGCGATATAAAATGCTTTTGCAATAATTTCTGGAATCTCTGAAGCTTCGGTAACTTGGTAATTCCATTTTGTAACCGGAGTTGAAATTCCAATGATATCAGTTTCCTGAAAAGCATCTGAACCTAACAGGTGCTTCCCTACTTGACCTGTAATACAAACCATCGGTGTAGAGTCGATTTGTGCATCGGCAATTCCTGTAACTAAATTTGTAGCTCCCGGACCAGATGTAGCAATTGCGATTCCTACTTTACCCGTTGCTCTTGCATATCCTTGTGCAGCATGTGTAGCTCCTTGCTCATGACGTACAAGAACGTGGTGTAATTGATCTTTAAATTTGTATAATTCATCGTAAACAGGCATGATTGCTCCTCCCGGATATCCATAAACCAAGTCTACTCCTTCTTCTAATAAGCATCTAATAACGGCTTCGGCGCCTGATATTTTAGTTGTTCCCATTTGGTATTTTTATTTTTTAGAATTTGAAGCTTCATTTTACTATCAAATTCATTTTATGTCGATTATTTATCGGTAACGCAACCTGTTGATGCGCTTGAAACTGATCTTGCATATTTAAGCAAAACTCCTTTTGACGCTTTTAAGGCTGGCTGAATCCAGTTGGCTTTTCTTTCGTCAAATTCTGCGTCAGAAATTTTCAGGTTGATTGTATTTTTAATAGCATCAATGGTAATTAAATCTCCATCTTCTACTAAGGCTATACCCCCACCATCGTATGCTTCTGGTGTCATGTGTCCTACCACGAATCCATGCGAACCTCCAGAGAATCTACCATCTGTGATAAGTGCAACGCTACTTCCTAATCCTGCTCCAATAATAGCCGACGTTGGTTTTAGCATTTCAGGCATCCCTGGACCACCTTTTGGCCCGCAATACCTAATGACGACCACATCACCCGGTTTTACTTTTCCGGCTTGAATACCCGGAATAACATCAAATTCACTTTCAAAAACGACAGCAGTTCCTTCAAAATACTCTCCTTCTTTTCCGCTTATTTTGGCAACTGCTCCTTCTGAAGCTAGATTTCCGTATAATATCTGGATATTTCCAGTTGGTTTTAATGCTTTTTGGATTTCAAAAATCACTTCTTGTCCGTCGTTTAAATCTGGTACTGAAGCTAGATTTTCGGCTACTGTTTTTCCTGTTACTGTTAAACAATCTCCATGTATAAATCCTTCTTTTAATAAATATTTCATTACTGCTGGCACACCTCCTACATCATGTAAATCTTCCATCATGTATTTACCACTTGGTTTTAAATCGGCAAGTACTGGTGTTTTATCACTAATTCGCTGAAAATCTTCTAAAGTAATTTCAACATCAACTGAATGTGCCATTGCTATTAAGTGCATTACTGCATTTGTAGAACCTCCTAAAACGGCTACAAGTGTAATAGCATTTTCAAAAGCCTTATGAGTCATAATATCTCTTGGCTTGATATCTTTTTCTAATAATACTCTGATTGCTTTTCCCGCTTCAAGACACTCCTGTCTTTTTTCGTTGCTTAAAGCAGGATATGAAGAGCTAAATGGCAAACTCATACCTAAAGCTTCAATTGCTGATGACATGGTGTTAGCAGTGTACATTCCGCCACAAGCTCCAGCTCCTGGACAAGCATTTTGAATCACACCTTTAAAATCTTCGTCAGTAATCGTGTTTTGGAATTTTTTTCCTAATGCTTCAAATGCTGAAACAATATTTAGAGATTCTCCTTTCCATTTTCCTGAGTGAATTGATCCTCCATAAACCATAAGTGCTGGACGATTTACTCTTCCCATTGCGATTAAGGCTCCTGGCATATTTTTGTCACAACCTGGAATAGCAATTAAACTATCGTACCATTGTGCTCCCATAACAGTTTCAATAGAATCAGCAATAACATCACGAGAAACTAATGAAAAACGCATTCCGTCTGTACCATTTGAGATACCATCACTTACGCCTACAGTATTAAAAATTAATCCGACTAGATCAGCATTTCCTACTCCCTTTTTAACATCTTTTGCTAAATCGTTCAGGTGCATGTTACAAGTGTTTCCTTCATACCCCATGCTTACAATTCCAACTTGTGCTTTTTTTAAATCTTCTTCAGTTAGACCAATCCCATATAACATTGCTTGTGCTGCTGGTTGTGTTTGGTCCTGAGTAATGACTTTGCTGTACTTATTTAATTCCATTATGTGTTTTTTGTATTTTCGTAATTTTAATTTTATTCAAAAAAAAAACCTTCCAGTATTTGGAAGGTTTATAATATTATTTTTCAATTATATTTATAGCACTCCCTTATGTATATGTGATTACCACATTGACATTAATGACAGAAATAATAATAATTGAAATTCTCATGTTCTTTTTTTAGATGTGCCAAATATATAAAAACTAATACTACTAAAAAAATAAAATCTCAACATTTCAATCTCTTCTTGTGATTAATATCATGAATTTAACATAATACCTTAAACAATCGTAGATTGTCCGATATGTACGTTATCATTATTGAAATAAAGCAAGTCATCTTTGCTTAAAATAAAATTTGAGACAAATTCGCCAACTTCATTTGTTCCGAATTTTGAATCTGGTTTTAAATCAGTTGTTACTACTTGATATTCTATTGCTTTTTCTACTGCTTCGTATACCTTATTTGCTTCTTTAAAAAGACCAAAATGCTCTAATAACATCGCGGCCGATAATATTGATGCAATAGGATTTGCAATGTTTTTTCCTTTTGCTTGTGGGTAAGATCCGTGAATAGGCTCAAAAAGCGCATTCTTTCCTCCTAATGATGCTGAAGCCAATAATCCAATTGAACCTGTAATTACACTTGCCTCATCAGATAGAATATCTCCAAATAGGTTTTCTGTCAAAATAACATCAAACTGTTTTGGATTAAGGATGATTTGCATTGCAGCATTATCTACAAATAGAAAATCTAAAGCTACATCTGGGTAATCCTCACTTACCGTTTTTACAACTTTTCTCCATAATCTAGAAGTCTCAAGTACATTGGCTTTATCAACCATAGTTACTTTTTTGCGACGATTTTGTGCTGCTTTAAAAGCTAAATGTGCAATTCGTGTAATTTCTTCTTCTGAATATTCACATAAATCAGATGCATGTGTTCCTGCTTCGTTTAGTTTTTTCTCACCAAAATAAGCTCCACCAGTTAATTCTCTGAAAATAGTAAAGTCGGCACCTTCAATAATCTCTCTTTTTAAAGGAGATGCGTCTAACAATGCTTTGTATGGTTTTATCGGACGGATATTTGCAAACAAACCAAGTTCTTTACGCAGTTTTAATAATCCTTGCTCCGGACGAACTTTTGCATTTGGATTGTTATCATATTTTGGATCTCCGATTGCACCAAATAAAACAGCATCAGTATTCAGGCAAAGGTTTAAAGTTTGCTCTGGTAATGGATTTCCTGTTTTGTCGATTGCAATTGCTCCCATAAGGGCATCTTCAAAAACAAATTCATGATTGTACACCTCGCCTATAGCATATAATGCTTTTTTGGCCTGTAATATTACCTCTGGTCCGATTCCGTCCCCCGATAAAACTGCTATTTTCAAATTCATAATGCCTCGTTCTTTATGTATTTAAATCTTATTTTTTTATAGTTAGTTTCTAACTAATTCACTTTCTATTTTACAAGCTTCAATAATTTGATGAATATCATCATCGATTACTTCTTTTTTGATATCTGCGAATCTTAAAAATTCTAGATATATAATGTCTAATTGTACTTTAGTAAGTTCATAACCTACTTTTTTAGCTCGGTATGCTAATGCTGCTCTACCACTTCTTGCTGTTAGTATAATTGATGATTCATTTACTCCTACATCTAGCGGATCCATGATTTCGTAAGTGGCTCTGTTTTTAATTACACCATCTTGGTGAATTCCTGAGCTGTGTGCAAATGCATTTGCTCCTACTATCGCTTTGTTTGGTTGTACTATCATTCCCATACTTTCAGAAACTAAACGGCTCATTTCGTTTAACTGACGCGTATTGATATTAGTATCTAAGTTTAGATAAGGATGTTGTTTAAATATCATTACCACTTCCTCAAGGGCAGTATTTCCAGCTCTCTCTCCAATACCATTAATAGTACATTCTATTTGTCTTGCTCCATTTATAGCTCCTGCAATTGAGTTTGCTGTTGCCATTCCTAAATCGTTATGACAGTGGCAAGAAAGAATTACATTTTCTATTCCTTTTACGTTTTCTTTTAAATATTTAATTTTTGCTCCGTATTCATCTGGCAAGCAATATCCTGTTGTATCAGGGATATTAAGTACTGTTGCTCCTGATTTTATTACTTCTTCGCAAACTTTTGCAAGGAAAGCATTATCCGTTCTTCCAGCGTCTTCTGCATAAAACTCTACGTCCTCTACATATGATTTAGCATGTGATACTGCAAATTTTGCTCTTGCGATGATATCTTCTTTTGTTGTGTTTAATTTATGGAGGATGTGTGAATCTGAGGTTCCGATTCCAGTATGGATTCTAGGTTTTTTGGCATGTTTTAGTGCTGCTGCGGCAACATCAATGTCATTTTTTACAGCTCTTGTAAGACCACAGACGGTGGCATTCTCTACAATTTTGCAAATCTCAGAGACTGATAAAAAATCTCCTGGGCTAGACACAGGAAAACCAGCCTCAATGATATCAACTCCCATTTCATCCAGGCGTTTTGCTATCACTAACTTTTGTTTTGTATCTAACTTACATCCTGGGACTTGTTCGCCATCTCTTAAGGTGGTGTCAAAAATTTGAACTTTCTCTCTATTCATTTTAATATATTTAATGTAATTTCACATCCTGATAACAAACATATATTGTATTACTTAAGTACCAAATTCATTATAATGAAAATATACTGTTCATAACACAATTTAAAAGCTATCAACTATCTAAATATCAATAAATTACATTATTATATTTTACAATGGCTAACCATCAAAAAGATTTTTTATTTGTATTAATAAAATCCCTCTCCAAATCCGAAAAAAGACAATTTAAGATTTTTGCTAGTCGATTAGAGACAAGCTCAAATACAAAATTTATCGAACTTTTTAATATTTTAGACAAATCTGAAGTCTATGATGAGAAGCTTATTTTGAAAAGTGGTATCATTAAAAAAGTACAATTATCTAATCTTAAATCGTATTTATACAAGCAAATCTTGGTTAGCATTCGCTTGAATATCCCTAGTCAAAACATTCGTTATCAATTGCGTGAGCAAATTGATTTTGCAGCAATCTTATATAATAAAGGGTTGTATAAACAGAGCTTGAAGATCTTGGATAAAACCAAGTTGCAAGCATTGGAGAATGATGAAAAGTATATGGCGTATGAAATTGTTGAGTTTGAGAAATTGATTGAGTCTCAGTATATCACACGAAGTATTCAAGGCCGTGCAGACGAATTGGTGATTCAAGCCAAGGAATTAAATTATCGCAATACCATTTCTAGTAAACTGTCTAATTTATCCCTACAATTATATGGTATAATGCTGAAAACAGGTTATGTAAAGAGTGATGAAGAATATAAATATATTGATGATTATTTTAATAAACATATCTCCAAATTAGACGAAAGTAAGTTTGGTTTCCGTGAAAAATACTGGTTTTATAATGCCAACTTATGGCGCAGTTTCTTGGTTCAGGACTTTTTAGCAAGCTATAAATATTCTTATAAATGGGTTACATTGTTTTATGATAATCCTAATATGATTTACCTGAATCCTGTATTCTTTTTAAAAGGGAATAATTATTTCTTGGAGTCACTTTATATGTTGAAATACAAATCGAATTTCAAGAAATATTTGACTTTATTTGAAGAAACGATCAATGACCCACGTTTTCCAGTTAATGACAATGTAGCTTCACTATCATTCTTGTATTTGTACAATAATAAACTGAATTACCATATCCTTGATGCTTCTTTTGCCGAGAGTGAATACTTGATTCCTGAAATTCTGGATAAAATTAAGTTACATAGCGAGCATCTTGATGAGCATCACGAGATGTTGTTTTTCTATAAAATTGCTTGTATTTATTTTGGTAACGAGAAGTATAATGAATCTATATTTTATTTAGAGAAAATTATAAATAACAAAAATCTTTCGATGCGCGAGGATTTAATGTGCTTCTCTCGAATATTATGTCTTATTGTTCATTACGAATTAGGGAAAGATTATTACTTAGAGAATCAATTGAAAAACACGTATAAGTTTTTATTAAAAATGAATGACTTACACGAAGTGCAAAAAGAGATTATTAAGTTCTTAAAAAACTTGAATAATTTTTATCCTAATGATATAAAGAAGGAATTTATAAAGATGCGCGAGCGTTTTATTGAGCTTGAAAAAAACACTTACGAAAAAAGAGCTTTTTTATATTTAGACATTATTTCGTGGCTTGAAAGTAAAATTGAGAATCGGAAAATTGCTGATATCATGAAGGAGAAAGCAAAACTTATTAATAGATAATTCTTTTTAGGTTCTAAGTTGCTAAGGGACTGAGGTTCTAAGAGAGTGGTATTGTTTTTTACTGCACCCAAAAATAGTATATAACTTTTTTGGGGCAGTCTAAAATTGAGCTTTTTTATTATTTTATCTGCAATAGCAGCAAGTAGATGTTCCTTGTAAACAAACATCACCTCTACCTGGCGTATTTGATAGTACCCCTCCTGCTTCTCCACATAATCTATCACACAAACCGATTGTTGGATTTACATAAGGAAGAAGACCTCCGAATATAGATTTTTGAGCATTTTTAGACACAATTTCAATGTTTTTTAGGTTTTTTAAATTTTTCATAATTGTATAATTTGATTTTTTCCTACTCTTTAGCTTTTCGGATTACGCTTTTTCAATCGGTTAGTAATTAAGAGTTTACTACTGTCTAAATTAAAAAAATAAATCATAATTCTGTTTAAATTAATAGAAATAAAAAATATAAGTCATTCATTTTTAAATATTTGAATGTATTTGCTGGGGTTGGCTATAGAATCAATAACCAAACATTAGCTTTGAGTTATGACCAATAAAAAAGGCTTCCGTTGTATTGGAAGCCTTTCGTTATAAAGATTGTGTCGTTACTTATTTTGTGATGTCCATTTCGGCAACATAAAAATTAATGTCAACTTTTAAATCTGTTTTTCCAGAATCTACTTTAAGATTAGCCCATTCTGTAGTTGGTTTTAACCAAGTTTCAACACCATTTAAAGTAACTTTTATTGGCATATTAAATCCAGCTACAGCATTAGACCAACGGTATCCTAATTGATTGTCTTTAAAGTAATGCTCTAATGTAGGTATCATTGTTGATCTTAAATATTGATCAAAAACAGGAGATAAATTCATTCCAGCTTCTTTGCTCATATATCCTTCTATTTGCTGTGTTGTAACGGTTTGATGGTAAAAGGTACTGTTTAAGCCTCTTAAAATGCCTCTCCATTTTTCATCATTATTTACAAGTTGGCGTATGGTGTGTAGCATATTGGCTCCTTTTTGATACATATCTCCAGAACCTTCATTATTTACATCATAATTACCAATGATTGGTTTGTCGTTGCGAATGGTTTTTCGGCATCCTCTCACATATTCTGCGCCTGCATCTTTACCGTAATAGTATTCTACAAAAAGGCTTTCGGAATAGTTCGTAAAACTCTCATGAATCCACATATCAGCAATATCTTTATAAGTAATATTGTTTGCAAACCATTCGTGTCCTGATTCATGAATAATAATAAAGTCAAATTTTAATCCCCAGCCTGTTCCACTTAAATCACGCCCTTTATATCCGTTTTTATAATCGTTTCCATAAGTTACGCTACTTTGGTGCTCCATTCCTAAATAAGGTGCTTCGACTAGTTTATAGCTGTCTTCGTAAAATGGATAAGGACCAAACCAATGCTCAAATGCTTTAAGCATTCTTGGAGCATCTTTAAATTGTATTTTGGCTTTGGCTAAGTTTTCTCTTAACACATAATAATTACAATCTAGATCACCTTTTTCTCCTTTATATTTTTCTGAGAAATTAACGTAATCACCAACATTTATGTTTACTCCATAATTATTAATTGGGTTTGCAACATACCAGTTAAAAGTTTTTGTACCGTCTTTTAATTTTTGAACGCTTTGTAAACGACCATTTGAAACATCTGTTAAATGCCCCGGAACGTTTACACTAATAAGCATATTTTCAACTTCGTCATACATATGGTCTTTATTAGGCCACCAAACGCTAGCTCCTAACCCTTGACATGATGAAGCGATGAAATCATTTCCTTTGCTATCTTTTTTCCAAGTTATACCTCCATCCCAAGGTGGACGTACAGCAACTTTAGGTTTTCCTCCAAAAAATACTTTTATTTCTTTTACTTCACCTACTTTTTGGTTTGCTATTAATTGAATAAAAAAGGCATTTCCCTCTCTTTCAAACTTCAATTCCTTACCATCTTGGATTACTTTGTAGATATCCATTGGTTTTTGCAAATCGATTTGCATTTTGTTATAATCCTGCAAAACGGTATATCTAATTGTGTTTGATCCCGTAATAGTGCTATCTTTTGGGTTTACCTTTACATCTAGATGGTAATATTTTAAATCCCACCAAGCTCTTTCTTTGGTAATGCTCCCGCGTAAGGTGTCTTGTCTTGTGAAGGCAGTTTCAGACTTATTAAGAAGCCCTTGTGCACCTGCATTATTAAAAATAAATGCAGCGAAAAAAATAGCGCTAAAATATTTTTTCATGAATAGTAGTTTTGGATTATCGATAATTTTCTTTGTAATTTTTTTTATTTCAACAAATGTAACTAATCGAATTAAATTCATGTCAATTTCAATTTTCAAATTATTGAATTTAATTATTGTCATCTAAAATTTCTTGTTTATTTTAGCAATATCTAAAGCTATAAGTCTAATTATGAAATACTCTCGTTTATTTTGCTGTGTAGTTTTTCTTTTTTTCTTTTCATCTTATTCGCAAACTTTTCCTATTCATAGAATAACAAATTCTATAGCGATTGATGGAGATTTATCAGATTGGAAGACTCCTTTTATAGGACCATTTGTTATTCATAATTCTGGACTAAAAGCAACGCAGGAAACGTATGTTTCTCTTTCATGGGATGATAAAAATCTTTATCTAGCTTATAAGAGCAAAGATTCAAAAATTGTTGGTTCGACAAAAAAGAATGATACACAGCTATTTAAAACAGATGACTTAGTTGAATTGTTTCTTGATCCCGATGCAGATTCTCAAAACTATATCGAGATTGGTGTGAATGCTTATTCGAGTAATTATGATATGATTATTCACTGTATATCGCCTTCATGTGGTGGTTGGGACACTGATATTTCATTGGATATTCTAGGAATGAAAACCGCCAGTAAAATTACTTCTGACGGTTATGATGTCGAAATTATGATTCCGTTTTCTAGCCTTACTTCTATTAAAGACGCAGGTTTTACAATTCCTGTTGTTGGTACAAAATGGAAAGGAAATCTTTTTCGAATTGATTACGGTACTAAAACCGAATATCAAGCAATTGCTCCTTATAGTGGTTCGGAATATGGATTTCACAAACCAGAACAATTCAAGACTTTTGAGTTTATGGAGTAAATACTCCTCGTCGAGTATTTATTATATAGTTTATTTCTTTTACTAGGTGTATTTATTTTACAGTATAATATTTAAGTTCTTCTTCTGATAAATACTTAAAAAAATCATTCTCTTTTTTCATCTTATTAATTTCAGTAGAGGATTTCTTTTTTTGAAAGTACATATTTTGTAAAAATCTATCATTTAAATCTCCGTAGCAACTATATGTTTCTAAGAACATCGAAATTCCTTTTTTTAGAACTGGCGCTTTTGGGAATTTTAGAAGCATGAATGTACTAACTGTATTATCTTTTTTAACAAATAATTCTCCTGTACTTTGGTTAATTACTGAATACTCAGTCTTACTTTTTTCTAAAAAGAGAATTAACTTCTGACCCACTTTCAATTTTTCTATTCTACGGTCACACGTCCACTCATCCCAAATTGTTACATAGATTTTTGGAGTTGATTTTCCTTTTATGTATTCATTTATTGTGAATTCGTATTTTCCTTTTATAATTTTTGTGACTGACCCCTCGACAATTAAATCGGCTTTTGAAATAACAATTGAGTATGACAAAATGTTTTTTTTGTAATCAAAATTAAAAGAAGGAATTATAAATAAAAATAAAAAGGCAAACAACTTCATCGATTTTTTATACTAAAGTAAACTTTTTTTTGAAATAAAATATTCTAGCCCTGATAGTAGCGGTATCCTTTATACTTTTTCTTTAAAAATATAAAGATATAGCGAATAGCAGGAACAGCTCCTTACAATAGTTCAGAATATGGATTTCATCAACCTACTCTCTTCAAGTCTTTTGAGTTTATGGAGTAAATACTCTCCATAGATTGCTTGTTGTAGATGTGTCTTAATGTCAATATTTTAAAATCTTGTTATCTTAATTTTTTTAATTTATCAACTCCCTTAAATAGGAATAATAGGCCAACCACAAGAACGATAATACTATAACGCATAATTTGCCCATCTGTTAAGAAATAATAGATTATACTAAATGCTATTAAAAACACACCCAAATTTCTCGCGATTTGAGCATTTTTTATGTGCTCCTTTTTTGCAAACCTGTTAACGTTCTCCAGTTTAAAATCTAAATCAGATGGTACTTCTATTTTATTTTCTAAAATGGTTGCCAATATAAGTGAATAGTTATGGCTTGTATAGAAAGCATTCATTTTATTATCAAATTTTCCGTTTCCTAAAACGGTTTCTATCATATCTTCTAATACTAAAAGTACTTCCTCGTGGCTTAATTCTTCATTTTTTAAAAACTTTGTCTTGATTATCTCTAAATCCATAGTATCCTTTTTTGCAAATATTGCAAAACAGTTCCATTATTTAGTTTGAATTAACAAGAATTTAGATTTATTTTTTTGTTATTTTTGACGGTTTTTTAATACGTTTATCACATCGTTTAATTGAAAACCTTTGGCTTGCAATAGTATAAGGTAGTGAAAAAGCAAATCGGCACTCTCGCTTAAGAATAAATCATCATTATCATCTTTGGCTTCAATAACTACTTCTACGGCTTCTTCTCCTACTTTTTGTGCAATTTTATTAATCCCTAATTTGAATAATGAAGCAACATAACTTTTTTCTGAATCTGCATTCTCTCTTCTTGATTTGATTGTATTTTCAAGATCAGAGATGAATCCATAAGTAGTCTTATTTTCTTCTTGCCAGCATGTATCAGCTCCTGTATGACAGGTTGGTCCTTCGGGTTGTACCTGAATTAATAATGTGTCATTGTCGCAATCATTTTTGATACTTTTTAAGTGTAAAAAATTGCCACTCTCCTCACCTTTTGTCCACAATCGTTTTTTGGTACGGCTATAGAAAGTTACCTTTTGAGTTTCTATGGTTTTTAGGTATGCTTCTTCGTTCATATAACCCAGCATCAAAACGTTTTTAGTTTCGCTATCTTGAATTATTGCAGGGATTAACCCATCGTTATTTTTTGAAAAATCTATATTCATATCTTTTAGTCTAAAGTCTTATTTGCTTGAAATTCTTCGAATTTTTGCGTTATTATGTATTTCAGTTCGTTAAAAGGAATTTTTAGTCCATTGGGAGAAATATTCACAGGAGATCCCGTTTCTTTAAAATTCATTTTTAGTAATCTTTTCTTAATTGGATTGGTTACTCTATTAATATATTCTTCTGGTTTTTTCAGATAAATAGTTACTGACTTTTGATTTAAAAATTCTCTGTGATCAATAATCATAACGTCAGACCAAAGAATTCTTCCTATTGAAACTCCTGAAGAATTATCGATAATCCCAATGTTATCGATAATGACTCCAGGCTTCTTATCGAATATTTTTTTTGCAAAAAAGTAAATCCCGAATCCTCCCATTAAAACGCCTAATATTGAGGCTACATTTTTTATAATGAAATTTCCAAATAAAGGATTGCTCACTTCGGGTTGACTGGTTAATATCCAAAGACTTATTGCTAAAAATAAGACGGAGAAAAATAATAACATTATTAATTTCTTTTTGCTTAGTGCAACTTCTACCCTGTCTTTGATTTCCATATTTAATAATTTAAAGTCTAACTTCTATTTTATTGTTTCTAAGTTCTTGTTTTAAGTCTTTGATTTCAATCTCTTTAAAGTGAAAAACGCTTGCTGCTAGTGCTGCATCAGCCTTACCTTCTTTAAAAGTATCTACAAAATGCTGTATGTTTCCTGCTCCACCCGATGCGATAATCGGAATATTGACTAATGTCGAAAGTGTAGCTAAAGCCTCGTTTGCAAATCCGTTTTTTGTTCCATCATTATCCATTGAGGTAAACAAAATCTCCCCTGCGCCACGTGCTGCAACTTCTACAGCCCAATCGAATAAGTTTAGTTCCGTTGGAACCTTTCCGCCCACTAAATGCACAATCCATTGTCCATTGATTTGTTTAGCATCTATGGCGACAACGACACATTGACTGCCAAATTTTTGAGCTAAATCATTAATTAACTGCGGGTTTTTTACCGCAGAGGAATTAATAGATACTTTATCGGCTCCGTTATTTAGTAAAACAGCAACATCATCTACTGATGAAATACCGCCACCAACAGTAAACGGAATATTAATTGTTGAAGCTACTTTTCGAACTAAATCAATCAATGTTTTTCTTCTTTCTTCGGTTGCCGAAATATCAAGAAAAACCAATTCATCAGCACCCTCATCGGAGTATATTTTAGCCAATTCTACTGGATCTCCAGCATCACGTAAATCTACGAAATTTACTCCTTTTACAGTTCTTCCGTTCTTTATATCAAGACAAGGAATGATTCTTTTTGCTAACATTTATAGTAAGTATTAATTATTAAGGATGAAGTATTAAGTATTAAGTATTGAGTTTTTTAAGATTGTTCTTTGTGCTTATTATAATACTTTTTACCAATTTTAAAACTTCGATTCCATCATTATTCATGCTTGAAAATTCTTCTTGGGAAATATAATCTGTTGCGTGTAAAAGCTCTAACCAATATAAAGTTTCATCTGCTTCTTTTTGAGAAATTCCCATTTTATGAATGAAATCGGCTTTGCTTTCTGCATTTTTTGCCTCCCTTATATTTGCCCCGATAGAAGTTCCTGACCGAAGTATTTGCTTACTCATAACATATTCACCTCTACTATTTAATATTTTATAAAAATTAACTATTCTTATTGCAAAAGAAAAACTTTTACTTCTTATAACATCTTTATCCGCATTCATATTTCATACTTAATAATTACTACTTAATACATAGCTTTCCAATTGTTTTAATGAAATTCTTCCTTCGTAAATTGCTTTTCCGATGATTGTTCCTTCACAACCTAATTCGGCTAGTTTGGGTAATTCATCAAATGTTGAAATTCCACCAGAAGCGATTAGTTTTATTTCTTTTGCTTCTGCCAAAATCTTTGCATACAAATCAAAACTTGGACCTTCAAGCATTCCGTCTTTGGCGATATCAGTGCAAATAACGTATTGAATTCCTTTGCTTTGATAATTCTGAATAAACGGAATTAAATCTTCATTAGAATTTTCTAACCAACCCGAAACGGCTACTTTCTCATTGTTTGCATCAGCACCAAGAATTATTTTATCAGCACCATATTCGACAATCCAGTTTTCGAATAGTTCTCTGTTTTTTACTGCAATACTCCCGCCAGTAATTTGATTTGCACCACTTTCAAAAGCAATTTTCAAATCGGCATCGGATTTTAATCCACCACCAAAATCAATTTTCAGGCTGGTTTTTGTAGCAATTTGTTCCAGAATTTTATAATTCACGATTTGACTTGATTTTGCCCCATCTAAATCAACCAAATGCAGGTATTCTATTCCATGTGCTTCAAATGATTTGGCTACTTCAAGTGGGTTTTCATTGTATATAATTTTAGTATTGTAGTCACCTTTTGATAAGCGAACACATTTTCCTTCAATGATATCTATGGCTGGTATTATTCTCATTTATTTTTTATTTAAAGTTTTAAAAATTAATAATTTACTGGGCTTAATCATTCAAGCTTTAAATTTTTAATTATTCAATTTAAGAAAATTTCCAAGGATTTTCTCTCCCACATCTCCACTCTTTTCTGGGTGAAATTGGGTTCCGTAAAAATTGTTTTTCTGCAAAGCCGATGCGTATTCTACTTCATAATTAGTAGTAGCTATTGCATTTTTGCAAAGTGGTGCATAAAAACTATGTACCAAATACATATATTCGTTTTCATTAATTCCTGCAAACAATGGTGATTGCAAATTGTAAATTGTGTTCCAGCCCATTTGAGGCACTTTTACTGATGGTGTAAATTTTATTACATCTACATCAAAAATCCCTAATCCAGACGTATTTCCTTCTTCAGATGATTTGCACATTAATTGCATTCCTAAACAAATTCCTAGAACGGGTTGTTTTAAATTCGAAATCAAACCATCTAAACCACTTTCAATCAATTTTTTCATTGCAGAACTTGCCTCGCCAACACCAGGAAAAATAACTTTATCTGCTGCTTGTATTTCGTCAGGGTCATTACTCAAAATGGCTTTAAATCCCAATCTTTCGATGGCAAACATAATGCTTTGAATATTTCCTGCACCGTAATTTATAATTACTATTTTCATTAAAAAAAATTTAAGTCGTAAGCCGTAAGCTTTAGGTCTAATGCCTAATACTTTTAGCTTATTACGTTTTTACAACATTCCTTTTGTCGACGGTAGAATCATTTTCTCAGTATCGCGTTTTACTGCAACTTTTATCGCTTTTGCAAAGGCTTTAAAGATTGCTTCGATCTTGTGATGTTCGTTAGTTCCTTCGGCTTTAATATTGATATTTGCTTTAGCGCCATCAGAAAACGATTTAAAGAAATGATAAAACATTTCAGTAGGCATTTTACCTACCATTTCGCGTTTGAATTCGGTTTCCCAAACCAACCAATTTCTGCCTCCAAAATCTATAGCCACTTGCGATAAACAGTCGTCCATTGGCAAGCAAAAGCCATAACGCTCAATTCCTAATTTGTTCCCTAATGCTTTAGCAAAAACTTCACCTAGCGCGATTGCAGTGTCTTCAATAGTGTGGTGTTCATCGACTTCAAGATCCCCTTTTACAAGAATTTCAAGATCCATTTGTCCATGACGTGCAATTTGGTCTAGCATATGATCAAAAAAGGCAATTCCGGTTTCGATTTTACTCTTTCCTGTTCCGTCAAGATTTAAGTTAATGTAAATGTCTGTTTCGTTGGTTTTACGCGTAATCGAAGCCGAACGAGCTTCAAGCTTTAAAAACTCATAGATAGTCTTCCAATCAGTGGTTTGTAAAGCGATAACACTATCTAGCTCTTCTCTTTTTGAGGCAACTTCGGCGCTTCCTAGTCCTTCGTCAGTATTAATAAAAATAGCTTTTGAACCTAGATTTTTAGCCAATTCTACATCAGTTAAACGGTCTCCTAAAACAAATGAATTTTCTAAATCATATACAGGATTGTTTAAGTATGCAGTAAGCATTCCTGTTCTTGGTTTGCGTGTTGGAGCATTCTCATGAGGGAACGTTTTGTCTATAAAAACAGCATCAAATACAACTCCTTCATTTTCAAAAGCTTTTATAATAAAGTTATGCGTTGGCCAGAAGGTGCTTTCAGGATGCGAATCAGTTCCTAATCCGTCTTGATTCGTTACCATTACTAATTCGTAATCCAGCTCATTGGCAATTTTAGCCAAATATTGAAATGCTTTTGGGTAAAATTCTAGTTTCTCAAAACTATCTAATTGGTAATCTGCTGGTTCAAGGACCATGGTTCCGTCACGGTCAATAAAAAGTATTTTTTTCATGTTATTTATTTTCTAAATGGCAAGGATGTGAATTTAATCTGCAAAATCTGCGTGCAAAACCAATAGGTGTTTTGCGGTTAAACTTTTATTTCAATGCCTTCAATTCTTTAATTAATATAGCATTTTCTGCTTCAGTTCCAATAGTAAGACGCAAGCAATTTTCACACAAAGGCTGCGTACTTCTGTTTCTTATAACGATTCCTTTAGCAATTAATTGATCGTATCTTTTGTTAGCATCATCTACTTTTACTAGTACAAAATTAGCCTCAGTAGGATATACTTTTTCAACAAAATACACATCAAGTAATACTTTAAGTAATAATTCTCTTTGTCTTATTATAGATGCTATTTCCGAATTTATTTTGGCTGTTTCTTTTAATCGTAAACCGGCTCTTTGCTGCGTTAATTCATTTACATTATACGGAGGCTTTATTTTGTTTAAAATAGTTATAACCGCTTCTGTCGCATAGCAAATTCCTAAGCGTATTCCAGCCAATCCGTATGCTTTAGAGAGCGTTTGAGTAATTATTAAATTAGGATATGCATCCAATTCGTTAATCCAACTTTCCTTTTTAGAGAAATCGATATAAGCTTCATCGATAACTATCAAGCCTTTAAAATTCTGTAATAAGGTAACTACGCTTTCATCTGAAAATGAGTTTCCAGTTGGGTTGTTTGGCGAGCACAAAAAGATGATTTTAGTATTTTCATCTACAGCACTTATTATTTTTTCAATCTGTGGTTGAAAATCTCCCGAAAGTAAAACCTCTCTATTTTCTACATCATTTATATTGGCCAACACACTGTACATTCCGTAGGTTGGAGGTAATGAAATTACATTGTCTTTTTTTGGTTCACAAAAGGCACGAAACAATAAATCAAGTACTTCATCACTCCCATTCCCTAATAATATCTGATTTTGGTTGACATTTTTTTGTTTTGCCAAAATCTGTTTTACGCTATTTTGCTGTGGATCAGGATACCTATTTACACCATTTTCAAATGGATTTTCGTTAGCATCTAAGAAAACCATATTAGCAGTATCAAAATCTTCAAACTCATCACGTGCAGACGAATAGGGTTTTAAAGATTTTACATTTTTGCGTACTAGGTTATTTATATCAAAATTTTCCATTTTTTAAATTTTTATAGCGTTTATCTCAGCCAAACGCAGTGTTACTGCATTCTTATGTGCTTGCAACCCTTCAGCTGCCGCCATAACTTCGATGGCTTTACCAATAGTTAGGATTCCTTTTTCGGTTATTTTCTGGAAAGTCATTGATTTCATAAAGCTATCTAGATTTACGCCACTATAATTCTTGGCATAACCGTTTGTTGGTAAGGTATGATTGGTTCCTGAGGCGTAATCGCCTGCGCTCTCAGGGGTGTAATTGCCAATAAAAACTGATCCAGCATTATATATTCCATCAGCGTAAAAATCATCATCTTCTGTACAAATAATAAAGTGCTCAGGACCATATTCATTAATCAATTCAAGGGCAATAGTGTTGTTTTCTACAAAAATTAGTTTTGAATTAGCTATGGCTTTCTCAGCAATCGCTTTTCTAGGCAAAACGGCAATTTGAGATTGAATTTCATTTTCTACTGCATCAATTAATTTTTTTGAGGTAGAAACCAAAATTACCTGACTATCAGTTCCGTGTTCAGCCTGTGATAATAAGTCAGAAGCGACAAAGGCAGGAATTGCACTATCATCTGCCACAACTAATAATTCTGATGGACCAGCAGGCATGTCTATTGCTACACCAAACTGTGTTGCTAATTGTTTTGCTACTGTTACAAACTGATTTCCAGGGCCAAATATTTTATATACTTTAGGAATAGTTTCGGTACCAAAGGTCATTCCTGCAATAGCTTGAATCCCTCCTACTTTTATAATTCTGGTAACCCCACATAAATTAGCTGCATACAAAATAGCAGGATTTATCTTTCCATTTTTATCAGGTGGCGAGCATAAAACAATTTCGTTGCAACCCGCAATTTTAGCAGGAACGGCAAGCATTAAAACGGTAGAAAATAAAGGCGCTGTACCTCCAGGGATATATAAACCAATTTTTTGTATTGGTCTTTTTTCTTGCCAGCAATTAACTCCTTCGGTAGTTTCGATAGTTATTCTTTCTGTTTTTTGTGCTGAGTGGAACTTGTAAATGTTGCTTTTCGCTAACTGAATAGCCTCTTTTAATTCCTCTGCAATTGAAGCTATTGCTTCGTTTATTTCGTCTTGGGATACTTCATTGTTTTCTAAAGCAATCCCATCAAAGATAGAAGTGTATTTAGAAACGGCTTCATCTCCTTTTTTCTGTACTTCTTTAAAAATTTCTTTAACCGTAACCTCGATATCATCGATTGTTTTAGTTGGTCTTTTTAATATTTCTGACCAAGTTTCGGGTTTTGGACTATATATCTTGTTCATTTTTTTTTGTTTTTTATGCTATGCTTTACGCATATTTGTTTAGATAAAGCTTACAGCCTAAAGCTGGAATACAAAGTCTTAAAGGACCATTTTCTCAATTGGACAGACTAAAATTCCTTCTGCTCCAACATCTTTTAATTTATCTATTACGTCCCAAAAAGTATCTTTATCTATTACCGAATGTACACTACTCCATCCTTCTTGTGCCAGTGGCAACACAGTAAGGCTTCGTAGAACTGGGAGTATTTTTCCAACTTCTTCGATTCGATCATTCGGTATATTCATCAGAATATATCTTGATTTTCTAGCCCTAAGAACAGATTCTATTCTAAATTTAAGGGTGTCAATTAGTTTTTGGTTTTCAGGGTTTATCTTTGGAGAAACGGCAAGAACAGCTTCGCTTTTTAGGATTATCTCTACTTCCTTTAGGTTGTTTTTAAACAATGTACTCCCACTAGAAACAATATCTACAATAGCATCAGCAAGACCAATATTTGGAGCAATCTCCACAGAACCAGAAATTTGGTGAATGTCTACAGTTAATCCAAATGAATTAAAATAATCAGTAACAGTATTTGGGTATGATGTTGCAATACGCAATCCGTCAAGGTCTTTTATGGAATTGTATTCAAAAGCTTTAGGTACAGCAACAGAAACTTTGCATTTAGAAAATCCTAATTTCTGTGCAATTTGGATTCCTTTTCCTTTTTCAACTAATAAGTTATCCCCAACAATAGCAGCATCTACAACACCATCTATTAGATATTGTGGGATATCTGAGTTTCTTAAGAATAAAACTTCTAAAGGGAAATTGGTAGCTTCTGCTTTTAATTGGTCGTTACCGTTGTCTATCGAAATTCCGCAATCTTTTAAGATTTGAATGCTTTCTTCGTTTAAACGACCTGATTTTTGAATTGCAATTTTTAATGTACTCATTTTAGTTTTTTGATTTAAATTAATAGTTTGAGTACAAAGGATTGGATACAAAAAAACCCGTTTGAGTACTCAAACGGGTTTTAAAATATGATGATTTACACGCATACCATTAACACATCGCTTGAGAGCAATAATGAAAATGATGATGATGTAATTGAATTAATGACATAACTTTGCTTTGTTTTTTTTCTTTGATTCGTTTGCAAATATACTAGATAATTAAATTAAAAAGCAATTTTTAATTTAACTTAAAATGATTTTATTGTTAAATTTAAAAATTCTGCAGGCTTATAGCCCGTAAACATTGCTATTTATCTAAAGAAAATGCATTTGCTTTATTAAGTTTTAATGTTGTGAATTTTCATTAAAAATAAGTTTTACGACAGTTCCTTCATTCAACTTACTTGAAACTGAAATAGAGATATCTAATAATTGACTTATTTTTTTTACAATAGATAATCCTAAACCAATTCCTTTTATTTCGGGATATAATTCAGCATGTGAGCGGAAAAACTGATTGAATACTTTTTGTAAATCTTCAGATGGAATCCCGATTCCAAAATCGATAATCTGACATTCAATACCATTTGCAATATCAGTTACAACAATGTCTAATTTGCCATCTTGCTTAGAATATTTAAGAGCATTAGATATTAAGTTGTTAAAGATTATAGTCAGCAAATAAGGATCAGTATCTAAGCAGTAATCCCTATGGAATTTTGTTGAAAGTTGAATTTTTTTAGACTGAATGGTATTTGAATGTCGTGATATTGTGTCTAAAATAAGGGCATTTAAATATACTTTTTCTTTTTTTAAATCTTGGCCTTTATCTCCAAATCGGGCCAATAATAACAATTGATCGACCAATGCATTCAGTCGGTCGACTTCAGAAATACAAAAATTTATTTTTTCTTCATATTCCTTACTATCACGTGGTTTACGTATTAAAACTTCTAGTGTCCCTTTAATTATTGTTAGCGGTGTTCTTAATTCATGTGAAGCATCAGAGGTAAATTGTTTTTCTCTTTCAAGTGCATTCTCAATTCTTTCTAATAAGCTATTTATAGTTTTTGATAATACATATAATTCATCTCGATTTCCTGGTAGTGGAATTCTAGTTTTTAAATTGTCTTTAGTAATAATATTCGATGTTTTGATAATAGTATTAATAGGTTTAATACTTTTTCCAGCAAAAAATCTTGCGATAAAAAACAACAATATCAAAATAAGCGGAAAGGCTACAACCAATATATAGAACAAGTTGTCGAGTACCATTGTAGAATCGGTTAAAGACATGGCAACAATTAAAGATCCTATTTTTTTATTATCTACATAAATAGGCACTTGTATCTGTCGGATGATATTGTCTAATAATTTGGTATTAAACAATTCATAATTGTCTTTTTGACTATGAAAAACTAAGGTTTCAGATTTTAAATTGGGTGATTTTTCTATAATCGTTCCCTTTAAATCTAAAAACTGAACGAAAACGGGGTTTACATCAACAGTATTATGTTCGCGTTCGTTCCACTCCTCTACATCTATCAAAGTTAAAGTACCATTTTTAGTATTGATCTCCTCTAGATGATTTTTAATTTCTATTATAATATCGTTATCGATATGACTGTAAACATTTTGTTTTACAATCGTATAGATAGTAAAAAACACTACAAAAATTAATAATGCAGTGATCGCAATATAATTAAATGCGATTCGGTCCTTGAATGAAAATTGTAACATTTTATTAGTCGTTTGCGATATAACCAATACCACGGATTGTTTTTATGTAATCTTCTTCGATTTTTAAATTCAATTTTTTCCGAATTGCATTCATAAAAACATCAATTACACTTGTGTCATATTCAAAATTAATCTGCCATACAGCTTGCAAAATCTGATTTCGAGTACACACATTTCCTTTATTCTTAACCAAATATGTTAGTAATTCAAATTCTCTTTGTGTAAGCGATACTTCAACACCATTTGTACAAACAGTATGTTGTGCTAAATTAATTTTGATAGTACCAAGTGTGAGTATTTCAGGAGTGCTTTGGTTTCTGAAATGAATTCTAATTCGTTCAATCAACTCTTCAAAGCTAAATGGTTTTTTTATATAATCATTTGCACCCGCTTTTAATCCTTCTATAGTTTCAAGGATAGTATCTTTTGCCGTTAAGAAAAGTATTGGTGTTGTAGTATCTTTAATTCTAATGGCTTTACATAAGTCTAATCCATTGATTTTAGGAAGCATCCAATCAAGTAGAATTAGATCAAATTTTTGTTTTTGTGATAATTCAAAGCCAATTAATCCATCAGAAGCAGCAGTGATTTCATATCCTTCTTCTTCCAAACCTTGTTTAAGAAATTGCACAATGCCAGCTTCATCTTCGACTATTAAAATATGCATTTTTAAATTTATTTGTATTTAAACTTATGTTACTTACCTACTAATACGATTTATTAATAAGCTAGTTTACTACTTTCAAAGATAGAGGTTTTTAAATTGGGTTCGCAAAGTGATGGTATTTCAAATTCAAAAAATATATATTTTTAGAAGAATAGTACTCTTAAAATAAATGAACTCAATGTCTTAATAAAGTACACAAAATGTATTATCTTAAGGGAATCTTAAGGTAATTCTAAGTTACGCAAAAGGTTAAGTTAATAGTCTACAAAGAGAAACAGTTAAATTTGCAACAAATTTTTTTAAGATGACATTATATAAAAAACTCGCTCCGTTTTATTATCTCGCTTTATTTTATTTGCTAGTAAGTTTTGTATTAAGACTAGTTTTATTTTTTCACCCCATAACCGAAGCATCCTTTAGTTTTATTGACACAATAAAAATTTTTGGAATTGGATTGGTTTCAGATGTTTTTGTTTTTGTTATTGCCAGTGTTTTTTTATGGTTGTATCTAATTTTTATATCCAATTCTAAATATCTAAAACCTACAGGTTATATTATTTTTGGTGTTCTTTTAGCACTGTTCCTTTATGTAGCTAGCGGTAAAAGTATTCTTAATGAATATGGAGGGGCATTGCCAGAAATAGTTCTTATATTCATTGGTATAAAAACATTTTTGTTTGGCTTGTTACTTTTCCTTCCTAATTATCGTGACAAAATTAGATTTTGGCTCTTTGCATTTGTAATCTTTCTATATGTGCTTCTAATTTTACAAAATGGAATTAGTGAGTATTTTTTCTGGAATGAATTTGGTGTAAAATATAACTTTATTGCAGTCAATTATTTGGTTTACACCAATGAAGTTATTGGTAACATAATGCAGTCGTATCCTGTTGTTCCATTGTTTTCGGCATTGTTTTTAATCGCTGGAACCGTAACTTACTTTATCGTTAAACGAACAAGAATTTATATTGATAACATTCCCACGTTTGTTGAGAAGGTAAAAACTTCAGCATTATACATTACACTTTTTGCTTTTTCCTTATTTTTTATTCCACGTTTAGCACTTACTGAAAATTCAGAAAATACATTTTCGAATGAGTTGCAATCAAACGGATTATATAAATTTTATTTAGCTTATATAAATAGTAGTTTAGATTACTTTAAATTTTACAAAACAATTCCTAATGCTCAGGCTTACGGAATATTGAAACAACAATTACCTACCATCTCAGGTGAAAGTACTTTGCGAAAAATACAAAGTGACTCAGCTGAAATTCATAAAAATGTAGTTTTAATTACAATTGAAAGTTATAGTGCTGAGTTTATGAAGCGCTATGGTAATGACCAGAATATAACTCCTTTCTTGGATAGCTTAGCTGATAAAAGTTTAGAGTTTACTAATCTATATGCTGTTGGAAATAGAACAGTTCGTGGTTTGGAGGCTGTAACTTTAAGCATTCCTCCTACCGCAGGAGAAAGCGTAGTTAAAAGAAAAGATAATAAGAATAAATTCTCAACAGGATCTATTTTTATGAAGAAAGGATATACTACAAAATATCTTTATGGTGGTGATGCATATTTTGATAATATGAGGGATTTCTTTTCTGGTAATAATTATGATATTGTAGATAAATCAAGTTTTACTCGCGACGAAATTACTTTTTCAAATGTTTGGGGTGTTTGTGATGAAGACATGTCTAATAAGGCAATAAAAGTTATGAATGCTGAAGCTAAAGCAAATAAACCGTTCTTCAATCATATTATGACCGTGAGTAACCACCGTCCGTTTACATATCCAAATGATAAAATTGATATTCCAGGCGATGCTAAATCGCGTGATGGAGGTGTAAAATATACTGATTATGCGCTGAAAAGATTCTTTGAAATGGCGAGTAAGCAACCTTGGTTTAAGAATACTGTTTTTGTAATTGTAGCCGATCATTGTGCGTCGAGTGCTGGAAAAACAGAACTTCCTCTTGATAAATATAGAATTCCTGCTTTTATCTATAGCCCAGGATTTATTCCAGCTCAGAAGTATAATACACTAATGTCGCAAATAGATATTATGCCTACTTTATTTGGTTTATTAAACTTTAGCTATGAAAGTAAGTTTTATGGAGAAGATGTTTTAAAATCTGATTATAAACCAAGAGCTTTTATTGCTACGTACCAAGATATGGGATTAATAAAAGATAATGTTTTAACAATACTTTCTCCAAAGCAAAAGGTAAAGCAGTTTCAATTAAACTTGATTCCAAAGGAAGGTATTGCACCTGAATATCAGATTTTCTATGATGAAATTCCATTAACGAAAGAAAGAACTGATTTGGTAAACGAGACAATTTCGTACTATCAAACGGCTTCGGATATGTTGAAGCATAAAAAGTATGAGAAGTAGGTTTTACTGAAGTTTCTAAGTGTTTTTTTAGGTTCTAAGGCTCTAAAGGTTCTGAGTAACTAAGTGACAAAGTTGCTAAGGCTCAGAGGGACAAAGGTTGTCTATTGTAATCTAGAAATTTTTGAAGGTTGAAGACATCTTATCGTATAAAAAAAGCGTCAAATTCTATTGAATTTGACGCTTTTTTTTTATAGAACCTCAGAACCTCAGAACCTCAGAACCTCAGAACCTCAGAACCTCAGAACCTCAGAACCTCAGAACCTCAGAACCTCAGAACCTTTGCAGTTTAGTCATCTTGGTTTTTCATTCCAAAAAGGCTTCCGCTTTGAAATAATTTCAAATCATCTTTTAAAGCTTGGTTGTTTCTTTGTGTAACCATTGGAGAATCTAGATCACTTAAATCTGGTTTTCCAGCGTTAACCCATGCAGTATACCAGAAACTTGCTGTAGCAGTGATTGCTTTTTTCATTTGTTTCTCAACCATTCCGTCTAAAGAAGCATGGAATTTTGAAGCATAAGCATCTGTGTATTGTAAAGCATTGTATTTGTTTTTGATAAAATTTCCGTCTTTATCAACAACAAACATTTCTTTTTCGGTAGTTGCTTCTCTTAACTTTTTATCAGCTGCTAATAATGGTACGATTAAGCTATGAGTATCATTAATAATATCCCAAGTTGCTTTGTTTACGTTCTCAATATATTGAGCAGTTGGTACATTAAGCTTGTATTTTTTAACAAATAATTCAGGTAGTCTACTTTCCCAAAGTGAATGAATTCCTTTTTGGTTAGTAAGCTGTCCGTCATGATTTGCAGAGGTATGTAAAGGCATGTGAGCATCACCAATATAATGACCTAAATCAGCTGCAAGAAATAAGATTTCTGCACGGTTTTTATCTTTAAAAGCTTTAGTAAGCTTTACCATCATTTCTTCAATGTACCATGGTAAAATTCCATTATCAGATAAAAATTTAGCGTCGTATTTTTTAGTTGCTTCTTCTAATGTTTTTGGTAAACTATCGGCAGAACCGAAGTTTTCCATATCAAAATAATGTCTTGGATTTTCCTCCTTGTATTTTAAAGCATACTTACGAATGTCTGGAACGGATGCTTCTTGTGTAATAAAATCGATGTGATTGTAAAAAAACACTTGTAATGGTCGTGGAAGAGCCATAACTGCAGCTTTGTTGATGCGTTCATGACCAACAATTCCCCACGATAATGATAAAAACCCTATTCCAATCGCTATGATTGCAATAAATTTAGGTTTCATTTTAAATTTTTTCATTTTGTATATTTATTAGGGCTACAAATGTAATTTAATAAATATAATATAAAAGGATAACATTAAGATTATGTTAATTTAACTTCACATAATTTACCATTCCTTCATAAAACATTTAAAATTATGTACTATTTTTACACTAAAATTTGATATATGTGTCGCCCTATCTACTTGAGTGTTTTTTTAGTTTTATTTTCTTTCATCTGTACTGCCCAAGAAGATGTTATACAATTAAAAAAGGTTAGCGATACGATCTTAAATCCGAAAAGAACATTGCAAGTTTCAGATCCGTTTGATCCAATAAAAACGATGCAAAAATTGTTTCCTGGTAGATTGTATAAACTCACTGACGATAATATTTTTATAAGTTGGAAATGCAATAATTGTAAGCCAACGCCATATACAGATGTTAATGAAGTTGAAGGAGATCAATTGTTTCCTTACACAGATGGTGTTGCGACAAGACTTCTTGATAATATTGATTATGTAGATTCAAAAGGAAATCAATTTAAACTTCTACTGTTCAATCATTCTAATTACGATACTGACGGCGCTCAAACTGGGAGATTTTCTGGTGGTTTAGTCGGAATTGCTAAGTTTGCAAAAAATGACAACAGTTGGCAAATGAGATCATTTCAACCGGGAATTGCTGCTTTTGGAGCATTTTCTCGAGCTCCTTCTCCTAAATTGGTACAAATAGGTGAAGATCAATATGCATTTACATTAATTCAGGCAAATGGTGGAGCTGGTGCTCCCTATTCAGGTTACCTCTATCTTATAGCAGGTTTTGGAGGGAAATACCAACCAATAATGGAATTGGGTTATTATAATCTCACTAACAATGGTGAAGAAAATGTACAATGGTCAAGTGCTTATTCTATTATTAATGATGGTAAGAAAAAGTTTTTCAGAGATTTTGCAATTACAACCACAGGATTTTATCGCAAACCAAAAGGGACAGAAGACGATTATGAAGTAGATCTGCCCAAGGAAATAAATGGATTGGCAAAGACAAAAAAACAATTTAATTTCACGATTGAAAAACGCCTTTCATTTAATGGAAAATGGTATGTTATTGTTGGTGAGCCAACTGTTAAGTTTTCTAACGTAAAATAGATTTTTAATTAAAGTATAAAATAGAAGCCAAACTTAAACTAGCGATAACTATCCATAGCAGAACTCCTTGAACTAAAGGCTTCACTCCTACTGTTTTTAAAACACTTAAATTCAATCCTGCTCCAATTAAGAATAAAGTTACAGTTAATCCTATTTTTGCTAAAAGAACCAAAGTTGGTGCAATGATTTCGGTTTGCGGTACATAAGTGTTTAGTAACATTGCCAAAATAAACAATCCAATGAAATAAGGAATTTTAATTTTTGTTTGTTTGTTTTTAAAAAGCACAGTTGTGATAAGTGCAATAGGAATAATCCATAAGGCACGTGCTAGTTTTACAGTTGTAGCTATTTGCAAAGCTTCAGCTCCAAATTTATTTGCAGCTCCAACTACTGAACTCGTATCGTGAATTGCCACTGCGCACCATAATCCAAATTCTCTTTGTGATAAGTCTAATTGATGTCCTATATATGGGAATAAAAACAATGCAATTGAGTTTAATATAAAAATTACTCCTAATGCTATAGATGTTTGTTTCTCATCTGATTTTATTACTGGAGCAATTGCAGCAATGGCACTTCCTCCACAAATAGCCGTTCCACAAGAGATTAAGTGAGATGTTTTTTTATCGATGTTAAACCATTTCCCTATAAAATACCCTAATATTATAGTACTAAATATTGATGCAATAGTAAGAACTAATCCTTCTTTACCGGCTGTTAACGCACTTGTAGCGTTCATTCCAAATCCTAATCCCACTACAGAGAATTGTAATAAAATAGTAATTGCTTTATGATTTAAGTGTAAAAAAGGGTTTCCTGATAAATTAGCGACCAATAGACCTAATAACAAAGCTATTGGAGGAGATATAATTGAAGTTAGACAAAGTAATAATAAAAGAGCAAAAATTATCTGTTTTGAAATTGTACTAATTTCAAATAAATGGCTTGTTGTATGTTGTTTTGTTTCCAAGGTAATAGTATTTAATAATTACAGTACAAAGATCTATAGTTATTGCAACAATTGCCAATTGTAAATTGCGATGGGCTATAACTTCAAGTTATAGTAGTTTGCCATATTCTTAATAAATAGCTCCGTAAGAGCATCAGATTTTCCGTGTAGGGTTATGATATAAAAGTAACGCTCTATTGTTAATTTTTCAATATCCAAAACAATTAATTCGTTGTTTTTTAGTTCTTTGTCTACCGCGTGGATGGACATGAAAGCTACACAGTCAGAATTTAGGAGATAGGACTTGATACTTTCTGTGCTTCCCAATTGCATTTCGATTTGTAATTCTAATAACTTGATATTGAATTGTTTTAAAGCGTACTCAATAACTTCAAGTGTTCCAGAACCTCTTTCGCGAGTTATAAAGCGTAAGTTCTGTAAATCCTCTAATAAAATTTCATTTTTATTGGCTAATGGGTTTTTGCTACTGCAAACCAAGACCAATTCATCCTTTAAAAACTCGGTATATTTGATAGATTGGTTTCGGGATTGCCCTTCGACAATTCCAATTTCTATCTCTTTATTGATTAATGCACTTTCTATTTGTTCGGTGTTTCCGTTTAGCAAATTGACTTTTATGTCTTGCAGTTTTTGATGAAAGCGAGCCAATAAAGGTGGAATGATATATTGTGAAATGGTTGTACTTGCTCCTAATCGTAATAATCCTTGACGCTCATTGATAAACGTACTCATATCAAAATCGATTTCTCGATAAATTTCGAATATGTCCTTGGTATGTTTTAAAAGAATTTCTCCAGCTTTAGTTAGTGTGATTTTGGAGCCGTTTCGTTCAAAAAGTTTTGTTTTATAGGTTTCCTCTAATTCTTGAATATGCTTAGAAACAGCTGGTTGTGTAATATACAATTCGGCTGCAGCTTTGGTAAAACTCAACCTATTTGCAACAGCAGAAAATACTTTTAGCCTGAAATCCATAATCTTAAATTTTTAATTCGTAACGCCCTTTCCTCCACAATATTTTTTTGTAATAAAATAATTAAAAAATTTATAAAAAAAGTTCAGGTCGATACTCAAAATGCATTGTGTCATAATGTTTCCAATTTCCTCCCCAAATAAAACCATATTTTTCAAAAATTGAAACTAGCTTCAGGGGAATTTGATTTCTATAGGAAAGAGTAGCTTCTTCATTTTTACATTTACAATCCCATTGCCAATAATTAGAATTTTGGACATTAATATCTATAGTCATTCCATAACTATGCATACTCAATCGGTTTGTTCCTGAAATTTTTCTCCAACTAAATGTACCTCCAATAGCATTAATATATTTTTTGAACTCTGGATGATTATCTAATTCTGCCGAGAGTTTTTTTACTATTTTATCAATTCCATTCACGGATGTTACTTTTATTTTTTGATTGACTAATTTTGGGCACCAGATAATTTCAGTCATTTTTGATTCAACTTCTGATTTTGAATTTCCGTAAATTTTCTTAAAAAAAGCTTCATTTCGAATTCTTCCAGGATCTTCTTTTGGAATTAAATTCATGTTTGTTTTATTATAAACAAACTTAAATTGATCCTCAATATCTGGATTTTCCAACAATTCTTGATTCGTTTTATTTTTAAAATCATCATAAATCAAATTTGATTTATCGCTAAAAATAACTTTATTATCTTTATAACCAACAATTTGATTTGGATATGCTTTAATTAATTTTTGAACATTCAATGGGATTTCTTGAGAAAAACCATTTTGGAATATAAGGACTAAAAAAAGGAATCGTTTCATTTAAAAACGTTTTAATTGAGAAGAACTAAAAGTCCATTCGGGTGTTTTTAGAGAAGTTCCAAAATCGACGGCGTACCAAGGACTCAACGAACTTTTATTTGGATTTTTCAATATTTGAATTTCCTGTGCTGGCATATAGCTTTGTGCTAAAAGCATGATTTTTTGGTTGTTTTTTGGATTCACAGCTATATCAACCACAATAACAGCATGACCTGGAAAGCCTCCTTTTATAAAAACATCTCCAATTTTTATGTCTAAAACATTAATTGATTTCAGCTCTTTTTCTAATGAAGCAGTTCCTGCATACATAAAAACCGTCTCTAAGTATTTCCAATAGGTTTGATAACTATCAGATGGTTTTGCAGTTTTAACCCAACTAGTTTTGTTGCCTTTAACTGCAATTCTGTAACCTGCAGCCCATTTACTAAAATCAACTCGAAAACCATTTGTGAAATTAAAATGTATTTTATCGTACTGTTTTTGGCTATAAAAATAATCCGCTCGTAAACGCATCACGGCATCGGCACATTGATGTAAATCCTGTTTTCCAATGGGTAAATCTACAACCGCTTCATAAATATTTCGATTTGATTTTATAGTTCCGTCAAAATACAAAACATTTGAACCTGAAGGTTTTAATGGAAGATTTCGTAAAAAATATCCAAACGAAGTTTTAGATTCTTCTTCCCTCACAAATCCCTGAGGTGGCTGAAAACGTTGTTGAATCGTGTTTTCTAAAAGATTACTTTTGGTAGTATTATTTGTCTTTGAAAATGAAAAATAACAAAAAAGAACCATCAAAATTGTTACAATAAACAAGAATTTAACTTTCATAATTTAGTCTTTTAATTCATAACTACAAGATTACAAAAAGTTAACAGGAATTCGATTATATTTCATCACAACATTCCATTATATTTTCTAACAAACCACTCTGTTGCTAATGCTATTGAAATTAAAATCAAAAGCCAAACCCAATCAATCAAAGGAGTTTTTGCACTCACATTTTTTTGAATTGCTTTGTATTCTGGATTCTCTAAAAGCGCTTTTATCAATGAATCTGATTCATTCTGAAAAAATGCTTTTCCGTTAGTTTGCAGTGCTAGTTGTTGCAATTTTTGAACATCTGGATTTACAAATTGTTTTTCAATGTCAAAATCTAAAACTTCAAAACGACTTGAATATGTGGTTTTTGAATTTAATTCTTTAACTGAAAAAGTATATTTTCCTGCTGGAAGCCCATCTAAATTTACGGAATAAAAATTATTGTCTTTTAATAAATCGTAATTTTTAGTTTGCTTCGTTTCTGTATTGGTCACAGAAATAGTAAGATTGGCTTTCTCATCAAACTCATAATTTTTATTAAAATATTGAGCATTGATTTCTAGGGCATCTCCTGAATTGTAAAAACTTTCATGATTTACAACCAATGATTTCTTTGAGTTATTTGAAGCAAGATACTGAATGATTTTGTCAATGAAAATATCATATTTGGTAAATGACTGATTGTCAATATGACTTTGCATACGCCATTTCCATGTGTTCTCTCCAAAAAGATAAGCATTTCTTTTTCCTTGATTTTCTGTAAAAGATAATAATGGAGCATTGGTAGCTACATTTCTAATTTTCGACGAAAGTAAAATCGAAACATTTTCTTTTGTAGTTATTGTTCCAAAAGAATTTTGCAGGGGTGGGAAATTTTCAAATCCAATTTCTTCGGATGCAAACAAATTAAATTGCGAATTAAATTCGGCCAAATAATCTTCTTTCTGATTGCTCATTCTGAATAAGAAAGCAGTTTGTTGTTGGTTCAAGAAATTAAAGTCAGTATTATTTCCTGTTATAATAAAGGTGTTAATTCCGGCAGCTTTGTTTGAGTCAAAAACAGGTTTGAATGCAGCAGTTGGTTGGTATAATATTAAAATATTATAATCTTGTAATGATTTGATTTCGTTAGGCTTAATCAGAACAACTTTACGTTGTGCATTTGATTCAATCGAACGTTTTAATGAAGCAATATCAGGATGGTTTATTGTTGAAACAATAGCTACTGTAGTTTTTTGGTCAATAATTTCGACAGCAAAATTCTTAGTATTGTTATACGAGTTTTTTTCTTTTTCGCTTGACGAAATTGTTGCTTTAAAAATTTGTGTTCCTACTTTATCCGCAGGCAATAGTATATTTAAAGTAGCAGTTTTTTTAGACGGAGAAAAAGAAACTTTTTCTTTAGCTAAAACTGTACCTCCCTGAGAAATCGATAAATCAGAATTTATATTTTTTGTTCCCGAATATTGCAAGAATACTTCGACTGGAAATTTGTTTTTATAAAAGGCATATTTGTTTACGTTAAGCTGATTTATTTTTAAATCCAAAAAAGTTGTAGTGTCTCCTACTATTACAGGATAAACTTTATTGTTTGGGTCAAAACGATATACATAATCATTCCCTGTAGTTTGATTTCCGTCAGTAATAATTACAGTTGGGAAAACTACATTCTTATTGATGCTTTTTAAATTCTTTGCAATTTCGTCTAGATTTGTTTGGCTCCCTTTAAAATCAAATTCTTCCGATTGTTTAAAGTCGGCATCGAATTGATAAGATTGAATTTCAAACTTTTCTTGTAACTCTTTATTCGAAGTTAGTTTTTTATACAATTCAAGAACTTTTTCTTTCGAATTTAAAGCGATGATAGAACTTGAATTATCCACTACTATTGGTAATGGTGTTTTAATAATTTCTAATGAGTTTTTGGTGATTATTGGATTTATCAATAAAACGAATATCCCAAAAATGGATAGAAAACGTAAAAAAGCCAAAAACAAATTCAATTTTGATTTGCTTTTGGCTTTATAATAATATTGAAAAAATGACAAACCTCCTGCAACTACTAATGAAAGTACCAATAATAGAATCGTGTTTGTAGTCATGTTTTTTTATTAAAAGATTTAATAATTGAAAGATTTAATGATTGAAAAATCTAAATAAAGTTAGTATAAAAACATTCAATCTAAATCTTTACAACTAAAACCTTTGAAGCTTTGTCACTTAGAACCTTAGTGGCTTATGTAAGCATTCCTCCACAAACATTAAGTACTTGTCCAGTAACATAAGCACTCATATCTGAAGCTAAGAAAAGACAAGCATTTGCTACATCTTCAGTAGTTCCTCCACGTTTTAATGGAATCCCTTCTCTCCAACCTTTTACTACATCTTCGCTTAATTTTGCAGTCATTTCAGTTTCAATAAATCCTGGAGCAATTGCATTGCAACGAATGTTACGAGAACCTAATTCTAATGCTACAGATTTTGTAAATCCGTTAACACCAGCTTTTGAAGCAGCATAATTTGTTTGACCTGCATTTCCTTTCACTCCAACAACACTACTCATATTGATGATTGATCCAGAACGTTGTTTCAAAAATGTTTTTTGAATTGCTTTAGTCATATTAAAAACTGATTTCAAGTTAACATCAATTACTTGATCAAAATCAGCTTCGGACATACGCATTAAAAGGTTGTCTTTAGTAATACCAGCATTATTTATCAAAATATCTACAGTTCCAAAGTCAGCCAAAACAGCATCAACGAAAGTTTGTGCTTCTGTAAAATCTGCTGCATTCGATTGGTATCCTTTTGCTTTAACACCTAGAGCATTCAATTCTTTTTCTAAAGCCAAAGCTGATTCTACAGATGCACTGTATGTAAAAGCTACGTTTGCACCATGTTTTGCGAAAACTTCAGCAATTCCTTTTCCTATTCCGCGGCTTGCACCAGTTATAATGGCAACTTTTCCTTCTAGTAATTTCATATTATGGTATTCGTTTTTTATTTTCTAAATACAAATATAGATTATTTAGGCGTTTTATAAAATTTGTAATACAAAAAAGCCTCACCGAAGTGAAGCTTTTTTGTATTGTTATTTGAAGTGTGACTAGAAAGCTACATTCCATCTTGGTAATTTACCATTTTCATCTAAGAAATTTTGTAAAACCTGTCCTTCAACTGTTGTTGGAATTGCTTTAACATCTTCATTAAAAGTTTCGTACCATGAAACTTCTAATCTGTCGATGTTTTCAATTTTCATTTGTGCTGGCCAAGAATATTTTCTCCCTGTTTTTGCAAATTGGTGACCGTTTACAATTTTATCGTGTAATCCACCATTTTTACTTTTTAGAGTTCCATCATTTTGTACAGTTCCAGTAGAACCTACCATGATTAATTCTTTGTTTTCACCATCTATAGCGTAAACAACAAAAACTCCACTTCCAGTTTCAGATGCATTGCATGCTTCTTCTAGGCTATCGTCTTGTGTATAAGTAAAATTTCCTTTTACTGTAAACTTTTCTAATTCTTTGTGCATATCTTTTATTTTAAGCTTCTAGGCTTCAGAGAGGCTAAGTTGCTAAGTTTTTACTCTAAATTCCAACATTATAAAAATGTAAAAAAAGTCTCAACAAATATTGAGACTTTTTTTTGGAATTTTTTATTTTGAATATTAGAGATTATCCTAATACTTCTTTTACTTTTTTACCAATTTCAGCTGGAGAATCAACCACGTGAATTCCGTTGTCTCTCATAATTTGCTTTTTAGCTTCAGCTGTATCATCAGTACCACCAACGATTGCACCTGCGTGACCCATTGTACGTCCTGCTGGAGCAGTAACTCCTGCGATGAAACCTACAACTGGCTTACGGTTACCATCAGCTTTAATCCATTTAGCAGCATCAGCTTCTAATTGTCCACCAATTTCACCAATCATTACGATACATTCTGTTTCTGGGTCATTCATTAACAACTCAACAGCTTCTTTAGTAGTAGTTCCGATAATTGGATCTCCACCAATACCAATTGCTGTAGTTATTCCTAAACCTTGTTTTACAACTTGGTCAGCAGCTTCGTAAGTTAAAGTTCCTGATTTAGAAACGATTCCTACAGTTCCTTTTTTGAAAACGAAACCTGGCATAATTCCAACTTTAGCTTCACCTGGAGTAATGATTCCTGGGCAGTTTGGACCAATTAATCTAGCATTTCTTTCTTTTACATAACTGTTGGCTTTAATCATATCTGCTACAGGAATTCCTTCAGTAATAGCAATGATAACTTTAATTCCAGCGTCAGCTGCTTCCATAATTGCATCAGCAGCAAATGCAGGTGGTACAAAAATAATTGTTGTATCAGCTCCAGCTTGTACTACAGCGTCTTTTACTGTATTAAAAACTGGACGATCTAAATGCGTAGTTCCTCCTTTTCCTGGAGTTACACCACCAACAACATTAGTACCGTACTCAATCATTTGAGAAGCATGGAAAGTTCCTTCGCTTCCTGTAAATCCTTGAACAATTATTTTGGAATCTTTATTAACTAAAACACTCATGATATATATTTTATGTAGTTTTTAAAATTGTGATGCAAAAGTAAGGTTTTGTAAATTATTTTGAACCTTTTTATTATCAAAATATCTTATAATAATTGACTCATTTGATAACCTCGGTATAATTTATTGTCTTTTATTTGCCAAATAGCCATAAAATGGGCTAATAACATTTCTTCTCTTGGGTTTTCGATAGTCTTTACATAATGAGAATAACGTACCGAAACTAAATCATCTTCTTCTATAATATGACTAATTCGAACTTTAGAACGCACATAGGCTCTACTTAATTCGTTAGATAAATCTAATATTCCATTATAATCAAGCTGGATAGGTCCTTTTGTACTATGCCAATCAATAATTACTTCTGGATGCAAATATAATTTGAAGGTTTCACTATCAATTAAAGCATCCGACTTATAAAATTTCTGAATAAATTCTTTAGCAGTCATAGTTATTTTAATTTATTTAGAATTTCAGGAATTTTCTTGATATTAGCTAATTGTTTTAGCTTTTCTCTTGATTCTTCGATTGGCGTACCAAAATAAGATTTCCCTCCTTCTACAGATTTAGTAACTCCTGTTTGTCCCATTATTACTGCCTTCTCTCCTATTGTAATACCGCTTGTTGTACCAACTTGTCCCCAAATTGTTACTTCGTCTTCGATAATTACACAACCAGCAATACCAGTTTGTGAAGCGATTAAGCATTTTTTTCCAATAACGGTATCGTGACCTACGTGAACTTGATTGTCAAGTTTAGTTCCTTCACCAATAGTTGTATCGCCCGTAACTCCTTTATCGATAGTACAAAGCGCTCCAATTCCAACATTATCTTGTATTACAACTCGTCCTCCCGAAATTAATTGGTCGAAACCATCAGGGCGCTTTTTGTAATAAAAAGCATCTGCTCCTAATATTGTTCCAGCGTGTATGATAACATTGTCACCAATTACAGTATGGTCATATATAGATACATTTGGGTGTATCAAGCAGTTTTTACCAATTGTAACATGATTACCAATAAAACAATTGGGTTGTATTAAGGTTCCTTCTCCAATGGTTGCCGAATCTGATATGGCAACATTAGCAAATCGGAAAGGTCTAAAATGTTTTGTAAGTTTATTAAAATCTCTAAAAGGGTCATCAGAGATCAATAGTGCTTTACCTTCAGGACAATCTACAACTTTATTAATTAAAACAATTGTTGCTGCTGAATTTAATGCCTTGTCATAATATTTTGGATGATCTACAAAAACGATATCTCCAGGTTCAACAACATGAATTTCATTCATACCTAAAACTGGGAAGTTTTTATCACCAACAAATTCACAATTAAGCAAATTTGCAATTTCTTCTAAAGAGCAAACTTTTTGAAATTTCATATTTTATAATTAGTTTTTAGTATCAGTTTTCAGTCTCAATTTTCAATCTATATTAACAAATTGCCAACTGTGACTGAAAACTAAAAACTTATAAAAACTATTCTTTTACACGCTCCATGTAAGAACCTGAAGCAGTATCAATTTTAATTTTATCACCTTCATTGATGAATAAAGGAACGTTTACTGTAGCTCCAGTTTCAACAGTTGCAGATTTTGTTGCATTTGTTGCTGTGTTTCCTTTAATTCCTGGTTCAGCATAAGTAACTTCTAAGATTACTGAAGCTGGCATATCTACTGATAAAGGTAAATCTGTTTCAGTATTGATTTGAACCATTACATTTGTTCCTTCTTTTAATAATCCTGGAGCATCCAAGATTGATTTGTTCAAAGAAATTTGCTCAAATGTTTCATTGTTCATAAAGTGAAATTCATCCCCTTCAGCATATAAAAACTGGTATGTTTGTGTTTCAACACGAACATCTTCAATTTTGTGTCCAGCAGAAAACGTATTATCTAATACTTTTCCTGTTGTTAAGCTTCTTAATTTCGTTCTAACGAAAGCAGGACCTTTACCTGGTTTTACGTGAAGAAATTCGATAATTTTATAAATGTCGTGATTGTATTTGATACAAAGTCCGTTTCTTATGTCTGATGTTGATGCCATTGTGATTTTGTTTTATTTTATGTTTTGTTTAATCGTTTAACCGCTTATTTGTTTTCGATTAAACAAATCAACGATAGAACTTTTTCTAGTAATTTCCTGAATATCCTTTCATAATTCCACGTGATGAGTTTCGAATAAAATCTAAAATTTCATCTCTTTCTGGAGTTGCCTCCATTTCACCTTCGATTATGCTAAGTGCTTGGGTTGTATTGTAATTTTTTTGATATAAAATTCTATAAATTTCTTGAATTTCTCTGATTTTATCTGTGCTAAAACCTCTTCTTCTTAAACCTACTGAATTAATTCCAACGTATGACAATGGTTCTTTTGCCGCTTTGGTATATGGAGGAACATCTTTTCTTACCAAAGAACCTCCTGATATCATTGCGTGATCACCAATGTGAATAAATTGATGAATTGCAGCCAAACCACCAATTACAGCGTGGTTTCCTACTACTACGTGTCCTGCCAATGCAACACCATTTACAATAATTGCATTATTACCAATCTCGCAATCGTGAGCAATATGAGCATAAGCCATAATCAAGCAATTGTTACCAAGAATTGTTTGTCCAGATGCAACCGTACCACGATTAATTGTAACACACTCTCTAATAGTGCAATTATCTCCTATTATCGCTAAAGAATCCTCTCCACCAAACTTTAAATCTTGGGGTACTGCGGAAATTACTGCGCCTGGAAAAATATTACAATTTTTTCCAATTCGCGCGCCTTCCATTATGGTTACATTTGAACCAATCCAAGTACCATCACCAATAACTACATTATTGTGAATTGTTGTAAAAGGCTCAATTACAACGTTTTTAGCGATTTTGGCGCCAGGATGAACATAAGCTAAAGGTTGATTCATCTGTATTTTTTATATTTTAAATTAAAATTGTCTTTTTTTGAAACAATAAATCTAAATAATTAACTATTTTCTTTATTGTTTTTTTGCAATTTGTGCCATTAACTCTGCTTCAGTAACTAATTTACCATTTGCATAAGCATTTGCTTGCATGTGACAAATTCCTCTTCTTATAGGAGAAATTAATTCACATTTAAATATTAATGTATCTCCAGGTAATACTTTGTGCTTGAACTTAACATTGTCTATTTTCATAAAATAAGTTAAGTAATTTTCTGGATCTGGAACGGTACTTAATACTAAGATTCCTCCTGTTTGTGCCATTGCTTCAACAATTAAAACACCCGGCATAACTGGGGCTTCAGGGAAATGACCTACAAAGAAATTCTCATTCATGGTAACATTTTTCAATCCTACAACATGACTAGATGACATTTCAATGATTCTATCAATTAATAAAAATGGAGGTCTATGAGGTAAAACCGACATAATTTTATGAATATCCATCAATGGCTCTTGATTTAAATCATAAACTGGTACGTGATTTCTTTGCTCTATTTTTATAATTTTAGCTAATTTTTTAGCAAACTGAGTATTTACAAAGTGCCCTGGTTTATTAGCGATAATTTTACCTTGGATTCTTACTCCAATTAAAGCTAAATCTCCAATAACGTCAAGCAATTTATGTCTTGCAGCTTCGTTAGGATAATGTAATGTTAGGTTGTCTAAAATTCCGTTAGGTTTAACAGTGATTTTATCTTTCCCAAAAGCTTTCTTTAAGTTCTCCATTGTAGAGTCAGATATTTCTTTATCTACATATACAATTGCATTATTTAAATCTCCACCTTTAATTAATCCGTGCTCTAGAAGAGATTCTAATTCATGTAAGAAGCTAAATGTTCTTGAATTAGAAATTTCTGATTTAAAATCGGCAATACTTTTTAATGTTGCGTTTTGAGTACCTAAAACTTTAGTACCAAAATCTACCATTGTTGTAACTTGGTAGTCATCGCTAGGCATAACAAGAATTTCACTTCCTGTAGCTTCGTCAGTAAAAGAGATAACTTCTTTTACAACATATACATTACGTTGTGCATCTTGCTCTTCTATTTCAGCTTTTTCAATTGCTTCAACAAAATATTTTGATGAACCATCCATGATAGGAAGTTCTGATGCGTTTAATTCAATTATAACATTGTCTAAATCACTACCAACCAAAGCTGCTAAAACGTGCTCTGGTGTTTGAATTTTAACACCTAATTTTTCTAAATTTGTACCTCTTTGAGTATTTACTACATAATTAGCATCAGCCTCAATGATTGGGTGACCTTGCAAATCAACTCTCACAAAAGTAAATCCATTATTTATTGGAGCAGGTTTAAAAGTCATTGTTACTTCTTTCCCAGTGTGTAGTCCAACTCCTGTTAGTGAAATTTCCTTCTTGATGGTCTTCTGTTTAACCATTATTTCCATTTTTTTGGTTTAATATTTGTTTTTTTAATTCTTCTAGTTCAGCAACGATTTTCGGTAAATTCTTAAAATGAACATACGATTTGTTGAAATCAGTATATCCAAGAGAAGGTGTTCCTTGTAATATTTCGTCGTCTTTAATGTTTCTGGCAACTCCAGATTGAGCTTGCAGTCTAACATTGTTTCCAATAGTTAAATGTCCTGCAATACCTACTTGTCCACCAATCATAACATTTTTACCAATTTTTGTAGAACCAGCAACTCCAGACTGGGCTGCAATTACAGTGTTTTCACCAATTTCTACATTATGGGCAATCTGTATTTGATTGTCTAACTTCACTCCTTTTCGGATAATTGTTGATCCTAAAGTTGCTCGGTCTATAGTTGTATTTGCTCCAATATCAACATTATCTTCTATAATTACATTCCCAATTTGTGGGACTTTACTATAAATACCTTCTTCATTTGGTACAAAACCAAATCCGTCAGCACCAATAATTGTTCCCGAATGAATTGTACAATTGTTTCCAATTATAGTTTCGGAATAAATTTTAGCGCCTGCAAAAATATGGACATTATTGCCAATAACAACATTATCTCCAATAAAAGAGTTAGGATAAATTTTGACATCGTTACCTAAAACTACATTTTGTCCCACATAACTGAAGCTCCCTAAGTATAGGTTTTCTCCATGTTTTACACTTTCTGACAAGAAAGATTGCGGTTCAATTCCGTTTTTATTCAATTTTACTTGATTATAAAACTCTAATAATTTAGAAAATGACGCATAAGCATCATCAACCTTAATTAAGGTTGTGCTAATTTCTGTTTCGGGAACGAAAGTATCATTAACGATAGTTACTGATGCTTTTGTCGAATATATATGATTGATATATTTAGGGTTAGCCAAGAAAGTAAGAGATCCTTCTGTACCTTCTTCTATTTTAGATAAGCGAGAAACTTCTGCATTGGGATTTCCAACTACCTCTCCTCCTAAAATTTCTGCTATTTGTTCTGCTGTAAATTTCATTGCGACAAAAATATAAAAAAATAGGTTTTAAATGTTAATTTTAGATCAGTTGTTTTGGAAAGCAGATGTAATACTTTGTTACCAATTTAGATAACGATTTCAAATTCAGCTGGTCTGAGGCTTCAACAACATCCTCAATTGTTTTATCTTTTTTTAATATTCGTATAGGTTCGGCCTCTTTACTGTAAGCTTGATTTTTTATTTTCCCTCTATATATAAAATAACTTGCGTCTATTGCTGAAATATTATTTTGTGCAGCAAATCGTTCTTTTAAGCTTTGTAATTCTTCTAATGAAACTTTCTCACTAGTTAATTTGATTTTTAATAAGTCTCTGTTTACTATCATCTTACTTAAGGTAGAAAGAATAAAATCATCATGTTTTTGCCAAGATTTTAAAGCGCCAATTATGTCAAAATCATCCAATTGAGAAAACAACTCCAATGTTTCAGGAGTAAAAGTTTCTAGGGTAATTTTGTTTTGCATAAAAAATAGCAAAGGTTCACTACAAGGAAGGTGAATTCCTTTTAAAGTTAATTCTTTGGCTCTTTTTAAAACTTTTGTCAATATAAGTTCAGCAACCAAACTAGTTTTATGTAAATAAGCCTGCCAATACATTAATCTGCGAGAAAGCAAAAACTTTTCGACAGAGTAAATTCCTTTTTCTTCAATAACCAAAACATCATCTACAACGTTCATCATTTGGATTAAACGCTCCGAATTTACATTTCCTTCGGCTACTCCACTATAAAAACTATCACGTTTAAGATAATCCATGCGATCCATATCTAATTGACTAGAAATTAATTGCAACATAAATTTTCTGTGATAATCTCCTTTAAAAATCTGAATCGCTAAACTTAGCTTTCCGTCGAATTCAATATTTAATTGATTCATAAATAATAAAGAGATTGCTTCGTGATTTACATCTTCAACGATACTTCTCTCCATTGCATGCGAAAATGGCCCATGCCCAATGTCATGTAGTAAAATAGCCACGTGCAGTGCATTCTCCTCTTCTGCGGAAATTATAACTCCTTTAAAACGTAATGTTTCAATTGCTTTTTGCATTAAATGCATACAGCCTAAGGCATGGTGAAAACGAGTATGATTTGCTCCAGGATAGACCAAATAGGACAGCCCCATTTGTGAAATTCGGCGTAAACGCTGAAAATATGAATGCTCTATTAAATCATATATTAAAGCATTTGGAATGGAAATGAAACCATAAATCGGATCATTGAAAATTTTCAGCTTATTTATAATATTCACTATTTGGTTATTTTTTAGGTCAACAAATATAACTAATTATAGACTTATTCTGTTTTACATTTTTTAGAAAAAAGCAAACAAATAAACTTTTTTGATGTAATGTTATCATAATTATTTAAATTAGTACATCGAAAAGGCAATATTACGCTTTTTTTTAGCTAAGAAATAATTAACACAAATTTAAGTTCGTTTAGTTCGGTAAATTGCGAACCAATTTTATCTTTGTAAAAAAAAATTATGGACACTAGTATACAAAAGGAAAAAGAAGAGCTAATAGAGTTATTCGGTATTCATTTCGAAACAGTGTACCATTTACCACCACTTTGCTCTAGAATTTTAGGCCTATTAATAGTTGAAGCTTGTAAAACAGGTTTAACTTTTGAACAAATAGTTGAAAAGGTTGGCGCTAGCAAAAGTTCAGTATCAACAAATTTGAATTTTCTCTTGAAAATGGGAAAGATCGATTATTATACTTTGCATGGTGATAGAAAAAAATATTTTAGACCCTCCCCCTTTAGTGAACGATTTGCCAATTATATTAAAATAATTGAAATTGAAAAGAAAATAATAGATAAAATGATTACTTACAGAGAAAAAACTATGGACAGCCCAGAGGAAAGAATTAATTTAGAACATGCAAAAGCATATAAAGGTCACGTTAAAAAAGTTGAAGAATTGTTGAAAGAAACAATTATAGAATTCGTAGAAATAGAAAAAGTAAATAATAATTCATAAATCAAATTTAAATTTAAATCCAAATGAAGAATATTTCATTCTCCCTAATAGCGATCATGCTGGTTTTTGCATCATGTAAAAAAAAGGAAGAACAAGCTCCACCACAAGGTCCAGCTCCGTTCCCAGTTAAAACAATTTCAGTACAAGATGCTGTAGTATATCAAGAGTATAGTGCAAATCTAGAAGGACAGCATAATGTTGAAATTCGCCCAAAAGTGAATGGGTATATTCAAAAAATTTATGTTGATGAAGGTCAGGTTGTAAAAAAAGGACAATTACTTTTTAAACTTGAAACTCAAACGTTAAATCAAGATGCATCTGCTGCTAAAGCTGCAGTTCAAGCTGCACAAGTAGAAGTTGACAGATTAAAACCACTAGTTGACAGAAAAATTATTAGTATTGTTCAATTAGAAACGGCTAAAGCTAAATTAGCACAAGCAAAAAGTACTTACGGTAGTATTGCAGCTAATATTGGATATGGAACAATCGTTTCTCCAGTAAGTGGAGTAATTGGCGGGTTGCCATTTAGAGAAGGAAGTTTAGTTAGCGCTACTAGCGAAGTGCCTTTAACAACAGTATCTGACACAAAAATTGTTCGTGCTTATTTTTCAATGAATGAAAAACAGTTGTTATTGTTTAATAAAACTTTTAAAGGTGCTACTACTGCTGAAAAATTAAAATCTGCACCATTAGTTTCATTGATTTTAGTAGATAATACTGAATACGATCAAAAAGGAAAAATCGCTACAATGAATGGTTTAGTTGATGCTTCAACTGGAAACACACAATTTAGAGCAGACTTTAATAACCCTGAAGGTATCTTAAGAAGTGGTAGTACAGGAATTATTCGTTTACCTATTGAACAAAAGAATGTAATGTTGGTTCCTCAAAATGCAGTTTTCGAAGTGCAAGGAAAACAAACACTTTATATTGTTGAAAAAGGAAATAAAGTAAAATCTACAATTGTTGAAACAAATGGAACTTCAGGTTTAGATTTTATTGTTACAGGTGGACTTAAAGATGGAGATGTTGTTGTAGTAGAAGGAGCATCTAAATTAAAAGATGACATGGAAATTGTACCACAGCAAGTTAAAGATGTTGCTGTTCAAGCAGCGGAAACAAAAAATACTACAGCTAAAAAATAATATACAAGATGTTAAAGACGTTTATAGAAAGACCAGTTCTCTCGACGGTAATATCTATCTTAATCACCATATTGGGTGTTTTAGGATTGATGTCCTTACCTATAGAACAATACCCGGAAATTGCCCCTCCAACCGTTCAGGTAACTGCAACATATACTGGAGCTAATGCTGAAACAGTATTAAATAGTGTTGTGATTCCTTTAGAAGAAGAAATAAACGGTGTGGAAGGAATGACATACATGACGTCTTCTGCAGCGAATGATGGATCTGCAAAAATATCTGTTTATTTTGAACTTGGAGTTGACCCAGATATTGCTGCAGTAAACGTTCAAAATAGAGTTTCTCGTGCTACTAGTAAACTGCCACAAGCGGTTGTACAAACAGGAGTTACGACACTGAAAAGTCAGACGAGTGCTTTGATGTTCTTTGCTTTGTATTCGAACAACAAAGATTTCGATGAAACTTATATTCAGAATTACGCCAAAATTAACCTTGTACCAAAATTACAACGTGTTAAAGGTGTAGGACAAATAAATGTTTTTGGAGCCAAAGATTACTCTATGAGAATCTGGATTAATCCAGAAAAAATGGCTGCTTACAATATATCTCCGAGAGACATTCAGGCAGCATTACAAGAACAAAACGTAGAAGCAGCTCCAGGTAAATTTGGAGAAAATGCAGATGGTATTTACGAATACGTAATTAAATATAAAGGACGTCTTTCTGAAATTAAAGACTACGAAGATATTGTAATTAAATCTACAGGTAATGGTAATTTTGTTCATTTAAAAGATGTTGCAACTGTAGAGTTGGGAGCTTTTAATTATGGGAATAAAAACTTAGCAATGGGACAACAAGGTGTTGCTGTTGGGGTTTTCCAAACTTCAGGTTCGAATGCACAAGACATCATCACTGAGGTTATGAGTATTTTGGATGATGCGAAACCAGATTTTCCAAAAGGAATAGATTACGTTATTCCATATAATACAAAAACGTTCCTTGATGCTTCGATAGAAAAAGTAATTTCAACATTGATTGAAGCTTTTATCTTAGTATTTATTGTAGTGTTTTTATTCTTGCAGGATTTCCGTTCTACGTTAATTCCAGCAATAGCAGTTCCAGTAGCAATTGTAGGTACGTTTTTCTTCCTGCAGGTATTTGGATTCTCTATCAATATGTTAACATTGTTTGCAATGATTTTGGCTATTGGTATTGTGGTCGATGATGCGATTGTCGTCGTCGAGGCTGTACACGCCAAATTAGATGAAGGAGTGAAATCTGCAAAAGAGGCTACTATTTCTGCAATGAGTGAAATTACAGGTGCGATTATCTCTATTACATTAGTAATGTCAGCGGTATTTATACCAGTATCATTCTTAAGTGGACCATCAGGAGTATTCTATCAACAGTTTGCGATTACATTGGCAATTGCGATTTTGATCTCAGCTGTAAATGCATTGACTTTAAGTCCGGCGTTATGTGCTTTGTTCTTGAAGCCACACGAAGATTCAGAACACCATGAGAAAAATTTTAAAGATCGATTCTTTATTGCTTTCAATACTAGTTTTGATAGAATGAACAATAAATATGTTAAGTCTCTAGGGTTCTTAGCAAGAAAGAAATGGGTTGCAATAACTGGATTGTTAGCATTTTGTGCGATTACTATCTTTTTATTCCAAACTACACCTTCAGGATTTATTCCTAATGAAGATAGAGGTATCATCTTTGCCGATTTAACACTTCCTCCAGGAACTACAATTGAGAAAACTCAAAAAGCAGTTAATGAATTGGATTCTATTTTGGCATCAATGGATATTGTAGAATCACGTATGAGTGTTGTTGGTTTTAGTTTATTGAATAGTGTAAATGGTGGGTCTTATGCCTTTTCTGTAATTAAATTAAAAGATTGGGAACACCGTAAAGAAGCTAATCAATCGGTAGATGCTGTTGTAGGTGAGTTATTCGGAAGAACAGCGCATTTTAAAGATGCTAAAGCTTTATTCTTTACACCTCCGAGTGTACAAGGTTTTGGATCTGCTGACGGATTTGAATTGAAAATTCAAGATAAAGGTGATGATGATTGGACGACAGTAAGTAAAGTAAGTAATGAGTTCTTAGGTGAATTAATGAAAAGACCTGAAATTCAATATGCTGTTACAAACTTTAACCCTAACTTTCCACAATATCAAATGGATATTAATGTAGAAAGAGCTAAAAATGCTGGGGTTTCGGTTTCAGAAATTTTTAATACAATGCAAGGGTATTACGGAGGGTTGTATACTACAGATTTTAATAAATTTGGTAAACAATATCGTGTAATGATTCAGGCTAAACCGTCTGAAAGAGCTACTCTAGAATCTATTAATACTATTTATGTTAAGAATGCTGCAGGTCAGCAAGTGGCTATAAATCAATTTGTTGATTTTAAAAGAATTTACGGACCAGAAGCAGTTGCTCGTTTCAACTTGTTAAAAGCAGTAAACGTAAATGGTAAAGCAAAACCAGGATATAGTTCTGGAGATGCGATTAGAGCAGTTCAGGAAGTAGCAGCTCAGCATTTACCTAAAAATTATACTTACGAATTCTCTGGAATGACACGTGAAGAGATTCTTGCAGGAAGTCAGGCAGCTGGAGTATTTTTATTGAGTTTAATATTTGTATATTTCTTATTAAGTGCACAATACGAAAGTTATTTAGTTCCATTATCAGTATTACTTTCATTACCTGTTGGTATTGCTGGAGCTATTGGTTTTGTGAAGTTAGCAGGATTAGAAAATAACATTTATTTCCAGGTAGCCTTGATAATGCTTATAGGACTACTGGCCAAAAATGCCATTCTGATTGTTGAGTTTGCCATACAAAGGCGTAGACACGGGATGGATTTAACTCAGGCTGCGATCGAAGGTGCAAAAGCGCGTTTGCGTCCTATTTTAATGACCTCTCTTGCTTTTATCTTTGGTTTAATGCCATTGGCTTTATCATCAGGAGTTGGTGCAGTAGGTAACCGTTCAATTGGTATGGGTGCTGTAGGTGGAATGTTAATAGGAACAATTTTTGGAGTATTTGTAATTCCGATATTGTTTATTATTTTCCAAAGCTTACAAGAAAGAATCTCTGGAAAACCATTTACAGAGCAACAATCAGATGTTACACTTTTAGACGAAGAAAATGAAAAATAATGTATATAAAATAGTAACAGTTGTCTTTACGGCAACTGTTATGCAATCCTGCTTCGTTGCAAAAGAATACGAAAGACCAAAGGATATTAAAACGGAGAACTTATATAGAACCGAAGTGGTTTCTAAAGACAGTACTTCAATGGCAAATCTTTCTTGGGATAAAGTTTTTACAGATCCTATTTTGCAAGGTTATATTAGAAAAGGATTAGAGAATAACTTAGATATTCGAATTGCAATGCAAAATATTGCAGCTGCCGAAGCGTTAATGAAACAAGGAAAAGCAGGGTACTTCCCTACTCTTTCAGTTGGTACAGATTGGACACATCAACAGTTATCAAAAAACAGCCAATTTGGAGCTTTACTTCAAAATCGTAGTACTGATCAGTATCAGATAAGTGGTACTCTAGGTTGGGAAGCTGATATTTGGGGGAAAATTAGAAGTAATAAACGTGCAACAAGTGCAGCTTATTTACAGACTACTGCTGCAAACCAAGCTGTTAAGACACAATTAATTGCTGATATTGCTGCAACTTACTATCAGTTAATTGCTATAGATGAGCAAATTAAATTATCAGAAGAGACTTTGATCAACAGAACCGAAAGTGTTGAAGCGATAATTGCTTTGAAAGATGCTGGAAATGTAACCGAAGTTGGAGTTAAACAAACAGAGGCTCAGAAATATGCAACAGAAATTATCATCGCTGATTTAAAAGTGAACACGATTCTTTTTGAAAATAAAATGAGTATTCTTTTGGGTGTAGCTCCTACTAAAGTTGAAAGAAGTAGTTTTGAAGCTCAAAAAACACAACCAGAGATTACACTTGGTGTACCTGCAACTTTATTAAGAAACAGACCTGATGTAATTGCTGCAGAATATAATTTGATTTCAAATTTTGAAAGAACCAACGTTGCAAGAAGTAATTTTTATCCAACATTTAAAATTACTGCAACTGGAGGATTACAAAGTATTGATCTTAAAGAATGGTTTAGTTCAAATTCATTTTTTGCAAATATTGTAACAGGATTAACACAGCCAATCTTTAATCAACGTTTGAATAAAACAAATCTAGAAATAGCTAAGTCAAATCAAGAAGTTGCATACATACAGTTTGAGCAATCTTTACTTAATGCAGGAAGAGAAGTTTCAGATGCATTAGCGCAATATAATAACGAAACCCAAAAAATTGTAATTCGTCAGAAACAAGTAGATGCTTTAAAAGTAGCTACAGATTATTCAGATGAATTATTGAAATATGGTTTAGTGAATTATCTAGAAGTTCTTACTGCAAAAGACAATGCACTGAATGTAGAATTAACTTTAATAGATAATAAATTTTCACAATACAATGCCATTATTCAATTATATAGAGCCCTTGGTGGTGGATGGCAATAAGATTTCATAATTAGGTTACTTATTAATTTTTATATTAAAACCACTGAATATTTTTATATTCAGTGGTTTTGTTTTTTTACACTAAAAATTATCATAATATTAATAAATAGCCGTTTTAAAAAGAACTAAATTGCCACTTAGATTTAACAATTTTGAACAAGCTATATAATTATGGATAAGATAAAAATACTTTGGGTTGATGATGAAATCGACTTATTAAAGCCACACATACTATTTTTAGAGAAAAAAAATTATGCAGTAACGACATGTAATAACGGTCTTGATGCAATTGCAATTTTTGAAGAGGACAATTTTGATATTGTTTTTCTTGATGAAAATATGCCAGGAATGAGCGGATTGGAGACACTTTCTGAGATGAAAGAAAAAAAATCAACCATTCCGATGATTATGATTACCAAAAGTGAAGAAGAATATATCATGGAAGAAGCCATCGGGTCTAAAATAGCCGATTACCTTATTAAACCCGTGAATCCAAATCAGATTTTATTAAGCTTAAAGAAAAACTTAGACCATTCAAGATTAATTTCTGAAAAAACAACATTAGACTACCAAAAGGAATTTAGAAAAATTGCTATGGAAATGGCAATGGTCAATTCTTATGAAGACTGGATTGAGTTGTATAAGAAGTTGATTTTTTGGGAATTGGAGCTTGAGAATATTAATGATCAAGGAATGATTCAGATTTTAGAATCTCAAAAAGTTGAAGCTAATTCACAATTTGGGAAATACATAGAACGCAATTATGAAGACTGGTTTGCACCAAAAGCGGATAAACCAATTCAATCGCATACCCTGTTTAAAGAATTAGTAGTTCCGGAAATTAAAAAGAAAGACAAGCCAATTTTGTTTGTAGTAATAGATAATTTACGCTACGACCAATGGAAATCATTTGAGAAAGTAGTAGGTAATTATTATAAGTTAGAAAAAGAAGTTCCTTATTTCTCCATACTTCCTACGGCTACACAATATGCTAGAAATGCAATATTTTCAGGTTTGTTGCCTATTGAAATGGAAAAGCAATTTCCTGAGTATTGGAAAAATGATGTAGAAGACGGAGGGAAAAATTTATTTGAAGCTGAATTTTTAAGTGCGCAACTAAAACGCTTGGGATTAAATATAAAAGAAGATTATTTTAAAATCACCAATCTAGCAAGTGGAAAAAAATTAGCTGAAAATTTTAAAGCACTTAAGAACAATGATCTTGTTACGGTGGTTTACAATTTTGTGGATATGTTATCGCATGCTAAAACTGAACTAGATGTTGTAAAGGAATTGGCTTCAGATGACAAAGCCTACCGATCGCTGACATTGAGCTGGTTTAAAAATTCTCCTTTGTTAGAAATTATACAGCAAGCTCAGCACTTAGGTTTTAAATTAATTCTTACTACAGATCATGGGACAATTAATGTAAAAAACCCATCCAAAGTGGTTGGAGATAAAAATACAAGTTTGAACTTACGTTACAAAACTGGGCGTAGCTTGACGTACGAGCAAAAAGATGTGTATGTTGCAAAAGAACCTAAAAAAATAGGATTACCTGCCATAAATATGAGTAGTTCGTTTATTTTTGCAAAAAATGATTTGTTTTTGGCTTATGTGAATAATTACAATCATTATGTGAGTTATTATAAAAATACCTATCAGCATGGTGGAATTTCCTTAGAAGAAATGATAATCCCATTCTTGATATTTAACCCTAAATAATTAGGGTTTTAATCACAGCATTTAATTAGCATTAGTCAAAATAATTTTGCTTTAAAAATATATAAATATAAAATGGAAGTTACTTTTTCGTTAGATCAAATTCAGGAAGTTGCAGAACAAATTTTAGCACAAAACCCAAATAAAATTCTCCTATTTAATGGAGAAATGGGTGCTGGAAAAACAACATTAATTAAACAGTTATGCAAAACTCTTGGAATTGAGGATGCTACAAGTAGTCCAACTTTTTCTTTAGTTAATGAATATAAAACTAATGATAATCAAACAGTTTATCATTTTGATTTTTATAGATTGAATCATGAAACTGAAGCTTTGGATATGGGAGTTGATGATTATTTGTATTCTGGAAATTGGTGTTTTATAGAATGGTCAGAAAAAATTCCAAGTTTAATTCCAGAACAACATTCAGTTGTTACAATTGAATTATTGCCAAATGGAAAACGTTTATTAAAACTTGTTTAGTTTTAAAATTATTAGTTCTTTAAGCTATGCGTATTAGCCCTGATAATACTGTTTTATTAAAAACTTTTTACGTAATTTGTACTCTTAATTTTGTATAAACAATGTCAATAACGATAACTCCATTTACGAAACAAGATTTGTTGCCTCAAGAAGAAAAACTTGAAATTGGTAGATACAAACGAGAACTGTTCATTGGAATTCCTAAGGAAACAAGTTATCAGGAGCGCCGTATTTGCTTAACACCAGATGCAGTAAACTCGCTTACCTACCAAGGTCATAGAGTTATGATAGAATCTGGTGCGGGCGAAAGTTCAAGTTATACAGACAAAGAATATAGTGATGCAGGTGCAGAGGTAACAAAGGATACTAAGCGGGTTTTTGGTTGTCCGATGTTGCTAAAGGTTGAACCACCAACGATTAACGAAATTAAGTTGATGAATGCGGAAACGATTTTAATATCTGCGATTCAATTAAAAACTAAGAAAAAAGCTTATTTCGAAGCTTTAGCACAGAAAAGAATTACTGCATTAGCTTTTGAATATATAAAAGATGAAGATGGCTCCTATCCTGCTGTAAAATCATTAAGCGAAATTGCAGGAACTGCATCAATACTAATTGCCGCTGAATTAATGATTACGGATGAGATTGGAAAAGGATTGCTGTTTGGTAATATTACTGGCGTTCCTCCTACTGATGTTGTTATTTTAGGAGCTGGAACTGTAGGTGAATTTGCTGCAAAAACAGCTATAGGTCTTGGAGCAACAGTTAAAGTTTTTGATAATTCAATTACTAAATTACGCCGTTTACAAAACAATCTTAATCAACGTGTTTTTACATCTACCATACAGCCAAAAGCATTATTAAAAGCGCTAAGGCGTTGTGATGTTGCAATTGGAGCTATGCGTGGAAAAGAGCGTTGTCCAATTGTTGTTACTGAAACAATGGTGGAGCACATGAAAAAAGGTGCGGTAATTGTAGATGTAAGTATAGATACTGGTGGTTGTTTTGAAACTTCAGAGGTAACAACACATGAAAAACCAACTTTCATTAAAAGTAATGTTTTACACTATTGTGTTCCTAATATCCCATCACGCTATTCTAAAACAGCCTCACTTTCAATAAGTAATATCATTACCCCTTATTTATTGCAAATTGCAGAAGATGGAGGAATTGAAAGTGCTATAAGATGTAATAAAAGTTTAAAAAATGGTGTTTATATGTATCATGGTATTTTAACCAACAAAGCTATAGGCGAATGGTTTGATTTACCTGATAATGACATCAATTTACTTGTTTTTTAAGGCAACTTTAGTGTACCTTTGCCAAAAATAAAATTCATGAAGTTTGTACATCGTTTTGCTTATTATTTAGTTGGTTTAGTTATTGGATCTTTCTTTGTAGCCCTTGTGTTTAGTGGTAAAGATACGCGTTGTAATTATTTTCCAAATGCAAGAGTTTTAAATGATCTAAGAAATAAACCATTTCACTATTCAGATGAAGCTTCTAAAGTTTTGACAGAAAAATGGATTGATACATCAGATATTAAAAACACATTACAATTTGGTGATGTAGATTTTGATAAAAGTAATATAGAATATAAAAAAGGGAAATTATACGTTATTGAAGGTAAAACTTTGAAGAATCAAGAAGTAGTACTTAAAGTAATAAATTACCCTGGAAAAGCTGTTCTAGAATCTATAGAAAAAAAACAGGCTAATTAAAGCCATTTGATTTCAGGAATCTTCTTCGATTTTAAATAAGTATTTGTTTTAGTAAAATGTTTGTTCCCAAACCATTTACCTTGATTTGCACTCATAGGCGATGGATGACCAGATTCTAAAATATAATGTTTTATAGTATCTATTTTACGGCCTTTCTTCTGAGCAAATGCACCCCATAATAAGAAAACTACATTTTCCTTTTTATCAGATATTGCTTGGATTACTGCATCTGTAAACAAATTCCATTTTAAATGTTTATGACTGTTTGGGGTATCTTTTCGAACAGTTAATGAAGCATTTAAAAGTAATACGCCTTGTTTTGCCCAAAATTCTAAATTACCAGAGGTTGGCATAAATACAGAATCAAAATCAGTATTTAATTCTCTGTAAATATTGCGCAATGAAGGAGGGATTTTTATATCGTCATTTACCGAAAAACTCAAGCCATTAGCCTCCCCTGTTCCATGATATGGGTCTTGTCCGATGATGACAACTTTTATATCTTGAAAAGAGCAATGATTAAATGCAGAAAAAATCAAATCAATTGGAGGGTAACAAATTTGGTTTTTGTATTCTTCTTCAACTGATAGTATTAGATCGTTAAAATATGGTTTAGCTATTTCATCTGATAATACTGTTTGCCAATCTGGATTGAGGTTGATTTTCATTTCAATAAATTTTACTACAAATTAAGGAAAGTTTTTTGCAAAGTACCAATTAATACTACTATTTAGTTTCAAAACTTTGTAACTTTGAAGCTTTACAACTTATGTTATAATATGATATCTATTACTGATAAAACATTACAAGATTTACAATTCCCTACAGTGCTCGAAACTATTTCGGACATTTGTAATACTGATATAGGTAAACAAAAAGCCTTAGAAATAACACCATTCAGAGACAAAGAAACTTTGATGCAAGCACTTATGCAAACATCAGAATATGTTTCGTCTTTCCAAAATAATAATGCAATTCCAAATCATGGGTTTGATGCAATCAGCTACGAAATAAAATTTTTAGCAATTGAAGATAGTTTTCTTGAAGTTGGAAGTTTTAGAAAAATTGCAACCCTCTCATCTACAGTTAATTTTTTATTGAATTTCTTAAAAAAATTCGATGATTATTATCCGAACTTAAATGTTAGAGCTTCACAAGTTGAATTCACTAAAGAAATTATTTCTCAAATAGATGTAGTTGTAGATAAATATGGAGAGATAAAAGATAATGCCTCTCCCGAATTATCAAACATTCGCAGAGATATGAATTTGGTTCGCGGAAAAGTAAATCAAAGTTTTGGTGTGGCCTTAACACAATATAATAGTTTAGGTTATCTAGATGATATTAAAGAAAGTTTTGTACAGAACCGTAGGGTTTTAGCTGTTTTGGCTATGTACCGTCGTAAAGTAAAAGGCTCTATTTTAGGAAGTTCTAAAACTGGAAGCATAGCTTATATTGAACCTGAAACTACTTTACAATACTCTAGAGAATTAAGTAATTTAGAATATGAAGAAAAAGAAGAGATCACTCGTATTCTAAAACAATTGTCAAATGCAATTCGTCCGTATTTGTCTTTGTTGATTGAATATCAAGCTTTTTTAAGTGATATCGATGTTATTGCTGCGAAAGCAAAATATGCTAATAAGATAAATGGTATTTTGCCAACAATTACTGAAGAGCGTCGTTTGTATTTTAGAGATGCTTTTCATCCGATTTTGTATTTAAACAACAAGCAGAAGAAAGAAATTACGCATCCGCAAACAATTGAATTAAAGCAAGATAATAGAATTATTGTTATCTCTGGACCTAATGCTGGAGGTAAAACAATTTCTCTAAAAACGGTTGGATTGTTACAATTAATGTTGCAATCGGGAATGTTAATTCCTGTACATGAGCGAAGTGAAACATTTTTATTTGACAGAATCTTAACTGATATTGGTGATAATCAATCTATTGAGAATCATTTAAGTACCTATAGTTATAGATTGAAGAATATGAACTATTTCCTTAAAAAATGCAATCGTAAAACTATGTTTTTGATTGACGAGTTTGGAACGGGTTCAGATCCTGAATTAGGTGGAGCTTTGGCAGAAATATTCTTGGAAGAATTTTACCATCGTGAAGCCTTCGGAATTATAACCACGCATTATTCTAATCTTAAGATTCTTGCAAATGAATTGCCTCATGCAACAAATGCAAATATGCTTTTTGACGAAAAATCTTTAGAGCCGATGTATAAATTAGTTCTTGGTCAAGCGGGAAGTTCGTTTACATTTGAAGTTGCATTAAAAAATGGAATTCCATATGGTTTAATTAATCGTGCGAAAAAGAAAATTGAAATTGGAAAAGTTCGTTTTGATAAAACTATTGCCACGTTACAAAAAGAGCGCTCAAAATTAGAAAAGACTTCTTTGAATTTAAAAGAAGAAGAAACTAGAGCTCGTGCCGAAAGTAATAAAATGGAGAATATAAATGTCAAGATAAAACAAAAATTAGAAAGCTATCAGGAATTATATGATAGCAATCAAAAGACAATTTACATTGGACAAAAAATTGAAGATATTTCGGAGAAGTATTTCAATAATAAAAATAAAAAAGAATTGATTGGTGAGTTTTTGAAGATTATAGAAATTGAAAATTCAAAAAGAAAAAAAGCTACTCCTAAAGAAACTAAAGCAATAATTGAAAAGAAAAAAGAAGTTATAGCTGAAGTAACTGTTCAAGTTGAAGAAATTCGAAAAGAGAAAAAAGAGAAGAAATTAAAAGCTGTTGTCGAAAAACCAAAAGTTATTTTAAAAGTTGGTGATCGTGTTCGAATGTTAGACGGAAGATCGGTAGGAAGTATTGATGCTATCGAAAAAAATAAAGCTACAGTAAATTACGGAATTTTCACCTCAAAAGTTAGTTTGGAGGAATTAGAATTTGTAGAAGCAGCTAAAAAATAAGTAAAAATAGTAAAAACCGAAATAAAGAGATTTAAATAAGTATCTTTTAGAATACGGGAATTAAGATGGGTAAATAGAAAAAATCGCTTAAATGTCATTTATGAAAGCTGTTTTTTATTTGTAAAATTTATGGAATAACTAATTTCTATAGATATTAATAATAAAGGATGAGTTGTGTTTAAAAATCCTTTTTTATCATTCTTAAACAAGAGGAAAGTTTCATAAAGCTAAAAGCAAAAATATAGATTTCATTTTCATCAAAATAACTAGATTGAGGTAAACTTAAAATCTTAAAAACGGAAACAAATTAAATAATGCTTGATTTACCAAAAAATAAAAAAATAATCCTGTTTGACGGAGTTTGCAATTTATGCGATTCGGCAGTACAGTTTATTATTAAGCATGATAAAAAAGATAATTTTCGTTTTGCGTCATTGCAATCTGAAATTGGAAAAGATATTTGCAAACATATAGGAGTCGACATTACTAAAATGGATAGTATTGTGTTTTATGAACCCGGAGTTGCTTACTATTACAAATCAGGTGCAGCAATTGCAATAGCTGAAAACCTTGGTGTTTTATGGAGTTGGTTTTCTGTTTTTAAAATTATACCCAAATTTTTAAGAGATCCTTTGTATGACTACATTGCCAAGAACAGGTATAAATGGTATGGCAAAAAAGAAAGTTGCATGATTCCAAGCCCTGAACTAAAAGCAAAGTTTTTGTAAGTAGTAAAAAGTGAGATGTGATTTGTGATATTTAAAATGTGAAATGTAAAGAGAATCGAGATAATAAAAAAAGCCTCAAATAATAAAATTTGAGGCTTTTTTGTAATTAATCAGAAGACTAGCTTCTGATTAATTTTCTATATTTCAGACGTTTTGGAGTTAAATCTCCACCTAAACGTTTCTTTTTGTTTTCTTCGTATTCAGAGAAACCTCCTTCAAAATAGTAAACTTCTGAATTTCCTTCGAAAGCTAAAATATGTGTACAGATTCTGTCTAAGAACCATCTGTCGTGAGAGATAACTACTGCACAACCAGCAAAATTTTCTAAACCTTCTTCAAGTGCACGTAGTGTATTTACGTCCAAGTCATTCGTAGGCTCATCTAATAAAAGTACGTTTCCTTCTTCTTTCAATGTCATTGCTAAGTGTAAACGGTTACGCTCACCACCCGATAACATTGAAACTTTTTTGTTTTGATCACTTCCACCAAAGTTGAAACGACTTAGGTAAGCACGAGAGTTCACTTGCTTTCCTCCCATCATTATCATTTCTTGGCCATCTGCGAAATTTTCCCAGATAGATTTGTCAGGATTGATGTTAGAGTGTGATTGATCTACGTAAGCGATTTTTACAGTTTCTCCAACAACAAATTCTCCGCTGTCTGTTTTTTCTTCACCCATAATCATTCTGAAAATAGTTGACTTACCAGCACCGTTTGGTCCGATAATTCCAACAATTCCAGCTTGTGGTAAAGTGAAGTTTAAGTTATCATACAATAATTTATCTCCATAAGCTTTGGAAACATTTTTTGCTTCGATAACATTTGTTCCTAAACGTGGTCCGTTCGGGATATAAATTTCAAGATTTTCATCAAGTTGTTTTTGATCTTCGTTTAATAACTTATCATAGTTTTGTAAACGTGCTTTTTGTTTTGTCTGACGCCCTTTAGCTCCTTGACGAACCCAGTCCAACTCGCGTTCTAAAGTTTTTCTACGTTTTGAAGCCACTTTTTCTTCTTGAGCCATACGGTTTGATTTTTGATCTAACCAAGAAGAGTAGTTTCCTTTCCATGGAATACCTTCTCCTCTATCTAGTTCTAAAATCCAACCTGCTACATTATCAAGGAAGTATCTATCGTGCGTTACAGCAATTACTGTTCCTGCATATTGTGCTAAATGTTGCTCTAACCAAAGTACACTCTCTGCATCCAAGTGATTTGTAGGCTCATCAAGAAGCAAAACATCTGGTTGTTGTAATAACAAACGACATAAAGCTACACGACGACGCTCTCCTCCTGAAAGGTTTTTGATTGGTGTGTCTCCTTCTGGCGTGCGTAAAGCATCCATTGCGATTTCTAGTTTGGTGTCGATTTCCCAAGCACCTAAAGCATCAATTTTGTCTTGCAAAAGTGCTTGACGCTCCATTAGTTTGTCCATTTTATCGGCATCTTCATACACTTCTGGCAAACCAAAACTATCATTTATTTGATTGAATTCTTCTAGAACCGCCATTGTTTCGGCAACTCCTTCACGAACGATTTCAATAACTGTTTTATTATCGTCTAATATTGGTTCTTGTTCTAGGTATCCTACTGTGTAACCTGGAGCAAAAACTACATCACCTTGGTAATTTTTATCAACACCAGCAATAATCTTCAAAAGTGAAGATTTTCCTGAACCATTTAAACCTAAAATACCAATTTTAGCTCCGTAAAAAAAGCTTAGATAGATGTTTTTTAGCACTTGCTTGTCGCTACTTGAGTATGTTTTACTCAGTTTTGACATGGAGAAAATTACTTTCTTATCGTCTGACATTATTAATTTATTTTAAATTTTATTATTTTTTTGTTTAAACTCTTCCTTTTAATGCATTAAAAACCCACGCATTGGCTAAAAATCCTACTCCTACAGCACCAAATCCCCAACCTGAAACATCACTATATCTAAAAATTCCAAGTCCAATTAGGAGAAATCCCATTAGTACCATTATAAAAGTTGCCCATCCTAAGATTGTATTTTTATTCATCCCCATAACCGCGGTGTTTTTTTATTTTAAATAGCTTACAAATATCGGTAATTTAAGTGGCTTAATTAAATATTTTGTAGAGCATTTCTTTTAATAAATCAGATTGCGGTAATGCATTGGCTCCCACTCCTTTACTTTTAACATCAATGTCACGTAACGCCGATACTACCTGACTTACTTTTCTCATTGGATAATTTTTTATCGCCAAATCGTATTCTTTCAAGAAATAAGGATTCACCCCTATGGCTGTTGCAACATTTTTTGGGTTTTTGTCCTTTAATCCATGATACTTTAGCAACTGAATAAAGAAACCAAAAATTAAACCTGTGGTCATGACTATTGGGTAATCTTTAGGATTGTGTGCAAAGTTTTCGGCAATTTTATATGCTTTAACTTGATTGCGTTCTCCGATTGCTTTACGCAACTCAAATACATTATAATCTTTACTAAAACCAATATTTTCCTCAATATGCGTAGGTGTGATTGCTGTACCCTTTGGTAAAATTATTTGTAGTTTTTCAAGTTCGTTATTAATTTTACTCAAATCTGTTCCTAGGAACTCTACCAGCATTGCATTGGCTTTGGGTTCTATTGTATATCCTTTGCCAGATAAGACTCTCTTAATCCAATCACCAACCTGATTTTCGTATAGTTTTTTACTTTCGTAAACGAGTCCTTTTTGCCCTAATAATTTGGTTACTTTCTTACGTTTATCGAGTGTTTTGTATTTATAACAAAATACTAAAACAGTCGTTTCCATAGGGTTTCCTGCGTACGTTTCTAGTTTATCTATTGTTCTGGATAAATCCTGTGCTTCTTTTACAATGATAACTTGTCGATCAGCCATCATAGGATAACGTTTTGCTGCAGAAACTACATCATCAACAGATACGTCACGACCGTATAAAACAGTTTGATTAAATCCCTTCTCTTCTTCTGATAATATGTTCTTCTCTATATATTCAGCTAATTTGTCAATGTAGTAAGGCTCTTCTCCCATAAGGAAGTAGATAGGCTTGATGTTTCCTGCTTTGATATCATTAACAATTTTTATAACTTCATCCATAATTTTTGATTCAAGCTTTACGTTTTAGGCTATTGCTTCAATAATGATGAAACTTTAAACCTGAAACCTAAAACTATTTTATATTTTTGCCTCATGCAAAAACTAAATTTTCCCTCTTATATATTTCGATTCAAAAATAGCGAAAATAAAGTGTCTATTTTTGATGAAATCAGGAAAAAATTTATCATTCTTACTCCTGAGGAATGGGTTCGCCAACATGTGGTGCAGTTTTTAATGGTTGAGAAAAAATACCCTAAATCATTGATAAATGTAGAAAAGGTTTTAAAAGTCAATGGGTTAAGAAAGCGCTATGATATTGTAGTATATAATCCGGATGGTACTATATATATACTAGTAGAATGTAAAGCTCCTGAAGTAAAGATTTCGCAAGCTACTTTTGATCAGATTGCCCGTTATAATATGACTATGAATGCACAATATTTGACGGTTACTAATGGTTTACAACATTATTTTTGTCAAATGGATTTTGAAAATGAAAAATATGAATTTTTAAGGGAGCTACCCAATTATAATTCTCTAAATAAATAAAACGCAATACACTTGGATAAAATAGCAGTTGTCATTTTAAATTGGAATGGAGTAAAATTATTAGAACAGTTTTTACCTTCGGTAATGCAGTTTTCTCCCGAAGCTTCTATATATGTAGCGGATAATGCTTCGACTGATAGTTCTATTGCCTATGTAAAAGAGCATTTTCCTACTGTGAAAATTGTAGTAAATGCTGGTAATTATGGATATGCTCAGGGTTATAATGAGTCATTACAACATATAGATGCCGAAATATATGCTTTGGTTAACTCTGATATTGAAGTTACAGAAAATTGGTTGGAATCTATTTTAAGTACTTTTGCAAATGAGCCTAAAACAGCTATCATCCAGCCAAAAATATTAGATTTTAAAAGTAAATCAAATTTTGAATATGCTGGTGCGGCTGGTGGATTTATAGATAAATACGGATATCCATTTTGTAGAGGGCGTATTTTTGATACTATTGAAAAAGATAACGGACAATATAATGATAGCTCTGAATTGTTTTGGGCTTCAGGAGCATGTTTCTTTATAAGAAGTACAGTTTATAAAGAATTAAAAGGTTTTGATGAAGGTTTTTTTGCTCATCAAGAAGAAATTGACTTGTGTTGGAGAGCAATTAATCTTGGCTATACGATTAAATATAATTCGCAATCTATTGTGTATCATGTAGGTGGTGCGACATTGCAGCAAGGCAACCCTAAAAAGACCTTTTTGAATTTTAGAAACTCTTTATTGATGCTTACTAAGAACTTGCCTAAAAAGGGGTTTTATGGCATTCTTTTTGCTAGATTAGTACTTGATGGTATCGCAGGGATACAATTTTTAACACAAGGAAAGTTTAAACACACTTGGGCAATTGTAAAAGCTCATTTTTCTTTTTATAGTCTTTTTTCTAAATATTATAAAAAAAGAAGCAATTTCCAAAAGCAAGAATACTATATGGTTAAAAGTATCGTTTTCTTGTATTATGTGAAGAAAATCCGCGTATTTAAAGATATCTTTAACAGTAATCAAATTAATAACCCTTAACTTTGTAGACATACGTCTAACTAAAATTTTATTTTTTATGAGAAAAATATTCATTGCTCTAACTGCACTAATGGTACTATCTTCGTGTGTTTCTAAAAAGAAATATGCTGATTTAGAAGCTAAAAACAAAGAAACTCAAGATTTATTAAATTCTTGTACTGTAAAATTAAATTCTTGTTTAGAAGAAAAAGCTGGTTTAACTGCTACAGTTGCAAGTTTAAAAGAACATAACCAAAATTTAATTAGTAGTTCTAAAGATTTAACAATGCTAACTTCTAAAGGAGCTGAGAATTTAGAAAAATCATTGGAAAGCTTAAAAGAAAAAGATTTAAAAATATCTAGACTTCAAGATGCCTTAACTAAGAAAGACAGTGTTACTCTTGCTTTGGTTACTAGCTTAAAAGGAGCTGTTGGAATCAACGATCCAGACATTGAAATTAATGTTGAAAAAGGAGTTGTGTTTATTTCTATTGCTGACAAATTATTGTTTAAAAGTGGTAGCTATGATGTAACTGACAAAGCTAAAACTGTTTTAGCTAAAGTTGCTAAAGTTGTTAATGACAAACCAGACTTTGAGTGTATGGTTGAGGGGCATACTGATAGCGTTCCTTACAAAAGTAATGGTATATTGCTAGACAACTGGGATTTAAGTGTTAAACGTTCTACGTCTATTGTTCGTGTATTAACAAATGATCTTGGTGTTAACCCTGCAAAATTAATTGCTGCTGGTAGAAGTTCTTATGTGCCTTTAGTTGAAAATGATACAGCTGAAAACAAAGCACGTAACAGAAGAACTCGTATTGTTGTTATGCCTAAAATTGACCAATTCTATGATATGGTTGAAAAAGAAATGAAAAAACAATCAGGTAAATAATCTGATTACTTCATACTAGAATTGTAACAAAGATTTGCAATTCATGAATAAATTAAAACCAGTGAAATATTTCACTGGTTTTTTTTATGCCATCATGTTTAAAAAAGAGTTGCGTGTTAAAATAGAAAAAGCAGGTCGATTGACCTGCTTTTATGTACCCTTAATCTTTTTAATAACCAATTAAATATAAATTAAGAATAACATTATTGTGCTATATATAATGTGATGATTTATTTATTCGCCTCTAATATAGGTAATTAACTTCAAATATCTTGCCGAATTGCTCTTTTTTATAGAATATCTAAGCTTCCTTTTCCTTCTCTGACCACAATTGGTTCGTGTTCGGATAAATCAATAATAGTTGATGCTACGTTATCTCCATAACCACCATCGATAACCATATCTACTAAATTTTGCCATTTTTCAAAAATTAGCTCTGGATCAGTAGTGTATTCGATAACGTCATCTTCATCACGTATAGAGGTAGAAACAATTGGGTTTCCTAACTGACGTACAATTTCTAGAGCAATTGAATTGTCTGGTACACGGATTCCGACTGTTGTTTTCTTTTTGAATTCTTTTGGTAAGCTGTTGTTACCAGGTAAGATAAAAGTGTAAGGACCTGGTAGTGCTCTTTTTAGTATTTTAAATGTTGATGTATCTATTTGTCTTACATAATCAGAGATGTTGCTTAAATCGTGGCATATAAATGAAAAATTCGCTTTTTCAAGTTTAACGCCTTTTATTTTTGCAATACGTTCTAATGCACGTGAATTAGTAATATCACAACCTAGACCATAAACAGTATCTGTTGGATAAATAACTAAACCTCCATTTTTTAAAACCTTTACCACTTTTGCAATAGCAGCTTCACTTGGTTTATCGGTATATATTTTTATAAATTCTGCCATGTCTAATTTTTGTTTGAGGTTTAAAGTTGAATAAGATTTCTTACTAACTACTTTAAAGTTACTATTTTTTTATTTAATTAAGATGTTTAGATTGCCAAGAGAAATTTGATTTTTCTTATCTCAGCTACCCTATTACATCAAGCTTAGCAAATCGCAATAATAATTTTTTAATTCCTCCTACTTCAAATTTTATCTCTGCTTTTTTATCTGCTCCTACTCCTTCTAGATTAACAACCTCTCCTTTTCCAAATCGTTCGTGCATCACAGTATTACCAATTGTTAATTTGTTGTCAAATAAATTTGGTGCACTTGCATTTGGATTGCTTGCTACTGGTTTTAATTTACGAATATTTAAATCCGATTTTGGTTCGTTGTTAGAAACCGTTTTAGGTGGAGTTGATCCAATTGGTTTTGCTAATCGTAATTTTGATTTATCTACATCTCCAAAGATATCACTATCAATCATTGGTTTATAGCGATAATTACTTTCTGCAGGTGTTAGGTATTCTAAATATTGTGCATCAATCTCTTCAATAAATCGTGACGGCTCACTATCTGTTAATTTACCCCAACGGTAACGTGATTGTGCATATGTTAAATAAGCTTGATGTTCAGCGCGTGTTAGAGCTACGTAAAATAAACGACGTTCTTCTTCTAGTTCACTTCTTGTACTCATACTCATGGCACTAGGAAACAAATCTTCTTCCATTCCGACAACAAAAACATGTGGGAATTCCAATCCTTTTGCCAAGTGAATTGTCATTAATGCAACTCTATCTTCGTCATTTGTATCTTTGTCTAAGTCTGTTGCAAGTGCTACATCTTCCATAAACTCGGCTAATGCACCTCTTGCTCCATCAACTTCTCTCTGTCCTTCAGTAAAATCTTTTATACCGTTTAGTAATTCTTCTATGTTCTGAACTTTTGCCATTCCTTCTGGAGTAGCATCTTTTTTGAGCTCTTGTACTAATCCAGTTTTTTTGGCAACATGATCGGTGATATAAAAAGCATCTTGATTTTCATTGATTACCTGAAAACTATGAATCATGGTTACAAAATCATTAAGCTTGTTTTTGGTTCCAGAATTTAATTTCAAATCAATTTTATCGATGTTTTGCATCACCTCCCAAATTGAGCGCTTGTAATGATTTGCAGCAATTGTAAGTTTTTCGACAGTGGTATCGCCAATTCCTCTTGCAGGGTAGTTAATTACTCGTATAAGTGCCTCTTCGTCTTTTGGATTGATTACCAATCGTAGATAACATAAAACATCTTTGATTTCTTTTCTTTGATAGAAAGATAGTCCACCGTAAATTCGATATGGAATATCTCGTTTTCTCAAAGCGTCTTCCATTGCACGTGATTGCGCATTGGTACGGTATAAAATTGCAAATGATCCATTTGTAAGCTGATTTTGCATTTTTTGTTCAAAAATTGTACTAGCAACAAAACGGCCTTCTTCAGCATCTGTCATACTACGATGTACCTTGATTTTTGGACCAAAATCATTAGCAGTCCAAACAATTTTATCAAGTTTGGTCTTATTGTGTTCCATTATAGTATTTGCAGCTTCAACTATGTTACGGGTTGAACGATAATTTTGCTCCAAGCGAAACATTATTACGCCTTCATAATCTTTCTGGAAATTCAAAATATTATTAATATTCGCTCCACGGAAAGCATATATACTTTGCGCATCATCTCCTACAACACAAATATTTTGGAATCTATCTGCTAAAGCTTGTACAATTAAGTATTGTGAGTGATTTGTATCTTGGTACTCATCAACTAGGATGTATCTAAAACGATCTTGATATTTAGCTAAAACTTCTGGGAATCGTGTTAGTAATTCATTGGTTTTTAATAATAAATCATCAAAATCCATTGCCCCTGCTTTAAAACAGCGGTCTACATATTGTTGGTAGATTTCTCCCATTCTTGGCCTTTTGGCCATAGCATCTGCTTCTTGCAATTCAGGATTATTAAAATATGCTTTTACAGTAATCAAACTGTTTTTGTAATTAGAAATTCGGCCTAAAACCTGTTTAGGTTTATAAACATCTCTGTCTAATTGCATTTCTTTAATAATTGAAGAAATTAATCTAGCTGAATCTTGTGAATCATATATTGTAAAATTAGAAGGATATCCTAAATGATCTGCTTCTGAACGTAGTATTCGGGCAAAAACAGAGTGAAATGTTCCCATCCAAAGGTTTTTTGCCTCCGATGTTCCCACAATATCAGATATCCTATGTTTCATCTCACGAGCCGCTTTATTGGTAAAAGTAAGCGACAAAATATTGAATGCATCAATACCCTGAGCCATCAGATATGCAATTCTAATTGTTAAAACACGAGTTTTCCCTGAACCTGCCCCAGCAATAATAATCATTGGCCCGTCTTTTTTCAAAACAGGCTCTCTCTGTGCTTCATTGAGCTGGTCAATGTATTTTTGCATGAAATTTTTCTCCATAATTGATGCAAAAATAAGAATTAAAGATGTAATAAGCTACTAAGGTTATAAGTTCCTAAGATTTCGTTTGAAAAACGTAATGAGTATTTATGGTACTCAGTTATTAAGAAAGAAACTTAGTTTTTAAGTCACTTAGGTACTTAGAAACTTTACTTATAAAACACATCGTAAGCAAAGCGAATCAATGTTCCAATTACTACAATCAAGAAGAATATTCGAATAAAACCATTTCCTTTATTGATAGCTAATTTAGCACCCAGCCAGCCGCCTAAAGCATTGCTTGCTGCCATTGGCAAAGCTATTGACCAAATAATTTTTCCTTTTATAATGAATAAGCAAATTGATCCAAAATTTGTTGCCAAATTGACCATTTTGGCATTTGCAGAAGCATGTAAAAAATCAAATCCCATTAAAGCTATAAAAGCTACTACAAAAAAGCTCCCTGTCCCTGGGCCAATAAAACCATCATAAAACCCAACAATTACACTAATTAAAACAGCATAGGTTATTTGAGTTTTTGCAGAATGGTCTTTGGCTACTTGCTGTCCAAAATTCTTTTTTGCATAAGTATAAATCAATAATAGTGATAAGACTACTAGTAGCAACGGTTTCATAAAATCATTGCTCACATAAGTTAATAACGTAGAGCCTAAGAATGCCGATGGAACTGCTAAAAACATCATAATGAGTAATAGCTTCCATTGTATAGTTACTTTTTTTAAATATTGAAAAGCCGCAAAAGCAGTTCCGCTAAACGCAGGTAGTTTTAAAGTTCCGATAACTGTAGAAACAGGTAAATTTGGTAATAAGATCAATCCCATCGGAGTTTGGATTAATCCTCCACCTCCTACGATAGCATCTATAAATCCTGCTGCAAAAGCAGCTAAGCAAAGTAAAATTATAATATATTCTTCCAATTATTGTGTAGTGTTTAAGTCAAATTTGAAAGTTGACAAAATTAACCTTCTTAAATAAATATTACAATTAAAATGACGCTGAATTACATTCAAAAAGTATATTTTTGTTTTCTCAAATTTAAAAAATGGACTCAAACAAAATCATTGAAATTATTGCCTATACTTTACCTTCTGTTGTAACTGGAGGTGTTGCTTATTATTTTTTCAAATCATATCTTAGTGATAAACAGAATACTAGAAGATGGTTGCTGCAAAAAGATGCTCAAAAACAAGCTTTGCCTTTGCGTTTACAAGCATATGAGCGTATTACATTGTATTTAGAACGCATTAGCCTAACTAAATTATTAATACGTGTTGCTCCAATATCAAATGATAAAAACGAGTATGAAAATCTAGTTATTGCACAAATTGAGCAAGAATTCGAACATAATTTAACGCAACAAATATATATGTCTGACGAATGCTGGACTATTGTAACTACGGCAAAGAATGCTACAATACAAATGATTCGTAAAGCTAGTATGAGCGATCGCGTTGATAGTGCTGATAAACTACGAGAAGTTATCTTAAATGATCTATTTGATAAGCAATCACCTAGTAGTGCTGCTTTATCGTACATTAAAAATGAAGTGAGCGAAATGTGGTAATTACCTATTATCGCTCATTATTTCAGATTTGTTTTGTGCGTATTCATACCCTTCTTCCCACCATTTTTTCATTTCTTCTTTGTTGAAAATTAATGCATTGTTGGTTAGTTTTGTAGGTGTATAAAACAAGTTTAGTTTTACATTCTTATTTTTTGCAATTAGTTTTCCTATTGCAATATCATGTTTTTCAACTTGGTCTAATGCTATTCGGAATAAATCTATCATTAATGAAAATGGATTTTTACCAATAGCATTTTTAGTTATATTGACTTCTGTTTCAAGGATAACAACATCTATTTCGGTTGCTCCACGATGTATAGCCTCACGAATTGGAACTAAACTTGAGAATCCTCCGTCGCCATATTCAGAATTGTTTTTAGATACCAAACTCATAAACGGAATATAATTACTTGATATCCAAATCCAGTCGCAAAACTCATCATAACTACAATCTTTTATTGATTTGTACTCTGCTTCATTTCTTGATAAATTTGTAACGGTTACAACAACATCAGTTTTGAGTTTTTTTAACTGATTAAATTCGGATATAGAAAAGTGATCTTTGATGTATTTTTGCAATCCTTTGCTTTCTCCAAATGTCCTTTTTCCTTTAAAAAACTGACGGATTACATTAAAGTGGTTTATGGTAACAATATCAATTCCGTCTTTTTCTTTTACTACAAATGGGCTAATATTAAATATTTTACCCATGTTTACATTGGTGTAGATGCCATGGATTTTATGTATGTTCCCAAGGGCTAAATGCGGAATTAGTAAGCTTCCTGTTGATGTACCTAAAAACAAGTCGTATTGACATTTTTTTATCTCTAATAAATATTGTGCAACTCCTCCGGCAAAAGCTCCTTTGCTTCCTCCTCCTGAAATAACCAATGCTCTCATATATGTACTGTAGGTTTTTTTAAGATGAGAAAATAGATAAATGGATAAAGTAAATAGACTAAACTTTGCTATCTGTTTTTTTCCTTCTATTCACTTTACCTTATTTTCTTTTTTCTATAATCTATTCTCTATTTTACTCTTTTAACAAACGTTGTAACTGAAATTGTTCATTCGATGACAAATTAGGTAAAATTCCCTCAAACGAACTACGCATTTCACTATTTTTTAATAGTGTTCGAATACTTTCTCTAGCAAATTTAGAAAATTGCCACATATGATGGGTTGTAGCGTTAACAAGATTTGTTAATACTGCATCATTTGTTAATCGAAAATCAATTAATTTTTCTAATGCATTTTGGCGTGTTGTAGCTTCATACTTAGGGGAAGAATATTCAATTAGTTCGTTTATTAATAACTGTGGCTCTGTAGCGTAATTAGGTGTTGACAACGCTAACGAAAGCCATAATGTTCTTAGGTTGTAATCATTGAAGCCAATCCAATTTTTTGATTTATCTAAATATTCATTGCGATGTGAAGGGAAATTATTCCATAGATAAAACAATGCTATCTCTTGTGTTTGATACGATTTATCATCAAGTAATGCCTCGTATTGTACTCTAAAATCTTCGGGTATCTTGTACAAAGTTGCTGCTACTTCTTGTCGAACTTGTATGTTATTTGTATTTAAAGCTAGTGTAAGTAACTGTTTTTTCGATTCGTATTTTTCAGTCTTCAGTTGATTTACAATTGCTTTCTTAACTGTAAAATAGACATCTGATTGTAAAACTTTTGATAGGAATTCTTCTTTATCGGCTATTGTTTTTTTGTTGTATTTATCTACTTCTAAACGTGTTTGTGTTGCTTTATTTTTGTTTAGTAATTCATTTGCTTGTTGTGTATTAAAGGCTGTTGTTTCAAGCCATACTTTAGAATACTGTTTTAAATCATAATTGGACAGTTTTCTTATTTCATCAAAAAAATCTTCAGTATTTACCGTTTTGAAGGCATACTTTTTTAAGTAATTTTTAATTACTTTTTTAAAGATTTTATCACCTAATGCATCATGCAAAACAAATAATGCCCATGCTCCTTTTTCATAAAAAGTAAGCGAACTTGCTTTGCCATTTAAAACTGGTATTGTATCTGTTCTTGATGCAAATTTAAGTTGCTGTGCTGTTTCGTACAATTTAGAGTAAAAATAGTCTTCTCCGTAAATCTCTTTTTCTGCAAGTAAAGCATAATAGGTAGCAAAACCTTCTTGTAGCCAATGATGAGTACTGCTTTCAGCCGTGATTAAATTTCCAAACCAGTGGTGTGCTAATTCGTGGGCATTAACATTGGTATATTTTCTGTCTTCAAAACCTGTAGAATCAACAACGTATCGTGTAGAAAACAAAGTTGTAGTTGTATTTTCCATACCTGCATATAAAAAGTCACGTGCAGGAGCTTGCCTGTATATTTCCCAAGGATACTTTACTCCTATTTCTTTTTCTAGAAAATCAAATATTTCTTTAGAGTAGCGATAGGTAGGCTCAAAACGGGATATATCATTGTTTTCTATATAATATTCTAAAGGAATTCGTGATTTAGATTTGAGTTTTTTTTCTTCATATTTTCCAATGGCAAGTGCTAATAAATACGAACTCATAGGGTTTTGCATGCGGTATTGCCAAGTAAATGAATTTCCATCTTCGAGCTTGTTTTTCAAAATACCATTTGAGATTACAGTATAGTTTTTGTCGAAAGTAATATCTAAATTAAAAACTACTTTTTCATTTACATCATCAAAGCTTGGAAACCAGTTGCTGGTGTATCTTCCTTGCCCTTGTGTCCAGATTTCAATATCATCTTTACTCTCTGAATTAACAAAATACAAAGCTTGTTTTGGTTGTGCTGAATAATTAAAAGTAAGTGTGTTTTTTCCTTTTTGAAACGGAAAAATTAATTGTAATTGCTTGTTTGTGTTTATAGATATGATTTCATTACCGTTTATCTTTATATCTGTAAACGTCATATTTTGTGCGTCAATTTTGATTGTATCAATAGGTTGAAGCACCTCAAAATCATATTTAACATTTCCTGATAGAGCTTTATCTTTGGTATTAATACTTATCTCTCCAATAACTGTTTTAAAATTGACATATTGGGTTTGTTGTGCGAAGCTGAAAAGGGTAAAGAAAAAGAGAAGGTATTTCATTATTTATTTAATTTGAAACTAAGGTTTTCAAAGTTACAAAGGTTTAATGAACAAATCGAAGTAAATTTGTAAGTTTACTTTTTGAAAATATTTAAACAATTCCATTGAAAAAAATCGCCTTATTTAATTGGAGCAGCGGCAAGGATTCTGCTTTAGCATTATATAAAATACAACAAGCAAAAGAATTCGAAATCAGTTGTTTGCTTACAAGTGTAAACCAACAGTTTCAACGTATTTCTATGCATGGAGTTCGTGTAGATTTATTGGAACAGCAGGCAAAGAGTATTGGATTGCCTCTTGAAATCATGCAAATTCCTGAAATGCCAACGATGGAAGTGTATGAAGAAGTAATGTCTAAAACATTAACTAAGCTTAAAAGTCAAGGTGTTAAATATTCAATATTTGGGGATATTTTCCTTGAAGATTTACGCAAGTACCGTGAAGATAAATTAGTTGACATAGGATTTGAAGCGGTGTTTCCGTTATGGAAGACTCCAACAAAGGATTTGATTCAGGAATTTATTTCATTAGGTTTTAAAACAATTGTCGTTTGTGTTAATGAACGTTTTCTTGATAAGAGTTTTGTTGGGCGTGTAATTGATCAGGATTTTATAAATGATTTGCCAGATAATGTAGATGTGTGTGGAGAAAACGGTGAATTCCATACCTTTACTTACGATGGGCCGATTTTTTCTGAGCCCATTAAATTTGAAGTAGGTGAAATTGTACATCGTAAATATGAAAAACCTAAAACTGAATCTACGAATACTGCTTGTGATTCAAACGGAACAGACGCTTTTGATTATGGTTTTTGGTATTGCGATTTGATATAAGCCAAGATAAATTTTAATTTCAAATAAAAGTTATTCCAGTGATTGTAAAAGAAAAGCCTTTAGAAGTAGAAAAAATTTTATTTTTCTTAAATGAAATTGGAATTGAAGTTATTGAAAAAGAACTAGGTGACACTTTTTTACCTGGCTTGTCTTTAGGATTTAATTGTATTTATGTTGATTATGAAAAATTATTATATCCTGGAGATATTTTGCATGAAGCTGGACATTTAGCAGTAACCCCTGTTGTTGATAGAAAATTAATTGGAACTGATAAGATGTCAAGCGATTGGCCAACTGACGGAGAAGAAATAGGTGCAATTCTTTGGTCATTTGCAGCGTTAAAATATTTGGGATTACCATTAGAATTTGTGTTTCATCCTGATGGATATAAAAATGGTTCTGACTGGTTAGTTTCGAATTTTAATAATGAAGTTTATATTGGTCTGCCCTTTCTGGAATGGTTAGGACTTACTTTAGGGAAAGATCAAGCAGCAAAAGAAGGAAAAGAAGCATTTCCTGTAATGATAAAATGGTTAAGAGAATAAGTTATGGATAAATTAGTACGCTCTATAAAGTTTCCGATTGTTTTTGATGTAGAAAAATTACAAAATGATCTTGGGAAAATCATAAACAAAAACTGGATTGACCATTATAACACCAATGATTATTCTGGTAAATGGAATTCGATTGCATTGATGTCTCAAAATGGTAAATCGGATTCAATTCATGCTTTGCCTGTTACTAACGAAAAACTGGTTGCTACCGAAGTTTTAAATTCATGTGCTTATTTTAAAGAGATTCTTGATGGTTTTTTATTCGAGAAAACAGCAGTACGCTTATTGCAATTGGCTGTAAGTGCAGAAATTAAGCCTCATAGTGATCATTGTTTAGGATATGAAGATGGTTCTTTTAGGCTGCATATTCCGATAATTACCAATAGTGATGTCGAGTTTGTCCTTGATGGTACTCGCTTGATTATGAATGAAGGGGAATGCTGGTATATAGATGCTAACTTTATTCATTCTGTTGCCAATAGAGGAACACAAGATCGAATTCATCTAGTTATTGATGGGGTAAGAAACGAATGGACTGATGCTCTGTTTTATAAAGAAGCTTCTGAAGATCAATTTGTAAAACCTGCTCCTGTAATGAGTGAAGATCAAAAAAAGCTTATGATTGCTGAGTTACGTCTAATGAATACACCAATGGCAAACGAAATGATTAAAAATTTAGAACAATAAAATTTTAATTTAATTAAAGAAATATAAAAGTGTATAGAGCTGATTTTAAAAAATATGGAATGCTGATTTCTTTAATTATTGTAGCATTTTCATTTCAGAGTTGTTTGGTTAGCAGGTGTCAAAGACCTCAAATTATGGGATATATCTATGACGAAAGTACCAATACTCCTATTGCAAATTGTATAGTTGGAGAAAGTACTACTAATGAGTTAGGGTATTTTAATTTAAAAGAAATAAGGTATTCGGAGTTTACTTTTGTTGGGTATGAAGCTCCACCGCTATTTGTTAATGAAGCTATATATAAAGAAGGTTATGAAAAGAAAACTATAGAATTACATAATCCTTTTGGTGGTGGAATAAGAAAAGGTGCTCTTCATAATATGGATACTATTTATCTAAAAAAGACAGCAGTTTTGATTTCTAAATGATTTTAAGTCGAAACATCAACCCAAGTTACAAGTTGCCATTTCCCATCAATTTTTTCAAAATAATAATCTATAAAAATCCCATTATTAAGCCCGCGTTGTTGGATTACAGCTTTGTCTCCTTTTAAAATTAATTGCTGTTTATAATCTCTTTCCTTGGGGTTTTTGTCTAAGTTAATTGTTGTGTATTTCTCTTTAGGAATTACATAGTCAACTAGTTCTAGATCGTCATTGTTGATTTTGACTCTTAATGGAAAAGTAATTCTACTTAGTTGAAATACAGTATCATTGTTAAATAACCTAAAGAAATACTTGAAGTCTTCTTGATGCGTTTTATCCGTTACATTTTTTGGTTTTTCTTCTTCGATTGTAACAATTTTGTTTGGTGCATCGTTTGAAATAATTTTATCTTGGGGTGCAGTTTCTTTTTTGCAACTTACGAGAAGCAATAGTAAAAACACAAAAGATGATTTTAAAATTATTTTCATGCCCCTTCCCTTTCTTCGTAGATTTTTAATAATTGGGTTACAGTATTCCAGTTTCGTATAGTCGCTGTTACGTTTAATTTTTTCTCAATGTATTTTTGGTCAAATCTTGTTTTTCCAGCCCCAACGGCATATTTAATAAATATTCTATTGCCGTCAATGCTTGCTTCGTCTGGCTTAAATTGACTTATTTTTAAATCATTTATGCTTTCGCTTCGCAATGCTATCGAAATAAAAGCAACATATAGTTTTTTAATGTCGGCATCCTTTTCTTTTAAAAAGGGATTGTTTTTAAAACAAGCTTCTAAATCTTCTTTGCTAATAACCACAATTGGCACTTCATGTCCAAAAACTTTGAATATCTCTTGTTTGATTAAAAAACCAACTTTCGACGCATTGTCTTCATCAGTATCTACAAAAACATTTCCTGACTGAATGTAAGTTTGTACATTTTGAAAGCCTATACCTTCAAGTGTTGTTTTTAAAGCTTCCATTTTTATCATGTTATGTCCTGAAACATTGATACCACGAAGTAATGCGAGATGTGTTGTCATTTTTTTAATTTTGTTCAAAGATAAAGATTCAATTATAATAAAAACCTAGGGCTATTTAAAATAGTTACCAGTTACTAATAAGTTTCAATATTGAATTTCCACAAAAATTCGTTCAATTTTATTTGATATTTTTCTTTTGCTTCATTTATGATGCTTTCAGTTTCTTCCTTAGTTAGAATTGGATCGTAACCAAAATTTTCTTTAACCCAGTTTAGGTATTCTTCTCTATTTTCACTTTCCTGATAGTCTTCTTCGTATTTGTAATAATAAATATTCTCATGGTCAACAGAAATTTCGACATCGTAGGTAAGTAATTGAATTAGTTTTGAGGTGTTTTCTGCCACAATATGCACCCCTCCTTCATCACCAAAAACAACAATTGGACAATTATTTAAATCATCATCTATAAGCCAGTATGCATAAGAACTTCCTGTGCCATTTGCTTTTGCAAATTCAATAAATTGATTATAAAATTCTTCGTTTTCTGACCATGTTTTTAATCCAGTTTTATCTATTGAATGCATATAAAAAGACTCAGAATAGAATTGATTACCAAGGTGGTATTCAAATTCAAATAGCTTTATCAAATCATTAGGAATTTTGGACTCACCAAACTGTACTGAAAAATCGTTTAGAGCGTATTTGTTTTCGTCTTGCATGTTTTCATCATAATCTTCAGTTGGAGACTGATTTGTTAATACTTCGAAGGCATTTATTACGGCACATTTTATAGAATAATATTCAATACCTAGTGCAACTTCATTATCTAACCATTGGTATTTTGTGGTTCCGTCTTCATTAAGATATTCTAGTAAAAGTGTTATTTCCTGGGTGTCATTACATAATAATGCGCGCATTCTAATATTAAATCCATTTACAATCTCTGCCGATATCTGGCTGTATTGCATCTCATTATGAATAAAATGGACAAAAATATATTTTGTGCTTTCATATTCAAGGCACAAACTTCCATTTCTTTTTATTTCTTCTTTATCAGATAGTATTTCTATCATATTGATAAACTGATTGCGGAAATTGGTGTATAAATAGCGTTCTGATTTATTATGGTCAATGAGGGAAAGTCTTCGCTTGAAAACGTCTTCATAGTAATTATTTGTCAATAGTTCTGAATCATAATCGACAGAATGTTCAATATATAAATCGTTAACTATATCAGATAATTTATGGGTTGATGGAAAGTAATTTTCTACTATAATAATTGATCCGTCTACATCAGTAAGTTTGCTGCAAATTGATACATCAGGGCGATTTACATTAATTACGGCTTGTACTGCAGTGAAAGTTTCAAAATGCATACGCATATCATCACTGTAAACGAGCCATGCTGTAGTATCTCCTTTTACAAAAAGTTCTCCATGATTGTATTCACCTAAAAGGGAGTCACATTTTAAGCCACCACCTAAATAATGTACACTACCAAATAAAGTAATATTGATAGTAGTAGTTTTTCCTAATACAATTAGAGCAGGTGAATTATCTGTATCCCAAGCACTGATTGATATGTTGGCAGTTAAATTTCCTTTAAAAATGAAGCCTAAAATAAATACATCTCGTTCTTCATTTGTATCATACTTCATCTCAAGCATATCCATTTCTACGTCATTTTCTGCAAGTAAAAAAATGGATTTTTCTTCGTAGTCAGGAAAGCGCCAAGTATCTTCAAAAACATTATAAATTTTTTCACCTTCAAAATCAGTAAGGTTACCAATAATTTCATGTGCTTGATGTCGATTAATTACTTTGAATTCAACACCCTCAAAAAGCATAGTTTCGAAGGGGATTTTGTCTTCTTTCATTATGTTTATATAATTATTTATAAATTTATATTTGAGTTTTAGCGCGAGGCTATTCAAATATATTGAGTAAATTTTATATTAAATCACCTTAAACAAATGTATGATTTATCTTTTTTAAAGTGGTTGAACTTTAATTAAATAAGATAAATAGAATGGGTTTTGTTTATCAATATATCAGTAGCTTTTATAAATCCATTTGGAGTCATAAAAGCTACTGATACTGTTTTTATTTTGCTCGTTCTATTGTTTCAAAATCTAAATCCATTACAGCATTATGATTAAGTATTGCTCCCAAATATTTTGGAGTCATTTTACCGTTATGATCTTTATTGTACATGAAAAACTGCCCAAAATTACCTCCATTTGAGTCTGTAAATTTCTTTACTTTATATTCTTTAGAATCAAATGCATCAGCATTAGGAGAAAGCTTTTCCCATTCAGCTTTAGAAAAACTCATCGGAATCATTTCTTTACTACGAATAACATACATGGTATCTGCATCAATACGTACCAGTTTTACCAATGCACCTTGCAATTGACTATTTTCTTGAGACCATGTTGATTTATAGATATCTCCAGATTGCGGGTTAGTAATTAATGCAGCATACTCCTCCGACTTTTTTTCGATTGATTTGTTATTGATCTTACTGTAGCCTAATGCAATTAAAATAAGTATTGGTAATACAATGCAAAATGACCATGGATATAATAACTGCCACAAGGTTCTTTTATGATTGTTTTTAATATTATTAATCTCGGCTTCTATATTGGCGGAGTATTTTTTCTTTGCAAATACAGATGCATCAGGGTTTTTTAAAACTTCACCGCAATTGGTGCAAACAACTCCTGTTTTGCGCCCCATTCCAAAGAATGGAATAATCATTGAGATATAGCGTATGTACAATGTTAATTCAATACATCCATTTTTATTACATACTGGACAGATTTCTTCAGAAATAATTTTTGAAGTTAAAGGCTTTGTTACAATTTCGTAAACGTAAATCATTTTGTTAATTAATTTAGGGGGTTATTAAATAGCAAATAATTGCTCAATCTTAGTTATTTATATTCTTTGTTTTATCTATCATCTGAAAAATATTTCTCTTTAATTCAGTAAGATCACAATTCAAAAGCCTTGCATTTATCCACAATAAAGCATTATCATTTTCGTAAGAATAGGTTTCTACTTTTTTGCGGTGTTTTTTATTTTGAATTTTATTTATATAAATAGATGGTTGCGAAACAATTATATTTAAGGTGGTTTCGTATTGTTCCTTTGTTTCTACACATCTTGTTATGTCTTCCCAATTTACTATTCCAATCTGAGTGAAATACTTTCCGTAAAAAAGAATTCCTTTGTGATTCAGCGTAATTTGTATTTCATTATAATAGAACAAACGTCCTTCTCTTATTGTGTAAAAGAGCATTCCAATAATGACAAAAGGAGATAAAAAAAGCACTTCCGGATGAAAATTTTGACTATCGTAAAACTGCGTTGTATTATACCATAACATCCAAACCGCAATTAACAAGAGGGATAGAAATAAAGTGAAACGGATTATAATTGTTTTTTTATTTAGGTAAATGTGGTAAGGAAGCCTTTGCATGATTTTTATTTCAACAGTAATTTTCTATATATAACTCTTCATCTCAAATAGTGTTGAGAGAAGAATTTATTATTGAATTAATTAGCTCTTCCTCTAGAGTTTTTCAAAAATAAGTATTTTCTTTCGTATAAAAAACTTACTAAAAGAAACTTTTTTAAGAAATATATTCTTAAAACATTTGAGTTATTGAGTTGTCAATTTGTTTTATGAAATATATAAATGATTCTTTCTTACTATAAATGAATGTATTTAACTTTTTTCAAAACAATTACATTTTCTATTTTCCTAATTAAAATCTATCTTCGCTTTTTATAAATATTGAATCATTTTATTGATTTAGCGATTAACAAAACTTGATAATCTACTAATTCAGCTATCTAAATAACCCAATAATCTAGAATGTCTAATAATCTTCTTCAAACTCCTATCGAATATTTAAAAGGTGTTGGTCCTAATCGGGGCGAATTGCTTCGTAAGGAATTGGGGATTCATAAATATATAGATTTGGTAAACTTTTTTCCGAATCGATATATAGACCGAACACGATATTATAAGATTAATGAATTACAGAATACGGGCTCAGAGGTTCAGATTGTTGGTAAAATCATCAATATAAAAACGGTTGAGTTTGCCAAAAACAAAAAGCGATTAGTAGCTACTTTTGTTGATGACACGGGTCAAATAGATTTAAACTGGTTTCAGGGACACAAATGGATTCGTGAAAGTTTAAAGATCAATGAAGTTTGTGTTATTTTCGGAAAATGTAGTCAGTATGGCAGTCAGTTTAGCATGGCGCATCCTGAGATTGAATTAATGGCTGAGCACGAACAGAGTCTGCGTTCTGCTATGCAGCCTGTTTACCCATCGACAGAAACTTTGACTAACCGAGGTATTTCTAATCGTGTGATTAATAAACTCATGCAGCAGTTATTTCTAGAAACACAAGCCTTGTTTACAGAAACATTACCAGATTATTTAATAAACGAATTAAAACTGATTCCTAAAAGAGCAGCTTTATTCAATATACATTTCCCAAAGAGTAATGATGTTTTGGCGAAAGCTCAATATCGATTAAAATTTGAGGAATTATTTTATATTCAGTTGCAACTGATAACTAAAAACCTAATTAGTAAGCATAAAATCAAAGGGCATCCATTTGTAAAAGTGGGTGAATATTTTAATGTTTTTTATCAAAATCACTTGCCTTTTGAGCTTACAAATGCTCAAAAAAGGGTAATTAAGGAGATTCGTGTTGATATGGGGAGTAATGCCCAGATGAATCGATTGTTGCAAGGAGATGTAGGTTCTGGTAAAACAATTGTTGCTTTTATGAGCATGCTATTGGCGATTGACAATGGTTTTCAGGCTTGTTTGATGGCACCAACAGAAATCTTGGCTAATCAGCATTTTATTGGATTGTCTGAGCTAGCAGCGACATTAAATATCAATATAAAAATTTTAACTGGTTCTACTAAAATTGCTGCTAGAAGAGTAATTTACGAAGAATTAGAAAATGGCAGTTTACACATTTTAATAGGTACTCATGCGTTATTAGAAGACAAGGTTAAGTTTAAAAACTTAGGATTAGCTGTAATTGATGAGCAACATCGTTTTGGTGTGGAACAACGCTCGAAACTGTGGAAAAAGAATGAAATTCCACCTCATGTACTAGTTATGACCGCCACTCCTATTCCAAGGACTTTGGCAATGAGTTTGTATGGTGATCTGGATATTTCTGTGATTGATGAATTGCCTCCGGGGCGTAAGCCTATTCAAACCGTTCATCGTTATGATAGTAATCGCCTTAAAGTTTGGAAGTTTTTGCGTGATGAAATTGCTTTAGGTAGACAAATTTATATTGTATATCCGTTGATTCAAGAGTCTGAAAAAATGGACTTTAAAGATTTAATGGATGGGTACGAGAGTATTTCTCGTGATTTCCCACTACCAACTTATTCGATTTCTATTCTTCATGGAAAAATGAAGCCTGCAGATAAAGATTCTGAAATGAAACGTTTTTCTGAAGGGAAAACCAATATAATGGTTGCTACTACGGTTATTGAAGTTGGTGTAAACGTACCCAATGCGAGTGTAATGATTATAGAAAGTGCGGAACGTTTTGGTTTGTCACAATTGCATCAATTACGTGGGCGTGTTGGTCGTGGAGCTGAACAGAGTTATTGTATATTAATGACTTCGCATAAATTGAGTTCTGACAGTAAAACTCGAATGGAAACGATGGTTCAGACCAATGATGGTTTTGAAATTGCCGAAGTAGATTTAAAACTTCGTGGTCCTGGTGATTTAATGGGAACACAACAAAGCGGTGTATTAAATCTTCAAATAGCCGATATTGTTCGTGACCGTGATATTTTGGCCCTAGCCCGAAATTATGCTTTAATGATTCTTAAAGAGGATGCGCCCCTACAAAAAACAGAAAATGCTATTTTAAAAGCTGTTTTTATTGAGCTAACAAAGAAAAAGAATATCTGGAACTATATAAGTTAATAGGTTCTTGAGTTGCTAAGAATTTGAAGTTTGAAACAAGATTTGAAGGGATAATAGTCTTGTGAATTGTTTTTTATTTTCTCATATTTTTATTTAAATATAAAGCACTGACTTTGATTGAATTAAAAAAATAAAAGCGTTTTTTTCTATTTTTTTTACTTTTACCATTAAACCTTTGTTCATTAATTATGTCTATACTATTAATATTTGTATGTACAAGTGTTAAATAAAAAATAAGACTTATACTTTTAATTACAATAACCTAAATTTGTGAATTAACTTAAAACCAAAATCTATTAATTCTAGTTTTACCCAATATCTTATGAAAATAAAAAACCTTGTTTATGCCTTGCTAATAATCGGAATAGGAGGATTTATCGCCTACCGAATTGTATCCAATAAAAATAAGAATGACGAATCTAAAGGTCAGAATAGTAAAAACAATCCAATTACTGTTTCGGGAGTTGTAGTAGATACTCAAACTTTTGATAATAATTTATCCTTATCTGGATCTATTGAAGCCAATGAACAAGTAGAAATTAGAAGTGAAGTTTCTGGTATTGTTGAAGGTATTTATTTTAGTGAGGGAAGTAATGTCACTAAAGGTCAGGTTCTTTTTAAGGTAAACGATTTAGAGTTAAAAGCACAACTAAAACAAGCTACTACTAAAGAAAGTCTGGCTGCAGAAAATGCTAGAAGAGCTAAATTACTTCTTCAAAAAGAAGCTATTAGTCAGGAAGAATATGATGTTGCTAAAGCTGATTATGCTTCTGCGCAAGCACAAAGCCAATTAATACGTGCACAAATTGCAAAAACAGCTGTAAAAGCTCCGTTTTCTGGAAAAATTGGATTGCGTTCAATTTCTCCGGGTACCTATATCACACCTACAGTTTTGGTTGCAAAGTTGGTTAATACCAGTAAATTAAAAATTACATTCTCAATCCCAGAGAAATACGCTAGCCAAGTAAGAGATAATTCTATTATTACCTTCACTGTTTCGGGGTCAAATACATTATATACTGCTAAAATCTATGCTATTGAGCCAGAGGTTGCTGTTGAAACAAGAACGCTTCAAATTAGAGCTATTGCAGAAAATAAAGATGGTAAATTATTCCCAGGGACATTTGCTGATGTAAAATTACCATTGGATATCATAAAAGATGCGATTGTAGTTCCTACTGAAGCAATTATACCGGTTCAGAATGGTAAAAAGGTTTTTATCTCAAATTTTGGTAAGGCCAAAGAAGTAATGGTAGAAACTGCTACAAGAACAGATGCTTCAATTTTGATTCTTTCTGGTTTAAAAAAGGGCGATACCGTTATAACAAGTGGTGTAATGTCATTAAAAAATGATAATCCAATTAAAGTAAAAGTTAAATTATAAGTTATGAATTTGAAATTATAAGATTTGACACTTTTGTTAAATCTCAAATAATTAAAAAACATAATTCATTCCCCCATTTATAATTCAAAAAAATGAGTTTATCAACTACAAGTATAAGGAGGCCCGTACTAACAATTGTTTTGAATCTAGCAATTGTATTATTTGGTCTTATAGGATATAGTTTTTTAGGTGTAAGAGAATTTCCATCTATCGATCCAGCACAAGTTTCTGTTCGTACGAACTATACAGGAGCAAATTCGGATATTATAGAATCTCAAATTACCGAACCGCTTGAGAAAGCAATTAATGCCATTGACGGAATTCGAAATATTACTTCATCAAGTGTACAAGGAAGTAGTAATATTACCATTGAATTTAATCTTGATAAAAACCTTGAAGAAGCAGCAAATGATGTTCGTGATAAAGTATCACAAGCTGTTCGTAGTTTGCCACAAGATATAGATGCTCCTCCAGTTGTTTCTAAGGCTGATGCTAATGGAGAATCTATAATTTCTATGACGGTTCAAAGTGATACGAGAAGTGCGCTTGAATTGAGTGATTATGCTGAGAATGTTATTTCACAACGATTAGAAACGATTCCGGGAGTAAGTGGTGTTCAAATTTGGGGGCAAAAGCGTTATGCTATGCGTTTGTGGATTGATCCAATAAAATTGGCTGCATACGGATGTACAGTATCTGAAGTTCGTAATGCATTAAATGCTCAAAATGTTGAGCTACCATCTGGAAAGTTAACTGGAGACAATACAGAGTTAACTGTAAAAACGGTTGGAAATTTATCTAAAGCGGAAGAGTTTAATAATATTATTATTCGCTCAGAAGGCGAAAAAATAGTTCGTTTAAGTGATGTTGGAAGAGCTGAATTAGGGCCTGAAAATACAGAAACGAAACTAAGTCAGTCTGGACTTCCTATGATTGGTCTTGCGATTGTACCTATGCCGGGAGCTAATTACCTTGATATTTCTAAAGAGTTTTATAAAAGATATGATGCATTAAAAAAAGATCTACCTAAAGATATTCAACTTAATATTGCAATCGACAGTACTCTTTTTGTTAAGAAATCTGTTTTAGAAGTTGCCGAAACCTTAATGATATCTATTGTTCTGGTTATCTTGATTATCTTTTTGTTTTTTAGAGATTGGGCAATTGCATTCAGACCCTTGATTGATATCCCTGTTTCTTTAATAGCAACATTCTTTATTATGTGGCTCTTTGGATTCTCAATTAATGTACTGACCTTACTGGCAATTGTCTTGGCTACAGGACTTGTGGTTGATGATGGAATTGTGGTAACCGAGAATATCTTTAAGAAAGTTGAAGAAGGAATGTCGCCAATTGAAGCAGCGATTAAAGGATCAAATGAGATTTTCTTTGCTGTAATATCTATTTCGGTAACACTTGCTGCTGTATTTTTACCAGTAATCTTTTTGGAGGGATTCGTAGGACGACTGTTTCGAGAGTTTGGAGTTGTCATTGGTGCGGCTGTATTAATTTCTGCATTTGTTTCTTTGACGTTAACCCCTATGTTGAATGCTTATTTAATGAAAGGTGGCGAACAAAAAAAGTCAAATTTCTATATTAAAACTGAACCTTACTTCGAAAAATTGAATAGTGGATATGCTGAAGCATTAACTCGTTTTATGAAGAAAAAATGGTTGAGCTTCCCTATTATTGCTATTTGTTTTGGATTGATTTATTTGTTTTTTAGCATATTGCCAAAAGAAACAGCTCCTTATGACGATAGAAGTTCGCTTGTATTAAGTGTTACTACTCCTGAAGGATCTTCATACGAATATACAGATCGTTTTATGCAAGAACTTGGGCAGCTGATTGAAGACTCGATTCCAGAGAAAAAAGTGAGCTTAGTAATTACTTCACCGGGATTTGGATCTTCTTCTGTAAATAGCGGAAGGGTTAGAATTGCATTGAGTGAACCAAATGAAAGAACGCGTTCTCAAAAAGAAATTGCTGAAAAACTAACCAAATGGACCAAAAGATATTCTGAAGCAAAAACTTCTGTAACTGAACAGCCTACTATTGCTGTAAACCGTCGTGGAGGATTGCCAATTCAGTATATTATTCAGGCACCTAATTTTCAGAAACTACAAGAAAAGATTCCGTTGTTTATGGATGAAGCCAATAAAAATGATACTTTTTCGGTAACAGACGTAAACTTGAAATTTAATAAGCCAGAAATAAATGTAAGTATCGATCGTGAAAAAGCAGAGAGTTTAGGTATTTCTATTATCGATATTGCACAAACATTACAACTTTCTTTAAGTGGTCAACGTTTTGGTTATTTTATTAAAAACGGTAAGCAATATCAGGTTATAGGACAATTTGATCAAAAAGACCGTTCGAAACCATTGGATTTGACTTCGATGTTTGTAAAAAACAAAAAAGGACAATTAATACAAATGGATAATGTGGTTACGATTGAAGAACAAAGTAACCCACCACAATTGTATCATAACAACAGGTATATGTCGGCTACAGTTTCGGCTGGTTTAGCTCCGGGCAAAAGTATTAGTGATGGTATTGATGCTATGAATGAAATCAAAGCTAAAGTTCTAGATGATTCTTTTACTACAGATTTAGGTGGGGAATCACGAGATTTTGTTGAAAGTAGCTCGAATACCTCATTTGCATTTGGATTGGCTTTATTGTTAATATTCTTGATATTATCTGCTCAATTTGAAAGTTTTATTGATCCGTTTATTATTATTTTGACTGTTCCAATGGCTGTTGCTGGGGCATTATTCTCTCTATGGTTGTTTAATCAAACGTGGAATATCTTTAGTCAGATTGGAACTGTGATGCTGATTGGTTTAGTGACTAAGAACGGTATTCTAATCGTCGAGTTTGCTAATCAATTACGAGAACAAGGAAAGCCAAAATTAGAAGCTATTTTAGAAGCTTCTGAAGCTCGACTTAGACCAATCTTAATGACAAGTTTGGCAATTGCATTAGGTGCTTTACCAATTGCAATGTCGCTTGGTGCTGCTTCTACAAGCCGTATAGGAATGGGAGTTGTTATTGTTGGAGGTACTATTTTCTCTTTAATTCTTACCTTGTTTGTCATTCCAGCGATGTATTTAATGTGGTCTAAAGCCCGTAAGCATTATCCTGAGTTTGATCATATCGAAGAATATGAAAAAGAAAGTAGTAAATAATCTCTCAGAACTTACTTTAAATAAAAAATAGTAACCACGAATCGCTTTTAGATGAAAAATTGATTTGCAGATTCGTGGTAATAAATATAAAAAATGATGTACACTAAAACTCTATTTAAATGCTTGGTTTTGTTTCTTTCTTGTATTGCAACAAGCAATGCTCAGGAGGTTCTTACTATAGAAAATGCAGTGAAAATTGCATTGGATAATAATTTTGAAATAAAAATAGCTTCAAATAATTTAAAGATTAATGAAACTAATGCTACAATAGGAAATGCTGGAATGTTGCCAAAAGTTACCGCTAGTGTTGTAGATAATAATAGCATACAGAACACTTCTCAAACTCGTCAAGACGGAACTTCTACTTCATTGAGTAATGCGAAAAACAACAGCTTAAACTATGGTGTAGGATTAGATTGGACGATATTTGATGGTATGCGAATGTTTGCTCAATTGGACCAGCTTAAAGAACTACAGAAATTAGGAGATGCCGAATTGAGACGTACAATTTTAGTTAAAGTTGGACAGGTTAATTCTACTTACTATGATTTGGTTCAACAACAGCAACAATTAACTGCATTAGATTCAACTATAGTAATTTCTAAGCAAAGATTGACTTTGGCACAAAATAGATTTTCTATTGGTAAAGCTTCAAAATTGGAGGTTTTAAATGCACAAGTAGATTTAAATACAGATCAGGTTTCTTTATTGAGACAGAAAGAATTATATGCAAATACAAAGATTCTATTGAATCAGATTTTGGCAAGAGATTCTAAAATAGACTTTAAAGTTATAGATAAAGTTACTGTAGATAATACTTTGATTTTAGATAACTTACTAGAATTGGCTAAAAAGCAAAACCCACAATTAGAATCACAAATTATAAATATTAGAATTGCTGAATTACAATTAAAACAAGTAAAAGCAAACCGCTACCCTACTGTTAAATTAAACACTGGATATAATTTTTCAGAGAGTCATTCTAGTTTAGGATTTACAAGTGAATCAACGGCTAGAGGATTAAATTATGGATTTAGCGCCTCTCTTAATCTTTTTGATGGTTTTGCTCAACACCGAAATGAAAAGACTTCTAAACTACAAATTGAGAATACTAAATTTGCTTTAGAGCAACAAAATCAAATCTTGAGCACACAATTATCGACTTCTTATCAAACCTATTTAACGAATTTAGAGTTGATTAATTTAGAAGAAAACAATGAAGCAATTGCCAAACAAAACTTAGATATCACTCTCGATAAATTTCGCATAGGAACCATTACAACTCTTGAGTTTAGAACGGCACAGCTTAATCATGTGAATGCAAAAGTACGTTATAGTAATGCGCAGTTTGAAGCTAAATTATCTGAAATTGCTTTAAAAGAATTAGCAGGAAATATTAGTTTTTAGCCTAATTTTGTTTCAAACTAATATCAAATGATATCATACAATACTAAAGACTGGTTTACTTTTATTTTTCACTTCCATAAATCGGATACAGTTAGAAAACTTTTCCCGATCATGATTGCTATAGGAATCTACTCTACAACAGTAGGTTATCTAGAGATTTATTATTTTAAGATTGGGAAAAATGATTACGTTCAGAATATTCCAATTATGCACGGAATGCTAGGATTTGTAATTTCGTTGCTATTAGTATTTCGTACCAATACTGCCTATGATCGTTGGTGGGAAGGAAGAAAACAATGGGGAAGTCTTGTTAACAATAGCCGTAATCTAGCGATTAAACTTTCGGCAATGTTAAAAGATGAAAATGATAGAAAGTTTTTTAGAAAATTTATACCTGTTTATGCTGATGTGCTGCACAAACATCTGAATGATTCTGAAACTAGTAGACAGCTTTTTGAAGATGTTGATTTAGAAATTGACCATCACAAGCACAAGCCTAATCAGGTAAAAAGAATCATGTATCATAAAATGAATGATTTGTATGATTCTAAGAAAATATCGGGTGAACAGCTTATTATTTTGAATGAAGAGTTTAAAGTTTTTACAGATGTTTGTGGTGCTTGTGAGAGAATAAAAAACACCCCTATTCCCTACTCTTACAGTGCATTTATCAAAAAATTTATCTTCTTTTATATAATGACTTTGCCTTTTGGTTACTCTATCAGTCTGGGTTATTATGTTGCTCCTGTTGTTGTTTTTGTTTTTTACGTACTAGCGAGTTTAGAGCTTATTGCAGAGGAAATAGAAGATCCATTTGGTGAGGATGAAAATGATTTACCTACCAAAAAAATAGCTGAAAATATTAAAAAACATGTCGAAGAGCTGATTTAATTTAACGTTAAATCTTCTTTTCATATGGTTATTTTGCTTAAATTTAAGCTTTCGTCTTAAATTTTAAAGCAATGCAGAATCAACGTTTTTTAATCAATCCGCTTCAGTTGTCAAAAGAGAAATCCTTAAAAACTCTTGTTGAAAATAGGACGATTTATAACTTGAATCATTGTGAGTTAAATATTTTCGAAACATACGAATCATCGACATTAGTTCCTTTGAAGTTTGATGATTTGGTTGTTACAAGTATGTTGCGAGGAAAGAAAATAATGCATCTTTTTGACGATCCTGAATTTGAGTATTTACCAGGACAAACGGTTGTTGTTCCTGCAAATGTGGAAATGAAAATTGATTTTCCTGATGCAACAAGAAATAACCCTACACAATGTTTAGCTTTAGCAATCGAGCAATCTAAAATTACCGAGACATTAAATTTCTTAAACGAGAGATATCCTAAAGAGAATGATGTGTATTGGCAATTGAATTATCAAAATTATTTTTTCTACAATAATGTCGATATCGCTGCTACAATCAATAAACTCATTAAGGAATGTATAAGCACATCGACAACCAAAGACATATTGGCTGATTTAACTCTGAAAGAATTGTTGATTCGCATCATACAAACGCAAACTGTAAAAGCTATTGATGAAGGAATGGCAATTCAGGCTAACAATCCAATAAAAGAAGTTACAGAGTTTATCAAGCAGAATTTAAAGGAAAATATGAATTTAAAGAGCTTGAGCGAAAAAGCTTGTATGAGTACTGCTTCCTTCTATCGTTTTTTTAAGAGAGAACTTGGAATGAGTCCAATAGAATATGTTCTGAATGAAAAAATAAAATGCGCCAAGAAATTATTGAAGAATCCTTCGATTCAAATTAATGAGGTTTGCTATTTATCTGGATTTGAAGATGCTAATTATTTCATTAGATTATTCAAAAAGCATGAGGGTATTACCCCTAAGCAATATCAGTTGTTATTTATTAATTAAGTAACTGAGGTTCTGAGGTGTTACGTTTTTTAGTATTCAGTGTTTAGTTATTAGTATTCAGTCTCAGTTTTCAGTTTTCAGCTTTTAGAAACTTAGTAACTTAGTAACTCAGCACCTTAGTAACTCAGAACTTTAGAACCTTAGAAACCTTTGCTTCTTTGAGCCTTTGCTCCTTTGAACCTCCTAAAAACCTACTCAATCACCTTAACTGGCTCTAAGTTTTTCTCTTCTTCTTCAGTGAAAATTCGGTATTCAATTTGGAATGTCTTTTTTAACGGTGTTTCTAAAGAAAATCCGCCAACTCCAAACGCATCTATTACATTGAGTGTAAAATGGGCATGTTTCCAATATTCGAATAAATCTTTGTCTACCCAAAATTCGGTATCTTCAATTGTTCCGATGCAAACGTCTCCTGTTCGCTGATAAAAACCACCTTTTTCAAAACACTGTGGCTGGGTTCCTTCACAGCAACCACCAGCTTGATAAAACATTAATTCACCGTGTTTTTCTTTTAATATTTTTATCAATTCTATTGCTTTTTCTGAAGCATCAATTCTTTTTATCATGATTTCATATTTTAAAAAAAAAAGCAACAAACTCTTATGGTTATAATGAGTTTGTTGCTTTCATGATTTAATTAAGGTTTAGCAATTTCAAGAACTACCCTTCCTTCAATTTGTCCTTTTTTCATTTTGTCAAAGACTTCATTGACATCTTCTAATTTTGCAGGATTGATGGTCGCTTTTACTTTTCCTTCTGTAGCAAATTCTATTGCTTCCTTCATGTCTTTACGTGTACCTACAATTGAACCACGAATTGTTATTCTGTTTAAAACAGTATCAAAAATTGATAAATCAAAATTTCCTGGAGGTAGTCCATTAAGTGCCATTGTACCTTTTCGTCTTAAAGTTTCAAGTCCTTGCTTGAAAGCTATAGGAGAAACGGCTGTAATTAGTGCCCCATGCATTCCACCAACTTCCTTTTTTAAGAACTCTCCAGGATTTTGATTTTTAGCGTTTACAACCAAATCAGCACCAAGTTTTTTTGCTAAATTCAGTTTATCATCGGCAACATCTATTGCTGCAACATGCATTCCCATTGCTTTTGCATATTGTACAGCAACGTGACCTAATCCTCCAATTCCTGAAATAGCAACCCATTCTCCTGGTTTTACCTCGGTTTCTTTAAGTCCTTTGTATACTGTAACTCCAGCACATAGTATTGGTGCCATTTCCATAAAATTCACATTAGATGGTAGGATTCCAACATATCTTGCATCGGCAATTACATATTCAGCAAATCCACCATCTACACTATAACCACCGTTTTGCTGGGTATCACATAAGGTTTCCCAACCGGTAATGCATTGGTCACATCCTCCACAAGCACTATAAAGCCAAGGCACACCTACTGCATCGCCTTCTTTTACATTTTTCACATCCTGTCCTACTGCTGCAACATAACCTACGGCTTCATGTCCTGGAATTAATGGCATTTTAGGTTTTACGGGCCAATCCCCTTCTATGGCGTGTAAATCGGTATGACAAACTCCACTTGCAATAACTTTTACAAGTATTTCGTTTTTACCTGGTCGTTTTACTTCTACTTCTTCAATTTTTAAAAGAGAACCAAATTCTCTTATAACTGCGGCTTTCATTGTTTTTGGCAACATAATCGTATTGATTTATAAGACCAGTGCAATTTACCGGCCTTCGGTTTATATAATTGTTTAAAAGAAGCCTAATTTCTTTTTGTCATAAGAAATCAGCATGTTTTTTGTCTGACGGTATTGTCCTAACATCATTTTGTGGTTTTCACGACCTATTCCTGATTGCTTGTAACCTCCAAACGGTGCGCCCGCAGGATAAGAGTGATATTGATTTATCCAAACACGTCCCGCTTGAATTGCTCTTGGAACTTGATAAATTTCGTGTGCATCACGTGTCCAGACTCCTGCTCCTAATCCGTACATGGTGTCATTTGCAATGGCAATAGCTTCTTCAGTGGTTTTAAAAGTGGTTACCGCTAGAACTGGCCCGAAAATTTCTTCCTGAAAGATCCTCATTTTGTTGTTTCCTTTGAATAATGTAGGTTTGATGTAGTAACCTCCTTCTAAATCTCCACCTAGATTATTCTCTGCACCACCTGTTAGTAATTCGGCACCTTCTTCTTTACCTAATTTTATATACGAAAGAATTTTTTCTTTTTGTACTACCGAAGTCTGTGCTCCTATCATTGTTGTTTTATCCAATGGGTTTCCTGCAATAATCGCTTCAGTTCTTTCTATGACTCTTTTAATGAACTTATCATAGATGTCTTCATGAACTAAAAGTCTTGATGGACAGGTGCAAATTTCTCCTTGATTTAAAGCAAATAAGACAGCTCCTTCAATGGCTTTATCAAAGAAATCATCATCATGATCGGCAATGGATGGGAAGAAGATATTTGGTGATTTTCCACCAAGTTCTAATGTAACTGGGATGATGTTTTCGGTAGCATATTGCATTACCAATCGACCTGTAGTCGTAGAACCAGTAAATGCTGCTTTTGATACTTTTTTATTGGTAACTAAAGGACGTCCAAGTTCAGCACCAAATCCATTAACGATATTTAATACTCCGGGAGGAAGTATATCGCCAATAAGCTCCATTAATACTAATATAGAAATAGGTGTACTTTCAGCAGGTTTTAATACAATTGTATTTCCTGCTGCTAGTGCTGGAGCTATTTTCCAAACTGCCATTAGAATTGGGAAATTCCAAGGAATAATTTGGGCTACCACTCCTAAAGGCTCACTTAGAGCAATTGAAACTGTTTGAGAATCTAATTCTGCGATTGAGCTTTCTTCAGCGCGTATTACACCCGCAAAATACCTGAAATGATCTATTGCCAACGGAATATCAGCTGCCAAAGTTTCTCGTATTGGTTTTCCGTTATCCACTGTTTCTACAGCGGCGATATATTCTAGGTTGTCTTCTATTTTTTGAGCTATCTTATTTAATAGAATACTACGCTCTGTTACGGAGGTTTTTCCCCATGTTTTAAATGCTTCATAAGCTGAGTCTACAGCTAAATCAATATCTTCTTTACCAGAATGTGCTGCTTTTGTAAAGACTTTACCATCTATTGGAGAAACGACATCAAAGTATTCTCCTTTTATTGGTGCTGTAAATTTTCCACCAATGTAATTATCGTATTTTGCCTTAAATTCAGGTCTTTTAGCTAGAGTACTCATAAAATATTTTTTTTGGATTTATTTCAAATTTACTTTCATTCTTTTATAAAGAATAGCACAATTCATTCATCTAATAGCACAAAAAATGCAGATTCTCTTTTATAACTAAATTTTAATACTCTATTAGTAAAATATTACGATAAAAAATAGAGAATATTTAAAACAGATTAATTTGCATTCAATTAAAAAGAGCTGTAAAAAACCAAATAAATTGTTTCCTACTACAATGTGCAATGCCTATATTTGTAAACTTATTCAAGAATAATATTACTCAAATGAAAATATCTTACAACTGGTTAAAACAATTCATTAAAATAGACTGGAAATCTGACGAAACATCTACTTTACTTACTGACTTAGGTCTTGAAGTGGAAGTAGTTGAAAAATACCAATCAATAAAAGGCGGATTAGAAGGCATTGTTGTAGGGCATGTATTAACCTGTGAGCAGCACCCTGATGCTGATCGATTGAAAATTACAACTGTTAATATAGGATTAGAGCAACCTATACAAATTGTATGTGGAGCAGCTAATGTTGCTGCAGGACAAAAAGTTCCTGTTGCTACTATTGGTACTGTTTTATATGATAATACTGGTGCTTCTTTTGTTATTAAAAAAGGAAAAATACGCGGACAAGAAAGCCATGGAATGATTTGTGCTGAAGACGAATTAGGTCTAGGAACGGGTCATGATGGAATTATGGTTCTAGATGAAGCTTTGGTACCAGGAACTCCTGCTTCTGAAGTTTTTAATATTGAAAGTGATGAAGTTTTCGAAATTGGATTAACTCCAAATCGTGCCGATGCAATGAGTCATCTTGGTACTGCGCGTGATTTACGTGCGGGGTTATTGCAAAGAGGTCAAAACGTAGAATTAATTACACCATCTGTAAGTAATTTTAGAGTTGACATGCGAACTTTAAAAATTGATGTAAATGTTGAAGAGCCTTCTTTAGCTCCTAGATATTGTGGTGTTACCATTTCTGGAATTACAATAAGTGAATCTCCAAGCTGGTTACAAAACAGATTAAAAGCAATTGGAATCACTCCTAAGAATAATATTGTAGATATTACTAATTATGTTCTTCATGAATTAGGGCAGCCTTTGCATGCATTTGATGCTAGCAAAATAAATGGAAAAATCATTGTAAAAACTGTTCCAGCTGGAACTAAGTTTGTTACTCTTGATGATGTTGAAAGAACATTGCATCAAGAAGATTTAATGATATGCGATGAGAAAGGCCCATTGTGTATTGCAGGGGTATTTGGAGGTAAAAAATCTGGTGTGACTGAAAGTACTACTTCTATATTCTTAGAAAGTGCATATTTTAATCCGGTTAGCGTTCGTAAATCGGCTAAAAGACACCAATTGAATACAGATGCTTCTTTTAGATTTGAAAGAGGTATTGATCCATCGATTACTGCTTATGCATTAAAACGTGCTGCTTTATTGATTAAAGAAATTGCTGGTGGAGAGATTACTTCTGACATTGTTGAGATCTACCAAAAGAAGATTGAGGATTTCTCTGTTTTTCTAAACTTCTGTCATGTATCAAAAATTATTGGACAAGAGATTCCAAAAGATACAATCAAGAAAATATTAGTATCTCTTGATATTAAAGTTAATAGTGTGTCTGAAGCTGGTTTAGGTTTAACAATTCCTGCTTACCGTGTTGATGTACAACGTGAAATTGATGTTATTGAAGAAATTCTTAGAGTTTATGGATACAACAACATTAATTTTTCTAAAAAATTCAATGCTACAGTTTCTAACTCACCAAGAACAGAGGATTATAAAGTACAAAATAGTATTGCGGCGCAATTAAATTCACAAGGGTATCATGAAATGATGGCCAATTCGTTGACAACTCCTGCGTATGCTAATCTTTCTTCTTCATTAAAAGAAGAGCATAATGTTACGATATTAAATCCGTTGAGTAATGATTTATCAGTAATGCGTCAATCATTATTGTTTTCTGGATTAGAAGCAATTTCATATAACATCAACAGAAAAAACTCAGATTTAAAATTATTTGAATTTGGAAAATCATACCATAAGTTTCTAAATGGATATGAAGAGCATAAACACCTGACTTTGTTTATTACTGGAAACAGAAATAAAGAAACTTGGACTAATGGACAACAAACTACAGATTTCTTTTTATTAAAAGGATATGTAAACGGTGTTCTATCTCGTTTAGGAATTGATAAAATTAATAATATCCCAACACAATCAGATGTGTTTTCTGAAGGGGCTGCTATTGGATACGGACACGATACTTTAGTGGAAATGGGAGTTGTTAAAAAATCTATCTTGAAACACTTCGGAATTAAACAAGATGTTTTTTATGCTGATTTTAATTGGGATTTGATTTTAAAGATAATTACAGGTAAAATAAAATATACTGAAATTCCTAAATATCCTGAAGTACGTAGAGATTTAGCGTTATTGATTGATCAAAATGTAACCTACGATAGTATTTACAATCTTGCTAAACAAACTGAGAAAACGTTGTTAAAAGATGTAAATTTATTTGATGTTTATGAAGGTAAAAACCTTCCTGAAGGTAAGAAATCTTATGCATTGAGTTTTACTATTCAAGACAATACTAAAACGCTTACTGACGCTCAAATTGATAAGATCATGAGTAAATTGCAACAAAATTTCGAAGCTGAACTTGGAGCAACTTTACGTTAAGTAAAAAATATTCTATATAAGAATCCGCTAGAGAATTTAAATATTCTTTAGCGGATTTTTTTTGATCTTTATCTTTGTGGAATCTGTTTTTATTTTAATTATCTAAATAAGGTTGTTGACCACTTTATATGTTTTTATACAATAGATAAGCAAAGGATATATTAAAATAAGGTTCATTATACTCCTATATTCAGTGGTTAATTAGTAATACTAGATTCTGGTATTTTTGTAATGTTTTGATTTACAGAAACAATTAGGTAAACCTATCACGATTAATTTTATTTGCAAAATAAAAGTGATACTTAATTAGAACAATCATTCTAATTAAGTATATTTGCACTATTATGGCACGTAAGAAAGAGTTTGACCCCGTTGAAAAGTTAGAGAGAGCAAGAGATATCTTTTGGGAAAAAGGATATCATATTACTTCTATGGAAGATCTGGTAACTCATATGCAGGTAAATCGCAGAAGTATGTATGATACTTATGGAGACAAGCACAAACTATTTATTGAAAGTTTGCGTAACTATGCTTTAGAAACCTATGAAGAATATAGGTTAGCTGCCCTTGGTGAAAATTCTGCATTAAAAGCGATTAAATTAATTTTGAATAAGGCTATAAAGCGATCATTTGAACAAAATAAGGTTTGTATGATTGTTAAAACCTCCTTTGAGGTTGGTGCTTTAGATTCTGATATTATGGAATTGTTGAAACAATTAAATCTAAAGTTAATCCTCATTTTAGAAGATTTAATTATTAAAGCACAAGAAAATAATGAAGTGAATCGAAATAAAAATGCCAAAGAATCTGCCCAATTTATTGTTGGTTCATTAGCAGGATTATGGCAAATGCAGATTTTGTATAATGACATAGAAATGATCCAACAAATGGCAAAACGTCTTATTGAAAGCCTGGAATAATTTTTTTGGAATATTGTAGAACAATCATTCTATAATTATTCAACTTAATATTGTCTATAATCAAATCTCAGTACTAATTATAGAACGATCGTTCTATATAAGCGTCAAAAATTATAAAACTAAAATAAACAACATTAATTAAAATCAGAAATAATGGAAAAAACGGAATCTAACGAAAAGGAAAAAATTTTGCTTACTTATATTTTGAAGCACCAGCAAGATAAAAACCTTACCTCTATTATTCATATTCTAAACAAAAATTCATTTTGGGAAATTTTTCCTCCAAAGGACGTAGAAATCTTGAGCTGGAATGTTTTAATAGGATTAGGTCATGTAGTTGTTTTACGGTTTTCAGCTTCTAGGCTGCGTGAGGTAAATCTTTCGCTAGAAAAAGGAGCTTGGGGAGCTTTTAATACTGAGGCTTATAGTACTTATGATTATACAGATGCTTTGCAAGAGAAAAAAGAATTCAAGATTAATAATACAATTTAAATAATAAATATGGAATTAGGTTTAAGTATGTTTGGTGATCTACATATTGATCCGATAACAGGAATAAGACAATCAGGAGAGCAACGTTTAAAAGAACTGATTGAAGAAATCAAGCTTGCAGATGAAGTAAAGCTAGATGTGCTAGGTATAGGTGAGCATCATAGAGAAGAATATGCAATATCAAGTCCTGAAATTGTATTAGCAGCGGCAGCAACAGTAACAAAGCAAATAAAATTAAGCAGTTCAGTTACGGTATTAGGGTCATCAGATCCAGTTAAGCTGTATCAAAATTTCGCATTAGTGGATTTAATATCTAATGGTAGGTCAGAATTAATTGCGGGAAGAGGCAGTTTTACAGAATCTTTCCCATTATTTGGATACGATTTAAGTGATTATAATGCTTTGTTTGAAGAAAAATTAGATTTATTGCTTCAGATTAATGATAAAGAAACAATCAATTGGAATGGTCAATTTCGTCCATCTTTAGAAAACCAAAAAATTTTCCCAAGAGCAGTAAAGGATAAGATACCAGTATGGATTGCTGTTGGAGGAACACGAGAATCTGTAGTAAGGGCTGGCCGCTTAGGGTTACCAATTATTTTTGCTGTTATTGCTGGCACACCTTTGTTGCATTTTCAGCCTCTTTTTGAATTATATAGAGAAGTATATGAAAAATCTGGGCATGATATGAATCAATTTCAGGTAGGAATGTTTTCTCATGGTTTATTTGGAGAAAATTCTAAAGCAATAAGCGACTATTATTATCCATTATATGCTGCACAAATGGATAGAATTGGGAGAACGAGAGGATGGGCTCCTTTTCAACGCAATCAGTATGATTTTGGACAATCTAAGGATGGAGCCATGTTTGTGGGAGATGCAGAAGAAACAATCGATAAAATTTTATATGCACGTGAGCTATATGGAATCACTCGCTTCTTTGTACACATGGACGTAGGTGCTCCTTCTCATTCGCATTTGATGAAATCAATAGAAATTTTCGGAACTAAAATAGCCCCAAAAGTTAGAGAGGCATTACACAAAAATTAATATAATAAACAATGAAAAATATAGAAAAAATAAACCTTTGGAATGGTAATATGCCTACAGCTAATGGCTTATCAGGTGAAGAAATTTTAACTCCAAACGAGATTATAAAAATCTCTAATATTAGTGAGGCTGAATTAACAATATATCGCCCTGAAACGGAAATAAATACTGGGATTGCTACAATTATCTGTCCCGGTGGAGGCTATGCTGGATTGGCAATAAATACAGGCTACGATTTTGCAGCTTGGTTAGCTTCTATTGGTATAACTGGTATTGTATTGAAATATAGATTACCCAATGGAAACAAAGAAGTTCCGCTAGATGATGTGCAGAAAGCGATATCCTATGTCCGTAAAAATGCTTTAGAATTAGGAATAGATAAAAATAAAATAGGTGTAACTGGATTTTCTGCAGGAGGGCATCTCGCTGGGCTAGCTTCAACTTTATTTTTGGAAGAAAAAGAAAATAATCGCCCCGATTTTTCTATTCTGTTTTATCCATTGATTACAATGGGAGAAAACACTCATAATGATTCAAATAAAAATCTTTTAGGGAGTAATCCTTCAGCATCAGATATAGAAAGATATTCTTGTGACAAGCAAGTCTGCGCTAATACGCCGCCAGCATTAATTTTTGCTAGTGATGATGACAATGTTGTCGCGCCAATAAATAGTATAATGTATTATAAATCGCTAAAAAAGCATGGTGTTAATGCCTCTTTATACGTATTTCCGCAAGGAGATCATGGTTGGGGGCTTAATGGAGTGGATATGTTTGGAAAAGATTTCAAGTATACAGATGAAGTGAAAGCTTTAATCAAAAAATGGATAAATGAGTTATTTCCATTTGTATAATTTCCAATACAACTCTTTCAGTATTTAAAAATTATCGCTCTCCCCTATTCAATAGTCAAAAGAAAGTATAATACTATGTACTCTAAGAATCATTAAATTTTAATTTAAAAAATCCGCTAAAGAATATTTAAATTCTCGAGCGGATTTTTTTGATTTATATTCTCTAAATAGCTTGTTTTAGCTAGTTAGCAAACTTTTGTAATAACTCTCTACATCTTTCCAGTTATAATAAGGGGCGCTATCTGTTTTAATAGTTGGAACAAGAACTTCTTTTTCGTGAAGAAGGAATTTTACAAGTATATCCTCTGATTTTGGCTTGCGGAAAAATACTATTTGAATATTTCCAGCCATTGGTGCTACTTTAAAATCGCTCCATGCTCCATAGAATTTATCAGTGTCTGAAATACTGTTATAAGTCCCCTCTAAATGAAGAAGCATTGCTAATGGGATTATATTACCATCGTGTGCAAAACGAAGTGTAGCTCCTTTTTCTTTTGATGCTATCATTTTGTTAGCATTTTCTAGAATGTTTTTTAAAGTTGGTTTCTGATTTTCAAACATGATTCCGTTATTGATAGCAGAATTAGCATCATTTACATACAAGCGATAATTAGTACATTGCCATAAATCGAAAAGCTCTTGTTTTTCGAACAAATCATAAAAGCTAACTTTAGTTTCGATATTTTGCATCCCTCCTGCTATAGCAAACAACTTTTTCATGGTTGTTTCTGGGCTCACTTTCTTAATAATAAAATCATTATCAGAAAATAGAGAACTCACTAAGCGATCTGGGTTTGTATGTTTTGTTTCAAATTTTTGAAATTCTTCTTTCCAAGTGTCTTTAGCTGATCTAAAAGCAATAGCTTCTGGTGTGTGGTAGTTTAAGTAACGTTGCCATTTTATGCCTGAATTTCTAGTAATTTGTAAGCTTGGATTAAACTCTTTAATACGCTCACAAAAAGCATCCATGCTTAGAGTCACACGTACTACAGTTGTAGCACTAGCATCTACTTGTGCGTCTTTTGTAAATACCTTTGGATAAAGAGTGTACATACGTTCTGCAATGCCTCTTTGCTCCTGTACTCCTACTGTCGAAAGATCTCCACCTCTAAACTCTACCTCTTGCCAAAGTAACTGTAATCGCTTTAAGACATCCTTTCCTAAATCAGTAAGTGCTCCATTTTTATTAGCATTTTCAAATAAATCCAATATTTCTTTATAATCATTATCACTTATCAAATAACGAGATCCATGACGCCCAAAATGACTGATATAAAATGCTTCGTATCCTTTTGGTGCTGGTGTGTAAGCTACAATGTCTTTGGCAGGATAAGCGTAATAAACACCAGCCGTTTTCTCTGGTGTATCAAACATTTCTTGTTGGGTGGTTTGTGCTAAAATAACAGTCAAATTAGCTAGTGTAAACAATAATGATAAGCGGATTTTTTTCATTTCTATTTAATTTATTGTAAAGCAAATATATTCTAAAGTTTGGATTTTATTTTCACAAAAAGCCCCCAAATAGTGTTTAAGTATTTGGGGGCAATTCAGAATTAACTAAATATTTTCTGTTTTTTTATTCTTTGCTAGTCATTAGCTCTTTTATATATTTCACCGGAGCACTACCATAACTTAAGAACTTTTCATGAAATTGTTTCAAATTAAATTTCGTTCCTTGTTCTTTTTTCAATGATTCTCTAAAATCATAAATTTCAGTATATCCTGTAAAATAAGAACACAATTGTACTTGTGATAATGTTGCACGTTTCCATTTTCCGTCTGCTTCTGCCTGTTGTTGGAAAGCTTCTTTGGTTAATAAAGCTAATGCAGCTTCTTTTGACATGTCTTTCGTATGTACGCTATAATCTAATATAGTGTTACAAATTGTTCTAAGATTCCATTTGTAATACATCAACCACATTTCATCTGAGTTTTTGTATCCACTTTCTAGCATCATTCTTTCAGTATATACAGCCCAACCTTCAATCATCGCACCATTTCCTAAAATAGATTTGATGATACTTGGTGATTGATTGCTATAAACTAATTGTGTATAATGTCCAGGAATTGCCTCATGAATATTAAGGATTTGTAAAATGTAATCGTTGTATTCTCTTAAATAGCTTTCAGCATTTTCAGCTGTCCAACCTGTCATGCTTCCTACGTTATAATAAGTGTTTGCATTTTTGTCATAAGGACCTGGAGCAGATATAGAAGCTCCTGCAACACCTGCCATGTAAGCTGGTTCTTTTCTAACTACAAGAGGTTTAGATGGGTCTATATAAAGTAAATCTTTAGCTTTTACATAAGCAACAAGCTCTGGAATTTGTTTTTCAATTTCTGATTGAAACTTCTCTGGAGTTGTATGTTGCAATGAGATTTTATCAATTACTTGCTTAATTAATTCTAATTTATCTGTTGGTTTTGCAGCCGTTCCATTATATTTTGCCCATAATTTATTAGCAAGGACAAACATTTTTTCATGCAAATCATTTTTTTGATTCACTGCAATCTTATAAATTTCATCAGCAGTATATCCTGATTCAATATCAAAGTTGAATTTTTTAGCATATAATTCAGAACCTAATCTAAAAGAACGAGGTGTTTTATTGTCTAATTTTTTCAACCAATTAGCATAATCTGTAATTGCTTTTACTGAAACATCTGCTTTGTCTGTAATTTCCTTTTTTTCTTCAGCTGATAATTTACTTTTACTTAAAGCAGCTACTAAATCTTCTTTAAATACTGAAATTCCACCTAGGTTTTGATCTATTGCAAGTGCAGTATGTTCTTTGGTTGGATTTTTAATGTTTGATTTAGCTGCTTCATAATAAGCAGGAATCGCATTCATTTTTAAATTGAAATTATGTAGTCTGGTATCTAGAGAATCGTATTTACCATTTAATATTTCTGCAAAAGAGCCAGAAACATTATAATATGAAGGATTCCATTCAGATGATTTAAGTTCATTTATACTAAAAAGAGTGCTTTCTAGCTGATTTTTAATCATATAAAAATCAGTTTTATTATTATCAGAAAGGCCTTCTAATGGATATTGTTTTAATGAATCTAATTGAGAATTAGCAAAAGCTATTTGCTTTTTTTGATTTTCTGCATTTGGAACAACCAAAACGCTATCGTATTTATGGTACCCTTGGCTAGCTGCCCAATCTGGATTTAATTTCCATAAGTCAGTTATAAAACCGTCCTTGTATTTCTCAAATTTTTCATTTGTAGCCTTATCGTCACCTGTTTTAGCGTTTTTATTACAGGAAACCATTAAAGCGACAACAACAATAGGAATAAAAAGTTTTTTCATATTTCTTAATTTATTAAAAGGATAAAGATAAAAAATGATCTTTATGATGTACTATTTTATAATTTTAAATTGACTGCAAAGGGCTTAAATCTATTTACCTCTTTGCGAAAGGAACGCAGATAATACGGATTCGCTAAGGCGAAAACGCGGATTAAAATGAATTTTTATTTATTGTTTTTAAAAACCCGTTTTAATCTGCGTCTTTACTTTTGTAAATCAGTATTATCTGCGCTCCTTTATGGATAGGATACGTAAAGTTTGGAAAGCCTTTGAACCTTTGCTACTTAGTACCTAAGAACCTTTAGTAAGCTAACAAATCAAGAAGTTCTTTCTCAAATCGCCCTTTTGGCAAATATTGATCTTCTATAGCTTTTGTAAAAGGAATTGGAGAGTCTAAACTAGCAACACGCTTTACAGGAGCATCAAGATAACGGAAACAATTTTCCATTATTAATGCCGAAATATCACTGGCAACACCACCAAAAAGCGAATCTTCTTGATAGATAATTACACGCCCTGTTTTCTTAACCGATTCGTAAATTGCTTCGGTGTCTAAAGGTTGCAAGGTTCTTAAATCTAGCAAATCTGCTGATATATTAGGATTCTTATCTAGTGTTTCTAAAGCCCAATGTACTGGCGCTCCAAAAGCAATAATGGTAACATCATTCCCTTTTTTTAATAGAGCAGCTTTTCCTAATGGAATTGTATAATAATCTGTTGGTACATCTTGATAAACACTTCTGTATAATTGTTTGTGTTCAAAGAATAAAACAGGGTTTGGGTCATTGATTGATTCGTTTAATAACCCTTTAGCATCATAAGGAAAAGCAGGGTAAACGACTTTCAAACCTGGAGTTTTTGTAAACCAAGCTTCATTGGTTTGTGAATGAAAAGGTCCAGCTTGAGTACCACCACCACAAGGCATTCGAACGACAACATCGGCTTTTTCTAACCAACGGTAATGTGATTTTGCCAATAAATTTACGATTGGATTGAATCCTGTTGAAACAAAATCAGCAAATTGCATCTCAACTATCGCTTTGTACCCATTTATGGAAAGCCCCATTCCTGCTGAAACTACTGCGCTCTCGCAAATTGGAGTGTTTCGAACCCGGTCTTTACCAAATACTTCAACAAAACCATCTGTTATTTTAAAAGCACCACCATATTCTGCGATGTCTTGTCCCATAATAACCAAATTGGGATGAAGTTGCATTGATAAATTTAAGCTAGACGAAATAGCATCTATAAATCGAATATTTTTTGTTGCCAAGTCTGGCATAATCTCTTTATAGCTGTAAGGTTTGTAGACATCATTTAATTCTTCATCATAAGAAGCTTCAATTTCTGGCTCTTCATTAGCAATAACTAGGCTTTCATCGATATCTTTTTTTATCTCAGCATGTAGTTCCTCATCATATTCAGTGGTTAATACTCCTAGTTCTGTTAAATAGTTTTTGTAATTATTTACAGGATCTTTTATTGCCCACATGTTCATTAAATCTTGTGGAACATATTTAGTACCACTCGCCTCTTCATGCCCGCGCATTCTAAATGTTTTAAACTCCAGTAAAACGGGACGTGGGTTTTCTATCATCGAAAGTTTTAATTCTGTCAAAAGATTATAAACTTCTAAGATGTTATTTCCGTCTATAATATGACTTTCTATACCATAACCCACTCCTTTATCAGCTAGGTTCTCACAACGATATTGCTCATTTGTTGGAGTTGATAGTCCGTAACCGTTATTTTCAATAATAAACATTACAGGTAATTCCCAAACAGCAGCAATATTTAATGCTTCATGAAAATCTCCTTCACTTGTTGCTCCTTCACCTGTAAAAACAGCAGTTACTTTATTGTTCTTTTTTAATTTATTGGCTAAGGCAATTCCGTCAGCAACACCTAATTGTGGTCCTAAATGTGAAATCATTCCTATAATCTTGTATTCTTGTGTTCCGAAGTGGAAACTTCTATCACGACCTTTTGTAAAACCATTGGCTTTTCCTTGCCATTGCGAAAAAAGACGGTATAATGGGATGTCTCTTCCTGTAAAAACACCTAAATTACGGTGCATTGGTAAGATGTATTCATCAGAGTCTAAAGCTGCTGTAACTCCTACAGATATAGCTTCTTGTCCTATTCCTGAAAACCATTTAGATACTTTTCCTTGACGGATTAAGATGAGCATCTTCTCCTCTATTAATCTTGGTTTTAATAATCTTTTGTATAAATCTAATAGTTGTTCGTTGGTGAGTTTTTTTCTGTCAAAAATCATTTTTTGGTTTATTATTTAGTCAATAGAATGTTGTAAAAATATAATAACTTAGTTATATTTTGTTATATAATTATTAATTATTCGCATTTGTTGAAATAAAAATAACAAATTAGTTTTACATTTGCTTAAGATATGGTCTTTTGACCTATTTAGTTATCAATAAATATGTAAAGTATGCAAAACATTCCTAGTGTAGACTTACGTGATTTCCTTTCGGACAACCCGGAACGTAAACAAAAATTTGTAAATGAAATCGGAAATGCATTTGAAAACATTGGCTTCGTAGCCCTAAAAGGTCATTTTTTGGATGATCAATTAGTTAACGAACTTTATGGCGAAATTAGAAAATTTTTCGCATTGCCAATAGATTCTAAACATAATTATGAAATTCCAGGTATTGGAGGTCAGAGAGGTTATGTTTCTTTTGGTACAGAACACGCCAAAGGGAGAAAAGAGGGTGACTTAAAAGAATTCTGGCATTTTGGTCAGTATGTGAGTGAAAACTCAAAGTATGCTTCAGAGTACCCAGAGAATGTTGAAGTAGCTGAGTTACCAAGATTTAATGTTGTTGGTAAAGAAGCGTACCAAATGCTTGAAAAAACAGGTGTTTATGTTCTAAGAGCTTTAGCTCTTCACCTTGGATTAGATGAGTTTTACTTTGACAACTATGCCAAAGACGGAAATTCTATCTTACGTCCTATTCATTACCCACCAATTACATCTGAACCAAAAGATGCAATACGTGCTGCTGCACATGGTGATATTAACCTTATCACTTTATTAATGGGTGCTCAAGGTAAAGGATTGCAAGTTCAAAATCACGATGGAGAATGGATTGATGCCATTGCCGAAGATGATCAACTGGTAATTAATGTTGGTGACATGCTTTCACGTCATACCAATAACAAATTAAAATCAACTATTCACCAAGTAGTTAATCCACCAAGAGAATTATGGGGAACATCTCGTTACTCAATTCCATTTTTTATGCACCCAGTTAGCGATATGCGTTTGGATTGTTTAGAGAATTGTATTGATGCTGAAAATCCTAAAAAATTCGAGGATATTACTGCTGGAGAATATTTATACGAACGTTTGGTAGATTTGGGTTTAATCAAAAAATAATCTTTAAATTTACCTAATCATAAAAAGACATTGAGTTTATACTTAATGTCTTTTTGCTTTATAAAATTTGAATACCATAGCTATAACTTTTTATAATGTTGCTCTTTATCCCTGCGAGATGTAAAACCTGAACGCGGCTGATGCAGATTTTTAAAAGTTTTTGGCATAAGGAGAATAAATAACTCCATGGTATTGGCATTCAAAAGCATAGCATTCAAAATAAAATTACAATATAAATGGACTTACACGACCAACTAAAAAATCTATTTCCAGATCATGAAGTATCTCCTGAGGAAACCGTAGTTCCAGAGGAGCATACGCTTTTTATCCAAAAAGAACCTATGATTTGTAAATACGAAAAGCGAAAAGGAAAAGCCACAACTATAATCGAAGGTTATGAAGGAACTGACGAGGATTTTAAAATTCTTGCCAAAGAAATTAAAACCAAATTAAGTGTTGGTGGTACTTTTAAAGACGATTCTATTATAATACAAGGGGATTACCGCGATAAAATAATGGAAATACTTAAAGCAAAAGGATTTAAAGTAAAACGTGTTGGCGGGTAATTCAGTGTTCAGTCTCAGTTTGCAGTAGCAGTAAATTGATTTTTTCTTTGTGAACCTTGATTTTATAAAGATTTACAATAAAACCTTTGTCCCCTTAACAGTTAATCATATAATTAAATAAAAAAAGACATACTGCTATGTGTTTCTATAATAAACCTTAGAACCTCAGAACCTTTGTGCCTTTGAATCTTAAAAACAAACAAATGATACAATCATCAGAATTAATATTAAATCCAGACGGAAGCGTCTATCATTTAAATCTTCGTCCAGAAAATATAGCACATGACATTATTTTTGTGGGTGATCAAAATCGTGTAGAAAAAATCACGCAGTTTTTTGACAGCATCGAATTTTCTACTCAAAAAAGAGAATTTAAAACACAAACCGGAATCTATAAAGGAAAAAGAATTACAGTAATGTCAACAGGAATCGGTCCTGATAATATCGATATTGTTGTAAACGAATTAGATGCTTTGGTTAATATTGATTTAGAAACTCGTAAACCAAAAGAAAACTTAACTTCTTTAAACATTATAAGAATTGGAACTTCTGGTTCTTTGCAAGCTGATATTCCTGTAGATAGTTTTGTTATGTCAACTTTCGGACTAGGACTTGATAATATGCTTCGCTCTTATTTAATTGACGAAGTTTCAGATGTGGCTATTGAAGAAGCTTTCATTAATCATACTAATTGGGACATTCGTAAAGGTAAACCTTATGTGATTGCTTGTTCTGAGAAATTAGAAAAGCTTATCGAGAGCGATAAAATGCACAAAGGAATTACTGCAACTGCAGGAGGTTTTTATGGCCCACAAGGACGTGTTTTGCGTTTAAATATTCAAGATGAAGAACTAAACTCTAAAATGGATAATTTTGAGTTTAATGACAATAGAATTACAAATCTAGAGATGGAAACGGCTGCTATTTACGGTCTTTCGGCATTGCTAGGACATCATGCATTATCATTGAATGCTATTATTGCCAACCGTGCAACAGGAACTTTCAGTGCAGATCCATACAAAGCAGTAGATGAGCTAATTTCATATACATTAAATAAGATTGTTGGATAACTAGATTTTCAGACTTCTTAGATTAACTGTTTAAGTTTATACTTAAAATCTAAGAAGTCTAACTAGTCTAAAAATTTAAGAAGTCTAATTACCTAAGAAACTTAAAATGAAAACTATAAAAATAGCCGGAGTTCCTGAGCATTTTAATTTGCCATGGCATTTATGTATTGAAAATGGTGAATTTGAAGCTGAGGGAATTGATTTGCAATGGACAGATGTTCCTGAAGGAACTGGCAAAATGTGTCAAATGCTTCGAGACGGCGAAACTGATATCGCTGTTATATTAACCGAAGGAATTGTAAAAGATATTACTGCTGGAAATCCAAGTAAAATTGTGCAAGTATATGTACAATCACCTTTGATTTGGGGAATTCACGTTGCAGCAAAATCGGATTATAAAGCAATTGAAGATTTAGAAGATAAAAAAGTAGCCATTTCACGCTTAGGTTCTGGCTCACAATTAATGGCTTATGTAAATGCTAATAATCAAAGTTGGAAAACGGATAATTTAAAATTTGAAATTGTAAATACTATTGATGGCGCTGTAGAAGCTTTGACTAATGAAACTGCCGATTACTTTATGTGGGAACGCTTCATGACAAAGCCATTGGTTGACAAAGGTATTTTCAGACGTATCACAGACTGCCCTACTCCATGGCCATCATTTGTGATTGCTGTTCGTGACGAAGTATTAAAAAACGATCCAAAAATAATTGCTTCAATTCTTGAAATAATAAATGCAACTACCGAAGATTTTAAGGCTATCCCAAGTATTGACAGAACTTTAGCGGAGTTATTTAAACAAAAGGTTGAAGATATTCAAGAATGGTTAAAATTGACTCAATGGTCACAAAAACCGTTAAATGAAAAAACATTCAATAAAATCCAAAATCAGTTATTTGAACTGGGTATTATTGATAAAAAAAGTACTTTTGTAGAAACAGTAAAATTTCTTTAAAAATTGCTTTTTGGGCATTATGATAAAAAATAGAAAAATTGACTTAAATAAACTTAAAAGTAGCCTTCAGGTAAAATCACCTTGGAACGAGGTTATTATTATGCTATTGAGTTTTTTGATCACTCTTCCTACTTTTATCATATTGCACCAAAATCTAATCGATTTTAATTGGCCTTTTAATTTCGATAGGGTTTTACTCTTTATTTTTGTTCTTGTAGGTTTGTATTTCCTCTTAATGAAATTAAAAACGATTATTATTATATGCATCGTTTTATATCTGTTAATTCTGTTTTACGGAACTGCTTTAGGAAATTATGGTTTTGGCGAAGTTGCCGAAGACTACAATGCCATTATCTACACTATGTCTGATAATCCGTACCCACAAGATATTATTGTTGCCAAACTACTTCCGTTTCCCAATAAATCAAAGATTATTAATGCTATAGAATACCAGAATCCTAAAGTGAGGAATTTTGCTATCATGGCAACAACCAAGCATTTTAAAAACATAAAAGGGTATTCAGATTACAGAACGATAATACAATGTTTTGCTGTTTTTAAAGAAATTAATAGCCGATGGAATTATGTAAATGATCCAAAAGAAGGTGATTATATTGCTACAGCAAGTGAGTCATTAATGTATTTTTCAGGCGATTGTGATGATCATTCTATTTTAATGGCAGCAGCAGTTCGTTCTATTGGAGGTACACCAAGGCTTATTCATACCAAAGGGCATATTTACCCTGAAATATTAATCGGGTCATTACTTGATTTAGAAAAAGTAAACTACTTGGTTAAAAATGTTCTCTTTGTAAAAGAAAGCCATAATAAAACCTTGCATTATCACATCGATGAGCGTGGTCAAGTATGGTTAAATCTTGATTATACAGCAACATATCCGGGTGGGCCTTTCATGTCCGAAGAAATCCTTGGAGCCCTTACCTTAAGATAGTCTTCCTAAACAATTAAAATTTTTCATTTTGTTTCTTTGGAGCAATTTCCAGCTCTTCACTATATCTTTTATTTGTTAAAGAAACAAATAAAAGGATGCCGTTTCTATCTGGGCTATAGATTTATACATCCATTTGCTGCTTTTCTTTTTTTTACATAATTATTTATAAAACAGGTATTTATACTTAGTTTTTTGTAATAGCTTGTTTTTACCTTTGAGTAGGTTATTACGCATTTAGCGTCATAATTGCCCCTAAAAATCGAAAAACATGAAAAAAGAAGTTAGTAGTCCTACTTTACGTTGGACTAGAGATTATTTGTTTGATATTCTAAAAGATTTAGGAATTCAATATATATTTGGTGTTCCCGGAACCAATGAAATTCCATTAATAGACGGAACATCTTATCCTGAAAATGGGGTTAAGTATATCGAATGTTTACATGAAAATATAGCTATTGGAGCAGCAATGGGTTCAGCTAGAATGACAGGCAAACCAGGAGTGCTTATTGTGCACGTAACACCTGGAATTGCACACAGTATAGGCAATCTTTTTAATGCCCATCGTTCGCAAATGCCGTTAGTGATTCTTTGTTGTCAACAACAAAATGAATTGGTTACACAAGAGCCATTATTAGCCTCAAACTTGGTAGATTTAGCTAAGCAATATACCAAATGGGCTCATGAAGTTCGTACAGCCGAAGAGATGCCATTAGTACTGCAAAGAGCATTTAAAGAAGCAATGGCACCACCCAACGGGCCAGTATTTATTTCTATACCATGGGAATTTACAATGGTGGCAATTAAAGAAAATCAAAAAATAAAAGGTGTTACCCGCATTTCTTCACATTTTACAGGTGATGATGAATCGATTAAACAAACAGCCAATTTATTAGCTAATGCCAAGAATCCACTTATAGTTGCTGGAGATGCTGTAGGTTATGCAGATGCTTGGACAGAAATTCAGCAATTAGCTGAGTTAATAGGTGCTCCAGTAGTTTTACAATCTTTTAGCAGTGTGGCTAATTTTCCTAATAATGATTATCATTGGCAAGGAGAATTGCCTGGAAGTCAAGCAGGAGTTCAAGGCGTTTTTAAAGAACATGATGTTGCTTTCTTGATCGGTTTTGGTGCACAAGCACAAGTCGCTGTATTTAAATATTCAGATGGTGCACTTATACCCGAAAATGTAAAGCTCGCCTATCTCACCAACAACACTTGGGACATCGCTAAGAATTTTTATGGTGAAACTGCTATTTTAGGAGATATCAAAGCAACATTACCATTGTTGAACAATCATATCAAACAACAAAAACCAAAAGATGCTGATGCAAGAAATACAAAGCTCAAGGCTTTGGATGCTTCTCGTGCTAAGCAATGGGATGTTTATTATAAAAATGCTATGAATGAGCCTGATATCTGGGCAGTTGTAATAGCAAAAGCATTAAAAGAAGCCATAGAAACCCGTAAGCTAACCAATAACTATGTGTATGTGCATGAGGCGGTATCTGATGGGGCACCTTTTCAATATTATCTCCCTTTGGGAACCAATGGAGCAAAACCTATTAGTTATTATTGCGTAGCAGGAGGCTCTCTAGGATGGTCAATGCCAGCTTCGCTTGGAATTAAACTAGAGAACAAAACAGTACAAGGAATAGGAACCAAACTAGTTATTAATGCTGTTGGTGATGGATCTTCTTTGTTTTATCCACAAACTTGGTGGACGGCTGCACACGAAAAATTACCAATCTTATATATTATTACCAATAATCAAGAATACCATACATTACAATTAGGCCTACAGCAAGTTGTAGCTGCCTATGGAACTGCTCCGGGATATGGGTGGAAACCAAAAACAATGGATCCTGATTATTTGCGATTAGAAAGACCAAAATTGGATTTTGTAAGTCTTGCCAAAGCATTTGGCGGAGAACATGGAGAAATTGTACTTACAGCAGACAAAGTAAAAGAAGCTGTTGAGCGAGGAATAAATCATGTTTTAAGCAAAGAGTCTTCTTATATATTAGATATGCGTATTGCTTCTAATACTCCACCATTAGTAATAAAATCAAACGGCGAAAACTATACCGTTGACAAGCGTTATGCATTGCAACCACCGCTGAATATCTTTTATCAAGATTCATTACTAAATAAATCATTGAAATTAAATAAATCATTTAAAGCAGGTGAACTCGCTGTAGATGAGAATATAGGTTTCAACTTACCCTCTCTTTTTTAAAGAAATAATCGTTGCGGAAGCAGCATAAATATAAAAAAAATGGAAAACGAAAAAATTGATATCGCCATAGTTGGTGGAGGTGTTTCAGGCGTTTATAGCGCATGGAAACTTAAAACAAAATATCCTGATAAAAGGATTGTGCTTTTTGAAGGAGGAGATCATATTGGAGGACGTTTATTATCAGTAATTCCTCCCGGAATTCCAGATATGGTAGCAGAATTAGGTGGAATGCGTATTCTTGAAACCACCCAAAAATTAATTGTACAGCTAATAAAGGATATAAACGAAGTATTATCTGGTGAAGATCAGATAGAGTTATATGATTTTCCAGTAGATCAGCCGCAAAATATAGCTTATTTGCGTGGAGAGCATCTTCGTTTATTCGATTTTACAAATGATCCTGACAAAGTACCCTATAAATTATCTTTTCTTGAAAAAGGAAATACATCAGGTACAATCATTGTAAATGCAATTGAACAAATAGTTCCAGGCATTACAAATACTGATTTAACAGAAGAACAACGTTTAAAAATGTGTCATGAAGCTACTTTTGAAGGAGCTCCTTTATATACATTAGGATTTTGGAACCTACTCTATCGTGTAATTAGCGGTGAAGCCTACCAATTTAGTATCGATTCAGGAGGATATAACTCGACATTGGTCAACTGGAACGCTGCAGATGCAATTCCTTGGTATCTTTCAGATTTTGGTATTAAACCTGTGTATAAAGGGTTTAAAAATGGATTTCAACAGGTTCCTATTTCATTAGCCAACTTCTTTGAAAAAGATAAAGGCGAAATAAGATTAAATGCTAAACTAGAAGGATTTGAGTTTAAAAATAATACATTTGAACTTAGTTTCGATGGTAAAATTATAGAAGCAAAACAGTTAATATTAGCAATGCCACGCCGTTCATTAGATTTATTAACTAATACTTCTCCTAAATTACAAGAAATTCAACCACTTATTGGTAGTGTAACTCCAAGACCATTGTTTAAGGTGTTTACAACCTATTCAAGCCCATGGTGGAGAAATGCTGGATATACCGATTCAGTAGAAGGATATATTCCATTACAATCAGGAAGAACAGTTACTGATTTACCGATACGACAAACCTACTATTGGCCAAAGAACAATGGAGAAGCTTCAGTAAGCGGAGAATCAATGTTATTGGCAAGTTACGATGATGGTTCTAATATTGGTTTTTGGGATGGACTTAGACCCCAACGTAAAAAAGCTTGGAAAAAAGGACTTTCACATTCTGAAATAGCAGATCCTTTTATTGGTGAATATGCAGAAACTGAATCGCTTTTGAATACAGCTTTAAATCAAAGTTGGCATGATTACAAAGCGCCTCGCAAAATGGTAGAAGAATTGAGTCGCCAGTTAAAACAAATTCACGATGTCGATTATACACCTGCTGTTATGAGTGCCTCTTTCCGTGACTGGGGAGAAGATCCTTTTGGGGGTGGCTGGAATAGTTGGAACATTGGCGTAAAAAGCTGGGAAGTAAAAGAAAAAATTGTCCATCCATTAGATAACTGTCCATTGTATATTTGCGGAGAAGCTTATTCGGATGCTCAAGGATGGGTTGAAGGAGCTTTGCAAACGGCAGATATTATGCTTAAAAAATTCATAGCCATAGAGAGTTCTACTTCAGTAAAAAAAGAAGCAATTCTATAAATATAAGTCATTAAATTTCGACTATTTAAAAGCCCAATCTGATATCAGATTGGGCTTTTTTATTCCTAACTATTTGGTCCAGATTGTTACTGTCACATCATAAATTGAAAGCAAAAACTGAAGTAGCCCAATAAATATAACCTATTAATAACTAGTGTATTTATGTTTATAATCTTACGTTTTTCTATTTGTTTGAAACTTATTTTTTTGTAACTTTCATACTTAACCATAAATCAAAACAACCATGAAAAAAACTAGACTATTTATCTTTGGGTTTGCCTTATTGTCATTATTAATAATTTCATGTCAAAAAGATAGAAGCAAACTTATTAACTCTTGGAAAGTAACCAATGTAGAGTCCAAAAAAACGATTTCTGATTCTCTAAAAAATGTAATTATCTCAAAAGGAAATCTTACGTTTACTAAAGATGGAAAGGTGACAGGATTTCTTGATGTTGATTTGAACGGAACCTATGCCTTAAATAAAGGTGGAAAAAGTTTAACTATTAAAGATGAAACGGGTACTCCATATCCTTTTACAAGCACTATAGATAAGGAACAATTAGTATTAGATGGAGAAGATATGACGCTTACTCTTGATAAAATATAATTTCTAAATTGTAAACTAAAATAACAAAAACTCTCTATTTCATTAGGGAGTTTTTGCTTTTACACTTAACAAAACGAGCAATTAAACTAAAATTAGTATCTTTGCTCCTCAAAAATAAAACAGCATTTTATGTGAAAAATAATTTCTTTTAGGCAATTCAGATAGTAGGCTACAAATGGAGTCTGCTTGATTTATTCATTTTAAGAAAGAAATTATGCTCATTCTACAAAACATCACATATATGCATCCCAACAGGGATCTGTTATTTGACAACATTACTTTTACAGTCAATAACAATGAAAAAATAGCCTTAATAGGTAATAATGGTACAGGAAAATCAACCTTGCTTAAAATTATTGCAAGTGAATTAAAACCTTCAAAAGGACAACTAATTAATGGCACTGAACCTTATTATATACCTCAGATATTTGGACAATACAATCACCTTACAATTGCTGAAGCATTACGAATTAATGAAAAACTAACTGCACTTAAAGAAATTCTTGAGGGAAATGTATCCGAGAATAATCTGAACTTACTAAATGATGATTGGTCAATTGAAGAACGTTGCGATACTGCCTTAAAATATTGGCAATTGACTGACTTAGACTTATCGCAAAGAATGGAAACACTAAGCGGTGGACAAAAAACGAAAGTTTTCCTTGCGGGTATTTTTATTCATCAACCAGAATTAATTCTTTTGGATGAACCCAGTAATCATTTAGATACTGCAGCTAGACAAAAATTATATGATTTTATTCATTCAACATCAAGTACATTGATTGTTGTGAGTCATGACAGAAATTTGCTAAATCTTTTAAATACCGTTTTTGAATTAAATAAAGGTGGTGTTAGTGTTTATGGTGGTAATTATATTTTTTATGCTGAACAAAAACGGATTGAAAAGAATGCTTTAAATCAGGATTTGCAGAGCAAAGAAAAAGCTCTGCGAAAAGCAAAAGAAAAAGAACGCGAAACACTAGAACGTCAGCAAAAACTGGATGCAAGAGGCAAAAAGAAGCAGGAAAAAGCTGGAGTTGCCCGAATAATGATTAATACCTTAAGAAATAGCGCTGAAAATAGTACTTCCAAAATAAAAGGAATGCATAGCGAAAAGATAGATGGTATCTCGAAAGAATTACAAGAACTGCGCTCCGTTTTACCTCGTATTGACAAAATGAAGTTTGAGTTTGATAATTCTGATTTACATAATGGTAAAATATTGTTCAATGCTATGGGCATTAACTATAGTTATGGCAATCAATTTCTTTGGTTGGAAAATCTGAATATTAAAATTACAAGTGGCGAGCGCATTGCTTTAAAAGGTTTAAATGGTTCCGGTAAAACTACTTTGATAAAGATAATACTTGGGAATTTAGAACCAAAAGTTGGAACAATATTCCGTTCTGACACAAGATCAGTATATATTGATCAAGATTATTTGCTTATTGATAATGAGCTCTTGGTTTATCAGCAAGCACAGCAGTTTAATGGGGCTGAATTACAAGAGCATGAAGTAAAAATGAGACTCAACCGTTTTTTATTTACCAAAGAAGACTGGGATAAGCCTTGCAACGTACTAAGTGGAGGAGAAAAAATGCGTTTAATACTTTGTTGTCTTACGATTAGTAATCAATCACCTGATATTATTATACTTGATGAGCCAACCAATAACTTAGATATTCAAAATATTGAAATACTAACAACGACAATCAATGAATACAAAGGAACGCTTATTGCTATTTCGCATGACGAATATTTTTTGGAACAAATAAATATTGAACGAGCAATTTTGCTATAAAAACAATCCAATCATATTAAATATTTTATCAAAAAATAATGCCGCCTTTGAGCGGCATTATTTGAATTATATTGAGAATAAAACGAACGATTATCTTCTTTTTGTTTCTCTTTCCTAACTTTTATTTTCAAAAAACGACCATCAATACACCTTGCAATAACTTTAGTTTTGTTTTTAATTCGTTTAAAATTAGCATGTTATATCGTTTTGCTTATTTTTTTTATTCATACATTGTATAGCTATGTATTTTGCTATATATTTGTTTTAATCAACACACCTTTGTTATGAATGAAACTTTTGTTACAAACTGGAAATCACAGGTTAAGAAAGGGACGCTTACTTTTATTATCCTTAACGTTCTTAAAGAAAACGAATTTTACGGTTATGAACTTATCGAACAAATTAAGAAACATACCGAAATAGAAATTGCAGAGGGAACTTTGTATCCGCTAATGAATAGACTAAAAACGGAAAATTTAGTTGATGCAAAATGGGTTGAGCAAGAAACTGGAATTCCTCGAAAATATTATTCTTTGACTCCAATCGGGATAAAGACCCTAAGTCACATGAATGAATATTGGAAAAATTTAGAAAATGCTATTCAAAAAATAATCAAATGAGAACAGAAGAAATAAAATTCAGTCAAGAGGCTTCAAAAAGAATCTATAATGATTATATGAAGCGTATTTTAAAAGTGACCCATACTCTTTCAAAAGCTGACAAACAGGATATTTATATGGAATTTAATAGCCATATTTATGAAGCCATTCAGCACAAAAAAGATGCAAATGAAATAGATACACTATTGGATGTAATAGAAAAACTTGGAGTTCCTGAAGACGTTTTAAAACCTCTTGTTGCTGACAAAAAAATGGAACAGGCAACCAAAACATTCAACCCTATCCATGTATTTAAAGCGCTACTATTAAACTTAACCAATGGGTTTTCTTATATACTCTTCTTCCTGTTATACCTTTTTTTATTTGGTTTTGTGTTTTTAATAGTTGCCAAAATAATAAATCCTACCGAAGTTGGATTCTGGTATAAGGATGGCTCATCTTTCTTTTTAGGAATGAGCAATAAAGCAAACCAAATAGGCTTAACAGAATTATTAGGTAATGCATTTATACCAGTTATGATAGCTTCTATCATACTATTTTACATCTTAATTACATTATTATTAAAATTCAAGAAATCAATCAATACTAACTAAACCACTATGAAAAAAAATCTAATTACCAGTTTGCTTATATTAAGCGTTACAATCTGTTTCTCACAAACATTCAATAATCAAAGAATGGATAGTTTGTTTCAAGCCTTAGAAAAAAACAACAAATTTATGGGGAGCTTGGCGGTTTCTCAAAATGGAAAATTATTATATGCCAAAGCCATAGGTTATTCGGACATTGAAAATGCAAAAAAAGCAGATATCAAAACTAAATACAAAATAGGATCTATTTCCAAAATGTTTACTGCCTCATTGACTTTTAAAGCTATCGAAGAGAATAAACTAACGTTAAATCAAACTCTTGATGTCTATTATCCGCAAATTGAGAATTCAAAGAAAATTACTATTGAGAATTTATTAAATCATAGAAGCGGAATTCATAATTTTACTAATGACGAGTATTGCAGATCTGACGCTTTTAATACAAAACCAAAATCTGAAATAGAAATGATAGAAATTATTTCTAAGTTTAAAAGCGATTTTGAACCTAATAGTAAAGCAGAATACAGCAACTCTAATTATGTGATTTTGAGTTATATTCTTGAGAAAATATACAAAAAACCATATTCAGCAGTTTTAGATTCTAAAATTGTTAAACCATTAGGTTTAAAGAACACCTATTTTGGAGGTCCAATTAAGATTCAAAATGATGAAGCTTATTCTTATCATTTTAATGACAAATGGGAGAAAGCAATAGAAACAGATCCTTCAATACCAATGGGTGCTGGAGCAATTGTATCAAATCCTACTGATCTTACAATTTTCATAGAGCAACTCTTCAAAAATAAGATTGTATCAGAGAAATCTTTAGCTTTAATGAAAACAATAAATCAGAATTTTGGAATGGGAATGTTTCAGTTTCCATCTGCAGAACATAAAAGCTATGGACATACAGGAGGAGTAGATGATTTTAGATCGATTTTGACTTATTATCCTGATGAAAAACTCTCTGTAGCTATTACCTCAAATGGGGTCGTTTACTCTAATAATAGCATACTATTATGTGCGTTAAGCAGCTATTTCAATACACCATTTGTTATACCAACTTTTAAGGTATTAAATTTAGAACCTGAAGTATTGGATTTGTATACAGGACAATATTCAAGTAGTCAAATCCCTATAAAAATTGATATTACCCGTAATGAGAATAAATTATTTGGACAAGCAACAGGTCAAGCAGCATTCCCGTTAGAAGCTACCGAGAAAACTATTTTTAAGTTTGAACAAGCGGGAGTAGTTATTGAGTTTAACGTCGACAAGAAGCAACTGATTTTAAAACAAGGAGGAAAAGAATTTATATTTACAAAATAAAAATAGGCTCCTCTCCTACTTTATTGAGAGCAAACAAAAAATATATCTCTGATTAAAACTATAAATTAAAGCTCCTTAATTTCTTAAGGAGCTTTTTTATGTCTAGAATTCAAATACTTTCAGTCTTTATAGTATTTGAACAAGGGTAATTACCTCCAAAAAAATATTATAAAGCATATTATTTATAGAAAAACACCCTGCTATTAATGATAAAATAGTCATATATTAGCTATAAATAAATGGTTATTTATACCTGAAATTTAGTTTTTTTTTAAAATTTCTATAACACCCATTTATAAAATAGATAAATACTGAAAAAATAATATTATAAAATAAGTAAAAATGACGAACCAAGAAATATTCTTCGCCAAAGGAGATAGCCCAAAAATGATCGAAGCTTTTAAAAATGCACAAGAAACTTTTAAGTTTTTTTGGAGAGAATTATCTTGGGAATCTAGAAGAATTGTTCCTGCATTAACAGTAGCATGTGTGAAGGTTGCATTCTCACAAAATATAAATGAAAATCCAACCATCGAACATATGTGGATTAACGATATTGACTTTGATGGTGAACAAATAAGAGGCGTTTTAATTAACCATCCTAATGAGTTAACAAATATTAAAAATGGAGATGATGTTGCAATTCCTTTAAATCAAATTAGCGATTGGTTATTTGCAATACAAGGCAGCTCACCTAAAGGGCTTTCAAAACTTTTTTCTTCGCCTCAGCCTAAAACTTATGGCGGATTTACGATTCAAGCAATACGCTCTGAGATGACTAATCAGGAAAGAAAAGATCATGATAAAGCTTGGGGATTGGATTTTGGAGATTTTAATGAAGTGCTTCTCGTTAACGAACAAAAAGAAAAACCTGAGAACCTTATAGAACATCCTATGAGTATAAACATGAAGGAAAAATTCCAAGATTTCTTAAATCAGAATCCTAATGAAATCGCGTACCAAGATGAGGATGGATTCTCTTTGTTGCATAGAGAAACAATTGCAGGAAATCTGACTTCTGTAGCCCTTTTATTAGAGTCTGGAGTAAATAAAGACATGAAAACTAACCAAGGTAAAACAGCATTAGATATTGCAAAACAACTAAAATGGGAGCATCTTATCCCTGTACTTAGTAATTAAAAACATTATCATCATCAACTTTAAATGAATAGTAATAACATTTTTGACGAAATATCTAAACTACCACTGAGCTCTAGAAAAGCTTTGGAAGAAAATATTACTTTGGTTCGCTTTCCAAAGGGACACATTTTATTAAAAGCAGGAAAAATTGAGTCAAATATCTATTTCATAAAAAAAGGAATTGTTAGAGCTTATGTAAATCAAAATGATAGTGATGTTACTTTTTGGTTTGGAAAAGAAGGGGAAACTATTCTTTCTATGCGAAGTTATGTTGAGAACCAAAAAGGTTATGAAGATATCGAGCTTTTAGAAGATTGTGATCTGTATGAATTAAAGACGGCTAATCTGCAACGATTGTTTGAAGAAGACATTCATATTGCAAATTGGGGAAGGAAATTTGCAGAAAGAGAACTTATAAAAACAGAAGAGCGATTAATTTCGAGACAATTTAAAGCTGCTTCAGAAAGATATAATGAGCTAATAACCAATAACCCCGATTTGATTAAAAGAGTACAACTAGGACATATTGCCTCTTATTTAGGGATTACACAAGTAAGTTTAAGCCGAATACGAGCGGAGATAAAATAAATTTATTTTTTATCATATGTAAAAAAATTATTGAATTTGCTAAAGGATCTTTGCCATATTAAAATTTAAAAATATGAATTGGATTCTTTTGGTTATTGCAGGTTTATTTGAGGTCGCTTTTGCTTCGTGTTTAGGAAAAGCGAAGGAAGCAACAGGAAATGATGTTTATTTATGGTACGGAGGTTTTCTGGCTTCACTAGTTATAAGCATGTTGCTTCTTATTAAGAGCACTCAAACATTACCTATTGGAACTGCTTATGCTGTATGGACAGGAATTGGAGCCGTAGGAACAGTTTTAGTTGGTATTTTTGTGTTTAAAGACCCTACGAACTTTTGGAGATTGTTCTTTATTGCAACCTTGGTAGGCTCTATCATAGGCTTAAAATCAGTGTCACATTAATGACGCTAACAAATAAAAAAATGCAACTTAATTTAAGAACAATTAAGTTGCATTTACAATATAAAGCCCTCTTCCTACTTCCATTTTTCCTATTTCTAAAAACATTTGTTGTTTTTACTCTCTTTATGTTAATTTTCATTTTTTGTCAGTGTATTCGATACTGCATCCGCATTCCTAAATCTTTTGGCAACTAAACTCCTCTCCTATCTTTAAGATAATTATTTCTTAATTCACCTTGATTCTTCATCATATTTGTAATAAAAATAGTCATATATTAGCCTACGAAAAAGCTTGTTTATGGTAGTAACTCAATGAAAATTTGACTTACGAATACCTTTTCATAGCTGATATAAACTATTATGAAAGGCATAACTACATTTTTATTACTATTAATTGTGAGTTCTTTTTATGGACAAAATTCTGAAAAGAATATATATCCTAAGGAAATTCGAAAAGTTGATTTGAGTACAAAAACCGATAATGAAATAAAACGTCAAACTGTGCTTTTAGAAAAAAGCAAGTTGACAACTGCTGAACAAAAAGAACTGGATGCCTTATTAGAAAAATATGGTGAAGTTGTCGAAAGTATGTGGGATGTTATAGATGGTGGTTGTAGTTGGTATTGTGCTGGTGGGAATTATAAAGTAAGAGCATCTTCATACTTAAACTCCGACAAAAGCACCAATTACGAAGCTAAAAATGCTAACGATCTAAGTTATCAAACAGCTTGGGTTGAAGGAAAGACTGACGAAGGAATTGGTGAATATTTAGAATATTATTTTTTAAATAAAAGCCCCAGAATTACACAAATTATAATTTCGAATGGATATGTCAAATCAGAAAGTGTATGGAAGAATAATAACAGAGTTAAAAAGCTGCGATTAAGCACTAACGGAAAGGTATTTGGTATTCTAAATTTAGAAGATACCAAAAATGATCAAATATTCGAAGTTGGTACTCTTGGGCATAACAAAAATGGAACTGATTTAATTTTAAAAATTGAAATTATTGAAGTTTACAAAGGAGATAAATTTAACGATACTGCTATAACTGAAATCTACTTTAATGGAATTGATGTACACTAAGAAACTACAAATGAGAAAATTATTTATTATGTTATTACTTGTTCTTTTTAATCATAATGCAAAATCACAAGTGCAAAGTGATGTGGTAGGATTTTATAGTTTAAGAGGTGGAAGTCATTACCTAAAACCAGATGGAACTTTTATAATATTAGGCTACGGAACTTTAATAACTGGTAAATGGTCATTGAAGGAACATGGAGAAGTAAGTTTTGTCCCGGATTCTCCTAAAGAGTCATTTCAAGTTTATGGAAGGTATACCCCAGAACTAAAAGAAAACTCAAAATTCATGCTTTCAAATGGATTAAACAAGGAAGAAACATTTATGCACATCGGAAAACTTAATCTTAGTACTTCTAAATTGCAAAGAGTTTACGTAAAAGGGCACAGATGCATTCAATTTCCAGAAGTGTATACTACGAATAAAAAGGCTGATACAATTTCATTTAGTTCATTGCCTTATGAAGCATCGGGAGACAAAGATTATAAACCTACAATTTACAATTTTTATAATACTGAAAAATTTAATGATTTCATTGTGTATTATTTTGCGGATGATCAAAACAAACATCCCTTTTCTTACTATTACAAAGATGGTGGATTATATTACAATAGTCATTTTGGAGAAAAGCAAAATTTAGAAGATGAATTAAATAAATCTGAATTTGCTCAGATTTCAAGGGTCGATTTTGCTCCAAACATTATATTGTCCAGCCCTAAGTATAAAATGTATGAATCTGACACTGAAAGTGAATTTTTTAAATTGAACTATTCGTTGGACGAAAAAAGAAATGCTTACATAAATAAATTAAACTATGTAGCTGGAGAAGAAAATAAAGAAGATTATGATTATAACAATACTAATTTGCTAAATATTTATAAAAAGATAAGCACATTTGATACCATGAAAAGTAGCTTTTTAATTGAAGAAAAGTCAATTTTTAAAGACCATTGTAAAGAATAATTTTTTATAATGCCGGAGGCAACCTAAATCTAATAATACAATCTAAAATCGAGGTGCTTACAAAGATCGTAGTGTTTTTGGTGTAATTCCTCCACAATTTCAATTATATCATCTTCATCTTGGCATAGGCTAAAAAAAGCTTTATCAAGCGTACTACTACTTGTTATTTTTTTAAGTGGAGCTCCATAACCTGAAATGGCACGTGCCCCAGTGATATCAAGAAAGTATTGTGCTTCCTCCTCGCTTAAATCTAATATTTTTGCATTGGCAAAATGTAAAATTTTGCCTTTCATTTTGCCTTCAAAAATTTCGGCGATTTCTTCTAAGCTATAGTAATAATCATTAAGACAAACACTATTTCCTTCGCCTGGCATTACCAAATATATTATTTCATAATCTTTAAAGTTGTGGTCATCGTAAAGTAATGCGTTTAAGCTGTCCTCTAAGCCCTCGATTGTGTCACAAGTTTTATGAATACTCGAAATACCTTGATCAAAAGCTAATTCTTCTAAGTTTTTAATAACTTCTGTAGTCTTGTCTATTTCTACATCGGCAACAGCTTCGAGGCAGAAAATAAATTTATCATAATCCATAAAATTATGTTTTTTGTAGGTAATAAATAATACTACAAAGGTATATTTTATTGCCGAAAATCGAGAAGAGTTTTAAGGAATTAATTCTGTTTTCTAGTTACTCATTATGTATATTTTACTTATGAATGTTGACTAATTTTATGCATTACAGCTAAGTTTTCATTACTTTTATCTCTTAAATATTTTATACCCCCGATAAATTTATGAAGAGAATTACTTTAAACCCAAATTATATTAAATCATCTAATTTATTGTTTATCTCAGCGGGTCTTGGTTTAATTAATTTTTTAATTTTACCTGAAATTCTTTCCTCAAAATCATCTATAGTAGTTGGTTCAATTGCTGTTTTTTTTATTTCAGCAATGGGATTGGCAATTAGATTTGAAATTTCTTGGATTAAATACCTATCATTAATTTTAATCGTTTTTGGAATTAATATAGTGCCACCACTTATAAAAGATGAGTTGATTTCTCATCCTATAAACGGCATTATTACTATAGCACAATCTATAATTCAAATTTATGCTACAATTTTATTATTTAGCAAAAAAAAGAGAAACTAATTGTTTCTCTTTTTTTAAATTTCTTTGCTAGAGCATATAAAATATTTTATTCCAAACTCATCGCTTTTTCTGTCTTTAATAGTTCTATTTCTTGGTTCAATTGGATTGCAGTCAAATCTAGTTCTGATAATTCTTCTATTCCTAATTCTCTATGATTTGGTTTAACAACCTCATTATATAATTTGTATAGTCCTATTAAAACATCTAGTTTGCTAATTATAAGGGGGCTTCCGTCAAAATATTTAGCATCCGTTCCATCTCCATCTGGTGAACAGTGATTTACATTTAAAGAATGTCGCCAATATTCTGCATGATTTTTCCATTCTACTTGATCGACAACTGACGGGTTGCTAAACCAGATATTCCAACTGAGTACATTGCTTTTCTTCAACATATTACCACTTAATATATTAAAAATACCAAGAACAATAGTATTAAATTTATCTACAATTGGTTCACCTGTTAAAAGAGCATCATTAATTTGAACATCTAAATTAGCAAGAGCATAGGCTTTTTCTTCATGTTTTGCGAAATCAGGACTTTGAAATCTATCGCTTTCACCACGTAATAAGGGAAAGTATGGATCTTCAGCATCATCTACTCGCGAGGTTTGTACTTGTATAGCAGTAGCTTTTGTAAGTGGGAACTTAGTTTTGTCTAATGTTTTTAATAGAGCTTTAATAAAAGGATGCGAGTTGTTATCTGGTGAAAACCATATTTTTCCAACGACACCTAAATCGGCAGCCATTTCTTTGGTGGTTTCATTTACCCAGCCTCTTTGTCCCGTAACGGTTACTTCTACGTTTATATTTATTCCGACACTTTTTAGATAAGCCCCTTGCTGTGGGCAAATAATTGAAAATACACGACCCTCGTCTGTATAACCAATTCTTGAAATATTATTTGCAAACATTTGAAAACACCTCGATTTTTGGACTTCTAATTTGGTCAACCAACTAAACTCAGGCCATTCTGCCTTCATTTGACGTTGTAGTTTGTCAATATTTGCCATATTATCTAGTATCGGTAAGGAACTAAGATCTGGTTTTGGATACTTAAATTCGGGATTAGACTCTTCAAATCCACCAATCCATTCATTTTTCTGAAATTCTGATTTTTGACTCATTTTCTTTTAAATTAAATTGTTTATAAATCCTGATTTTAAACTCATCTCATGTAAAAAGAGATTTTTACTATCATATTTTTGTTTGATTTTTAATAAATCCATCAAATAACGTCTCTCATAAAATTTAATTAATAGTTCAATGCGTTGATTATCATTCGCAGGGTCATATTTTGCAGATTTTTCAGATTTTCTTATACAATTGTAATCAGGAAAATTGACAAAGCATCCTTCAGTAAATCCCTTAAGACTCAAGTCCAATCTTAAGCCTTCTACCCAAGTTAAGTATTTATCATCATCTGTATCATAAGGATTTGACCACCAAGCTTGAATTTGGAACATAAAATCTCGATCCTTATAATAAAAAAAGTTATCTCCATCCTTAATCTTGCCTCCCATTCCATGAAGGCTTAAATAACAATTTAGTTTTTTTCCGAATCCGTGATCCTTGTTCATATATTGGAAGATGGCAGCTGTTAAAGCTGCGTAATCTATCCCCTTTTTAGGAAAAAAGGAACTTATTTTATGCGGATGGGGAAGATCACAGGTTGATGTTGGAGCATCTGAATTTCCTCTTTCTTGTGTTTTAATACTATCACTTATAAATACATCGCTACTAATACTATTTTCAATAGATGAAAAATTTTCAATATTTAATATGTCATTTTGAATACTTTTGGTACTTAGTGCACTTTGTTGAAATTTTATATATTCCGTTGGGAAGTCTTTGTCAATAATTGTAGCTATTTGTTTCTTGATTGCTTGGTCATTATCTTTTTTTCCTGCTATCATAATACCAGAAATATATAAACGCATAGTATTTTCACTAGGATATACTCTTGCAAAAGAGGTTATCACATTGGTTGCCTGTGAAGCATTTTTAAACCATTTATTTAGTATGGCTTGGGATGTTGCTTCATTAGTGATTTGAATATGAAATGATACTTTTTTCAAGCCTACTAATGATTGTGTTTTAAAAGTAAAACTAGTAACGACTCCGAAATTTCCTCCTCCTGAGCCTTTTAATGCTTTAAATAAGTCCTTGTGTTCATTTTCTGCGTTTACATCAACTATTTTAAACCCCGTTTTCCCATCTGTTATTACAATTTTAGCGCTTACTAATGAATCACATGTCATACCGTATAATCTAGAGTAAGGCCCCCAGCCTCCTCCTTGTGCCAAACCTCCAATTGCTACAGAATCGCAACCACCACCAGGAATTACTAATTCGTACTTATTAAGTTCATCATATACATCTTTTAGTTTAGTTCCAGATGGGATTACTACCGTTTTTGTTGTTTTATTAATAATCATCTTATTCATTTTCGAAGTATCAATGACTACTACATTATCTGCTGTGCAAGCTCCTTCATGATGATGTCCACCAGAGCGAATTCTAAATAGTTTATTATTTTCTTGACAATACTCCAATACGCATTTGACATCTTCTGCAGATTCACAATATGCAATTTCATCGGGACTTAACTTATTATCATTTAGTAATAAGAGATTCGAAATTTCTCTAGCATCTTCATAACCTTCTGAACCTTTGAGAATTACTGTAACAGAACAATTTTTCATAGTATTAATTTAAATTGATTGAATTAGATAGAAATCAGAGTTCGCCTAGTCATTAACTAGGCATATTTTAATGTTATCCATTTTTCATTTATAAAGTGAAAAAATTTATGATATAGTTTAAAACTTAAACTGTTTAATAAGGCGGAAATGAGTGTTAAAAACAATCCTACTGCCACAAATAGTACACTCAGGTTTAGCCAAAAATTCACACCCAGCATAACAGTTCCGAAAAGCGCTAAATAGAAAGGAAGTAGACCGTTTCTTTTTTTAGATAATCTATAAAGATTAATTAAATTAATAATAGCTAAACCTATGAATACATAAATGAGCCAAGGTTGATGCTTGATAGAAACAATACCACTGATTCCAATTAAATTGAGATATGCCATCCAACACATCGGACACTTAGGAAAAAAGGCAATTAAAATGGGCAGTATTACTGTTGAAATTCGGTTTATTACAGATACCTTTTTCTCTTTTTGAATAGGTTTTTTATCTGTGATTAACTCATTTAAAGCTCCAATTATTAATTTTTCCTCTGCTTGAAACCTAAGGAATGATTTTTCTATTTTGCCTTCAGGATTGATAATGTACACCTCGATTCTGTGAACATTAACATCGTTTCCTTTATAATTTACTCCTATGTTTAAACTTTCAATCAAAGACTCCATGCCAGATGTAACTCTGAACATTCTATTATTTTTATCGAAATGATAGTTTCGATTATTCCCATATGATTTTAATATAGAACTCGTATCGTATAATGGATCATAGGTTATTGCGGCTGTCTGAACAGTACTATACTGATTGTTTCCAATGATTTTCTTTTGAATATTAACCAAGTTGTATATGGTTTGAATGCACTTACGCGGGTTATGACATTTGGTATAAAAAAAAGACAAGACTGTATATTTTCCTTTGAAATAATCATTCCACCCTAATTCATTACCATCTTGATCTTGCAATACAATGCTCCCTAATTCAATTTCTGATTTTGAAGAAAAGAAAGTATCTGCTTGATTATATACTTCAATTGGTATAGTGCAGCAATCATCTAATGAAGGAGTAGCCTTTTCTATAACTTTTATGCACTCTGTTAATAGTGTGTTGTTCTCAGAACTGAGATACTCACTTAGTTGTGTTTCTAAATGATATAAATCTGGCAAAATATACTGTGCTTTCCCGTTTAGCCATTTTAAACTTTCGAAAATTTCTTTTAAGGCAGTTGTATTGTAGTTCTGATTGTAAGGCCCTAGAAAAGAGGAATAGTTGACAATTGCATCTGCTTGCCAAATGTTGTAAATACTTTTGTTCAAAAAAGCTGCTACACCCGAATGTGGCTCTTTAATTCCTCTAACTGCTTTTGCTGAAGCAGCAATTATATAAGGAGAAAATGAGGTTTCTAGCTCTTCTAGGATATATGGTAGTCCTTTTTGAGGCATTCCAATATTGTAGAATGCCTCAATAAGGTAACCACGCATGTGAGATGATGCTATTGAACTTCTATCTTTATAAATAGGATGTCTTTCTGATAAAAGTTCCACCAATAACAAGTTATTAAATTTTTGATCTGTCACTTTAATAGAATCAATCAATAGGATAAAGTCTTCCGTTGATGTAGTACTACCGAGTTCTTTTATTTGTTGATTAATCATTGTGTCAGATTTTTATTTGTTCTTTAGCGCATTATTAAAAAGTGTGTGCAAAGCCCATATTTTGTTTACTGTCTTTTCTTCTTTTGTGTTTTTTAATTTGGCTTCAAGATCTACTAAGAAGTTTGTAGATTCTAATGAGTTCAGGAATATTCTTTTAATTGTTTCGTTTGAAGCAAAGCCCAATAATGTGATTAAAAGATCTAAATACTCCTCCTCTCCTATTTTGTTGAATATAATTGCCTTATTCTTAGTTATAAGGTCGTATATTTTATCATCTTGAATAAATTCATAGTCATAAAGTGCTAATAAATAAATGACTAAATACCTAGAGAACGATTTTGTTTCATACTTATCACTGCCACTATCGTAATACCTAACAGAAACATCAGAAGTTATGTCATTTTCTAATTTTTTAAAATTTAATTCTAGTTGGTGGATTATGTCTCGATTGTCAGCATAGACTAATGGAATAAGTATTGCATCTACTTCTTCAATGTGATCTGCTACAGTAAGTAATTTTTCTAAAGTATTATTTATAGTAGCGGATAATTTAGGTATCTCTGATGAAAATATTTTATTAAGCGTTAACGTATTTAATACAGTACGTAATTCTGGGGCATTATTAGTTGATGCAAATAATTTAGTGGAGTTCTCATTTGTTCTTGAGTTCCTGTTTATTAATTGCTCCATTACTTCTATAAGGTCTTCAACATCTTTTTCTTTATGTAAAATTCGTAGCCCTGAGGTTTTTAAAGCTTGAATCAATTTATTATTGTTTTCAATTTTTGGAGAATAAGCATTTAAAAAAGCCGCTGCATCATCATATTCAAAGCCTAAATAATTGCTGTAATCTATTACACCAAAAGGATCTAAGGCATCTTTTATGATTGGGCTATTGTTTTCAAAGTTTTTATAACAATCGGATTTAGTAAAATTATTTGTTCTTGTACCTGGAGCCTCATAATGGTATTCATTAGGAGTTACTTTTCCATTCCATGGCCATAACTGTGCATTCACATTTTTCCAACTTGGAATCGAAGGATCCTCTTTTTGATTGGGATAATTCTTTTCAGATGACGGATCAAATAACTTATGCATTGTCTGCCATTTCCCCCACATACGTTCTACGTTTGAATGTAAAAAAAAGAAAATTGGGTCTTTTGGTGCTGTGGGAACATAGTTTACATAACCATTATTACTCACATGTGTATATCCATGTGGATCACCTTCTAATACTGTGAATGATTTATCATCTGTGCTAAGCTTCCCGCTTTTATCCTTTATTTGTTTAAAGAGATATTGCTTATTATTATAGGTTTCTGATTCTTTTTGAACAGCATAAAAAGATACTTGTTTTGTTTTTTCATCATATTCATTAAAACCAGCTTGTTCTTTTTGATTGTCAAACCATGACATTCTTCGAATTAATTTTTCACGGTCAATTGACCAAAATTTTAAGGGATTATCAGCATTAAATCGTGCGAAATTTGTAGAGACTCCATTTGTCATAATAGGATTATCTGCTCGGTCAATGATACTTTCTCCCAGAAAATCTGCTTTAAAAATATTAGGAGCTGGTTCATCAAATTTCCAATAATGCAAAGAAACTTTAGGGTCTACAATTTGCAATTGCCTTTCTAAATCAAGAAGATAAAGCCTATGCCAAGGTAAAAACACTTCTGTTCCGTGAGCAATAGATTTTGATCCTTTGACGTGCATTTTAAAAAAGTCTGTTGAATAAATTCCTATTCCTCGGCCTTCTGAATCTGCTTTGTTAACTGTAGATAAGGCATGTAAATAAGCAACTTTAGCATTTTTAGATAATAAGTTTGCGTTTTTTCTAACGCGTATCATTGTTTTTATAGCAGTAATTTCTACTCCATCTTTTATGGCTTTTATTCTAATGTCTAAATCTTCTGGACTAGCTCCATTGAACAATTTTTCAGCTTGAAATTTTCCGCCAATAAAAATGTCTTTATGACTTTCTCCTATTTTAAATTGTATTTCAAATGATTCTTTACCTTTTGTTCCAATAACGTTATTATCATAAAATAATAGTGTTGGAACTCCTAATTTTGATAAATCAATATCTTTTGGAAATTCAAGAACTGTGTCCTTAAGTTGTTCTTGATCAAGGGTTATTTTTTCTGAATTGGAGCTGTCTGAACGCGAAATTCTAAATTTTGTAGGTGTCCATGTGATGTATGCAGCTTCTGGACTTGCATTGTCATTTATACCAATAAACGACAATGCAAAATTTGATTTTTGTGACATTTTAAAATATTTGATTTAGATTTTACTTTTATAATAATTCGATTTATATATCTCGACCTATCATTTGTAGTAAAAGTATTCTAAATTTATATAGTGGTTCTCCGTATTTATACCTGATTTTATTAATAAAGCATCGAAAAATAGCAACTAAATCAATTCTAGTTACTAAAATTATTTACTTCGATAAATAGTAAATAATAAAGCCACTTCATCATGAAGTGGCTTTGCTGTTTTTCTTTGTGGCACAGATTATAAATCTGCGCTATCTGAATTATATTTAATTGATTGTAAGGGAATTAATTTGTAATAGAAAGATCTACTTCTGGATTAGGGATAAAATCTTTTTCAAATTTTGAGATAATTACTGCACCCGCAGCATTACCTATGAAATTGGTAATCGTTCTGGCTTCATTCATGAATTTATCCACACTAAATAAAAGAGCCAATGCTTCTACAGGAAATTTATGTAATGTAGTAAAAGTAATTGTTAAAGCTATAAAACCAGAACCTGGCACTCCTGATGCTACTTTTGAAGTTATCATAATTACCAATATAATAGTTATAATATCCTCTAGAGACAGTGGTATATCAAAAAGCTGAGCAACAAATAATGTACAGACTGGTAAAAATATAGCTGCTCCAGCCAGATTAAAAGAATAGCCAAGTGGTATACATAACCCTACAACAGCTTTGCTACAACCAGCCTTTTCAAGCTTAGCAACAATAAGCGGAAAAGCTGTTCGAGATGATGAAGTACCGAAAACAATCAGTAATTCTTCTTTAATATAGATTAGAAACTTCCAAAGGCTAATTTTATAATACCTAAATATAAGCCCCAAAACTGCAAATATGAAAAAGGCCATAGTGATATAAGTTGTTGCTAATAGTTTGCCTAATGGCAGCAGGCTATCAATGCCAAACTTAGAAACCGCATAAGCCATACCGCCAAAAGCTGCAATTGGAATGAGGTAAAATAGATACATAAGTACTTTATATAAAAAATAAGATACTTTTTGTAGCTTAATGACCAATTGTTCTCTATGTCGTGAAAAACTTAGTGCAATCCCAAATAATATAGCTAGTAATAGTAGTATTAAAGGCCTGTTAAGTATCAAAAAATTAAACCAGTCGTCATTAAATTCTGCATTATTAATCTTTGAAGGAATACCAATGGCAGGAATATGGCTTTTTGCTATTTTACCTGGTTCAATAAAGAGTGCGCTTGCTACACCCAATAAAATAGCCGCTGTTGTAATTACAATAAAATAAGCTATTGCCTTAAAACTTATGCTGCGAACTTTTTTTAAGTTACCTACTCCACTTACTCCTATTACAATAGTTAAAAAAATTACTGGTTGAATAAATGGTTCAATCAAATAGAGAAAACTTGTTCCTAAAAAATCTAATTTAATCCCTTTTTCAGGAAAATAATGCCCTACAACAACCCCTAGCAATAATGCTACAAATACATATGAGGCCAAATTTTTTACGAATTTGCCTGATACAGATGTATTTATAGGTTGTTGGTTTTGCATTATGTAATGTTAAATAATGAACAAAGATATAAAGGTTATTTAAAAAGTAATAAGTCCAATAATAATAGCTGTAATTAGCATAGCGAGAGATGATCCTAATGCCCATTTTATTGTGAATTTTAGATGGTCTGAAAATTCAACTCCAGCTAAACCTACTAAAAGATAAGTAGATGGTACCAATGGACTTAACAAATGAACCCCTTGGCCAATTAACGAAGCTGTTCCTATTTCTAATTTTGTAGCTCCAAGATGAAGACCAGTTTCGGTTATAAGCGGTAATATACCAAAATAATACGCATCATTGCTTAAAAAAAACGTCAATGGAGCACTGGTTACTGCTGTTAGAACAGGAAATAATCTTCCCCAAGTATCTGGCACTACAGATATCATTGATTTCGCCATAGCATCCATCATCCCTGTTCCTGAAAGGATTCCTGTAAATATACCAGCAGCAAAAATCATTGATGCTACCGAAAGAGCATTGCCTGCATGCAATTTAAGAACCTTTTGTTGTTCATCAATTTTTGGATAGTTAATAATAAGACCTATGCAAAAAGCAATCATAAATGAAACAGCAAGTGGAAGAACATCAAACATCATTGTTGCTAAAAGCGTTAGTGTTAAGGCTAAATTAAACCATATAAGTCCTGGTCTTTTTAATTGTCGTTGTACTCCTATTGTTTCTTCATTATCTAAATATGGATTTATAAAATCTGTTTTTGAAATTCTCTTTTTTTCTTTCATTCCAAGCCATACTGAACATAAAAGTACCCAAACAACTCCGCCAATAACTACAGGTATCATAGGCACAAAAAGCTCTGTTGCATCCATTTTAAGTGTAGTCATTGCCCTTGCTGTAGGTCCGCCCCAAGGGAGAATATTCATTACTCCACCACCAAGCATTATAATGCAAGATAGTACCAATGGATTCATTCCTAACTTCTTATATAATGGTAACATTGCAGCTACTACAATCATATAAGTTGTTGCTCCATCTCCATCCAACGATACAAGAACAGTTAGCACAGCTGTACCAAACGCAATTTTTACAGGATCACCTTTTGCAAATTTAAGTATCAGGTTCACTAACGGATCAAACAATCCAGCATCAATCATTATGCTAAAAAAAAGTATTCCAAAAATAAGCATAATGCCTGTAGGCGCAATATTCTTTACACCATCCATAATGATAGGGCCTAAATCTGATGCGAAGCCTCCAAAAAGAGCAAAAATTATTGGTATAAGTATTAGAGCTGTTAACGGAAACAGTCTTTTAGACATGATAAGGTACATAAATACGATAATCATTGTAAAGCCTAAGGTAGTAAGCATGGTAATGTATGTTTTGAAGTTATTAATTTTCTGATTTAGACCAGTCGAAAGAATTTCTAAAACCTAGTAACACATAATTACTAGTGTCTGATGAGTTTAGTTGGTTGACAAAAGAGAATTCTAAAGCTGATTTTTCTCCCAAATTGATTCCAAGACCTGCAGTGATCCTGTTACTATCAAACTGTTCTTCTTTTACAACATTCATACGTATCTCATTTTTAAGTATACCGTATAAAGTATTTTTTTCACTTGCTTTGTTTAAAGGGATTTTAAACGAAATAAGATATCTAAGCCTAACAATGAAATCGTCTGGATTTGTCAAAAACCGTTCTTCTATCCTGTATCGGTGTAGTAAAACCGTTCTACCTATCTTATTTTTAAAAGATACTTGCTGGAAAGGTCTGTTTTCATAACGTATCTTTTTTTCCATGTCACTATTATAGGGTTCTAAAACAAGAAACATGTATCCCATAGCTGGATAGATTTCATTTTCCAGTTTTCTCTCAAGATATGTTGATACTAAAAAAAGCCGCGAATCTTTTACCAAATCATAAGAACGATATTGCGATAAAGCAGTAAAACTGTATTTTTGACTTAATTTTGCCGACATAGTATATTGGAACCATGTGTTAAGATTATCTTTCTGAGCATTACTCTTGACAGAAAATAAGATTAGAAAAAATAGAATTGATATATTTTTTATAGACATTTTGATAATTGTTAAATTTTGACCGAGATAAAAGTATGTGAATGGTATCTGGAAAAAATCTAATTTTCAGTGAACGACATATATAATAAGTGAACTACACAATAAGGCTTGCTAAATAAAATGATATATTCAATTTTAAAGGCTTTTTTTTAAACGGTAAGTAATTTTTATAATAAAAAAGTATGGTTTTACTAATAAATATTCTTATTCTGCTAGCTGCATTCCGACTTCTCTTTGAACAAAAGATTATAAATCGATTAATGACAAAACAGTGGAGTAATCTAATTACATTTCAGCATTTTATCTTTTTTATTATCTATAGTGCAGCCTTAGTAAATAGTACGCTTTATTTTACGACCATGCCTTACGCATTATACAATGTGCTATTTACGATGGTTGTAAACATTATGCTTTATATAGTATGCTATTCGTATCTTGTTGGTACTTATTATCAGACAAATAAATATCCTGAATATATTCTGTATGCTCTGATTTTATTTATATCTACTTCTTTGTTGCGTTTACTAGTTGAACCAAAATTTCATGTTAATCATACAGCTGGCTCAAATGAAAGTCTTTTTTTAATAAGCGTTTATGCATCTCAGAGTATTGTCATCTTAGTGGCTTCATTTTTAGGAATATCAAAACACAAATTTTTAATAGAATATGATTATAAGAATTTAGAATTTAAAAAAAATGAGACTGATCTTAATTTAATGAAATCTAAAATCAATCCTCATTTTTTATTAAACACTCTTAATAACATTTATTCTGGGAGCTATAATCCGCAAAAAAACACTTCGGAAGCCATATTACAATTAAGTCAATTACTACAATATGTAATATATGAAACAGACAAGAATACGATTACTATACAGAAGGAATTTGAAATGATTAAAGCACTTGCTGGTTTGTATCAATTAAAATACAACAATACACTTCCTATAGAATTTGAACTTAATGATGAAGAAATTCAAGAACAATTAGAAATACCTCCATCGATATACTTTGCACTTTTTGAAAATGCATTAAAACATTCTGGTATTGGCAATGAAAATGAGTCGTATATAAAAGTACAATTTTACAAGGATGAAGATTACATTGTTTTTAAACTGACTAATTCTATACCTGATCACAATATAAATACTAATAACCATACTTATAAAGGAATGGGAATGAAAGCATTAAAAAAAATATTGACTATTCAATATGCAGAAAACTACAGACTAGTTGAGGAATTATCAAATAAAACGTATTTTTCTACTCTCAAAATTAAAATATGAAAGAATTACAAACCATAGCTGTTGACGATGAGTATCCTGCACTTGAACTTATTAAAACCTATTGTACTAATCTTAAAGGGATAAACTTATTAAACACATTTAGTAATCCTGAAAATGCAATTTTGTTCCTAAATAAAAATGAGGTTGATTTATTAATCCTTGACATAAATATGCCCAACATAAACGGCATAGAACTTTTAAAAAAGGCTAAAAATAAGCCGCTTTGTATTTTTATAACTGCAGAAGAGCAACATGCTGCTAAGGCTTTTGAACTCGATGTCATTGATTACCTTATAAAGCCTATAAGCTTTGAGCGTTTTGAAAAAGCAATAACCAAAGCAAAAGAATATTACCTTTTTAAACAAACAAAAGATACCGTAGAGGATTTTATCATGTTTAAGTCAGATTATATTATAAATAAGATTAAACTCGATGATATATACTGGGTAGAAGGTTTTGGTGAATATATAAAAATTGTATCCCGATACAAAAAGCACATGGTATTAGAACGGATGACAAAATTTGAAGAATTGCACCGTCATCTCGGATTTATAAGAATCCACAAATCATATCTTATTATAAAAGAACATATAGCTTCTTTTAATTCCCGTACTGTACTATTAAAAAATGGTAAAGAATTACCAATAGGTCGTACGTATAAAAACAACCTCAAATTAAATTAAAGCTTCATTTTAAATAGAAAATAGATGTTAGAATAGCAGCATACATATATTCTCTTTAGATTTTGTTAATAGAGAAGAAATAGAAATCTAATAAGACAACATTTTTTTTGCTTTCACCTGAAGTCTCTTCCTTAAAATCAAATATAATAGCTAGTTGAGTTGCTTTTTTTTAGTAATTAGATTTGAAAACACCTTGATTTTTGACTCCTGATTTAGTAATCCAACTAAACTCAGGCTATTCCATGCGATCATATACGCAGTTTCTGGATTAACAGTTGTTCTTCCTTTTGTCTTTTGGCAAAATAAAACCACCATTTACATTTAGTTGTGCAAAAAACAGTGTCCATATTATGGCGGTACTATGAATTTCCCTATCCCATGGATGAAAAATGTACACTCATAACATTTTACACACATAAGTCATTGGATAACAATAGATTTACTAAAGAAGTAAAACGCTAGCTGGATTTATTTTTGAAAATAAGTTTATTTAAAGTGGAGTTCAGAAACCACTATAAAAACGAGGTGAAATCTGAAAAGCCTTATGAGTAGGAACAAACAAAATAAATTTTAAGTATCATGAAAATACAAGTAAAAAGCAGTAGTCAATATTTAAATATTTTAAACGCAAGTCAGGATAATGGAGCTGTAGCTTGCCAAGGTAATACACCTACAACGGATAATTTCTTATGGGAATTAATACCATCTACAACAGTTGGAGGTTATTTTTTGATTAGGGTAAAAAGTAGTGGTCAATACTTAAATATATTAAATGCAAGTAAAGATAATGGAGCTGTAGCATGTCAGGGTAATACACCTACTACAGATAATTTCTTATGGCAGTTTATTCCTGCTGGTGGAGTTTATTTTAAGCTTCAGGTAAAAAGCAGTGGACAATATCTAAACATATTAAACGCAAGTAAAGATAATGGTGCTCATGCTTGCCAAGGTAATACACCTACTACAGATAATTTCTTATGGAGAATTATTCAATAATTAAGGCTAGTACTTTAATTATGAGTTATTGTATAACTTTCCTAAGTTTATAATTCATTAAAAACTGCTTGAAATTATATTCAAGCAGTTTTTTTATAACTATTTTTGAAGTTGCTTTTCTAAATCTGATTTTTTATTATCTGACTACCAACTTAAAAACTCTAAAAAAATATCTAAGATTTGATTTTCATTTTAGATATAGTTTACAAATTTTGACTATCGTGTTATCTTTAATATTAATTAAAAACCAATAGTCCCTTTTTTAGGAGCATATAACAATTTTAGGTTTTGATAGTTTTTATCAAAATCAGTTTTGGTAATTGCTTCAACAGTCAATAACCATTTTAAATCATTTACCTGAGTTTCATAACTTAAATTAGGGTCTAAGTTTAAATATTTTTCTATTAAATAATTATCACGGTCATTAAATAAAGTCGTTATAAAATCATCAACAATATTTTTATTCGGTTTGTTTTTCAATAGATAAATATAACCGTTATTGTGAGTTCTAATTTTCCATGAATTTTCATTCATTGTGAAGTATATAATCAATAAAATAGTTGCTGTACATGTTGATGCAATCCACATGTTTGGATCAGAGTCTTTTTCATCACGAAAATAATATCCTATTCCTGCGATCCCATAAAATAAAATTGAAATCAATAAAATTATTGAATTACTAGATTTATAGGTCATCTTTTCTTTTGATAAATTTTCAAAAGCAACTATTCCTTCGCTTTCTCCTCCTATATAAGACGTTTTATAATGTAATTTGTTATCAAGAATATTGTACTCTTTTTTTGTAAATAACCTTCTCTGTTTTATTGTTCGCATTGATTATCGAATGAATATTTTCAAATTTGAATTGAAACCAAAGATATTCAATTCAAATTATTTAAATTCCAACTATACAAAAAAGGCGCTAGCATTTTATCGAGAATAATTTTTATTACTTTTCTTAAAATATTACTAGATTTTTAGAAGATAAATAGATATTTTGACTTTTATTATTGTATTACTTTTTAAGAATTTGTAAAGGGAAACCTTTCATCTGTGGGTCTTTTGAAGAGGAATCTAAAAGCTGTAAAATTGTTGGTGAAATTTGGTTGCTGTACAATTGTTCTTTTGATTTAATTTCTCCTTGTGCTTCTACTCCATTTCCAAAAATAACTAACCAAACTTGATTGGCTCCTTTTACATCTGAACCGTGATCTCTCCATTTATCCAAGGGTTCTGTCCCCCTACCATGATCTGTTGAAATAATAAAAATGGTATTGTTTTTATAAAAAGAATCTTTCTGAGTAAAATCCCATAATTGTTTGATTAATGTATCTGTTGCATTTGCTGATTTTAAATAGGCTTCATAGTTCCCATCGTGTGCAAAGTCATCTGTTTCTCCATAAGCGATATAAATCAATTCAGGATGTTCCTTTTTCATATATTCTAACGCATAATTAGATGTAAAAGCATCAAGTCGAACTGAATCCCAAGGTGATGGAACTATTGGTTGTAATTCATTCAGAAAAGCTTCTCTAGGAGTAAGTTTCTTTCCTGTGGCCAATTCAAAACCTGCATTTATAGGCAATTGGGAACGTTCTCTATTAATAATAAATGGGAATACATCCCAACTACCAAAAGCCGCAACCTTTCCTTTGTAAGACGATAGATTATTTACCTTTTCTAGAATAGTAGTGTTTGGATTATTGATTTTGTCATTACTGCTAATTCGTTTATCATCTGCTGCACCAGTTAAAATTTCATTGTATCCAGGATACGAAAACCACATTGTATTGGTTAAGTTCACATTACTTCCTTCATTTCTATTTCCGTGTAATTGTCCCATTTTGGTCACCTCATTCCAGAAAAAAGGCATTAGAACACTTCTTCTTTCTTCAGGTGTGTTTCTCCAAAACTTAGTTTTTAAATCTTTAACATCCTTAACATATTTTTTTTCATTAATAAGGTTTGCATCTGCACCTGTGAATAATTCCTCCCATCGGAAACCATCTAAAGTAATTAACACGATTTTGGGCTTCTTTGAGGTTTCCTTTTGTTGCGCATGCATTCCAAAAAAGGATAATAAAACTATACTTGTAATTGTTACTGTTTTTCTCATTTTTTGATAAATTAAGCTTTAGACTATAATTATTTATTTTATTCTTTTTCCTAGTTATTGTATCCACAAAACAGCATTACCATGTGCTTCTAAGTTAATTCCTTTGCTTAAAGCTTTTATTCTTATGCTGTGAGCACCAGGTATTAAATTAGCTGGTTTTTCTATTCTCCATAGATGCGTACTAATTGTTTCTGGTTTTGGAGATTTAGAAATATTCATACTGTCATATTTTCCTTGGCTTTGTAAATAATATTGCTTTTGGACGTTTGGTGAAACACCATCGTATTTCATCATTTCGATCCAATTTCCTCCATCATAACTAATGTAGGTTTTCGTTGCCTCATCGGCTGCAAATACATTAGCATATATAAAGTTATCATTTAAAACGTTTAGTGTTGTATCCCATTCGTTTATTTTTGGTACTGATATATCTATTTGTTTGCTACTAGGTGCTCCAGAAACTTTATAATCGTATGAATATTTGGTATCATTAATTCCAACTGTCCAGTATCCCTTGGGTGTACCATCATGCATCAATGCAAAAGGAATTTGATCAACATCATGCGGACCTTGCCACCAAGAACCACATACAGCTCCAGCAACTAACTCATGAATGGGCTCTTGCCCTTCTCTATCAAAATATTTATGATATTGAGTATGAGTATGTCCGGCGCTAATCAAAACCTTATTAAAGGGCTTTAATGATGTTATTATCCAATCTTTATCTTCCATTTCTTCTAACGGAATGTGCATAAATATGTTTATCGAGTCATAATTATCTTTCTCCAATTTAATCAAATTTGTTATAAACTCTTTTTGAGTTTCATCAAGGCGACCTACATATTCTTTTTGATTTGTAGGATAAATGTTATTCAGTACCAAGAATAATTGCTTTCCGAATTTAAAAGCATAATATGATGGTCCGAAGATGTCCTCAAAGCTTTTGTCTCTATCATGAAAAGCTTTTTCTTTAAAGTTCAAATCGTGATTTCCAATTGTGTAAAATATTGGAGCTCCTATTAATCCTAAAGTTTCTGATAAAGGTTTAAAAATGGATAAATTATCAAAGGAAAGATCTCCTAGAGGAACTATGAAATCAATTTCTTTGTCCATTAATTCTTCTGTAACTAGCTTTCCAACATGATGAACATCATCCATAACATCTACTTGAGTATCTCCTAATAGAACAACTTTTAGCTCTTTATTTTCTTGATTCGGAAGGAAACCAAAATTATATTTTTGCAATTGCTTTATTTTGTCAAATGGAACATAAAACAATACTCCGTTTTGGTTGTTTCTCTTAGAAATATAGTCCGTTGGTTTAATCACAAAAACAGTATTCCCTTCTATTTTATTAATGGTATAGTTTCCTTTAGAGTCAGTTTTAATAATTTCTTTTCCATTAGAAACCAAAACATTAGGAAGTGTTATTTCATTGTTATCATGAATGCCATTTTCATTAGTGTCAACAAAGACAATTCCCGAAAGTTTGTCTTTTGACTGCCCAAAACAAATCGTATAACTTAACAGTAAAAAAATGCTTGTAACTATTTTATACATAGTAATATTTCTATATAATTAAAATTTATTTTGCACCAAGTAATTCCATTATTTTGCTGTAAATAGCTGTGTTTTGATAAACACCCATAAAGTTTTGTGCTCCTGGTCCATATGCAAAAACGGGAACTGCCACCGACGTATGATCATTGGTACTAAAACTTCCGTGTACATATCCTTTTTCTATACTTCCATCTATTAATGAAAGACCACCTGTTTCATGATCGGCTGTAACGATTAATAGGGTTTCTGGATTTTTATCTACAAATTCCATTGCTTGCCCAACCAAACAGTCAAAATCTAATAATTCGCGAACAACATATTCTACATTGTTACTGTGACCTCCGTAATCAATCTGTGCACCTTCGGCCATGATAAAAAATGGTTGAGAAGTTTTAGAAAAAGTATTCGTTGTTTTAGATAAAGATTTAGCTAGAAAATCGCCTCTCCCATTTTTTACAGAAACTACTGCCGCATCTTCTAGAACTACAAAACGTGGATTGCTAATGGTATCTATAGCACTGAATTTATCCGAAAAGCTATAGCCTTTTTTTATTAATGCTTCCGCTAAGTTTTTACCGTCTTTACGTGATTTAAATTCATTTTGACCTCCCCCAATTAAAATGTCAGTTGGATTTGTTAAAAAATCTTCTGCAATGGCTTCGCTATAACTTCTATCAGACTGATGTCCGTAAAAAGCGGCAGGTGTAGCATCGGTGATATTACCACAAGAAATAAGGGCTGTTTTGTAGTTTCTTTTAGCCAAGATTTGTGTTATCGATTCTAAAGGTTTTCCATTTTCATCAACACCAATAAATCGGTTATTGGTTTTATGCCCAGATGCCATAGCAGTAGCACCAGCAGCGGAATCAGTAATATAACTATCAGAAGCTTTGGTTATCGAAAATCCTTGGGTAGGTATGTTAAACATATTTAGTTTACCCTTATTGGCTGTATAACCTGCATAAATTTGACTCAATCCCATTCCGTCACCAATAAGAAGTATCACATTTTTAGGTCGTTTCTTTTTAGAAAATGCAGAACTGTTTTTTGGCACGTATGTTTCGTGAAATTCTGTATTTTGGTAAAATGCAGTTTTTATATTTTTGATGAATTGTGTTAATGCCGAAGTATTATCTGTTGCAATATAATCTACATGCAAATTCATAAGCGTCATCCAAGTATTCACATTGTCTTGTGTAGACCAGAATCTTATTTTTTTATTCTGATCGTGCACTTTTTTGATTATAGCTTGAATTTTTTCTGAATCGATTTGTGTCAAGACTCCTTTGCCATTCCAGATGGTATGGTCTTTTAAATCTTCGCTAATCATTTCTATACGCGATAATTCTTGTGCTGTATAAGTTTCATTAAGTCTTCCGTCAAAATAAATAAAGGATGGATATTCATTCCATTTTGATGAAGAAGGTCTGTTGCCAGAAATAACTACTTTTAAATTTTTGTTTGAGATTAATTCAGGATATAATTTAAGCTGCTCTACGATTTTTTTTAAAGTTGCTTCTGCATCTGACTTGATGTCAATCATCAATATTAATGGTTTATCACTTTTGTAAGCATTGCTATTTAACTCTTTAAGTTTTAATTGAAGTGGATTAAGATAAAGGCTTCTTAAAGTAGTATTTATATTTATTTCTTTTGAAGTATGAGCAACAAATAAATCATCATTTACTAAAAAAACATCTGCTTCAATTACACCTGTTTCATTGGCATAAGCTTCATAAAAAGGTAATGGGCTTGCATAATCATTATGCGAATGAATATTGGTAGAACTGTATTCCTGTGCCTGTGCTAACAGACAAAAATGAAGGCAAAAAAGGAGGATTATTTTTTTCATGGAAATATATTTTGTTCATTTTTAAAGCTGTAGGTAACTTTAAGAAATGGAAGTGAGTTGTTGTTGTTAAAATATAAACCAGTCTTTCTATTCAAAAAACTGGTTTATTAAGTATATAGAATGTTTTCTTTTTTACAACTGCAAACTCACTTAGAGCTTGCAGCGTAAAAAATTACAAAAACAAATGAAACTACTAATTACCACCCTTTGTTTTGGGTTAATGCTCCTTTACTCACGGCAATTTCATCTGGCGGTATAGGCCAAACATGGTGAATAGTTGGATTAAAACTACGTGCAGGATAAATTACTGTACCATTATAATGGTGCAAAGGTTGTGCATAAGTAGCTTGGGCATCTCCCCAACGTACTAAATCAAAATGACGATCTGTCCATTCTCCAGCTAACTCACAACGTCTTTCTCTTTTTAAATCTACCATAGTTGCTCCTGAAATGCTTTTTAGATCTGCACGATTACGAATCATGTTTATCTCTTTATCTGCATTTTGACCTTTCATTAATTTTGCTTCAGCAAGCATTAATATTACATCAGCATAGCGCAAAAGTGGTACGTTAAGTGCTGTTGAAGGTTTATCTCCATTTGCATTTACATAACGTATATCTACTCCGCCTGAAGTGGTTTTAGGATAACTAAATGGCTCCATGTATTTTTTGAACTGGTATCCTGTTCTATTACTAGAACCTGCTGTATATTTTCCTTCGTTAAAGGTTACTGATTCACCGAAATAGGTGAATTTATCTCCTTTTTGTAAAATGGTTGCGCTGCGTCTTTTATCTGCAGGATCATACGCATCAAATAATTCTTTGGTAGGATAAAAATTTCCCCAACCGTTATAAGCTCCCCATCCTTTATCTTCTAGACAAACTCCTGGAAATATAGAACCTAGAGAAGTATTCTCTGCACTTGATGTAACAGACCAAATATATTCTGAAGACCAATTGTTTTTAATTTTAAATACATCTTCAAAATTAGGCAGCAAAATATGTTTACCACTATTTACAATCATATCTGCATATTTTATGGCATTATCCCAATCTTTTGCATATAAATACGTACGCACTAAATATCCCCAAGCTGCTGTTTTATGAGCACGCCCATAATTATCAGCCGTTAGCTCATTAAAATAAGGTAATAAATCGGCTGCTTTAATTAAATCGGCTGCGATATAAGCGTAATTCTCTGCTACATTTTTTGCACGTGGCACATATACATTTGTAGGATCTACTCTATCTTGAATCGGGATTCCTGCACGATCATCGCCATAGTGATATGCCAATTCTAAATGCATTACTGCGTGATTAAAATAGGCTTCTCCCAACATCATTTTTTTAGTTTTTTCGTCTAAAGGAATGTTTGGAATGTTACGGATAACATCATTACAACGTTTCATAATCTCATAATGGATTCTCCAAATGTCTTTAGTATCTGATTCTGAACCATCAACTATGAAGTTTTTTATACGTTCTGCATTTTGTCTGGGTTTGGTTCCGATATCATCACTGGCATTGTTTAGCCAGAAAAAACCACGTCCATACATATTATCATCAGAGTACAAAGCGTAAATAGCATTGACTCCTGCTTTTGCATCAGCAGGTGTTTTCCAGAAATTTCCAGTCGAAGGTGCTCCTTGTGGTACTAAGTCTAGTTCACTCTCACAAGCTGTTGCGCCTAGCAACATTGTAAAACTCAATAATAAAATATTTATCTTTTTCATTTTATTTGTTTTATTTTTTTAAAAAGTTGCGTTTACTCCTGTCATATAAATTCTTGAAAGTGGGTAACGCCCTAAGTCCATTCCAAAGTTTTTAAGCCCAACTTCTGGGTCCATACCTGAGTATTTGGTAATTGTAAAAAGATTTTGTCCTGAAATAAAGAATCTAAGATTTGCTTTTCCGTTTAACCAACGTTCTTTAACTGTATAACCGATAGAAAGGTTTTTTAATCTTAAAAAAGATGCATCTTCTATATAGAAGTCTGAAATTCTTCCGAAGTTATTGTTGTTGTCTTTTGCAGAAAGTATTGGAATAGTTGACCCTGTATTTTGTGGAGACCAAGCATCTTTGGCATCTGCCAATAAATTATAACCTGGGAAAGAAGCATTCAAGCCCGTGTATTTTACAGCGTTGAAATTGCTATTGCCTACTGCTCCACTTAAAAAGATATTCATATCAAACCCATTATATCTAAAGTTCATGTTTAAACTATAAGTTGTTTTAGGAAATGGACTTCCTAACACTACTCTATCGCTATTATTAATTACACCATCTCCATTCATGTCTTTGAATTTAATATCACCTGCAACTGCATTAGGTTGATAAACCTCTCCTTTTGAATTTACATAAGCTTTTGCTTCTGCATTGCTTTGGAATAATCCGTCTGTTTTATATCCATAAAATGCACCTACTGGGCTTCCGACTTGATAAATATTGGCTAGAGGCAAACTACGTACTCTGCTGACATTAAGTGGTTCTAGTGAAGTTAAATCATCTTTGATTGAAACAATTTTGTTATCTAAAAAAGCCACATTTGCAGTAACATCAAATTTAAAATCTCCACGTGCTTTTTGATACGTAAGACTTCCTTCAATACCTCTATTTTCTACATTACCTGAGTTTACAATACGTCCTAACGGTGTTCCTGATACTCCTGGTAATTGATCACGAACCAACATATCTTTATTTGTTTTCACGTAAGCATCTATAGATCCTGACAAGCTATTGTGAAATAGACTAAAGTCTAATCCTAAGTTGGTTTGTTCTGAACTTTCCCATTTTAAAGCTGGATTTGATAATTCGCTTTCTGAATACCCATAATTAATTATTGGAGTAGATCCTATTAAGGCTGAAGTTTGTGATAATGGAACACTAAATTGGTATGGTCCTAAGTTTCCTAAATTTCCGATTTGTCCCCAACTGGCACGTAGTTTTAAACTGCTTACAATTGGATTAAGGCTTTCCATAAATGCTTCTTCTGAGATTAACCAACCTGCAGATAAGGATGGATACACTTTCCAACGATTCTCTGAAGTAAGTTTTGATGTTCCGTCGCGACGAACAATTCCTGAGAATAAATACTTTTGATTGAAATCATAGTTTAATCTTCCCACATAAGATGAAATAATTTCTTCTGACATTCCTGCTTCTGTTTGCTGAATTAATTTAGCATTAAGCAGATAACGTTGTGATGGATCTTCATTGTCAAAACCTGTACCTGTAATTGTATAAAATTCTCTTTTGGTTTGCTGATAGGTATATCCTGCTAGTGCCTTAAAATTATGCTTTCCAAAAGATTTATCGTATGAAATAGTTTGCTCACTCAATAAGTCTGTTGTTGTAGCTGTAGATTGTGTTAATCTATTGTAATCGAATATTTTACCTGGTTCTGTGATTTTAACCGAAAAATCTTTTGAATTGTTTTGTATTCTGGTGAAACCCCAGTTTGATTTTACTTTTAATCCTTTTGTAATTTCCCATTCGGCATAAGGGTTAATCAAAATTGTAGAAACTGGATTGCGGTTATCCAATCTTTTTAAATAAGCTACTGGATTTATAACATCTCCATACGATCCTATGTATTTCTCTGGAACACCTCCAAAAGAACCAGATCCATCTTCTCTATAAATAGTTGCATTGGGCGGATAAAAGATAGCTCCCAAAATTGCTCCTGTATATGCATTTGTAGTATTAGCACTTTGACCATCTGTTAACGAATAGGTTAAATTTTCTCCTATTGTGAAATTTGGCGCTAGTTTAAAAGAAGAATTTGCTCTTGCTGTATAGCGATTACCGAACGTATTTAATAATATCCCTTCATTTTTACGGTAACTCCCAGAAAGAAAGAAATTAGATTTTTCTGTTTTACCATTTACAGAAATAGATAAATCTTGAACTTGACCTATTTGAAAAATTTCATCCATCCAATCTGTTTTGGTTGTTCTGGCTGTAGGTTCAAATGCAGGATCAAAAGCTGGTATTCTTGGTAATCCCGCGTTATCTGTAGCTGTGTTCATAGCATCTGCATATTCTGCAGCATTTAGTACTTTTAATTTTTTGGCTACATTCTGTAAACCACCTTGATAATTTACATTTACATTAATGCGTTCTGAAGTACCTTTTTTAGAAGTAATTAAAATAACACCTCCAGAAGCTCTTGCTCCATAAATTGCTGCCGATGCGGCGTCTTTCAAAACACTTATCGAAGCAATATCATTAGGATTAATAGTATTTAATGAACCACTGTAAATAATTCCGTCTAAGACAATTAATGGTGTTTCGGCATTTAAAGATCCAATACCACGAATATTTATTGTTGGTTCTCCTGTTGGATCTCCTCCATTATTGATAACTGTAACACCTGCAACTGTACCTTGTAATAATTCGGCTGCTGAATTATAAGTTCTGCTTGATGTTTCTTTCATAGAAACGGCTCCAACAGCTCCTAAAACTTCTCCCTTTTTTACACTACCATATCCCATAACAACAACTTCTTGCAGTTGTTTTACATCTGATACTAGTTTAACACTTAGATTATTAGTTGATTGGTTAATTTTAACTTCTTGTGTGATATAGCCCACATACGAAAAAACAAGTGTTGCTTCGCTTGAATTGATTACCATACTAAAAGCCCCATCAAAATCGGTAGTTGCCGTTGCGTCTGAGTTTTTATCTTTGATTCCTACTCCCGGTAATGGCAGTTTGTCGTCGCTACCATAAACAATTCCCGAAATAGTAATTTTATTTTGACCTACTTCACTACTCTTTTGGTTCTTCTTGATTACAACATTGTTATTTATGATTTCATATTTCAAAAAGAAGCTTGTACAAACTTTGTCAAGCGCCTGCTCTAAGGTTACATTATTAAGTTTTAGGCTAATTTTTTGATTTGTATTTATCTGATTGGCTTCGTACATAAAGTGTACATCTACTTGTTTTTCAATATTTTGAAGAATACTCTTTATATTTTCGTTTTCTACTTTTAGGGTTACTCTTTTATTACTACCAACATTACTCGCTTTTGTCGTTAGTCCGATAAAGAATAAAGCCGTGAGCATAATCAATTGGACTAATACACGCTTCTTAATTCTTTGACAGTTTACGACGTACCGCATTTGTTTTTCGTTCATAATTTTAAGTTTTAGTTGTTTCTGGATTTTAAATTTTCTTGTTTTTTGTGAGCTCTTTTTTGGTATTTTTAATTTGCATAGTGGTATTAGCTGATTTATTCTGTATTAAAAAAGTTACTGTATCTTATAAACTCCCGATTCTAATTTGTAATTAGCATTAATGATATTGCACACTAAGCCAATCACTTGATCTGCAGGAAGTTCTTTGAAGTAGCCACTTATTTTTAGATTATTTAGATTCTTATTTTCAATAGCTATTGCGACATTATAATTGCGATTAATTGTTGCAATAACCTCAGGTAAAGGGGTGTCGTCAAAAACAATTATATTTTTTCGCCATAAGGAAATGGAATTCACCGGAATATCTGTGAATGCTTGCAGACTGCTATTTTTTGATTTAAAAATTACTTTTTGACCAGGTGTTACATAAACATTCTCATCTGTTACAGTCGATTTAACATTTACTTTTCCAGTTAAAACAGCTACTTCTTGTGTGGTTTGTCCCGGATAAGCTTGTACATTAAAACTGGTACCAAATACTTTTGTATCCATTTTATCGGTATGAATTATAAAAGGATGTTTTTTGTCTTTGGCAACATCAAAAAAAGCTTCACCAGTTAAGTAAACTTCACGTGTGTTTCCTTTAAATTTAACAGGGTATTTTAAAAGACTTCCTGCGTTAAGCCATATTTGGGTTCCATCACTCAACGTTATCTTAGTATGTTCTCCTAGTTTTGTAGCATATTGCTTGGTTGCAACTGCTGTTGATGACAGATAAAAAAAACAGGATATTCCAACTAAAAGTAAAAGTGATGCTGCTATGGACCAATTTCTATTATTTAGGAAAACAACATTATTTGTTTTCTTAATTGCTTTGATTTCTTTTTTTAATTTTGAAATGTCAGTTGTGATAATCACTTCATTGTCGAATATTTCATTCGGGTGATTATACCAGTTATCCCACATTTCTTGTCCTTTTAGTGAAGGCTTACCTTCTAAAAAAAGTTTTATATCTTGATCCAAATTTTCAGGCATTATAATTTTTTATAGCTTTAATAATATGTCTTAGGAATTTCAATTTCGGTTAGGTCTCTAAGGTTACCCTTGTGTTAAGAAACAAATAGGCTCCTCAATATTCGAAATTGTAATTAGTTAAACTCTCCTAGATAGGTTCGCATAAACTTTAGCGCATAAGCGATATGATACTTTACCGTTTCGTGAGATACGTTAAGTTCTTCAGCTATCTCTTTGTTGGAATATTGTTTAATACGGCTTAAGATGAAAACCTCTTTGGCTTTCTTGGGGAGTAATGAAGTTGCTTTATCTACGGCTTCTTGAAGTTCATCATGAAAAATAGCATCTTCGGTTGCGTTATTGCTACTGCAATCGGTAGTATTTCGATCCAAAACTTCCTTTATATATTGATCAGTAATGGTGTTTGATTTGATATAATCTAATGTTACGTAACGTACTGAGGTATATATGTACGACGAAAATTTCTTTTGAATTACCAAAGTTTTGCGACGCTCCCATATAGAGGTGAATACTTCCTGAACAATTTCTTCAGAGATAGGGATTGATTTCATTCTTATATATACAAACCGCACAAGCAAATCTCGATATCGAAAATATAATTCATCAAATGTTCTGTCCTTCCCTTGTTTTAATAGCTCTACAAGTTCTTCATCGGTATACTTTTTATACATAACACATCGCTTTTGTATTGACTATCAAATAAATTATGTTTGCTAGAACTGGTATTTTGAATGTTTTTTTGCGATTTATTCCTAACTTAAAAAATGACATATATACAACTATTGGTTTCTTATAATATGTCTTCAAAATTAGAACTGAGGGTAGGTTTGAAAGGTTACGTTTACATTAACAAACCGATCCAATAATAAAACATACTATTAACATTTGGTATCGGATGTTATCTATAAAATAATTGTAGTATTAGAAAATGATAAGGAAGATTGAATAAAATTTATTTAGCAAAGTTTCTAAATCAATTGTAGAAATACTCGTGGATATTTCTTGTGTGCAAGAAAGACAACATTGAATTAAGGGCTCGTTTGAAAAGAGCAAAGCTGAATGAATGAGATGGGTGCAAAAAAAATACACCTAACATAATTTTCATATGTCAGGTGCATTTACACAAATCAATTCTAAGTACTAAATTTTTATTTCATTGTATATGAAGCAGTAACTGTTTCGCAAAGTCTAAAATATCCAAAAGCAAAATCATTAGAGTCATTTGCATTTATAATATTGCCTCTAATGTTTGCCGGTGTTGTAGCAAAAGGATTCCAGTTTGATGCCTCTATAATTAAAGCCATATAGTTAGAAAAGTTTTCAGAAATACCACGGTGTATAATCCCAATGGTCTTTCCAGGCTTCAATTTCTCATCCGAAAATCTTTCACTCATTTCATTTCCATTAGAAAAATCATCATTTGACATTGCATAAGACGGTAATACAAGGAAATCAGTTTTAAAATTTGTCAAATAAAAATTGGCTTGATCAACTGGATCATCATAAAAGAATGCCAATTCAAGCAAATCTGGGCCAGTTAAATTTGGAACATACCTTTGCTCAATTCGGTTAATCGTTGTTACCGAAGTTAATTTTTCAACTGCTATGAAATTTTTACCTTCAGCCTGAACATGTAGTGTATATTCCATATTAAGAACGGGAACAAAATCTGCACATACATACGAACCTGGTGCCGATTCGGTAAACACAAAAGTATCACCATTACTATTTACGATTCTTACCTGTGCCCCAGAAACTTTTGGTGTAGAGGTATTATAATAAGGAGCCATTTTGCTAATCTTTATAATTTGCTCTTTTCCGTCGGTTCCTTTATTCCAAAGAATTTCAGCATCAATAACTATTTTAGCTTCACCAGTTTCTAAGTCAAGAGAAACAACTTCTTCACATGAAGATAACAGTAAAACAAAAAGAAGACTAAATAACACTAGTACTTTATTTTTAAAATTATTTTTTATCAACTTTTTCATACTATTAAAATTTAAAATTATAAGAGATTCCAGGTACTAATCCGTAAATCGATAGTTTTTTGGTCTCATTTATACCTGTTTTGTCATTTGTTGAAAATGTCATTGAGGCTGCGTTTTTTCTGTCGTAAATATTATAGATACTAAATACCCAATAGCTTTGCCATCCCTTCTTCTTATCTGGTTTTGGTGTATAGGTCGCAGCCAAATCTAAGTGATGGTAAGTGGGAAGTCTATTTTCATTTCTCTGCATAAAATTTGGCACATTAATTCCACCAAATTCATAATACCCATTTGCATAGGTTACGGGTTGACCTGATTGTAATGAAAAATTAGCATTAAAAGACCATTTACGATTAAGCTCATAACTAGCAACTACACTTAAATTATGTAATTTGTCATACGATGACAAGTACCATTTACCATTGGCAATTCCTGGTTCTTCTGGCGTTCTTCCAGGTGTTTTTTGCTCTGCTTTCGATAATGTATAAGAAACCCATCCAGTGAATCTGCCTTTATTTTTTCTAAATAATAATTCCATTCCATACGCTCTAGCGTCGCTGTTAAGAATTACTCTCTCAATAAGGTTGTTGGCTACTATGTTTGCTCCATCAATATAATCAATACGATTTTGGATCTTTTTATAGAATAATTCTCCTTCAAAAGAATAATCACGATCCTTAAAATTTGTAAAATATCCTACCGCATATTGATCTACTAATTGTGGCTTTGCATAAGGTCCGCTAGGTGTCCAGATATTCATTGGTAGCGGAAATCTTGAATTAGATAGCATATGAATGTATTGTGACATTCTGTTATAACTTGCTTTTACAGAATTATTATCATTAAAAGCGTATGACAATGCAGCACGTGGTTCGAAATTATTAAAATTACTTATAGTCTCACCGCTTTTATATGAGATCATACCCGTTGGGGTCGCTCTTTGATAAATATTGTATACTGGATTATATACTACTGGTTTTCCATCTTCATAAGTATATACGTTCTCTTTACCCATGCGGTAAAATGAACTATAACGAAGTCCGTAGCGAAGATTTAATTTCTCAGTAATCTGATGCTCGAAATCAATATAGGCTGCAGATTCAAAAGCATATTTTTTATCAAATTGCTGATAATTATATTCTGAGTCAGAACTTGTGGGGCGTATTGTTCCTGGATTAAAATTATAATACATTCCCTCAATTCCGTAGTTTAGCTTAAATTTTTGGGTTATCGATTGATTCCAATTGTACTTTAACCCATATGTTTTAACTGTATTTTCCCAATCAAACCTATCGGTTTTTAAACCAAGGTTAAATTTATATTCACTGTAAAAAGTAGATAAATTTGTATTTAAATTATCTGAGAATCTATGCTTCCAGTTTAAAACCCCCATAGTATTTCCAAAAGAAGTGGTCAAATCCTTATTGAAACTAAAAACATCACTTCCTAAATATCCAGAAAAACTAAGTGTATTATTGGCATTAAATCGATAATTAAGTTTGGCATTGACATCATAAAACTTAATCACATTGGTGTTTCCATCTTCCAATTTAAAAAATAAATGGGCATAAGAGGTACGTCCAGAAATTATAAAAGATCCTTTGTTTTTCTTTATCGGCCCTTGTACCAGAAGCCGACTTGAGATAAGTCCGATTCCTCCATTTACCTTAAATTTTTCAAAATCGCCTACTTGTTGGGTTACATCAAGAACTGATGAAACCCTTCCTCCAAATTTAGACGGAATACCTCCTTTGTATAAATCCAATCCACTGACTATATCTGCATTAAAAATAGAGAAAAAGCCAAGCATATGTGAGTCACCAAATACGGGAGCTCCGTCTAAAAGAATCAAATTCTGATCGGTTGCTCCTCCTCGTACATTAAATCCTGACGAAGCTTCTCCGGCATTTGTAACTCCTGGTAATGTTAATATCGATTTTAAAGGATCTGGCTCACCCATTGCAGATGGAATTCTCTTTATTTCCTCCATAGTAAGTCTATTAACACTCATTTGAGTATTCTTAACATCAACTGCTTTAGAGGTTGTTACAATGACCTGATCTAATTGATTGCTATCAGATTCCATTGAGAAATTAATTACAACATCATCTTCAACGGTAATTTGTTTTTCTTGATTTCGGTAGCCTACATAACTTGATAAAATAGTATAATCCCCTTGTGACAATTCTATCGAAAATTTCCCATTATTATCAGTTATAATACCTGTTTTTAATTCTTTAATATAAACATTAGCACCTATAACAGATTGTTTTTTTTCATCTAAAACCTGTCCTGTTAACTTTATTTTTTTTTTAGTTCCCTTGGACGTTTTGTGTTTCACAAAAATGTTATTCCCTACAATTGAAAATTGAATTGATGAAGTCTTGTTCAATTCAGCGATAAGTTTCTCTATTTCGAGTTTCTTATACGTGTGCTTTTTTGCAAAATATTTTTGACTGGTGTCTATTTGATCTGTAAAAGCAAATTTAAAATCGGACTGACCTTCTATCTGCTTAAACAATTCTTTTAGTGTTGTTGTTTGATCAACTGTTACATTAATTTTTTGGGAGAACATACTCAAACTGAGTAAAAAAAAGCATGCTGAAATTATATGCTTCATAAAATTTTGTATTTTTGAAAATTATTAAATGGGAGAGTTTTTTACTATCCTGACTAAGGGAGGATGTTTAGTTTCGCGGCTAGTGCATCCTTTTCTTTTCTATTGAAAAGTAACTTGCTTTAATTCTTCATTGGTTTCGAAGTTTAGGTTATACATTTCTGACATTAATTGGACAATCGTTTTTAAATCTTCTTTTTTGTTTATTCGTAATGTTATTTTCTTGTTACTATATTCAGTAGGAAGAATCATTTTATAACCGTAATTACTCTTAACATAGGCTATAACGTCACTAATATTTTGATTATCAAAATCTACAAATCGGTTAAAATCTGCCACTAAGACTGTATTATTGTTATACGTGAATTTTTCACCTGGTTTCAGTATCCATTTTCCGTCCTGTCCATTTACATTCATCTGGACACTACCTTCATAAAGCTCTACAACTACTTCTTTTTTATCATTTCCTTTTACAACGAAAGAGGTTCCTAAAACCGTTGTTGTTGTTTCATTACAGAACACTTGAAAAGGATGTTCTTTGTCTTTTTTTACTTTAAAGTATGCCTCACCTTCTACTCCAATCTTTCTATTACTAGCAAAATTATTAGCATATTCAATTTTAGAATAAGCTGCTAATTCTACCTTTGAACTATCTGGTAAGAATACCGTTTTTACTTGAGAAGTTGTATTTTCAATGCTAGTTCCAGCAAATGAAATATTAGTTTGTTGTGATTCTTTGGTTAAATAAATGCCAGTTCCAATAATCAAAAAAATTACTGCCGCCGCCGCCGCATAGTTACGCCACTTAAAAGTTCGTTTCTTTGAAGGGAAAGCTTTAGAATGGAATTCTTCCCATGAAGCTTCTTTTACACTATTGGAATGTTTTATAGGAGTTTCATCCCATATTTTTTTTAATTCTTCATCTAGTTTTTTCTCATCCATGTCTTTGGGGTGTTAAAGTTTTTGGCAATAAAATCCGTTCTTATTAAAAACACGATAAACCATTTCTTTAATATCTCTGTTGGTTTCAATTCTTAGAATATGATCACAATCTTCAATATCAAAATTCATGATACAATCGGAAATAACGAATTGTAGAAGCGCAACGATATATCTCGCTTCTTTCTTTGTTTTAACATCAGTTTTATAAACCTCTATATCCATTTTAATGGTCTCGTTTTTATATATAACAAACGAGAATAGAAAAGTTCCTAATGCTCTTCGATTTTTTTTCGAATAAATTTACTGGCAAGATAAATATGATTGGCAATGGTCTTCTCAGAAAGATCTGTCATCGCCGCAATCTCCTTATAACTAAGGTTTTCCAGTTTGTGTAAAGTAAATATTTTTTGTTGCTGCTCCGGAAGCTGATTTATGTAATTATATAATAATTCTTTTCTTTCTTCAAAATTTCCTGTATCGGGATCTTCATCTGCGATTTCAGATTTAGAAGGATCGAGATGAATTATTTTATTTTCTCTATTTATATGATTAATGATGATGTTCTTGCAGATTGTAAACAATTGTTTGTCAAACAGAATATCTTCATGAAGTAATTCTCTTTTATCATATAATCTTAAAAAACTTTCTTGGACAAAGTCTTCTGGAGTAAGAACTTTAAAGTCAAATCTTTTGGCAATACTTATAAGTCTATCATAATAATTTAAATAAACCTCTTTGAAGGCTGCTTCATTACCTTTTTTTAAACTCAATATAAACTTCCTATTGTCCATAACTTAAATATGATAACTAATCTTAACTATAACAGCTCTAATTATCTTTTGATTCAAAATTCAAAAAAGTAATAAGCTACAAAGAACAGTAATTTAATTATATATATTATGTAGGGTATAAGAAAATTTTTAACAATTGTACGTATGGTACTTCTCTAGTGCCAGATTTATTTTTTTATATCTGATTCAATGCTTTTTGCATTTGGCATATAATTCAAAAAGCCACTTCGTATTGAAGTGGCTTTTAAGATAGATGTAGTGAAAACTACTTATTTTTTTGTTTTAAAAACTTTATAACATATAAAAAGAATCCCCAACCAAATAGGAATTAATTCTACGGATAACTTCATATTAGTAATCCACATGATTGATAAAATACCTAATAGGAATATAAAACAAATATAATTGCTTATTGGATAAAACAGCGAAGGAAACTTAGTCTTTGCATTTTCCTTGTCTTTCGCATCTCTAAATTTTAAATGCGTATAAGAAATCATAACCCAGTTAATAATTAAAGAAGATACTACCAAAGACATCAAAATACTAAAAGCCTCTTCTGGAATTACCTTATTTATTAAAATACAAATAGCTGCAAAGCATGAAGAAATTAAAATTGCATTAATTGGTACTGATTGTTTATTTAACTTCATTAAAAACTTAGGAGCATTACCTTGATCTGCTAAACCATATAACATACGTGAATTGCTGTATACACTACTGTTATATACTGATAAAGCTGCAGTTAATACGATTACATTAAGCACATTAGCAATAAGGCGGGTAAAGAATATTTTTTGACCAAACAACTCGAATTCCATTCCGTTTAAATTTTGGAAAACCATTACAAATGGACTACTATCTGTAGTGATTTGCTGCCAAGGTGACAAAGCAAACAGAATAACCAAAGCACCAACATAAAATATAAGAATTCTATAGATAACCTGATTTGTAGCTTTCGGAATATTTTTTTCTGGATTTTCTGCTTCAGCAGCCGTAATTCCGATTAGTTCTAAACCACCAAAGGAGAACATAATTAGAGCCATTGCCGATAATAAACCTTGAAAACTACCAGTAGTAGTTTTTTCAAAGAGTCCTTTTGGAAAGAAACCACCATCGTTATATAAATTATGAATTGTAGCTTGCTCCCCTCCTGTTCCACTGATTAGCAAGTACGTACCAAAGAGTATCATTGCAATAATGGCAACAACTTTTATGATTGAAAACCAGAATTCAGTTTCTCCATAAACTTTTACAGAAGCAAAATTCAAAGCATTAATAACCAAAAAGAAAAATAAACTGGATGCCCACAGCGGAATTTCAGGCCACCAAAACTGCACATAAACACCAATGGCTGTAAGTTCAGCCATACTAACTAAAATATACAAAATCCAATAATTCCAACCTGATGCAAAACCCGCAAAAGAACCACAATATTTATAGGCAAAATGACTAAAACTTCCTGATACAGGTTCTTCAACAACCATTTCACCAAGTTGCCTCATAATAAAAAAGGCGATAATTCCAGCAACAGCATAACCTAAAATAACTGATGGACCGGCTAATACAGCTGCTGGACCAATACCTAGGAAAAGACCTGTTCCAATTGAGCCACCTAAGGCTATTAATTGAATGTGGCGGTTGCTCAGCCCACGTTTAAGCTGATTTTCTTCTACGTCTTCATGGTTTTTTTTCACAAATTAGATTTTTTAAATGAGTTAAATGTAATTTTAAATGTATAAACGACGAAGATAAGTTAAAAAAGGAATCACACAAAACATGCACAAGCGTAATTTTATATAAATTTTTAACTGCATATATGATGATATTAAAACAAAAAGGATAAGCAGTTATACTTATCCTTTTTTCTAATTGTCAATACCATTTGTAACAAGCTGTGTGAAGTCTCCTGACTTCGTACCCAACCCTATTTGCTACTATAATTTAAAAACTATCACTCTGCGGCACCTTATTTTTACATCACAAATAAAACTACGAATTTTTCGCATTATACACTTTTTAACAGCCCGTTAAATTATAATTTTGGTTGTAGTAGCAGTCAATTGAAACGGGTACAAAGTCGGGCGACTTCGCACAGCAGAGGTGTTTTGGATTATCTAGCGCATAAAAAAACCTCGCCAGTATTTGATTTCTATTCTTTGTCGATGCTCTTTGTCTTCACGAGCGGGACGCTCGCGCCAGCAGGGGCGAAAAAAGATTCAATATCACCACAGGTACATTTACGGCTATTCCGTAATAATATCATTACATGATAAATCAAAAGCCACTCCGTTGTAAATGAAGTGGCTTTTTTGATTTGGACTACCCAAAGGTTGTTTTAATTTTATGCGATATTACTATAAATCATTGGTAATCTGTAAATATTAAATGGAATATTAACCACCAACACATCTGATACATTACTCATCCAATCATTCTTTATAAATTGCTCCAAAAGATTTTGGATTGAATTTTTCAGGCCAAATAGTTTTACCATCATATATTGCCCCATTAAGAATTGCAGTTTCTAATCCAATACAATTCATATTAGCACCCACAAGATTACAATTTGTAAAATCTGTGCGCTCAACTTTCGCTTCGCTAAAATCGCAATTAATAAGACTAGAATCATTAAAAGATGCAAAATAGATAATTGAGCCTTTAAAATTTGAGCTATCCATAATGCACTGACGCATATCTACCGTAATTAAGATTGCATCGTTAAAATTACAATTCTTTACAGTTGCTCCAAAAAGAAAAGCTCCTCTTAAATTTGTATTAATTAAACTACTACCTGTTAAATCGGTATTTTCCAATTTAGCCCTATGGAAATCTAAATTGTCCATATTAATACCTTTCAAGTTTTCAAAGGGTAAGTTTAGAGACTTCCCATCTTCACAATAAATTTTCATTTCAAAATAATTAATGATTACCCCAATCTACCTTTGTTGCGACTGTATTCTGAATAGGAACAACCTTATTCGCTTGACTAGCTGAAATGGAACCAGGAACAGTTGGGGGGGTAGTTCCTACTAATCTTCCAGCAATATATCTATGATTACCATCTACAATAATATCACCAGCTACTTTAATTGGCGGAGGCACTGAGCCATTTTCTAACATTCTTACATATCTTTCAACTGCTGGTATTGATACAGCACCTTGAGCGGTACGCATATTAGAACCTTTTAAAGCTTTAGCAATAGATTCCTCAGTTACTTCAATAGGAATAGTTGCAGCTCTAGGACGAAAACCTAACACAGCCGTTGAAGCAGCCGCAATCAATTTTTGAGGGTCTGACCATTGACTTAACGCTTCACTATAAGACATTGCCAAAGCATTCCCTAATGTTGGGTTTTGCAAATAATTTATTGCATTTTGTCTTGACCACTGAGTAGTAAATCCGTCCAATAAAGAATTCATTTGATTAACAGTTTTCATGCCTAGAAAACTTGCCTTCATATTGTCGTTCCACTCCTGTGAATCAGACATACTTGTTGAAGTATTCTTTATTAATTCTTTAAACTTCTTCAATTGGCTATTAGGAACAACGATAATATCATTACTACCATCATTTGTATCCAATAATGTATTTCCTTTCGTGTCTTTATAAACTGTTTCAAAAGCCTCTCCAGTTAATCCAGTTGGGTCTACAAAAATTATAGGATTATTATGTACATATTGAAATGGTGATTCGCTTTCTGATATTTCTCCCAAAAGGTCAATGTTCATCCATCTACCAATTGCTGGGTCATAATTACGTGCTCCATAATCGTACATATTAAGCCCCAGTTCATCCTGCAATTCTTTTCCGTTGTATTTATACTTATAATTTTGTTGTTTATTATCGGTATTATACCCCTCATGTTTTAATCCAAACGGGTAATAATTATTCTCTTCAAGAATTTCAAGAACGTTTTGAGCATTTTTTTTGTAGCTAAGGCGAACGTTTACTAAATGATCTGTATAATTAAACACATAATTATAACTGTTTGTACCATTTACAGGAGTATTGTTTACATAGCCCTCAGCTGTTGGAAAATATTGCAATACATTAGCTTTATATTGGAACCCTCCCAAATATATGGTTTGCGTTACAGCTCCATTTTCAGTTACTGTTTTCTCTAGTTTTTGCCCTGTTGCATTGTAAATATGGGAAATGTTATTTGCTCAATATTTTCCTCGCGAGTGTAACTACTTTTTTTTAAGAAGGTCCTTTTACATTTTCTTGCTTTGTAAAAATAGTAAAATATATAGATTACATACTCAATTGAAATAAAAAATGACAACTTTTCGTATATTCCTAATTCTGATAGATTTGCTTTTACATTGGGCTTATTTTTTTAGAACGTTTTGATTTAAACTCAGATGAAAGTTAAAAAATCTTCAAATAAAACAAGCGCAGGATTAAAGCGTATTTGGTGTGTTTTGGATTATCTAGCGCATAAAAAAACCTCGCCAGTATTTGACGAGGTTTTCTTTTCTATTCTTTGTCGATGCTCTTTGTCTTCACGAGCGGGACGCTCGCGCCAGCAGGGGAAATTATTAACCACCAACACATCTGATACATTACCCCATTAAATTTATACTATTTTAAATTTAAAATTTTAAATAAGTTATTTTTAGTAATAAAAATACCACTATTACTTTCATAGCTTTTTTCATTAATAAAGTAAGAAATTGTATCAGTCTTTCTAAAAGCTATTATTCTATATTTAGTCGGAAACTTCAAAAAATATGTAGTTTTTTTTGACTTATAAATTGCTTCGTCAAACAAACATATTGTTCTATTATCACTAATTTTTTTAATTAAATTATTATTTTCATAAACGTCTAAATTTAAAATTTTAGACGTTTTGTTTCGGCATGCTAAAGTTGTAATTATTAAAATTAAACAACTAAAAAAATATATCAGTCTCATAGTTTTAATTTTTCAAGCCAATTCAAAGAATTGATTTTTTCGTTATACCTTTGTTGGGCAGTTTTTTTTAACTTCACTTCCTGGATTTCTTATTACTTTAGTTCCAGTAGACTCTTTTAAATCCTTAAATAATCTATATTGTGTTACAATATTAACTTTATTTCCATTTACATCTGTTACTTCTTCTTTCCCCACACCATCTCTAAAAGCTTTTGCAACAAAATCAGTACAATTGTTTTTGATTAAATTGTACATGCTATTTTTTACATTATTCTCTAACTTATCCTTAATTTTCTCGTCATAGCTAGAAGAAGTTTTTACTCTTAAAATTCCATCTATTTCTTGTGGTTTATCTGTAAATGCAGGATTACTATTTTCAATATCTTTCATTGTCATATTTCCCCTTTTATTTACTTTACCACGAACACTTTTATCATAATTTTTTTCACCAATCCCTTCTGCTGGTTCAAAATCATAATAGGTATATGTTCCATCTTCAATATTATTTCCTTTTTTGTCTGTAACATAATTCCCATCCTTATCTTTTTTATAATTACTAATAGCCAAAGCCGCATGGCCTACATCTCCATTTTGAGAAAGCCAAATCAAAAGTATTATATCATTACCATCAGGGTCAATTACATTTACTGGATTATTAATTGTGTAATTATAAGGGGATAAATCAGTATATTTTTCAGACATAGCATCCATATTCATCCAGCGACCAAGAGCTGGGTCATAATTTCTTGCTCCAAAGTCATATAAATTCAACTGAATCCCGCCAATACTCTCGTCTTGCAGTTCCTTGCCGTTGTACTTATACTTATAATTTGGTTGTTTATTGTCGGTATTATATCCCTCATATTTTAAACCAAACGAGTAATAATTATTCTCTTCAAGAATTTCAAGAACGTTTTGAGCATTTTTTTTGTAGCTAAGGCGAATGTTTCCTAAGTGATCCGTATAATTAAATACATAATTTAAGTTATCAACTCCACTTGCAGGTGTATTATTTACGTATCTCTCTGCAGTCGAAAAAAATTGTAAACTATTGTATTTGAAATATGTAAACTTTTTTAAGAAGAAATATACATGAGCTCACGAGCAAGATGCTCGCGCCAGCAGGGGGCTATAGCTAAATGTTGCGCGCAACTGACTTATTTATAAATCTTACCATCACACTCAAAATTAAAACTCAAAACAGTATCTTTTTTATGAATACTGAAAATTAATTCTCCTTTCTTTTTTATGATAGTATCGCCAATTTCGATGTGATCACTATAAAGTGACCACCATTTTCCACTGCGGTTCGAATTACAATCACATCCTTTTTTAGTAATAGGATTAATTCCTCGATAATCAAAGATATTATCAATATCTCTAGGTATTCTTTCAACAATTAAAATACATTCATCAGACCTATAGCTTTCTGCGGATGCATCGCAATTATAAGATGGTCCACAAGAAAAGAAGGATAAACATATACAAAGCAAAAAATTATGTCGCATATTTATATTTTTAAAATAATTTATGGGAATTTGTAACACCATAGTTACCTCCTGTACTTGGCTTAAAATTAAGAAAAAGACTATTTACAGTAACTCCGATAGCGCAGATTTGGAATCTGAGCTCGCAAAGATTATCCTTCAACAAATCTAATAAGATTGCCTCCAAATCATTATTTAATTTGAATAATTTATTACCGAACTAAAATAATAATTTTCTGCCAAAATTACAATCTTGTCTTTTACAGGATTGTTATAACTATAATCTATTTTTTATCTAAAAATCTGTATACACTTTGCGGGCACAGATTCCAAATCTGCACTGTCGGTTTTATTCTAGCACATAAAAAACCTCGCCAATTGACGAGGTTTCCTTTTTTAATCGATTCTCTTTGTGAGCACGGAAAGAATTTCCGCGCGATCGGGTTCTTGGTTTGTTTGCTTATTGTTGTGGGTACGAGTGTGACACTCGCACAAGCTGGGGCATTATCCATCTAATGATCTGAAACACTATCAAAATAATTTTCAACTTCATTATTTAAAACATATTCTATTCTAAATATTTTATAATCAATATTATAATACAAAGAAAATCGATATTTAGAATCAATCGAATCATTATTACCTAATGTTGTTTTAAATTTATTTTTATCGACTTGTTCTATATTACAATAAAAACTTGAATTCGGCCCATAGTAATATAACATCTCCTTTTTAACAGATAATATTAATTTCTGTTCTTCAGACCTTTTCCCTAAATTAAATAACTTTTGAAAATATTCACCATTATTCTTATAAAAAATTATAGAATCGATTTCCTTAGATTCATTACATTTTTTTATAAGCACAAGTTTTGTTTTCATATCATAAACATTATAAAAACAATTTTCTTGTTTATTATATAATTGATAGCTGATATCTTGTTCTCTATGAATAAGAAAAATAGTTAAAATACTGATAACTATTAAACTTAATATTATTAAAAATGTCTTTCTATAGTCCTTCATATTTATGGTTGTTGGTTTCTCGTATCTGTTCGAATATCTTTCTTTTTTTATCCTCTTTTTTTGCAAGCTCATTCCAAAATTCAATATAGTTCTTAACTCCTTCGTGGCTATTATCCAAATCTCTTAAAGCTCTATGATCATCATCTTCAGAAGGTCCATTATCATTTACCTTTTCTACTTCTTTTATACCGCCCTTTCTAAAAGCACTAATTATTTCATCAATTATACCTGAGTTATGTGCAAAAAGCTCGTGTGTGATAGTTTCTAAATCTTCCCCAAAGGTCCAAATAGAAATATTCAATTTTTCATTATTTTCAGTAACGCTTACTGTACCATCTCTAAATGCAGCTCCTTTTATTCCGTTAAATTTTTTATCGTTTCCTTGTAAATCATATTGAATAATATTTAGATTAACATCTGAATACTTACCATTTTTATCAGCTTTGTAACCACTAAAGTTTTGGCCTTTTTTCATAAATTGTGATAGATAATTTCTCCCTGTGGTCGTAGACATTACTTCTTTCATAGTAGAGAGAAGTTTCGGAGTAAAATAACCATATTGATTTATATCATCAAGAGAAGGTTTTTTAAGGTGATGTACAATCCAAGGTAGTATATCTCTTCCATCAGGATCAATATAAAATATTGGATTATTCACAACATACACATATGATCCAATATTATAATATTTTTCTGCTTTAGGATCAATATTCATCCAACTCCCTAATGAAGGATCATAATTTCTAGCTCCATAGTCGTACATGTTAAGCCCCAGCTCGTCTTGTAGCTCTTTTCCGTTGTACTTATACTTATAATTTGGTTGTTTATTATCGGTATTATATCCCTCATGTTTTAAACCAAACGGGTAATAATTATTCTCTTCAAGAATTTCAAGAACGTTTTGAGCATTTTTTTTGTAGCTAAGGCGAACATTACCTAATGATCTGTATAATTAAACACATAATTTAAGTTATCAACTCCACTTGCAGGTGTATTATTTACGTATCTCTCTGCAGTCGAAAAAAAATGTAAACTATTGTATTTGAAATATGTAAACTTTTTTAAGAAGAAATATACATGAGCTCACGAGCAAGATGCTCGCGCCAGCAGGGGGCTATAGCTAAATGTTGCGCGCAACTAACTTATTTATAAATCTTACCATCACACTCAAAATTAAAACTCAAAACAGTATCTTTTTTATGAATACTGAAAATTAATTCTCCTTTCTTTTTTATGATAGTATCACCAATAGCAATATCTTTTTTATAATCTGCCCACCATCTATCACTTCTACTAGAATTACAATCGCATTCTTTTTTAGTTGTTGGATTTATTCCTTTATAATCAAATCTGTCATCAGTATCAGTTGGTATTTCCCGTACAATTAAAAGACATTCGTCTCCTTTTAAATCTTTCGCAGAAGCATCACAATCATATGTAGGTCCGCAAGAATACAAACACAAAGCCAAGCATAATAAAATTATATATTTCATGATTTTTATTTTTTAAATAATTTATAAGTAAATGTAACACGTAGTTACCTTCTATTTTTCATTATCACATCCCTACTTACAACTATATATTTAGGAAAATAATCATCCCTTGAAGTCTCATAACCATTTAAATAAAAGTAATATGAAATAGTCATAATTTCACCTGAAGATTTTTTTTCTTTAGAATTAAGAATATAAAAATCTTTTCTAGATTCATCCTTTTTTACATACTTTTAAAAAAAGCATCAAAATTTAATTGCCCATATTCCATCTCAAGTTCCTTATTAATTTTAAACGATTTATAAGGAATCTTATTAAAAAAACTTTTTTTTACCCTCTTTTTCTCATTTAAAACATTTGATAAAAAAATATTATAATTTTTAAATTCATCTTTATAATGATTGACATAAACATAATTCAGATAATCTGCATTTGTTACAATTATTTCATCATTATCTGACAAAACAAAAAGATTTAAAGTTCCATATCTAGAAGGTATTTCATAGCTTCCTTCTGATAATTTGCTAATATTGCTATCGGATATTATTTCTTTCTTTTTTGTACAAGAAAAAAATAATACTACTATAATTATAAATAAATGTTTCATTTCTATTCTAAATTGAAATCTGTTGCTTTATTTGGTTTTAAATCGAAGTCAATTATATTTTTTTCATTTACAATATCATCTGATTTATAACCAGTCTGATATCCATCACTATAAACTTTCACTTCAATATAAGCTCCTTTCTCAAAATTACATTTATAAAAACCATCTTTACTTGCAATTATAAATATTGAATCCTTACCCGTGTAACTACCATCAGGAGTTTTACCATAGCTCCAGCAAACAATTGAAACTTCAGCATTTCCAATCGGTTTTTTAGATAAACCGTCTTTAATTGTTCCTTGAATTTGAATATTTCCCACATCATTGTAGCAAGATGCAAATATAAAAATGATAATTATAGCTAAGTATTTCATTTATTTTAACAGAGAATATTTTTTTAAATCCTTTTTGTGCTAATGATGTATCCTAATTTATAAATAAATTTATTTTTACTTAAGTTGTATAAATATGTCTTTTGATTTTTTTCATAAAAACCATCAAATCCAAAAAAAATATTTTCTTTCCAACCTTCAAAATATTTATTGGCTAGCTTTTTATTTTTAAAATTTAATAAACCAATATAAATAATAGTGTCATTTGATTTGTCTATAAATCCAGCATACTGTCTATTATACTTTAAGAATTTCTTCTTAACATTTAAAGGTTTCTTAAATTTTACATTAAATTTTGATTTATCTATATTAAAACTATCCAAGACATTAGCTTCGTACTCATAATAATTGTTTAATAAGTGTGTTTCTGTCTTTTTTATATCATCCATTGTTGGTGTATACCCTTTTTTGTAATTAGGCTCTACAAAAGGATATTTTATACTTTTATCAAAAATAACACCTTCTCCATTGTAATAATCTTCAAGTTTAATTACTGTAGAATTCTCAATAATAAATGCTAATAGTAATATTGCTATATATTTCATATTATTAGTATTTAAATGGTAGAATCGCTGTTGTTGCGCATGACTTAATAATATTTAATTTACTTTGACTTTAAAAGAAATAGTATCATTTATAATTGGAGTAACTTTATCATGAAATTTATACTGAACAATAGCTTTAATTGTATTTATTCCCTTTTTTGTTAAAATTTCTTCAACCTCGACCCCAACTGGTATCTTTTCTACAATAGTTCTTTTAACTTTTGAATTATCAACATCAATATTTTCTACTTTGAAACTTCGTGTTGTATTAGGAATTTTAGCCACTAAATACTTATACTTTAAAATATCTCCTACCTTTAAAACTTGTTCAGTCTTAGTATTAAACTCATTTTTATGATTAAATTTATATTGATAGATTTCTAATATAGTATGACCATCAAACCTCTTTGGTCCTTTCTCATCAAAACTAATAATAAATGAAGATTTTCCAAAATCATCATACATAATATAACTTTCGATCATACCATTTCGATCATAGTATGTACCTTCTTCTATAATTTCTGGGTTTTTATGATAAACAATGGATTCAATTTTCCCATTATCATAGTAGTTAATTGTTTTCCCTTTAATATGACCATCTATAAAATTTCCTTCAGATATTTTATTTCCCTGTTCATTAAAGTACATATACTTGCCTTGAAGTATGGTATCTCCATTTTTAATTATAAATTCAATTGAAGTAGTTCTTTTTGTTTTTGGGTCATACTTTTTTAAAACATGTACTTTTTCATCCTTTAAAAAAAAGAATAAAATTATAAAGCCTAATATTATAACTAGTAAAATTGAAACTACTACTTTATATCTATTTTTCATTATTACTTCTTCTTTTGTTGCGTTTCATAAATATCTCTTCTAACCCAAGTGAAGTTTTGATTAACATTATTAGACATTTTGCCTAATACATTATAGAAATCAATATTTTCTAATTTGATAATAGCTTTATTTCCATCACCAAATAAAAGAACAGGAATACCTTCAATATATGATATCCTTAGTATTTTATCCGTCATAATACATTTACTTTTTTAGATAATTAAATCCGTTTTTTTGCATGAAGCAATATTTTTTTTGAAGTAAAAATACTATTTAATTGATTAAAAGATTTTAAGATGTATATTCTATTTTTAATTTATAGCTATTTCAATTTCCCAACCATAAAACCACTTTTCTTTTAAAATAAGTAAACAAAAAAAGAGCCATCATTAGGATGGCTCTTTTTGCATTGAAATTGATCTATTTTAGTTTACTCGTTTTACCGAAAGCTTGTCTAAGCAAAAATAGGCAGCTGTATTCATTCCGTAAATTGGGTGTGAATCTGAAGAATACATTTGGAAAATTAGGTATTTAACTGCTCCTAAATTCTGAAGGTTAGTTGTATTAACATTTTTCCAACCCGTTGGCATCACTAAAGAAGATCCTGTATAATCTGCTAATGAATGTACAATTGGCGCTGAGATGATTCCGTTTTGGTTTACTCCATAAATCAATAATTCAAAACGATCTCCTTGATTAAATGGTTGTGCAAAACCGTCTCCATACAAACAACCATAATAAGGCCATGGATGCATATTTATTTTTAATCCTTTAACGTCATACAATCCTGTGTCTCCAATTTTTACCCAGTTTGAAAAACTAGATTCACTAAAGGTAGTACCAGCTGGATTTTTAGGATCTTGGTAACTTGACCAATACGCTACTATATAAGGATCGCCCGGTGTACCTGGGCTTCCTGGAGTTGTTGTAGAAGATGTACCAAAACCACTTCCTGCCATAGCTCCCCATTGGTTAGGTACCCATCCATTAGATCCTCCAGTTCCTGCACCAGAACCATAATTTGTAATATCATTTACATTTGATACTATAAAACCATCCCAATAATTATAACCAGACGATACTGCAGTATGCGAAAATGTAAAGATATCTACGTTTAATTTTGTATTCGAAACATAGGTGTTTTCCCAATATTTACCGCCTGTTGTTGTGATTCCGTTGGCTAGTAATCCACTAGTAAGATTAAGGGTTGTAGTAGTTCCTATTCCTGGATCTGCAACAATTCTTTTTGTTAAGTTGGTAGAATTTACAGTTGCATTTGCACCACCATTAATTACTTGGTCGTCTTCGCTGCTACAAGACGAAAGTCCTAAAAGCAAACCTACTGTCAAAAAATAAAGTACTTTTTTCATTATATATAAAATTTAGGGTTAATATTCTTTTACTATAAAAATGATTCTTAATTATTTTGTCTTGACAAAATTGATGTCTTCAGCTTTTTCAAAATAATTTGTTAGTGATCCTGATGAACCTAGTTCAACGAATGTTGATACATATACTTTTACAAAATCAATCCCTGCTAAATGGACTTTTTTTCCGTTTGCATCTACAGCCCAGCTAATATCTATTGAAGAATCTTTTATTCCGCCATACCCCCATTCAAAGGTGCCTACATTAAAGTTTATGCCTTCCCCATCACTAATATCTTTTACTGGTATATACAATTTTGTACCTTTAAGCGTATAAGAATTCTCTACCCATTGTGGGTAATAATCAGAATATTTTCCTCTGTTTGTTTTTGTAATGGTACCCGATGTATTCTTGTTATCTGTCCATTTAATATATTCTTTATCAAACTGCCAGTCTGCTGTGCCAGCTACAGGTGTTTTATTTGGATCTGGTTTAAAATAGGTGACTTCGTAGTTTTTAATAGTTGTTGATTTATTGTGTTCACTCCCAGCTATTTCATACCATTCATTTTCGTCTGCCACTCCATTTTTGTTTTTGTCGTACGCAACATAAATACTAACAGGTGATAAATTTGTACTACTAGCCGTATTCATTTTAATTATAAAATCACGTTTACCGTAGGCATTTATTACAGTATGGTCAAAGCCTGCTACAATATAACCTCCAAATGTGCCCAGTGGAACAGCAGATTCGTCTTCAAGATTTAATTTTACCTGTTCTAAAACTTCTGCTTTAGTAGTAAAGGCATAATCATCCATAGTTGGGTATGGAGATGGTAAATAATCAATAATCGATAATGCTTTTGAATTATAAGAAAGTCCAGTTTCGGAAACTGTAACTTTAGTACTGGCTTGCTTTATAACTTTAGCCAATGTTACTGTAAGATCTACATTGTAGTCACCTGCTTTTGGCATTATAAAATTTAAAGTTTTAGTATCGCCAATGATAGAATCTTTAGCAACTCCATCTTTTCCAGATACTTTTACTGTCCATTTGTATTGTGCAACAGTATTATTTGCATTTTCTATAGTTACTTCAGGGTCTATTACAGCTACTTTATATCTAGTTGTTGCAAAACTTGGTTCTAATTTTAAAGCTAAAGAAGCCTCTAAAACGGGTTCAGGTGCAACTGTTTCTGGTTTTGAATCATCATTACTACAGCAATATAAGGCGCTAATAACCACTATACACAAGCTGTATTTTATATACTTATTCATAATTCTTATTCTTTTATTTTTCTTAGATTATATTTCTTTACTATATGAAGATCAGCTGCTCCAGAGAATTTGGTTGCCATTGATGACTGCTGATGACAAAGTCCCATTGGTTCGCTTACACAGTTAACAATTTTTATAAAATTTATACCGGGAAGATTTGCTTTATTTCCGTTTTTGTCTACAGCCCAATCGATATCAATATCTGGATTTACTGCATTGGCATATCCCCATTCTGGAGCATTATAATTCCATAGTGTCGTTTGTCCAGCTCTTGCAGGTTGGAAATTTACATTTAGTTTAAGGCCTTCATAAACAGCTGTATTTTGAGTTGCCCATGATGGATAATACTCTTTTTTACCTTTTGATCTAGGCAAGTAGTAAGTTTCTCCCTGATTATTTTCGCATAATAAGTGCTCACGATCTAAGAAAGGATCATTTGGACCGCTTACAACAACTGGTTTTCCTGCTGCTGGTTTGTTGTAAGTGATTTTAAAATTCTTTATTGTATTCTCTTTAGTATGCTGGCTACCTATTATTTCATACCACTCATCATCATCTGGCTTTCCATTTCCGTTTTTATCGTAGGCAACATATATTAATCCAGGTGCAGGCGGATTGCCTTTGTCGGTTAAATTACCTCCATAGATTCTTAAATCTTTTTCTCCTGCTATGTTAACAACAGTATGGTCAAATCCAACAATAATTGATCCTCCAAAACCTCCTAAGTCGATTGGATAACCTACATTAGTTTCGTTTATTCTCCCTAATGCTATTCTTACAACATCTTCTTTTGTATAACCTGCTTTAAATAAATCATTGGCAAACGCACCCGGAGCAGGATTAAAATCATAAATACTGGTTATGTATGGATTGTAGTTTTTGGTCTCATTAGTAACATTTATGACTGTTTTTTTACTTCCTTTTTTTCCATCTGCCGAAACATTCAATGTTAGTTCGTAGGTACCTGAGTATAGTGCTATGAACCTTAAATCTTTAGTTTTTCCAATTATAGAATCTGTAGTTGCATTGACAGGATTTTTTGTCATCACCCATTCAAAAGTTGGATTGCTTTTAGTAGTTGAACTACTTATATCTAATACACTAAATGTACTTATATCATGTTTTTCTTTAAGTGTAATTTCTGTGGATTGTATATTCCCTTCTTCTGATTTAGCATCATCATCATTGCTGCTACATCCTATAACTAGGAAAGCAATGAATAACAAATGAGTAAAGTTTTTTTTCATGGTTTTGATGTAATAATTTTAATTTAACGTACTATTTAATTTATGGTCTGGTAGGAATGTTTTCACCCAAAAGATGTAAGTCTGTAGCTCCCATTATTTCGGTAGATGTTTCACCAAGCCATCCTGCTTGCTGATTAAGTCCATTGTAAACTTTTACAAAATCAATTCCCGGAAGGTGGATTTTGTTTCCGTTTTTATCTATTGCCCAATCAATATCTATTGCCGAATCGTTATCATTGTTAGGGGCATTATCTGCATATCCGTATAAAAATGCATATTGAACAAAATAGCTTCCTGTTCCGCTTTCGTCAATGGCATTGTCCGGTAGTCTAGTGCCTTTAAAAGTAATTTTATCTTGATCTTTAAGCCATTTTGGCCAGTAGTCTAATGAATGGTTATAAGCATTATTTTGTGCTAAATAACCCGTTTTACCTTGATTGTCTTTCCATAATATGTATTCCATATCTGTAAAAAGCACTGTGCCTGTGCCTCCACCCGGAACTGGCACTTTGTTGGGATCAGGTCTGTAATAAGTGATTTCATAATTTTTGATGGTTTTTTCCATTTTATGCCCACCACCTTCTATCTCGTACCATTCATCATCTGGAAGTCCATTTTTGTTTTTGTCGTACGACACCATTATAACTCCTGCTTCACTGCTTCCGCCACGCATGGTTTGATTTGGATTGGGATTTGCCTCTGCCCAAAAAGCATTGCCTAAAACTCTAAAATCACGTTTGCCTTTTACATTAGCAATAGTATGATCAAACCCAAAAACAATATAACCTCCAAATGCCCCAAGCGAAATTAGATCTCCATTTTTCTTCGCTAGATAACTGTTGGCTCTAGTTAAAATTTTATCATAGCTTTCGCCATCATTGGCTATTGGTAAATCGTTTATGAATTGCCCAGGAGCTGGTTTAAAATCAAATACTTTGGCTATAAAGGTTTTGTATTCTTTCGCTTCTTTGCTTACAAATACTTTAACCTTTTGTGTTTGCGTAGCTCCTTTATCATTTATAACTACTGCCAGTTCGTAAATTCCAATTTCTGTTGCTACAAATAAGGCTTCTTTTGCAGAAGTATTTGCTAGAGAATAATTATCTGATGCAGCTGTTGTTACACTCCAACTATATGTTGCATCGGCGCTTACCGTACTGTTTGTTGTTACAGCTACTATGGTGGCTCTTTGAGCATTAAACTCGTTGTTTCCAATATTACCTGTTGGAGGATTTTTATCATCAGAACTTTCGTCACTGCTAGAACAATTAGTCACTAGAACTCCTATAAATAAAAGCAATAGCATTCTAAAGTGTTTTGTTATTTTATTATTCATGGTATTGTTATTTTATTTTTTGGTTATAAAAGCAATATGTGCCGGAATATTTCCCGCAGTAGTCTTCCATTTTAATTTTCCTTCAGGAGTAAAACAGTAGATGTAACCTGTTACGACATAATTTTGCGCATCGGTTATATATATTTCTTTTGTTTCAGGATTTACTTGTAGCCCATAAGGAATCATTATTTGCTTGTCTGTACCGTCTGTGATTATCTTATCGCTAATTATTTTTTTTGTTTTTGTATCTAATATTCCATAGCTCACCTTATTGCTATTGGTGAGGTAGCTCCAAGACACACTGTAGTAATAGAGTAAATCATCTACTAGGCACATTCCTAAAACCGGAATATCTAGTTGTTGTTTCTTCTCATCTGTTTTTGTGTCTATTACAAAAAGGTTTGATGGTGTATTGTAATAATCGCCTCTAGAGCTAACATAAATATCACCTCTACTGTCTATTTGCATACTATAGAGATTGATGCCTACATCTATTTTTTTTATTTCAGTAAAAGTTTCAAGGTCGATTACAGATACAGTTCTGTCGTAATTAGGCACTCTATATCCACCTGAATTTGCAACATATAATTTCCCGTTATGCACCACCATTTGTTCAGGCTGATACCCAACGTTTACTTTTCGTTTGATTTCCAATGATGTTGTGTCAATCTCGGCTACAAAGCCTATCTCCGCATTTGGATTAATAGCTACAGGGCCTGAGTATGAACTTACGTATGCCTTGTTTTTATAGAAAGTTATATAACGACAATTGGGAATGTCAATTTTTTTTATGCGCTTTGTAGTCCATTTATCTACTACTTCAACCTTATTAGAGCAATTGATTACAGCATAAACCTTATTGCCATATATTTTTATATCGTTACCTACATCGCCTAGCTCTTTTACAACTGTTGGGTTACGTTCAGAATAAACATCGGTTGTATAATTTCCAGTTCGGTAATTAAACACATCAATGCTTGCTCTGTTCATTCCCATATTACCCTCATTAAGAAGGTAAAAACCTTCTATATTGCCATCGCTTCTTGGAGCAGCAACACTTTTGTCTGAGGACAGAAAAATAACTTCATCTTCTCTACAAGAAACAAAGGCAAGAGCTATAAATAAGCCTAATACTAATTTTGTTGTTATCTTTTTCATAGCTCAATACTGATTATAAATTTTAGTGTACGACCCGGCATAGGATAATTGTATATAACCTCATACTGCTGATTGAATACATTGTTCACTTCAATAGTTCCCTTTATCAAATAATTAGTGAGTGCAAAAGATTTTTGCATCGATAAATCATGAGTGTACCAAGGTTGTACTTCATTAACCTTAATATTGTTTACATTTCCATTGTATCGTTTTCCTACATAGATAAAACTGTAGTTAAAATTCCAAGATTCATAACTAGCATTTAGTATTCCAGATCCGCTATGCCATGGTGTATAAGGTATTTGGTCTCCATAAGAAGAAGTTTCTAATCCTAAAAACTTTGTGTAATCTCTGCTTTCTGAATATGTATAGGTCAGATTGGTAGACAGGTTTAATTTATTAATATGCATTCCCATATTAATTACAGATTCAATACCATGTCCTTTAACTTGTCCCATATTTGTCATCATCCAACGAAACAGATTTCCTGTTGGAGCTGCTACTATTTTATCTTTGGTATTGGTATAATAAGCGTCTGCCTGAATCGAAAATCGATCGAAGAAACCTTTGCCAGTAGGTAAATTATAAGTAAATCCTACATCATATTGGTTCATATACTCTGGTCTTAGCGTACTAGAACCAACCATAGTATAATACAAATCATTAAATGTTGGCATTCTAAAAATGCGTTTTGCAAATGCTCTTAAATTAAAATCATAATCCTTAAAAGGAGTATAACCAATAAATAATGCTGGAGTAAGTTCTTTTTTGTCTGGCGCTTTTGCATTATAACGTACTTCTTCCTGAACATAAGTGCCTACTACACTACCTAAAGCCTTAAAGCGTCCAAGTCTGAGCGAACTTGCTAATGAAAATAATCCGGTGTAACGTTGCGGAAATGAAAACTGGGTTTGTATTCCTCTCCTTGTTGCGTCTAGCTTGTTGTATTGAAAATCTGTGGATAGAGAAACATCCCATGTAGGCAATATACTGTACATATTTACTGCTGAGAAGTATATTTCTTTTTGATAATAGCTATCATCAGATTGTGCTCCCTCGGTTACTATTTCTCCTAATATGTTTGTCGTATCTCTAGCTACATAATGCGTGTAATCATCAGCATATTTTGCCTTTGCCTGAAATTTATACCTTTTTGTAAAATCCTTTACTATCGAGGCTTGCGCAAAGAAGTTTTTGTCATATTGTCTAAATCCATCAGAAAACTTATTCTCTACAATAGCTCCTGGTGCTCCCCTATCTGAATCATAATAATAAACTTTGGCGTCCCAAGAGCCGTTATTTATCTTTCCAAAAATACCTGATTCAATTCTTAGTGCTGCTATATCACTATTGTGTCTGGTAGCTGTGGTATCATAGGCAACAGTACCATCTTGATTGTCTCTTTTATATCTAAATTTATATTGACCATTGGATTTTATGTACTCTGAGCTTACACTCATGCTTATTTTGTCACTTAGCTTTTGCTCCCATCTAAAAGAAGGATTGTTGTAGTTTATAGACATCGTTTTATAGCGTACTAATAAATGTGTCTTTTTATTATCATCAAAAACAGGTCGTTTTGTTTTTAAATAAATTGCTGAGGCCGCTGCGAAGTCTTTTGCCGACTGGAAAATTTCACTTTTTTGACCGTTATACATCGTAAGCGATTCCATGTCATCTAAGGAGTATTTACCTAGATCGGTAACTCCATTCTGAGCGTTACCCAACTGTATTCCGTCATAAAAAACACCTACATGATGCGTACCCATATTACGTACATCGACTGTTTTAAGACCTCCAAGTCCTCCGTAATCTTTAATTTGGGTTCCAGCAAAATAGCGAAGTGCATCTGCAACATTGTGACTGGCTAAGTTTTCTAGTAATTTTCCTGAAAGGCTTTGTACTGGAATTACTTCTTGGAAAGGTTTTCCTTTTAGAATTACTTCTTTTAAAGGGCGTATACTATCATTAGATGCTTGAGAATAAAGCACAAATGGAGCAAATAACGTAAAAATGAATAAAAGACTTTTTTTTGTATTATACATCACTAAATAAATTATAAAAACTTACTGAGGTATAATCATCAAGAAGCATAAGAAAAAAAGCCCATTATAAAATAATAGGGTGATTTCTTGTTCTTCAACTTTGTTCCTCGAAAGTTTTAAACTATGTGATTTTGGCAGGTCTCCTGACTTATTCCATCTTTAAACAACCTTCCCATTTGCTAAAACAAACAGTGGCATTAGTAACGTTTAAAGACTTATATAGAACTTACAGTAGCGGGCCTGTTCAGGATTTACACCTGATTCCCTTTTAACTATTTTATCTTAATTTTAAGAAAAAAATAGACCAAAATTTTAGGTAAAGATATAACTATACTTCATAAAAAATAATTGTTATCTAATAAAATTATAATTTTTGTAATAAAATCATAAAGAATAATGTGATATGTATAAATTACCAAAGCCAGATATTCAATGCGTTTTTTAACAAAAAAAGCCAATAAATAAATGCTTAAAATTAGGCCTGAAATGAGATAATAAAAAATAATAATTGGACATATTGGATTGTAGAATTTCATCTACAAACAGAAGTTATAACCCAAGTCAATTTAAGTAAGATATTACGCAACTTAGTCATAAAACGCACACTGTCTGAATCTTTCATTAGGAATTGCCTATATTTTTTAATACTTTTGCACCCTTTTTTTACACAATCTAACATTACAATGGCATATTCAAACAATGATTTAATCCGCTTTTTAGAAGCACAAAACCACCTTTATCTTACCGCTCTTTCTGAAATTAAAAAAGGGAAAAAAGAGACGAACTGGATGTGGTTTATCTTTCCTCAAATTGCGGGATTAGGAACTAGTGATACTGCCAAATTTTATGCTATTACAGATTTAAAAGAAGCAACAGAATTTATTGCACATCCTATTTTAGGAAAACACCTTATCGAGATTTCGGAATTGATATTGACTTTCAAAATGAAATCTGCTGAATCAATTCTAGGAGAATTAGAAGCGCGAAAATTACGCTCATCGATGACACTTTTTACTTTGGTAGAAAACAGTAATCCAATTTTCCAAGAAGTATTGGATGCCTTCTTTTCAGGAGAGCAAGATCCACTTACCTTGTCCATTATTAATTCAATTATAACGGCGTCTATTGAAACAACTGTGTTGTCATAGTACAACATTACAATAGATTATTTACTCAAAAAAGACACTACGTCGTATTTGCAATCGCAAATCTGTAGTGTCTTTTTAGTTTTATGAATTATCCTTTAAAATATGGTGTTTAGTATACCTTAAAAACAACATAATTTATAATTTTTCAGTACCAAAATAGTTTTCAAATAATGCTAATTGATTTGATAATGCTTTACTCCAATAATTAGTATCGTGTCCTCCGCGAGATTCAATATAAAGATGTTCTACTTTTTGATTGTTCAAGAGTTTATGAAAATCTCTGTTCATCTCAATCATTTGCTCATCTTCAGTGCCGCAATCCAGAATATAATACTGATTTGATTTTTGCATTTGTTCAATTTTATTGAATGCAAAATATTCTTTTGGCAAACTTTTAAACTCTCCCAAAACTTTATCTACTTGATAATTATGAAAATTTTCACCAAAACGATTAAAATCTAGTGCTCCACACGTACTGCCTACAATCGAAAAACTATTTTGATAAGTAACACCAATAGTTGTTGCTCCATATCCTCCCATGCTCCAACCTAAAATTCCTCTAAATTTTCGATCCTTGATTGTTGGATAATTAGCGTCAATATATTCAACTAGCTCTTTTCCAATAAAGGTTTGATATTGTGACGTTTTATTGATTGGACTATCTACATACCAGCTATTAAAATTACCAGTTGGTAATACATAAATAGTTTGATATTTTTCTGATTTACTAACAAGATCGGGAATATCTTTTTTATAAGTTCTATCAGGGTTTCCGCTATAACCATGCAATAAATAAACGGTTTTATAGGATACTCCTTTTTTGAGTTTAGGAGTAATAATAACTGTCTCAATCTCTTTATCCATTTTAGTACTATATACTTTTTTATGAATAATATCCTGAGCAGAAATAGTTAATGATAATGCAAGTAATAACGCTGTTGTAAGTAATGTTTTCATTTCTTTGTTTTTATTGAAAGACAAAGAAATGAAGTAAAAAAAACAAAAACATTTACATATGTTGATGCCATAAAAAAACTTACGCGCATGCAATTTGAGCAGGTTACTGCAATGCGTATATTACAAAATCATAAATAACAAAGAATACTATGTAGCGCTCTTTTATGCTTTAATCTATATTAATGCTTTGCTTTAACTCCAAAGGGACAACGTTTTATCAAATAGTTAATTGTAGCATGATAGGCATCGAATCCAGTTCCAAAAGAATTTCTTGATTCTGAATATAAATTAGCTCCTTTATCGTTATAAATATTTAGATTGATTTTGGTGTCATAATTAATCATAGTAGTAGCATTGTTAGAGTTGTATGCTGAACCAGATGATTTAGTAGTTTCTTTTCTCCCCTCTTTATTCTGTGTTTCTTTATCATTATAACTTGTAACACCACTTCCATAAGATGAAGTTCCTTTATTTGTTACGTTAGCAATTCCGTATAATACATTTTCAACACCTAATAACGCTGCCATTTCTGTTGGGCTAATAGATTTTAAATTGGCATGTGTGATATTATTTTTTGCCAATAAACTATTTGTTGTAATTGGATCCTGTAATTCTAAACCAGAAGTATTCTCTTTAACAGACAGATAACTTTCTGCCTGTAGTTGCTCTGCCATAGAATTAGCATTAAGAGAAGGGTCATTTGTTATGAATTCATAAGGCAATATGGCTATTTTACCTTTTCTGCCTGTTGCTGGAACTTGTGATGAAGCAATACTAGAATTTCCTCCTTTATTGATTACTTCTGTTCTGCCACTTGCAAATACAATTACATTTATTTCTGATTTTTTAAACTCATATTCAAGTGCTTCGCCTTTGTATACAAATTTAATAGCGTCATCTTTTACCGATACAACTTTACCTTCTTTTTTCTCACCGTTTAGCATAACTACAGTATCGACTTTATCCTGAGCAGATACAGTAATTACACTACATAATAGAATTACAAAAAAGACAATGTTCTTTAAAACAGATTTTTTCATTTTTTTAAGATTAAAATTTAAGAACTATACTTCAATTAATATTAATCTAACAAGACTCTCCAACAAGACAATAGTCACGCTTGTAATTGTTTTAAAATGGTGTTATTTGTACATAAATTGATAGCATAAAATTAAAAGTTTTTTTATTTAAATCCTACATAAAACTAGTATTTATATAGGATGAACAGTGGCTTTAGCTACCAAATTACCAATTGAAAATTATTCTATTTTTTTGATTATATACTAAACGGATAATCAGTATACCCTCTTTCTGTACCACCGCCAAATAAGGTGTGATTGTCTGATATTTCATTTAGAGAAGTGTTTAATTTCACTCTTTTAGGATAATCTGGATTGGTTAGAAATTTTCTTCCAAAACCAACTAAATCAACCAAATTGTTTTCTATTAATTTTTCTCCCGATTGTGGTGTTTTATTACCAGTTGCGATGATAGTGTTCTTAAATTTAGTTCGAAGTTCTTTTCTAAAGTCATCTGAAATTTGGGGTGCATCATCCCAGTCGGCTTCACAAAGATGAATATATGCAATATCTAATTTATTCAATTCTTCTGAAGCTAACATGATAGTGTCCAATATCTCAGGATCATTCATATCCTTAAAACTTATAAAAGGAGAAAGTCTAACTCCTGTCTTTTCATTCCCAATTGCCTCTACTACTGCTTTAGAAATCTCAATTAACAACCTAATTCGATTCTCTTTAGAACCTCCATATTCATCAGTTCTCTTATTGCTGTTGCTTCTCAAAAATTGATCTATTAAATACCCATTTGCTCCATGAATTTCTACACCATCAAAGCCTGCAGCAATAGCATTTTTAGCACCTTGAGCAAATTCTTTAATTACATTTTCTATATCTGTTTTGTCCATTTCCTTAGGTTCATCCACAGGTATGAAAGTAGCATCTCCATTTGGTGCACCGTCAAAAATATAGACATGGGTATTTTGTGCTTTCAATGCCGAAGGCGCAATAGGCTGCAGTCCATTAACCTTAGAACTACTCACCCTGCCTACATGCCATAATTGAAGAAATATTTTACCTCCTTTTTTATGTACAGCAGCAGTTGTTAATTTCCAACCGTCAATTTGTTCTTGACTGTAAATTCCTGGTGTTTTTGCATAGCCCATTCCTTGTATTGAAACCTGTGTTGCTTCGGTAATTATTAAACCTGCCATACTTCTTTGTGCGTAATACTCCGCCATTAATGCATTGGGAACATTTCCGGGTTGTGTAGTTCTAGAACGAGTCATTGGTGCCATCAGAAAGCGATTCTGCAATGTAATTCCTTCTAAATCATATTCTTTAAATAATTCTTGATAATCCATTTTCTTATTTTTTAAAATTTTATAGCAATCTTTCCAATTGTTTTACCTGATTCCAAAAGCTGATGCGCTTTTTTTAAATTGTCAGCCGATAAACCAATAAGTGTATCGTTTAGAGTTGTTTTGAGGATTCCGTTGTCTAATAAATCGGCAATTTTGTTTAAAATATTATGTTGCTCTTGCATATCATCAGTTTGAAACATTGAACGAGTATACATTAATTCCCATGAGAATGAAGCACTTTTGTTCTTTAGTTTATTCAAAACTACTGGATTACTATTACCTGTAATAGAGGCAATATGCCCTTGTGGTTTAATAAGTTCTACCATTATATCCCAATATGAATTTGTATCAACAAAATCTAAAATAAAATCAACATATTGGAAGCCTAATTCTCTAACCGATGAAATTAAGTTTTTGTGATCAACCACATAATCTGCTCCTTGTTTTTTGCACCATGCAATAGTCTCAGGACGGGATGCCGTAGCAATAACAGTTAAACCTGCTACTTTTTTTGCCAATTGAATTGCAATAGAACCTACTCCTCCTGCTCCACCAATTATTAAAACCGATTTGCCTTTATCCTTTTCAGGACTTATGCGAATACGATCAAACAATATCTCCCAAGCTGTTAAACCGGTTAATGGCATAACGGCAGCTTCTTCGTCATTAAGAGACTTTGGCTTTCTACCTACAATACGCTCATCTATAACTTGATACTCGGCATTGCTGCCCTGCTTAGTAATATCACCAGCATAATACACTTCTTCGCCTACTTTAAACAAGCTCACATTATCACCAATGGCTTCTACTACGCCTACAGCATCCCAACCAATAATTTTTGGTGTATCTAAAGGGGAATCGACAGCGCTATTCTGACGAATTTTAAAATCTACTGGATTTACAGAAATTGCATTAATTTTTACCAATAATTCATTTGCATCAGGTATTGGTTTTAAAGATTCAAATTCAATAAAACTATCTTGTTCCGTTATTGGTAGTGACTTTTTAAATCCTATTGCTTTCATAAGTTTATAGTTTTAATTATTATATTTTTCTTCTGGGTTATCAATTGGTGTTTTTGGATCGTTTTGAACCATCTTTGCTATATCATCCTTTCTCATAAACACAACTCCTTTTTTAGTTTTTGTATATTGAATAAAAGTATCCATTGCTTTTACCATTGCAGGAGTCCCTCCTATTCTGTCATGAAAACTAATAGACATCATTCTTCTTTTGGTAGCGCCCTCCTCATAAAGTTGATCAAATTCCATTTTTAATTGTGCCAAAAATTGATCAGGACTCCAATGTTTTCCTTCTACATTTACGATATCATTATTACGAAGTGTATAGGGCATTACTACAAAATTTTTACCGTTCACTTTAGTAATAAAAGGCTCGTCACGACTTAAATCGTCAATATGATATAAAAACCCAAGCTCTTGCAATACCTTTAAAGTATTTGGGCTTCTGCGCAACCAGTTTGCATTATATCCAACTCCTCTTTTACCTGTAATAGATTCTACAGTATCAATTCCTTTTTTTACAAATGCCAATTCGTCTTTATAACTCATATTCCATTGATTACTCCAAGACAAACCGTGAGCAGCTATTTCATGACCTCCAGCAGCAATTGCTTTTGCTAATTCGGGATACTTCACTGCAGCTTCTCCCACAACATGCGAAGTAACCTTTATATTGTATTTTTTCCATAAATCCAGCATTCTGTAAATACCTTCATTTGCTCCATAACGAAACCAGCTTTCTGCAGCCAAATCTGGTTGCCCTTTTGGCAAAGGATTACCCGAAAATGGGCTTTCAGCACCTTCTGGCTGTCCTCCGGTTTCAAATTGCATAGACACCGAAATTACTAATTGAGCACCATTAGGCCAATTCTTAGTTGTATTTTCTTTTTTAGTTTGCGCACTAGATAAAACAGCAAACAACATACTAACTGACAGTACCATTATTCTTAACAAAGTTGAATTCATTTTTTTAGGTTTAAAATTTTTAACAAAGTTACAATGGTTCCCTATTTATATTTTTGTAAAAAATCATTGAATTATTGTAAATTTCAATCAATAGGATTATTTTGTTTTTGGTAGTTCATCTCTTGTGTTATTTGAATAAAAAAGAACCTAAAAGACAAGTGAATTTAAACACAAAATACTGGTTTAAAACTATTTAGTTTGTAAAAACAAAAAAAGCACACAGTAGTATTCTAAAAATAACTGTGTGCCTTCTGTACCTAAATTGATATTTGAGAATGACTTATTGGATAATCATTTTTTAATTAACCAAACAAAGCCGTTCCTGAACTCATTCGCTCTATTAATCCCATACAAAGCGAACAAGTGAACAATGTAATTATGATTGCGATAAAACCAAAAACAAACAACATTTTTTTTGTGGCTTTTTGCACTGATTTGTGTTCATCGGTACTTGAAACATATTCATAGATGATTTTAAAGTTTTTATAGATTGTAATTCCCGTAAGAGCCATACCTAAAAAAATTATAGCAGCTATAATTGTCATAATGTGAAATCGGAGTTGATTACTATGAATAAAAACATCGCTCAGAGTAATTAAACCTAACGTAAACAAAGCTATTATAGCAGCATAAACAGAAATCTTGAAAAATGTAGACATGTTTTTAGGTGTTAATTTGTAAAAATACTTTTTTATTGTTTAAAACGATAAATATAATAAGGAGGCTTACCTTCGTCTGTAGCTCCTGTAAAAGCTGGAGAACTATCCAGTTGGTTTACCGAAATATACATCCAGTCATTTGGACCTTGGTAAACATTATCTGGCCATACTATTTTTTCATTATCCTGTATAATGTTAGTCAACTTGCCTGTAGCGTCCAGTTTTGTAATTGCATGTTCTTGTAAATTGGTAAAATAATGGTTTCCTTTAGAATCAGTAATTGCACCATCACTAAAAGGCTTGTTTCCAATCTTTCGTATTGAGCCTCCAATTACACTATCATTTTTACCTTCTCTTAAAAGTTTAGCTGGCAAACTATACCATGATGAACCATTCATTGCGCCAAAGAATATTGTTTCCCTATCACTTGAAAGCGTAATTGGATCAATAGCAACACGAGCAGGCTTACCTCCAAAATGTATCACTTTACCTTTTATAATCATATCTTTATCCTCAGCTTGCAAAGACGCATGTCCGCTAAATCGACGCACTTTTTTAGTTTTTAGATTAAGTACAATTATACCCGGATTGGCAATATCTGCTAAGTATGCAAAATTATTCTTTTCATCGATTGCTACATCTTGAGCAAAAGTTCCTTTTGGAGCAACTGAAGCAGGTAATTCAATTTTTTGAGATACCGTATTTTTATTAATATCAAAAGCCCAAAGTCTCGTTTTCCCGAGTTCTAATCCCATATCTGCAACCCAAAGCTGATTATTTTTATCAAAAATCAATCCCAACATAGCATCAAAAGTAGCGTCACTTGCTTTTTTGCCATTTTTCTGATAAGCAGCAGAAGGATATGGAACTGTTTTTCCATTTACAATTTCAACCAACTGTGTCTTTTGACTTCCCAATGGATGTATCGTTGCAAAAACACGACCTTCAGCAGATACAGCTACATCGCCTGGGCGTATATCCATCGCAGCTACAACTTCAAGATTATTGCTCGCTTTGTTATTGTTTCCAAAATAACTAGCTGTTCCTTTATCCATCTTAAATAATGCCAACATTCCCTGTTCACCATATACATATTTGCGCTGAAGTTTATCACCCAACTGCTCCCAGCCCAAATCATCAAATTTAATATGTTGTATCTCCTTTGTGTTTTGGGAATTTATTGAATTTGTAAACAAACTCATTACTATCACTACCAGTATTGTCAATTTTAATCGTATCATTTTTTATTTATTTAATTATTCAAATAGTTATCAGTAGGAACTTTTACTTTTATTTTGCTGTGGCCATGCTTTATCAAAATTTTTATTTAGCTGTGGTAAAATAACCTCGTAACCCGGTTTTTCATCAATGCTTACTTTTATTTTAGCAGAAGATAAATCCCCAGAGACCAGATGTCCGCCAAATGTTTTGTCATCAGATATAAAATGAAAGTGAAAAGGCGATAAATCTATAGCCGCAAAAGAGGAAGGATTATAAAAACCAACTAAAGCACTTGCTGTAGCTACAAAAGAAACTAGTGTTGTTAATTTTTTTCTCATTATGTATTTTTCTGATTTATAGAAACAAAGATATTTTTTAACAAATGAGATCTATTGTAGATTTTCATTGTATTTTTGTACAAATTAATTGTCGTTATATGAAACGTTTTACTAGCTATCATTCTTTAAATGTATTTCGCCTGCAGCTTGATAAATGGGAATTTCCAATACATAAGCATAATTTTTATGAATTCATTTTTATAGAAAAAGGAAGTGGTAATCATATTCTAAACGATACTATGTTTAACTATAAAGAGGGAGATGCCTTTTTACTAAGACCTGAAGATTCACATTCATTTGAAATAGAAGAAAACACCAATTTCATTTTTATAAAGTTTACTGAACAGCTTTTTATTGAAAAACTTGAAGGTGGTAAAACAGCAAAATGGATGGAAGTAATCAAAGTGCTTTTGCAAAATCCATCTGCAATAGATGGGTCTTTATTAACAGACAAAGAAGATAAAAAACACATTTCTAGCTTATTACAAATACTATTAATAGAATTTACTAAAACATGTGCTTATAGTCGAGAAGTTGTATTAGAGCTTTTTGGAGCAGTAATGATGATGGTTGCAAGAAGTCATTCAACTTCTAAGCACGGAGAGCAATGCCCAAGCAATACTGAACTTGACAAACTAAATCAAATTCTGGGATATACCCGTTTGCATGCGCTTGATTCAGAAAAAATGCGCATTGAAAACATTGCGGAACTATTTGCTATGTCTCCTAATTACATTAGTATATATGTAAAAAAACATAGTGGCGTTTCTATTCAGCAACATATTATTCAAACAAAGCTTAAAGCTGCCGATCAATTACTTAAAAACGGTCGCCATAACATAAATGAAATTGCTGCCAAGCTAGGCTTCACAGATGCAAGTCATTTTAATAAAATATATAAAAAATACAAGAAAGTAAGTCCAACTGGATTTATGAAGCCATAATATCTTTGAAATAAAACTATTCTCCTCTTATTTAGTAAACAAGAGTATAATTTCTGTTTTATTATTTACATCTACCTTAAGTTAAAGAAATTCAATGCTTTGAGTTTCTAGTCTTTTTATATTCGCTACTTTTTAAAATAGGAATCTAAATTTAAAGTCGAGCACATTTCTTAAACAAATTGACCCCCAATCTATCGTTTTATAACAAAACTCGAGCATTTTAAGGAGTTTCTGAATTATTCTTTATTCATTAATACATAAAAAATAATAGATAAAACTTACATAATTAAGATAATAAAAACACTTAATGTAATTTTAGAGTTAATTTATTGGATTATTTGATATCAAAACAGAATAAAATAGTACAATCATTTTTTCAGCTATACGAATAACTTTGGTCGCATTATTAACAAACCCCAAAAAACTATGAAACCAAAATTATTATTATTTATGGCGTTCATTTTCATTCTTAAAGTAAGTGCGCAAGGGCTCCCTTGTAAAGCAAAAGAAGAAAATGACAAAATCTACAAACAGAATCCTAATGCATTGAAGGAAAAACAAAATTTTGATGCATTTAGTAAAAAATTCAGTGCAGAAAGGAAGTCTAAAACTTCCAAATTATTACAAACATCTTATGTGATTCCAGTAGTATTCCACATTTATGGAGATATTCAAAGCGGAAAAACAGTTACTTATGAGAAAATAGTAAATCATCTAGCTCAACTTAATGATGATTTTAATGGACGTAATGCTGATTATGCAACTGTAGATCCATTTTTTCAAGCCCGAAGAGGCACACTAAACATCGAATTTAAGCTTGCAAAAATAGATCCAAGCGGAGGTTGTACTTCTGGAGTTGTTTTTCATGCTGCCAAAAACGGTTATGGTAATGGTGGCGGATACGATGACCAAATTGCTGCCGACGCTTGGGACAACACAAAATATATGAACGTGTATATCCAAAATGATTTATATCAAGATGGAGCACTTAACAACTCTGGAGTAGCTTGGTATCCAGACTCTGGAATGACAGCTAACAATACGGCAAGAGTTGTTTTTAATGGAGCCTACCTATATGACAACTCATACAGCAAAGAGTTTTCGGCTACATTAACACATGAGTTTGGGCATTTCTTGAATCTAATACACACCTTTGAAGGTGGTTGTACAGGTACAGATGAAGTAGCCGATACTCCTCTTGAAGATGGTCTGCACACTTTAGCCTGCACTCAAGGGACAAATTGTAATGGCGATAGAGTAAACAATGAAAATTATATGGGCTACAATGGAGCGCAAGGATGCTACAAAATGTACACTCAAGGACAAATTGATCGGATGCTCGCAGCATTAGAACATCCCGCAAGAAAAACACTATGGCAAGAAAGCAACCTAGTAGCAACAGGAGTAAATAACAGTGGTAGCTTATTGACAGTAAATGCGAGTTCATTTAAAGAAGCTGTTCCAAATGATGGTTCTTTTGATACCTCTTCAGTAATTACGCTATCAGGAACAAAAACACTGGCTCTCAGTTCAGGAACAATGATTGCAGGAACACATTTTACTCATACTTTTCCAGCAGGAATTACACCAATACTTACTGTAAATTCAAACTCTCAAATAACTGTTACACTAACGGGAAAAGCTACAAATCATTTAGTTGCCAATAATACTAAAGGAGCAATTAATTTTTTACCAGCAGCATTTACAGGCGGCACAACAGGTTTATCATGTACAAGCTTATATTTCGATCTTAAATTTGTAAATCCTTATGGGATTTTCTTTGTTGATATGCCAGACGTAACTGTGTCATCAGCATTAATTTGGAAGTATTTTGAAATAGAAAAAGGGGACGATCCTGCTTTTGGAGGTTGGAGATTTGCAGCAAACGCATTGAAAATCGAAACTTATGCAAAAAAATTAGTTTGCGAAACGGGAACAAAAAACATCTCATTACTTGGATCAAATACACAAGTTGGCGCTACAAGTAACTTTACTGCTCCGGGAGCATACCCAAATCAGTTAGATTTACGCACAGCTAGTTATACCAATTGGGACGGAAAAACTGGCTATGTTGGTTTTACCTACCTTATTGATGGTTTAACTTGTTATGGATGGTTCAAAGTAACTGTTGCTGCTAATGGTGATGGATATACTATTTCTGAATATGCTTATAATACACAACCTGGAGGTTCGATTTATACAGGAATGACAGCAAAAACAGCAGTGGTATTATCAGCAAACACATTATACGAAGCGGATGCTAACGATGGCGGAATTACAACTGGTACAGAAATATCTCTATCAACTAATAATGGAACATTCACAAAAAGTACAGGAACATTTACTGCTGGTACAGATTATACAATCTCTGGAGTTCCAGCAGGTTTAACAGCAGTTTTGACATTAAAAAGCAACTCAAAAGTAGCTCTTACTTTTACAGGAAAAGCCAACGCCCATTTGCCAGCCAATGATGCTGCTATTGTAGTTACATTCAAAGATGCTGCAATAACTGGAGGAATAATAACCTTAGATAATGCTGCAAAAACCATAAACATAAAATTTGATGCTCCATACGGAATCGTTTATGTAGACAACCCTGATTTTGTAGTTTCTTCTACTTCTACTTGGGATTATATCAATTTAGGAATTGGTGATAACACAGAATATGGTGCATGGAGATATGCAGCCAATGCGCTAAAAATTGAAACTTATGGAAAAAGATTAGTTGGACAAACAGGCACACGAAATATTACAAAAATAGCTGCAGGAACTTCTATTGGTGCCTCAAGTGTATTTGTAACACCCGGAGCCTACCCTGACCAACTAGATTTACGCACTGCAGCATACACAACTTGGGATAATCAAACAGGATATGTAGGTTTTGAATATACTAGTAGAGGAAGAACTTGTTACGGTTGGTTCAAAGTAAAAGTAGCAGCCAACGGAGACGGTTATTCTATTACTGATTATGCCTACAACAGCAAACCTTTTGAAGCTATTATTGCAGGAGCAACAAACGGAACAACGGTTGCAGCACCTACTAATTTGGTAGCTACTGCCAATTCAACAACACTTCAAGCTGTTTTAACATGGACAGATAATGCAACAAACGAAACTGGATATAGCGTAGAAAGAGCTTCTACTGATGGAGTTTATAGTGTAATTGCAACACTTGGTGCAAATATAGCTACCTACACCAACACTGGATTAACTGCTGGAAGCACCTATACATACCAAGTAAGAGCAAATGCAAACACTACGTATTCAGATTATTCAAATGTTGCTACCGCTGTTATTGCGGGAACTGGTGCCTATTGTGCTGCCAATGGAGCAAATCAATACGAATACATTAAAGATATAGTAATTGGAAGTTTTACAAATACATCTGGTGCCGATACTTCAGGATACGGAAATTATGTTTCAAAAAACATTACATTAACTCCAAACACAAGCACATCAGTTAGTCTTACTCCTGGTTTTGCAAGTTCAAATTACACAGAATCTTGGGGTGTTTGGATCGATTATAACAAAAACAATACATTCGAAGCATCAGAGAAAGTTATCAATGGACTTTCGTCAAACGGAACTGTTACAGGGAATTTTACAGTACAAAATAATGCAACAGGATCAACTAGAATGCGTATTGTAATGAAATACAACTCAAACCCTACAGCTGTATGCGGAAGTATAGGTGATGGTGAAGTGGAAGATTACACAGTAACTTTTGGCCCTTCAAATCCTAATCCGGTAACTCTTGCAACTCCAACAAACATTGGTAACTCAGGAATTTACGCTGCAGGATTTTATGCTTCATGGACACAAGTAACAAATGCTACAAGCTATGAGGTACAATTATACAAAGCGGCAACAGGATGGGCAAATGTAGGTACATCAACAACTTACTATTTATGGATTCCAAAACAAGGAACAGAAACTGCTTATAGATTTAGAGTTAGAGCAGTTAATGCTGCTGGAACAAGTGACTGGAGTAGTTATCTTGACATAACACTTCCACTTGCAGGAGCTGATGCCAATGAGGCTTTAAATGAAAATAAATCATTTACTATGTTTCCAAACCCAGCTACCAACGTAGTAAACTTTACTTTTGAAAACATTAATAGTGCAAATGCTGTAATTACTATTTACAACAATAACGGAAATGTAATCGATACTGTTCGAAATACATCAAGTTATACTGTCAAAAATTTGCCAACAGGAATTTATCATGTTATCCTAACTGACGGCGCTTTTAAACAAAGCAAAAAATTATTGATAAATTAAATTTGCCAACATAACATAAATAGGTTTAAAATTGAAACCGTTGAGAGAAATTCTCTCAACGGTTTTTATATATAGAGTAATATAATTTTTAACCTTAATAGATTTAAAAATTAATTACTTAAATTATTTTATATAAATAAACACTTTAAATATAAAATGCCGAAAAACTCAGTTAATCCATACACGATTAGCTGAGTTTTATTATATAATAAATCAACAGATTAGCTTTAATCTAGATCAAAAATTTTACCTAAATGCTCTTCCATTACAAAATATGGATCGTCTGTATGGGTCACTGATCGCATGTGTATCAAACTCGTTTTACTCATCATTCTCAACATTTGACGACGTTCACATTTTACAATTTTACCATTCTCATTTCGCTGTCCAGCTACAAAAGCGCTTCTTCCATGAGCACATAAATGGTTGTTAACAAAAATTACATCACCCGAATTCGGAACGTATTCACTGTTAATAAGCGTTTTTGCTTCATTCCAAAAGTCAGTTAAATAGCTAAGAGCCTCAGGAGTCTGCCCTGCATTTTCATTAAATATTTGTTCCGCTGCATCAAAACGAATAAAAGGGAGCTGTCTATTACCGTATAATACAGAGCTTGTTGGACCAGCCGTCAAGTCTTCATCACTGTGATTGGCATCCTTTGGACATTGGTAAATAGGTTCAAATAATTTTTCCATTGCAGAGTTTACTTCACCATGAGAACGAATCGAATATAAAGTTGAAGGAACTCTTTCTTCATTTCTTAAATAAAGAAAACTTAAAAAATCGGCTTGATTAAGCAAAAAGGCATCTTCGGTATGTACATACAAATCCGTTTTTGATCCTGATCCGGTTTGAGTAGTAGACATTTTTTCATCTGGAATCACTGCATGCAATAATCCTCCACCCTTTCTTTGAGCATAATATTGCACTGGTTTAGATGGTACAGCTCCGTGAAGAAGCGAACATATAAATCCATATTTATTTAATTTGCTATGATCTGCTCCTTGCCAGTTTGGAGGTGTTGGACCTAGGTCGTCCTGATCGACTTCTAATAAGCCTTGAAATACAATTGCGCCATATTGATTGGCTGAAAAATCAGATCCAAACTGGCTTAAAATTCTTGTAATTCGTTCGGGTAATAATTGAAAAGCATGAAGGTGGAGAGCGCCAATATATTCGGGATTTTCGTAATGATCGAATGCTTTTACTAAAAGATTTCCAACATTAGATAAAATATTCCTCTCTTGTGGGGTAACCTCAATGATTAAAGGTCTTGTAGGAATTTCAAAGGGTAAATTTTTTACAGTTGGTTCCTCAACTGAGATGACTGATTGTGATTTCATTTGTTTTTAAACGTTTATGGGAGTTAATAGATAAATGTGTATTAAAATGCAATGCATTAATAACAAGTATCATACAGTAGTAGATTTGGGGCTTTATAATCTGTCTGTACAGGCATTCGTATAAAATTTTTCATTTTTTTTTAATTTTTATTAGTATTAATTTATACATTTGTTTTTACTTAGTCTAAATAAAAAGTACTTACAAATATATTTTTATTTAATCTAAATAACAATAGTTTTTTTGAAAAAAATTGAAAAAAAAATGAATTTTAAAAAGAACACCAATAAAATAGCGACGTCAGAATCTTCTGAAGACTCAAGTAAAATATCTGAAAACATTCGCAACAGAAGAAGCGTTTTTGCCGATCAATATATTAAGAAAGATATCGCCGAAGAATTGCTCAATGAGATACTAATAAATGCAACATGGGCACCCAATCATAAAATGACCGAACCATGGCGATTTATTGTTTTGAAAGGTAAATACCTCAAAGACTATGGAGAATATATGGCAAATTATTACAGGGATTTTTATGCAAAACAGCTTTCTCCACAAGAACTAGAGGAAAAACTAAACTACCTAAGAGAATATCCGTTAAACACAGCGTGTTTAATTGGGGTAATCCTAGTTCATAACCGTAAAATCAATCTGCCAGAGTGGGAAGAAGTTGCTGCAATAGCTTCGGCAGTACAAAATATGGCATTAACCTGTACGGCCAATAATATCGGAAATTATTGGAGTACAAAAAATGTAGCAATCGATTATATAGCACAATTTGGCTTGGCCGAAAACGAAAAATCACTAGGCATACTTTATCTCGGATACTATCCCGAAAATTTAGAACTATCAAACAAAAAAAGAACTCCCATATCTAAAAAAGTAATGCACTTAGAATAAATATTAATAACCCCAAATAATTATCTATTATGAACAGCACATTGACTACCAATGAGGCGTCTAACAAGACGGTGCTTATCCCCCAACAAGATTTCTATAAGGATATCTTTCACCAGCATACAAACGATGAGTATGCTCAAGCCATACAATTGGCACAGGAAAGAGTAACAAATTTCCTGAAAAACAACACCAAACCTTTTAGCGGAATCAGACCAGAAGATATCCGAAAAAAAGTAGAAAATGTCGATTTGGGAACTCCCCTATCCGATTACAAAAGTTTACTTGATGAAGTAGACGAACTTTATGTAGAACATGCTACAGCTTTTCATTTGCCAGAGTACATAGCGCATTTAAATTGTCCAGTAGTAATTCCAGCCTTAGCCGCAGAGGTTCTAATAAGTGCTATTAATTCCTCGCAAGACACTTATGATCAAAGTGCTGGAGGTACATTTATGGAACGAAAATTAATCGACTGGACTAGTGAACAAATTGGTTATTCATCAAATGCCGATGGTATTTTTACTGCAGGAGGTTCACAAAGTAATCTAATGGGCTTGCTTTTAGCAAGAGATTATTTCTCATTAGAATATAAAAAGTGGAACATCAAACATGATGGTTTGCCACCAGACGCAAGTAAGTTTCGTGTTTTTGTATCAGACAAAGCCCATTTCAGTAATCACAAAAACGCTTGGATTCTAGGTCTTGGAGAACAAGCTATTGTACATGTTGGTGTAGATAGCCGTTATAGAATGGATCCTACACAACTAGAAAAAGCAATAGCAAAAGAAATAGAAAACGGAAATATTCCTATCGCTATCACTGCTACAGCAGGAACAACCGATTTTGGTAATGTAGATCCATTAGATGCCATATCACAAATTGCTGGCCGTCATAATTTATGGCTTCACGTAGATGCTGCCTATGGTTGTGGGCTGTTGCTATCAGAAAAACACAGACACCTCCTATCAGGAATTGAACACGCGGATTCAGTTACAATTGATTACCACAAATCATTCTTTCAACCTATTAGCAGCAGTGCTTTTATTGTAAAAAACAAACTGCATCTAAACATTATCAAGCACCATGCTGATTATCTAAATCCGAAAGAGCAAAATTATGATGCGCTTCCGGCTCAAATCAATAAATCAATTATTCAAAGTACCCGTCGTTTTGACGCTCTTAAGCTTTGGTGTACGCTAAGATACATGGGCAAAGAAAAGCTAGGTCAATACACTGATGCTATTATTGAAACAACAAAAGAAACTGCAGGTCTTATAGAAACCGATTCTGATTTTGAACTTTTATGCCATTCTGATCTTGGAGTATTGGTTTTTAGATACATCAACGGTCCTACAGAAGCGCTTCCTTGCAACGTAAACCAGTACATCAAAGAAAAACTCTTTTTTAGTGGAGAAGTTTTATTGGCTAGTACCAAAGTAAATGGAGAATTCTACCTCAAATTCACCATTTTGAACCCCCTCACTACCCTAAATGATATTAAACATATTCTTAACCTAATTAAACAAACCGGAAATGGCTACCAAAGAGTTAACTAAATTTAAACAAACAGCAGAGCAAGTCAATTTTAAATCCCTATTAAATTGTTATTGCAGAGAATTCAGCAACTGGAGTCGTTACAAAGGAGTTCCAAAATATGATCCTGCACTGGCAGATTATATGCAAAAAATCAATCATGATTCATTTCTTAGATTTGATTTTACTGCCATAGGTGTTGAAGTTTTTGCTCCATTAGAATACTTTTCAGAAAGTGGAGTACACTCTTATTACTTCCCAGTTATAGTGCGTAATTGCAAAACAGATGAAATACAACAAATAGATCCGATACATTTCATCGAGCTTGCTACCGCATTCGCTAAAACAGATTATCCAGATGTTGACTCCGAAGCAACTAAAAAACGTTTGGAAAATAGTATCGCTAATCTAGCGCAATATCTGTCACATTTTGAAGCCAATAATCGTACAGCCAATAGTCCAGAGCAAACTTTTATCGAATCAGAACAATCCCTGATTTTAGGGCATACAGTGCATCCTTTACCAAAAAGTAGAGAAGGTTTTACAAGTGATGAACTTGAAAAATATTCTCCAGAAACAGCTGGACAATTCAGATTACATTTTTTCTTGATTCATCCAGACAATGTCTTAGAAAAAAGTTCTGAAGAGTATTTGATGACAGATTATCTAAGAAAAGAAATTTTAGTTTCAGCAAGTACTAATGCCAAAGATTTACTAAGTCTTTACCCAGATTGGAAAGTTGTGCCAACTCATCCCTGGGAGGCAGATTACTTGCTAAAACAACCCGAAGTAAAAGAAATGCTATCTAAGGGAATCTTGTTTAGTTTAGGGCAGTTTGGATCTCCTTACACTGCTACATCATCTGTTCGTACAGTGTATAATGCTGATAGCGAATGGATGTACAAATTCTCATTACATGTAAAAATCACCAATTCTTACCGTGTAAATTACCTTCATGAGTTAAATCGTGGTTATGACGCCAGCGAACTTATGAAAACTGATTGGGGAAAAGGTATTAAAAAAGACTATCCAGAAATAGAACTTATCAGCGATCCTGCCTACATAGCCGTTACTTATCAAGATAAGGTTATTGATGGTTTTAGCACCAGTATACGTCAAAATCCATTTCATGGAGCTGCTGCAAACAAAAACATTAGCATGATTGCTTCCTTAACTCAAGATAGTGTTTTAGGACAATCACCAAGAATGCTCAACTTAATTACAGAAGCAGCAAAACGCCAAAATAAAGAAGTAGCAGATGTTGCGCTGTTGTGGTTCAAACAATATTTAAATATTACCATCCGTCCATTAGTAGGAATCTTTAATAAATACGGATTTGGTTCAGAATACCATCAGCAAAATATGTTGGTAGAATTTGATGCCAATCTTTTTCCATCAAAACTTTATTTTAGAGACAATCAAGGCTGTTTCTTTCGTCAAGGAAAAGTAGAAGAACTTCAACAAATCATTCCAGATTTTGGTAAAGATAGCCGCTCTTTTATAGCCGAATCAAGAATTATAGATTTCTGGGGGTATTATCTTTTGGTAAACCATTTGCTTGGAATCGTAAATGCATTGGGCAAAAATAAATTGGCAGACGAGCAAGTATTGATTAGTATGATATACGAATCTCTAAAAGCCGAAGAAGAATCGGATACTACAGGCTTGATTGCACATTTCATCAACAGTGTAAAACTAGTTGTGAAATGCAACTTGCTTACTAGTCTTAATAATATGGATGAAGCAAGTGCACCAAGGACAAATCCTGCAATTTATAAAAGCTTTCCAAATCCATTAAACAAGTACTTCTATTCACAAGAACTAATTAATCCGCAAGGAACAGGAACAGTTTTTAGTCGTTATTTCGAAAAAGAAAACGTTACAATAACGCTACGAACTGTAGATGTCGATAAAGATTTAGAAATGTTACACGAATGGTTTCATCGTGAGCATGCACTAACTATTTGGAAAATGAATTGGCCAATTAGACAATTGGAAACCTATTACCGCACATTACTACCAACAGACGTAGTACATAGTTATATAGGTGAAGCCAATGGTATAGCTACTTTTAACATTGAGGTATATTGGGCAAATCGTGATATCGTTGGAAATTATTATGATGTTTTACCATCAGATTATGGAACCCATCAATTTATTGCTCCAACCGACCCAAAATTGAAATTCGGTTCCCCTGCCACCCAATCAATGATGGATTTTGTTCTTGGCGAAGCCAAAGTAGGCAAAATGGTTGGTGAAGGTTCTGTAGATTCATTAGCATCTATGATGAACAAGGCTCATGTTGGATTCAAAATTCAAAAAGTAATCGAAATGCCAGATAAAAAGGCAAATCTTAATTTTTGTTATAGAGAATGGTATTGGGCTAAATTCCCCGCTGCCAAAGATTTCCAGAATATTCTAGTTACAGCACCCCAAATCTAATCATAAAAACAACTACAATGAGTACAGAAAAAATATACTCGGTTATAGGTATTGGTATCGGTCCTTTTAACCTTGGCCTTGCAGCTCTTATGGAGCCTGTGGAAGAATTATCATCACTATTTTTTGATCAGTCAGAAAGTTTCGACTGGCACCCTGGTTTAATGTTAAGCAACGCTACACTTCAAGTTCCATTTTTAGGAGATTTGGTAACCATGGCTGATCCTACAAGCAAATACAGCTTCCTTAATTTTATCAAAGAAAGCGGACGATTGTATAAGTTTTATATTCGAGAAAGTTTCTTCATCTTCCGAAAAGAGTACAATGAGTATTGCAAATGGGTCGTTGCTAAACTACACAATTGTAAGTTCTCACATAAGGTCGTAGCTCTTGATTATGTCGATGGTCTTTATGAAGTTACAGTTACAAATACTAAAACTTCTATCACAACGACTTACTATGCAAAGAAACTGGTTCTTGGAACAGGTACATCACCACATGTTCCAGATTTTATAGATAAAGATGCATTGCCAAATGTGGTACACGCTTCAAAATATTTAGACTATAAATCAAAGATTAATAAAAGTACTTCAGTGAGCATTATTGGTTCAGGTCAAAGTGCAGCAGAAGTATTTCGTGACCTTTTGCCAGAAACAGAAAACGGATTACAACTAAAATGGTTTACCCGTTCTTCTCACTTCTTCCCTTTGGATAATAAATCAAAGCTAACACTCGAATTGACTTCACCAGAATATGTGGATCATTTTCATAGTTTATCAGATGTTAAGCGCAAACAATTATTAGCAAGACAACATGGACTTTATAAAGGTATTGATCAAGAACTTATCAACGAAATTTTTGATCGTTTGTATGAAATGAGTTTAGAGAATACACCATTGAATGTTGAATTGCGTTCGAATCTACGCCTTACTGATATTGCTGGTGCAGACAATGGTTCTTATGACATGAATTTCATGCATACAGAGCTAGAAAAACCCTATCAAGATCAAAGTGATTTTGTTATCCTTGCCACAGGTTATACTTATAAAGAACCTGCAATACTTGAAGGAATCCAAAACAGAATTGATCGCCTAGAAAACGGTTTGTTTAATGTACATCGCAATTATACTATCGATAAAAACGGGAAAGATATTTTTGTTCAAAATGCTGAATTACATACTCATGGACTTTCAACTCCCGATTTAGGAATGGGTGCTTATCGTAATTCTTGGATTATTAACCAATTAGCTAATCGTGAAGTGTACAAAGTTGAAAAACGTATTGCATTCCAGGAATTTGGTGTAGAAAAATCTGCTGAAAAATACCTGCAAGAAGTTGCCTTAAATACTGTGGACGAACGATTAGACAACGAAGTATTAATACAAACAAACTAAGATATAATGATAACCCCCAAAGACATATTCAAAGATACCCAGCATCTCGATGCGGGTATCTGGAATAAAGTAAATCGCAACCTACTTGCCAAAAGTATCGCAGAATTAATGCGTGAAGATGTGATAAAACCTGTAATTGTGAGTCAACAAAAAAAGGGTCACACCCTTTTTAGATTAGAGACTGATAATGAAAATATTTATTATACTTTCTCTGCTTATCTAAGGTTCTTGAATTACTGGCATATTGACAAAGAAAGTATTCACAAAAATGAAGATGGAAATGAATTAAGCACACTTGATGTTCCTAATTTCTTTATTGAACTTCAAAATACTATTGGCATAAATTCTTTTACATTAGCCCATTACGTAGAAGAGTTGTTGCATACATTATATGCAGATGCTTTTATCCAAAATAACAATCGTTTATCTGCTGCTGAACTTGCAGATTCAGATTTTCAAACTATCGAACATAGTTTGGACGGACATCCTTGGGTAATTGTAAACAAAGGTCGTATTGGTTTTGATACTGAGGATTATGTAAACTTCACACCTGAATCGGGTCATAATACGCATCTTTTATGGGTAGCAGCACATAAAGATCGTGCTACACTCCATTTAGGAGCCGACAAAAATCAGGATGCATTTTATGAAAGCGAATTAGGCAAAGAGAAAATAGCTTCTTTTAGAAAATTATTGACTCACGCAGAAGTTAATCCTGAGGATTATATCTTCATTCCAGTTCATTTGTGGCAATGGCAACAAAAATTAGTAATGCAATTTGCGCATGATATTACTGCAAAGTATATTATTCCGCTAGGGTTGTCTGATGATTTGTATAGCCCACAGCAAAGCATCCGCACATTTTTTAATTTGAGTCAGCCAAACAGACATTATGTAAAAACATCTATGTCAATCTTAAACACTAGCCACATTAGAGGATTGTGTCCAAAACAACTTTCTGTTGCTCCTCGCCTAACCGATTGGATTAAAAATGCAGTCAAAAGCGATCCTTATCTCCAAGAAATGGAAGTGGTGCTTTTAGGTGAAGTGGTTTCAGTAAGTTATGCACATTCTAGCTATAGCAAAATTAAAGATGCTCCCTATCAGTATAATGAATTCCTAGGGGCAATGTGGCGCGAAAACCCAGTCAATTCTTTAAAAGAAGGTGAAAACCTAATGACTATGGCTGCCTTATTACATGTTGATAATCAAGGTAAAAGTCTGGTTCAGGAGCTTATAGAAAAATCTGGACTTTCTACAGAAGAATGGTTGAAGACTTATTTTAGAGCTTATTTAAAGCCAGTGATGCAACTGTATTATCAGCATTCATTATGCATCGATCCACACGGACAAAATGTAATTCTTATTTTAAAGGACTACGTTCCAACCCGAATAGCCTTGCAGGACTTTGTGGGAGATATTCTAATTAATGAAGAAGCAAAGAAAAAACTACCACAAGAGTTTATTGATAAGCTTTTTAATGCATCGCCAAATCCCGAAAATGCACCTTTAGTTATTCTTATAGCCGTTTTTGATGCCTTTTTTAGATACTTAAGCGATGTAATGACAACTGCAGCCAACTATCCTGAGGTTTCTTTTTGGAATTGTGTGCATGATATCATTATAGAGTATCAAGAAGAGCATCCAGAGCTAAAAGAAATGCTTGATAAGTATGATTTATTCATTCCAGAATTTAAACGACTCATCTTTAATAGCCGTCGTTTATTTAATGGTTACGAAGAAACATCTGGATTTCCGCATATGAAAAAAAGCGGTTTTATACCTAACCCTTTGCATCAATTAGTAACAGAAGATTTGGCAACAATAAAAGAAAATTAATGAAAACCACTTTATATAAAACGCGTTCATTTTTTAGCCTTTTAAAACGTTCATTGTCTGGAAGTGAAAGCAATTTTACAAGCGGAAGCATCAACAAAACAATCATTTTGTTGTCTGTGCCAATGGTTGCCGAATTGCTAATGGAGTCTTTATTTGTGTGCTCAAACCTATTCTTTGTAAGTAGATTGGGTACCAGTGCAATTTCTATTGCTGGAGCGACAACTACTTTTATAACCTTTTGTTATTCAGTTTCGATAGGTTTAGGTATAGCAGCTTCGGCTTTGATTTCTAGAAGAATTGGTGAGAAGAAATTTAAAGCAGCAGGGCTTACGGCAATGCAGGTTATTTATATTACAACACCAATTGCCACATTAATAAGCGTAGTGTGTACAATATGGAGTGATGAAATCATGAGTGCTATGGGGCTTTCTCCTGCCATGGTTAAGGAAGGAGCTGCCTACGGAATAGTTATGTTTGCCTCTAGCGGATTTTTAATTCAGCGTATTGTCATTAACGGAATATTTCGTGGAGCCGGTGATGCCTCAACAGCAATGAGAATCCTTTGGTTGTCTAATGCATTGAACATCATATTGTGTCCAATATTCATTTATGGCTGGGGGCCTATTCCCGCTTACGGCTTGGTTGGTGTGGGAATAGCTACATTAATTGCCAGGGTTATTGGTGTTGCTTACCAAGCATGGTATTTAATAAAAGGCAAAACAGTACTCCGAATTGGAAAAGCACAATTGGTTCTTCAATTTGACATTTTAAAAAGAATCGTTAAACTCGCATTTAGCGGTACAGTTCAATTTATCATTCCAGCTTCTAGTTGGGTGTTTATGATAAAAATTATGTCACATTTTGGAGAAAATGCCTTGGCTGGTTACATATTAGCACAAAGAGTTACCTCTATAGCCACTATGCCAGCTTGGGGACTTGGTAATGCCGCAGGAATATTAACTGGGCAGAACCTTGGAGCCAAACAACCCGATCGTGCCGAAAAATCAGTTTGGAGAGCAGGAACTCTTAATATGGGATTCTTAGTTATCATTGGTATTTGCTGGATATTTCTTGCTGATCCAGTTGTGAAAATCTTCACAGATATTCCTGAAGTGGTTTCTCATAGTACGATGTATATCCATTTTATTTCGATGGCATATATACTGTTAGGTTATACAATGGTAATTTCCAGAGCACTAAACGCTGCTGGTGATGTAAAAGTTGTTACTTGGCTTTATATCCTTATGTTTTACGTGGTGCAAATTCCGCTAGCCTATGCTTTGGGAGTTGCTTTTGATTTAGGTACAAATGGTGTTTTTACAGCCATCCTTGTTTCGGAAATCGTACTGGCAGTAGCCTGTATCGTTATCTTCCGTAAGGGAAAATGGAAAACAACAAAAGTTTAATAAAAATTTAATTAATATAAAAAAATAGAAAATATGAACACAATAGAACAATTAAACGGTGTATTTGCAAGAGCTTTTGAAATTCCAGTTGATGCAGTAAAAGATGATTTAGAATATCAAGGAATTGCAGAATGGGATTCTATGAGTCATCTTGTTTTGGTTCAAGAACTTGAAAGCACTTATAATATTTCTATCGAAATGGAAGATATCCTAGAAATGGGTAGCGTAGAAAAAATTAAAGATATACTTAAAAAATACGGGTTCGATATTAATTAGAAGATAGTAAGAACTATGGAACTATATAATTTAATTAGAAAAAACGAAAAGTTAACCTTTACAGATTCGAGTACTGGAATTTCCAAATCTATTTCGGAAATGCACCAATCACTTGAAATTGACAACCTAAGATCAGTAGTCTTTATTTACAGCGATAATCAATTACCAGCGATAGAAACATTGCTGAATTTTTATCAAAGTAAGTTTGCGATAGCTTTATTAGGATTGAGCTTAAACGAGAATTTTAAGGAGAATTTAGAAGAAAAGTACACGCCGTACTATATTTATGATCCATCGCGTACAACTATAGATGGATATAGTCTGGTGAATGCTTCAGATACTATAATGTTATTTAAGCGTCAGGAAAATTCTATTTATCCTATAAATCCTAAGATAAAGCTTTTGTTGAGCACTTCAGGAACAACAGGTTCTCCTAAATTTGTTAGGCTTTCGGATGAGAATTTGGTACAGAACGCCAAGTCTATCATGGAGTACATGCCTATCAAAGGAGAGGATGTAGTACCATTAAATGTGCCAATCAATTTTGTGTACGGATTATCGATTTTCACAACAAATTGTATCAAGGCAAATCATATTATTTGTACTGATAAAGATGCTTTTCAAAAAGAGTTTTGGTCAGATTTTAAAAAATACGGGTACTCCACTTTAGGAGGAGTACCGTATTTTTATGAAATGCTTTTCAGCATTGGATTCTTTAAAAAAGACCATCCATCACTGCGATACCTTACTCATACAGGAGGAATGCTAAACCATAAACTGATTGAAGCAATTTCTGAATACAGTGAGAAATTCGGAAAGCAGTTTTTTGCTCAATACGGTCAAACAGAAGCCTGTGGAAGAATGGCTTATTTACCACCAGATGATTTATTAAGAAAAGGAACTTCTATTGGTCGCCCTATTCAAAATGGACATTTTGAAATAGATAGCGAAACTTCAGAATTAATCTATCATGGGCCAAATGTATTTGGTGGTTACGCCAACAGAAGAGCTGATTTGCAATTCTATGAAGAACAAGAAAAGCTCCATACAGGAGATAAAGCAAGAATGGATAATGAAGGCTATTATTATATTATAGGACGTATAAAACGAATTGTAAAATTATTTGGTGTACGACTTAATCTTGATGAAGCTGAACTCCTTTTAAAAGATGCTTTAGGTGGGCAGACCTTTATTTGCCTAGGTATAAATGATAAGCATCTAGCCGTTTTATATACAGATGAAGCTCTAAATAAAGAATTGATTCTAAAAGTATTAAAAGCAAAACTAGGGATTCATGCTAGTTCATTAAAGGTTATCTATCTAGAAGATGGTGTTCCGCTAACCGCTAATGGAAAAGTAAATTACCCACTTATTAAAGAGCGACTCGAAACAGAGGTACTTGTTTAATAAAAATTAAAAAAAAGGCTATCAAATTTATTTTTGATAGCCTTTTAAATTTAATAGTAATTCAAACTATTAGATTTATTCTCCTTTTTTGATTTGTGACTATTCACTTAAAAGTAAATCATCTTTAATCATACTCATCATTTTATTAAATACTCGAGGTCTTTAAAAAGAAAAAGGTTTCTGATATACTATCAGAAACCTTTTTTCTATTACTTATGTGGTTCTCTTAGAAGCTATAACCAACAGCTAAATTAAATCTTGAACCATTTCCTCTTGTATAATTGGCATTAGTACCATAAAATTGAGAAGTTGTAGTATAATATGATGTATTAAGAAGATTTTCAATACCAAGTTTCACTCTAATCTGACTTGTTACTTTATATGCTGTAGCCAAGTTCCATAGGTTAAATGATTTAATTGGTCCTTCGCCAATAGCATAAGCTCCTTTGGCATTAGGTTTAAAGTAATCTCGATCACCTACATACATCCAATACACTTCAACATTTAATCTTTCGTTTCCAAATTTTGCATAACCAGTCATTTTAACTGGAGGAATTCTATTCGATTTTAGATAAATATCATTGTCACCATAAAAATGACCGTCTCCATCTTTATCTCCTCTACCCTGTACATAAGCATAATTTCCTCCTATGGTAAGTTCTTTAATTAATTGGTAATCCAATTGAACTTCATAGCCCCATACACGTTCTGGTAAACGTTCAGCAAGTAATAAACCATCTACTTGAATTAAGTTAGTACCTAATTTTGAAGTACTATAGTAATAAGCAGCGCTAAGATTTAATTTTCCTAATTGACTACTAAATCCACCTTCGTAGTTATTAACGATAATCGGTTCTGTTTCTAGTTTTGATATTGCATCTTGTTTTGCACCAGTAAGCACTCTGCCTAAATCGAATATTGAAAATGCTTGAGAGAAACTGATAAAAGGGTTAAAGAATTTATATTTAGAATATCTTAAACCAGCATTAACAACAAATGCTTCATAATTAAGTTCACCACCTTTTACAGCAACACTTCCAGCTCCGTTTGCACCAGTAGCAAGCGTATTGTAATCATCGATGTTTATTTTGATGTTTTCTGCACGTAAGCCTGCTTTTATAGTCCAATCATCAAATAGTTGAGTTGATAATTGTGCATAAGGCGCAAGGTTAACCATATCAATATTTGGAACCCAAACTCTACCATCAACTAGTTTTTGATTTGTTTTGTCGTTAAGCAAATCAAAACCATAAGTAACATCACCAGAAACATTTGAAGAAATTACAAATGGTGTGTTTAAGTAAACTCTTAATCCTTTTTTGGTAGATGCTGTTTGAGACTGTCCTGAACCATAGAAAAAGGCAGAATTAGAAAAAATCGTCAAGAAATCTTGAAAATACAAGTTAGCTGTTAAATTAGTTCTTCCAAAAATTTGTTTGTTTATGTATTGTAAGTTGATATTGTGATTATAACGAGTTCCTTCATCAGCACCAAGTCTATTTCCTAGTACACCAATTGCAGGGCTTACACCATAAACTCCATTTTTAAGTACAAAGTCTGAATCTTGATTAGAACTAAAATAATTATACATCAAATCAATTCTTTGTTTGTCTGTAAAGTCATAGCCCAATTTAGTGAAAACATTATACGTTTTAGTTTCACCTAAACCATATTCAGGAGAGATAACTTCACCATCAGCATCACGGAAAACACCTGTCTTTTCATAAACTCCACCAACGAAATAATTAAACTTCTTGATTTTTCCATAAAACTGTTGCAAAAGTCTGTACCCAATAACGCTATCTCCTTTGATATTACCATTAGTACCAGCTTCACTATATCCAGCAAATTTTTTATCTGTTTTTCCTGATTTAGTAATGTAATTTATTAAACCACCATCAGCACCATTACCATAAATAGCAGTAGCTCCTTTGATAACTTCAATACGTTCAATAACCGAAGGATCAATAGAACGTAGTTCTCTACCAGCAGATTTTAAAGGAGTAGATTGTGGAATTCCATCAATAAGAACCAAAGGATTTCTTCCTCTAAGAGTTTGACCATAATTTCCAGTGTTGTTAGTTGCAGATCCTAATCCTGGAACTGCATACGCCACAACATTAGCAATATTTGGACTTACTATTGATAAATTATCTATATCCTTGGCATTAATAACTGTTACTGACGAAGGTGTTTTTGATAAGGTTTCAACCTTTCTGCTAGCTGAAACAATTATTTCATCAAGCTGAGATCTGTTCTGTGCTTGATTCTTGCCAGAAGCTTTTAACAATAAACTAAGAGTAGTTGTTCCATTATTTGATACACTTACCTCCTGTTCTATTGTTTGGTATCCTTTTAAAGATGCTTGTATCGTGTAAATATTGCTATTAACTTTATCAAATTTAAAACTTCCATCAGCACTAGTAGTAGTGCTAAATTTTGAAACTTTAAGAATAATATTCACTCCTGCAACGGGCTTCCCGTTAGAAGTTGTTATTTGTCCTCTGATTTTTCCTTGGTTTTGTTGAGCAAAAGAAATAAGGAATGAAAATAGGAAACCAATTATTAATACGAACTGTGTCGTTTTGAGATTGTGATATTTCATTAATTTTTATATTTGGTTAGTTATCTGATTTTATTTGTTCTAAATAAAAATCAGTGCAAATGTAAATATTAATAATCCCTTAACAAAAATTATTTAGAACTATTCTACATAATTTTAAACACAATTTAAAATCGTCTTAATCAGTTAAATCTCTCCCCTTTTGCCACGGGAATTTACCCTCAATTTCTACTTCTAATGACAAACTCAAAAATGTCCTAATTAACACAATTACGGCTAACGAAAGAACACGGTCCATTGTAGGTTCAGTAACAACAGTACCAATAATGTCACCGGCTACTAAAATTTCTAAACCTAATAGAATGCCTTTACCAAGTTCTTGCCTGAGTATTTTGTAGGAACGAGGAACCACACCCTGCATTGTAAAAATAAATTTCCCCATTGCTAATACAGTTCCAACAATGATTGTGAGAATACCTGCTATTTCAATTCCCTTTGCTACATATTCAATGTAAACTTTAATATCCTCCATTTTAGTCTAATTTTCAATATATTAACAAGACTAATATAAGTAAATTAATCCATATCAATTTATATCATCATTACTCGTAAAGATTTGTTTAATTATAGTAATTTACAAATGCCTCCGAGACCAAAATGGCAACTCTTTCCATCGCAATTCTTTAGCATAAAATTGATTTTTAAGTTCAAGATATTGATCAAAAATATGTTGCAGGTCATTCCAATAGAGCATTGGTGCTGTTTTAGTTCCATTATCAGTATCAAGTAATGCTTTTGCACCGCTACAACCGGAAGTCAGTGCAAAACCAATTCCCATTGATGATATCGGATCAAACGCTACAGCCGCATCGCCAATCGCAAAAAAATTAGGGTGTTGATGGTTTTCGATAAGTTGTGAAAAAGCATTTCTGGTCCATAAATTTTCACTCGAAACTGCATTTTTTATAATCTGCTTGATATGTTTAGTTTCAGAAAGCAACCGATTCCAGTTTTCTTTTTTTTGTAATTTCAACTCTTTTGCAATGTCTGCATCAGTAAAAAATGTGATGTTCATCAATGAATTCGGCAAAGCAGAACAATACCACCAACCTTCTTTGACGGTTTCCATATAAATTTCCTGCATCATTCGAACTTCAGATTCAAAAGTAACAAACGTTCCTATTCCAACGAGCTGGTCATGTTTTACCGTCTTTATATCCAATTGCCTGCAAATACTAGACTGTCGCCCAGTCGCATCAATAAGATACCGCGATTCTATAAGCAGTTCTCCTTTGGTCTCGTGCTTCACTTTTATTTCCCAATGACCTTCAGCATTTTGGTTGAACTCATGACAACGGCTTCGTGGTATAACCTGTATCCCTGCATCCGCTGCCATTTTAACCAATTGTAAATCGAATTTTTCCCTATCTAGCTGAAAATTTTCGCCATTTGATAAAAACATCGAATGCCTTGACACAATATTCTCACTTCCCCATGCAGCCAAAGAACCATAACCATTAATAAAACAATCTTTATCGAAGTCTTGTTTAGTTACTCCGATGTAAGATAAAATATCGAAAATACTGCTACTAACCTGTTCCCCTACCTTCAGATTATCAAATGATGAACTTTCAACAATCACAACCTTTAATGCTGAATAACGTAAAATGCTCATTGCAGCCGCAATTCCAGCTGGCCCTGCACCAACAATGAGCACATCTGTTTGGATGTTTTTTACCATTATCTCCTATTTCTTGATCCCGCTCTAGGCTTAAGTATACCAACTGTATCTATAGGTTTAAATGCTTTTTCTTCAAGATAATTTACAAAAAGTGCTCCTTTTAAGCTTCTTTTCTTAACCTTATCTTTATTAGGCTCTATAAAAAATACAGGAATTGTCGTTTCATTATCAGCCATATTGTTGCTAATATTCCCAACATGCCAGTCTTTATAAGTAAATAGCTCATTGTTTCGCTCAGTTTCCACCAAGTACGGATAGCTTTTACTATTTGAATTGACGTCCCTGATAAAACCAAGCGAATACCAAAATTCAACCATTTGAGTAAAACTGTTGATGCCTCTGGCGTAATTCATTTGCTGTCCTGCAGGAACATTGTTTTTTGCTTGTCCTTCAGCAGTAAATTCACCAACCAGCACATCCCAAGGACTTTGTGGTGGCCACCAATAGCTATAATATGCTGGAGGCAACGGAACGGAATTACCATCATCATCAGTAGTTTTATTTTTCGATGGATCAGAAAAGTTGATGTATTGTATCGTACATTGAAAGAAATCTGCTTGCCACGGACATGCCATTCTTTTCGTCAAATCACCTGGTTCACAACCTCCGCCTTCACATTCGTCACGTGTTGGTGTTAATCCGTGTATAAAATAATATTTCTCATCTTTAAATCTTTTAATAACAAATGGAGCTTCATAAAGCACTGGGTTTTGCAAACTCCACGTCACTTCAATTCCAGGACACATAGGAAGTCCAACGCAATTTCCTATACTCGCCGTATCTCTATGGTTCACCGGATAAGGATCAAAATTTTTGCTATTTGTAAAATGTCCATTTGCCCATTGCTCCAATAAAAACAATTGGGTGTCGCTAAGCGCCATAAACTTCATGATATTTTCATTACTAACAGAATTACTTCCCGAATTAATTGGCATCATCGGAAACCTGTTATCTCCATCCATTTTAAAAAGTTCTTCCTGCGGTAGATAATTTGGCTGTGGTGGCTGGGCATCTGCTTGTCTGAAATAAGAGTAATAAACCTGACGGTTGTCTCGATTTTCATCCGATGGATCTGAATAATCAAAAGCATTACTCGCAAAAGCCATCATAGGCTGAACATTGGCAACCCATTGATATCTACTGATTCTATTAATAATTGGCAAAATATCTCGTTGAAAATTCGCATCGTATTTTTTATTCCAAACACCATTATTGCACATTTCTGGTACAAGATTAAAATTTTGTACAGCAACATCAAACATGGTATCACTCAAATTGGAAATATTTACAATTTCTGGAGCAAAATCGGGTGAACCCACAACTACCCACGCATTCAACTCAACCGAAGAACCATCAGTAAACGTAACAGTACAATATACTGGACCATCTGAAATATCATCATGCCAAGTGTTTGAACCTCCATAACTAGTAAGTGGTTCCTTCCCGCCAGCGTTTCCATAACCTCCTAATACAACAAGTCTTCCAGATTTATCAGTCAATAAATCACCAAGTGTTTTAATTGCTACGCCATAAGTAACTCCCGATTCATTTGGATACTGGATTGGATAGCCCACAGGCGCATTTTCTTTATTAAAACCTATAGATTGAAGCTTTCCTGAAACACTACGAGGTCCTGGATCAATAAATAAGGTTTTCCTATTTTCACCTGTAATATCAGGGTTACGCAAAGGAATACCCTGATTTTCATAACTATTTTCTCCTCCATACAAAAGATTCCCTTGAAGTTCAGAATACTGATACCATTCTGCTTTTTTGCTCGCAAGGTGTACTGTCCAATGAATCGAAGCAACATTTGGAGAATCTAAAGTTAGTTCTTCTCCTTTTTCATTGCAAATTGTAAACGGTTGCCCTTGTCTTTTTACGCGACCTACCGAATCTTTAAACTGCGAGATCGGACCAATCACATTGCCTTCGTTATCTGCATCATAAGGCAAACCTCCTATCTCTGTTGGAGATAAACAAATTTCTGTGGTGCTGTTACCTAGTCTGGCTATCCCCACTGATGGATGTAAAGTTAAGTTCATTTTTAGAAATACCCTACTCATTAGGCTTTTCGGTTTCGCCTTAATCATTTCTGATTAAATTAAGTGTTATAGTATATTTGGGTTTATACAACAAGAGGAATAACTTACTGTACCTAAGTAAACTTATAGAATAAATTCCGTCTGCGTGTAGGTAAAAACACCTGATTTTAAGGAAGTATTGATTTCTAAAAATTTAACCACATAGTAATATAAAACCGAATTACACCCATCTGGCTCATTTTATATTTTTAATAAATTATGATAAGACATTGAAATTCAAATAACACATAAAAAAAATGGAATCTAGGTTGTTACCTAAATTCCATTTGCTTTTTTTGGACAGTACTATTTTTAAATAGCAATCAAATTGATAGCTAAATTATTGAAGTAAACTTATTCTTTATCTTTAGTAAAAAAGATAACTTTTCCATCTTTTTTAAGTTGAGTCTCTCCGTGCCAATTTGTATACTCGTATTTATCGTTATGAGCCTTAACCCCAGAAGCCGTAGTATCTTGAACCATTTCAATTTTTTCACCACTTAGATCAATAGTCAGCGTACCTTTTTCATTATCAAAGTTTGTAATCAATTGAATTCCTTCACTGTTAGTAACAGTATCAGTAATAATTTCTGCTGAAGTAATCGCTTCAGTACTCTCTATACTTGTTGAATCTTTATCAAGTTTTGTTTCTTTAGAATCATTTTTACAAGAACTAATGGCTAAGGCTGCAATCATAATTGCGCCAGCTAATTTTACTTTTCTCATTTATATAATATTTTATTAATTATAACTAGTAGTTTGTAAGGAACTATCCTTGCTAACTCAAAAAACAAATATTATGCCATAGTAGAAACAATACAGCATATTCTAATTTTGTTTATCTGTTGAAATTCAAAGCAAATTTTATAGATAAGTATAATTAATACTGGCTAATACTTAAAAAGCGTTGCCATAATAACTAGGCAAATTTTAGTATCTTTACTACTATGATGGAAATAGGAATAGATAGTTTTGCCTCGGCAATGTACGGGGATAACAATACGCTAAGTAGCGTAGATGCAATGGAGCAATTACTACAAAGAATTGAACTAGCAGATCAAGTTGGTCTCGACGTATTTGGTATAGGTGAGCATCATAAAAAGGAATTTTTAGACTCAGCTACAACAGTTATACTTGCCGCAGCAGCTGCAAAGACAAATACAATTCGGTTAACCAGCGCTGTAAGTGTTTTAAGTGCTGCTGATCCGGTACGACTATATCAAAGTTTTGCTACGCTAGATTTAATCTCTAAGGGAAGAGCTGAGATTGTTGTAGGACGTGGGTCATCTGTAGAGGCCTATCCCCTCTTTGGGTTTAATCTCAATGATTATGATCAATTGTTCAAAGAAAAACTAGAGCTATTGCTACAAATTCGAGATAATGAGTTTGTAACTTGGTCGGGGAAATTCCGTCCAGCATTAAATAATCTCCCTATTTATCCACGAGCATTACAAGAAAAATTACCAATATGGTTGGGTGTTGGCGGAACTCCAGAATCATTTGTTAGAGCAGGAACACTCGGACTACCTCTTATGGTAGCTGTTATTGGAGGACAAACACATCGCTTCCGCCCACTGATCGATTTGTACCGCGAGGCAGGTCAAGCTGCTGGATATGCCCCAAAAGAACTTAAAGTAGGATTACATTCACCAGGTTATGTAGGTAGTACAACTGATAAAACAATTGCTGACTATTATCCTGGATATGCCGAGCTCTGGACCAAATTAGGAAAAGAACGTGGTTGGCCACCAGTAACAAAAGCACAGTTTGATGGCCTTATTGATACAAAAGGTGTTTTAGTAGTGGGTAATCCTGAACAAGTAGCAGAAAAAATAGTAAGACATAGTGAAGCACTTGGTGGGATTTCGAGGTTTACTTTTCAAATGGATAATGCTGGACTTACACATTCACAATTAATGAATGCAATAGAATTGATTGGAACAAAGGTTATCCCATTAATCAGAAAGGCTGAATGATACTATAAACAATTTTGACCTGCTTATTTGCGTGCTTTTTCAGCTACGATTTAAGTCAGAATAGTACATTGAAAAAAAAATGATGATTTTAACAGCAAATTATTTAATTGTTACACACAAAATTTTACTTTTGCGCTCTTAATTAAATAAAGCATTATTATGAACGACTTATTCGCCAAAATCGCAACAGAATTCGAAACATTTAAAACTGAATATGAATCACTAGTTGAGAAAGGTGTGAAAGCAGCTGGTCCTAGAGCTCGTAAATCAACTCTTGAATTAGAGAAACTATTAAAAGAATTCAGAAAAGTTTCTGTAGAAGAATCAAAAAAATAATTTTATTCTCAATTAAAAGCCCCCTAGGATTTCCTAGGGGGCTTTAATCTTCATGTTTAGGTAAGTATATCTAACCAATTAAATATTAACAAACTAAAGAAGATGTTTTTATAAGTTTTTCAGATGACTTAGTTTGATCTTCAATCGGGGCATCAGGAGCTTTTTCTCTTAAGAATTCCATCCCTTTATCACGTGAAATTCTGTCCTCATACATCTTACTCATTCCAATAATTTTCCCGTTAAAAGCCTTCAAATTGAAATAAACCTTATCATCTGAAATTGTTTTTTTGAAGAATTTGTTGCTATCCTGCGAATTCGTTTTTACAGATTCAACCCCTTTTTCGCACATAAATTTTCTTGTGTATCCGCTACTTCTTAAGATTATATCTTCATTTTTATCAATAAAATAAAATTGAAACTCATCATTTGCATTTTTTGTAATTACAAATTTTTCCATTCTTTAAAATTAATTATGTATTATATTTTTAATCGTTATTCTGCCATTTTTAATCATTGAATGTCACTGTAAACGTACTTCCCACCCCAACTGCACTTTCAACGCTTACAGCTCCATTCATTGATTCTATCTGGTTTTTTGTAATATATAAACCAATACCATGTGCATCTTCATGTTTATGAAATGTCTTGTACATTCCAAATAACAAATGCCCGTGTTTTTTTAAATCTATACCTAACCCATTGTCAGTTATAGTAAATACTTTTTTCCCTTTCTCGATAAAGAAATTAAACTCAATTATTAAATCTCTATCTGGATGTGCATATTTAATCGCATTAGTACAAAAATTCAATAAGACACTTTCTAGATAAGCAGGATTAAAATTTATCGTTGCATCCTTTGGAATATTATTTATAATTGTACCTAAATCTCTATAATTATATGCACTAACAACATCCAGTACTTTCTTCAAATAATTATTTAAGTTTAAAGGCTTAACAACTATATTCACATTATTCTGAATGTTTACTATTTGAGATAAATCTGTAATTGTTTTGTTTAAATCATTAGATACTGTTCTCAAATAACCAAAAGCCTCACTATCCTCCATGCTTTTATTTTCAGAATCAATCATATCTAAAAGCAATTTTAAATTCCCAACATGCGAATTTAAATTGTGAGCTACTATATGCGAAAAATTCAACAATTGGCTATTCTTTTCGCTGTAGAGCTTCATGGTTTTAACCAATTCTAATTCTTTTTCCTTTTGAGCTGTAATGTCCGTATGTGTTCCTATAACACGTAATGGTTTGCCATTACTATCACGCTCTATTACTTCACCTCTATCTAAAATCCATTTGTATCTTCCGCTAGAAGTTAATACTCTATGGAAATTTTCATAAAAAGGTGTTTCCTTTTCAAAATGCTCATTAATAGCAGCATAATATTCTTCTAAATCATCTGGATGCACTATTTCATCCCAGCGTTCTGGATTATCAAAAATATCTGCTGAATTTATTTCCAGTATTTTAAAAGATTGTGATGAATAAAAAACTGTATTTGTTTTAATATTCCAATCCCATACTCCAGTATTTGAAGCTTCAAGAGCAAACTGAAAGCGTTCTTCCAAAACTTTTAGCTTTAGTTCTTGAGCCTGTAATTCTGATACATTAAAAAATTTTCCAGAAAAGGCAGGTACTCTGTCTTCACGAGATTTTGGGCGAAAATTATTTATAGCATTAGAACTATCCCTTTTATAAAAATCAAATCCCATATCATATATTTCTAAACTAATTAACACTAAATTTAAAATGACTGCAGGTCAAAATAAATTTTCACAAAATCAACATTTGATGTTTCTAGAATCAAAAAACATAGAAATAAATATCAATATATAATTACCTCTTTATGTTCATTACAAATATACTACCAATGAAATCAATACTTTATAGTACAAAAAACAACTTACTATAGAACTAGTACTACAGGATATAATCTAGTAATGTGCTTTGTTACAGGCGAAAAAAAAAGTGAGGGAATTATAGCCCTCACTTTTTAAAACATTTATGTCGATAAAATATAGTAATGAATATGAAACCTATAAAGTTTCATCATGATATAATTGAAATATCTTTATGAGTTCGGCCAAGTTGTCGACTTCTAATTTTTCAAAAATTCTGTTTTTATAGGTGCTAACAGTAGTTTTCTTAATCTTTAATAATTCTAATATCTCTAGATTACCATATCCTTTAACAAACAAACGAGCTACTTCCATCTCCCGATTCGATAATGCTTCTAATGGATTGCTGGGTTTTTTAGAAATATAAGAATCCAGTATTTTATCTTTTATATTTTGAGTCATGTATTTTCCAGATGAGATCATTGAGTTTATTGCTAACTTCATTTCATCTTCTGAACTTTCTTTGGTTAAATACCCCGATGCTCCAGCATTCAAATATCTCATGGCGTAGATGCTTTCTTCTAAGGCAGAAAATATCAATATTTTTACATCAGGCTGGATTGCCTTGATTTCTGCCAAAATATTTATGCTATTGCCATCTGGAAAGTTTACATCCAAAATCAATAAATCTATTTTAACTTCTTTTAAAATTTTAAAAGTATCATTAAAAGTTGCTGCCTTGTAAACCGTTGCACCTAAGAACAGCTCTTTAAGAACTAGATTAACTCCCTGACGCACTACAACATGGTCGTCGGCAATTAAAAAACTATAGCTATTTGATGCATTCATTGTTTATAAATTAAATTATTACAAACCTGCTTATTACTTCTTCAATAAAAAACAATGTTCATTACTGTTGGATTTTAAGCTGGGCTTAATATCAGATTGAATACAACTTTTGTGCCTTTTCCTTCTTCACTTTCAATATTTATTTCTCCATCAAATAATTCAACTATTTCTTTACATAGGTTTAGTCCTAAACCAACTCCTAAGTCATTCATTTTATTAGAAACGGCTCCTTGATAATACAACTCAAATATATTCTTCAAATCCTTCTCGGGGATACCAGCTCCACTATCCTGAATTTCTATTTTTAAATTATACTCATAATCCGAATTTTTCTCGAGATCAATATTAATTGATATGAGTCCGTTTTCTGTAAATTTATTTGCGTTCCCAACTATATTATAAAAAAGTTGATGAATTTTTGTCGCATCAGAATAAACTTCGCAATCGGAATTTAGATTGGACTTCACTTTTATTTTGTTTCCTTTAGTTTCTACCAATGATGATAACGAACTAATGATTTGGTTTATTTCAGTTTTTAAATGAAAATTTTTATTCTTAAGCGTAAGCTCATAATTTTCTACTTTAGAATATTCTAAAATTTGATTTGATAAGAGTAGTAACGAATTAGTCGTAAATTGAATAGACTTGAAAGTATCTTTAATTTCAACATCTTGAACAGAAGAACTTATCTTCTTACTATACATAGAAATTATACTTAAAGGAGACCTAATTTCATGACTAATCATCCCCATAATTCTGTTCTTAAAACTTAAACTCTGACGGATCTGATTCTGAGCTGTAGTTAATCTTTTCTCATACTCAAATGCCATTCTAGTAAAACTAAAAAGGATTATAGATACAATGAACATCAATAATATTAATCCTAATAAGGTATAATTTCGAACTGTTACATTAGACTTGTATTGATTCTCTAATTTCTTTTGAGAATCAGCTTGAAGCGCATTAATTGGTTTGGTATAATTAGGCAATACGGTAGCGCTAAGATTTAATAGCTTATTATTAAGTTCTGTTAGCTTTAAATCTTGATCTCTTAATTTTGAAAATGTCTTTTTTAAATTATTAAATTGTTTTTCATAATATTTATTGGTGGTCATAAAGACATTTGCAATTTGGTCTTCAATACTTCCAGAGACAAGTTTATCATTATACTTCATAGTTACAATGATTTTCAACTGTTCTTTTTGTATTTCTGTTTTTCCTGCAAGTGCATCACCCAGCCTAGAAAAAAGACCTTTTCGAGATACGCTATCCACTTTTATATAAGAATCCGTTTTTATACTGTCAAGAATTTTCTTGTATTCAAACTTTTTAAAATCTAATAAATTTGAAATCTCCTTATTATTAGGTTCAGTCTGTAAATTAATAATAGAGTCAATAGTCGATTTTAGAGCTAAAATTCCTAACTCTGACTTACTCTTCTCTAATAGAACATTTTTAAACTCTATATTCTTTTCAGTAGCATTATTTAACTTATCAACCAATTCACCAGTCTCGATTAATGAAGCAGAATACTTATTCAACGAAGCTTCATCCTTATTACTTATATAATGATTGTAATGTTTTTGAGAATTAATAAATGAATCATTAATCTCATTAGTGAGTTGCTTTAGGTTCCCTAAATTAGTTATTGATTCAAAGAATTTCGACATTTTTGTCTCATTCGTAGTTTCATTATGCCAAATTATGACTGCCATGATTTGTAAAAGAATAACAAATGCCAGCAAAGTATAATGAATTACTTTTCTATGTTCAAATTTTAGTTTTGTAAAACTAAATCTATTGCTTATCAAATTCTTTTCAATCAAAATATATATTTATTAAGATAAAACATGAGTCAAAAAAATAATAACTCATAATAACTGTTTTTAATATAGGTTTTTGATGTAGTATCATGTACTACAATTTAAAATAGATAATGCTTTTTTTAAAATATTAAATTATGACTTACAATTAAAAAAAATTAAGCTTAATTGATAGCCCCCTTTTTTACACAAAAATTAATACCAAACTAAAACAAGAACAACTATTTAAAAGAGATTTGGGGAAGGTCTTTTAATTAAACGATAAAATAAAAATGCTCATACAATTTACGTATTTTAATTATTTATTTTAGAAATAAACCGCTAAAACTTATCATTATGTAGAACATTAGATAATCATACTCTAGAACTTATTCTACAAGTTACCATTTTTTATCCTATAAAAATAAGAATAGGATTGCAATTTAAAATAAAAAAAACTATCCCTACAAATTTTGCAAAAATTTTTATTTAAAAAGTCTCTATTTTCTTAAATACTTCATTTAATTCCGACATTTTTAAGAGAATAATACAAGTAAGTAAAAAATGAAAATTAGCAATTCCTGCCTGACGATTTTATTTCAAAATTGCAGATGAAATTAATTTCCTCCGAAAAACCCAAATAAAACTTAATATAGCTGCCTGATTTTGGTATATCTACTAGTTTAAGGTATTTTTGCCGAAACGATAAAAAATTGGTGATGATAATTAGAAAAGCAACTATAAAGGATTCAAACGATATTGCAACGTATTTACTGTTGGCAATGGAAGATATAGTGTATAACTTCATAGGTGAAGAAGACAATAATAAAGCCAAAGAGTTTTTAATACACTTTATAGAAAAAGAAAACAACCAATATTCTTATCAAAATTGCTTTGTTGTAGAAGAAGATAATGAAATTATTGCAGCTGTAAATATATATGATGGGGCCAAATTACACCTCTTGAGAGAGCCTATAGCGCAATATGTTAGAACACATTATAATAAAGACTTTAATCCTGAGGATGAAACACAAAAAGGAGAATTCTATATCGATACATTAGGGGTAAGTCCTAAATGTCAAGGAAAAGGGATAGGCTCTAAACTATTACAATTTTTGATAGACGAATACGTAACCAAAAATAAACAAACTTTAGGTTTGCTTGTAGATGAAGGCAATTCAAATGCTAAAAAATTATATTTAAAATTAGGTTTTAAACCAGTAGGAAGCAAAACTTTTGTTGGAAATACCTTGGAACACCTTCAAATAAAAGGGTAAAAAAATATATAGATTTAACTGATACATTGATAGATACGTTTTATAAAGTCTAAAAAAGGAAGTAAATAAAAAAACTATCTTTGCGCAAAAATTAATAATACCACATTATAATAAGGACTTCATGTTCCTTATTTTTAAGAAATACCATTGAAATTTAATTTTAAAAATAGCCTTTCGGGACGTAACTTTTTTATTCTAGGAATTGTATTCATCATCCTTACTTTGTTTTCTATTTACATATTAAGCAATTTAATTACAGATATAACCGAAAAAACCAATTCTAGTACAGCACAACGCAACTTCCTTCAAAAGCAAGATGTTGTTGCTAAGGAGTTTACGCGCTTTCTTGATATTCAGAAAGAAATAGCTCAAGTTATCGAAATTAGTACCCCAAAAAATTTATCGAATAATCTAAAAGTTTTAAGTGCAGTACATATTAATAATAGTATTGTAAAAAACAATTGGTTTCAGATAAATGAAGGTAAAATTGAATTCACAGATTCTAAAATCAATACCAATTTAACAACTAGCATCAAAGATTTTATAGCCAAAAATGGAGAAAAAAACGAGCTTAATACTATCATTAAAGACTCTCAAAACTTTTTTTGGCGTATTTATTTTAAGCACCCTACCTTAGATGGAGCCATAGTTCGGTACGGTTATGATATTGATTTAAAGGCCTTACAATCCTATTTCTTAACTATTGATCAAACAGCTGCAAACTATTCTTTTGTTTTTGATCATACAGGAACTATTCTTTATCATCCTGAAGTAAATTTTTTAAAGGGGAATACTTTTAAAATTGAAAATTCAGCTCTATCAGATACTATTTTTAATACTCCTGAGAAATTTACGAAGAGAACAGTGCTTTCTGGGTATATAGGAATCGACTTTTTTAGATACACTAAAAAGTTGAACGTAAAAGATACTAACTGGTACATATCTGTTAATTTTCCTGAAAAAATTTCAAGGGAAGATGTGAATGACATAAAAAAATATGCAACCTTAATTTACTTGATTACAACTATAATCCTGATTTTATTCTTTTACTTATTCACCACTGTTAAACGTAAAAGCTTTCAGGAAAAAGAAGCCTTATCGAAAGAGAAAAACAAATTACTCTTAGAGAATGAAAAAATAAAGAAAGAAAAAGCATTGATTCAATTGAACCAATTAAAAGAACAAATAAATCCACATTTTTTATTTAATTCTTTAAATTCTCTTTATATGCTCATTGATAGCAATACTAAAGTAGCACGTAAATTTACTTTGAATCTATCTAAAATCTATCGCTATTTAATTAATCCGCCTGAAGAGAATATTGTAACTCTACAAGAAGAACTCCTTTTTATAGAAAAATACATTTTTTTACAACAAACGCGATACAAAGATGAATTTGATTTTGCAATCACGATTGAAGATAATAGTGTTTTATCTAAGAAAGTTCCTTATTTATCCTTCCAAATTGCCATAGAAAATGCTATTAAACACAATATTGCTTCTGATGAAAATCCGTTAAAAATAACAATCATAATTCAAAAAAACAAGGTAGTTATTACCAATAATCTAAACGAAAAGCAAAACTTCGAGAAAGAGTCTAAATTCGGTCATAAGTATTTAAAGAGCATTTATAGTTATTATTCAAAAAACGATTTTGAGGTATTTAAAACGGATGAATTTTTTGTCTGTATTTTACCCTTAATTGAATAAAAAAAGCATTCACTCCCAAAAAAAAGCCACTCACTCCTTTTTTGTTTTTTTTAACGTAACGGATAGAATATTTTAGGCGAAAAATTAACCTAAACTTAACTTCAAATGAGGGAAAAGGCATTATTGAAAAATTTACAAAACACATTTTTACTACTATTATTAATAGGTAGTAGTACAATTATTGCGCAGAAAAAAGACAGAAAAAGTAAAAAAGAAAAAACAGAACAAGTTAAAGATTCTACTAGCAACAAAAAAGGGAAAAAATATAATGACCTAATAAAAGATGCTACTGTTAAAAAAGGATTATTTAACATCATACAAGTTAAAACTGATCTTTATCTTGAAATAAATGATTCTCTTTTTCAAAGAGAGTTTCTTGTGGTAAATAAAATTTCGAATGTCCCAATGCAAGTTAATGAGGCTGGACTAAACAAAGGAATGAATTATGAGAATAAGATAATCACTTTCCATAAAGACCTTGTAGCTAAAAAAGTATGGGTAAAATCATCTGTTCCTAGCGTTTCTTCTCCTAAAGATGATGCAATAACAGCTTCTGTTAATAATAATTTTTCAGAATCTATTATAGAGGTTTTTGATATTGAAACAAAAAACAATGATTCAACTGCGGTTGTAATAAAAGCAAATAAAGTTTTTGACGGAAAACAAAAAAGCTTCAATGATATTTTAAGTAGCATTGGATTTGGTGGTTCTGTTAAATCGGAACTGTCTTATATAGAGTTTGCAAAATCTTTTCCTAAAAATATAGTTGTTAAATCACAGCTTACGACCTCAGTAAGTGAAGGTGGTGGTCCTGCCCTATCGGTTACACTTGGAGTAACTAGCAATATTATTTTATTAGACAAGGTACCTATGCAACCTCGTTTTTCAGATAAACGTATTGGATATTTCACTGAAAAACACTGGTATTTTAGTGACGCTCAACACGCAATGCGTGAAAAGGAATTAATTACTCGTTGGAGATTAGAGCCTAAAAAAGAAGACATTGAAAAATACCGTAGAGGAGAATTGGTTGAACCAAAAAAACCTATCGTTTATTATATTGATCCATCTACACCAAAACAATGGCGTTCTTATATTATAGAGGGTGTTCGTGACTGGCAAGTAGCTTTTGAAAAAGCTGGATTTAAAAATGCAGTTATTGCAAAAGAACCTACTGAAGAAGATACAGATTTTGATATCGATGATGTACGTTACTCAGTAATTACTTATGTAGCTTCTCCAAAATCGAATGCTATGGGACCTGCAGTTGTTGATCCTAGAAGCGGTGAAATAATTGAATCAGACATTATCTGGTGGCATAACGTAATGACTTCATTACACAGCTGGATGCGTATTCAAACTGGTGTAATTGACCCTAAAGCTAGAGGGAATAAATTTAGCGACGAACATATGGGTGAGGCTATCCGATTTGTTTCTTCTCATGAAGTTGGACATACTTTTGGTTTAAAACACAATATGGGATCTTCATTTGCTTATGATGTTGAATCTCTTCGTTCTAAAGATTTTACAGCAAAAATGGGTGGAACAGCTCCATCAATCATGGATTATGCTCGTTACAATTATATCGCACAACCAGAAGATCATGTAGAAGCTATTACACCAAAAATTGGTGAATATGATAAATATGCTATCGAATGGGGATACAGATGGTATCCAGAAGAAAAAGAAGAGCATACCGCTTTAAATAGCTTAATTACAAAACACCAAGATGATCCAATTTATTTTTATGGAGAACAACAAGATGGTGATAGTACAATAGATCCACGTTCACAATCGGAAGATTTAGGAAACGATGCAATGAAAGCAAGTGAATACGGGCTTAAAAACTTAAAACGTGTTGTAAATAATATTTTAGACTGGACGTATGATAAAGACGAATCTTACTACGAAACAGGTAAACTTTATATTGGTACAATAGGACAATGGCAACTTTATAACAGACACGTATTAAATAATCTTGGAGGTATCTACCTAAACACAACTGTTCACGGTGATAACAAAGCAAGTTATATACCAGTTCCAGCTTCAATTCAAAAAAGAGCTGTAGCCTATTTATTAAAAAATAGTATCACTATTCCAGAATGGTTGTTTTTTAATCCAATATTAGATAAAACAAATCCTTTAAAAGATTCTCCTCTTGGACCATACGAATATACTCCTTATACCCTAGCAAGAGAATTACAATACGGTATTTTATACAGTATGCTTAGTGATGATCGTTTATTGCGAATTACTGAAAATGAATTATTTCAACGTAATGGAGCTAAAGAAAATGTGTTTACAGTAACACAATTATTTAAAACACTACGTCAGAATATTTTTGCTCCTACAATTCAAAATAAATCGTTAACGATTATGGAGCGTATGACACAAAAGAATTATATCGATGTGCTTATTGTTTCTACAAACAAACTTTTTGAGAAAACAGATGGCAAGAAAATTATTGAAATACAACAGAATTTAAACATTCCTCATTTATGTAATCATTTAGATGAATCAAGAATGGCACGCAATATCAATCAATCCTCTCTTAAAAGAGTTTCAGAAGTTACATCTGATAAAAAAGGAGAATTAAGACAAATATTACAATTATTAAGAACTAAGAAAAATATTGGAAATCAAGAAACACAAAACCATTATTTTGATTTAATTCAACGAATAGAGAAAGCTTTAAATACCACACTATAAACCTTTATCCTAATTAAACCAGAAATGAAAAAATTAATTTACATCTTGAGCTTATTCCTGACCGTTGTCGGGTATGCACAAGAAACTCGTACAATTACTGGAAAAGTAATTGATTATCAAGACAAATTACCTATACCAGGTGCAACAGTTTATGTTGAAAACAGTTCGGTCTCAAACAGTACAAACCAAAAAGGTGTTATCGAAAGCGCTAGTATTGGAACTGTTACCGATTTTGATGGTAATTTTGAATTGAAAATAGACAAGAACACGACTAGCGTACGTGTAACCTTCATGGGGTACCAATCGTACACCATTAACATCACATCTCAAAAAAGTTATAGCATTTCTTTAAAAGCTGACTTAAGCGAACTTAAAGAAGTTGTTGTAACTGGTTACCAAAAAATTGAAAAAAGAAAATTAACTTCGGCTGTAGCCAAAGTTAATATGGCCGACATACAACAAGCGGGTGTTGCCAGTTTGGATCAATTGTTAGTAGGTCAAGTTGCTGGTGTTGCTGTAACTCAAGCTACAGGAGCTCCAGGTGCCATTGCAAAAATTAGAGTACGTGGTACAGCGTCGATTTCTGGCTCACAAGATCCGTTATGGGTGTTAGATGGTTTGCCATTAGAAAGCAATGATGTTCCTAAGAACTTTGATAAAGACAATATAGATGAATTAAATAACTTCTCTATTGCGGGTTTAAATCCTGATGATATTAAAGATATTACAATCTTAAAAGATGCTGCTGCTACTGCCATTTATGGTGCTAGAGCTGCAAATGGAGTCATTGTTGTTACTACAAAAAAAGGTAAAAAGGGAAGCATGAAAGTAAACTTTACTGCTAATACTTTTGTTACTCAAAAACCAGATTTTTCAAAATTAAATCTTTTAAACTCATCTCAAAAAGTAGATCTAGAATTAGGATTAGCTGGTCGATCTGACTTAACATATAGAGACAGTGGCGGAGAAGTTACTCGTATCTTAAATCAAGCTAATGAATTAGGAGCTTATAGAACTGGAGGCTTTTCTGCATTGTCATCTGACACTCAGAATTCTATTAATAACTTAAGAAATAACAATACGAATTGGGGTAATCTATTATACCAAACCGCTATAAACACGCAATATGGTGTAAGTTTTTCTGGTGGTGGTGAAAAATCTGATTATTACTTCTCTTTAGGAGCTTATAATGAAGAAGGTGCTACAATTGGTACTGGATACGACAGATACAATATTACTTTAAAAAATAATTTTGAAGTTACCGATAAATTAAATATTGGTATTGGATTATTTGGATCTGAAAGTAAAACAAAATCATACATAACAGACACAGACGGATTTACAAATCCAGCAAATTACTCAAGATCAGTAAATCCATATTTAACACCATATAATGCTGATGGAAGTTATAACTACGATAAAGATATTAGTGGTTATTCTGAAACTTATTTACCTTTTAACTTTATTGAAGAGAGAGAAAATTCATCTTACGAATTAAAAAACAGAGCCATTAAAGCTATACTTGATATAGATTACAGAATTACAAAAGGGCTAAAAGCAAGTACCCAATTTGGTTTACAATTTGACAACACATCTAGTGAAAAATTTGCAGATAAAGACACTTATTACACTAGAAAAGAAAGAGAAAAATCACTTAGATTTAGCAATGGTACCCAAAGTTACTTTCTACCGTTAGGAGGAATTATCCAAAATAATAATACTGACTTTTTTCAATACAACTGGAAAACAATGTTAAACTATTCGACTGTTATCAATGAGAAACACGAGTTGGAAGTTATGGCAGGAAGTGAATTGAGAAGAAATTACAACACTAGTATTGCAACCAAAGCATTTGGATACGATAGAAAAACATTAACTTCTACTCAAATAATTTTCCCTAACGCAGAGATTGCAAACCGACCTGCTTATAGAGCCTATAAAAAGTCTGAAAATGAAAATGCATTTGCTTCCTTTTTTGCAACAGCATCTTATACCTATGATAGAAAATACACCTTTTTCGGAAGTGTTCGTTATGATGGTTCTGACTTATTTGGTGTAGATCCAAAATACAAATATTTACCACTTTGGGCAGCTTCTGCTTCATGGTTAGTGTCTGAAGAGGATTTCCTAAAAGGTAATGAAACAGTATCTAACTTAAGATTACGTGCTTCTTATGGACTACAAGGGAATATAGACAAAGGAACGTCTCCGTTTGTTGTAGGAGAATATGGTAATACAACTCTTTTACCAGGACAATCTGAATCTACCATTACAATATTAAGCCCTCCAAACGATAAATTAAGATGGGAAAAAACAGAAAATACCAACTTTGGTATGGATCTAGGTTTATTCAACAATCGTATTAGTATCGTTACTGATGTATACGGAAGAAAAAGTAGTGATTTAATTGGTGTTCAATCACTTCCTGTTGAAAACGGATTTGAATTCACTACCTTAAACTGGGCGCAAGTTTCTAATAAAGGTTTTGAGATTGCAATGGCAACTAAAAATATTGATCGTCCAAATTTTAAATGGACAACTAATATCAATTTCTCACACAATAAGAGCAATGTTGATCGTATGCAAATAAGAGAAAACACTCTTACCCCGTCAATAGAAGGATACCCTGTGAGAGCAGTATTTGCTTTAAAAACAGCTGGAATAGATGAGAATGGATATCCATTATTTGTAAATAAAAATGGAGAAACTGTAAACACACAAACATTCTTCCAATTATACGATGCTTTAGCAGAAATTATACCTGGAGAATTCTCACAATCTAAACTTGATGCTAAAGGGATAAGAGATTTATTTACCTATGCTGGAGATTTAGATCCTAAATTTACTGGTGGTTTTACCAATACTTTCAAAATTCATGATTTTGATATTACAGTCGCAACCACTTTTAATATTAAGCAAACTGTTGTTGAAACACCTCCATACAATGGAACATTGGTTGATCGTGGACAAAACTTTACAACAGACATCTTAAATGCTTGGTCACCTAACAATACTGGATCGAACCTACCAGGAATTGTGAGCAAAAATTCAGGTACTGGTGATTCTTGGATGGCGCATAATTGGTATTCTGGTGGAAATTCAATAAATACCAATAAATATTTAGATACTTGGGTACATGAAATGAGTTATATGAGATTAAGTAGTTTACGTTTCGGATATACTTTACCAAAAAAATCAATCCAAAAAATGTTTGTTGATAGTATCAGATTCAGTATTGAAGGAAGAAATTTATTTGTTATTAGCTCAGACTACAAAGGATATTTTGACCCAGAGACTTATGGAAATATCTACGCGCAGCCTATCCCTAAATCATTAACATTAGGATGTAACATAACTTTTTAATTAATTTAAGATGAAAAATATATCAAAATACCTATTCCTTTTTGTAGCTGCGTTAGTAGCTTCAAGCTGTGATGATTACCTTGACGTAAAACCAGTGGGTAAAGTAATTCCTGAAACACTTACAGAATTTAGAGCGGTTCTTACTAAAGGATATTCTACTTTTCCTTTGCATAAATCACTTACTGCTTTAAGAGGAGATGAAATGCTTCTTGAAGAGGAGAGTAATGATTTTGCATTCTATAAGGATAACTATATGTGGAATGATGCAAATCCAGATCTTATTTCTACAAAATTTCCTTACGCAGGATTATACAATTGTATTTTTTATACCAATGTAATCATTAATGAAGCTAGTAATAAACTGGAAGCTTCACCAGAAAAAGATCAATTGGTTGGAGAAGCATACGCACTAAGAGCCCTTGCTTATTTTGATTTAGTTAACTTATTCGGGAAACAATACGATGCAACAACTGCAGGTTCAGACAGAGGTGTTCCATTGGCATTAAAGATAGATTTAGAACAAGCCTATATTCCAGAAAGCGTATCAGTTATTTATGCTCAAATTCATTCGGATAAAGAAGCTGCAAAAAAATTACTAAACCTAGATACTCAAGCCAAAGGACTTAACTATCGTTTTTCTAAAGCAGCATTGTATACAATGGAGTCTCGTGTATACTTGTACCAAAAACAATGGGATAAAGCGCTACAGGCAGCTGATAAAGCAATGTCAATTAACAATTCTTTGGTTGACTTAAATGTTACTCCTATTTTGCCAAATAATTATGATACAAAAGAATCAATAATGGCACTTGAAGAAACGTTTGAAAATAAAATAAAAAGATCAGCTTATGCAGCTCCTACTTTAACAGACGTATACGACAAGACAAATGACTTGCGTTTTAAATTGTATTTTCAAGTAAGCGGCAGCAAATTTGTATTTAAAAAAGGTGGAGAGTTAAATCAAAAAAGTACATTTAGAACTGCCGAATTGTATTTGACCAAAGCAGAAACTTCTGTACAATTAAATGACCTTGCAACTGCAAGAACAACTATATTGAATTTCATTAAAACCCGATATAATACCACAGGTTTCGCTCAATTGAGCACAAAGATTAGTGCTATGAATCAAACAGATCTTCTTGATTTTGTATACCAAGAAAGACAACGTGAGTTTGCCATTGAAGGGCACCGTTGGTTTGATTTAAGAAGAACTACTCAAAAACAAATCTTGCATACACTGGCTGGCAAGACTTATACTTTGATCCAAAACGATCCGAGATATACGTTACCTTTCCCATTAGATGCAAGGTTAAACAATCCAGAATTGTAAATTAATTAGCTCCGTTTTTTAACGGAGCTTTTTTTTTAACTTTGCAAAAAAATAAGGATAAATGAAAATAGTAATTATTGAAGACGAACATCTAGCTTCAAGTTATCTAAAATCAATTCTGGAACAGCAAAGTATAATTACTATAAGTAAAATAACTTTGATAAAATCAGTGAAAGATGCGGTTGCCTTTTTCAAAGAAAACACTGTAGATCTTGCTTTCATGGATATTCATCTTGGAGATGGTAAAAGCCTTGATATTTTTGAAAAAACTACTATTTCATGCCCTGTAATTTTTATTACTGCTTATGACTCTTATGCTGTAAAAGTTTTTAAACATTTTACAATCGACTATCTTCTTAAACCCTACGAGGAAGAAGAGTTACTTGAAGCCTTAGCGAAATATAAAAATATAAAAGAAACATTCAATCCCAATCCAATAGTTGAATCACTTGTTGCACTTGAAAATCAAACCAACGTTCAACATCATTTTTTGGTAAATCACAGGGATAAACTTATTTCTGTAAACGACCAAAGCATTGCTTATTTTTACGCTACAGGAAAACATCTTTTTATTTATACAAACTCTGGCAATAGCTATTTTTACAATAGCAATCTAAAAGAGCTAATCAATAAACTTGACCCTACCCTATTCTTTAAAGTAAATCGAAAATATATTTTAAACCGAAATCACATTCAAGAAATTATTAAGCATTCTAGTCAAAAAATTGAATTGCTATTAAACATAACCATGCCAGATACAGATCCGATTATCTTGAGTAAAAAAGAAATTAATAACTTTAAAAATTGGCTCGATTCGTAACTGAGGTAATTTTAACAGAAGTATAATAAATTATGATTCTCCTATAGAGGGTTACAATTAACTTCCCTTTAATGGTACCGCTTTATTTCCTTATATTTACAAAAACGGTAAAGATTTAAGCCGTAAATCTTTACATAATAAATATAGATATGAAATTAGAACACGTAGAAATCCAAACCAATGATATTCCAAAGACTATTCAGTTTTATACCCAAACTTTAGGTTTTAAAATTGTAGAGAATAATTCAACAACCGTCTCTTTTCAAATAGGTACATCAATGTTAAAACTTGTTGAGAATAAAAGTTTTAATTCTATTTATCATCTAGCTTTTAATATTCCTAATAATAAACTAGATGAGGCTATAAAATGGTGTGAAAACAAAATTGATTTAATTCGTATTGACGACCAAAATGTAATTACTAGGTTTGAAGCCTGGAATGCCAATGCAGTTTATTTTTATGACAACAATGGTAACTTATTAGAATTCATTGCGAGACATGATCTGAATAATTCACAAACAGAGCCATTTGATACAAAATCAATACTTAATATTAGCGAAATAGGTATTGTACACGAACAACCATTGGTATTAGGACAAGATTTAATCAATAAACATGAGTTAAGTTTCTTTAGCAAAAATGCCAATAGCGATGTTTTTGCTGCCATTGGTGATGATGAAGGGCTACTAATCATAGTAAAACCTAATCGTAACTGGTACCCTACACAAACTCCTTCTGAGAGCAATAAAACTGCAGTTCGATTGACCAACAACAATAAAATCACCGAATTAAATTTTTAGTCGTTCCCGAATCATAAAGCCTTATTTTCATGGGGAAATAAAATACATTTCCCCATGAAATCTCTCACTACTACATTGCACTTCGTAACTTATAATATTAAAACTAAAAAAATAATATAAAAAACGCAGTTTAATTATACCGATTGGTATATATTTGTATTTTATATTTCAATACATCATGAGTAAAGCTGCTAGAACAAAACAATTTATAATAGAAAGAACTGCTCCTATTTTTAATATGAAAGGATACAGTGGTACATCTATGAGTGATATAACCGATGCAACTGGGCTTACAAAGGGAAGCATTTACGGTAATTTTGAGAATAAAGATGAAGTTGCCATTGCGGCTTTTAAGTACAATATAAAAAAACTTCAAGATGCATTTGCCAAAGCAATAGAAAAAGAAAAGACCTTCAAAGGAAAGCTATCAGTATATCCCCGATTGTATTCTGACTATTATCATTTAAGAGTAACCCAAGGCGGCTGCCCTATTCTTAATACTGCAACCGAAGCCGATGATACCCATCCGGTTCTTAGAAGAAGTGTTGAAAGAGCCATAAACTTTTGGAAAGAAAAACTAGTTTTTTATATTGAGCAAGGAATACTTGCTGGAGAATTTAAAGCCAAGTCTATTGACTCTGAAAGAACAGCCTTAACAATTATCGCTATGATTGAAGGAGCCGTAATGATTAGTAAGGTAACGGGAAATCTTAAAAACTTATCCGATATCATGATTTCATTAGATAAAATAATTGAAGGCTTAGAATAAAATTCAGCCTTTTTTTTAAAACAAAATATACCGATTGGTATAAAATAACAATAAACAAACTCTTTTTTTTAATCAAAAATATATCAATCGGTATAATTAAGAATTCCTTTATGACACCACTAAATCGAAAAATCTTAATAATTACAGTCATATTAGCTGCAATTATGGAATTAATAGACATATCAATTGTAAATGTTGCCCTCTCGCATATGAGTGGAAATTTAGGAGCCACACTTGAAGATACTTCATGGGTTATAACCGCTTACGCAATTGCAAATGTTATAATAATACCTCTAACAAGCTTTTTGAGTGCCAATTTAGGACGACGTAATTATTATATAGGCTCAGTAATCTTATTTACATTTTGCTCCTTTATGTGTGGTCATTCTTCAAACATCTGGATGTTAGTATTCTTTAGATTCATGCAAGGAATTGGTGGTGGTGCCCTATTATCAATATCCCAAGTTATAATTTTTGAGCTATTCCCTAAAGACAAACAATCAACTGCTGGGGCTATATTTGGAGCTGGAATTTTTATTGGCCCAACAATAGGTCCAACGCTTGGTGGATATATTACCGAAAACTACGATTGGCCATGGATATTCTTAATCAACATTCCCATAGGTATCCTTGTAGCAATTTCATGTTATTTTCTTTTAAGAGAACCAGCCGTTAAACCTGAAGTAGCAAAGGTCGATTGGACCGGAATTACATTATTGGCCATAGGAGTAGGTTCTTTGCAAACTGTACTTGAAAGAGGTGAAGTTGAAGATTGGTTTGAGACTAGATACATAGTTGTTTTATCGGTTATTGCCACAATGACATTAATAACGTTTATCTATTGGGAGTTAACTATCGAAAAACCCGTAGTAAATCTTCGGGTACTTAAAAGCAAGTCTTTAAGTATTGCTGCTATTCTGACTTTTGTTACTGGATTTGGTATGTTTATCTCTATTTATATTAGTCCTGTAGTCGCACAACGTCTTTTAAGCTTTTCACCCACACAAACTGGTTTGCTTTTACTCCCAGGTGCAATATTAGCTTTGCTTGCGTTAAAGATATGTGGTACCTTATTGCAAAAAGGAGTATCTCCAGTGCTAATTATTGCAGCAGGATTTCTACTCTTTATTTATTTTAATTGGAGAATGTCTGGTATAACCCTAAATACAAGTGCAGCTGAGATTTCAACCGCATTAATTTTTCGTGCGCTTGGATTGGCTTTATTAACTGTACCACTCACAATGCTTGCCGTTTCGTCTTTAGATGACAAAGATGTAGCACAAGGAGCAGCTTTAAATAATATGATGCGTCAATTAGGAGGCTCATTCGGAGTATCAATAATAAATACTTATATCGTTCATCGCTATGCAACACATAGAAATGTGTTGGTTTCTAATGTCACTCCTGATAACTCAATAGCCATGGATCGGATTAATGCCTATATAAAATACTTTGAACATAAAGGATTTGCTTATAATGAGGCAAAATTAAAAGCATTAAAATTAATGGAAGGTGTTGTTACAAAGCAGTCATCACTATTAAGCTATAGAGATGCTTTTTTCTTTGTAGGACTCTTTTTCGTAGTAACACTGCCATTGTTATTATTAGTGATGAATAAATCTAAAAAAGCAAAATCTGATATTATCATTTCAGATCATTAAAAAAATAGGCTTAAAATTAAATTTCTAAGCCTGTTTTAAATTTTATCTTGCTCTACTATTCTCAGACTGTTCTAATTCCTTTTTCTTATAATCGGTTTTTTTAGAATTACCAAAACTATAAGTTGCAATAAGTTTAAAATAATTTGTGGTATACCTCCTGTGGTAATAAATCTGAGTTTGTCCTACTTCATAATTTCCAGAAGTATTGAAACCACGGAAAATATCATTTGCAGAAAAATTTAGTTTCAATGCATTATTCAAAAGACTTCTTTCAATTCCGAGCGTTACTGTAGAACGGCTATTTTCGTCTACTAAACCACTACTTTTATCACCCAAATACCAAGCAAGTAATTGAATCTTGAAAAGGTTTGGAATAGTAAAAGTATTATTAGAATAAAGGTAGAATTGAGGTTTAGTTGCTCCAAATACAAATGAATACGTATTATCGATAGATTTTGTATAACTCATACTCATTGTATTGGTTGAAGTCCACCATTTTGTAGCAAAAGACTTTGAAACCGAAGCAAAAAAGTTATGTTCCTTCTCCACGTTAATAGCTCTTAGAATATAACTATTCAAATTATTTCCACGCAGAGCAGCAGCAGATATAAGATCAACTTTATAGGTATATCCTAGTGTAAATTTAATTTTTTTATACAAGACACCCATTTCAAAAGCATGAATCTTTTCTGGTTTAAGATGGGGATTACCTTCAATAGTTGTGAATGGATCCTGATAAATAACATAAGGATTAAGTCCTTGATATCTTGGTCGAGTAATTCTAGATACATAAGAAGCATGAAACTTTAAATCATCTGAAAGTGGCATATTCAATAATAAATTAGGGAAAATGTTCGCATAATTTTTTTTGAAATTTTGATTTCCATTTGCTGTAGTATTTAATTCATAATTGGTCCATTCGCCTCGAGCACCTACTGAAAAATTTAATTTTTCTGATAAAGAACCACTGTAATTAAGATAGGCTGCTCCTATTTGTTCATCATATTTAAAATCACTCGAAAGTGCATCATTAAACTCAAATTCAGAGTTGTTTTCGTTGGAAATTAAAAAATCTGAACTCGTCTTGACAGCAGCTGAACTTAATTTTGCACCAGTCTCCAACTTAGTATTTTCATTAATTTTTTTCGAATAATCTATTTGAGTATTGATGATATTAATCGTGTAATCAGCATTATTTTTTAAGAATCGCTCTGAATTTAACCCATCTACTAAACCATTTTCACCAATAAAATCTCTTACCGTACTATTGTAGTTAGAATATAATATCCCAGCAAATAATGTGGATCCCTTTGAATCAGTAGTTGCATTATAGTTTAAATTAATAAACTTGTTTAGCCGAACATCATTTTTATCCGTATCAGTTGCATAAAAAATAGTATTAGAATTGGTTAAAATAGAATTTCGATTTTCTACAACTCCACCCAAATCTGCAATGTTTCCACTATATTCAAACGAAATATAATTCGAATCAGAAAAAGTATATTGAATTCCAAATCCAAAATTTGAATAGTTATTAAACCTACGTTTCCAATCAGTAGTAAGTTCTGATTTCATATAATCAGTTGGCTCTGGCCTAGTTCTGGTAGTATTTAATAGTTCGCGATTATGTCCTAATTGTAATCCATAATTTGCTATAAAAGAAAACTTTCCTTTATTATAATTAAAATCTAACAGTGTATTTGTGCTGGTTCCTGCAAATTTAGAAACAGTAACTTGCTGGTTTGCTGATCCCATAATACCGCTCTCAACGTTTTTCTTTGTAATAATATTAATTACTGCTTTTCCTTCTGCATCATACTTAGCCGATGGATTTGAAATTACTTCAATCTTAGCAATTTGTGAAACTGGGATTGCAGCAAAACGTTCGTTGCTAATTAGTATTCCGTTTAAGTAAATAATAGCTTCACCTTTCCCTAATACACTAATTTGCCCTTCAGAAACAATAACGTTAGGAACTCTACTCAACAATTCATTTACAGAACTACTTGTAGCTAGTAAAGTATTAGCAACATTAACTTCTACTGAACCGCTAGATCCATATTTCAATAATGAATTTTGACTTTTTACAACTACTTCATTTAACTGATTGTTATTTTCCTTCACGAATATTGTCCCTAAATTTATATGCTCTTTTCCTGCATAAATAACATGTAAAAATGTGTCTGCAAATTCTGCAGAGCTAAGTCTGATTACCACTTCTTTTTGATTAACATCAGACAACCCAAAAACGCCATCCAAAAAATTATCTTGTTTTATTAAAGTAGAATCCCGAACAGATAATAAAGATATATTGCCCATCATAGATTCATTTTTATGATTGACAATTTTACCTGAAATATGTTGTATAGATTGTGCTTTTATTTCTGTCGCAGAAATAAGAAAGCAATAAATGAAAACTAAGATTAGTATTCTCATAAAATTTTGCGATTAAGTTTTGATTTTTTATTGATACAAAAATCAATCGTTAATTGTTATATGAGGTAATCTAAAGAGAAATTAGGAGTACGGATTTATAAATCTATACTCCAACTAAGCCAATAAAGCCTGTTGTTGATAACTTGAAGGCGTTGTTCCAGTATGTTTTTTAAACGTAGCAAAAAATGTAGATTTAGAATTAAATCCTACATCGTATCCAATCGATTCTAGTGTAAGCTTATTATTGGAAGCTATTATTTTGCATGCTTCGTTTACCCTAAATTCATTAACGTAACTGGTAAAATTCTTTCCCACATTTGCATTTAAAAATTGGGATAATTGATGGCTTGAAATATTTACTTCTTTGGACAAATCCTGCAATGTGAGGTTTGGATTTTTATACAATTCATGCTCATTCATTATCTTTTCAAGTTTACTAGATAAAATTTGCTCTTCATCATCATCTATTTTTTTAGCTGAATATTTTGATGGATTGAGTAAGAATAAATCATCTGTTTTTTTTCTATATAAAAGAATAGAAATTATCAGATATAAAATGAATGAAAAAATGATAGCCCCGCTTAAATAGGAAACAAATGGAGCATTAATTAATGCTAGGAAATAGAATACGAAAAGTAATACATTGCCTAAATAGATCATACCAAACCACACTTCAGCTGGGCTGGCTTTATGTTTTTTGCTTACTATGTTTTTTAAGATTCCTCTAATCGTAAATCCCGCAAAAACGACATAAACAAACCATTGCAAATAAATGAATTCTATGAAATACTCACACCAAAGTTCAGGATACTCTTTATATGGATATACTGCACCTACAGTAATTATAAACAATAACCAGAAAATAAGTGTCAGCTTCCAAGATCTAGGCATTATATTAATCTCCTTGACAGAAGCTTTGAGAAAATAATATAAAAAAGGTCCTATGAAAAAACAAGCAGAAAGTCCTATTTGCAAATATGTTTTAGGCAAAGTAGGATCAAAATGTATAAATACAGATTTAGCAATTCTTATACTTAATGCTAACAAGAGTGCTCCTAGAAAATAATTTCCAAAATACTTTTTCTTTGTAAAGAAAAAGAAATAGGTTCCTAGAATGATTCCGTTAAAAGCTCCCAAAGCACTAAAAAAAAATAAAAGCTCTTTACTAGTATCCATAATTTATTCTTTATTATATCGATTATAATGTACACAAAGCTAAAAAAAAGATTGATGTATGCTTAAAATAAATAGCTTAAATATTACATTACTATTGCCAACACAATTTAAATGAATCTTGTATAAAATAGTTTATTGGTTGTATTGAATGTGTCAAACAAAAAAGCCCAATTTTATAACTGGGCTTCATGATTTAGTTTTATATAATTATTAAATTAAGGAATTAATACTGCTCTTCCTTTTATTTGCCCTTTTCTGAGTTTATCATAAACTTCAAGAGCATCATCTAAACTGTATTTTTCTATCTCAATATGAATTTTCTTTTGTAATGCCAGTCCAATTACTTCCATCAGTTCAGTTCTTGAACCCCAATACGGATTTGTCATACTTACACCAAAAGGCAGTCCACTCATGTTGTATTCAAATTTTCCTCCTCCTAGCCCAACGATTGTCAAATCACCATCTAAACCAACAATTTTAGTTCCTAGATCAATTGTCGAAGTAGCTCCTACAAAATCTATTACAACTTTTGCTTTTTTTATCCCTGTAATCTTTTTAATCTGTTCAGCAGCGTCTTTATCTGTAGAATTTATAGCATAAGAAGCACCCAATTCTTTAGCAAATTCAAGTCTTTCCGGAGTTATATCACAAGCAATAATTGTAGATCCACAAATTTCAGACAAAATCTGTAAAGCAACATGTCCTAATCCGCCAACACCAATAACTACAACATATTCATCTGGCATAAGTTTATGCAATGATCTTTTTATTGCTGAATACGGTGTTAAAGCGGCATCTGTAAGTGGAGCTGCAATTACAGGATCTAAATCATGAATTGGAACCAATAAACGTGAAGAAGGAACTAACATATAATCAGCCATACCTCCATTTAAACCTAGTCCACCTCCATAAGCTTGCTCTGATTGGTGGTCACAGTAGTTCTCTTTTGAGTGTTGACATGGTTTACAATGTCCGCATCCCCAAGGACCATACACCAAAACTGCATCTCCTTTTTTAAACCCTTTTACATCTTGTCCCACTTCTTCAATCCATCCCGCATTTTCATGTCCTAATGTAAATGTAGTACCAGAAACAGTTCCTTCATCAATTATATGTAAATCGGAATGGCATACTCCTGCTCCACCAATCTTTAATAATACTTCATCTCCTGTAGGAGATGGTTTTTCTAAATCTTTTATAACTCTAACATCCTTGTGTCCATAATATCGTACTGCTTTCATAAGAATAATTTTATAGTTTGAATACTATAAAATTAACCAAACCTGTTTAGAAGCGGGTGTTAATAAATTATAAATTAAAGTTTTAAATACGTTAAAAAAGGGATTGTGACATTGCAAATTATTAATGTTAAGTCAAAAATACAGGAAGTAAATCAACTCAATAATGCACCTTCTTTTAATTTGATCCATTTTATTAACAAGATTTGATTAGTTGATTTTATATTCAAGAAAATATTATCTTTATGTAGTTATCACACACCATTTTATGATTGAAAATTTAAACCAAATCATATGATACTACAAAAAATAAAAACTGTTGGGGTCAATCGTGTCTTACTTACTTTACTATTAGTGTGCCTTCAAGGAGACGTTTTTGCAATACAAAAAGACACGCTTGCATATAGTGGCTTTGGTTATCTTACACTTTATAAACCCACAAAAACAGTCAATAATGTAGTTATCTGTATTTCGGGTGATGGAGGTTGGAACAGTGGAATCGAGGGTATAGCACTTCATTTAAAAAACGAAAACACATTGCTTATTGGTGTAGACATTCGTCAAGTATTCAAAAGCATGAAAAAGAACAAATCTTCTTGCCTCTACCCTGCCGCAGACTTTGAACGCATGAGCCAATATGTTCAAAAAAAATTAAAATATCAAACCTACAATGTCCCTATTCTTTTGGGGTATTCTTCTGGGGCAACTTTAGTTTATGGGTTAGTTGCTCAAGCACCACAAAATACTTTCCGAGCTGGAATTGCATTAGGATTTTGTCCTGATATAAATATAAATAAACCTTTGTGTCCAGGTTCTGGAAAATTTACTTCAACAAAACTCCAAAATGCCAAAGGATATAATTTAGGACCTGCTGAAAGCCTTAAAACTCCTTTTATATCCTTGCAAGGTCAAAATGATCAAGTATGTAATTATCAAAAAACAGTATCTTTCCTTAAAAATGTATCTAATGCTCAGGTAATATCATTGCCAAAAGTTGGACACGGTTATGGTCAAGAAAAAAACTGGCTCCCACAACTAATGCAAGTTTATAATAACATTACAATAGAAAAAGAGGCTTACAGTCCTGATGAGACTGTAAAAAAACTTAATCTGCCACTACATATTACCACTCCCCACAAAGACAAAACAAGTCCGTATATGGTAGTTTTTATATCTGGTGATGGCGGATGGACTGATTTTGATCAACAAATGGCAAATGCATTTGCTTTAAAAGGAGCGCCAGTAATTGGTTTAGATGCTTTAAAATACTTTTGGCAGAAAAAAAGCCCCGAAGAAACTACCACGGATATACTTAGAATAATGGAAGCTTATACTGAAGAATGGAAAAAAGAAAAAATCATGTTGGTAGGTTATTCATTTGGAGCTGATATTATTCCATTTGTGTATAACCGAATTCCCGAAAAATTCAAAAAAAACATAATTGGATTAGGCTTGCTGTCTCCATCGAAAGAAACTGATTTTGAAGTTCATGTATCTGAACTTTTAGATATAGACAATGCATCATCAGGGTTTTCTGTACCTAATGAGATTAATAAAATTAGTGACATTCATCCTGTTTGTTTTTTTGGAAAAGAGGAAGATGATTTACCTATTAAAGAAATTTCAAAAGAAAGTGCCAAAATTATATATCTCAACGGTGGACATCATTATACAGATGCATTTATAACTGTAGCAAAAGAAATGATGCCGTAAGTATTTTTATTAAAGAATCTAATTCAATTTTATATCAGAAAGTATTTCAGTTTTAGAAAACCTAATATTTCCGTAGTAACCTGTCACTTAGTAACTTTAAAACTACCCTACTTATTGATCAATACTTAAATTAACATAAAAGCACTAAAATATATAAAAGAAGTTTTTTTTGAAATTATGTTTATCAAATAAATTCCATGCGTGTTTATGCATGTTTATACAGCAATAAATTTAAACTTCAATTTTAAACCCCTAATTATAGTATATGAAAGATATTTTAAGCATTATTTTGCATTATTAGAAATTTTAAATAGACAAACATTGCAAAAACAAATGTTATTTCGAAAAAAATCGTACATTCCGTTTTTATAACTAATCAAATATTTTAAAATGAGAAAACAATTATTTATTTTATTTGGAATTCTTTTGTTTGCACAAACTCTTTTGGCACAAACAAAGACTGTAACTGGTATAGTTACGAGCCAAACTGACGGTTTATCATTGCCGGGAGTATCTGTTCTAATTGAAGGGACATCAAAAAGTACTGTAACTGATTTAGATGGAAAATATAGCATCCTAGTCAATGAAAACGAAACACTACTCTTTACTTATGTTGGATTCTCTTTTAAAAAAGTCAAAATTTTAGCAAGTACAAGTGTAGTTAATCTTAAAATGACAGAAGAACTCAATGCTCTTTCAGAAGTTGTTGTATTGGGATCTACAGTCCGTGCTACACGTAAAGAGCTTGGAAATGCTGTTACAAGTTTAAAGGGTGAAGACTTAGTAAAGGCACAGCCAGGTGGACTTTCGACAGCTTTACAAGGTAAAATTGCTGGTGCTCAAGTTTCTCAGAACTCAGGAGATCCTGCAGGAGGATTTAGCATAAAGCTTAGAGGAACGTCTTCAATATTAGGTTCATCAGATCCGTTATATGTTATCGATGGAGTCGTTTTGAACAATGCAACTACCAATGTAACAAACTTAAATGTAACAACGGGAAACTCTAATATGCAAATTGGTCAAAACAGGTCTTCTGACATTAACCCTAACGACATACAAAGTATTGAGGTTTTAAATGGAGGAGCTGCCGCAGCAATTTATGGTTCAAGAGCAGCAAACGGGGTTGTTTTAATAACTACCAAAAAAGGTATTGCTGGTGAAACCAGATACACGTTTTCGACTAGTGTAACTTCAAACCAAATTCGTAAAAAGCTAGATCTGAATAGATCCGACAAACAGTTTGTTAGTACCTCTCCTGCTTTATTTCCTATTCAAGGAAATCCTGCAAGCCCAACAACTGTAAGTGTATTGGGAAGAAATCTTGAAACAAGAACTTTTGGTGTAGAACGATATGATTATCAAGATGATATTTTTACTACAGGAATTGGAACTGACACCTATTTTTCAATGCAAGGTGGAGATGAAAAAACAAAATACTTCGCTTCTCTTGGACATTTGGTAAACGAAGGAATTATAAAAAATACTGATTTTAAAAGAACAGGAGCTAAAGTAAGATTGAAACATGATTTCAATTCAAAACTATCTGCTACTGTAGGATTGAATTATGTTAGCTCAAGCTCAAATGAAAAACCTGATGGAAACGTTTTCTGGAGTCCAATTAACTCTATAAATATTACCAATAATATTTACGACATCAGCAGAAGAGATGCTAATGGCAACCTATTAGCTGTTGACCCTAATAGAATTAATCCTCTTTCTATTATAGAAACTTTCAAAATCAAACAAAACACAGATCGTATTATTTCGGACTTACAATTAAACTATGTTCCTTTTAAAAACTTCAATGCCGATTTGATTTTTGGTATTGATAATTATAACCAAAGAGGGAACGTATATATTCCGAGATACCCATATATTGTTAATCCAGCCTATTATAATGATGGATATGTATCTGAAGCTACCAACAGAGTAGTTCAATTTAACAATGATTTGAATTTAAAATATGTTTGGAATATCAACGATAAATGGAAAGCAACCACTTACGGAGGATACAACATACAAACCTATCGTGATAATTTTGTAGCTGTCGAAGGGCGTAATTTAAAGCCGTTTATTGAAACTATAAATGCTTTTAATACTTTGATACCTGGTTCGCCAAGTTCAAGTCAATCAAAATATAATTTATGGGGGTATTATCTACAAGAAACTTTCGGTTTCAAAGACAAACTATATATAACTATAGCTGGAAGACAAGATTCATCGACTATTTTCTCAAGTGATAATAGATCACAATTTTATCCAAAAGCAAGCTTTAGTTATGTTCTATCTGACGAGAAATTCATGGAAAACATTCATGATGTTGTAAGTTCGGTTAGATTTAGAGGTTCATGGGGAAAATCAGGTAGCTTAACCGCTATTAAGCCTTATGCTCGTTTTACTAATTATTCTACTGGAACGCTTTTAGGGAATAGTACTTTTACTATTGAAGGATTCAAACAAGGAAACTTAGATTTAAAACCTGAGCAAAGTGTTACTTATGAAATTGGAGGTGATTTTGGTTTTATAAAAGATCGTTTAAACCTATCATTTAGCTACTACAATGCTGATATAGATGACTTGTTATTACCTGTTCAATTGGCTGCTTCTGAAGGTGCTACAAACACAATCAAGAACATTGGAAAAATGAATAATAAAGGGTTTGAAATAAATCTTAAATATGATGTGATTAAAAAAGAAAACTTACATCTAGATGCATTTGTAAATTACAGCAGCAATAGAAATAAAGTAACTGGATTGCCACAAACACGTTTTAAACTAGATAGCAATTTAGCAGGAGCACCTGTTTTTGTAGAAATGGATAAACCAGTAGGGATTTTCTACGGTACTTATTTTGCAAGAAATCCAGACGGTAGTTTATTATTAACTCCTGATGGATATCCACAAACTGAAAAGGGTGATGCTAGCACTGGAGCCCCAGCAAGAAATAAAACAACTGGACAACCAGAAGGAGCAATATTAAACAAACAAATTGGAAATCCAAATCCTGATTATATTATTTCATTTGGAGCTAATTTGAATTACAAAAAATTTGGTTTATCTGTATTATTTGATGGTGTTCATGGAGTAGATGTTTTTGATGCTGATTATAGAACAAGACAAGGAGTTGGATCAGGAACATTGGTAGCTCAAGAACTTAACGGAGAATTACCTCGTGGTTATATTTGGTCTATTTATAATATAGAAGAGTTTAGAGTCGTTGACGGAAGTTATCTAAAACTAAGAGAGATTTCTTTAAATTATTCTTTTGGAAAAATAAACAAATTCTTTGATGACTTAACTGTTACTGCAAGCGGTAGAAACCTAATTTCATGGGATAACTTTACCAGTTTTGATCCAGAAACAAATTCTGGCGGACAATCTTCAGTTGCGAAATACAATTTTGGAACAGTGCCAATTCCGAGTTCATATTCATTGGCAGTAAAATTTCAATTTTAATTTAATAAAAACATCATGAAAAAAATATTCATCCCAATAGTTGCCCTAGCATTACTTTTAACTAGTTGCAACGAAGATTATTTAGACCCAACGAAACCTTCTCAAGAGCTAGTATTTAATACTAGAGGTGGTGTCATTGGTGCAGCAAATGGACTACAAGTACTTTGGAGTGTTGATAGAACAAGTCCTGTTTACAACACCATTACTGGTAATGGATTTACAACAAAAGAATTACGATTGCTGAACGCAGGAAATGTTGACGAAGGTGAACTTTCTGTTGGTGGCGAAGTACTCTCAACTAAAAATTTGGTTGTAAATAATCTATGGTCACAATGCCTTATTATTAAATCTGAATCTCAAAAAGTAATTGACCACGTCGATATACTAACCTCTGAGACTGAAAAAGCAAGCGTTTTTGTTCATGCCTCTATTTTTAAGGCGATGGCCCTCACTACTCTTGTTCAGTATTTTCAAAGTGTTCCTTTAAAAATTGGAAAAAATGTAACTTTCGATTCTAGAACTGACGTATTAAATGAGGCTATTAAAACCTTAAAAACTACTGAGCCTTTACTAGACAAAGCAACTGGTTTTACAGATTTAGTAAGTGGTATAAATTATAAAAATACAGTTTATGCTCTTTTTGCTAGAACTTATTTAATGATTGGCGACTACGACAATGCTATCAAATATGCTAGTTTGGTTGATCTCTCTTCAAAATCGGTATTTGCCTTTGATCAAATTAGTCCTAATCCTATTGCTTATATTTCTATAACCACTAACAATGTATTCCAACCGGTAGATTTAACTCTAGGATTGCCAGCAGCTTTAGCGCCTACAAGCTCTGATGGAAGATTAAACTTTTATATCAAACCAGGTTCAAACCCAACAACAGCCACAGGTTTTTTTGACTCTAATACCAAATCAATACCTGTTTATTTACCTGGTGAAATGATGCTAATATTAGCAGAATCATATGCTAGAAAAGACAATTTACCACAAGCAATAGTAGAATTAAATAAAGTACTAACCAAAACTGCTGCCACTGATGCTTATGGAATTGGCGCCAATCTTGCACCATATACTGGAGCAGTTACCAAGACTAGTATTTTAACCGAAATTTATAGAAATCGTTGTATCGAGATGTATATGTCTAGTTTAAAACTTGAAGACAGTAGAAGATTTGAACGTCCAGCTGCTGGAACTGCTGGAGCTGAAAGAAACCGTAACTGGTATCCTTATCCTGATTCTGAAAGAAACAACAATACAAATACTCCTGCTGATCCAGCAATATAAAATTTCTAAAACTGAGGTATCAAATGATACCTCAGTTTTTATATATAATTGCCTTTATTGAAATCATTATGAGAAGAATATATTTATCGTTAACAATACTTGGAGTTGTACTACCCTTTTCTCAATTTATACCTTGGCTTTGTCAAAATGGATTTAATTTTCCTTTACTACTTCAACAAATTATCGAAAACCCATTAGCGGCTTTTGCTTGGCTAGATGTTATTGTAACTGTCGTTGTTATTGTGTGTATGGCTATTAGTGAAGGCAAAAAATTAAAAATTAAAAAATTATGGATTCCAATAGTAGCCTCATTTATAGGAGGAGCTTCTGTGGGACTTCCTTTATTTTTATATATAAAAGAATGTCATCTTGAAAAGATTAATTCGTAAACATAAAAAAGCTTCAGATTTCTCTAAAGCTTTTACTTAATAGTTATTCAATAAATTGCTTAATTACGGAGTCTAATCTAGCCAAGTCAGCTATTTTATCTATCCACTTTTTCCTATTACTTTCATCTAACTCGTAAAGCGGTCCAATAAAATTACTTTGAATAGAAGAAACACCACAATATTCCAGAATACCATTTTTTAACTGAACGAGTCCACTTGACTTATAAATCTCTTCATAATCATCCTCAGACAAATCTCCTGCAGTTGTAATGATTCTTCCTGTTTTACCATTTAATAATCCCTCACTGAGCCCTTTGTTACTTCTAAAAGTAATACCCGGAAGAAATGCCCTATCAAAAAATCCTTTCATAATTGCGGGCATCCCTAGCCACCATATAGGATGTATCCAAACCTGATGTTCACTCCATTTAATGTCATTTAATGCATTTAGCAAATCAGGTTCTAATTCCATTCTTTGTTTGTAACCAAACTGTAAATTAGGATTAAAATCCATAGCGCCAATAGCAATATATCGGACTTCTGAGCCTGCTTCCAATGCTGACTTTATATAGGAATGTGCAATAGTGCTATTAAAACTATTCTGATCAGGATGACCATTAATAACTACTATCTTTTTCATTTTACTTGGTTTAAAATTTGTTTAAATAATTCCGTTTGTTGACTAAAAAAGTTATCTGTTAAGCTACATGGAAAAAAATCGAAGGCATGTACAGCATCTTTTATTTCCGATAAATTAACACTGATGCCTGCATCTTCTAATTTTTGAGCATATATTTTCCCTTCATCTTTAAGCGGATCTAACTCGCATACAATGATAGTTGCATTTGGCAAATTGTTGAAATTTTCTTCTAGCAACGGAACTGCATATTTTGGTGGTTGAGCTATGTTGTCTTTCAAATAATGTTTCCACATCCATTCGGCTGCACTTTTAGTTTGTGTAGGAGCATTTGCCAATTCACTCATAGAGGCTGTCTCTAGAAGATGACTCATTGCAGGGTATAATAAATATTGATGTTTTATTTCTACTTCTTTTTTATCCCTTGCCCAATGCGTAATCGAAGCTGCAATTGTTCCTCCTGCACTACTCCCTCCTATTAGGATATTACTATTGTTTCCATCAATTTGATCAGCATATTTAGATAGCCACAATAAAGCATCATATCCATCATCAATAGCTGCTGGAAATGGATGTTCTGGAGCCAAGCGGTAATTAACAGAAACAATTACCACATCCATATTTAGGACGAGATCAAAAAAAATAAAATCATATTGCTCGGGATCACCATATATAAAAGCTCCTCCATGAAAATATAATAATACAGGCAAATTGTCCTTTCCTTTTGGCCGATATGTTCTTAATCTTATTTTTCTTGATTGATCAGAAGACGAAATCTCAACATCTTCTACATTAAGTTCTTCCGGAATAGCTAGAGGTTCTTCTTTTGATAATATAACCATTTCTTCTTTCCTAATCCTTGCGGGGTCATTCTTTAATAGATTTTCATAATCTATTTGGTTAAACGAGCTGTTTTTAATAGCTTCCCAAAGCTCAGAATCTATTCTTTTTATTATGCTTTCCATATCGCAATTAGCTTAAAATTTCAACACAACCTTACCTATTGTACGTCCAGTTTCTATTTGCAGATGTGCTTTTGCCATGTCATCAAATTCAAAAATATGTGATACGTGAGGTTTCAATACTCCTGCTTCTAACAATGACGCGATATGTTGCATATCACGGCCACTAGAATACACAGCCATAAAGTAACAGGCATGTAAACGTTTTTCTTCTGCTTTTAATTCATCCTCTTTTGTATGCCCTGATGGCAGTGTAACAATGGTTCCAAATTCTTTTACTACTTGTACTGACTTCTGAAAATTATCTCCTCCAATAGATTCCAATACAAAATCAATATCATTAAGGGCTTCTTCAAAATGAATTGACCGATAGTCAATATGCTCATCCGCTCCTAGATTAAGAACAAAATCACGATTAGCAGCTGATGATGTAGCAATAACATAGGCACCAATATGTTTTGCTATCTGCACTGCAAAATGACCTACTCCACCCGAAGCTGCATGAATAAGAACCTTATCTGTTGCTCTCAATTTACCAAAATGATTAAATGCTTGCCAAGCAGTTAATGCTGCCAAAGTGCTGGCTGCTGCTTCGACATGACTACTATTTTTAGGTTTTAGTGCAAGATGCTCATCTAGAGCCGCTACATATTCAGCATACCCCTTACCATGACCTACGAAGTTTACCATTCCAAATACTTCATCACCAACTTTAAATCGAGTGACTTCATTTCCAATCGCTACAACTTCCCCAGAAATATCCCAACCCAAAATCAATGGATCATGTTTAACTAATTCGTCAACAAACGGGACCTGTCCACTACGGACCTTTACATCTACTGGATTAATACTAATAGCCTTTACTCTAATAAGTACTTCATTTGTCTTTATTTCTGGCTTTTTGATGTCTTTGTAAATAAGATTTTCAACTCCTCCAAACTTTTCTAATACGATTGCTTTCATACTGCTTATATTTATTTCAACAAAAATAGACTGGTAAAAAGAACAAAAACAGGTACATTTAAAGCTTGTTTGGGTATCTTTGCGCTATGGCAAGAGAAAATATTTATCAATCGCTTGAAGCATACTACGAAAAAGTAGATAAATGCCCTTTAAATGGTAGGCAGTTCAATTTCTTTGAACTCGTTTACGTTATATCTGGCACTGGGAATCACACTGTCAATGAAAACAAGTTTCCCTATTTTGTAGGAGATTTGTTTTTAATAACTCCAAATGACTGCCATGGATTTGAATTAGAAAGTACCAGCGAGTTTATGGTGGTACGGTTTGGTGAAAGTTATATTAGAGAATATCAATGGAAGAGCATCGATCACATAGAATGTCTTTTATATTATGCATCACATTTGTCAGGTTCAATACTTGTAAACAACGATGACAAGCAAATGGTTACTTTGCTGATGCAAAATCTACGACAGGCTACAGCACAGCAAACAATGTACAACGAAGACCTTATAATTCATTTGGTCAACGCAATTATTGTTATTGCTGCGAGAAACATAGCCGTAATTAAACCACAAAACATTTCTCCCAATGCAGATATTCGCATATTACAGATATTAGATTATATCCAAGAATACATACGCAGGCCCGAATTATTAAAAGTTGCCGTAATTGCTGAAAAATTTGGTTTGTCGCCAACTTATCTCGGGAGTTATTTTCGCAAACAATGCAACGAATCAATACAAGAATATATTTCATCAAACCGTATTCGACTTATAGAACATCGATTACGCTTCAGCGACAAAAGAATTCATGAAATAGCAGATGAATTTGGATTTGCAGATGAAAGCCATATCAATAAGTTTTTTAAACGCCACAAAGAGCTTAGCCTTAAAGCTTATAGAGTTGGATTAAGCAATTGATATTGTTATTACTTTAGAATATTCATTTTGAATAATTTGAAACGAGTACAAAGGTTTTTATACTCGTTGTCCAATAATCATACCCTAAGCCAATCTACTTATTTATAACACTTTATCAAACATTACTTTAACGGTATCTCCATCATTAATGAGTTTTTCTAACCATATTTTATTCTTATCAGAAACTGTTATTTTTAGTTTTTTATTTACTCTTTTAACAATGATATCAAAGTCTTGACCAAATGCATTAATATGGCGTAAACTCATTTTTGGCCATGATAATGGAAGACGAGGAGTAAAATCAAAACTATTTAAACCTATTGGACGAATACCAAACAAGCCTTCAGTAAAAACTCTACAATACAAACCGCTTTCAGCCGAAAGATGGCGCTGATTCCCTTCTGGATATGCTTCTACTGGATAAGGCACGTGATCTCCCAATAAACGACGTGTAGAATAGTAATGCAAGAAATCAATTGCCTTTTCTGTTTCACCAGCAGCCAATACCCCTCTTAAAGCATATAAGGTTGATCTATCCCAAAATGTTTTATCGCCAGAAAGACTGGCAAGACCATCTTGTGTCCATAATTTAGGAGAAAACAAAGCTGCGATAGTTCCCTCTTTTCTATTATAAATCCCCATTGTTAATGGTGTACAAATCCAAGCGCGTAAAACATCATTTTCTTTATAATATTTATAAGTTTCAAACCCTTCTATTTTAGAACCAAAATACCTTTCAATTGCTTGTTTTAGCTTTTTAGCTTGCTCTTTATAAACCGCTAATTGCGCTTTATTCTTTCCTAAAGTTTCTCCTAAATAAATAGCTGAATTTAGGGCATCATAATACAATGATGATGTATTCAAGTTGGCTTTTCCAGCAGGAAAACGGCCTTCTAATTCATCAGAATCTGATGTAACAACGCCTTCCTGATTTAGCTTTAAATTGCAATATTCAAGGCACCATTCTATTAGTGGCCATAATTGTTTCGCTTCCACACTACTGCCTTTTGCAAGAGCATAACGCCCTGCTCCATAAGCAATCATTGCTGCGTCTCCACGATCACCAGCACCATCCCAAATATCAATCCCTTCGGCAATAATAGAACTTGGCATTGGTTTGTACTCTTTATTAATAAATCGTGCAAAATGAAGATAAGCATTTAGAGATGCCTTATTACCATAATCATAACCCAAAAAAGGAAAAAAGGGTCCAATATACTCTGCTTCATCATTCGCCCAAATTGCTGCATAATAAGCCTCACCACCCGGACCATGCATTGGCCCTCCTTTGGTTTCAAAAATACTCTCAGCAGATCTCAATTTTGCAAAAGCAAATTCTGTATTCAATACTGTATCTGGTGTTTCTAATACCAACTTATTAGATAATTCCTGAACCAATTTAAGACGTTTTATTTTTTCACTTTCTACATCTACTTCAGGTATTAATTCATTTGATTTACTAGCAAAATAAAAAACAGAAAAACTAATTATATCGTTTGGTTTTAGATTATAATACCCATCATTTAAAACTTTAGATTGAATAGCATAACTTCCTTCTGTTCCTTTAATTGGATCTGTATAATAAATTATATTTGACTTTGGTATTTCTACTGAAAACTCTTTTGAAGAACTGTTTTTGATGGTATACAATTCACAATAAGCTGCTAGTGTAGTGCTTGGGAAATATGTTCTAGTTAACTCCAGCATCTTACCTACTTTACTTTTGATCAATACAGTTCCATTGAGAGTAATTGAAACTACTTTTTCATTCTCAATAGACTTATTATTAACGGTAACTAATTTTAAATGATCTTGTTCAAACCTACGAGTAAGACTTGCATGAGTATTGTTTGGGATTGTTCTTAGCATAGGCCAAACTAAACTTCGAGTTGCATGAAAAGAACTATCAGCAGAAACACCATATCTGATTACACATGAAATTTTCTTTCCACTCATTTCGATATGATCATCATGCGGAATATTGTTGATATTCCATGAAATACCACTATCGTTATTTATTTGCCAACGATTATTTTCTTGTGAAAAGGCTTTGCCTGAAATAAAGCAAAGCATACTAATCACTATTTGTTTCTTTATAAATGTCGTATCCATTAATTAGGGTAAGATTTAGAATTTTTTAATTGTTTTAAAATAAAACATAGACCAAAATACCAACCATATAAGTGTATTTCAAACTTGTCCTTTCTTAAATAGCTGATATGGTTTAAACAATTTATGCTTTGCTTAATCGATACATCAATACACCATGAGGTTCTATGGTTTCTTTTAGTGTTTTTGCCGTTGTACCAGTTTGTTTTTTACGCCAAACATCAAATAAGTTATATACACTCTTATTATCTAGAGTGTGTTTAAAAACGGTATCAACAATATTTTCTTTATTCCAATCGAAATTAATAGACTTTGATTCGGTTTTACGGTTTATAAAACAAATTGCCCAATCTCCATTCTTAAGTGGCTTACACCACACTTGCAATCCATCCTTATCAAGGTATCGAAATCCTTGTATTCCTAGTGGATCTTGATCAACATCAAGTACCTCTTTATTAGTAAGGATTTCTAAAGTTTGTTTTGACATCTTTCGAATATCATTCCCTGCAATTAATGGCGCAGCCATCATGCTCCAAAGAGAAAAATGCGCTTTATCTTCATTATAGGTCATACCATTACCCACTTCAAGCATATCTGGATCATTCCAATGCCCAGGACCTGAATATTTACGAAGATTAGACTGCAAATCTGCAATATGCATCACACTAAGAGAATTCCAAGTTCCTTCATCATGTACCGAATCAAAAATTTGGTAGATATCTTCGGTAGTACGCCATAATTGTCCAACTCCTTCACCCCATTCCCAAGGTTTGTTTACTCCCCATTCACATATACTAAACACAATTGGTCTTCCCGTTTTCTTAAGAGCATTACTCATAGTTGTATACGCTTCTTTGGCATTAATTCCTGTAGCATAACACCAATCGTATTTTAGAAAATCAACATCCCAAGCAGCATAATTTCTTGCATCTTGATATTCATATCCACGTGTTCCTGGGTATTTTTGACAGGTTAGAGTTCCGGCACAATTATACATCCCAAATTTTAACCCTTTAGAATGAACATAATCTGCAACTGCTTTTATACCACGAGGAAACTTTTTTGGATCAGGCACTAAATTGCCTTGATTGTCTCTTTCCATTGCCATCCATCCATCATCAAGTACTAAATAAATATAACCCGCATCTTTCATCCCAGATGAAACTAAAATATCTGCCGTTTCCATCACCATTTTTTCGTTTATATCAGTATGAAAAGTATTCCAGCTATTCCATCCCATAGGAGGTGTTAACACTAAACTATCAAGTTTCTGTGCATTAAGTTGCATACAAAAAGCAGCAACACTCATTAAGAACCAATTCTTTACTTTTAAATATTTCATTTTAAGTTTATTTGCAGAATTATATTATTTTTTTTCAGCAAACCTACAAGCAATCCAGAATTGAACCCTATAGTATATTAGCTTTAAATTATACTATTTTATCTGATTGATAATAGAAAAGAAATGAGGCAAGACATAAAAACAAAAAAGCTCCAGATACCTCTGAAGCTTTTAATATATTTGGCTTTAATCTAATAGCTAACAACAGCCAGACTATTAAAGTCAATACCTGATTTAAACTTTTAGTCGTATAAAAGAGCTTAAAAATGTAAAGCTGTTGATTGTTTAATATAACTCATAACAAATGAGCTTTGTACCTTACTTATATTAGGGATTATAGAAAGTTTTTTTACTATAAAATCATTAAATGCTTCAGGGTCTTTCACAACCACTTTTAGGACATAATCAAAAATTCCTCCTGTTACATATCCTTCGACAACTTCATCTAATTCGGCTACTTGTTTCGAAAACTCTTCTACAAATTCAAGTCGCTGACTAATTAACGAAACATTGATAATTACTGTAAAGTTAAGTCCCACTTTTTTAGGATTAATAATAGCTACATATTCATCAATATACCCCTCATTTTCTAACTTTTTTATTCTGTCATAAACAGACGTTCTTGACATATTTAGTTTTTCAGTAAGATCAGTAATATCAAATCTAGAATTTTTCTGAAGGATTCTTAGTAACTCAATTTCCTGTTTGCTTAATTCTTCCATTGGATTTTTTCCAGTTTAATTATGAGAAATAAAACAAATTTAGAACAAAAAACGAACAAACGTCACTTATAAAGAATTAAATACGAATTTAACTTATCAAACATACACATAATGTGTTATTTAATACATTTGTCAGGACAAAATAAAATTGTCGTAAAAACAAAATGAATAAATATATAATAATAGTTGCCTTGGGAGCATTAAGCTTTGGAATGCTTTCCTCATTTGCAAAAATTGCATACGGACAAGGATATTCTCCAGGCGAGATTACTTTTGTACAGGCATTACTAGGTACATTGATTTTATGGTCTATTACAATTTTCAGAAATTTAAAAAAGGGATTATATAAATTATCCATTAATTGGAAAATACTTTTCGCTGGTACTACAATGGGGGCTTCAGCCTATACTTATTATCTTTCTGTATCCTATATTCCAGCTTCACTAGCTATTGTTTTATTAATGCAGATTACATGGATTAGTATTCTCGTTGAGTGGTTATTTTTCAAAAAGAAACCGAATTCAATAGAAATCGTATCCGCACTTTTTATAATTTTAGGTACCGTTTTAGCAGGAAATCTTTTAGATCTAAATGGTAATACTATTTCTTTTAAGGGAGTTTTCCTAAGTTTGTTGGCAGCGTTACTTTATACGCTTTATGTTGTTTTTACCAGTAAACTAGGTAAAGAAACACCAATGTTTGAAAAGAGTGCCTTAATGACAAGCGGATCAGCAATCATTATATTTTTAATTAATATTCAATCTATTACAACAAGCACTCATATTGATGCAGGCTTGTTTCAATGGGGTATCTTTTTGGCTATTTTTGGAACTGTGATTCCGCCTATTTGTTTTACTGTTGGTATGCCAAAAATCGGAGCTGGATTGAGCTCTGTATTATTAACATTAGAATTACCAGCAGCAGTGTTTTGTGCGCACATTATTCTAGGAGAGAAAATTACTTTTTTACAGATAACAGGTATTGCAATAATGCTAAGTGCAATTATCTATCTTAATTTGGCTAAAGCGAAAAAAAAGAAACAAGCAACAAGTAGTTTAATCGCATAATTAAATCAAAAGATCTAAACATAATATGTTACTAAGTATAAACGGAAAGAATCTCTATGCTGAATATAAAAATGATCTAAAAAATCATCCTACCCTTATTTTTCTACATGACTCTTTAGGATGTACTGAACTTTGGAGGGATTTTCCTGAAAAAATTGCTAAAGCAGTTCAATGCAATTTATTAGTTTATGATCGTTTAGGTTACGGAAAATCTGAATCTATGCCTACAGCTAATAGATCAGTAAATTATCTTGAACAAGAAGCTGACATATTGAATGATTTACTAGAAAATTTAGAAATTAATAACGCTATTTTGTTTGGGCACAGTGATGGTGGATCTATAGCCTTAATTGCAGCTAGTAAATACCCAAATCGGATTAAAGCGATAGTATGTGAAGCAGCCCATATTTTTGTGGAAGATGTGACCTTAGAAGGGATTCATAAAGCTATTGAGGCTTACGCTACCACTAATCTTCCTCAAAGATTACAAAAATATCATGGAGATAAAACAGAAATGATTTTTAATGCGTGGACTAAAACATGGATTAGGGATGATTTCAGAACTTGGAACATCGAATATTTATTACCTAAAATTTGTTGTCCCCTTTTGTTTATTCAAGGAGAAAATGATGAATACGGCTCATTAGAACAAGTAAGCAAAACTATAGATTTAGTAAGTGGAAAATCTGAAAAATATATTATCCCGAATGTTTCCCATACCCCACATAAAGAAGTTCCAGAAATGGTAATCAACAAGACTATTGAATTTATCAAAATGTGTTTATAACACTCCTATTTCACTATTAAGATATCCAACAGAGTCATACAACACTAATTTAATCAAGAAAACAAGATGGACTTTACCGAGTTTTTTGAAAAAGTAACAGAGATTAAAAGCAAACAACCTATATGGTTTGGTTTAGAATCTGATGCTATTGCTACTGACGAAGAAATAAATCATGCTGAAATGAGCCTTTCTGTATTATTCCCAAATGAATACAAACAGTTCGTTAAAACTTTTGGAGGTGGTTATTTTGCATTTACTACTGTTTATTCTGTTGACCAAAATAGTGAATGGGACATCATTTTAAAAAATAAAAATTGTGAATTAATAAAGTCACATAACTTTCTTGCTTTTTCTGATAATCACTCAGGAGATTATTATGGCTTTAAGACTAGCTTTGGACTATGTGATTCTAAAATTTATTTTTATGATCATGAAACACAACAAATAAAAAAAACCGATTTTAAAAATATCTTTGAGTTTATATTAAAAATTGGTCTTCAAGCAAATTAAACACCAAAACTATTCATTATTTCCCTACTCAAAAGTATACAGATAGATTCATAAAAAAAGCTTCAGAGAAATCTGAAGCTTTTTTGTTATTCTAATACTATATTAAAGCCATTTTATGAATGACATAAGAATACTTAAAAGTTAGTATTTATCTTTTTAGAACGGTCAGCAATGTATGAGATAAGCCAAGCTATTGGTCCTTCTTTTACAAAGTATATTTTCTTTTTCTCTAAGTTTGGAATACCCTCTACAAAAGTTAATAATATGTTGTTTGCAGAAATTAAGTATTTTTGATCGTATATATTCAAAACTCTAGCTGCTTCTTTATCCGTTTTAGAAAGATTGCTATACTTGTTGAAGTTATTCTTCAAGACTGCATCATAGTTCATAATATCTTCTAAATTAAAAGGAACATAATGATCTTTAGTGTATTCATTAAAGTATAGAGTTGTAAACGCCCAAACAGCACCTCCAGATAGATAAATCTTTTCTTTCTTTAATAAAAGAGGATTTGAGTCTAACATTTCTTTCACCTTCTTACGTAGAACAGGGTTATAATCAAAAGATTTCTCTTGATAAACCGTCATATTACTAGCTTCTTTTTGATTTACTACAGTTTTTTTCACTGCATCAGTAAGTGTCATTGTACCGAAATCAAGCTCCAAAGGCATAAACTCTAATCTATTATCCCCAATTTCATCTATGTATCCACCTTTAGTATTTGCAGCACCTATATCAAGCAATATAGCATTAGGATAATCAACTGGCGGTATAGACCCCTTAACTAATATTCTAGTTTCTTCGTTGATATTGATAACGTCAAGATCTTTGTTAGCTAGAGAAGCAATTCTACTTTTTAAAACATTAAGATTGCGAGCAGATGCAAAAACTGAAGAAGCAACTAAAAAAATATTATCTTCACTAATATTGTATTTCACTCTAATTTGTGACAAATGATTATAAACAATGCTACTAGCTTTGTTTATGTCTTCCTGAGTAAGCTCGCCATAAGCAGTAATGTTTTTGGCAAAACTAAGTCCCTCTTCGGCTACGTAGTGAACAATTTTATAATCAGCTTTCTTTATGTTATTCACCTCTACAACGGTAACTTTTATTGTTCGACGCCCGATTTCAATTCCGGCATAAACGTTTTTTTGAGAAAATGAATTAATGGAAAAAAATAAATTTAAAAAAATTAAAATTAAAATTTGGGATTTGTTTTTTTTAAGCATTGGGTTTAGTTACAGTTATAATTTAATTTGGAGTAAAATTTTTAATGTGTGTGTTTAATAAAAAGTTTGTGTTACGTTTTTTAAATATCAAAATTAAAGTACTATTGAAGTAGACTCTTCAGAAGTAATCTATTGTCATTTTATATTATCTATAAAGTAAAAAAAGCTTCATGATGATTAATGTATAAATGACTAAATAAAAGAATAATTGGCTATCATATCTAAAATGTGACGAAGCAAAAACTGTTAAATAAAACACCACAAATTTATAAAAACATTTACTAATTCAAACTCAGTTATTAAGAAAATATGGTATTAAATTATCAGTGTAGCAATGTTAAGTTAATGATACACTATTTTATTTTCCTAACACATTGAGTAAGAATAACAATCAAAAATATTTTAATATCGAACAAGCAATAATAGTTCTATTCTCCAAATTTTTCATATCAAAAATTATAGGGATATCTCTGTTTTTTATGCAATTTTTCTATTTAATCGAAATTGTAATCCTTTAAAAGCTCCTAATTTTATATATTCTATGAATTATTTTGACTTACAAGATTAGAGTCACCTATGAAGACATTTGCTTTTCTGAAAGAAAAACAAACTAAGGTTAATTTAGTCCATAAAAAAAAGCTTCAGAAAAAATCTGAAGCTTTTAAGTTGTAGCCCGTAGCGGAATCGAACCGCTCTTACATGGATGAAAACCATGCGTCCTAACCGATAGACGAACGGGCCTGCTTTGTTGTTGCGGGTGCAAAAGTGCAACTATTTTTCAGATGTACAATGCGATTTTTAAAAAAAGTTTTTTCAGTTATTCTAAAAAAATCCCAATTAGAAACAATCAATCACAAACAAACCGAATTGATAAAAATGTATTTATTTGATTAATAATAATTTGTTTTCCGTAAACTAAAAAACAGAAAGAGATTTTTATTTATTTCAACTAAGAAAAATATTTTCAATAAAATTGACAAAACTTCATTTTAAAAGAATATTCTTACCATTTATTAACTCTAAAAAATATTTATTTTATAATTTCACTGCAAACATCCCCCCTATTTCTACCTTATACAGCAATAAATATTTTTACAAAAGTCAATGGAAACAAAAAAAGCTCCAGATTTCTCTGAAGCTTTTATCGTAGTGGTGGAAACCATTAAAAAAATCTAATCCATTTCATTAAAGATTATCTCGAGACAATACTATTTGGATCTTAATGTTTTGTTATCGAATTAATTTTAGATATGCGCTATAGATATCATCCTTAAGTGAAGTTCGCATATAATATACATTTTCTTCTTTTTCTTTTAAACTAAATTGAATTAAACCAGCATCACAATAGTAATACAACAAGTTATCATCGTCATCAGGAAATTCAATATTTGAAACAGGTAAGGTTGTTAATTTTATTTGGAATACAATTTCACCATTTGCTAAGTCTAGCTTAAAAAGTTTTCCTTTACGAGTATACCCCCAGATAAAATCATTATCCTCAGTAATGTATTCAACATTATCCCCTTCAAAATCAGTTTTCCATATCTTAGTTCCTGTTTTTGAATCAACAGAGTATACAGAAGAAACTTTAGAGCCTGGTGCTGCAAAATACAGTATCTTGTCTTTACACAATATGCGTTCCTTAATATTGTATTGATTTTCATCTAATTTAAATTGCCATAAAACATCTAGTTTATTAGGACTTAAAGCAAAAAGCATATCTTTTTCATTTGCTATAAATACATTTTCACCATCTGTTACTGGTTTTCCATTCATGGCATGCTCAAAACTTTTTTGGTTAAGAATTTTTCCTGTATTCGCTTCAAAACTATAGATATTCGACGCGCTTTGGGTAAAAATTTTATTATCAAAAGAGAGTACTGGAATATCGTTATTTGGAGAATCCAGCTTGTGACTCCATAATAAGCTACCATCTTTTATATTAAGTGCATATATAGTACTGCTTTGATTTTGATTTTGAGCAGTTATGTACAGCTTCCCATCATTTATGATTGGAGCTTGATCTTTTAGAATAATTTGATCTGTAATATTACCTAACCTTGACTTCCAAAAAACATCACCGCTTAGGTTGTCTATTGCAAAAATTTCACCGTTTATAAATGGAACGTATACTACCCCATCATGTAATGTTACTTTATTTGCGCACATTTCAGTATTAGAATCTGTGGCTTTTGCGGTCCAATTAATATCTTCAGTTTCAAAATCAAATGAAAAAATGGAGCCATCATAATCATAAATTAAGATTGATTCTTTATTTAACGGAGCTTTTTTAAGCGGATTTATAACCTTATTAGTGACCATTTCATTAAGAGCCAATTCATTGTTAGAAGAATTTGTTTTATCAGGTTGTGACACCGTTGAAATTTGCCCAAATATGTTTATAACAGTAAATACAAATAAAATAGTTATTAGTTTTCTTTTCATTTTTTAAATTTTGCTTCTGATTGTAATGCTTTATTTTAATGCAAGTAAATATATACAAAAAAGCTCTGGATTTCTCTGAAGATTCGCCTTAGTAGAAGAAATAAGACTCGAACTCAAATCTACAGTGCTGTATATTAATTAAGTATATTAATAATTAGTTATTCATCTTGCAATGATTTTAATTCACAAGAATCATTTTACTACTAATGCAATAATCTTTTAAAAATAGACAAAGTGTCAATGATTGGTTTATCACTATTTATATTACCGTGAATTCCCTTATTTTACTCATAAATAATAGAAAATAAACAACAATTAAAAATGTGAAGTAGAATAATTTATTTTTAGTCAATATTATAGAGATGGGGATTTGTGTATTTTGTAAACTCAGTAGATTTTTAGATATGAAAAATATTTAAATTCTATGCAACACCAAGTAAATGCTATCTTCTTACATATTGCAACTATTTTGTTGGCGTTTTTTTATGAAAAACTTTACAAATTAGCTTGTATGTTTTATTTGTAGTTGTATATTCGTATTAATATTGATTACGAATCACCCTCTCCTTCCTACAAGAAGTAAATCAAAAAAAGTACTTTTATAGTGCAAAAAGGGGGTATTCTAAAATCAATTGGAATATCCCTTTTTTGTTTATACTAGTCAAACAACAAAAGGGATATTCTACAAAAAAACAATTTTAACAACTTAATTATTTTTATTATGGCATTTAAAGCAATTTTAGAATTCGAAGGAAACGAGTACCAGGTATTATTTTCAAAAGTAGATATGTTAAGACATACTGATGGTAAAGGAGCTGTTTCATCTGAGATTAAAGGAGGTAGATTAAACGTAAGAGTTAAATCTACAGACAACACTACCGTTATTGAACAAGCAGTAAACAGCCAGCACAAGCCAGTAAGCGGAAAAGTAAAGTATTTTAAAGCTGATTCAGAGCAAGTAATGAAAGAACTTTCTTTTGAAAATGCATTCATTGTATTCTTTAGTGAGCAATTAGATGCTTTGGCAGAAACTCCAATGGTAACTGAGATCACTTTCTCTGCTGAGAAAATTACATTAGGTAATGCAACATTAGATAACAATTGGGCTAAAATTTAATTTTTCCTTATGATAAGTAAGAAGCGGTATAATACCGCTTCTTGTTTTTTTATTTACATTTTTTTCAAAAAAAACATTCAACAATATCACTTCTATTTTCAGAACATGATATCTTTTAGCTTAAAATTTAAAAAAAAATAAACCAATAACTAAACATAATCATGGTCATTCCTAAAATAATATTTGGTATTGATAGAAAAGAAATCTCACACTTCACTACTATCGAGCTACACCAAACCATTAATAACCACCATCATTTTAAAATTAGTGTTCCGCATTCTGTGGTCGAAAAACCAAGAGCATATACTATAGAAAGTGCTCAAAAATGGTTGGGAGGCGTATTACACATTGCCTTTGAAAACAAGAATAATTTTTTAGGAATAGTAACCAATATTCAATATTCTCAAGAATTAGGACATGTAGGAAGCCAAATTATTATTTCGGGTTATTCCAAAACCATACTTCTTGAATCGGGATCAAAGCTCAGTTCGTGGGAAAACACCAATTTGCAAGATATCATTGAGGAAGTAATAAAAATAGCAGCTGGTGAACAATTGCAAAACGAAATTAAACCTGAGTTTAGCAGCAATTTATACTATCAAACCCAATATCTTGAAACTGATTTTCAATTCATACAACGCTTAGCCAAACAATACAACGAATGGTTATATTATGATGGAGAAAAACTTTTTTTTGGTAAACCAAATGCCAGCACACAATTTACTAAATTGATTTACAACAAGGATCTTTATAACTTAAATATTTCTGTTCAAGCAATTCCTAACCAATTAGAAGCGTATACTTATAATGAAGATGTAGACAAACTATATCAAGCCAAGACCGGAGATCAAATAGAAGGTTTCCCAAGATTGGGTACTGATGCCATAACCGCTTCTCAAAAACTATATACTACACCGTCATTAGAATATGGAAGAATTGCCACTGGTGACGATATGTATTTGCAAATCATATTGCAAAACCGACAACAAAGCGCTGTAGCAGAATCTAATTTTATAACTGCAACTAGCCGCAATAGAAGTCTGCGAATAGGCATGAGCATTAGCATAGATGCCATGCAAGTAAAAGACAAATTAGCTGCATTTAACAGCGGACAAGATATTAATAAAATCAACTACGAAACCAATGAAGTAGGTATCTATATCATCACCGAAATAACCCATAAAGCCAGTGACATAGGCGAGTACGAAAACAGTTTTAAAGCGATACCTGCCAAAATACGCAAGTTACCTGAGCCAAACATCGCCTTTCCTATAGCTCAAATGCAACAAGCTGAAGTAGTAGCTAATGACGACCCAAAAGGGCAAGGTAGAATACGTGTAAAAATGTTATGGCAAGCCACTAAACAACAATGTACTCCATGGTTACGCGTAATGACACCTGATGCAGGAGCTAGTGGTGAAGTTAGCACCAACCGTGGTATGGTTTTTATTCCCGAAGTTGGCGATCAGGTCATGCTAGGTTTTCGCTATAACGATCCTAACAGACCATTTGTAATTGGTAGCTTATTTAACGGTAAAACAGGTACTGGGGGTGATTTAAAAAATAACATCAAAAGTATTTATACACGCACAGGAAGCACAATTACTTTTGACGAAGGTGATTCGAGTATTTTGGTAAAAGACCCTTCTGGCAACAAGTGGTTTATGGATGGTAATGGGAATATTGAGGTTACAGCCCCAAAAAACATAACCATTAATGCAGGAGAAAGTATAATTATGTCGGCAGGACAAAATATTGTGGCTACTGCACAAAAAGATATAAATGTTATTGCTGGAGAAAGCATCACGGAGATAGCAAGTGAAGATTATAATCTTACAGCAAGTAATATTATAGAAACGGCTTTAGTGGGAAGAAATTCAAAAGCTAAAAGTATTACTGAAAACATGGAGATAGGTTCTTACATAAGCACAAAAGAATCTATAAATGTGGAAAGCGCCAAAGAAGTAAATATTAATAGCGGTAAACAGGTAAAAATGCAGTAATATGGCGGGAGAAGGCGGAAATATAATACGTAACATATCTGGAAAATCTTATAAGGAAGCAGAGATGATTACAAAAGATGCGTCTAAAGGAGCATTGGACTTTAAATCACCAAAAGAGAATACTTTTTATGGAAAAGATGGTGGGAAAAAGTTTGCGGATTATGAAGAAAAAAAGAAAGAGAAAACATTGCTTGTTAAAAAAATAAAAGGCCCAATAGATCCTTCCACCAACAAAGTTGTTAATATCATAGAAAAAGGCAAAGCCTACAATTATGAAGTAATAGAATTTAGTAGAACTCCAACGAAATCTGAACTTAAGAATCTAAAATGGGCAATACAATATGATGAGGGAAAAATGGATGATGCTCCAAAAGTTTTGGGTGAAGAAAAAATTTCCCATTTTGTTTCTTCAGAAAAGCAAGCTTCTAAAGTAAGGATATATGCTTATTTTGAAGCTCCCAGCAAAAATGTGAATGTGAATGTAACCATAAAAGGCTTTAAATTTCCCATGCTTATTATCCAAGGGAAACATAAAAAAGGGAAAAATGATGATAATACTGCCGTAGCATCAGATTTATTATATGGTGATTACCCTGAAAATGAAGTTGGAATTAAACGTCTGAAGAAAGAATTATATGAAGAAGAATTTAATAAAAGTTTAAAAGCAGAAAATAAAGACTGGTTAAAAACAAAAGAAGAAACGGCTGATTTAATAGCAAAGAATTTATCAGAAGTAAGAATTGAGAAGATTAAACAGTTTCTTAAAAAAGATAATGACCAATTGTTTTCAATATTTAGAGACGACATGTGGTATTTTGCTAGTGGTGATTTGAAAAATGTTGCTCAAGATATGGTTGATAAAGTCAAGGCAAACGCAGGAGGAGAATACTCAAATACTACATTAACACATGCAGTAATTGCTCATGAAAAGTCAAAGGCATTTATTAAAGGAGTACAAGACACTGTAAAAAATTATATAAGCAGCAATAAAGGGGAAATTGATAAATTAGAAATAACAGATGACAAAAATGGTATACTATATCAACAATTAATTAAAAATAAAGTTGACAGACCTATATTTCATGATAAAATTAGTGGTTTAGGAATTACTATTAATGATGTGTGGGCATATCAAGTTTATATCACATCCTATAAAAGGAATGGCGATAATTATGAAATGAATTTAGAAATTATATACTGGGATCATTTTGGTTTAGATTATCCTGATATCCATAAATTCGGTAACGACATTTTTTCTGCTTGGTTTATTTTACAACACTTCCGAAGTTTTAAACCACTAATTACAAAAATAGATATAGTACATAAATTCACAGGAAAATTATAGATATGAAGAAAATAATAGTTTTTATTTTTTTATTTTTCATCATTTCGTGTTCAAATAAAAAAAATAAAATGGAAATTAAAAAAATACCTAACGTAGAGATTATCACAGGCTCAAAATCTAAAGTTGATTACTTTGAAGTGTATAACAATGATTCATATTCAATGGAGGAAGCTATGTTAAAGATTAAAGATTTTTATAAAACAACTTTAGAAAATGATACAATTCAAAAGTATGAAGAATATCGATATTGTTTCTACACACATACATCGAATACAAAATACTCCTCTTTTATAGGAAACAATACATCAAATTTTGAAGAAGGAGGAATTCGTGATTGGGATAATCCTTTCTTTTATAATATGGATGAATATTTATTTGCAATGATATATCACGACAGTCAAAGTACAAATTATGTAATATATAAAAATAACATAATTGTTTTGGATGAAACAGAGAATAATAAAAAATAAATGGATAAGCCAATTTAGAAGAAAAATTTGATCATTATCTAAAAGAAGTATTCTCTCAAGAAAAACAATTAAAAAATGACTTTTGAAATAACACATAAAATAAACACAATAGTTAATGAAAATGTAAAAGAAATTCAAACTTCTTTTAATGTTACATTTCTTGCTTTAGAAAAAAAATCAAATTTTAACACCTACGAAATTAATAAGACAAAAACCATTAATAAACCTGCTCATGAAAATACTTATTTAGCATTTCTTGAAAATTTAGATCAGCTTACCTATCCCATTAAAATTCAAACAACAAGTAAGGGAGAATTTGTTAAGATGATAGAATATAAAGAATGGCTTGAAAGATGGGAAGAAAACACCGCTATTCTGATGGAAGAATACGACGATAACAAAAATGCTAAAGACATATTAGAAAGATTTAATCTAAATGTATATCATGAAAAAACGTTTACCAAAAATAAGTTTAAAGAACCTTTTTGGAATTTAATTTTTTTTAATCCGGAAGTTGATCAGGAAGAGCAAACCAATAACACAGCAATTAATTGGAATATAAAATCTATTGGGAATTTAGAATGTGTCGGAAAAACAAAATTTGTTATATCAGATGCTGGTGAATCTTTACTCTGTTTTGAATCTCAAGAAACCGTAAATGAAGAGTGTACTGAAAAGATAAATGTTATAACAAGCAATAAAAACAATCAAAAACAATATGCAGCAAACATAAAAGTAATTGCAACTTTAGATACTTCCCATAGAAAGATAAAATACAAAAGCGCAATTTTTGAAATTCAAACAGACGCTTTATTTCATTATAAAGAAGAGACATTTTTAAATATAAAAAGAGAAATTAATTCTAAATAATATGGCAAAAGGAGAAATAATAGTAGAAGGAGCTAAATGCTTTTGCTCTAATTCTGTTGCTAATAATAGCAAGGCTACTGCAGTGCCGCTAGCCGTTAAAAGTCAGACTAAAAAATTAAAAAAGAACAAGTATTTTGCTCAGGAAAAACCAATTGCTACCAACCTTGATGATACAGCAGAAAGTTTTAATAACGGAGCGGGTTTTGGTGATTGTTATCTTCCAGATAAAAGTAAAAAACCACAGCCTTGCAAAGCAAAATGCAACATTAAATACAAAGACTTTTATAAAAATGTAGATTTTGATAAAAGTATGAAGATACTGTTAGATATCTCAACAGGAACTTGCCCTGGCTATGGAACACCAGGAAATATTGAATTTGCAACCACCGGACAAAAAAAAGCAGTAAACACAATTGATGTAAAAGAAGCAGATCCTTTTACTGTCGAAAACACCTCTGCCCAATGGGAAACCTCAGATCCAACCAAAGAAGATTCCGTTTCCGAAATCACTATTATTGCTCCGCTTGCAGAAAAACCCACAGGTAAATATTATTTCATAGAAAAAGCAACAAATACAAATATTTGGCCTTCGGCAGTACCAATTGTAGAAGTAAAACTTCAATTAAAAGCTATCTACAAGGGAGATCCAACAAAAATAACCTGGGCTTTATTTAAAGGAGAAGAAATCAATGATAAAGTAAAAACTTTTGTAGGTATTGGAGCCAACATCGTATTTGCATTAAATAAACTTTTTAAAGATCAAGAAGAAGGTTTGTATAGAATTGAAGCCTATGCAAACAAAGCTGGATTTAAAAAATGTGCCATACTTATCGAATATATAAAAGATTATGTTGAAGGAATTTCTGCACTAGGTAAGACCCTGTTAAAAAACACGCCAATACCTTTAACCTTAAAATTTAAAGCAACTTCTTTTGCTGAAAAACAAAAAATACTTAATCCATCATCATCCAGTCTTGTCTATGAAATGCCTCCAATTGCCAGTTGGAGGGTAACTCATAATAATACCGTAATTTTCAATAGCCAAATTAGTAGCGAATCTAATCTACTTAAAGTGGAGACAAAAACGGGTGCACTCGGTATTTTTACCTTCAAAAACCCAGGAGAATACCAAATTGAAGCCTATACATCGCCCAATGATTCAAGTCCAATAAAAACAACCTTAACTGTTTTAGAATCTTTAGGAGTAAATACCGTAAAAGGAACGAGTAACCAACTGTTGCGTTATTATGAGAGTTTAAAAGTAGAAGTAAGCAAGTTTAATGTTGATTTTTTGCCTGCCAACAACACCAAAATGCAATGGTATTTGCAAAAAGACGGTACGCGATTAATAGCCTTTGAAAATGCTTCCATTTCAAAAGAAAAAAGCATCAATAAACCCATCAACCAAATATTGTTTAATGATGCCAAAGGAGGTAACAACTACTTTGGTAAATATGTTATAGAGGGATATGGAAAACCAACTAATACGCCTTTATTTAATGCATCAGATAGCTTTTTCTTTGAGGTAATAAGAAACTCAATAGACAAAGTTACTTTGCCGAAATCAATACCAAAAGGCGCCAAAGTAAAACTTGAAACTGCAGCTCGTATTATGCCGCTGGCTGGTGATGAAAAAATAAATTTAGAATTACCAAATGATGTGGTAGACAATAATGACGGAACAATTACCTTTAATAGCGAGGGAGAGTTTGAAATAGCTACCTACCTTACAGGAGAACAAACCCTAGACACAAAAGTAAAAGCTAAAATAAAAGTAGCAGACCCAGAGCTAAAACGTGCCTTATGGGCTTATAGTACAGGTTATAAACGTACCGAAACAGGGTATAAAGAAGAAACCTATGCTTTTGTAGAAATTGCAGGATTAGAAAATCAGACCATCATCATAAAAGTTTGGGTAAGAGGAATAAGCGAATCTTTTTATTTAGAACCAGCAACTTACATGCTAGAAGAAAAAAAAATATCTCTTGATGACAAAGGTATTGGTTCATTTAAAATCATTAGTGATGACAATTATAAAGAAAAAATAAAAAAAGCCCTACCCGCAACAACCGAAACACCAAACCCTACTATAAGTTTGATTTTTACTGTAGAAATGCCTGTAGGAAACCAAGGAGCAATAACCTTGCCCGACACTATGGTTATAAAAAACGGCAAACCAGTAGTGGGAACAAAATTTATAGAAGTATTAGTTCCAGACGAAGAGCTTGTTGTAACCAACAATAAAAAAATAAAATCCATGTTCTTTACGACAGAAGATGGTAAAAACGTACAGCAAACCCTTACTCATCAGAACAAAACCCACAAAATATGGGTACATACTGCCAATATGCAGGAAGAAGAATTAAGGGTTGATATTATGACTTTGGTACATTCGGACTGTATGGAAGAGAAAAATGGTATTATAACAGTACTGCAAAGTATTAAGGATTATAAAGAAAAAGTAGGCAGTGATGGACTATTAGAACTCCCTTTTACAGCCGAAGAAAAACACCTAACTGATGCAGAAGCAAATCCTGTACGTTTTAGTATACAAGTAAGCCGAAAACTAAAAGATCCAAACGATGACAAAAAAGAAATTTATATTTTTGAAGATGACCAATTAGCTGTAATGTCTTACCCAAAAGCAAGTTTAGTACGAAGCCCAGACATGAAAACCATAGGCATTAAAGCAGTCAAACAAGACGAAACTTCTTTTACCAAAGACGAAAAAATAGCCTTACGAAAGCAACTCATCTGTTTTAAAAATACAGCCTTGATTGTTGGAAAAGGTATTTTGACTGAGGAAGCTATCGATAATTGTACTGTTCCAGTAGTCGTAGATTTAGAAATGGCAGAGGTTCAAACAAATAAAATTTGCACGTGTAAAGAAAATAATTTTTATTGGAGTTCAAAAATTACTTGCGATGAAAGAAAAAAAGTACTCGAAGTTTGTACTAACATTTGGGGAGAAGAAAAGAAAATAGAAAAGGCTAGCATGCTTATGTCAATAATGCATTTAGAAACAGGAAAAACATTTAGTCCTTCTCAAAAAGGAGTAAGTTCTTCTGGAACCAAATACATAGGTTTGGTTCAATTTAGTGCTACTACAGCTCAATCATTAGGTACAACATATGATGCGCTGGGAGAAATGACCTTTATAAAACAAATGGAATACGTTGAAAAATATCTTAAACAAAATAAAGATAAAATGACTACACTTACAGATTTTTATTTGCAAGTACTCCTACCTAGTCATGTTGGTCATGGTTCTGAACCAAACTATATCGTATTTGATGAAAGTATTGCTGTTCCAGATAATGGTATCGAGAATAGTTTAGAAAAACGAAAAGCAAACATAACAAAGCCCCCTTGGGTTACAAAATATGGATATGCTTCGAATGCTCCTTTTATGAAAGAAACTGGGGAATATGAAAATTCAAGACAAGCTTGGCATTACAGTTCGCAAAGTTATAAACCTAGAAGAGGATTTGAAAATGGAAAAACCTATATGTGGGAAGTAACCAAAGTAGTCACAGAAGACCATTATATCCCCGGAAAAAATGAAATATTTACTGGTATCTGTAAAAATGGAGGAAAACTACCTGAATTGTTAGGTAGAGCACCTTGGATGGAGGTTGCTGTTACAGAAGCCAAACAATACGGAGGTAAGAAACAAGCTGCTATTCAATCCAGAGTAACTTTATACCATAAAGAAGGAGCCAATTATAATGTAGGTACTGATGCTTGGTGTTCATCTTTTGCATGTTGGTGTTTGGAAAATTCGAGTCCTAAATATGATTCTCCACACTCAGCAGGCTCTAGGTCGTTTATTAATCATAAAACAGTTATGCCGTCAGAAGCTTTTTTTGGTGTAATTGCAACATTTTCTGATTGTAGCAAAGATGGGATTGTTGAAAGTACTGGACATGTAACTTTTGTTTATGGAAAATTATCAAATGGCAGATATGCTGTTTTAGGAGGGAATCAAGGGGGAATGATAAAAATTTCTTCTTATGATTGTAGTGGAAATGTTTTTTATAGTCACTATAGTTCTAAAAGAAAAAGAGATGTCTATAAAAAATTTATGGGTTTTTTTAAACCTAAAAATTTTGAAATAAAAGAAATAGATAAATTAATAGAATCTGACAATTATTTAACTCCAGATGAAGCTAATGAAAAAATAGGTTTAGGAAATGTCAAAACTGTTTCAGGAGAAAAAGACGATTAAAAAAAGTAAAAAATGAAGTTGAAAAGTATAATACTAGCTATTCTAATTGCAAACAATGTTAGTTGCCAAAAAAAGGATGATCCAAAAGTTAATGAACAGAAAGAAATTATTAAAAGTGAAAATGTCATGAAAGACGAGACCTTAATAAAGATATTAATAAAACAGATTGAAGCTGGAAATGACCAAACATATAGTGCCTTCATAGATTATAAAAAAAGTGATTTAGATGAATCTGTGAAAATTATAGATACAATATTAAATAATAATGGATATAGAAAAATAAGTAATAAAGAATTTTTAACAAAAATTAAAAATATTTTTGGAAGAGTAATTGATGAAAAATCAAATATTCCATATTTGAAGGTTGATACATACAAAGATAACATTTGTAACAAAAAATTAGAGTATTATCCATTTTCTGTTGATGCACAGTATCTATATATAATTAAATCAAGCAAATTTATTACTTATTTCTATCCATTACCTGAAATAATTGATTATCAAAAATTATTCCCTCAAGTAAAGAAATATGAAGATGAAGATATTATCATAGAGGATAAAATTGAAAATATTAAGGTTAGGGCATCCCAATGGAAAGATGTCAAAGATCTAGCCGAACAACGCAAAAAAAACGTCCAAACCCTTGTTGCTCGTAATATGTATTTATTCAATGACAGCCGAGCTCATTTTAAATGGTTACTTTTAAATGATGAAAACTTTATGAGAAGTCTCGTAACGACTTTTGGTTATTATAATGATAAAGAATTAGTAAAATGGGCAGTTGATAAGACAGAATTTAGTGAGAAAAATATAGATGAAGTAAATAAAGTTATTTACAACAAAAAATGTGATGGGAAAATAGTTTTCGACCAACAGTTGCTAAATGTATTAGGTGAAGATGATGCAAAAGCAAACCAATTTTATGAATTTATAAGACATGGCAATTATACAGATTGGTTGTTAAGTGATAGAAGTAATACTGAACTCACTTTTTCGCAAAAGGCTGAGATAATTGCTCGAATACATAGCTTTATTTACAGCCATGCTAAAGAGTATCGAACAGTAGATTTTATGGGGAAATTTGCAGAATATAATGATTCAGACAATAAATACAGTAAAGAGTTTAAACTTAAAAATTATTATAATATTCCAGCATTTGAAAAGCAATGGAAACAAGCAAAAATAGACGGTGATGGTATTTCTTTACCTGGTGAAGAGTAATTAAAAAATAGTTAGTACAGAAAAAACCAATTTAGATGTTTTTGAATAAAAACGTATTGGATATGCTAACAAAGAATGGAGAGAAAGTTAAGGGTTCATGTATATGCCCTTAACTTTTTTACATATAAAAATTGCGCTTATAAGGATTCAAAACTTGGCATATTCACTCAAACCTATATCTGGAGTGCTAGATATCAGTCTAATATACTGTAAAATATATTCTATAAAAAAAGCTCCAGATCTCTCTGAAGCTTTTGTCTTAGTAGCCGAACCCGAACAAATCTCGAAACATTTTTTGGAAGATTTGGAACGGTTAAACTCGTTAAGTCACGAAGCTACTGCCTAAAAGCATTAAGTAGAACCCTAATGAAAAAATATATTTGTTGATACTGTTTTATAATGTTAAAGTATATGTTGGTACATTTTTTTGACTAAATTTATAACCTATTTAAGCCACGAAACCGAATTATCAAGCATTATAATAGTTATCTTTTCGTAATTTGTTACCTTTGTAATGTAAAGAAGTAGTATGAAAACTATACAAAAGTTGAGAGTATTATCACAAATTTTCTCCCCGCCTATGTTCCAAAAGATAGTACGGGAAGACGATTATGTGCTTTTTCAAAAACAAATAGATAAATACTTCAACACTACCTCATACGAAACCAACTTAGACATAATCAAGTCTTTATATAAGTCCTTACAAAAGCAATATAGATGTGAATACATCTATAAGAATAATTTGATTATTGATATTATAAAAACTCATAGCTTAAAATCAACATTAACACTTAATGAACTAAAAATTGGTGCTTCAAAAGCTGACTTGGTTATGTTGAACGGTGCTGTAAGAGTCTATGAGATTAAAACGGAACTTGACGGATTAGAAAAATTGGCAAAACAAATAAATGACTACCAAAAATTTGCCAATGAGGTACATATTGTTACAGATGAAAAATATGCTAAAAAGCTCCAAGTTGAATACGAAAATACAAGCATTGGTATTATCGCATTAAATGCCAAAAATAAATTGGAAACAATAAAAGAGGCAGATGCAAATAAATCTTTCTTCGACTTTGAAACTATTTTTAAAATATTGAGAAAGCAAGAGTATCTTGATTTAGTTGCTGTTAATTTTGGTTCTGTCCCTGATGTTCCTAATACAAAGATTTTTAGAGCTTGTTACGAACTACTTGCCACAATTGATATAGTTGATTTTCAAAAGCAGGTATTAAATAAACTAAAAGAGAGAAAACTATTGAACCCCGACTTGCTGAAATCATCTAAAACCCCAAGAGAACTAAAGCACATTTGTAATTCTTTGGATTTTAATGAGCAGGAATATCAAAGATTGTATAATTTTTTAGCAACCAAAAGCGTATGTATCAACCGTATATAAGAGGAAAGCAGTTTGAGTTGATAGGAATAAGAGAATTAACTAAACCTGTTCTTTTGCCAAATAAAGAAAAAGTATCTCCTATTATTGAACCTGTCAAGGATTCTTCTACTTTAAAGACTACGATAAAAGAATTAGCAAGTAATGATATCAACTTTACAGTTGTTGTTAATCCACAAGTAGGAACATTCAAAGATACCAATGCAATCTTTAATGCTATTAGCAGTTCAGTTGGAGATTATACAAATTATCAGATAGGTGTTATTTTCCATAATAGGATAGACCATTCAAAAGCTATTGGCATTTTACAACAATATGCAAAAGTTATTCCTGCTCTAAGTATTATTCATAATGCCGTGTTTGATAACATTTCAGATGTTCTTAAATCATATCAAGAACATTTTGCCATTCGATATAATGTAATCAATCTATCATCGACAAGTAGAAGATATTTTAGAAATTTTGAAAGAAATACCTTAATTGAACTTGATGATTATTTCAATGCTCAAACAAAGAATGCGGATTATTTGCAAGTAGATGAAAGCAATTTTTCAGAAGAACATATCTATTACAAAGAAGAAGGGTTTGAAGGTTTTTCGGACTATCTTTCTATTGGAGAGGAATATTCGGAAACAGGGTTTCTTCCCTATGCTGTTGCGATACATTTATCTTATGCGGAAGCACAGACAAATAGAATAAAAGTTAAACATTTTGTTTCTGACTCAAATGATGACACATCAGATATTGCAGGAAAGTTTGCTGAGGCGTTAGATAAACTTATTGCTTGGTGTGACCAAACAGGCTATGACTCTATTGCTATATCTGAATTTAGACGATTTCACGAAAACGGACACTTTCCAGGATTAGGGACATTGAAGAAACTTTCCTTAATGAACCATATAGATTTAGTATTGAAATTGATTTAGTATGAATTGTTGCACAAATTGTTTTGAGAGCAGTTATATAAATGCTATCATTTTGGGTAACAAGATAACAGATAATTGTGATTATTGCCTGTCCGAAAATGTGAGTGTCTATGAGGCTTCCGAATTAAACCCTTTCTTTCTTGGGATTATTGACTTGTATGAAGTTGATACCGTCAATGGAAAACCATTAGAAAGTCAAATCATTACGGATTTTCATAAAAAGGTATTTACCCAAAAACTAATTGATACAAATAATATAAAACAGCTCATTGCTGAGATTATTAAAGATGACATTGCCAATTATCAAAATGTTTTAGACAACCCTGTAAGATTAAGGTTTCATAATACAGGAGCAGAGGAAGACGTTACTCAACCGCTTTTCCTTTCTTGGGATAAGTTTTCCGAAGAAATAAAAACCGTAAATAGATTTCATTTTGTAAATGCTTTGGATTTACAAAAATTAAAATCCTTATTCAAACATTTTCAGAAAGATTACAAAAAGGGAAAGAAATTTTATCGAGCAAGAATTAGTAATAATCCACAGGGGTATCCTTTCGAACAAATGGGTAATCCTCCTAATGAATTAGCTAAAAGCGGAAGAGCCAATCCAAATGGTATTTCTTATCTCTATATTGCTAATGACATAACAACAACTTTATATGAAGCAAGAGCAAGTTTATTTGATTACGTTTCTGTCGGTACATTTAAACTTGAAGAAGACATAAGAGTAGTTAATTTAAGTCGCTCCACATACGATGTATTCAGGCTTGCAGAATTAGAGTCTTTAGAAGAAGTTATGTTACACGGTTCTTTCATTGATAAATTAGAAGAAGAACTTTCAAAGCCAAGAAGAAAGAATGACAGCGAATTGGATTATCTGCCAACACAGTATCTTTCAGAACTGATAAAATCAATGGGATTTGACGGTATAGAATTTAGAAGTTCATTATATTCGCAGGGTTATAACGTTGCAATATTTTATCCTGAAAAATTCAAGTGCATTGAAACTAATGTCTATGACATTGAAAATATAAATCTTGAATACACCCAATTAAATACTAAATAAACCCTACCTCCCGTCCTGTTTATCCATATATTCTTCTAAAGAAGATTTCAGTTGGTCTAAAAACGAGGTGCGGGAACCGGCACGGTATTTCATTCGATGGAAAGAGTTATGCAGATCTCCTAAAGTAATCCGGAATAGTTTTTCTAAAACTAAACTGACTTTTCGTATTCCTACTTTACCATAGGAAAGAGAGCCATTCGCATAAAGAGCATAAATAAGTTCTATCAAGGCATTTTTGCTATCCGTCCAAAGAATACCATCGGATGAAATATCTCTTGCAGAAAGAGAGCCTGCTATTTCATCATCGTTAATTTTTTGGAGTATGTAGGTATAGAGTAGCTCATTTGCTATTATCCGAGCCACTTTGTTGTCATAATAAGTTGAAAAAAGTGGGTCAATTTCAAAGACGAAACTGTTCAGACCATCGTGGAAATTAATGTTGCCTAACCTAAAGTAGGTTTCATCACGATCGGTTCTTCCCGAACGATAATACCTGTAAAAATCAGAATAGTAGATATGCTCTTTGTATTCCTGTTTTAGTTCCTGCAACTGTTCTGAAAAATAACTTGCATACATTTTCCCTCCGTCAACAGGACAACATGTCTGTATGCGAAATATCTTATTGTGGTAAATGAGTTTAGAGAGAATATACGGTTTAATGTTGCGGAAGAAATTGATTTCCTCCCATTGGTTTTTAAAGCCTTGTTTTGTAACCACCTCCCTCATCGACCATAAATATTCTTTCAGGAATATCAGCATTTGGTACGCTTCATCAATCGCATTGGTGGCAGACACAGAAATTTTATTTTCTTTTCGCTGTATCTCCGAGATAATATGATTTAATGAAAATACCATTTTTGTTAGTCTGTTTTAACTATTTTCTCTTTCATTTCCTCGCCTTTCTGTTTTATAGATTCATTAGTTTTTGGAACGAAAAGTCGGAGCTGAACATTTCCGTTTCGTTTATTATTGATTCTTCCTGTGCTTCTCTTCCATAAGCAAACATTTGCTGTTCATAATTTTCAATAGCCTCTTCAATGCTGTTAAATTTCCTATCGGCCAGATTATCAGACAATATAAAGGCGTCCATCAACCCACTGTTTACGCCTTGTCCTGCAAAAGGAGGCATCAAATGAGCGGCATCTCCAATCATCGTTATGGGTAATGGACGCTTGCTTTTCCAAGACTTATTTAAGGGAAATATTCGTGTCGCTAATCCTACAAAAGATGATGTCAAACGAATCAGTTCTTTGTAGCGTTCGTCCCAATCGGAAAATTTTTTCAGGAGAAAATCAATGACATTATTTCTGTCTTGAAAATCTACTTGCATTTTGTTTTTCCATTCATCAGGTGTTTTAAAACTTATTCCAAAATGCAAAGCACCATTATTATTCGGATTGGCAAACAGTAAATTGCCTCTGTGTGCCGCCATTAACCGGTTTCCGTTGCATAACTGAAAAAATCCGGGGCAATTTACTGCTGGTTGATGAATATCGGCCTGTATATTGAAAGTACCTGTTTCTTCAACTTCCGTGTCGGTAACAAATTTTCTTACTTTAGACATTCCACCATTGGCAATAATAACCAGATCTGCTGTTTCACTCGATTTATCCTCAAAAGTTAGTATCCACTTCTCCTTATCAGGTTCAAGGGTAACAAGTTTTCTATCCCAAATGACGGTATCATTTTGTAAACTATTTAATAGGATAGTCCTTAAGTCATTTCTGTTTATTTCAGGATTGTCAAAACGATTTTCGGGTCTTACATTTTTTGTGGTTAAAATATTGCCCTTTTCATCAACAATATTTACACCCATTGGTAAAGCTAAGTCATAATAAGTTTGTAACAATCCCGCTCTTTTCATTGCTTCCTGTCCCGAATCCCTGTGCAGATCAAGTGTCCCACCAAAAATCCTTGCATCTTGGTCTTTGTCTCTCTCGTAAACTGTAATGTCCACGCCGTTTTGCTGTAACAATCTCGCCATTGTTAATCCAACAGGCCCGGCACCAATTATTGTAATTTTTTTATGTTTTAGTAAAGTCATATTCTTGTTCGCTGGTTTTAATGTCAACTAATGTCTGTCAATTTAATCACTTTGTTTTTTTTAAATTCAAACACGGATTTTCCTGATAACTTTAGCTTTTGCCCTTTTTTTAAGCCGTTCGGAAAGTCAATTGCTAAAATTGCTGTATAATCAATTTCTATTTCAGTGCTGTTGTCAAAATGCCTAAACGATTTAACTGTCTGTGTTCTCTTTGCAAAGTATGTTTTTGCTGTTTCTGCCTGTTGTTTAAACGCTGTTAACCCTTTCAGCGATAAACTTATATCATTATTTTGAATGTTTTCAAAAACAATATTATCGTCAAGGTCTGCAACCATTTTTTTGATATCAAATTGGTTGTATCCATCGATGTAGTTATTGATGATGTTTACTCTGTCGGTCATATTTTGTAATTATTTATCGGTTACATATTGGTGTTGTCTGTAGGTTGTTCTACGATAATTGCCAACTTTTAACTTCTATACGAAGGAACATGTTGGGATACTTGAACTTTCGATTTAGCGCCAACACGAGCAAACCGAAGTTAGCACCTACTCTCTATTCAGCATATTTTTTAAAAATACTTGTGGCAATGTGTCCGCCAAAACCAAAAGTATTACTCATTGCGTAATTCACTTGCCGTTGTTGTGATTGGTGTAACGTCAAGTTAAATATATCCCTATATTCAGGTTCAATATCTACCGAATTGATTGTTGGCGGAACAATGTTATTCTGAACAGCTTTAATACAAGCGATTGCTTCGATAGCCCCCGCAGCACCTAACAGATGTCCTGTCATTGATTTTGTCGCACTAATATTTAATTTGCCTTGTCTGCCGAAAAGTCTTGCTATTGCTTTTAATTCGCTCATATCGCCTTGTGGTGTTGATGTAGCGTGTGTGTTCAGATAATCTATTTCATTGGCGGAAATATTTGCGTCTTCCAATGCTAAAACCATACCTAAATATGCCCCTTCTCCCTCTGGGTGCGTACCAGTTAAATGATATGCGTCTGAAGCCATGCCACCGCCAGCAATCTCGGCAATAATCGGAGCATTTCGTTTTATAGCGTGTTCATAGTTTTCCAAAATAATTGCACCTGCTCCCTCGCCCATAACAAAACCGTCTCTGTTGATGTCAAAAGGACGTGATGCCATTTGCGGATTTTCATTTAAGGTTGACAATGCTTTTGACGCGTTGAAACCACCAACGGCACTTTCGTTAATAGGCGCTTCCGAACCGCCTGTTATTATCACGTATAGGAAGAATAAACGCCCTTTTCACCCAAGTCCAACAGCTTTGGACCGCAGTTGACTCTTTCGACACCCCTGCGATGCAACCCAATCCGGCTGACGGGGAGCCAGCAACGCTGAAAATTTACCCTCCTCTTTCCCACTAGCGGCTCCTTTTCCGACAACCAGCACGGCGGATCCCTGCCGCGGCGCTGTGAACGCAGCATTTTGATTGGTATCGTTGGCCTTCAGGCTCGTCAGTCAAACAGACCCAGGAGCAGCTCAGCCGGTGGCGCCCGGCTTTCGGGTAACGCCCTGGTCCCGCTGGTTTCGGCTTTGTGCTTCAGGTGATCAAGGATCTGCTTGATCACTATAGGGTCTTCAATGCAGGCGATGACTTTCATGGCGCCGCCGCAGCCGCTGCAGGTCTCGATGTCGATATTGAAAACACGCTTGAGCCGTTGCGCCCATGTCATCGACGCTCGCCGTTGTGCTGGTGTTGCCGGTTCATCAGCCACCCTGACCTTGTTGCCCCTGCCCCGTTTTGCCGGCGTGACCAACGCCCGGTGCCGACTGTTGGGTGCGAACACCCCGTGGAAGCGGGTTAGGTTGACTCTGGGCTTCGGTACCAGGGCGGCCAGCCTTGCAATGAAATCCAATGGTTCGAAAATGACGTGCGTGGTGCCGTCCCGGTACGGCGTCTTGAGCTGGTAGCGCACGTTGCCGCCTCGTGTTAACGACAGCCGCTTCTCGGATACCGCCGGGCGGCTGATGTACCGGCACAGCCGTTCGAGCTTCTTGCGTTCATCGGCCCTGGCCGCCACGCCGGCGTGCAGGCTGGACCCGGCTACCTTGCCAATCCCGTCACCGAACGGATCACCACTGGTCGGCAGAGTTTGCAAAGTGAACACCTTTCGCCCCGCCTGTGAACCGACAGCGATACGGTAAGTGATCGAGTGCCCCAGCAGGGGTGTCATCGGGTCGTCATCCACCGCATCCGAGGCCAGATAGCTGTTTTCGACATCCCGTTCCAGCAGGCCTTGCCGTTCCAGATAGCGACCCACCCGGTGGGCGATGGTGTGCGTCAGCTGGGTGAGCTCTGGGCTGGTCGGCGCCTTGACCCAGCGGAAACGCGCTGAGCCGTGGGATTGCTCGACATACACACCGTCGAGAAACAGCATGTGGAAGTGAACATTCAGATTGAGCGCCGATCCAAAACGCTGGATCAGGGTGACCGCGCCCGTCTTGGCCACTTGGTGGGTATGGCCCGCTTTCTTGACCAGGTGCGTGGCAATGACGCGGTAAACGATGCCCAGCACCCACCCCATGATCTCGGGCCGGCTGGCAAACAGGAAACGCAGCTGAAACGGGAAGCTCAACACCCACTGACGCATGGGTTGTTCAGGCAGTACTTCATCAACCAGCAAGGCGGCACTTTCGGCCATCCGCCGCGCCCCACAGCTCGGGCAGAAACCGCGACGCTTACAGCTGAAAGCGACCAGGTGCTCGGCGTGGCAAGACTCGCAGCGAACCCGTAGAAAGCCATGCTCCAGCCGCCCGCATTGGAGAAATTCTTCAAATTCCCGTTGCACATAGCCCGGCAATTCCTTTCCCTGCTCTGCCATAAGCGCAGCGAATGCCGGGTAATACTCGTCAACGATCTGATAGAGAAGGGTTTGCTCGGGTCGGTGGCTCTGGTAACGACCAGTATCCCGATCCCGGCTGGCCGTCCTGGCCGCCACATGAGGCATGTTCCGCGTCCTTGCAATACTGTGTTTACATACAGTCTATCGCTTAGCGGAAAGTTCTTTTACCCTCAGCCGAAATGCCTGCCGTTGCTAGACATTGCCAGCCAGTGCCCGTCACTCCGCGGTCTTCACTGCGTGATCGAGTTGATCGACACCCGCCGTGACACGCTCCATGAAGTGCCTGCCTGCGTCTGTTAGCCGAACGCCCCGCGCATGGCGCTCAAATAGCAGGACACCAAGGTTATCCTCCAGCGCTTTCACACGCGCGCTGACGCTCGACTGGCTGATACCAAGTGCCTTGGCCGCATGCCGAAAATTCAGATGCTCGGCGACGGCGATGAACTGAACAAGGGAAATGAGCGGTATCCTGCCAGACAGGATACCGACATTCACGAGGTTTCGATGGTTAGTGCGCCGCATCGGAGCGGGCCTGCTACCAGTCGTCGGTTAGACGACTGGCGACTTCTCGGTGGCAGCCCCACGGAGCCGAAGGAGCACCAGCCCCAACGAAACCAGTACCGCCATCGCCGTGGCGTAACAGATCACGGGCCACGCTGTGTCACCTTTTAAAAGTGCCACCGCCAATGTCCCGACAATGCTGACTATCAGGCTTTGAACGCAGAAGTAGAACGCGACCGCTGATCCCGCGATGTCGTCGAACTCTGCCAAAGCGCCGTTCGCGGTAACGGACACCGTGAAGACAATACCGACCGCGACAACCCACATCGGTAGGATGAAGGTGAGGAATGACGGCGAGCCGTAAAGTTCGCCGATCCCCAACAGGACCGCTCCGCAAACAAGCAACGCCATCCCACGCGCCACGCATCCTGCGATGCCCCATCTGGCGACAAAGGACTTCGCGAAACGGGTTGTCACGATCATTACAAGCCCGACAGTGGCGAAGGCAAAGCTGAATCCGATCTCGGAATATTCCGCTTGGCCTATGAGCACACGGGGAGCCGTCGAGAAGAAGACGAAGAAGGTGCCCATACCGGCGCTAAAGCCGACAGTGTAAACCCAAAAAGCCGGACTCGCGAAGATCGGCAAGACAGATCGGCGCGTCTTGACTTGATCCAGAGGGCGGGTTTCGTGCCACCTGAAACCCGCATTTAGGAGTGCGAGCATCGCCAGTATAGCCAAAGTAATGAATATCGCCTGCCATCCCAAGAACTCGCCGATCAATGCTCCGGCGATAGGGCCGAGCGCAGGCACGAACGCCAGCATCGAACTGAAAAGGCCGTAGATGACGACACCCTCAGGACGGTTGGCATAAACGTCGCGAACCGTCGCGAACGTCGCCACCAGCATGGCCGACGCGCCCACTGCTTGAAGTAGACGGAAAGCGACAAAGGCCGGTGCAGTTGAAGACCAAGCTGCTCCCAGAGACGCAATGACGAAAGCCGTTGCGCCCGCAAGTAGAATTGGCCGTCGCCCGATTCTGTCTGAGAGCGGACCAAAAATCACCTGGCCCACGCCGAGCATCACCATATAGAGGCTCAACGTGAGTTGGATCATAGCGGGCGTCGTGTTCAGGATGCCGGGCATCGCTGGAACGACAGGGAGATAAATATCCATCGCCAGTGAAGCGAGGATGTCGAAAGGAGCCATCAGCAGCAGTGCTGCCGGCAGCGTATAGGCCCACGCGGGGCGTGTGGTGGTCATTTCTTTTGTTTCCATAACGCAAAGATATAAATTTCTATCTACTAATAGGTAGATAATCTTAAAAATTTTGCTCGTACTTCTCTCTTTTTGATTTTTGTAATGATTTCTTTATTCAAATACTCCTTTTCAAATTCTACATTAAAAAAAGCCTTTCAGCAATAAAACTGAAAGGCTTTTCGCAGTTGTTACATATAAGTCAAAAACAATACGGGAAATCTCTCTTTTCGATTTTTACAACTTGGTTGTAAAAATCGAAAAGAGACTGTATGTTGCCTGAACAAATTAAAGGTATCGCTTCGGTCAATATGTCTTCATCCCAATCCCACCACTTGATATCTAACAGGATCTGAATCTCTTCGTCCGAAAACCTTTTTTTAATCGGTTTTGCAGGGTTTCCGCCGACAATAGTGTAAGGGGCAACATCTTTGGTGACTAATGACCTACTACCGATTACCGCCCCGTCACCGATCTTCACTCCCGGCATAATCATTGCCTCGCTCCCTATCCAAACATCATTACCGACAACTGTATCGCCCGCGTTTTCAAATCCGTTAATTGCTTTATTGAATGCTTCAATCTCCGGCATATAAAAAAAGGGAAAACTGGATATCCAATTATGTCGATGCCCTTGATTGCCCGCCATTATAAAACTTGCACCGCTACCTATGGAACAGAATGAACCTATGACCAATTTATCAACGTCATCTCTATCTGGAAATAAATAGCGAGCGCAGTCATCAAAAGAATGTCCATGATAATAACCGGAATAGTAGGAATATTTCCCAGCCGTGATATTGGGGTTGGTAATATGGTCTCTAATTATTTTGCCCTTAAATGGGCTATCGAAAAAATTCATCTTTTTAGCATTTATTATTAAATAATTCAATAGAATGTCAGGGCAACATCTATTGCCTTGACAGAGATTATATGTTCCTAAAAATATGCTAATCTGATTTTTTCATACAACAAAGGTAAGTAATTTTAAAACTTGTTTTGAAAATAAGGACAATCTCTATTATTTTTTTTGTCTTGTTTTCTTCTTTTTCTTCATTCTATTGGCAAAATCCTGTTCCTCGTAATCTTCGCCCTGTGCTTGGGGCAACAGGCTGAACAATCCCAAATCAGAACTGTGCGAATGTTCCTGCGTGATAAACTCGAAAAGGTCTTTGGTCGGTTGGTGGTCTATCGTGTTCGTATCGGAAACAGGGCTGTCCTGTGCTTTCAATGCGGGTTTGTTTCCGTTGTTCCACCAATCGTTAAACAGATTTGCCGACAGGTTTCTGTCCAACTGCGAGCCATTCCAAACAGTACGGCTACCATTGTCAATAAAAGTAATACCATAAATCCGTCCGCTGTCGTTTCTGCGGACAACGGTGTGAATGTCCTGTTCGGCAAGTTGCTTTTTAAATTCCTTTTCGCTGTTTGTGGTGTGAATGGCAAGTTCCACCGAATTTTTGAGAACAGACTTCGCAGGGTTGGTTTTCATCTTCTCTTTGGATTGTTCAAAGTGCCGTTGTAATCCGTTTACTCCTGCGTGCTTGCCAAACAAAGACGCTTTGAACGGTTTGCTTGCCTTTTCTCCCTTGTCGTTCAAAGCAAAATATACCAATCCGTGTACAGGCTCTCCGTTGCGTTCGCCTTTTATTTCCTCTGCCGTAATATTCAAAAACGAAAGCAAAGCGTTGTATGTCCCAATGCTTGTATATTGGTAATACTTCGGCAGGTGTCGCACTACCGAAGCTATTTGGCTTTTTATATCGCCTTTCTGCTGTTCTACCTTTTTGAAATTTCTGCTGTCGTGTTTCTGTTCCTGCTCGGTAGCTTTGTGCAGATTGTATTTCGTTTCCAAATCCCGACAGATAGCCATTGAGCGAGGGTGGTCGTAATCATCGGGGATTTTCCTGCCGTCAATGCCCACGCAGGTCGAAACGATGTGTATATGCGTGCGGTCAATGTCCGTATGTTTGAATACGATATACGGCTGATTGCCGTAACCCATACGCTCCATATATTCCTGTGCCATTTCGGTAAACTGTTCATCGCTTACCGTGTCTTTCGGGTCGGGGTTCAATGAAATGTGCCGTACCGTCTTTTCCGTTCGGATATTGGCAGACAGATACGGCTCAAAACACTTGTTGAAGTACGCAACGGAATACCTACCGTCCATTGTGTCGGGTATCTTATTCAGCAACAGAACCGCTCCGTTTTCCGTTTCCACTTTCTGCTGATTGTACAAAATAGCTCCGTACATATTGCTTCCCTTTCCGATTTTTGCAACCATTTCTTTACTCTTTGTTTAGGTATTTCTTTTCAAATTCTGCGGTAAGGATTAAAACTTTGAGCAATAATTCTTTCATTGCTGCGGTCTGTTTTTCCAATTTGTAGAGGTATGCCAATGCCTTTTTCTCCGAAAAGTGTGTGTTCAACAGCTTTACAATCTGATTGTAATTGGTTGCTATTCCTCTGAACTGTCCGAAAAACTTGGTCAATCCTGCGTGGTATTCTACCGCATTCATATCAATTTTTACGGTTTTTACCGTCTTTTGAAAGATACAAGCCGTAATGAAATGTGCCTTTATGTTCATTCCCGATTGGTCGAAAAGGGCAAGGAACTTGGCGTTTTCCTCTGCGTTCAGACTGATGGAATACCGATGTACCGCAGGGTCGTTCTTCGGTTTTCTTCCTGTCTTTTTAATCTGTTTTCTGTTCACTTCTTCCATAATCAAATCATTTTAATGTTAAACCAAAACTGCGACTTCGGAGCGGTTTTCAGCCACCTGCAAGGGCAAGTGCTTTTGAGATGCGGAATTTATTCCGAGTAGCTCAAAAGATAACTTGCTCTGAACAGGGGTTCAGAAAATCCGTTCTGCGGAACGGATTGGAGTTAGCCGAAAAAACCAACCGCTTCCATTTGCAAAGTTCGGCAAGACTGTTTGAAAAACAGCTGTTTACAGTCACGACAATGAACGCCAAATAGTGCCACTGACTGCCACTTTTATTTGGGTTGGGGGTTATCTTGACGATGCGTTGCTCCCCCTTAAAATTATTTTCCAAAAGAAAAAAACAGAAAAAAAAGAAAGCCATTTTAACAAGGCGGACAAGCGGAAAAACCAAAAGGAAACGGAATAAGTCCCGAAGGGTGGCGAAGCCATTATGCCGTAGTCTTTTGGTGGGCGGTGCGGTGGCTGTCCGCCTTATCTTTGCTACCTTTTTATTCTTTTTTGAATATGATTTTAACTTCTTTCATAATAATATTTGGCAACTGAACGCCAAATGCTACCTCTCACTGCAACATTGGAAGCCCGACTTGTTTACCTGATTAATTTAGTCAGTACAAAACGAGTTAGGCGATGCAGGAGAGAAAAGAAATAGAAAAAATACCTATCGAGGAAGCAATGGAGCTTCTCCGTGAGGTCGGTATTGACGTGGAACAGGAAACAGCCGAACTGATTATGGAGTTTTTGTACAACCTCACAATGATAATTATCCGTGAATGCTTTGACACCGAATGATTTATTTTGTAATTTAGCTAATCCCACACAAAGTCAATACCCACTTAAAAATGATTAGCTATGAAAAGAGCCGATTTATACATACGTGTTTCCACCGATGAACAAGCGGACAAGGGATATTCACAGCGTGACCAAGAGGAACGCCTGAAAAGATACTGTGCAACCAATAAGATTGCTGTTGGGCAGGTTATTTATGAAGACCATTCCGCCAAGACCTTTAACCGTCCCGAATGGACAAGATTATTGAACAGCCTTAAAAAGAGAAGTTCAAAAACTGACCTTATCCTGTTTACCAAATGGGACAGGTTCAGCCGTAATGCTGGCGATGCTTATCAAATGATTAGCACACTCAACAAACTTGGTATAGAGCCACAGGCGGTAGAACAGCCGTTAGACCTCTCCATTCCCGAAAACAAGATGATGCTTGCCATATATCTTTCTGCTCCCGAAGTAGAGAATGACCGCAGAGCATTGAATACGTTCTACGGTATGCGTAGGGCAAGGAAAGAGGGGCGTTTGATGGGTAGAGCACCTTTTGGATATATCAATAGAAGCAAAGAGGACGGACGAAAATACATTGCTCCGAAAGAACCTGAAGCAACAGCTATGCTGTGGGCTTTCAACGAAATAGCCAAAGGCGTGTTTGCCTGTGACCAAGTACGGCAAAAAATGAATAAGTTGCACAAGACAACTATAAGCCGAAGTGCATTTCACGTTGCCGTACGCAATCCGCTGTACTACGGTAAGATATTCATTGCCAAATTCAAGGACGAAGAAGCACATTTGGTGCAGGGTCAGCACGAACCACTTATATCCAAAGACCTCTTTGATAGGGTACAACTGATATTGGACGGAAACAAAAGGGTAGAACGTCCCAATACCAAAATACTTTCAGACGAGAACTTGCCCCTACGTGGTTTCTTGGTATGTCCCGAATGCGGTCGCAACCTAACGGGAAGTGCTTCCAAAGGAAGAACAAGCCGTTATTACTACTATCATTGTGTTTCCTCTTGTGGCTTTCGTCAAAAAGCCGAATTAGCCAACGATATTTTTGAAAAGAGTATGCGACAGTTTGCGTTGAACGGTACTTCTCAAATAGTAAAAAGACTTCTGTTGGACAACTACAAGAAATTCGCAAAAAATCCGTTTGACGAAAAGAAACAGATTGCACAGGAAATAGATAAACTGAATGCAAGGTTATCAGTAGCACGCAACAAACTGCTGTCTGAAATTATTGATGACGAGGAATATCTCGAAATCAAAGATGAGTGTAGGAAACGGATTGAGAGTTTGGAAGAACAGTTGAGCAAGGACGGTTCTGATACCAAGAAAATCAACGTAGAAAAGTCTTTGGACAGGGCTTTGAAATACATAGAAAGCATTCCTAAAATGTACAGCGAGGGCGAAATCAGAACAAGACGGGATATAATTGGTTCGATATTCCCCGAAAAATTGGAGTTTGACGGAAAAACTTATCGAACCGCTCGAATGAATGTAATCGCAAACTATATCTTTCAGATAACCAACGGATTACTCCAAAAAAAGAACAGGACAAACGAAAGTAAATTTCATTTGTCCTGTTTAGTAGCGGGAACAGGACTCGAACCTGTGACCTTCGGGTTATGAGCCCGACGAGCTGCCTACTGCTCTATCCCGCGTTGTTTCGGGTGCAAAGATAGGTAGTTTATACAGTTAAACAATACAAAAAGTGAATTATTTTATACATTTTTTGTATTTTCTCAAATAACAGTTTGTAATCACCTTATAAAAAACCTGTTACCTCTTTTATTTTTTTTATGAATGATTTGTTTTTCTTCTGCTATAACTATTATGGCACAAGAAAAACAAATCATTAATACTAAATCTTCTCATAAACATTATAAAAACATGTTTAATAAAAAGCCTGAAGCTATAGTTGCGGCAATAGTAACAATACCCGGAATCATAAAACTGTGGTTAACCACATATTTACCAATGCGGGTTGTACCGGTGCGGTCAAAGTCCATAGCAGCAACTAGTGTTGGGTAACCTGGTAATATAAAATCTCCATTTACGCCAGGAAACATTGCTATAAGATGTGCAGGTGCAATTCCTAATGACAAGCCTATTGGCATCATTATTCTAGTGGTTGCGGCCTGACTGAAAGTTAAAGCACTCATAATTACCAAAGCAATAGCAAACGTAAACGGATATTCTGATGTAACATCTCTGAAGGTCTGTTCTATCAAAACTTCATTAGCACTCATAAAAGTAGCACTCATCCATACTACTCCTAGTACAGATACAACCGCAGTTGCCATTGAAGTAAACAGACTCATTTTTGATACTGAAACAGCAGATGTTTTTGTAATAATCATTATCAATGCTGAAGCTGAAAGTGTTATCATTATAATTAATCCCGTAAGATTAATAGAGCCATCTGCTCCTACAGCAAATCCTTCGGTTCCTGGACCAACATTGGGTATGAATTGTGGAAAAGCACCAAAAAAGATAATAAGTAATATTGCAGTACCAAAGATAAAAACAGCCGTTTTAGCACCTGGCTTTAATTCTCTATTTGACTCTGATGTTTTGTCAATACTCTCAGCAAATTCTGGATTTTTCATTTTTTCTATAAACTCTGGATCATCACTAAGTTCTTTGCCTTTTTTCCACACAGAAATAACCCCTGCTGTAATCCCTATCAAACAAGCCGGAATACATACTTTCATAATATCTACAACTGCTGTAGAATAAGCAAGTACCGCTGCCAATGAAGCTGTAGCAGCACTCATTGGGCTACCTGTAAGTGCCATGTGTGATGCAACTACTGATATACTCAATGGCCTTTCTGGACGTATTCTTTTTTTTGCTGATACCTCTGATATAATGGGAAGTAGCGAATAAACAATATGTGCTGTACCCGCAAACAAGCATAAAAAATAAACTGTAAATGGTGCAATAAAAGTAATATGCTTTGGATTACGTCGGATAATCTTTTCGGCAATGCTTACCAAATAATCCAAACCTCCAGCTGCCTGTAATGTGGCAGCTGTGGTTACAATGGCTAAAATGATAAGAAGTACCGCTATAGGTGGATCAGCTGGGCGCATATGAAAAATCAAGACAAATATGAGCAGTCCTATCATTCCCATAACACCTAGACCAATTCCCTTAAGCCGTGACCCTATAAGGATCATAGCCAAAAGTATAGCGAACTGTACTAATATCATGAAGTAATAAATTTAGGATTAATAAGGTTTTCTATTGAGTAAATCTCATCCCATTTATTTTGGCTAATAAGCTTTCTTTCATTTACCACAATATCATGTATCGATTTACCGCTTTTAAGAGCTTCTTTGGCTATGCTTGCAGAAGCTTCATACCCAAGAATCGGATTAAGTTGCGTAACAATACCAATACTATTCATTACCAAGTCTTTTGCATGTTCTGCATTAGCAGTAATACCTACAATACATTTGTCTTTTAAAGTATTACAAGCTTTAGCTAGATATTCTAGTGATGTGAATAAGGCAAATCCTATTACTGGCTCCATTACATTTAATTGTAACTGCCCTGCTTCTGCTGCCATGGTAACCGTTAAATCGGCTCCGATAACATAAAAGCAAGTTTGATTTACCACTTCTGGAATAACAGGATTTACTTTTCCTGGCATAATTGATGATCCTGGCTGAAGGGCTGGTAAATTAATTTCATTAAACCCACAACGCGGTCCGCTGCTCAATAAACGAAGGTCATTACAAACCTTACTTAACTTGATGGCGCTTCTTTTTAAAGTACCACTCAATTCTACAAAAGCACTAGGATCATAAGTAGCTTCAAATAAATCCCCTGCAAGCGTAACAGGAACTCCACTTACTTCTGCAAGATATTTTACACAAAGTTCTGGGTATCCTTCTGGTGCATTTACCTTACTACCAATGGCAGTAGCTCCCATATTTACTTCGGTAATTAACTGTTCTGCTTGTAACAAACGTTGAATGTCTTCACCAATGGTTGTTGCAAATGCATTAAATTCTTGACCTAATGTCATTGGTACAGCATCTTGCAATTGGGTACGTCCCATTTTTATTATATCAGCAAACTCTTGTCCTTTTTGATAAAATGCCTCTTTTAGTTGTGCCAATGCATCTGCAAAAGCATCTATTTTAAGGTAAATAGCGATTCTAAAAGCTGATGGATAGGCATCGTTGGTACTTTGCGAAAGGTTTACATGGTTATTAGGATGAAGGTGTTCATATTCTCCTTTTTGGTAGCCTAAATATTCTAATCCTAAGTTAGCAATTACCTCATTTGCGTTCATATTTGTAGATGTACCTGCTCCTCCTTGAATAAGATCACTTATAAACTGGTCAGCAAATTCTCCTGCAATAAGGCGATCACATGCATAAATAATAGCTTCTGCTTTTTTTGCATCCAATACACCCAGATCTCTGTTAGCCATTGCTGCTGCTTTTTTCACATAACCAAAAGCCTTAATAAACAAAGGTTCTGATCCAATAGGAATACCTGTTATATCAAAATTTTCTTTAGCACGTACTGTTTGTACTCCATAATAACAATTGTTTGGTATTTGTTTTTCTCCAAGAAAATCGTGTTCTGTACGAAAGTTGCTCATAATATTATTTATTAAATTAGTAAAAGGAAATTAAAACTGGAAAAAATAATCCTGTAGTTCTTTTTTATTTTTTGTTTTTGTAAGTCCAAGCATTAATAATATTCTTGCTTTTTGTGGATTAAGATTATCAGACACAACGGTACCAAGTTCACCGTCATTAGTTTCTCCGTCTAATACCACCCTGCCTTCAACACAACGGCTTGAACGACAAACTGTAATATTAGCTTTAGTTGCTTTTTTAATAGCATCAGTAAAGGCTTTTGAAAAATTTCCATTTCCAACACCAGCTATTATAATACCATTCACTTTTTGCTTTACTAGATAATCTATATAAGCAGGAGATGCATCAGCATACATATATACGATTTCAACTTTTGGTAATTTCGTATTATTATTTACCTCAAAAGATTTTCCTTTTGCATTTTCTCTTACTGGTGTTTTATAATATACAACACGCCCATCATACACTTCTCCAAGCGGGCCTGAATCTGGAGATTTAAAAGCATTTACTTTAGTAGTGCTCGTTTTAGTTACTTCTCTAGAATCATATATTGATTCGTTAAAAGATACTAATACACCACGTCCTTTACTGTTAGGATCTGCAGCCACAGTAATCGCATCAAAAAGGTTTTTAGGCCCATCTGCACTAATAGCTGTTGCTGGACGCATGGATCCGGTAAGTACAACTGGTAAGTTGTTTGGCAAAACTAAGTTAAGAAAATAAGCTGTTTCTTCTTGAGTATCAGTACCATGAGTAATAACAACACCATCAGCTTCGTTTTTGCTTGCTATTTCATTAATACGTACTGCTAGTTTTTTCCATATTTCTATGCTCATATCTTGACTCCCTACTGAAGATATTTGCTCACCGCTGATATCTGCGATAGCATTTACAGTAGGGATACTCCCTATCAGGTCTGATACAGGAATTTTTCCTGCAGTATACCCTGCCCTATCTGAAGATTTTCCTTCACCTGCAATTGTTCCTCCAGTAGCAAGAATTATAATTCTTGGCTTTTGTTGTCCAAAAGCCATAGATGTTGCTATAAACAACAAAAATACGAGTACTAATTTTTTCATTTTTTTAATATTTATTGAGTTAATCATGTTTATTAGAAATTAAATAGCATTCCGAAATTAATGCGGACAGCGTTTGCTCCTTGTTTACTTCCATCACTGTATTGTAATTCTTTGTAACCAATTTGTGGTTCAAAACCAAGGGTAAGAAAATCAAAGTAATCATAAGAGATATTAAGTGTAAACTGGTAATTGGTCATTTTATCCCATCCAGCCTGAGTACCTCCTCCATCATAAAAATGATTATATGAGGTCATAAGCATCGTGTTAAATTTTTTATTCCAATAGCGTTGATAGGATATAAAACCAGCATGCACAGGCATCAGATCTAGTTTTCCAGAAAAATCTGATCTCGCAAAACCATCAAGTCCCGACCCGCCTAGAGCTAAAAAATAATCACTAATCCCCTTACCTATTGTCCATTGTGCTTGCAAGTTATTTACTAAACCTGATTTTTTTCTAAAAAATATGCTCGTAATTGCTGTAATACCACCGGCATCTTGTGAGGCAAAATCAAACTCAGTTTCTCCTGCAGCAATATTCTCAGAATCGTATGCAATATTGCGGTAAAGACCTGCTAATTTCATAAATCCTCCATTATCAAAAGCATATCTTATACCTGCCACTACATCTGGAAGCCTAGATGGTGCATAATCTACACCGTGAGCTGTATTTAATGTGTAATCATACAAACGACGTGGCTCCATAGTTTCTGCTGATAATTCAAAAGCAGTATGTCCATTTTCTTTAAAGTGTCCTGTATAGCGAATTTGGATTCTGCGCGAAAGTACCATCCCTGTAGGTCCATCCCAATCTAACAATGGCGAAGGCCATAAGGATGAATCTCCAAAGTTTGACCAGTTTTGCCCAATCATCCAATTCTCATATTGAATCCAAGCATGACGGAGTCTAAATTGTGATGTGTTGTTTGCTCCTTCAAAATCTGCTTCCAGCATTGATTTTAATTCTTTACCATTATTTAGTTGTATTGTGCTTACGAAACGCAACTGTGACTGTCTCATGTCCATGCTAAAAGCAGGTATATCTAAACCTGTAACATCATTCTTATGAATAAGAAAAGAACTATTGCCATCAAGGCTTCCTTTAATATCATAAATACCATTTAACTTAAGCCTACCTGTAAGCCTTGCTTTGATTTTGGGTTTTCCGTTTAAAGTGTCTTTTGATTCAACTGCCATTAATTGTGCACTTAATGAGTTACTAAACAACATTAAGGAACAAAAAAAGGCCAACAAAAAAAGTTTGTTTTGTTTCATAATTTATAAAATTTTGTGGATAATGATATTCCCTGTATTTCGTTTTCGGAATGACTAATACGACTATACCTTTACAGGTATAAGTAAAATAATTATAAATTTTTCTCTAGATTAAATTAACTAGATGATGTGGTATTGTAAATATCTCAATGGTTTAAAATCTTCTTCAAAAGATTTAATCGATTCTTTTATTTCTACAAAAAAAGGGTAACATAAGTTAATCAATAAGAAGCTACCTTTTTCATACAATTCTAAATATTAGATTTTGTATAAAACCAATGCTATTTACAAATATAAAAAAAATACTGCAAAATCTTACAAAAGGAAATTTGTTTATTCCTTAATAATTGCTTACTATTTAATAAAATCATTATTTATTTTTTAATAATTCATTATTAACGGGTAAGTTTGCTTTAAAATTAAAGAATAAATAATACTTTCATTTATAGTCCTTTTCAATAAAACTATAATTAATACTCTAATCGTAATTATTAGAAATTAAATAACATACCAAAATTAATTCGAATGGCATTAGCTCCTTGTGTACTACCATCACTATATTCTACTTCTTTATAAGCAATTTGCGGTTCCAAACCAACTGTAAAACAATCAAATAAATCATAAGAGGCATTAAGTGTAATCTGATAATTAGTCATTTTATCCCAGCCAGCTTGAGTACCTACTCCATCATAAAAACAACTATAAGAAAGCATAGTCATCGAGTTAAATTTTTTATTCCAGTAACACTGATAAGAAACATAACCTGCATGCACAGGTAAAAGATCTAATTTTCCTGAAAAATCAGATCTTGCAAAACCATTAAGACCATAACCGGACATAGCAGAAAAATAATCACTAATTCCTTTTCCTATTGTCCATTGTGCCTGTACATTCCTTAATAATCCTGATTTATTTCTAAAAAATATACTCGTAATTGCTGTGACACCTCCCCCATTTTGAGAAACAAAGTTAGATTCAAAACCTCCAGATGCTACATCCTCAGATTCAAATCCAATACTGCGATAAAGACCTGCTAATTTCATAAAGCCTCCATTATCAAAAACATATTTTATAGCTGCAACTACATCAGGAGCTTTAGATGCTGCATAATTTACACCATGAGTAGGGCTTAAGGTATAATCATACAAACTATTTGATTCCAAATACTCAGCAGACAGCTCATAAGCAATATTTCCTTTTTCTTTAAAATGTCCCGTATATCGAACTTGAATTTTACGAGAAAGCACCATCCCTACAGGCCCATCCCAATCTAGCAAAGATGCTGGCCATAACGCCGAATCTCCAAAAGTCGACCAATTTTGCCCTACCATCCAATTTTCATATTGAATCCATGCATGGCGTAGTCTGAACTGAGACGTATTGTTCGCTCCTATAAAATCGGCCTCTAGCATAGATTTCAACTCTTTGCCATTATCTAGTTGTATCATACTCACAAAACGCAACTGAGACTGTCTCATATCCATACTAAAAGCAGACCCATCTAAACTAGAAACACCATCTTCATGAATAAATGGAGAATTATAATTACCAAGACTACGCTTAATATCATAAATACCATTTAACTTTAGCCTACCTATAAGCCTTGCCTTGACTTTAGACTTTCCGTTCATTGTATCTTTAGATTCTATTGCCATTAACTGTGCTTTCAGTGAGTTGCTTAATACTATTAAAAAGAAAAAAAGGACTGATAGCAAAAAATTATTTTGTTTCATGATATATAATTTATGGAATAATAATCCCGGTTTGTTAACTTTTGAAATAGTTTATGCAATTACACCTTACATAACCATATTTTAAGGTTACTATAAGTGTTTTTTAAAATTGCTGTAGATTAAAGTGACTAGCTTAGTGCATCATAAATAGCGCACTAGATTCAAAAGACTTTATATTAATTGTCCTCAAGATTTAATTATTCTAGTATTCGTACCCCCTACACATTAGCAGGTAACAATTGAATAATTTTATTGGATAAAAAGTATTTTTTTGTAATACAGTTCTTTATATTACATAATTTATACAAATAAACTACATTTATAAAAATAATAAAAAAAAACCTACAAATATTAATTTAATTATATTTTTATTCTGATTAGTAAACGAAATTAGCTACAAACTAATATGAATACCTATTATTACAAGTATTTTAAAAAATACAATTAGACTATTTAAATCCATTCCAATTTGCATTTTTAATTGAAAGATTCTTCTTAAAATTCAAGGATTAATAGTAAATTAGAATCTCCTAATCTAATTAAGTTATTAAATAATCTTGCAAATAAATGAAATCTACTACTTTAAAAAACAAGATCATTATCGCCGGCACTGGTCTCTTTCTATGCTTTTTTCTTGTGATACATTTACTAGGTAACCTACAACTTTTTTTACCCGAAGATCAAGCTAGAGAGCAATTTAATTGGTACTCTAAATTATTGTCTGGTAATATGTTTATCAAAATCATTTCATGGGTATTGTATTTATCTTTAATAGGTCACGCTCTTTATGCGATAATGATTACCATAAAAAACAATACTGCAAATGGGAAAAACTACCATTACGACAAAAGAAATTTTGCTAGCGCATGGAACAGTCGAAATATGGGGATATTGGGTACTATCCTACTCCTTTTCCTTATAATCCATTTTAAAGACTTTTGGTATGCTTATAAATTTACCGATTTACCTCTAGATGCAGCCGGAAATAAAGATCTATACGAGATTGTTGTACAATCCTATTCGCAATTATGGTATGTTATCATTTATGAAATCTCTTTTGTAGCATTGGGGTTTCATTTGTTACATGGTTTTTTTAGCGCATCAAGAACACTAGGTCTTTATCATCCAAAATATGTAAAGGCTATAAAAATATTTGGATGGGGATATACCCTAATCATTACAGGAGGTTTCATGGCAATTCCACTTTATATTTATTTAAAATAGTATGAAAATGATAGATTCAAAAATACCTGATGGCCCACTTGCCGATAAATGGAATAATTATAAATCCAAAGCTAAGCTTGTTAACCCTGCCAATAGAAAGAAACTAAATATTATAGTTGTTGGAACAGGGCTTGCTGGATCTTCTTGTGCAGCATCACTAGCTGAACAAGGTTACAATATTCAATCATTTTGTTTTCAGGACTCTCCCAGAAGAGCCCATTCTGTTGCCGCACAAGGTGGTGTAAATGCAGTTAAAAACTATAAAAATGATGGTGACAGTGTTTTTAGAATGTTTTACGATACAATTAAAGGTGGAGATTTTAGATCGCGAGAAGCCAATGTGTATCGATTAGCCGAATGTTCTGCTAGCTTGATTGACCAATCGGTAGCTCAAGGGGTCCCTTTTGCAAGAGAATATGGTGGGTATCTTAATAATAGATCTTTTGGAGGTGTACAGGTTTCAAGAACTTTTTACGCACGTGGACAAACTGGACAACAACTTTTACTGGGAGCTTACCAATCACTTCTTCGCCAAGTAAACACAGGTAAAGTTACTATGCATACCCGTCATGAAATGTTAGAACTGGTATTAGTTGATGGCAAAGCCAAAGGTATTATAGCTCGAAATCTTGAAACAGGCGCAATAGAGCGTCATGCTGCTGATGCTGTAGTCCTTGCAACAGGTGGTTATGGTAAGGTTTACTATCTTTCTACCCTTGCTATGGGATGCAATAGCTCAGCATTATGGAGGGCTCACAAAAAAGGAGCCTATATGGCTGGTGTAAGCTGGATTCAGTTTCACCCTACCTGCCTTCCTCAACATGGAGAAAATCAGTCTAAACTTACCCTTATGTCTGAATCACTCCGAAACGATGGACGTATTTGGGTTCCAAAAAAGGTTGGCGATGACAGGCTTCCTAATGCTATTCCCGAAGAAGAACGAGATTATTATCTAGAACGTCGTTATCCTGCCTTTGGAAACCTTGCTCCTAGGGATATTTCTTCGCGTGCAGCCAAAGAACGAATTGATTCTGGACATGGTGCTGGACCTATGAAAAATGCAGTATATCTTGATTTTTCGGATGCTATAGCAGCACAAGGCAAGAAAAATATTGAAGCAAAATATAGCAATCTCTTTGCTATGTATGAAAAAATCAACGGAATCGATGCTTATAAAGAACCAATGCTTATCTCCCCTGCTGCGCATTTTACAATGGGCGGTCTTTGGGTAGATTATGAATTAATGACAACAATTCCTGGTCTTTTTGCCCTAGGAGAAGCTAATTTTGCAGATCATGGCGCCAATAGACTTGGAGCTAATTCTTTACTTCAGGCTTGTGTTGATGGCTATTTTATAGCTCCTTATACTATACCTAATTATTTAGCTGGAGAATTAAAGACCTCTAAAATTAGTACTGAGCATCCTGCTTTTGAGGAAGCAGAAAAATCTGTTAGAGAACAATTAAATCATTTTCTACAAAGCAAAGGAACACTCTCTACTGATTATTTCCATAAAACCATAGGTAGATTGCTTTATGAAAAATGTGGATTATCCAGAAGCAAACAAAATCTTGAAGAAGCAATTGTTGCTATAAAAAAAATAAAAGCATCATTTGAAAAGGATTTACTAATAACAGGTGACGATACTTTAAACAGCGAATTAGAAAAAGCAGGACGTGTAGCCGATTATATAGAATTAGCTGAGCTAATGTGTTATGATGCTTTACAAAGAGATGAGTCTTGTGGCGCACATTTTAGAGAAGAGTACCAGAGTAATGAAGGGGAAGCAGTACGAAATGACACTGATTATTGCTATGTTTCGGCTTGGGAATGGAAAGGACTATCTAATCCTCCTGAACTACACAAAGAGCCTTTGGTATTTGAAAATGTTGAACTTGCTGTACGTAGCTACAAATAATTTAAATCAAAAAACATGAAACTATATCTAAAAATATGGCGTCAATTGAATGCCGATTCCAAAGGTGAAATGGTAGATTATGAGATAGATGGTGTTACTGAGCATATGTCTTTCTTAGAAATGTTAGATCTTTTAAATGAATCACTTATTCAGCTTAAAGAACGTGTTATTGAATTTGACCATGACTGTAGAGAAGGTATCTGCGGACAATGCGGTGTTATGATTAATGGTAGAGCGCATGGTCCTTTAAAACATACTACTACTTGCCAGCTTCATATGAGAAGCTTTAAAGATAAAGATACCATTTATATTGAACCTTTTCGCGCAACAGCTTTTCCTGTAGTTAGGGATTTAAAAATTGACAGAACCTCTTTTGACTCAATCATTGCTGCTGGTGGTTACATCGGAGCTTCAACAGGTCAGGCGCCAGAAGCGAATAGCATTCCGATTTCGTATGAAACAGTCGAAGCTTCATTTGATGCCGCCGCATGTATAGGCTGTGGTGCCTGTGTGGCAACTTGCAAAAACTCTAGTGCTGCATTATTTGTAGGTGCCAAAATAACACACTTAGCACTACTGCCACAAGGAAAAATAGAAGCTTCTAAAAGGGTTTTAACTATGGTTAACCAAATGGACTCAGAAGGTTTCGGAGCATGCTCTAATACCGAAGCATGTGAAGTAGAATGCCCACAAGGGATTTCTGTATTGTCAATTGCAAAAATGAATTACGAATACAACAAAGCATTAATAATGAAGAAATAGTTTCTTTTGGTTTTCAGTGTTCAGTCTCAGTGTTCAGTCTCAGTATTCAGTATTCAGTCTCAGTATTCAGTCTCAGTGTATGGTTCCCAGTCTCAGGTTACAGTATTCAGTCTCAGTATTCAGTTTCAGGTTTTAATTACTTAGAACCTTAGTAACTCAGTACCTTTGTTGCTTTGAACCTTTGTTGCTTTGAACCTTTGCAACTTTGAGCCTCTGCTACTTTGAGCCTCTGCTACTTTGAGCCTTTACTCCTTTAAGCCAATTCAACTTAGCACCTTAGTAACTCAGAACCTTTGTTGCTTTGAGCCTTTACAACTTTGAACCTTTACTGCTTTAAGCCAATTCAACTTAGAACCTTAGTAACTCAGTACCTCTGCAACTTTGAGCCTTTGCAACTTTGAACCTTTACTACTCTACAACAGTACCTTTTAAAACTATTCCTTTTATTTAAATGTAATCTTGGTGTAATTTTTCTAAATTTGGGAGCTAAATACATGAGTTATATGACGCTTCCCAAAAGAAAAATTATTTGTTTGTTATCCTTACTAACAATACTCTTCTTCTCCCCACTTGCATACTCGCAAACCCCTGCTCCTACTACCAAAACTGAAAGTAGTGGAAAATTATTTGATGGTGCAAATAATACCGATAGCGATTATCTTATGGCTATCGAAAAAGCGGGCGAAGTTGTACAATCTGCATATAATGATATAGAATTTGAAGGAAACACATTTCATTTGTTTGCTGAAATAGATAGAACACAACAGAAATTAGATCTCATTCTGACCAATTTAAAAAGTGCAAATCCAAATGTTCGCAATCAGCAAATGTACCGTATTGTGTTACTTGAGATTCGTCAGGAGCTAGATGAACAAAATAATGCTATTAATTTACGCAATAAGAACCTTGATAAAATCAAAGGCCGATTTGCTGACTTGCGTAAAGACAAAGCTTTGATTACCTTATTAAAAGACACCATTCTTCGTAAACAATTCAAGAATGAATTTCTTAATCTAAAAAAGACCTATTTAAGTACCGATAGTCTTATGAACCACAATCTAGAGGTTCTTAACACAAAAAACAGATTAACTGTACAAAGAAAAATTGCTGTATCAAGCGCTCTGTTAACCGTAGAAAAGAAGCTTGAAAAATCAGGTATAAGCATTCTTGGAAGGGAATATTCTTTTTTATGGAATACGAATGACACTATTGCTAAAAAAGACATCTCAAAAAATATTAAAGGAAAAGTTGCTGTAGAAAATAGTGTAATGTCTTACTACTTAAACTATAGTTTCAGCGGATTGGTTACTTTGGCTTTTTTTATGGGATTACTAGCTTGGTACATTTCTCGTAATCTTAAATACCTGAAAAATAATAGCCATTACGAGAATCTTTCTCTCCTTAATTTTAAATACTTAAACAGTGGTATTATTCTCCCTATAATTGTAATTGGGCTTAATATTGCCATAGTAAGTAATTTATATGCTCCTGCATTATTTATAGAATTATTACAGCTAATATTACTTATTGCGCTTACACTTCTTTTTAAAAATCATTGGTCTAAAGAATCAATGCGAAACCTATTTCTATTAGTTGGATTATTTTCAGCGCTTTGCTTTTTGGATTTATTTATCGGAATTAGCTTGTTTCAGCGTTGTGCTTTTATCCTAATTAACATCTTAGGAATCCGTTATGGCTTGGTACAACTAAAGAGTATAAAAGATCAATTATACATAAAGGCTTTCTTTAAATGGGCAAGCATAATATTCATTGGATTAAATACTTTAGCAATAATTTTTAACCTATTCGGAAGAGTATCTCTTTCAAATATGCTTAGCCTTACTGCTTTTATAGCAATAACTCAAATTATTGCACTTAGCGTGCTCTTAAAAATAATTTTAGAGATAATTCTTCTACAAATTTATACTACAAGAATAAAACGTGGCATCGAAACTATTTTTGATCACGAAAGTTTATCAGACAACCTTAAAAGACCATTTATAATAGTAATCTCTTATATGTGGCTAATCGTCATTGCATCAAATTTAAACATTTGGGAATCCTTACGAACCTCATTCAACTCTATACTTACCCACCCTAATACTATTGGAAGTATCACATTTACTCTGGGGAATATTGTATTGTTTTTTATTATAATCTGGATGGCCCATCTGCTGCAAAAATATGTTGCTTACTTTTTTGGAGAGGTCGATGAGGAAAATGAAGAAAATGTAAATAAACGTCAGCATTCCAAATTACTAATTACACGTCTTGTTGTACTAATTGGAGGTTATTTATTGGCTGTAGCAGCATCAGGAATGCCTTTAGACAAACTTAGTATCTTGCTTGGTGCCTTAGGTGTTGGTGTTGGACTTGGTTTGCAAAACATTGTAAGCAACTTTGTATCAGGTATCATTTTGATTTTTGATAAACCAATACAAATTGGTGATGTTGTCGAAATTAGTTCTCAATCGGGTCGTGTAAAAGCCATGGGACTTCGCACTACAAAAATTAATGCTCCAAATGGCGCCGAGATAATTATTCCAAATGGTAACTTATTATCACAAAATATAACCAATTGGACTTATACTGATAATTTTAAACTTGTTGATATTTCCTTTGAGGTTGTAGGTGATACATTGCCAGAAAATATCAATTTAATCGTATTAGAAGCATTGAAAAGTCAATCATTGATAAACGATGCTAGAACTCCACAAATTTATTACACTGCCATATCTGATGGAAATTATAAAATATTAGTGAAATTTTGGTGCAGCATTTATCGTACTGAGGAAACTATAAGTAGTGCCCGTCAAGCTTTGTTTAGTAATTTTAAAAATAAAGGACTAACCTTTTCATCCTAAACTTGCTTGAAAAATAATTACCAAAAGCTGAACTCATATGAATTCAGCTTTTTTTATGCAATAGTATTTCTCTAGAAATAAATCATGGTTACACTTTTTCTTTCCATTTTAGCATTTGGGATTTCCTGAAAACCAATGGAGAAACCCCTTTAATTTCTTTAAATTTTCTATTAAAATTAGAAATATTATTGAACCCACATAATTCTGAAACTTCCAAAACTGAGAGTTCTTGTGATCTAGACAATAACTTTCCCGCCCGCTCAATCCGTATTTCTATCAAAAACTGGAAAAAAGTCTTGTTGGTCCGGACTTTAAAATATTTGCAAAAAGCATTCTTAGTCATATTTGATAAGGCAGCAATTTCTTCGAGAGTAATGTTCTTTTGAAAATTAGTCATTACATATTCAAAAACTGTTTGCATACGCTTCCCTTCATTGTCTGTAATTTTTTTATCATATATATAACTAGAAAGCAAGGTCTTCTTCTCTTGAGAAATTCTCTTGGTTATTTCTAAAAAAAGAATAAAGCGGTCAAATTCATTTACTTTTTTAATTTTCTTAAACCACTTAACCACTTTGTTGGAAGGGTTGTTAATTATAAATCCATTCTTGCTATTTTCCCAAAAGGGCTGAATATCTTTTAGAGCAGGTAGCGCAAAGAAATCTTTCCCAAAAGAGTTAGCTGTAAAAAACAATGTTAGCATAACCGATAACTCATTGGTATTGGTTTCGCTTCTAAACACATGTGGGAGGTTACTTCCTATGACGACAATATCTCCTTTTTGATAAGGAGAAATAGTATCGCCTACAAAAATGGTTCCTTCACCATTCTCGATATAGCTAATTTGAATTTCTTCATGTTGGTGCAATTTATCATAAAAAACAAACTCTACATCTTCTTGATAAATTAGTGAATCTTCTTTGGTTTTTGGAATCTTAAATGGAAATACTTTCATAATAGATTAGTTATATGCCATAAATATAGAAAAACATATACATATTAAGTAATAATTTTAAAAATTAGCATTAAATCGGATAATATAGTATCTTTTTGTGATAACTTACCTAATCACATATTTACTGGTTATAAATATTTTTGAAAAAAATTAAATTAGTAATTATGAGTATTCAATGGAAAGGCGTTATGCCAGCAGTTACTACAAAGTTTACTGCCGATGACAAATTAGACTTCAATATGTTTGGAGTGAATGTAAAAGCACAGCTTGATGCTGGTGTTTCAGGGATAATCCTAGGAGGAACACTCGGTGAAGCAAGCACATTATTAGAAGAAGAAAAAAAGGACTTAATCAAAGAGACTATCAATATAGTCAACGGGCAAGTTCCCGTGATTATGAACATAGCCGAACAAACTACTCGAGCTGCAATACTAGCTGCTAATAAAGCTGAAGAAAATGGCGCTAAAGGATTAATGTTATTGCCTCCTATGCGATACAATGCTGCTAGTCATGAAACGGTTACTTATTTCTCGGAAGTAGCAAAAAGCACTTCTCTTCCTATCATGATTTACAACAATCCTGTAGATTATAAAATTGATGTTTCATTGGATATGTTCGAAGAAATTTTAAAATTCGACAACATCCAAGCTGTAAAAGAGTCTACTAGAGACATTTCAAATGTAACTCGAATTATAAATCGTTTTAAAGGACGTTTAAAAGTATTATCTGGTGTTGACACGCTAGCATTAGAAAGTATTTTTATGGGTTCTGATGGATGGGTTTCGGGCTTAGTAGATGCGTTCCCAGCAGAAACTGTAGCGATTTTTAAATTAGCAAAAGCAGGAAGAGCTGAAGAAGCATTGGCTATTTACAGATGGTTCTTACCATTACTAGAATTAGATATCAATCCGCTTTTAGTACAAAACATAAAACTAGCTGAAGTAGCAACAGGTCTAGGAACTGAATTTGTTCGTGCACCAAGATTACCACTACATGGAGCTGAAAGAGAAAGAGTTTTGGCAATCATTGCTGAAGGTTTACGTACAAGACCTACTCTTCCAGATTACAAGTCGATAGTACTATAAGTTCATATTAAAAAGAATAAACTTTATTTAAAGTTTAGTTTGGTTTGTTTTTAGTTTGGTTTGTTTTTGAGCTGGTTATTTTGTGATAATGGCCAGCTCATAAAACATAATATTTTTTTAGCAAGTCCGGATTTAATTATAATCTTAAACATATAAAAAATGATTACAGGAAAAAATTATATAGGAAGCCAGCTTAAGGCAGCAGGAACTAAAATATATAAAACAATAAATCCTCAGTTGAATATAGAAAATCCTTGGTCGTTTATAGAAGCAACTCCTGAGGAAATAGATGAAGCGGTTGTTTTGGCAAATGATGCCTTTAAAATTTATAAAAATTATCCCGCACAAAAAAAGGCTGACTTTTTAAATGCTATTGCCGAGGAAATTCTTGCTCTTGGTGATGAATTATTAGAAGTGTATTGCACGGAATCTGGTTATCCAAAAGGTAGAGCTGAAGGAGAACGAGGACGTACAGTATTTCAATTGCGCTCGTTTGCAAATATGCTTACCGAAGGGAGTTGGCTTGAAGCAACAATAGACACTGCAATTTCAGATAGACAACCCTTGCCAAAAGATGATTTACGTAAAATGCTAGTTCCATTAGGACCTGTTGTGGTTTTTGGTTCAAGCAATTTTCCATTTGCATTTTCTACTGCTGGTGGCGATACTGCCTCCGCTTTAGCAGCTGGATGCCCAGTAATTGTAAAAAGTCATTCAATGCATATCGGAACTGGCGAAATGGTTGCATCAGCAGTTATAAAAGCTGCTAAAAAACACGGGATTCCTGAAGGAGTTTTTTCTAACTTAATTGGTAGCGGAGTAACTCTAGGAACAAGTTTAGTAAAACATCCACTTGTAAAAGCAGTAGGTTTTACGGGAAGTATTAATGGTGGTAGAGCTTTATTTAATTTGGCATCGCAACGTCCTGAACCCATTCCTGTATTTGCCGAAATGGGAAGTATTAATCCTGTAGTTATATTACCTGAAGCATTAGAAAAAAACAGTTCAAAATGGGCAACTACCTACGCTGGTTCTATTACACTAGGAACTGGTCAGTTTTGTACTAATCCAGGATTACTTTTGGGTATTAAAGGAAAACCGTTAAATCAATTTATAGATCAGTTGGGAGAGGAAATTGAAAAAATTGCTCCTTCATGCATGTTGCATCCATCGATCAAAGCCGATTTTAATTCTGGCAAAGAAAAGATACAATCACAAAGCGGAGTTAGCACTGTTGCAGAATATAAAGGCGAAATTGCTCCAAATTATGCTCCACAAACGATACTTACTGTAAGCGGTAAGGCTTTTCTAGAGAATCCTACTCTAAGTCATGAAGTTTTTGGTCCTTTTTCTATTATTGTTCAATGTGAAAATAATGAGGAATTGGCAACAATAATTAATAAATTAGACGGACAATTAACGGGTACTATACTTGCTGAACCAAGCGAACTTTCTAAATATAACGCAGTCGTAGACGCTGTACAAAACAGAGTGGGAAGATTAATTTTTAATGGAGTACCAACAGGAGTCGAAGTTTGCGCTTCAATGATTCATGGTGGCCCCTATCCTGCTTCATCAGATTCTCGTTTTACTGCTGTAGGAATCCATGCGGTTAAACGTTGGGTACGACCATTTAGTTATCAGAACTGGCCAGACGAATTATTGCCTGAAGCATTACAGAATAAAAATCCTTTAAATATTACCAGAACCATAAATGATATTATAACCAACAAACCTATTTAGTTTATGCCAAGAAAAACTTTTTTTTGTGTCGATGCACATACTTGTGGCAACCCAGTGAGAGTGGTTGCTGGAGGCGGTCCGAATTTGGTTGGCAACAACATGAGTGAGAAACGCCAACATTTCTTAAAAGAGTACGATTGGATTCGTAAAGGGCTAATGTTTGAGCCAAGAGGTCATGATATGATGAGCGGAAGCATACTTTATCCTCCTAGTGATCCAAACAATGATTTTGGTATCTTATTTATCGAAACTTCTGGTTGCTTGCCAATGTGTGGTCACGGAACTATTGGAACGATAACAATAGCTATCGAAGAAGGGTTGGTTACACCAAAAATCCCTGGAAAGATAAAAATGGAAGCTCCTGCAGGTTTGGTTCAAATTGAATACCAACAAACTGCTAAAAAAGTAGATTGGGTACGTTTAACCAATGTTAAATCATACCTAGCTGCTGAAGGTCTTACTATAGATTGTCCTGAACTAGGCGAAATAGTTTTTGATGTTGCTTATGGTGGTAATTATTATGCAATTGTAGATCCTCAAACCAATTTCTCAGGAGTGCAGGATTTTACAGCAGGGAAAATTGTACAATACAGTCAAGAAGTTCGTAAACGAATTAACGAAAAGTATCCAAATCTTTTCATTCATCCCGAAAACGATACTATTCGCGATGTAAGCCATATGTTATGGACTGGAACACCTATAGATCCAACGTCATCAGGAAGAAATGCTGTTTTTTATGGAGACAAAGCTATTGATCGTTCACCTTGTGGTACTGGAACATCAGCTAGACTTGCACAACTTCATGCGAAAGGCAAACTAAAGAAAGGCGAAGATTTTGTACACGAAAGTTTTATTGGGAGCAAATTTATAGGAAGAGTCGAAGAAGAAACTACTATTGGAGATATTAAAGCTATTGTTCCAAGCATACAAGGATGGGCAAAAGTATATGGATATAACAATATAATCATTGATGAAGATGAAGACCCGTATGCATTTGGTTTTCAAGTAATTTAATAAAAATATAATCCAAAATAAATCATTGATTCATAGAACATAATTCTTGCCAATGGTTTTTAAATCTATAAATTATAATGAAAAAAGTAAGTATTATTGGTGGAGGAATAATCGGACTATGTTCAGCTTATTATTTAGCAAAAGAAGGATATCAAGTGGTTGTTTTTGATAAGTCGGATATGACAGATGGTTGCTCTTATGGCAATGCAGGAATGATAGTTCCGTCACATATTATTCCGTTGGCACAACCAGGAATGATTACTCAAGGTATAAAATGGATGTTTGATAGTCAAAGTCCTTTTTATGTAAAGCCAAGATTAAGCATGGATTTGGCAAAATGGGGATTACAATTCTATAGACATGCTAATAAGAAACATGTAGAAAAAGCAATGCCTGCACTTTGCAATTTATCTCTTTTTAGTAAAGAATTATATCAAGATTTTATCAAAGAAAGCAACTCTTTCTTTTATGAAAACAAGGGTTTATTAATGCTTTATAAAACAGAGAAAACAGCTGAAGAGATTATACATGAAGGAAAATTAGCAGAGTGTTTTGGCTTAGAAGTAGATTACCTTTCTAAAGATCAGGTAACAAAACTCGAAACAGGGACTCGCACAGATGTCATGGGTGGTGTGCATTATAAGAGCGATGCACATATTTATCCACAAAAATTCATGCAATTTATAAAAGCAGAATTAAGTAGATTGAACGTAACAATTCATAATAGAACTTTGGTTGAAGATTTTGTCATAAAAAATAATACTGTTACTGAAATACTAACCGACATGGGACCTTTTATGACCGATGAAGTTGTTTTGGCAACTGGATCATGGAGTCCAAATATTGCTAAAAAACTAAATCGAGCTATTTCTATTTTACCAGGAAAGGGATACAGCTTTACTTTAAAAGACACAGCCAAAAAGCCTGCTATTCCAGCAATTCTGTGTGAAGGAAAAGTTGCTGTTACTCCTATGAACAATGATATTCGTTTTGGAGGTACAATGGAAATTACTCATACTAACGACACCAAAATTAATCAAAATAGAGTTCAGGGAATTGTTAACAGTATCAATGATTTTTATCCAGATCTAAAAATTGAAATGCCAAAAGAAAAAGAAACATGGTACGGATTTAGACCATGTACCCCTTCAGGAATGCCGATTATTACCCGAGATAAAAGAATAAAAAACTTAACTTTGGCTACTGGGCATGCCATGATGGGATTAAGCTTGGCACCTGCAACTGGTAAAATTGTTTCGGAGATTATTTCTGGAAAAAACACCTCTGTTAATACACAAATGTTTCAATTATAAAATTTATGAGATACGAATCGATTCCTTCTTCTTTATTTATCGAAAACAGAAAACGCTTTTCGAAAAAAATGAATCCAAATAGCTTAGCTATTTTAGTTTCTAATGATGTGATGCCTAATAATGCTGATGATGTGATGGGCTTTGCACAAAACAACGATTTATTCTACTTAACAGGAATCGATCAGGACGAAACTATTTTGGTTCTTTATCCAGATGCTTATAAAGAAGAAAATCGAGCTATTTTATTTGTAAAAGAAGTAAGTGAACATACTAAACTTTGGGATGGTGACTTCTTAACAAAAGAAGAAGTATCCGCTATTTCGGGTATAAAAAACGTAAAATGGGTTCATGAATTCGAAAAAACGTTGCAGCTTTTTGCTTTTGAGGCTGACACCTTTTATTTAGGTCACAACGAACATATTAAAAGGGTTACATCTGAGATGACTACACGCCAAGATCGAATGATACAATGGTGTAAAGAAAAATACCCACTACATCAATACGATCGAGCTGCAAAGATTACAAGAGAATTAAGACCTATAAAATCTGAAGAAGAAATAGAACTTATAAAAAAAGCGGTTGCGATTAGCATTAAAGGTTTCAAAGGGCTACTCACCGCTATTAAACCCAATATAAAAGAATTTGAACTCGAAGCAGAGCTTACGTATGAATTAATAAAAAATGGTGCTACACGCCATGCTTTTAAGCCAATTGTAGCCACTGGAAAAAATGCTTGTGCATTGCATTATAATTCAAATGATTCCGTTTGTAAAGACAACGAAATGGTCTTGGTTGACTTTGGTGTTTGCTATGCCAATTACAATTCAGATACCACCAGATGTGTACCTGTAAATGGTGTCTTTTCGCCACGCCAACGCGAAGTGTATTCATCCGTTTTACATTGTTTGAAAGAAGGTTCAAAATTATTAAAACCAGGTGTTAAGCATAGCGATTATGAAAAACAAATGGCTGATTTAATAGAAGTAGAATTAATTAAACTGGGGCTAATTACCAAGGAAGATATTGCGAATCAAAATCCCGATTCACCTGCTTATAAAAAATATTTTATGCATGGAACAGCACATCATTTAGGATTAGATGTCCATGATTTAGGATTATATTCTCGTGATTTAGAAAAAGGAATGGTTCTTACCTGCGAACCTGGGATTTATATACTAGAAGAAGGAATAGGCTGCCGATTAGAAAATGATTACTTAATTACTGACGATGGAAACATTAATCTCTCTGAAGCATTACCAATAGAGATTGAAGATATAGAAAAACTCATCCAAAAAAAATAGTTTTATACCCTCCTTTGAGACTATTAATTTTAACAGCTACAACAACAACTTTGTAGCTGTTTTTTTTTGTTTAAATTATTCCTTTTCAATTATTCTAGTTATTAAAAATTAGTTTTCATTATCCCTACTCGAACTCAAAACTGTGACTGAAAAATTAACCGCAAAATTCACAAAGACCTACGCAAGGAACGCAAGCTTTTGTTTTTAACTGAATACTGAGACTGAATACTGTGACTAAAAATTTAACCGCAAAGTTCACAAAGAGCTATGCAAAGAACGCAAGCTTTTATTATAAACTGAGACTAAATACAGTTACTAAAAAATTTAACCGCAAAGTTCACAAAGACTTACGCAAGGAACACAAGCTTTTGTTTTAAACTGAACACTGTGACTGAAACCTGAAACTAAATACTGTGACTCAAAACTGAACACTGTGGCTTGAAACTAAAACTGATAAATTGATAAAAAACGTACTAAAATACATTTCGGTAAAAAAATACTTGCAAATATCCAAAACACTGAGGTTTTAAAATAATAATTACTCAAAACAAGATAATATAATCTGAGTTTATGATAATATATTGGCATAAAAAAAGACATAAATGCAAAATATTTGCACTTATTAATAATAAAACCAGTATATGAAATTTAAATTTAATTTTAGAAAAGTTGCGATACTCTTTTTTGTATTTGCAACACAACTAATCCTTGCTCAAGAAAGATTAGTTACAGGAATTGTGACGGATGATACAGGAATGCCCTTACCAGGTGTGAGTGTATTAGTAAAAGGATCCAAAGCAGGAACACAAACAGATTTTGACGGAGCATACAGTATCAATGCTTCTTCTAGTCAGATTCTTACGTTTAGCTACATTGGAATGAAAACGCAAGAACTACCTGCAACTACCAATAAAGTAAATATTAAAATGTCTGGTGGTTCGACAGCACTTAATGAAATTGTAGTTACGGCATTGGGTGTGAAAAGAGAAAAAAAATCGCTTGGTTATGCTACTCAAGAAGTAAAGGGTGAGGATCTAACCAAAGTAAATAGCGGTAACGTAGCCAATTCAATCTCAGGTAAAATTGCTGGTATTGACATTAGAAGAAATAACAACATTGGAGGATCTACAAATGTTATCATTCGCGGAACCACTTCTTTAACCCAAAGTAATCAAGCATTATGGGTTGTTGATGGAGTGCCATTAAACAATGATAACACCAATACTAGTGATCAAAAAAGTGGTGGAAACACTGGAGGATATGATTACGGAAACGCTGCATCGGATATAAATCCAGATGACATTGAATCTATAAACGTTTTAAAAGGTGCTGCGGCATCTGCACTTTATGGCTCTAGAGCTGCTAATGGAGTTATTCTTGTAACTCTAAAAAAGGGAAGCAAATCTAAAGCTGGATTAGGTGTTTCGTTTAATTCAGGAATAACTATTGGTGTTGTAGATAAAAAAACTCTCCCTCAATACCAAAACGAATATGGTAGTGGTTACGGTGACTTTTATGGTACAGTTGATTTAGGAAGTGGTACACATCCTTATGCTGCTACTGATGACGCTTCATGGGGACCAAAATACGATCCTAGCCTATTGGTTTACAACTGGAACTCTTTTTACCCAGAATTGCCTACTTATGGTAAAGCAACTCCATGGGCTCCTGTAAAAAAGAACCCAAATAGCTTTTATAAAAACAGTCTTACTTATACAAACAACATTGCTATATCTTCTAGTAATGATAATGGTGAATTCAGATTTGGTTACACAAACTACAATCAAGCACAAGGAGTTTTACCAAATAGTAGTAACAGAAAAGATAATTTTAATTTTTCTGGGAGTTATAAAATTAGCCCAAAAACTAAAATCTCAGCTTCAGCTAATTACCTAAAAGCATATGCCAAAGGGATGAATGAAACTGGATATGGTGATGGTGGAAATAACTACTTAAGCAGTGTAAGACAATGGTATAATATGAGTGCTGATTTTCAAGATCTTGAAGATGCTTACAATATAACTGGCAAGAATACAACTTGGAGTGTTGGTGGACCGAACGACCTATCAATTCAATTTCATGATAATCCATATTTCCAACGTAACAACAATTATAACTCATTAAACAGAGATCGTTTCTTTGGTAATTTTGCGATAAGCACAGATGTAAACAATTGGCTAAATATTGTTGGAAAAGGGTCTATTGATTTTTATCAACAATTACAAGAAGAGCGTATTGCTGTAGGTTCAAAAAGAACTCCAAATACATTAGGGCAATACTCAAGATTCGACAAAACATTCCGTGAAATCAATTTAGATTTAATCTTAAACTTCAAAAAGGATATAACAGATAACATTAAATTTTACGGACTTGTAGGAGCTAACTCTAGACGATCTACAAATAGTAGTGTTTATTCTCAAACTAATGGTGGTTTAATTGTGCCTGGCAAATACATGTTAAGCAATACGTTAATGCCTATTAATTACCCTAGCGAAGGCTTAGCAACCTTAGGTACGAATAGTATCTATGCTAATGCAACTTTTAATTTTAACGAAACTTATTTTATTGAGGGTTCTTACAGAGTGGATCAATCATCTACTTTACCAACAAAAAATAATACCTATACTTACCCTTCTATCACTGGGACATATATTTTTAGCAATCATATTAAGGCTGATTGGTTATCATTTGGTAAAGTACGTTTAAATTATGCCGAAACTGGAAATGATGCACCATTTGCAGTAATACAAACAACTTATGATAAGAATAATAATTTTGGACCTGATGGAATACGTTTCTCTATAGAGAACAATAAAAGTAACTCAAACTTAAAAAGTGAGCTTACTAAAGGAACTGAGGCTGGTATAGAGCTTAAATTCTTGAAAAATAGAATTGGTTTGGATGTATCATATTACAAAACCAATACTACTAACCAAATCTTATCAATTGAAACACCTACGCAAACTGGGTATACCCGAGCATGGATTAATGGTGGAGATGTTCAAAATAAAGGATTTGAGGTTTCTATAAATGCAATTCCGTTTAAAACTAAAGACTTCTCTTGGGAAACTAGAATTAACTGGGCAGCTAATAAAAATGAAGTTATTGATCTAAATGGTGCCGATAGAATCTCACTTGGATCATTTCAAGGTGTTGGATATGTTGCTGAAGTTGGAAAACCAATTGGACAACTTGTCGGAAGAGGATATAAGTATCTAGATGGAGAAAAAGTAGTAAAAAGCAATGGTAGATATGAAGTTGTAGCCGGAGCAACAATTGGGGACGTAAACCCTGAATGGACTGGTGGTATCAACAACATCTTTAATTACAAAAACCTAACATTCAACTTCCTAATTGACATAAAAAAAGGTGGAGATGTGTATTCTCTTGATCAACAATATGGTCACACAACTGGTATATACCAAAGTACTGTAGGAAATAACCATTTAGGAAACCCTGTTAGAAATTCTATTGCAGACGGAGGAGGAATTATCCTTCCTGGTGTAAAAGCAGACGGTAGCCCTAACACAACAGTTGTTCTTGCAGATTATGATACTTATAATTCAATGCCTCAAGAAAGATACGTTTATGATGCTTCTTATGTAAAATTACGTGAAGTAGGTCTAAGCTATAGATTGCCTTCTAAATACTTAGAAAATACATTTATCAATAGTGTGATTTTTGCTGTAAATGGTAGCAACTTATGGATTATTAGCAAAAACCTTCCTTATGCAGATCCTGAAGCTGGAGCATCATCTGGTAACTTACAAGGGTTTCAAACTGGGGTAATGCCAACTTCAAAAGAGTATAACTTTAATTTAAAAGTTCAATTCTAAAAACATACAAAATGAAAAAATTAAAAATAATATTTTTTGCAAGTGCTTTTGTGCTTTCAGTTGCATCATGCGATGATATCGATAGCTTAAATGAAAATCAAAAGGCATATACAGATGCTTTATCAAATAGTTTAATGACCAATTCGCAAGTAAACTATTCGTATTTCTTGACCAATGCGTCTGTAAATGATAATAATTTTAGAGGATATGCTCAATACTGGAGCACATCGACTTATACTGATGAGGTTAATTACAATCAAGCTAAAAGAAACTTAGGAAACTCACACTCTGTAATATTATACAGAGACGTTTTACAAGATCTGATTGTTGCCAAAAATAAAATAAGCGACCAACAAGCTTTAGGACCTGTAGAGATTGCAGTTAAGAAAAATAAATTAGCGATTCTAGAAGTTCAAATTGTAATGGCTTATCAAACATTGGTAGATCTTTTTGGTAATATCGTTTACTCTGAGGCATTGGATATAACAAATCATCCAACACCAAAATACGATGATGCTAAAACAGTTTATTTTGATTTAGCAACTAGATTAGATGCTGCAATTGCAAACCTAGATAGCAGTTATGATAGTTTTGGATCAGCTGATCTTATCTTTAAAGGAAATGTTGGTAAATGGAAAAAATTAGCCAACAGTGTTAAACTAAAAATGGGATTGCATCTTGCTGATGTTGATGCTGCAAAGGCTCAAGCTATGGTGGAGAGTGCTTACAATTCAGGACTATTCACAAGCAATTCTGACAGCGCATTATTCCAATATTTCAAAACAACAATAGATGAAAATCCGTTATATAACAGTTTGGTAAATGAAAGTCAAATCAACCCTACTGAGTTTTTTGTAAATGAATTAAATGGAAAATCAGATCCAAGAAGAGATATCTTTTTTAATCCAGCTTCAAAAATTGGAGGTGTTTACAAAGGAGCTCCTTATGCACAACTAGTTAGTTATAAAAACTTCTCTAATGTAGGTCCAAAATTAAAAGATAGAACTAACCCTGGGGTAATTTTTGACTATGCAGAAACTAATTTCTTACTTGCCGATGCTGCAAACAGAGGTTTTAATGTAGGTGGTTCTGCTGCTGATTATTATGAAAAAGGAATTCGTTCAAGTATGGATTATTGGGGAGTTGCTCCTGCAGATGCAGATACCTATTTGCTAAGAGCTGATGTTGCTTTTGCTACTGCTTCTGGAACTGATAAACAAAAAATTGCATACCAACTTTGGATTGCATACTACAATCGTGGTTTTGAAGGTTGGACAGAATACAGAAGACTAGACTTCCCGATTTTGGTTGCTCCTACTACTGCTGTTAGCGAAGCAGAAGGAAAAGTACCAGTGAGAAATATATATTCTCTTTTTGATTCAACACTAAATAAAGATAACTACAACGCAGCAGCTACTGCAATTGGTGGTGATAAAATGACAACAAAATTATTCTGGGATAAATTTTAATTTGAATTAGTAACATTTAAATATTTAGCATTCCTTGAATTTAAACAGGCACTTAACGGTGCCTGTTTTTTTTATGTCATATTTTAAACCATGAAACAATCCTTTACTTATTACTTTATCTCAATATTCGCATATTGAGATATATTAATCAAATTATAAGAATAAAAGCACATAATGTAATTTTAAAGTTAATTTATAGATAATTTAACATCATAACAGAATAAAATAGTACAACTAAATAATTTAAGATAAAAATATCTTTGGTTCAACACTAACAAATACCTAAGATTATGAAAACAAAACTATTTTTATTTATGGCTTTCGTTTTCGTTCTAAAAATAAGTGCGCAAGGACTGCCTTGTCGTACTAGTGAAGAGAACGAAAAAATCTACAAGCAAAATCCACACGCATTAAAAGAAAAACAAGACTTTGACGCTTTTAGCAAAAAGTTCAGCGCAGAAAGAAAATCTAAAACATCAAAGAAACTAGAAACATCCTACGTCATTCCAGTTGTGTTTCACATATATGGTGATGTACAAAGCGGAAAAACAGTTACCTACCAAAAAATCGTAAACCACCTTAAAGAACTTAATGACGATTTTGATGGCCGTAATGCCGATTACGCTACAGTTGATCCTTTTTTTCAGGCAAGAAGAGGAACGCTTAAAATTGAATTTAAACTTGCCAAAATTGACCCAAATGGAGGCTGTTCATCAGGAGTTGTATTTCACCCTGCCAAAAATGGATACGGTAATGGTGGTGGATACGATGACCAGATTGCTGCTGATGCTTGGGATAACAAAAAATATATGAATGTTTACATTCAAAATGATTTATATGCCGATGGAACACTGAACAATTCAGGAGTTGCTTGGTATCCGAGTACAGGAATGACGGCTAGTAATACTGCAAGGGTTGTTTTTAATGGAGCTTACTTATATGACAACTCATACAGTAAAGAATTTTCGGCTACATTAACCCATGAGTTTGGGCATTTCTTGAATTTAATACACACTTTTGAAGGTGGTTGTACAGGTACTGATGAGGTAGATGATACTCCGCTTGAAGATGGGAAACACACTTTATCATGTACACAAGGAACAAATTGCAATGGCGATAGAGTAAACAATGAAAACTACATGGGATACAATGGTGCACAAGGATGCTATAAAATGTATACTCAAGGTCAAATTGATCGTATGCTAGCTGCCTTAGAGCATCCTGCTAGAAAAACCCTTTGGCAAGAAAGTAATCTAATTGCAACAGGAGTAAATACTACAGGAGCGCTATTAACCTCAAACTCAAATTTCTTTAAAGAAGCTATTATCAACGATGGTTCATTTGATACTGCTTCTACAATTACGCTCTCTGGAGCCGAAACTTTTGCTCTTTCTACAGGAACAATGGCAGCAGGAACACATTTTACTCATACTTTTCCAGCAGGAATTATTCCAATAATTACCGTTAATTCAAATTCACAATTAACTGTTACTTTGACTGGTAATGCTACAAACCATTTAAAAACCAATAATACCAAAGGTACAATTACATTTTTACCAGCTGCTTTCACTGGAGGAACTGCAAATATGACTTGTACGGCATTGTACTATGACTTTAAATTTGTAGATCCATACGGAATCTACTTTGTCGATATGCCAGATGCAACAGCAAATGCTGCTCTTGCGTGGAAAGCTTTTAAAATAGAAAAAGGTGATGATCCCGCTTTTGGAGCATGGAGATATGCTGCTAATGCGTTAAAAATAGAAACCTATGCAAAGAAACTAGTATGCGAAACTGGAACTAGAAATATTTCATTGCTTGCAGCAAATACACAAGTAGGACCTTCAAGTAATTTTAAAGCTCCAGGAGCATATCCTGACCAATTAGATTTACGCACAACAGCATACAAAGCTTGGGATGGTAAAACTGGATATGTTGGTTTTGACTACTTAATAGATGGCTTAACCTGCTATGGTTGGTTTAAAGTAACTGTTGATGCTGATGGAAATGGGTATACTATTTCTGAATATGCATACAATACACAACCAGGAATGCCTATTACTACAGGGGTAACTGCAAAAGTTGGGGTAACATTATCACCAAGCACATTATATGAATCTGATATTAATGATGGAGCAATTACATCTAATGCAGCGATTACACTGTCTACCAATAATGGAACTTTTACTAAAAGCACTGGAACATTAGCAGTAGGTACTGATTATAGCATTACAGGAATACCAGCAGGTTTGACTGCAATATTAACATTAGAAAACAGCTCTAAAGTTGTAGTAACTTTTACAGGAAAAGCAACCTCACATTTACCTAATAACAATTCTACTGTAATAGTAACTTTCAAAGATGCAGCAATAACCGGTGGAATAGCAATATTAGATAATCCTTCTAAATCTATAAAAATAGAATTTGAAGCCCCTTACGGAATCTATTATGTTGACAATCCTGATTATGAAACTTCTACTGCAACTCAATGGAAATATTTTGACTTGACTATAGGTGACAATACTGAATATGGAGCATGGCAATTTGCAGCCAATGCCTTAAAAATGGAAACCTATGGCAAGAGATTAGTTTGTGAAACAGGAACTAGAAATATTACTAAAATCGCTGCTGGTGCTACAATAGGTGCTTCAAGCAATTTTACAGCTCCTGGGGCATATCCAAATCAATTGGACTTACGTACAGCAACATATAACACTTGGGATAACCAAACAGGTTATGTAGGTTTTGAATATACAAGCCGAGGAAGAACGTGCTACGGATGGATGAGAGTAAAAGCAACAGCAAGTGGTGACGGATATACAGTAACAAACTTTGCTTATAACACTAAACCAAATGAGCCTATAACAACTCCGATTATTAATGCGCCGAGTAATCTAACAGCAACAGTTAATGTTACCGCTCTTGAAGTTGCTTTAACATGGGTTGATAATTCTGATAACGAAACAGGATTTACATTAGAAAGAGCTTTGGGAACAGGCGAATACAGCGTTATTAAAACCTTTGCTTCAAATGTAACTTCATATACAGATACAGGATTAACAAAAGGAAGTGCTTACTCATACAGAATGAGAGCAAACATAAATACTACAAACTCTGATTATTCAAATGTAGCAACTGTAACTATTGAAGATGTAAATCCAAATCCAACTTTGGCAAAACCTATAATTAATGATGGTGATACTGGAATTTATGCTACAGGATTTTATGTAACTTGGGGGTTAATCAATGGAGCTACAAGTTATGATATTCAAGTATACAACGAAACTACAGGATGGGAGGATCAAGGAACATCAACTGTGCATTTCTTATATATAAATAAGCAAGGAACTCAAACAAGTTATAGAGTGAGAATGAGAGCTGTAAATGCTACTGGAACAAGTGATTGGAGTACTCCTAGAGATTTTACACTTCCTGGAGCATTACTAGCACCTACAAACCTTACTGCAACAGCAAACTCAACTACTCTTGAAGTTGAATTAGCATGGACAGACAACTCTGATATTGAAACTGGATTCTCTATAGAAAGAGCTTTAGGAAATGGAACATACAGCGTAATTGCTACTCTTGGCGCTGATGAAACTTCATATACAGATACAGGATTAATAGCAGGTAATACTTATTCTTATCAAATAAGAACAAACAAAGATGCTACCTATTCTTCTTATTCGAATGTAGCAACGGTTACTATCGATAATGCAAATGCACCGTTAGAAATACCTGTATTTTATGATCCATCAAACGGAACTTATACTGAAGGATTTTATGCTACATGGGCATTGATTAACAAAGCAACTAGCTATGAAATACAATTGTATAATGAAACTACTGGATGGGCTACTTTTGGAACATCAACTGCACATTTCTTATATATTATTAAGCAAGGAACAGAAAGAAATTATAGAATAAGAATAAGAGCTGTGTATGCAAATGGCGAAAGTGATTGGAGTGCTCCTATGGATGTTATCCTTCCTCCTACGCTAGGAATTAATGAATCTGAAAAGAATACTAAATCTTTTGCAATTTTCCCTAATCCAGCTTCAGATGTTGTTAATTTCTCTTTTAAAAACATAGATACGACTACTCTAGTAATTACAATATATAATAATACTGGAGCATTAATAGATACTGTTCGTAATACATCTAGCTATAATGTTAAGAATTTACCAACTGGTATTTATTATGTCGTACTTACAGATGGTACGGTTAAACAAAGTAAAAAGTTAGTTATTAAATAAACCCAATTTGTATTTTTAGAATCCCAATTTTAAACAAAACCGCTGAAAGGATATCTTTCAGCGGTTTTTATTTTATAGTAACTTTGCAAAAATACCTTTAAAAATAATATGAGAAAACAATATAACCTACGTCCAAGTAAGGAAGGCTTAAAAGCTTGGGATGTGCATCGTTTGATAGAATTATCTAAAGACTTCCCTGTAAAACATATTTTACTCTCTGAAATTAATGAAGTAAATGAAGCGTACTGGTTTCAAGATCCGAATCAGCTACCTACTTGTGCTGAAATCCTAGAACATATAAAACTTATTCAAGAGGTAGACTTAGAGTACCCTATTATTTTGTGTGCAAATGGACGCTTAATGGATGGTATGCATCGAGTTATGAAAGCATTACAGCTAGGTCATACTGATATTAAAGTAGTACAATTTGAAATCACACCCGAGCCTGATTTTATTGGTATTCCAGCTGATGAATTACCATATTGAGTTTATTCTACAGGTTTTTTGAAATCCTGTAGCTATTAATAATTCCCATAGGAACTCAATATTCAATTTTGATAATAAACCTACAAGGTCAAAGGAAAGGCCTTGTAGGTTTATTTACTTATTTACAATTTAATATCCAAAAGGACTGTCTACGCTATTCATAGGTGTTGTAAACCATTTTGGTCCATTGGCAGTCATATAAAAATGATCCTCATGTCTAATACCGAATTTTCCGGGAATACAAATCATAGGTTCATTACTTACTACCATTCCTTCACGAAGTGCTATCTCACTACCTCTTACTAAATATGGGTATTCATGAATATCCAAACCTGTTCCGTGCCCTACTCTATGTGGCAATCCTGGCAAATTATAATCTGAACTTAATCCTGCTGCAGCCAATGTTACTCTAGCAGCATCATCTACAGAACCACAGCTAGCTCCTATTTGAGCAGCTTCAAAAGCAGCGTGTTGTGTTGCTTTTTCAAGATTCCAAATTGTTTTATATTCTTCAGATGGTGTTCCGTAACTATACGATCTAGTAATATCCGAAATATATCCCTCTAATCGGCAACCTGTATCTATAATAACAGCTCCATTTTCTTTTAAATCCTGAGGCACTGATACTCCATGAGGGTATTGCGTATCATCATCAAACAATACAATACAAAAATACGATCCTGAAGCAATTCCTGCTTTAATATGTGCGTCGTTAATAAAACTTGTAACCTCATTGGCACTAATTCCTGGTCGCAATATCTTAGCTGCTGCACGTTGTACTACCATAGTAATATCTTTAGCTGCTTGTATAATGGCAATTTCATTAACCGATTTATGCATTCGGCAACCCGAAGTAACTGGAAGTGCATTTACAATAGTGTATGTATGATTTGTTTTGGTTACTCCATCAACCAAGAAATAAGGAGCCGACTCGTCTATAGCAATCGTTTCGCCAACTATGTTTTTATTCTTTAATAACTCGCCCATCAACACGTATGGAGACTCATGCTCTTCCCAGCAATTAATTTTACCGTCTAATTGCATGTATTTTTTGAATGTACCTTCTTCAAATTTTGGAACAATATAATCCAACGTTCCGTCATCATACAATAAAGCCCCTACCATTCTCTCAGATGGGTTCCATTTTGTACCTGTAAAATAATAAAGGTTTGTTCCAGCATTTACATACGTTACTTTAACCTTTATTTCTTTCATAAGCGCAACCGCTTTTTTTATTCTGTCTTCATATTCTTCTAACTGGATTGGTTTTACATCCAGTGTCATATTTTCAATTTTTTGTAACTCAATAGCTGCTGTTGAGCCTCCTATTCCAATTGTCATTTTTTATATTTTTAATTATTTAATTTATTTAAAACTGCTAAGTATATTATTTATGCAACGAAAAATTAACTGCTAAGTTCGCAAAGATTTACGCTAAGTTCGCAAAGTTTTTATTGTTTTTAATCTATAGCAGAAATTTAACCGCACTAATTGTTGAGTTACTTAATAAGTCTCTTTGTTCCTTAAGGTGACAAGATTGTGGTTACGTCATGGTCAAAAAATATTCAGTCTCAGTTTCTTAGTCACTCTGAACCTTATAAATCCCTACCTAAGTATAAAACCATTTTTCATTGGATCATTAGGATCAATTATAAAATTGTTTACTCCAGTTACATGAGCTGTCCCTTCTACTTGTGGAATCACCGCCTTAAATGGACCAAAATCTTTTTCCTTGACTAACGAACCTTTAAATGTACTTCCTGTAATACTTTCTATTGTAATTTTCTCATTCAATTTTATGGCATTTCTTGCATTTTCAATAGCAATTCTACCAGAAACTCCCGAACCTGTAGGGGAACGATCGACTTCACCATCAGCAAAAACACATACATTTCTGCTGTGGTTTTCTATTTCCTGAGGTTCATCAATAAAAATAGTTCCATAAAGAAAACTCAAATCATCTTCGTAAGGATGCAAAATTTCTTTATCATGATCCATTACAGCATGTTTTATATCCACACCACTTTGAATGATTGTGCGATAATCAGCATCGGTTAATCCAAAATTTAAATTTGTGTTTTTTCTCAAATCTACATAGGCATAAAATGCTCCTCCATAAGCCAAATCATAAACGATGTTTCCTATTCCGGGAACATTTACCACACGATCTAATCCTACAACAAAGCTAGGCACGCAATGAAATCTCACTCCTGTTACTTCTCCATTTTTAATATTTACATAGGAATGAATGCGACCACATGGAGCGTCTATTTTTAATTCGTTTTCGCCTTCTTTTACAGCAATCCAATTCATTCTTGCTGCAAGAGTGCTTATTGCAATAATAGCATGACCACACATACTGCTATATCCTTCATTGTGCATAAAAAGAATACCGAAATCACCTTCTTCGTCATTTGGCGGAAGCAAAATACATCCATACATATCAGCATGACCGCGAGGTTCAAACATTAATGCGGTTCTTAAATAATCGTAATTTTCTTTTATATCTCTGCGATATTCTAATACACTATTCCCTTTAAGAGCTGGAAAACCCGAAACAATAACACGCAGAGGTTCTCCGCCTGTATGCATATCGATAGTTTTTATTTGCAGCACATCTGATGCTATTTTATAATCTGTATTTGAGCAAATGTTGTTATACGTTTTCGACATTTTTTGGTGATTTTAAATTAAATATTTCATAAAAATAAGCAGCTGCAACAAGGTCTTCTAAGGCATGCCCAACTGATTTAAAAAAGGTAATTTCAGTATCGGCAGTTCTCCCTACTCTATTATTACTGCATAATTCAAATAAATCTGCTTTGATAGATTCTTTAGTAATAATTCCGTTGGTTAGCGGAATCAATATATCTCCGCTTTCTTTTAATCCGCCTTGATAAGTATCTAGAAATACGTTCGATTTTAAGATTGCTTCATCATCAGCCTCACGCATGTCTTTTTTATATGCTCCAACTAGATCTAGATGTTGTCCTGCTTTTAGCCATTTTCCAAAAACAAGGGGTGTTGGCGATAATGTTGCTGAAGAGATAATAGCAACATCAGAAATAACTTCTTCAATAGTCAAAACGACTTCACAAGTAAAAGGAGAATCTTTTAATGCATCACAAACCATTTGTGCCTTTTCTGCGGTTCTTCCCCATACATATACTTGCTTTAGAGGACGTACACTGGCATGCGCCTTAATTAAATTTATTGCCAATGCGCCAGTTCCTATCATTAACATTGACGATGCATCTTTACGAGAAAGATAACTACTAGCCAGTGCTGATGTTGCTGCGGTTCTTTTGCCTGTTAGGGATTTAGCATCTAAAATTGCTTTGATATTCCCTTTATGTCCGTCAAGATAAATGTATGTTCCTTGTATAGAAGGCAAATTATATTTACCATTATTAGGACTTACAGTAACAATTTTTACTCCTAAATCTTTGCCGGGCTGAAATGCAGGCATTAGTAATAATGTTGAATCTTTTTTTTCTTCTGGATTAGAAAAATCATGATGATGTCGAAGTGGGACTTCTATTGATGAGGTCGAAAATCCTTCTCGAAGTCCTTCTATTAGTTTTCTAAAATCACAATTTTCTTCAATGAAATTGTCTGAAATAAGTTGAATAGGTTCCATATGTTTTGTTGAAATTTCACTAAAAATAGAAGATTATTTTTTCAAAATATTATTTCATAAAGAACTAGTTAACATAAGACAATTTAAGGTTAATATAGTACAAAAAACTAGATTTTAAAGCTGAATTTCATACCATTGACTCTACTGTTTTTAGTATAAAATAGATATCTTCATATCGTTTAAGAGCCATTATCAAACATAGAAAAAGCCGTAAACAAAATTGCTTACGGCTTTTTAAAAATTGTGGGATTCAGATAGGATTTTACTAAAAATTGATTGCCCTTTTAGCAGTGATATCTCCTCATACTAATTTTTGTTTTTTATATACTTTTTTACTTTCTGATTGATTTTACCAAACAAAGATTCTCCAAGTTCATTTTTCATTTCAATTTCGATTCTGTCACCAAATTTCATAAAAGGAGTCAAAGGTTTCCCATCTTTTATTGTTTCCAAGCATCTAACTTCTGCAATACAACTAGAACCAGTTGGACTTCCTTGGTTTGCAACCGTACCTGATCCTATAACTGTACCAGCCATTAGAGAACGGGTTTTGGCAGCATGAGAAATTAGTTGTCCAAAATTAAACGTCATATCAGTACCCGCATTTGGAGTTCCTATAACTTCGCCGTTTAATATTGACATTAAAGGCAAATTTAATTTTCCGTCAATAAATTCATTTTTAAGTTCATCTACCGAAACTATAACTGGCGCAAAAGATGTCCAAGGCTTTGATTGATAGAATCCAAACTGCTTAGAAAGCTCATTTGGAATTAAATTTCTTAAAGAAACATCATTTATAATTGTTACAAATTTTATATGATTCAAAGCTTCTGTAGGGCTTACTCCAGCTGGAACATCATCAGTAATTACAGCTACTTCTGATTCAAAATCAATTCCCCATTCTTCATCCTCTATTTCAATATCATCATTCGCACCAATAAAAGCATCTGAGGCTCCCATATACATCAATGGGTCTGTCCAAAATGATTCTGGAAGTTCAGCATTTCTTGCTTTTCTAACAAGTTCAACATGGGTAACATAAGCACTGCCGTCTGCCCAATGATAGGCTCTTGGAATAGGAGCTAAAACACGAACAGTTGTAAAATCAAAAGTATTTTCTGTTAACTTATTTGCATTTAAGAGTTCATAAATATTTTGAAGTTTGCTTGCTGTAGTAGCCCAATTATCGATTGCATTTTGCATTGTGGAAGCAATTTCAGGAACTCGAATGGCTTTTGTTAATTTTTTATTTACAACAACTAATTCTCCATCCCTTGTATTATTATCTATTGATGCTAATTTCATTAATTATTTTTTTAGTTTATTAATATTTAAAAACCACTTGTAAATCAGACAAATACCCAAAATCAAAGCTGTTTTTAGTGTTAAACGAATATAAGAAATAAAAAAATAAATACACAAGGAAACACTTTCAGAAGAATTTCATACCTACGTTTTTTATTTTTTAAGATTGCATTTTTAGCTCCTCGAAAAATCATTAGCTTATATAGTATTTTGTTATTTTTATACTTCTATTTTATCCCAAACTAGTTAAAATAGGTCAATTTTAAGTTAACATAGTATGAATTGATTTCTTTTGAAGGCAGTATTTTTATAAAAAATCTAATTAAAATAATGAAAAAGTTAAAACACACTTTATTACTTCTGGTTGTTTCCTTTATTTCATTTTTGAGTTTTGCTCAAACTGAAACTACCAGTAAAACCGATTTAGAGAATAAATTAGCACAATTGTTCCCTGGTTCCGAAATTACTAAAATGAAAGATCTTGATGGTTTTAAAGAATCATACCAACTGGTTCTTAATGAACCTTTGGATCATAAGAACCCTAAAAAAGGAACTTTCAAGCATTACATTTATTTGTCGCATGTAGATTTTAATAGTCCGATGGTGATTGAAACGGAAGGTTATGCTGCTAGATATACTAAAACCGAATTGAGTACGCTATTAAATGCCAATCAGGTTATTGTAGAATATCGTTTTTATGGAAAATCAAGACCTAATCCAATTCCTTGGGAATATTTAACCAATGATCAGGCAATAGCCGATTACCATGCTATCGTTACTAAATTAAAGCAATTGTATACTGGCAAATGGATTTCTACAGGAATCAGTAAGGGTGGAGAGACAACTTTAATTTACAAATCAAAATACCCAAAAGATGTTGATGTTGCCGTTCCTTACGTAGCGCCATTAATTAATACTCAAGAAGACCCTAGAATACAACAGCACCTTGCGACTGTAGGTAGTGCTGAGTGTCGTGAAAAAATAACTGAATTTCAACGTGCATTACTAGAAAACAGACCTGCTCTTCTTAACGAAATAAAAGGTTATGCTGAACTGAAAAAAATGACTTTTACCGAAGTTTCTATGGATGAAGCATTAGAATATAGCGCATTAGAATTTCCTTTTTCTTTCTGGCAGTGGGGAGGCAAATGCGAAGAGATTCCAAGTAAAAATGCTTCTTCTAAAGAATTGTTTGATTATATGAATAAAATCGTTGGCATTAGCTTTTACAACGATACTACATTTCATGATTTATTGCCTTCTTATTACCAGCACATGAGCGAATTGGGGTATTATGGTTTTGATTTTACTCCTGTAAAAGATTTGATTTCAAATGTAAAAGGCACTTCAAATTCTCGATTTGCACCCAAAGAGGTTCAAATAAGTTACAATCCTAAGTACATTAAAAAAGTTAGAGAATTTGTAGAAAATAAAGGCTCTAAAATACTTTATATATATGGTGGTTATGATACTTGGGGAGCTTGTTCTCCAACACCTAATCCTAAACTTGATGCCTTGAAAATGGTTTTACCCGGAGGAAGTCATGCTACAAGAATTAAAAATTTCCCTAAGCAGGATCAAGAAAAAATAATGAATACACTAACTAATTGGTTGGCTAAATAATATTATAAAATATATTTTCAATGAAAAGAGAAAAGCAATAACTGCTTTTCTCTTTTTTATTTTAGCTCATTGCTATTTGATGAAATCAAACCGGATTGCAATATTGAATTATCTTATGCTGACGTTAATTAATCAATTTTGCATTTTATTTTTTTATGTCTTACTGTCTTTACAAATGATTTTACAAGAGTACTATTCTTTTAACTTATTGTGATTCTGCGTATATCTATACAAGAAATACCGACAAGTCAAATTAAAAATAATCATAATTTTATTAAGTAAATTCAATGAAAAACATTTAATTTTATGTTCTAAAATATATCTTATGAAAAACTACGTATTACTCTTCGTTTCTGTTTTAACGCTATCTTTTAATTCTTGCACAACGATGAAAGACACTACTAAAACTGCCGATCTTTATAATACAACTTGGGAACTAGAATATATTACTGGTCCACGTATTGCTTTTGAAGGTTTATATCCTGATAGAAAACCATTTATTAAATTTGACGAAAGTACAGGTCAAGTTCAAGGAAATGCAGGATGTAATGGCTATAGTGCTCCATATACTTTAAAAGGCAAGAAACTTACTTTTGGAGAACAAGGGCCTGCTACACTAATGTTTTGTGAAGGTGGTGGAGAACAAACGTTTCTACAAACAATCAGAAAAATTGATGCCTATTCTATCGATAAAGATGGTAAGCTTAATTTATTGATGAACGATGTTCCGATGATGAGATTTAAAAAAGTAACTAAATAATTTAGATTGCTTATACTACTGCTAAATTATTCTAGCATATAAAAAATAAAATCCCTCAATACAGAGGGATTTTTTATTGAGAGTAAATACGCTATTCTTTTACTTCTTTGGAGCGTTTTGCATTAACCACAAAGATTTACACAAGGATTTATTGATAACCTGAATACTGCGACTGAATACTACTTAACTTCTTCAAATATAAACTCTGAATCGGTGTAGCTTATGGGCACATCTGGAATAAAACAAGGTATTCCTAGGTAGGTGCTTATTACTCCATTCCCTAAAAACAATTTATTCTCTTTTTTTAATAATGCTATCGGAATTATTTTTAGACCTCCTCCGTATGATAAATAATTATAATCTCCTTTAAACAATGTATCGCCTACAATATCGCCTTTTACACTTCCTGAATCTTTCATAGCCTTTCCATATTTTATTTCATACTGTCCATAAAAACGGTTTTTATTTATTGTTAATGATAAAAGAGCTGTGTCTTTGTTTGCATTTACTGCTTTATAGACGAAATGCTTTTCTTCTTGTTTTTCTTTTGAATTGCAACTGTATATCAATAACAATACTGTGATTATAAATAAAAGTGTTGATTGGCTTGCTATATGCTTTCTTATTATTTCTAAATTCATATCTGGGTTGTGCTATATTTCCTCAAAAATAAGAAATAGCAGGTTAATATTGTAGTATTATTTTTTTAGTAATCAACAAAAATTATAATTCTGATTTTAAACTAAATTAGAATTAAAAGAGTAGCATAGAAACTCTTAGGTAAACAAAAAATCCCTCTGTATTGAGGGATTTGTTTTTAGAATCATACAATCTGTAAAGAATAACATATTGAAAAATAAGCTTCAAAAAACTTAATCATTGTTAATATATAAGTAACCCGCTTTATCTTTAGAAGTTCCGTTAGACACTCTAAACTTTAGTATATAGAAATACGTTCCTGTTGGTAATCCTTCTCCTCTATTTATGGTAACTCTTCCTTCGGATATTCCTCTAAACCAATTACCATTGGCTCCATAATTTGAAGTTTCAAATACTTTAACTCCATAGCGATTGTATATCTCCAATGTATTGTCTGGGAATTTTTCTAATCCAGTAATATTGAAGTAATCATTATATCCATCATCATTAGGTGATACAGCGTTATAAACAACAACATCATCTACGTTTGGTATTTTAACTTTAGCTAGTGTGAAAATTCCTGATTTATCAACTGCAGCTGTAACCGTTTCGTTTTGCGCATCAACAGCCGATGCGTAAAGTTTCCACTTTGATTGTGTATCATCCCATCGCACAATTGCCAAAGAATGATTAGAGTCTGTTTTGGTTAATTCGCTTGGTGTTGTATTACTATTCCAAGTCAATGTTAATGCTACATCAACAGTAGATTGATTGCTTTCTAGTTCCCAATATTCATTGGCGTCTATTAATGCAATATTATCCTCTTTTTGAGCGTGAGGATAAGATACATTTGAATTTTCAAACACATACTTACTCTTAAAAAAATTCTTGATTGAGCTCGTTTGATTTATTGCTGATGGTCTGAAATATCCACCATCTCCTATAGGGAATTGAAACTCTTTACTGCCATTGCGTTCCACATAACCATCAACATAACTATCATTACTTGTATTATTATGGGTTGCATTAGTTTCAAAAACAATTGTTCCTCCTAAATTATTATTGGAAATTATTCCTTCATAAAAATCAGTAACTCCATAGATACTAATTGTAGATGATAATAAAAATGCAGGCTGAATCATTCTGTTTTCAAACTTGACATTATTAAACTCGCTTTGTTCAATACCAGAAATAATCTGAGCAACTGCTGAACCTTTAAAATAGGTTAATCCTGAAGTAGCTTTTGGACTAAAGGTTACTAATCCATCATTATTATAATTGGAATAAACAATAAATTGTCCATCATTAATAAAATCCCCAGTTTGTTTATTATTAAAATCTGCTACTGTTGCAAATTCTGTTCCGGGCAGAATCGATAATTCTCCTGTATTTACAGTTTGTGCGCTAAGTTTACCAATAAAAAGTATTGATAGAATTGCTTTTATATAAATTTTGGTCATCTTTTATTATTTAAAATGTTACCTCAGAATGCAACGAATTACATCCTTAATTTAAACGCTGAGTTATAAAACACCTCAATTATTACATTGATAAAAGAGGTGTTATTTACTTCTATCCTTTATTTAAGGAATCAAATAGCTCGAATTAGTATTTTCCTGTGCATATTTAATTGCCCAAGCCATTGTATTTGCATACAGCAGACTATTATAAACTATAATACCTCCATTATAAACTTTTGATTGAACAAGTCCTGTTGCAGTAATCTTAGCCGGCCAAGTAGTTGTTGATGTATTAGTAGCTGTACCCGCTGTCCATCCTGAATCTCCTATATACATATATCCTAAAGTGTTGTGCTTAAATGAAAATATTCGAGAAGCATTGCCCGTTTGAGTTGATAAAGCTGTTACGTTTGCAGATAGTCCAGTAACATAATAAGAGTTGTTTACATCACTACCCAAACTAAGGTTTTTTATGCTTCCAAAAGGACCATTTAAAAGCGGATCAGAAACATTCAATATTGGATTTGTATAAGTTGTTCCTGTTCCTGAAACTGATGCATTTGAACCAGTTATTGTGTTGATTAAGTTTGTAGTACTTGTAACATCATTTTCTTGAGAGTGAATTAATACTCCTTTTTTATTTTTTACAAAATCATTCAAAATTAAAATTGAGGCTGCATTAGGTCTGTAATTGTATCCTATCACTATAATATCAATATTATTTGTATTGATTAAATTTTTTAATGTGGTACCATCAGCATTAGATCCGTTAACAATCTGCAAGTTTTGTATCTGCACTGTACCTGTAGGTCCAAAATTAGATGTTGAAGCTAATATTGCTCTTGAAGCTTCTGCCGAACCTGCTGTTCCTGGTTGGTACATTCCTGATCCTAACCCTAAAACTTTCATGGTACGGAAAACAAATGCTATGCTTTTATTACAAGTTGTTCCTCCATTAGTACTATTTGCGGTAATTGCATAAGTAAATGAACCTCCTGATGTCGGAGTACCTGTAGCCCTCATTACTACATTCTGTGCTCCTTTTGTAGTAAACGTTCCTGATGCTGAAAAACTGATTCCGTTTACTGTATTTGTATTTATAGTATATGCTCCCACATAACTTACATTTACAGGAACCGTCATTGTATTTGTTCCACTCATGGCTACACCTGGTGCATAAGTTCCGCTTGTAGTAATTCCAGAACAATTTGTTGTATAAGCAACTGGTTGTCCAGCGATAACAACTTTAATTGTACATGTTCCTACCATTCCAGGATCTCCATACACTATAAGATCTGTTGTTCCTCCTGCAATTGGTGTTCCAGAACCTATAAGTGTTACATTTTGCTGTCCTAAGGTAGTTAAATTGATTAACCCTGAAGTAAATGAAATTCCATTTGCTGTACTAGTCCCAATTGCTGTTTGCCCTGTTGCAGTAACATTAATTGGCAATGTTATTGTGTTAGTAGCCATTAATGCTACATCTTGCATATATACTCCACTTTGTGTTATAGCAGTACAATCTGTTGTATAAGCTACTGGTGCTACTGTAATTGGAATACCACTACATGAAGCTCCGCCCACAGTCGTTGCATTAGACGATAAATTAAAATTATTTACACCAGAAGCAATTGGCGTTCCAGTTCCTAACAATTCTATTGTTTGATTACCTGTAGTCGCAAACGTTCCTGTAGCACTAAATGAATAACCGTTCACCATATTTGTTTTCATACTCCAAAAACCAACACTAGTTACATTTACAGTTACTGATAATTTATTTGAAGCTGTTAGTGGAATTCCTATAAAATAAGACCCTTCTGGCGTGACACTTGCACATGATATTGCAAAATCAACATTGGCATTCTCGACAAAAATATGTGGTGCACATGAAACGTCTATTCCATTTAATGCAATAGTTACTACATCTCCTAAACTTCCTACATCATACCCTATATTTGGCGTACCAACTCCTGGCAGGTTCAATACATACGAGCCTGCATTAGGAAAAGTTCCACTAGTATTAAAATAATACCCATTGGCTGTTATTGCCGAAATCGTATAGGTTCCTGGTTGTGTAACAGTTACTGGAATAGTCAAATAATTTGTTAATGTTAAGATTTCACCTTGCTTAAAAGTGCCGTTGGCTTTAATTTGATCACATTGCACAGTAGAAACATTGAATACGGCTGGTGGTGGTGTACCACAGATACTTAACCATACCCCTTGTCCCTTACTCCAATAATCAAAACATCCAGTTGTTGTATTGAAAATCAATAACCCATCAGTTAAATTTGCTGCCGATATCCCATCACGCTGTGCCGTTGTCAATCTTGAAGTCAGCATTCCTTTGTTACTACTCTCTAATTCAAGCAAAGCACCCGGAAAAGCTTTTTCTGCCCCAGCACTTATTGATCCATCTTTTATTTTTGTACTTTCTACCTGAGCAAAAAGAGAACAAAAACTAAGTAAACTGAAGATCATTGTCAGAACAAAATTTTGCATTTTATATATTCCTATTTTCATAATTTTATATTTAAACATTAGAACTATGTTAGCCAAAGGGCTACTATTTAGTACTTATTATTAAATAGCTTATATGCCCCATACTAACTTTTATTCACTTATTTAATTAAATTTTTCTTCTATGATTTTTTCTAAGATTCCTAAACGTTTATTCATTGCGTCTGAAGCTTCTTTTAATTCTTTAATCATTTTATCTTTTGCTTCGATTTCTTCGCTTTGAAATTCATTTATCTTATTTTGTTCTATAATATGCAAGTAAATTTCTTCTGTCTTTTCTAATAACTGTATTGATAGTTCAGACATATTAAATGAGTATCCTTCTTTTGTCTTTTCTAATTCATTAATTGGTGTTATTCCCGGAAGGTGTTTATGCTTTTTAATATATTCTTCTATTTCTGCAAGTTGCTTAAATTTATAATCTGCTTTTATTTCAGAAAATCCTTGGAAATAGTCTTCAAACACATAATCGGCATAGTAGCTATTTACTGTGGTTATTGTACCATTTACTCTCAATTTTTCATTAACTGCACTAGATGGTTTTTTATAACCAATTCCTACCCATCCATTTGTATAGATATCTTCGGTATTTAATGTAGCTCCAACATTAGTTGTTGAACTAAACCAAGGTTCTTTTACAGCTACTCCAAGATCTAATTGTGTTGTTTTTTTGTTTTCATCTGTATAATCTAAAGTTCCTGTTGTCTCATTTACATCAAGAGTTGTTAGCGTTTCCGCTTCACCAACTAAATCAACCATTTTAAACTCTGTAGAATGCCCCTTTTCGTCTTTATAGACTAAAGAATGATCTGCACCATCATAAGCCAATGAAGTTAATGTTTCCACTCCTTTAACTAAAACCGACAAATCGATTGAATTAGGGGTGTTTGTTTCATCTGTATAAGTCAATGTATGTTTATCAAATAATTGCCCATCAACATCTATTTCTTGCGTTATTACATCTGTCAAAGACGTCACTGTTTCTTTTATTGCTTCTGGATTACCTAATGCATTTGTGTAAGTTGCAATTGTATTTCCTACAGTTACAACTGGCAATAGTGTAGTAACGCCATCATCTCCTTTATCTCCTTTTAAAGTGTCTTTATCCTCTTGGGTTAAATCAGCAAAAGTTAATTTATCACCTTTATCACCTTTCAATCCGTCAAGTTGCTCCTGAGTAAAGTCTGTAAATGTAAACGACTTCCCATCTGCTCCTTTTAGACCATCAAGTTCTGTTTGAGTGAAGTCTGAAAATTTAAATGAATCTCCTTTCTCACCTTTCAGTCCGTCAAGTTGCTCCTGAGTAAAGTCTGTAAATGTAAATGACTCCCCATCAGCTCCTTTTAGACCATCAAGCTCTGTTTGAGTAAAATCTGAAAACTTAAATGAGTCTCCTTTTTCGCCTTTTAGACCGTCAAGCTCTGTCTGAGTGAAATCTGTATATTTAAATGAATCTCCTTTTTCACCTTTCAATCCATCAAGTTGCTCCTGAGTAAAGTCAGTAAATGTAAATGACTTCCCATCGGCTCCTTTTAGACCATCAAGCTCTGTTTGAGTAAAATCTGAAAACTTAAATGAGTCTCCTTTTTCACCTTTCAATCCGTCAAGTTGTTCTTGTGTAAAGTCAGTAAATGTGAATGACTTCCCATCTGCTCCTTTTAGACCATCAAGCTCTGTTTGAGTGAAATCTGAAAACTTAAATGAGTCTCCTTTTTCGCCTTTTAGACCGTCAAGCTCTGTCTGAGTGAAATCTGTATATTTAAATGAATCTCCTTTTTCACCTTTCAATCCATCAAGTTGTTCTTGAGTAAAATCAGTAAATGTAAATGACTCTCCATCTGTTCCTTTTTCGCCTTTTTCACCTTTCAATCCGTCAAGTTGCTCCTGAGTAAAATCAGTAAATGTGAATGACTCTCCATTTAATCCTTTTTCGCCTTTCAATCCATCAAGTTGCTCCTGAGTAAAGTCTGTAAATGTAAATGACTTCCCATCTGCTCCTTTTAGACCATCAAGCTCTGCTTGAGTGAAATCTGAAAACTTAAATGAGTCTCCTTTTTCACCTTTCAATCCGTCAAGTTGTTCTTGTGTAAAGTCTGTAAATGTGAATGACTTCCCATCTGCACCTTTTTCACCCTTCAAGCCATCAAGTTGTTCTTGAGTAAAATCAGTAAATGTAAATGACTCTCCATCTAATCCTTTTTCTCCTTTTTCACCCTTTAGTCCGTCAAGTTGTTCTTGAGTAAAGTCTGTAAATGTGAATGACTCACCATTTAATCCTTTTTCTCCTTTTTCACCCTTAAGTCCATCAAGTTGCTCTTGTGTAAAGTCTGTAAATGTGAATGACTCACCATTTAATCCTTTTTCTCCTTTTTCACCCTTAAGTCCATCAAGTTGCTCTTGTGTAAAGTCAGTAAATGTAAATGACTTCCCATCAGCTCCTTTTAAACCGTCAAGTTCTGTTTGAGTGAAGTCTGAAAACTTAAATGAGTCTCCTTTTTCACCTTTCAATCCATCAAGTTGTTCTTGAGTAAAATCAGTAAATGTGAATGACTCTCCATCTATTCCTTTCTCACCTTTTTCACCCTTTAGACCGTCAAGTTGCTCCTGAGTGAAGTCAGTAAATGTGAATGACTCTCCATCTGTTCCTTTCTCTCCTTTTTCACCCTTCAATCCGTCAAGTTGTTCCTGAGTAAAATCTGTAAATGTGAATGACTTCCCATCTGCTCCTTTTAGACCATCAAGCTCTGTTTGAGTGAAGTCTGAAAACTTAAATGAGTCTCCTTTTTCACCTTTTAATCCGTCAAGTTGTTCTTGAGTAAAATCAGTAAATGTGAATGACTCTCCATCTAATCCTTTTTCTCCTTTTTCACCTTTTAAACCGTCAAGTTGTTCTTGAGTAAAATCTGTAAATGTGAATGACTCCCCATCTGTTCCTTTCTCACCTTTTTCCCCCTTTAGTCCATCAAGTTGTTCTTGTGTAAAGTCAGTAAATGTGAATGACTCCCCGTCTGTTCCTTTCTCACCTTTTTCCCCCTTTAGTCCATCAAGTTGTTCTTGAGTGAAATCAGTGAATGTAAATGACTTCCCATCAGCTCCTTTTAAACCGTCAAGCTCTGTTTGAGTGAAGTCTGAAAACTTAAATGAGTCTCCTTTTTCACCTTTCAATCCATCAAGTTGCTCCTGAGTAAAGTCAGTAAATATGAATGACTCTCCATCTAATCCTTTTTCTCCTTTTTCACCCTTAAGTCCATCAAGTTGCTCTTGTGTAAAGTCAGTAAATGTAAATGACTTCCCATCTGCTCCTTTTAAACCATCAAGTTCTGTTTGAGTAAAATCTGAAAACTTAAATGAGTCTCCTTTTTCACCTTTCAATCCATCAAGTTGTTCTTGAGTAAAATCAGTAAATGTGAATGACTCTCCATCTAATCCTTTTTCACCCTTTAGTCCATCAAGTTGCTCTTGTGTAAAGTCAGTAAATGTGAATGACTTCCCATCTGCTCCTTTTAGACCATCAAGCTCTGTTTGAGTGAAATCTGTATATTTAAATGAATCTCCTTTTTCTCCTTTTAAACCGTCAAGTTGTTCTTGAGTAAAATCAGTAAATACGAATGACTCTCCATCTGTTCCTTTCTCACCTTTTTCACCCTTTAGACCGTCAAGTTGTTCTTGAGTAAAATCAGTAAATGTGAATGACTCTCCATCTGTTCCTTTCTCACCTTTTTCTCCTTTTAGTCCATCAAGTTGCTCCTGAGTAAAGTCTGTAAATGAAAATGACTCTCCATCTGCTCCTTTTTCCCCTTTTTCACCCTTTAAACCGTCAAGTTGTTCTTGAGTAAAATCAGTAAATGTGAATGACTCTCCATTTAATCCTTTTTCTCCTTTTTCACCCTTTAGACCATCAAGTTGCTCTTGAGTAAAGTCTGTGAATGAAAATGACTCTCCATCTGTTCCTTTCTCACCTTTTTCACCCTTTAGACCGTCAAGTTGTTCTTGAGTAAAATCAGTAAATGAAAATGACTTTCCATCAGCTCCTTTTAAACCGTCAAGCTCTGTTTGAGTGAAGTCTGAAAACTTAAATGAGTCTCCTTTTTCACCTTTCAATCCGTCAAGTTGTTCCTGAGTAAAATCTGTAAATGTGAATGACTCTCCATTTAATCCTTTTTCTCCTTTTTCACCCTTTAGACCGTCAAGTTGTTCCTGAGTAAAATCTGTAAATGAAAATGACTCTCCGTCTGTTCCTTTTTCTCCTTTTTCACCCTTTAGTCCATCAAGTTGTTCTTGTGTGAAATCAGTAAATGAAAATGACTCTCCATCTGCTCCTTTTTCACCTTTTTCACCCTTTAGTCCGTCAAGTTGTTCTTGAGTAAAATCAGTAAATGTGAATGACTCTCCGTCTGTTCCTTTCTCACCTTTTTCACCCTTTAGTCCGTCAAGTTGCTCCTGAGTGAAGTCAGTAAATGTGAATGACTCTCCATCTAATCCTTTTTCTCCTTTTTCACCTTTTAGTCCGTCAAGTTGTTCTTGAGTAAAATCAGTAAATGAAAATGACTCTCCATCTGTTCCTTTCTCACCTTTTTCACCCTTTAGTCCGTCAAGTTGTTCTTGAGTGAAATCAGTGAATGAAAATGACTCTCCATCTGTTCCTTTCTCACCTTTTTCACCCTTTAGTCCGTCAAGTTGTTCCTGAGTAAAATCTGTAAATGAAAATGACTCTCCATCTGTTCCTTTCTCACCTTTTTCACCCTTTAGTCCGTCAAGTTGTTCTTGGGTAAAATCAGTAAATGAAAATGATTTTCCATCTGCTCCTTTTAGGCCATCAAGCTCGGTCTGAGTGAAATCTGAAAATTTAAACGAATCTCCTTTATCACCTTTTTCCCCCTTTAATCCATCAAGAGTAATAATATGAGTAACTCCCGATGCATCAACGTAAGTAAATTGTTGATTAACTGGATTATAAATAACGTTTCCTGTATTAGTGTTCATCTCACCCGATACAACAATTCTATTCCATTTGTTGTCATACCAGTAGTAGTACCCTGGCTTAACATCGGCAACTGTGATAGTGTTAAAAACTAGTAAACTGTTAATATTACCATTTTTGATAGTAGTTGTATCTGTTGAGCTTGCTAATTTAATTCTAGGAATCAGCATACCCTTATCACTAGCTACAACTTCTAATTGTGAAGATGAGTTAGGCATTGGCGTTCCTATACCTACTTGTGAGTATGCAGAGTAACTACCTAGAACAAAAATTAATGGGAGTAATTTATTCTTCATAAGATCTAATAATTATGAGTTAATCATTTATAAATTATAATTTGTAATTCTATACTTAAACCTAATTTGTAAGTTCGTTTCTTCATTAACAATCCAATTTTGTTTACTTACAACTTGAGTTTAAATTATTAGCAAAATTATAGTCTAGTTCTTACTAAGAACTGCCACATAAACTTTTAAAATCAGCATAAAAAGTTACAAATGACTCGAAACAAAATAAATCATAGCTCTTTAATTAACTCAAAATGCTAAACATCTTAAAAACAGCCTGAAATAGAACTGAAATCAAATAATATTGCATAAAAAAAAGGGCTTGACTTTTACTAAAAGCCAAACCCTTTTTTTACCTAAACCAATCTTTTTTACTTCACTTTTTATTCTTTTATTGCAATAATAAACTCCGAACGTCTGTTTAATTCGTGTTCCGCTTCTGAACATTTTACACCGTTTCTACAGTCATTTATAAGTTGGGATTCTCCGTACCCATCCCCTCTAACTCGATCTCTAGAAATTCCTCCTTCAAGAATAATATAATCCATGGTCGTTTTAGCCCTATTTTTGGACAATCTTAAGTTGTAATCATCCTTACCTCTGCTATCTGTATGCGATTTTACTTCTATTGAAATATTGGGACGGCTCTTAAGAATACTAATTATTTTATCCAGTTCGAGTTTTGACGATTTACGAATCGTATATCCGCCATAATCAAAGTAAATAGGACTTAATTTCAATTTATTTGTAAGATCATCTCCATCTTTCAAAGTAATTACTTTATCATCAACTATAACCGAGAATTCATTAAATAAAGCAATTGGTATTTCTATCTTTTCAGAAATTTTATGTCCATCAACAACTATTCTCTCTACTCCAAATCCTTCTTTTTTAAATTCGAAATTATAATTCTTTAATGGTAACAAATTCAACGAATATTTACCCAATTCATCCGTAAACACTGTTTCAATGCGCTCATTCAAATTATCAAAAATGCTTATTTCAACATTGCGTAATGGCTCTCCTGTTATGCTATCCTTTACTATTCCAAAATAAACAGGCTTAATATCAAAAGGAAAAACAACTGGCTTTGTTTCTAAGAATTTATACAAATCATCATCTCCTTTCTCTCCTTTTCTATTAGATGAGAAAAAACCTCTTTTTGAATCGTTATCTATAACATAAGCAAAATCATCACTTGATGAATTTATAGGTTTCCCGACATTAACAACTGTATAGTTCCCTTCACTATCTTTTGCAGCAGCGAAAATGTCTAATCCTCCTAAACCAGGATGCCCGTCAGAAGAAAAATATAATATTCCGTTACTGTCTACAAAAGGGAATGTTTCTCTCCCATATGTATTTATTTCATCCCCTAAAGGCTCCACTTTATTAGCAAAACCACCTCCTTGTTTCCTGCTTACCACATATAAATCGGTATCGCTCATTTTCTTTTTTCTATTCGAAACAAAATACAATTCATCATTATCTGGGCTTAATGCTGGATGTGCCGATGAGGTTCCTTCCATATTAATGGGGTAAGGAAGTTCTTTTATCTTAACCCATTTATTATTCTCTTTTTGTGCCTGAAAAAGCCTTAGGTCTGCAATTGCCGTTTCGCTTTTTGTTTTATCATTTGGTACCAATCTAGTAAAATACATTGTTCTTCCATCATTTGTTATTATTGGTGTACTCTGATGAAACTTTGTATTGATATCTCCAAGTAATTTTTTCTCATTTTGCAATTTTCCGTCTTCATCAATTTGTGCCGAATATAATTTAAGAAAAGGCTTTTCGTTCCAGCTATGCTTACGCTTGATGAAAAACCCAGAATCTTTGGCAGTAGTATAGATCACCTCTTTGTACTTAGGCAATTTTTCAAAAAGATTGTTTTTTTTATTCCCAATTGAAGCATCAAATGATTTTATTGAATCATTTTTTTTTACATTTTCTCCTTTGCTCTTATTTAGGCCTTTCCATCTTTCGACTTGCCCATTATTATCCTCTTTTTTTCTTTTTTGAGCATTCTCTCTTATAATTCTTGCCTTTTCTTGTTTTTCAAATTGAGCAATTTCAAGAGCTTGTTTAATAGCCTCTTCATTAGGTACGAATGCTATCCCAAAATCTGAAAAAATCGAGTTTGTTCCTGCCTCTCCCAGCTCGTCGTATCTACCCGACTGTTTTTCTATAGCTTTCAGATATTCTTTTTTATCCCATTTTTTTGTTTCATCAACATTTCCAACTCCATTATACTTAGCTTGTATTGCTAGTGGTACTTGTTCATTATTATTTGCTCTAAAGCATACAGCATATCTATGATAATACTCTGGAGCGGTATAAGTACTCCCTTCTATCATTTTTGTATACCATTTTAAAGCATTAGAATAATCAGAATTAAAAAAATAAGTATCACCCAAACGAGCATATACTTCTTTAGATTCATATCCATTTTCAATCAATTGTTCGTATAGCTTTCCTGCTTGCACAAAAGCAAATTCATCGTATTTTTCATTAGCGATTGCCAATTTTTTTTCTAGTTTTTGATCCTGCTTTTGAGAAAAACCGATAGCACTACTAAAACAAAATAGCATAACAAGTACTTTGTGTATTTTTATTCCCATAATTAATTTTAATTAGTTTTATTTAGAAAAATCTTGGTGACATCATTCTATTTTTTGACCTGCTCAATAACTCAAATCTCAAAAAGATTTCATGAGATCCTGAATTATAGTTTGCTAGTTTAGTTGTTTCTGCATCATATGAATACCCTACAAACCAAGAATCTGAAACTTGAAACCCTACAAGACCACTTACCGACGCACTCCAACGATAAGCAACACCTGCAGTAAATTTTTCATTGAATAAAAAATTTGCTGAAATATCTGTTTGCAACGGAGATCCCTGCACAACTTTTGTTAATAAGGAAGGTTTGAATTTTAAATTGTAATCTAAATCAAAAACATAACCTGCCATTAAATAATAATGCATACGATCTTTTACAACATAACTTTCTGACTCATCCTTTGCTGATTTATTAAAATATTTTTTCTCTAACATATTCGGAATAGAAAGTCCGATATAGGATTTACCAGAATGAAGATATACCCCTGCTCCAATATTTGGTGAGAATTTATTATCGATATTATATTGAAACCTAGGATCTGAAGGATCTTGAATATTAAGTTTATTAAAATCAACATTCAACAAGTTAGCTGTTCCTTTTAATCCAAAGGACAGTTTATAAAATGGTGACGTATCAATTGAATATGAAAAATCTACTGATAAATTATTCTCTGTTGAAGGTCCAATACGATCATTAATTACAGAAATTCCTAATCCCATATTTGAACTAATGGGAGTATTAACTGAAACAGTATTGGTCACTGGTGCTCCATCCAGTCCAACCCATTGGGTTCTATGCATTCCGAAAACACTAAGTGTACCTCGCGAACCTGCATAAGCTGGATTTATATTAATTGTGTTATACATATATTGGGTATACTGAGCGTCTTGTTGTCCTAACATAGTACTAGAATAACAACATAATATAACTGCTATAAATAAATTTAATTTTTTCATTTTTATACTATTTATTTAAAATATGCCCAAAATTATGGCTTCAGATTTTTTTGGCACTACCACATAAATTCATAAAATCATCACTAAAAGACATAGTACATAAACAACTGTATATCAGTATTTTTAAATAGTAAATTAATTTAGGATTTACTTTTTGATGGGAAGTTTTCGATTGCAAATTATAAGCATAGAAACTTAGCAATCTAATAGCAATGTATTTATATACATTTAAGCCTTAAAACTAAAAACCCGACTACATTATGCAATCGGGTAAAATCTATATCCAAAAAAAATAGACTCATCAAAAATTAGCTCAAATTGTATTTATTTTGCTTTAAATACTACATTAGGCAAATAGCCATGATACTGTTTAAATACCAATGAAAAATAGGAGGTCTTATTGTACCCTAATTCATAAGCGATGTCGCTAATTAATTTAAATTTTCCGCTTTGCAATAATTCTTTTGCTAGTATTAATTTTTCATTTTTAAAATAAGTCGCTGGACTCATGCCAAATACACTAGCATATAAATTTCTATATTTTGAAATCGACATATGGGCAATTTCAGCTAACACTATAATTCCTGGGAAAGGAACCATCAAATTAGATAATAAATACTTTTGTGTTTTCATGATGGCTGTTAAATCCTTTTCTAAAAACAATCCTACTTTGGGCATATTAGAATTTAGCCTTTCAACAAAATAACCAAAAAGTTTATAAGTGGCACTTTTTAGTAAAAACTCATAATTCATAAGATCCATCTTTTGTTGTTTTAAACTGTGTAACACAACTTTGCTTCTGCTATCTATATGTCCATAATAAAACATTTTTCTCGTTTTATCATCAAAAACATTTTTGAAGTCTTTATCTAAAAATTCATCTTGAAAATACGTTTTTATAAACGATTTGCGAATATACAATCTCAAAGAAAATGATCTTTGTCCAACCTGAGAAACATAAGTGCTTTTATGGTTGCTATCCATAATAGCAAAGCCAAGCTTGGATTTATACCCTATATTATGTTTGACATTGTCTACAAAATGTTTGCTAAAATTATCACTCATATCATAATAAATAATCCAAAAATCCTCCTCAGACGGCATTCGTGTTAAGCGCATGGGTTTGTGTAGCACCAGATCAACAATAAGTATTGATATATCAGGACTAATCTCCATAAAATAACTAGAACCGCTAGCCTTGCTCTCAGGAAAATACATTAATTTATTATTGACTCTTGTACATCCCAACCTATCAGCAAAATCTTGTTGCCATTCAGGTGTTAATGATGTAGTATGTTTAAATTCCGGAATTGTTATATCCATATTCTTTTTAAAATAAACTTTGATATTCCTTTGGAAAAACGCCATACATCTCATTAAATCGTTTTGCTAAATAAGAAACATTCGCATAGTTTAATTTATGAGCCACTTCATTTACTGTAAACTTTCCTGTTTCTAGTAACTCTTTGGCACGATATAATTTATTATTGTAAAAATAGGTTCCTGGATTCACCCCAGAGATTTTGGCAAATAACTTCTTGTATTTTGAAGGGGACATAGAAACTTGTTCTGCCAAAAAAATCACACCAGGAAACGGTCCCTCAATATTACTTTGCAGCATCGCTTTTGAGGTTATAATGCTCTTTATATCAACATTGATTGTTTTGTCTATAATAATTTTTTTATTTCCTAACTGATTCAGATAATTGCCTATTAATCCATAAATAAGACCTTTAAAATAAGTTTCATATAAGGGATTATCATAGGGTGTTTTCCTAAAATCTTTTATTAAAATTAAACTATCAAGACACATACGATCCAAACGGATAATTGTATTTTTTTCAGCATCAAGAATTATATTTGCAATTGGTGCTATTTTGGTTATTTTAGCAAAATACTTTTTTAAAGCTTCCTTATCAAATAGAATACAAATGACAAATATTCGAGTGCCATTTCTAACAATATAATGCATGTCTATTGCACAATCTACAACAGATAAATTAAAATTTAATTTTCCTATCAAAGTTGATTGCTTTTCTATAATGAATTCAACATCCAAATTAGTGAGATAAAAATACAGCCCTATAAAATTGGAGTTTTCATTGTGATATTTTAATAATACCTCTTCTTTATATGTTGTGTCAACCAACATAGCAGTAATGCCATCTTCTATTGGTAAAACAAAATGGGTTCCTTTCCAAATTTCATTATCACCTTTAATAAAATTTCCCTCTATAGAACCTCCTATGGCTTCAGCTAATACATCAATCCAATCCTGTTCTGTATTGTTGTTATGTGCAATTGTTTTCATACTAAAAGTTTAACTTATAATTTCATAATTCTTATTAATAAAAACTCTAAAAAAAAGCTAACCGCTTGCAAAAAACTAGTCCAATTATTTACCAATAATAGGTTGTAGTTATATTGTGTTTTGCATAAATAGCTAGAATTTTTAATAGATAATTTATTTAAGAAATCATTTTCCCTCTACATTCTCTAAAGTATAATCAAGAATTCAACCATGAAGCCCATTTTTCTTTATCCAAAACTTTTTTCAGAATCAGTTTCTCATAAATGCTTCAGGTTTTCATGCTCCTAGTCTGATAAGTCATATTTATATTATCATTTTTTTTAGGATATCTTTGTATGTTAAATGAACATTAACTATATATTATTTATGCTCATTATCTTTTTAATACATATTAATTATTATTACATTTGTTTTCATTTCTACAGATTACTCTTACATATTTTTATTTATAACTAAATCAACGTTTTGTGATTTCTTTTAACAAAAATAGTATTAGAGTATATTACAAAAGTATATCGGACATAGCTCTTTAAACTACCACAGATACTCATAAAATCAACATGAAAAGTTACATGACGCAAAATGAGTTGCCTTGTTTTTAAACCTTTTCAAGCAAAAAAAATCCCGATTACATCATGCAATCGGGAAATAGTATTCATTTCTAAATATGATTTATTCTACTAAGATGCCTTAAGCACAGTATGCGGTAAAACGCCAAAGTAATCTCTAAAAATAGACGAAAAGTAGGTGGTCTTATTATAACCTAATTCATAAGCTACATCACTAATTAATTTAAAATCACCACTTTCTAGTAATTCTTTTGCTAATATTAATTTTTCGTTTTTAAAAAATAAAGCAGGGCTCATTCCAAATATAGTATTATATAAGCTTCTATATTTTGTAGGCGACATATGTGCAATATTTGCTAAGAATTCTATTCCTGGAAATGGAGATGCTAGATTGGACAACAAATACTGTTGACTAAGCATGACCGCATCAATGTCTTTTTCGAAGTGAGTTCCAGTATTAGGCATTTTAGCTTTTAATCTTTCTATTAAATATCCCAATAAAGTAAAAACTGATCCTTTTAATAAAAATTCATAACTAGGATTGTCTATATTTTGCTGCTTTAAACCATGCAATATCACTTTACTTCGACTATCAATATGACCATAAAAGAACATTTTCTTTCTTTCATCATCAAAGATTTCTTCAAAATCCTTCTCAAATTCTGAATCATTAAAAAATGTTTTCATGTATGATTTACGAATAAGCAGTCGTAATGAATAAAACCGTTCTCCTACTGTAGCCAAATAACTACTCGCAATCTTGTTATCTACAATCGCAAAATTTAGTTTTGACTTATACCCTATTTTATGACTTACATCATCTACGATGTGTTTACTAAAACTCTCGCTCAAATCATAATAAACAATCCAAAAATCATCTTCATAAGGCATTCGCATAAAGTGAATCGGTCTATTTAAAACCAAATCAATAATATCAACAGATACATCTGGGAGAATTTCCAAAAAATAACTAGAGCCACTAGCCGTTTCAGGAGGTAAACTCATAACATTATCTACAATTTTAGCATCTAACTCATTAACAAATTTTTGTTGCCATGCAGGTGTTATGGAATAAAAGTGTTTAAACTCGAGGGTTAAATTACTCATGAATATATTTATAATAAATTTTGGTATTCTTTTGGGAAGATCCCGTATTTGCTATTAAATCGCTTTGCTAAATAAGAAATATTTGCATAATTTAATTTATCCGCAACCTCGCTAACTGTATATTGTCCTGTTTCTAATAACTCTTTGGCGCGTTCTATTTTTTTGCCATAAAAGTAACTCCCAGGACTTAATCCAGAAATTTTAGTAAATAGCTTTTTATATTTTGATGGTGACATAGACACTTTTTCTGCCAAAAAATCCACTCCTGGAAATACTTCATCAATAGACTCTAATAACATGACTTTGGAGACAAGAATACTCTTTACATCATCACTCATTACCTTACCAATTATAAATTTTTTAGTCAATAATTGCTCTAGATAATTTCCGATTAAATTATTTATCAATCCTTTAAAATAAAAATTAAACAACGAATTATCATACGTTATTTTCATAAAATCTTTTATTAAAGCAGCACACTCCGTATTCATTCGATCCATCCACACAATAGTATTCTTTTCAGCATCAAAAATATCCTTGGTAATTGCTTTTAATGCTGGAATTTTGTCCATATATCCTCTTAGTAATGTTTTATCTATGTATATACTAATTATATATGTTCTATTATCTTTGTTAATTACATAATTAAAATCTAAAACACAATCCATAATTAATAAATTATAATCTTGCTTGCCTATTAATGTAGCTTCATCATCTAAAATAAAATTAATATCTTGGTTCAAAACATAAAAATAAAACCCTATAAAATGATCCACATCATTTTTAAATTCTAATAATGTGGTATCTTTATAAGTAACATCTCCCATCATGGCAGATCTATTATTATCCCATGGCAAAACATAATGTGTTCCTTCGTATAATTCGTTATTTCCTTTAATAAAATTTCCATCAATAGTACCTCCCAAGGCTTTCGCCAATATATCAATCCATTCTAAATCCGCACCACGTCTAAGAGTTATCACTTTCATAAGAAAAAAATGTTTATTATAAAATTAATAAAAAACGCTCAGAATCACCCCTATAATTTCATTATAATCACTCTAAATACTAGGCTTCAGACAAAATATATGCACTTATTTTTTCATGAGAAACATCCTAAAAAAAGAAGTTAAATTAATTATTTTTTATATTATTTTTCTTTCTATTTATGCAAAATGTTTAGCTTGGCAAATAACAATAAGCAAAAGAAAAATCAATACTTCTCCATCTTTTTAAATTGTGAATATCTATTTCATGAATTGTTGATTTCTTTTTCATTAAAATCTATCTTTGACACCCTTAAAAAAAAATAAATGAGCACAATTTGGTACGAATGCAAAGTAAAATATAGAAAGACAGATGATATTGGAACACAAAAGGTTACAACTGAACCTTATTTGGTAGATGCTTTATCTTATACAGAAGCTGAAACCAGAATTAATGAAGAAATGTCTGCCTATATTAGTGAAGAATTTAAAATCACAAATATAAAAATGGCTAATTATGCCGAAATTCACCCTTTTGAAAATGCAGATCGTTGGTTTAAATCAAAAGTTTCTTTAATGGCGTATGACGAAGAAAGTGGTAAAGAACGTAGATCAAACATGTATATATTAGTTCAAGCCAATGACGTAAAAGAGGCTTATGACAATACAATTGCTATAATGAAAAACACCATGGGTGATTACACTATTCCTGCTATTGCTGAATCTCCTATTATGGATGTTTTCCCTTATTTTAGTGGTGAAGAAGGAGAAATGGAACAATTGGAAAGATTCAATGCTCTTAAGGCTTCAAAACCAGAATTGGTTGCTGCTGGAGAAACAGGAGATGATTTTGTTGGAGCAGAAAGTGAATAATACACTTTAACTTTTATAATCGTTTATGAGAAGAGGACTTTTTTAGTCCTCTTCTTTATTTATATATGGACTTTATAAAATAGAAAAAGCCATTAAACACTTACTCTATTATTTTATCAATACATGTTTGCTCAATACAGTTCCAAGTAGTACCATTATAAAGCTTTAAACAATTACTGATAGTATCGTAAACAAGCATTCCTTCAACTGGGATAGCAATAGTTATTTCTGGTGAAGCAACTTTACTAATTGCAAACCCTTTTTCTTTAGATTCTAAAATTAAAGCTCCGTTTCTTTGATTCACTGCAGGGTGATTTTTACGATCCAGACTAGAAATAATTGTCAAAGAACCTGCTTGCGTACCTATAACAATACCCGGTTTATAACAAACTCCACACGTGTGATCAAGTGTAATAACAATAGAACTAGAAGGAGACACACAGTTGTATTTTTCAGAATAATAATACGCAGTATAAGTTCCGCTAGTAGTAACGGCTGTAGGATCTATAACCACTACTCCTTTCGCATCTTTCCAAACTAAAACTGTTCCAAATGGTTTTGAGGATGTAACAAGACTATTTAAATCTAAAGCCAAATCTTGACAAATTACTCCTTTATTTACTAAAATTGGGGCTTCATCACCCGCTGCACAAGAAAAAATCACTTTATTATTACTAGTATAACTACCTGATGTCGTACCAAAATTCATTGAAATACCGATACCATTATCAATATTAAGTCCAGGGTTTATAGTATTTTTAAAAGTCATCTCACTTCCTAAATTAGCATTTAATAAACCATAGTAAGCAGAAAAATAACCACTCCACGGCACGCCTCCAATATACTCAAAAGCTTCATAGGAAGGTTCTCTTGTTACTCCAACAACCAAATTAGGGGCTGTACCAGATACAAATCCTGGCCCAACATCTTTCCCTTCCAGATAAGAATCCCAACCATGTGCCAATTTCACTTCTTCAGTATTCCCAGATGGTATAGTTATCGAATAATCTATAAAAAAATAATTATCTGGAAGATTATAAACATATTTTACTGTCAAATCATAAGTCAAGCCATTTTTGACAGCAGCGAGTTTGATTTCATTTTTAAAATGACCAAGAGAATATTCTATATGACTTTGTTGTGTACTGCTAACAACCTCTAGCCTCGTTCTAGGTAACGTTGTTAATAATAATGTTCCACCAGTAAAATAAGTATTGCCAACAGAAAGTACGATACCATGTGTACTCCCTGGAACACCATATAGATCTGAAGTACCTTTAACTAAATTGTTGCCCGAACTATATATTTGATTCGAATTTTTCCTTCGGACTTGCATATTTGCAGCACCTGATAAAGTAATTCTAAGTCCATCATCTGCATTTGTCCCACCCGTTTTGTTTATCACTGTTTGGCCATAGAAACTAGCTTTGCAGCTATCCTCATTGTCATTACGAATAAAACGATATAATTGTCCACTTGCTGGGAGTTTATCTATATTAGAGATAAAATTTATAGAAGCGACAGGATTTACACCACTATTATGCAACCATAATTGTTTAGCTTCCACAGTTAAATCAATGCCGTTAAATATACCAATAGAAGCGGCGCTTGTGTTTGTATTTAAATTTGGCTCCTGATTATAGATATATTCTATACTATTGGTTCCTTCATACAACTTAACCTGAAAAGAAATTACAGGCGAAGAAGCATTATAAGCCCACTTCCAGTTTTTCCACTCCGCAGTAAGAACCCTATTTGGTGCTACACCTGTAGTACGATATGAAAAAACTCCACCAACTCCACTTAAATCATCCCATAAAGGAGCTAGTAAAGTCAGGTTATTAGGATATAGTGAGACAATTGAGTTCTCTTCAACAAAAAAAGGAAAATTAAAAGAGATAGTTCCATTTGAACTAGCATAAAAATCATAGTAAATTTCACATCCAAATTGAAAAGAAAAGCCTATGGGTAACTTACCACTCCCAATATTATCAGAACTAAGGGTTGGAACAACTTCTCCCCCTGTAAGATAATTAAAGGTGCTATTCTCGCTTTTAAAAGTATATGGGATACTTGGCTTTTCACGCCCTCCCCCCTGAGGTTGCTGAGCAACAATCTTTACTGGGCACCAAAGTAGCAGTACAAAAATTACTATTTTATAACTATCTAATAAAAAATATCTCATTAAAAAAAAATTATATTAACTACTCCATTTTATCAATTACAAACATTATAATCATATCTTAATTAAGGACAAAGTTAGAAAGACATTTTCCCTCATTACTACCATTTAAAATCATAAAACCAATACAATAAGTCATCTTAAATTAAAAGGTTCTTTATGAAGAAAGTTGTTAAAGAACGTAGCTCAAACATGTACATATTAGTTCAAGCCAATGACAAAAGAGGCTTATGACAATACAATCGCTATAATGAAAAATACCATGGGTGATTACACTATTCCTGCTATTGCTGAATCTTCTATTATGGATGTTTTCTCTTATTTTAGTTGTGAAGAAGGAGAAATGGAACAAATAGAAAAAGCCATTCTTAACAGGAATGGCTTTATTGACTCTCTTTGAAGTCACAGATTGTAAATTTACATTATCAAGTTTTAAATCTTTTATTTATTTCCAAAACGACCATTCATTCCCATTATAAATACACATCACTTTTTTGACGGTATCATAACAAATTGTACCCGCCATAGGTTTAACTATATTTAAATGAGGAGAGCCCACTTTAGGTAATATCAATGCTTTATCGGTAGTTTGCAAAACAAGTACTCCTTTTACTGAACTGCTTAAATCTCCAATAACTGTTCCCCCATCTACTTCTGGAATTCCATTTTGTTCTAACAAATTTACAGCACCAGTATTTATAGATAAATCTATCCAAGTTACACCGTTATAATACATAACTTTTTTTTGAATAGCATTATAAATTAACATGCCTGGAGTTAAAGCAATTCCTGTAGGTAATGTAGTTACCCAAGGTAAAACGATTCCTGAAACACCTCCTGTACCAAAATCTAATATTCCTGAACCTTCTACATTGTGCTTGCCAATTGCCACTTGGGCGTTTGCAGTTAATCCAGCACCAATCGTCAAAATTATAAATAATATGTTTTTCATTTTTCAAGTTGATTATTAATTAAATACTTACTCTATTATTTTATCAATACATGTTTGCTCAATACAGTTCCAAGTAGTACCATTATAAAGCTTTAAACAATTACTGATAGTATCGTAAACAAGCATTCCTTCAACTGGGATAGCAATAGTTATTTCTGGTGAAGCAACTTTACTAATTGCAAACCCTTTTTCTTTAGATTCTAAAATTAAAGCTCCGTTTCTTTGATTCACTGCAGGGTGATTTTTTCGATCCAGACTAGAAATAATTGTCAAAGAACCTGCTTGCGTACCTGTAACAATACCCGGTTTATAACAAACTCCACACGTATGATCAAGTGTAATAACAATAGAACTAGAAGGAGACACACAGTTGTATTTTTCAGAATAATAATACACCGTATAAGTTCCGCTAGTAGTAACGGCTGTAGGATCTATAACCACTACTCCTTTTGCATCTTTCCAAACTAAAACTGTACCAAATGGTTTTGAGGATGTAACAAGACTATTTAAATCTAAAGCCAAACCTTGACAAATTACTCCTTTATTTACTAAAATTGGGGCTTCATTTCCCGCTGCACAAGAAAAAACCACTTTATTATTACTTGTATAACTACCTGATGTTGTACCAAAATTCATTGAAATACCGATACCATTATCAATATTAAGTCCAGGGTTTATAGTGTTTTTAAAAATCATCTCACTTCCTAAATCATCATTTAATAAACCATAGTAAGCAGAAAAATAACCACTCCATGGCACACCTCCAATATACTCAAAAGCTTCATAGGAGGGTTCTCTTGTTACTCCAACAACCAAATTAGGGGCTGTACCAGATACAAATCCTGGCCCAACATCTTTCCCTTCTAGATAAGAATCCCAACCATGTGCCAGTTTAACTTCTTCAGTATTGCCAGATGGTATAGTTATCATATAATCTATAAAAAAATAATTATCTGGAAAATTATAAATATATTTTACTGTCAAATAATAAGTCAAGCCATTTTTGACGGCAGCGAGTTTAATTTCATTTTCAAAATGACCAAGAGGAGATTCTATATGGCTTTGCAGTGTACTACTAACAACCTCTAGTCTATTTTTAGCTAACGTTTCTAATAATGTTCCACCAGCAAAATAAGTATTCCCAACAGAAAGTACGATACCATGTGTACTCCCTGGAACACCGTATGGATCTGAAGTACCTTTAACTAAATTGTTAACAGGATTATATATTTGATTTAAATATTTCCTTCGGATTTGCATATTTGCAGCACCTGATAAGGTAATTTTAAGTCCATCAACTGTATTTGTCCCACCCGTTTTGTTTATTATTGTTTGTCCATAGAAACTAGCTTTACAGTGATCGTCATTGTCATTACGAGTAAATCGATATAATTGTCCATTTGCTGGGCGTTTACTTATATTAGAGATAAAATTTATAGAAGCGACAGGATTCACACCACTATTATTCAACCATAATTGTTTAGCTGGCGCATTAAAATCAATACCATTAAATATACCAATAGAAGCGCTTGAGTTTGTATTTAAACCTAGCTCCTGATTATAGATATATTCTATACTATTGGTTCCTTCATACAACTTAACCTGAAAAGAAATTACAGGCGAAGAAGCATTATAAGCCCACTTCCATTTTTTCCACTCCGCAATAAGAACCCTATTTGGTGCTACACCTGTAGTACGATATGAAAAAACACCACCAATTCCACTTAAATCATCCCATAAAGGAGCTAGCAAAGTCAAATCACTAGGAACTAGCGAGGCAATTGAGTTGTTTTCACGAATAAAAGGAACATTAAAAGAAATTGTTCCATTTGAACTAGCATAAAAATCAGAATAAATTTCACATCCAAATTGAAAAGAGAAACCTATGGGCAACTTATCACTCACACTATCATCAAAACTAAGGGTTGGAACAACTTCTCCCCCAGTAAGGTAATTAAAAGTGCTACTCTCACTTTTAAAACTATATGAGATACTTGGTCCCCCCCACTGTGCTTCCTGAGCAATACTATTTACTGGGCACCAAAATAGCACTACAAAAATTACTATTTTATAACTATCAAATAAAAAATATCTCATTAAAAAAAAATTATATTAACTACTCCATTTTATCAATTACAAACATGTAATCATATTTTAATTAGGGGCAAAGTTAGATATACATTTTTCCCCATTACTACCATTTAAAATCATAAAATAAATACAATAAGTCATCCTAAATTAAAATTATACAGCTAAAGACATTGATTCAAATCAAAAGTCTCTTTATGAAGAAAGTGATAAAAAACGTAGGTTAAACATGTACATATTAGTTCAAGCCAATGATGTAAAAGAGGCTTATGACAATACAATCGTTATAATGGAAAATGCTATGGGTATTTATACTATTCCTGATTTTATTGGAGCTGAAGCTGAGCAATAACTTTGCTTTTATAATCGTTTATAAGAAGAGTGATTTTTTAGTCCTCTTTTTTATTTATCAACACGGACTATTTAAAATAGAAAAGCCATTCCTATTAAGGAATGGCTTTTTTAGATTCATTTTGAAGTCACAGAATGTAAATCTGTGCTACTTAGGTTTACATTAATTTATCAGTTGATTACGTGCCGCTTTCAAACCTGTTATTAATAATATTACTGCCATTAGTAAAAGAAAATACAACGACAAATTCCATGTATTATCAAATTCATATAACTTACCAAAAATAGGTGGCCCAAACGCTGCCAATAGATAACCTACAGATTGCGCCATACCAGATATTCTTGTAGCAGTATGACTATCTCCTGTACGAAGCACAAAAAACATCATTGACAAGCTAAAAGCCAGTCCTGAGGAGATTCCAAATAATATAACAGCAGCATAGATATATTGCAATTGAAACATCATAATAAGCAATACACTAACAAACATTCCTGCTGCAACAATTAGAACCAAAATCTTTTGATTGGAAAGTTTAGATGCGATAATAGGTCCTAAAAAAGTTAAAGGAAGCATTGCCAATTGCATAAAAGACAAAACCCATCCGCTTTCTTCTTTTGGCATACCAAACCCTTGTAATAACATAGGAAGCCAAGTCACAATAGAATAATACATTAGAGACTGTAATCCCATGAAGATACTAATTTGCCATGCTAATGGAGATTTAAAAATATTTATATTGCTTTTTGTAATTTCTGTTTTTTCAACATTTTCTTTACTTTTTAGCACGATTGGGATCCATAACAAGAAGGAAAAAACACCAATCCATATCCATATTCCCAAAGAACCTTTCCAGCCAAGACCACTTAACTTACCAATTGCAATGCTAAAACCAGAAGCAAGAGCTGCTGTTAGATTCATCGATACAGAATAAAAACCGATAACCATTCCAGATTTATCAGGGAACGTTTTCTTTATATATCCTGGCACCAAAACATTACCAATGCATATTGCTATACCTAAAATAGCTGAGCCTATAAATAATGTAGCTACGGTATCTAAAACTCTTATATATAACCCTGCGATTAATAACGCTATAGAAAACAATAAAAACTTCTCTATACTTAGTTTTCTTGATAACTGTCCTACCAAAATTGATAGAAATGCAAATGCCATTAAAGGAATGGTTGTAAGCAATCCAGCTTCGCTATTTGATAGTTGTAGTGAACTACTTATTTCAGTTAGTACAGGCCCAAGGGCTGTAAGTGGTGCACGTAATGTAGAGGCTACAAATATTATTCCTATAAATGGTAGCGCAATCTTAAAGCCAAATTCCGACTTATTTTTCCAGTTATTTTTATGCTTATTCATATGTTATTTTAACTTCTGCAAATTTAAAATGGATATTATAATTAAATTTGCCATATGTTTAATCTAAAACGACAACAAACACACTCTGCCATGGAAAATGAAAAACCAAGTGAATTAGTAGATCGTATTGAAAAAAAAGCCCATGTGTGGTTTGAGGACAATTGGATACATGATACCGAAGAGCACTTTCATGAAAGAGCACAACTTGTTTATGTAGAGAAAGGATTTCAATATTTGCATGTTGAAGGTCGGATTTATCTTTTACCTCAAAATCATGCAGCATGGATTCCCTCTAATCTATCGCACAGGACAACTGCATCTTCGGACAATATAAATCTAAGAACCATTTTTTACTCTATTGGCAAAAAAGATAATTTATATGATAAACTAAAAATATTTTCTGTTCCTCCAGTCCTCCGTGAAATTATCTCTTATTCGGCTAAGTGGAGTAAAATAGAACAATATTCAGTTGCAGAAGAAGCCTTTTTGAATGCCATTTTTGTAGAATTACCAAGCTTCTTTGAAAATGTAATGACTTTAAATATTGCAGTTCCAAATGATGAACGGTTGTTACAAATAAGTAACTTCATTATTGACAATATCGGAGATGACCTGCAAGTTAGTGCAATTGCAGAAAACAATAATATGTCATTACGTTCCCTAGAAAGAGTCTTTAAAAAAGAAACTACAATTACGATTTCAAAGTATATTCAATTGGTACGAATTATTAAAGGCGTTGAATTTTTAACTACTGGTAAATATTCGGTATCACAAGTAGCTTATCTTGTAGGTTACAAAAGCCTACAAGCGTTCAGTTCTAGTTTTTTTCAAATTTTAAATAAAAGACCTAATGAGTTTTTAGGAGTTTAATATAGTGTTAATCAAATTCAAGAAGCTTTTCAAGAACATTTCTCCTATAATCTGATTTAAAAAACAAAAAAACCACTCCTTTTAAGAAGTGGTTTTTCGATTATGATTGCTGTAGTTCAAAATCTGCTCATATTAGTAAAGTTTAATAACCTGTCCATCTACTGGAATGATTACTTTATCAGAGATTCCATTACTCTTGACATATTCGGCAAGTTCTTTACGACTAAGAATACAATGGTTAATTGCCTCCATGTGTACAGCTATTATTGTTGCATTAGGCAAAACTTTGTGTACTCTCGTTACATCTTCTTTCCCCATAATAATTGCTCCAAAGCCATTTACTTGAGCAAAGCCAGTATTCAAGACAACAACATCTGGATTTAACTTTCTCAAATTAGACTCAAAAGAACTCGTCCAGATTGCGTCTCCTACAAAGTAAACTGACTTCTGTCCTGATTCCTTAAAGAAAAAACCTGAAGCCTCACCCATAATGGCTGCCATCTGAGGATTAGCATATAATTCGTCCGATCCATGTTGCGCTTCTGTTTTTTGAAACTTAATATTTTCAAAATGAGATTTATCAGATAAAATGCGGACATCTTTAAAACCAACAGACTTAATTGCTTCGGCATCCTGTTCGTTTTGAGCATAAAGAGGTTTGTCTTTCGGAAGTATCTTTATTGCAACCTCATCCCAATGATCTGGATGTAAATGAGTCACAATAATTGCATCTGGATTTAGAAGGCTTTCTGCTGGAACGGGAAGTTCTACAAGTGGATTGCGCAAATGCGAATTTGCAGTCCCCTCAAACCCTGGATAAGCTCCTTTTTTTGCCAACATTGGATCAATAAGGAATTCTTTGCCAGCATAATTAAATACCAAAGTTGCATTTCTGATTAATTGAATACTTGCCTTTTTATTAGTAGTTGCTTGTCCATAAGAAACTACCATAAATAAACTTACTGCAATACCTAAAAACATTCTTTTCATGTCCATTTTATTTACATAATTAGTATCTACCACCCTACCTCTGGCATGAGATATAGAGCGATAAATTATAATACAAAAGTAAGTATGGGGTTATTTTGAAAAGCTACCAAACAACTATGAAAATATACCATTTTGATAATCCAACATGAATTGACTAGTCGTTATTCCTGTTTGTGCCTTAAAAAAACGCATCATGTGGTTAGGCTCTGAAAAATGAAGCTCATGTGCTATCTCAGTCACTGTTTTACCAGAATGTATAAGATCATTCTTTATTTCAAAAAGAAGTCGCTGTTTTAAAAGATGCGTAGCAGTAACATTAAACTGTTTTTTTACTGCTGCATTTATAGTAATTCTGCTTACTCCTAATAAAAGAACATAATCATCAATCCGTTGTTTTTCTCTGATATGTAGTTCTAATAATTGTTTAAACTGATAAGCATAATTATTCTCTGGTCGATCAAGAGAAAGATTATTTTTAGAAGCATATTCGCGATTGAATTTCTGCAAAACATAATAAATAAGTGAACGAATTATATGAATACTATCAGGTTTGCTATCTATGATTTCAACCTTAATCTCAGTAAGTAAATTACAATATTTTTGAAGATCCTCTTTCTCTATACTAATGTTTAAAGGATAATTCAACTGATAGAAATACAACAACCGATATGAAAAGAGTTTGTCTGAGAAAAAATCATTCAAAAAGTCTTCTTGAAAAACCAGTATGGTAAAATCCAATCCGTCAGCTTCTAAGTTCCATTGTCTTTTCTGAAATGGCGAAATAAAAACAATCGTATTGTCTGTAATATCAATTTTTCTTTGATTTAAAATCACTGATCCTTTAGCCTTTTTAAAAAGTAAAATTTCAAAAAAATCAGTATTGTAAGCATCTGTGTTCAAATAATTTTCTTTTACCTGATCTCCATGCAATACATTAAGAAGCACCTCAACGCCACAGTCTGATTTATTAAATTTGATTGTTTTCAATTTATTGATTTTTAATATTTAAAATTGATATATTTTTATTATCTAAAATTCTAATTATAAAGATTAAATACACTTTTATATAAAGTAATTATTTAAGATAAATTATCATCTCAAAATTAAATAACATACATACTCAACTTGATACCAAAGTAGTCAAAATACATACCATTTTGATAACATAATACCTTTTATATTTTAGTGCTTAGTCTCTGTTATAAGTTTTCAGTCACAGTAATCAATCATAGAGTATTAACTCTCAATATATAATCTGCTAAATCCCCTAAATCTGCGTGCTGAGAAAGTGTTCAGTCACAGTATTGAGTTTAAAATAGAAGCTTGCCTTCCTTGCGTAAATCTTTGCAAACTTTGCGGTTAATACTCCGTTACAAGTCTTCAGTCACAGTGCTTAACAGTAGAGTATTTACTCTCAATAAATAATCTGCTAAATCCCCTAAATCTGCGTGCTAAGAAAGTATTCAGTTTAAAATAAACCGTTGCCTTCCTTGCGTAAATCTTTGCGAACTTTGCGGTTAATACACAGTTACAAGTTTTCAGTTGTAGTTAATACACAGGTTCAATTTTACTTCCTATTTCGTAACCACTTATCTACGGGTTCAATAGCGGTATTAACTATAATTACTAAAAATGTACAGATTAAAGCTTCTGTAAAATAACCCGATGCTGAGATACATCCTATTGCAGCACTACACCATATTGTAGCTGCCGAATTTAATCCATGCACATTAGACCCTTCTCTAAAAATTACTCCTGCCCCAAGAAATCCAACCCCCATAACCACTTGGGCAGTAATACGAGTTACATCAATATTGGGAGCTGTTCCTGCAACTTTGATTGACAACAATACAAATGCTGCTGCTCCTGTTGCTACCAACATATTCGTTTTTAACCCCGTTTCCTTATGATGCCATTGTCTTTCGAAACCAATAATCAATCCTGCAAAAGTTGCAATTACAAGGCGTATTAAAAATTCTTTTGTATCCAAAATAATAACTTTTTTTATTATTAAAACATTCTTTTTTATGAATTTAAAATATTAAACTATTACTTTAAATAAGTCAATTTAAGCGCTTTAAAATCATATCAAACTTAATATTATAAATTACTCAAAATGCAAGGCTTCAATTGGATCTAGTTTTGATGCTTTTAGAGCTGGGTAATACCCAAAAAAGATTCCTGTGATAGCACAAACTAAAAACGAAAGAATAACTGAAGACTCCGAAATTAATGTTGGCCAATGCAAGAAATATTGGATCAACTCAGAAGCCACAATTCCTAAAACTATACCTATCAATCCTCCTGTTAAACTAATTAATATCGCTTCGACTAAAAACTGCAATAAGATATCTCTTCCGTTTGCTCCAATAGACATACGTAATCCTATTTCTTTAGTTCGCTCAGTAACCGAAACATACATGATATTCATAATTCCGATTCCACCTATCAAAAGTGAAATACCCGAAATTGCAGTTAGCAGTACAGTTAATAGCTGACTGGTTGAACTAAACGTATTAATTAATTCTGCCTGCGTTCGTACCGAAAAATCATCTTCATCTTTAGCTTTAAGCCGATGTGCTGTACGCATTATTTGCCCAATCTCATCGGTTGCCAATTGTGTTAAACTCTCATCGGCTGTAGATGCATAAATATTTTGTAGATAAATTGAGTTTGTTATTCTTTTCTGTACAGTTGTAAAGGGAGATATAATAATATCATCTTGATCTTGCCCAAATGCATTTTCCCCCTTAGATTCTAATACTCCAATCACTCTAAAAGGAATCTTATTAAACCTAATGATCTGCCCTATCGGATTTACACCATACGGAAATATATTATCTACTACCGTTTGACCAATAAGACATACCTTATTTGCAGTATGTATATCTGATTCTCGAAAAATGATACCTTCCTTTAATGGCCAGTCTCTAATTTTAAGATAATCAATGCTTACTCCTTGCATTGTAGTTGGCCAGTTAAGTGCACCATTTATTGCCTGTCCCTTGCTTGATACAGCGGGAGAAATAGCGTTTAAATATTTTGTTTCTTTTTTTAATGCATCAACATCACTAAGCGTAAGCGTTTGCACACTGGATATATCCAAACGTGCTCCAGCAGTTACATTACTGTTTGGTCTAATCGTAATCATGTTCGAACCCATACTAGATAATTGATCCTGTATACTTTTCTTAGAACCTTGTCCTATGGCCACCATTGCAATAACTGAAGCCACACCAATAATAATCCCCAGCATTGTCAATAATGCGCGGAGCTTATTGCGGCGTAACGCTTTTAAAGCTATTAGAAAAAGATTAGCTATTTTCATATTTATAATCTTCATCTACACGAAAATCTGCAAGCATTTGTTTGGCAGACTTTATGTTTTGGTTATTAAAATCTTTAATGATTCTTCCGTCACGAAGTGTTACTGTTCTGTTACTAAAAGCAGCTATATCTGGCTCGTGAGTTACAAAGATTATTGTTTTACCTTGTGCATTTAATTCCTGAATTAAAGCCATGATTTCATAGGACGTTCTTGTATCTAGATTCCCTGTAGCTTCATCGGCAAGAATCATTACAGGATCGTTTACTAATGCTCTCGCAATAGCAACACGTTGTTGTTGTCCTCCTGAAAGTTGATTCGGAAAGTGATCTAGCCTATCTGCTAGTTTTACTGCTTCTAGTGCATGAATAGCTCTTTCTCTTCTTTCTTTTGTAGATACTTTTGAATTATATAATAATGGAAGTTCAACGTTTTCTATAGCTGAAGTGCGCGCCAAAAGATTGTATGACTGAAAGATAAAACCAATCTTGGTATTCCTCAATGCAGCCAATTCATTTTTAGAAAGTGATTTTACGTTTACCTCGTCCAACAAATAATTCCCATCCGAAGGTTTATCCAAGCATCCCAGAATATTAAGCAAGGTCGTTTTTCCAGAACCACTACTTCCCATAATAGTGACAAACTCTCCTTCCATAACATCAAAAGACACTCCTTTTAAGGCTCTAACTGTCTCAGATCCCATGGTGAATTCTCTTTTTAAGTCTTGTATTTCTAGAATCTTTTTACCCATCACAATTAATTTTGTGTTTTGAATGCTCTTATCTTTTCCCTGATCCACCGCCACCACGTTTTGGTATAAACGGACTTTGTTCTGTTCCTTTAGAATTTTTAACTTGCTTTAATGCATTTACTCCAGTGATAATTTCGTCTTGCTCAGTAATTCCTTTTAATACCTGAACATTAACATCATCATCTAGTCCTATTTTTATATGTATTGGCAATAACGAATCACCTACCTTTTTCCATACAATAGCTTTCTTATGATCGGTGCTATCTTTTTGGAACTTGTTAGCAGGCTCGTTTTTATTTTTATAGTTCCCTTTACCTTTCTTATCCTTAATGCTTCCTAAAAACAGTTTTCTAATCTTAAATTGCTTCCCTAATGTAGAATCTGGCTGAAAGGCAATTGCTTTTGCCGAAATAAGCAATGCATTTTTAACTTCCTTGGTATAAATAATAATATTTGCAGTCATTCCAGGCTTTAACTTTAAGGCATCATTACTAGCATTAATAATAGTAGTATAAGTAACTACATTTGAAGAAATAGCTGGTTGCAGGCGCACCTCGATTACAGTTCCATCAAAGACATCATCTGGGAAAGCATCAACCGTAAAAGTTGCTTTTTCTCCTACTTTAACATTCCCTACATCTGCCTCATCAACTGATGCCTGAACTTGCATTTTGGTAAGATCTTTGGCGATACTAAATAATGTTGGCGTATTTAAACTTGCAGCTACTGTTTGTCCCTCACTTACTTTCCTAGACAGAACAGTGCCATCAATAGGAGATGAAATATTAGTAAAGGAAAGATTCCTCTGTGCTGATTTTAATTGTGCAGTAACGCTATTTACATTATCTCTTGCAACTTCATATTGATTTTTGGCAGCTTCAAAATCGGCTCTACTAATTCCCCCAGCCTTATATAATTCAGTTTGTCTATTATAATTGGATGATTGGTAACTCAGATTACTCTTTGCTAATTGCAAATTGGCTGTTATCTGCTCTACTTGTGCAAGAAACAACGATTGGTCAATTTGTGCCAGCAATTGCCCTTTTTTCACTACCGAATTAAAATCTACAAATACCTTTTGTATTGTACCCGAAACCTGTGTTCCTACAGCTACAGTATCTACAGGTTGAATTTTTCCTGTAGCGGTTACACTGGTTGCTATATCTCCATAATGAGGTTTTTCGGTAATCAGTTCTACAGTATTACCTTCTTTATGAAAAATAAAGTATCCTATACATCCTATAAGCAACAACCCAATGATGATAATGATTATTAATTTACTCTTTTTCATTTTTGCACTTTTTATAGTTTGATTGGATCTCCTCTATAGAAATCATATATTTTTAAACTCACTACAGCATTAAATTTTGCCTGAATAAAATTCTGCAATGCCTGAACATATAAATTCTTCTCCAAGAGATAATCTACGGTATTAATTCCACCCAGTCTTAATTGTTCATTTGCTATTCGATAATTCTCAGTATTCGCTTCAAGCTGTTCGTTAGCAGCAGCAAACTGTGATTGGGCATTAAGAACATTTATATACGCTTGTTCTACTTTTTGAGAAAGTACTGTTTCAGTATTCGTAAGATCTAATTTAGATTGGTCTATGGCTATTTTAGATTTTTCGACGCTCGTCCTTGCTATCCGATTATTAAATACCGGAATAGTCAATGAAAGCCCTACACGCTGGTAAAAATTATTATCTAATTGTGATCCAAATGATGTACTCTGATTATCTGAATATCCCGAAGCCAATGTACCACTAGCGCTAAGCGTTGGTTTAAAACTAGCTTTGGACTTTAATAACTCCAAATCAGCTGCTTCTTTTCCTAATAAACTACTTTTAACTTCAGGTCTTTGCTCTAATGCTATTTTTTGAGCTTCATCTAAGTTTACCACAGGTAAAGTAGTAGCTAGATTTTCTGGTTTCTGAATATTTAAATTATATCCTGACGGAAGTTGTAGCAACTGCTTTAATGTTAATATATTTTGACGTTCACTATTCTGAGAAACAACCAAATTATAGTTATCTGTTGCTAATTGTGCTTTTAGTAAAACAAAGTCTTTCTTAGCAATACTACCTGCATTGTATTTTAACTCGCCTAATGTAAGTTGTGCTTTTGAGGTTGCTACAATTTCATTTAAATACACACTATTTTCTTTAGCCAAAAGAATAGTTAAATAGGCCTGCGTAATTAGTATTGTGATATCATTCTGAGCAGCATCAGCATTAAATTGTGCCGATTTTATAAATAATTCTTTCTGTTTAATGTCATTATTCAGATATCCTCCATTGTATAAAACCATAGATGATCCCAAAGAATAATTACCTGCAAAACTAGACTGGGTTTGAAAACCTCCAACCACTAAATCTGCATTTTTTGAATTAGTAAAAGTCTGTGATGCATTACCCAAAAGATTAGGATACTTAGCTGCTTTGGATAACAATAAATCTTGTTCTGTAGATTTAGTTGTTAACCGTAATGTATTAATTTGAATGTTCTGTTGCTTAGAATAAGCAATACATTGTTCAAGATTCCATACTGTAGGCAATGGATTAGATTCAATTGTTTGTGCTGAACTACGTACACCATGAATTATCAAAATCGCCATTAAAGTATTTATCATAAATGACCTCATACTTGTAGTTATTTTAAATTAAAAAAATAAAATGTAACCTGAGTCTTAGATAATAAAAATTGCTTTGAGCCTATTATGGATTTGACTAAAAAAGGGGATTTGGTACATTATTCATAGTAACATTGTCCAAAACGATTAATCACATCAAATATAACGATTATTTTAACAATTTTACCGAAACAAAATCATTATAATCATAATTAAAATATAAATTAATCAATACACACTCGCTACTCATACCCTTTCATTAGGTGATAAATAAAAAATGATCAATTTAAGATGTGAGTGCTAAATGAAGATACAAATGCTAAGGCAATAAATTTAAATTGTCAAGCAAGATTTGATATTTCCTTCCAATAGGTAAAACTTCGGCATTACTCATCGTCAAAGTTTTAGACGTTAGCGTTCGTATTGCATGTTTGTTTACTATAAACGATCGATGTATTTGTATAAAGTTTACATTATCAATCTCTTTTGCAATACTAGAAAGCGATCCATATATGATAATGGGGATATCTAACTTATTGCTATATAGTTTCATGTAGTTGCCTAGACTTTCTATATAAATGATCTCTTTTAAAAGTATAGTTGCCATTTGACCATTTATACGATAAGAAAGCACTCCATCTTGATAACTGTTTTTTTCTTTTAAGCTTTTACCAGAAAAATAGGCTTTTGCTTTATTAACTGCTTTACTAAATTTTTCAATAGAGATAGGCTTCAGCAAATAATCGATAGCATCGTTTTCATAAGCGGAGAGAGCAAAATCAGAATAGGCTGTAGTTACAATAGTAAGCGGGCGATTGGGCTGCAATTCCATTAACTCTACACCAGATATAACTGGCATATTAATATCCAGAAAGATAATATCATAGATGTTTTCATTGAGCATTTTTAAGGCCTCCATACCACTAAAGGCACTTCCTGAATGTTCTAGATCATCATATTTTGCAATATGTGAAGCTAAAGCTTTGTGAGCAGGCGTCTCATCATCTATTATAAGGCAGCGGTAGGTAAATCCCATATTTTTAATTTTATACTAAATAAATCTCCCTCTTTCACATATTTAAGTTCATGTTTTAATCCATAAACTTCAAGTCGTCTTTTAAGGTTTTCAATTCCAATACCAGTACTTGAAAGCCTAGAGCCCTCCATCAAAAAATTATTCTTTATCGAAAATGATAATTTTCCGCACTTAACACTTACATCAAGAATTATATATGGTGTAGTTGTTTCTCCCGAAAATTTAATAGCATTTTCTACTAATGGCAAAAAGAACAATGGCGATATTTCAATACCTTCAAAATGACCTTCATAATTTTGTGTAATCGAAAGACGCTCATTTCGAAAAGCATAATACTCTATATATTTTTTAATAAACTCCACTTCTTCAACAAGCAACACAAAATCTTTTTTTGTCGCTTCTATTTGATAGCGAAGCATATCCGAAAGGTTCAATATTCTATCCGGAAGTCTTTCTGGCGCAACCAATGATTCTCCATAAAGATTATTCATTGCATTGAGCAAAAAATGAGGATTGAGCTGTTGTTTTAAAAAAGAAAGCTCCGATTCGTAATTAATAAGATCCCTATTCGATTGAGAAATTTTTTGAACAATCCACAAATGAAGAAAATAAATTCCCGTTCCGTTGCAAACCAATGAAAATACAGACAACGTTTTTAGTCTACCAAGGTCTGCATATATAAAATACCTAGACAATATAAAGTAAAAACAAACCCAATAAGCAATAAAGAGCACAGCGAAGATTTTATACTTTTTTTCTAAAAAAAATGGCTTAATCAAAAAGGTATTGCTACATAATATTCCAAGATACATTGGGAAATACCCCAAGCAGATTTTCTTAAAAAGATAAAACCAACCCAGTTTTTGCTCACTAAACTCATCGTACACACAAACAAAAATAATTGCTATGGCAAAAATATTTATAATGATGTTTCTTAGGAAGACGTTTTGATAGATTTTAAAAAATTTCATGAATGCAAAATTAGCTTAATATTTAATTTATAAGCTTTTATAATACCAAAATTATACAAACGCCATTAGTATAAATCATGCGCCATTAGTATAATTGTTCTATTATAATAAGAAGCTACTCCCTACATTTGTTTCCGGTTTTTGTAACCTGACATCATGACTTTACTATCTTTTATACCTAAAACTATGAAACTAATAATTGTATACATAACACTATTACTATTGACTTCGTTACAAGCCATAAGTCAAGAAGAAGATCCTACAATGAAAGGCTTCATTAAAGGCGTAAAGAGAAACTTCCCGATTACTCGTACTTTCGACTTGCAATATGATCAATTTGGACCTACAAATTATAATTCTAAACTCTTAGGACAAGAGGATGAAAAAGGAAGATTTGACAACCACAACAGGTTAAAAATAGCAGTAAACTTACCTTTATATAAATCTAAATCACAGCGATTTGTTTTAACGAACACCTTCTTATATAAATATGAATCATATGGATTTGGTGATATTTATAATTTTAAGTCCAATACAACTCATTCAAGACCTACAAAAGATTTTCATTATTTTGCAGAAGCATTGAGTGCAACCTATGTGTCTTCCCTATTTAACAAGCCTATAATTTATAACGCTACTATGATAGTAGATGGAAACGAAGATAATGTACAGCGAATTAAAGGCTTCGTTACGGCAAGCTTAGTTCTTAAGAAAACAGCAAATACTACTATCACAGCTGGGCTTTTGGTAATTGCCGATCCGTCATCAATAGTTCCTATCGCGCCTTTGTTTACCTATAACCATCAGTTTGTTAACTCTAAATGGGAAGTTGGTATAATCCTTCCAAAAAGCATCCTTTTTAGAAGAGAATTACTAGAAAATGGGCGTATTTCGTTTGGTACTGAATTTGATTCCGAAAATTTTTACTTAAATATAAAAGAGTCCCAATTAAAAGGAGTCTATGAAGTGAATTCTCTTGAGCTAAAATCTGGCATAACCTATGAATATCACTTGGATAGAAAAATCATAGGCACATTTAAAACAGGAATAAACAATATTTTAAGCACCCGTGTTACAGAACGAGGAGAACGTACCGACAAATATATTTACGAAAACAAACAAGATGCTCAAGCTTATTTTAGACTTGGTTTATCATACAATCCATTTTAGAAAAAATATATTTTCCCAAATAAAAATGCACCAATAAAAAAGAAATCATGATCGAAATTTTTAAAACAAATGTTCAAAACGAAAGCGACACTACTATCATTATAAAAAGCATTCAAGAATATTTTCATGATCATCAAATAAATTTTGATTTGGAAGATTGTGACAAAATACTGCGAATTGAAGCTAATCAAATAGAATCTTGCAAAATCATAGAACTTCTTAATATCCTTAATTTTGATTGCATCAAACTAGATTAAAAAATTATACGCAAAAAAAAAGAACCGCCTATTTATAGACGGTTCTTTTTTTAAAAAACAATTTGCAGTCTCAGTTTACAATTTGCAGTCTCAGTTTACAGTTTGCAGTCTCAGTTTACAGTAAACATTTCACTTCTCACAGTTTACATTTTTCATCTCACTTCTCACTTTTCACTTTTCACAAATAACCTCTCACACATCTACAAACTAAAGCTCATTCTTCCAAAGTAGTAAGCTCCAGTTGTTCCCATTTGTACAGGAGCATATTTAAACACACCATAATAGCTGTTTTCATAAATTTGTCTGTCTGGAAAAACATCCAATAGGTTATTAGCTCCTAAAGCAATCTGGATTTTTGGAGTTATTTTATAAGCAACAGTTAAATCTGTAACTACTTTTCCGTTATGTTTTTGAATTCCTCCAAATGGGAATCCATCACGAATTACTTCTCCAAAATAGGTGTTTCTCAATAAAAAGTTCCATTTACTTAAACTATAATTTATTGCAAAAGTTCCTTTGTGTTTTGGAGTATTTGTTTCAATCAAACTTCTTTCTTGTGGTCCGTAATAAACATCTTCTTGGCCTTCAAACAAAGCTGGAACATTGTTTAAATGCTTGTCTACTTTGTTGTCATTATAGTTATACAATAGCGAAAGATTCATTTTCCCTTCTCCAACATTCATATCATAGTCAATAACTAAATCAAGTCCGTTTGTAGTTGTATTGATTGCATTAGTAAAGAAACGTCCTGTTTGAGCCCCGTAAACAGCAAACAAATCACGTAGTTCTGGAACTGGTTCTCCAAAGGCATCATTACCTAAATTTCCAGTTAAGATAATTCTGTTATCAATCCTGATATGATAATAATCGGCAGTAATATTCAATTTCTTTATTGGAGAAAAAACAACTCCAAAACTGTAATTTCTAGAAGTTTCTTCCTTTAATTTTGGAATCCCTAGTTGCTTCGCTACATCGCTATCATTTCTAAAAATTCCAGAATTTAAAATTTTTCCATCAACAGCATCAGTTGCAATGTTGTTAAAGTATTGTTGGTGTAAAGATGGTGCTCTAAATCCAGTACTTATTGCTCCACGAACAAAAAGGTTATCTAAAATTTTATATCTAGCAGATAATTTTCCGTTTAAAGTATTTCCAAAATCTGTAAAATCTTCATAACGCCCCGCAACACCAATTAATAATTTTTCAGTAACATCAGCTTCTAAATCTACATAAGCCCCTACACTACTTCTATTTTCATTTACAGCATTCAAAGGAGAAAACCCAGGGAATGATTGTGATCCTCCATCGATATAAGAAGCTTCTTCGCCAGCAACAATTTTATATTTTTCAAAACGATATTCTCCTCCAAAAGCAACACTCAAACCATGAAAAACATCTTTATACAATCTTGTAACATCTGCATTTACTGTGTTTTGTAAAAAAGAGTGATTTCCTGCTTCAAAATCAGTTGGACTATTAGCTCCTAATGAAACGTTATTGGTATTAGAAACATCATAAACAAATTTATTCTCACCGATAGTATTACTCAAATCCAATTTCCATTCACCAAACTTAAATTTAAATCCTACTGAAGAAGAAAGATCGGTTACAACTGAATTTAATTCAGGTTGAAATCCGAATGGAAAAATAGAAAACACAACATTCTCCGTTTCACTTGGCAAACGTCTAAAACCATAACCAGTACCATTTCTGTGACTTATTCCTCCTGAAGCATAAAACTCTATTTGATCGTTTAACGGAATTGATGCATTAAAGAATCCTTGAATATTTTTGATTTTAGCATCTCCAATCTGGAAATTAAAATCATCACGCTTTAATCCATTTTGTGCTAATAAATTATCATCTATCTGACGTGCTTGTGCAGGATCAGCAGCAAAATCATAAGCAAAATTGTTATCGTAAGCCGATTGATCAAAAATAATCAAGTTGTTATTTTGAGAACGATTCGTTTTCTGACGATTATTAAATTCAGCCGTCAAATTAATAAAACCACCTTTATTTCCAATTTTGGCTCCATAGTTCAAGTTCAAATTTGTAGTTTGACCATCATTTCTAGAGGTACTTCCATAAGTTACATTGGCATCTAAACCTGCATTATCTTTCAAAACTAAATTGATAACACCAGCAATAGCATCCGATCCGTATTGTGCAGCAGCACCATCTCGTAAAACCTCAATACGCTTAATTGCCGAAGCTGGAATTGCACTTAAATCTGTTCCTACAGATCCGTTTCCAACAGTATTTTGATAGTTAACTAATGATGTTGTATGTCTTCTTTTTCCATTAATTAAAACCAAAACCTGATCTGGTCCTAACCCTCTTAACGAAGCAGGATCAATATGCTCTGTACCATCCGATGATGATTGTCGACTTGAATTAAAAGAAGGAATTAAATAGGTTAAAATATCGTTTGTAGTTGTTTGTGGTGTTGTATTTCTAATTTTAGCCAAATTTACTACATCAACAGGAACAGCTGTTTCTAGTTTACTCTTCTTAGGATTTCTACTTCCAACAACTACAATTTCATCTAGACTGTTATTCTCTAAAACCAGTTGAATTTCTATACTATTTCCTCTTACAACGACCTCTTTTGTTTGATATCCAAATAATGAAACTATAAAAGTTGGACTAATTGCTGCTGATGTTACTCTAAAATTCCCTAAAGCATCACTTGTAGCACTTACATGAGTTCCTTTGATCAGAATAGTAACAAATTCTAATGGACTTCCATTTTCACTAGTAATGGTTCCTTTTATGTCTTGACTTTGCGCAAAAAACAAGGTACTCGATAAAGTGAGAATTGCTGTAATTAAGATTCTTAAATTTTTTTTCATTTCTGGTTATTTTAATACATTGTAAATTATTCATTTAGATAAATGAAATGGCTTGTTAAATATTTTGTTAATCTTAACAAAGTGCAAATGTAAATCTTAAAAGTTAAACTTTACTTATCCAATAGAGTTTATGTGTTTAAAAAAGATAAAATCTAATTTTAATGAAATATCTTTGTGGAAATTTTTAAAAATAGAAAAATGAAATTACGATTATTACTTTTTTTGTGTGCTATTACTTTTAATGGGTTTTCTCAAAATAATGTATTAGTTTTTCAATCTGATTTTGGTTTGAAAGATGGAGCTGTATCTGCCATGAAAGGGGTAGCGATAGGTGTTTCTACCGACTTAAAAATATTTGATGTAACGCATGAAATTCCAGCATTTAATATTTGGGAAGCAGCTTATCGTTTATCACAAACAGCACAATATTACCCTACAGGAACAGTATTTGTTTCAGTTTGTGATCCGGGAGTAGGAACAGCTAGACACTCTGTTGTTTTACTTACTAAATCTGGTCATTATTTTGTAACTCCTGATAATGGTACTTTGACTTTAGTTGCTGAACAATTAGGAATTCAAGAAATCCGCGAAATCGACGAAGTAAAAAACCGTCGTCAGAACTCAAATGAGTCCTATACTTTTCATGGTCGTGATGTCTATGCTTATACAGGTGCACGTTTAGCATCAAAAACAATTACATTCGATCAAGTTGGGCCAAAATTACCAAATGAGGTTGTAAAAATTGAATATCAGAAACCCGTTTTCGAAAAAGGAATTATCAAAGGCGGAATACCGATTTTAGATATTCAATACGGAAATGTTTGGACCAATATTGACAAAAAAACATTTGCAAATTTAGATTTGAAAGCAGGAGATTTTGTGAAAATTCAAATTTTTAATGGAACTAAAAAAGTGTATGATGGAAAACTAAAACTAGTACATACTTTTGGAGAAGTTGAAATCGGTACTGATGTATGTTACTTTAATAGCCTTTTGAATTTCTCATTGGCAGTAAATCAAGGAAGTTTTTCAGAAAAACATAAAATTTATAGCGGAGCTAATTGGAGTATTTTAATCAATAAATAGTTTCATCATCCAGTATAAATAAAAAAGGTGTTCATTAAATGAACACCTTTTTTTAGTTTACAAAACCTTAGTTTTTAAGTGAAGCCATATCGATTACAAAACGATATTTTATATCTCCTTTTAATAATCTTTCGTAAGCATTATTAACGTCGTTTACACCTATCAATTCAATATCGGCAACAATATTGTGCTTAGCGCAAAAATCAAGCATTTCTTGAGTTTCTGCAATTCCACCAATAAGCGAACCAGAGAAACTTCTTCTACCAAGTATTAGGCTAAATGATGTTACAGGAAGTGGATCCATAGGAGCACCAACCAATGTAAGTGTTCCATCTACTCTAAGTAGATTTAAATACGCATCAATATCATGTTGAGCCGATACGCAATCTAAAATAAAATGCAGACTTTTTGCATATTTAGCCATTTGTTCAGCATCTGTAGATAGTACTACTTCATCTGCTCCCAATCGTTTTGCATCCTCAGTTTTAGACAATGAAGTCGTAAAAACTATTACATGAGCTCCCATTGCTTTTGCAATTTTGATTCCCATATGACCTAAACCACCAATACCTACAATACCAACTCTTTGCCCAGGTCCTACTTTCCAGTGTTTTAATGGAGAATACGTAGTAATACCAGCACATAGTAAAGGTGCAACTCCAGCTAAATCTAATTTATCAGAAATATGAAGTACAAAACTTTCGTCTACAACAACACTCTCAGAATATCCACCAAAAGTTTGCCCTCCAAGGTGTGGATCTGGAGAGTTAAATGTCATTGTATTTCCCGGCTCACAAAACTGCTCTAAACCATCTTTACAATGCTCACACTCTCTACAAGAATCAACCATACAACCTACTCCAGCTAAATCGCCTACTTTGAAGTTTTTTACATGATCTCCTACTTTGGTTACGCGACCCACAATTTCATGTCCTGGAACTATTGGATAAATTGTACCATGCCATTCGTTTCTAGCAGAATGAAGATCAGAATGACAAATTCCGCAATATAAAATATCAATCTCCACATCATGTGCAGTTACTGCTCTACGCTTTATATCTAATGTTTTTAACGGTGCTTCGGCAGCTTCTGTACCAAATGCCTTTATGTTTTTTGCTTCCATATTTTTAAAAAGTTATTTGTTTAAAATGTTATTTGTTTCAAGTGTTCAGTCTCAGTCTTTAGTCTTTAGTCTCAGTTTACAGTATTCATACAGTAAAAAAAAAAACAATCTGTTCAATTCGCTAAATCTGCGTGCTAATTTTCAGTATTCAGTCTCAGTATTTATAAGTAGAGAAAAAACAATCTGCTTAATCCGCTAAATCTGCGTGCAAATTTTCAATATTCAGTTTACAGTTTACATTATTCATAAGTAGAGAAAAAATAATCTGCTAAATCCGCTAAATCTGCGTGCTAATTTTCAGAATCCAGTCACAGTGTTCAGTACTGCGACTACAAACTGAGCGTCACAACTGTAAACTATAAACTGCGACTGTAATCTCTTTTCACTTCTCCCTCTTAGTTTTCAATCTCTTAGAACCTTAGCTACTCAGCACCTTTGAACCTTTATTATTCAGTAAAACTGTTATATTCCTCATCAGTTACTTGTTCCATCCAAATTCCTAGACCCTTATCTATTTCAGTTATAATTGCTATATGCGAAAATCGACTTGTAGGTGTGGCACCATACCAATGCTCAACTTCTGGCAAAATGGTCAGAACTTCTCCTTTATGAACCAATCGTATTGGCGTACCTCGCTCCTGAAAATAACCAACACCCTCTGTTGCAACAAGCAATTGCAAACCTGTATTTGTGTGCCAATTATTTCTCGATCCAGGCTCAAAAGAAACCTCTTTTATGGTAGTATTACGTGGCTGAATATCGCTAGTACTCTTTTTAAAAGAAACTTCGCCAATAGCATATTTGTTAGGAACGATTCCTTCTTCTATGGTAGTTGTATAATGTGTTGGCATAAATAGTTATTTATTGTAGTTTGATTTATTATTTAATGGCTAACCAATAAAAATCACAACAATCTTAAATACAGCAATTTACAACAATATTTTATCATCACATGATTGAGATAAAAAATTATGGATTACTTTTTATAAAATTATTTTTAAATTAATGTTGGCTACAAACAACACATATAAACTTTAGGACTATTTAAAGCTATTGTATTGTTCATCAGTTACTCTTTCTAACCAATCGACAATGCCCTTTTGAGTATTAGTACTAATCGCTATATGAGTAAATTCACTATCAGGGGATGCGCCATGCCAATGTTTAACATCGGGTAAAACAGAAACAACATCGCCTATATTAAGTAATTGGATAGGTTTTCCTTCTTCTTGGTAATAACCTACTCCGTGTGTAACAATAAGTATTTGACCTCCGGGATGTGTGTGCCAATTATTTCTGGCTCTGGGTTCAAAAACTACATTTCCTACAACAGTATTTAAAGTTCTGTCATCTGGAACGAGTAGTTTTACCCAAGCATTACCTGTAAAATAATCGGCTGAAGCTGGATCTCCTTTTAGAAAAATAGTATTATCTGATTCATTTTGTTCTGTTTTCATAATTATTCTGTTTTATACATCAGTACAAACTAAATTAAAGAAGCGGTCAATACTATAAATACAAACCTTGCTATTTAGCCAATAATCTGACATTGATTAATACTAATTATTCCAGTACAAATTTACTTTGGTAAAGACTTTTTAAAATAACAATTATCAAACAAAAAATTAAGAATATGAAACAATTTACATCCTTAAAGTTTTAGGTACAGTTCCGGTTAGCCTTTTAAAGTAATTATTAAAATAACTCGGATATTCAAATCCAAGTGAAAACCCTATATCGGCAATACTCCAATCAGTATGCTGCAAAAGAGCTTTTGCTTCACTAATAATTCTTTCACTGATATGAGTAGTAGTCGATTTACCAGTAATTTCCTTTACCGAACGATTAAGGTGATTGACGTGCACTGCAAGATTTTGAGCATAGTCTTGTGGTGTTTTTAGCTTAAGTGGCTGATCCTTGGTCTCTATCGGAAACTGTCTTTCTAAAAGTTCGAGAAAAAGTGTAGTAATTCGAGAAGAAGCATTCTTATGTTTAAAGAAATTTTCTGAAGGTTGCATTTTTAATGATTCATGAATAATCAGGTTGATATAATTTCGAATTAAATCGTCTTTAAAAATGTAATCTGTATCTTGTTCCGATATCATTTTTATAAACATCGAAGTTATAAATTCCTCTTGTACAGGAGTCAAAGAGAATATAGGAGTTCCTCCAATCTTAAACAAAGGGGATTCATGAAGACTATCTGAACGATAATTAACCTTTAAAAAATCTTCGGTGAAAACACAGGCATATCCGCTATAAATAGGTGAAATAATTTCCCAAGAGTATGGAATATGTGGATTTCCAAAGAATAATATTGTACCATCAGTTTCAATACCTCTATCAGCATAATGAATGAGACTTTTACTAGTATTAATACAAATCTTGTAAAAATCCCTACGGTTATAAGTTGGTACAGCATTAACACCACTATTCACTTCATATACTTTAAAGCCTTTTAGTTTTAAGTCATTGGTATTAAAATCTGAAGCTTGAGAAACAATATGATTATCCATGAGGCAAAGTTAAGAAAATCAAACATAAATTAAATAAGAAATAATTATGAAATTACAGTAACTAACGCTATCTTAGTCGCAAACCCATACATCACATATTATCTACCCCATAATTACTGATTTGCAAGAATCATCGTAAATACAACAACTATATTTTTTTATTGAATCGAAAATATACAGCTAATAAAAATGATTTTCAAACAACTCCGATTAAACATTGATATTGAAGATAGTACATTTAATGAACTATACTCAACCCGCATACAAAGACTTTCAGAACGGCATTGGACTCCAGTTGAGATAGCCAAAGCAGCTGCTGATTATCTTGTAGACAAACCCAATAAAAAAGTACTGGATATAGGTGCTGGTGCAGGAAAATTTTGCTTAGTAGGCGCTGCTTCTACAAGGGGAATGTTTTATGGTGTTGAACAAAGAGAGTCACTTATAAAAGTATCTAAAAAAATAGCCGAAAAGCATAATGTAAAAAACGTTGAATTCATTCATTCGAATATCAACCAGATTTCCTTTTCAGATTATGATGCATTTTATTTCTATAACTCCTTTTACGAAAATATTGATATTACATGTCCAATAGACAAAATTATACTTCCTGAAAAAGAATTGTTTCATTCATATTCTAATTATGTTAGAGAACAGTTGTCAAAAACGCCCAAAGGAACAAGACTAGTTACCTATTGGAGTACTTGGGAAGAAATCCCAGAAAGTTTTGATTTAGAAGAATCTGCTTGTGATGGAATATTGAATTTCTGGAAAAAAAAGGTATAGCTATACTAAAAAAAACTGCCCTGAAATAATTCATAGGCAGTTTAATTGCTCTTTCAAGCTGTCAAAATTTAATAAAAAACAAAAATAATCTAAAGCGTTTTTTCTAACGTCTCTAGTACTTCCTTCCAATTATTCACTCTTAAATGATGTGTTTGATTTATATTGTGGAATGCCGTAAACATAATAGGTTTACCCATGCAATAATCTAAATTCTTACTGTGATCATCAATCATATAATCAGTATTGATGATTCTTTTACTTCCGCATAAAATAATATTCTCCCATTTGATAAAAGGAAAATGTTCTCCAAGCCAATCTATTTTTTCAGGAAGTGACATAGGAAACTCTGTAGCAGCAGAAACGATAAAGATTTCAAAATTTTCTTGTAACTGACGTAAAGCATCTACAGCATTTGGCATTACAGGTAATGTTCTGAAAAAATTTTCAGAATTTAAAATCCCTCGTAAAATTTCTCTTCCTTGAAAAGCTTCATCTTCACTTAATCCTTGAATGCTTTCTCTTGAAATAGTTGTTCCACATTCTTTATTGTAATATTTAATCAAGCTAGCCTCTATATCAGCAAGCACGCCATCCATATCGACAGCAATAGTTTTCTTTTTCATTGCAATTTATTTTGCTACAAATCTACGCAAATATTGCAATATATTGCAATATTTTATTATTTTTGCAATATAAATTTGCAACACATGAAAAAAGAGGAACGTCAAAATGTAATTTTAGAATACTTATCAAAAGAGCATAGAGTAACTTTATTCGAGCTTAGTGAGTATTTAAATGTTTCTGAAGACACTGTAAGAAGAGATGTAAAGGAGCTTTCTGATCAAGGGCTATTAAAGGCTGTTCGTGGAGGTGCAGTAGCCCCATCTCCTATTCCATTACATTTTAGAAATAGAGAAAAACATGACCTTGAAAGCAAAAGAATTATTGCCGAAAAAGCAATTTCATATCTAAAAGATGGTCAAGTAGTATTTATCGATGGCGGAACAACCTCTTTGGCATTAGTTGCAAGTTTTCCCTATGATTTAAAAATTACGGTAATAACAAATAGTTTTCCTGTAGCTGTATTGATAGAAGACTTACCCAATATCGATTTGATATTTGCTGGTGGAAAAATGTGTAAAACATCGTTTGCAACAGCTAGCATAGAAACCATTGATTTCTTTAGAAATTTTAGAGCAGATGTTTGTCTTTTAGGAGTTTGTAGTATGCACCATGAGCGCGGAGTAACTGGAATCATATACGATGATTCACAGATTAAAAAGAACATGATTCAAAATTCAAATACGGTTATTGCATTAAGTTCAATTGAAAAAATTGGAACTGCCGAAGCCTATTTTGTTTGTCCCATCAAAGATATTAATATCTTGGTAACCAATATTTCTCCCGAAGAAGATGTTTTAAAAGTGTACAAAGAGGCGGGTATTACAATTGTTTAATATTTTTTTTTAAGCGTATATTAATTAAGAACTATTTCTTGTTATCTGTTTCAAACGAAGTTCACTGAACGCTGTTGAAAATAAATGCAAAGTGAAGTAATCTTTTCCTTTTTAAAGAAAAAAAACAAAAGAATTTCTATTTCTATAAGAGCAACTTACATAAGGACATAGTCACATGACTATGTCCTTTTATATTTATATACATAACATTATAGAAAAATATAAATGATTATATGATTTGTTGTGATATCTGCCTTTTTATTACACTTTCTACAACTTCATTAATGCGTTTTTGTCTGGTTTCCTGTCGTTTGGCAAGGACAATCCAACTTAACATTATTTTTCTTGTCGACTTACTAAGACTTAGGAAATAGTCTTTTGAATCTTTGTGCTTTTTGAACACTTTTTCTAAATCTTCCGGTATTATCAGTTCTTCTACTTCGTCCAAAACTGTCCAAGAACCATTCTTTTTTGCTACTTCAACACTTTCAAAACCCGCTTTTGTCATTCTTTTGCTATCAATGAGTAATTGAATTTTCTCTTTGTTGATTTTTGACCAGATACTTTTAGGTTTACGTTTGCTAAAATATTGAATAAACGAAGAATCGTCAACCTTTTTTTTTGTGCTATCAATCCAACCGAAGCAAAGTGCTTCATCAACAGCTTCACTCCAACTGATTGAAGGAAGCTTAGACTTTTTTGTGTAATAAACAAGCCATACAGAGTGTTTAGACTGGTAGTTATTTTCCAACCATTGTCTCCATTCTGTTCGGCTTTGAGGACAATATGTTTCTACTTCCTTAGCCATTCTATTGTTCTAACCATTTTAAAATTGCTTGGGTAGTTTCTTCTGGTTTTTCTTGTTGAATCCAATGACCACAATCCAGTCGTACAATATCCAAATTATGAACAATATTTTTTAAGTTTTCACTCTCAGGAATCGTATCCTGTTCACCATATATCATAAGAGTCGGCTGATAAATGACTGGGGTAACATCCGCCATTAAATGCCAGTTTCTATCCATATTTCTATACCAATTTATACTTCCTGTAAAACCTGTTAATTCAAAGGCAGAAACAAATACAGATAGTTCACTTTCTTCCATTAAAGGTTCCCACAATGGATTTTCTGCTTGTGCAAGATTTATCATCAGCATTCCAGGCTCCGGTGGTGTAATAGGTACATTTTTACGGAATATATTACGTAGGAATTGGGTAGCATTTTCATTCATTATAGCATCTGCCACACCTGGTTGTCTATTGAAGTGAACAAAATAGAAGTCTCCTCCAAATATTGCTTCCATAAACTCAATCCATGGTATTTCACCTCGCTCTTGATAAGGTAAAGCCAAGTTTATTATTTTACTTACTCTTTCTGGATGCAATAGTGCCAGATTCCAAACGACATTTGCTCCCCAATCATGACCAACAAAAATGGCATCTTCATATCCAAAGTGATCCAGTAATGCTACTAAATCACCAGTCAGGTGTACAATATCATATTGAGTTACTTCGATTGGACTCGATGAGTTACCATAACCTCTTTGATTTGGAATAATGACATGATAACCAGCTGTAACAAGTGCTGATACCTGATGACGCCAAGAAAAAGCATGTTCAGGGAAACCATGACAGAGTACAATGGGCTTTCCTATATTCTGTTTACCTGCTTCAAAAACTTCTAGTTCTACATCGTTGATTGAGATGAGAGTAGGTTGAGGAAAATTGGTTGAGTTAATTTCGTTTATCATTTTTATTCTTTTAAAGATTACTTAATAATGCGAAATTATACCTACCTAGTGACAACCCTATGTCAAGGGTTAAAAAAAAAATTAATGATATGTTTCGAAATACTCTTGTAAGTATCGCCGTTAGTCGCGATAGTCGCTTTGTATCGTTTTCGTTGTCATTCATCCTTCAAATAATGTATATTTTAATTGCAAAAATAAGAATTATATATCCCAACCAACACCATCACACTTTACATCAGTCATTGCATTTCATAAATTCAAAATGATGATTCAAACTTATCATTAAGTACAACCAGTCCTTTGGTAACTAATACATATTCAATACTATTTAATTCACTTATATAGTTGATTCGAGTAAATAAAGAATCATTAAAATCATCAGAGGTACAAAATTATTTTTTAAAAAAAAGTGCTGATATTAAATAAAACCACCATTATAAATGATAGTTTTTATTTAACAGTAATTGATTCAAATCTGTAATAAAATATGCCGATATATCTTCTACATCAGCTAGAAAACTTATTCTTACAAAGAACTTGAAGCCAATATATTTCTCAAAATAAAAAAACCTCCTAAGATTTTGCTCTTAAGAGGTTTTTAAAATTATAATCGTTTATTTATTCTCTAAAGAGTTCAATCTTTTGCTTTGTTCTTCAACAACTTTACTTTGTTCTTCAACAACTTTTATTAATTGTTTAATATCCTTTTGCTGCTCTATAGCATGCAAAGTAAGTTCTTCTATTTTCTTAAGCAAGTTCATATTCATTTCTGCCAGCATCAAGCCATTCTTTTCTATTTCTTGAGCCGAAGGTATTTCTGGTAAGTGCTTGTTTTCTTTGATATACTTTTCAACCTCTTGCAGTGGTTTTAATTTGTAATCATTTGCAAAAACATAATCTGGTACTTTACCTGCATCAATGGTAACTTTCACTTCTTGAGCATGGATATTTCCAGCAACAGTAAGTTTTGAATCTGGACTTCCTGTTCCAATACCTACATTACCATCAAGCCCTCTCAGATAAAAAATATTATCTCTATAGCCTCTTCCTGTGTGTGCACCTAATTTCACATAACCTGTAGCACCATCAAATCCCATATCTATAGATGCAACACCACCACTATTTATACTTGAGTTATGAACCCCATCATTTGTGATGTCTAATTTTTTCACATATAGGCTTTCAGCAGAAACTCTACCTTGAACATCCAATTTATAATTAGGAACTATTGTACCAATACCAACATTACCATTAGCATCAATACGCATTTGTTCTATATTATTATTAGTATTAAAAGCTATACTACCTCCAACGCTAGAATTACCTCTAAAAAAATTAATTGAGCTATTCACAATACTATAAAAACTATGCTCAATCGAAAAAGATTTTGCAATTAAACCTGAAGTACTATGTCCCCTCACTCCTAAAAAAGTTCCCTCACCAACATCATTACCTTCTGGCAAACGACCGAATACTGTACCTAAAACACCATTTTGAATATTAGTTGCAACATCTAATACTGCTCTTGGAGAATTTGTTCCTAAACCTACATTTCCATCAATACCTCTCATATAAAGGATATTATCCCTAAAACCATTTCCTGTATGAGTGCCAAATTTTACAAATCCAGTACTTCCATCAAATCCCATATTCATATTGGCAACATATCCACTATTAAAATTTGTATTATGCACTCCATCATTACTGATTACAAAACTCCCTACTGGAAGATTGTGTTGGGCAAAATTAATTTGACAAACAAAAAAAACAATTATTAACAACCTTACTTTCATGACTTTACTTTATTTCAATTTATATTATCTTTTTTCTAATTATGTTTGATTGCTCGTTAGGTTTTAATTACAATCATATTAAAGTATCATTTACTTCATTTCCTAGACAAAAATAGATTTATTACATAAACAACAAACTATTTGTAAGATTAAATCTGTATATTTTTGACAAAAGAAATTAGCTATATTTATAGTCATTGATGCCATTTCATATCAAACATAACTCTAACCCAATCCTATTAAAATATCTAAATTTAAAACATAAAAAAACCTCTTGAGAGTAAAATCTTAAGAGGTTTATAATTCTAATCGCTTATTTGTTTTCTAAAGAATTTAATCTTTTACTTTGTTCTTCAACAACTTTAATTAATTGCTTAATATCCTTTTGTTGCTCTATAGTATGCAACGTAAGTTCTTCAATTTTCTTAAGCAAGTTCATATTCATTTCTGCCAACATCAAGCCATTATTTTCTATTTCTTTAGCTGAAGGTATTTCTGGTAAGTGATTGTTTTCTTTGATATACTTTTCAACCTCTTGCAGTGGTTTTAATTTGTAATCATTTGCAAAAACATAATCTGGTACTTTACCTGCATTAATAGTTACTTTCACTTCTTGCGCATGAATATTACCAGCAACAGTAAGTTTTGAATCTGGACTTACAGTTCCTATACCTACGTTGCCATTTACAATATAATTGTTACCATTTCCGCTTATTTTTAAATTACCCGAAGATTCAATATCACTTTTAGAATCTAGAAGATAACGCCAGCTTTCCCAAGTATTTTGTGCATAAAATGCACTTCTATAAAGGATTCTACCTCCATTCCACGTATTATCAAAATAAAGATGAGAAACAAGGTGACCATGCTGTCCATATAATTCTAATAAAGATCCATATTCTGATGGTGCATTTATCCCATGATAATTATCCCATAAACGAATAGACATAGGATTAACACCAACTCTAGGAGGACTATTGAAATCTTTTTGATCATTATTCCAATTTAAACTTTTTGAGCCTAAATTACCATCAAAGGTTTGACTATAAGAAAAAGAAGAAAATAGTATCATAAAAGACAGTAATGTTTTTTTCATTTGTTTGTTGATTTTAATTTTTAAGTAATAAATTATTTACAAGGTTTTAAATGTATAATTTTTAACCTTAGAAAACCAATTCAAGAAAAGGAAATTCTTATATTTAATACACTTTTAAAACATAAAAAAACCTCCTAAGATTTTACTCTCAAGAGGTTTTTTAACTACAAATAACCAATTTTATTTCCAGCCACCACCTAAATCTTTATAGACATAGACTGCAGCATTAAGTTGCTCTTTCTTTGTGTCAATCAATTCAAGTTTAGCTTCTAGTGCATCACGTTGTGTCATTAGAACTTCAAAGTAATCAATTCTTGCTGACTTAAATAAGTCATTAGAAACATCAATTGATTTATTCAAAGCAGCTACTTGTTGCGATTTTAAATCATATCCTTTTTGAAGATTCTCAATTTTAGAAAGCTGATTTGATACTTCTAAATAAGCATTTAAAACCGTACGATCGTAATTATACAATGCTTGAAGTTGTCTTGCATTGGCACTACTGAACTCCGCTTTTATTGCATTTCTGTTAATTAATGGCGCAGCCAAATCTCCTGCTAAAGAATACAGCAATGATTCAGGCATAGTAAACAAATACGTTGGCTTAAATGCTTGTACACCTATCGCTGCCGAAATATCAAGTGACGGATAAAATTCGGCACGAGCTACTTTTACATCAAGTTTTGCTGCCACTAATTCTAACTCAGCCTGTTTTACATCAGGACGATTAGTTAGTAATTGTGATGGAATTCCAGAATTAACTGATGCTGGTAACAAGGCTAAAAAGTCTGTATTGTCTCTTTTAATTTCCTGTGGATAACGAGCTAGTAAAAAGTTGATCTTATTCTCTGCTTCTTTTATTTGCTGCAGAATATCAAACTCTTTACTTTTTGAAGCCATAACTTCAGCTTGGAATTTCTGAACTCCTAATTCCGTTGCTCTAGCAGCTTGCTTTTGAATTTTTACAATTTCTAAAGCATTTGTTTGCAACTTAATAGTCTGTTTTACAATATCCAACTGACTGTCTAAAGCTAACAATTCGTAATACGAATCAGCAACCTCGGCAATTAAATTTGTGATTACAAAGTTTTTACCTTCTACAGTAGCCAAATACCTGCTCACAGCTGCCTTTTTAGAATTACGTAGCTTTTTCCAGATATCCACTTCCCAGTTTGCATAAGCAGCAATAGTAAAATCACCTAGCGGATCGGGTGTTTCTTTACCAGGTTTAATCTCAGTAGTAGCATCACCAGCACCTTGACTAGTATATCGCCCTACTTTCTCTACTCCTGCTCCTGCACGTACACCCACTGAAGGCAACAATGCTCCTTTTCTAACACGAATATCGTTTTTAGCAATTTCGATTTCTTGTAAAGTGATGTTTAATTCCTGATTGTTTTTTAATGCAGTATCAATTAAAGCAACAAGGTTCTGGTCTTTAAAATAATTGCTCCACTTAATATTCGACATATTTGTCGAGTCCTTAGTACTGCCAAATGACTCTGGAATAGGGTTCTTTGGAGTTTCTGCTACTGTTTGTGGTGCTTTACAACTTACTACAGCAAGACAAAGCCCAAAAACAATACTATATTTATATAATTTGATTTTATACATGATTGTTGTCAATTTCTTCTGTTAATGGATTTTCTTCTTCATGTTTTACTAGTTTGTGTTTTTCAGCGATTCTAGCGAAAATATAATACAATCCCGGAATAACAAATACACCACAAATAGTCCCAATAAGCATACCTCCAGCTGCTGCTGTACCAATAGTTCTGTTACCAATTTTACCTGGACCAGTAGCAAAAGCTAACGGAAGCAATCCTGCAATAAAGGCAAATGAAGTCATCAAAATTGGACGGAAACGAGCTTTAGAACCTTCCAATGCAGATTCAAAAACCGATCTACCCGCTGCATGCCTTTGTATCGCAAACTCCACAATTAATACCGCATTTTTACCCAATAAACCAATAAGCATTACCATAGCAACCTGAGCATAGATATTATTCTCTAACCCAGTTAATTTTAATAAAAGGAATGCTCCAAAAATACCTGCTGGTAAAGACAGAATTACAGATAATGGTAAAATAAAACTCTCGTATTGTGCTGCTAGTACTAGATACACAAACCCTAAACAGATAAGGAAAACCCAAATTGCTTGATTTCCTTGAGCAACCTCGTCGGCAGAAATACCTGCCCAGTCGATATCATATCCTCTAGGCAATTTTTCAGCTGCAACTTCTTGAATCACCTTAATAGCTGTACCACTACTATATCCCGGAGCGGCACCACCACTAATTTCAGTAGAGTTATACATATTATGTCTTGTGATTTCTGAAAGACCATATACTTTCTCTAATTTCATAAAAGCAGAAAAAGGAACCATTTCATCATGATTGTTTTTCACATATAGCTTTAAGATATCATCTGGTTGTGCACGATACTCAGGAGCTGCCTGAACAATTACTTTATAATTAATTCCGTATTTGATAAAACTAATCTCATAGTTACTTCCAACAAGTGTCGACAATGTATTCATCGCATTCTCGATAGAAATTCCTTTTTGTTGTGCCAAATCATTATCAACTTTCATCATATATTGAGGAAAACTAGCACTAAAGAAACTAAATACGTTAGATAACTCCGGACGCTTGTTTAGTTCTTTTACAAATTCAGTATTAACAGCTTCCATTTTCTTGAAATCTCCCGAACCTGTTTTATCTAACAAACGAAGTTCAAATCCTCCTGCTGCTCCATATCCCGGTACTGCTGGGGGTTGGAAAAACTCAATGTTTGCACCTGGAATATCTTTAGATTTTTCTTCCAATTCTATCATAACCTCTTGAACTGATTGTTTTCTATCATTCCAATCTTTAAGGTTAATCAAACATGTTCCTGCATTAGATCCTGTACCTTCGGTCAAAATTTCATAACCCGCTAATGACGAAACTGATTTTACTCCATCTATTGTTTCTGCAATTTTTTGCAATTTCTCAGCAATATTATTGGTTCTTTCTAATGATGATCCGGGAGGTGTTTGAATAATAGCATAAAACATACCTTGATCCTCATTTGGAATAAATCCAGAAGGAACAGTGCTGCTAATCAACCATGTTCCTGCACAAAAACCTAAAAGCGCAATAATAGTAACGGCTCTTCTATTTACAATTTTCTCTAATACGTTTTGGTATTTACCTTGTGCTAGATTAAACTTGTTATTAAAACCATCTATAAATCTATTTACTGGTGTTTTCTTTTTAGGTTTACCATGATTGTTTTTTAACATCATCGCACAAAGTGCTGGTGTCAAAGTCAATGCAACAATACCTGAAAGTATAATAGCTGTTGCCATCGTAATCGAAAACTGTCTGTAAAAAACTCCTACAGGACCTGACATGAAGGCAACTGGAATAAATACCGCAGCCATCAAGAATGTAATAGCGATAATTGCACCTGCAATCTCATGCATTGCTTTTTTGGTAGCTTTAAATGGTGAAAGATGTTCTTCTTCCATCTTGGCGTGAACCGCCTCAATAACCACAATGGCATCATCGACGACGACTCCAATAGCCAGAACCAAAGCAAATAATGTAATTAAGTTGAGCGAAATATCAAAAAATTGCATGAACACAAACGTTCCTACCAATGATACTGGAACTGCAATTGCTGGAATAATCGTAGAACGCCAATCACCCAAGAAAAGAAACACAACTAATCCTACCAAGATAAAAGCTTCAATCAAAGTGTGGATTACTTTCTCTATAGAAGCATCCAAGAATTTAGAAACGTCATACGAGATTTCATAATCCATTCCTTTTGGAAACTTTTTCTTAATAGTTTCTAATTTGGCTTTTACATCCTCAATAACTTGATTTGCATTACTTCCAAATGATTGTTTTAATACGATAGCTGCTGATGGTCTTCCATTTAAATTAGAATAAATATCATACATTGAACTACCAAATTCTACTTTAGCAACATCTCTCAATCGCAAAAGTTCTCCATTGCTATTTGATCTTACTACTATATTTTCATATTGTTCCTTCGTTGTAAAACGTCCAGAATACTTCAATACATACTCAAATGCTTGTGAACGTTTACCAGAACTTTCCCCAGTTTTACCAGGTGAAGCCTCCAAACTTTGACTTGATAATGCTTCCATTACTTCATCAGCCGATATTTTATAAGCCAACATACGATCCGGTTTCAACCAAATACGCATTGCATATTCACGTGTTCCTAAAATATCTCCAGATCCAATACCATTAACCCTTTTAAGCTCAGATAATACATTGATATCTGCATAATTGTATAAAAACTTCATGTCGGTATTCTTATCCGTACTATAAAGATTCACATACATTAACATACTAGGAACTTCACGAGTAATTTTTACTCCTTCCCTTACTACTAATGGAGGTAATTTATTAGTAACCGAAGCTACACGATTTTGAACATTAATTGCTGCTTGATTAGGGTCGGTACCCAAGTTAAATACAACCTGAATACTCGCTTCCCCATCATTTCCAGCATCTGAAGTCATATATTTCATTCCAGGAACTCCATTTAAAGCTCTTTCCAAAGGAATAACAACAGATTTAATCATCAATTCTCCATTAGATCCAGGGTAATCTGCTGTAACATTTACCATGGGAGGAGAAATGGAAGGGAATTGGGTAATAGGTAAATTTAGAACCGACAATACCCCCAAAAAGACAATTATCAGCGATATTACTATCGACAGTACAGGTCTTTGAATAAATTTATTAAACATTTTATATTTTTTTAATGATTAAGCTAAATTGATTTTAAGTGTTATCAGTTATTGTGAACTTGTGAAATGTTGATTGTGAAATGTAAAATGAGAAATGTAAAATGAATACTGCCCACTGTTTACTTCTAACTTTTCACTAATCACTTTTTGCACACCTGATAACTTTAACTTACTCTGCTTTTAAGCGTAAACTATTCAATACCACTTTAGGAGATTGAAACTCATATTTAATTTTGTCATTCTCTTTTACTTTCTGAACCCCTTCAAGTAAAATTTTATCATTTTCAGTCAATCCACTACTAATCACATATAAATCAGGAATTTCACCTGTTATAGTGATCTCTCTTGAGCTTACTTTATTGTTTTTGTCTATAATGAAAACATACTTTTTATCCTGAATTTCATAAGTTGCTTTTTGTGGAATCACAATAGCATTTTTAAGAGGCACTAACATCTGAACTTGTCCTGTTTCACCATTTCTAAGTAGCTTACCTGAGTTAGGAAATCTTGCTCTAAAAGCGATATTTCCTGTTTCGTTGTTAAACTCACTTTCGATTAATTCAACATTTCCTTTCTCCTTAAAAACTTGTCCATCAGCTAAAAGCAAACTAACTTTAGTTTCTGCACGATCTTTTACATCTGTTTGATATTGCAAATATTCTGGTTCTGATACATTGAAATAAGCAAACATCTGACTGTTGTCTGAAAGACTTGTCAATAGCTCCCCTTCATCAATAAGACTTCCTAATTTTAGCGGAATGCGATCGATAGTTCCGTCAAATGGAGCTCTAATTTCTGTGAATGATAAATGAAGTTTTGCCAATGCAACTTCTGCTTTTGCTGCTTGGACTTTAGATAACGCAACTGCTTGCTCGTTCTTTGAAACAATATCTTTATCTGCTAGTACTTTAGTATTCTGAAATTCTATTTCAGCCGATTTTTGTTCTGCTTGAGCTTTAAGTAACTCTGCTTCATACATTTTAGGCTGAATTCTAAACAATACCTGTCCTGCTTTTACAAATTGACCTTCATCAACATAAATGTTTTGCAGGAATCCTTTTTCTTGTGCACGGATTTCAATGTTTCGTACAGATTTTATCTGCGAAACATATTGCTTGGTAAACGAAGTGTCGATTTTTACAGGATTGGTCACAGTAAATTTTTCGGCTTCTTCTTTTTCTTCTTTTTTAGCTGTACAACTAGTTAGGTACAACAAGGCAATAACGCCCGTTAACACGACTATTCTCTTCATGGTATAAAAATGGTAATTAAGCGATTGAATGCTTGGAATGCAAGGATTCCTTTAGATGTGAAAAAAACATCAGTAGCCATAGTTATGCATGAACAGTCATACAAGAAGATGTAAGTTTAATATACAACCACAAGATATGCATCATTACACTTTAGGTAACCGATGTATCTTGTTTATCAGATTCTTAATACTCGTTGAGTAATATAAATAGGATTGGTTTGGCCACAAAATGGCGTGAAGATTTTAAAATTCTTTTGACAATGGTTTAAAAGTGATTGACAAGAGATTGTCAAATACCAATTATCTAATAAGCTATAATTTCCAGCGAAAAGTTTATCTGAAATTTCATCTTTAACATCACCACCCAGATGCTCTTCATCGATATCAATATCAGCATCCTCAATTAAAGAGTTACCTGAATCTTGATTCGTAAATTTTACTCGGTGTTTTTTCTCTAGACTATGAGAGGATGAATCAGATTTTTGATGTGTACCTGCATTAAGATACTGACCCCCGCCTAGCAGAAGCAATCCTAAATACACAAATAACACAATCAGTTTTCTCATTTGGCGTCAAAAGTAAACAAAGTATTGAAACAAAAAAAGAAATTTCACTAGGCTTTAACAAGTAAATGTCACCGAAAACGTTTTCTACTGGTTATTAAATTGTTACGAGCAACAATTCTTATATCATTTTCTTAAATTAAGTATATTATTCCCAATTTTTTAGAAATATTATATCCTATTAAATACTACATAATTTTAGGTAACGTAAAAGGTATCAATCTTTAAACGCATTTTATAATATAATTTGGCTAAAAAAAATATTACAATAACTTTAACTTGGATTATTATTTAGAATTAAAATAATTAATAATTTAGTAAGCAAATAAAAAATACCCATTAACTGAATCCAAACATATCGAAGTACAAAGCCGTTTTAGCCAATATAAACTAGCTATAGATGACATTAAATAAAAGCAATACAAAATCTAATTTTAGTCAATTTCTTATCAAAGTAGAAAAATTCAGAAAAAAATGTAGCTGGAACTACAAATATGCTTTAGGTAAATGGGATTTTATGACAGAGGAAAAGACCAGATATGAAAAGATAATTGAATTCATCAAAGCTACCCATATCGATAAACCAAGAATACTAGACTTAGGCTGTGGATATGGAGCCTTAAATTCTTATTTAAAAGAATCCGATTATTCTACCATAACAGGTGTAGACTTATCTGCTACAGCAATTTGTAGAGCCAAAAAACAAAATTTTATAAACTCTTCTTTTATAACTGCTGATCTCAATCAATATAACACCAACGAACAATACGATATTGTCATTTTTAACGAAGTTCTTTATTATCTGGAAGATCAGGAAAATATTGTCTCTAGATTTGTTAAAGATACAGACAGTAGTTATTTGATAATTTCTCTATTTAAAAATTCAGATAATGTTATGGAAGCAGTACCTAATGAATATGTATTATTAAAGACAGAACTCGTAAAACAATCTAATGAAATCTTCTGGCATATCTACCTTTATAAAATTAAAACTAAAATCCAAAGTCTTATTTTATTCCTTCATGCAGATGTCAACGATTTAGCTCTATTCTTCTAGGTTTACTTGGGAAAAAGCTGGGTACTCTATTAACAATAGTATTAGGGAGATTATTAAATTGGTTAATCCCCTCACCATGAGCAACTACAAAAAGATTATTTTATATTTAAAAAATATGACTATAATCATACTTTCAAAAAAAAGTTGCTCTTAAATTTGTGGTTTCAAGAAATAGAATGAAATCCCTCGCTTACATCTTTTTAATAGCCATAATTATAAGACCCCTATTTCCTATATTGGATTACATGGTTAATTATAATTATATAGCGACTGAACTTTGTGAGAACAAAAGTCAGCCAGAATTGGATTGTAAAGGAAAATGTTATTTAAAAAAAGAATTGGGTAAAGCATCCGAAAATGATTCTTCTCCATCAACTGAGAAAAAAAACGCCCCAACTGGAATTGATTTATTATTCATTGAAAAAATTGACTCTTTTAATTTTAACCTTGTAATTGAGTCAATCTTAAAAAAGGATATTCTACCTAAGAATCTTTACACCCATTTCAATATAACCTTAGTATTTCATCCGCCCAACCTTCAGTATTAATTTTTCGAAATCTTTATTAATTGTCTTCTCGGTCTCACAACCGACAAGCATTTTATTATCCATTCTTAATTTAATACTTATGAAAAATTTTAAATATTTATCTATCTTGCTTTTGGCAATTGCCTTTTATTCATGTTCTTCTGACAGTGATTCAGTATCAGAAAACCCTATTGATGAAACCTCTGGACTTGTCAAAATTCAAGAGCTATCTAATGACAATCATATCATTGAACTTTATTCAGAAACTGGTAAACTAACCCAAGGTTACAATCAAATTTCCTTAAGAATAAAAGACAAAACAACCGACAAATATATTACCAATGCTTCCCTTAATTGGATGCCAATAATGAATATGGCAACCATGAAACATTCTTGTCCTAAATCTTTAATCGAAAAGGTTTCTGGTAAACAAACACTATATGAGGGTACTATTGTTTTTCAAATGGCGCAAAATACCTCTGAATTTTGGGAACTAAAAATTAATTATACCATTAATGCTATTGATTACACTACTACAGCTAAGATAAATGTACCTGCTTCTGAAAAACGTACTGTAAGCTCTTTCACTGGAAGTGATGGCGCAAGATATATCTTGGCTTACATCAGTCCCAAAAACCCAAAAGTTGCTATAAACAACATGACTGTAGGACTATATAAAATGCAAGATATGATGACGTTTACAGCAGTCGATAATTTTAAAGTAAAAATCGATCCGCGAATGCCAAGTATGGGCAATCACAGCTCTCCTAACAATACCGATTTAATACAATCAACTACAGGAGGATTGTATAACGGAAAACTATCCTTGACAATGACTGGATATTGGAAAATTAACCTACAGCTTTTAAATGCATCTGGCGAGAAGCTAAAAGGAGAAGAAGTTACTCAAGAAAATTCAGCAAGCAGTCTTTTTCTCGAGATTGAATTTTAATCATTTTTAGTAGTAACAAGAAAGGACCAAGTGAAATCACTTGGTTCTCATTATTCATAATATTATGAAAACTATAGCAACAATTCTGTTAGCAACATTTTCAAGTATTTGTTTTGCGCAGAAAGAAGTAAAAGATAGTATTTCTCCAATTGATCTCAGTGAAATTATTGTCATTTGCAAAAAGACACCAGCGCACCTTAAACAACCAAAATCACTTGCGACAGTTGAGGAATACTTACAACAATCATCAAAGGTAAATATGATAAGAAGAGGCGGATATGCCTTAGAACCGATCATTAATAGTATGGCTACTGAGCGTACTGTGGTTACAATTGATGGCATGCGAATTTTTGGAGCCTGTACCGATAAAATGGACCCTGTAACGTCATATGTTGAAATATCAAATCTATCTGAAGCGACTATAGCTTCTGGTCAGCAAGGGAGCTGTCACGGGCCTACCATTGGAGGAACAATTGATTTGAAACGAAACAATCTTATACAAAAAGAATTAGGGTGGAATACCGTATTAAAGACAGGTTACGAAACCAACAACCAGCATAAAATCATCGGTACATCAATAGGTTACAATCACAGTTCATTTTATTTCAATACCGATTTTACGTATCGCGATGCCGAAAACTACAAAGCAGGAAATCATGAAGAAATCAATTTTTCGCAATTTACTAAATACAATTTATCAGCCACAGCAGGTTTTTATTTGGGCAAAAAAAGTTTAATTGAAGGTTCTATAATTTATGATAAAGCTACAGATGTAGGCTATCCAGCTTTGCCAATGGATGTTTCTTTAGCAAAAGCCACAATAACGGCTTTGCGTTATAGCTTCACTCCTGTTTCTGGCTATTTTACTAATTGGGAAACCAAAGTATATTTTAATACAATCACACACAGAATGGATGATACCAAAAGACCAAGTGTTCCTATTCATATGGATATGCCTGGTTGGTCAGATACTTACGGATACTATTCTAAGTTGAAAGGAAAATTTAAAAATCATCATTTTATGGCTAACCTCAATGGGTTTTATAATAAATCGATTGCCGAGATGACGATGTATCCCAATAATCCCAAAGAAAACGCTATGTTTATGTATACTTGGCCCGATATACGAACATTGTATAACGGAGTTTATCTAGAAGATGCAATACAAATTTCTCAAAATGCTACTGTTAAAATTTCCTCTACTATCGGAATCCATTCTAATAAAGTCGCTGATGAATTTGGTTTACAAAGCCTTCAGATTTTTTATCCCGAAATGAAAGAAACAAAAAATCGTATTTTAAAAAGTTTAGCTGGAAATTATATTTTACACTATGACAAATTTGAATACGGTTTAGGTTTAGCCTATGGCGAAAGAGCTCCGTCTGTTTCTGAAGGTTATGGTTATTATTTGTACAATAGCAATGACTTTTATGATTATATCGGAAATCCAAATCTAGAAAATGAAAAATCTTTTGAAGCTAATCTCTCTTTTGGATATAAAACGGGAAAATTCACTTCAACCCTAACTTCTTCTTTTTTTCATATTCAGGATTATATCGTTGGGAAAATCAATACAGACATACATCCTATGACTATTGGAGCTTCAGGAGTAAAAGTATATAATGCTTTAGATTATGCCACCATTTTTAATACTGATTTGAATTTGGAATATAAAATAACCGAAAACTGGAACTTTAAAACACTCTTGGTTTATAGCTACGGAAAAGATAATGAAAGTAACAAGCTACCATTCATAAGTCCGTTGCGTTATTCTGGAAACATACAATTTAAAAAAGAAAACTTTAATCTAGGATTTGGTGCATCTGGAAATCTTGCTCAAACAAAATTTGCAGCTGTTTATGGTGAGTCAAAAACTCCTGCTTATGTAATTTTTAATTTTAATTCTGGCTATACATTTGCCTTGAATAAAAACAAAATGAATGTCCAAGCTGGGGTCGAAAATATCTTTGATACTTATTACAGTACATTTTCTGATTGGAATAAAATCCCACGCCAAGGAAGAAATTTTTTTATAAATGTTTCTTATGCCTTGTTCTAATAAGCTACACTATTACTAGCTTATAAAGTAGAGTTTATCATTTCGAGGAACGAGAAATCACATAAGTGATACAATTAATATCAATGGAATATCTCGTTCCTAAAAATGATAATATTATAAAAAGTTAGTTATTAATTCCAACCTCCGCCAAGGGCACGATACAAATTCACAACTGCATGCAGTTTCTGACTTTGATCATCAATTCCTCTTAATTGTGCATTAAGCAAGTTTTGTTCGGCTGTTAATACATCTGTATAGTTAGTAGTAGAATTGTTCAATAATTCTTTATTAAACTCTACTGCTTTTACTAATGCCTCTAGTTGTCTTTTTCTTTTTTCCTCTTTTAAGGCTGCATTATCATATCTAGAAAGTGCATTCGATACTTCTTCACTTGCCTTTAACATCGACAATTCAAAATTATACAACGCTTCTTTTTGCAATGACAATGCGGTAGCCAATCTAGCTTTATTGATTCCTTTATTAAAAATAGGTTGTGTCAAACCTCCCGCAATATTACCAAAAAGACTCCCGTTTGTAAACCAATCCTTTAATCCGAAACTAGAAAAACCCGCTGCTCCACTAATAGTCAAAGCTGGATAGAAATAGGCTCTTGCTACATTACTTTCTTCAAATGCAGTTCTAAAATTATATTCTGCCTGTTGTACATCTGGTCTATTAGCAAGGAGTTGCATCGGAACTCCAATTTTAAGATCATACACTAACTTTTGCTGTTCAAGAGTGCTTCTGTTAATCTTAGTTGGTGATATGGCAAGAAGTACACATAAGGCATGTTCTGTTTCGATAATCTTTTGCTCTATATCTGGAATCGCTAATTCAGCTTCGTAAAAGTTAGCCTCACTTTGTACCACAGCGACTCCATTGATAATAGAATTTTCAAAAAGAACCTTAATTGTTTCTGCATCTTTCTCTCTATTTTTGGCTGTCATTTTAAGTACTTTGAGTTGTTCATCAAGCAGTAACAATTCATAATACGAATTGGCAATATTTGCAATTAACTGTGTTTGAACAGCACGTTTAGCTGCATCTGTAGCCAATAAGTTAGCTACTGCACTTTTTTTGGCACTATTTAATTTACCCCAAACGTCTATTTCCCATCCAGCAGAAATTCCCAAATCATATTGAGTAGATTGGTCAAAAAGCCCAAATCCTTGCGGAAAAGCAAGTCTTGATTCTTTTACTGACACATTTCCGTTTACTGAAGGTAGAAAAGCTGCTTTACTCAGTTTAAGATTAACAGCTGACTGATTGATTCGTTCTACAGCAATCTTTAAATCTAGATTTGCAGCCAATCCGTCAGAAATAAGTTGTTGTAATGCCGCATCTGTAAATAGCTCCGACCATTTCATCATACCAATAGTAGTACTATCGGTGCTTTTGGACTCTCGATAATTTACTGAAGTTGCTGGTTTAGCATAAGGTTTCGTGATTTTACACGAGCTCCATATACTTGCAACAAGCAATACAATGAGTATCGATTTATAATTGTATGTGTTCATTATGATATGTTTGTATTGTTATTTTTTTAAAATAAAAGTGTATCTTTTTTAGTTTTCAATCTTAATTTTCAGTCTCAGTCGCAATGTTATCTTGAACGGAGTCGAAGAACAGTCATGGTGTTCAATTTCTAAAAACCTTAGCCTCTCAGAACCTTAGAGGCTAAGTACCTTTATAACTTTGAGCCTTTGTTACTAAATAAATCTAAATTGTTCTTGGTTCATGTATCGGTTCTTTTATTCCTCCAATTTTTTCTTGTAAAGTCTGAAATATGATAAATAGAATAGGAATTACAAAAACACCGAATACGGTACCAATCAGCATCCCACCAACAGCAGCTGTACCAATTGATCTATTACTTAAAGCTCCTGCTCCTGTAGCAATCATCAACGGAATCAATCCAAAAATAAAAGCAAAAGAGGTCATTAAAATAGGTCTCAATCTGGCTCTTGCTCCAAATATAGCCGACTGAACTAAGCTTCTTCCGCTTAAGCGATGCAATAGCGCAAACTCTACAATTAGAATTGCATTTTTAGCCAAAAGACCAATCAACATAATTAAACTTATCTGAAGGAAAATATTGTTATCAACTCCAAAAAGGTTCGCAAATATAAATGCACCTGCAAGCCCTATGGGTAATGATAACAATACCGAAAACGGTAAAATATAACTCTTATACTGAGCACTCAACAAGAAGTAAATGAATAGTAAACAAAGCCCGAAGATTAATGTAGTTTGGCTTCCGCTAGAGAGTTCTTCTTTAGTTAATCCTGAGAACTGATACGTATATCCTCTATCTAATGTTTTTGCTGCAACTTCTTCGATTGCCTTAATCGCATCTCCTGAACTATAACCTGCATTTGGCGCACCAGTAACCGTAGTAGAAGTAAATAGATTAAAACGATTTAAAAATTCTGGACCCTCCTTCTTTTTCAATGTTACAAATTCCGAAATTGGAGCCATTAAGCCATTATCAGTTCTAACAAAAATTTTATTGACATCACTTTCCTTTGCTCTATAATCAGGATGCGATTGCAACATCACTCTATACTGTTTACCAAATCTATTAATATCAGAAGCATAGATTCCACCAAAATACCCTTGAAGTGTATTAAGTACTGCATTTACACTTACGCCAGCATCTTTACATTTAGCTACATTCACATTAACTTCTAATTCTGGAAACCCAATATTAAACGGACTTGTAGCATACATAATCTCTGGTCGCTTATTGATTTCGGTCATAAACTTTTTGATGTTTTCATCAAATTTTTGATAGCTACCTCCCGTTTTATCTTGCAATTGCACTTCAAATCCATTGCTATTTCCAAATCCCTGCAAAGTTGGAGCTGCAAAGAATATAATACTTGCTCCTTTTATATGAGCTGTTTTTGCAAACAACTGACCAACAATTGAATTAACATCTTGTGTTTTGCCTTTTCTTTCATTCCATGGCTTCAGTCTAATAAACAATGCCCCATAAGAACCTCCATTTCCATGAATTAAATCCATCCCTGAAAGTGTAGACGAAAGTTCTATTTCAGGAATACTTCTCGCAATACTATCTATTTCTTTTGTAATTTCTTCAGTACGTTCTAGTGTAGAAGATGGTGGTAAAACCACGTTTCCAAAAATGGCTCCCCCATCATCATTAGGCACAAAACCTGTTGGCGTATTTTTCATAAGTACATAAAACACAATTCCAAAGATTGCTATTGCTACTAATGAAATCCATTTTCTACGAATTAAAAATCGAACAGCTCCAACATATTTAGTGGTAACAGCTTCAAAAGCAACATTAAAACTAGCATAAAACTTAGGTAAAAATCCTTTAGGGTGATTTGTTTTTTCAGGATCGTGAGGTTTTAATAAAATAGCACAAAGTGCTGGACTTAAAGTCAATGCATTAACTGCAGAAATTAAAATGGCTACTGCCAGTGTCAAACCAAATTGCTTGTAAAATACTCCAGCCGATCCTGTAATAAACGTAACCGGAATAAATACTGCCGACATAATTAAGGTAATCGATATTATCGCTCCTGAAATCTCACTCATGGCATGAATGGTAGCTTTCTTGGCCGATTTTGCCCCTTGATCTAATTTGGCGTGAACAGCTTCAACAACAACAATCGCGTCATCGACAACAATACCAATAGCAAGAACCAAAGCGAAAAGAGTCAATAAATTAATAGTAAAACCGAATAACTTTAAGAAAAAGAAAGTACCAATAATCGATACAGGAACTGCAATTGCAGGTATTAATGTAGATCTAAAATCCTGTAAAAAGATAAATACAACGATAAAAACCAAAATGAAAGCTTCAATAATAGTATAAACTACTTTCTCAATTGATGCGTCCAAAAAGTCATTGGCATTCAGGAATGTATGATACTCCAATCCCGGAGGAAAATCCTTGGATGCTTTTTTTAGTATGTCCTCACAAGCAATAATAAGCTCTCTAGCGTTTGAACCTGAAATTTGGCTTATTGCTCCACCCGAAGAAACATTTCCTTGTGTAATTAGAGAAGTACTATAATCTAAAGCTCCAAATTCAATCTCTGCAACATCTTTTAGACGCAATAAACTACCTTGTTTACCGCTTCTCAAGACAATGTTTTCAAAAGCTGCAGGATCTTCTAGCCTTCCAGTAAACTTTAATGCATATTGAACTGACTCTCTACTGTTCTCTCCTATTTTCCCTGGAGCAGCTTCGATATTTTGCTCTCGTAATGCAGTGATAATATCATCAGGAACCAAACCTTGAGTAGCCATTGCATCTGGTTTTAACCAAATACGCATAGAATATTCCTGACTCGTATAAATTTCAGTTCCCCCTACACCCTCAACACGTTTCATCTCAGGCATAATATTTATTCTCAAATAATTATCAAGGAATTTTTCATCATACTTTCCGTCTTTACTGTATAACAAAAAACTAAAAGCAGTACTACTTAATTGCTTACTGGTTGTAATTCCTGATTTAATAACCTCATTAGGCAACAAACTCGTAGCCTTTGTAACTCTGTTCTGAACATTCACAGCAGCCATATCGGGATTTGTACCCTGTTTAAAGAATATTGTTATCGTTGCACTACCATTGCTACTAGCAGTAGAAGTCATATAACTCATATTCTCAACTCCGTTTATTTGCTCTTCCAGAGGTATAATCACACTTTTCAATACTACATCTGCACTTGCCCCTTGATATGATGCCGTTACAACAACTGTAGGTGGAGCAATTTCAGGATATTGAGATATAGGCAATGAAGCCAATCCTAGCAATCCCAAAATCACTATTATTATCGATATTACAGTAGATAATACCGGGTTTTCTATAAATTTTCTAAACATGATTTTTTATTTTTTTGCTAAAGCAACTATTGGCGTAATTTTCTCTCCATCTCTTAAATTCCCTATTCCATCAGTAACAATACTAACTCCAGATTTTACACCTTCACTTACTACATACTCTTTTTCAGTTGCTGTATTTCTAATTTTTATTTCGGTGTTACGTACTACATTTTGAGCATCTATTGCAAAAACGAAAAAGCGTCCTTGCAATTCAAATACTGCTTTTTTAGGAACAAGAATTGCATCTTCAAACTGTGTTGGGATAATAATCGTAGCACTTGCACCACTCCAAAGTTTAGCATCTGGATTTGGAAAAACTGCCTTAAAATTAGCAGCGCCTGTGCTTGCATTTAAGACACCACTTAAAGTCTGTATTTTTCCTTTTTGTGGGTATATTTCACCATCGGCAGTCTGTAAAGAAACCTCAGGCATATTCTTAAATTTATCCTTTAGTTTATTTCCTGAATATTGACTTAAAAAGGAATTTAGCTGCTGCTGACTTAGCGAAAAATAAGCATATACTTGTCTTGTATTTGCAACTGTTGTTAAGGGGTCAGGTGCCGTGCTACTCACCAAACTACCTATTTTAAAAGGCAAACTCCCCACCACACCATTAATCGGACTCACTATATTGGTAAAGGCAAGCTTTGACTTAGCCGCTGATAAATCAGCATTGGCCTGACTTAATTCAGCTCTTTTAACCCTTTCTATATTTTTAGCAGACGTTAATTCATAGGTATTTATAATTTTCTTTTCCGCAAGAGCCGCTGTTCTTTTTGTTTGAATAACTGCTGTTTCTAAGCTGGCTTCAGCTGCCAAAACTGCTGCTCTCTTATTGTTTACTTCTTGCAAATAACTATTGGCATCTATTTTAAATAAAGGTTGTCCTTTGGTTACAACCGAGCCTTCTTCTACATAAACTTGCTCAATATATCCATCTATTTTAGAGCGTATTTCAACCGTTTGCTCCCCTTCTAAAGTGGTTGGATATTCAACAGAAACATTCGCTCTTTGAGCCTTTAACTTAAGTGTTGGATATTCTTTTGGAGTTTCTACTTGTTCCGTTTTTTTAGTATCACATGAAACTATTGAGAGTGTTCCTATAAACAGGATTGCTATTGTTTTTTTCATTGTAGGCTTATTTTCTTTTATAAATCATTAAAGGAGAACCTGCTTCTCCCCACATTAAGGTTTGTACATATTTAATTAATTGGCTAGTCGCCAATACAAGAATTTCTTCTGGTATAGATGAATTTGCTTTTAAAACGACTTTTTGACCTATGAAAGCCGAAAACTCAATCTTTCTTATTCTTTCCATCCATAAAAGACTTTCATGATTTCCTGTTGTTGAATACACTACTATTGATGTATAAGGAGCCAACAATGAACTAATTAATACATAAGCCCAAAGCGGAACTATAGCATCATTTGAACAACAGATAATAACATCTTTCCCTTTAAATTGACTCCAATCTATCTTTGCCATTTCTAATCGAAATGTTTTTTCCTGCAATAGAAAATCTTCTATAAGAAACGGTACGATATCAAATACTAAAAAATCATTCCCATTGGGTTTATAAGTCCGTAAATCAAAAGTTTGTATTCCTGAAGCATCTATTTTATTTATTATTTCCATATTCTGATTATTAAAAAATTGAATTATTATTGAATTTAAATTTTGAGGTTTGCTACTTTTTAGACATAGGTATCCCCTGCCCAATTTGAATACTATTCAAACTCGTTGAGCACGTTGTGAAAACACTTTAATCTTTAATTAAAGTTCTTTCAGATTTCTAAAATCTATAGTGAAGAATATATACTATTTGCTAATTTTCATTAGCACGTTCCAGTACGGAACAATATATACAGGTAAATCAATCATATCATACGAACTAATGGGAAGTTCTTGTAATTCTAATAACATAATCTATAATTTTACGTTAATTAATTCTGTAACTAACAATGTTGATTGAAATTAGGGGTAATAATATCTTTCAATCAGCTTTGATAAGTTATGCAAAATTAATAATTTTGCATAATAAAACAACTAAATACTTGTTTTATTAATTTATGACTACAAATAAGATATTAATGCTGCTCAAAATGCGAGGTCCTCTTACGGCCCTTGAGATTGCGTATGAGCTTAAGATAACAAAAGAAGGTGTTAGACAACAGCTACTTAAACTTGTTGAAGATGGTTATATTCATCCACAAGAAGAGTCTAAAGGTGTGGGAAGACCTCAAAAAATGTTTAGCCTTACTCCAAATGGAAACTCAAAATTTCCAGATACTCATGCTGAATTAACTCTTAAACTAATAAACATTATTAACACTCTGGGTGAAAATACCCTACAAACCGTTATAGATGTTTATGAGGAAACTGGTAAAAAGAAGTACCATGAAGAGATTGATACTATTGATAATCTCGAACAAAAGATTAAAAAACTTGTCGAAATAAGAACGAGAGAAGGTTATATGGCCGAATACTCAAAGAATGACAAAGGCTATCTTTTGGTTGAAAATCATTGTCCTATTTGTGCTGCTGCAACAATTTGCCAAGGTTTCTGCGCCTCTGAATTAAATACATTTAAATCTGTATTAGGAAAAGAAATCATAATCAATCGCATTAGCCATATAATTGCTGGTGACAGAAGATGTGCATATCAGATTAATGCTAATTAAGATTTAGTGTTCCGTTTGCAGTCACAGTTTTCAGTATTCAGTATTCAGTCGCAGTTTACAGTTTCACATCTTACATTCACATCTCACACCAAACATCTCACACCAAACATCTCCCACAAATTATTCGAGTTGATTTAAGAGATATAGATAAGGAGGAAAAGAATGATGCATCATTATATCCTTTGTATTGTTTGGGAAAGTTTCATAATATTTTGCATCATTCGGATTTGGATATAGAACAATTGTATTTCCGGTTCTCACATAATTATTACTATTATAAAACGGAGGTGGTACAAACTCAGGCAAAAACTCTTTAACTCTTTTTGCTACTTCTTTCCCCAATAATTTTTGATACGTTTTAACGGTTTTACGCGATGGATCAGTTAATTTTCCGTAAACCATATTTAAAAACATTCGCTTAAAAAAAGTCTGTTTCTTAATCGTTTCTTCAACTAATGGAATTGGACTTACTATAGGTAAATCCTCAGTCATTTCAACTGAAAAAGGCGTTTGAGGTACCCAATCCACTGCACTCACAACATTAAAAGCCCAACCATTTTGTGTTTTACGTTCATAATCATAAGCAAAATATAAATTTCCAGGTTTTGGTGCTGCACTACTATACGTTTTAAAACGAATATCGGCAGGCAAAAGCCCTTTACTTTGCAAACTATAAAAATGAGCCGTGAGCAAATAACTTATGCCTCCCCCTTGGCTATGCCCCATAATTATGAAGTTCTTAATCCCTGAATTATAACAAGAATCTATCTTCGGAAGCATTTCTTTAGAAATAAAAGCAGTACTTAATAAATAGCCTGTATGAACTGCAGCATCTTTATTGGTAGATAGTTCATATTGGAAGGTATCTGAATTTGAAATCTTTAATTCACCTTTGGCCGGCGTCATTGCAGCATAAAGGTTAGCAAGCCAGCTCACTCCTTTTTCAGTAGTACCTCTTGTGCATAAAACAGCTGTGTTTTCATCTTTTAGCCACAATTCCCAAAGATTATCAAGTCCAATTGGCTTGCTTCGATATACTAATTTAGAGTGCTCAGGTTGAGGAATTAGTTTCGCTTTTTCAGGAGATTCTGTCGATTGAGTAGCAATATATATTAATTCTCTATATTCAGCTTTGTCAAATCCAGGTTTTAAGTCTTGTGCAATACTATTCGAAAATGATAACAGAAAAAAGCTTCCTACTACTAATGATTTTAGAAATTTCATAGTGTTTGAATATTAATTGATTAATACTAGTTCATTCTGATATACCTTGAAATCAATTCTATAATCTAGATTACATAGACTAATAATTTAAAAAGATACACTAGAGACTATTTAATATTTAATTGTAAACTAATCTTACAATAAATATAATCAATTATTTAAGCAGTGCGACACAATTATAATTACATAGCTAGTTAAATAAACTTAATTGCACGCGAAGCATTTACTATTTATTAATTCAAAAAACCATATAATCGGTATGAAAACAAAAGCACTCCGATAACAACAAAAAACCACCAATACTTTTTTATAGAGGTATAATTTTCATTATCTGAATTTCTAATTGCTAATCCCATAACAATACTTACTAAAGGCAAAACGAATCTTATTATTTGTTGTATTTCCATTTTTAATTCTAACTAATTGTATTTTTAAAAATCCATTTTCTACTTAAACCAAAAATAACTGTATAGCTATTAAAGTTGTAGAGATTGATCTGTATTTCAAATACAAATATTGATACTATTTATTCTATTTTACGAATATATGTATTTTATTTTTTAAAGCATGCAAACTTAAAGCCAACCTAAAAAAAGGATATTGATAAAAGAAAATCTTACCAAAAAAGATTCCTTTTATATAAAAATATTTTTTTACTTTTGATAAATACACTCAACATCATGTCAAATCTATACCAAAGCCAAAAAATAATTATTCGCGAATTTTTAATTGAGGAACAACAAACATTTTTAAACTTATTTAAAGACGATCAAGTTACTCAATATCTACCCGAAGCTTCACCGGAGAGATATGTAGAAATGTTTAATGAACTACTTGAAAATTACAAAACGGGAAAACTTAGCCGATGGGCTATCTTTGATACAACAAATGATAATTTTATAGGAATGTGTGTTGCACGTGTTTTTGTACACAACTCTAATCAATTGGAAATTGGATATGTACTTAGCAAAGAATATTGGGGTAAAGGTATCGCTACAGAAGTTTGCAAAGCTATAACTCAATATTGTTTTACAAATACTGATACAAACGAGGTAGTTGCTATAACCGATCTTGATAACAACTCATCACAAAATGTATTGCGAAAAGCAGGATTTGAGCAATTGGCTGATTTAAATTTAACAGGGAGAAATGAAGACGTAGCTTTTTTTTTAATTAAAAGACCGCTACTTTAATACAAAGAAAAAGTTTTATGATTAAATTAATTAATCTTCCTCAGCAGGAATCATTAATTTCCCCCAATCATTTAGCATCCATAAAATAGTAACCAATTTTTCTCCTAATTCTGTGAGTGAATACTCTACTCTTGGCGGAAGCTCATTAAAAGAAACTTTGGTCAAAATTCCGTCTTGCTCCATTTCTTTTAACTGCTGATTCAAAACTCTACGGTCTACTTTTGCAATTCCACGCAAAAATTCGCTTGGGCGTTTTTTTCCCTCATTTATTTGCCAAACAATAGGAACTTTCCATTTTCCACTAATAGAATTAACAGCTACCTCTAATGGGCAAACTTTATTTTCTGGGCTTTTTTCCTTTGTTTTCATAATAGTGACTTTTTTATCCCTATGTGCTAATAATATGCCTTATTGCACATGTAGATAATGTTTTGAATCTTTGCAAAATTAATAAAATAATGGACATTTCTCTTAGCTGAAATAACATGAATGCTTACTAATACAAATTCCATTGAAGAACTGATAAATTATTATGGCAGAAATAAAACGTAAAGGTTCACGCTCTACAAAGGACATACCTATCGGCATTTTAGAAAAACTTAATAAAGGAGAAATTGAAACTGCTAATCTAGTAGAATGGCTAGCTATTGATCAAAAACTATTACTCAAAAATTTTCTTTTACAAAATGATCGTTCTAAGTATCTTGAATCAATCATTACAAATATTGATGCTCTAAAAAAACAAACAGTCAATACTATAAATGAATCTATTGGAACTAGTCTTTTTAGATTAGCCAAACTAGAAAAGGATACTGAACTTTTTACAATACTTTCAACTCATAAATCTGACTTAGTAAGATGCTGGGCAACCTATACTATTGGAAAAAATGAAGAGCTATCAATTAATGAGATGTTAGACCAAATTCAACCCTTTTCTGCTGACAAACATTTTGGTGTTAGAGAAATTTGCTGGCTGGCTGTAAGACCAACTATAACTAAAAACTTAGCTGAAGCCCTAACTATTTTATCTGAATGGACAAAACACTCCGATGAGAATATAAGACGATTTGCAAGTGAAGCCACAAGACCAAGAGGAGTTTGGTGCGAACATCTCGAAGTATTAAAACAAAATCCAAAACTAGGCTTAGTTATTTTAGAACCTCTAAAATCTGATAGTACAAAATATGTACAAGATAGCGTTGGTAACTGGCTAAATGATGCCAGCAAAACTAACCCTGAGTTTGTTATAGAAACTTGCAAAAAGTGGAAAGAAATTAGCCCCACAAAAGAAACAGCTTATATCATTAAAAAGGCTCTCCGAACTATCGAAAAATAATCATTTGCCTATATTTTTTATAGTGTAACAGAATAGTTAAAAATAAATTACCAACAAGTAAAAAATACATACATTAGCATTAAACAACGTAATTCGTAAATAATGCTAGACGTTATCAAAAAACTAAAATTTAAGGACAACGGAACTGTACTTAATGCTCCAGAAGGTATAAAAGAAGCCTTCATTGAATTCGGTATGAAAACTGCTTTTGATAAAAAAACGAAGAGTACAAACACACTGATTTTTATCAATAATAACGATGAGTTTTTAAATTTTCTTAGACATGATTTAGAAAATATTGAATCTGATAGTGTGTTATGGTTTGCTTATCCAAAAGGAACTTCAAAAATTAAAACCGACATAAATAGAGATACAATTCATGTAACTGGAAAAGAATTTGGATTAAAAACTGTAACTGCAATTTCTATAAACGAAACTTGGAGTGCATTGCGTTTTAGACCCATTGATAAGGTTGGAACTTAATTTTATCTATTCAAAGACAAAATTTAATATGTATTACAATGTTATTTTTTGCTTTAAACCCATAGAAACACTCATTTAAATCAATGCTTCTATGGGTTATTTAGTTACTGGCAGTCTGTTTGAAAGTAAGGTGCCAAAATATCCTCAAAATTATACAGTCCAATATCTTTGTTTTCTATGTTTTCGGCTACAAAGACAATGCCTGTTCCAAATGCTTCCCTCGAAATCGATTCGTGAATAAGCCGCACCGTTTGATATGGAAATCCAAATATTACTTCATGTTTTCCTACGATACCTCCTGCCCTAACTGAATTTATATTTTCTTTTTCAACATCTAGAGCTTCTGCAATTTTAATAGCTGTACCTGAAGTTCCTTGCTTTAGTTTAAAATGTTCTTCATTTACTTCAATATCTACCCAAGGAGCTATTTTCTTCAAAAATTTGGCTGCAAATAATAAATAATTTACTCCCAAAGTAATATTTGGAGACCAAAACACTGTTGTTTTAATGGCTAATTCTTTTAAAAGCTTTAACTCTTTCTCTGTATAATGAGATATAGCCGATATAATTTTAATTCCTCTTTGAGCTGCAATTTCTCCATAAGTATGAATACCCAAACTTGAAGAAAAATCAATTATAATATCTACTGGATGTTTATCTAAAAGCTCTTTCATTGTTGTTTTAGAACTTGAATATATTAATCCTGGCTCTTCCGATGGAACTCCAAAAAATTCTGGAACTGATCGATGCTCTAGTACAGTACTTTGTCTTAAAACCCATTCTAAACAAAAAATCTTATTTTCTAGTAACACAGAAGCTACTGATTTTCCTGTTTTCCCAAATCCTATTAATCCTATTTTCATATCTTTTTATTTAAATGATTCACAATTTATTTCGCATGTAATTTTTTTAATTTTACGACTAAACAAACTGATAATTAATACTATTTAAGTAAAAATAGGGTAAAAAAACAAAATAAGGAAGCTTTCGCTTCCTTATTCTTAATAGAGAACTCTTTTATAGAACACTTGAATTATGAAAAAAAGCAAGTGCAAGTGAGTAGTAAAACGTTATTTGTTTGAAAAAATTATGACTCCATTTTATAATGAACATTTGATTGTTCTCTTAAAACAGCAGCACTTTTTTCAGGAGTTAAATCTCGTTGTGACTCTCCTAACATTTCGTATCCAACCATGAATTTCTTAACAGAAGCTGATCGTAACAAAGGTGGATAAAAATGCATATGAAAATGCCATTCTGGGTGTTCATTCCCATCTGTAGGCGCTTGGTGAATTCCAGATGAATAAGGGAAAGATGTACCAAAAATATTATCGTATTTTGTGGTTAGCTGCTTCAAAATTGTAGCAAATGAAACTGCTTCTTCAGCAGTAAAATCTGTTATCCTTCCAAAAACTCTCTTACTTATAATCATAGTCTCATACGGCCATACAGCCCAAAATGGAACCAAAGCTACAAAGTGATCGTTTTCAATAACAATTCGGCTTTCTTTTTTTAATTCAGCTTTTAGATAATCTTCTAAAAGTGTGTTTTCGTATTTATCGAAATAGTTCTTTAAACTAGTTTGTGTTTTTTCTACCTGAGTAGGTAATGATGATTGTGCCCAAATTTGTCCATGCGGGTGAGGATTACTACATCCCATAACGCTTCCTTTATTTTCAAAAATCTGAACATAATTTATGTATTTAATTGCACCTAAATCAGTATATTCTTTTTGCCACGTTTTAATAATATTTTCAATGTCCTTAATCTCCATTTCTGGCAATGTAAGGTCATGTCTAGGCGAAAAACAAACTACTCGTGATATTCCTCTTTCTGGTTTAGCTAAGAAAAAAGTATATTTAATATCTTCTTCATATATAATTTCATCTTGCTTCATAGCAGCAAAATCATTGTCGAAAACAAAACTACCTTCATATTTAGGATTGTTTATTCCGTTTGCTCTCACATTCTCTGGACACAAATAACAAGTTGAATCGTATTTTGGCAATGGCTCTGTAACAACGAGCTCATTTTGTCCTTGCCAAGGGCGTTTTTCTCTATGGGGCGAAACTAGAACCCATTCGTTGAGTAATGGATTATACCTTCTGTGGGGATCTTCATTAATGTTAAAGTTTCTCATTTATTTATCTAAGGTGTAAAGTGATGTTCCGTTTCCTATTTTTACGTCGTAAAATTTTAATTCAATCCCAAATATATCTAAATAAAGGGATGAAAACTTATTTTTTACCTCAATTTCTTGTCCTTTTTTAATTAAATTGATGGTGCAACCCCCAAAACCTCCCCCCATTAATCTAGAGCCTATTATGGCGTCATCCTCTTTTGCAGTTGCAACAAGCATATCTAATTCTTCACAACTTACCTCATATTCATTAGATAAGCCATTGTGAGTTTCAAATAGTAGCTGTCCTAATAGCTCAATATCGCCTTTATCAAGAGCATCACAAGCTTGTGCGACCCTACTAATTTCTTTTACAACATAATGTACCCTTTTAAAAACAGTTTCATCCATTTTATCTCGGATACTCAATAATTGATTTTCTGTACAATCTCTAAAACTTTTTATTTCAGGAAAGTTCTTTTTAATTATCGACAGCCCTTTTTCACATTCTTCCCGACGTGTATTATACTCCGATGTAAATAGCGAATGTTTTACGTTACTATCAAATAATACCAAGGCATAATCATTAAAATTTGCCTCATGGTATTCAAATTCCAACGTTTTACAGTCTAATTTGAGAACTTTATTTTCAAGGCCATGAACACTTGAAAATTGGTCCATAATACCACAATTAATCCCTACCCAGTGCTCTGCTTTTTGCCCTAATAATGCAATATCAACCTTTTTTATAGCAAGCTCAAAAAGTGCTTTTATTCCATAAATCATTCCACATTCTAATGCTGCCGAAGATGATAATCCTGAACCAACCGGAATGTTGCTACTAAAAACGCAATTAAAACCTTCTAAAGAAAATCCGTTATCTTGTAATTGTTTTACAACACCCAAAATATAATTTGTCCACACAACGTCACTCAATTGAATTTCTTTTGTTAAATCAAATTCAAATTCATCATTTAAGTCTATTGCGTATACTTTTGCTTTTTGGGAATTGTTTTTTTCTAAAGCAAAACAAATAACCTTATCGATAGCTGCTGGCAAAACATATCCATCATTGTAATCAATATGTTCACCTATTATATTAATTCTTCCTGGTGAAAGAACAATTTTTTGCGGTTCGTTCCCAAATTTTTCTTTAAAAAAACGAGTTGTATTCTGGATTAAAATATCATTCATTATTATTTATTGATTAGTATCATTTATTGGTTAATTGTTACAGATTTTTAAGCATCTATAAAATTCAATAACAAAAAGCTTAAAACAAAAGCTAAAATATTAATTATTTGCAATTTATAGAAAATCAAAAATAAATACTTATATAAAAAAATCCTACTAGTACCTACTGGTTTAAAAAAATAAAAATAAATTCTTTGAAATTATGGCATTATCGTGACAAGGAAATACTATTTTTTTATATCTAAAACATGCGGAAATACCAGCAAACATGGGGCAAAAGCCTGAATCGAAAAATAACAAAATTATAAAGAAATATTCCTTTGAAATAATTTTAAGTTCCTCATTATATTAAGTAACTGGTATAGTTTATACAGTATGGAGTCAACAAATTGGTTGGTGCAAAGACAGTTTATCCCCATCCAGAAAGCAAATAAAAAAAGCAAAATCCAATTGGATTTTGCTTTTCTTGTTTTATTAAAATGAGATACTAATTATAATCTAGCTTTATATTCGTCAAAACTATATGGTCCTGCGCCAAAAAATGAGATCATTAATGCAGCACCAATAATGGATAAGTTTCTCATAAAAGTCATAAGAACAAATTGATAACGAACTGGATCTTCGATATTCCAAAAATCATGCATAAAAATTGTTACTGGTAAAAGAATTAGAATTATTAACCATGCCCCCCATTTGGCCATAAATCCAGTTAAGATACTTAATCCTCCCAGTAATTCAAAAATCCCAACCAAGGGAACTAATATATAAGAAGATGGTATTCCTTTTGTTGTCGCTTCATAAATATAGTAATCTGAAAAGTTTGCGATTGAAGAATACATAAAAATTGCACTAAATAAGATTCTACCGATTAAAGGGATATAATTCATAGTAAAAAGTATTAATTAAATTGATAATTTTTTATTTTATAATAAATCTTTAGAATAATAGGAATCATTAAATTTAGTGAATAAAAATTAAAAAACTGCAATCTCTGCATATCCAAATAACTACAATATATTAATAGTACAACAAACCATTACGCATCATAAAAAAATAAGGGCTGCCTCATAATTGAGACAACCCTTATTAAAAAAACTAAATGTAATCAAATTAGGAGTCATCGAACTTAGAATTAACTAATTTCAATTACTCGCGGAGCTTTATTTTCCTTTGCTTCTTCTTTTTTAGGAATAACAAGGTGCAAAAGTCCGTTATCATAATGCGCTTTTATATTTTCTTCATCAACAACGTTGTTTGGTAATTCAAAACTTCGTTGGAATGATTGATAACTAAATTCTCGACGAGTGAAATTATCTTCAACTGTTTCTTTTTCATCTTTTTTACTTGATGATATTGTCAATAAATTATCGTCAAGAGTAACTTTAAAATCATTTTTATCCATTCCTGGTGCAGCAAGTTCTACTTCAAAATTTTCGGCATTTTCTTTGATATTTATTGATGGTACTGTTGTACTTGTAGCCGAAAAATTGCTGTTTTCCCAGTTAAAAAGTTCACGACCAAAAATATCATCTAATAATAATGATGGGAATGATTGTGAATTGTTTCCGTTTTTTCTGATACTTAACATGATGATTTAGTTTTTAATAGTTATACAATAATTTAATAATCATTAAAAATTTCATTCAACACTTGGGATATAACAAAATAAATACCAAATCATAAAAACCTGTTTTTTCTCATAAATAAATGAATTATTGACATAAAAACACAAAAATCAAAGAATTAAAGATGTCAAAATGACATATTCGTGTATTTTTACGTATATTGAAATTATGCTAAATCATTTAAAATCAAGCAAAATTATCCACTCCTAAAATTTAGAACCAGTCTAACCACCTAACGTGACACTTTGCGATTTTTTAATATTAATTTTATTAATTGAATTATAAAATTATCACCATGAGTACTATTGAAAATGAAGCCGTGTTAAGGAAGGGTCTCTCTGCAATAGACAATAAAATAAATAAACTTAATGATGAAAAAATTAAGTTATTATTTGATGCAATGGGCTTAGATAAGCGCAAAGATATTCCGAAAGATTATTTGCAGTGGGAAACAATACTCATTATTGTCCCAAACCGACAAGTATCACATGAGCTAAAATCATATAAATATTCGATATCTCGAATCACCTTTGCTACAAACATTTACGCAAAAGAAATACATATTTTCGACTTTAATGATTGGAAAAAAGCTTTTGGCAATAAGACTCATTTACAAGTAAAAAATGCTTTAAAAGATAGTTTTGGTGGGGTTCAAAAAACTCAAGAAGAATACACCAAAACCCTCCCAGAAAAATAATTAGTGTTATGGAAATGGAACAGCATTATATAAACAGGAGTGGTTGGGTTCGGGCAGCTGTGCTTGGTGCTAATGATGGTATTTTATCAACTACTAGTTTAGCTATTGGTATTGCTGCTGCAAGTAGTACTCGAGAACCCATTATTTTGGCAACTCTTGCTGGTTTGGTAGCTGGTGCTTTATCTATGGCTGCTGGCGAATATGTTTCAGTAAGTTCCCAATCTGATATTGAAACTGCTGATCTCGAAAGAGAGCGTATAGCATTAGAAACCATGCCTGAACTAGAACTATTAGAGCTATCTGATATCTATGAAAAAAGAGGACTATCCCCTGAACTTGCTAGAGAAGTAGCCACACAATTAACAGCTCATAACGCATTAGAATCACATGCTAGAGATGAATTGGGTATCAACGAAATTACCCAAGCAAGACCACTGCAAGCCGCTTTTGCTTCGGCGGCATCATTCATCGTAGGTGGAATTCTACCTCTACTTGTTTCTATTTTTGCTCCGCTTAAAGATATTGTTATATCACAATATGCTTTTGCCATAATCTTTCTTGCCCTTTCTGGTGCCTTAGCTGCCAAAGTTGGAGGTTCTAACACCATCAAAGCTATAGTAAGAATTTCTATTTGGGGTACTTTTGCAATGGGCGTATCTGCATTGGTAGGTTACATTTTTGGAGTAAATATATAAATGTAAAATATTGGATGTAAGATGTGGGATATGTTTGTGCAAACTTAACTTAACCCTTTTTGTTCGTAGGGAAATAATTTTCTTTTAGAATAACCTCAAGAGGAATATGATGAGTGTTCTCAACAGGTTCATGCAATACTATTTTTTTATACAAATAATTAATTCCCATATACCCCTGCTCTTCTGGTCTTTGATTAATTAAAAAATCAATCATTCCACTATTTAAATATTCAATATTATCATCTAGTAAATCATATCCAACAATACGAATTCCTGTAATATTTTTTTCTTTCAGAAACTTAGCCACAATATGAGCTCTAGAATTGGTTATAAAAACGTTATTAATACCCGAAAAAATAGCTTCATTCAATTCATTCATTCCAGAATTTTTGATTGTAACTTCCGAAAAATTAAAATTTAAAAGCTCTTTATGATCCTTAAAAAAAGAATAAAATCCATAAATACGCTGCAAATAAACCGAAGTGTTTTCTATTTCTCTAGCAATATTAAAAATAAGCACTTCTCTTTGATCCTTTTCGGCAAAACTAATTAATCTACCTGCCAAATAACCACTCTGAAAAGCATCTTGACCAACATAAGCATGTTCCTTATCGCTAGCAATTTTAGAGTCAATCATAACAATCGGAATGTCTTTATTTTCATATTTGCTAAGAAAACAAACAGATTCCTCATAGAAAATTGGAGCAAATAATAATCCATCACAATCAAACTCTAATACTTTCTTCAACGTTTTCTTAAAAGAAGTGGTATTAAGATTATAAAAGAAATAATCCAAAACTACTCCAAATTTACCAAACTCTAAAGCGGCTCTTTCTATTCCTGCAATTTGGCTCTTCCAATAATCTGAATTATCGTATTTAGGTAAAAAAACAGCAAAATGAAATTTTTTATTCAATGTAAGGGTACTCGCCAAAACATTTCGTTCGTATCCGTATTCCTTAATTATAGCATTTACTTTATCCACATTAACCTTGGCAACTTGCCCACGATTATGGATTATCCTATCAACAGTTCCCGTTGATACATTGGCCAGTTCTGCTATTTTTTTAATTGTTATAATGCTAATTGTCTTTAAGTTAAAACTCTTTTACAAAATGTAAAAATATTATTTTTTTACTGAAGACAACTTATTTTCGCTAACTTTATATACATATTTACAATAACCATATGCGTACATGTAAAATTACAATAGGTCAAAAAAATATATTTTTTAGCGAAATACCACACTGGCTTTCGCTACCATTCCAATCAAACTACATAAACCGGATCCATTTGAAGCACATTATATAAAATAGCAAACAAAACAATTCGTTATAACTATCAAAATCAACAATACTAAATCTTAAAAATGATAATAGATTCATTAAATAATGCTTCAAAATACTACAGTTTACACCCAAATTTCAAAAGAGCATTTGACTACGTAAACAAAAATAATATAAACAATCTAACCGAAGGAACATACGAAATTGGAACTGGCTTAAAAGCAATAGTTATTATAGGCGAAGGCACCTCTAAGCAAAAAAGCATCAAAGGTTTTGAATGTCATGATGAAAATATCGACATACAAATTTCAATAAAAGGCCCCGAAACTTTTGCTTGGAAGCCTAGAGAAAAATGCAATAACCCAAACGGAGACTATAGCAAAGAGAAAGATGTACGTTTTTTTCATGATGCTCCTGATATGTTTTTTCAATTACATGAAAAACAGTTCGCTATTTTATATCCCGAAGATGTTCACGCCGCAATGATTGGTGATGGAATGTTGAAAAAAATTGTAATCAAAGTTAAAATATAAATAGTATGGATAACATTCAGAATACAATAGACACAATAACAAGACAGGGAATTCTTCCGCTTTACTTCAACACGGATGAGATCATTAGTTTAGCCATTCTAAGAGCACTCTATAAAGCAGGAATAAAAGCGGTAGAATATACCAATAGAGGTCCTGAAGCAGTAGCAAATTTCAAAAAAATGGTAGCTATTAGAGATATAGAAGTGCCCGGAATGCTATTAGGAATTGGAACCATAAAAAACATTGAGCAAGCAAAAGAATATTACACTATTGGGGCTGATTTTTTTATAAGCCCCGGTTTCGTTCCCGAAGTTGCCCAATTTTTACAAAGCAAAAAAGTACTTTATTGTCCCGGATGCATGACACCTACAGAAATTATAACTGCTGAGAATGCTGGAATTAAATTTATAAAACTTTTTCCGGGAAACATTCTAACGCCCAAATTCATGAGTAACATTAAAGACCTATTCCCTTCACTATGTTTTATGACAACTGGCGGTGTTGATACCACACACACTAGCATTCAGAGCTGGTTTTCTGCAGGAGTTTCAGCAGTTGGATTGGGAAGTAAACTCATTACTAAAGAACGTACAGACAACGGAGATTACGATGGTATAGAGAACGAAACTAGAAAGGTTTTGCAAATGATTGAGATCATTCAAAACAATCATTTAAAACACTATAAGTCGTATTAAAAAAGAAAAAGAATAATATGATTTCTCTTCAATATTTTCTTACTTTGTGTAAACTATTATAACCATTATGACTATGAAAAACTTTAATTTACTTTTAATTATCTTATTGACAGCATTTTCAGTTAATGCACAAGATGTTAATTTCGCACCATTGGATACAAGTCCAGTTGACATTAGCTATTATCCAAATAAAGCAGTTAAATCTAAAAAAACAGATAGCCCATCTGCTCTCATCAAGGTTGTCTATTCAAGACCCTCAGCAAAAGGGCGTGCCATTTTTGGAGAGCTAATACCGTTTGGTAAAGTTTGGCGTGTTGGGGCTAACGAAAACACAGAAATCAAATTTTACAAACCTGTTACAATCGGGGGTGTAAACATTCTTCCTGGAACTTATAGTTTGTTTGCCATTCCTGAAAAAGACAAATGGACCGTTATTATCAATAGCGAAATAGATTTATGGGGTGCATATGCTTATGATGAAAGTAAAGATATTGTTAGAGTAATTGTTCCAATTAAAACAGTATCTACTCCAATTGAAGCTTTATCAATTGCTTTTACCAACAAAGGTTCAGTAGCCAATCTAGTAATTGGTTGGGATAAAACAACTGTTGAAGTTCCGATAACTATTAAATAATTAATACAGTCTGGGAAGTGAAATGTAGTTTGTAAAAAAATAAAAATTTAATTTTTCATGTTTTACATTTCACTTCTCACATTATACATTTTCCGAACATCCTTTGGATTAAGCCCAGTTTGTTTTTTTAGAAATTTATTAAAATGACTTACATCCGAAAATCCAAACTCATTACTTATTTCCTTCATTAAAACAGCACTGTGTTTCAGACGATTTTCAATCAATTTATACTTATAATCATCAATATATTTTTTAATAGAGCCACCCGTTTGTCGCTTAAACAAACTACTTAAATGATTGGGAGCCATATTAAAATGAGTTGATAAAACCATCAGATTCAAATTAGTTGGCACACGAATCTCCTTGTGTATATAATTCATAATCCCAACAAGCAAGCCTTCATTCAAAATTGCATTAGTACCTAAAGACTGAAAAGCATTTTTCTTGATTACCGCAAATACACTACGTATTAGATACAGAAGGACTTCGTGAGAACCATTCTTACTCCCTCCATCCCATTCGCTAACAATCAGCCGCATAAGATGATTTATTTTGTCTAACTCTTGGGCAGAGTCAACCAGTTTCCCATCCTGAGTATTACTTATACCAAGCAATTGATCTAAGACTTTATTCCATTCATTTTTAGCAGTATCAGATGATGTTCCGTCAAGATAACGATTGTTAAATTTTAATACACTAAACTCCGTTTCTTTATCTATTATAAAAAGATGGTAGTCTGATGGACATAACAAAAAAATGCAAGGGCCTTTATACGTCACTTCACCTCCATTTAGCTGATGCAATCCATTACCTGAGTGAATAAAAACAAGCTCAAAATGATTGTGATTATGAACCGGAAACGGCCATGTTTCGGTTGTAAAATGCCGAATAAATAAAGGAGTATGCTGAATAAACCGTTCCACTAATTGTTGTTTTTTTTACAAAAATAGAGTTTAAATGTACAATTTTTAGTTTTAAGAGTACGATAGCTTTGCAAAAAAAGTTTATGACAAAAACAAGTTTCAAGCTAGCAGTGATTCCACTTATGGCGGTATCAGCAGGTGTAATCGTTGCCAATATATATTATAACCAACCCATACTTCAAGCAATTGCTTTATCGCTTAAAGTAACCGAAACGCAAATTGGAAAAATTTCGATGCTGTCTCAGTTAGGATATGGACTAGGAATGTTCTTTTTGCTTCCTCTTGGAGATAAAGTCAATCGAAAAAATCTTATCCTATTATTATGCGGTTTATTGGTACTCACTTTGTTTTTTATAACACTAACATCGTCATTAACGGCATTATATATTCTAAGCTTTTTTGTTGGTCTATTCTCAACACCTGCACAAATTATACTGCCTATGGCTGCAACTTTGGGTAAAGAAAATAGAGGTAAAAATGTAGGCGTAGTCTTTAGCGGAATCTTGGTTGGAATATTAGGAGCACGTGTCATTAGCGGTTTTATAACAGAACTGCTTGGATGGCGTTATGTTTTTGGGATATCTGGAATAATGGTACTTGCCGTTACACTTATGCTAAAGCTGTACTTACCAGAAGTGCCTTCAAAATTTAAAGGCAGCTATTTTCATCTTATCAAATCAACTTTGGCACTCATCCCAAAATATCCAGTTTTAAGACAAACAGCGCTTTTAGGTTCATTCACATTTGGTGTGTTTTGCTCCTTTTGGACAACACTTACTTTTCATCTTAGCAGTCCACCTTTAAATTATCATACAGGAATAATAGGACTCTTTGGTTTAATTGCTATCGGTGGTGCATTGGTTGCTCCATATTTTGGCAAAATAGCTGATAAAGGCAATGTAAGAAGCTCGTTAATCACAACTGTTTCTATGATTATAGGAAGCATTATACTCCTAAAATTATTCCCGTATTCTATTCCTGTTTTAATACTTAGTGTTTTCTTTTTAGATATTGGTGTACAAGCAACCCAAATTACTAATTTTACACGTATATATAGTTTACACGAAGAAGCACATAGTAGACTAAATACCATATACATGACAACCTATTTTATTGGTGCTGCAATTGGTACTTACTTCGGACTTTTGAGTTGGAAATTAGGAAAATGGGATATGGCAACATGGCAAATGCTTTTATGGAGTAGTATTGCATTAATAATAGTAATTTTTTCAAACAAACGTAAAGCATGAAGAACATAGCAATAATTAGTGATATACATGGCAATTTACCAGCACTAAAAACAGTTCTAGAAGATATAAAACAAAGAAATGTAGATCAAATATATTGCTTAGGGGATTTAGTCGATTTTGCACCTTGGCACAATGAAGTTATAGAACAAATTAAAGAATTAGAAATCCCTTGCTTAATGGGCAACCATGACGAGCGTATTGCTTTTGATTATGAAGTAACCCCATTACCAAAACACAATCCAGAGGAAAGAGAAGCGCGTACTAACGGGATAAATTATACAAAGCAAAGTATAAAACCTGAAAATAAAGAATTCTTAAAAACACTTCCCGAAAGGTTTACCCTAAACTTTATAGTTTCAGGGAAAAACACAAAAGTTCTATTAGTACACGCCAGCACCAGAAGCAACGATGAATATATTTACGAAAATCATGACCTAGCAGATATTCAATCGATGCTTGCTCATGAAAAAGCTGACATCATTATTATGGGACACACCCACAAACCATACGTAAGACATGTAGAAGCTACTGAAAATTCTCCCGCTGGAACCTTAATAAATTGTGGTTCTGTAGGTCGTTCCAGAGAAAACAATCCATTGGCAACATATTTAATATTACATATTAATGGAGAAGAAATTGTTCCTGAAATTATCAAACTAAGGTATCCGATAGAAGAAGTAATAAGAGCAATAGAAGAAAGTCCTATTCCGAATTTTTATTCTGAATTTCTAAAAAAAGACATAACAGTATAATTCAATTATTTAACTTCCAAATCATACTTGGCGTAAATAAAAAAGGTATCAAAAAGTCATAATTTTATAGAAATGTCATTCGTTTTAAAATCAATGCTATTCTATCTAAAAAGGGCCTTTATAAATCACATCCAACAGCTATATTTTATATATAAACAACAAAATCATTTAAATAAATATTATATTGCGATACAAATCAACACAATATGATGGGTTTAAAAAACAGTAGTAAAAAAACAAAAGCCGCATTTATACTGGCAATTGTAATGTTAATTATAATACTAAGTACCTTTAACACACTACGAAACGCCGAAACCACCAACGAAAACATCAATGCAATTTATAAAGATCGTTTAGTAGTTTCGACCTATATTTTTCATTATGCTAATGAATTAAACCTTGTAAAAGCAAGTGCTGTCAAAAACAATAATGACACCGAAAAAGCCGATGCAATTATTACATCTATTCATAATATAAAGGCAATAAACTTATTATACCATAAAACAGTTTTAACTCCCAAAGAGAAAGAAGATTTTGGAGTTTTTATTGCTATCTGTGACAAAATAAACAAGCAAGCACAAAAAAAGCAATGGCAAGAAGTTGAAAAACTGGCAGATCAAGCATTAGTTACTTTAGAATCCCTTTCTAAAATTCAGGTAGACGAAGCCAAATTACAATTAGAAAATGCTAATAAAACATATAATCAGTACAATATGCTGGCACAACTAGAAATTGCCCTTTTAATAGTTTTGGGTATTGCCATAATCTATTTGTTACTAACCAAAAGACACAAACGCGTCATTAAAATTCCCGAAGGACCTAGTCTTAATTAGTCAAAAAACGCGTTACTTAAACTTTTTAAGCCCGTGAATGCAAAAAATAAAACTTGCATTCACGGGTTTTCTTTATGTTTTATGACCTCCTACTTCATCAAATTTAAATATTAAATCAAAAAAATCCATTTCATGATTTAAATCATGAAATAAAATTTGGTTCAACAATATCTTTACAAAGTAAAATCCCATAATTATATTTTAAATAATTAAGATTTAAAATGTTATAAGAACAATTGTAGTAAAAATTAAGGAATAATTTTCTTCTAGATCGAATACAATATTTTTAAAATTGTAAAAAACTGTCGTTGCCCCCCATCAAAGCAAGGCAATTTATAAAATACGTTTTCGGTTTGGAAGTTTTTTATTTCAAAATTCAGTTAAAAAAGTAAATAAGATAATTTAGATATTCTGCACATGTAGTTTAAGAATATCGATAAAAATAAATACATGGATAAATCATTTTTAATTTCTGAAATAAATCGTTTAAAACAAGAAAAAAATGCGGTTATCCTCGCTCATTATTATCAAGAAAAAGACATACAAGATATTGCCGATTTTGTAGGTGATAGTCTTGAATTATCAAAAAAGGCAGCTACTACAGATGCAGCTACAATCGTTTTTGCAGGAGTATATTTCATGGCAGAAACAGCCAAAATTATCAACCCAAATAAAAAAGTACTCTTACCAGATCTCACTGCAGGATGTTCTTTGGCAGATGGATGCTCCCCTACTAATTTTAAGAAATTAAAAGAGTTATTCCCAAAACATGTAGTAGTTACCTATATCAATTCTTCGGCAGAAATAAAAGCGATGAGTGATTGGGTATGCACTTCCTCCAATGCAAAAAAAATTATAGAAGCAATTCCAAAAGAACAAGAGATAATTTTTGCTCCTGATAAAAATTTAGGGATGTATCTAAAAAAAGAAACAAATCGCGATTTATTACTTTGGGATGGTTCATGCATTGTTCATGAGGCATTTTCACTCGATAAATTAATCGAAATATACAATACAAACCCGACCGCAAAAATTGTTGCCCATCCAGAATCAGAAAGGCATATTCTGGAAACAGCACATTATATTGGGTCAACATCCGGAATGCTCAATTTTATCAAGAATGATCCAGCTACAACTTTTATTGTAGCAACAGAAGCAGGAATCCTACACCAACTTGCGAAAGACGCACCGCAAAAAATAATTATTCCGGCTCCATCACACGAAGATAATACCTGCGCATGCAGCGAATGTGCTTTTATGAAAGTCAACACTTTAGAAAAGCTTTATTTATGTCTGAAAAATGAAAGTCCAGAAATTAGCATCAATGAAGAATTACGAGTAGAAGCTATAAAGCCTATAAACAGAATGCTCAATATGCCTTAAATATCTAAATTAATCAAAATGAAGAAAGCAGATATACTTATAATTGGTTCAGGAATAGCAGGTTTATTTTTTGCCATAAAAACAGCAAAAAAACGCCCCGATTTGTCTATCACAATAATGACAAAAGAAAAAGCTCAAAACTCCAATACGCAAATGGCACAAGGAGGCATTGCCGTAGTTACTGATCAAATTGGCGATAGTTTTGAACAACACATTCAAGATACCATACAATCTGGCGGAGGGCTTTGTGATGAAGAAATTGTAAAAATGGTAATCAATCAAGCACCAGAGCGATTAAAAGAGCTTATTGATATTGGTGTTTCTTTTGATAAAGAGAAATCAGGAATATGGAATTTAGGCTTAGAAGGTGGACATTCGCAACATCGAATCTTGCATCATAAAGATGTATCTGGAGCAGAAATTGAAAAGAAATTAATCGATAACATAAATCAACTCTCTAATATTACACTATTAGAAAACCATTTGGTTATTGATATAAATACTAAAAAAAACAAAGGCAATCCGTATAGTACAGGAGCTTTTTATTGTGACAAAATCAATAATCGAATAAAATACATACAAGCTAAAACTATAGTTTTGAGCACTGGAGGATGTGGACAGCTATTTAAGAATACTACAAATCCAGAAATTGCAACAGGAGATGGAATTGCAATAGCATCAAGGGCAGGCGCCTTAATAAAAGACATACAATACATCCAATTTCATCCCACAGCACTATATGAAGGAGATAAAAATCCATTCTTTTTAATTTCAGAAGCAGTAAGAGGTTTTGGAGCACATATCGTTAATGAAGACAAAAAACGTTTTATATTCAAATATGATACTCGTGGGGAATTAGCAACTAGAGATATTGTTTCACAAGCAATAAGCGAAGAACTAGAAACATCAGGAAAACAGCATGTTTATTTAGATTGTCGTCATTTGGATTTTGAAGCGTTTTATTCTCATTTTCCATCCATTACAGATTATTGTCAGACAATCGGATTAAACCCAAAAATAGACCTAATTCCTATTGTTCCAGTAGCACATTATCAATGTGGCGGTATCAATGTCAATAAAAATTCAGAAACAAACATAAAAAACCTGTATGCTATAGGCGAATGTTCCAGAACAGGATTACATGGCAAAAATAGGCTGGCTTCAAACTCATTATTAGAGGCTTTAGTCTTCTCACACCAAGCTTCAGAACATATTGAGAGTACTATCGATGACGTATCTTTTTCATCAAAAAACCTCATGTTAGATTTCGATGAGCCTTTAATTAATATGCACTCAAATAATTTTGTAGAACTTAAAAAAGAACTACAAACATTGATGACTACATTTTACAATAATAAAGATGCCGATTTTAGAAAAATACTAGACAAAATAGAATCGATGAAAATGAAAACTGTCACATTATTATTCGAAAAACAAAAGATTACAACACAGCTAGTGGAATTTACAAATATGATTACAGTAGCCAAAATTGTTATAGAAGACAATATGCAGCAGCATTTCAAAAAAAGTCCATCATATTAAATATGATTTGCAAAAATCCCACTGAATACAAAGAAATATAGATGTAAGGTAAAACCATCTTTTTAGACTTTACAATTTATATTATAAAATTTTGCCCCCAATAGAAACTTAACCACCACAAAAAAAGCCACTTGTAAATTTCACAAGTGGCTTTTTTCTTTTAAAACTATACAGTCTCAGTGTTCAGTTCTCAGTGTTCAGTCACAGTTGTCAGTTACAGTGCCCAATCTTTGAGGTTTTAAATAAAAATTAAACACATCAGTAAAAACATCAAAACAAATAGAGTATTCACTCGAAATGAAAAATCCTCTAAATCTGCTAAATCTGCGTGCTAAAAAACAGTTCTCAGTCTCTGAAGTTTTAAATAAAAATTAAACACATCAGTAAAAAACATCAAAACAAATAGAGTATTTACTCACAATGAAAAATCCCCAAAATCTGCTAAATCTGCGTGCTAAAAAACAGTTCTCAGTTTCAGTCACAGTACTCAGTCACAGCTCTCAGTTGCAGTTTCCTGTTTCATATCTCACTTCTAACATTTCACATCTCCCCCCCCTACACTTCACTTTTCACAGCCACAGCCGCAGCTTTCTCTTTAGATTTAACCAATTTATTCACCCTCCAAACAAAGAATATAGTACAAAGAGATATAACCGAAATAACATAACCTAGAATATCATAGTTTTCTAATGGAGAAGTCTTGGTTTCTTGGTGTACAATCAATCCGGCGCAAACAGCTGCAATACCACCAGCAATTTGTTGCATAGAAGAAGTAATCGACATATAAGCACCACGATCTTGCATTTCAGGAATACCAGTATTAAGAGTTGTTGCTGGAACCATACGGCTCATGATACCCATAAACATAATCATAGTAAGCCCAACGATTTGCCATAAAGGAACAGCATCAAGATTAGTATAAATTAATATTATGATAATTGAGAGTACAGACCCACCTGTAAATAACCAAAACTTACTAATCTTATCACTTAATTTACCTACTATAGGCATTATAAAAAGTACTGAAAGTCCAGTGTAAAAGAAAACCATTGGTAAGTCTAATTGACTTATTTTGATGTTATTTACTAGGAAAGCACTACCAAAAGGCTGCAACATAAATCCACCTATTGACAAAAACGCAATAGCCAGAAAACCAACTTGATAATCCTTATTACTTAAAGTATGCCATAAATGCAGAAATGGGCTTTTATCCGACTGTAATTCAAGGTGTTTTACTACGGGTTTCATTATGATTACAATTGTAACAAGTATAAGAATTCCTAAACCTGCAATCATTAAAAATGACGAATGCCAACCCCAGTGATTTGCAAAAAAAAGTCCCAGCGGAATTCCTAAAATTTGGCTAGATGCAAATGCCATTTGGATAAAACCCATCACACGACCACGCTGATGAATCACAAATAAATCGGTTACAATCGCTAATGATACAGAACCAATAACACCACCAAAAAGACCAGTTACAATTCTAGCAGCAAGCAATAAAGTATAATTGGTTGCTAGAGCACAAAAAACTGTTCCAATAATAAATCCAGTGTAAAAGAAAATCAATAATTTTTTTCGGTCAAATTTATCAGCAAAACCTGCTGCAAGTAGTCCCGATATACCTGCACTAAATGCATAAGCCGAAACAGTCAATCCAAAATTGGCTGTAGTCATATCGAGTTTTTTCATTAATATATCCCCAAGTGGAGAAATAACCATAAAATCGAGAATTACTGTAAATTGTAAAAGCGCCAATAAAACGATAATATATTTTTGATAAGGAGAAAAGGGAGGAGTTTCTATTTTTGTTTTTTCCATTTGCTTTGTTGTATTTTTAATTTAATTCTTGACACTCATGGCCAAGATTGTTTATAATATTGATAATCATATCGACAGTAAGATATTCCGAAACAACGCGTAACACGCAATCTATATCCTCGGTATCAATACTCCATTGCAGAATATCTGCATGATTACTCAGTGTTTTGCTTACAGTACAATTAGCACATAATTGCTGTATATTGGTTTTGAAAATAAAAATTTTGTCTAAATCAGTTTCCATAGTAGTGTTTATGGTTTTAATGCTCTTATTGAGGCCTGAAAAGCTTCTTTCATCATTTCTTGAGTAAGTTTGAAAGGCTTCCCTCCCAAGCTTTTTCCTTCATTATGAAAATTTAGTAAGGTATACAAAGGACCGTAGGCAATGCTCCAAAAAACTTCAAATTGCATTTCAATCAGTTCTTTATTTTGTAATGCATTCGTAATAAATTGTTTCATGATTATCCTAAAATCAGAGAATTTGGTTGTAGAATTCAATATATCATCAGCGTGTGGGGACTGCTTAATTACTTCAAAAAAAGCAACTTTTTTAGGGTGCTTAAACGTAAATGCCGCACGATTTTGCCATTGTATCCATAATCCTTCTTCAAAAGCCATATCTGGAGAAAAATTATCTATTGTAGAAGCAAAGAATTCTAAGGCTATCTCTGCTCCAATTTTCTTAATCAAATCATCTTTGTCTTTGTAATAAATATAGAGAGTCGCTACTGAAATATTACAGGCTTTGGCTAGCTTATTCATGCTAAATCCTTGAAAACCATACTCAACAATTAATTCAATTGCCTTAACCACAACCAGCTTCTCTTTATCTATATCTCTTACTCTCATAATTGAAATTTTTTAGCAAATATAAAAACATTAAATGAATGAACATTCTTTTATTAATGTTTTTTTTCATTAAATCAAAAAAAAGGCATTTCTATAATTTAGTTTAAAACACAAAACAAACCCTTAATAAACAAACATACCCAGTGATTTCAAGCGCTAACATTCACAAAACACAACTGAAAACCAACAGATTAAAAATAAAAAAAACTGGACTATTAACAATACTCAAAACTGGATTATTTTCAGAAATACATAACTTCCTACCTTTGCTCCTATGAAGGAGACGATTATTTTAAATTTGAAAGATGTTCATCAACGCATCGAAAATGCTTGTAAATTATCAGGCAGAGACATATCGGATGTGCAATTATTATTGGCAACCAAAACTGTTCCTGCAGAAAAAATACGCATCGCTATTGAAGCTGGCGAAACTTTGATTGGTGAGAATAAAATGCAAGAACTAAGAGATAAAGATTCCGAATTAAGAACATTAAATATCGAGCGCCATTTTATTGGGCACTTACAATCCAACAAAATAAAGGATGTTTTAAAATATGTTACATGCATTCAATCCCTAGACAGAATAAGTTTAGCTGAAGAACTTCACAAACAACTACAAAAACAAGGAAGAAATCTGGATGTCTTTGTACAAGTAAACACATCATACGAAGAAAGCAAATTTGGACTTGCACCAAAAGAGGTCATTGCATTTATTAAAGAAATAAAAAAGTACGATACACTAAATGTAAAAGGCTTAATGACAATTGGATTATTAGATGTACAAAAAGAAAAAATGCAACCTTCCCTAAGATTACTTCGAGAGATAAGAGATGAAATTTATGCTGAGGGAATAGAAAATCAGAAAAAACTACTGCTTTCTATGGGAATGTCACAAGATCTAGAACTAGCCATAGCCGAGGGTTCTAACATGGTGAGAATAGGCACATCCATCTTCGGAAACCGATTTTTAGGAAAAGACATATGGAATGAGAATATTGCAGAATAAACCATAATTTTGCATCAAATAAGAAATGAGATGAATCTATACGAACTTACCGTAAACGATACCGAAAAAATAGCCTTGAATGATTTGTTTTTCAGTGAAGAAAATAAAGCTGCATTGTCGCAAACCATAAAAGAACATCAATATCTTGACGAATTAAAAAAATACAATCTTAAAGTAGATAATAAGATATTATTATACGGACATTCGGGTTGTGGAAAAACAACCACAGCCAAAGCCATAGCAACTGCATTGAATAAAAATATTGTGATAATAAATCTTAGCACATTAATCAATGCTAGAATCGGAGAAACTTCCAGAAATGTAAAGGCAATATTTGATAAAGCGATTAGAGAAAGGGCAGTTTTGTTCTTAGATGAGTTTGATCAAATTGGAAAAAGTCGTGAAAGCGATGATAAAGACGTAGGCGAAATGCGCAGACTCGTAAACACAATCATACAATTAATAGATTATTTTCCAGAAGACAGCCTGCTGATATGCGCAACAAACCACTATAATATTATAGATACCGCACTATTGAGAAGGTTTCAAATACGATTAAAATTTGAAATGCCTGATGATAAAGAATTAGATACATACTACGATAAATTATTAGCAACATTCCCAATACATCTGCAAGATATTCCACGCAGGTATAAAATTTCATATGCCGAAACCAAAGATTACATTCATACAACAATGAAAAAACAAATCATCGAAGAACTGGAACTTCAAAAGTAAATTCTTAGTCAATTTCATTTAAACTCCTTTCAGACTTCCCTCCATTAGTCAATAATTATATATTTATACCCTAACAGTTTATACAAAATCTGTTAGGTAGACTCTACAAACACCTCTATTATCCCCCTAACTAATAATAAGTTAACAACTCCTTACCTATCTTAAATTTTTGCTAAAAATGCATTCCAATATTGGCATATCGGGAAAAGTCGATATATTTGCATTATGGAACACATCGAAATATTTAAAGCATTATCAAACAAGTCCCGTCTACAAATGTTGGAATGGCTAAAAGAACCCGAAATTAATTTTCCGAGGCAACAATCTTGTGGCTTTGAACACGGTGTATGTGTGGGAGAAATACAAGCCAAATCAGGACTTACCCAATCGACTGTTTCAGAATATTTATCTATTCTTCAACGTGCAGGATTCATAGAATCAACTCGTGTTGGACAATGGACCTATTACAAACGCAATGAAAAAAGATTTGCAGAACTAAGTAAAATAATTGAATTCAATTTATAAAAAAAGCATTAATATGAGCACAGATAGTTTATTCACGCCTTTTAAATTAAAGACGTTAGATCTTAAAAATAGAATTGTAATGGCGCCTATGACGCGTTCATTTTCCCCTAATGGAGTTCCTACAGATGATGTAGCAAATTATTACCAAAAAAGAGCTGAAGGCGAAGTCGGTTTGATTTTATCAGAAGGAACTGTTATAAACAGACCTTCATCATCAAATGATGCTAATATACCTCACTTTTACGGGGATGAAGCACTAGCAGGATGGAAAAAAGTAATCGATGGGGTTCATACAGCTGGAGGAAAAATGGGACCACAAATTTGGCATATGGGTATCATGGACAATCACCACTCTGGATGGGTTCCACCAGTACCTTTTGAAGGACCATCAGGGTTAAATCGACCAGGTTTTAGTAATGGTATAAGTATGACAACCAAAGATATCGAAGATACAATCCTAGCTTTTGGACAAGCTGCTGCAGATGCCAAAAGATTAGGTTTTGACTGTGTTGAAATACATGGAGCACATGATTATCTTATAGACCAATTTTTCTGGGATGCTACAAATCACAGAACTGATGCTTACGGTGGTAAAACACTTGCAGAACGTACCCGTTTTGCTGTAGAAGTAATTAAAGAAGTAAGAAAACAAGTGGGAGAAGATTTTGCAATAATCATCAGACTTTCACAGTTTAAACCAGCAGATTATACCTATAAGTTAGCCAAAAATGCACTAGAAATGGAAGCTTGGCTTGCTCCACTAGTAGATGCTGGAGTAGACATCTTACATTGTTCACAACGTCGTTTCTGGGAACCAGAATTTGAAGGCAGCGACTTAAACTTTGCTGGATGGGCTAAAAAAATTACAGGTAAACCAACAATTACAGTAGGTTCAGTAGGACTTTCAAGTGATTTCTTTGGTGCATTTGCTGGCGAAAGTTCACAACCAACATCTTTAGACGAATTAACAAGACGTATGGATAGAGGTGATTTTGATCTTGTAGCAGTTGGAAGACCAATACTAGCTGATCCAAATTGGGTTGCTAAAATAAAACATGGAAAGACAGAAGAACTAAAAGGCTTTACAAAAGAAGCTTTAGCACAATTAGTTATTGAATAAATTATATGAAACAAGTATAAGTTTCAAAAGAAAGCTGATTACTTTGACCCATTTAAGTAACCAGCTTTCTAATTAAAAAACAAAAATAAAACATTATGGAAATAATAGAAACACCTAAAATGAAAGTAGAAGTTTGGAGCGATATCATGTGTCCGTTTTGCTACATTGGAAAACGAAATTACGAAACAGCACTTACCAAATTCGCCGATAATAAAGACATTGAAATTGTTTGGAAAAGCTTCCAACTAGACCCAAATATTCCTGAACATTTTGACAAAAAAGAAAATGTTTACGAATATCTAGCCAACAGAAAAGGAATGAGCTACGAAAGTTCAGTAAAAATGCATCAAAACGTAGTTGAAACTGCAAAAAATGCAGGATTAGAGTACAACTTTGATAATGCAGTTGTAGCCAATTCATTCAATGCACATCGAATGATACAACTAGCCAAAACAAAAGGCCTTGGTGACCAAGCAGAAGAACGTTTGTTTTATGCTTATTTCACCGAAAGTAAAAACTTTGGAGATCCACAAGTTTTAGAAGAACTTGGAAAAGACATTGGTTTATCAGCCGAAGATGTAAAAGAAGCTTTAACTGATGACCAATATGCAGAAAAAGTAAAAAATGATGTTCAAGAAGCACAACAACTTGGTATAAATGGAGTTCCATTTTTCATTTTCAATCGCAAGTATGCTATAAATGGGGCACAATCACCAGATACTTTTTTACAAACATTGGAAAAATCATTTGGAGAGTGGAGAAAAGATAATCCAGCTACAAATCTTGATATAATCAATGGGCAGTCTTGTACTCCAGACGGGAATTGCAACTAATTAATATCAAATAATTTTGACATAAATAAATCTTCAGTTTTAAATATAAAGCTGGAGATTTATTATTTATACATAACTCAATACATTTGAATCTAAATTATTAAATTTATTATTCTAAAGTAAAACTTTAATAGTAAGACTTTCATTTAAATAAAATCCTAGACTATGAATAATAATGACAAAATAAGAAAAGTAGCAATCGTAGGATACAATAGAATTCCTTTTGCAAGAGCAAATACTGCTTACGCCAAAGTAGGAAATCAAGATATGATGATTGCAGCTCTAAATGGACTTATTGAAAAATACAGACTACAAGGAAAACTACTTGGTGAAGTTGCTGGAGGAGCAGTAATAAAACACACATACGACAGTAATCTTATTAGAGAGTGTGTCATGAAAACTGCTCTTGATCCTGCTACCCCAGCTTGTGATTTACAACAAGCCTGCGATACAGGAATAGAAAGTGCCATATATATTGCTAATAAAATAGCTTTGGGACAAATAGAATCTGGAATAGCTGGTGGTGTAGATTCTATAAGCGATATCCCAATTGCAGTAAGCGAAAATTTAAGGAAGGTGCTTCTCAATGCTAGGAAAGAAAAAACTTTGGGTGGAAAAATAAAACAGTTTTTCAAGCTACGTCCTAAAGATTTCACTCCTCTAGTTCCTCAAAATGAAGAACCACAAACAGGACTCTCTATGGGTGGTCATACAGAGATTACAGCCAAATATTATAAAATAGCCCGAGAAGATCAAGATGCCCTAGCCTTACAAAGCCATTTAAATATGGCAAAAGCCTACGATGAAGGATTCTTTAATGATATGATTACACCATTTCAAGGACTTGACAAAGACAATAACCTAAGAAAAGACAGTACTCTTGAAAAACTAGCAAAGCTACCTCCTGCATTTGATAAAACCAATGGTACACTTACAGCTGGTAACTCTACTCCTCTTACAGATGGAGCGTCGTGCATTCTTTTGGCTAGTGAAGAATGGGCAAAAGAACAAGGACTTCCTATTCTTGCCTACATCACTTTTGCTGAAGTTGCTGCCATCGAATATGTAAAAAATCAACAAAATCTTTTATTAGCCCCTCTATTTGCAGCAAGTAGAATGCTCGATAGAGCTGGATTGACATTACAAGATTTTGATTATTACGAAATACACGAAGCCTTTGCTGCTCAAGTTCTGGCAACATTAAAAATTTGGGAAAGTCCAGAACTCAGTAAAGAATTAGGACTAAAGAAAAGTCTTGGAGCAATAGACAGAAACAAACTCAATGTAAAAGGAAGCAGTCTTGCTGCAGCACATCCTTTTGCAGCCACAGGTGGAAGAATAATTGGAGTCATGACAAAACTACTCAACGAAAAAGGCTCTGGTAGAGGCTTTATATCAATTTGTGCTGCTGGTGGGCAAGGAATAACTATGATAATAGAAAAATAAATACAAATGAAAAACACACAACAATTTGCTCAAATCTTTCTAAGATTAGCACTAGGAATTGGCTTTATTTTACCCGTGATGGATCGATTAGGAATGCTTGGAGCAGCAGGAGAACCAAATGTAGGTTGGGGAAATTGGGCTAATTTTGTCGATTATACAAACTCCTTAATGCCTTACCTAAATCATGATGTAACTAATGTTATGGCGATTATCGCAACACTAGCAGAAATCGTGTTTGGAATCTTATTAATTATTGGTTTTAAGATCAAAACTACAGCTTATGGAAGCTTTCTGTTAACATTATCATTTGCTTTAAGCATGCTGATTTTTGCAGGATACAGAGCACCATTTAATTACTCTGTATTTACTGCAAGTGCTGCTTCTTTACTATTGGCTTCAATTCCATTTTACAATTGGAGCATTGATAAATTGATTGCTTCTAAAAAATAATCAATTTAAGACAATCAACTGCATTTTGTCAACGGAATCTCCTTTTGTTTATTTTTAAAAAGATGGTGTGAATTAAAAACCAATACCGAAATAAAAATGATTCCGTATGATAAGATTTGTAACGCCCCTATTTGTTCATGAAAGACAAAAGTTGCCAACCCAAAAGCGATCATAGGATTAATATTCAATAACATTCCTACTGTAGATGAGTTAAGACCTGTAAGGGCAAACAAATTCAGTAATAATGGGAAAATAGTAAAACCAAGAGCAATTATTTCAATACACAAATAAAATTTGAATTCAGTCGGAACAGGTCCGCTGTATGCAGGGAAAAACGGCAATAAAAACAATGCAGATAAAGTGATGTGAAAAGTAAGCACTATAAATTTATCAAAACCAACATTAACTCTCTGACTAACCAAATAGCTTGCATAAGTTAATCCAATTATAATGCTAAAAAACATATCCATGATATTAGCATACGACAAAAGCAAACATCCTGTAATGCTCAATCCTACTGATACCCATTGCGTTTTTGATAGTTTTTCATGCAAAATAAAATAAGCCAATAAGGTCGTTAGGATAGGACAAACTAAATAAGCAAGTGACGTTGCTTTAACGCTCACATGATTCATCACATATATGAATGTAAACCAGTTAGCCGTTAAAAAGATGCTCCCTCCTATATTTAACAAAATTGTTTTTCGTTTTTTATCAAGTGGTAATGCTTTAAAAGTTGCAACAGCTTCTTTTAGTTTTTTTCGTTTAAAAACAAAAGAGATTAATAGTAATAATATGCTACAACTAAAAACGCGATAGAACAAAATATCCAAAGACGCATAAGAATGTATTGGTTTTAATACCAAACTAAAGAATCCCCAAATTGTATATGCAGTAATAGCTGCTAGGTAATATTTCGAATTCTTCATTGGATTTTTTATTTACATTTTGTAATACTGCAAATTTCTCAAAAATAAAATAGCAATACAGATACAGTTTTATTAAATTGCAGCGCAACAGTTAATCATTTTAAAAATGAAAAACACCAACTATCTATATTTACAATTTGCTGATCGAATAGAGAAACAAATTAGATCTGGGCTCTTTAATGTGGGTGATAAACTTCCGTCCATAAGAGAAATATGTGCCGAAACCGGCTATAGTATGAGCACTGTAAGTAAGGCATACTATGAAATGGAAAGCCGTTCGCTTATAGAATCCAGACCTCAATCTGGTTATTATGTGAGTAATATTTCTTCAAGAACAATACCTGAGCCTACACCCAGTAGCCCAATAATAAGTTGTGCTAATATTGAACGAGAAGATTTAATAGATCAAGTTTACGGCAGTATGATGGACAAAAATGTTACAGTACTTTCGTTAGGTTGTCCTTCAAACGACCTCTTGCCTATTGCTAAATTAAATAAAGGGATGGTGCAAGCCATGCGTCAATTTCCAAATAGCGCAACTGGTTATGATGAAGTACAAGGAAATCTCAATCTAAGGAAAGAAGTGGCAAGATGGTCCTTTACTTGGGGAGGTACAATAACCGAAGATGATGTAATTACCACTCCGGGTTGCATTGGGGCAATATCACATTGCTTAATGACACTAACAAAACCGGGAGATACCATTATTACCGAAAGCCCAATTTATTTTGGAATATTACAATTGGCAAAATCATTGGGATTGTACATAATGGAATTACCTACCAATATGACAACTGGTATTGAACTAGATGCGCTAAAAAAAGCACTTTCTAGTAAAAAAATAGCGCTTTGCCTCGTAATGAGTAATTTTAGCAATCCATCGGGAAGCATGATGCCTGTTGAGCACAAAAAAGAAGTTGTTCGATTAATAGAACATTATAACGTTCCTCTTATTGAAGATGATATTTATGGCGATTTATACTTTGGTTCAAGCAGACCCACTAATTGTAAAACGTATGATGAGAGTGGCATTGTACTTTGTTGCAACTCCGTTTCCAAATCACTAGCTCCGGGATATCGTGTGGGCTGGGTTATGCCGGGGAAATTTAAAAAAGAAATATTACGTACCAAACTGTACCACACTATCTCCTGTCCTACTATTACCCACGAAGTAGTTGCAGATTTTCTTAAAAATGGCAGATACGAAAATCATCTTAGAAAAATACGTCAAACGCTACATCACAACAGTATTAATTACATCAATACCATTCTAGAATCTTTTCCTGCTGGAACAAAAGTTAGTCAGCCACAAGGAGGTTTTTTTCTTTGGTTGGAATTGGATAAAAAAATCGACACAGCTGTATTTTATCAGCTAGCGATGAAGCATAATATTAGTATTGCACCAGGGCGAATTTTTACATTTCAAGACCAATTTTGTAATTGTATGCGCTTAAGTTATGGATTGCCTTGGAGCAACGAACTACGCCAATCTATACAAACATTGGGCATGCTAGTAGGTAAAATGTAACTCGTGAACCCAACTGAAGTATATAAAACTTTTATTTATTTTAGTTACTCTGTGGTTTTATAAAACATACAACCCCAAAACTTTAGTCAAAATAAAATTTATTTTTTCACATACCGATTGGTATTTGTTTATTATATTTGTTATCTAACTTATTCAAAAATCGAAAAGAGCTATGAATACTTCTGAGTTTATTTTAGATAAAGTTGCCCCTATTTTTAACAAACAAGGTTATATCGGTACGAGTTTATCAGATATTACAAATGCAACAGGCCTTACCAAAGGGGCTATTTATTGCAATTTTTCTAATAAAGAAGATCTAGCATTAAAGTCTTTTCAACTCAATGTGAGTGTAGCTATAATACCGCTCTTTAAATTAATTGCTGCTACAGAAGGCAGTATAAACAAACTACGCGCAATAACTAATTACCATCGTACTTATTATGATTTGGTAAAAGACAGAGGCGGCTGCCCGATGCTAAGAGTTGGTGTTGACACCAAATTTGTCAATCCGTTATTATTTAAATCAGCCGAAAAACTATCGCAAAAGTTTATTACTGGATTAATCGACATCTTAAAAGAAGGAATTGACTCTGGTGAAATCAAACCAGATATAGATATAAATAAATATGCCCAAATAATTTTGTCGCTAATCGAAGGCAGTTCACTCTTGGCTTTCACCCATAATGATGAAACCTACATGAGCAATGCAATGGATTGTGTTGATGAAATGATAATAAAAACTATAAAGAAGTAAAAAAATTTAACTCTCTATATACCAATTGGTATGTGGTGTAATTTAACAACAAATGGAAAAAGTATTAAAGACAAAAACAAAAATCAGATTTCAAGATTGTGACCCATTCAATCATTTAAACAATGCTAAATATTTAGAGTACTTTATTAATACTCGTGAAGATCAAATTGCAGAGCATTATGACCTAGACATATTTAAACTCATGAAAACATCAGCACTAAGTTGGGTTGTTGCATCAAACCAAATAAGCTACATGAGACCAGCATTTACAATGGAAACGGTTCTAATCGAATCCCAATTAATTCAATACACAGATAATGTACTGCTAGTTGAGATGAAAATGTGGAACGAAGACGAAACGGAATTAAAAGCTGTACTATGGATTAAGTTTATCCACTATAGTTTTCAGACAAAAAAAGTAGCCAATCATTCTGATGATTTAATGCAATTATTTCAAGCTGTACTAGTTCCTGTTGAGCAAACTATTTTTGAAAATCGCTATATGGAAATCATAAAAAGATTAAAAGAAACAGCATAAACTGCTCTATTTAAACCACTAAGAGAGTAAGGTAAAGACTTAACTCTTCCTACTCTCTTAGTGGTTTCTTGTTTTTAAAATATTATTACTTGCGTAACTTCTTCTAATTCCTAAATCTGCTAAATCTGCGTGCGAAAACCTTAAACTTGTTATTCTGGATAAAGAAGAATCACATATCAAATTTGATTGTAATATCTACACCGCTTATATAATTCTTCGCTCTTCTAAATGAGAAAAATGAGAAAATAAAATAATTCAGTATTATTTTAAAATTGGTGCTGCTAGGCAACTTTCAGGAATATCAAATGCATTTACCAATGCCACTGCATCTGGTCTTATATCCCAACATAACTGATTAACCATTTTACGAATCGCTTTTGTTTTTACAGCTTCCATATATCCATCTTCAAGATACCAACCTTTGTTTTTCTCAATTTGTGCTAGCGCATACAATTGACATAATTTTGATAAAACATCTTTAACATTTTGGTCTTCAACACCCGCAATAGCAACTTGAAATTGCTCTAAAACAATTCGTTCAAGATAGGCTTGAGCAACATCAATCATTTGATGTTGAACCACGTTAAACGCATCATAAGGCTCTAATCCGCTATCAATAAGTTTTTTTATACGCTTTGCAGCAGATGCCAATGTTGTTTTTTCTCTGTGCTGAAATGCTAGCAAATGAAACTCATTGTCAAGTAAATGAGCATCATCTGTTTTACGAGTTGCAATTGGGTTTTTCTCAGAAATTACAGTTTTGGCATTTTCATAAACATAATTAATGATTCCCACTGCTCCCATTTCGCCAAATGATTTTCTAAATTCAGATAAGCGATTTTTGGCTACCAACTGCATCAATACCGTATTATCTCCTTCAAAAGTGGTATATATTTCGGTATCATTTTTTAAGGCGTCAATTCTGTTTTCAGATAAATATCCTTTACCGCCACAAGCTTCACGGCATTCTTGTAAAATATCTCTTGTGCTCCAAGTCGAATACGATTTCATTCCAGCAGCAAGTGCTTCGATTTCCTGCATTTCAGATTCTTCCTTATTTAAGAAACGACTCGTAAGGTATTGCAAAGCAAAATGTACAGCATAGGTTTTTGCTAGTTGCGGAATCAATCGGCGTTGGTGCATACGATAATTCAAAATAGGAACTTCCGATCCTCCTTCTGGGCCAAATTGTCTGCGTTGATCGCTGTATCTAATTGTTATTGCTAATCCTGATTTGGCTGCTGCCAATGCTGAACGAGGAATCCCAATTCGACCACCTACCAAAGTTCCAAGCATGGTAAAAAATCGTCGGTTGTCACTCGGAATTGGACTCTCAAATTCACCTTTCTCATTTACAGAAGCAAATCTGTCTAACATATTTTCTTTAGAGATAACAACATTATCAAAGCTAATAGTACCGTTATCCACACCATTTAACCCCATTTTATGCCCGCAATCGCCAATAGTAACTCCTTTTATGGTATGACCAGTTGCATCCCTTAAAGGCACTATAAATGCATTCACACCATAGTCAACATCATTGATTATTAGTTTTGCAAATACAGTTGCCATTTGTCCATGTACAGCTGCGTTACCAATATATTCTTTTTGTGCATTCGCATTCGGAGTATGAATAGTAAATGTCTGGTTTTCGTGGTTGTATGTTGCTGTCGTTTCAAGCCCTTTAACATTCGAACCATGATGCGTTTCAGTCATAGCAAAACAACCAGGTAGTTTTAATGAGCCTATATCTTTTAAATACTTACTATAGTGTTTTTCTGTTCCCAATGATTGTACACTCATTCCCCAAAGTCCAAATTGTACACCAAATTTTATCACCAAACTTAAATCATGATAGCTAAGCGTTTCCATAATAGCAAAATAATCGGCTATATTTTCTCCTCCGCCGTATTGCTTCGGATATGCCATATTACCTAAATTTTCATTGGCAAGGATTTTACACCATTCGTATACTTTTGCTCGATATACATTAATATCTGTAGAAGTTTCATATGCAAATTCAGGTTTACTGATAACCGATTTTACTCTTTTTATAATTGAAGCTTGTTCTCCATCTAAAATCTCAGTTAATTTATAGGTATCAAAACTACTCTCGGTTTTATAATTTGAAGTAAATGAAGTTGCTGTTTTTTTGAAAGCACCAATGGCCTCTTGACCAAAAACCCCAAGGTCGTTTTCAAGTTTTGTAAAAGCAGGCTCTAATTCTTTAAGACTCTGATCATCTCCCGAAAGAGCCACAACAATATCAAATATTGACTTAACCGACTCTTTATCTTGAATACTTTTCTCAATATCAAGTTTCCAATTTGTGAGTTGCTCTCTTGATGGCGGTACTGAAATATCAATTTTAGAAAGTAAAACGTCTTGGTCTTCTTTTGTAAGCCAGTTTTGTGATCGAATAAACTCTTGTAATGTAATGAACTCCTTTTGGGTTAAAAGATCATCCGACCAAACAAGATAAAAAAGAGGTATAAAGGATTTGAGTCTTGAATTTTCCATAGTAAACTTAAATTTTAACTTTCCATAAATTAATGAATTTAAACAACCAAAGTGCGTTAACAATGTCTTAATTAATTTAAAAAAGAGCTCTTATGTTAACTATTCCATCTAATTTACCTTGCTATTCATCATTCCGCTAACAATAGTAATCATAGTTTTTCTAGGTAATAATCTCGGTAAAAATGATTGCAGATAATTCATAGCACCTACAATTTTAAAGCTTTTATCTCTTAATAATGCTGAAATTCCTTGTTTAACAACTGTTTCTGGAGTATCAGCTGCCATCCCCTTAGTATTCGCTTTTGCAACCAATTGAAAACCTGTAGTAGTGTTTCCAGGACAAAGCGCTACAATGGTAACTCCTCGTTTAGAATATTCACCATACAATGCTTCAGAAAAATTTAATACAAATGATTTACTTGCGCAATATGTTGCAACGTAAGGACATGGTTGTAAAGCTCCTGTAGAAGCAACATTTATAATTCCACAATCCCCTTTTTGCAACATCTCAGGCAGCACTAAATGACATAATTTCACAAGTGCATTAATGTTTATTTCAATCATTTTATCGTAACCTTCTATACTTTCATCTAGAAAATTAACCCACTTACCAAATCCTGCATTGTTTACCAATAAATCAACCGACAATCCAGCTTGTTTAATTTGATTGTAAAGCTTCTGTGGAGTATCTTTTTGTAAAAAATCACCGGTGAATACTGCAACTTTTACATTGTATTCATTTGTAATTTTGTTGGCTATAATTTGTAATTTTTCTTCTGATCGAGCTGTTATTATAAGATTTGCTCCTTGCTTTGCTAATTCATAAGCAAATGCTTCGCCAATACCAGATGATGCTCCGGTAATAAGTACTGTTTTATTTTTTACTGTTTTCATTTCTTTATTTATTATCTGATACAAAATTCAGTAATAGTCAAAGAAATCTACTTGATGTATGTTAGGAAATTATTTGTTTTCTAATTCGGCTTAAACTTTCTGGTTTAATACCTATAAAAGACGCTATATATTGTAATGGTACATTTTGAATCATCGCTGGATTCTCTTTTAATATTTTCAGATACCGCTGTTCTGCCGATAAAGCAATAATTTCATTGGTTCTTTGTTCATTATAAACCAAAGATTTTTCATAAATAATTCTGGCAAAATCTGCCCACTTTTGGCTTTTATGACATAATACATCAAAGTTCTTTTTTGTAATTCGCAATACTTCGCATGCAGTCACACACTCAATATTATCTACCGCAGGAGTACCTGTAACAAAACTATTAAAAGAAGTAATAAATCCCGAAGGGCAATTAATATGTGTAGTAATTTGATCCCCATTCTGGTTGTAAAAAACTCTAATAAAACCCAAATTAATAAAATATAAGTACTGAGCTACTTTATTTTCATTTTCTAATATTTTTCCTTTACTATAACTTACAGGCTCAAAAAAACTTTCGACCAATATAACATCCGATTCATCAATAGCAATAATTCCTGCTATAAGCTCAAGTAATTTCGTATACATAAATTATTTTATTAAAACTGCTGGCTGTAATTATTTTTAACACAGGCCTAACACTACAAAGCTACAAACTCTTTCTGAGTAAAAAGAGTATACCATCAAGCAAGAAAAAAGTTTTGGCTAAAAGCCAAACAAAGAATTGAATGAGGGAATGGAATTTGAAATAACAGAAGGACCAAAAACCGTTGGCCATGGAAAAATAATTCAAATTATAAATTCTAATCTCAAAAATAAAATTTAATTTTAGTTTATCAAAAATTAACTAAAAAACCATCATTTTATGTCATTTCAAGCATATTTAAAAACTATTAAAGAAAAAACGGGCAACGGTCCAGCCGAGTTTAGAGCCTTGGCAGAACAAAAAGGATTCACATCAAGCGGAAAACTTACACCCACAACAAAAGCTGGCGATATTACAAATTGGCTTAAAGAAGATTTTGAATTAGGTCAAGGACACGGAATGGCAATCTATGCCCTGCTTAAAGGAATCAAAGACGAAAATAGTAAGTAGCGGGTCAAAGTTGCAAAGGTTCTGAGGCTCTGAGGTGCTAAGGCACTAAGGTCCAAAGTTGCAAAGGCTCAAAGCAGCAAAGGTTCTCTCCCCAATCTTGTCATTCCGAGGAACGAGGAATCTCATCAAGTGGCTTGAGTGTAACGGAGGAACAAAGGCTTTTTTAAGGCTCTGAGGTACTAAGGCACTAAGGTTCTAAGTTGCAAAGGGACAAAGTTGCAAAGGTTCTGAGGCTCTAAGGTTCTAAGAAAAGTGAAAACTATCATCACAACTGCAAACCGTCACTGCAAACTGAGACTGAAAACTGTCACTGAAAACTGAGACTGCAAAACTTATTATTCTATTGCTGCTACTACTGGGATTGGAACTATCTTTTTAATCGAAGGTATTGTCCATTTCCCTTTTAGCATTTGTTCTTTTGGAGAATATACACGCAATACTAAATTAAAATCTCCAGACGATACTGGCAACCAATTGCTTTCTCTGATTTTTCCTGGGTAGGATCTTTGGAAATAAATATCTATCGAACCATCTGCATTTCTAATCAATGAATCGCGATTGCCTATTGTAAAACGATTCAAAGGATTAGCAACTAATGCTCCTTTTGAGTCATAAGCTGTTAATGACCAAAAAGCATTAGCTAATGGAACTTCGTCTTGATTAAAATGAATAATATATTTATTAGTCCCATTAAGTTTATCGCCACTCTCATCTGCCATACAAGAAGAACTGATTATATCCTGAGGGAGGCTCACTTCAAGCCCTTCGTATGAAACCCTTGCTCTATGCTCATAATCGGTTCCAAAAGCCCCTAATTTTAAATCTATTGGAGTCCATCCATTTTCAAGCTTTGGAGACATTGCAATCTCTTTATTAAGTGTCTTCAATATTTTGTCAGGAAGTGTTCTTACTGTTGATTGCACTGAACTATTTAAAGCACCCAAATTGAATTTAGTTCCGGGTTTAATACCAATCGTAGCAAACATTTTTATTGTTTCGGCATCTTTATCACTTGGTGGATTATTAGCCATTAACTGATTTACATAATTAAAAAATTCCCCAATAGGTATTTTCGAAACAACATCATTTGGTGAATCTTTCGGAACTGATGAATCAATTTTACCCTTTGGAGCAATATAATCGGTAGCCCAACTACTCAGTGGAATTAATTTGTATTGACGTTGCAGCTTATAAACTTTTAATCCATCAACATAACTATTCATTTGAATTCTATTAATGATACGCACTATATTGGTAGGTGATTTTATCTCTTGCATTCCTATCGGAACTGGCTCACTAGATTTGGGACCTGTAATTAAAAAATTGGCAGCTCCTGTGCCTGTTCTTCTTTTGCTTAATGAGGAAAAAACATTGGTGTAAGCATCTTGCATTGAAAGCTGGTAATATCTCCCATAAGTATCAGGAACGGAAAGTACAACAGGTCCTTTACCTAAATCTAACCAAGCTGAAGAAGAATAAGTATCAGCATTAAGTTGTATACCATTTTTAAGAGTTGCATCGGGAAATGTAGATTTATGAACAAACTGATTTATAGGTGCTCCCATAGCACCAGCTTCTTCGACATTGGTTGCTTGTCTACGTTTAATGTCCATTAATACTAATGGCAAACCATACAAATAAGCCATTTCGGCTGTTTTGACAATTGTACTATCATTTTCAACAATAGCTACTTTTTTTTCACTAGTTGCCTTTTTTTCTTCTTTCTTACAGCCAATGAATGAGTAAATTATAAAAATTATTAGAATAAAGTTCTTCATGTTTTCTGAATTTAAATGCAAAGCAACTATACTTTGCGATTAATAAATATTTTAAGAACAATCAATAAACTCTTTTATATTATGTATTTCTCTCTACTATTAAGCGGGAACACTTTAAAAATTAATTCTATTTTATAACTTAACCTATCTGAACAGATGAAATTTGTTTGATTAAAAAAAACGAAACTGACATAGTAAATTTAAGCAAAAAAATCCCGATTACCACAAAAGATAATCGGGATTGTGCAAACTAACTAACCAACTATTGAAGTACTAATTATGAAACTTCAAAAGCATCTTTTGTGAATCTATTTTAAAGTAAATTTCACTTTCGTTTTAATATCTGTAGAAGAAGCTCCAATTAGTGCCTCAAAGTCACCCGGTTCGGCAACCCAGTCATGCTTAACAGGGTCAAAAAAGCTTAAAGCTGCTTTGTCAACTGTTATTGAAACTGTTTTTTCTTCTCCAGCTTTCAGACTTACTTTATCAAATCCTTTCAATTCTTTAATCGGACGTGGTAAAGAAGATTTTAAATCGCTTATGTATAACTGAACTATTTCTGAACCGTCTTTAGTTCCTGTATTTTTAACTTTTACAGTAAATGTAATTTTATCAGCAGCAGTTATTGTTTTTGCATCAGCAGTAACTTTACCGTATTGGAAAGTTGTATAGCTTAATCCATGTCCGAAGCTGAACAATGGTTTTACTTTTTGCTTATCTGCCCAACGGTAACCTACAAAAATACTTTCGTTATAAGTAACCTCTTCTTTTCCTGGAAATTCTCCCAAAGCATGCGCTCCGTTATCTTTTAATTTTACAGGGAAAGTAAATGGTAATTTTCCAGAAGGGTTTGTATCTCCAACTAAAACTGAAGCTAGAGCATTTCCTGTCTCAGATCCTAAAAACCATCCTTGTACAATTCCTGGCACTTCATTAACCCATGGCATAGCTACTGCGTTTCCAGAGATATTTATGAATACAAGATTTTTATTCGCTTTAAGTAATTCTGTTACAATTTTATCTTGATTGTACGGAAGGTCTAAACTTAAACGGTCTACTCCTTCTGCATCTTGATAATTACTTTTGTTTAATCCTCCGATAAATAAAACTACATCTGCTTTTTTAGCAACATCTATAGCTTCTGCTAATAATTGTTCAGCCGAACGTTTTTCTGATAAATCTTGTCCAGATGCAACACCATTATAGCTGCTTTCTGCATCACCTATATAACCACGAGCATAGATAACCTCTGCTTGTGTACCTACTCTTTTCTTTAAACCATCTAATGGCGAAATCTCATATTTTGCTTTTAATGATGAACTACCACCACCTACTGTCATCATCTTGATTGCATTTTCTCCAATAACTGCAATTTTCTTAGTTTTGTTAAGATTAATTGGCAATATGCTATTTTTGTTTTGCAACAAAACGATTCCTTCTTCAGCAATTTTACGACCTGCAAGACCATGCTCTTCTGTACCAAACGAACCATACGGTCTGTTTTTATCCATGTTAGTAAGGAATGCTAATCGAAGTATATTACGTACTTTTTGATCTAATTCTTTAGTCCCTACTTGTCCAGATTTAATTAAATCCAAATATGGTTTTGCTAAATAATAATTGTCATAAGCATTACTTGTTCCTGCAGATAAACCATTAGTCCAAGTTCCAAATTCCATGTCTAGCCCATTAGTAATTGCTTGACGTGTATCACTAACACCACCCCAATCGGCAACAACAGCACCTTTAAATCCCCATTCTCCACGAAGAATATCATTTAATAAAAACTCGTTATGACAGTTAGGCTGTCCTTTGTATTTATTATAAGACCCCATTATAGTCCAAGCATCTCCTTCTTGAACAGCTGCTTTAAATGCTGGTAAATATATTTCGTACAATGCACGATCATCTACATTTACATTCACTGTATGGCGGTTTGTTTCTTGGTTATTCAATGCAAAATGTTTTACACAAGCTGCTACACCATTTTGCTGCACTCCTTTGATATAAGGCACAACCATCTTTGAAGCCAAAAATGGATCTTCACCCATATACTCAAAGTTACGTCCATTAAGTGGTGATCTATAAATATTTACACCTGGTCCTAATAAAACTGTTTTATTACGGTAACGTGCTTCCTCTCCTATTGATTTACCATATAGTGAAGACATTTCTTTGTTCCAAGTTGCCGCAAGAGCTGTAAGCGCTGGAAAAGCAATACATGAATCATTTGTCCATCCTGCTTGATCCCATTCATCCCATAACACTTCTGGGCGGATACCATGAGGACCATCTGTCATCCAGAAATCAGGAATTCCTAAACGTGGTACTCCAGGTGAACTAAATTTAGATTGTGCATGGACCATTGCCACTTTTTCTTCTACTGTCATTCGTGCAAGTGCATCTTCGACACGTTCTTGAATTGGCTTTTTATCATCTAGATAAACGGGCACTTTATTTTGTGCATTCATTCCGAATGTACCTAATAAAAGCAAAACAACAACTGCTTTAATGTTTCTAAACATAACTACTTATTTATTAATAATTTATTTTAATACAAAGACAAAATTTAAATCCTAGTTAATCTTAAATAAGATTCCTGCAATTATATTGTAAAGCTAAAACGATATAGTATACTTAAAAAGTCCTATTATAGAAAAGTAGCGAAGTAAAAACATAACACACTAAATACAAGTGTATTACAATTATTTAAAGGTCTAAAAAAGTAGTGGAATTGAAATGAATTATTGAGCTTTTACCGCAATTAAACCGATTTTAACAACCATTTCTTCAAATTCATTACGAGAAACAGCCGCCTTATTTCTAGCTCGTGTGCGATAATTGTAAATAGTACTTAAAGAGTAACGAAGAAAAGCTGCAATTTTTACACTATCGTTAATACCAAGTCGTATTAAAGCAAAAATTCGCAGTTCAGTATTTAATAATTCTCCTTGTTTAAGTACGATTTGTTCTTCGCTAATAAGCAATGAATTAAAATCTTTTACGAAAGTAGGATACAGATTTAGAAAAATGGTATCAAAATTCTTGTACAACTCTTCTAGTTCATTATCAACCAAAGTATTTGATTTTAGAATCTTATACAATTCATCAAACTGTTTGGCTGTAGCTTTCTTATTTAATGTAATGCGGTAATTTTCGAGCTTATTGATGTAAGTAGAACATAAGCTAAAGAAATGAGCAATATACTCCTCTTTAATATGATTGGACTCTGATAATTGAGCGTTTCTTTCTTGTAGCTGATTGTTTGTTTTACTAATGTCAGCATTTAATTTTACTAGTTCTTCACTTGTTTTCGAAAGCTCTTCTTTTATTCTGGAAACTCTCTTCATCTGCTTATAAACATAAATCACTGCCAACACAAGAAACCCTGAAAGTACACTTATTAATATCAAATACAATTGCAACTGGCTTTTACTTTTAGCCTCTTTGTCTAAATAAGCGGTATTGATAATCGAATATAGTTCTGACATTTGAAGCGTACGGAATTGTACATTACAAAAAATAGCATCTTCAATAGCCGATTTTGTCAATTTATAAGCAGTATCTACATCACCTAATTTGTAATAAACCAAAGCCAACTCTTGAATTGAGGCATTATCTTTTATTGAGTTTTTTAAATCTGCTGTTGCTGATATAGCGAAATAGGTCTTTTTTAATTCTAAATTCTCTTTCTTTTTATTAATACTTCCCAAAAGATAAGCAATCATAGCATACTGCGGATTGTTCTCTTTTGTTTCTTTTAGTAATTGTACCAACTCTTTCTCAGTACGATCAATTTGTCCTTCAGCAATATTCTTTTCTGCTAGATTAATTTTGTACTTCAGCGATTGAGGGTCTAATATTCCTAATAATGAATCACGATATTTTATAACCTGCTCTACATACATCGGATTATAACTATTGGTAGAATAATGCGAGAAAAACTCACGGTATCCTTCATAGTAATCTGGAAGTAATTGCGGTGATAATAACTTCTTATTTATGCTTTTTAAGATTTCTTCAGACTCACGATATCTTCCTGATGAAGAATAAAGATTTGCTAACTGCAATTGAGCTGTTTCTTCTAAATCTTTTTTATGCAATTCCTTAGCAATCTTTAGATTCTTTTTGACATATAAGATGGCCGAATCTGAATTGAATTTTTGGTATTCTTTGTATAAACTTTTGTTATAATTGTACTCTTGATAATCAGATAAATCAGTAGACTTTATCTTTTTAAAATTAGCAATTCGCTCTTCTTTTAAATCTACGTATTTCTGTTTGTTTTTCAACGCCTGATTTAGTTTTACAAATACCGAATCGACCCTGTTCCCAGCATAAGCAGGATAGCATATAATAACTAGGAAAAGAAGTAAAAAAGTATTTTTAAAAACCGTTTTCAATGTAAATAATTAGGATAGCCAAAGATAGTAAAGTGTAATTAAAGAAATATTTTTTTTTAAAGGTTCTCAAGGACTACTATTTTTTAAAGGTTCTGAGAAACTAAGGCGCTAAGAAACTTTGCGTAAATCTTTGCTATCAAAAAAAGATCGCATTAATTCTTTCGTTGTTATTAAAAAATTCTAATAATTCATATCTTCGTTTTATCAAAAACCTCAAACAATCAACTATGTACAAAGTAAATTTTCTGGCTCTTATTTTCCCTTTACTATCGAGTATAATGGTAATGCAAAATGAAAAATCGCAATCAAAATACTATTCTAATAAAAGTATAAATCAAACGGTTATTGAGCAAAAAACAGGAGATCAGGATCAGGAAAACGCAAAAAAATGGTTGATAAAAGCTATTGAAACTAATTTTAGTAAAGAAACTTTTAAAATGAGTGATATCACAACCAAAAACTATGCGGAGTATAAAAGTGATGCCATAAATATAGAATATGATAATGGCCTTACGCAAGAAACCTTTGAAAAGAAATGGAAGAATAAATTTGATACTAAATATGTTGGTACAGAAGCTTTCCTTATTCCTACACAAGATTATGGAAAAATAAAAGTTATGAGTTGCAAATTTTTATCGTTAACCAAAGACAAAGCATATATTTTTGAAACCGTAGTTAGAGATCTTACTTATAAACAAAGCTATAAAAGAGATATAAAAGTGATCCAATCTGGCAAGTCATTTTTAATAGCCGATGTAAAAGAATATTAAAAAAAATGAACCATGCGAGTTATGTAAGTTCGTTTAAACTAAGCCCTTTAAAACTTATATTTTCCTAAATAACTTATATAAGTCAATTATATAAAAAAGCACCCAAAATCATAAATTCAGATTTCATTCAAAATTGAATCGTTAAATTGCGGTATGAAAATTTTGATAATAGAAGACGAATTAGAAATAGCAGCAAGTATAAAAAGCTACTTTAAGCCCAATGGTATTCATTGTGAGACCTCTGGAACTTACAAAGATGCCCTTGACAAAATTAATCTTTATGATTATGATTGTATATTATTAGACTTAATGCTTCCTGATGGTGACGGATTTGATATATTAAAAGAATTAAAAAAAAGAAATAAAACCGAGGGGGTTATTATTATCTCAGCCAAAGAAACATTAGATACCCGAATTGAAGGATTTAATCTTGGTGCCGATGATTATTTAACGAAGCCCTTTCATTTATCTGAATTACTAGTAAGAATCCAAGCGCTTATACGACGCAAAAATTTTAAAGGAAACAATATTGTTGCTTTTAATGAGATTGCCATAGATATACTATCTAAAACAGTATCGGTAAATGATATAAAACTAGATATCACAAAAAAAGAAATAGATTTATTACTATTTTTAATAGGCAATGAAAACAAAGTACTCTCCAAAGGGGCTATTGCTGAGCATCTTTCGGGAGATATGGCTGATATGCTAGACAATCATGACTTTGTTTATGCGCATATAAAAAACCTAAAGAAAAAACTAAACAAAGCTGGAAGTGGTGACTATATAAAAACGGTTTATGGTTTAGGATACAAATGGGACAATGAATAAAAAGCTACTAAATAAAACAACAACAACCTTTTTGATATTTTCAGTTTTTATACTGCTAATAGCTGTTCCTGCTTTTTATTATATCACAGAGCGGCTGTATATTGAAGAAACCGATGAAACCCTCTCTTTACACAGAGATGAATTCTTAAATGAGGAATTGCCTAAAATTAATATCAACGATATTGCATTATGGAATAAATACAATCGGAATGTTCAAATTATCCCATCACATATCGTTAGTAAAGACACGATTTTTGATAAAATATATTTTGATGAACTAGAAGATGAAAACGAACCTTATAGAGAACTTAATTCTCCAATAGTTATAAAAGGACAGCCTTATACCTACGTAGGAAGAATTAATCTGATAGAAAAAGAAGATTTAATTGTTAGTATTGCATTATTGTTTTTAGTCGTAATTATCATTTTACTTTTAGGAATATTGATAATTACTAAAATTTCATCCAAAAGACTTTGGGCTCCTTTTTATGATACATTAAATCAAATTCAAGGATTTGAAATTGATAAAAACAAGACGCCTAACTTTATGCACACAGATGTAGAAGAGTTTAACAGACTTAATAAAAGTTTAGATCGTCTTATTGAAAAAAATACCGATATTTATAACAATCAAAGAGAGTTTGTCGAAAATGCAGCACATGAATTACAAACACCATTGGCTCTTTTTCAAACAAAAATAGATACTCTTTTTCAGCTTGATGTCACCAAAGAGCAATCAGGGGTTTTGAGTTCTCTAAACAAAGATGTTTCTAGATTAAACCGATTAAACAAAAATCTTTTGTTGTTATCTAAAATTGAAAATGGTAATTATCTAGACAAACAACCTATTGTTATAAATGAATATTTAAAAAAACATCTTGATTTTTTCACTGAGCAAGCAAAAGCAAAAAATCTCAATATAGTTATAGAATATGCTGAAAAATTAAAAATAGAAGGCAATCCTTCATTAACAGAAGTGCTTATTAATAATTTGTTTCTTAATGCCATTAGACACAATATCAAAAATGGAGAAATCATTATTATAATCACTGGAGAATCTATCACATTTTTAAATACGGGTCAGGAGACCTCATTGGTTATCGATAAATTATTTAATCGTTTTTCTAAATCAAATCCGTCTTCGCAAGGGAATGGTCTGGGAATGGCAATTATAAAGAAAATCACCGAAATAAGTCATTGGAAAATTGATTATGCTTTTGAAAATAATTTACACCGTTTTACCGTTAAATTTTAAAAATTCAAACTTCCTACAGAATCATGCTCTAATTTTGCACTGTAGATTTATTAATTGAAACTAATAACATATGAAAAATTTACTAATATCGCTATTCACAATACTAATTTCAACTTTTACCATAGCTCAGGATTTATCTCAAAAAGATGTTCCCGGAATTGTAAAATCGACTTTTTTAATCAATTTCCCAGATGCTACTAATGCAAAATGGGAAAAAGAAAAAGACAACTACGAAGTAACATTTACTTATGAAAAAGAAACTCAATCGGCTTTATTGGATAGCTCAGGAAACCTTATTCAAACCGAAGTAAAAATAACAAAAGATGAGTTACCAAAAAGTATTTTACCATACGTAAAAGTGAATTATCGTCGTAAAAAAATCAGAGAAGTTGCCAAAATTAAAGACGCAAACGGTAAAATATTTTTTGAGGTAGAAATCTATAAAAAGGCTCTAATATTTGATCACAAAGGAAATTTTGTAAAAGAAATAGCCGAATAAATCCTATCGCTTTTGCCTAAAAATGTATTAGAATTTCACTAACATCAATACATTTTAAACTAAGAAACATTTTTGACAACTTAATTTATACAAGCTATATAGAGCAGCTCTCTATAATTAGCATAGAATTTTATTGCCTTTTTTTTGAGGGCAAAACAAATCACATCAACTAATGAAAGCAAACGTAATCATATTCTTTTTTTTGATAGTACTTGTAGTTTCAAAGACAACTGCTCAAAACAAATCGGTCACAATCTCGGGAATGATAAAGGACAAGAATTTAAAAACATCTATTGCCTATGTCAATATCACGTTAAAATCATCCAAGAATCAGACATTTGTTGCTGGAGTAGTTAGTAATGAAGAAGGACGTTTTACATTTTCAAATATTAACTCTGGAAATTATATACTAGAGATTAGTTTCATAGGGTATAAAACCAAAACACAAGCCTTATTTGTTGGAACATTATCAGACTATCTCGATTTATCGACCCTAGAACTTGAAGAGGATATTAATGCTCTAAATGAGGTAATAATAAATGCGTCTAAAGCAGACGAGGTAAGTTCTAAAATGGATAAAAAAGTCTTTTCTGTAGCCGATAATATTACCCAAAGTGGTGGATCAGTACTGCAATCTATGCAAAGCCTTCCAGGCGTTACAGTCCAAGACGGAAAAGTACAGTTGCGAGGTAACGATAAAGTAATGGTTCTTATTGATGGAAAACAAACTGCACTAACTGGTTTTGGTAACCAATCAGGATTGGACAATATTCCTGCATCAGCCATTGAAAAAATAGAAATCATAAACAATCCTTCTGCTAAATTTGATGCTAATGGCAATGCTGGTATTATTAATATTGTTTACAAAAAAAACAAACAAGAAGGCTTTAACGGAAAAGTAGGTATTGCCTCTGGATACGGCGCCTTGTGGCAACGTAAAACCAATTTACCTACAATACGCCCTCAATACGAAGTTACTCCTAAAATAAACCCTTCGCTTTCGCTTAATTACCGTAAGAATAAAATAAACACGTATTTACAAGCCGATTATTTATATACAGAAACGCTAAATAAAAACGAATTTGTTACCCGAACTTATGATGATGGCACAGTTGTAAACCAACAGACTAAAAGAAATCGTAACACTCATTTTACAACTATTAAAACTGGAATTGATTGGAATTATAATGAGCAGAATACATTTTCGTTTTCAGGTATGTTTGGAAGTGAAAAGATTATTGATAATGGAGATCAACCTTTCTTTAATCAAGACTACTCGCAACGTTTACGCCTATGGCAATTTTTAGAAGATGAATTAAAAACAACTGCAATGCTATCAGCATCTTACCAGCATAAATTCAAAGAAGCTGGACATAAACTAAATGCAGGAATTAATTATACCTATCATAGAGAAGATGAAAAATATTTCTTTGATAACATTATGCCCACTTTTACTGGTAAAGACTCTTTTAAACTACTTTCTGACGAAAAAGTAATTGATATAAATGTCGATTATATTCAGCCTTTAAAATACGGACGTTTTGAAACAGGATTAAAATTTAGAAATAGAGAAATTCCAACAAACATGCAGTTTTATCCAGGGATAAATTCTCCTTTAGATCCTGATGCAGGTGGCTGGGCTACTTACAAAGAAATTATTCCTGCATTGTATGGAAACTATATCTTTGAAAACAACAAAATCGAAGCCGAAGTTGGTCTGCGTGTAGAATATGTAAAATTGCAGTACGATGTAAACCCAGATCATCCTACATACAAAAGTGATGGTTATGACTATACACAGCCCTTCCCTAGTGTGCGATTTGGATACAAGATTAACGATACTAATAAATTAACTGCTTTTTATAACCGTAGAGTCGACAGACCAAGTGAAGTAGACATCCGAATTTTTCCAAAATATGATGATGCTGAAATTATAAAAGTGGGGAATCCTGCCCTTAAACCTCAATTTACTACTGCATTTGAGCTAGGGTATAAAGCAACTATTGGCAAAGGATATTTATTTACATCACTCTACCATCGTTTTGTAAACGGAACAATTAGCCGAATTGCTACAACTGCTCCGGGGAGTAATCTCATTTATGCTGTGTTCCAGAATGCAGGCAAAAGTTCTTCTACTGGTGTAGAAATGGTATATTCTAAAGAAGTTAATTCATGGTACTCTTTTAATCTAAATGGAAACGTATACCAGAATGAAATAGATGCATTTACCGTGACAAATTTATACCCTGTTCCAACGATCTACTTTGGCGAAAAACAACGAATTGTTTCTGGAAATGCAAAATGGAACAATACTTTTCAGTTTAATAAAACGGTTAGTGGGCAATTATCAGCAGTATACCTTGCTCCTGATGTTATTCCGCAGGGAAGAATAAACTCTCGTTTCTCAATAGATTTAGGGGCTAAAAAATCAATACAAAAAGGAAAAGGTGAAATTTTCCTTAATGCAACCGATATACTAAACACACTTGTAATTAAGAAAGAAATACAAGGTAATGGATTTAGCTACAACAGCAAAGATTACTACGAAACGCAAGTTGTCCGATTTGGGTACAGTTATAAATTTTAAAAAGTAACTATGAAAAAATTACCTAAAATTACGATTGCATTTTGGATTATTAAAATTTGTGCCACTACTTTAGGAGAAACTACTGGTGATTTAATGTCTATGACTCTAAATATAGGCTATGGTTGGAGTTCTATCATTCTTTTGCTTTTATTTATAATTGTTTTATCAGCACAATTAATTTCTAAAAAACATATTCCACCACTTTATTGGGCTGTTATATTAGCAACAAGTACAGCTGGAACTACCATGTCTGATTATATGGATCGTACTCTCGGTCTTGGCTATGCAAAGGGATCCATGCTATTAGTTATACTCTTAGCTTCAACTCTTTTTCTTTGGAAGAAAACAGAAAAGTCATTAAACATTACAACCATAAATAGTTTCCGAGGAGAAATATTCTACTGGACAGCAATCTTATTCTCGAATACTCTAGGAACTGCCTTAGGAGATTTTATCGCTACTAATACTGGACTAGGTTTTCTTGGTGGTGCTCTTTTAATAGCAAGTTTGCTCTTAATCATTGCTCTATCCTATTACTTTCTTACAGTCTCACATATTGTATTATTTTGGCTGGCTTTTATTCTCACACGCCCATTTGGCGCAACATTTGGTGATCTACTTACGAAACCAATTGAAAAAGGAGGTTTAAATTTAGGTACAATTGGCTCGTCGTTACTTTTATTTATTATTCTTTGTAGCTTAATATTTTTTTCTAATTTTAAAAACAAAAACACTGAAAAAGTTGCAGTTTGAAATCCAAAAAATTCTACTTAAAATTTAAAACTATTTTATTCATTAAAAATATTTAGATTGCAAACAGTATCTTTACAAACAAATTTTTAGAATAATGACATACATCCATTTTATAGTTAACCCGATTTCGGGAAATGGTAAACACAAAATTACAGACACATTTTTAAGAAATACTTTTCCAAGTTCTGAGTTTAAAATTGAAGTTGATAATACAAATCATAAAAAACACGCCATCGAACTAACGAAGGCTGCTGTTGCCAATAACCCTGACTACATTGTAGCTTGTGGAGGTGATGGTACTATAAATGAAGTTGCATCTTGTCTGATTGGTACTTCTATTAAACTAGGTATTATTCCTGTTGGATCCGGAAATGGTTTGGCTTCAAATTTAAATATCCCTAGAAACTTTGAAAAAGCAATCGAAATTATTCGAAAAGGAGCTGTATCTACCATTGATGTGGGTAAAATAAATGATCATTATTTCTTTAGCAATACCGGAATCGGGATTGATGCTTTAATCATAAAAAAATACGAACACTCAGGAAATCGTACGCTTATTGCTTATGTAAAAGCTTCTTTATCTTCTAGTTTAGAATTTAAAACTCGCAATACGTTATTGTCTTTTAATGATAAAAAGATAAATGCAAAACCATTCTTATTGTTCATTTCTAATTCAAATGAAATGGGGTATAATATGAGCTTAACGCCAAAAGCAAGTTTAAATGATGGTTGGTTGGATTTAATTATTGTTCCTAAATTATCATTTATCAAAAAAATGGCTTTGGGATATCATGTATTGCGCAATAGTGTTGAAAAATTTAGAAAAGCGGAGCATGCTCTAATACAAAATCTTGATATTGAAGTTCCTGATGCTACACAACTGGATGCTCAAATAGATGGTGAATCATATATTTTTGACACCAATAAAATCAACATATCAATTATTAAAAACGGACTTACAGTTATAACTGACTAACGAGATTCGTTTATTTATAAAACAGCATCCATTTTATGGATGCTGACTATTCAAATTAAGAGCAAATAGCTCTATTGTCACTTACCAAATTGAGACTAATAAAAATCACAATAATACCTCCATTCATCCGTCTTTGAGTTTTTAGCTAAAAAAATAATTCCATTATCTACAATATTCAAATTAGCTTTTTCATCCGAAGAAACTTGAATTAAAAACTCAAAATCATCACCAAAATAAATTCCAGATTGGCAAAATGTTGGGTACCCTCCTACCTTATGTCCAAAATTATTCTCTACCATATCATAATAATCTTCGATTACACCAGAATTTTCAAGTTCTAAGATTTCATCTTCAATTTCATCTGGTATTCCACAATCATCCCAAACAGGATAATCTTCCTCTATAATTTTTGGTTGTAATGGGAATGCTTTTATATGAGAATTCTCGTTTGTTAACTCTTTAACAATTAGCTCATCTGTTTTTTTATACGTTCTAATGAGCCAATTAGCACCATTTTCTGTTAGATCAAAAGGCAAATCGGCAGCTATAAAAATGGTTGCTACTTTTATGTCGGATAAAGCACTGGGTACAAAAGGAAGATCTTCAAAACAAAGCTGCATTAAGGGCAGCATTAAATTGCCTTTATCGTCTTTTGGAATTTCTTCATTTTCAGCATATAAATAAACACGTCCAATCCAACTTTCATTAACTGAATTTGTTGGTTTAAATCCTCCTGTAGTAAATGTCGTTGCTCTCTTAGCGAGTTGATTTTTTATTGATTTTGCGTCAGTCATATTTGTAAGAATAATAAATCAAATATACTCAAAAATTGATATACAGTATATACTTTACTATACTATTTCCTTTTATAAATAAATACTCTAAATATAAACGGAAACCTTAGTTCTGACAACTGCAACATTCTTTTTCTGGCTAATAGCAACATACGAGTAAAACCTAATTTATGAAGAAAATAGCTCCTAAAGTACTATATGTCATTAAACTAAAAAAGAACTGTTGCCAAAAATAAAAAAAAATTTAAGACCTAAAATTATCATAATTAACACCATTTTATATATTTGTAATCAGTCTAAATAAGGATAACGAATTAATTTTTCTATGAAAACAATAACCAAAACACTTAAAAACAATGTTTTAGCAAAAGTGTTTCTTGTGTTTCTTGCACTCTTTCTCTGCTCAGAAACAGCTTTTTCTCAATCTCATTTGGGAACAATTACAGGTAAAGTAATTTTAAAAGACGGAAATTCTGTACAAGGTGCTAGAGTGAAAATTTCTGAATTAAATAAAATAACAACAACTGATTCTGACGGGAAATATGAACTTAAAAACATTCCTTTTGGAAGTTATGTCGTTGATGTTCTTATGAACGGGTACGACTCTTCACCACTACCTGTATTGATAGATCAGAATACTACTTCTGTTAATCTTGATTTTGAACTTTCTTATACTTCTCAAAAGCTAGAAGAGGTAATTGTGAGTTCTGGTGGAAATAGATTTGCGAGGAAAGAAAGCGAAGAGGTTTCGAAAATGAACCTGCGAAATATGGAAAACCCACAAGTTTATACTATTGTAAGCAAGGAACTTATGAAAGAACAAGTTGTAACTGATTACAATAGCGCTTTTAAAAATGTCCCTGGTGCAGGTATCGCCGAGGTTAGAAACCAAGGAAGAACTACCAGTATTTCAAGAGGTTTTGCAACGCCTCAATTGGTAAGAAATGGTGTGGGAAGTTTTACTTATAATACAATTGACCCAGCAAACTTAGAGCGTATTGAAGTTATTAAAGGCCCATCGGCTACTTTGTTTGGTAGTACAATTTCTTCTTTTGGAGGTTTGTTTAACAGAGTAACAAAAAAGCCTTTTGATTTCTTCAAAGGTGAAGTTGCATATTCTACTGGTGACTGGGATTTAAATCGTTTTACTGCTGATATAAATACACCTATCAATGCTGAAAAAACGGCTCTTTTTAGAATAAATACTGCTTTACATAGTGAAAGAAGTTTTCAGGACGCAGGGTTTAATAAAAGCTTTTTTATCGCACCAAGTTTTTCTTATCAAGTAAATGAAAGATTGTCTTTACTTATTGATGCTGAATTTAGCGCTTCAAAAGGTACCTCACCTACTAGATTGACTCCGTACTCGGGCAAAGACGCTACAGCAAAAAGCATTACAGATTTAGGAATTCCGTATAAACTTTCATTTGCAAATAATACAGTTAATTATACAGGACAGCAATACAATATATTCGCGCAATTAAAATATAAAATATCTGATGCTTGGACTTCACAGACTATTGTCTCTCGTACAAAATCATCTTCTGAAGGATATACTGTAGCTTTAACGGCTATCAGCAACGAAACATTGAGACAAACTGTTACAAATCAAGATTACCCTTATTATGGAACTGATATTCAACAAAACTTTAATGGTGATTTCAAGATAGGTAAATTACGCAATAGAGTTGTTGCTGGTTTTGACTTTTATAGTCTTCGTGCAACCCGCAATGATGCATCGATAAACATGCCTGCGATAAACTTCAAAAAACCTGGTGATGCTTACAACAATTTTAATGCTGCCAAAATAGAACCACTATTTGCAACTGCTAAATACAACAATTTTGTATCTAATAACGAACGAACATATAGTGCATACGTTTCGGATGTATTGAATGTTACAGATAAATTAATTGTAATGGCTGGGGTAAGAGTTGACAGATATATTAACAAAGGTGTTTATTATCCTAGTCGTGATTCTATTGCAGGAAGCTATAATCAAACTGCATTTTCTCCTAGATTTGGAGCGGTTTATCAAATTATTAAAGATAAAGTATCTGTTTTTGGAAATTACATGAACGGTTTTAATAATGTTGGAGGATCAGACTTTAGCGGAAATACATTTAAACCCAACCAAGCAAATCAATTTGAAGGTGGTTTTAAATTTGACTTTAATAAAATCAGTGCTACTTTTAGCTATTATGATATTAGTGTGACAAATATTACTCGTGATGATCCTGATCACATAAATTTTCAGATTCAGGACGGAACACAACTTAGTAAAGGTTTTGAAGCCGAACTTATTGCAAATCCAATTCGCGGCTTAAATATCGTTGCAGGTTATACATATAATGATAGTAAGTATACTAAAGCAAATGCGACAATTGATGGATTGCGTCCTACGACTGCTGGCTCCCCAAGAACAGCAAATCTTTGGGCTAGTTACCGACTCGTTGAAGGTCCAGCATCTGGTCTTGGAATAGGATTTGGAGGGATTTACGGAAGTGAATATTACCAAACAAATACTACTGCCTTTAAATTTAGTATTCCATCTTATACCGTTTTAGATGCATCTGTATTTTATGACAGACCAAAATATAGATTGGGTTTAAAAGTTGATAATCTTACAAATGAAAAATATTGGTCGTACCGTTTAGCAGCGCAAAATCCTACAAGAATTACAGGTAATATTACATTGAAATTCTAGATGCTTCATCTAGTCATTTCTAATGATATTATTTACATTTGGATTTTATTATAAATTATGACCAAAAAGTTTAAAAAAGCAATAAGACAAATACATTTGTGGCTCGGTTTAGCATCGGGCCTCATTGTTTTTATAGTGAGTATAACCGGATTTCTTTATGTTTTTGAAAATGAAATCCGTGAGTTTTCACACAAAGAATACTTGCATGTACCAGCCATGCAAAAAGATTTTATAGGTCTTAAACCTATAATTGAGAATTACGAGCGTTTGGAGCCAAAGCAAAAAATAGCTGCTATAAAAATAATTAAGAATGAACCCAACGCAACGGTTCAAATTTCTACTAAGAAGAAAAAAACATATTATTTTAATCCTTATGACGGAACTTTAGTCAACCAAAAAGGAGCTGATTGGCTGAATATTGTTTTAGAAATCCATCGTACCCTCTTACTGGGAGAAGTTGGTGGACTCATTCAAGCTTGGTCGATAGTTATTTTTCTTATTATCTTAATAACTGGGCTTATATTATGGTTCCCAAATCAAGTACGCTTATTAAAGCAATCGCTAACAATAAAATGGAGTGGTTCTTTTAAAAGAGTTAATTTTGACTTACATCAAGTTTTAGGATTCTACGCATCCCTTTTTTTACTTATAATTGCTTTTTCGGGAATCTATTTTAAATTTGATACTCCCAAAGATATAGTAGGCTTAGTTACTGGATCTACTTTAAGAAAAGGGGATGAAGTATTGAATACCAAAAAAATTGATTCTACAACAATTCCTGTTCGTTACAGCCAAATATATGAAGATGTAAACTCCAAATATCCGGGTGCCACTTCAATATCATTTTCAATTAGAAAAACTGGAGAACTTAGATTAAGAATGATTTATCCAAATAAATGGGCAAGAAATCATAACATTATGTTCTATGATGGAAAAACAGGTCAATTATTACGAACTAAACTTTACAAAGACAATAATGCAGCTGATCTTTATGAAGCAAGCAATTATGATTTGCATACGGGCGAATTTTTTGGTCTTACTGGAAAAATAATTTGGAGTATTGTCAGTTTAATTGGTGCATCCTTAACCATAACTGGATTTATTATCTGGTGGAAAAAAGGAAAAAAATCCAAATCAAAAAAGGTAAAACCTAAAAAAGCCTTTAGATAACAAACCTTATAAAACGTCTTAAGTTATACATTAACTTAAGACGTTTTTCTATAATTAAAAATCGCAGCAGTATTCAATACAATTGCAAAGCAAACGATGATTCCTAAATGTTGCTTGATGTCATTAAAACCACTTCCCTTAATGATTACCATTCGCATAACATCGATAAAATAACTTACTGGGTTAAATCTTGAAACTGTTTTTGCCCAATCTGGCATACTGTCTATTGAGGTAAAAAGCCCGCCCATTAAAACAAATATCATAATAAAGAAAAACATGATTAGCATGGCTTGTTGCTGGGTTTCGCAAAAGGTGGAAACCAAAAGCCCAAATCCTAATATAGCAAGCAAATAAATCGTTACAAAGCCATATAAGACCAAGATACTACCCAACGGAACTATACCATAAAAAATCCAAGAAACGATTAGACCTAATCCGAAAACGATGTTTCCTAGAATCCAAAACGGAATTAATTTCCCTAAAATAAAATGATACTTTTTTATAGGGGAAACATTAATTTGCTCAATTGTTCCGCCTTCTTTTTCTTTAACAATATTTAAAGACGAAAGAAATCCTCCAACTAAGGTTACTAGCATTGCCAATACACCCGGAACCATATACAAGCGATAATTTAGATACGGATTATACCAATTTGAAGATGTTATTTCGATAACAGGTATTGGATTGAATTTACTGGATGTCGTGTTTTTTATTCTAATTTGATTATTAAATTTCTGAATAATAGCAGCAATATAGCCACCTCCTAACCCTGCTTTTGCTCCATTTACAGCATTTATGGCAATGAAAAGTTTTTGTTGATTTTCACGCAATAATTCCTGTTCAAAATTATGTGGGATTTCAAGAATAATATCTGCTTTGTCTTCTTCAACCAATTGTATCGCTTTGTTGTATGATTGTGAATAGCCCGTTAATCTAAAATAACCCGAAGAAACAACTTTGGTGATTAAGTCTCTCGAATAATCGGAGTGGTCATTATCTATCACTGCTAAATTGATATTCTTAACTTCATAGTTTGCAGCAAGTGGCAAAATAATAAGTTGCACTATAGGCATTGCAAGAATAATGGCTAGTATAGCGCGGTTTCTGAATATTTGCTTGAATTCTTTAATAAGTAAAAATCGTAATATTCTCATGACATACGTATTTTAAAGCTTTTTAGGCTAATAAATAATAAAACCAATGTTGTACCTAAAAGGATCAACGTTTCTTTCCATACATCCGAAAAACCTAGTCCTTCGATCATAATTCTTTTAACAATGATATAGTACCATTTTGCAGGAACAATATTCGAAAATAGTTGCAACGGTACTGGCATATTTTCTACAGGAAACATAAAGCCACTGAATAATAATGTAGGCAACAACATTCCCATGAGGGAAAGTAACATTGCGGTTTGCATAGAATCCGTTTTTACCGAAATAAATATTCCGAGTGTGAGGCAAGTAATGATAAACAAGATACTTTCGCCAAAAAGCAAAAATAAATTGCCTTTTATAGGCAACTCTAAAACAAAGAAACTCAACAATAAAATCGAAACTACATTTATAGTCGATAGTATTAAATACGGAACTGCTTTTGAAATGATTACTAGTAATGGTTTGAATGGTGAAACCAAGAGGATTTCCATCGTTCCCATTTCTTTTTCTTTTACAATAGAAATGGCAGTCATCATAACACAAATAAGCATCAAGACCAGAGCCATAACTCCGGGTACAAAGTTGGGAGCTCCTTTTAACTGTGGGTTATAAAGCATTTTTATTTCAGGCTGAATGCGATATGGGACTCCATTGAGTTCGTTCATTTGCATTTGGTAATCACTTATAATTGACGAAACGTAATTGGTGAGTGTGGTTGCCTGATTTGGGTCTGATGCATCAGCAATAACTTGAATTTGAACTTTATTCTGATGCAAAAGAGTGTTGTTGAAATTTTCAGGAAATACGATTGCCATCTTTATTTTTCCAGTTTTAAAAGCTGCTTCTAGCTGATTGCTTCCCTTTAAAACCTCATCAATTTCAAAATAACGACTGGCTTCAATTTTGTTAATTATTTTTTGAGAAGCTATATCTTTAGCATTATCTACAATTACAATTTTTGAGTTTTTAACCTCATTTGTTAAGGCAAAACCAAATATCAGAATCTGAACTATTGGCGTCCCGAAAAGAATAAATAATGTTTTCCTGTCACGCAGTACGTGCAAAAATTCCTTTTTTACAAATGTTAGAAACTGTTTCATTTATGTAGATTTTATTTTTTATAGGTCATAAATGGTATCACTTACTATCTTTTGATTTTTGTTTATAACAAAAGTATTCCTAATGGCGATTTCATTTATGTAGACTTTATTCTCCTCGTTTTGCTGCTCTTGCAAGATGATAAAACACCTCATCCATACTATCAACTCCGTATTGTTTTTTTAAGTTAGCAGGGCTATCCAATGCTTCTATTCTACCATCAACCATAATCGAAACGCGATTGCAATATTCGGCCTCATCCATATAATGTGTTGTGACAAAAATGGTAATTCCATTTCCTGATGCCTCATATATTAAATCCCAAAATTGCCTACGTGTCACGGGATCTACTCCTCCAGTTGGTTCATCTAGAAATACAATTTCTGGTTTGTGAATAATTGCTGTAGAGAATGCTAATTTTTGTTTCCATCCCAACGGGAGCGATCCAACTCTCTTATTTGCCTGATCTTCCATTCCTAATTGTGCTAAAAGAGCTTCGCTATTTTCTTTGATAGCCTTATTACTAAGACCATAAATCCCTGCAAAAAAAGTAATATTTTCTAATACCGTAAGATCGTCATACAAAGAGAACTTCTGACTCATATAACCGATGCTTTTCTTAATCTTTTCAGTTTGTTTGTACACATCAAATCCTGCAATATTGGCTTCGCCTGATGTTGGTTTAGACAAACCACACAACATTCTCATTGCAGTTGTTTTACCAGCTCCATTCGCCCCTAAAAACCCGAAAATCTCTCCTTTTTCTACTTCAAATGTAATCTTGTCAACGGCGATAAAATCACCAAATCGCTTTGTTAACCCTTTACAAATAATCACTTTATTTTCCATTAGCTCAGCAATTTTATAAAACTGTCTTCAATCGTTACATTCGCTTCTTTAATTTCAATTTCGTTCAGCCCTTTTTCTTTAAGATATTTTTCTAAACCTGCGCTATTGGGATTTCCATTAAACGAAAAATGAGCAAATTCACCAAATGCATAGCTTTCTTTCCTTTCTGGATATTCGGCTAAAAAAGGCAACAGTTTACGCATATCATTTGCCTTAATAGCAAATAAGGGATCCGGATAACTTTTTATGATGTTTTCAGGGGTATCCATCTGCAATATCTTACCATTCTGAATAAGAGCAATTCTATCACAAAGATTAGCTTCATCCATATAGGGTGTCGAAACAATAATGGTAATATCTTGTGCTTTTAAACGTTTTAGCATTTCCCAAAATTCCTTTCTAGAAACAGGGTCAACCCCAGTTGTTGGCTCATCCAGAAATAGCACATTTGGCTTATGAATTAATGCGCAACATAAAGCCAGCTTTTGTTTCATTCCGCCTGATAATTTGCCTGCTCTTCGATCTTTAAAAGGCTCAATCTGAATATAAATATCTTTGATTAAATCATAATTTTCTTGAATTGTTGTGCCAAATAATGTTGCAAAAAAATTAAGGTTTTCTTCAATCGTTAAATCCTGATACAATGAGAACTTTCCGGGCATATACCCTATCGTGCTCCTAATTTTCTTATAGTCTTTTACAACGTCTAATCCATCAATAGAGGCTTCACCGCTATCGGGTAGCAAAACTGTGGTTAGGATTCTAAAAATACTTGTTTTACCAGCCCCATCAGGTCCGATAAGACCAAAAAGTTCGCCTTTATCTACTGAAAAAGAAACACTATCGACTGCTATCTTTTTTTCCTTACCGTAGGTTTTCGTAATATCTTTTACAATAACAGCTCCCATACCTTAGAATTTTATTTCGCCGTACATTCCAATTTTAAGATAACCATCGTTCTTTACTCTTACTTTAACAGCATATACTAGATTGGCTCGTTCGTCTTTTGTTTGAATCGTTTTTGGTGTAAACTCAGCTTTATCGCTAATCCACTCTATAACTCCTTCGTGTTCTTTATACGTTTTGTCTGTAGCATCTACAAACACTTTTACTTTGTCATTCAACTTTACATTGGGTAATTGATCTCCCGTAATATATACTCTTAGCACAATGGTCGACAAATCGGCAATTTTATATAATGGCTTACCAACAGTTGCCATCTCTCCCATTTCAGCATATTTAGTAAGTACCGTTCCTGTAATTTTATTGACAATTTTAGACTTTAATAATTGGTCGTTTATCTGACTTACCTGTACTTTCAGTGTTTGGGTTTCATCATCAATTCCTGTTGTATTAATATCCAATTGTTTTTGCAATGCATTGATTTGTTTTTGCAAAACTGCTACTTTAGTGACAGCATCATCCAATTGTTTTCTTGTTGCAGCATCAGCTTTTACCAAATTTCGCATGCGCTGCTCGTCTATATTGGCTTGTTTTAATTGCTCTCTGTATACATCCAATTGCGAGTTAATATCTGGCTTCTTACTTTGGGTCGCTTTTATCTGAGCCAATAATTGTTCTCGCTTAAGCGAAAGCTGTATCGTATCGATATAACCGACTACCTGACCTTCTTTTAATGTATTCCCTTCTTCTACTTTTAATTCTTTGATTATCCCACTAGCTTCTGCAGGAATAATTGTTTCTACAGCTTCAAAAGTACCAGTTGCATCAAATTCATTTTTATTACCAGAGCATGATATCACTACTGCTGCTGTTATTATAAATATTACTTTTTTCATCTTAAGATTAGTTACCAGTTATTAATTTTTGTCTGTATTGTGCCAAGAGTAATTCTGTTTCGTGAATGATTTTATTCTGTTTTGCTTCGTTTTCATCATTTACATTTTTTAGATAATCATTAGTATTAATGACTCCGTTTTCAAGCTGTGCCAAAGATGCTTTTTTTACATTAGCACGCAAATTCACAATCTCCCCATCAGAAACAAGATATTCTTGTAGCTTGCTTATTTCAGCATTTTGCTGTTTTAAAGATTGTTTGGTATTAAAAAGAAAAGTCTCTTTATCCGCTTCGACTTCTAGCTTGTTGATATCAATAATTTCTTTTTGCTTTTTAGAGGTATATAAACCTGTCAATGACCAATTAAGTCTTAGTCCACCAACATAATACCATTCAAAACCTTCTTGCAAAAAATTCAGAGCTGGATTAGCAATACCGCCTTGTACAAAAAAGTTAAGCTTAGGTCTGTTTCCTGCATTAATAGACTCTTTATTAATCTCAATACTTTCATCTCTAAATTTAAAAAGGGCTAATTCTGGACGATTTATTTCTTGAATTGAAATAATAGTTTGTGGTGTTTCTAATTTTGTATCGCTACTTAGTTCTTGATTCATAAAAAGCCCCAACATATCAAGATAAGCTTTTTTATAACTGCGAATACTTATTGCCTGCTGATCGGCTTTTAGATACTCCGCTTTAAGCAAATCAAGACTACTTCTGTAGGCCGTTCCGTTTTTAAGCTGTGCTTCTACAGTTTTCATTCCGATAGAAATATCATTTTTAAGCAAAGCATTTTGTGCCAATTGCTCTTCATATATTAAAATCCCAAAATAAATATCTGTCACCCTTTGTTTCACTGCATATAAATCTACAGCTAGTTGTTGTTGCTGGACTTTACTTTGTGATGTTACAATTTCTTTTTGTTGTTTGATATTACCGCCATCATATATAACCTGATTAACTTCCCCATACGCTTTATATTGATCTTTATTTAAAGTTGGAACATCAATACCAGGTAAACTAATTGGTAGTTTCGTAACATCCGATTGATAGGTAGCTTGTGCATTAATATCAATTTTTGGATAATATCCTTTTGCAATATTGCCAATCGTAAACGCGCTGCTTTTAGCAATGAGCTCTCTCTTTTTAGACAGCGGATAATTTTCTTCTGCTGATGCATAACAATCCTGAAGTTTTAACAACTTAGAATCTTGCTGTGCATAAAAATAAAGTACAGGAAAAAGAACCAGTATAATTACAAATAACCTTTTCATATTCAATTTTTTATTATTTAATTTTAAATTTTAATATCTTGAAATTTAAACTATAAAATAGCTAGGCTTCAATCATTACTTTAAACCAATTTACAATCAAAACTTTTCTTTCTTCTACGAATGAATTTAATTCTGTAGCGCTCATAGCCCCTACCGATTCGAAAATTGGTCTGATTATAAAAGGAAAAATCGACATGGATAAAACATTTACAATAAAATGTAAAGGATGTATGTCCGGTCTCTTTTCCATAAGCTGTTTTACAAAAAAAGATTCATTTATTAATTTCCCTGCTTGTATTCTGTTCTCAAAAAGCGCTGGGTTATTCCGTATTTCACTAAACACGAATAATGGCAAGCCGGGATTTTGACTTAACATTGTGATATAAGCTTCAGCTAATAATGCTACTTTTTCTACCAAAGTTGTTTTTTGATCATTAACAACTGGTACAATTACACCAAATAACTCACTAAGTTTTTCAACCATTACTAGCTCAAAAAGTTTCTCTTTACTTCTGAAATAATAGTTCAACAAAGCCAAATTAATACCAGCTACTTCAGCAATATCACGAGTGCGTGTAGCTGAATATCCTTTTTGAGTAAATACTATTCTAGCTGCTTCTTTAATTTTTTCCTCAGTACTTGCGTCTTTATTTTTTGCTGCCATAACTATCTAATAATCTTTAGCAAAGTTAAAATTTATTCTTAATTAAACAAAAGATTTAATCATTTGATTAAAATTAAAACAAAAAAAATCTTCAATGCATATTTTGATTATATTTGAAAGCTAAATCGATTTAAAAAACCACTATTATCTCATCACAATATGGATCTAAAACTTTTTGTTCCTCAAAGTAAATTGTTGAAAAATTATATCGATTATTTTTACATTCTCAAAAAGTCCCCTGATTCAGAAAACATAAGCTACTTTACTTTTCCTTATGTTAATACAATAGTATCTATTAATCAATATCCAGAATTCATATTCGAAGAAAACAGGCTAACGGTTAAAAAAAACACTAACAATCCAATTCTTGCTACATTATTATGTGGGTATACAAAGCCTATCGAAGTTAATATTCCAGACTACATCCATGAAATAACTATTAGTTTTAAACCTCTTGGAGTAAATGCTTTTTTAGAAAATAATCTGAATTTTTATAACGACAAATCGTTTACTTACTTTAACCCCTTTAGTGATTTTACAGCATCCATGACAGAAATCATGAATACTGCTCTGGGTGAAGAAAAAATAAAAAAATTAGAGCAATACCTTATCAGTAAATTCAATGGATTTAGCCACCCATTTTTAGGTTCTATCTTAACAGACATGCAGCATACAGAAGGCAATTACACAATTAAAGACCTTGCTGATAAATACAAAATAAGCCGCAAGACATTATGCAAGCATTTTGAGATACATATTGGAAAAACACCATCTGAACTTCGAAAAATTATTAGGTTCCGTCAAACGATGCATCAACAAATGAATATTAGCACAAAGAATAACCTTTCTGACGTTACTTATCAGCTTGATTTTTTTGACCAATCCCATCTTATCAAAGATTTTAAATCTATAACTGGTTTTACTCCTAAAAATTTCTTTAAAAAAATAACCTCGCATGAAGATGGAAACATCAATTGGCTGTATATATAATTACCCTAGGGTTACATTTTTACAATTTTAAATAACTTCAACTAGATATTTTTGTTAGATAATTCTCATCTTTTATAATCACAATCAGTATGCTTGTATCATTAATAACATATTTGTTTAGAATTGTCTTAAATCTGATTTAAACCAAACAAAATTATTTAAATCAGACTATTTCCAAAAATATAAATACAAATTTAACTCCATAATAGACCAGAAAACCAGTAGATTGAAAAATGCAAAAATAGAACCGCGCTATTTTTGCATTGTTATTTTCAAAATTGGAATCCTCTAAAACATCATTGCAAATCCAAATCCGATTTGTTTACCATTATAAAAAGGAGTTATTACCGAGGAAACATTTTTTTCTCTCTCTCCAAAGATTTTCTTAGTAACGTAAGGACTTACCCAATAAGCGATTTTTGTACTCATTATTCCTATCCCTGCTCCTGCTGCAACATCAGTAAGCCAGTGTCTGTCATTAACCATTCTAAATACTCCTGTTCCTGTAGCAACAGCATAACCTGCAATACCATACCAGATGGACTTATCCTTATACTCTTGATACAAAAATTCAGCTCCAGCAAAAGCTGTTGCAGTATGTCCTGAAGGAAACGAATTTTTTGAACTCCCATCTGGTCTTTCGATCTTTGTAATAGATTTAAGTCCCAATATTGTAGCTGTCATAATTACATAAGACGTACCCAATATTATGGTTCTGTCTTTTAAATTATTCTTCCCTTCAATCCCTAATCCATTCAGAGCATAAACAGTAGCTGCAGGGGCATATTGCGAAAAATCGTCAATAGTTATCCTTTTATCTATATCCTCTTTTACCTCATCATGAATTTGAGAATTGAAACCTTTTAAATAATCACTTTCAAGACCTATAAGCCCATAGCCAATTAAAACACCCGGAATAATAAGCTGTTTGTAATTAAACTTCAAATTCTGTACTGTATCATTTTTTACAGTTACTGTATCTTGCACAGTATTTTGAGCATTAATACTCATAATGCTCAACAATGAAAACAGGATGATTTTTTTCATTTTGTTTTTTAAAATTAAAGATTAATAAGACATGAATTGATAAATAAACATGCGTCAATTTTTTAAGAATGATTTCCTACCAAATGACATTTATAACAATGCAGGTCTAAGTAATCCCAAACCCCATTATCAGTTATTATTTTTGAAATTTCATTTTTTTGAGCACTAGTCTTAGAGACATCAAATGCCAGAATCAATAAAAGAAAGATGTTTTTCATTTTTAATTGTATTTAATGAATAAAAAAACATTTAACTAATTCTGTGGTATTCTACTATTTTGAACAACCATATTTTACCTAAATATACTACAAATTTCATATCCAATTTTGAATAAATTCTGTATTTTGAATAATCTCTACTTTTTTATTAAATAGAAATTATTAACTTGTGTTTTACTGATTGAAATTTCCTAGTCGGACTTTCACTTAAATACTAATAAAACTAATTTTCAATACATTGAAACTGATTCCATTTTTAAATACAGAAACTAACAGAACGGCTTATAAATGCAATTGCTGTGATAAGATATATAATGATCTTCCGCTTTGCTTTGGCTCTGATTATCCTGAATATTATTTTTCTGTTCCTCCCGAAGAGAGAGAGCAAAGAATTGAATTGGAAGAAAGTTTATGCGTTATTGATAACAAATATTTTTTTCATCGTGGTCGATTGACGATTCCAATTATTAATCACCATGAAGATTTTGCATTTGATATTTGGACATCTATAAGTCCAGAGAATTTTGAAATCAGAATAAATTTGTGGGAAGATGAAGATCGTACCAAACAAGAACCGTATTTTGGTTGGTTACAAACTATGGTTCCAAATTATGGTGAAACACTAAGCCTAAAAACAATTGCAATCGAACAAGGAATTGGTTTTATTCCTGAAATAAAATGCATAGAAGAAAATCACCAACTTACTATCGATCAAGAAAACGGAATAACCTATGAAAAAGCAATAGAAATGGTTGAAAATATATTGAGAGATTCCCATAAATTATAATAAACTGAGGTAAATCTTAATTAAAAAAAATGAAAAGAATCCTTTTATTTCTAATATTCCTACTCTTTGTATCATGCAATGAATCTGAACTAAAAAGACAACGGATTAAATCAGGATTCATTAATAAACTAGAAATACAGAGTTTAGAAAAGAATTAGAACTCAAAAGCACATTCACAAATTGTAAATCATTTAATTAATCAAAAATATTTTTAAGGTGATTCTATAAAACAACAATGTCTAAACTAGCTCCATGAAAACAAGCCATTCATTTTGTATTGTAATTATTCTATTCTCCTTTCTGTTTACTTCTTGTATAGAGAAGAATTCCGATGACCCAAATGAAGTATATCAATTATGGTCAGGGCGCGAACCCGAAAAGGATGTGAAGATTCTTAAAGGGCAATATTGGCAATCTGCTCATTTTACACTAGAGTATAAAATGTATATACAACTATATGCAACTGAGAAATGGTTAAAAGAATTCATCAAAATAAATAACTTAAAAGTTCACACCTCAGAAATCGATTTACCAGAAGACGCTCCTTCTTGGTTCCGACCAAAAATAGGTTTAAAAGCATTTTCATCTCCCGAAAATAATCAAGGTTCAATTTATTTTATAGATTTGAAAACGGGATATTTACTTTTTCATGAAATTCAATTATAAGAAGTAACCTCATAATCTTTCTTACCAAAAATACCCTATCTTTGAAAAATATGGCAAACAAACGAACCTATTCCCAAAAAATGCGACTTGTCGTGATACTACTTACAGTAGTGTTTGCGCTTGCTCCGTGTTCGGTTAAGAGTTCTTTGTTTTCTGTTTTTGATATCGAGTACTTCCAGACCCTTAATAAGAACCAAACAGCACAAACTGGAACTTCTTATTGCGAAGTACAAGAATCTAACGTTAATCAATCAGAAAATAGTGTTACAAAACTCAAGAAACAAATTCCTGTTTTACCTGTTTCTGTCCCTCAAAATCAAATCTTATTAGCAACTGCATTACATAATCCCCATATTAATGTAAATGTATCAGCTGTAAATAAACCTCCTTTGTATATTTTATATAAACGATTAAAATCCGATTTGGCATAATCAAGAGCTATCGCGCATTTTATTTACCCAAGTTTAAAAAAATTAAAATATACACTCATGAAAAATATTCATACGAATCAGCCCTATACAGTGGCTGGTCTTTTTACGCTTTCTATTAGGCTAGTTATTGGTTGGACTTACTTTTCGGCTTTCTGGAGAAGGCTTGTTCTTGAAAACAAATTAATTCAGGATGAAGCTGGATATATTGGCGAAAAATTCAATCATTTCCTTCCGAATGCCTTAGGAATTAAACCTATAATCGAATATTTAGTTACCAATCCCGAAGCACTTTGGTGGTCAATGGTAAGCTTTACTATTATCGAAGCTATTGTAGGTTTACTCATTATGCTGGGCTTCTTTACTCGATTAATGAGCATCGGAATATTTAGTTTAGCCATGGGGATTTTATTAGGCTCTGGTTGGATTGGAACTACTTGCTTGGACGAATGGCAAATTGGTGTCTTAGGAATTGCTTGTGGATTTACGCTCTTCTTAAGCGGAAGCGGTTCTTATTCGTTGGACAATTACTTCATGAATAAAAATTATGTTTTCACTAAAACAAAATGGTTCTCATGGCTCGGTTCAGGGCCTTTACATATTCCTAAACTTAAACCAATTGTTTTGGTTGGTTCATTACTGATATTGGCGCTTACATTATATACCAACCAATATTTTCATGGTGGTGTATTTGGAAAACTACATAACAAATCGGTAAAACCAAAAGTAGAAATCAGTGATGCAACTATAAAAAACAATTCTTTGCAATTTCAAATATATCGCACAGAAGGTGTAGATGTTTACGGTTCTTTTTTAATCGGAATCCAACTAAAGGATGAGCATGGAGCTATCGTTTTGGATTTAAAAGGAGCTGATTTGGCTAAGTTCCCAAAGACTGATATAAAAAACAAATATGTGACTAAAGTAAAACCGGGTAAGCATAGTTTAATCATTCCACTTGGAGCAAAAGCGATTCTGAATATTGATTTAACGAATCTACACCTGCAAGAAAACACCAATCACACTATAATCTTAACCGACATTAGTGGAACGGAATGGACAAGCACTGTTCTAAAATAAAGCATAAAATTTAGGCTTAACGAAATAGAAACTTATTTTTATTTGTATTTTCGTACAATAAGACATGCTTTTCTATTTCGTTAGGCTTATAAAACTAAAAAAAATTAAATAAATTCAAAATGGTAAAATTCGGTTATACAATATTATATGTTAGTGATGTAAACAAATCAATTTCATTTTATGAAAATGCATTTGGCTTTACAAGGAAATTCGTAACTCCAGAAAATGATTATGGAGAACTTAGTACAGGAGAAACTACAATTGCGTTTGCATCAAAAGAACTAGCAAATTCAAACTTAAAAGATGGCTTCATAGAAAGCGATTTAACCAACAAACCTTTCGCTACAGAATTGGGTTTTATAACTGATAATGTAGATGAAGTAATTGCAAAAGCTAAAGAAGTTGGTGCAACCATTTTACAAGAAGCAAAACAAAAACCTTGGGGACAAACTGTTGCTTATATCAGAGATATAGACGGTTTTTTAATTGAGGTTTGTACACCAATGGGAATTTAAAAAGAAAGGGCAAAATCAGAGATATTTGCCCTTTCTTCATCATATATCGATTAGAAAATTACTTTTTTATTAAATCATATTCCTCTTTCTTAATTAAATTATTCTTAACCATTTTAGCCAACCACTCTTCTGCCAATTTCCTTGAAGCACTATCCATTTTAACCAAACTAAGAGTTGAGTAATTACCATAATCATAACTTATATTGGACTTTCTGCATAATGCTTGAAGATAGTCGAAATAAGCTTTTTCATATTGAAATTTTTCAGCCATAATTTTCGCATAGAACATTACACTATCTGTACTTACCGGCTCGACTGTTTCCATCATATTATAAAAAAGTTCATCATACGAATCTCGATCTCCTTTTTCGCGAATTCTATAAATCAAAGTATCTTCGTTGGTAGTAAGTTCATTCATCGTAATGACTTCCTCAGGATTAACTTCAACCGTATCATTGGCTATGTTATTATTGGGAGTATGTATATTCTCTTTACATGAAAACAAGGAAAAAAGAAGTAAAATATATGCCATTTTTGATTTCATAATTTTCAAAATTAATGAGTGTTCAGTTTCAGTATTCGGTCTCAGTATTCAGTTTCAAGTTTCAAGTTTAACTGCGATTGTAAACTGTAAAGCGTACACTGCGGCTATAAACTGCAAACTAAATCATCAAATTTAAATAGTATTTGTATTATAAAATAGAATATATTCGCTCTACTTAAAAAACCAACCAAAGATAAACAAAACTACAGATGGAAGAATTAAGACCTAACGGTCAAAGAGCAAAAAACGCAATCTTGTTAATATGGATTGTTTTAGCAATTAATGTTGTTTCATTAGTTTCAAATCTACTTCAATACAATTTACTACATACGGTTGGCAATGGAGGTTTTATAACGCCAGATGAAGCAAATGCAAATGACAGTACACAACAAATTATTGCTATCATTTTTCTTATTGTTTATATCATTTCAGCAGTAACTTTTATACAATGGTTCAGACGGGCTTATTATAATCTTCATTTAAAAGTTGGCCATTACTTATCTCATAATGAAGGTTGGGCTGCTGGAGGCTGGTTTGTTCCAATAGTATGCCTTTATAGACCTATACAAATAATGAGAGAACTATACGATGACACTGCTCTTTATTTATCAGGTAAAGGAATAAAAACAGATAAAAATCTCACAAATAAAGCATTGACTCCATGGTGGACACTTTGGATTGTTAGTAGCATAATGGGACAATTTATTTATAGATATGATGCAGTTGCAACATCTATTGATGAATTAATTAATAGTACAATTGCAAATATTATAATGGATATTATTGGAATACCACTTGCCTTAATTACTATAAAAATCATCAAAGATTATTCTCAAGTTGAGCCTTTATTAATTGAAACCAAAGAGAATGAAGAAGAGCCTCAACCGGCAGAACTTTTAGTGGAATCAAACTAAAGATTATTTTTTAACCACTAATGAGAAAATCCTAATGAAACACTTACTAGAATTATAAAAATTACAATTAGAGTAATTACTACATACAGATAATCTTTCTCTAGTAAAAAAGAAAATAACGACAACAATACGCGTAACACAGGTGTGAGAAAAAGAAGTATCACACCAAAAAATATAATTGATTCTCCATTTCCTTGAAGGACTCCGTTATAAATTGCTGTTATTACTTCAAAGATGTTTCTGTCATTTTCCTTAAATACCGAATAATCTTCAATATCGCCACCGTGATTCATCAGATAAATGATGCCTCCAATAAAAGCTACAGATAATGAAATCCATACTCCGTAGCGCAATAAGTTTCCTATAATAGTTTGAAAATCTTTTTCTCCAAATTTTTCGTGTATCATACCCTTAGATTTTTCCATTAAGTCCATTATAGATCATGTTTATTGCAAGTACAAAAATAAGACAGGCAAAAAAGATACGAAGCTTTTTAGGATTTGTTTTTACTAATAACTTAGCACCAGCCATGGCACCAAATAATACACCTATAACTACTGGCATACATATTCCTGGTTCAATATACCCTTTCTGGATATAAATCACAGAACTAGCCATTGCTGTAACTCCCATCATAAAATTACTAGTTGTGGTAGATACCTTAAACGGAATTCTCATAATATTGTCCATTGCAATTACCTTAAAGGCTCCAGAACCTATTCCTAGTAATCCCGACATCATCCCAGCAATTCCCATCATACTAAATCCACCAACAACATTTTTTGTTCCATAACTTACTACTTCCCCATCATGTGTGGGATAGGTTCCTTGTAAATGTAGCTTCTTTGCCAATGGACTTGACTCTAAAACAATGTGCTCTTCCTTTTTTCGCAATGAATTAATAGCTGAGAAAATTAATGTAAGTCCGAATAAAACAGCAATAAAAGAGGTTGGTGCAATTGTAGAAAGTAATGCGCCACCAACAGCACCAATAGTAGTTGCTATCTCAAGGAAAATTCCCAAACGCATATTGGTAATTCCCTCTCTTACATACGCTGCAGCGGAACCTGATGAAGTTGCAATAACCGATACTAAAGCCGCTCCAATAGCATAATGGATATCGACTCCCAAAACAACTGTTAATAAAGGTATAATGATTATTCCGCCTCCTAACCCTGATAATGAACCTATAAAACCTGCTAAAAAAGCACCAAAAAGCATAATCAGAGTAAATGTAAGTACTGTCATTCGAATGTATTTATATCGCCACTAATTTACGAATTGATATTAATTATTAGAGAATTCTGTTTCATAACAAAATATTAAAAAAACCTCATCGTGATTATAACCTTAAATTTTAATAGTACATTCCCGCAATTAAGTAGTATTTTTGATAATCCTTATAAAATAATTTGTGCTGATTACGTCAAAAATAAACGTTGATTGCTAATAAAAACGCAGATGATACCGATTTTCCGAAGAGAAGATGCTGATAAAACATTTTTTCTTTCCCTTATTTTCAAAAATCCGTTTAATTCTGAATTTTCACCTTAGCGAATCTGTTTAATTCACGTTCATTTTAGACAATCTTTACAATTTGAATAAATATAACAAACAAACGATTATATGAATGTTTTACTCATTGAGGACGATAGACGCATAAGTGAATTTATAGTAAAAGGTTTAGAAGAAAACAATTTTACAGTGCATTTGGCCGAAACTGGTGAAATTGCCAGAGACTTACTTCAAGAAAACACTTGGGATATTATCTTAATGGATATTATGCTACCGGGCATAGATGGGATACAGTTAACCAAATTAATGCGTTTTAAAAAAATCTACACTCCCATATTAATGCTTAGCGCACTTAGTAATACCGATGATAAAGTAAATGCTTTAGATTCTGGTGCAGATGATTATCTTGTAAAACCTTTCCATTTTCAAGAGTTAATTTCCAGAGTCAATGCACTCACCCGAAGAACTAAATTTAATTATGATAAGGTTGAAACATTATACACTTGTGGAAGCCTGACTATAAACCCAGAAGAGCATAAAGTTACTGAGAACAGCATCCCTATTGATTTATCTCCAAGAGAATATAAATTACTATTGTTTCTGTTAGAAAATAGAAATAAAGTAATGTCAAGAACCCAAATTCTAAATGCAGTTTGGGGAATTAATTATGATAATAATACCAATGTGGTCGATGTTTACATTTCTTATTTAAGAAACAAAATCGAACAAAACCATAAATTTATCCATACCATAAAAGGAACAGGATATATGATCAAAGAATAGTCATGAAAATACGCAATAGATTTACATTAATATCATCATTCACTTTTAGCATCGTATTTATAATTGCTTCGATTATAACATACTTATCGTTTTATAGCTATTCAGAAAAGATAATGTATAATGAACTTCAAAAAACGTGTTTGCTTACTGGTATCTTCTATTTAGAAAAAGATGAATTACCAGAAAATCAACATTTAATCATTGGGCAACAATTCAAAGAAAATTCTCTGGAAATAGTGACCCGCGTTTATAATAAGCAAAACGAAATTGTTTATGGCGAAAAAGAAAGTGATAAGAATATAACTGCTGGAAGGCTAGATCATATTAGAAAATATAAAAAATTAAGCTTTAAATCAAAACATCATTTTTATTTCGGAAGCTATTACCGTGACAACCAAGGAGATTTTGTGGTTTTTGTTAAAAAGAATGATCTTGAATTTAAAACTATTACAAACAGATTACTAATCATCATGATACTGGTTTTAGTCATTGGACTTATAATCATATATGTGGTTAGCCGTAAACTATCAAACCTTGCTTACAGTCCGATTAAAAACATTGTGAATCAAGTAAACGAAATCGAAGCTTCATCACTAGATAGACATATTATATCGCCAGAAAGCAAAGACGAAATACAAGAACTTATAGAAACCTACAACAACCTGTTTAAGCGTCTCTCAGATACTTTTGTAATTCAAAAAAACTTCATAAACTACGTTTCTCATGAATTTAAAACGCCTCTAACTGCAATATCAGGGAACCTTGAAGTATTTGCACAAAAAGAAAGAACGAGTGCAGAATATAAAGAAATGTCTGAAAAAGTGCTAGAAAATGTATATCAAATAGAAGATACTCTCAATACCCTTATGATGCTTTCAGGTCTAAGAGATAATACAGAACTTAATGAGGTTTTTAGAGTCGATGAACTCGTATGGGATATTAACGACCAATTACCAGATGTACACAAACTAAAAGACGCCCAAATACAAATTGCAATAGAAATCACTAATGATAAACTCCTTTCTATAAAAGGAAATAGCAATGAGATTAAAATTGCACTGTATAATATCATAGAGAATGCTGTTAAATACTCTAATGGCAATCCTATAAAAATAAGCTTATTACAGCAAGACAACCAATTAAAAATTATAATAGAGGATCACGGAACTGGAATTAGCGAAAACGACTTGAAATTTATCAAGCAAACTTTTTACAGAGGTGAAAATGTAAATGAAATTAAAGGTAGTGGCGTAGGACTTTCTTTGGCAAACATTATCTTCAAGCAAAATAATATTCATTTTACAATTACTTCTAAAAAAGACGAAGGCACAACGGTAACACTACTTTTTCCGCCACTCTAATCGTTTTCTAATGTTGGTCTAATCCTCTTTTAATATACATCAAATTATCATTTAATATACCGCAAGTAGCTTTGCAATATATTAAAACAACATAATTTGAAACGTATAATCTTAACCCTACTCGTTATTGTATCGCACAAAGCTGTGGCACAAATCACTACAAAAAACGATACAATTGTTCTTTCTCGAACACAGGCCGAGGCTTTGTTTCTAGACAAGAACCTTTCTCTTATTTCCGAAAAACTAAATATCGACATTGCCGATGCACAAGTTATTCAGGCGAAGTTATGGCCAAATCCCACTCTTAATGTAGGCGAGATAAATCTTTGGAAGAACTCTACTGTTGAAGACCTACCTCCTATGCTGGGTAATTTTGGTAGAACAACTCAAGTTAATGTCGAGTTAGAGCAACTTATCCAAACAGCGGGAAAAAGAAGAAAGATGATCGCCATGGAAAAAGTTGGTGTAGATATCGCTAAAGAATATTTTAAAACTTTTCTACGCAATCTGAAAATTGAGTTTAGAGGAAATCTAACCGAATTGCAATTTGTACAAGCTCAAGAGGCTGTTTACCAAAAACAACTTTCTTCGATGCAAACATTACTCAAAGCCTATAGCAATCAAGTTACACAAGGGAATATCGGTAAAGGGGAATACATTAGATTAAAAGCATCTGAATTACAATTCTTAAAAGAGATAAGCGAACTTAAGAAAGAAAATAATTCGCTGCAAAAAGAACTTAAAGTTCTTATGAATCTACCTGCAACAAGTTATATCAAACTTACTGATGATGGTTTTCTTCCTGATAATAAGAACATCGATTCTATAAATCTAGGCAATCTTTTAGCTTCTGCTGTAGAAAATAGACCCGATATGAAAGTGCTTAAACTAGAGAATGAATACAATAACAACAAGTACAAGTACGAAAAAGCCATGCGAACGCCTGATGTAACTCTAGGTGTGACTTATGATCGTGCTTCAAATATCATGAAAGATTTTGTTGGAGTAGGTTTCTCAATGGACCTTCCTTTTTTAAATAGAAATCAAGGAAATATAAAAGCTGCAAAAATAAGCATCGACCAAGGTAAATTACTAACCGAAGAAAAAGTAATAAGTGTACAAGCAGAAGTTTTACAGGCGTATGAAGATTTAATAGTTACCAGAAAACTATACGAAAGTGTTGATTCTAATTATGAAGGTGATTTGGATAAACTTTTAGAAAGCTATCGCAAAAACTTCATGCAGCGAAACACCAGCATACTAGAATATCTTGATTTTGTAGAAGCCTATTTGGAGAACAAATCAATACTACTGAATTCTAAAAAAGACCTTAATAAAAACCTTGAAGAACTACGCTATATCGCAGGTCAGGAAATTAACTAATTATCCGAATCTAGAATACTGCACTAATTGTCTAAAATAATAACAAACATAATGAAGAAACATATTTTACTTCCTATCCTTGGATTAATGCTCGTTTACGGATGTGGCAAAAAAGAAGAAATTAAAGATACAAAAGACGAGAAGTTCTGTATTGATAAAGACTTAAAAGAAAAAATCACTATCGAGTCTGCACAAAAACGTGCCGTTAGTGAATCTATAAATCTTACTGGAAACATTACTTATAACAATGACCATGTAGTACAATTTAATAGCCTTGTAGAAGGAATTATAACCAAAACTACTTTTTCATTAGGTGATTATGTAAAGAAAGGGCAAGTACTAGCAGAAATAAAAAGTACAGAGCTTAACAGTATGCAATCAGAAAGTAAATCAATACAATCACAATTATCAGTTGCTAAACGCCAATTACAAGCTACAAAATCAATGTTTGATGATGGAATTGCATCACAAAAAGATTTAATGCAAGCACAAAGTGAATTGGATGTTTTAAAATCTTCGCTTGAGAATGTAAAAGCAAATCTAGCCATGTTTAGCGCTAGTAGCGAAAGAGCCGTTTTTCAGATCAAAGCGCCAACTGAAGGTTATGTGGTTGCTAAAAATATTAGCCCCGGAATGCAGATAACTAGCGGTAGCGAACCCCTTTTTACAATTTCTGATCTAAAAGAAATTTGGGTATTGGTAAATGTTTATACCAGTAATCTAAAAAACGTATCCGAAAATATGCTAGTAGATGTTACAACGCCAGCTTACCCAGGAGAGGTTTTCAAAGGAAAAATAACCATGCTATCTAAAGTTTTTGATGCCGAAGAACATGTGCTAAAAGCAAGAATTGTAATGGAGAACAAAAACTTAAAATTGAAACCGGGAATGACTGCCGATATCATTATCGATAAACGCTTAGGTGACGAAATGTTAGTTGCTATTCCTGCAAAAGCAGCCATTTTTGACAATAATCGCGACTATATCTTAGTCTATAAAAATGATTGTACAATCGAAACCAGAGAGATAAACCCAATTATAAAAAACAATAACTGGATTTATTTTAATAAAGGAGTTAAAGAAGGTGAAAAGGTTATTACTAAAAATCACTTGTTGATTCACGAAAGATTAAAAAACTAAGTATCCTCCATAAAAACGGATAAACACAATACAAGACATGAAAAAATTTGTACAAGGTTTAGTGGCATTCTCGTTAAAAAACTCACTCATAGTTTTTTTCCTGACAGCAGTGTTACTAGTAGCCGGAATTGTAAGCTATATCAATACGCCTATAGAAGCTTTTCCCGACGTAACCAATACCCGAGCAAGAATAATTACACAATGGCCTGGAAGAAGTGCTGAAGAAGTTGAAAAATTCATCACACTGCCTATTTCCAAACAAATGAATACAATACCAAAAAAAGCCGAAGTACGCTCTATTTCGCTATTTGGACTATCGGTAGTAACCGTATTATTTAATGAAGATGTTGATGATTTTTACGCACAGCAATATGCTTCCAATCGCCTTAACGGATTAGACTTACCCGAAGGAGCCGATGTAGATATTGAACCGCCATCCGGAGCAACAGGAGAAATATTCCGATATGTTATAAAAAGTGATTTACCAATACGCGAAATCAAAGCCATTCAGGATTGGGTAATTGAAAAAGAATTGGTGTCAGTTCCGGGAGTTGCCGATGTAGTAAGTTTTGGTGGAGAAGAAAAAATCTTCGAAATAAAAATCAACCCTACACAACTAGAGAATTATAATCTATCAGCACTAGATGTTTACGAAGCTGTCTCCAAAAGCAATGTAAACGTTGGTGGTGATGTAATACAACGTGGGGATCAAGCGTATGTAGTAAGAGGTGTTGGTCTTATCAATAAAATAGAAGACATTGGTAATATACTTATAGAAACCAAAGGAGCATCGCCAATATTAGTAAAACACGTAGCCGAAGTAAAGATATCTGCTAAACCAAGATTGGGTCAAGTAGGATTAGATGGAGATGATGATGTAGTTGAAGGAATTGTAATTATGCTTCGTGAAGAAAATCCAGGTGAAGTTATAAAAAAGCTAAAAGACCGCTTAAACGAACTTAACGAAAGAGTACTTCCGGATAATGTAAAAATAATTCCGTTTATAGACCGTACTCAATTGGTAGATACAACAGTAAAAACGGTTACAAAAAACCTTATCGAAGGGATATTACTTGTATCCTTAATAGTGTTTATTTTCCTTTACAATTGGCGTACATCATTAATTGTAGCATCAGTTATTCCGCTTTCATTCTTGTTTGCAATAATCATGTTGCGAATCCAAGGATTGCCTGCTAACTTAATATCTATGGGAGCTCTGGATTTTGGGCTTCTGCTCGAAGGAACACTGGTCATAGTCGAACAGGTCTTTGTGTCGCTGGAAAAGAAAGCGCATAAAGTAGGCATGGAACGTTTTAATAAGATGAGCAAAATGGGGCTTATCAAGAAAAGTATTGGTAGCGTAGCTACTTATATTTTCTTTGCTCTAATTATTTTGATTGTTGCGCTTATGCCAATATTCTCTTTCACTAAAGTAGAAGGAAAAATGTTCTCTCCCCTAGCCTATACTTTAAGTTATGCATTATTGGGATCATTAATATTGTCACTTACTTATGTACCAGCAATGTGTAAAGTAATGTTGACCAAAAATATTGTCGAGAAAGAAAACATGATTTCGCGTTTCTTTAGAGAAAACCTATTTAAATTATTTAAATGGAGTACTCGCCACCGTAAAGCAACCTTATATGGTTTCTTAGTATTGCTTGCTGTATGTTGTGCAAAATTTGCATATTATGGTTCAGAATTTATTCCGAAACTAAATGAAGGAGCAATATATGTAAGAGCAACTTTGCCTAACAGTATCAATCTTGATGAAGCCGTGAGACTTACAAAAGAGATGAAAGCTAAAATAAGGAAATTTGAAGAAGTAAAATTTATACTTACGCAAACAGGAAGACCGAATGATGGAACAGATCCAACAGGATTCTTCAATATCGAATTGCATATTGAATTGTTGCATCAGGATGAATGGAAACGTAAAATTAGTAAAGAGGACTTGATCGCTGAGATTAAGAAGGAGCTGGATGTATATCCTGGAATTGGCTTTGGTTTTAGCCAACCTATTCAGGACAATGTAGAAGAATATGTCGCAGGTGTGAAAAGTCCTCTTGTTATAAAAATATTCGGAAATGACTTATTCCAACTAGAAGAAATGGCAGCAAAAGTTGCTACATCTATCAAAGACGTAAGAGGAATTGAAGATATAAATGTCTATAAAAATATTGGCTTACCAGAATTAAGAATACAGCTTCATGATGAAAAAATGGCACGTTATGCTATAACAACTGCCGATGCACAAGCTGTAATCCGAATGACTATTGGAGGACAAGCGGCAACCAAGTTTTATGATGACGAAAAGATCTTTGATATTAGTTTACGTTTTGAGAAAGAATACCGAGACTCAAAAGAAAAGATTGAAGACATACTTATTCCGACCATGAATGGCAAAAAGGTTCCTTTAAAAGAAATCGCTACTGTAGAATACAAAACAGGTCCAACATTTATATATCGTGAAGGAAACAGCAGATATATTGCTGTAGGGTTTAGTATCGAAGGTCGAGATTTAGGAAGTACAATTAGCGAAGCACAGAAAAAAGTGGCTGCTGAAGTAAAGCTACCTAAGGAAAATGTAATGAAATGGGCAGGAGAATTTGAAAGCAAAGAAAGAGCATCTAAGCAATTGGCACTTATTGTTCCAGTAGTATTAGTGTTGATATTATGTCTGTTGTATTTTAACTTCGGTAACTTTAAAGATACCCTAGTAGCGATAAGTGCAATGCCGTATGCCTTTATTGGTGGTTTCTTATCATTATGGATAACAGGAACAGTGTTTGGAATATCGGCAGGAATAGGTTTCATTATACTCTTTGGAGTCAGCGCGATTGATAGTATTGTCCTCATCGGAATCATAAAAGAAAATATGAGAGCCAATATGCATCTAAAAGACGCAATATCAAATGGTATTTACAGCAGAATACGTCCTATCGTAATGATAGCACTTATGGGATCCCTTGGATTATTACCCGCAGCATTGTCTACAGGAATGGGTTCAGAGGTACAAAAACCATTGGCAATTATGATTGTAGGAGGATTAATAACTTGTATGATATTATCATTAACAGTATTACCACAAGTATTTTACCTAGTATATCGTAAAAAAGACACCAGTACTATAGATTCGTAATCATCTTACTTATATTCAATTCAAAAACACCTTTAAGCAAAATGTTTAGAGGTGTTTTTTTTTATAATTATGTTGCATCAGAGTTATACCGCAAAGAATCACAAAGAGAATACGCAAAGTATCAAAAACTAAGTTTCCCTTTGCACCTTTGAGCCTTAGCAACTCTGAACCTCAGAACCTCCATCACAGTCAAGTTCCATAATGAGATTCCTCGTTCCTCGGAATGACAAGATTGAGGAGAGAACTTTGCCAGTACGCTTATAAAACTTAGAACCTTAGAACCTCAGTAACTCAGAAGCTAACCTTTGCCCCTTTGAGCCTTAGCAACTCTGAACCTCCGAACCTCCGTCACACTCAAGCTTCTTAATGGGATTCCTCGTTCCTCGGAATGACAAGATTGAGGAGAAAACTTTGCCACTATGCTTATAAAACTTAGCACCTTAGAACCTCAGTAACTCAGAAGCTAACCTTTGCCCCTTTGAGCCTTAGCTCCTTTGTCCCTCCATCACACTCAAGTTCCTTAATGAGATTCCTCGTTCCTCGGAATGACAAGATTGGGGTTTGGTTTATGTTAAAAAATGTTGCCACTATGCTTATAAAACTTAGAACCTTAGTACCTCAGAGCCTTAGCAACTTTGCTCCTTTGCTCCTTTGTCCCTTTGAGCCTTAGCAACTTAAACCAACGCAGTCTTCAATAATTTCTTAAATTCAGATGGAGATTTTCCGGTACTGCGCATGATGAACTTATTAAAATGGCTACTGTCTATGAAACCCAAATCATTACTTATTTCAGAAAATGTCAAATTGCTTTTACCTAATTTTTCAGTTACAACCTTAAGTTTTGTTTGTTCGATATAATCTCTTAGAGTTATATTTAAATGAGTTTTAAAATACTCCCCGATATAATTAATAGAAACATTAAAATAGCTTGCCATTTCTTTTTTCTTCAGCAAGTGGGGATTGGCAATATTCGAGCGGATGTAACTCAAAATAGTATCGATTTTTAAAACCTCAGTTGATTTAATATTAAAATCGTTTTCATTAAAGCTGGCATTCCTTCGTATTATCTGAATAAGCGACATCATCAGGCTCTTAATTATAATTTCGTTCTGTTCTTTTTGTTTGGCAACTTCGTCCAATATTTTCAAAATAACCAATTCGCAAAATGCTTTATCTTCATCCAGCAAAATCAAATTTCCATTGAGCTGATTGTGGTAATAAAACAGTTTTTCTATTTCCTCTATTTCCTTTTTATTTGAAAAGAAATTAGGCAAGAAACGCAAACAATGAAATTTAGTCGGTTCGAGTGTTTTAAAAGAATGATAGTCTTTTGGCGTAAGCAAATAGATATCATGCTGTTTGTAATTATGATGAATAGAATTTAGGATATGATTCCCTGTACCATATTCGATATATAGCAACTCAAAAAAGTTATGCCTATGCAGTTCTTTCTTCCAAGTTAATTCTTCAACCGAATAAATTTCGAAGTCCTTATATATAAAAAATGTATTATTCATAATCCTTAAATTATACAAATATAACCTATATTTTTACATCAATTAATGAATGTGAACCTATTTACTTTGCATCTATAATTTAAAACCTTAAATACTAAAAGATGAACTCAGATACAATAAAAATAGGAATTCTTGGAATTGGTGGAATCGGTGGATTTGTAGGCGCACCATTGGCAAAAAAGTACAAAGACAGTGCGACCCAAATCATATTTATTTGCAGAGGCGAAACTAAAGAAGCCATACAAAATGAAGGTTTACTATTTGAATCTAAAAACACAACTGAAACCATATTCCCTTATTTAGTATCAGATACTCCAGCAGAAATCGGAATCTTAGATGTATTACTAATTACTAGCAAATCATACTCTATAAGCGAAATAGTGAACACGTATAAAGATTGTATTAGTGCAGATACAATTATAATCACTTTACAAAATGTGGTTAATGCCAAAGAAATCATCCGAGAAACATTGCCAACGCAGGGGCAAATTATGGAAGGATGCATTTATGTCGCTTCGAATGTAAAAAAACCGGGAAGAGTCCAGCATGTTGGTGGACCAGGAAAGATTTTTGTTGGTGGAGAAAAAGAAAACAAATGGGTAATAGACCTATTAACAGCAGGAGGATTAGACATTACTTATGTTCCTAATATTAATCAGATCCTTTGGAAAAAATACTTATTTGTAGCTCCGGTTGCAGGAATAACATCGGCTTACAAAGTTACTTTTGGACAACTTTTAGAAGATAAAAACCTAATGCGTATTTTAGAAAATATGATGATTGAAATTCAGTCCCTTGCAAGCAAGAATAACATTAGCTTGACAGATGAAGACATTGAAACTTCAAAAGATTTATTGACAAAATTCCCATTTGAATCCAAGTCATCTTTACAATTGGATTTTGAAAACAACAACCAAACCGAAAAGTATTACTTAGTCGATTATGTAATCGAAAACAGCCATAAAAACGGAATCCCAACTCCTTTTTATGATGGCATAAATGAAAAGATTATTTCACAAAGTTACGTGGTATAAACTCAAGATTAGAGTAATTCCTTCAAGGTTATAAAGCCCTTGAAGGAATTAAATAAATTTAAAGGATTCCTCCTTTCGCTTCTCTCATCTAACATTTCACAATTCTCATTTCACTTCCCCCATCTCACCTCTCACATTTCCCCCTAACATCTAACTTTTCACATTTTACCTCTCACATTTCACCCCAACATCTAACTTTTTTCATTCTACATCTCACATTTTCACAAAAAACACCCCATTTTAGGGCTATTTATGGAACGATAAGAAAAAACTATGAAAGAAACATTTTTTAATTCTAAAATTCGTCATACATTTGCCTAACGGTGTTAAACAATTTAATACTTTATAAAAATGGCAAGCAAAGATCGAATTTTAAGACAAAAAGAAGAGACCAGAAAAAACATTCTGGATGCTGCCTGTACTATTGTAAAAGAAGATGGATGGCAAGGTCTAGTATGCGAAAAATTGCAGATAAGATTGAATACACTGCTCCAATCATTTATGAATACTTTTCGAACAAAGAAGCAATATTACAAGAATTAACAGGTAGAGGTTTCGTTAAGCTGACAATCGACCTAGAAAAAGCAAAAGCTAAATTTGACAATCCAGAAGAGCAGTTAGAAGCTATGTGGATGGCTTATTGGGATTTTGCATTTACTAATACCGATATGTATCAATTGATGTTTGGAGTACAAATGACTTGCTGTAATGAGCGATGTTCTGCTTCAGAAGCACCATACAAACTATTCGTAGCCGTTATTTCAGAAATAATGAAAGATAGTAAACCATCAGAAGAAGTAATAAAACAAAAATACTTTACATTCTTTTCAGTTATACACGGTTTAATTTCAATCTGATTATCCGTTTATGCACCTGTTATATTCGCAATTACTAGTCTGTCAAAGAGTTTGTCTCCAAAATACCGTCTGTTTAATTTGTAAATAAACTCGTTGAGATACAACTGTAAGTATTTCCTTTTGATTTTATGGTAGTTGCCCAGCAATGTCCGTTTTGCATTACTGATTGCGATATGCACCCATTTGAGTGTTTCCTTGGTGGTTTTGGCGTCTGATTTCTCGGTGACGTGCAATTCCACCAGATCGGAGATGTCAACGTAAGAAGTGCTTTTGTCCGAAAATACGATGGCATCATCCTCCATGCAGTCCCTGACCACGCCGTTGATTCCTTCACTTTGATGGCTATCCAGTACCCTGGCCTTGAAATAACGCACATGCTTCTCCTTTTTGCCCGTTTCGATATCTTCCAACGGGGTGCTTTCGGCCATCACCGCAACGTTCTGCTTTCCCTCGGCTCCCCGGCCACGTGTACCCTTGCCTCGCTCGATTTCCTTACTGGCCACCGAAAAGTAACCCTCATCCAGTTCTATCATCCCTTCCAGTGTATACCTTGCATCCCGGTTGCCCATCGCCCTGCGGAGTTTGTGTACCATCGCCCATACCGGTTCGTAACGCTTCAATCCTAATTGCTTCTGGAGTTCGTTGGTGGAGAATCCCTTTTTTGTGCAACTCATCAGGAACATCGTTTTGTACCACACCAGAAACGGCAGCTTGGAGCTCTCCATGATCGTACCGCTGCGCAACGAGGTGCGGAAACGGCAACCTTTGCATTCATAACTCCATTTACCCTGTAACCAATAATGGGAAGTGCCCCCGCATCGCTTGCAGACAACCCCTTCCTTATCACGCTGCTCCTTGAAATGCAAACGACAATCTTCCTCCGAACCGAAATGAGCCGTAAAACTGAATATGTTCATAATCCCTGCTTTTTGAGCGCTAATATACTAAAAATATTAGGTGTGTTTGCGGAGAATCAGAATTTCAATCAACATTATCAACAAAAGTGAAACATTAGAAAAAATAAACGTACAAATTTTAAAAGATGCCATTGGTGGAATCATAAAATCGATACGTTAAAAAAAATTTAATCCTCACTTAACACTGATAAATAATTTAATGTAGTAATTTTGAACCAAATTTTGTCATCTACCACGGAGTCAAAATTTTTTTTTCCTTTTCTACTTAACACCGATAAATAATTTAATACAGTTTTCAAGTCCAATCCTTATTAGTTAGAATGGAATTGAAATTTTTTCAAAACTTCACTTAACAGTGATAAATAATTTAATACCGATTATAATTCACTTATAACTGGAAGGAATAATTATATGGATTTTTACAACTTATTACTTAACACCGTTAAATAACCTAATGCAATTAAATGTGAATCAAATAAATACAAACCCCAATCCGAATTTAAATAACTCAAATGTTCAACAAATTAAAATCAATGCTAAAATGAAAAAAATATTTTTAACCAGTATCCTGCTTGCCCTAGTTGTAATGGGATGCGCAGATAAGGCTCAAGCACCAGCTCCTGCAGCCCCATTATTACCTGTACTAGCAATTAAAAACACAAATGCTACAACAGATTCTGAATATCCAGCATCAATACAAGGAACAATTGACGTAGAGATTCGCCCACAAGTAAGCGGAAACCTAGACAGAGTTTTAGTCGATGAGGGTGCATACGTTTCAAAAGGACAATCATTATTTAAAATAAACGAACGTCCATTTCGTGAGCAACTTAACAATGCACTAGCAAATCTTCACGGAGCCGAAGCAGCATTAATCAATACTCAATTAGAAATTGATAAGCTAACTCCACTTGTACAAAACAAAGTAGTTTCAGACTATCAATTAAAAACTGCAAAAGCTTCACATAGAATCGCTGCTGCAAATATTGAGCAAGCCAAAGCAATGGTAGAATCGGCAAAAATCAACCTAAGCTATACTACGATTACTGCTCCAGTGAGCGGGTACATAGGAAGACTTCCAAAAAAACAAGGAAGTTTAGTTTCAGTATCTGATGTAGAGCCGTTAACAAAACTATCAGATGTTCATGAAGTATATGCTTATTTCTCATTGGGAGAAACTGACTTTATCAATTTCAAAACACAATATTCAGGAAATACTGTAGGTGATAAAATCAAAAACCTCCCTCCTGTTTCATTAATCCTAGCTGATGGTAATGCATATACACAATCAGGAAAAATCGATATGGTTGATGGACAATTTGACAAAAACACAGGAGCAATTACACTAAGAGCAACTTTCCCTAATGCAAACGGGACATTACGTTCAGGAAACACAGGAAAAATCCGTTTAGGAATTCAGCATGATGATGCAATTTTGGTTCCACAATCTGCAACTATAGAAATGCAAGACAAAGTTTTCGTTTATACACTAAGCAAAGAAAACAAGGTAAATAAAATGCCAATCACAATTATGGGTAAAACAGGAACAGATTATCTTATTAAAGATGGTGTGAAATCTGGTGATCAAATCGTATTAAGCGGTGTCGACAAACTACAGGAAGGACAAGTAATTCAGCCAGAGAAATCGACTGCTAAAGTTGCCCAAATAATTAACAAAAAATAATTTAGCGAAAAATGTTCAAAATATTCATACAAAGACCTGTACTGGCAACTGTTATCTCCATTCTATTGGTGATATTGGGTGTACTTGGACTTACAAAATTACCCTTACAACAGTTTCCCGATATTGCACCGCCATCGGTTTTGGTAACAGCAGTATATCCGGGAGCAAGTGCCGAAACGGTCTTGCGTTCAGTAGCACCATCACTAGAAGAGTCTATAAATGGTGTGGAGAACATGACCTATATGAGTTCAACAGCCAGTAATGATGGTACACTAGCGATTACAATTTTCTTTAAATTGGGTACAGATGCCGATCAAGCTGCAGTTAACGTTCAGAACAGAGTTGCCCAAGCAACAAGTCAGCTACCCTCAGAGGTAGTGCAGCAAGGGGTAACTACTGCAAAACAACAAAATAGCTTTATTATGGGTATTGGTTTATATACCGAAGATGAAGCAAAATACGATCAAACATTTATTGCCAATTATGCACAAATTAATATTATTCCCGAAATAAAACGTATTCCAGGAGTAGGTTCAGCAAGTATATTTGGTGGAGTAAGAGATTACTCAATGCGTGTATGGTTAAACCCAACACAAATGGCAACGTATCAGGTTACACCAAATGAGGTGATGAAAGCCATACAAGATAAAAGTTTAGAAGCAGCTCCGGGTAAATTTGGAGAACGAAGTAAAGAAGTTTTTGAGTACGTTATTAAGTACAAAGGAAAGCTAACCAAACCCGAAGAATATGAAAAAATAGCTATACGCTCTAATGCCGATGGTTCGATACTACGTTTAAGAGATGTGGCAAGAGTAGAACTTGGAGCCTATTCATACAACAGTTTAACTCGTTTAAATGGTAAAAAAGGAGTCGTAATAGGTATTATACAATTAGCAGGATCAAACTCAAACGATATTCAGGTAGCTATTAACAAGCTAATGGAAAAATCGGCTAAAAGCTTCCCTGCTGGAATAAAACAAAACGTATTCTATAGTACAAAAGTTTCATTAGACCAATCAATAGATCAGGTAAAACACACATTAATAGAGGCTTTTATATTAGTATTTATAGTAGTATTTATATTCCTGCAAGATTTTAGATCTACATTGATTCCAGCAATTGCAGTTCCAGTAGCTATTTTAGGTACCTTTTTCTTCATGCAGTTATTTGGCTTTTCGATAAATCTATTGACCTTATTTGCCTTAATCCTAGCGATTGGTATCGTCGTGGATGATGCCATTGTCGTCGTCGAGGCTGTGCATGCAAAAATGGAACATAAAAATTTATCGCCAAAAGCAGCTACAAATGAAGCAATGCACGAAATTACAGGAGCAATTATTTCGATAACCTTAGTAATGGCAGCCGTGTTCTTGCCAGTAGGATTTATGGAAGGTTCTACAGGAGTTTTCTATCGTCAGTTTGCCTTCACGCTAGCAATTGCAATTTTAATTTCGGCTGTAAACGCATTAACTTTAAGTCCAGCACTTGCTGCTTTATTCTTAAAAAATAATCATGCAACACATAATGATGATGCTGAAGCAAAAAAAGGATTTAAAGAAAAGTTCTTTATAGGATTCAACAAAAGTTTTAATTCATTAACCAACCGTTATGTAGGGAGCTTAAGATTCTTAATTCGTAACAAATGGGTTAGTTTAGGAGGATTAGCAGTAATAACAGCTGCAACAATCTTAATGGTAAAAACAACTCCTGCTGGATTTATCCCAACAGAAGATCAAGGGTTTATTGCAATTGCAGTTAATACACCATCAGGAACATCATTAGATGGAACTCAGAAAGTAATGACTGAGGCAGAAAACACACTAAGAGGATTAGATCCTTCAAGATTCGTTACTGCAATTTCAGGATTTAACTTATTAACGAATTCAACAAGTCCATCATCGGCAGTTATTTTCGTATTGCTTAAACCAAATGAAGAGCGTGGAGAGATTAAAAATATCGATCAAATTATGGCTGATGTGCAAGCAAAACTAGGTGCAATTTCAGGAGGTAGTTTCTTTGTGTTCAGCTTCCCTACCGTTCCGGGTTTCAGTAATGTAGAAGCATTGGATTTAGTACTGCAAGATAAAACAGGAGGTAAACTAGATAAATTTAGTGGCATCTCACAGACTTTTATCGGCGAACTAATGAAACGACCAGAAATAGCTGTAGCATTTACCACCTTTAAAGCCGATTATCCACAGTTGCAATTGGATATTGATGATGAAAAAGCAGATCAATTGGGCGTAAATGTAAAAGACATTCTACAAACCATGCAAGCTTATTTTGGTAGTGCACAAGCATCAGACTTTAACCGATTTGGTAAATATTATAGAGTTGTTGTACAAGCAGATATTGCAGATAGAGCCGAGCCATCATCAATCAATAACGTTTTTGTAAAAAACAAAAATGGCGGAATGGTTCCAATAAATACTTTGGTAAAACTAACCCGTATTTATGGTTCAGAAACAGTTTCAAGATACAACTTGTTCAACTCTATTTCGATTAATGCCATTCCAAAACCAGGATTTAGTTCAGGAGATGCCATTAAAGCAATAGAAGAAGTAGCTGCACAACAATTGCCAGCAGGATATAGCTATGAATTTTCAGGGCAAACCCGTGAAGAAATTTCATCAGGAGGACAATCAACAACCATTTTCCTACTCTGTCTTATATTCATTTATTTCCTACTTGCTGCACAATATGAAAGTTACATCTTGCCATTGGCAGTAATACTATCAATCCCAGTAGGAGTATTTGGAGTATTCGTAGCAATTGGATTAACAGGAATCGAGAACAACATTTATGTACAAGTTGCCCTAGTCATGCTTATAGGATTACTAGCCAAAAATGCGATTCTTATTGTCGAGTTTGCTTCACAGCGAAGAAAAGCAGGAAAATCATTAGTCGCAGCGTCGATAGAAGCTGCCAAACTAAGACTAAGACCAATTATCATGACGTCACTAGCATTTGTAGTGGGAATCATCCCAATGATGAGTGCCACAGGACCATCTGCAAAAGGAAACCACTCAATAAGTATTGGTGCTGCGGGCGGAATGATTTCAGGAGTAATTCTTGGGGTATTAATCATCCCAGTTCTATTTATCGTATTCCAACATTTACAAGAAAAGGTTTCTGGAAAATCATTAGCCGTAATACATAACGAAGAAAAATAAAAATGGAAAATTATATAACATCAGTTCTGATAACAGTATTTGTTGTCTTTACATTAATATCCTGGAAAGTTTCAAAAGTACTTGAAGCACCAGAAGACAAATGTCAAAAAAATTAATGATACCATATAAAATGAAAAATTATATAACAAAAACTGTTGCGATACTAGTACTCCTCGTAACATTCATATCCTGTAAAGTTTCCAAGGATATTGAAGTTCCAAAAGATGCATTCCCTGATAATTTCAGGGGTGCATCCGCTTCAAGCGATACAACAAGTACTGCTAATATGGAATGGAAAACTTTCTTTACAGAGAAAGACATTGTAAAACTGATAGACAGCGCAATTACAAAAAACAATGATTTGCAAATTGCAACCAAAAATATTGAAATTGCACAATATCAATTAACACAGGCAAAATGGGGAAATATTCCTGAAGTAAATGCCTTTATAAACGGAAGTATCAATAATCCATCTAAGAATAGTTTCAACGGACATAATCTAAATCAATCTTTAAATAAGAGTCATATCGAAGACTATTCAGCAGGAATCGGACTCTCGTGGGAAGCTGATATTTGGGGTAAAATTCGCAGTCAGAAAAAAGAAGCTTATGCAGGATATCTTCAATCAGAAGAAGTGAAGAAAGCATTACAAACAACTATCGTTTCTAATGTTTCCAAAGGATATTACAATCTTTTAATGCTAGATTCTCAATTAGAAATTGCCAAAAAGAACTTGAAATTAAATGACAGTACCACCTTCATCATCAAATTAAAATACGATGCAGGTCAGGTAACATCATTAGCCATTCAACAATCAGAAGCACAAAAACTAATTGCAGCCCAATTGATTCCTTTATTAGAACAAAATATCGCTATTCAAGAAAATGCATTAAGCGTATTAACGGGTACATTCCCTAGTTCAAAAGAAAGAACCATTACACTGAATTCGATCGAGTTAAAACAAAACTTAACAGCAGGAATTCCGTCATCATTAGTAAGACAAAGACCTGATGTAAAAAGTGCTGAATTAGCATTGGTAAAAGCAAATGCAACTGTTGGTATCACAAAAGCAAGCTTATATCCTTCTCTTAAAATTACAGCAAGCGGAGGACTAAATTCATTCGAAACAAGTAATTGGTTTAACATTCCAGCTTCCTTATTCGGAACAGCGCTTGGTGGATTAACACAACCTTTGTTAAACAATAAAAAAATAAGAACACAGTACAATATTGCCAAAGTCGAAAGAGAAAAAGCAGTATTAAACTTCAGACAATCAGTACTAGTTGCTGTTAGCGAAGTATCTGATGCTTTGGTAAAAATTGAAAAACTAGAAAGCCAACAATTCTTTCTAAAAGAGCGAGTAAAAACATTGCAACAAGCAATTTCCAACTCAAATATGCTCTTTAAAAACGGAATGGCTGACTATCTAGAAGTCATTACAGCACAAGCCAATATATTGCAAAGCGAGCTAGAACTGGCCAATATAAAACGCGAACAATTAACCGCCAATACCGAGTTGTATAGAGCACTTGGTGGAGGATGGAAATAATACCTATTACCCGTTAATTATTTATTTTTTGAGATGACGCTGTAAGACTTCGGTTTTACGGCGTTTTTTTTATGGAGCTACTTCCTGCTGTACACTGTATCTTTTATAGCATCCCGATGAATATCGGGACCACCATAAAAGGATGCCGTTCCTTCCAATAGCTTTCGGGACAGGGCTAGAGACTAAATTTCACAAAATAGTTACTCCATTTTAAAACATTTTAGTCATAATTAAATACATTTGATAAGATAATTGTGACGCATGATAATTGATAGAAACAAACACCTCAACAAACTCAAATTAAAATTCCAAAGCTATGCTCCTATTACAGAAACATCATGGGAATTAGTAAAAGAAATTGTTGAATTCCAGCATTTAAAAAAAGGAGAAATCCTTTTAAGAAATGGACAAGTTGCCAAAGAAATGCACTATATCTGTACAGGCGCTTTAAGAGCTTATATTACCGATAAGGAAGGAAACATTTACAACAAGAACATTTTTCTCGAAGATTATCTGGCAGGCTCAAAAGTTTCATTATTGCAACAGACTCCTTCCAATTTTACAATCGAAGCACTAGAAGATAGTATCCTTATTTCTATTAACTACAAAAAATACAGAGAGCTCATTAACCAGAATGATGATTTAAAAAACTATTATATTGCCTATCTCGAAAAAAACTGGGTAATCGAAAAAGAAGAAAGAGAGGTTTCAATCGTTATGGAAAATGCTACCGAAAGATACCTCAACTTACTAGCAAAACATCCTGACATTCTGCATAGAATTCCCCTACTCCATATTGCTTCTCATTTGGGAGTTACTCCAACACAGTTAAGCCGAATAAGAAAGAGTTTAGACAAAAATACCTAAATCAACATATGTAAAGATTTAAATAAAACACCAGTCTTATCTTTGACTAAAATTGTATTGAAAATGGCTAAAAATATAAATCTAATTACAGACAACATTGACAATCTTACTAGTTTATGGAAAACAGTAGGAGCCCCTTTCCAGTCCTACCATAAAAATGAAGATTTTGAATATTGCAAAATAGAAAATTCTGGTTGGCCAAATAAGTTATGGTTTACCCAAGACATTAATCCAGAGAATACTAAAAAAGTAATTGAAACAATACAATCCAATCCAGCTTTGGTGATTCCGTATTGGGACATTTATAAAACAAATTCTAATGAAATACTAGAAGCCAAAGGTCTGGTAAAAAAAACGGAGCAAGTAGCAATGGCGCTTCAACTCGGCAACCCATTTGAGTTACAAAACACACTACAATATAAACGCATTTTAAATGAACAAGATGCAAAAATCTGGTCCGATTTATATCCAAATGCTTTTGGATACATCATTAGCAAAGACATCTTGGTTCACAATTACAAGGACGTACAATTCCATTTGGTTACATTCCAAAATCAACCAATAGGTACTTTTATGTTATTTCAAACAAAAAATAATATAGGGATTCATGGTGTTGGTGTAATTCCTGAGATGAGAAGAAAAGGCTTTGCCGAAGAAATCATGAAATATGCTCTTAATCTTGCTATAGATTTAAATGCCGAATATGCTTTATTACAAGCATCAGTAATGGGAAAAGGAATCTATACTAAACTAGGATTTGAGGATTTGTTTATCATAAAAAACTACATTTTAAAAAGCGAGTAATAATAGCCTAGTAAAAAACAGCACACAACTACAGTAGGCTTCATAATCTTTATAAACTGCCGCAAAGCAATTAAACCTATAAAAAAGCAATTGTCCCATACGCCCCCAAAATAGTCGTAAATGCCTATTTAACATAAAAACAATATTTGTAATTTCGTTAAGCAATTAATTAACCACTTAAAAACTAACGAAATGAAATCAACAAAAATTATTTTCTGGACAACTACCATTATCATTTTTTTATTTGAAGGAGTCATGCCGGCACTTACTTCACAAACCGAACTAGCAAAAGAAGGAATCCGTCATTTAGGTTATCCTGGCTATTTCGGAAATGCATTAGTAGTCTTTAAAATTTTAGGAGTACTAGTATTAATAATCCCAAAAGTGCCAAGTCGTCTTAAAGAATGGGCTTATGCAGGTTTTGCTTTTGATTTTATTTTTGCTTCAATAAGCCACTTTGCTGTTGATGGAACAGGTTTTCAAGCCTTTTTCCCTTTAATTTTTCTGGTAATCTTGATTATATCTTACATCAATTACCACAAACTATTAAGCCATAAGAGCATCTAGTTTTAAATTTAGAAAACCATGATAGAAGTTTTCAAAACAAATGTTCAAGAAGTAGAGCAATCAAAAATAATTGTTGAAAAGCTTCTTGAACATTTTCCAAATAGCAACATCAATTTTGATTTAGAAGATTGTGATAAAATTTTACGGGTACATGATCTGAAAATTTCGAATAAAAAAATAATCAAGTTGCTAAACTCCTATGGCTATCTATGTGAGGTACTTGCATAACGAAATAACATACAAATAATTGGTTTTTAAATATTTAAAGCATTAAATATTGTAATTTTATTCTATTGTTAATCATTAAATTATAGGAAAAATGGAAATCCCAACCACACATCAAACTGTAATGCCCTATTTAATTTTAAATGGTGCACTGCAATTCATTGACTTCACAAAAAATGTTTTCAATGCCGAAATAACTAATATGCATTCCTTACGTGAAGATGGAACAGTAATTCACTCCGAAATTACAATTGACGGAAGCACCATAATGTTTACTGATGCATCCAAAGACTGGAAACCTCAAACAGCAAATTTATTTGTATATGTTGATAGTGCTGATGAAACCTATAAAAAAGCACTTGAACATGGGGCTATATCATTAATGGGATTAAGCAACCAAGATTACGGCCGAACCTGTGGCGTAACAGATCCTTTTGGCAATGTATGGTGGATAACTTCAACTTTAAACAGCTAATAAATATAATTTTAAATTAATCAATTAGGATGAAAACGAAGCTTCAAAAAAAAATCACTGAAACCTTTGAACAATTAAATGAAATCCTCTCCTCATTTTCTGAGAGCGAATTAAATATAGCACCATACAAAGGGAGTTGGACAGCAGGACAAGTTGTGCAACATTTAATAATGGCAAGTTCAGGATTCCCTGAAATGTGTAGCGGTCCTACCGAAAAGACCAGTCGCAAACCTGATGAAAAAGTTAAAGATATCGAAGCCCTTTTTCTGGACTTTAGCATAAAAATGGAAGCAGCGGAATTCATTATGCCTCAGGATATTGAATACAATAAAAATTCGCTAACTTTATCTCTTCAAAAAATTGAAGATGAATTATTACACATATCCGAAACTTATGATTTAACTTTAACATGTCTCAGTTTTGAAATTCCAACATTTGGAAAATTCACAATTTACGAATGGGTTAATTTTACACTTATTCATATACAAAGACATATAAAGCAATTAAATGCTATTTTTCGAGCAGTAACAAACAAGTAGAATACCAATTCTTTTTAAGCGCTAAAAACAATCATCTATATGAAATCAAAAGTTGGAACAGTTTTATTATCGGGTTTAGTCGCTGGCGCAATGGATATTATTTCCTGCATTATTATTTATGTAGTTATACTGCAAAAAACCACAACAACTAAAATTTTACTATCTATTGCTAGTGGTATTTTTAAAAAAGATGCCTACTCTGGAGACCCAAAAATGGCCTTTTATGGACTAGGAATACATTTTATAATTGCTACCCTATTTGCACTATTCTACTTTAAAATTTATCCATATATCCCATTTTTAAAAAAGAACACCCTACTCTCAGGATTTATATATGGTATTTTTGTTTGGATTGTAATGAATCTAATCGTTCTTCCAATAGCATTTCCGATTTTACCACCTAAACATTTAGATTTCCCATTACTATTATCAATCCTAATACTGATGTTTTGCATTGGACTTCCTGTCGCATTTATAACAAAGAAATACTACGCATACACATCAAATAGATAATTAATCATTTAAGTCCAAAAAGATAAAACCAGTGTTATCAACAAAATTATTTTAACTTTAAAATTATTATCATGGCAACAAAAGATTTAAACATTGTATTGGTACATGGCGCATGGGGTGATGGCTCACACTGGCAACATATTATTCCTGCTTTGCATAAAGAAGGATACAAAGTTCGAAGTGTACAAAACCCATTAACCTCTTTAGATGATGATATTCAGAAAACAAAAGATTTGATTGATGCACAAGATGGTAAAGTATTATTGGTAGGGCATTCGTATGGCGGTTCTGTAATAAGCGGTGCGGGACATCATGACAAAGTAGTAGGTTTAGTTTATATCGCTGCATTTGCACCAGATAAAGGGGAAAGCCTAGGAGGCATATTTGCGCGTCGAGAACAACCAGCTGGAGGAGCAAGCATATACCCAGACGAGAAAGGATACTTGTGGATTAAATATGATGAATACCATAAAAGTTTTTGTCAGGATCTCGATGAAAAAGAAACCTTAACAATGTCATTGGCGCAAAAACCAATTCATGGTAGTTGCTTTGGAGCAGAATCTGGAGAACCAGCATGGAAAAACAAACCTAGTTGGTACCAAGTATCCAATAATGATCACATGATACCACCAGCAACACAAATAGAAATGGCTAACAGAATGAATCCGAAGAAAATAATTCATCTCGATGCAAGTCATGCCTCATTGGCTTCACACCCAAAAGGAGTACTAGAACTAATTCTAGAAGCTGCAAAATCATTTGAATAACTTTAAGTTCTGTTCCTATCTTTAGAATAAATAATTTAAATTATCATAGCAATGCAATTAACAATTAACAACAGTATCGAGATAGATGCTCCCGCTCTAAAAGTATGGGATGCATTAACAAATCCTGAAAAAACTAAAGCATATATGTTTGGTTGTGAAGCTCTATCTGATTGGAAGATTGGAAGCGAACTTCTTTGGCAGGCCAATTACGAAGGACGAGATATGATTTTTGTAAAAGGACATATTGTAAGTATAGAACCCAGTAAGAAACTTATTTATTCTACTTTTGATCCCAATTCTACCATTGCAGACATACCCGAGAATTATCTCAATGTAACTTATGAATTGACCGAAAATAACGGTAAAACAATTTTGAATGTTTCGCAAGGCGATTACTCAAAAGTGGCAGACGGTCAAAGAAGATATTGCGAAGGATTAAATAATGGTGAAGGCTGGAATCCGATTTTAGTAGAAATAAAAAAACTTGTAGAAACAAATTAAATGATAGCATTATTTTTTGAAAATCAATCTGAATTTAGAAAATGGTTAATAATAAATCATCAACTAGAGACTGAATTACTGGTTGGTTTTCATAAAATAAATAGCAATAAACCCAGCATGACATGGTCACAATCTGTAGACCAAGCGCTCTGCTTTGGATGGATTGATGGTGTTCGTAGGTCAATAGACAAGGACAGCTACTCTATTCGTTTTACACCTAGGAAATCAACAAGTATCTGGAGTGCCATTAATATCCAGAAAATCGAAGATTTAACCCAGCAAGGATTAATGCAACCTGCAGGACTTGCCAGTTTTAAATTGCGTAAAGAAGACAAATCCAGAATATATACTCACGAAATTGCCGAAGTTCACTTCACAGAAGAATTTGAAAAAATATTCAAAGCCAATAAAAAAGCTTGGGATTACTTTCAAAATCTAGCTCCCTCCTATAAAAAAGTTTCTAAAAATTGGGTCATGAGTGCCAAGCAAGAAGCTACTCGAATTAAACGCCTCAACGAGCTGATTACTGATAGTGAAGCTTCTAAAAATAAATGGAAAAATTAACCTGAATTTATTCTTATTTTTGACTGAAGTAAAATCATAATTCAAAGACATGATTGATATAAAAACTTTTGACAATACTATTGGTTTAGAGAAACCTAGACGAATTTTAAAATATGTATTAATCTTTTGTACTTCGGGATCAGTAACCATTTCTGTAGATGAAAATGAATTTGAATTAACAGCAAATACGGTACTTACTATCACTTCTGGTCAGATTCATTATTTTAAAAATATTCATAATGCAAAAGGAATCATTCTTGAATTTACTTATGATTACTTCTGTAAAAATGATAATGATATCGAGTTAATCTTTCATAATGGCTTGTTTTGTCATTTTGCAATGAATGAAGTTATTCCAGTAGATAACAGTCAAATGATCTTGCAAGAGCTGCAATTAATTGAAAAAGAAGTAATTCAAACTCCATATCAATATCTAATTTCGACACACAGCCGAATCGAATTGATCCTCATAGAAATAAACCGTTCTAAAATAAATCGTGGTGATGAAATTTATAAACCCGATGCATTATTCCTTGCCTTTTTAGAAACAATACTTAAAAACTTTGAGAAAAACTTATCTGTAAATGATATTGCTACGCGCCTAGGTACAACTGAATCAAAGCTAAACGAACTCTCAAAACTACATACGAACAAAACGGCACAAAATGTAATTTTTGGATTAATCATATCCGAAGCAAAACGCCTTTTTACTTACGAGAAATTATCTGTAAAAGAAGTTGCCTATATGTTAGGTTTTAACGACCCTTTTTATTTTTCTAATTTTTTCAAAAAACACACTAAAATAGCCCCAAAATCATATAAAGAAAAAGTTGTAATGGAATAGTACATGCTTTTTCCAATATTCTCTATTCTTTAGAAAACAATCCTACCCCACCTTTGTCCTGATACTAATTACTAATAAAAAAGTAAATGAAAAAACATCAGGACACAGCAATTCTTCTATTGCGTATTGCATTGGCAATTGGCTTTTTATCAGCCGTTTCAAGTCGTTTAGGATTATGGGGAGCACATTCTTCGGGATGGGATAATTTTGTTGCATACACCGAAAAAGTAAACTCTTTTGCTCCTCAAAAGAGTATTCCAATTATTGCAATACTAAGCACAGTATTAGAAACCACATTTGCATTACTCCTCTTAATTGGCTACAAAACCAGACTAATGGCAACTGGAGCAGCAATTCTAACCACTTTATTTGCACTAGCAATGACCTATTCTTTTGGCATCAAAGACCCATTAGATTACTCCGTATTTGCCTTTGCAACAGCAGCATTCCTTTTGTCAACTATGCCACAATACCGTTGGAGCATAGATCAACTCCTTGAAAAGAAAAACTAATTAAAACTAAACTCAAATGAAAAAGCAAATCACAAAAAGTAACGAAACCAATTGGAAACCATTAGTAGAAGAAGGCATAAAAACAGCAGGTATTTATGTAAAAGTGCTTCGTTTTGATGAAGCAACACAAAGACCTCCTACTTTTTTATTAAAATTTGATGCAGGCGCTTCTTACCCTAATCATAGTCATCCAGCAGGTGAAGAAATATATGTTTTGGAAGGAGAAGTACGATTTGGCGCAGACCAATTAAATAGTGGCGATTACTTATATATGCCCCCAGGAAGTACCCATTCGGCATTTTCTAAAGAAGGTTGCATCATGTTGTTTATGGTTCCTGAAGAAGTAGTCATCTTAAAATAAACAGTTAAAATAAAACCTTCAAGAATCAATTATTTTGAAGGTTTTATTTTAATCAATAGGTTATTCTAAAGTAAGTAACATCTGAATATTGGCACGCTCATAAGGTGTAGGATGTCCTGCAACTTTCTTAAAGCCCAATTTATTATACAAGCTAATGGCTGGTTTTAAAATAGTATTGCTCTCTAAATATATCGTTGTGGCTCCAACTTCTTTTGCTTTCTCTATAACAGCCATTCCTAATAAATAGCCTACACTTTTGCCTTGTGCCTTTGGAGAAACCGCCATTTTTGCCATTTCAAAATCATAATTTTTATCTTTATCATCCATTTTAAGCATTGCACATACCCCTATTGGTTCATTATTATATATTGCAACAAATATATAACCGCCTTTATCCAGAATATACTCCTTAGGATTATCTAGTGCTTTGTAATCAGCTTCTTCCATTTTAAAATAAGTAGAAATCCATTCTTCATTAAGCGCTCTAAATGCTGGATAATGTTTAGGTTCACATGCAATTATTTCGACCTTATCACTTTCTCTCTCCTTTCTCAATTCCTGAACTCGACGCAATAAACTTTTCTCGTCTAATAAGTATTGCCACTCCTCTATTGCTCTCCACAAATCATTATTGGCCTGAGATGCTATATCTTCAATCGCATTATTTAAATCCAGATATAAATCTTGTATCTTTTCAGTTATTTCATTTCCTTTTGCCGAAAGAGCTACTATATTTCTTCGTCCATCAGCTTTGTCTTTCTTCTCTACAACATACCCTTGTTTCGACATTTCACTAATGATTTTACTCACCGAAGGATGAGAATGTCCAATTTCATTTGCAATATTTGTGATTGTTTTAGTTTCACCTTTAGATAAGGCATAAAAAACAGGAAACCATTTTGGTTGCATTTTTATGTTATACAGCTCATATATTCTTCCTGCATCTTCAGTAAATCTATCTGTAAAAATTCGCAATTTGCTACCCATTGCTACTTTTCCGAGCTCGTTAAATAATTCCATTTCTTTTATAAATATTAATTACGTAATCAGTTACGTAAATGTAATTATTTTTTTCAAGCTACCAAGAAAAACAATAAAAAAAATAAAAACCTTCTCTCTGTTAAGATATTGGCTTTATATTAACTTACTAAATAATGCCATAGAATATGTTTTGATTATCTTTAAAAAAATTAATTGTTATGGAAACACAATCTTATAAAAATCATGTCCGGTATTACCCGCCCCATCATTTCGTATATTATCCAGTAATACTAATTTTACTTCTATTTAGTATTTACTTTTCATTTACATCTGAAGAAAAACTAATCTGGATATTTATCAGTTTCATTTTTGTAGTTTTATTTGGATTAGCATTCATGCTCCGTCAACATTATGCCCTCACCCTACAAAACCGTATCGTCAAATTGGAACTTCGTTATCGTTATTTTTCTATAACAGGGAAAAGATTAGAAGAGTTTGAAGATCAATTAACCAATGAGCAGTTATTTGCCTTACGATTTAGTCCTGACAATGAAATTGTGATGCTTACTGAAAAAGCATTGAATGAAAATCTTTCAGGAAACTCTATAAAGAAATCGATTAATGACTGGAAAGGTGATTATGAAAGAGTGTAATGATTTGTGCTCTTAAAAACTGATTTTTACTAAAGAGAAGCTTTGTTTCTTAATCGATCAGATAGTTCCCTTTTATAAGTAATACCTATTGGCAGTCTTTCCTTTTTAATTACAACGAAATCTTTATCGGTAGTATCTATTTTATCCAAAGCAACTATATACGATTTATGAATGCGCATAAAACCCAATTCGGGGAGACATTTTTCAAATTCGCTAGTCGTTATGGAGGCAAGATAGGTTCTCTTTGTAGTGTGCAATTTCACGTAATTACCAAAACTTTGTGCAAACAAAAAAGTGTCTAACTCTAGTTCTAAAAGATGTCCATCGACTTTTACACTAACTGTATTTGCGACAATTCCTGTGGCTTTGTTTGAAACACTTTCAATAGAAAAGAAACGGTCAATTGCTTTTAAGAATCTAGGAAAATATATGGGTTTTAATAAATAATCAATAACTCCATAGTCATAACTTTCTAAGGCAAATTCAGAGTAAGCAGTAGTTAAAATTGTTTTGGGTGGCATCGGAATTATCTTCAATAATTCGATACCGCTTATTTCAGGCATATTGATATCTAAAAACATCAAATCGACTTTATTCTCTCTAAGATAATTCATGGCTTCAATGCCGTTATAACATTGAAAAACTAAATCTAACTGTGGGTTTTGTTTGATATAATTCACCAAAACATAATGAGCTGCAGGCTCATCATCAACAATAATACATTTCTTTGGCTCTTTCATTTATACAAACTTCTTGAGTTGCAATTTTAAATCTACGATATAGGTATTATTATCATCTTGAATATCTAATTTATATTCTTTACCATAAATTAAATTCAATCTTTCAATAGTGTTTTTCAATCCTATTTTGGTTGAAACAACATTAGTTTTTTTGGTTGGAATCGAATTGATAACATGAAGGTGTAACAAACCGTTTTCTACCGTGATAAAAATACGAACAAAACAGTTTTCAATTGCACAGGTTCCGTGTTTAAATGCATTTTCAATAAAAGCAATTAACAACATCGGAGAAACCTTATATGCATTTTCATTATCAATTTTACAATCATACGTAATATCACAACGATATCCAACTCGCTCTTTTTCTAATTGAATATAACTATTAATAAACGAAAGTTCTTCTTCTAGCGATACACATTGCTTATTGTTACTCTCAAGTTGGTATCGCATTAATTGAGATACTTTCATGATTAAGTCAGGAGTACGATCAGGAAATTCAAGACTAATTCCGTAAAGCGTGTTGAAAGTATTAAATAAAAAATGTGGGTTTAATTGTCCTTTAAGCGCATTAAGTTGCATTTGATTAAACAACAATGTTTCATCTGTTTGCCTCTTATTAATTCTATAAAATTTAAAAACAATAATCGGACTCAATATACATACTAAGGTTCCTAAAACACTTGCTAGCTGATAAGCATAACTTCTTTGATGTGAGTTTTGGTACAAGCGACATTTGCTAAACATATCCAAAGTCGTTACTTCATACAATACTACAGAAAACATTACAACACCTAAGATTGTCAAGAATATATAAGTTAATGGCCTTTGATCTTTAAATAATATTGGAAGAAGAAAAAAGCGATTGAACTGAGCATGCATGTATAATATAAAGTAAAAAAAAACGCCCATTAAGATGGAAGCCAATGAACTAAATAACATCCAATCATTTTTTAATGTATAAATTGTGAATGAAAAGATAACAACAGCAATCTCCTGCCACCATTTGTTATCTAATATGTTATTTAATTTTTTATTCATTTTTAATACTTAAATAGTTTACAAATTAACCACATTTTTTTAATTTTTGACCCCAATAAATGACCAATTCAATTCATCATTTATTATTGTATTACATCATTTAACAACGGCTATTTCGGCGTAAGTAAAATATTTTTGTTTCATAATTTCTTATTTTGAGTTTTATGTATTTCAAAAAAATTACGCTATTATTTTTATTGTTTTCCGTTTTGGGAGGTTTTGCACAAACACTATCATTAAAAGATGCTATCAAAATAGGTCTTGAAAATTACGGTAGTGTCAAGGCAAAAAGCAACTATGCCAATGCATCCAAAGAAACGCTTAAACAAGCAAACCGGGATTATTTACCCAACCTAAATTTATCGGCACAGCAAGACTACGGAACTATAAATGGACAAAATGGTGCATTATATGGTTTTAATGGTTTAGGAACTGCCTCATCAGGTCCCGCTTTGCCAGAACAAAACTGGAATGCCTCATTTGGAGCGCTATATCTAGTGAACATGAATTGGGATTTTTTCACTTTTGGAAGAATCAAACAAAAAATTAATCTTGCCAAAGTCGAAGTTCAAAGTCGTGAAAATGATTTGCAACAAGAAAAATTTCAGCAAGAAATCAAAATCTCAGCCGCCTATCTTAATTTGCTAGCAAGTCAGCGCTTATTGATTTCACAAGAAAAGAATTTAAAACGTGCTGTAGTTTTCAAGAATACAGCAGTAGCAAGAGTTAAAAACGGTTTGCTTGCGGGTGTAGATTCTACATTGGCAACAGCCGAAGTATCACGTGCTAAAATTGCTTTAAATCAAGCCAAAGATTTTGTAAAAGAGCAAAACAGCAAACTCGTTATTTTAATGGGAGTTCCAACTCAGGATTTTATTCCAGATTCCTTATTTGTGAGTCAGATTCCAAGAGAAATGATACAGCCTACATCATCTAATGACAGTTTGCATCCAGTACTTCAATACTACAAAACCAAAATTGATTACAGCAACCAACAACTTAAGTTATACAAAAGAAGCTATTACCCGACGATGAGTATGTTTGGCGTTTTGCAAACTAGAGCCTCAGGATTTAACTCGGATTATGTAACCGATCAAACCTCTTTTAACCGAAACTATGTAGATGGTATTAACCCCGATCGAACCAATTATTTGGTAGGTGTTGGTATTACATGGAATCTTACCACGCCATTTAGAGTGAGCAAACAAGTAAGCGCACAAAAATTTATCTCACAAGGATTGCAAGATGAATACAACCAGATTGATACTGAGCTAAAAGCACAATTGAATTTTGCCGATGCAAAAATTAAAATCACAATGGATAATTATGCTGAAGCTCCTATTCAAGTAAAGGCAGCGGCACAGGCCTATTTACAAAAATCAACATTATACAAAAACGGATTAACCACATTAACTGATATTACCCAAACGCTATATACGCTAAATCGTGCCGAGATAGACCGCGATATTGTCAATAATAATGTATGGCAATCTTTCTTACTCAAAGCAGCAGCCACAGGCAATTTTGACTTATTTATAAATGAATTTTAATTATAGATCCTAATGAATTTAATACGTTTTGCACTTCGCAAACCCATTTCCATACTGGTTTTGGTTGCAGGTTTATTCTTCTTCGGAATTGGTGCTATCAAGGACATCAAGGTAGATATCCTTCCGAAAATGAATTTGCCAGTTATTTATATCGCACATCCCTTTGGTGGATATACTCCCGATCAGATGGAAGCTTATTTTGCCAAAAATTATGTCAATATTCTTCCATTTGCCAATGGCGTAAAATCTGTTGAAACTAAGAATATTCAAGGGTTAATGATTATGAAATTAACCTATTATGAAGATACCAATATGGCACAGGCTGCTGCCGAGTTAAGTTCGTTATCGAATAGAATTCAAGCTGCATTTCCTCCCGGAACACAACCGCCGTTTATCATCCGTTTTGATGCTTCTTCTCTACCAATTGGACAATTGGTTTTAAGCAGTAAAATACGCTCTAATAATGAATTACAGGATTTAGCCAATGTTTACGTACGTGCCTCATTTACTTCTATCCCAGGTTTATTATCTCCAGCTCCCTTTGGCGGAAGCCCAAGAACAATCGAGGTTAACGTAGATCCAGATTTATTACGTTCGCATAATATGACCCCCGATCAAATTGTTGAAGCCATTCGTGTAAACAATCAAACGGCTCCATCTGGAAACGTTCGTATGGGAGATACCAATTATATTACTCCAACCAACAATACAATTAAGGAAGTTAAAGATTTTGAAAAGATTCCATTGTTTAAAGGAAGCGTTCAAAACTTAAAATTAGGCGATGTTGCTACCGTAAAAGATGGTGCCGATATCACTGCTGGTTATGCTTTGGTAAACGGAAAACGTTCTGTGTATATAAGTATTGCCAAGGCAGGAGATGCTTCGACTTGGGATGTGGTTCAGAAATTAAAATCAGAGCTTCCAAAAATTCAAAGTACTTTACCCGAAGAAGTAAAACTATCATACGAATTTGACCAATCAGTTTATGTAATCAATTCGGTTAAAAGTTTAATTACAGAAGGTATCATCGGTGCAGTATTAACCGGATTAATGGTTTTACTTTTCCTTGGTGACCGACGTGCTGCTTTGATTGTAATCCTGACCATTCCGATTTCGATTATCTCAGGAGTTTTATTCCTGAAACTATTTGGTCAAACCATCAACTTAATGTCTTTAAGCGGACTTGCTCTTGCCATAGGTATTTTAGTAGATGAAAGTACGGTTACGATTGAAAACATTCACCAGCATCTCGATATGGGAAAGCCCAAGGCACTCGCCATTTGGGATGCCTGTCAGGAAATTGCTTTGCCTAAATTATTAATTCTTCTTTGTATTCTAGCCGTATTTGCACCTGCATTTACAATGGTTGGTATCCCGGGTGCATTATTCTTGCCATTGGCATTAGCAATTGGATTCTCGATGGTTATCTCGTTTTTACTTTCTCAAACTTTTGTGCCTGTAATGGCAAACTGGTTAATGAAAGGACATCCTGTACATGAACATGACCCTAGTATTACTGATGATGAAGCCGAATTTAACGATAGCGGATTAACTCCTGAATCTGAAAAAGACCTCATTACTCAGAAAAAAGCAATGGTCGAGAGAGAAGATCTTAATAATGATGGAAAAATAAGTCATTTTGAGAAATTCAGAATTCGATTTATGCGCACTATAGACCGTCTTTTTCCATATAAAAAAGGAGTAACTCTAGCCTATCTTTTCGGAATTACTTTCTTAGCAATTGTACTGATTACTTTTATCGGAAAAGATGTTTTCCCTAAAGTTAACTCTAGTCAGTTTCAATTAAGAATGCGCGCTCCCGACGGAACTCGTTTAGAACGTACCGAAGAAAAAGCAATTCTAGTACTTAAAGAATTAAACAAAATGGTTGGCAAGGAACATATCGGAATTTCTTCTGTATATGTGGGGCAACACCCATCGTTGTTCTCAATAAACCCAATCTATTTGTTTATGGCAGGTTCACATGAAGCCGTATTTCAGGTGAGTTTAAAAGACTATCATGCCGATATGGATGATTTTAAGGATGAATTTAGAGCGCGACTTAAAAAGATTCTTCCTGATGTGAAAGTATCTTTTGAGCCTATTGAGCTTACCGATAAAGTTTTAAGCCAAGGCTCCCCTACTCCTATTGAAGTAAGAATCGCTGGAAAAGACAAAAAGCGAAATGAGCTTTACGCCAACCAGATCGTCGAGAAACTAAAGAAAATATCTTATTTCAGAGATGTGCAAATTGGACAGCCAATCCATTATCCTGCAATGAATATTGATATTGATAGAACTCGTGCTGCCGAATTAGGTGTTGATATGAATGATATCTCCCGTTCGCTAGTGGCTTCAACATCTTCATCCAGATACACTGAAAAAAATACATGGGTAGACGAAAAAGCTGGATTATCATATAGCGTTCAGGTACAAGTACCTTTAAATAATATGAAAAGCAGAACTGATATTGGTGAAATTCCAGTACTAAAAAATTCGCTTCGTCCTGTATTAAGTGATGTTGCCAAAATTACACCAGGTTATGTAAGTGGTGAAAACGACAACTTAGGAGCTATGCCCTACATTACAGTTACTGCCAATATTAGCCAAACCGATTTAGGAACAGCTGTAAAAGATGTAGATGCAACATTAAAATCTCTTGGCGAATTACCTCGTGGTTTATTCATTACTCCAATAGGTATGAGTAAGGTATTGGTTGAAACATTAAGTAGTTTACAAGTTGGATTATTGGTTGCTATTTTCGTAATCTTTTTGATGTTGGCAGCAAATTTCCAATCATTCAAAGTATCGTTGGTAATCTTAACAACAGTACCCGCAGTAGTATTGGGTTCTTTATTGATGTTAACAATTACAGGTTCGACGCTAAACTTACAATCCTACATGGGAATCATTATGTCGGTTGGAGTTTCTATCGCCAATGCCGTTTTATTAGTTACCAATGCCGAACAATTACGAAAACACAATGGCAATGCATTAGAGTCGGCTCGTGAAGCTGCAGCATTACGTCTTCGTCCGATAATCATGACCTCAGTAGCAATGATTGCCGGAATGTTACCAATGGCAATTGGTCACGGTGAAGGAGGCGATCAAGTATCTCCATTAGGTCGCGCAGTTATTGGCGGATTACTATTCTCGACATTTGCAGTACTATTAATTTTGCCACTTATTTTTGCATGGGCACAAGAAAAAACAACGACACAATCTGTTTCTTTAGATCCTGAAGATGAAGAAAGTATTCACTATATATCCTCATTAAAATCAAAAAATGAAAAATAAAATATTACAATCGGCCATGCTATTTTTCGTAGCAGTAAGTTTATTAAGCAGCTGTAATTCAAATAAAAAAGAAGAAGCTGTTGCTGAAATTGAACCAAAGACAGAAACGTTTCTTTTGCAAAAAGAAAAGCTATCTACCGAATTGCGAATGCCAGCAGAATTATCTGGTTTTCAACAAGTAGATTTGTATGCCAAAGTAAGCAGTTTTGTACAATTACTTAAAGTAGATATTGGTTCAAAAGTAACCAAAGGACAACTTTTGATTGTACTAGAAGCACCAGAAATCACCTCACAACTTGCAGCAGCAGAATCGAGATTAAAATCGATGGAAGCTATTTACAGCACTAGTAAAAGTACTTATAATCGTCTTTATGAAACTAGTAAAGTAGAAGGGACAATTTCTAAGAATGATTTAGAATTAGCAAATGGAAAAAAGAATTCTGATTATGCACAATACCAAGCGGCTGTTGCTGCGCACAAAGAAGTAGCAATTATAAGAGGATATCTTGAAATTCGTGCTCCTTTTAACGGAATTGTAACCGCTAGAAATATTAATTTAGGTGCGTATGTAGGTCCATCTGGAAAAGGATCAGATTTACCATTATTAACTATTCAGGAACAAACAAAATTACGTCTTGCCGTATCTATTTCAGAGTTGTATACGGGCTATTTAAAACAAGGTGACGAAATGACTTTTAATGTAAAATCATCACCTGAAACTTTTAAAGCTAAAATCCAACGTATGTCTGGAGCATTAGACCTAAAGCTACGTTCAGAACGTGTAGAAATGGATGTAAACAATACAAACGGAGATTTATTACCCGGAATGGTTGCCGAAGTTTTACTTCCGCTAAATGCAAAAGACAGTACCTTTGTAGCTCCTAAGACTGCCGTTGTAAGTTCAGCCGAAAGTATCTATATTATAAAAGTTGTTAATCATAAAGCAACTAGAGTCTCTGTAAAAAAAGGAAGAGAAATTGATGATAAAATTGAAATATTTGGTGATTTAAATAGCAATGACAAATTGATAAAAATTGCCAGCGAAGAAATTAAAGAAGGTGATGTTGTAAAAGAATAACTAGCTCTCTTTTATAGATTACAAAGCACTGTACGCAATTGTTAAACACGGCATTTTAAAATCTGAAAAGATTTAAAATGCAATTTAAAAATTGCCTTAAAGGACGATAACTGATAAAGTATCGTCCTTTTTTATGGCTTTTTGTTTCAGGTTTCTTTTGTTTCAAGTTTCTTTTGTTTCAAGTTTACGCTGAATATACCCAATCTTGTCATTTCGAGGAACGAGAAATCTCCAAGAGTAACTCGACAATTTAAGAAAAAACAATCAGTTAGTTTCTTTCAGGTTTCTTTCGTTTCAAGTTTACGCTGAATATACCCAATCTTGTCATTTCGAGGAACGAGAAATCTCCACAAGTAACTCGACAATTTAAGAAAAAATAATCAGTTAGTTTCTTTCAGATTTCTTTTGTTTCGAGTTTACGCAGAACATACACAATCTTGTCATTTCGAGGAACGAGAAATCTCCATGAGTAACTCCACAATTTAAGAAAAATAATAAGTTAGTTTCTTTCGGAGATTTCTTTTATTTCGAGTTTACGCAGAACATAGCCAATCTTGTCATTTCGAGGAACGAGAAATCTCCACGAGTAACTCGACAATTTAAGAAAAAACAATCAGTTAGTTTCTTTCAGATTTCTTTTGTTTCGAGTTTACGCAGAACATACACAATCTTGTCATTTCGAGGAACGAGAAATCTCCACGAGTAACTCGACAATTTAAGAAAAAACAATCAGTTAGTTTCTTTCAGATTTCTTTTGTTTCGAGTTTACGCAGAACATACACAATCTTGTCATTTCGAGGAACGAGAAATCCCACGACTCGATACATTACTATAGACCATTTTTATTTAGCAAAGTTTTTTACATTACTTTATTGCTCTGTTTTTAATATGCTTTTTTACAAAACTCCCTTTCTTTTTAAAACTTATTTTTCTAATATTGTTGCTACGAAATACATATACGTAGCTACAGTACAATATTAACCTCACTGTCAAAAATCTTTCAACTTTGCTCCCATCTCATTCTTCAAACTCTTTACAAAAACGAAAATATAATTAAAGTTATGCCTTGTGCATTCTATGATAAAAAACAAAATAATCTATGGCAAAAATTAAAATGACACTATTGCTTATGCTTTTCATCACCACTACTGGATTTAAAATTGAAGATAGTAGTATTGAAGGTTTGAGTATTAAATTTAGAAAGATTTCTGAAGACTATATGAGGCCAGGTGAACCAATGCCTTTAATACAACCAATGCCAATAGAAGCAGCAGAAGGAATGAAATTTGTCAAATTGAAACTTACCTTGAAAAACGAAGATAAAAAAGATTGCATTTTTGATTTTGCTGATGTATACATTTCATCTGAACAAGATAGTTTATATAGATTCTTAAAATTTCAAGCCTATTTTATAGGTACAAAAACGAAAATCAAGCCAAATAAAGAAATTTATAGAATTGCATTATTTGAGTTTCCTGATAAATTAGAACCTAAAGAACTTTTTATTGAAGATAAGAGATACAAAATAATTGAGGATAAGTAAAGCTAAATGTCTTGCTAAAATTCATCAATCATTAATGAAAATTTCAATAGCTCCTATAATAAGCCAGCAATTATGATCAAAGAAATTTTAACTGACTATATCTGTTTTATAAGAACTTTTGAAGTTCTATTGAAAAATAAATATAAAATGGATATAAATCCATGTTCGTTTTCAGGAACCCTTTTTGAGAAAAAAGGAACTATAGACGGAATTGAATATTGGTTTCATGGAAGTGGTTGTACAGTTGAAAAAGATGGTGTTTTGTGTAAGTATGATATTTCAATAAATGAAATTCAATTTACACAATGGGATTTTACTGAATTTATCAGAACTCATCCTGAATATCAAAAACTAAATTATAGTTCTGACTATATTGAATATGAATTATACCAACTTATAAATAAAGGAACTTTAGCTTGGCTAATTGTAAAAGGAGATATTTTTGGATGTGTTTTTAAAACTTATAGAGTTCTTAAGGTCCCCCCGCTAGCGCTAGCGTCTCGCTCGTGAACACAAAATATGGAACTTTATACTTTTCCTAAAATGATTATTTTTTCAAGAAGATTATAATTTAGATTGTATGCACGAGCGAGACGCTCGCGCCAGCAATGAGTTTTCCAGCAATAAAAACTAAACAAAAAAAACCTCGATTTTATAAAATCGAGGTTTTTTTATTTGATTAAAAATTTTATTCAACATCCAAATAAGGATTTAAAATCTCTGCTAATTTATTCAACCAATAAAAACTATTTTCTAAAGTGACAACTTCGTTTTGAAGGGTTTCATTTTCCCTCATAACTCCTAAAGCAAGTATATAATTTGCTTGTCTTATCGCCTTAGCCATTTCTTTTGGATCGATTGTATTGTTAAAAAAATTCACTAACCTAATTTCGGATTCTTTTGAAAGGTTGTTTTTGTTTGTACTCATAATGTGAAGATTTAAGAATAAAACCCTCATGCCTTAGCAGTCTTACGCTTCTTCACGGCGTCAAAGTCCTTTCGGAGCTTTACTACATAACATAAGGGAAATTTTATTTTGTTCTTAATGTGAAGATTTAAGAACTGTAAATATAAGAAAAAACCTTCATTTAAAATATTGTATCGATGAAAAAATGATAGTTATTCCAATTAAATGGGGCAACTAATGATTTTTAGCAAAGTAATCAAAAAATACTGAACAAGAGATAAACTATTTAAAATCTTGAAACAAGAAAATTTATTAATTCAAAAAAGGCGCAAATTCACCAAAATTAAATTTTGATGATTCTATTTTTAATACTAATTTAGGATAGTAATGAGTCAACTTTTTTCAGGACATTACAAAAACTAAAAAAGTATAAAGAGATGAATGAATATTATTTCAACTATCATCATGGAAAAACAGACAAGCCAAGCGTCGTCTTGTTTTTCACGTTTCTTGTCTCTTTTGCTACGCTCCTATTATCGTGGGTATTTGCCAATGGCTTGCTAGCGGTTTTTTCCATTCTCATTGCAGTCGGCTCGTTCAAATACTTGATAAAGCGAATGCATAAAAAAATAAGACAGACAGAGCATATCATTACCAATGAAGATGATTTTTCTTGTTCTAAGTACAAACAGCTAGCCTACAAAGATATTGTTCATATCCATGTTCCTATAAAAGAAATTGGAGCTTTAGGATCTGATATATATGAACGTTATAAGCGCTCGGATATCGAACTGCCCTATTTAACTTTTACAATAACAATGTTGTCTGGAGAAAAATTGACTTGGACACTCAATGAATGGGGAGGACTTTATAATTCTAAAAAGGACTTTGAGACCTTCTTTGCCTTTCTTATCCAAATTACGCTCAAAATTCATGAGTTACATACAGTCGAAGATAATGAAATCAGGTATTTAACAATCCTTGATAAAAATGGCGACTGGAACATCAAGCCTGTTAAATAACCAAAGAAATGCAGAATTAAAAATAAATAATCCTAATAACGCCGAAAATTTTTCTGTGTTATCAGGATTAATCTATCTAAATCTCCTTTCTAACTTTCAATTCGTTTTTTTACTATTTCTAAAAGCTCTTCTTTAGTCATAAATGTGTTTAAGAAATCTTCTAAATTTCCCTCATTAGAAATTTCTCTAAAAAAGACTTCATGATCGGTACCAAATAATGTAGGATTCTCCGGATTTGGGTCAGATAGGCATATATAATAGTTATCAGGAAAACCATAACTAGAAAAAAGATAAATAAAATCTGGAGAAGGATCATTCGTAACCGCTGTTATTTCGCTTAGATCAGTATCTTCATCCATAAAATCTTCATTCCATTCTTCATAGTCTTCAGTTCCTTCTTTAAAAGGTGTAAAAGGTTGCCCTTCCCAAAACATCTGCCCATAACCTTCAATTGTTAATCGGTAATATTTTTCGATTATTTTATCATAAAAAGCCTTTTTGTCTTTTTTAAAAAGTTCAATATTTTGACTAATAAACTCAGCAATACCATAAATTGGTTCTGAATCCTCGGCCGTTTCCCAAGGAGTATCAATTGGTCTTCGATAAAGAACCGTATTAAAAGTAATTGACATAATATCGCTATATGTAGACAATCCTTTTACCATACTTATGTTCCCACCCAATTGTTGAATTCTATCTAAAATTTCCTTTTTCATTTATATTATTCTTTGAATCTAAATTAAGGTAATTCATTTACAAATCAAAAAATAGCTAATTATAATATTCAAAAATAAAAATGCAACTTAAAAACAATCCATTCTTAAAAACAAAATCAGTAGTAAGGCTCCGTTATTATCAGTTTACCAGTGCACCACTCGTTTTATTATTAATAATAACTTAATATTTTCTTTTTAATTTTGAGTATATGTAGTCAACTACGTATATTTGCATATAAATTATTTTATAGAATGTAAATCAATAAAAAGAAATGGAAAATAAATCAACTCACCCATTGACCAATATAATAAGTACCGAATTAATTAATGATCAAGATCAAATAAATCTTGCCTTATTTATACGCAGACAAGTATTTGTTGAAGAACAACATGTATCTGTAGAACGTGAGTCTATGGATGATACTGAATCGATTCATTATCTAGCAACTTATAATGAATTGCCTGCTGGAGCAGCTAGATATAGAAAAACAACTAAGGGAACTAAAATCGAGCGAATTGCTGTACTGAAAAATTATAGAGGCAAAGGAATTGGGGAAGCCATTTTGCTTAAAATACTTGACGATGTAAAATCAGAAGAAGTAATATACTTACATGCACAAGTCAATGCAATCGAATTTTACAAAAAAAATGGTTTTAAAGAAACTGATAATTATTTTGTAGATGCTGGAATCGATCATGTCGAAATGGATTTCGTTAAATAAACTTCCTTTTTAAGAAAATAAAAAGCCTCCAAATAGCTATTTTGGGGGCTTTTTTAATAAAATAGAAGTAAATTTGGAGCAAATAATTTCTCTTAAAATAAACCAGAAAAAATATATGTTATTTCTAATATTAAGTATTTTATGCAGTGTAAGCGTTGGTGTTATATTTAAAATAGCTCGCAAGTACAATACTAATAATACTCAAATCGTTGCATGCAATTATATCTTTGCCCTTGCACTTTGTTATATATCATTTAATCCAGATACTGCAGCAATCACGGCTACAGCTCCGTGGAGTTTGTATATTGTAATTGGAATTTTATTGCCTTATATATTTCTCTTTTTAGCACTCTCCATAAAACACATGGGAATTGTAAAGACAGATGCTGCACAGCGCTTGTCGCTATTTATTCCTATTCTAGCAGCTTGGTTATTGTTTAAAGAAGAATTTAATATCCTTAAAATTACAGCACTTATAATTGGCTTCCCTGCGTTATTACTTATCCTCAATAAGCCCACAGAAAAAACGACTAATAAATGGGTCTATCCCACAATTGTTTTGTTAGGTTTTGGAGTAATCGATATCCTTTTTAAACAAATAGCAACTCACACAGACCTTCCCTACACGACTTCTTTGTTTGCAATTTTTGCTATCTCAATGACTATAATGATAGTAGTTGTTCTGTATGAAACTCTTTTTAAGAAAGTAAAACTAACTGCTAATAATATCCTTTTTGGTGGATTGGTTGGTATTCTTAATTTTGGAAACATTCTCTTTTATCTAAAGGCACATAAGGAGTTTTCAGAAAATCCATCAACGGTTTTTGCTGGAATGAATATGGGAGTTATCATTATAGGAAGTCTTATTGGTATTCTAATCTTTAAAGAAAAACAAACCAAGTTGAATTACCTTGGTCTTTTCTTAGCTTTGATAGCGATTGTTTTAATTGTAATTTCTCAAAATAGCAACTAACAAAATGGAAAGTTATTCTTTTGAACCTATAGCATCTCCAAATGCCTCTATTTTAATTCTTGGAACCATGCCCGGAATAAAATCATTGGAACTAGGGCAATATTATGGTCATAAACAAAATAACTTTTGGAAATTACTATTCACTATTTTAAAAGAAGATCCTACAGACGATTACGAAGCTAAAAAGGAAGTCTTAATAAAAAATAACATTGCCGTATGGGATGTTTTAAAATACTGCGATAGAGTTGGGAGTTTGGATAGTGCCATTAAAAATGAAATAACAAACGATTTTGATACATTCTTAAAAGAACATCCACAGATTAAATCCATCTTATTTAATGGACAAAAAGCAGCTGCATTTTTTAAAAAATATATTAAAGTAAGTGATGATTATAAACTAATTACACTCCCATCTACAAGTCCCGCAAATGCAAGTAAATCATTTGATTTAAAACATAAAGAATGGGAAGTAATTTTAGAATTACAACAAGAATAATTCAAATCTGGAATTCGTAACTAAATAATTTTGTTTATTTGCACCAGCCATTTACTCCCTCCATCCCCATTAATATGACAGATTATTTTCTTGATAAAGAATACAAAGACATCACCTACACTATAGATGGTCTGAATTTCAAGGATTTTGAATGCTGTACTTTTAATAATTGTAACTTCTCAGCTTGTACTTTCTTAGCTGTTACTTTTATTGACTGTATATTTAATAATTGCACATTTAGTGAAGCCAAAATAAACTATGTCGCTTTTAGAACTGTAACCTTTAATGACTGCGAAATTAAAGATGTGAATTTTGCCATGTGTGATAAACTTATATTTGAAGTAAATTTTAATAATTGCATTTTAGATTTTTCTAAGTTCTATACTCTAAAGATAAAAGGAACTTCATTTACCGATTGTAGTTTGGTTGCGGTAGATTTTATGGCTAGCGATATCACAAATGTGGTTTTTGATAATTGTGACTTGTATCGCTCTGAATTTGATAGAGCCATTGCAAACAAAACCGATTTTAAAACCAGTTACAATTATACATTAGACCCTTCTAGAGTAAAACTAAAAAAAGCAATTTTTTCTTTGAAAGAAGTCAAAGGCTTACTTTTTAAACACGATATTATAGTGCATTAACGTTTTCTGCCAAGTTTCGCTAAAAAGGAATCCAGAGAGTAAAAAAACAATCCTATAAATTATTCTGTAACTGACTAAAATTTATCCTTTTTTAATATATTTACTTATATCATAATCACGAAACGTATCGCATCATGAATACTCAAGAACATACTATCCGAAATGCTAAAACAGCCGAGTTTGAAGAAATCGGAAAATTGATGGTTCAAGTTTATTCACAATTAGAAGGTTTTCCAAAAGAATCAGAACAACCCAACTATTACAAAATGCTTGCTAACATTGGTGATTTAACCAATAATCCCGATACACAACTTCTAGTTGCCGTTACCACTGATAATAAAATCGTTGGTAGTGTGGTTTATTTTAGCGACATGCAATTTTATGGCTCAGGAGGAATTGCAACCCAAGAGCAAAATACCTCTGGTTTTAGATTATTAGCTGTAAACCCAAACAATCGGGATCAAGGAATTGGCAAGCTCTTAATAAAAGATTGCATTGAAAAAGCCAAACACAAAAAACACCATCAATTGATTATTCATTCAACTATGGCAATGCAAACTGCTTGGAAAATGTATGAAAGACTAGGCTTTAAAAGATCCGAAGATTTAGATTTCATGCAAGGAGAACTTCCTGTTTTTGGATTTAGACTATTACTTTAAGTATAAAACATACTTTTGGCAGTATTAGCTAGTCATATAATGTGCCCATTTATTTCTATTCCTGCTTTAGCAAAAGACAATAGATTTTACATTTATTGCGCCCTTCATCCTATTTTTATATTAAACACGGCACCACTATGTTAATTATATAACTATTTTTTAAAGTTATATAATGCAATTCGCATGTAAAATACTGAACTTTAACAATATGTTTCTTAGTATAACTTATACTAAATCAATTATTTAAAAAGCGGATTAAAATCAAATTATTTTAATCCTATCCTATTCTTTAAAATATAGCCCGAAAAAAGGAGCTCTATTTTTTCAATACACAAGATTTTACATTTTTTAATGCACCTAATAGGATTATAAAATAATTTTCACCAATTAAAAATATATTATGCCAACTTTATACTTTAAAAATACATTTACAGATATAGGCGATGCAACACTTTTTACCAAAAAGTTTTTCAAAGAGGTGTTTGTTCCTCCCTATGAAACCAAAGAATTCTTTAGGCAATGTTATCTCATAGGCTATAAATCACTCCCTTTAGTGGCTATTACTGGTTTTATAATGGGATTAGTGCTCACACTACAAACAAGACCAACATTGGCAACTTTTGGGGCTGAATCTTGGTTACCTGGTATGGTCGCATTGTCTTTAATTAGAGAAATTGCTCCTGTAATTACAGCATTAATTTGTGCTGGTAAAATTTCATCAGGAATCGGAGCTGAACTAGGTTCTATGAAAGTAACAGAACAAATAGATGCAATGGAAGTAGCCGCCATTAATCCGTTTAAATATTTAGTCGTTACGCGCATTTTAGCCACAACATTAATGGTACCACTACTAGTCATTTTTGCTGATGCCATCGGAATACTAGGTGGTTATGTTGGAATAACAATTCATAGCGATGTAAATGCCTACCGATACATCTCACAGGTTTTTGAATCATTAGACTTTATAGATATTATCCCCGCTACTATTAAAACTTTTTTCTTTGGTTTTTTTATAGGAATGATTGGCTGTTACAAAGGGTTTAATGCCTCAAATGGTACTGAAAGTGTTGGTAAAGCAGCAAATTCAGCGGTAGTTACAGCTTCTCTGACCATTTTTATTTTAGATATGCTCGCAGTACAAATCACTGATTTATTTTTTTAATATGAAATCTAAACAAGAAAATAGCGCACAAACTGTCACTCCTAATAAACGAACTCCTGTAATCGAAATCATAGACTTACATAAGTCTTTTGATGATAATGATGTGCTAAAAGGAGTAAATCTCACCGTTAACAAAGGTGAAGACTTAGTCATTTTAGGAAGATCAGGCGAAGGTAAATCGATAACTATAAAATGTATTGTTGGATTGGTAATTCCTGATAAAGGAAGCATAAAGGTATTGGGAGAAGAAATAATTGGTTTAAAGAGAACTGAGCTGAATCAAATAAGAGTCAAAATTGGATTTCTTTTTCAAAGTGGTGCCTTGTATGATTCTATGTCGGTAAGAGAGAATTTAGAGTTTACATTAAAACGACATTCTAAAAAGCTAACTGCTCAGGAGACAGAATCTCAAATTTTGGATGTTCTTGATAGTGTTGGTTTAGCTGATGCTGTAGATAAAATGCCCTCAGAATTATCTGGTGGTATGCGAAAACGAATTGGTCTTGCTCGTACTTTAATTCTAAAACCAGAAATTATTTTGTATGACGAGCCTACTACAGGACTTGATACAATTACATCTAAGGAAATAAGTGAACTAATCTTAGATATTAAGAAAAAACGAAAAACAACTTCTATAATTATTACCCATGATATGTCTTGCGCCAAACTAACAGCTGATCGGGTAATGATTTTAAAAGACGGTGTAATACATGCTGAAGGAAAATACGAGGAATTAGAAAAAAGCGAAGATAAATGGGTAAGATCATTTTTTATATAAACATTTAACAATAAGAAATTATGAATAAGGAATCTGGATTTAAATGGAAACTAGGAATGTTTGTAACAATAGGTTTAATCCTTTTTATGTTAACTATTTATTTTATTGGAAAACAACAAAATTTATTTGGTTCAACATTCCATATAACATCAACTTTTAAAACTGTAAGTGGTTTACAAGTGGGTAACAATGTGCGTTTCTCAGGAATTAATATAGGTACTGTCGAAGACATACAATTAATAAACGATTCATCTGTGGTTGTAAAATTAGTTATCAAAGATGAAGTTAGACAATTTATAAAGACAGATGCTAGAGCTAGTATTGGTTCTGAGGGATTAATGGGCGACAAAGTCCTAACTATTTCACCTGGTAATAATTCAAATAGAATTATTGCTGATAATGGTAAAATTGCTTCTATAGATGCTATAGAAATGGATGACATCATGAAAAGTGTAAAAAAAAGTGTTGATAATGCTGGTGTAATATCAGAAGAGCTTGCCGTCTTTACTCATAATATGAATAATGGTGACGGTGCATTGTCAAGATTACTGACGGATCCAAAACTTGCAAACACATTAACTAAAACAATTACCAATTTGGAAAGTGGTACACAAGGATTTAGTCAAAACATGGAAGCTGCAAAAAGTAACTTCTTGTTTAGAGGATATTACAAAAAAAAGGAAAAAGAGAAAGAAAAAGAGAAAGAGGAAGCAGATAAAAAAGCAAAAGAAGAACATGAGAAGCTAGAGAAGGCAAAAGAAAAAAAAGAAGAAGCCCCTAAGGGGAAAGAAAACTAGAAACATTTCTACTTTGTCTTCAAATAAAGTTACTACTTCAAAAACTGCATTAGGTTTTAGCAATAAAGCATAATTAGGCTCTCAGACGTAATTATTTTTTTAATTCCACACAAAGACACATTGTTTCGTAAATAAAACAACTGTGCGCTTTTTTGAGGGGTTATGCCTTATTCTTGAAATGGAACCCTTTAGCAGAATATTAAGCCTAGCTACTTTATGTGATTCCTCCTTCGTCGGAATGACAAGTTTGGGGAGAGAACTTTGTCACTATGCTTATAAAACTTAGCTCCTTAGAGCCTTAAAAGAACCTTTGCCTCTTTTAAAAATAACATACTTTATGTTAGCTTCTTTATGTGATTCTTCGTTCCTCAGAAAGACAAGTTTGCGTCTAAAATAACTCAAGAATCCAGATTCCTTTAAACCTTTGTCACTCTGAGCCTTTGTCACTTTTTAAAAATGTGATTCCTCCTTTGTCGGAATGACAAGTTTGGGGAGAGAACTTTGTCACTATGCTTATAAAACTTAGCATCTTAGAGCCGCAGTACCTCAGAGCCTTAAAAGAACCTTTGTCACTTTTTAAAAATGTGATTCCTCCTTTGTCGGAATGACAAGTTTGGAGAGAGAACTTTGTCACTATGCTTATAAAACTTAGCACCTTAGAGCCTCAATACCTCAAGAGCCTTAAAAGAACCTTTGTCTCTTTTTAAAAATGCGATTCCTCCTTCGTCGGAATAACAAGTTTGGGGAGAGAACTTTGTCACTATCCTTATAAAACTTAGCACCTTAGAGCCTCAGTATCTCAGAGCCTTAAAAGAACCTTTGTCTCTTTTAAAATTAACTTACTTTGTGTTAGCTTCTTTGTGCGATTCCTCCTTTGTCGGAATGACAAGTTTGGGGAGAGAACTTTGTCACTATGCTTATAAAACTTAGCACCTTAGAGCCTCAGTACCTCAGAGGCTTAAAAGAACCTTTGTCCCTTTCTAAAAAAAGTTTAAAACAAAAAAAATCCCCATCAAATTCATGATGAGGATTCTAAAGAAAGGCGACGACATACTCTCCCACATAACTGCAGTACCATCTGCGCAGGCGGGCTTAACTACTCTGTTCGGGATGGGAAGAGGTGAGCCCCGCCGCAATAACCACCTTAAGGTCGTTAGTTGCTTTGGACAACTTTTCAATCGTTTGTTATCATCTAGGATAACAACCAATCAAACAATATCTTAACATACTGAGATAAAGAAACATAAATACTATTAGAAAGTTTCTCCCCCACACCGAAGTGTGGGGAAAAGCGTACATAAGCTTACGGATTATTAGTACTACTCGACTATGACATTACTGCCTTTACATCTATAGCCTATCAACGTGGTCATCTCCCACGATCCTTAAAAGAAATCTCATCTTGTGGTGGGTTTCGCGCTTATATGCTTTCAGCGCTTATCCCTTCCAAACGTAGCTACTCTGCGGTGCTCCTGGCGGAACAACAGATACACTAGAGGTTTGTCCAATTCGGTCCTCTCGTACTAGAATCAGATCCACTCAAATTTCTTGCGCCCACAGTAGATAGAGACCGAACTGTCTCACGACGTTCTGAACCCAGCTCGCGTGCCACTTTAATGGGCGAACAGCCCAACCCTTGGGACCTTCTCCAGCCCCAGGATGTGACGAGCCGACATCGAGGTGCCAAACCCCCCCGTCGATATGAGCTCTTGGGGGAGATCAGCCTGTTATCCCCGGCGTACCTTTTATCCTTTGAGCGATGGCCCTTCCATGCGGAACCACCGGATCACTATGCTCTACTTTCGTACCTGATCGACCTGTATGTCTCTCAGTCAAGCTCCCTTATGCCATTGCACTCTACGCACGGTTACCAAGCGTACTGAGGGAACCTTTAGAAGCCTCCGTTACTCTTTTGGAGGCGACCACCCCAGTCAAACTACCCACCAAGCAATGTCCCCCGCAACGCGGGGTTAGGCCTCAGATAAACAAAGGGTTGTATTTCAACAATGACTCCACAACGCCTAGCGACGCCACTTCACAGTCTCCAACCTATCCTACACATCATTTATCCAAGGTCAATACTAAGCTATAGTAAAGGTGCACAGGGTCTTTTCGTCCCACTGCGGGTAAGCGGCATCTTCACCGCTACTACAATTTCACCGAGCTCATGGCTGAGACAGTGTCCAGATCGTTACACCATTCGTGCAGGTCGGAACTTACCCGACAAGGAATTTCGCTACCTTAGGACCGTTATAGTTACGGCCGCCGTTTACTGGGGCTTCAATTCAATGCTTCTCCGAAGATAACATCTCCTCTTAACCTTCCAGCACCGGGCAGGTGTCAGGCCCTATACTTCATCTTACGATTTTGCAGAGCCCTGTGTTTTTGATAAACAGTCGCCTGGACCTCTTCACTGCGGCCAGCATTGCTGCTGGCGACCTTTCTCCCGAAGTTACAGGTCTATTTTGCCTAATTCCTTAGCCATGAATCTCTCGAGCACCTTAGGATTCTCTCCTCGACTACCTGTGTCGGTTTGCGGTACGGGTACTTATTACCTGAAGTTTAGAGGTTTTTCTTGGAAGCCCTTAGGCGCACTATCTCTTTGACCGAAGTCTCCGAGTACTATCGTATTTCCCCAAGCCGTGTGGATTTGCCTGCACAGCTTATAGGTAGGTACTTCAACGAACTATTCCGTCAGTTCGCGGCGCTTTCATCACTCCGTCACCCCATCACAGTAATAAGTAGTACGGGAATATTAACCCGTGGTCCATCGACTGTCCCTTTCGGGTTCGCCTTAGGTCCCGACTAACCCACAGCTGATTAGCATAGCTGTGGAAACCTTAGTCTTTCGGTGTGCGGGTTTCTCGCCCGCATTATCGTTACTTATGCCTACATTTTCTTTTCTAACCAGTCCAGCATACCTTACGATACACCTTCAACCCTGTTAGAATGCTCCCCTACCACTTTGACCTAAGTCAAAATCCATAGCTTCGGTAATATGTTTATGCCCGATTATTATCCATGCTCGTCCGCTCGACTAGTGAGCTGTTACGCACTCTTTAAATGAATGGCTGCTTCCAAGCCAACATCCTAGCTGTCTGGGCAGACAAACCTCGTTCTTTCAACTTAACATATATTTGGGGACCTTAGCTGATGGTCTGGGTTCTTTCCCTCTCGGACTTGGACCTTAGCACCCAAGCCCTCACTGCTGAGAAACATTATATAGCATTCGGAGTTTGTCAGGAATTGGTAGGCGGTGAAGCCCCCGCATCCAATCAGTAGCTCTACCTCTATATAACTTTAAATTCAGCGCTGCACCTAAATGCATTTCGGGGAGTACGAGCTATTTCCGAGTTTGATTGGCCTTTCACCCCTACCCACAGGTCATCCGAAGACTTTTCAACGTCAACCGGTTCGGTCCTCCACTGTGTGTTACCACAGCTTCAACCTGCCCATGGGTAGATCACACGGTTTCGCGTCTAACACTACTGACTAAAGCGCCCTATTCAGACTCGCTTTCGCTACGGATCCGTGGCTTAACCACTTATCCTTGCCAGCAACGTTAACTCGTAGGCTCATTATGCAAAAGGCACGCCGTCACCCCACGAAAGGGCTCCGACCGCTTGTAAGCGTATGGTTTCAGGATCTATTTCACTCCGTTATTCACGGTTCTTTTCACCTTTCCCTCACGGTACTGGTTCACTATCGGTCTCTCAGGAGTATTTAGCCTTAGCGGATGGTCCCGCCAAATTCAGACAGGGTTTCACGTGCCCCGCCCTACTCAGGATACCACTATCCTTTACACTCATTACCTATACGGGACTATCACCCTCTATGGTTCTACTTTCCAGTAGATTCTAATTCTTTGTGCAAGAAATGTCGTGGTCCTACAACCCCAACATTGCCGTAACAACATTGGTTTGGGCTAATCCGCGTTCGCTCGCCACTACTTACGGAATCACTTTTGTTTTCTTCTCCTCCGCCTACTTAGATGTTTCAGTTCAGCGGGTTTGCCCACCTATCGGTGTACTATGTCTTCAACATAGTGGGTTGCCCCATTCAGGTATTTACGGATCAATTCGTGTGTGCCGATCCCCGTAACTTTTCGCAGCTTATCACGCCTTTCATCGCCTCTGAGAGCCAAGGCATCCCCCATACGCCCTTATTTTGCTTATTGTACCAGCCTTAAAATTAATTAAGACCGTTTTCTTTATTTACAGTATTACTACCGTCAATAAAAAATGCTTTCTACTTTTTATTATTTTCTTATCTCAATATGTCAATGAACTTTTTTCCTTTCGGAATAGTGGAGAATAACGGAGTCGAACCGTTGACCTCCTGCGTGCAAGGCAGGCGCTCTAGCCAGCTGAGCTAATCCCCCAATTTCAATTTTAGAATTTTGAATTCAGATTTTAAACCCTATTTCAGATTCAATTTCTTTTGGTGAATTCCAACTTCTAGAATTTCCTTTTTTTTAAGTTTAAAATAGTAGTCCCGGGCAGACTCGAACTGCCGACCCCTACATTATCAGTGTAGTACTCTAACCAGCTGAGCTACGAGACTCTGTTTTTACTTAAATTGTATTATTTGAACTAACAGCAGAGTAATATAATCTTTAGAGATGTAACAAATAGACATTTCGTCTTCTTTCCCTAGCGTGCATAAATGCTAACACTAAGGCTCTAGAAAGGAGGTGTTCCAGCCGCACCTTCCGGTACGGCTACCTTGTTACGACTTAGCCCTAGTTACCAGTTTTACCCTAGGCAGCTCCTTGCGGTCACCGACTTCAGGCACCCCCAGCTTCCATGGCTTGACGGGCGGTGTGTACAAGGCCCGGGAACGTATTCACCGGATCATGGCTGATATCCGATTACTAGCGATTCCAGCTTCACGGAGTCGAGTTGCAGACTCCGATCCGAACTGTGACCGGTTTTATAGATTCGCTCCTGGTCGCCCAGTGGCTGCTCTCTGTACCGGCCATTGTAGCACGTGTGTAGCCCAAGGCGTAAGGGCCGTGATGATTTGACGTCATCCCCACCTTCCTCACAGTTTGCACTGGCAGTCTTGTTAGAGTTCCCGACATGACTCGCTGGCAACTAACAACAGGGGTTGCGCTCGTTATAGGACTTAACCTGACACCTCACGGCACGAGCTGACGACAACCATGCAGCACCTTGTAATTTGTCTTGCGAAAAATCTGTTTCCAAATCGGTCAAACTACATTTAAGCCTTGGTAAGGTTCCTCGCGTATCATCGAATTAAACCACATGCTCCACCGCTTGTGCGGGCCCCCGTCAATTCCTTTGAGTTTCATTCTTGCGAACGTACTCCCCAGGTGGGATACTTATCACTTTCGCTTAGCCACTGAGATTGCTCCCAACAGCTAGTATCCATCGTTTACGGCGTGGACTACCAGGGTATCTAATCCTGTTCGCTACCCACGCTTTCGTCCATCAGCGTCAATCAATTAGTAGTAACCTGCCTTCGCAATTGGTATTCCATGTAATCTCTAAGCATTTCACCGCTACACTACATATTCTAGTTACTTCCTAATAATTCAAGTTTAGCAGTATCAATGGCCGTTCCACCGTTGAGCGATGGGCTTTCACCACTGACTTACTAAACCGCCTACGGACCCTTTAAACCCAATGATTCCGGATAACGCTTGGATCCTCCGTATTACCGCGGCTGCTGGCACGGAGTTAGCCGATCCTTATTCTTACAGTACCGTCAAGCTGGTTCACGAACCAGGGTTTCTTCCTGTATAAAAGCAGTTTACAATCCATAGGACCGTCATCCTGCACGCGGCATGGCTGGATCAGGCTTGCGCCCATTGTCCAATATTCCTCACTGCTGCCTCCCGTAGGAGTCTGGTCCGTGTCTCAGTACCAGTGTGGGGGATCTCCCTCTCAGGACCCCTACCCATCGTAGCCTTGGTAAGCCGTTACCTTACCAACTAGCTAATGGGACGCATGCTCATCTTTTACCGTTGTGACTTTAATAGTGACTTCATGCGAAGTTGCTATGCTATGAGGTATTAATCCAAATTTCTCTGGGCTATCCCTCTGTAAAAGGTAGATTGCATACGCGTTACGCACCCGTGCGCCGGTCTCTACTCCCGAAGAAGTATACCCCTCGACTTGCATGTGTTAAGCCTGCCGCTAGCGTTCATCCTGAGCCAGGATCAAACTCTTCATCGTATATTTTTTATATTATATTGCGACTAATGATTCTATCGGTTATATTCAAATCTTGCGATTCTATTACTCTTTATTCTATGTTTCGAAATCTCTTTCGAAACGGCTGTCAATTCAATATGTCTAGGAACGTGTTCTTTTTATTTGTGTCGCTTGTTTCTCAAAGCGGGTGCAAAAGTAGTGAACTTGTTTTTAACTGGCAAGACTTTTTTGAAGTTTTTTTTAAGAAATTTTTCTCTCAAAAATCATTCGTAAATCTTAGCAGTATTTCAAAGAACTCCGTGTTTTGCGGGGTGCAAATGTAACTTTCGTTTTCCAAACTCACAAGCTTTTTTTAATCTTTTTTCAGAAAAAATTTTCCGTTTGATTAAAGTCTCTTGTCAGTATTTCAGATGAACGTTTTTGTTTGTTGCGGGTGCAAAACTACCACCTTTATCTAGATAAACAATACTTTTAAACCACTATTTTTAGTTTATTTTACCTTTAAGTCTTAACCATCTGATAACACCAACTTTACAAGCCCTCCTTTTTTAGGTTTTGTGGGGTTTTTCTGCGGGGGTGTTTGTGCTGTCCCTGTTTTTAGTGGGCTTTCGGGGGTTTGGCTGTTTCTGTTTTGCTCCCCTAGCCCTGATAGCAGCGCAAATCCTTTCTCTTTTTTCTTTAAAAAGGGAAAGATTACAGCGAATAGCAGGTTAAAGCTCCTAGAAATTACAACGCTTGCTTCTTTTTGGTTCTTCTCTCCTATTATATATAGTAAAAACATGCTCCTATATATAGTATTACGAATCCTCTCCTATATATAGTATCATAAAAAAGCGACTCCTATTATATAGGAGTCGCTTTGGAATAAACTAATTATTATAGATATGCTTACTCGACAATTAACTTTTGAGTTGATGTATTACCATCTTGCTCTACTTTTATAACATAAACTCCTGTTGGTAGTCTATGAATATTCAATTCTTTGTTTTCTGTTTCGGTTGTGAAAACTACTTTTCCAGCCATATCAGATATTCTAATACTTTTTGAACTAGTAGATGTTGTTTGCACATACACTTTTCCGTCTTTGATTGGATTTGGATATATAACAAACCCTTCGATTTCATTTGTATCTACCCCCAGAGCACAAACTGTTGTTGATATATTTATTGTACGAGTTGCAAAGGTTTCGTTTTGCAATGCATCTTTCGCCGTATAGGTTAAGATGTATTGCCCTGGCGTGCTTACATCAACTGTCCCAGAAACCAATACACCTGAAGTAATATCTACATCTAGGTTGTCTTTGGCAGTATAACCTGCTTCAATATATGGACATCCTTTATCTAAGGATACTACTACATTACCAGTCAGTGTAATTATAGGTTTAGCTCTCTCGATTGTTACTGTCCAATTTTCAATTGTACCATTTTGCGCCATTACATTATAAACTACAGGAAGGGAATAGTTTAATACCGTAAGTCCGCTGTTCTGCAAATAAGTGCCTATACGTAATGTAGCAAAATCGGATATTTGAAAAACTGGAGTCAACGTACTTAAGTTGGCGTTGTTATTAACAAAAACCTTAACCGTTTTTAAAACTGGATCTATTACACTAGCTCCTACTTGATTGGCTACTGAGTACGCTATAAGAGTTGCTTCTGTGTTTTTGGCATTTAAAATTACTGTGTAATTTGTTTGAGAAGCTTTATCCTCTGAAACTACTGTAATCAACAAACTATTAGTATAATCTGAGATAGTTGTTTTTGAGTTTAATTGTTTTACTCCGTCTATATGCAGTTCTGCACCTGGCGAAACCACAAAGTCGGCAATTAAATTAGATACATTAATTCCATACGGTACTGTTTTAGTAGCATTACTACCTACTATATCAGTATTAATATCTGATACTAGTCCTGGATTTGATACAACTGTAAAATTATATGCCATCAATTTGCTCTCTGTACTTAAACCTACGAGTATTTTAATGGTATACACTTCTGAAATCCCTGTATTAAACCCAACTCCTTCTACAGTTAAAGTAACTGGATTTGTATAATCATTTGTTGTAACACCACTTACTTGTGTAACTCCATTTATCTTTGCAAGACTTTGCATTCCTAATGAGAAATTAGCAATGGCATTAGTTATATCTGCTCCATCATTTAACAATACAGTATATGTTTTAGACGCTGTATCATAAGATGCTGAAAGCTGGTTAACAAAATCTAGTTTTTGCAACAAAACTGGTACATTCCAAAATTTCCCATCTCCTATACCGTCTGTATCAGCATTCAATATTACTGCCGTATTATCATTTAGTGAACTATCAAACACAAATTGCTTATCTCCTTCTGAAAAGGAGTAATATGCTACTAACCCTGGCTCATTTCCTTGATATTTTGTCATTGCATTACTTGCAATTGTTGCCTGATCACGAACACCAGCCCAAATACGAACTTCATCTATGTTCCCATTTAAACCACGTGTTAAAGTGGTATTATTTCCTACATAAGCAGGGTTAGCTGTATTAGAATTCGCTGCATTTGCAGTACCAGTACTTGTAAATGGCACTGCTACCCCATCTATATAAACCGTATAGACATTGGCCGCACTTACTGTATAAGCAATATGATGCCAAGTATTTTGTTTAATAGAATTTAATCCTGTATTAATAACATATGACCCTGTTGGTGTAGCTATGGAAAACACAAGGCTATTTTCTTTATATAAAGTAAGATTAGCTGTATTATGCACAAAAACCAATACTGTGCTTTTATCTAAAATTCTTCCAAAAACACTTGGCTGCTTCTGATTTACCCATGCTTCGAATGTATAATTATTAGTAAGGTTTAATACTGGTGTGTTATCAGTAATTACAATGTCATTTACACCATCAAAAGTTCCAGTAACATTTGTAGGGTAATTTGAAGCATGCGTCAATGTCACAGATTTAGAATCATTTGTAATATCGGTATCGCCTGCCAATTGAGTATACACATCTATTACATAATCGCCAGGAACACTTAAATCTGCTTTTGTATTAAAGGAAACAGTAGCTGTTCCAGCTGCAGCAATAGGTCCTGCAACATTTTGAACTACTTCATTTGCTCCATTAATTTTGTATGCTATTGGAAAATTTAAAATTGGAACACTTGATAAATTACGTATAACAGCAGTTACTACAACTGGCGTGTTTCCAGGTTTTGTTGGTGCTGTAATTCTTTCTACACTTGCATTAGCAGTTGTAAATGGCAATACATTAACCGTATATTCTTCTATCTCAAAATCTTCATTTGATGTTGTCAATCCATCAATAGTTGGCCCAAGATTCACATTATAATACTCATTTGGTGAGCGATACATTTGTATCACCCTCATCAATTTTTCGCCCGGCGTAGTATTTGCAGGAATCGTAACTCCTCCTACCAAAGTGAAATTATTTCTAAAATAATGTGTACTCAATGTTGACACAATTCCTGGTGACGCTGTAGTAGACACTGTATTTACCCAAAAATTACCTGCGTAAAATTCATCTGTTAAGTTACCATCTCCATTTAAATCAACAACCATCATTGTAAAAACACCTGGTCTTGTTGTTAAATCTCTTGTAATTGCTTCTCCTGTTCTAACAATCGTTACCTCTGGCTGATAAGTAAATCCTGGGTATACCGGAATTTTTATGTTCTTAAAGTCAGAATAAGCTGTAGTAGCAGATGTATTTACTACATTATCCCACTTAAGTTTAGAAATTGCATATCCATTTGTATTAGTATGAACTGGCAATTCATTATTATTAAAGACTATTTTCTCTTTGTTATTATTAGAATTATTATCGTCTGATACATCAACACCGCTCGTTATGTTATATTCTTTTCCAACAATAGACAAATCTGCTTTTATTGCAAAAGTAAAACTAACTGTTCCATAAGCAGCAATAGCAGGAACAACATCAGTCACTTTTGGCCCTCCATCTACTTGATAAAATACTGGGTAGTTCACCAATGCAACTGGCCCTAAGTTGCTAACTCTAATTGTTACGACACTTTCATTTGTTTTTTTTCCGAGAGCTTCTGGGGTTACAATAGTTACCACACTTGCGTCATTTACAGTTGGTTTTGTAACACAAGTAATATCTGCAATCCAACCTCTTCCGTTTTCGATTTCATCAGAAACAAATCTAAATGTTAGTTCTCCACCTACTGCAGTAGAGGTTAATGATGGTGGCAAGCTATTGCCTGTAAAAGCCCCTAATAATGGAGCGTTTACATTTGGACCATTATAAATATATAAGAAATCATAATCTAGCTCAACATCAAAATCTGTAAAATTCACATTTATACTATTACCAACAGTTCCAGGTCTAAAAGTCAATACTTGTGTTGCTGAATCTTGATAATTATTAAAACGTGTACCTGCATCTGTAAATACTGACGAACAAGTAGTTTTACTAGCAACTGAACCCATTAAAACATCTGTGCCTGCATTAGAAACATTGCTGGTAGCTGTATTATTATCTACTACCACGTCTCCTACATAATTCACATTAGCAACTACTGTATAGATTCCCTGAGTTGAAAAATTTGCTGTTTGTACAAAGCTATAAGATAGCTCACTTAATGGATTAACTGGTCCTGTAATTGTTTCAACCACTTCTGTTCCTCCATTAATTTTATAAGAAACTGGAATATTACTTATCGCAACTGGAGAATGATTAAAAATTTTAATTTTCACTACTTCTGTTGCCGTAAGCCCTACATTCGGAATAAATGAAGTTAATTCTAAATCAGTAGCTGTAGCTTCATAGAAATTGACATTATCAATAAAAACAGAATTATAAACATAGTCATTACTTACTATAATAACATCATTATCACTAACTGCTTCAAAGGCAACACTAAATACTGTACCTGCATAAGCTGAAAAATCATAAATCAATTCAGTATCACCGCTTAATTCTGTTCCTCCATAAACACTTTGGTTTTTATAACTATTTACTGGATTTCCATTGACCAAAACTCTAAAAAAGTTTTTATTAACTGTGCCAACAGTATTCCATAATAAATTAAATTTCATTCTAATATTCTTTCCAGCAAGACTTGTTGCGTCTATATCACAAAAAGATACTTTTTTTATATAATCTGGATTATTTGTAAATGCATTTGCAACTGTACTAACTACCCAAGGAGAAGAAGTTGTACGGCTTGATCCTTGCATTTTTGCACCATCTAACAATTGTGCATCTATATACTCATATTTTACATTTCCAGTTGCTCCATTAGAAAAAACATAATTGGTTGCTTTTCTATTATTAAAATCTTCAAGAAATGGCAAGCTTAAAGCATTTAAAACAGGTTGAGAAACTGGCTCAACATTAACTGCTCTAACTCGTTCGGAAACTATTCCAGTAGCTATATCTACTGTACGAACAGAAAACCAATTATCATCACTTACTGTAAGGTTGTTAAATGTATAAGTCGGATCTGTAACTGTAGCTACAACATCAAAGGCATATCCATTCATTTTTAAAACTTCGTATTTTGCTCCTACAATAGGATCCCAATCCATTTTATAAGATGATGTACCACATACTGATGGCGCAATAACTAAATTTTTAGGCTCTGTAATAATATTAAATACTTCTTTTGAAGCATCTACTTTTGAGCCTGCAATGATTCTGATTTTAGCATTTGCTACTATGCCTGATGGTACTTGCCATGCAAAATTTCTTGCTGCTGATGGAACATCTTTTGCAAGCATTACATAATTAATTCCTCCATCTACAGAATATTCTATAGTAAATGTTTTTGCTTCCCCTTCATAATCCCAACGAATATATTCGGTTGTATCTGGATTAAACTTTTCACCTCCTACAGGATACGTAAGAATTAATTCTGGTGCAACATAATCATATACAACTGAAAATTCCTGACTGTTTAAAGGGATTTTTGCTCCTGTGATTATAATTTTATAAGTCCCCGCTGCAGGGTTATCCAATGTTACTTGCTCAATATTATTCATACTGTCAACTCCTCGTATAGCATTTTCATTAGGAGTTGTTGGATTTAATACCCAAGGTAAAGTTGTAATGCCGTCCTTTACAATTTTAATATCCAAATCATTAACCTGAATCAAACCTGCTCCTGGTGTCCCTGGTAAATCAGAATACGCAAGCATTACTTTTAAAGAAACCAATCCTGATGGAACTACAATTTCTTTTTCAAAAGATGCCCCATTTATAACAGTTCCCGTATAAAACATTTTTTTATCCAACGCTTTAATTGCTCTAAGACCGTTTAAATTTCCAAAACCATATTTATAATCTGGACCTGGATTCCCCTCATCTTTTGCAGTATTTGCGACTAAAGCCTTCATCAATGAAGCTAGTGGTTTCTCTCCATAAATATTTTTATATCTTTCATATAACAAAGCTACTGTACCAGTAGTACCAGGTGTAGCCATGGAGGTTCCGCTCATTATTTGGTATGAATTGCTGTAATCAAGAGAATATACATTTGTACCTACAGCAGTAATTTGAGGCACCAAACGCCCATCAATTGTTGGTCCAAAACTACTATAACTACTAATTAAATCATTTGGATTGTTAGCCGCAACATGCAATGAATTTTTCGAATTCTTTGTCGATGTATTAAATCCTCCTCCAGCTGGATTTGCTGTTTGTGCATTTCCATTAGAATATATATTTAAAAGATAAGTATTCGTTGCTGTAACATAATCATCGCCATAATCTGATGCACTATATTTAAATGTATTAAAACCTGAAGCAAGATTTATTCCATAAGAATTTGATGTGATTTCGATTCCATCTTCTGCAATTGATTTTAATCGTTCACTTGCAACCGACAAACCGTTCGATTGTGTATTAAAATTCCATCCATACATCTGCACTTCTGGAGCCATCCCTTTTGCTATTGGATCTAACAAACCAGCCCCTCCAATAGTTCCTGACACGTGTTCTCCATGCGAAGAGTTAGATTCATATTCTTTTGCTGTAACTCTACCTGTGTGATCTTTGTGTTTTTCAAGATTTCCATCCCAAACACCTACTTTAACCCCTTTTCCTGTTAATCCATATCCTAATCCAGAAATAGTAGAGCCTAAAATATTTGCTTTATGCGAAGTCACTCCTGGTCTATTATCACTTTCTACAGGAGCTGGAATTAAATCTATATTTTGCACCCAATTAATTTTTGCAATTTCTTCTAATTTTTCTTTAGAAACCTGCAGATAAATTTGATTAAATGGCTCTTCAATTCTTATGCTTTTCACAAATAAACTTGACAAATCATGTGAAATTACTTTTGAGTCAACTCCCTTGAAATAACTTACTACTACTTTTATACTATTCCCTTCTAAAGCATAATCTGGAATACTATTATTGGCTAGCATTTTATCCAATTTATATTGTGGATCGACTATAATTGAAGTTCTTATATTATCAGAAATAGCCCCTTTACTATAAAATCCAGGATCTATAGCAGCATAATAAGCATTGTTTGATACATAAGTGAGTAAAGTCACTCCTTGCCTTTTTAATTTTTGTTGTTCTTCTAACGAAGGTATTTTGGTAAATTGTAACAAAGTATATTCCGTTTGTGGACTTTGTTTTTTACTTGTACTCTTCTTAAGTTCTCTAAACTGCTGTTTAAAATTTGCAGTAGTTGAAATTTTATTTCCATTTATAGAAATAGAAAAATCATTTTCAAGTCTATTTTGCGACCATATAGAAATCGCAAAAAGCATCATAATAAAGCTTAGTAATTTTTTATTCATATCTTAAAATATTTGGTTAAAAACGGTAGTTAAAGAGTAAACCTACAAAATAAATCATAAAGAACAAACTATAACCACACCTATATAACTAAATAATAGACACATAACCAACACAAAGCCCATTTATATAGCTAAATCTTGGTATTAACACATAAATAATTAAAACAATTATTTTTAAATCTACACAAACAAAAAGTAAGTAAATACTTACATTAAAATACAACCTTATTTTCTAAAAACTTTTTAGAGTTTAACCATAAAAAAAGACCTATCAAATGTTCTTGATAAGTCTTTCTAATATTGTAATTAAGTAGAGTATCTACTTTGTAGTCTTCTGCTCTTTAACTTTTTCCTGCCAATAATTACTAAGATCATCGTAATTAACTGGATGTGCTGGCGCTTGATATTGTAATCTACCAGACTCAAAAGCACGAATTAGGATTGTTTCTATTAAATAATCTTCATTCACTTCATAAGGAGCATATTCTTTTTTTAAACTTATATCAAAAACATTAGCTGTTGTATTTGCCCAAAATGCTTTCCATCCACTTTTTAAAGTTTTTACTAACTCAAATGTCGTAGTACCAGTTTGGCGATGAATAAGCTTTACTAATATTTGTCCTTGTTTACGAGATAACTTCTTTAGTTTTCCTTCAAATTCATTATTAAGGTAGTCCTCAACAATTTTAAAATATTTCTTTTTCTCTCTGTTTGAAGATAAACGCGCCATTCCTTTATTAAGGGCTACTAACCTATCTGAAGCCAATCTAGCAAATGGAAATGTTTTATAAACTCTATTTTGAAGAATTAAAAATTGCTTTTGAGCTTCGGGATCTAGCTTTTCTTTTGAAATAATAATCTCAGGCAACTGGATCGTATCATTTAATATAGAATCCTTTTCGGTCAAAACATATCCCATTTGTTGGGGATTATTTTTATCGATTTGGGCTTGACCAACAAAAGACGCTAAGAGAAAGCAAAATAAATAGGTTATAAACTTCATTGAGTTATTAATTTGAATGTAAAATTATACATTATATATACAATTGTAATACCAAATTTATAAATTAGGAGTAATAAATTGTATTTAATTATCAATTAAGATGTTAAATACTTTTAAAAGCAGTACTCTTTATTTTGATACTTACTGTTATAAATCTAATAGTATTCGTGGCAACTAAATAAAAAAATCAAAAGAAAAGTTAGCTTGTGGAGTGGTATTAACTGATTTTCTATCAATTTCAAAATTAACTAACTCTTTCTTTTTAACTACAATTTTGATGTTAAGAATCCATTCAATTATCAACAACAAATAATGTCTTTAAAAAGATATTTTACCGTCAGCAATAATATCATTCGTAATTATTCTCAACCCAATATTTTTTCTACCAAAAGTTTTAGAATTGGCTTTGCTTGATTAACATTCGTTTTACATAAATCCTCTAGTTAAAACTATACAATAGAAACTGCAAAAGCTTTTTAACAAGAAATAAATCTGAAGCTGCCAATTATTTGCATTTTTTGATAAATTAAACTTGGTTTAAAGATATTAATATTTACATTTGCTTTATTCTTATTTATTCTAAATAGATTGGTTATTTCCATCTAATAAAAAACAAATCTTGTCAAAAATCAATAAACAATAAATACCTAAATATGAAGAAGAATATTTTTATTTCTTTAGCATTAGCTGCTACTTTATTTGTTAGTGCTCAACAAAAAAACACGTTACTAGAACAATCTTTTTGGAAGACTTCACCAGATGTAACTGCTGTTAAAGCCGAAATAGAAAAAGGAAGCAACCCTTCTCAGCCTAATCAAAGTGCTTTTGACCCAGTTGTTATAGCTATTAATAATGATGCTCCAAATGCAACTATAAAATTCCTTTTAGAACAGCCAGGAAATCCAGTAAATAAAATGACGCATGATAACCGTATTTATTTACACTGGGCAGCTTACAGAGGAAATGTTGAACTTGTAGAATATCTTATTGCTAAAGGTTCTGATATTAATCTTGAAGATAGTAAAGGTACAACCCCAATTGCTTTCGCAGCTAGTAATGGACAACCTAATCAAGCTTTATACGAGACTTTTTTTAAAGCAGGAATTGACCCAAAGAAAAAATATAGAGACGGAGCTAACTTATTATTAATGGCAGTTTCTAATGATAAAGATTTAAGCCTTTCAGCTTATTTTGCAACTAAAGGAATGTCTTTAAAAGATACTGATAACGAAGGAAACACAGCGTTTAATTATGCTGCTAGATCTGGAAATATTACCATTTTAAAGAAGCTTTTAGAAAAAGGAGTTAAGTTTAATGATAATGCACTTCTTATAGCAGCGCAGGGAGCTCGTAGAGAGACAACTCCTTTTGAAACTTATAAATATTTAGTTGAAGAAATTAAAATAAAACCAACTGCAGTAAGTAAATCTGGGGAAAATGTTTTTCATTATTTAGCAGGTAAACCTAATCAAACTGAAATCGTAAAATATTTCCTAGCTAAAGGTGTAGATGCAAACAAAGCAGATAAAGATGGAAATACACCATTAATGATTGCTGCTTCGGCTAAGGATACTGCTGTTTTAGAACAATTCCTTCCAGTAGTAAAAAATATAAATACTCAAAACCTTAAAGGTGAATCTGCTTTAACATTTGCAGTGAAATCTGGAACTCCTGAAACTGTTGAAATTCTTTTAACTAAAGGAGCTGACGTTACGGTTAAAGATAAAGATGGAAATAATTTAGGGGTTTATTTGGTACAATCTTATCGTCCACAAAATGGTCGTGAAGCAGGTCCAGCAAAAGATCCTTTTGAAGCTAAAATAAAGTTACTTCAGGACAAAGGATTAAACTTATCTGAACCTCAAAAAGATGGAAGTACTTTATATCACGTTGCAATTACTAAAAATGATTTAACATTGCTAAAAAAATTAGCTTCTTTAAAGATTGATGTAAATGCAAAAAACAAAGATGGCTTAACTGCGCTACATAAAGCTGCAATGGTTTCTAAAGATGATTCTATCTTAAAATATCTAATGTCTATTGGTGCAAAAAAAGATATTCAAACTGAATTTGACGAAAGTGCCTACGCACTAGCAAAGGAAAATGAAACATTGACAAAAAATAACGTCTCTCTTGAATTTTTAAAATAACATGATACTGTTTGTGATTCTTCTAAATAACAATACGTAATCGCAATACTAAATCCAATAAACAAAGGTAATTACACTATGAAATCAATATTTAAAATAGCTCTTACTGGAGCACTTATCTGCCTACTATCTGTACAAGCTTCTGCACAGGCTTCAAAATACAAATGCATGCTTCAAATGTCTAACTATATGGGAGAAGGTGCCTATATAGTTGTTTCTCTTATCAATGCTAAAGGAGAGTATGAGAAAACACTTTATGTAATGGGAGACGATAAAAAATGGTACAACACTCTAAAAGAATGGAATAAATTTCATTCTAAAAAACCATCTGATAATATTAGTGCTAAAACTGGTGCCTCTGTAACTGGTGGTGACAGAAGCATTACTACAATAGAAATTGAAGATTCTAAAATCAATTCAGGATACAAATTAAGATTTGAAAGTGCTGTTGAAGATCAAAAATATTATGTAAATGATTTAGAAATTCCTCTTACAACTGAAGGGTTAGCTGCTAAAACTGAAGGTAAAGGATATATTCGTTACGTAAGATTAAATAAAATATAATAGCATAGCATATAATGATTCTTTCTTTTTGGCGTTACTCTCACTTGGCTTTGGCTTTGTTTTCTTCTTTGTTTCTACTAGTTGCATCTGTTACAGGTATAATTTTGGCAGTTGATGCTGTACAAGAAAAAACACTTCCTTACCGAGCAACAAATTTTGATACAATAACTCTAGAACAGACATTGCCTGTTTTAAAAAAGCTATATCCTGAAATTACAGAATTAAGTGTAGATCACAATCAATTTGTAACACTTCAGGCTATAGATCAAGACGGTAATGATGTCAATGCTTATATTGATCCATTAACCGCCAAGGAGATTGGTACGCCTTTAAAAAAGACAGAATTTATTCAATGGGTAACCGCTTTTCATCGTTCTTTATTTTTAAAAGAAACAGGACGTTTTTTTGTTGGGTTTATCTCATTTTTACTTTTTTTAATTTCGATTTCAGGTTTTGTACTTGTTGTTAAAAGACAACTAGGAGTCCGTAAATTCTTTTCGAAAGTAACCAAAGATTATTTTTCTCAATACTATCACATTGTCTTGGGAAGATTGAGTTTAATACCAATTTTGATTATTGCGCTCACTGGAACTTATCTAACATTGGAAAGGTTTAACTTTTTCATGGATAAAGAAAAAAAGCAGCAGGAAAAATCAATTACGGTTGCGGAACAAAAAGATGACAAAACATCTATATTCAAACACACTCTTTTATCAGATGTTAAGAAGATAGAATTTCCTTTCTCTGATGATCCTGAAGAATATTATATTATTCAATTGAGTGACCGTGAAATTGAAGTTAATCAGGTAACTGGGGCTCTAGTAACAGAGAAACTTTCTCCAACGAGAACACAATTAGCTCTTTTAAGCCTTAATCTTCATACCGGAAAAACCAATGCTATTTGGGCAATAATTCTTGGAATTACGTGTCTAAACATTCTGTTCTTTATTTATTCTGGTTTTGCAATGACTTTAAAAAGAAGAGCAAGCCGAATCAAAAATAAATGCAAAGCTGATGAAAGTAAATTTATCTTATTAGCTGGTTCTGAAAACGGAAGTTCTTTGCGATTTGCCAATGCAATTCACAAGCAATTGATTGCAAACGGTGAAAAAGTTTTCTTGAGCGAATTGAACAATTTTAAAACTTTCCCCAAAGCAGAACACATTATTATTTTTACATCAACACACGGTTTAGGTGACGCCCCTTCTAATGGAGACAAGTTTGCATCTATCCTAAAAAAACACAATCAAGAACATAAAGTTCATTTTTCTGTTGTTGGGTTTGGATCAAAAATCTATCCTAGCTTTTGCGGTTTTGCTTATGAAATTGATGCTGCATTAGAAAAACAAAATTGGGCTAATCGTTTACTTGAAGTTCAGACTATAAATGATAAATCTGCCGAAGAATTTGTAAACTGGGTTAGATTATGGAGTGATAAAACTGGAATTCCGTTATCTCCAACACCTTCTTTGTATAATGAAGTTCCTAAAGGATTACAGAAATTAACAGTAATAGATAAAACTCTTGTTACTGATTCAGAACATACTTTTATACTTACTTTACGTGCAGGAAGCAGCACCAAATTTACTTCAGGTGATTTACTAGCCGTTTATCCTGCAAATGACAATAGAGAACGCCTCTACTCTATTGGAAATCATTCAGGCAATGTGCAATTAGTTGTAAAACTGCATTCACATGGCTTAGGCTCTAGTTATTTAAATGATCTTGAACTTGGTTCTGTCATTAAAGCAAGAATTTTAAAGAATCAAGCTTTTTACTTTCCTAAAAATTCTCCTAAAGTGGCTTTTATTTCAAACGGAACTGGTATTGCTCCTTTCCTTGGAATGATTGAACAAAATAAAACAAAAACAGAAACTCATTTGTATTGTGGTTTCAGAATGGAAACTGAAACTGTTTCTGGATATAAAAAGTTTGCTGAAACCATGATTCAGAAGCAACACCTTCATGGTTTTCATTTAGCATTATCACGTGAAGCAGAACATTTTTATGTAATGGATTTGATAAACCGTGATGCTAATTTCTTTGTTGATTTATTATTACAAGGTGGTGTCATTATGATTTGTGGTTCATTGGCTATGCAAAAAGATGTAGAAACTGCTCTTGATGTATTATGCCTATCTAAACAAACCAAAAGCATATTGGACTTTAAAAATAATGGGCAAATATTGACTGATTGTTATTAGCAATATCCAAAAGATACTATTCATGCAAACTAATAGAAACTCTATAAAGCAACTTTTATTTTTTTTAGTACTTAGCTGTAGCTTTTATACTCATGCGCAAGCTCAAGTTTTACGAAAAAGAACTACACTCCTCATGGGAAGCCGTTTTGACATTACAATTGTCGCAAACGATTCTCTGACTGCTGAACAAAATATTGATGCTTCTATTGCCGAAATTACTAGAATAGAAAATTTAATTTCAGATTGGAAATCAGATTCACAAGTTTCCGAAGTAAATCAAAATTCTGGAATTCGACCTGTTAAAGTAGATCGAGAAGTTTTTGAATTAACACAAAGAGCAATCCGTTTATCGGAAATGACAAATGGTGGATTTGATGTTAGTTTTGCCGCAATGGATAGAATCTGGAAATTTGACGGATCGATGACCGAAATGCCTTCTCCAGAAAGCATTAAAAAATCGGTAGAGAAAGTTGGCTATAAAAACATCATTTTAGACTCTGTACAATCTACTATATTTCTGAAGATAAAAGGAATGAAAATAGGATTTGGTGCACTTGGAGAAGGCTATGCGGCTGACAAATGCCGTGATATGATGCTAGCAAAAGGAATTAATGCTGGAATTATAAATGGTTCAGGGGATATGAGTACATGGGGGAAACAACCTAATGGTGCGCCTTGGAAAATTGGCATCACCAATCCGTTTAATCCTGAGAAACTCCTAGCTGTTGTACCTTTAGAACAAGAAGCTGTTACCACTTCTGGAAGCTATGAAAAATTTGTTGTTTTTAATGGTAAACACTATTCACACATTATAAATCCTGCAACAGGATATCCTGCAACTGGTTTATGTAGTGTAACTGTTTTTGGTCCTAATGCCGAAATGGCAAATGGTTTGAGCACTTCTATGATGGTACTAGGGAAAAAAGAGGGCTTATTATTCCTTAAAAAGTTTCCTAATTACAGCTGCCTGATGATTACTGATAAAGGAAAGGTTATAAAATCAGAAAACTTCCGTCTCAAAAAATTCAAGGCCAAATTATAGTTTACTAATCATAGCTACTATCTTCTTAAAAGTTAACAAAAACGAAATCTTCTTGTTTGTCTTTCGTCAAAATTAAGTTTACTTTTGCTTATATATACTTTGCATTTAGGCGTTACAAGTATGCGAGAAATTATCCATTAATTACTCTCTTTTGCCTAAACTACTAACTAAAATAGATTACTCACTCAGATAATCCTTTTAAATAAGTTGGTATGGGTATAAAACACAAATTTATAATTTAGAAAAAAATATTTTTATGAGTACAAAATCAATCTTAAACGATACTTCAATTGCTTTTCTAGAAAGCTATCTTAATAACGCTTCTCCTACTGGTTATGAAAGCGATGGTCAAAAAATTTGGATGGATTACTTAAAGCCTTATGTTGATACTTTTATTACTGATACATACGGAACTGCAGTGGGTGTTATAAACCCAGACGCTCCATATAAAGTAGTTATTGAGGGGCATGCAGATGAAATTTCATGGTATGTAAACTATATTACTGATGACGGATTAATATATGTGATTCGAAATGGTGGATCTGATCACCAGATTGCTCCATCAAAAAGAGTTAATATTCATACTAAAAAAGGAATTGTTAAAGGAGTCTTTGGATGGCCAGCAATTCATACAAGATTACGTGATAAAGAAGAGGTTCCAAAAATCAGCAATATTTTTATTGATTTAGGTTGTGAAACCAAAGAGGAAGTTGAAAAAATGGGAGTTCATGTAGGTTGTGTAATTACCTATCCTGACGAATTTATGATTCTAAACGAAAATAAATTTGTTTGTCGTGCTATCGATAACAGAATGGGTGGTTTTATGATTGCCGAAGTAGCTCGTTTGCTACATGAAAACAAAGTAAAACTTCCATTTGGATTGTACATTACAAATTCTGTTCAAGAAGAAGTTGGTTTGCGTGGTGCTGAAATGATTACCAAAACTATCAAACCTAATGTAGCTATTGTTACTGATGTTTGTCACGATTCAACTACTCCTATGATTGAAAAGAAAATTGAAGGGGATACAAAAATTGGTTTAGGACCAGTTATTACTTACGCACCTGCTGTACAAAATAATTTACGTGAACTGATAATTGATGCTGCTGAAACTAATAAAATTCCGTTTCAACGTTTAGCATCTTCTCGTGTTACAGGAACTGATACTGATGCGTTTGCATACAGCAATGGTGGAGTAGCTTCAGCTTTAATTTCTCTTCCATTACGATACATGCACACTACTGTAGAAATGGTTCATCGTGATGATGTAGAAAACGTAATTAAATTGATTTACGAATCATTACTTAAAATTGAAAACGAAGAAACTTTTTCTTATTTCAAATAAAATTTAAAATAGCTTCTTAATTAAAAAACCCCACAAATCCTGATTTAGATTTATGGGGTTTTTTATTAAAACTAACCTTAACTTTAATATCATATTATTAGTCTCTTTTTAAAAGTGCAACAGCATCTTTTGCATTAGACAACTCAGCATATTTTAATGCAGTAAAACCTTTTTCATTCTTTGCTTTAATATTTGCTCCATTTGATAACAAAATTTTTATAATCTCAACTTGATTATATCGTGCTGCAGTCATTAATGGAGTCAACTCATTTGATATTTTATTGACATCTACTCCATATTCAATAAACTTTTTAACTGTTTCGATATCCCCTTTTCTTATAGCTGTATTTAATGGTGCTGAATCAAAAGATGAAACAATAGCTTTGTCATTAATAAATGATTTTTGAACTGAATTTGAAGCTAAAGAAACATTAACAAAAGCTACTAAAGCTACTCCTAAATAAACGATTGAATTTTTCATGGTGATTGTTTTTTGATTGATGATTTTTGATTTTTTGAATTTCTATTAATTCTTATACAAATATATATTTAAAATTGGTATTATGCATTACAAGGTACTTTGTTTTAACTAATAATTAACATTTACTTAAAATTAGAGGCGGAACTTTAAATTATTGTTTTAAAATACAAGCGACTCTACTATAAAGACGCCTAAATAAAAAAAATGTTACACAATTTTAAAATAAAATAAGAGTCTGAATGTCAAATATTTAATAATTTTAAAATAACAAACCCAAAGCCCCAATAAAAACAACACCTCAAGTCTAAATTTAAGAATTGAGGTGTTGTTTAATTTAAGTTCATTATGATTAATATTCTTTTAAAATGGCTACGGCATCTACTGCTTTAGAAACTTCAGCAAATTTTAAAGCATTGTAACCATTATCGGCTGTAGTATAAGGATTAGCTCCTTTTGAAAGCAAAAATTTAATAATCTCTACTTTATTATATCTTGCTGCGGTCATTAATGGGGTAAGTCCTCCTGAAAACTTATTAACCTTAGCCCCATTTTCAATAAGCTTTTTAACTGTTTCTAAATCCCCTTTACAAATTGCATCATTTAATGGACTTACATCATAACTGATGTGCATATCGTTACTAAATGATTTATAATTTGAACCTGAAGCTAACGTCACATTTGCAAAAGCGACTAAAGCTACTCCTAAATAAATGATAGATTTTTTCATGATGATTGATTTTTGATTGATGATTATTAAATTCTAATACAAATATATAATTAAAAACAATAGTATGCATTACAAGGTATCATGTTTTAAAAGTAAAACATTCTTTAAATTGAAATTTTAACATACCTCGTATTATAACAAAGACAAAAACATTTATTATAGGACACACAAAAAAAATAAAAGTTACACATTTATATATAAAAAAACCTCAAATTGAAATTTGAGGCCTTCTACTACAATTTTAAATTAAAGCTATTTTTTAAGGATACTTTTTAAAAGTTCTACAGCATCTTTTGCTTTTGAAACTTCAGCATACTTCAAAGCAGTATATCCTCTCTCATTTTTAGTATCTAAGCTTGCCCCTTTTGAGATCAAGAACTTAATAATTTCAACTTTATTATAGCGAGCCGCTGCCATCAATGGAGTCATTCCATTTAATATTTTATTTACATCAGCTCCATAATCAATAAATTTTTTCACTGCTTCAATATCACCTTGACTGATTGCAACATTCAAAGGACTTCTGTCATAATTTTGAATAATGTATTTGTCATTAATGTGTGATTTAAAATTAGTGTTTGATGCATTTGCATTAGTCACTAAGGCAACTAAAGCAATCCCTAAATAGACGATCGACTTTTTCATGATGATTGATTTTTGATTGTTTTTTGATTGATTTTTTGATGATTTATAATGGGTGAAATTTCATAAAATTAAATTCTAGTTTTAATTAATTCAAAAAGCCCCCATCATACTAATATGACGCACAGAAAACAAAAAGGTTACATTATTAGCAGTAAAAAATTAAAAACAACACCTTATTTTTTATAACCAATTAAAATTCACAACAATAATTTTTATTTAACTTTACAATAAAAACTTAAAATGCAGTCATCAGCCAAAACAATCCAAGAATATTTATCATCACTTCCAGAGGAAAGAAAACTTTCTTTTTTTAAACTTCGTGAAACGATACTTACTAATATTCCAGAAGGGTTTACTGAAGAATTAAGCTATGGAATGCTGGGCTATCTCGTACCCCATTCAATATATCCTGATGGCTATCATTGCAATCCAAAATTGCCTTTGCCATTTATAAATATAGCATCACAAAAAAACTTTATAGCATTGTACCATATGGGAATTTATGCAAAACCTGAATTATTGCAATGGTTTGTGGCTGAATATCCCAAATACAGCAAACAAAAACTAGATATGGGAAAAAGTTGCATTCGTTTTAAAAAAATGGATGATATCCCATATGACCTAATAGCAGAACTTGTGCAAAAAATGACTGTTTCCGATTGGATTAATTGTTATGAAACACAGTTTAAAAAATCAAAATGATTATAAACCACTTAATTATAAAACTATGAATGTTATTAAAAAAATTATTCTCGGACTTTTAAGTATTGTAATGTTAGGATTGATAGTAGCGCTATTTTTACCAAATGAATATCATGTAGAGAGGGAGGTTACTATCAATAAACCAAAAGATAGTGTTTTTAACTATGTGAAATTTTTAAAGAATCAAAACAATTTTAGTGTATGGGCTAGATTAGATCCTGCAATGAGAAAAACCTTTTCTGGTACCGATGGAACAGTTGGTGCAATAGCAGGCTGGGATAGCAATGATAAAAACGTAGGTAAAGGAGAACAAGAAATAAAAAAAATTGTACCTGGCGAAAGAATAGAATATGAATTGCGTTTTATAGCTCCTATGGAATCAAATGATATGGCTTATATGACAACTGAAGAAGTTACTCCAACACAAACTAAAGTCAAGTGGGGGTTTGATGGTCGATCACCTTATCCTATGAACCTAATGCTTGCCTTTATGAATATAGATCAAATGTTAGGAGAACAACTTGAAACAGGACTTCAAAATTTAAAAGTAATTCAAGAAAGCCAGCAATAACCTAAAAAAACAAACCCCACAATTTTAAATTGCGGGGTTATTTTTTTAATTTCATTTGAGTAAATATTATTTGCTCAAGTATGCTATTACATTCTTTTCAATACGTTGATCAATATTGTCTATATCAGCCTTAACGAATTTTTCTCCTAGAATATTTTCATATAATTCGATATAACGCTCCGATACAGATTCGATATAAGCATCGTTCATATCAGGAATTTGTTGTCCTTCTTGTCCTTGAAAACCATTTTCAATTAACCAACGACGCACAAACTCTTTTGATAATTGCTTTTGCTCTTCACCTTTATCTTGTCTTTCTTGGTATCCATCTGCATAAAAGTAGCGAGAAGAATCTGGAGTATGAATTTCGTCAATTAAAACAATTACACCTTCTTTAGTTTTACCAAACTCATATTTAGTATCTACTAAAATTAATCCGCGACTTGCAGCAATTTCAGTTCCTCTTTGAAATAAAGCTCTAGTGTATTTTTCAAGAACCAAATAATCTTCTTCTGAAACTATTCCTCTTGAAAGAATCGCTTCACGCGAAATATCTGCATCATGCTCGCCATTATCTGCCTTTGTTGTTGGAGTAATGATAGGTGTTGGAAACTTATCGTTTTCCTTTAATCCTTCCGGCATAGCCACACCACAAATTTCTCTTTTTCCAGCCGCATATTCACGTGCCGCATGACCTGAAACATATCCTCTAATTACCATTTCTACCTTGAATGGGTCACATAAATGACCTACTGCTACGTTTGGATCTGGCGTTGCAATTAACCAATTCGGAACAATATCCTGAGTAAGTTCCATGAATTTAGTTGCAATCTGATTTAAGATTTGTCCTTTATATGGAATCCCTTTTGGTAAAACTACATCAAAAGCCGAAAGCCTGTCAGTAGCAACCATAACCAAAAGTTCATCGTTGATATTATAAACTTCTCTAACTTTTCCGCGGTAAACCGATTTCTGATTTGGAAAATTAAAATTAGTAGTTGTAATTGTATTGCTCATTATTATTTGTTGTGTTGTGTTTTATGAATGCAAATTTAAAATTATTTTACACTTTAAAATGATTATAATTACTCTTTTAATAGTGTTGTATTAAATAAATGCAATATTCTGTCATATTCATCAATCCAAGAGTAGGTTTCTTTAAATCCATGTGCTTCTACAGGAAACGATGAAAGGCTCCAATTCTTTTTGCCTAATTCTATAAAACGCTGAGACATACGTACAATATCTTTGTATTCTACATTATCATCTACCATTCCGTGAAGCATTAATAAGTTTCCTTTTAGATTATCTGCAAAATAAATTGGAGAGCTTTTTTTGTATGCATCTGGATCTGTTTCTGGAAAATTAAGAATATTCCCTGTATAGCCGTGATTGTAATGTGCCCAATCTGTAACAGATCGCAATGCTGCTCCAGAAGCAAATTCTCCCGGAGTAGTAAGCATTCCCATTAAAGTGATAAAACCTCCGTAAGAACCTCCATATATACCTACTCTACTAGCATCGATTCCGTAATTATCAACTAAGTATTTCTTTCCGTCTATTTGATCTGATAAATCTTTTCCTCCCATAAAACGGTATATTCCAGTTCTAACATCTCTTCCATATCCATCACTACCTCTATAATCTATATCCAAAACAGTATAACCTAAATCTGTCAACATATTATGAAACATATACTCTCTATGGTAATTACTCCAATAATTGTGTGCGTTTTGCAAATATCCAGCTCCATGAACAAATAATATTGCTGCTTTATTTTTCTTTTCCGTTTTTGGAGTATATAATCTTGCATAAACGGTAGTTCCGTCTTGTGCCTTAAATGTAATTACCTCTGGTTCTCTCCATTGGTATTTTTTAAACTCTTCTGTAGTCGAAGAAGTTATTTGCTGTAGTGTTGTATTCTTTTTATTCTCTCCAATATACAATTCCCAAGGTTTGTTTTTATAAGAATAACGTACCAGTACTGTTTTTTCATCTGGAGACAAACTTACTTCGTGTGCTCCATCTTTAGTTAAAATAGGCTCTAAAACACCATTAACTGTAGCTAATTTATAGAAGTTTCTATTTCCTGGATGTGTTGTGTTTGTTGTTAAATAAAATGTCTTTTTATCTTTTGACAAAATCAAATCTCTTACTTCCCAATTACCATTAGTAAGCTGAGATTTCTTTTTAGTCTTTACATTATAAGTGTACAAATGCGAATAACCTGTAGCTTCTGATTGAAAATAAACCGTTTCATTATCTGAAAGAAATCCTAGTGTTCCCGAATCAAAAGCATAAGACGGAATTCCTGGTCCACCAATCCAAGCTTCATCATGTTGGTGTTCGATTTCTTCAAAAGTTCCTTTATCTAAATTCAAACTAATCAACCATCGGTCTTTGTTATCCTGACTTCTAATTTCGGCTATAGCCAATGAACCTGTTGAATTATAAACTGGAGCTTGAACAACTATTAATTTATCTGATTTTTCTTTGTTCTTCAGTTTTTCATACGAATCATAATACTTAGGTACGTCCTGAATATGACTTAACGTTGAAAAATTCACAAAATAAACAGAGTCTTTGGCAACCGAATAAATTCCAAATCTAGTTTTCGCAAAATTGTCTATAGAGACTTTTTCTTTAGTATCTGGAGATTGATTATAACCATCTGCAGTTATAAAAACTTCCATTTTTTCTATTTTAACATCTAGTTTTTCAATTAAGTTAAATGTTGCGAAATTTCCGTTTGGATTAATTTTAAGACTTTGAAAATCTTCTTTTTTTCCATAGTAATACCCTTTAGGAAAATCAGATTTAATACTATTCTTTTTAGCCGCATTCCATTCTTTTTTAGCTTCTTTATCTCTAATAAATTGGAATAACTCTTTCTGCTGTGTTTTTAGAAACGAATCTTTGTTTGATTCTTTCTCTTCTTTGTCTCCGCTATTAAAATTAGAGATTTGTACAAGTGTACCTTCTTTGGTATTGTACTTAAACAAATTACCGTTTTGCTGAAAAAATAAAATTCCAGCTTCGAAGCCCAATTCTAAATTAGAAATCGGATTTGATTGCTGGAATAACTTTTTTGTAATCTTATTATTTATAGAATATGAATACAAACTTCCGTTATCGATATAATAAACAATATCGGATGTCCCATTTCTTTTAAAATCCATTTGAGAGAAAGCGGCTTCTTTTGGTTGGGCAAGTACTGGTTTTGTCATACCTTTTTCCCAGAAATAAGTACTTAATCCTAAGTCATTATTTGGATTCCAATCGAAGTAAACTTTTTTTCCATCTAAACTCCAATGTTGATTGATAGGTTGAACACCAACAAATGAGTCTCCTTTCATGATTTCCTCCAACTTTAGGGTCTGACTTTTACCTGATATTGAAAAAACCAACAAAGCAACTGCAAAGATATTTTTAGTCATTTTTATGTTATTTGATTGACACAAAAATACACTTTGAAAATTAATAATGATAAAAATAACTACATGTTAAAATTTTTGCACGCAGATTATGCAGATAAAGCAGATTTAATCCTTTTAATTGTTCTGATCTCTTGCTAAAAAATTAACCGCAAAGTTCACAAAGGTTTACGCAAAATACGCAACGTTAAATTTTCTTAATTCTTTAATGGTAAAAAGCAACTGAATGCAGTAAGCATAAGCACGCAGATTATGCAGATAAAAGCAGATTTAACCCTTTAATTGTTCTGGTCTCTTGTCAAAAAAATTAACCGCAAAGTTCACAAAGGTTTACGCAAAATACGCAACACTTTTAAATCTAGTGAATATAATCTGTGGCAAAAAAAATAATCATTAAACTATTAAGTTTCATTAAGTAGCAACGCTTAATTTTCTTAATTCTTTAATCGTGAAAAAGCTAACTGAATGCAGTACCTATAAGCACGCAGATTATGCAGATAAAGCAGATTTAATCCTTTAATTGTTCTGATCTATTGCAAAAAAATTAACCGCAAAGTTCACAAAGGTTTACGCAAAACACGCAACGCTTAATTTTCTTAATTCTTTAATAGTGAAAAAAGCAACTGAATGTAGTATGTATAAGCACGCAGATTATGCAAATAAAAGCAGATTTGATCCTTTAATTGTTCTGATCTATTGCAAAAAAAATTAACTACAAAGTTCACAAAGGTTTACGCAAAAGATGCAACGCTTAATTTTCTTAATTCTTTAATGGTGAAAAAGCAACTGAATGCAGTAAGCATAAGCACGCAGATTATGCAGATAAAAACAAATTTAATCCTTTAATTGTTCTGATTTCTTGCAAAAAAATTAACAGCGAAGTTCACAAAGGTTTACGCAAAATACGTAAGGAACACTATGCTTTTAAATCTTTTTAGCTGTTACTAAAAAGATTTAAAAGCATAGAAATATTGTTTGTAGAAAAGAGGATTCTCTTTGTATTCTAAATTGTTGCTGAAACTTTACCTAAGATTTTCTCTGATAAATATTTCGCTACACCATCTTCTTTATTTGTATTGATAACTTCCATATGTGACAACTCATTTTTTAAGTTTTGAGGTGCATTACCCATAATCAGTCCTTTTCCTGTAGATAATAACATTTTCACATCGTTAAAACCATCTCCAAAAGAAATTGCTTCATCAAAAGTTACATTTTCTTTTTCTAAAACTTTAGCTATTGCTACACTTTTATCTACAGATTTGTCCATAAACTCAAGGCAATTTGGCAAACTAAAAGCATGATGCAGTTTGTCTGAATTTGTGCTTAAGATAACATCTTTTAATGCAACTAATTTTTCATGATCATCATGTGTAAAGAATATTTTTATAGCACTGTAATCTTCCAATTTTGAATAATCTACCAATTCTGGGTGGTAAACTAAATCGGCTTGAAAACTATTTAATTTTTCACTCAATCTATTCGTAAGCCAAACATCTTCTTTGAATAAAACTGTAGTGATTTCTGGATCTACATCTACACTCAAAGCTTGTTTTACAACATCACTTTCAATATTAAAAGCAAAAAGTTCTTTCTTGTCTGGCGAGTGAATACGTGCTCCATTTGAGCTTACTAGATAAACTGGAATTTCTAGTGTATCAATAATTCCTAACGCATCAAGATGATGACGTCCTGTAGCTACAATTATTAGATAATTTTGATTGTAAAGTTCTTGAAAAACTGATTTTGTATAAGAAGAAATTTTATGTTCTGGATTAAGTAACGTACCATCTAAATCGGTAATTATTACTTTAATGTTTTTAGATTCTGAATTCATATGTAAGTGTCTACTATTTTTTGATTAACAAATTTAATGGTTTACACTCACAAGAGCAAAGTTAAACAAGCTATAAAGCTTAAAAATGGGCAAGTTTATTATTTATTTAACACTAAGTTAGAATTTAAAAAAGATATTCGTTTTACACAACTCGCTGAAGATTTGTGTAAAACGAATATCCCTAAAATTAAATTTATGTGTTGTTAAATACTAAAACATATTTTACGTTTCACATCTGACCTATCACAAAAATCTTTTCAAAAAATTAATCGTTGTTTTCTATTTGTTTATAAGCATCAATTACTTTTTTCACCAATCGATGGCGTACAATGTCTTTATCATCAAGATAAATAATTCCAATGCCATCAACATCTTTAAGTACCAATATCGCTTCTTTAAGCCCAGAGATCGTTCTTCTTGGCAAATCGACTTGACCAGGATCTCCTGTAATCATGAATTTGGCATTTTTCCCCATACGGGTCAAGAACATTTTCATTTGAGAATGTGTTGTATTTTGTGCTTCATCCAGAATTACAAAAGCATTATCAAGTGTACGCCCACGCATGAATGCTAATGGCGCAATCTGAATAATTCCTTTTAAGATATAATCTTCGAGTTTTTCATTTGGCAACATATCGCGCAAAGCATCGTAAAGAGGTTGCATGTATGGATCTAGTTTTTCTTTCATATCGCCTGGTAAAAAACCAAGGTTCTCCCCTGCTTCTACCGCTGGTCGTGTAAGTATGATCCTTTTTACTTCTTTGTCTTTAAGTGCTTTTACAGCCATTGCAACACCAGTGTACGTTTTTCCGGTTCCAGCAGGACCAACAGCAAATACCATATCATTCTTTTTAATGGTATCTACCAATAGTTGCTGATTTGGCGTCATAGCCTTGATGATTTTACCTGCAACTCCATGAACTAATATTTTGTCATGGTCGTATACTTTTTTTTCATCCTGACCATCACTCATAATCACGCGTTCAATTACATTATCGTCAATATTATTGTATCGTGTGAAATGAACCATTAATCTTTGAAATCTTTTTTCGAATTCATCTAAGACTTCTTTTTCGCCGAACGCTTTTAAAGTGGTCCCTCTTGCTACTATTTTAAGCTTTGGGTAGTACTTTTTGATTATTTCAAGATGAGTGTCTTGAGCGCCCCAAAAGTCTTTTGGAGCGATGTCTATTAGCTCGATTATTCTTTCGTTCAAATGAGGTAGTTTTAAATTAAAATTAATTCTTTTTATAAATCAAATGGCTGTCGGGTGTTTCTTTTTTTTAGTATTCAGTCTCAGTATGTCAGTGGCTATTTACGATTTTCACGAAATCTCACTTACTTTTCATAATTTAAAATATTCAATTTACAAATTAAATACTGCGATTGCGGCTGAAACTATTCTTATACTTCCATTACAAACTAAAAACCAAGACTATCATAACTATTTAATTATTTAAAAATATATTTTGTCTTTTCTTCTTTCTTTTTTGCGTTTACTATTATTAGCTTTGCATATCTCAAATTTAATAAAAATTAGATTTAAATACTACCAATAGTTATAAACAAAATGATGTCAATAATTACCCTTACTACCGATTACGGCTTAAAAGACCACTTTGTAGGCGCGCTGAAAGGGAAAATTTTATCCGAATATTCCGAAGCTACAATTGTAGATATTTCGCATGACATCGATCCATTTAACACTACTGAAGCGAGTTATATTATTGGTTCCTCTTATTTTAGCTTTCCAAAAGGAACTGTACATCTTATTGGTGTTGATATTGAACGTAATAAAGAGAACCAACATATTGCTATGCAATGGAATGATCATTACTTTATTTGTGCTGATAATGGTATATTAAGCATGCTTACCCAAAAGATTGTTCCTCAAAAAATTGTCGCCATCAATATTCACGATCGTTTTCCTGTGGAATCAACAGATTTAGATATTTTTATACAAGTTGCTTGCCATATTGCCAAAGGCGGTTTACTAAATGTTATTGGTAAAGAAATACCAGCAGTTAAAGAAGTTACTGAGTTGCAGGCTGTAGTTGCTAGCGATGGAAATTCTATTAAAGGATATGTAATTTATATTGATCATTTTGGAAACGTTGTAACTAACATTTCTAAAATACAGTTTTTAAAAATAGCAAGAGGCCGTCCGTATGAGATCGCAATGAAACCAAAAAGCATCAAAACTATTTTGCCCAATTATTCGGCAATAGCCAGCTCTGAAAAATACCCAATCAAAACCTATGAAGGGGAAAAACTAGCTATTTTTAATGAAGCAGGTTTTCTGGAAATCGCAATCTTCAGAAGCAATCCTTCTAAAGTAGGTTCTGCAAATAGTCTTTTAGGTTTAAATTATAGAGATGTAATCACTATAAAATTCCATTAATAAATTTAACCCTTAGATTTTACAACGTTTATCTTTTTGACAAAGAAAACTCAAGCAGTAGCAAATGGACGAGAAAATCATGTCTAACATGTCTTCCATTGTGGGTGTAACTGTGATTTCTCCTTCGTCGAAATGACAAAAATGAGAAAGCATTATTTTTTTATAAAAAAGAACAATCTAATTTGGTATTTTTGCGCGCACATAAGCCATTTCTCAATATGAAATCTAAATTCAGAAATCTAAAATTATAAAAATGTTTGTTCGAATAGTAAAAATGAGTTTCCACGAAGATAAAATCCCCGCTTTCATGGAAAATTTTGACGGTGTGAAAGACAAAATACGAAATGCTCCCGGAAATCGTTTTTTAGAATTGTATCAAGACAAAGAAAATAAAAGTATATTTTTTACTTATAGCTATTGGGAAACTGAAGCCGACTTGGAAAATTACCGACAATCTGAACTTTTTAATAGTGTATGGGATTTTACAAAAAAACTATTTAATGCAAAACCTGAAGCTTGGAGCGTAGACAAACTAGTAAGCTTGGAGTAGTTCTCAGTTTGCAGTCACAGTTTTCAGTATTCAGTCGCAGTTTTCAGTCTCAATTTTAACTTGAAATAAAAACAACAATTAACCAAATCAACGATTAAACAAAAATAAATGAAATCAATTGTTTTACGAGAAATAAAATCCTTTTTTGGATCTCCCATTGGCTACTTGGTCATTGCCATCTTTTTGATTAGTAATGGCTTATTTTTATGGGTTTTTCAAGGAGAATACAATATCCTTAATACTGGTTTTGCCGACCTTACCCCATTCTTTACTTTGGCTCCTTGGATTTTAACGTTCTTAATTCCTGCTGTTACTATGCGTAGTTTTTCGGATGAAAAGAAACAAGGCACAATCGAATTGTTACTTACAAAACCTTTGAGCATCTGGCAAATTGTAAACGGAAAATTCATTGGTTCGTTGCTTTTAATCATAATGGCAATTATTCCAACTTTTATTTATGTAAAGGTAATTTCGAGTTTAGGATTACCAGAAGGCAATATCGATATGGGAAGTACAATCGGTTCTTACTTCGGATTATTATTTTTAATTGGAGCTTATACTGCCATCGGAGTTTTCACCTCTACATTATCAGAAAATCAAATCGTTGCTTTTATCATAGCAGTATTTTTATGCTTCTTTTTCTATTTTGGTTTTGACGGTTTATCCTCTATTGTTCCTGCTTCTATGAATTTCATTTCATCATTAGGAATGCAAAATCATTTTAAAAGTATGAGCCGAGGTGTTATTGACACACGCGATGTAATTTATTTTTTAAGTATAACGGTGCTTTTTCTTTCGTTTACTGTATATCAACTAAAATCTTTTAAATCGTAATGAAAATCTCCTCTCAAAAAAACATAAAAACGTTACTGGTTACTATTGCGGTTTTAATTGCGTTGAATATTGCAGGTACTTTTATCTTTCACCGTTTTGATTTAACCAAAGACAAACGATATACTTTATCTCCTACTTCATTAAACATCCTCAAACAGGTACATAATCCGTTGTCTATAAAAATTTATATGCAAGGTGATTTACCAGCTGAGTTTAAGCGTTTAGAGCAAGAAACTCAACAGCTATTAGAAGAGTTTCAGGCTTACAACAAAAACATATATTTTGAATTCGTTAATCCTATGGAAAACGAAGACGAAAGCATGGATATCATTAAAGAATTGTATCGAAAAGGACTTACTCCTATTAACATTACTGTTGATGACAAAGGAAAGCAATCGCAAGCCATGGTTTTTCCTTGGGCAATTGCAACATACGACAATAAAGAGGTTAACATCCCTTTATTAAAAAACCAAATGGGTGCTTCGACTACTCAAAAAGTAATTGGTTCGGTACAACATTTAGAATATTCGATTGCTGATGCATTGAATAAAATCACAAAAGAAAAACAAAAAAAGGTCGCAATTATAAAAGGAAATGGTGAAATGAAAGAGATTTTCATGGCTAAATTTCTAATGCAAATTCGCGAAAGCTACCATATTGGTCCGTTTACTTTAGACTCTGTTGCTAAAAATCCAATGGGTACTTTGGACGCTTTGAAAAAATATGATTTGGCTATTATCGCTAAACCTACTGAAGCTTTTACTGATAGCGAAAAACAAGTTCTGGATCAGTTTATCATTAATGGCGGAAAAACATTGTGGCTTGTTGATCAAGTAAATGCCGAAATGGACAGTTTATACAATCAATCTGGAGCTACACTGGCTTTTCCAAGGGATTTGAACCTTAATGATATGTTCTTTAAATACGGCTTCAGAATTAATCCTGATTTGGTAAAAGACGAACAAGGAAGTCCAATTAAATTGGCATCAGGTGAACAAGGAAGTGCCACTCAATACCAACAATTTAACTGGAAATATGCACCACAGGTTTATCCTGAGAGCAAACATCCGATTGTAAAAAATTTAGGAGGAATCAAATTTGATTTTGCAAACCCAATCGATACCTTAAAAAATGGTATTAAGAAAACGGTACTTTTGCAATCTTCTCCTTATTCCAAAAAAATTGGTACTCCTGCCGAAATCAATTTGAATATTGTAACTGAAGAAACTTCACCTAAAGATTACGTCAATAAAGGAAACCTTCCTTTGTCTGTTTTACTAGAAGGAGATTTCCATTCGATGTACGAAAATCGTGTTTTACCTTTTGAACAAAAAACATTTTTAACTAAAGGAAAAGCAACCAAAATGATTGTTATTTCTGATGGCGACTTGGTGCGTAATCAGTTGGATAAAAATTTGGCTCCAGTAGAATTAGGCTATGATCAACGCTCAGGAAATTTGTATGACAACAAAGATTTCTTAATGAATTGCGTTAATTATTTGCTAGATGACACAGGACTTATTAACATTAGAAGTAGAGATCTTAACTTACCTTTATTAGATAAAGAAAAAGTTTACCAAGAGTATAGCATTACGCAATTCATAACTATCGGACTACCAATTCTAATTTTATTAGTCTTTGGTATAGCCTTTACTTTCCTTAGAAGAAGGAAATACAGCAAATAGATGTTAATAAAAAATTTGCAATACTAGGATTGTTTACGATATATTTGTAAAATGTATCCTAGTTTTTAATCGGACTAAAATATATACCACAAAATAAAACAAAAGAGATGAAATTTATAGTATCGAGTTCGTACTTATTAAAACAATTACAAGTTTTAGGTAGTGTAATCAATAGTAACAATACGTTACCTATTTTAGACAACTTTCTATTTGAATTAGACAATAATGAATTAACAGTTTCTTCATCGGATCTTGAAACGACGATGTCTGCAACTTTAGCGATTGATTCTACAAGCAAAGGAAGTGTTGCAATACCTGCAAAATTATTACTCGAAATCCTTAAAACATTTCCAGAACAACCTTTAACTTTTACTGTTGAAGACAATAATACTGTAGAAATTAGTTCTAACTCTGGAAAATATGCTTTGGCGTATGCAGCTGGAGAAGAATTTCCAAAATCTGTAAACTTAGAAGAGCCATCGGTTACTCTAGTTCCTTCAGATGTTTTGGCAACAGCTATTAGCAAAACAATATTTGCTGCTGGTAACGATGATTTGCGTCCTGTAATGTCAGGTGTATTCTTCCAGTTTTCACCAGAAGGATTAATATTTGTTGCTACTGATGCTCACAAATTAGTAAAATATGCACGTACTGATGTTAAAGCATCTCAGGTTGCTGATTTTATTATGCCAAAGAAACCTTTGAATATTTTAAAAAGTATCTTAGGATCTTCTGATGCTGAAGTAAAAATCGAATACAACGATTCTAATGCAACTTTCTCATTCGACAACTACATTTTAATGTGTCGTTTAATTGATGGAAAATATCCAAATTACGAAGCTGTAATTCCAAAAGAGAATCCTAACAAGTTAATGATAGACCGTTCTTTATTTTTAAGTTCTGTACGTCGTGTTGCTATTTTCTCTAATAAAACTACACACCAAATTCGTTTGAAAATTGCTGGAGCTGAATTAAATGTTTCTGCAGAAGATATTGATTACTCAAACAAAGCCGAAGAAAGATTGACTTGTGATTACCAAGGTGATGACTTGCAAATTGGGTTTAACTCACGTTTCCTTACTGAAATGTTGACTAACCTACAATCTGATATGATAATGCTAGAAATGTCTTTACCTAACAGAGCAGGAATCCTGACTCCTGTAGATGGTTTAGAAGATGGAGAGACCGTAACCATGTTGGTTATGCCAGTAATGCTAAACAGTTAACATTTAATTATGTTTTTGTTATATTAGATTTTTGATATTCAAATATAATACTTATTATTGCATAACAAATACGCTATTAACCAACCATTTTTATACTTAAAAAACCGCAGCTTCTTTTTGAAATTGTGGTTTTTTTATGTTTTAAAGTATAGTTTGAGTAAAATTATCTCGCAAAGTTTCGCAAAATTATTTCGCAAAGTTTCCCAAAGAAAACAAAGAATCACAAAGTAGTCTTCAAATCTTTACGCAAAGAATTCAATACAACTTCAACGATTTTATCATTCTGAGCGGAATCGAAGAATAACTGCTGGTTGCTCGGTATAGTTTGGAGAGCTATGTAATGAGATTCCTCCTGCGTCGGAATGACAAGTTTGTGTATAATCTTTACTCGATATTAGAGCACTCAGTAGCTTTCATCACACATCTTATAAAAACATTTCACCTTTCACGTTTAACATCTCACGTTTCACAAAAAAACTTCTCACACTCCCCCTACTATATCACTCCCATTTTTTGCATTAAGAATGTTGCGCTTTTATTTTTACAAATTCCTTCACGTAGTGTATAGTCAAAATGCAATTCATTATTCTTTATTTCAACTTCAAAACACTGATTGGTTAAAACATCAGGATATTCGTTTGTTGTCAGACATACTTCAATATCGTGTGTTGCAATTGCTCCTATTGCTTTTTTTGCAATAATCTTTTTCACTACTTCAATAGTTCCATTACGTTTATCATCTGAATTTGTACCTCTTAAAATCTCATCTAAGAGCACAAAAGCAGGTTTGTCCTCCAATGCATCCATAATTTGTTTTAAACGCTTTATTTCGGCGAAAAAGTAGGATTCACTATCTGATAGGGAATCTGATAGTCGCATGGAAACCAAAACTGGCAACGGATGCATAGTAGCCTTATTAGCACATACTACTGAACCTATTCCTCCTAAAACCATATTGATTCCTAAACTGCGTAAAAAAGTACTCTTTCCTGACATATTTGATCCCGTTAATATCATAAACGATTCTGGGAAAAATTTCACTTCGTTCCCTACTCTTGTTTCTGGATTTAGTAAAGGATGACTTAAATTTGAAAAACCAATCTTAAAATCTGTGTTTAACTCTGGAAAAACAAAATCTTTGTTATTATATGAAAAGTTAGCTAAGCTATTCAGCATTTCAAATTCTCCTATAACATCCAGCCACTCTTCTAAAACAGCAGCGTGATTGGTTTTCCAATTTAAAAGATTTTTTAAAACGTGAATATTGAATAGGAAAACACCATTAAACAATAACGCAGCTACAATGTTATTAATCGTATCCATGTTTGAAAACAACTCTGACAATTGTTTTAAGTGTGTACTCGCCTTAGCATTTTTGTAAACTAATCTCTTTTGTAGTTCAACTAATTTGTCTGACTTAAAAGTTTCGTTTTCTATCTCCTTTACCAATAAGCTATATTGCTTGATAATTTTATCAATATTTTCAGCTTTGGCTATTTCAGTTTGGATTCTTTTAAAAAACATTCCCAAAACTGTTGTGTTCAAGATAAAAGCAAAAGTTAGATAGGATAAAAATATTGTATTAGAAGTCACAAAATAAGCAATTAATAGTCCACCAAAAAGAGCTGGTAAGGCATACATTAATACTGACATTACTTTTGAGAAAGGAGCACTCTTGCTATCCTTCCACTTTAACAATGCCTGATACGCTTCTTTTGTATCCTGTCCTATTATTGCAAGTGCAAGAAATTCTTGACGCCAATCTAGCTTAGATTCTAATTCAAGTATCGCTTCTTGATTCTGCTTTATTTCACTGGATTTCAATGTATATAGCAACTGGTTTGCTAATGTTTTTTTTCCAACAAAGGTTCCTGTTCTATTTAGACTTTGAAACAAAGAATGATCTCCAAAAATATCTAAATCGTATGCGTATGGGTGGTGAAAGTCTATAAACTCTTGTCCGTTTTCAAAAAGTAGTTTTTCTCTTTTTAGAAAAGTAATTTCGTTCTTATTTATTTTTAAAAGCGTCTCTGTTAGTTTCTTTTGGAAAGACAAACTCGAATGAATACGCATTAAAACAATAAAACCTAGGAATGATAAAATAGCAGAAATAATATATACAGAATCATCTGTCTTGATATAATAATACCCTAAAACCAAACACAAAACAATACTCAAAAGTCGCAATAAACTAATGCTATTGTATTTTTTATTGATTGTATTTAAAGCATCTGAATAACTGCTGACATTTTTTTGATATTGTTCCATTGATTTAAAGTAATTATTCCTTTTAGAAATTATATTGAAATACAAATATAAGTTTACAGCAACGAAATAACTACTTTAAATTCTAGGAATATTACTATTTAACAAAGTGATTTTATTAAATCTGCCTTGAAATTATTGTTCATGCATTATCAAAACTGGTATTGCTATATCTTTTGTTAGTTTCTTAGTAAAACTCGGACTAAACAAACTTTCGAAGAAGCTTCGCTTGTAAGCAATCATAGCCAATACATCGATGTCTTTATACAAAACAAAATCTAGAATGGTTTCTTTAACTTCTTCACATGGAAGCACCAAGAATTGAACTGGCTCGTCTTTAAAATCATTTTCCCATTCTTTAATTGTTACATTCGTAACATCTGAGCTCTGGGTTTTTACATACAAGCATTTAATTTTAGCATTCATTTTTTTTGCTATACCCAAAACTTTTCGAAGTTCTTTTTTGTCTTTCTCACGGTAACGTGTGGTGAATCCGATTGTTTTTACTTTTTTAAATTTAGATTCTATAGGAACACATAAAATTGGTACTTCTACTCCTGATATCACTGCATCGGTATTTGTTCCTAAGAAAAAAGTATTCCAACCTGCAACACCTGAAGTTCCCATTACTACAAAATCTATCTTGTCTTCTTTAATCGCTTTTTTCATATTGTAAACCAAATCTCCATCCATCAGACGGTGATTCATTACAATATCATCGAGCTTACGTTCTGCCGCAATTGCTCGAAGTTTGGGAATTTCATCTTTAAACATTTCGAATTTAGCTAACTCTAATGAATTATATATAATTGCAAAATTTTCTGGGAAAAACTGGCTATCATAAACTGGAATCTCAAATGTGTGTAACAAAATGAGCTCGCCTTTAACCTGTTTTGCAAATTCTAAAGCATGCACAAATGCATTTGTAGCTACTTCAGAGAAATCGGTGGGGAATAATATTCTTTTCATCGCATTATTTAGATTAAATGTTAGTTTCTCAAATTTAACCATAAAACAGCCTCTTCGACATGACAATTATCAGTTATTTAACATTTTACAATTTCTTAAAACAAGGTTTTTTTTAGTATCAGTTTTCGGTCTCGGTTTACAGTTTCAGTTTGCAGTCTCAGTTTGCAGTCTCAGTTTACAGTCTCAGTTTACAGTCACAGTTTGCAGTCGCAGTTATCAGTTTACAGTTTACATCTTTCATTTCACTATTCACAATTCACTTTTTACATTTCACTTTTTACAATCCTCCTTTTACAATTCTCCTTTTACAATTCTCTCTTTCGGAATTTCTAGGCTTTTTTTATACCTTTGCCAGATGATAAATCAAGATTCTATAGTAGCTCTAGCAACGCCTTCGGGAGCTGGGGCAATTGCCATAATCCGAATTTCGGGTAGCGAAGCCATTACAATTGGTAATGGAGTTTTTCGTTCTATTAAAAATAAAGATTTAACTAAACAAAAGACACATACCCTACACTTAGGTCATATTGTAGATGATTCGAAGACTCTTGACGAAGTTTTGGTTTCGGTTTTTAAAGGACCAAACTCATATACTGGCGAAAACACCATCGAAATCTCTTGCCACGGCTCTACTTATATCCAACAACAAATCATACAACTATTGCTTCGAAAAGGCTGTAGAATGGCTGATCCTGGTGAATTTACACTTCGTGCTTTCTTAAACGGAAAACTAGATTTATCTCAAGCCGAAGCTGTAGCTGATTTAATTTCGTCTGACAATGAAGCTTCACACCAAATTGCTATGCAGCAAATGCGTGGTGGTTTTAGTAACGAAATTGCCAAACTACGTGAGGAATTATTAAACTTTGCTTCGCTTATTGAACTTGAATTGGACTTTGCTGAAGAAGATGTTGAATTTGCCGACAGAAGTCAGTTTCATGAATTATTGAATCGTATTGAGTTTGTATTAAAACGTTTGATTGATTCTTTTGCTGTTGGAAATGTAATTAAAAACGGAATTCCTGTAGCTATTGTAGGTGAGCCTAATGTTGGAAAATCTACTTTACTGAATGCTTTATTAAACGAAGAACGTGCTATCGTTTCGGAAATTGCTGGTACAACTCGTGATACCATCGAAGACGAATTGGTTATTGGTGGAATCGGTTTTAGATTTATAGATACCGCTGGTATACGCGAAACTGTTGATTATGTAGAAAGTATCGGAATCAAAAAAACTTTCGAAAAAATAGAGCAAGCACAAGTTGTCGTTTATTTGTTTGATGGTTTAAAGTTTCAGGCTTCTGGTACCGAATTCATTACTGAAATTGAACAAATTAAAAATAAATACCCTTTAAAACCTTTATTAATTGTAGTTAATAAAAGAGATATATTATCTGAGCAAGAAGTTTCAAATATTACAAATCAGCTTGAAAATTTAAATGCTAAACTGCTATTAATTTCTGCAAAACAGAAAATTGGTGTTGAAGAGTTAAAGAATGAATTGTTGTCTTTTGTGAATACTGGTGTCTTACGAAATAATGAAACAATCGTAACCAATACAAGACATTACGATTCTTTATTAAAAGCTCTAGATGAAATACAAAAAGTAAAATATGGCCTTGAAACTAATCTTTCAAGCGATTTAATGGCTCTCGATATTCGCGAAGCTTTATACCAATTTGGATTAATCACTGGTCAAGTTTCTAATGATGAATTACTAGGGAATATATTTGCTAATTTCTGTATTGGAAAGTAGTACAACAAAATAATGCAAAGCAATAACAAGAAAAGAGTTAAAATATTAAAAAACAATATTTTAACTCTTTTTCATTTATACTTCCTTTTGGATATTGATTGTTATTTTGATTAAATTCATACCTCTATTGTACCTCTTTTTTTGAGGAATAGAGAATATTTTTTTGGTCAAATAATAAGTTTCATCCATACTCCAACTACTGCTAGCTCTTAGTTTACTTTCTTCATCTATGCCATAAATAAAAGGTATAAATTTATATACCCAACGTTGAATAGTAGAATGGTCAACATGAACCCCACGCATTTTCATTATTTCCTCAACGTCTCTATAACATAGGGTAAATCTTAATTTGAAATACACAGCTTGAAGAATTATAGTTTTAGGATAACAATGCCCTTTGGTGTTCATTAAATTAAGAATTTAAAGGAAGACCTAAAGAAAAATCACCAGCGTTTTCTATTCATAAAAATTAAAAATTAACCGGTGCGGCACCTAAGGTCAAGGAAGAAACAATTATATTTACTATTGGTATTGACGAAAAACCAAGATGGATTAAAATTAAAAAATGAGAAAACTAATTATATCAAGCTTAGTATTACTGTCGGGCATGGCTTCATGTCAGCAAAAACAATCATCAGGTACAACTATTAAAAGTCAGGTAAAGATGGATCAGAAAATGCTGGATATTTATAAACAGGTAAAGACATACGATTACAACCCATTGTATGAGGTGGAATTTAGTCAGGATGCCTGTGGTTATGAAATTTTAATCAATGATGTCCCCCTGCACCGCTATTTGTTATTGGGTAGTGCCAATGAGCAACGTATTCCTGTTAATGATTATATACTAACAAGTGGAAAACAGGAAATTATCATACGTTTGTTTCCGCCTCAGCTGTCAGACCAAAGTTGGTCTCCTACACTTGTGGATGCTTCTAAGTTTAAGATCAAAGTAATTCATCATGCCCCTGATGCCCCTACAGAAAATTATAAACAGGTTTTTGAATTCAGCACCTCCAATAAGCCGGGAACAGAAAAATTCCTCGCCAGCGGGCAAAAGACTTTTGAGTTTAAAGGCTCTTTTGAGGCAGAAGTTCCTTATCAGTTAGTAGGATGGCGCAATTCTAAAGACCTGAGTAAAGAGAATCAGGATGAATTACTGAAAGAAGCGGTTGCAGCATATAACAATTTTAGAAATATACTGATAAAAAAAGATGTGAATGCTTATGCATCATTAATGTATGATAAAGAAGTGGAACTGGCAAAAGCTTTTTACTGGGCTACTCCTGCAGATTCTAAAGCGCGTTGGGATAAAATGAGTGATGCAGTCCTTGAGAAAAGGGACATTTTACCTTTAAAAGATTTTAAAATGGTGCTTTATGCAGGTGGAAAAGTGCTCTCTTTACAGCCGACGAGCGAGATGTACAAAGATTATCTGTCTGCCATTCATGCCCAAACTAAGGATGATGATATTCAGGTTTCTTTCCTGCTTCATAAAAAAGCGGGTAGTAATGAACTGACACCTATACGGTAACGTTATGAAACAAAAATATGGCTTTACTGATATCAGTTATACACACTAAATTATTTTCTTCAAATTCCATTTCTAGAAAATCCTGCGCCTTATCAATTTGAGTACCAGCGTGAGTGTTTTTAAAAAGATGTTACCGCAAGTTATCAAAGTAGTCTACCTTTTATTAAAATAATGAATAAGTGTTTATTTGTTGTTGTTGTTTTGTTCAGATTAGTACCTTATTTGTACCGCTTCATCTGAAAACCCTAGTAAACACTGAGGTGCTAATTTCTGTATTGGAAAGTAAATGTTCTTTTCTTAAATTTCTTTTTACTTTCTCTTATTTGACTATCACTGATTTAACGTGTTTTTCACTTTCTTGTATTGTCTTTAGTTTGTACATTTTATCTTCATGTGCACCATATGATAATTAGTTTAAAGAAGAAAAACTGCAAAATGGATAAAGAAATAGAACACAAAACACTTTGCATCAAAAAAAGTGCATAAAACACTATTTACTTTTACTAACTAATTATTTATATTTAAAATAAAAACAATGGCAAAAAATCAATTCAGTAAAAACTTCAAAGCAAAACCAGACAAAGAAAAATGGAATAAAATATGTCCACCAATGGAATACCGTGTTATTAGCGGAACAGATGCCTATTCTTTAGGAATTGTACCAACAGGAATGACAAGCATAAACACTGTTGTAATTGGTGCCTCTGGGAGCACAGCCGAAACAATTATGTATTTTGCAAACTATTTCCGAATAGACGGAACAGAAATAGACCAAGAACCATATTTTGAGTTATACGAAAGTGGTGCAACACATTCTTCTTTATATGGAATATTTCATCACGCAAACTTCGACGGAAGAACAGAAACACTAAACACAAATGAACTTTTCAAAATTTCTGCAAGTGGTTCAACTGCCGACATTCAATTTACCGCCAAACCTGACAAAAGTTCTGGAACATTAGATGAATTGAGGACACAAGGGAAAATATCAGGATTTGAATACACTTGGGGACAAGGAATGAAGAAAAATGGCGCAAAGTAAGCACAGCCTATAACGCATGCTACAAGCAAGCTGGGCATTTGGCTAAATTTAAAGTTAGTTTTGCACTTGTAAAATTTGTGTTTAATGGAAAAAACTCGCATCTTTAATCCAAAACCTCATGTAGCACCAAAACGTTATGTGACATTTGCCCAAAAACGACGAAATTATGAAACAAATCTATAATTCTGACAAACCAATTTTAGCCAAAGAACAAGATAGGTTTAACAGATATAAATTTTCAAAAAGAATTGCTGAAACAATAACTAAAAGAAATGATAATGATGGACTAGTTATTGGTTTATACGGAATTTGGGGAGAAGGTAAGTCTTCAGTTTTAAATATGATTGAAGAAGAACTAAATATCAATGAAGATGTTTTAATTGTAAAATTTAATCCTTGGAGATTTAAAGACGAAGATGCTTTAATTTTAAATTTTCTTAAAAATATTTCAGAAGTACTAAACAAAGAATTAAATACAAAAGCTGAAAAATTTGTAGATTTTTTTAAAAAATATGGAAGTATTACAACTATTTTCAATTTTGATTTATCAAAATTAAGTGAAAATTTTTCTGACACACAATTAGAAGATTTAAAAAATAGAGTAAACGACTTTCTAAAAGAAAGTGATAAGAAAATAGTAGTGATAATCGATGATATTGACCGTCTTGATAAACAAGAACTATTTTCTTTATTTAAACTAATTAAACTAACAGGTGATTTTTCAAAAACATATTATATATTATCGTTTGATGATGAAATGGTAGCTTCTGCAATTGGAGAAAGATTTGCAGAAGGAAATAGAAATTCAGGATATAATTTTCTTGAAAAAATAATTCAAGTTCCTCTTAGAATACCTCAAGCTTTGAGTAAAGATTTATTAAATTACACTTTTGAGTTATTAAATAATATCTTAGATGAAAATAAAATTGATTTAGGAACAAACGAGGAGCAAAATGTTGGATTTTTTATTTCACAAAATTTACTTTTAAAAATAAAAACTCCAAGACTCGCTATTCGGTTTTCAAATTCTTTATCATTTTTAATTCCTCTTTTGAAAGGAGAGGTTAATATTTCTGATTTAATTCTTTTTGAAGGTGTAAAAATATTTTACCCTGAACATTATGAATTCATAAAAAATTCTCCAGAATATTTTATCGAATCATATAATGATGAATTCTCCGACAATAAAAATAATTCAAAAGTTGAAGAATTTAAATCCAAAATTGGAGAATTAGATAGTAACTTATCCAAAAAAGAAAAACAAGCAATATTAAATTTACTAAAAAAAATATTTCCTTATGTAAAAGAAGCTACGGAAAATTATAATTTTAAAAATAGAGATCAAGATTGGACAAAAGAAAAAAGAATAGTTTCCTCTAAATACTTTAACAGATACTTTATTTATAGTGTCCCAAAAGATGATATTTCAGATATTTATTTTGACAATTATATAAGCAGTCTTAATTCAAAAACATTCGATGAAGTTTTAATTGAAACAAGCGAAATATTTAAATATATTGAACCTACTGAATATCTAAACAAAATATATTTTTATGAAGACAATTTAGATTGGAATTCAAGACAAATCGTTTCAAAAATAATTTGTCACAATGAAAATAAGTTTGAAGGTATGAAAGGTGGAGTTTTTATGTTTGCATCTAATAATCCAAAATCTCAAGCTGCAATAACAATTAGTAGAATACTTTTAAAACATATTAATTATTCAGAAAGACTTGAGTTTTCAAAATATTTAATGAAAAGCGGAATACCTTATGATTTTTCAAAAGAAATAAATAGATGGATGCAAGTAGGTCAAACTGAAGACGAAAAAGCAATCAAAACTGCTGATATTTATTTATTGAATAATTTACTTCTTGAGAGAGCCTTAACAGATAGCAATAAAAATAATACTAACATTTTTGAAAAATACGAAAAAAATATTTTTTCATTACTTAATATTTGGTCTGAAAAAAAATTGCAAGAATTGAGAGAATATATAACAGAGTTAATTAATTTGAATCCAAAAATTGTTTCTAAAATAATATATTCATTAACATCAACAATATACAGTTCCTCTAATCCAAATCCTTATAAAATAGATTTTAAAAAAGAGAGTTTTGAATTGCTAAAAAAATATTGTGACATTGTTAATTTTTACAACGTTCTAATTGAGGAATATTCAACCGAGATAGAAGACAAAGAAGTAATCTTTTTTGATGTAGATGAAGGGCAAAGTATTCAAAATGCAATGCGTCAATTTATACATTGGTATAATTTAGAAATTAAATCTTTAACGACTGAAATTAAGGAAAATTAAAAACGTCACATAACAGCCGTTACAAGAGATTTGGGTATTTGGCAACATTTAGAGATGGTTTTGTATTTGTAAAATTTGTACATAATGGAAAAACCTCACATCTTTAGCCCCAAACCTCTTGTAGCACCAGGGCGTTAACCGTTATTTTGCCTCAGAAACTTAACAAAATACAATATTTATGACATTAATTGTTTCTTGGATTGGAGTTGACTCTAGAAAAACATCATCATTATATATTGCTGGAGATAGCAGAATTTCTTGGGCAGATAAAGCAAAATTTGATAATGGAAAAAAAATATTTGGTTGCAAAAATCATCCAGTTATAATTGGATATTGCGGAGATGTTCAATTTCCATCTCTTGCGATTAATCAAATTGTTGAGCTAGCAGATAATGGTTTATTATTTCCTGAAAATTCAACAAATAAAGAAAAGTTTTATTCTTTCAATTTAAAATTAAAAGAGTTATTTGATAAATATCCATCTGAAATAAGGGGTGTAACAGATAAGTCACTAGAAATTATTTTTGCAAGTAGAAATGAAGAGACTGACTTTTTGTGCACAAAAATAAAATGGCTTAAATCAAATAATTCATGGACATTTGAAACCTTACCTTTTTCAAAACATTCTGATAAAATATTTGTTATTGGTTCAGGAAAGAAAGAATTTGAAGCAAAATTTGATGAATTTTTAAAAAGTAACGAAGCAAAAACAAGCAGAGCAGTTTTTCAATGTTTTTGTGAAACGCTGGAAAATATAAATGATACATATTGTGGAGGAGCTCCGCAACTTATAGGATTATACAATAGGTTTAATTCACAACAATTTGGAATTATACATCAGGATAAACTATATTTGAATGGTTTTGAATTAGAAAGTTCAGAAGCTAACAATAAAATTGAATGGAGAAATAAGTTATTTGAAATTTGCGATGGTAACACTAAACTAATAAAACCTAATTCTCAAAAACAACCCAGAACTTTGGCAAGGTAAAGAAGCGATTCTTTAGGCGTCCACTAAAATGAATCCAATATAATGCAAAGGGCATGCTAGGGCTTGGTAACTTGGTGGGAAGCTATAAAGTTTACCTACTAGGGTAAATAAAAAAACAACAGCTAACAATCGTTACAATAGATTTAGGCATTTGGCTGAATTTAAAGATAGTTTTGTACTTGGAAAATTTGTGTATAATGGAAAAATCTCACCTCTTTATTCCCCAACCATGCAAATCGCCAAGATGTTGGCAGTAATTTTAAAAACCGACCAGAAAAGAATAAACTATGACAGACAAATTTACTTTAAGAGACATTCTTGTTTATACACTTTTAGGATTAATAGTTCTATTTTTTTCTTATTTGTATTATCCTTGTGAAATAACTTGTATTATTAAAGACTCAAAAGACTTTTCAGATTTAACAATTTTGTTATTAATACCTATTTGCTATTTAATCGGACATATACTGATGAGTTTGGATGATGTAATTTTCAATGGTATTCTATTGCGCTTTTTTCCAAAAGGCAATCAATTAAAAAATAAATACTGGAAGCTTTACAATTTTTTATTTTTTGGCTATAGAAATATAGGAATAAGAAATCAAGAGGAAATAACCAATAAAATTTTTCTTAAGACTTGTGACAAATTAATTTCTGAAAATAAATATGGAAAAGCTGAATATTATCAAGTAATGAGTGATTTGTTTAAAGGCATTTTTCTAATCATATTTTTAAGTATTGCTTTTGACCTTTTCCATTGGAGTTTTAAATTCTGGAAACTTATACTAATTTTCTTGATTTGGTATAGAGCTAAAATGTTTTCAGCTTACTATGTTAGAATGATAAAAAGAAATATATAACAACTACTACTGTCAACAGCCATTACAAAAGATTTGGGCAAAAGGCTGAATTTAAAAATATTTTTATATTTGAAAACTTACTCAAAATCGAAAAAAATCGCATCTTTAATTCCTAAGCTATCTAAGTATTAGAGTATCACAGACAACCTTAAAGACATAATACCAATGGAAAATATAATTAAATATTTTGATAAATATCTTTCGTTGGAAGACAGTGAAAAAGAAGCTTTAATGAGTTGTCTGGTAGAGCGAAAAATAAAACGTAGACAATTTATTTTGCAAGAAAGCGATACCTGCAAATATTTCACTTATGTTGTTGAGGGCTGTTTTAAAATGTATGGAGTTGACAAAACAGGTAAAGAACACAATCTCTTGTTTGCGACCGAAAACGATTGGGTCGCCGACATTGATAGCCTTCACAAAGAGAAACCTTCCAAGCTCTATATTGAAGCAATTGAACCTTCCATCATTCTTCAAATTTCTAAAGGAGATCTTTGGTATTTATACACTAACTATCCGAAGTTTGATAGAAACTTTCGCGTAATTATTGAGGATAAATACATTGAACTTCAAAACCGACTGTTGCATACTTTTAGCTCGACAGCATACGAGCGATATGAATTTTTCCTAGAGCAATATCCTAAACTTTCCTCCCGATTACCCAACACACAAATAGCATCCTATCTTGGTGTGACACCAGAGTTTCTCAGTAAAATTAGAAAAGACAGAATGGGTAAATGACATTTACCCTTAATCTACATTAAGACTATTTCTTAAAATAGTTCATAGGTACAGGAGAAAGGTTCATCGCATCTTTGTAATGTCAATAATGACATAACAATTTAATAAAGATAAAATGAAAAATTCACCACAAACTAAAGTAGCCATAATCGGACTTGGTAACATAGGTACAGCTCTTGCAACAAACCTTACTAAAGGTAATCACTGCGTAATTGTAGCATCAAGAGAATTTGAAAAAGCGAAAACATTTGCTGACAGTTTAGGTACTAATGCTATTGCTAAAACAATTACTGAAGCCATTGATGAAGCTGATGTAATAGTACCTTCAATAGGCTTTAATTTAATCAAAGAATTTCTAAAAAACTATTCTAAAGAACTTTCAGGTAAAATAATTATTGATGTTTCTAATCCTATTGCACCAGATGGAAATGGCGGTTTCAAAAAAATCATTGGAGAAACTGAATCATCTGCAAAAATTCTTTCTGAATTATTACCTGCTAATGCTAAACTCGTAAAAGCATTCGGAACATTAGGTGCCGCTTCACTAAAGAATGATGCCTTTAAAGCCCCTACCAAAATGACCTTGTTTTATGCTTCAGATAGCACAAACAGTAATCCACATATTGAGGAACTAATTTCAAGTGCTGGTTTTGAACCTCTTCACATTGGTGGTATTGACCAAAGTATACGCATTGAAGTGTTTGGCGACCTACATCAGTTTGGAGCACTTGGTAAAACCGTTTCACTTGAAGAAGCTAAAGCAGCAATTGCAAAATCATAAATTGAAATAACAACCTGATGAAAAATATAATACTTACAGTAATGCTATTGGTGACACTAGTATCCTGTCAAAACAAAATAAAAAATAATTCAACCAAATTAAATCAAATCACAATGAACAATCAAATAGAAAAATCGGCAATTGAGAAACTACTTTTCTCTTATCGTGATGCATTGAATACTTCTGACGTAAATAAAGTACTGCCACTCTATACTCATGATGGAATTTTTATGCCTTCCAACGCACCATCGGCAATTGGACAAGAACAAATAAAAGGTTCTTACGAATTTGTTTTCAAAACAATTCAGTTAAACATCGAATTTTACATTGACGAAATCATAGTTCATGGAGACTTTGCTTTTGCACGAACAACATCAAAAGGAACAACCTTGATTCATGCCAACAGACAAACTGTAGCCGAAGAGAACCGAGAGTTATTTGTATTTCAAAAAACAAATGGACAATGGAAGATTGCTCGATATATGTTCAATAAAATGAAATAATTACTATATTACTTTACCACTAGTCTTCTTCTTTAATTCCGCCAAACGTTATATCGCTTGGCGGGTTTGGGGATTTAGGCAGAATTTGAAGATGGTTTTGTAATTAGAAAATTTGTGTTTAACCGAAAAAACTCGCATCTTTAATTTCAAATTTCTTGTAACGCCAGAACCTTGGCAGTAATCTTACCGTAGAATTATGAAAAACAAAAAGTTACATTTTATAATTATTCCATTTTTAGCCTTAGCTTTTTTAAGTTGTGCAAGTTTCTCAAAAAAAAGATTTCGTAAAGAAGTTCAAAATTTAGAAATTGAAAATATCTCCCAATTAAATGGAAGTTATACATATAATCCAATAAAAAGATACTATAGTTTTGAAAAACCTAAACCAAAAGATATTATTCCCGATTCTTTAATGAATAATAACGCATATATGTTTTTGTTAGGTAAATATTTAAATGAGAAAGATAAGTTTGACTCGATTAGTCAATTAAAAAATAATTTCAATATAGATTTAAGGCTTGAGAACAATAACTTATTAAAAATTAAAATTTCAGACAATTCAAAAGTAATTAAAGACACTACACTGACAGGGAAATATAAAAAAGGAATGTTTTATTTAGACAATAGTTTTTTAGATTGTAACGGTATTCCTTATCTTTTTGGTGGGTGCAGAAATAACAAAAGACGAATTGGATTGACAAAAAATGGAAATCTATTAATAAATGAAGCTGTTTGTAATGAAGGAGCCTTTTTATTAATTATAGGAAGTGGTTATAGCTATAATCTAACCTATGAATATAAACGAATTAAATAAAAAAACTACTGCCAACAGCCGTTTGTATTGATTGGTTTTTTGGGCTGAATTTAAAGATGGTTTTGTATTTGCAAAAAAAATTTGTTTAATGAAAAAAACTCATTTCTTCAATCCTAAACCTCTTGTAGCACCAAGACATTAGCAGATATTTTAGAAAATCAGAATATGAAAGATCAACTAGAACAAATAATAGAGCAAGTTTACAATAAATCAAATAGAAATCTTTTCACGTTTTTGACAGGCGCAGGAATTTCTGCTGATAGCGGAATACCAACTTATAGAGGAATAGATGGAATTTGGGTTAAAGGAACAAAGTTTCATAAACCAGAAGAATTTGGAACTTTTAAATATTTTTCTAAAAACCCAGAAGAAGTTTGGCAATATTCTCTTTTTAGAAAAAAAATGTTTGAAAATACAAAGCCAAACAAAAGTCACTTTGAATTAGTAGAAATAGAAAATATTTTGCAAGATAGATTTAATTTAATTTAATTACTCAAAATATTGATAATTTACACAAACATGCTGGAACTAATCGAATTTATGAAATACATGGAAATAATAGAGAAATAAAATGTTCAAATGGTTGCAAAGAGATCATTAATCTATCTGGTGAAATTAAAGGAAAAGATATAGACGAAGATTTAACTGAAAGAGAGATTGAATTATTGAAATGCAAAGAATGCGGAAGCTGGATGAGACCAAATATTTTGTGGTTTGATGAATATTATGATGAGAAAACAAATAAAAGATTCAGTTCATTAAAAATCGCTAAAAACTCTGGTATCCTATTTATTGTTGGAACTTCAGGAGCAACTAATTTGCCAATGGAAATTGCCGAAACAACTTTAAAATATGGAGGAACAATCGTTGATATTAATACCGAAGATAATCTGTTTACAGAACTAATTAAGCACAAAAAAAATAAAATTATCATTCGCCAAACATCAACTGAAGCGCTAGAAACAATTAAAAGAATAATAAAAAACATCTACTAACAGCTCTACAAGAGATTTGGGTATATGCATCGGAAAGTAGTACCACAAAATAACGCAAAACAACAACAAGAAAAAAAAGAGTTAAAATGTTTTAATCAACACTTTAACTCTTTTTTTCATCTAGACTTTCTTTTGATTAACAATGGGTTATATTTATGAATAAGTAAAGCTGTCTGAAAATTAACTTTAAGATAGCCACTTCTCCTGTAAATAATACTTTAGAATGATTCAATCAAAAAAAGACTCCTACTTATGGGTTTATACTTTAAAGTTTCTTGCCATGCCTACCAAAACTTTTCGTGGACCTTCATAACGCTCTCTACCATGTGTAAATAGCATATTATCTAATAATAAAAGGTCGTTTTTTTCCCATTGAAAAGAAAATTTTGTTTTTTCGTAAACGTCTCTAATGATATCAAGGGCTGCTGGATCAATTGGAGTTCCATCACCAAAAAAAGTATTTCTAGGTAAATTATCTTCTCCTAAAACTTCTATTAAGGCTTCTTGCAATTCTTCTTCCAAACTACTAACATGAAATAAATGAGCTTGATTAAACCATAGTTTTTCTTTAGTTGTAGGATGAATAATAGAAGCTTGATTTACCTGTCTGGTTTTAAGTCCTTCAGGTGTCCATTCAAAATCCAATTTATTTTCTTTACAAAATTGTTCAACTTCATTTTTATTGCTCGTTTGAAAAACTTCTTGCCAAGGCAAATCAATATTGGAATAGTTTCTTACATACATTATTTTTTTTCGCTCAAACTCTTCTCTAATTTCTTTAGGGATTTCCTGATAAGCAATACGGCTATCTGAAATTGGTGTATTCCCCATTTTACTTGCTGGTGTTTCACATAAAAAACCAATTCTCATCGGCCAAGAGTTAAAATAGGCATTTTCATTATGCTGAGGAATCACTTCAGAAGCATGATATTCTGTAGCAGTGTATACTTTGTTTTTCAATTCGGTTCGAGGAGTAGATCTATATGCATAATTATCTAAGTCTTCACCAAAGAATATTTTTAATATTGACCCAAAGTCATCTGCACCATTAATGTTTAAACCACGGATTAAAAGTGCGCCTTCTTGGGAAATAAAATCTTCAAAGTCTTTTTTATTATCTTCTGCCCAATTTAATAGTTCCTCTCCTTGATAATTTTCAACATTTAATAACATCTTTTTTCCAGAGATTGTCTGGATTTCATCTATATTTAGTAGCATATTTTTAATGGTTAATTTTTTGATTAATATGTTTTTTGATTTAAATTATCTTTTTTTTCATTTATTAAATGCGTCCAATCATTTTCTTGAATCCGTATGAAAGACCTGAAAAAACAGCTAAAAGAGGCATTAGAAAGGATATCTTTCTAAAAGGTTGTAATCCGCCTTTGTAAAATTGACGAACAAAATAATTTGAAAAATTTCCAAATTTATGGATTGGGGTTTTCCAGCAATGAGCGTAAGTAAATCCAACTACATTATCATCTGGCATAACAGCATGTAACCAATAAGGGGGAATATATAAGGCATCTCCTTCTTGAACATAGGCAATGACAGGTTTCAAATCAATTGAACTGTCTAAAACTTTTCCATCTAAATAAGAATCATTTCTAAAAAATTCAACAATTTCTTTTGCATTAGGTATTTCAGGTGATAATAAAGCCACTTTTTTCGCTCCACTAACCTGACACATTAAAGTTTCATCTGTAATGTGATGATGCCAAGCTGTGGAGGCTCTACGATACAAAAAAAACCTTTTTTGCTCATAAAGTCTTGGTTTTATCGAACTGTTAAGAAAAGCGAATCCAGGCATCTCGTTTATTAATTTCGAAAAACGATTATCATCGGTAATTTTTTCAGCAGGCATGCTCAAAATAGGGTCTTCATTGTTGAATAACCTTTTTATTGCTTTATGAAATGTAACCTCTTCACTATTAATCTTATGTCTTTCCCAACTAGCGTGATTCATATGTGGATAGATTGTAATTTTAAAATCATCACAAGCTGTTAACCAATACTCTTCACTTTTAAAATGTTGAATAGCAGGCCAATGTTTTACCGCACCTTTAATAAGACATGGTTTATTGGGGGCTACCCAATCTTTATTAAACTTTTTTCCACTTAAGTCATTAACCATAACAACTTGTACCTGAGTTGCATTTTCAATTCCCGGAATCATTGAAAATAAATCATCAATAATTACTTCAGGTTTTGTTTCCGTTTGAGGAGTTACTAGAACATTTTCCATATATCTTTTTTATAATTTTATTTTATCTAAAAAAACATTTACTACCCTTGGATACTCTAAATTAATGCGAGTTTTGAAATTTATATCGATTAAATTATTGAACAAATATTAATTTCATTCATTGAAACGGTATGATTCCCATTATATACAACATAAGCACTATAACTTTCATTTATATTTAATTTTTCAAAACTCCATAACTGATTACAGCATAGTAATTTTTCATTGTATATTTCAATATCTTTCAATGGCATCATAAGTCCTTTTCCATCTGCTTTTAAAGCAGCTTCTTTTAATGTCCATGTATCATAGAATAACTCTAATGGCGTTTGTGTGTTTTGAAATCTTTTATCATCCTCGTCATTAAAAACAATTTCCTTTATTTCATTTATATCAATATTTTTAATTTCTTCAATATCAATACCAATCCTCGATTGCATTGAAATGGCACATATAACATAATTTCCTGAATGAGAAATATTAAAATCAATATCTTGATTTATGTAAGGGCGATTATTTTCATCAATTTTAATTTCGTCTAATACTCTTTTTGAATACCCACTTTCCATTAATAATTTTCTTAAAACCAATTTTCCAAACAAACATCTTTTTTGATCATTCTCTTTAATATAGCTGTTTACCTGTTTTTGGATAAACTCAGGAACATTGGGTATGAGATTCTTGTAATCATCAATAAGATCAATATTTATGTAATTTATTAAAATCATTATTCTTCATTTACTTGATCTGTACTATTGCATCTTTTCAGTTAATAAGTCTAAAGCTTTTTTGGCTACATTTTTTTTATAGCATTTTTTTATTATGCTACATAATTTTTCTGCATTATTGAATATAAAAAAGTGGTTTCCAGTAAGTATTTCATAATTAAAAAACGATGTTGTGTATTTGGACCAATTCGTTATGTCTTCAACATGTTTTTCAACATCACCCATTATAGAATAAATTGGGGTTTTAATAATAGACTCACTGCCTAAATTGTTTTCTTCGGAAATTTCAAAATCTGCTTTTAGAATAGGTATAAAATAATCTAATAACTCTTGACTTTTTAAAAACTCTAAAGGCAATCCTCCCAACTTTGTTACTTCCACAATAAACTCTTCATCTTCGAGCAAATATCTTTTTTTATTCTCTTTTATTTTTGGCCCAGCATTTCCTGATACGATTAAACATAGGGGTGTTATACTATCTTCTTCAAGCATTCTTGTTACTTTGAAAGCAAGTGAAGCTCCCATACTATGTCCGTATATTAGAAAATTCTTAGAGGTTAATCTTTTTTTTATTTGTGTATAGATATAATTTGCAGCTGTAGTAAAATCTTTGATCAAAATCTCATCCGAACTTGCCCCTCTCCCTGGAAGCTCAATTGCTTCTAATTTAAATTCTCCCAAATATGAATTCATGAAATTAAAGGAGTCACTGTTTCCTCCTGCAAAATGCAACATAAATAATTGTGGTTTTGACATGTTTATTACTTTAAAGGATTTAATATTTTAAATTATAATTTGAATTGCATTTGTCCTTAATCTTTCATTTTTTGGTAAAAAAATATTGCTATAAACCCAAACACACCGCTAAATGCTATAACTCTTTGTGGACCAAACAAATCAACGCAAAAACCTGCCAATAATCCTGCTAATGTGCTTGCCAGTTGATTTACCATACTCATCGTCGATATTATTGTTGCTCTAAATTTTCCTGGAATGACTTGATGCAAATACGACTGAATTAATGGTCCTCCCAAATTTAACATTCCACTTTTGGTAATAATAATTATTACAGCAAGAATGAAAAATGGTGGATAAATAAATAATAATGAAAAAAGTAATCCTATAACAATTAGAATTAGAATTGACAATACATTTTTAGATTTAAACCTTGTAAAGAGACGTGAAGCAAACGAAGAACCAATACTAACAACTGATATGATTGAAAAAACATACCCCATTTGGTATTCTTTTAATCCTAAGCTTATTAAAAATGGTTGTGTTCCTATTGCTCCAGCTTTTACTATACACATAAATATACCTGCCACTATAGAGAAAAACAATGTTTTCTGGCGTATTGAAAAAGCAATACCAATCTTACTGGTTTGAAATGATTCTTTAAAAAGATCCAATACTTTTGATTTTTTCGGTTTAAAGCTTTCTTTAGTGAAGAAAGTTATTATGATAGCAGTAAAAAAGAAACCTAGACTATATATATACCAAAGAATTTTTATGGAATATACTTTAACCAATAAGGCTCCTAAAATTGGTGCAAAAACGGCCCCCAAAGCCATAAAACTAGCACTCTTAATAAAATACTCCTGATGGAGGTCTTTTCTTTTTTTAACATTTAGATTATCAATAACTAAAGCTTCCTGAGCGCCTGACATAAAGGTATCTCCAATCCCTGTCATTATATATAAAAGTAGAATGACATAAAAGTTTTTTACAATTGGAATAAACAATACTGCAATTGCAATAATTAAAGATCCTACTACTACGGAATACTTTCTACTAAATCCATCAGCAAAGGCTCCTGTTGGAATTTCAAATAAAAATGCAGCTACCCCAGCACACGACATGATAACGGAAATTTCGAAAAAAGAATAGCCTAAATGTAAAAAATAAAGCAAGTAAAACGGTGTTATCATTGTTGATAGCCCTGAAACAAGTAAATACAAGTAAAAGGGCCATAAATGCTTTAATTCGTCTTTTTTAAATAGCATGTTTTATAGGTTAATTGTCTTAAAAAAAAGTGTTTACTATTTTAATTAAAATCCACTACTTCTTGATTCACGTAATCATAAAATAGTTCTTTTTCACCAAAAAGTCTTTCGGCTATAATATTTCTTTTCAGACACTCTTCAATAAGACGGTTGGATTGAACAATTGGATTAGATTCGTCAGTATATTTGATACTACTAATAAATTCTAACCAAGGTTCTTGTCCCATTGCATATACATATACTTCTTTTGGGTTGAAAATTTCAACTAGAGGCATTCCTTTTGAAAAATCAGATCCTGAAAGTCTACGTGATTGATCTTTATCTCTTGCTAAATCTTCCGTAAGTAATGGTCCATATAACCATGACAAAGGTGCACCATCACATTCCATTCCTAAAAACACAACATCAACATCACCTACAACTCGCTGAACATGTTTATATAAAAATGGTTCCATTACTCTAGAATCAGCAACAAACAAGAACGAAAACTGCTTAATAGCAACATGAAAACAAGCTTTTGCTCTTACATTTAAATCACTATGTTCTCCTGTAAATGGTATAGCTGTAATAGAGACGTTATCGAATACATTTCTATCCATTTCATCCATTTCGATAACATTTTTGAACCCCATACTTTTAAATGCTAGTTTCAAATTAGGATCTTGCAATGCACCACTTGTGGTTATAGGAACTACAATATTTTTAATTTTATGTCTCAATGGCAATAATGTTTCCAATAAGACATGATCTTGATGGTTATGTGTTATAATTACATAATCAATTTCATCTGGTAAATCATAATCTGAGTAATGAGATACGGTTGATTCATAGCCATAATAACTGATTACTGGATCTAATAAAACACTTACTTCTTTAGTTTCAATCAAAATACAAGCATGTCCAAAATAACGCATACGTGCTTTTTCTCCGTCGTATTTCTTGTATCTAGGGCTTTGTTCTTCTGTGAAAAAAGTATCAAATAGCGCTCTATCATCAGGAGATACCCCTAAAATGGTTGCTATTTCATCGATACATCCCGGATTTCTCTTCATTTTACTTAAAGCATCAATACCTGTATGATTTAAAGGAATATTTAAATGTAAAACATTAGGGCTATCAAGTTTTGGAGTACTCAAACAAAAAGGTCTTGAATCATTATCAGTAATCCACAATGCTATACTTTGAGAAGAAATATCATTGAATTCACTTGTATATAATAGTGATTCGAAAAGACGGAAAGAAGGATTATTATTTAAATCATAAACCAACTCAACATATCCTTTTAGTAAATCTGGAACTTTTTCATATAAAGGTTCTAAAGAAAAACCTTTCGCATTACTCTTTAGCATTTTATCCAATTCGACTATAGCTGCCTGAAGTTCTATAGATTTAGCTCGACGCTCTATTGTATTTTGTTTTAGTTCTTTTACTTCATCAATTCTACCTCCATTATAATCGATAAATGGACCTCCCAACATTTTTGGATTTTTGACTGCAGCAGCATGTATCTGAGGAGCTTGAAGATAAGAATTCATTATTTTTAAATGTCTCCCTACAATATTCATAGCAGCTGTAGCAGGTGATATAAGATGCGACCAAGCATACCAACGGTCAATTAAAGGTTCTATAACGACATTAGGCTTCAGGAAGAACGTTTTTTCTTTCATAGTGTTTGTTTCTAATTATTATTATCTTTTTGTATTTAATCTTTGTATTTATTTTTAAACTTATAAGGGTATTTATATCTTTTCAATATTTTCTAACTCACTTATTTTTATGTCAACTTTGTTTGATAGGGTTAAAATAAAATCGCAAATAATAGTACTACTTGTCTCTAAAATATTATCATGATGACAATCGAGACCAATTAATTGAATTTTTTCCGTTACTAAACAATCATCACTTTCTAATACTTTATCCAAACCATTATACATTGATTCGACATAAAATTTTTGAGAATTGCGAAATATTGTTGGCAAAATCTCGCTGTTATTTTCTTCTTCCGACACATTCATCTTAGAAGCTTTAAACAAAACAATATTCAGATTTTGCGTATTATATTTAGGATTATATCTATAATGAATTATTTTTTTGAACTCTTCAATACAACTTTGTGGCAAACAATTTTCAATACTTCTAAAATCAAAATAGCTATCAAGTAAGATTAGGTCACTTTTTTCTACTCTGTTCACCAATAGTTTATTAAAAATTTCAAATGCCAAAACTCCTCCAAAACTCCAACCAACAAATGTATATTTACCTTTTGTCTGTAATTTTTGAATCCAAATTCTATAAAAATTAGCCAAATCTTCCATTTTCACAGTTGATGCATAATTATCAACCTGCGTCTTCATAAATGCGAAAAAATTATTAAATAAGACTAGTTTTCTATTATTAAGCCTTGGAACTAAACTGTTATAATAGGATTCGGCTCCACTACCTCCTGGAGGAAATATGAATATTGGATCTTCTTCTAAGTGTTCATTAAAAATTTCATAAGGAATAAATTCAGGGAAATCAGTAGGAGTATGAGTTACTCCTTCTTTTTCTAGCTTATCAATGCAATGATTAATAATCTTTGTGAGGTTCGTTTTAAAACTTTCGCTTAAAAGTGCTGTAGTTTCCTCTCCTAATTTTGTGACAACATCAAAATGCATTTTATTATCACTAACTATCCCGTTGATATTTATAAGATTGTGTCCAATGTTATCTGGATGCATGCTATAACCGCTGCTTTCTGAAGCAAATTGCCAATCTTTGTGCTGAGTTTCGAATTGCCCTAAATAATTAAAACTAATAGGAATTAAATCTTTTTGTGAATAATTTGTCTCTTCAGTTACTGCAAAGGCACCAAAACCTATTCCTTTGTTAGGAATGTTTCGCAAGCTCTCTTTAATAAACGGAATACTTTCTTTGTAATTCTTTTGTATTTCTAACTTTACAGGGAACATTGTTGTAAACCAACCTACTGTTCGGCTATGATCAATAGTTGGATCTATATCAACTCTACCATGTCCTTCTAATGTTATTCCTTGAACATTTTGATTGTTAATTTCTTTAAGTGCATAAGCTAAGGCAGTTAATAATAAATCGTTTACTTCTGTATGGTATGCTTTAGAAGCTTCTTGCAAAAATGATTTGGTTAATACTGTATCTAATTCAATCGTTTTTGAACTTATTTCTTTTATTTCAGAATCCAATTGATAGTTTGGCATATCTTTCAATTGCTCTTCCCAATAGGCTTCTTCAGAAGGATGTTGAGTTGAGTAATTTTCTACACTTGTAATCCATTGACGGTAACTGCTGGATTTAGATGGCAATGCTTTTCCTTGAAACAAGTCCTTAACATCTTCAGCCAAAATACGCCAGCTTACTCCATCAACAATCATATGATGCAATGCAAAATAAATTCTGGCACTATTATCAGCATATCCGTGTAAATATCCTATTTGAAATAAAACACCTTGCTCTAGATCAAAACCACTTTGCCAATTGGTTAGAATTTCATGAACTTCAGTTTCTGAATGTTGACTTACATCTAAAATCTTGATTTCCTGTAATGGAATATTGGATTGATAAACCTGTTTCCAGTGCATCTTTCCTGTTTTAGAATCTTGTTCTTTATTATATCGAATACGCAACACGTCATGATAAGAAACTAGTTGCTCAACAATTTCTTCTAATTTCTTAGTTTCTAACTCAGGTACTCTAATTAAAAAACTTTGATTCCAGTGATTTGATTTGGCTAATTCTCCATTTTCAACTTTGTCTATGAACCATTGCTGAACTGGTAGAAAATTCAATTCTCCTGTTAGGAGTCCTTGCTCTGCAATAATATCAATTTCTGATTTTTTTGTACTTAAGTATTCGGCAAGTTTGACAATTGTTTTGTATTCAAAAATATCTTTTACTTGACAACTAAATCCTGCTTGTTTAATACGGTTTGTTATCTGAATACTTAAGATAGAATCTCCTCCTATTCTAAAAAAATCATCTATAATGCTTACTTTTTCTAATCCTAATACTTCTTGCCAAATTTCAGATATTTCTTTTTCAACTTGGGTTTTAGGCGCTATATAATCGTTCACTGATGAAGTGAACTCAGGATTTGGCAAAGCATTCTTATTTATTTTACCACTACTGTTTAATGGAAAAGATTCTATTGCGACTAATGCCGCAGGAATCATATAATCGGGCAATACTAGGGTTAGTTTTTCTAAAATTACCGTTTGATTAATTATCTCTTCACCGCTTTCTACAACATAGTATGCAGCTAAATATTCTGAACCGTCAATTTCTGATTTTCTCTTTTTAGCAAAAACACAAACTTGTTTAATTCCTTCAATTTGAGACATGGCATACTCAATTTCACCTAACTCAATACGATACCCTCGTATCTTGACTTGATCATCATTTCTACCAATGTATTCAATAGTACCGTCTGGTAACCAGCGAACCAAATCACCTGTTTTATACAATCGGGTATAGCCATTCTCTTTATCTGATTCTGTTGCAAAAGGATTAGTAACAAAACGTTCTGCAGTCAGTTCAGGACGATTTAAATATCCTCTTGATACTCCTGCTCCTCCAATATAAAGCTCACCAACAATCCCAATAGGAACTGGCATATTGTTGGAACTTAAAACGTATAATTTTTTATCTGATAACTGTTTACCTATTGGCACTATTTTTTCGGTATTACAGTCATTTAATTCACAATAAGTAGCATAAACTATATTCTCGGTTGGCCCATATACGTGTATTAAAGAGGCCGTTTTATACTGTCTCTTAAATTTGTTTACTATCTCTAAATTGCAACGTTCTCCACCAAATAATACTTGTTGCAAGCTTTCAAAACATTTAGACTTATTCTGTACTAAAGAATTAAACAATGCAGTTGTAATAAAGACAGTATCTATTTTAAATTTAATAAAGTCATCGTCTAATTTAGATAAATCCAATAGGGTGTCCTTATCAATAATGACCAGTTTTTTTCCATTTAGCAATGAGAAAAACAAATCAAAAATACTAGCATCAAAGGAATAATTTGAGACTCCAGCAATAACATTTACTTTTTCATAATTTATAAAATTATTATCAAGCACTAATGATATTATTTGACAATGCTCTACCATTACTCCTTTAGGCTGACCTGTCGTACCTGAAGTATAAATTATATAAGCTAAATCATTTGGATTAACATTTTTCTTAATTGACTGCATTGAAACATCAATAGCATCTAATTGTACGTCTATTGCAAATAGATTTCCTGAATAAAAATCAAGGTCAAAAATATAATCTGTTTGTGTAATTAATATGTTAAGTGAGGTATCTTGTATGATATATTCTTTCCTTGCTATTGGGTATTCTGAATCTATGCATACATAAGCAGCTCCTGCTTTCATTATACCCAAAATAGCTATAATCATCTTTTCTGATCTATCAAGCATGATGCCTATAAAATCGTTTTCCTGTACATTATAGTTTTCAATTAGATAGCCTGCCAATTTACTAGACTCCTCATCGAGTTGCTTGTAGGTTAGTTCTTTGTCTCCAAAAACGATTGCAATAGTATCTGGAGTATTAACAACCTGTTCTTCAAATATATCTATAACAGATTTATTCTTAGAATACACCTTACTTGTAGCATTCCAATCATAAACAACTTGATTGTATTCATCAGAACTAAGCAAACTAATTTCACTGTAAGGTTTACTCGGATTTTCTATTAATTGTTCTAGAAGATGTAAGTAGCGTTGATTAAATTTTGTAATTGTATCTTCATGAAATAAACTAGTAGCATAGTTTATTAATCCGAAAAATTCTTCACCGCTATCATCTATGGTAATGCTTAAATCAAATCTAGCATTTTGGTAAGCATCATTTGTCTGATAAGGTTTGAAATAATTTTTCTGAGGTTCTGAATTTTTTTCATGATCATTAAAACTTCGAACACTAAACATAATTTGAAAGATTGGATGTCTTGACGCATCACGTTCAATACCTAATTCGGCAACTAACTTTTCAAAAGATATATCCTGATGCAATTGAGCCTCAATTTGGTCTTTGTGAGCCGCCAATATTAATTCTTCGAAACTTTGAGTTGAATTCAGTTGTGCTCTACTTACTTGTGTATTTACAAAGAAACCTATTAGTTCTTCTGTTTGCTTATGATGTCGATTTGCTATTGGACTACCTATTGTAATATCCTCTTGTCCAGTATATTTATTTAATAGAATATTGATACCGCTAAGTAGCACACTATTTAGTGTAACACCGCAACGTTGTGTTAATGCGTGTAGTTTTTGACTAATTTCTTTGTCAATTTTAAACCATTGGTCAGCACCGCTATAATCTGTTTTAATTGGTCTAGGATAATCTGTTGGAAATTCTAACGTCTGATAACCTGATAATTTATTCTTCCAATGATTTAATTGTTTTTCTAATACATTTCCAACTAAATAAGATCTTTGCCATTGCGAATAATCTTTATATTGTATCTCTAATGCAGGAATACTGAACGTTAGATCCTTATTGGCATAGGCTTCATAAAAAGCAAGCAATTCTTTTTGAAATATACCTATTGACCAACCATCAGAAGCAATATGATGTCTATTGATAAGTAGTAGTGTTTTACTAGACAAATTATTGGAAGATGATTCAATAGTATAAAATTTTGCTCTTATAGGATATTCAGTAGCAAAATTGAAAGGCTTATTAATGTCTTCTTCTATTAATAAATCATAATCTTCTGTATCCGTTAAATAAACCTCTTCTATTGAAAGTGGGGCATCATGTACCGTTTGAGTACTAAACTCTTGATTATCTTCTTGTTTAATAGTACTTCGCAAAACTTCATGTCTTGATACTATTTCTTGCAAGGCATATTTTAAACCCTCTTTATCCGTATCGGCTTCAAGTTCTAATACGACTGGCATATGATAAGCATTAGTACCTTCTTCATACTGTTCAATAAACCATAAACGCTCTTGTGCAAAAGAAAGCGGAGCTTGCTTAGAATTTATTTTAGGTATGCTTATTTGCATCTGGTCTGCAGTATGAATTAGTATTTGAGCTATAGTTTTATGCTTAAATATATCTGCCACTTTTACACTATATGTCAAAAACTTACTCATACGGTGTGATACTTTTATCGCTAGAATCGAGTTCCCTCCTATTTTAAAAAAATCATCAGTAACTCCAACTCTTTCAATACCAAATGCCAGCTGCCAAATTTCACATAATTGTGCTTCTGTTTCATCTTTAGGAGCAACGTATAAATCTTCGGATGAAGTAAAATCAGGATCAGGTAAAGCTCGTTTGTCTAATTTACCATTGATTGTTAACGGAAATAACTCCATCGCTACCAAAGCACTAGGAATCATATATTCTGGTAGTATATGAGATAGCTTTTCCAAGATAACTGTTTGACTAACTGTAACATTATTATCTTCGAATACGTAGTATCCAACCAGGTATTTAGTTGTACCTGTTTCAGTTTCTCTATTTTTAATTAAAACAGATGATTGTTTAATCCCGTCAATTTGTTTTAGAGCATGTTCTATCTCTCCTAACTCTATTCTATACCCGTTTAACTTAATTTGATCATCGTTTCTTCCGATATATTCCAAATTACCATTCGATAACCATTTGACTAAATCACCTGTTTTGTATAATCTGTTGTATCCATTGTTTTTATCAGATTCTGTTGCAAATGGATTATTAATAAACCGTTCTGCTGTTAACTCAGGACGATTTAAATAGCCTCTTGATAACGCCGCTCCACCAATATACAATTCACCAACTACGCCTACAGGAAGTGGTTTGTTGTTTTTATCTAGTACAAAAATTCTTTTGCCTTTATATGGTTTTCCAATAATTTGCTGCTCTATTTTGTTATCTATTTTATATACCGTAGTCCCAACTGTAGACTCCGTAGGGCCGTATTGATTAAAAAGAGTAATATTTTTGTTTGAGATAACATCATTAACACATTTATAAGAAATCATCTCACCTCCCAATACAATATTCAATTCCTGATTAATATCACTAAGGTTCAGAGATTCAAGCATGGAAGGTGTTAATCTTAGTGTATCGATTTTATTTTCTTGAATATAATGCTCAATACCTTGATTCAAGAAAATGTCTTTAGTTGATATATGTGTTGTTACATCTCCAATTGCTCCAGACAATAAGGTTGGCAAAGCAGCATCAAAACAATAATTCAATACAGAAAACATATTTACATGTTCTTTTTGAATTAGTTTCTTGAAGCAAAGTAAATAACAGATAACTGAATCATGTTCTACCATTACTCCTTTGGGTTTGCCAGTTGTCCCTGAAGTGTATATAACATAAGCAAGGTTCTTACTTTTACTATATAATGGAAGATTACTGTTGTCTTCTATTGTGTAGAGCTCTTCAGTAAGATCAATGCAAATAACCTTATTTTGTGGGAATTGAATAGGGCTATTATCTTTTAACTCTTTTTGAGTAAGGATCAATTCTGCTCCTGTGTCTTCTAATATATAATTTATTCTGTCTTGCGGATAACTTGGATCAATAGGCACATAAGCTCCGCCAGCTTTTAATATAGCGAGTATTCCAACAATCATTTCTAAACTTCTTTCTAAACATATCGCAATTAATGTATCTGCTGGAAGTGGTTGTTTTACTCTATCTTCATATTGTGCTCTGATGTGACTTGCTAGCTGATTGCTCTTTTCGTTTAATTCATTATAGGTAAGTTGCTTTCCTTCATATACTAACGCAATATTATTTGGTATTTTTATTGCTTGCTCTTGGAACAATTCATGAATTGTACTCTCAAATGAATATTCTTTGTCGTCGGCATTCAACTTGTAAACGATTTGCTCATATTCTTCAGAATTGAGCAAGTTTATTTGACTATATGCTTCTGTTGGAGCTTGAGCTAATTGCTCTAAAAGATGCATATAATGATTTGCTAATCTAGCAATCGTATCTTTATGGAATAAACTTGTAGCATAACTAATTTCTCCTATTAGTTCCTCTTGATTATCACTTATTGTGACTAATAAATCAAATTTTGCTACTTCGTAAACTTCTTCTTCCTGATAAGGTTTAAAGTAATCTTTTTGGAGTTTTGAATTTTCATTTTGACTACCAAAACTCTCCATGATGAACTTTATCTGGTAAACAGGATGTCTTGAAGAATCACGTTCAATACCTAATTCATCCACTAACTTATCGAAAGGCAAATCCTGATGCAATTGAGCATCAATTTGGTCTTGATGAACCAGTTGAATCAGTTGTTCAAAAGTTTGAGAGTCGTTTAATATTGTTCTATTTACCTGCGCATTTACAAAAAAACCAATCAGTTCCTCTGTTTGTTTATGATGGCGATTTGCTATTGCAGTACCAATAATAATATCGTCTTGTCCTGTATATTTACTTAACAGAATATTCATACTGCTTAGCATAACACTATTTAGCGATACACCATGTTGTTGTCCTAATAGGCGTAGTTTTTTGCCAACTTCACTATTTATTTTAAACTTTTGGCTAGCTCCTTTATAATTGATTTCAGAAGGTCTTGCATAATCAATTGGAAATTCTAAAAGCTGAAATCCGGATAACTTATTCTTCCAATAATTTAATTGGTTTTCCAAAATTTCTCCCACTAAATAAGATTTTTGCCATAAAGCATAATCTTTATATTGAATTTCTAATTCTGGTAAACTAAAGTTCTCATCATTATTACTATATCCTTCGTAAAATTGATATAATTCTCTTTGAAATAATCCCATCGACCAGCCATCACTAGCAATGTGGTGCATATTAATTAATAATAGCGTTTTATTTAATGAAGCTGCAGATGATGATTCAATGGTATAAAACTTAATACGAATGGGATATTCTGTATTTAAATTAAAAGGACGATTAATATCCTCTTTTATCAATGCTTTATAATCTACTGTATCAACTAATGTTATTTCTTCTATAAAAAGAGGCTCTTCATGTACTTTTTGAGTACCATTTTCTTGATTTTCTTTTTGTTCAATAGTACTTCTTAAGATTTCATGTCTTGAAACAATCTGTTGCAGGGCATATTTTATCCCATCTTTGTTAGTGTCAACATCAAGTTCCAGAACATTTGGCAAATGATACGCATTACTACCTTCTTCATATTGCTCAACAAACCACAAGCGCTCTTGAGCTGGGCTTAATGGATAATTTATTGTTTCTTTATTTCTGAATATAAATACGTTTGAAAAATCTTCTTTTGAAAAAATTTTATTTTCTTTCAGAACCGATATCAGTTGATTTTTATTATTTAAAATAAAATCTTTTGTTTCTTGGTTTTTTAATTTTTCGGTGACAAAAATCTTTATGGTGTCATTCTCTAGCCAAATAGCTCCAGAATTAAGTTTTAGTTTGTTAAAGAATAAATTAATATTATACATTATTATTTTTAAATTAAATTAAATTGTGTTAATTACTAATAATTAAAAAACTTATGAAAAATGAGACTAACCTAATCATTTATTAAGAGTTTTTCTGACTTTTAAATAAAATAAAGATATTGTTTTTCTTGATAAAATAATTTGGTTTTAGGATTTAGTAATAAAAAAAATTAAAATTCCCACTCATCACCTTCAATTCCAGCTTCTGCTAAAGCAAAACTTTCTAATAAAGCCTTAATCACTTTATGCTTAAAAATATCAGCTACTTTCACATCACATTTCAAAAACTGACTCATACGATGTGAAGCTTGCAAAGCCAAAATAGAATTACCTCCTATTTTGAAAAATTCATCAGTAATACCTACTCGATCTAATCCTAGTAGTTCCATCCAAATCTCACAAACTGCTGTTTCTATTTCTGTGCTTGGAGCAACATAATCTGCTTCAGAAGAAGTAAATTCTGGATCAGGTAAGGCACGTTTGTCCAATTTACCATTGATTGTTAATGGAAAAGATTCCATTGCCACCAAAGCTGCGGGAACCATATAATCTGGTAAGATTTCCAATAATCTATTTTGAATATCAATCGAATTCATATCGTAATCCGATATATAATAACCTACCAAATATTTAGTATTGGATGTCTCTGTCTGTCTGTCTTTAGCCAACACACACACCTGATTGATTCCATCAATTTGAGATATAGCATGTTCGATTTCTCCCAACTCGATACGATACCCTCGGATTTTGACCTGATCATCGTTTCTACCAAGATATTCTATATTCCCATCTGCCAACCAACGTACCAAATCGCCTGTTTTATACAATCTGGTGTACCCTTTGGCTTTATCAGCTTCGGTAGCAAATGGATTGTTTACAAAACGTTCAGCAGTTAACTCCGAACGATTCAGATATCCTCTAGATAAACCTGCCCCTCCAATGTACAATTCTCCCATTACACCAATAGGAACTGGGCTGTTTCCAGAATCAAGCACATACAGTTGTTCGTTGAATAATGGTGTTCCGATATATGGTTTGTTTGAATTTTTCACTTCAAACGATGAACTCCAAATAACAGTTTCTGCAGGGCCATAAACGTTAATTACTTTTCTAAAAGCATGAATTAGCTTTTCTGCAATCGACGAAGGCAATGCTTCACCACCTACAAGACATACACTATTTGATAACTTGTCAGGATATTGGTTAACCAAATGAAGTAAAGCACTTGGTGTTTGCTGAATGATTTGATGATTTAAAAGATTTTCTTCTTTTACTTCTTTAATGGAAGATAAAGTGACCTTGCTTCCGAAAATTAAAGGAAGAGCATATTCCAATCCAAAAATATCAAAAACATAATTTGTCAAACTCAATACATTTCTTTCCACAACATCTACTTTATCTTCCAAACTATCATGGAAATTATAGATAAATTGGGCAAAAGCCTGATGTTCAACCATCACTCCTTTAGGTCTACCTGTAGTTCCTGAGGTGTAAATTACATAAGCCAGATCAGTAGATTGACTGTGCTGATCAAGGTTTGTATTGTCGTTTTTATACAGTTCTTCAGCTAAATCAATGTAGACTACTTTCTCTTGTGGTAAACTATTATGACCGTCAATATGTCTTTGGCTCAATATAATCTGTGCTTGGGTATCTTCCAATACAAAATCAATGCGCTCTTGTGGAATTGTAGGATCAATAGGCACATAGGCACCTCCGGCTTTTAATACCGCCAATATTCCAATAATCATTTCCAAACTTCTGTCCAAACACAAGGCAATGAGTGTGTCGGGAGTAAGTGCTCTTTGCGTTTTTTCTTGATACTGTTCTCGAATGTAACGTGCTAGCTGGTTGCTCTTTTCATTAAGTTCATTGTACGTTAATTCAGCGCCTTCATAAACCAAAGCAATAGCATTTGGAGTCTTTAGCACCTGTTCTTCAAACATTTGATGAATTGTCTTCTCCTTTGGATATTCCTTGTCCGTTGCATTCCAATTGTAAACAAGCTGATCATAAGCTGTTGGAGATAACAAACTAATTTCATTATGTGGTATATTCGGATTCAATAATACCTGATTCAAAATATGTACTAAAGTCGCCAAATGCTCTTTCGCTTTACTTTGCGTTAGGTAATTACCATCATAATTGAACTTAATGGTCAACAATTCGCCTTGCTCAAAAGCCATAATATTTAATGGATAATCTACTTTCTCTATTGCGTTTCTTAAACTTACACTCGATGTTTCTTGGCCCTCATCTCCTTCAGGCACAGGGTAGTTTTCAAAAATGAATAAACTATGAAAAAGGCGCTCTCCTTCTTTTTGTAATTTTGCCAAGTCAGCAAAACTATGCGTGTTCATCTCTATAATCTTCTTTTGGATTTGCTGCAATTGATCCAAGATACTGCCCTCATTATTCCAATCAATAATCAATGGTAAAGTATTGATGTACAAACCAACACTTTCCTCTATCCCATCAACAGGTAGTTCTCTTCCTGATATTGTGGTTCCAACTATACTCTTTAGATTATTGCTATACACATGCAGTAGCTTATGCCAGATAAACTGAATCATTACATTGACAGTAATCCCTTCTTTCTGTGTAAAAGCTTTCAATTGATTGTACAATTCTCCTTTGATTTCACAACTGCTATTGGCAGATACTTCTACTTGCTTATAACTCTTAAAATCAATCGGATTGCTAAGCAATGCACTGATATCGTTGCTGCTTTCTACTTCCGTTAAAGTATTTTTCCAATAACGATCTACATCATTTTTATGTCTACCAATATATTCTTGGGTTTGAATATAAGCCGTATCTTCTTTTATTTTTACCGCTCTATTATTGATCAAATCATGGTAATAAGAGTCGATATTCGTTAATAAAAGAGGTCCACTCCAACCATCTGATATACTATGATGCTCTGTTTTTAATACTGTATAATAGTTCTCTGCCTGTTTGATAATATACAACCTGAGCAAGGTCGGCTGGGTCAAATCAAAGTTTTGTTTTCTATCTTCAATCTGAATAACTTCTATTGCAACATCTCTCTCCTCTTGAGTAAGAAGATGGCTAATATCATGTAACTGATAATTTAGTTTTCCATTCTTATAGATAATCTGAATTATATCTTCTTCCCAATTGAAAGCCGTACGCAAACTCGGGTATTGAGCAATACAATATTCCCAAGCATTGATGTAGGCATTGACATCTAGATATTGGTGGTAATCAAATAACAATTGCACACGATAAGCATCGTCTTGGCTCTGGCTTACTGCATGGTAAATAAATCCTTGCTGCAGACTCGTAGCTGGGTAAATATGTGTTATTTCGTTTTGAGTCGATTTAGCAATTACTTCCAACTCACTTAATAAAGCTTGGCTAATTTTTATTGACTTAAAGTCACTTGGTGTGTAACTACTGCCTTCTTCTTCAAGTTGCTCTTTACAATGTTTGATGATTCTTGTTATCGCTGTTTTAAAACTAGCTGCTAGCTGTTTTGTGGTGTGCGCTCCTAACTTGGTCACGATATTAAAGCCTATTTGACCATGACGAACATTACCATTTATACTGATAATATGATGATCTAGATTTTCAGAATCAATACTAACACCACTACTCTCTGAAGCAAACTTCCACTCTTCCTGCTGGGTATCAAATTGACCCAAATAGTTGAAATTTATTGGAGGTAGATTTTTATACGTGTACTCGCTTGTACTCTGGGTCGCAAAAGAACCAAACCCTAATCCTTTGTTAGGAATCTTACGCATGCTTTCCTTAACAAACTGTATGCTCTCTTTCAGACTGTTTCTTACTTCTAATCTAACTGGAAACATTGTAGTAAACCAACCTACTGTTCGACTGTGGTCAATAGCCGAATTGATATCTTCTCTACCATGTCCTTCCAAGGTAATTCCTTGAATATCCTGACCGTTAATCTCTTGAAGAGCATAGGTTAAGGCGGTTAATAATAAATCATTAATCTCTGTATGATAGGCTTTGGAAGCTTCCTGAAGTAACGATTTGGTAAGTTGTGTGTCTAACTCAAAACTCTCTTCGCTAGGCTCATTATCATGCTCTTCCAAATGATAATCTGGTAGCCCTTTTAATTGCTCTTCCCAATAAACCTCTTCTAATGGATGTTCCTGCGGATACCCTTTAGCACCTTCAACCCATTGACGGTAACTACTGCCTTTGGATGGCAAGGTCTTTCCTTCATATAAATTTTTAATATCTTCAGCTAAAATTCGCCAACTTACCCCATCCACAATCATGTGGTGTAGGGCAAAATGAATTCGGGCACTACCGTCTGCATATCCATGCAAATAACCTACCTGAAATAAAATACCTTCTTCTAAATCAAAAGCGCTTTGCCAAACAGTAAGAATATCATGAATTTCATCCTCTGTATGTTGGCTTACATCCAAAGTCTTCAGTTCTGGCAAGATAATTTCTGGTTGGTATTCCTGTTTCCAATCCAGTTTTCCTGTTGTTGGATTCTGCTCTTTGCTGTAAACAATGCGTAACACGTCATGGTAAGCAACCAACTCTTTGATAACTGTTGTTAGTTGATTGGTGTTTAATTCCCCAACTCTGATTAAAAAACTTTGGTTCCAATGGTTGGGTTTTGACAAACTTCCATCTTCGATTTGATCAACAAACCATTGTTGTATTGGCAGAAAATCTAACGCTCCTGTTAATACACCTTGTTCTGTTTTAAGGGTAACTTCGGATTTCTTTCTGCTTAGATGGTCGGCTAACTTTTCAATGGTTTTGTATTCGAAGATATCTTTTACCTGACAAACAAAACCTGCCTGACGAATGCGACTTGACACCTGAATACTTAATATTGAATCTCCTCCTATTCGAAAGAAATTATCTGTTATACTAACCTTATCTATATTTAGAACTGTTTGCCAAATCTCACATAATCTCACTTCTATTTCAGAAGTAGGTCCAACATAATCTACTTCTGAAGAAGTAAATTCTGGATCCGGTAAGACGCGTTTGTCTAATTTACCATTGATGGTTAATGGAAAGGATTCCATTGCTACCAAGGCTGTAGGAACCATATAATCTGGCAAAACTTGGGACAACTTCTCCGTAATTGATGCCTGATTAATTGTAAGCTCATGTGTATCTAATACATAATAACCTACCAAGTATTTAGTGGTAGCTGTTTCGGTCTTTCTTTCTTTAGCCAACACACACACTTGCTTAATTCCATCAATTTGTGACATGGCGTGTTCAATCTCACCCAGTTCGATACGATATCCGCGAATCTTGACTTGGTCGTCTCCTCTACCTATGTATTCTAAATTTCCATCTGACAGCCAGCGCACCAAATCTCCTGTTTTATACAATCTGGTGTACCCTTTGGCTTTATCAGCTTCGGTAGCAAATGGATTGTTTACAAAACGCTCCGCTGTTAAGTCCGAACGATTCAGATATCCGCGCGATAAACTTGCACCTCCTATGTACAACTCTCCTATCACTCCAACTGGAACTGGAGCATTGTTGTTGTCTAAAACATAGGCATTTGTATTGCTTATCGGTTTTCCAATTTTTGTATTTAAATCACCTTCGCTGTATTGGTGCATCGTAGTGTAAACTGTACCTTCGGTTGGTCCATAAGCATTTATCAATTTGCGACCAGTACTCCATCTGTTCAAACATGCAACAGAATTAACTCCTCCACCAACATGAATCGTTTTTAATTTATTTAATGCTAAATATTCAAACGATTCTAATAAATCTGCAGGAACAGTAAGATGTGTGATTTCTTCAGAGGCAATGTGTTTCATTAGATTGCCATTTTGCTTAATCTCTTCAGAAACAATATGAAGTGTACCACCTGCAATTAATGTAGGATAAATTTCTGAAACAGCACCGTCAAAAGAAGTTGAGATAATCTGAGAAGATATCGTTTGCTCATCAATATCAAAAGCTTCAATGATATTGAATGACAAATTGTTCAAATTGGCATGTGTTAATTCAACTCCTTTAGGTTTACCAGTAGTTCCTGATGTATATATGACATATACTAGATCATCTGGCTTACTGTATGTATTTAAATTATTGTTGTTTACGTAACTGTATAGTTCTTCTTTTAGGTCTATACAGATGATTCTGTCTTGTGGTAATTGGATTGAATTGTTGTTATTTTCTCGAATAAGAATAAATTCAACTTTGGTATCTTCCAAGATATAATCAATTCTATCTTGAGGATAATTTGAATCAATCGGTACGTAAGCTCCACCCGCTTTTAGTACTGCCAACATTCCTATTATCATTTCCAAACTTCTGTCTAGACATAAGGCAATAAGTGTGTTTGGCACAAAAGTTTTTCCTGTTCTTTCTTCATATTGTACTCGAATGTAATGAGCTAACTGATTGCTCTTTTCATTGAGTTCATTATAAGTCAGTGATTGCTCTTCAAATACTATAGCCGTTTTATTCGGAGTCTTAGCTACTTGTTCTTCAAATAACTCTTGAATCGTTTTCTCCTTCGGATATTCTTTTTCGGTTGCATTCCAATTGCGAACAATTTCTTTGTAATCCTCTGAATCAAGAATACTTAAATCTGAGTAATTACTAGTAGGCTTTTCAACCAATTTTTCAAGTAAGAAAATATAATTCTTAATCAATTTTGCTATAGTAGTTTTACTAAATAAACTAGTTGCATAACTAACTAATCCTCTTAACTCATCCTGACTATCATCTATTGTAATTGATAAATCAAGTTTCTCTGTTTGAGAATCACTTTCAATTTCATAAGGTTTGAAATATTCTTTTTGTTGTGCTGTTTTTTTGTTCTGATTATTAAAACTTCGAACCATAAACATTATCTGAAAAATAGGATGTCTTGACATATCACGTTCAACACCTAATTCATCAATTAATTTCTCAAAAGGTAAGTCCTGATGTAATTGAGTATTTATTTGTTCTTGATGCACTTGTTGGATTAATGCTTCAAAACTTTGAGAATTACTAAGGTGTGTTCTGTTTACTTGTGTATTAACAAAAAAACCAATCAGTTCCTCTGTTTGCATGTAATGTCTATTTGCCATAACACTACCAATGACAATATCATCTTGCCCTGTATATTTGTTAAATAAGATATTAATACTACTTAGTAAGACACTATTTAATGTTATCCCATAATATTGAGTCAATGCGCGTAATTTTTGACTAAGCTCTTTATCAAGTGTAAACTCTAAACTTTCTCCCTTATAATCTATTTCTGCAGGTCTGGCATAATCCGTAGGAAATTCTAAAGTCTGGAATCCAGATAGTTTATCTTTCCAATAACTTAACTGTTTTTCTAAGGTTTCTCCAGTCAAATACGCTCGTTGCCACAACGCATAATCCTTATATTGAATCTCTAATTCAGGTAAACTAAAGTTTTTATCGTTGCTAATATAAGCTTCGTAATAAGCCGATAATTCTCTTTGAAATACTTCCATCGACCAACCATCACTAGCAATATGATGTGTTGTAATGAGCAATATTGTTTTAGTTAATGATTCATCAGATGTGGATTCAATAGTATAAAACGTAACGCGGATAGGATATTCTGTACTTAGATTAAAAGGACGGTTGATGTCTTCTTCAATCAAAGACTGATAATCATCGGTATCCATTACGCTAACTTCTTCAATAGAAAGCACTTCATTGTGTACTTTCTGAATACCATGTTCCTGAGCTTCGCTTTGTTCAATGGTACTTCGCAAGACTTCATGTCTGGAAACAATCTGTTGCAAGGCGTATTTTATACCATCTTTATCTGTAGTCACATCAAGTTCATATAAACCTGGCATATGATACGCATTGGTACCTTGTTCATATTGCTCGATAAACCACAAGCGCTCTTGCGCAAATGAAAGTGTCCCTTGATTGGAATCTATTTTTGGGATGATTATTTGTGATTGTCCAGTAGCATGAACCAATAATTTAGATATGGTTTTGTGCTTAAAAATATCAGCCACTTTAACATTAGATCCTAATAACTTGCTCATACGATGCGAAGCCTGTATTGCCAAAATAGAATTACCTCCTATTTTGAAAAAATCATCCGTGGTTCCTACTCGATCTAATCCCAATAGTCCCATCCAAATCTCACAAACGGCTGTTTCTATTTCGGTGCTTGGAGCAACATAATCTGCTTCAGAAGAAGTAAATTCAGGATCCGGTAAAGCGCGTTTGTCTAATTTACCATTGATGGTTAGCGGAAAAGATTCCATTGCAACCAAGGCTGTCGGAACCATATAATCTGGCAAGGCTTCCAATAATCTATTTTGAATATCCACCGAAGTCATATCGTAATCCGATACATAATAACCTACCAAGTATTTAGTAGTTGCTGTTTCGGTCTTTCTTTCTCTAGCCAACACACATACCTGATTGATTCCTTCAATTTGAGACATCGCATGTTCTATCTCGCCCAACTCGATACGATACCCGCGAATCTTGACTTGGTCGTCGTTTCTACCAAGATATTCTATATTCCCATCTGCCAACCAACGTACCAAATCGCCTGTTTTATACAATTTTGTATACCCTTTTGCTTTATCAACTTCGGTAGCAAATGGATTGTTTACAAAACGCTCCGCTGTTAAATCAGGACGGTTCAGATATCCTCTGGATAAACCAATACCTCCTAAATACAATTCGCCTATAACTCCTATAGGAACAGGTCTTTGATTAGATGACAAAACATATACTTGGGTGTTTTGAATAGGCTTGCCTATGTAAACATTTTTAGTTGAATCAGTCTCATAAAATGTAACATCAATCGAAGCTTCTGTAGGCCCATAAAGGTTGTGTAATTTTGATGATTGATTACAAATATTCTTATATGTTTGTTCAACGGTATTTTTATTTAATGCTTCTCCACTACAAAATATCTGTTTAATGGAAGTATTAAATTTGTCTTCTTTACTAAATAAATAATGATTGTAAGCCTCTAACATACTAGGAACAAAATGTAGAGTCGTCACTTTTTCTTTCTTAATCAGTTCATGTAAATAATCACTATCCTTATGCCCTTCTGGTTTGGCTATAACAATTTTAGCTCCATACCAATTAGCCCATAAAAGTTCCCATACAGAAACATCAAAAACATAAGGTGTCTTTTGTAAAACAACATCCTCCGAATTTAAAGGATACAAATTTTGCATCCATTCTATTCTATTAACAATACCTGAGTGATTTAACATCGCTCCTTTAGGTCTGCCTGTAGTTCCTGAGGTGTAAATCACGTAAGCCAAATCCCTAGATTGACTGTATTGATCAAGGTTTGTATTGTCGTTTTTATACAGTTCTTCTGATAAATCAATGAAGACTACTTTCTCTTGTGGTAAGTTATTAAGACTATCCAAATGTCTTTGACTCAATATAATCTGTGCTTGGGTATCTTCCAATACAAAATCAATGCGCTCTTGTGGAATTGTAGGATCAATAGGCACATAGGCACCTCCTGCTTTTAATACCGCCAATATCCCAATAATCATTTCCAAACTTCTATCCAGACACAAGGCAATGAGCGTGTTGGGAGTAAGTGCTCTTTGCGTTCTTTCTTGATACTGTTCTCGAATGTAACGTGCTAACTGGTTGCTCTTTTCATTAAGCTCATTGTACGTTAATTCCTCTCCTTCATAAACCAAAGCAATAGCATTTGGAGTCTTTAGCACCTGTTCTTCAAACATTTGATAAATTGTCTTCTCCTTTGGATATTCCTTGTCCGTTGCATTCCAATTGTAAACAAGCTGATCATAAGCTGTTGGAGATAACAAACTAATTTGACGATGGGATTTGTTAGGAGCTGACAACACTTGATTTAGAATATTCGTCAAGGTCGCCAGATGCTCTTTCGCTTTACTTTGCGTTAGGTAATTACCATCATAATTAAACTTAATGGTCAACAACTCGCCTTGCTCGAAAGCCATAATATTTAATGGATAATCTACTTTCTCTATTGCGTTTCTTAAACTTACGCTCGATGTTTCTTGACCCTCATCTCCTTCAGGCACAGGGTAGTTTTCAAAAATGAACAAACTATGAAAAAGGCGCTCTCCTTCTTTTTGTAATTTTGCCAAGTCGGCAAAACTATGCGTATTCATCTCTATAATCTTCTTTTGGATTTGCTGTAATTGATCCAAGATACTGCCCTCATTATTCCAATCAATAATCAATGGTAAAGTATTGATGTACAAACCAACACTTTCCTCTATCCCATCAACAGGTAGTTCTCTTCCTGATATTGTGGTTCCAACTATACTCTTTAGATTATTGCTATACACATGCAGTAGCTTATGCCAGATAAACTGAATCATTACATTGACAGTAATCCCTTCTTTCTGTGTAAAAGCTTTCAATTGATTGTACAATTCTCCTTTGATTTCACAACTGCTATTGGCAGATACTTCTACTTGCTTATAACTCTTAAAATCAATCGGATTGCTAAGCAATGCACTGATATCGTTGCTGCTTTCTACTTCCGTTAAAGTATTTTTCCAATAACGATCTACATCATTTTTATGTCTACCAATATATTCTTGGGTTTGAATATAAGCCGTATCTTCTTTTATTTTTACCGCTCTATTATTGATCAAATCATGGTAATAAGAGTCGATATTCGTTAATAAAAGAGGTCCACTCCAACCATCTGATATACTATGATGCTCTGTTTTTAATACTGTATAATAGTTCTCTGCCTGTTTGATAATATACAACCTGAGCAAGGTCGGCTGGGTCAAATCAAAGTTTTGTTTTCTATCTTCAATCTGAATAACTTCTATTGCAACATCTCTCTCCTCTTGAGTAAGAAGATGGCTAATATCATGTAACTGATAATTTAGTTTTCCATTCTTATAGATAATCTGAATTATATCTTCTTCCCAATTGAAAGCCGTACGCAAACTCGGGTATTGAGCAATACAATATTCCCAAGCATTGATGTAGGCATTGACATCTAGATATTGGTGGTAATCAAATAACAATTGCACACGATAAGCATCGTCTTGGCTCTGGCTTACTGCATGGTAAATAAATCCTTGCTGCAGACTCGTAGCTGGGTAAATATGTGTTATTTCGTTTTGAGTCGATTTAGCAATTACTTCCAACTCACTTAATAAAGCTTGGCTAATTTTTATTGACTTAAAGTCACTTGGTGTGTAACTACTGCCTTCTTCTTCAAGTTGCTCTTTACAATGTTTGATGATTCTTGTTATCGCTGTTTTAAAACTAGCTGCTAGCTGTTTTGTGGTGTGCGCTCCTAACTTGGTCACGATATTAAAGCCTATTTGACCATGACGAACATTACCATTTATACTGATAATATGATGATCTAGATTTTCAGAATCAATACTAACACCACTACTCTCTGAAGCAAACTTCCACTCTTCCTGCTGGGTATCAAATTGACCCAAATAGTTGAAATTTATTGGAGGTAGATTTTTATACGTGTACTCGCTTGTACTCTGGGTCGCAAAAGAACCAAACCCTAATCCTTTGTTAGGAATCTTACGCATGCTTTCCTTAACAAACTGTATGCTCTCTTTCAGACTGTTTCTTACTTCTAATCTAACTGGAAACATTGTAGTAAACCAACCTACTGTTCGACTGTGGTCAATAGCCGAATTGATATCTTCTCTACCATGTCCTTCCAAGGTAATTCCTTGAATATCCTGACCGTTAATCTCTTGAAGAGCATAGGTTAAGGCGGTTAATAATAAATCATTAATCTCTGTATGATAGGCTTTGGAAGCTTCCTGAAGTAACGATTTGGTAAGTTGTGTGTCTAACTCAAAACTCTCTTCGCTAGGCTCATTATCATGCTCTTCCAAATGATAATCTGGTAGCCCTTTTAATTGCTCTTCCCAATAAACCTCTTCTAATGGATGTTCCTGCGGATACCCTTTAGCACCTTCAACCCATTGACGGTAACTACTGCCTTTGGATGGCAAGGTCTTTCCTTCATATAAATTTTTAATATCTTCAGCTAAAATTCGCCAACTTACCCCATCCACAATCATGTGGTGTAGGGCAAAATGAATTCGGGCACTACCGTCTGCATATCCATGCAAATAACCTACCTGAAATAAAATACCTTCTTCTAAATCAAAAGCGCTTTGCCAAACAGTAAGAATATCATGAATTTCATCCTCTGTATGTTGGCTTACATCCAAAGTCTTCAGTTCTGGCAAGATAATTTCTGGTTGGTATTCCTGTTTCCAATCCAGTTTTCCTGTTGTTGGATTCTGCTCTTTGCTGTAAACAATGCGTAACACGTCATGGTAAGCAACCAACTCTTTGATAACTGTTGTTAGTTGATTGGTGTTTAATTCCCCAACTCTGATTAAAAAACTTTGGTTCCAATGGTTGGGTTTTGACAAACTTCCCTCTTCGATTTGATCAACAAACCATTGTTGTATTGGCAGAAAATCTAACGCTCCTGTTAATACACCTTGTTCTGTTTTAAGGGTAACTTCGGATTTCTTTCTGCTTAGATGGTCGGCTAACTTTTCAATGGTTTTGTATTCGAAGATATCTTTTACCTGACAAACAAAACCTGCCTGACGAATGCGACTTGACACCTGAATACTTAATATTGAATCTCCTCCTATTCGAAAGAAATTATCTGTTATACTAACCTTATCTATATTTAGAACTGTTTGCCAAATCTCACATAATCTCACTTCTATTTCAGAAGTAGGTCCAACATAATCTACTTCTGAAGAAGTAAATTCTGGATCCGGTAAGGCGCGTTTGTCTAATTTACCATTGATGGTTAATGGAAAGGATTCCATTGCTACCAAGGCCGTAGGAACCATATAATCTGGTAAGACTTGGGACAACTTCTCCGTAATTGATGCCTGATTAATTGTAAGTTCATGCGCATCTAACACATAATAACCTACCAAATATTTAGTCTTGGATGTTTCTGTTTTTCTTTCTTTGGCCAACACACACACCTGCTTGATTCCATCAATTTGAGACATGGCGTGTTCAATCTCACCCAGTTCGATACGATATCCTCGAATCTTGACTTGGTCGTCATTTCTACCAAGATATTCTATATCTCCATTCGATAACCAGCGTGCTAAATCTCCTGTTTTATACAATTTGGTGTACCCTTTGGCTTTATCAGCTTCAGTAGCAAATGGATTGTTTACAAAACGCTCCGCTGTTAAGTCTGGACGGTTTAGGTATCCTCTGGACAATCCTTCTCCCCCAATATATAATTCTCCAGAAACTCCTATAGGAACAGGTGTTTGATTAGTAGAAAGAATGTACGTTTTTAAATCGGCTATTGATTTACCAATGTTCGATTGTATGATTTCATCTTTTTTAATTTCTTTGTATGTAACATGCACCGTGGTTTCTGTAATACCATACATATTGATAAGTCTAGTATTTAGATTACTTTTCAATTGATAATCCCACCAGCTACTTAATTGATTAGTGTTTAGAGCTTCTCCTCCAAATATTATATATCTTAAACTCAAATCAGATTGCCCCAATCCATTAGCAATATCCGCGAATCGATAAAAAGCAGAAGGCGTTTGGTTTAAAACACTCACTTTTTCTTTTCTACATAATTGATAAAAACCTTCTAGGTCTTGTGCTTGTTCTTTAGAAATAATGATTAGTTTACCTCCATAAACTAATGCTCCCCATAATTCCCAAACACTAAAATCAAATGCATAGGAATGGAACAATGTCCATACATCTTCTTCATTAAAACCAAACTGAGAATCAGTACTGGTAAACAAACGCATAACATTACAATGCATCTGCATTACCCCTTTAGGTTTTCCTGTGGTTCCTGATGTATAAATCACATAAGCCAAATCAGTAGATTGACTCTGTTGATCAAGATTTGTATTGTCCTCTTTTTTATACAGTTCTTCTGTTAAATCGATATAAATAACCTTATCCAGCGGAAGTGCCTTTTCATCTAAGTGTCTTTGGCTTAAAACAATCGCTGCTTGGGTATCTTCCAAGATATAATCAATTCGTTCTTGTGGAATTGTAGGATCAATAGGTACATAAACACCACCGGCTTTTAAAGTCGCCAATATTCCAATAACCATTTCCAGACTTCTGTCCAAACACAAAGCGATGAACGTGTCGGGAGTAAGTAATTGTTGTGTTTTTTCTTGATACTGCTCTCTAATGTAATGTGCTAACTGGTTGCTTTTTTCGTTTAGCTCCTGATAAGTCAACGATTTGTTTTCGAATACTATTGCTACATTATTTGGAGTCTTTTCTACCTGTTCTTCAAATAATTCTTGAATCGTTTTGTCTTTCGGATGTTCCTTATCCGTTGCATTCCAATTGTAAACAAGCTCATCATACGCTACCGAAGTAAGCAAACTAATTTCGCTATACGCTTTATTAGGTGCTTTAGTTAACTCATCTAAAAGATGGATGTAATGATGGATTAACCTAACTATTGTCTCTTTATCAAACAAGCTAGTAGCATAGCTAATCTCACCTGCAATTTCTTCCCCGCTATCATTAATAAAAATTGACAAATCAAATTTTGCTACCTCATAAACATCTTCTATCTGAAAAGGTTTAAGGTAATTTTTCTCTTGATTAGACGCACTCTCAGAAGTACCAAAACTTTGTACTCCAAAAAGAACCTGAAAAACAGGATGTCTTGAGGCATCACGTTCAACTCCTAACTCATCAATTAATTTCTCAAAAGGTAAGTCCTGATGCAATTGAGTGTTTATTTGTTCTTGATGCACTTGTTGAATCAGTTCTTCAAAACTTTGAGAGTTGGTAAGCTGTGTTCTGTGCGCTTGCGTATTGACAAAAAACCCAATAAGTCCTTCTGTTTGTCTATGGTGACGGTTGGCTGTTGCAGTACCAACCACAATATCATTCTGTCCTGTATATTTACTCAAGAGAATATTCACACTACTTAACATCAAACTGTTTAAGGTTATCCCGTACTGATGAGTTAATGCGCGCAATTTTTGACTAAGCTCTTTATTAAGTGTAAACTCCTGATGGTCCCCACTATAATCTATTTCTGCGGGTCTGGCATAATCCGTAGGAAATTCTAAAGTCTGGAATCCAGACAATTTCTCTTTCCAATAACTTAGCTGCTTTTCTAAGGTTTCCCCAGTCAAATACGCTCGTTGCCACAATGCATAATCCTTGTATTGAATCTCTAATTCAGGTAAACTGAAGTTTTTATCATTGTTAATATAAGCTTCATAATAAGCCGATAATTCTCTTTGAAATACCTCCATCGACCAACCATCACTAGCAATGTGATGTGTTGTAATCAGCAATATTGTTTTAGTTAATGATTCAATAGTATAAAACGTAACGCGGATAGGATATTCTGTACTTAGATTAAAAGGACGGTTGATGTCTTCTTCAATCAAGGACTGATAATCATCGGTATCCTTTACACTAACTTCTTCAATAGAAAGCGCTTCATCGTGTACTTTCTGAATACCATGTTCCTGAGCTTCGCTTTGTTCAATAGTACTTCGTAAGACTTCATGTCTTGAAACAATCTGTTGCAAGGCATATTTTATACCTTCTTTATCTGTAGTCACATCAAGTTCATATAAGCCTGGCATATGATACGCATTGGTACCTTGTTCATATTGCTCGATAAACCACAGACGCTCTTGGGCAAATGAAAGTGTGCCTAGATTGGAATCTATTTTTGGGATGATTATTTGTGATTGTCCTGTAGCGTGAACCAATAATTTAGATATGGTTTTGTGCTTAAAAATATCAGCCACTTTAACATTAGATCCCAATAACTTGCTCATACGATGCGAAGCCTGTATCGCCAAAATAGAATTACCTCCTATTTTGAAAAAATCATCGGTGATTCCCACTCGGTCTAATGCAAGTAAGTTCATCCAAATCTCACAAACGGCTGTTTCTATTTCGGTGCTTGGAGCAACATAATCTGCTTCAGAAGAAGTAAATTCAGGATCAGGTAAAGCACGTTTGTCTAATTTACCATTGATGGTTAATGGAAAAGATTCCATTGCAACCAAGGCTGTCGGAACCATATAATCCGGCAAGACTTCCAATAATCTATTTTGAATATCAACCGAAGTCATATCGTAATCCGATACATAATAACCGACCAAGTATTTAGTGGTAGCTGTTTCGGTTTTTCTTTCTTTAGCCAACACGCATACTTGATTGATTCCATCAATTTGAGACATCGCATGTTCTATCTCGCCCAACTCGATACGATATCCTCGGATTTTAACCTGATCGTCGTTTCTACCAAGATATTCTATATTACCATCTGCCAACCAACGTACCAAATCGCCTGTTTTATACAATTTTGTGTAGCCTTTTGCTTTGTCCGATTCGGTAGCAAATGGATTGTTTACAAAACGCTCCGCTGTTAAATCAGGACGGTTTAGATATCCTCTAGATAATCCTACTCCTCCTAGATACAATTCACCTATAACTCCTATAGGAACAGGAGCTTGATTGGGAGAAAGAATATAAACTTGGGTGTTTTGAATAGGCTTGCCTATGTAAACATTTTTAGTTGAATCAGTCTCATAAAATGTAACATCAATCGAAGCTTCTGTAGGCCCATAAAGGTTGTGTAATTTCGATGATTGATCGTAAATATTCTTATATGTTTGTTCAACAGTATTTTTATTTAATGCTTCTCCACTACAGAAAATTTGCTTTATTGAAGAACTAAATTTATCTTCTTTACTAAATAAATAATGATTGTAAGCCTCTAACATACTAGGAACAAAATGTAGAGTCGTCACTTTTTCTTTCTTAATCAATTCATGTAAATAGTCACTGTCCTTATGCCCTTCTGGCTTGGCTATAACAATTTTAGCTCCATACCAATTAGCCCATAAAAGTTCCCATACAGAAACATCAAAAACATAAGGTGTCTTTTGTAAAACAACATCCTCCGAATTTAAAGGATACAAATTTTGCATCCATTCTATTCTATTAACAATACCTGAGTGATTTAACATCGCTCCTTTAGGTCTACCTGTAGTACCCGAGGTGTAAATCACATAAGCCAAATCCGTAGATTGACTATATTGATCAAGGTTTGTATTGTCGTTTTTATACAGTTCTTCTGATAAATCGATGTAAATAACCTTATCCTGCGGTAAGCTACTAAGACCGTCAATATGTCTTTGGCTCAATATAATCTGTGCTTGGGTATCTTCCAATACAAAATCAATGCGTTCTTGTGGAATTGTAGGATCAATAGGCACATAGGCACCTCCTGCTTTTAATACCGCCAATATTCCAATAATCATTTCCAGACTTCTGTCCAGACACAAGGCAATTAGCGTATCGGGAGTAAGTGCTCTTTGCGTTTTTTCTTGATACTGTTCTCGAATGTAACGCGCTAGCTGGTTGCTCTTTTCATTAAGTTCATTATAGGTTAATTCAGCGCCTTCATAAACCAAAGCAATAGTATTTGGAGTCTTTAGCACCTGTTCTTCAAACATTTGATGAATTGTCTTCTCCTTTGGATACACCTTATCGGTTGCATTCCAATTGTAAACAAGTTGATCATAAGCTGTTGGAAATAACAAACTAATTTCATTATACGCTTTATTAGGCGCTTTGGTTAACTCATCTAAAAGATGAACGTAATGATGGATTAACCTAACTATGGTGTCTTTATGAAACAAGCTAGTAGCATAGCTAATCTCAACTGCGAGTTCTTCTCCACTATCATCAATAAAAATTGACAAATCAAATTTTGCTACCTCATAAACATCTTCTATCTGAAAAGGTTTAAGATAATTTTTCTCTTGATTGGACGTACTCTCAGAAGTACCAAAGCTTTGTATTCCAAAAAGAACCTGAAAAACAGGATGTCTTGAGGCATCACGTTCCACTTTCAACTCATCAATTAATTTCTCAAAAGGCAAGTCCTGATGCAATTGAGTATTTATTTGTTCTTGATGTACTTGTTGGATTAATGCTTCAAAACTTTGAGAATTACTAAGCTGTGTTCTGTGCGCTTGAGTATTGACAAAAAAACCAATCAGCCCTTCTGTTTGCCTGTGAGGACGGTTACCTATTACAGTACCAATCACAATGTCATTCTGTCCCGTATATTTACTCAAGAGAATATTCACGCTACCTAACATCAAACTGTTTAAGGTTATCCCAGACTGATGAGCTAATGAGCGTAATTTTTGACTAAGCTCTTTATCAAGTGTAACCCTCTGATGATCCCCACTATAATCTATTTCTGCGGGTCTGGCATAATCCGTAGGAAATTCTAAAGTCTGGAATCCTGACAGTTTCTCTTTCCAATAACTGAGTTGTTTTTCTAAGATTTCACCAGTCAAATAATCTCGTTGCCACAACGCATAATCCTTATATTGAATCTCTAATTCAGGTAAACTGAAATTTTTATCGTTTCTAATATAAGCTTCATAATAAGCCAATAATTCTCTTTGAAATACCTCCATCGACCAGCCATCACTGGCAATATGATGTAATGTAATGAGCAATATTGTTCTATTTAATGAATCATCAGATGCTGATTCGATAGTATAAAATGTAATGCGGATAGGATATTCTGTACTTAAATTAAAAGGACGATTGATGTTTTCCTCAATCAAGGACTGATAATCATCGGTATCCTTTACGCTAACTTCTTCGATAGGAAGCGCTTCATCGTGTACTTTCTGGATACCCTGTTCTTGAGCATCGCTTTGTTCAATGGTACTTCGCAATACTTCATGTCTTGAAACAATCTGTTGCAAGGCGTATTTTATACCTTCTTTATCTGTAGTCGTATCAAGTTCATATACGCCAGGCATATGATACGCATTGGCACCTTGTTCATACTGCTCGATAAACCACAGACGTTCTTGAGCAAAACTTAAAGGGAAATACAATTGAGTTGTATCTTTTAGAATTTTATTCTTCAGAAATTCTTTATCTGATGAAATATTATTATCCTCAAGGATTTTAATGATTTGATTTTTATTGGTACTTATAAATTCATTTGTTTCTTGATTTTGAAACGCTTTTGGAGCAGAAAATTTAATTTTATCATTATCTACCCAAATTGCCCCAGCGCTTAATCTTAATTCATTAAAAAAAATAGTAATACTTCTTAGCTTATTCATAATTTATTATATTTTATTATGGATATTTAATTAAAATTCCATTTGAACATTCTCAGATGCAATCTCCAAAACCTGAATATTTTCAGCTAGGGCTTTGCAATTTTTAAATCGAAAAATATCTGCAATTTTTACATCAGCATCAAACATTGCGCTCATACGGTGAGAAAATTGTGTTGCAAGAATTGAATTCCCACCTAGTTTGAAGAAATCATCATGAATAGATATTTGTTCTAAGCCAAGGATATTGGCAAATATTACAGCCACCTGAAATTCTTTTTCTGAATAATCATCTTCTATAATTTTTATCTCTTGATTATCGGATGGGGTTTCGTTTTGGCTGAATAATGTTGATTTTAATGTGTGTATGTCTAATTTTGACACGACAACTTGGTCATAACTCGTTTGATTGATTAATCTATAAAACAATTCAGCCCCTTCATTCTGGTTTACTGTATTCAAATGAAGAAGGTTACTTAAACCCGTTAATGGTTTTATCGTTTCTATTGAACTGATACTATCTTCTCTAACCATACCTGTATCAGACCAACCCGGCCAATTGACAGCAAGAGTGTTTATATTTTTAAAGTTCTTTTTATCCATTGCCAAATAATCAAGATAGCTATTAGCCGCACAATACTCTAAGCGGTTAATATCTCCCATAATACTTGATAAAGATGAAGTAAAGGCTATAAACTTAGTAGAAGTCAAATCAATAACATTTAATATATTATCGATACCATAAACCTTACCTCCCAAAACATTTTTTATGTTAGTTAAATTGTATTCTTCTATGTCTAGGGATTTGACACCAGCAGTATGAATAATTCCTTTGATAGAACCATAAACATTTTGCATGTTTTTGATTAAGGTTTCTACTTGTTGAGAATTGGAAATGTCGAAACACTGAATATCTACAGATGAATTATTTGCAATAATTTCTTCAATTATTTTGAATTTGGACCTAACATAATTAGATGGATTCTGTTCGTCATATATATTTTTTCTACTGACTAAAATAAACTTAACGCGGTTCTTTTCCGAAATGTATTTAGCAATAGATAATGCAACACCGCCTAGACCTCCAGTTATTAAAATAACATCTCCATCTTCAATTATTCTTTCTTCTACTACTGAATTGTCTATTTTCTCAAATCGTTCAATCCATAATTTTCCGAACCTTACAGCTAATAGTTCATCTGATTTTTTATAGGCTTCATTACTTACAACTTGAGAAATACTTGATTCAACATTACTGTAATTGTATCCAATATCAATCGTCCTAGCATCTAAATTTAGAAACTCGTGATTGATATTTCGGATTGCTCCAACTAAAGTACCATTGAATGGGTTAATAGTATCTTCACTAGTAATTTGTGTTAATCCGTTTGTTAATACAACTAATTTTTTGAAACCGTTGCTGTTTAATAAATATTGGCGAATTAAAAATAAAGAGTAAAAACTATTATTCAATTTATCCTCTGATTGGGAAGTATTATCAATTGAACTGCAATGGATAATCATATCAAAAGTAATCTGCTTGGTCTTGAAATATGAACCTAGATTTTTAAAATGATCTTCATTTTCAGAATTAATTTTTATGGTTTCAGAATAATCAATTTGATTTAGATTCGAATCTATTATAACCAATTGAATTTCCTCGCATAAACTATGGAAATCAAGTATATCCTTTTGATCTTCTCTAATAAAAATCAGGGCTTTTTTAGCAACAGAATTAATCACTTTATTAGCTTTAAAACTCGATACTGCTGACCACACTGGAGCACTCAGCCATTTTTCTTCAGGGAGCAATGCCAGTTGATCTTGTGATTTGGTTTCTTTCCCTTTTTCTAACCAGTATTTTTGAGAATCAAATTGATACACTGGCAAATTACTAAGCAACTTTGCTTGTTTAAAGAATTGAACTTCGTTAGGTTTTTCAATAACTCCATTCATCCAAAGTTTAGCAATAAGTTGCTCTTTGTTAAGTAAACCATTTTCTACATTTTCATGTACTTCTCTTGCAGAACATAATAACTGTACTGATTGTAGGTATTTGTAGTTATTTAGTTTTTTATACGTATTGATAAATGAACCCAATCCTTTACCGGGTCCCACTTCGATGAAGCTAACTTGATGGTTAAATTGTTTACTTAAGGTGTTGATTCCTTCTGCAAATTGAACCGTATTTCGAAGCTGATTACACCAATATCTTGGAGAAGTAACTTCTGCTGTAGCGAACTCTCCAGTTAAATTTGAAATGAATTTCTTCTTAGGTGCATTTAACTTTACATCTGAAAATTCCTTTTCAAATTTATCCAAAATCCCTTCCATCATAACAGAATGATAGGCATGAGATACGTTCAATTTTATACTTATAATTCCTTGATTCTCTAATGCCGTTTTCAGGTTTTGAATCTTATCATGGCTACCCGAAATCACAATGTTTTCTAAAGAATTGATAACAGCAATTTCACAATCGTATTCTTTTACTATTTCCTGAATATCGCTTTCAGAAGAATGGATAGCAATCATACTGCCCGACTCCATGGACTGCATAAGTTGCCCTCTAGAAATTACCGTTTTTATGGCATCTTCTAAACTAAAAACTCCAGATAAAGTAGCCGCTACATATTCTCCTATACTGTGACCAATATAAGCGTCTGCTTTAACTCCTAAATGTGTCAAGTACTCCGACAAACTATATTCGATAATAAATAAAGTGATTTGAGACCACTGTGTTTGGTTGATATCGTATACATCTCCTGCATTGGGATACATAACCTGATGCAAGTCGACTTCTAGGTGTTGGTTAGCAATGGAAATACATTTATCAATAGTAGCCTTAAAAATCGGTTCATTCTCATACAGCGCTTTTGCCATATCGATGTATTGTGCTCCTTGTCCCGGGAACATGAACACTGTCTTAGCATTGCTTTCTGTATTTACCTCAGTGGTAATGGTATTTTCTTTTAATTCAGCAATTAAATCATCAATTGTCTGGGCAGAATAAACACTTCTATACTGAAATTGCTCTTTCTTTTCTTGTAAACTATAGGCAATATCTCGAATAGTAACTGCTTGTTGCGTATTTTGTATTCCTGTTAAATAATTTAATAAGGCCGTTTTGTTCTGTTCCAATGATGGTCCGCTTTTGGCAGATACAGGAATGATATACTTTATCGAATGATGTTCCTCTGTTATTGTGGTTTCCTGCGGCTCTTTTGTTGGAGCAATATAATCTCCAATAATCACATGCGCATTAGTACCTCCAACGCCAAAAGAACTCACTCCTGCCAAACGTTGCTTGCCATGGTTAGGCAACCATTCTCGGTTTTGTTTAAGAATCTCAAAGTTGGTTTGTTCTAAACCAAGCTCTGGATTAGGGTTTTCAAAGTTAACCTGTCCTGGAAGAATATTATTTTGAAGCATCGCGCAAACTTTGATCAAACTTGCCGTACCTGCAGCAGAATCTGCATGACCAATATTGGCTTTCACTGCTCCCAATACTGTTTTACGACTTAATGGTTTTTCCTTGTCTTCATTGAAAGCAAAAGCTTCTCTTAACGCCTGTACTTCTATCGGATCACCCAAATGAGTAGCAGTACCATGGCACTCCACATAATCAATTTCGTTAGAACTCACCCCTGCCATGCGTTGGGCATTAATAATACACTCGCTCTGACCAATTAGTGAAGGTGCGGTATAACTCGTTTTACGATCCCCATCATTATTGGTAGCATAGCCTTTGATAACTCCTAAGATGGTGTCCCCATCTTTGATAGCATCTTCCAATCGTTTTAGCAAAACAACTCCAACTCCAGATGTTCCAATTGTACCAGAAGCCTGATCATCAAATGTTCGGCAATGACCATCCTTAGATGAAATCATTCCTTCTTCGTATAAATAACCAATACCATCTGGTTCACCAAAAGATACTCCGCCCGCCAAAGCCATATCGCAAAAGCCAAGTTGCAGATTTTTACAGGCTTCTACCACAGAAACCAATCCTGTTGAACAGGCAGTATTAATCGAAGTCGCAGGACCAGATAGACCTAGAAAAAAAGCCGTTTTTGTCGCTAAGGCGTCCTTGCTGTTTGAGGCAGCTGCTTCCCACATATTGATTTGATCTGCCTTTTCTCCATTTAGAATATGCTCATAGAAATAGTCACTATTTCCACTTCCAGCAAATACCCCTATGTTATGTTTTTTTCGCTCTTGAGAATATCCCGATGATTCTAATACGAACCAACTGTGCTCGATAAATTTACGAATTTGAGGATTCGTTTGTTTTGCCTCATTGGGTGATATACCCCAAAATACTGGATCAAAATTTTCTATACCTTCCACTTGTCCCAATACTGGAACAAAATTTGGCATCTCTAATAACCATTCTTCCACTCCTCGTTGTAGACACTCTTCTTTACTGTATAATTCAATCCCTTCTTGCTGATTAGCAATTAAGTGCCAAAATTCTGTTGTATTCTCCGCTCCACTGAACGCTCCCGAAGTACTTATAATCGCAATCTCATGAGCTGTGCTCTCTAAACTGCTCGTTTTAAGTTGATATTTTGGTAAAGTAGTAGGACGAATGCTTTGAATGAGTTTTATAATCGAATTGTACTCAAATAAATCCGCAATACTAATCTCTCTAAATTCATCCAATTGGTTCAATTTCTGCTTCAATTGAAGACTCAAAATCGAATTACCTCCCATCTTGAAAAAGTTCTGATGGATACTGACTTGATCGCTTGACAAACCAAGAACTTCAGAATAAATAACACAGAGTTTGATTTCTAATTCCGTCTCGGGCTTAACATAATCTACTACAGTATTAAACTCAGGATCCGGTAAGGCGCGTTTGTCTAATTTACCATTGATTGTTAATGGAAAGGATTCCATTGCTACCAAGGCTGTAGGAACCATATAATCCGGCAAGACTCTGGACAACTTCTCCATAATTGATGCCTGATCAATTGTAAGCTCATGTGTATCTAATACATAATAACCTACCAAGTATTTAGTGGTAACTGTTTCAGTCTTTCTTTCTTTAGCCAAAACAGACACCTGCTTGATTCCATCAATTTGTGACATGGCATATTCGATCTCGCCCAACTCAATACGATATCCTCGAATTTTAACCTGATCGTCTCCTCTTCCTATGTATTCTAAATTTCCATCTGGCAGCCAACGTACCAAATCTCCTGTTTTATACAATCTAGTGTACCCTTTGGCTTTATCAGCTTCGGTAGCAAATGGATTGTTTACAAAACGCTCTGCTGTTAAGTCCGAACGATTCAGATATCCGCGCGATAAACTTGCACCTCCTATGTACAACTCTCCTATCACTCCAACTGGAACTGGAGCATTGTTGTTGTCTAAAACATAGGCATTTGTATTGCTTATCGGTTTTCCAATTTTTGCATTTAAATCCCCTTCTTTATATTGGTGCATCGTGGTGTAAACTGTACCTTCGGTTGGGCCATAAGCATTTATCAATTTACGACCATTGCTCCATCTATTCAAACATGCAACTGAATTAACTCCTCCTCCAACATGAATCGTTTTTAATTTATTTAATGCTAAATATTCAAACGATTCTAATAAATCTGCAGGAACAGTAAGATGCGTGATTTCTTCAGAGGCAATGTGTTTCATTAGATTGCCATTTTGCTTAATCTCCTCAGAAACAATATGAAGCGTACCACCTGCAATTAATGTAGGATAAATTTCTGAAACAGCGCCGTCAAAAGATGTTGAGATAATCTGAGAAGAAATAGTTTGCTCATCAATATCAAAAGCTTCAATGATATTGAATGACAAATTGTTCAAATTGGCATGTGTTAATTCAACTCCTTTGGGTTTACCAGTAGTTCCTGATGTATATATAACATACGCTAGATCATCAGGTTGAATAACTTTTTTAGATAATTGATCTGAGATACTAATGGAATCCAATTGCACATCAATTGAAAACAAATTCCCTTGATAAAAATCTAAATCAAAAATATAATCTACTTGTGTAATTAAGATATTAAGCGATGTATCCTCAATAATATGTTCCTTACGATTTAAAGGATATTCAGGATCTATGCACACATATGCTGCGCCGGCTTTCAAAACACCTAAAATGGCTATGATTGTCATTTCAGACCTATCTAGCATAATACCTATCAAATCATTTCTCTGAGTATCATAACTTTCAATTAAATAGCTAGCCAATTTATCAGATTCTTCATTAAGTTGCTGATAGGTAAGTTCTTTTCCTCCAAATACAATAGCACTATGATTTGGTGTTCTTACCACCTGTTCTTCAAATAAATCTATAACTGACTTGGCTTTCTCATACTCTTTATTTGTAGTATTCCAATCGTAAACAAGCTGATTTAATTCTGTTTCACTTAGTAAATTGATTTGGGAGTATGGCTTCTCTGGTGTTTTTGTTACTTGCTCAAGTAGATTTATAAAATGACTAAGAAGTCTTTCTATCGTCTCATCTTTAAATAAACTTTTAGCATAACTTAAAATCCCAGTAAGCTCCTCTTCGCTATCATTAATATAAATGGAAATGTCAAGTTTTTCAACTCCGTCTACATTCCCCACATCGTATGGATTCAGAAAGTTCTTCTCTTGATTTATCGTTTTATCTTGTCCTTCAAAACTTTGAACTGCAAATAACACCTGAAAAATAGGATGTATAGAAGTATTGCGTTCTCCTCCTAATTCATCCACTATTTTTTCAAAAGGCAAGTCTTGATGCAATTGGGCATCTATTTGATTTTGATGAACTTGCTCTATTAATTCTTTAAAACTTTGACTTTTATTAAGTAGTGTTCTATTCACTTGGGTATTGACAAAAAAACCAATAAGTTCTTCCGTTTGGCGATTATGGCGATTGGCAACAGGGCTACCAATCACAATGTCATCCTGATTAGTATACTTACTAAACAAAATATTTATACTACTTAACATAACACTATTTAATGTTACGCCACATTGCTGAGCTAGTCCTCTTAATTTTTCACTAACTTCTTTACTTATCGTAAAAGACTGACCTCCCCCATTGTAATCGATTGAAGCTGGTCTGGTATAGTCCTTCGGAAATTCTAAAGTCTGATATCCCAACAATTTCTCTTTCCAATAACTTAGCTGCTTTTCTAAGATTTCCCCAGTCAAATAAGATCTTTGCCACAACGAATAATCTTTATATTGAATCTCCAATTCAGGTAAACTGAAGTTTTTATCATTTCTAATATAAGCTTCATAATAGGCTCGAAATTCTTTGTGAAATATATTTTTAGACCAACCATCACTAGCGATATGGTGTGTCGTAATTGTCAATAACGTTTTATTTAATAAATCATCCGATGCTGATTTAATGTTATAAAGCTTTATACGAATAGGATATTCTATATTTAATTTAAAGGGCTGTTTAATTTCTTCTTTGATTAGATTTCTGCAATCCTCTAAATCAGACACTACAATTTCTTCAATAAATAGGGAATCATTATGTACTACCTGAATACTGGTATTTTGATTTTCTCTCTGTTCAATAGTACTTCTTAATACTTCATGTCTTGATACAATCTTTTGCAGAGCGTATCTTACACCTTCTTTATCAGTATCCGATTCTAATTCAAACACTTCATACAAATTAAAAGCGTTAGTTCCTTCCTCAAACTGTTCGATAAACCACAAACGTTCTTGGCCAGGACTTAATGGATAGTATGTTAGCGTACTATCCTTGAATATTTCCGTATCTAAGAACTTCTCTTTCGAAAAAATTTGATTTTCATTAAGAATGGAGGCTATTTTTCCTTTATTGTTTACAAGGAAATTTTTTGTTTCCTCGTTTTGAAATTTTTTGGGTATTGAAAATTGAATTGTTTCATTATGAAGCCAAATAGCACCTTCATTAATTCTAAATTCATAAAACATGATCTCTATATTATCCATTCGTTTCTTACTTAAAATTTTTATATTATTGACAACTCAAAACTGATATTCTCATCATTGACCTTTTTTGCCTTACACTTTTCAATTATTAGACTAATCATTCTAAATTTAAAAACATCAGCTACTTTAACATTAGATCCTAATAACTTGCTCATACGATGCGAAGCCTGTATCGCCAAAATAGAATTACCTCCTATTTTGAAAAAGTCATCCGTGATTCCCACTTGATCTAATCCCAGTAGTCCCATCCAGATTTCACAAACTGCTATTTCCATTTCAGTAGTTGGAGCAACATAATCTACTTCAGAAGAAGTAAATTCAGGATCCGGTAAAGCCCGTTTGTCTAATTTACCATTGATGGTTAATGGAAAAGATTCCATTGCAACCAAGGCTGTCGGAACCATATAATCTGGTAATACTTCCGATACTCTATTTTGAATAGCAACCGAAGTCATATCGCAATCTGATACATAATAACCTACCAAGTATTTAGTGGTAGTCGTTTCAGTCTTTCTTTCTTTAGCCAACACACATACCTGATTGATTCCATCAATTTGTGATATAGCATGTTCGATTTCACCCAACTCGATACGATACCCTCGAATCTTGACTTGGTCGTCGTTTCTACCAAGATATTCTATATTACCATCTGGTAACCAACGTACCAAATCTCCCGTTTTATACAATTTTGTGTAGCCTTTGGCTTTATCAGCTTCGGTAGCAAATGGATTGTTTACAAAGCGTTCCGCTGTTAAATCAGGACGGTTTAGATATCCTCTGGATAAACCCGCTCCTCCAAGATACAATTCGCCTGTAACTCCTATAGGAACAGGTCTTTGATTAGAAGACAAGACATACACTTGGGTATTTTGAATAGGCTGACCGATTTGTTCTACCTCATCTGTTAGTATTTGTTTTCCTATTGCATAAATACTAGCTTCAGTTGGACCATAATAATTAAACAGTTTTACTTTATCTGACCATAATTTTGCTGTTTGTTTATCACAAGGTTCTCCGGCGTATATCAAGCTAATTAAATCTGAGGTTATGTTTTGATCTAATTGACTTAATAAAACGGGTGGTAAATAAGCTAAATTAATTTTGTGAGTCGAAAAATAATTGGATAAACCAATACTATCAATCCTAATCGAATTGGAAAGAATGTGCACCTCTAATCCTTGTAAAAGACTGCTGAATAGTTCGGATACAGAAACATCAAAAACATAAGAAGTATAGGCTGTTACCTTTTTAATTTTCTGGTGGTCATAAACACTAAATAAATCATTAATAGTATTGGAAGCTGCCTTATGTTCAATCATCACCCCTTTAGGTTTTCCTGTGGTTCCTGAGGTGTAAATCACGTAAGCCAGATCAGTAGATTGACTCTGTTGACCAAGATTGGTATTGTCTTCTCTCAGGTAAAATTCTTCTGATAAATCGATGTGAATAACCTTATCCTGCGGGAGTTCCTTTTCATCTAAGTGTCTTTGACTTAAAACAACCGCTGCTTGGGTATCTTCCAAGATATAATCAATTCTTTCCTGAGGATAACTTGGGTCGATAGGCACATAAGCACCACCAGCTTTTAAAACTGCCAATATTCCAATAACCATTTCCAAACTTCTGTCTAGAAATAAGGCAATAAACGTGTCTGGAGTAAGTAATTGTTTCGTTTTTTCTTGATACTGCTCTCTAATATAACGCGCTAACTGATTGCTCTTTTCATTAAGTTCATTATAAGTTAATTCAGCTCCATCATAAACTAAAGCAATATTATTTGGAGTCTTAGCGACTTGTTCTTCAAATAATTCTTGAATCGTTTTGTCTTTCGGATATTCCTTATCCGTTACATTCCAATTGTAAACAAGCTGATTATACGCTACCGAAGTAAGCAAACTAATTTCGCTATACGCTTTATTAGGTGCTTGAGTTAACTCATCTAAAAGATGAACATAATGATGGATTAACCTAACTATTGTTTCTTTATCAAACAAGCTAGTAGCATAGCTAATCTCACCTGCAATTTCTTCCCCACTATCATCAATAAAAATCGACAAATCAAATTTTGCAATCTCATAAACATCTTCTATCTGAAAAGGTTTAAGGTAATTTTTCTGATCATTGGACGTTCTCTCAGAAGCACCAAAACTTTGTACTGTAAACAGAACCTGAAAAACAGGATGTCTTGAGGCATCACGTTCAACACCTAATTCATCAATTAATTTCTCAAAAGGTAAGTCCTGATGCAATTGAGCATCAGTTTGATCATGATGAACCTGTTGAATCAGTTCTTCAAAACTTTGAGAGTTAGTAAGCTGTGTTCTATGTGCTTGTGTATTGACAAAAAAACCAATAAGTCCTTCTGTTTGCCTATGGTGACGGTTGGCTGTTGCAGTACCAACCACAATATCATTCTGTCCCGTATATTTACTCAAGAGAATATTCACACTACTTAACATCAAACTGTTTAAGGTTATTCCGTACTGATGAGTCAATGCGCGTAATTTTTGACTAAGCTCTTTATTAAGTGTAAACTCCTGATGGTCTCCACTATAATCTATTTCTGCTGGTCTGGTATAATCCGTAGGAAATTCCAAAGTCTGGAATCCTGACAGTTTATCTTTCCAATAACTTAACTGTTTTTCTAAGGTTTCCCCAGTCAAATACGCTCGTTGCCACAACGCATAATCCTTGTATTGAATCTCTAATTCAGGTAAGTTGAAGTTTTTATCGTTGCTAATATAAGCTTCATAATAAGCCGATAATTCTCTTTGAAATACCTCCATCGACCAACCATCACTAGCAATATGATGTGTTGTAATCAGCAATATTGTTTTATTTAATGATACACCAGATGCAGATTCAATAGTATAAAACGTAATGCGGATAGGATATTCTGTACTTAGATTAAAAGGACGGTTGATGTCTTCTTCAATCAAGGACTGATAATCATCGGTATCCATTACGCGAACTTCTCCGATAGAAAGCGCTTCATCGTGTACTTTCTGAATACCATGTTCCTGAGCTTCGTTTTGTTCAATGGTACTTCGCAATACTTCATGTCTTGAAACAATCTGTTGCAAGGCATATTTTATACCTTCTTTATCTGTAGTTACATCAAGTTCATATAAACCTGGCATATGATACGCATTGGTACCTTGTTCATATTGCTCGATAAACCACAGGCGCTCTTGGGCAAATGAAAGTGTGCCTTGATTGGAATCTATTTTTGGGATAATTATTTGTGATTGTCCAGTTGCATGAACCAATAATTTAGATATGGTTTTGTGCTTAAAAATATCAGCCACTTTAACATTAGATCCTAATAACTTGCTCATACGATGTGAAGCCTGTATTGCCAAAATAGAATTCCCTCCTATTTTGAAAAAATCATCTGTGATTCCCACTCGATCTAATGCAAGTAAGCTCATCCAAATCTCACAAACTGCTGTTTCTATTTCGGTGCTTGGAGCAACATAATCTGCTTCAGAAGAAGTAAATTCAGGATCAGGTAAGGCGCGTTTGTCTAATTTACCATTGATGGTTAATGGAAAAGATTCCATTGCTACCAAGGCTGTCGGAACCATATAATCTGGCAAGACTTCCAATACTCTATTTTGAATATCCACCGAAGTCATTTCGTAATCCGATACATAATAACCGACCAAGTACTTAGTGGTCGCTGTTTCGGTTTTTCTTTCTCTAGCCAACACACATACCTGATTGATTCCATCAATTTGAGACATAGCATGTTCTATCTCGCCCAACTCGATACGATACCCTCGGATTTTAACCTGATCGTCGTTTCTACCAAGATATTCTATATTACCATCTGGTAACCAACGTACCAAATCGCCCGTTTTATACAATTTTGTGTAGCCTTTGGCTTTATCAGCTTCAGTAGCAAATGGATTGTTTACAAAACGCTCTGCTGTTAAATCAGGACGGTTTAGATATCCTCTGGATAAACCCGCTCCTCCTAAATACAATTCACCTGTAACTCCTATAGGAACAGGTTTTTGATTAGAAGACAAAACATACACTTGGGTATTTTGAATAGGCAGACCGATTTGTTCTACCTCATCTGTTAGTATTTGTTTTCCTAGTGCATAAATACTAGCTTCAGTTGGACCATAATAATTAAACAGTTTTACTTTATCTGACCATAATTTTGCTGTTTGTTTATCACAAGGTTCTCCAGCGTATATCAAACTAATTAAATCTGAGGTTATGTTTTGATCTAATTGACTTAATAAAACGGGTGGCAAATAAGCTAAATTAATTTTGTGAGTCGAAAAATAATTGGATAAACCAATACTATCAATCCTAATCGAATTGGAAAGAATATGCACCTCTAATCCTTGCAAAAGACTGCTGAATAGTTCGGATACAGAAACATCAAAAACATAAGAAGTATAGGCTGTTACCTTTTTAATTTTCTGCTCGTCATAAACACTAAATAAATCATTAATCGTATTGGAAGCTGCCTTATGTTCAATCATCACCCCTTTAGGTTTTCCTGTGGTTCCTGAGGTATAAATCACATAAGCCAAATCAGTAGATTGACTCTGTTGACCAAGATTTGTATTGTCCACTTTTTTATACAACTCTTCAGTCAAATCGATGTGAATAACCTTATCCTGTGGAACTGTCTTTTCATCTAGGTGTCTTTGACTTAAAACAACCACTGCTTGGGTATCTTCCAAGATATAATCAATTCTTTCTTGAGGATAACTTGGGTCGATAGGCACATAAGCACCACCAGCTTTTAACACAGCTAGTATACCAATAACCATTTCTAAACTTCTGTCTAAAAATAAAGCAATAAGCGTGTCGGGAGTAAGTAATTGTTGCGTTTTTTCTTGATACTGTTCTCTAATGTAACGCGCTAACTGGTTGCTCTTTTCATTAAGTTCATTATAAGTTAATTCAGCTCCGTCATAAACTAAAGCAATACTATTTGGAGTCTTAGCTACTTGTTCTTCAAACATTTGATGAATTGTCTTCTCCTTTGGATACACCTTATCGGTTGCATTCCAATTGTAAACAAGCTGATTATACGCTACTGAAGTAAGCAAACTAATTTCGCTATACGCTCTATTTGGCGCTTGTGCCAACTGATCTAAAAGATAGATAAAATGATTCGATAGTCTCGAAATACTCTCTTTATCAAATAAACTTGTGGCATAACTAATTTCACCTGCAAGTTCTTCCTCACTATCATTTATAAAAATGGAAAAATCAAATTTTTCAACCTCATAAACACCTTCTATTTGACGTGCTTTAAGATAATTCTTTTGTTGTTCAGAATTATCACCTTGATCTCCAAAACTTTGCACTCCACACATTACCTGAAAAATAGGGTGTCTTGAGGCATCTCGCTCAACACCCAATTCATCAATTAGTTTTTCAAAAGGTAAGTCTTGATGCGATTGAGCATCAATTTGATCCTTATGAACGTGTTGAATCAGTTCTTCAAAACTTTGAGAGTTAGTGAGTAATGTTCTATTGGCTTGCGTGCTAATAAAAAAGCCTATTAAGTCCTGTGTTTGCCTCTGACTTCTACCTGCGTTAATACTTCCAACAACAATATCATCTTGTCCCGTATATTTACCTAAAAGAATATTCACACTACTTAGTATCAAACTATTCAAGGTTACCCCATTACGTTGAGCCAATGCTCGTAATTTTTGACTAATTTCTTTATTAATTCTAAAATTATGAAGAGCTCCACTATAATTTATCTCAGCTGGTCTTCTATAATCCGTAGGAAATTCTAAAGTTTGAAATCCGGATAATTTTTCTTTCCAATAGTTTAATTGTTTTTCTAAAATTTCTCCAGTCAAATTAGACCTTTGCCATAAAGCATAATCCTTGTACTGAATCTCTAAATCTGGTAAACTAAAGTTTTTATCTTCCTTAATGTAAGCTTCGTAATATGCTGATAACTCTTTTTGAAATACTTCAATTGACCAACCATCACTAACAATATGATGTGTAGTAATCAATAATAAAGTCTTCAATGAAGTGTCAGAATCAGATTTAATCGTATAAAACGTAACACGAATAGGATACTCTTTATTTAAGTTAAAAGGACGATTAATCTCTTCTTTTATAAGTAAATTGAAATCGTCAGTAGCATCTAAGACAATTTCTTCAAAAGACAAAGGCTCGTTATGCAAGACTTGAATACCTCCTTCTTGTTTTTTCCCATATTCAATGGTACTTCTAAGCACTTCATGTCTTGAAACTATCTGCTGCAAAGCATACTTTATACCTTCCTTATCAGTTGTAGTATCTAATTCATATACTGCTGGTAAATGATAAACATTCGTTCCCTGTTCATATTGCTCAATAAACCACAAACGTTCTTGAGCAAAAGAGAGAAGAGATTCATGCATATCTGTTTTAAAGATGCGTTTATTTAAAAAATCATCTTCAGAAAAAATTTTATTATTAAATAAAAATGATTTAATCTCTGGTTTTAACTTAATTATGATTTCTCTTAATTCAGGACTTTTAAAATCATCTGATATTAATAAATGGATATCATTTTCTTCAATCCATAACAAAGAATCATTTTTCTTAAAATCATATATTAATTTGATTACTTCTATATTGTCCATTTTTCTCTTTTAACATTAACTTTAATAGTATCCTTAACCAAAATATTCTTTAAATTATTTGTGCATTTATGTTTAAACAAATCGGCAATGCCAATGTCTACATTAAATAATTCGGTAATTTGATGTGATGCGCGTATCGCAAGAATTGAGTTTCCTCCAATTTTAAAGAAATCGTCATAAATTGATATTTCTTCTAATCCAAGTATATTGGCAAATACTTTGGCTATTTTGAATTCAGTTTCCGAATAATCGTCTTCTAAAATCCTAATTTCTTTATCAGTTGGTTTGTTGCTATTAGAACTAAACAGTTTGTCTTTTAATTCTTTTATATTCAACTTAGATACTGCAAGTTGTTCGTATTTTGTCTGATTAATTAAATGGTAAAACAACTCCGAACCTTCATTGTAGTCAACAGAATTTAAATACATTAATCGATCTAAATCTTGTGAAAAATTTTGTGTTTTTATGTTTTCAGATAATTCCTCTTTACTTGTATAATTATCGTACCACCAAAGCCAATTGACAGAAATGATTTTAGTGTTTTTGAATTTTTTCTTATTTACAGATAAATAATCTAAATAACTGTTAGAAGCACAAAATTCAATTCTATTTGCATCACCAATAAGGCTTGATAGTGATGATTTTGAAGCAATAAAATTCAGGTGATTTAAATCGACAGAATTAATTAAATGGTCTAATCCATAAATTCTTCCTTTGAAGGCATTTTTAACATTTTCTAATTGATATTCATTAATATCTAGTGGAGATGCACCTTCGGTATGTATAATACCCGTTATATTGCCATAAGTCAATTTTGTTTTCTCTATAAAAGCATTTACTTTTTCAAAACTGTATAAATCAACACATTCAAATTCAAATGAAGAACCAAATGCTTTAAGTGTTTTAATTATTTCAAATCTTTCAATTTCATAAGCTGATAATATTGACTCTTTATAAATATCATCACTACTTATTAAAATAAATTTCACTTTGTGTTTACTAGCAATATATTTTGCAGTTGGTAAAGCAAAACTGCTTAAGTTACCAGTAATTAAAATAACGTCTCCATCCTTAATTCTGCTTTCATTCGTTGATACGTTAGCTACATTTTCAAATCGTTCAATCCATAATTTTCCAAATTTGATAGCTAATAATTCATCCGATTTTTTATAGTTCACCTCTTTAACAAGATGATTAATGTAGTTGAAAATGTTTTCATTTTCATAACCGATATCAATTATTCTAGCGTCTAATTTTAGAAATTCGTTATTGATATTTCTAATAGCACCAACCAAAGTTCCATTGAATGGATTAATAATATCATCATTCGTAATTTGTACTAATCCGTTTGTTAACACCAATAAATGGTCCCTATCAATATTGTTTAACAAATATTGACGAATTAAAAACAAAGAATAAAAACTATAAGATAATGCATTCTCTGAATCAGACGGATTGTTAATTGAACTGAGATGAATAATCGTTTCAAAGGCAATATTGTTTGCGCTTAAATATTCAGATAACTCTTTAAAATGATTTTCTTTTTGAGGGTTAAGCTTAAACTGATTATTATCTGTTATAAAAATATTTGTATTCTGATGGTTTACATCTAATACTACTAAATGACTGTTTTTTGCTATACGATTAAAATCATATAAATTAAGCTGATCTTCTTTTATAAAAATAAGCGCATTTTTATAAACAGTTACATCAGTTCTATATTGTTTATCCAAATTAAAAGCTGGAACCCACACCGGTGCGCTCAACCATTTTTCTTTAGGAAGCAATGCCAGTTGGTCTTTTGTTTTAGTCTCTTCAACTCTTTCCAACCAACATTTTTGAAGATCAAATTGATACACTGGTAAACCTTGCTGCAACTTTGCTTGTTGAAACAAATCTGGGGGGTTCGGTTGATTGATAATACCATTGATCCAAAGTTTGGCAATAAGCTCTTCTTTACTACTTAACTGATTCTCCTTGTTTTCCTCTGCTTCTTTTACTGATGCAAATAACTGTACTGAATGGAGGTATTTATAGTTATTCGATTTTTTATAAACATTCATAAAAGAGCACAATCCTTTACCAGGACCCACTTCAATAAAACTAACCTGATGGTTGTATTGCACACTTAAAGTGTTTATTCCTTTTGAAAATTGAACTGTATTTCGAAGTTGGTTGCACCAATATCTTGCAGAAGTAACTTCAGCTGTAGCAAACTCTCCAGTTAAATTTGAAATGAATTTCTTCTTAGGTGTATTTAATTTCACATCCGAAAATACCTTTTCAAATTTATCCAAAACCCCTTCCATCATAACAGAATGATAGGCATGCGATACGTTCAATTTTATACTTATAATTCCTCGATTCTCTAATGCCGTTTTCAGGCTTTGAATCTTATCATGGCTACCCGAAATCACAATGTTTTCTAAAGAGTTGATAACGGCGATTTCACAATGGTATTCTTTTACTATTTCCTGAATATCACTTTCAGAAGAATGAATAGCAAGCATACTGCCCGACTCCATAGACTGCATAAGTTGTCCTCTGGAAATCACAGTTTTTATAGCATCTTCTAAACTGAAAACTCCAGATAAAGTAGCCGCAACATATTCTCCGATACTATGACCAATGTAAGCATCTGCTTTAACCCCAATCTGAGTCAAATATTCAGACAAACCATACTCTATAATGAACAAAGTAATTTGAGACCATTGGGTTTGATTAATGTCAAATTGTGATGGTTTCTGGGTTGGGTACATCACCTCATTCAAGTCTACCTCTAGATATTGATTCGCAATACCAATGCATTTATCAATAATAACCTTAAAATTCAGTTCATTATCATACAATGATTTTAGCATACCTGTATATTGTGCTCCTTGACCCGGAAACATAAATACCGTTTTTGCATTGTGCTGCGTATTGACTTGGTTTTCAACAACACTTCCTTTTAAAGCAGCAATCAATCCCTCAACTGTTTCGGCGCAATAGGCACTTCTATGACTGAATTGTTCTTTCCTTTGTTGTAAACTATAGGCAATATCCCGAATAGTAACTGATTGCTGGGTATTTTGTATTCCTGCTAAATAATTTAACAAGGCTGTTTTGTTCTGTTCCAATGATGATCTACTTTTTGCAGATAGAGGAACGATGTATTTTATCGGTGAATGCTCTTCGACTATTGTTTTTTCTTGCTCTTTTGGTGTCACAATATAATCCCCTATAATCACATGGGCATTAGTACCTCCAACTCCAAAAGAACTCACTCCAGCCAAACGTTGTTTTTCCTGATTAGGCAACCATTCTCTGTTTTGTTTAAGAATTTCAAAGTTGGTTTGTTCTAAACCAAGCTCTGGGTTAGGACTCTCAAAATTAACCTGCCCTGGAATAATATTGTGCTGAAGCATTGCACAAACTTTAATTAAACTGGCTGTACCTGCGGCAGAATCGGTATGACCAATATTAGCTTTCACTGCTCCTAATACCGTTTTATGATTCAAGACTCTTTTTTTGTCCTCATTAAAAGCAAATGCTTCACGCAAGGCCTGTACTTCTATCGGATCACCTAAATGAGTAGCAGTACCATGACATTCCACATAATCAATTTCATTGGAACTCACCCCTGCCATGCGTTGAGCATTGATAATACATTCGCTCTGACCAATGACTGAAGGTGCTGTATATCCTGTTTTACGGTCGCCATCATTATTGGTAGCATATCCTTTGATAACTCCTAAGATTGCATCACCATCTTTCACTGCATCTTCCAAGCGTTTCAATAAAACAACTCCAACTCCTGAGGCACCAATAGTACCAGAAGCCTTATAATCAAAGGTTCGACAATGACCATCTTTTGAGGAAATCATTCCTTCTTCGTATAAATAACCAATATCTCCTGGTGTACCTAAAGATACTCCTCCGGCCAAAGCCATATTACAAGTACCAAGTTGTAAATTTTTACAAGCCTCCACAACCGAAACCAATCCAGTGGAACAAGCCGTATTAATGGAATTGGCTAGACCTGATAAGCCTAAGAAAAATGCTGTTTTGGTTGCCAAGGCATCTTTACTGTTCGATGCTGAGGCTTCCCACATGTTAATCTGCTCAGACATTTCTCCGTTTAGAATATGATCATAGAAATAATCATTGTTACCACTTCCGGCAAAAACACCAATATTATGACTCTTGCGCTCGCGAGAATACCCTGTAGATTCTAATACAAACCAACTGTGTTCAATAAATTTACGGATCTGAGGATTCAATTGTTTCGCCTCATTGGGTGATATACCCCAAAACAAAGGATCAAACTTGTCTGTTCCCTCTACATCGCCTGATATTGCAACGAAATTAGGTAAATCCAATAAAGACTCCTCTACTCCAAATTCAACACACTCTTCTTTATTATAAAACTTAATTCCTTCCTGTTGATTAGCAATCAAGTGCCATAATTCTGTAATATTATTTGCTCCACTAAACGCTCCTGAACTACCTATAATGGCAATTTCATGGTTACTGCTAGCAAAGCTATTGCTCTGAAGTTGATACTTAGGCAACGTATTTGGACCAATACTTTGAATGAGTTTTAAAATCGAATTGTGTTCAAATAAATCAGCAATACTGATGTTAGTGAATTCATCCAATCGGCTTAATTTTTGTTTGAGTTGAAGGCTTAATATTGAATTTCCTCCCATTTTGAAAAAGTTCTGATGAATGCTAACCTGATCGCTAGCCAAACCTAAAACTTCAGCATAAATAACACACAATTTAATTTCTAATTCTGTCTCAGGCATCACATAATCCTCAACCGTATTAAAATCAGGATCAGGTAAGGCACGTTTATCCAATTTGCCATTAATGGTTAATGGTAAAGATTCCATCGCAACCAAGGCAGAAGGAACCATATAATCAGGTAAGCTCTGAGATAATTTTTCTAAAATGGAAGTCGAATCAAGGTTTACATCTTGCATACCATCCAATACATAATAACCAACTAAGTATTTGGTACTTCCTACTTCTGTTTTTCTTTCTTTGGCCAAAACACATACTTGCTTGATGCCTTCAATTTGAGATATAGTATGTTCAATCTCACCTAATTCGATTCGGTAGCCACGAATTTTAACCTGATCATCATTTCTGCCTAAATATTCTAAACTACCATCTGACAACCAACGTACCAAATCTCCCGTTTTGTACAATTTGGTATACCCTTTAGCTTTATCAGATTCAGTAGCAAATGGATTGTCGATAAAACGCTCCGCAGTTAACTCTGGACGATTCAAATAACCACGAGATAAACTCGCTCCACCTATATGCAATTCGCCAATCACTCCTACAGGAACTGGGACATTGTTAGCATCTAAAACATAATTTTTAAAATTAAAATAAGGCTTACCAATTCCCTTAGAACCTATTCCTTTTTTATTTATATATGTTGTCCCAACTGTTGCCTCTGTTGGACCATATTCATCTATTGGGTTATCAACATACTTCGAGATGTGAGCTAATTGAAATTCTTCTAATTTTTCCCCACCAATAAAGGCTTGTTTTATTCTATAATGATCAAAATAATTCAAAGACAAATTGGCTAATAATGAAGGGGTGCCTTTGACAAAATCAATTTTATTTTCAACTAAATACTGTGCATATAAATCAACATCTGTTAACGTATCTGAATAAATAAATATCTTTTTTCCCAATAACAATGAAGAAATAGTTGTTGTTACGCTCAAATCGAATGCTAAATTTGTTGAAAAATCAACATTCTTTATTTCAGGTAATAAAACTTCATTTACATTATTTGAATAATTAATAACTGAATGATGCTCAATCATTACTCCCTTAGGTTTACCAGTTGTTCCTGAGGTATAAATAATATAGGCCAGATCAGTAGATTGAGAATATTGTCCAAGGTTTGCAGTATCTTCTTTTAGATAAAGTTCTTCTGACAAATCAATAGCAATAACCTTATCCTGTGGAAGTTTAACCTGATTGTTTTCTTTTAACTTTCTTTGGCTTAAAATAATAGTAGCCTGAGTATCTTCTAATAAATAATCAACCCTATCCTGAGGATAACTTGGATCGATAGGCACATAAGTTCCGCCAGCTTTTAGTACTGCCAATATCCCAATAATCATTTCCAGACTTCTGTCCATACACAAAACGATGAGCGTATCTGGAGTAAGAGCACTTTTGTTTTTTTCTTCGTATTGCGCTCGAATATGACGCGCTAACTGATTGCTCTTTTCATTAAGTGCATTATAGGTTAACTTCTCTAAACCAGAAACCAAAGCAACATCATTAGGCGTTTTTAGCACCTGTTCTTGAAATAATTCTTGAATGGTTTCATCCTTTGGATACGCTTTATCAGTAGCATTCCAATTGTAAACTAGCTCTTGGTAATCCTTTGAAGATAGCAAACTAATTTGACTGTACTCTTTATTGTGATCCTTAGTCAACTCATCTAATAGATAAACATAATGATTGGCTAGTTGAATAATACTCTCTTTAGTAAACAAGCTTGTAGCGTAACTAATAATTCCTAAGAGCTCTTCATTACTATCGTCAATGAAAATTGATAAATCAAATTTAGCTACTTCGTAAGCATCTTTAAGTTCATACGATTTAAATGGTGTAGTAACATTGTACTCAAAACCTTCTTTACTAGAACCAAAATTCTGCACCCCAAACATTACCTGAAAAATAGAATGCCTAGAAGTATCTCTATCGACTTCCAACTCGCTTATTAATTTTTCAAAAGGCAAATCCTGATGCAATTGAGCATCAATTTGTCCTTGATAAACCTGTTCGATTAGTTCTTTAAAATTTTGGGAAGCATTGAGTTGTGTTCTGTTTACTTGTGTATTTACAAAAAAACCAATTAAACCTTCTGTTTGGCTATGATGACGATTGGCTATTGCGGTACCAATCACAATGTCCTTCTGTCCAGTATATTTCCCCAAAAGAATATTCACAGCGCTTAAAAGCAAACTATTCAATGTAACTCCTTCTCGCTGTGCTAAATCACGTAATTTTTTACTACGTTCTTTATTCAATGAAAACTCTTCGCTTGCACCTCTGTAATCGACAACAGAAGGTCTAGCATAATCTGTAGGAAATTCAAGAGTCTGATAACCTGTCAGCTTTTCTTTCCAATATTTTAATTGCTTCGCTAAAATATCTCCTGTTAAATACTCTCGTTGCCACAATGCATAATCCTTATACTGAAGCTCTAATTCAGGTAATTTAAATGTTGTGTTGTTTTCTAGATAGGCATCATAATAGGCTAATACTTCTTTTTCAAATACCTCTTTTGACCATCCATCTGAAGCGATATGATGTATGTTGATTAATAATATCGTCTTATTTATTGTAGCATCAGAACTTGAACGGATGTTATAAAAATTAACTCGAATTGGGTATTCATTACTTAAATTGAATGGACGATTGATTTCTTCTGTAATCAACAATTCATAGTCATCTGTTTCACTCCATGTAATTTCTAAAATAGAAAGAGGTTCTTCATGTACTTTCTGGATAGCATATTCATCATTTTCTCCTTGCTCAATAGTACTTCGTAATACTTCATGTCTAATGACAACTTGTTGCAAAGCGTGTTTTAAGGCTTCTTTATTTATTGTAGCATCAAGTTCATATAAAGCTGGTATATGAAAAGCATTTGACCCTTCTTCAAACTGTTCGATGAACCACAGGCGTTCCTGAGCAAAAGAAAGTGTCCCTTGATTTGAATTTATTTTTGGGATAATTATTTGTGATTGTCCAGTTGCGTGAACCAATAATTTAGATATGGTTTTGTGCTTAAAAACATCAGCCACTTTAACATTAGATCCCAATAACTTGCTCATACGATGCGAAGCCTGTATCGCTAAAATAGAATTACCTCCTATTTTGAAAAAATCATCAGTGATTCCTACTCGGTCTAATGCAAGTAAGTTCATCCAGATCTCACAAACGGCTGTTTCTATTTCGGTGCTTGGAGCAACATAATCTGCTTCAGAAGAAGTGAATTCGGGATCCGGTAAGGCACGTTTGTCTAATTTACCATTGATGGTTAATGGAAAAGATTCCATTGCAACCAAGGCTGTAGGAACCATATAATCCGGTAAAACTTCCAATAATCTATTTTGAATATCCACCGAGGTCATTTCGTAATCCGATACATAATAACCGACTAAGTATTTAGTAGTTGCTGTTTCGGTCTTTCTTTCTCTAGCCAACACACACACCTGATTGATTCCATCAATTTGAGATATAGCATGCTCGATTTCGCCCAACTCGATACGATATCCTCGGATTTTGACTTGATCATCGTTTCTACCAAGATATTCTATATTACCATCTGCCAACCAACGTACTAAATCGCCTGTTTTATACAATTTTGTGTAGCCTTTGGCTTTGTCAGCTTCAGTAGCAAATAGATTGTTTACAAAACGCTCTGCTGTCAAATCAGGACGGTTCAGATATCCTCTAGATAATCCCACTCCTCCTAAATACAATTCGCCTATAACTCCTATAGGGACAGGCCTTTGATTGGGAGAAAGAATATAAACTTGTGTGTTTTGAATAGGCTTGCCTATGTATACGTTTTTAGTTGAATTAGTCTCATAAAACGTAACATCAATTGAAGCTTCTGTTGGACCATAAAGGTTGTGTAACTTCAATGATTCTCCAATACTATTCTTATACGTTTGTTGAACCGTATTGTTATTTAAGGCTTCTCCACTACAGAAAATTTGCTTTATTGAAGGACTAAATTTATTCTCTTGTTCTAATAAATAATGATTGTAAGCCTCTAACATACTTGGAACAAAATGAAGTGTCGTCACTTTCTCTTTTTGAATCAATTGATGCAAATACTCACTATCCTTATGACCATCTGGCTTGGCTATAACAATTTTAGCTCCATACCAATTAGCCCATAAAAGTTCCCATACAGAAACATCAAAAACATAAGGTGTCTTCTGTAAAACAACATCTTCTGAATATAAAGGATACAAATTTTGCATCCATTCTATTCTATTAACAATACCTGAGTGATTTAACATCGCTCCTTTAGGTCTACCTGTCGTTCCTGAAGTGTAAATCACATAAGCCAAATCAGTAGATTGGCTGTGTTGATTAAGATTTGTATTGTCGTTTTTATACAGTTCTTCTGATAAATCGATGTAGACTACTTTCTCTTGCGGTAAAATGCTAAGACTATCCAAATGTCTTTGGCTCAATATAATCTGTGCTTGGGTATCTTCCAATACAAAATCAATGCGCTCTTGTGGAATTGTAGGATCGATAGGCACATAGGCTCCTCCAGCTTTTAATACCGCCAATATCCCAATAATCATTTCCAGACTTCTGTCTAGACACAAAGCAATTAGCGTGTCGGGAATAAGTTCTTTTTGCGTTTTTTCTTGATACTGTTCTCTAATGTAACGTGCTAACTGGTTGCTCTTCTCATTAAGCTGAGTGTAAGTTAATGACTCTCCTTCATAAACCAAGGCAATATTGTTAGGCGTTTTTTCAACCTGATCCTCAAATAACTCCTGAATGGTTTTATCCTTTGAATAGGCTTTATCAGTAGCATTCCAGTCGTGAATAATTTGTTGGTAGTCTTCAGAATTCAATAAACTAATTTCATTATGAAACTTATTTGAATTTTGAGTGAGTTCATTTAAAAGATAAATATAATGATTGGTCAATCGAGCAATACTCTCTTTTGTAAATAAACTTGTAGCATAACTAATCTCTCCTAAAAGCTCTTCCTGACTGTCGTCTATAAAAATAGATAAATCGTATTTAGCTACTTCATAAACATCTTCAAAGTCATACGTTTTAAATGGTGTAGCATCATTGTACTCGAAACCCTCTTTGCTAGAACCGAAACTCTGTACTCCAAACATTACCTGAAAAACAGGATGTCGTGAAGCATCACGCTCAACTCCTAATTCATCTATTAACTTTTCAAAAGGTAAATCTTGATGCATTTGAGCATTAACCTGATCGTTATGAATTTCTTGGATTAAATCTTCAAAACTTTGCGAACTATTTAAAATAGTTCTATTGGCCTGCATATTGACAAAAAAGCCTATCAAACTCTCTGTTAGTCTGTGATGACGATTGGCAATAGCAGTACCAATAACGATATCATTTTGTCCAGTATATTTACCCAAAAGAATATTAACACTACTTAAAAGCAAAGTATTTAATGTAACTCCTTCTCGCTGTGCTAAATCACGTAATTTTTTACTAAGCTTTTTATTCAATGAAAACTCTTGGCTCGCACCTCTGTAATCGACAACAGCAGGTCTAGCATAATCAGTTGGAAATTCAAGAGTCTGATAACCCGTTAACTTTCCTTTCCAATATCCTAATTGTTTTTCTAAAATGTCTCCCGTTAAATAATCACGTTGCCACAGTGCATAATCCTTATACTGAAGCTCTAATTCAGGTAAACTGAAGTTTTTATCGTTGCTAATATAAGCTTCATAATATGCTAATACTTCCTTTTCAAATATCTCTTTTGACCATCCATCTGTAGCGATATGATGTATGTTGATTAATAGTATCGTTTTATTTAAAGAAGCATCCGTCTCGGATTTAATAGTATAGAAATTAACTCGAATTGGATATTCACTACTTAAATTGAATGGACGGTTGATGGCTTCTGTAATAGATAATTCATAATCATCTGTTTCACTCAATGTAATTTCCAAAATAGAAAGAGGCTCTTCATTTACTTTCTGAATAGCAAATTCATCATCTTCTCCTTGCGCAATAGTACTTCTCAATACCTCATGTCTAGTGACAATTTGTTGTAAAGCATGTTTTAAGCCTTCTTTATTTATTGTAGCGTCAAGTTCATATAATACTGGAATGTGATAGGCATTAGTTCCTTCTTCAAATTGCTCGATGAACCACAAACGTTCCTGAGCAAACGAAAGAAGTGATTCTTGTGTATTGTGCCTAAAAATTAACTTACCTTGGAATTCAGCTTTTGAAAAAATTTTATTAAAAATCAGAAAATCAAATATTTCAGTTTTAAATTCAGTGATTGTATTTTTTAGCTCATTACTTTTAAAATGGTCGGCAACAAACAACCTAATGCTGTTATTTTCAACCCAAAGCATTGAATCATTATTCTTAAAATCATTTATAATTTTTATTATGCTCATTATCTTAATTTTGTTACAATGAAATTTCCCAATCTTCTCCTTCAATACTTTCAAAAGAAAAACTATTCACTGAAATATCTTTTAAATTATTAATTGTTTTATATTTAAATACATCAGCCACTTTTACATCTTTCCCCAATATTTTACTCGTACGATGTGAAACTTGTATTGCCAGAATAGAATTACCTCCTATCTTGAAAAAGTCATCAGTAATACCTACTCGCTCTAAGCCAAGTAAATCACTCCAAATTTTACACATCTCTTTTTCCTCGTGCGTTGTAGGTTCAACATAATCTGAGTCTGAAGAATTAAAATCTGGATCAGCAAATACACTCTTGTTTAACTTTCCATTTGCAGTTAATGGGAAAGAATCCATCTCGACAAAGGCGCTTGGTATCATATAATCTGGCAATACTAGAGTTAGTTTTTCTAAAATTACCGTTTGATTAATTATCTCTTCACCACTTTCTACAACATAGTATGCAGCTAAATATTCTGAACCGTCAATTTCTAATTTTCTCTTTTTAGCAAAAACACAAACTTGTTTAATCCCTTCGATTTGAGACATGGCATACTCAATTTCACCTAACTCAATACGATACCCTCGTATCTTGACTTGATCATCATTTCTACCAATGTATTCAATAGTACCGTCTGGTAACCAGCGAACCAAATCACCTGTTTTATACAATCGAGTATAGCCATTCTCTTTATCTGATTCTGTTGCAAAAGGATTAGTAACAAAACGTTCCGCAGTCAATTCAGGACGATTTAAATAACCTCTTGATACTCCTGCTCCTCCAATATAAAGCTCTCCAACAATCCCAATAGGAGCTGGCATATTGTTGGAACTTAAAACGTATAATTTTTTATCTGATAACTGTTTACCTATTGGTACTATTTTTTCGGTATTACAGTCATTTAATTCACAATAAGTAGCATAAACTATATTCTCGGTTGGCCCATATACGTGTATTAAAGAAGACGTTTTATACTGGCTCTTAAATTTGTTTACTATCTCTAAATTACAACGTTCTCCACCAAATAATACTTGTTGCAAACTTTCAAAACATTTAGACTTATTCTGCACTAAAGAATTAAACAATGCAGTTGTAATAAAGACTGTATCAATTTTAAATTTGATAAAGTGATCGTCTAATTTAGATAAATCCAATAGGGTGTCCTTATCAATAATGACCAGTTTTTTTCCATTTAGCAATGAGAAAAATAAATCAAAGACACTACCATCAAAGGAATAATTTGAGACTCCAGCAATAACAGTTGCTTTTTCATAATTTATAAAATTATTATCAAGCGCAAATGATACTATTTGACGATGCTCAACCATTACTCCTTTAGGCTGACCTGTCGTACCTGAAGTATAAATTATATAAGCTAAATCATTTGGATTAACATTTTTCTTAATTGACTGCATTGAAACAGCAATAGCATCTAATTGTACATCTATTGCAAATAGATTTCCTGAATAAAAATCAAGGTCAAAAATATAATCTGTTTGTGTAATTAATATGTTAAGTGAAGTATCTTGTATGATATATTCTTTCCTTGCTATCGGGTATTCTGAATCTATACATACGTATGCAGCTCCAGCTTTCATTATACCTAAAATAGCTATAATCATCTTTTCTGATCTATCAAGCATGATGCCTATAAAATCATTTTCCTGTACATTATAGTTTTCAATTAGATAGCCTGCCAATTTACTAGACTCCTCATCGAGTTGCTTATAGGTTAGTTCTTTGTCTCCAAAAACGATTGCAATATTATTTGGAGTATTAACAACCTGTTCTTCAAATATATCTATGACAGATTTATTCTTAGAATACACCTTGCTCGTAGCATTCCAATCATAAACAACTTGATTGTATTCATCAGAACTAAGTAAACTAATTTCACTGTAAGGTTTATTTGGTGCTTGGGTTAACTCATCAAGAAGATGTAAATAGTGTTTTGAGAATCTTATTATTGTTTCTTTGTTAAACAAACTTGTAACATAACTAAGCTCTCCTAAAATCTCTTCCTGACTGTCATCTATAAAAATAGATAAATCATATTTAGCTACTTCATAAACATCTTCAAAGTCATACGTTTTAAATGGTGTAGTATCATTGTACTCAAACCCCTCTTTACTAGAACTGAAACTCTGCATTCCAAACATTACCTGAAAAACAGGATGTCTTGAAGCATCACGCTCAACTCCTAATTCATCTATTAACTTTTCAAAAGGTAAATCTTGATGCATTTGAGCATTAATCTGATCGTTATGAATTTCTTGGATTAAATCTTCAAAACTTTGCGAACTTTTTAAAATAGTTCTATTAGCCTGCATATTGACAAAAAAGCCTATCAGACTCTCTGTTTGTCTGTGATGACGATTGGCTATTGCGGTACCAATCACAATATCATCCTGTCCAGTATACTTACCTAACATGATATTCACAGCACTTAATAACAAAGTATTTAATGTAACTCCTTCACGATGTGCTAAATCACGTAATTTTTTACTACGTTCTTTATTCAATGAAAACTCTTCGCTTGCGCCTCTGTAATCGACAACAGAAGGTCTAGCATAATCAGTTGGAAATTCAAGAGTCTGATAACCTGTTAACTTTTCTTTCCAATATCCTAATTGTTTTTCTAAAATGTCTCCCGTTAAATAATCGCGTTGCCACAATGCATAATCCTTATATTGAATCTCAAGTTCAGGTAATTTAAATGCTTTATTATTTACTAAATATGCATCATAGTATGCTAATACTTCCTTTTCAAATATCTCTTTTGACCATCCATCTGTAGCGATATGATGCAGGTTAATTAACAATATCGTCTTATTTAAAGAGGCATCCGTCTCAGATTTAATAGTATAGAAATTAACTCGAATTGGATATTCATTACTTAAATTGAATGGATGGTTGATGGCTTCTGTAATAGATAATTCATAATCATCTGTTTCACTCAATGTAATTTCTAGGATAGAAAGAGGCTCTTCATTTACTTTCTGAATAGCAAATTTGTCATCTTCTCCTTGCTCAATAGTACTTCTCAATACCTCATGTCTAGTGACAATTTGTTGTAAAGCATGTTTTAAGCCTTCTTTATTTGCTGTAGCATCAAGTTCATATAAAACTGGAATGTGATAAGCATTTGTTCCTTCTTCAAACTGCTCGATGAACCACAAACGTTCCTGAGCAAAAGAAAGACCGATTTGATCTCCATCAATCTTTGGTATTATGATTTGGGACTGATCAACAGCATGGGCTAATAATTGTGTTATTGTTTTATATTTAAAAACATCAGCCACTTTTATATCTTTCCCTAATATTTTACTTGTACGATGTGAAACTTGTATTGCCAGAATAGAATTACCTCCTATCTTAAAAAAGTCATCAGTAATACCTACTCGGTCTAAACCAAGTAAATCACTCCAAATTTTACACATCTCTTTTTCTTCGTGTGTTGTAGGTTCTACATAATCTGAGTCTGAAGAATTAAAATCTGGATCAGCAAATAAGCTCTTGTTTAACTTTCCATTTGCAGTTAATGGGAAAGAATCCATCTCCACAAAGGCGCTTGGTATCATATAATCTGGCAAAATACCAGATAAAGATCTCTCAATAGCATCCACAGTTAAGCCAAATCCATCTTCGTTCAAAATATAATATCCTACAAGATATTTAGAACTACCACTTTCGATAACTCTATCTCTAGCATGAACGCTTACTTGCGCGATACCTTCAACCTGTGACATTGCATGTTCGATCTCACCCAATTCGATACGATAACCTCGTATTTTAACCTGATTATCACCTCTACCAATATATTCTAGGGTCTCATTGGCTAACCAACGAACCAAATCACCTGTCTTATATAATCGAGTATAGCCTTTTTCTCTATCAGTATCGGTAGCAAAAGGATTGTCGATAAAACGTTCGGCAGTTAATTCTGGACGGTTTAAATAACCTCTGGATAAACCAGCTCCACCTATATATAACTCCCCGATAACGCCTACAGGAACAGGACACATATTTAAATCAAGGACGTAGACATTTCTGTTATTAATTGGTTTTCCAATAGGTACAGTTTGACCTTCTATTTCATTCGCCATATCATAAGTACAGGCAAACGTTGTACTTTCAGTTGGACCATATCCATTTAAAAAGTGCTTCGGTTTTGAAGAACTACTAATTAACTTATTGACTGCATTCTTATCTAATGCTTCTCCACCAATAATCAAATATTCTAAGTCTGAGAAAAGCGTATTATCTAAATAATATAAATTATCAAATAAAGTTTTTGTAAGCCATAGAATTGCTATTTTGTTTAATTCTAAAAACGTTTTAAATTTTGTTGCACTCGAAACAATAGCATTAAAATCTGTTGGTACAATTAACTTATGGCCATTTAATAAAGGGGTAAATATTTCAAAAATACTAGCATCAAATGCAGGAGAAGATAAAAAGGCAAACACCTCGTTATCAGATAAATTAATATAATTATTAAATACTAAACTCAAGACCGCACCGTGCTCTACCATTACACCTTTAGGCTTACCTGTTGTTCCTGATGTATATATTACATAGGCCAAATTGTCTTGCTTAATGTCTTTTTTAGTAAATTCTATTGAAGTATCAATATCATCTAATTGAACATCTATTGCTATTATACTTCCTGTATAATAATCTAAATCAAAGAGATAATCCGTTTGAGTTATAAGCACATTAAGAGATGCGTCTTCAACTATAAATTCCTTTCGTGCTGTTGGATATTCAGAATCAATGCACACATAGGCTGCCCCAGCTTTTAATACTCCAAAAATACTAATCAGCATTTTTTCTGACTTATCAAGCATAATACCTATTAAGTCATTTTCCTGTATATTGTGATTTTCAATTAAGTAATGAGCTAGTTTATTTGACTGATCGTCTAATTCTTTAAACGTGAACTCTTTGTCTCCAAATACAATAGCAATATTGTTTGGTGTTTTTTTGACTTGCTCTTCGAATATATCTATAATAGATTTATTCTTTGGATATGTCTCATCGGTTGCATTGTAATCGTAAACAATTTTTTTATAATCTTCTGAGTTAAGTAAACTTATTTGGCTGTATGCTTTATTTGGTGCTTGTGTTAACTCATCAAGAAGATGCAAATAGTGTTTTGAAAATCTTGTTATAGTCTCTTTGTTAAACAAACTATTTGCAAAATTAATTCCTCCTAACATTTCATCTCCATGATCACTTATGGAGATAACAATATCAAATCTTGCGTTTAGATAAGCCTCATCTGTATTATACGATTTCAGGTATTTTTTTTGTTGTTCCGATTTTTTCTCTTCTTTACCAAAACTATCCATTTCAAACAATATTTGAAAAATTGGATGTCTTGAAGCATCACGATCAATTCCTAGATCGTTTACTATCTTTTCGAAAGGCAAATCTTGATGTAATTGGGCTTCAATTTGATCACGTTGAACTTCTTGAATTAGTTCAACAAAATTTTGAGAATTATTAAGTATCGTCCTGTTAGCTTGAGTATTAACAAAAAACCCTATAAGCTTTTCTGTTTGTATTTGCTGTCTGTTAGCATTAAGAGTACCTATAACAATATCATCCTGTCCAGTATACTTACCTAACATGATATTGATACTGCTTAACATTACATTGTTTAAAGTTAAACCTTCCTGTTGTGCTAAAGCGCGTAATCTTTCAGTAATCTTACTATTAATTTTAAAATCGTAATCTTCACCTTTATAGTCTATTGTAGCAGGTCTTGCATAATCAGTTGGAAACTCTAAAAGCTCATAACCTGATAATTTCTCTTTCCAATAACTTAATTGGTCTTCCAAAACTGAACCAGTCAAATAAGATCTTTGCCATTGAGCATAATCCTTGTATTGAATGTCTAATACTGGCAAGCTAAAATCAATATCTTTTTTAACGTAAGCTTCATAGTAATCAAACAATTCACTTTCAAATACTTCCAACGACCAACCATCACTAGCAATATGGTGTATTGTAATTAATAATAGAGTTTTAGGTTGCAAAACTTCAGAACTAGACTTGATTGTATAAAATACAACACGAATAGGATATTCGGTATTTAGATTAAAAGGACGATTAATCGTTTCATTAAGTAGTGAATTATAATCATCAGTCTCCTCTACTATAATTTCCTCAATAAATAGAGGTGAATTATGTACTATCTGTATACCATGCCCCTCGTCTTTTCTTGGCTCAATAGTACTTCTCAATACCTCATGTCTAGAAACGATTTGCTGTAAAGCATATTTTAAACCCTCTTTGTCGGTTTCCTTATCAAGCTCATATAAAAAAGGCATATGATAAGCATTTGTGCCTTCTTCATACTGTTCGATAAACCACAAGCGTTCTTGAGCAAATGAAAGAATAGATTCTTGCGTATCAGTTTTAAATATTAATTTATTTAGAAAATCATTCTCCGAATATATACCATTGAAAACAAGAATATTGAATATTTCAGTTTTAAACTCAGTAATTGTTTTTTTTAATTCTTCACTTTTAAAATCTTCAGAAACAAATAACTTAATCCCATTATCTTCAACCCATAACATTGAGTTATTTTTCTTGAAATCATCAATAATGCTAATTATATTCATTTTAATTTTTTTATCCTTTAAACAAATATTTCCCAACTTTCCCCTTCGATATTTTTACTTTTTTCGTGTAAATTTTGCAACAAAACATCTTTAAGATTATTAATTGTTCTATTCTTAAACATATCCGTCACATTTACATTACATCCTAATAACTTGCTCATACGATGCGAAGCCTGTATCGCCAAAATAGAATTCCCTCCTATTTTGAAAAAATCATCGGTGATTCCTACTCGATCTAATCCCAGTAGTCCCATCCAAATCTCACAAACTACTGTTTCTATTTCGGTAGTTGGAGCAACGTAATCTGCTTTAGAAGAAATAAATTCAGGATCAGGTAAGGCGCGTTTGTCTAATTTACCATTGATGGTTAAAGGAAAAGATTCCATTGCCACCAAGGCAGAAGGAACCATATAATCTGGCAAGACTTGGGACAACTTCTCCATAATTGATACCTGGTCAATTGTAAGCTCACCAGCATCTAACACATAATAACCGACCAAGTACTTAGTGGTCGCTGTTTCAGTCTTTCTTTCTTTAGCCAATACACATACCTGATTGATTCCATCAATTTGAGACATCGCATGTTCGATTTCGCCCAACTCAATACGATACCCGCGAATCTTGACTTGGTCGTCGTTTCTACCAAGATATTCTATATTACCATCTGGTAACCAACGTACCAAATCGCCTGTTTTATACAATTTTGTGTACCCTTTGGCTTTATCAGCCTCAGTAGCAAATGGATTGTTTACAAAGCGTTCCGCTGTTAAATCAGGACGGTTTAGATATCCTCTGGATAAACCCGCTCCTCCTAGATACAATTCGCCTGTAACTCCTATAGGAACAGGCCTTTGATTGGAAGACAAAACATACACTTGGGTATTTTGAATAGGCTGACCGATTTGTTCTACCTCATCTGTTAGTATTTGTTTTCCTAGTGCATAAATACTAGCTTCAGTTGGACCATAATAATTAAACAGTTTTACTTTATCTGACCATAATTTTGCTGTTTGTTTATCACAAGGTTCTCCAGCGTATATCAAGCTAATTAAATCTGAGGTTATGTTTTGATCTAATTGACTTAATAAAACGGGTGGTAAATAAGCTAAATTAATTTTGTGAGTCGAAAAATAATTGGATAAACCAATACTATCAATCCTGATTGAATTGGAAAGGATATGCACCTCTAATCCTTGCAAAAGACTGCTGAATAGTTCGGATATAGAAACATCAAAAACATAAGAAGTATAGGCTGTTACCTTTTTAATTTTCTGGTGGTCATAAACACTAAATAAATCATTAATAGTATTGGAAGCTGCCTTATGTTCAATCATCACCCCTTTAGGTTTTCCTGTAGTTCCTGAGGTATAAATCACATAAGCCAGATCAGTAGATTGACTCTGTTGACCAAGATTTGTATTGTCTTCTCTCAGGTAGAGTTCTTCTGATAAATCGATGTGAATAACCTTATCCTGTGGAAGTGTCTTTTCATCTAAGTGTCTTTGACTTAAAACAACCGCTGCTTGGGTATCTTCCAAGATATAATCAATTCTTTCCTGAGGATAACTTGGGTCGATAGGCACATAAGCACCACCAGCTTTTAAAACTGCCAATATTCCAATAACCATTTCCAAACTTCTGTCTAGAAATAAGGCAATAAATGTGTCTGGAGTAAGTAATTGTTTCGTTTTTTCTTGATACTGCTCTCTAATATAACGCGCTAACTGATTGCTCTTTTCATTAAGTTCATTATAAGTTAATTCAGCTCCATCATAAACTAAAGCAATATTATTTGGAGTCTTAGCGACTTGTTCTTCAAACAACTCTTGAATCGTTTTGTCTTTCGGATACTCCTTATCCGTTGTATTCCAATCATAAACAATTCGTTTATAGTCTGTATCTATTAATAATTGAAAATCAATAATTAACTTGTTGGGATTACTAATAATCTGCTCTAAATACAAAATCATGGAACTTAGTATCTTTTGACTGGTATCGATATCAATAAAGTCGGTGTTCCCTACAAGACTTAAGCCGAATGTCTCTTGAGATCTTGTTACATCCAATAATAAAGGCACACTTGATCTTGTTGCAGAATATTCTTCAATTAAAGACTTATTAGAGATATTCCCTTCAGCAATATGAAAATGAACATAATTATAGGCGCACTGATAGATATGTCCTTGAACGCCTTGATCAGCTTTTATTTTTCCAAAAGGATATAACTTATGTTCATTTACCTCCAATTTCATATTTAATAAATCCAAAAAATAACCCTTTGCACTTTTATGCTGACTAGTTTCTGTTTTAAATCGCATTGGAATAGTATTCAAGTGCAACCCAAATACTCTATCTCCTCCTTCTTCTTCTAAACGATTATTAGTTACTACACCAACAACTAAGTCGTTTGTATTATATAATATTGAAAGAATTATATTGTACAAGCCTAAGAAAATAATATCAGGTGAGATTTTCAGTTCTCTCGCAAAATCAACTACTTTTTTACTAAGCGCCAATCCCAATTCCTGGTCAATTATAATCTGGTCATTGCCTGCTTTAGATTGATGATTAATAAGTAGATTTTTAGATTTTAATTCATATCCAGATAAATAATCAAGCCAAAACTCTTTATTAGTATTATTTTCAACTGCAGTGAATTCATTACTTATATACTTACCATAATCTGGTAGAGCACTCATATTAACAGAGTTACCATATACATAAGCATCTACAAACTCTGATATTATTGAAGCAACACTCCAACCATCTGTTATTGCATGATGTAATGAGAAAATGAGGATAAAGTTTTTATCATCTTCACTTGGTAATATCAATAGTCTAAATATCCCTGCACATGTAAATTTAAAATCAATATGCTTCTCAGTGTTCACAACCTGTTCTAAATTATCCTGCTTCGATACTAGTTTTATTTTAGAATTAATATCAACCGATGTATGTATTACATTAAAATATCCTTCTTCATTTGAGACAAATTCCGATCTTAGATTTTCATGTTTAGTAATAAGATCAGACCAAATTTCCTGAAAATGATTGTTATCAAATTTTTTATTAATAACATATGAAATAACATCATGGTAGGTGTCATTCCTGTCCTCTACCAAAGATTCAATCAACATACCTGATTGTAAGTAGCTCGCAGGATAAATATCCTGTAATTGATCCAACTGTAAATTATTTTCTTTTAAAATGCTACTTTTTAGCTCACTGCTAATAAGTGAAAAAGGTTTATAATCTATTTCATTTAAAAAATCAACCTTACTAATTTTCGGTAAAATGTCTTGAATGATTTTATATTTAAAAATTTCTTGTACGGAAATATTAAAACCTAATTGTCTAATTTTTGAAACCAAACGGATACTTAAAATGGAATCGCCCCCTATCCTGAAAAAATCATCAGTAACCCCTACCCGCTCTAATCCTAATACATCTTGCCAGATATTGCATATTGCTTTTTCTGTTTCTGTTACTGGAGCAACAAACTCTTCTGATAATGCGCTAAAGCTTGGATCAGGCAAAGCATTATTATCTAATTTGCCATTAATCGTATATGGAAAGAATTCCATGGCTACGAATGATGCTGGAACCATATAATGAGGTAAAACTTGGGATAAATTTTCTAAGATTATAGCTTGATCAACTATTTTATCACTATCATCCAATACATAATAAGCAACTAGATATTTTGTATTTCCAGTTTCAGTTTGTCTTTCTTTAGCTAATACATGCGCTTGCTTAATCCCTTTAATCTGAGATATTGCATGCTCTATTTCTCCTAGTTCTATTCGATAGCCGCGTATCTTTACCTGATTATCGATACGACTAATATATTCTATATTACCATCTGCTAAACGACGTACTAAATCACCAGTCTTATACAATCTTGTATGTCCTTTATCTTGATCTAATTCTGTAGCAAAAGGATTTGTAATAAAACGCTCAGCTGTTAATTCAGGACGCTTCAAATAGCCTCTTGCTAAACCAGCTCCACCAATGTAAAGCTCTCCTATAACTCCAATAGGAACGGGACTATAATTTGAATCAAGAATATAAATACTTCTGTTATTAATTGGCTTACCAATAGGCACTATAAGTCCCTCTATTTGATTAACCATATTATAAGTACAAGCAAATGTGGTGCTTTCTGTTGGGCCATAACCATTTATAAAATGCTTAGGTTTTAAAGAACTGCCGATCAGTTTATTTACGATATTCTTATCCAATGCTTCTCCCCCAATTATTAAATAATTAAGATTTCCGAAAAGACTGTTATCTAAATAGTATAAATTTTCAAATAAAGTTTTTGTCAGCCATAAAACTGAAATTTTATTTAATGCTAAAAAGGCTTTAAATTCTTTTGTATTCGAAATAATAGTATTGAGTTCCTTTGGTATGATCAACTTATTTCCATTCAGTAATGGAGTATAAATTTCAAAAGTACTGGCATCAAATGCAGGAGAGGATAAAAAGGCAAAAACTTCATTCGTAGATAAAGAAATATAATCATTGCATATTAAACTCAAAATAGCTTTATGCTCTATCATTACACCTTTGGGTGTGCCTGTAGTACCAGAAGTATATATAACATAAGCAAGATCATCTGATTTAATGACCCTTTTTTTGGATTGCGTTTGAGTATCAATAGAATCCAATTGCACGTCTATTGCAAAAACATTTCCATTATAAAATTCAAGATCAAAGATATAATCTGTTTGGGTGATTAATATCTTAAGCGATGCATCCTCTATGATAAATTCCTTTCGTGATTCAGGATATTCAGGATCTATACATACGTATGCTGCTCCCGCTTTCAATATCCCGAAAATAGCTATCAACATTTTTTCTGATCTATCAAGCATGATACCTATTAGATCATTTGCTTGTGTATCATAATTAGCGATTAAATAATTCGCTAATTTATTAGATTCCTCATCGAGTTGTTGATAGGTGAGTTCTATCTCTTCGAATACAATAGCAATATTATTCGGTGTTTTTCTTACCTGTTCTTCGAATATATCTATAATTGACTTATCTCTCGCGTATTCTTTATCCGTTGCATTCCAATGATGAACAACCTGATTGTATTCATCAGAACTTAGTAAACTAATTTGGCTATAAGGCTTATCTGGAGACTCACTTAGTTGCTCAAGAAGGTATAAATAGTGCTGAGTGAACCTTGCTATTGTATCTTTATGGAATAAACTGGTAGCAAAATTAACTTTCCCTAAAAGTTCTTTACCACGGTCGTCGATGGTGATAATTAAATCAAATCTTGCATTAAGATAAACATCTTCGGTTTTATAAGGTTTAAGATATTTTTTTTGCTGCTCTGAATTTTTATTCTCTTGGCCAAACCCCTGAACTCCAAACAACACTTGAAAGATAGGATGTCTTGATACATCGCGATCAATTCCTAAGTCATTAACCAACTTTTCAAAGGGTAAATCCTGATGAAGGTGAGCCTCTACCTGGTCCCGCTGAACTTCTTGCACTAACTCCTTAAAGCTTTGAGTTTTATTAAGTAGTGTTCTGTTTACCTGTGTGTTGACGAAAAACCCGATAAGCCCTTCCGTTTGTCTTTGCTGTCTGTTAGCATTAAGACTGCCAATTACAATATCGTAATTCTCGGTATATTTACTGAATAAAATATTAACACTACTTAATAACAAACTATGTAGTGTTACTTCGTAATATTTACATAGTTTTCTTAAGTTTTCGCTGATTTTTCTACTGATTACAAAGTCATGATCTGCCCCTTTATAGTCTATCTTTGCTGGTCTTGTATAATCGGTTGGGAATTCTAAAGTTTGATATCCAGTCAATTTTTCTCTCCAATAGCACAATTGCTTCTCTATGATTTCTTCAGTTAGATAAGACCTTTGCCAAAGTGCATAATCCTTGTACTGTATATCTAAAGCGGGTAAATTAAATGCTGCCTCTTTGTTAGTATATGCTTCGTAAAAAGTAAATAATTCCTCTTCAAGAATATTAGTTGACCAACCATCACTTGCTATATGGTGAATATTGAGTAATAAAAAAGTTTTACCTACTTCTTCATTTGACTTAATAGTATAGAATTTAATTCTAATAGGATACTCTTTACTTAAATCAAAAGGACGGTTAATGTCTTCTTTAATTAATAATTCATAATTCTCTTTATTCATTAAAGTGATCTCATCAATAATTAATGGATCATCATGTACAACCTGTATGCCCTGACCTAAATCATCAACCTGAACAATTGTAGTCCTTAATATTTCATGTCTGGTTACTATTTGTTGAAACGCATATTTTATTCCTTCTTTATCTGTATCAACCCCAAGTTCATATATTTCAGGTAGATGATAAGCACTAGACCCTTCTTCGTACTGATCAAGAAACCATAAACGTTCTTGAGCGAAAGAAAGAGCAACTTGATTGGAGTTTATTTTAGGTATAATCAGTTGTGATTGACCTGTTGCATGAATTAGTAATTGAGTAATGCATTTATATTTAAAAATATCAGCCACTTTTACATTACATTCTAGCAACTCACTCATGCGATGTGATACTTGTATAGCCAAAATAGAGTCGCCACCTAATCTAAAAAAATCATCCGTGATTCCCACTTGATCTAATCCCATTAGTGCCATCCAGATCTCACAAACTGCTATTTCTGTTTCGGTGCTTGGAGCAACATAATCTACTAAAGAAGAAGTAAATTCCGGGTCAGGTAAGGCACGTTTATCTAATTTACCATTGATTGTTAATGGAAAGGATTCCATTGCCACAAAAGCTGTGGGAACCATATAATCTGGCAAGACTTCCAATAATCTATTTTGAATAGCAATCGAAGTCATATCGCAATCCGATACATAATAACCTACCAAATATTTAATACTGGATGTCTCTGTCTTTCTTTCTTTAGCTAGTACACACGCTTGCTTAATTCCATCCACCTGACACATCTCATACTCTATCTCCCCTATCTCTACACGATAGCCACGTATTTTTACCTGATCATCATTTCTACCAATGTATTCTATATTGCCATCTGCTTGCCATCTCACTAAATCACCTGTTTTGTACAAATGCGTATATCCTTTAGCTATATCTGCTTCGGTAGCAAAAGGATTTATAACGAAACGCTCAGCTGTTAGCTCTGGACGATTCAAATACCCTCTAGCCAAACCTGCACCGCCAATATGTAATTCGGCAATTACACCAATGGGAACAGGGTTTTTATCTAAATCAAGGACATAAATTCTAGTATTATCCAAAGGTTTCCCTATTGGTATATTTTTTTCTAATCCACTTAATTTACTGGTACCATTTATTTCAAAACACGTTGCATCAACAGTATATTCTGTAGGACCGTAGGTATTAATAATTGAAAGTTCGGATGGGAGATTTTTTCTTAAAAAATTGGAAACCACATCTGTTAAAAGATTCTCTCCTCCAATATTTATTAATTTTAAATTAAAATCTTGATAATTATCAAATGGTAATATCAAATACGAAAATAGTATTGGTGTTATTTCAAATACCTCAATTTTATTTACTTTCAAATAAGTATTAAATTCTATTGGACTTAATAATAAACTATTAGATATTATATGCAGTTTGTGTCCAAATAAAATAGTGCTGAAAATTTGTTGTACCGAAAAATCAAAAATATAATTTGATAGTAATGCTACCTGAAGATAGGTGGATAATTTTGAATATCTCTCATTATGAAAATTAATTAAATTAACAACTGATTGATTATTTATTAATACTCCTTTTGGTTTACCTGTTGTCCCTGAAGTATAAATCACATAAGCAAGATTGTTAACTGCACTATATTGGGGTAGATTTACTTTAGACTCTTCTTTATATAATTCTTCTGTTAAATCAATATGTATTACATCCAATTTAGGGAATTGATTACCAGTAGCCTCTATAAGATGTTTTTGAGTAAGTAAAATTTCTAACCTAGTATCTTCAAGTATATAATCTATCCTTTCCTTAGGATAACTTGAATCCATTGGTACATATGTAGCCCCTGCTTTTAGAACTGCTAGTATACCTACCACCATTTCTAAACTTCTATCGAGACATAAGCCAATAAGCGTATCAGGAGTAAGGGATTTTTGCGTTCTTTTTCTATATTGAGCTCTAATGTGTCTTGCTAACTGATTGCTCCTTTGATTAAGCTGATTATAAGTTAATTCCTTTCCTTCACATTCTAAAGCAATACTATTTGGTTTCTTTTCTACCTGTTCTTGAAATAGTTCTTGAAGGGTTTTATTTTTAGGATACTCTTTGTCAGTTGCATTCCATTCATAAATAATTTTATTGTATTCCTCTTGACTTAAAATAGAATGATTATTTTCTGGGAGATTGGTCGTCTTTTGTGAAATATTCGAATAATTTAAGTTTTTCTTCATATAAAAATGGTATGCAATAAGAGTTCTTTTTTTGGAATAATTTTTCAGTATCCGTTTGCTAATGTATGTATCGTTAAGGGTTCGGACAATACCCACTTTTAGTGATTTTATAACTAAAAGCATAAACATAACACATATATGTAACAAATTTGTTATTTAAATACTGATTTTGACTTTAATTTCCAAAAAAAACGAATTTACAAAATCACATTAAAAAGACTCATATCCCAATAATAGCAAGACTTAATCAAGAATTAAAACTACATTAATGTAGTTTTAATTCTACAACAAGCTCATCACTCTCTTTTGCAAAAAAATAACTTTGTAATAAACAATTGATAAAATAAAATAGCAATACACCAATTTTAATTTTTAAATTATTGTAAAAAGAGTAGCAATTTTTGGGGACAGTATGTCGGATTTTGGCATAAAAGAAACCACCATGACGGGTAGAATGGCAAGATTATTCGGCTTGATAAGTGTGAATAGTATTGGTAAATATAGTGATTCCAAAAATTGGGCAGATTTCTTCCAACTAAAAACTTGGTCGCATAATTGTGAGAACAAAATCTCTGTTCTTTTTTTTGATTTCTAAAAAAACAAAGTTGTGTCTTATCGTTTTTTTGATTCTTCTTTTTTAGAATTTCCAATTGAATATTTGCAGTTTGAAATAAATTCAATTGAATTGTCTCAGATAAATATTCTCTATCTCCAAGAACTAAAAAAAACGACATTTCTTGTTTTATGTTCTTCAAAAAATAAACACCGTGAACTTCTGCATTTGTAATATCTAAAGAATGAAAAATCCAAATGCTAAACATCATTTTCGTAAACGATCAAAAGGCGCTTTAGAAACTATTTTAATTGGATTGTGAAAGTGGAAAAGGTTTTATAAATACTAAAAATGAATAACTTGTATTTACAGAGAATCAGGCTTTACTATTCCAGTAAATAAATCTCATTTCTATAATTCTAATTCTTTTAAACCTTGGTGTGTCTATTGGATTGATTATAAGGGTACAGAAACTTTATTACGTTCATCTGAATCCCTTTTAATGGGGCTAAATTCTGCATTGTGGAGTAACAGAACAAGTATTACAAAAAAACGAGTTAAATATCTTAACTCGTTTTTTTTATTTTTTATTTTCTGCTTTTAATTTTTCAATGTAACTACTTGAATTTCCATTCCAATAACATTTTACACAACGATTATTTACGAATTTATGTTTGCAATTTTCATAACCATATAAAATGCTTGAACATTCAGAGCAAATATGTTTCATTGAAGATGAATCTTTGTAAAATTCACTTCCACATTCATCACAACTATTCATTTTAGATATTTCAGAATTCATTTATTTTTAGATAATTTTAGGTCTTATAATCTTCATTTTGAGTATATCTACTAACTTTTATTACGATTCATATTTTCAACCACCATTTCATTGTTTGTATTTTTTTTGTTTGTATATCATTCAATTTTTGAGCATCAAATTCAGTCAACGCATTTTTGAGTGATTCAAGCCCATAATTTTCCTTTAACCAAAAAGGAAATTCTTCAACGCTTTCGTTCCAATTTTCGATTGTGGATTTTAGAACAATGTTTAAATCAATTTCTGTTTTGAGTTTTAACTTATTCAATATTATTCCAGCATTTTTTTGGTCAATATATTGAGTATTTGGTCGGTTAACATTTTTGAATATTTTAATTATTCCGCTTACTATTATTTCGTCCATAACTTTATCTAATCTATAAATAAGTTGTCCGATTCTTAAATCTCCTATTTTATCCATTAGGTCAATAGATGAATAAAATTCATTTTGAAAATCATCTGCAGTTTTTGGAATATTCATCTTTTTTCAGCTTGTAGGTAACTAGTATATAGGCAAAACCAAGCCTTGGTATGTACATCAGTTTTGACTCATTTAAGCAAAAGTTTATTTCGCCTTATTCATATTTCAAATATAAAATTACTCATCAATATCTTCAAATTTCAGTTCGTTTTCAATTTTACTTATTGACACTCTCCTAAAAGTTGGTGCATACCCTTTTTGTCCGCTTGGCTTAAAATATTCTGTAACATATGAATTTTTAGTTTCATAGTTTTGAGTAATTTTTGATCCAAAATATCTATCTTGTTCTTGATAAAGTAAATTCTTAATTAAAGAATTTTCAGTTTTGAAATTGTTATCATTTTTTATTTTCAAGATTGCATTTTGTTTATCACGCTCTGATATTTTTAATGTAAAAGTGTGATAATAGTCGCCAATTGCTGACATAGATTTATTTTCTTTCAACTCAAATTTGTCTTTCAATAAAATTTGCTGTTCTTCTACAAGTTCTTTTGCGTTGCTTTTTGTAAAAAGGTCATCTTCAAAAACAGTCCATAAAACAATTGTCAATACAAATAGTCCAAAGATTATTGTCAAATACTTTCCTGTCTTTGGATATCCAAGCTTTTTTGGAACAAAATAGAATAAAAGCCCTAGTCCGATTGGAAGTCCAGCTAAAATTAAAAGTCCTATAAATAGTATTGAATCCAAATGTTAATATCAGTTTTGCTGTTATTTAAATTTCATTTTAAGAACGCGGTTTAGGCAAGTTTCTGTCGTACATAATAATAGTACCTGCCACGGCTACGTTTAAACTTTTTTCAGATTTAAATTTTACTAAATGATGGCATTTATCCATTGCTTTTTTAGATAAGCCATGATCTTCTGCTCCTAATAAATAGACACAACGTCTTGGATGCTCAAAGGTTTCTAAATCGGAAGCATTTTCATCTAATTCAACACCAACCAATCGTGCTCCTTTTGGCAAGTTTTCAAAAAAAGCTTCAAAATTTTCATAATGAAAATAAGGAATTGCTTTTACGGCATCATGAGTATCACAGGCTTGTTTGGCATATCGATTACCTATAGTAAATATAAAAGTAGCGCCTAGGTTTTGAGCCGATCGCCACAAAACACCCAAATTTTCAGGAGTTTTACCATTTTGTATTCCTATTCCGAAATATTCATTTATAAAGTTATCATTCATAACCGCAAAAATACAAACTGTAAGTACATAAATCAATTTTTTATTAAATTGAAACAAAGAAATGTCTTTGATAATATACTGGATAAGATAGATTGATTTGCCTTAATTTAGCTAGATGGGTGCTAGCTACGATTTTTAATTCTTTTCTATTTTTAGAACATAATTATAACCTAAAATTCCTTTTTTAACTGTCAACAATACAATTTGATTGTCGTTTATTGATTCGTAAAACTCTTTTTCAATTTCCAATCTTTCATTATTGTCGTACTCAGTTTTGATGAAAATTTCATAACTATCTTCACCTCTTGAGTGATGATTTATATTTTTATAGCTAATTTCTATTTTCTGTTTATTTTCAGTTTGATTACTTACGTTTTTATTAATGAATATTCCAATATTTGGTATTAAAAGAAAAAAACAAATACTGATACTTACTATATTATAAAATCTTTTTTCATTTCTAAAATCATAAAACTTGTTTAAAATAAAAACACATAATACACTAAAAATCAGACTAAAGAACGAGAGTTTCCAAAATAAAACATAACCGCCTATAGTTTGTTCAAAATCTCTCAACGTAAAAAAAATTGATACAATGCCAATCATACAAATAAGCTCAAAGTTCTTATCTCTTTTATTCTTATTTTCTGTTTTATCCACAAATTTCAAAAACAAATCAGATAGATTATAGGATAAGATTAAAAAAATTGGCATTGACAAAAACAGATACCCAAATTCTTCAATACTGAAATAAAGAATAAAGATTGAGATAAAGATTAAGATTATATTTTTATACATTTTTTATTAAGTATCGATTTTTCAAAAGCAGGAACTACTATCCGATTTGTATTTTTAGTTATTATGTTTTCCAATTACGGAAATCAATAACCCTAAAGTCAATATCACAATAAAAATTAACCACCCATATCCTTGTGTGCTTTTTGAGTTTTGATTTTCAATTCTCAATTTAAAATATGATCTAGTAATGTTTTTTAAATTGGATGCTAGTAAATTGTAATTAGTTACTTCAAAAGATGTAATGACTATTTTTTTAGATTCAAACAACTCAAGTGTAATTTTTCGACCGTTATAAATTTCAACTTTTCTAAAATCTTGTGAAGATTGTACATTATAATTTCCTTCTGTAACCTTACGAACATCATCAAAATCAATTATTTTTGTTTGAAAAATATATGGATAGGTGATTGATAAAGTCTCAGCTGTTAATTCTACTCTTTTGGAACTTAATAACATATAAAAAGAGGCTAATGCAAAAAAACAAAATAAAGAAATGAGTATCCATATTAGCGTATTATCAGATTCTTCATCGATTATCCATTCAGAATCATAAATAAAATAGGCTATTGTTGAAAAAAAAAACATTCCGAAAATACTAAAACCTATTTGAAGTGTGCTGGGATTTGCAATTATTCTGTTATTCTCGTCCATCTTTGGTAATAATTAGTTGCTATTTTATTTTTTTGAAATTGTATATCCATCAACAAGATAATGGTTCCAAATTCCTTTGTGAACTTTAATCTCAAGTTTATAATTGTTAGAGTTTTCGTCTTCGTATTGTTTTATTACAGAATATTCTACTTTAAAATTTTCAGGTCTATCATTCAGTTTGAAATCAATTTTTGAGTTTCTTTTTGACCAAAATCTTTCTACGTCGCAAACAATTATTTCTTGAGGATTTCGCTGTGCTTCGCGATAGTTTATAGCATCCCAACCAATCTGGGCCAATTGACCAAAACTTAAATACGAAAATATAATTCCTTGAAGCAAAAAGAAGAAAATCATAAATGTACGTTCCCCAAATCCTTTGTTGTTTAAAAAATTATCTATTAAAAATTGCCTACGATATATGCCAAGAATTATCATTCCAAAAATTGTAGGAATCAAAAATACAAATATTGTATTTCTTAAGTCATGACCGATTGTTTTAGGCTGAATAAGAAAATGATACCCAACAGCTATAATCGCCAATACAATTATTATCCTATAATGTATCTCTTCAAGTTTTTTCTCTTTATTAATGAAATCTCTATTTTCAGTAGCTTTTTGTATTCTTCTTTTTTTCACTCTTGGATTTATGCAGTTGTTGGTAATAGCTACTAGCTAGTTTATAAACAAAACAAACCTTCGCTTATACTCCTATTTTAGGATAGAATATCGAAAGTTTGTTTCGCTAAATATGGGTTCAAATATATTGCATTTTTCTCGCAAACATTTAAATATTTTTTTCAAAAAAAAACATATTTAAATCTTCAATTACCCATCATTAAATTATTGCAAATCCAATATATAACACACTAATTCTTACTTTGATTTAGAAGGCTCTACAAAAAACATAACTCATTATTTATAAGCATCTTATAGGTCATAATTCTTTTTAAATTTTCCATTATTCAACCTGAATTTTAATTTAAAAATTGACACTTTGGAGAATTATTATTTTTAAATGGTATTACTTATAGATAAAAACTACTATTCAACGAGTATTTAAGTAATTCAAGGACAAATAAAATCAAAACAAAATAAACATTATAATTTTGATATCGTAATTAATATGTTAATTTTTTAAGATAACAATAATACCGATCTCAACATATTATCGCTCATAATTTTAATCAAACTCAAACTGATTAAAAAAGACAAAAATTTCATAGTACATAGTGTTAAAATTTAAAAATTAGAGATTATGAAAAACATTACTTCTTTTTTTAAAAATATGAAAAACGTTTTTATAACGTTAATTCTAATATTTAATATTCATTTTTCCTTTTCACAAGTAGATTTAAGAACATGCGGTTTTGCTTGTACATCAAACAATTACACTCTAACAGATGTGTACCTAAGTCTTACTGGTGTAAATGGAGTTCCTATCACTAATACAACCTGCACCATTGGACAAGTACAGCAGGTTTATATTTATCTTAATTATTCTTCAAACTCAAATTCTAGTATTCACTTCGCAAGACTAAATTCTGATTTAACTATTGGTGGAACTACCACTTTTTTAAATGTTTTATTAGGAGATATTGTCCCTGGTAGTAACACAAAGTTAATATATGGCCCATTTAATTGGACTTGTGGAGATGAATTAAGCCTTACAAATACAATAATAGCATGGAAAACGAATAGTAATAATGATCCTGGACCAAACTATCAATGTAGTAGCTTTTCAAATTCTCAATGTGATTTTACAAATTCATTTATTATTTCTAAACCTTTAGCTGTTCAATTCACATATAAAGCATGCAAGGTTGGTACAAATACGACAGTTAGCTTTACATCAACAACAAATGGAGGTAAAACTCCATATACCTATGCTTGGGATTTTAAAAATGATGGTGGAGTCCCCGATTCGACTTTACCTAATCCAACATATACTTACACAACTTCAAATAATACGGCAAAATTAACCGTCACGGACTCTCAAAACATATCAAATTCATATACCCTTCTGATAATTGAGCCAGCAGAGCTAATGTTAAGTGAAACCCATACTAATGTAGGTTGTAGCGGAGGGACCTCATCTATCACATTAAATGTTACTGGTGGTACACCCAATTATACTTATTTATGGAATACTGGTGCAACTACAAAAGATTTAGCAAATGTTGCTCCTGGAACTTATACTGTTACCGTTACTGATAGTAACAATTGTACAAAACAACTTTCTGTAACAATAACTAGTGGAGATACAATCAAACCAATAGTTGCTCCACTCCCTGCTCCTTCAACAATTAATTGTCCGAATGTACCTGTATTTGATCAAGCAACAGCTACCGACAATAGTGGAACAGTCACTTCTCTTACATTTGTTGATGTAAATACTCCTGGATCCTGTCTTGGTACATACTCAATAACTAGAACATGGACAGCAAAAGACGCCTGTAATAATATTTCACTTCCAGTAAGTCAAACAATAAATGTTGTAGATAATACACCTCCAACTTGGACTACTGCACCAACAGCGCTTAATGTAACTTTGGAATGCAGTGATACCGCAGGGTTAACAGCTGCCCAAAACCAAGCTCCTGTGGCAACTGATGCATGCTCTACTGTAACGTATACTAAAACTAGCGGAACTTTCGTAGTTTCTCCATCTTGTGCTAATGCAGGTACTTATACTAATACTTGGATTGCTAAAGATGTATGTAACAACTCCTCTACTGTTTTTACTCAAGTAATCACCATTCAAGATACCACTGTACCAACTTGGACCACTGCGCCAAGTGCACTTAATGTAACTTTGGAATGTAGTGATGCTGCTGGGTTAACAGCTGCCCAAGCTAGTACGCCTGTAGCAACTGATTCTTGTAGTGGAACTGTAACATATACTAAAACTAGTGGAACTTTCATAGTTTCTCTAACTTGTGCTAATGCAGGTACTTATACTAATACTTGGGTTGCTAAAGATGTTTGTAACAACTCTTCTACAATTTTTACTCAAGTAATAACTATACAAGATACCACTGTCCCAACTTGGACTACTGCGCCAACAGCACTTAATGTAACTTTGGAATGTAGTGATGCTGCTGGGTTAACAACTGCTCAAAATCAAGCCCCTATAGCAACTGATTCTTGTAGTGGAACTGTAACATACGCTAAAACTAGCGGGCCTTTCGTAGTTTCACCATCTTGCGCTAATGCAGGGACTTATACCAATACTTGGATTGCTAAAGATGTATGTAACAACTCTTCAACCACTTTTACTCAAGTAATAACTATTCAAGATACCACTGTTCCAACTTGGACTACTGCGCCAACAGCACTTAATGTAACTCTTGAATGTAGTGATGCTGCTGGGTTAACAACTGCTCAAAGTCAAACTCCTGTAGCAACTGATTCTTGTAGTGGAACTGTAACGTACACTAAAACTAGCGGAACTTTCATAGTTTCACCATCTTGTGCCAATGCAGGTACTTATACTAATACTTGGATTGCCAAAGATGTTTGTAACAACTCTTCTACAATTTTTACTCAAGTAATCACTATACAAGATACTACACCTCCTACTTGGACTACTGCGCCAACAGCTCTTAATGTAACACTACAATGTAGTGATGCAGCTGGTTTGACAGCTGCCCAAGCTAGTACGCCTGTAGCTACTGATTCTTGTAGTGGAACTGTAACATACACTAAAACTAGCGGAACTTTCGTAGTTTCACCATCTTGTGCCAATGCAGGTACTTATACTAATACTTGGATTGCTAAAGATGTATGTAACAACTCTTCTACCACTTTTACTCAAGTAATAACTATTCAAGATACCACTGTACCAACTTGGACTACTGCGCCAACAGCACTTAATGTAACTTTGGAATGTAGTGATGCTGCTGGGTTAACAACTGCTCAAAATCAAGCCCCTATAGCAACTGATTCTTGTAGTGGAACTGTAACGTATACTAAAACTAGTGGGATTTTCGTAGTTTCACCATCTTGTGCCAATGCAGGTACTTATACTAATACTTGGATTGCTAAAGATGTATGTAACAACTCTTCTACCACTTTTACTCAAGTAATCACTATTCAAGATACCACTGTACCAACTTGGACTACTGCGCCAACAGCACTTAATGTAACTCTTGAATGTAGTGATGCTGCTGGGTTAACAACTGCTCAAAATCAAGCCCCTATAGCAACTGATTCTTGTAGTGGAACTGTAACGTACACTAAAACTAGTGGAACTTTCATAGTTTCACCATCTTGTGCCAATGCAGGTACTTATACTAATACTTGGATTGCTAAAGATGTATGTAACAACTCTTCTACCACTTTTACTCAAGTAATAACTATTCAAGATACCACTGTGCCAACTTGGACTACTGCACCAACAGCACTTAATGTAACTTTGGAATGTAGTGATGCTGCTGGTTTAACAACTGCTCAAAGTCAAGCTCCTGTAGCAACTGATTCTTGTAGTGGAACTGTAACATACACTAAAACTAGCGGAACTTTCATAGTTTCTCCAACTTGTGCTAATGCAGGTACTTATACTAATACTTGGGTTGCTAAAGATGTTTGTAACAATTCATCTACCACTTTTACTCAAGTAATAACTATTCAAGATACCACTGTGCCAACTTGGACCACTGCGCCAACAGCTCTTGACGTAACACTACAATGTAGTGACACTAATGGCCTAAATACTGCACAAGCTAGTGCGCCTGTAGCAACTGATAATTGTAGTGGAACTGTAACGTATACTAAAACTAGTGGTGTTTTCCAAAGAGGAGCATGTGGAAGCACAGGTACCTATACTAATACTTGGACTGCAACTGATGTTTGTAACAATACTTCATCAATCTTTACACAAGTAATCACTATTCAAGATACTGCTATTCCTACTTGGGTTACTGCACCAACAGCTCTTGATGTAACTCTTGAATGTAGTGATACTGCAGGATTAACAACTGCGCAAAATCAAGCACCAACTGCAACTGCAAATTGTTCAATAGTAACTTATACTAAAACAAGTGGTCAATTTTTGCCATCACAATCATGTTCTAATGCAGGTACTTATACTAATACTTGGGTTGCTAAAGATGATTGTGGAAATACTACAGCTGCTTTCACTCAAATAATTACTATTCAAGATACAACAGCACCAACTTGGACCACAGCACCAACTGCTCTTAATGTAACTCTTGAATGTAGTGATACCGCTGGGTTAACAACTGCACAAGCTGATGCACCTGTAGCAACTGATAATTGTAGTGGAACTGTAACGTACACTAAAACTAGCGGAGCTTTTGTAGTTTCTCAAACTTGTGCCAATGCAGGTACTTATACTAATACTTGGATTGCTAAGGATGTATGTAACAATTCATCTACCATTTTTACTCAAGTAATAACTATTCAAGATACAACTGTGCCAACTTGGACCACTGCGCCAACTGCACTTAATGTAATTTTAGAATGTAGTGATGCTCCTGGGTTAACAACTGCACAAGCTGATTCACCTGTAGCAACTGATAATTGTAGCGGAACTGTCACCTATACTAAAACTAGTGGAACTTTCGTAGTTTCTTCTACTTGTGCTAATGCAGGTACTTATACTAATACTTGGATTGCTAAAGATATATGTAACAACTCTTCTACAACTTTCACTCAAGTAATAACTATTCAAGATACAACTGTACCAACTTGGACCACTGCACCAACAGCACTTAATGTAACTCTTGAATGTAGTGATACAGCTGGATTAACAACTGCACAAGCTGATGCACCAATAGCAACTGATTCTTGTAATGGAACTGTAACCTATACTAAAACTAGTGGAACTTTCGTAGTTTCTCCAACTTGTGCTAATGCAGGTACCTATACTAATACTTGGGTGGCTAAAGATATATGTAACAACTCTTCTATCGCTTTTACTCAAGTAATAACTATTCAAGATACAACTGCACCAATTTGGACTACTGCACCAACGGCTCTTGATGTAACGCTACAATGTAGTGATACTAATGGTTTAAATACTGCACAGGCTGATGCTCCTGTGGCAACTGATAATTGTGGAACCGTTACTTATACTAAAACTAGTGGTGTTCTCCAAAGAGGAGCGTGTGGAAGCACAGGTACTTACACTAATACTTGGATTGCAACTGATGTTTGTAACAATGCTTCATCAATCTTTACACAAGTAATAACTATTCAAGATACTGCCATTCCTACTTGGATTACACAAGTCGGTGCTCTAAATGTTACATTACAATGTAGCGATGCCGCTGGTTTAACAACTGCACAAAATCAAGCACCAACTGCAACTGCAAATTGTTCAATAGTAACTTATACTAAAACAAGTGGTCAATTTTTGCCATCGCAATCATGTTCTAATGCAGGTACCTATACCAATACTTGGATTGCCAAAGATGATTGTGGAAATACCACAGCTGCTTTCACGCAAGTAATTACTATTGAAGATACAACTAAGCCAACATGGACAACTGCTCCAACGGATCTTAATGTAACATTACAATGTAGTGATGCTGCTGGTTTGACAACTGCTCAAGCTAATGCTCCAATAGCAACCGATAATTGTGATAGCGATGTAACCAACATTGTAAAAGTAAGTGGCTTGTTTGTAGCTTCTCAATCTTGTGGCAATTCTGGTACATATACTAACACATGGACAGTTACTGATAATTGTGGCAATCTATCTGATACGTTTACGCAAATAATTACTATCGAAGATACAACTAAACCAACTTGGACAACTGCTCCAACGGATCTTAATGTAACATTACAATGTAGTGATGCTGCTGGTTTGACAACCGCTCAAGCTAATGCTCCAATAGCAACCGATAATTGTGATAGCGATGTAACCAACATTGTAAAAGTAAGTGGCTTGTTTGTAGCTTCTCAATCTTGTGGCAATTCTGGTACATACACTAACACATGGACTGTTACTGATAATTGTGGTAATGTTTCAGATACTTTTACTCAAGTAATTACTATTGAAGATACAACTGCGCCAACTTGGACTACTGTACCAACAGCACTTAATGTAACTTTGGAATGTAGTGATGCTGCTGGTTTAACAACAGCTCAAAGCCAAGCTCCTATAGCAACTGATTCTTGTAGTGGAACTGTAACCTATACTAAAACTAGCGGAACTTTCGTGGTTTCTCCAACTTGTGCCAATGCAGGAACTTATACTAATACTTGGGTTGCTAAAGATGTATGTAACAACTCTTCTACAATTTTCACTCAAGTAATCACTATACAAGATACAACTGCACCAACTTGGACTACTGCGCCAACAGCGCTTAATGTAACATTACAATGTAGTGATACTGCTGGTTTAAATACTGCTCAAGCTGATGCTCCTGTAGCAACTGATAATTGTAGTGGAACCGTTACTTATACTAAAACTAGTGGTGTTTTCCAAAGAGGAGCATGTGGAAGCACAGGTACCTATACTAATACTTGGATTGCTAAAGATGTATGTAACAATAGTTCATCAATCTTTACACAAGTAATAACTGTTCAGGATACTGCTATTCCTACTTGGGTTACTGCGCCAACAGCTCTTAATGTAACATTACAATGTAGTGATACTGCTGGTTTAACAGCTGCGCAAAATCAAGCACCAACTGCAACTGCAAATTGTTCAATAGTAACTTACACTAAAACAAGTGGTCAATTTTTGCCATCACAATCATGTTCTAATGCAGGTACTTATACTAATACTTGGGTTGCTAAAGATGATTGTGGAAATACTACAGCTACTTTCACTCAAGTGATTACTATCGAAGATACTACTAAACCAACTTGGACAACGGCTCCAACTGCTCTTAATGTAACTTTACAATGTAGTGATGCTTCTGGTTTGACTACTGCACAAACTAGCACTCCTATTGCAACTGATAATTGCGATAGTGATGTAACCAATATTGTGAAAGTAAGCGGTCAGTTTGTAGCTTCTGAGTCTTGTGGTAATTCTGGAACATACACTAACACATGGACTGTTACTGATAATTGTGGTAACCTATCTGATACGTTTACGCAAATAATTACTATCGAAGATACTACTAAACCAACTTGGACAACGGCTCCAACTGCTCTTAATGTAACTTTACAATGTAGTGATGCTTCTGGTTTGACTACTGCACAAACTAGCACTCCTATTGCAACTGATAATTGTGATAGTGATGTAGCCAATATTGTGAAAGTAAGTGGTCAGTTTGTAGCTTCTGAGTCTTGTGGTAACTCTGGAACATATACTAACACATGGACTGTTACTGATAATTGTGGTAATCTATCTGATACGTTCACACAAGTGATAACTATCGAAGATACTACTAAACCAACTTGGACAACGGCTCCAACTGCTCTTAATGTAACTTTACAATGTAGTGATGCTTCTGGTTTGACTACTGCACAAACTAGCACTCCTATTGCAACTGATAATTGTGATAGTGATGTAGCCAATATTGTGAAAGTAAGTGGTCAGTTTGTAGCTTCTGAGTCTTGTGGTAATTCTGGAACATATACTAACACATGGACTGTTACTGATAATTGTGGTAACCTATCTGATACGTTCACACAAGTGATAACTATCGAAGATACTACTAAACCAACTTGGACAACTGCTCCAACTGCTCTTAATGTAACTTTACAATGTAGTGATGCTTCTGGTTTGACTACTGCACAAACTAGCACTCCTATTGCAACTGATAATTGTGATAGTGATGTAGCCAATATTGTGAAAGTAAGCGGTCAGTTTGTAGCTTCTGAGTCTTGTGGTAATTCTGGAACATACACTAACACATGGACTGTTACGGATAATTGTGGTAACCTATCTGATACGTTCACTCAGGTGATTACTATCGAAGATACCACTAAACCAACTTGGACTACTCAAGCAGGATCATTAGATATAAAATTACAATGTAGCGATGCTTCTGGTTTGTCTACTGCGCAAGCTAGCACTCCTATTGCTACAGATAATTGCGATGGTAATCTTATCAATATTGTAAAAACAAGCGGTCAGTTTGTAGCTTCTGAGTCTTGTGCTAATGCAGGAACCTATACTAATACTTGGACCGTTACTGATAATTGTGGTAACGCTTCTGATACATTCACACAAGTAATTACTATCGAAGACACTACTAAACCAACATTCAACCAAGAGCTTCCTGCTGATATTACTGTATCATGCGATAAAGTTCCTGAAGTTGCTACTATAACAGCATCTGATAATTGTAATGTTGATGTACCTGTAGTTTACTCTGAAGTAAAAAGTAATATCGAAAACGAATGTAGTACAAACTATACTTTGACTCGTAAATGGACCACTAGTGATTGTTCTGGTAACACCACTTCATTTACTCAAGTAATTACAGTTAAAGATACTACCCCTCCAACGGGAACTGCTCCAGCTGATATAACCAACTTGAATAGCATATCAGATATTCCTGTTGCTGATCCTAAGGCTGTAACTGATGCTGCTGATAATTGTAGCCAAACTGTAAATATAACAGTAAGTGATTCTAACAACGGAGGTACTGGTTGCGCAGGCAGCCCTTACATTTTGACAAGAACATATACCTTGTCTGATTGTGCTGGCAATACAACCATACTAGTACAAACAATAACAATTAGCCATGATGTTATAGAGCCAAGGGTGTTCTATCCTTCTCAAGCGTGTAATGCTGATGATTCAACTGTTGATTTATTTGTTCCACTGCCAAGAAATACAACTACTGTAGGTACATGGATAGATACAGATAATACTCATGCCTTACAAGGTAATACTGTTACAACTTACGGGCTTCCTGTTGGTACTTACAATTTTGAATATCAAATACAAGATGAAGTTTGTCCAAGAAGTTTATTTGTAACTCTTGCTGTGAATGATGACTGTAAAGTTCTAGCATGTGGAAACATAGTAGTTCATAATGCATTCTCCCCTAATGGTGACAGCTTCAATAATAAATTTGTTATTGATAATATAGAAGATACAACCTGTTATCCTGACAATTCTGTCGAAATATATAACCGTTGGGGAATACTTGTATTTGAAACTAGAAACTATAATAACACAACAAATGCTTTTGATGGATTCTCAAGAGGAAGAACAACTGTAAGCCAACCATCTGGTCTTCCAACAGGAACTTACTTTTATATTCTAAATTATACTTCTGTTGATGGAAACGGTGCAATTCAAACCAATAAAAAAGATGGATTTTTATATCTAACTAGATAATCAAAAAAAGAACACAACTTACTGACAACAAATAAACTACATTGTCAGTAAGCTGTTTTTAGGAAAAAAAATCTGTATTTTTGATATACAAACGTATTGACCCACTTTTATCATAAACAAGAAAAACAATTGCAATAATAAAATAATAAATATCTACTATGAGAACAAAATTATTTTCTTTCGTTTTGATGTTTACAGCTATAGTAAGTTACGCGCAACAAGATGCACAATTTACACAATACATGTACAACACCATAAATATCAACCCTGCTTATGCTGGGTCGCGAGGAGCTCTAAGTATTTTTGGTTTATACCGTACTCAATGGGTAGGACTTGATGGTGCGCCTGAGACTAGTAGTTTTTCGGTAAATACACCAATTAACAACAGTAATTTAGGTTTAGGAGTATCATTAGTTAATGACAAAATTGGTCCAACTAATGAGAATGATTTATCTGTAGACCTTTCTTATACTATACAAACATCTGTAAATTATAAACTTTCCTTTGGTATTAAAGCCACTGGTAATTTATTCAATCTAGACATCAATAAATTAAATCCAGCGGATCAAGGCGATCCTCAATTTCAGAATTTCAATAGTGTCTTTAGACCAAATATTGGAGCTGGGGTTTATTATCACTCTGATAAAGCATACATTGGTTTATCGGTGCCTAACTTTATCGAAACCAATCGCTATAATGATAATGATATTGCCATTTATAAAGACAAAATCAATTATTATGTTATGGCGGGTTATGTTTTTGATTTGGATAAATATGAAGATATCAAATTTAAACCTGCTGTACTTGCCAAAGTAGTAGAAGGTGCACCATTACAAGTTGATGTTTCTGCCAATTTTATGTTCATCAATAAGTTTGTAGTTGGGATAGCCTACAGATGGAGTGCTTCATTAAGCGCTATGGTTGGATTTCAAGTTAGCGATGGACTATATATCGGATATGGTTATGATCGAGAAACTACCAACTTAAACAACTATAATTCTGGCTCGCATGAAATATTCTTGCGCTATGAATTATTCAAAAACAACGGTAAAATTACAACCCCTCGTTTCTTCTAAAAATATTTATTATGAAAAATTTTGCAATCCTATACATAACAATAATAAGTGTTTTTTCATTAAACAGTTATTCGCAACAAGGCAAAATTGCTTCTGGAGACAAGAAGTATGACAACTATGCCTATATAGATGCTATTAAAACCTATGAACGTGTAGCCGAAAAAGGATACAAATCTGTAGATATGTTCAAAAAATTAGGCAACTCCTTTTACTTTAATTCTGAATTTGAAAAGGCTGCAAGATGGTATGGTGAATTGTTTGCCATGAATACCGAGGTTGAACCTGAGTATTACTACCGATATGCACAATCATTAAAATCAACTGGAGATACCGTCAAAGCCAATCAGATACTTGATTTATTTAATCAAAAATCAAAAAAAGATACGCGAGCCAAACTTTATCAAAATGACAAAGATTATCTGGAGCAAATCAAAGAAAACTCTGGACGTTATAAAATTGAAGATGCTGGTGTTAATAGCAAATACTCTGATTATGGAACGGCTTTTTATCTTAACAAAATAGTCTTTGCATCGGCTAGAGATACGGGTAACTTTAACCAAAGAATACACAAATGGACTGGAGAGCACTTTACGAATCTGTATCAATCTGATCTTGATGCTGATTTCAATCCAAATGCTCCAAAAAAATTTAAATCAAAAATAAATTCTAAATTTCACGAAGCTACTCCGGTTTTTACTAAAGATGGAAAAACGGTGTATTTTACAAGAAACAATTACATTGATGGAAAAAAGGGAAAAGATGAAAATAAAATTACTTTAATAAAAATATACAAAGCTACACTGGTAAATGATAATTGGGATAATATAATGGAGGTTCCTTTTAACAGTAACAATTACAGTACGGCACATCCTGCACTAAGCCCAGATGAAAAAACATTATATTTTGCATCTGATATGCCAGGGACTTTTGGGCAATCGGATATATACAAAGTAACAATCAATAACAATGGTGGATTTGGTCCGCCAGAAAATTTAGGACCTGAAATTAATACTGAAGGGAAAGAAACTTTTCCTTTTGTAACCGATGAAAATGAAATTTATTTCTCATCTGATGGGCGTCCCGGCCTTGGGGGCTTAGATGTATTTGTTGCTAAAATAGCAACTGATGGCTCTATAAGTAATATACAAAACGTGGGATCTGATATCAATTCTCCTCAGGATGATTTTGCCTATATCATTGATACCAAATCCCGAAGAGGATTCTTTACATCAAACAAACAAGGAGGACAAGGATCTGACGATATCTATAAATTCCTTGAAACTAGAAGATTGGCTTGTGTTCAGGAATTATATGGTACTATAACCGATTTAGCTACTGGAGAGGCTTTACCTAATGCTAAACTGACCTTATATGACAATAACTTTAATATTGTAAAAACAGGTTATTCAGATCAAAATGGAAATTATACCTTCCCTGTAGAATGTGGTTTAACATACAATCTTAGAGCCGAAAAAGAAAAATATACAACCAAGGAACAAAACGTAGTTATTTTAAAAGAAAATGGAAGAACTCAGTTATCTATTGCTCTTGAAAAATCTGAATGCGTGGTAACAATTGGTGATGATTTAGGCAAATGTTTTGGTATCAAAATGATTTACTTCGATTTAGATAAATCAAACATTCGTCAAGAAGCAGCTCTGGATTTAGAGAAAATCTTAGATGTTTTAAATCAATATCCAACTATGAAACTGGATATCCGTTCGCACACTGATAGTCGTGCAACTCATAAATACAATGAAGCTTTATCTGATAGAAGAGCTAAATCAACCATAAAATGGTTGGTGCAAAATGGTGTTGCTCCAAACAGATTAACCGGTAAAGGTTATGGAGAAACGCAGCTTGTTAATGGTTGCTCTGATGGAGTTAAATGTACCGAAGAACAACATCAAATGAATAGACGAAGCGAATTTATAATTACTGCTATGTGATATTTTTTTGTGAAAAAGCAATTTTAGGTTCGGTTTTTGTTTTTTATCAATACATTAATTAATCTAATAAAAAATTGAAATCATGAAACCATTAAAATCTTTTTTTATAGGGATAGTATTTATTACTGTTAGTGCTTTACATGCTCAAGTGTCGGTCAATGTTAATATTGGATCTCCACCATCATGGGGTCCCGTGGGTTATACTGATGTACGCTATTATTACTTACCAGATCTTGAAATGTATTATGACATCAATGCATCCAGTTACATTTACTTTAATAGTGGTAAATGGATAAGAACAAGAAATCTACCTAGAAATTATAGAAATTATGACCTATATAATGGATATAAAGTTGTTCTTACTGATTACAGAGGAAATACGCCATATAATAATTTCAATAACCATAAACTAAAATATGGTAAAGGTTATAAAGGAAAACCACAAGAAACTATTGGTCGAAAACCCGGTAAAGGAAATAATAAAGAATACTGGGATGATAAACATGGAAATGGACGTGGAAATGGACATGGACATGGACATGGAAACGGAAAACACTAACCTTTAAAATTAAAAAAAAGAAATCGAATCATTCGTTTCTTTTACTAACAAAAAAACCTATTCGTTTTAATGAATAGGTTTTTTTGTTATTTATCAATCAATCTTATATCGAACAGTTTAGTGTTTTTTCTGCTGACCTGGAGCATAAGCTTTTGCACTCTTACTTCCTGACATCTTTTTTGCTTGTCCTGGAGGAATTTTCCCAGAATTGGAAGTTGAAGTAGATGTATGGATACTACAGCTTGTAACAAATAGTGTTAACAAAATAGTAATGAATAAATATTTAAAAAATCCAGTAGCTTTCATAATTATTTTTTTTCAAAGTTACATTTTTTGTTATAAATGTTTTATTTTTTTTATTTTGTAAATTCCATCATGTTGACAGATTAAAACAAGAATAAATAAAATTAACGAGCATTTATTTATAGACTCTGATAGCACCACTATTAAAGAGGTAACTAATTAATATTTTATTAATTAGAAAAGACTGAATACACATCCTTTCTCTAGAAAAACTTATCATTTAGCTGTAATTTTTAAAAATTTCCTTGTACATAAGTGGGTATTGTCTCATTCTTAACTTAAGAAAACTACCTTCTCTTGTAAAAATCTACGCTAAGTTAACGCATCTATTCTTTCATCTTAAAAGGTAACATCTTACAAAAAACATTTGTATCTTAGTAGCATTCAACTATATGAGTTTTTACTATCATCGATTTAGTACAAAACTGAATGTTTTAAATTTCTTCCACACCAAGCTAAAAAAAGTGTTCTTGGTATCCCTAAAAAATCTCATTTAATAAATTAAAACTGATGAATAAAATGAAAAAAACTACACTCCTTATTCTATCCTTGGTACTATTATTTAGTTGTGGAAAAAAAGAAAATAAAAATTTGGGGGAACAGAAAAATCCTGAGTCTCAACTATACTATAATGGACATATTATAACTATGGAGACAGATGAAATAAGCTATGCCGAAGCGATAGTGGAAAAAGAAGGAAAAATTGTATTTGTTGGTAATCTCAAAGAAGCAGAAAAATTATTCCCAGAAAGCACTAAAGTAGATTTGAATGGTAAAACTTTATTGCCAGGATTTATAGATCCACACAGTCATTTCGGTATGGTTTCGAATACTATGGGGCAGGCAGACTTAAATCCACCACCCGTTGGTACTGTTTCAAGTATTCCTGAGATGCTGGAAGTATTAAAAAAATATAAAGCAGACAACAAAATAAAAGATGGCGACTGGATATTTGGATGGGGATATGATGAAAGTCAATTAGCTGAAAAACGACACCCAAACAAAACGGAATTAGATACTCTTTTCCCCAAAAACCCTGTTTATTTACAACACACTAGCGGACATATGGGAGTCGCTAATTCTTTGGCACTAAAAGAAATGAACATATCGAAGGATACACCAAACCCTCCAGGGGGAAATATAGGCAGATTTCCAAATACAAAAGAACCAAATGGATTAGTACAGGAAACTGCAATGTATCCGTTTGTAGGCAATATGCTTAAGATTCTTAGCACTAAACAAGAAGAATATTTTGATAAGACTCAAAATTATTATGCCGAAAATGGACTTACAACTGCGCAAGATGGGATGACAGACCGTAATACAATTGCGTTTTTTCAAAAACAAGCCGATAGTGGTAAACTAAAAATAGATTTAATTTCATTGGGAGGATACGCCGATTTAGATAAAAATATTGCTGATTCTTCTATTCATTTCAAACAGTATAAAAATGGATTTAAAGTGCAAGGAACAAAAATTGTAGCAGATGGCTCTCCACAAGGTAAAACAGCATTTTTTAGAAAACCATTTTTAACGCCTGTCCCTGACTGTACAAGTGATTGCAGAGGTCTTCCTAGCCTCACACAAGATACGTTGAATAAAATTTTTAAAACTGCGTATGCTAACAACAATCAGATTTATATTCATTGTAATGGCGATGCTACTATTGATATGCTTATTGAGGCACACCAATACGCTTGTAAGCAGCTTTCGCAACCATTAGATAAAGACCGAAGAACTATTGCTATTCATTCTCAATTTGTTCGCCCAAGTCAATTAGAAATCTATAAAAAATATAAAATTGAACCTTCATTTTTTACCAATCATGCCTATTTTTGGGGAGATGTACATGTAGAGAATTTAGGAAAAGAAAGAGCGTTTTTCTTAAGTCCGATAGCCACTGCCGCAAAAATGGGATTAAAATATACAAACCATTCTGATGCCACTGTGACACCTATCAACCCATTATTTACAGTTTGGACAGCAGTAAATCGTACCTCAAGAACAGGAAAAGTAATTGGAGAAGCCGAAAGAGCAACCCCATATCAAGCCTTAAAAGCCATTACCATAAATGCCGCCTACGAATATTTTGACGAAAATTTGAAAGGCTCTCTCAAAATAGGAAAAATGGCAGATTTTGTAATTTTAGATAAAAATCCACTTACTACAAACCCAACTGAATTAAAAGACATCAAGGTGTTAGAAACCATCAAAGAAGGAAAAACTATATTCAAAAAATAATCTGTTCAAATATTATGTCTTAGTGACACTTCACAATGATTCAATTTAAACTGAACTTACATTAAAAAAAAAGCCTTTAAATACTAGTATTTAAAGGCTTTACGTTTTTATAGTTTATAAAATAATACATATAGCATCAAATTAGATGTACAAATAAAAATCCACTATAAGTTAAGCTACAAATTTGTAATTCACTATTTGTATTGCTTTACCATACCTCAACATCTTTTCTGCATTTCAGGAAGCAATTTTCGTGTACTTTTATTAATAATGCTGCGTACCGATTTCTTTTTTAATTCATAGGTTTTAGCACATTTTTCAAGTTCAACATATAACAAATGAAATTTATCATATAGAGCATCAAGCTCTTCCATAGCTTTTCGCGTCTTATCATCTTCTTCCTCTTCTATTTTATTTTCAGCTATTTTAGACAGGTATTCAAATTTATGAAATGCTGTTAGCAGAATTCGATGCTCTCTTGAATTAATTCCTTGCATAATATGGTAATCTAATATTGATAAAATATACTGTTCCTTTTAAAGTGTTTTTCTTTATTTATTAATCAATAACATAACGCTATAAAACTTTAAATAAAACGAGAATTTATGGGGTAAAACGTAGCATAGAATCTGCATCGTTGTATATTTTTGATGAAGGCAATAAATGTAATTTTGTAACCTTTATTTTGCCAGCATTTCCGGATATAAGTCCCAATGCTGTACTTAGCAAAACCTCTGAACGATTGCCTAAGTTGTAGACTTCAAGCTCCTGAATTTCGTTCAAATATATGGAGGGCTCTATCCCTTTTGAATAATTACCTTCGTGATTTGCATTAAATAATTTATAAATCGAAGGATACAACACCCAACCTTTTGTTCCAGTTATTCGATTATCTTCGATAGGAAATCCAGCTACATCCTTACCAATCGTTTTCTCTCCTATGGTGACCACATCCATATAAGGTTTGAGGTTATTGATAATTAATTCTGATGCAGATGCGGTACGATTTCCGCACAATACATATACTTTATTGATCGAAGGATGTGCATTTTGTAATGCCTCAAAACTTATTTGAGATTCATTACTTTCTAATGCTTGTTTAAATGAATGATTTACATTCCCACCATTTTTATTCCCTTCAAACGTTATAAAAAGATCACTAGCTCGGACATTAGGCGCTAAGGCTATACTAAGTGCTGTAGCCGATGAGATATCTCCTCCTCCGTTGTATCTTAAGTCCAAAACTAGCTCTGTTATTGCTTTGCTCTTTAACTCCTGAAAAATTTGCAGGAATTGTTGTGCTTGTCCAACATCAAAATGAGGAATTTGGATATACCCTATCTTTATATTTTTATCTGCAATTACCTGATAAGTAATTGGTTGTAAGAAAGTAAATCCTGACAATAACGAAATGTCTTTTGAACTAGAAAAACCTGATTCTGTCGAATAGGATTTTATACGTAAAATCAACTGGGCTGAAGTTATCATGTTTTTGTACAAGTTATCGTAATTGCCTTGATTTAAATCTGTTCCATTTATTTGAGTAATAAGTTGTCCTCTTCTTAAACCATTATTTTTGGCTGGAGAATCTTCTAATACATACAATATAACTCCATAATATTTCCCTTCAAACGCTACAAAAGTAATCTCAAATCCAAATTTACGTCTTAAACTTTGTGGAGCTGTATCTGGCATTGCTGGGTGTAAGGCATAAGAAAAAACATCATCTTTCTGTAATAATTTTGAAAAATACTCTTTTGGAGGAACTGACAAATTTCCTTGAGTCGGCATCGTTTCATTCCAGCGATAATATTTTTTCATCTGCTGATACATCCACTCATTAGCATATTCGTTTGTACCTTCTTTATAGACTTGAGATGAATAATCATCTGGTGAGCATGAAGAGAATATGCCTTGTAGAAAAAGATATATAATAAAAATAAAAGAGTGCTTCATATTTTATTCTTAAAATTTATATTTTGGGATTTGTTTGTATCTTTTAAGCAACTGTTTATTGGCTATTTAAAAACAAAATAATCAACTAGGTTCAAATTCCCATCTACACCTGAGAAAGCTCCGTTTGCATCCTGTTTTTCTTCTAATACAATTAATTTTGATTTATTAACTGACATAGTTAATGTAACTGTAATTTTCTTTCCTGTAACATAAGATTCAGTTGTGCCATGTTTTACAAGTTCCATTATGATTGTGGGAGGAGAACTAAATGGAAACTCAATAAAAGGGCTAAATTGATCTTTACTTATATTCTCAACAACTCCCAACACTTGTCCATTAATTTTACGAATAATTCCGTCTAGTTTGCCTTCGTATCCACTATTAGAATATCTGTTTTGAGTAGGGAAAATAAATTTAAATCCGTTATTTCCTTGCTTGCTTAAAATTCCTGGTTTTAATGAGGTAACTTTATCTACCCATAATTTTTCTTTGGCAAAAAAGGAAAGCGTATCCTTAGGAGTTAGTGAGCTAAAATGGTATGTACGCAATAATTCTTTTGTTACTTTATTCGTAATTTTAATAGTTTTCTCTTCCTTTCCATGGTAAACAAATTCATACTCTTTTTCAATTTTTTTTATGAAGGCTGTTTTCTTGTCCTTTCCTATCTCAATGGGTTTTCCATCTACTGATATTTGAAGGGAATCATTAAAAGCACTATATCCTATTATGACTACTTTTCCGGGTTGGTTCGTCTCATTACCATAATAAGGTGTTAATTCATCATTGGCACAAGATTCCAAAAGTGCTATTATAATCAAGAAAGTTAGTATTCTAGTTACTATATTATTCATATTCATTTTTTTCATTGTAGTCATTTTGCTCATCAAAAAATTATAAAAGGTTTTGTCGATACTATTTTTTGATAAATTTTATTGTTTTTGAAATTCCATTATTAGATACTAAAAGGAAATAGATGCCTTGTGTCAAATCATCAACAGCCAAACCTTCTTTTTTATAGGCAGCTTCTTTAACTATCATTCCCCCTACTGTGTAAATTTTTAGGACTGTTTCATCATTCTGAAATTGTTCTCCTAACTCTAAACTCAAATTCCCCTCAACTGGATTTTGTACTAGTTTGCAAACTTGTGCTTTAAGTTCCATGTCATCAACTCCTAACAAGCCTTCTGCTGTAATAGAAATTTTATCAATTTCATAACCTATAAAACCATTTGAAAGGTTATTTCCTAGGGCTATATATACTTCTTTTTTACCTGAAAACGATGAGATATCAACAGTATAATCTTTAAACTCTACAGCATCTATTTTTTCTCTTTCTAATGTAATTGTTTTTATAAGTGTAAATGATGCTGGGTCTGGAGTTGTAGATCCATATACTGATAAATCTTGATTGCTATCATAAATACTAGGCTGAGCATTTAGTATTAAGGAAATTTTTCCTGAATAAAATGATGTATCAAAAGAAGGGGTTATTGCTAAATTATTTTCTAAAGTTTCTAATGGTGATCCTGTTGCAAAATCTATATTATAAGTTCCTAAAACATCAATTGTACCATCTCCAATACTTCCTGTGTTTGCATCTAACTGTATATTTTTTCTGGCTATCCAATTGCTCCCATTTCCATCTTTATCTAATAAAGTCCAATCTGAAGCTTCGGCATCATCAAAGTCATCTTCCCAAATTGTGTATTGTGCTGATGCTGCACTTGTAACCATCATAAATAATACTAAAAGTAAATATCTTTTCATTTTTTTAGTTTTTTAAAAACATGGGCAGAATAATACTGCCCATGTTCAATTTTAATAAATAACTATTTGCAATTAAAAATTTGAAAACTTAGTCCAAGAACCAGTCCAGTTAGATTCTGTTTTGAATGCTCCTGTAGCTCCTGTGAAACTTAAAGGACCATCATTAAAGAATGGTTGGCTAAGTGACCATTTAGTAGCTGGATTTGCATTTGAAATAGCATTACCTATACCTCCTAAAAGAGTTCCTACAGGGAAAAGTGGATTTTTAAATCCATGAATTGATACTCTTGTCCATGTAGAACCTGCAGGTACAGAAGGTGAATCCCATCTAATTCCTATGTTATATCCAGTAACTGTAACATCTGTAAGGCTTATGTTACCAGCTCTGCGCACGTGAATAGCATTTTCATATAAATCAGCAACTGTAGCAGAGCTAACACCAATAATTGATAATTGTGATATAACTGGACGTGTAATAATTGTAGTAATCGCTCCTGTTGCGTTGTTATCTAATTCAATACCATTTGAATCTGGACTTCCACCACTTAAACTATGAGTTGAATTACTGTCTGCAATTGCTATAGCTTTTGTAATATTTCCTGTATAACCAAAATCAAAATCGAAGTTATCATCATCTGGTGCAAATGAAACTAAGTGACTTGCATTTACTTTTCCTCCAAAAAATTCAAATGAATCATCTTTACCATAAGATACTTGGATATGATCAACTACTGTTCCGCTACCAACACCTGCTAAAGTTAAACCGTTGATTTCAACATCTGTGTCTAAGATACGACCAGCAAATTCTATACGTACATAGTTTAAAGCTCCTGCACTATGTGCATTATTTGAACCACCATAATAGAATTCAGCATAATTAGGTTGATCATCTAATCCTTCAACAATATTCGTAACTGAACCTGTATTAACTTCTGCATCTCCTAAAAGTACTACACCTCCAAAATCTCCAGGAGCTGCTATAGTATTTGCGTTACCATCTAATAAATTAAAACTTGTAAAAATTACTGGAGCCGTTGCAGTACCTTGAGCATCAATTTGACCTGTTTTTGTAATAACAAGAACTCCTGTAGCTATACCAGCAGCTAAAGGTTTAGCTTTAATAAAAGTACCTGCTTGGATTGTAAGTTTAGCACCGTCTTTTACTGTAATTACACCATCAATTTCCCATACTCGGTCATTTGTCCAAGTTGTATTAGCAGTAATAGCACCACTTACTGTTTGAACAGTTGCTGGATACCCTGTGTAATCTGCACCGGAAGCTTTCATTGAAAAAGAAGAATCTGTAGAAGACTCATCATTTTGGCAAGAGCTCACAACTAGAGCTACCATTGCGAATAGAAAAAATTTTTTCATAATAATTTAATTATTGCTATATTTGCCGCTATTACAAACTAGACCTTTGGAGAGAGCAGCAAAATATCTTTCCTTGGGTCTTTCTCTTTTTTAGTAAAGTTTTTTTGATAAACAATCCCGCTTTACTATCGGGGTCTATACCTACTGAATCCTTCTTTCGCTCTTAGGATTTTTCTATCGCAGTGAAAGGCTATCTTTCCATTCTTTTTAAAATTTTTATTTAGCAAAATTTTAAAAAGACTATATGAAGTATTTCAATAACTCTTTGCTTAATGCATTAAAGGAAAAAGAAATTTAACACTTACAACTACATACATTAGCTTTTAAAAAACCAAAATATCATGTCTTTTTTTATTGTTAACGGTTTCTTAATATTCAGAGATTACAACACTTAAACCCGCCTGAAATACTTTAATTTAGAATGAATAGTTAACGGATACACTTATTGTTCTACCACTCCATGCTTTGAATATTACTTGGTCAATGCCCTCGTCATATTTGTTTGTTGCATTGGCTCCTAAACTATATCTGTCTCTTGGATTTGATCCGTAAGGAACGTCTTCTATATGAGAGTAACTGTTGGCATTATTATAGGTTTGAATGCCTGCATCAAACATATTTTTCATACTACATTTTAACTCTAGATTTTTTTCTTTAAAAAACTTATAACTCACTTGAGCATCAGTAACGGCATAAGGCATTCTAATTTCTTCTTTTGAATAATCAAATCCTACCAAGATGTATTGATCTCCAATAGCATTATGTCTTACACTAAATCCCATACGATCTCCTACGTAATCTAATCCTAAATTATAAGTATAAGGGGATTGCCCATATAAAGGTCTGTTGGCTTTATAAAGCCCACCAGTTCCGTCTACATTTACATACGAGGTTACTTTTGTGGCATTAAAAGAAGCATTTCCTGAAACGAATAGCTTTTTCAAAATTGGTCCTTCACCTAGAAAAGAAAGACTTTTATAGAACTCCATTTCTATTCCCCAAAGTTTAGCATTATTAGAATTTAGATTATAGATAATACCCGAATTTCCGTTTATTGTACCAATAGATTCTATTGGATCATCAATGTTTTTATGATAAACCCCAAAAGATAAAATTTCGCCTCCTGAAGGATACCATTCGAACTTTAAATCATAATTATTAGATACACTTGAAATCATTCCTGCTGACCAGTTTAAGATTTTGGCAGATCGAATAGGGTCGTAATATGGAGTACCTACACGTTCAGCAAATTGAGGTCGTAACACCGATTTATTATATCCCAATCTAACATTCATTTTATTAGTTGGGCTAATTGTTAAACTTGCAGAAGGTAAAAATTGCCATTTCTTATCTTCCTTTTCTAATGGAAAAGCGCCTGGAGCTTCAAATTGATTTGATATTTCGCTATAGATATAACTTTCTGCTCTTGCTCCCCAAACCAGTCTTAAGAAACTACCAATCTTATTATCCAGCATCAAATAAGGCGAATGAACTTTTACATCTCCTTCATATTTATTTCCATACTTCCCATAGTCTTCCCAACCAAAACCACCATAATAATATTGAGAGCCATCAAGAAATTTGGATAGTGGATCATAAATATCCGCCCTATTTGTTGTCCCTTGACCAACAGTTACTAATTTTGCAGATCGCTGTTGATTTGTTGCTTTTTTGTATGTTCCAAAATAACCTGCCTTAATATCATTTGTAGCTATTTCACCAAGATTAAAAGAATAATCAAAATTAATCGCCCAGTTATAATCAGATTCGTCATTAGTATAATTATCTCTACTAAATGGAAACCTTCCCCCACTGTTATACACCTGATGATAAACCAATTCATCATCTCCTACTTTCTTGCGAAATGTTTCTAAAAAAGTAGCGTCTTTTGTATCTTTTGATAATTTACCATAAGCTGTATACCAGTTTATTTCTAATTTTTCAAAACGATGATTTCCTTCTATTTTATTCTGAATAAAAGTTTGATAAACAGGATAATTCGTTTCTGTTGTACTTGGAAGACCAGTACCATTTAAAATTTCAGGCAGTTCTGTGCCTTTATCCCAACCTGTAATTTGGTTTAGCTGATTATTGTAAATATGCATTGCAGTATTACGAGTCGTTATTTTATGTTTACCGAGCTGAATCGCCGCATTGAACATTCCTCCCAGAGTAGAATTATAATTGTAATTTGCTCCCCTGTTTTTGAATCCGTATTTTTCAAAAACTGAATATTGTCTTCCTACTACTCCTTCTTGAGAAAATCTTGTATTTGAAAGAAACCGACCTCTTTCTGTATGTTCTATATCTAATTTCTCTTGTGTGTTTTTAAAAAGTAATGAGCCTACAAATCCCCATTTGTTATTATCCTTCAAACTATATGATCGTCCCAATGCAAATTGGAGTGTTGTTCCTGGTGCAGCATACGTTTTATAAGTAGAAAAATTATCTTCTGTAAATTTTTTAGATTGTTCTATAAAAGGACCAGATGCTGCTTCATTGATTGGTACCTCTATTGGAGACATATACGGATAATCACGTCTTCCGTCATCAAAACCTAAATAATCATAATCTCCTTCTTGCTTAGTAAGTCTTTCCTTAAATGCGCTACGACTGTTATAAGAGGAACTTACTGAGAAACTAGTAAAATTCTCCTTAGGAATATCTTTCGTTTTAATTTCTACATATCCTCCAGCAAAATTGGCATACATATCTGGAGTAGCTGTTTTACTTACCACAATGCTTTCTACCATTGCTGTCGGAATAATATCAAAAGAAAAGTTTTGCTGATAAGCATCGGTACTAGGAAGCGAAATTCCGTCCATTACCGCTTGATTCCAGCGTTCTCCCATAGAACGCACCACAACATATTTATTATCGATAGTTGTTACTCCTGTGATACGTTTAAGCGAACTTCCTACATCCTTATCTGGGGTTCTTGCAATTTGTTCAGCCGAAATACCATCTGAAAATTGTGCTGCCTTTTTTTGCTGTAATAACAATCCTTGTACTGAAGCTGTTGCTTGCTTATAATTTTGAATAATTACGACTTCATTCAGTGATTCTGCATCTTCTTTTAAGGAAACTACCAAAGGTACTTCTCCTCCCTCACTAACTTTTACACCAGTGATTTTTTGAGATTGAAAAGATATAATACTAACTTCTATTGAATATTCTCCAGGATCTAATTCTACAACATAGCTTCCATCAATATCCGATTGTACGCCAAAACCTGCTTCTATTACTTTGATATTTGCTCCAGGTAATGAAAGCCCATTTGCATCGACAACCTTACCTACGATTTTGCCCTTCTTTTTTTTTTTGCCTACATCTTTTCTATTTACAGCTATATTGTTTTCATTTCTTCTGAAATTTAAATTGGTCTGATTTTGCAAATCGTTTAGAATTTCATCAATTGTAACATTTTCTTTTTTTAGTGTAACTAGAGGTAAACTTAGATCTAAATCTTTTTGGTAAATAAATTGATATGGAGTTCTGGATTTTAAATTATCAATAATTTTTTGTGGTGAAGAATTTTTAAAATCAACCGAAACTGTTCCGGTTTGTGAATAAATAGTATTTGCTCCGAAGAATAATCCGAGAAACAAAACCCAAAAGGCAAATTGCCTTGAAAAATCATTGTTCATAATTGATAATTGTTAGTTTGTTATTGGTGTTATTTTTATATGATATTTAAGGTTAATATTTTTATAAAATTGCAATACTCCCCCTAGCAGTTCGCCATCAGATTACCCTTTCCCTCTGATTTTATTTCTGCTAAGAATCTTGTATTAAAATGTATTTTTGATATATATAGAACTGCGATTACCTACTAATCAGATACGTATTGTTTCCGATTGGTCTAATCTTAATTTCTAAAGCAAAAGCAATTGTTTGAAGCATTTCATAAAATCCTTGTCTTGTATCAAGTGTTCCTTGTACTTTTAGATTTTTTAAATCTTCATCTAAATAATTTACTGCAAAATCATGGTCTACTTTTAGTTTCTCTATAACTTGTGCAAGAGTTAAACCATCTACATAAATCAAAACTTTTTTCCATTCTGGATCTAGTAAAGTAGTTTTTTGCTTATTAATCTTTGCATTAGTAGTATCATAAGTAGCCTTATCTCCTCGTACAAGAAAAACAACATCTTTATTACTCTCTACTTTTACTTTACCTGTTCTTACATTTACTTCTGACACTTTGTTAGTATAAGAACTGATGTTAAATGAAGTCCCTAAAACTGTAGTTTTTATAGAACCTGATGTAATCACAAATGGTCGTGATTCGTCTCTTTTTACTTCAAAGAACGCTTCTCCTGTTAGTTTTACTGTTCTTTCATTTTCAGCAAATTCACTTGGATATTCTATTAAAGTATTCTCATTTAACCATACACGTGTGCCATCTGGTAAACATAAAAGACGGATATCTTTACTAAATGTTTTTGTTGAAGTGATTTCAATTGGAGAATGATTTGATTGAGTAAAAAATTGATATCCAACAATTGAAAAAACAAAAACGGCACATGCAACTGCAACCCAATTATAAAAGCTTTTGTATTTATTAATTGTAGCTTTTTGAATATTATCCCACATACGAGATGCAATTTCATCAGGAAGGATTCCTCTATTGGGTATTGCATTCCATTCTTTTTTAAATCTTTTGGATTTCATTACAATCAAATTTACTATTGAAAAATTATATATGAATTTTACTAATTCAATTACATTAGATTCCTAGTCTATTAAATATCATGGGGTCACATTCTTATTAACGTTTTCTTAATCTAGGGAGCGATTTCAGTATCATTCATTTTATGGTAAAAACAAGAAATCATCCTAAGTAAAATAAAAAGAATAGATTACTAATAGGTTTCTAAAGAAGTAAACAGCATGTATTATTATGAAATCAAGCTTGGCTGGCTTATAAAAAATAGTGCAAACCAATAGAGTTCATGATTTTGCACTGAATTTTTTTTAAGAAATTGTAATGTCTTCGAAATTTGATTGGCAACAGCACTTGGAGACATATCCATCTCTAATGCAATTTCTTTATAGCTCAAGTCTTCGAATTTATGGAGATTGAATATTTTCCTTCTTTTTGGTGGAATTTTATTGAGGAGATATTCTATTTTTTCTAGTTTGGAACTAACATCTTCTTCCGCTTCTAATGGGCTGTCTAGTTCTTTAATCAACTGATCATTTTCAACAGAAAAAATCCTATTTTGTTTTTTATACCATTTAGAAATTTCCTGCTTTGAGCTTTTAAACAAGATTGCCTCTAAGTTTACATTGGGATCTAACTTGGCTCTATATTTCCAAAGATGAATAAATACATTTTGTGTCACATCTTCGGAGTCTGCTAGTTGCGACGTATATTTCTTTACAAAACAAAAAACCTTATAATGATATAGATTATAAATTTCTTTGAAACAGGAATCATCTCCCTCTCTTAATCTTATTATCAAATTAGAACTCATATTGAAATTTTTAATTATAAAAGGAGACCCTCACAAAAGTAAGATTAAACCTTTATTAAAATTTTTATGATTTATTCATTTAATAATTTATTAATATTGTTACATCTCATCTGCTAAACACGAACCAATTCATTTTAAAAAAAATCATTTTATACTATCCTTTTGCAGGATGATTTAAACCTAGTAAGACATTCTTTAAAATAAAAAAACTCACGAAAAATCGTGAGTTAAATATATTACTAAGAAAAAAGAAATTAATTCAGGATTTCAAATACAATTGCTTCTACTGCTCCTGTTGCCGAATTAATAACACCAACATCTGTTTTTACTTCTGACATTCTTACCCAAACACCTCCATAAAAATCTCCAAATCCAAATGCTCCCCAGATAAGTTTATGTGGAGTCCATTCGTTTTGCTCATTTGGTGCCATAAACCCAAGAGAATCACTAAATTCCTGTGCAATAAAAAAACCATTTTTTAAAGCTATTTCTAATACTTCTTCCCATTCGGCATCTGTCTGGAACTTGCCTATAAAAACATCTTTCCCTTGATATCCTCTAGCTGCTTTTATCACAAATCTATCTTTATTTGCTTTTAGCAAATCACATAGATTATATTCTTTCCCCTTAAAGAACGTCTTTTTTTCTTCAACTGGAGAAGTCCAAGGGATATTCCTAAGCATTAGCGCATTATCTTCTGGTGAAAATTTTCCTAATTCTGCCAATTCTCTTAATATTGCTAGATTTCTTTTATCTCCCAGCATCCTAAGTCCTACGTGATCTGGAAAATATATTTTATCCATAATAAATGCTCTGAAAATTGCTGGACTAATCTCAACATCCAAGGCTAAAATTATCACTCCATGAATGATTGTGTCGTCAAGACATAAGTTACCACCGATTAGTTCCAATGATTTTATATCCGCTCCATACGCACTGCCTTTTAAGCCTCTCTTCTTCAACTCTTGTCTGTAAAAATTATCGAAGAAGTATATATTTTTTTCTTTTTCAGAACTTTCAATATCTCTCATATCTATAAATAGATTAAGAGTATTATTTTCTTTACCAACTTGATTTATAATCTGTTCTACAAGGTACTCCATATAAATCTCTAGTGTATTCCTTGTTTTGTAATTAAAAGATTTATCCTTATCCCATAGCTCTGGGTGGTTTCTTCTAATTACAGATTCCAAGCTATGTATCTGCCATCCTCCTAAAGAAGATCCCATGTTGACTTCTAAAATTTTAAAACCCTCATCTGTATAAGTCAAATCTAATCTACAACCAATTTGAACCTTTTTTTCATGACACATCATTCCAAATTCTGAGAGTATTTCATTACCATCAAAATAAAAATCAGCAATTTTTCTATTATCATTATTAAAATATAAAGACGGTATTTTATGTAATAATTTAGGAATTCTATGGCACAGCTCTTTTAGCTCATCTGTCATTTCCTTATTAATAAGTATAGGCCATGACGCTACAGGATACTCATAGTTTTTAAACACTTCAGGAACCGTGTCGTCATTTGTGTTAATTCTTGAAGGAAATTGAATGTCATTTTTAAATTCTGAAAATTTATCTGAAAGGATAGTATATCCTTCTGTTAAGTTCTCTATCATGATTAAGTGTTTTTTGTGGTTTGTTGTTTTTTTGATTATTCTTTGCTATCAAGATGAAATAAGTAATTTACTACTGCAATTATGTTTTTTATATAATTCCCCAATAAAATAAATAGGTGGCTAGTAGTATATTTGAAAAGATTACCGAGAAAACTATCCCTCTTTGATTTGTTTTTTTGATGGTAAAAAGAAAATATAAGAATGTTAACATCAGGCAACCTAGAAATCCAAAAAGTAATGAGAACACATAGTCGAAATTTTCTGGTAAGCCAAAAGCCAAAATAAAGAAGTTCTGTTTTGAGACATTTAATATTGCCATAATTAGACTAACAAAAAGTCCTAATCCTACGACAGAAGTAATAATTAAACATAACCTGATTATTTTATCCTGAATTATCGCATATCTTCTTTTCATTAATTTTATGAAATATATAAAAATGAAAATCAGCATGATTCCTAAAGCAATTACAAGAGGAAATAAAAAGACTGGGTTAAATTCTCCTATACTATTTCCTGCTTTAGCAATGCCTTTGTTAATGATAACTCCCGTAACAAAAAGTATTGGTTTAGCTTTCTGAAAAGCATTAAGATCTAATTTTTCTTCTGGATGATCAATGAATTTTTCTGCTACTTCACGCCCTATTGTTGTAAAGCTAGGTACATGTCCATAGGTTTTTGCTTCAACAGTATGGACATTCTTAAATTTCGCTGCTACTTTTTGACCATTTGTTTGAGGCGTAATGGGATCAAATTCTCCTGAGAAAATTAGAACCGGGTATTTAGCCAAAGCAAGATTTGAAAGATCATAATGCGCCTTTAATGCTTCATTTCTATTTTTATTCCAAGCATCACAAACTTTAAAATCTGACTTATAAAATGAAATTCCTCCATTTAAGCCTTTAAATTTTGATGCATTTTTTTGATATTCTGAAAAACTGTTGTTTGGAAGTGCTTCATTACAACTTACGCAATAGTAAAACCCATAATCCAACTCTAATAAACTTGAAAAAGCACTTACCAAATTTCCTAATGATTCTCCTTTTCTTTCATGAAACTGATAAATCAATAATGGAATAATTTCTACTAATTGCTTGTTGTATAAGGCTTGTTGAATCGCTACTTTAAAATCTTCTGAATTGTAGGTAAATGTCCCAGATGGTATTATAGATTTATCTACAAATACGGTCAGGGGGTTTTTCTCTAAATCAGCAATAACTTCATAATAGGTTTTTTCTAAATCAGGATATTCTTTATTGTATTTCTCTTCTTTTTTACAGATTTCAAAAACTTTATTTAAACTGTTGATATAATTAGCTGTATTATCTACATAATAGGACGATATATCATCTATGGCAGAATCTAATACTAATGATTTTATATCTTCAGGATAATTGCTTGCATATACCTGTGCTACATAAGTTCCGTAAGAAACGCCATAAATGCTCCAGTTTTTATAGTTTAATTTAGATTTTAGGGCATGCAAATCATTTGCAACAGAAAGACTGTTGTATGCATTAATGTTAATGCCTCTGTTTATAAGTTCTTGTCTGTATAACATTACGGCATCTACTTTTTGCTTTTCATCTTCTTCTACGGATTGATTTTTAGCCAAAATATCTAAAAACTTTTCTCCTAAATCATCCGATAATCTGGGTTTGCATAATCCTGTACCGCGTGCATCAAACAAAATTATATCGTTGTTTTTTCGTAGAGGATGATTAATCCATGACCAAATATTAACAATCCCTCCTGCTCCGGGTCCTCCTTGTATAAAAACAACTGCATTGGATGTTTTTAAGTTAGATGTGTTTTTTAAAATAGCTACTGCAACTTTTATCATTTTTCCATCTTTTGCCCCCCAAGTTTCTGGAACATTTAGATATCCCCAGGTAATCTCTTTTGGGCTAGAATCTTTAAACTGAGGCAAAAAAGGATCTGCTTTTTCAAAAGTTATATTTTGAGCCACTATATTGGTTAGAAAGCCTATCCATAAAATAATAATAATACTAAATGTTGTTTTTAATTTCATGTTCTTGTTTTTATATTTTTATAATTTTAATTTAGAAATTCAGGTCTATCTCAATTGCTTTTTCTTTTTCAAAAGGCAGTTCTATATCTATTAATTTTAACGGACTATTTAATTCTTTAATAATTTCGATCAGTAACATCTCATATTTTAAATGAATCAATTCAATAGTTTCTCTGGTATAATTTTGAGCATTATAGCTTATATCTCCAATTAAATTTTCTTCGGCTACTACGAAATTTAGTAATAGCGGTAATCTGCTATAATACTCATCCACAGGCAATATTTGCAAATACAGTTCGTTGTTAATAGCGATATTATCATAATCAAATGAAGGATTTTGCAATACAAGCAAAGCATCTATTTTAATTTGGTTTTCTATTGTTTCGGGTATGTCTTGAAATTCATTTATGAGCAGTAAATCCTGATGTGTTTGAAGAATTATCTTAAGAATAGTTTGTTCTGGATTTATGCGTGATCTTAATGGTAGTGTTTTTACAAACATTCCTATTTGATTGTGTAATTCCTGATGTACTCTTCCTGAATTGACAGTTCCGACACAAAAATCATCCTTACTATACATTTTGTAGATCAGAATATTAAATGCTGAAACCAATAACGTGTGAAGAGATATCTTGTATTTGTTCACAAAAGCATTTAACTCCGATATTTTTACTGATTCATATAGAAAACGCTTTTTTACTCCGGTAAGTTCTTCTTTTACATGAATGTTATCAAAAGATATTTTATTTTCCCAAGTATATCCTTCCAAGTAATTACTCCAAAAATTAAGGGCTTTTACATGGGTCAGTTTCATTTGATTTTCATGCCAAACAGCATAATCTTTAAACTGAAACTTCAATTGGTCATTATTCTTTTTATACTCTCCTGTTATTACTCTGTATTTGTTGAGAAAGTCTGTTATTAAAATTTCAAGAGACCATCCGTCCATTATGATATGGTGCGTAGAGAATACCAAATAGGAATACCCATTACTTGTATAAAATAATGCAACTCTTAAAAGTGGGTCTTTTTCTAAATCAAATACTTTGTTTACATATTTTTTAAGAGCTCCTGAGATTTCCTTTTCTTCATGAAAAAACTCATCCGAAAAGAAGCTAATTTCGTCAGCATCCTTAATCTTTTGGCATGGAATTCCTTTTTCTTCAATAAAATTTGTTCGTAATGATTCGTATTTTTGCTGTATCTCCTTAAATATCTGATCTAAAATCGACTTGTCTAACTGCCCATTTATTCCAAATGCAGCTGACATATTATAAGCGATCGATTTTTCTTTTTGCTGAGAAGCCAGCCAAATCTTATATTGAGAAGAAGTTAGTTTATAAAACTTTTTTTCTCCTACTCGTTCAATATTTATTCTCCCTGTAATCTCTTTGTCTTTAAGATAGTTTGACAGTTTATATATTGTTGGATAATCAAAAACATTCTTTAAGGTTATCTGGTAAAGCAGTTTCTCATTAATTTTATTTATTAATTTAACTGCATTTAATGAATGCCCTCCAAGCGCAAAAAAGTTATCTGTAATATCAATTTCTTCTTTAATTTCGAGTACTTCTTTATAAAAATCATGAAGATTAATTTCTAATGCTGTTACAGGTTTTTTATAAGATTCTTTTGTTTTTGCACTTATTATTTCTCGTAATGAGAGATTCTTTCTGTCAATCTTTTTATTTGGTGTCAAAGGAAATTCATCTAATTGCATTATTGCATATGGGACCATATATTCCGGCAACTCTTCTCTTAATCTATTACTGATAGTAAGAGGATCAAATTCTTTATTTTGTGTAATGACATAGGCTATTAACAAAGCTTCCTGTTCTTTGTTTTTCTGTGCAACAACCACTGAGGCTTTTACATCTTTTATCTGGTTCAGTTTGGTTTCGATTTCACCAAGTTCAATTCGATATCCTCTAATTTTTACCTGATTGTCATTACGTCCTAAAAACTCTATTTCTCCTTTTTCATTCCAGCGTCCCAAATCGCCCGTATTGTATATTTTTTTATTTTGGTTAAACGGACTTTGAACGAATTTTTCATCTGTGAGTTCCTGATTTTTAAAATACCCCTGAGCTAATCCGTCTCCGCCAATATAAATTGTTCCGGCACTCCCGATTGGGAGAAGCTGCATACTTTTATCAAGGATATAAAGTTTTGTGTTATTGATTGGTTTACCAATATTAGAAGCTTCGTTTGCTTGTGTTATTTTTTTGCAACTTGACCAGATTGTTGTTTCTGTCGGTCCATACATGTTCCATAATTCCCCATTTGTCTCTAACAATTTTTGTGATAATATTTCGCTTAGTAAATCTCCACCACATAAAATTTTCACCGACTTATTTCCTTTCCATCCAGCATTGTAAAGCATTTGATAAAAACTTGGAGTTGCCTGGATTATGGTTGGTTTCAATTCGTCTACGACTCTTACAATCGCTAAAGGATCTGATAAAAGTTCCTCACTTGCAATATAAAGTCCCGCACCAGCAATTAATGGTGTAAAAAATTCAAGTATCGAGATATCAAAAGATTGTGTTGTAACAGAAAACAGATAATCATTCTCTTCAATTTTAGGTTCCTTTTGTATACTCACCAAAAAATTGAGCAATGATTTGTGACTAATTGCTACTCCTTTAGGATTACCTGTTGATCCTGAAGTATAAATAATATAAGCAGTGTTTTTAGAAAGTGGATTCTTCAATACCTCTTCTTTTAAATCAATTGCTTCATTTGAAACTGATTCAATATCTATAATTTCCCTGTTAATGCCTATACTTTGTTTTAGATCTTGTGTGGAAATAATTTGCTGTACTTCGCTGTGATCAATAATATATTCTAAACGGTCTTTAGGAAAGGATGGGTCTAATGGAATGTAAGCGCTCCCTGATTTTAAAACTCCCAACAAAGTAGCTACAAGATTTGCAGAACGATTCATCAAAACCGCAATCGGGGCTGGTTGCTCTTTATTCACATTTTTTTGTAAATGAAAAGCAATTGCATCCGAAAACAAGTCCAGTTCCTGATAAGTAAATCCTTTTTCCTGATCTTTTAATGCAATCTTATTTGGATTTTTGCTTACTTGACCTTTAAAAGCATCTAATAATGTCGCCTCTGAATCATAATCAAATTGTGTGGTGTTGAATTTATCCAGTAACTGCTCTTTTTCAACTGCTGTAATATATTGGTAATCTGAAAGTGTTTTTTTAGGATTACCAATAACCTCTGAAAGCAATGCTTCAAAATGTACTGCTACTCTGTTAATATCAGCTTGATTAAAATAATTAACATTATAGTCAAAATCAATTTTCACATCTTCAAGTTGATCAAATTCACGAATATAAATAGCCAATGCAACACGCTCTGAATGATGTGATAGTGGAATTACTTTTGTTTCGGTATTAATAAAATGATCCGCATAATTCTGCTTTTCATAAGACAATGTAATGTTAAACAATGTTTTGTTTTCTTGAAATAAACCAAGTTCTTTAATCAGTTTTCCTAGAGGGAATCTTTGATGACGATAATCCTGACGCAATTGCTGTTTAATATTTCTAATCAGCTCTTCAAAAGTATCTTGCGGGTCAGATTGTATTCTTAATGGTGAAACTCCCATAAAAAGGCCAACTGTTTTCTTAAATACTGATTTGCCTCTGTTCAATACAGGAAGTCCAATAGTTAAATCATTATTTTGATGTTTTCTTCCAAAATAAAGATATAAAGCTCCAAGTATTAAGTGAAATGTTGTGCACCCCAAGTCTTTACCTGTTTGCTCTAATTGATTATAAACAGAGCGCTCTACAATAATTTCTTTTCTTTGACTTTTATTTTCTTTATCGGTATGGCCTGTTTTCTCAAACAATTGTTCCTGTAACTGCTTAAATCTATTTTTCCAGTAATCCTTATCGTCTTTATAACTTTCGGATAAAAAATAAACCTCATCATCATGAACAAAATCTTTATAACTATATGGATAACAAGAAATTACTTTTCCATGATTCATAATTTCATTATAATTTCTCACTAATCGCTGAAACATTAAAGAAGTTCCCCATCCATCTGTAATAATATGATGGTATACAGAAAATAAATAATGAAACCTTTCACTTACTTTTATAAGGATAAATTTGTGGAGCAATTCTTTCGTATTTAATTTCATAGCTACCTCAAACCTTTGCTGCATAAATTTATTAGCTTCAAAATCTGGATTCTGTTCTGAAGAAAAATCCATATATTCTAAAAAAGAATCATGCTTTTCTAAAAGATGAATTGTTGTTTCTTCATCAGATTGAGCTATAATACTTCTATAAGAATCATGCTGATCAATTAAACAGATATAAGCTTTATTTAATATTTCATAAGAAATATCTCCATCAATCGAAATCTTTGCACCTATATTGTAAATAGGGTCTTCAGGATACATAAGTTGCTCAAAATAAACATCTTGCTGAGGAAGTGTAAGTTTCATTTTAATTTAAAATAGAGGTTAGAATTCCTGCAATCCTCATTGTTGTAAAGATTGTAAGTGTAGTAATCGATTTGAAATGAGCTTAAGCTTTAAGCCCAGATATTCTCTGCCAATTCTTTTTTGTTGGTCGTTTTTATCTCTTTAACAATATGACCGTAATCAAACTTGATTATTCTGTCTGCCAAGTGAAAGTAAGCGTCGTCGTGAGTAACAGCAATTATGGTTTTGCCTTCTTCTTTAAATTTTGGCAAAAGAAATTCATAAAAGTATTTTCTAAAATGTGGATCCTGATCAGCTGCCCATTCGTCTAAAACCATCACAGGTTTATCTTCCAGCAAATTGAATATCAATGACATTCTTTTGCTTTGTCCTTTTGAAAATTTTCTTCGTGTAGAAATATCTTTATCGTCGGCAATGACTTTATCCATTTCCATTATTTTCAATAATTCAGCATAGACTTTATTATTTTCTAAAATATAGTTATCATAGTTTTTAGAGAACAAATGATTATCTGTAAATACTGCTGCAATCAGGTCTTGTATATTTTCTTCCGCTTTATTGTCTTGCTGTCTGGTGTCAATAGTTATTTCACCTTCTGTAGGTTTATATAATCCTGTAAGTAAATTTATAAATGTACTTTTTCCAGATCCGTTTCCTCCAACTATAAAAATGGTTTCTCCTTTTTCGATATTTAAGTTTATCGGACCCAATTTAAAAGACGATTCATCATCTTTACTTGGATAAGAAAAAACTACATCACGAAAGTTCAAGGCATTAAAATCATTAATCTTTATTTCTCCAGATTCTGTTTCTTCATGACTCACTTCAAAGTCTTTGATAAAATTTGAAATTCTTGTATTTGCTACAAAAAAACGGGTGTAGAGCTGTTGAAGATTAATTATATTGTTGATTGGCCCGGATATAAATAAAATAATTACAACATATGCAATAACATCTTCTCTTGTAAGGAGTTCAAATGCCGGCAATACAAATAAAATTATCGATACTACAAAATACAATCCATATTGGCTGATAAGATTTATAGACAGGAACACATAGTTTATATTGAAATCTAAATTCATTGCTTCATCTCTGTTTGGTACAATAAACTTATTCATTAAATTATCTCGTCTTAAAAAACTAATTTTTAACTCTTTAAATCCTCTAATAACGTCATCAACAGATTTATAGTAGCCGTCATTGTATTCTCTTAATTGATTTACTTTTTTTGACATTGTGTTCATTACAATAAAGTAACATGCACCTACCAAAACGATCAGAGCTACCACTATCAAAGCTGATATCCATGAAAGTGTAAACATGTAAATTAAACACAATACAAGCATAAGCACAGAATTGATTGTATGTGTAACCGTATAGGGCAATAAGGAAAAAGTTCTTAAATCCTCAACAACTGTATAAAATCTTTGTGATCCGTATTGTTCTAGTTTCAATAACGGTACACTTAATATCTGTTTAAAGATTTTTTTTTCATTTTCATAAAGCATATTGAAGGAAAACTTATTGAGCTTTTTCTGAAAAATAACATTCAAAAGATATGTATATACGAGAATAGAACTAAACACAATTCCCATATAATTATTAAGGAAGGCTTTATTTCCAGCCATTACATTGTTAATAATATATACTATTGCAAATGTCAATATGGTATTTGGAATGGCATATAACAACAAATAAAGAATCTCTTTGTTTTTTATTTTTAGCACGTTATTATATGTTTAGGTTAGTATTAGTTTAAACTCCATTCTTTCTGCATCAATCAGATTGATTTTCTCTTCAATATCAATTAGAGAGGTATTCCCTTCAAACATTTTTGTCATTTTAAATAATAACTTGACGATGTTTACTATCTGACTATGTTTTTTCTTTTTGTCAGTTTCTGTTAAAATGGTTTCATTAAGCATAAAGTTTAGGCTTCCTAAAATATATTTAAACTTCATTGACAAATGCTCTGAAATTGCCACATTGTTTATTGAAATTGGTTCAAACTCGCCTTTTACCTGTATATTGGTTTTTATGTCAAATATGTATATATGGCCGTTTGCGATATAATATACTTCTTCTGTTGTATTATCCATAATTGTCTTTTTGATTTTAGTTAGTAAACTTCTATATTGGTTTATTAGGGAAACGCATAAATTGATACTGGTTTTAGAAAAAATGAAGCAATTAAAATAATTCAGGCATCACTTAATTTTAGGAAAGAACTTCTTAATACTTTTGAAATTTCCTCTGGATGATTGTAAATAAAAAAGTGATTTCCTTCTAAAATTTTATGCTTAAAACGAGATCCGGTAAATCTGTTCCAATTTTCAATTTCCGGACTAGTTTCCTCTTCATGCCCCATTATAGCATAAAGAGGTGTTTGTATCATGATTTCATTTTCAAATGACATATCGTTTTCAAGGCATTCAAAATCAGCTCTAATGATAGGAGAAAAATAGCTGTAGAGTTCATCATTCAAAAGAACTTCTTCAGGGACACCACCAAGTTTTCTCAGCTCTTCTTTGAATTCTGAGTCGCCTAGCAAATGCTTTGTAATTTTTCTTTTTTCTTTGGCACCTGGTCCTGCATTTCCAGTAACAATAATTTGTTCTGGAAAATGACCTTCATGCTCTAGTTTTGATACCAGGCTTAACCCTAATGTAGCTCCCATGCTATGCCCGTAAATAACAAATGGTGACTGATTTCGCAATTTTATAATCTGATTGAAATAATCTTCAACAGCTTCCTTTTTATTTCTTATCAATTTTTCTACAGATCGTTTTCCTCTTCCGGGCAATTCTAATGGTATGAATTGTATATCGGTCTTAATGTGCTTTTTGAGAAAATCAAAAGAATAAATGCTACCTCCGGCAAAATGTAATAAAAACAACTGCATAAAATTTGATTTTTAATTTCTGTTACTCTCTTTTATCTGTCTTTCTTTAAATTGTTTTTCTGCAAAACGATATAGAAGTGAAAGGGTGAATTGTCTTCCATTTCGATTAGAAATTCTATTTATTGTATAGCTGTCATTTATCGTAGTTACCTTTTCTTTTCTGGTATCTAAAACGTTGATAGCATTGACACCAACAGTTAATTTATTGGATAAAAAACTTTTGTTTACTGATAAATTCAGGTAATAAATAGCTGCTGTTGTTGTCTGAGCGTTTTGAATTTTTCCGCTATAACTCCAAAACCCCTGAAAATTAAGATCTTTAGGCAGTTTTACCTGTGCTCTTATCTGAAACTGCCAGTATTGACTTGAAAAATCGAAATCCTGTCCTTCATATATTCCTTTTTGTGAGAACTTATAAATATTAAAGCTGGAATAAAGACTGATTCTTTTTATTGGATTGTAATTCAATGTAGCTTCGAGTCCGTATTTATCTTCTGAGTCTAAGTTGACCGGTACAGTAACAAAAGAATTTTCTCCATCCTGATACACATAATACTGCATAACATCTTTTGTTCTATGATAATATATGGAACTGCTCAGGTATACCTTTTCAAAATTTTTATTGGCTCCAAATTCATACGCATCCACATATTCCGGATTCAAATCTGGATTACCAGCAAGTTGATAAGTAAAATCTTTTATTTCATTAAAAGGATTCAGATCCCAGATCGAAGGCCTGTTTATTCTTTTACTATAACTTAGTTGTAATCCCGCTTTTTCGGAAAAAGCGTAACCTAAATGTACTGTAGGAAACAACCGATTGTAATCGATACTTTTTGTAAATTCCTGTTTGTCATCTTCAATTTTAACAGATGTATATTCATCTCTTAAACCTAGCTGATAGTTAAATTTTCCCCATTCACTTCCATACTGAATGTAGGCTGCTCCAATTGTTTCTTTATAATCTAAATCATTATCCAGTCCTTTAAAAACTTCCCACTGATCTGAAATCAGGTTTTCGGCGAGGTATTTATTTGTAACATTACGATGCTCTCCTTTTAAACCAAATTCTAAATTTCCTTTTTCTTTTACGGGTGTAACATAATCTGTCTGTAAAACATAATCTTTATTACCATTTTGGTTATTAGTTCTCAATTGCATCGGGTTTTCTACATCCGGTATTGTTTTTTGCGTACTAATATTCCAGTCTTTGGTACTATCCCAGAAATCATATTGAAAATCGATCGTAAATTTTCTTCCTTTTTTATCAAAATTCTTTAAATAATTTAGTTCTATCTGATTGTAACTCCTGTTTTCCAGAGACTTTGTATTTCTATTAAAAATACTGTCTGCCACATTTCCTGTGTTATAATTATATCCTAATGCAGACTTATCTTTGTCTTTTGTTACATTAATATTATAGGCAAGAGTAATGCTTTCCTTATCTGTAAAATAATAGTCAAAACCACCATAGAACAAAGCTCCGTCATCGTGTCTGTTTTCTTTTTCAAACTGATATAAATTTCTGTTTGGACCTAACTCATCAGATACTTGATTCGAACTGTATTTTCCTTTATAATCTGTGTAACGTTCTCCAACAGTGGCAAAAAAATTGAATTTATTTGTTTTGTAGTTTATAGAACTTCCTATCCTTGAATCTATAGGAACTCCATATCTTAACGTTAATTGACCATTTACACCATCTTTTTTGTTTTTCTTCAGGATAATGTTCAATATTCCGGCAGAACCTGTTGCCTCATATCGGGCAGAAGGATTAGTAATGATCTCTACTCTGTCTATATTTATGGCAGGAATTTGATCTAAAGCATTGTTTAAGGTCAGTCCGCTTCGTCTTCCGTCTATTAATACTGTTACATTCGAGCTTCCTCTTAAACTTACCTGTCCGCTAGCATCAACCGTAACTGATGGTATGTTTTCTAATATTTCGAGTGCAGAATTACTTTGTGCAAGGATGTCTTTGCCCACAGTAAAAACTTTTTTATCTCTTTTATAAGAAAGCGTGCTTTTTTGACCTGCAACCACAACCTCGTTAAGAATGTTTATATTGGCCTGAAGCTTTATCTCTCCCAGATGAGCTTTTTTATTAGCGTTATCCAGAGTTAATTTTTTTGAAAATGTAGAATAATCGTTATAGCTTACCTCAACAATGATATTTTGTAAAGGAGCCTGCATTTCAAATGTTCCATTGGCCTCTGTTATTCCGGCGATCAAAAACTTTCTATTTGAGTCTAATACGGCTACATTCGCATAAGGCATTGGTTCAGATTTCTCATTAACGACTTTACCCGAAATAGTTCCTTTGAAACTAACATTAGTTTGTGTACTCGTTTTTGTACTAGTCTGTGCATTGATTTGCACATTGGTTAATATGCTAAAAAAAAGCAAGATGAGTATAGCAATTCTAGTCCTGATTTTATATTTCATTATTTAATTTTTAAACTATTCGGATTATTATTTTATCAAACTAATTTGTTACGACTTCATTCATTTCAGATTTGTACTCGATTATTTTTTCACCAAACAATCTTTCTGATTCTACACCTTTGTTTCGACAATATTCTAAAAGCTGATTTGATTGTACAATTGGTTCTGATTCACTGGTATATTTAATAGAACTTATGTGTTTTAGCCATGGCTCCATACCCATTGCGTAGACAAATACATTTTTGGCAGAGAACACATCAATCAATGCTTTTGCCTGTTCAAAATTACATCCTGCCAATCTTCTGGATTCATCCATATCTCTCTGAATTGGATTAGGCAATAATGGTCCGTAAAGCCATGATAAAGGTGCTCCATGACATTCCATTCCTAAAAATACTACATCAATGTCTCCTATTACCTTGTGAATTCTTTCATATAATTTTGGGGCTATATTACAGGAGTCAGCAGCAAATAACATTTTAAGTCCATCATTATATTCGATGCTATGACAGATCTTACTTCTAACATCCAGATCACAATGTTCTCCAATGAATGGAAGACCAGTGATTTTAAAATCAGGGAAATGTTTAACTTCCATATCGCCTAATTCTATAATGTTTTTGAATCCGATTTTTTCAAACATAATTTTCAAACTTGGATCCTGAATACTTCCTCCACCACATTTAGGAACAATAATATTACCTATTCTTCCTCTTATTCTCAATAATGTTTCGAATAGAATATGATCCTGATGATTGTGTGTGATAAGTATATAATCTATTTTTTCCGGTAAATCTTCATATGAAAATCTCGAAATATCGGTTTCATAACCATAACTGATGATTGGGTCAACCAAAATTGTTGTTTCTTTTGTTTCTGTTAAGATACAGGCATGTCCAAAATATCTCGTTAATACTCCTTCCCCATCGTATTTTTTGTATTCTTTAGGTTTTTCTGTTGTAAAAAATGTTCTAAACAAAATTTCCTCATCTTCATCTGTTATCTCAAATATTTCTAATATTTCACTATACTTTTTAGGTTTTAGAGACATTCCAAATAAACGGTCTATTTTATCGCTTTTAAACGGAAGGTCTAATCTCAAAATTTCAGGAGATGCTAATTTTGGTGTGCTTAGAACAAAACTTCTAGAATCATCATCTAAAACTAAAAATAAATTGACACTTTGTATTTTTTCATCATAATACTCCGTTTCATATAATAAAGCTTCGAAAAAGCGAAAAGAAGGATTGTTATTGATATCATACACTAATTCTACCAGCCCCTGAAGACTTTCTGGTATTTTTGCATACAAATCGATTAAAGCATAACCCTTTGCATTATTTTTTAATAAGCTATGTAGTTCCAGTATGTCGTCATTAAGTTCTAATAGCTTAGCACATCTTTCTGTAGTAATATCAATTAATGATTGAATCTCGTCAACACGCTCCCCATTATAATCAATAAATGGTCCACCAAGCATTTTTGGGTTTTTTACAGCTGCCGCATGAATCATTGGATTCTGAACATATGATTTCATAATTTTTAGATGTCTCGATGTGATGTTCATTGCAGCTGTGGCAGGCGAAACAATATGCGGCCATGCATACCAGTTATCAATTAACGGCTCGATTACTAAATTAGGCTTGATGTAAACTAAATCTTCATTATGTACTCTCATGATATTTGTTATTTTTCTGTTGATAAAAATTTTTCTTGATTTTTTGGTAGTTTTGCAAATCGGCTTTCTGTATTAATTTCGATAATCAGCCCGTTATCGAACATGCTACTTTTAATTTCTAAAGGATAATTCTGTTTTCTTAACAGGTTTGTCACTTTTATTTCATTATTATCCAATTCAATATCCGGATTTTGAGTACCAGATAGGTCTAAATTGTTAAACGACCCTAAAGTAAACTGACTTAGTTTAAAGTTGTTTTTGTTGTAAAAGGCTTGGTTTAATAAACCATACGGAATTTGCTGATATTCTTTTGAAACCAAATAATTTCTTTGAATTTCTGAAGCTGTAATCTCCATAGAAGCACTATTTTCTAACCTAACCGGTACCGGAATTGTATTTGTAAACTGTCCTATTCTATTTTCCAGATCAAAACCCATTAATTGGGTATCTCTTGAATTAACTGTTATCTCAATCAGGAATGTTGAATTCATTCTTATGTAATTCTTCAGACAGTATGATAGAATATAATTACTTAACAATATTCCGTTTGATCGGCAGAATTGTTTTATTTCATTTAATTCGATTTCACCAATTTTCACCAAGATCTTTTTAGATTCTGTTTCTGCTTTTCTATCAAAAGGATGTGTTAGCAAATCATTCGATTGATTGTTTTCCAAAATATCAGAAAGTGATACTATTCTATTCTCAAGTGATTTTTTAAAATAAGCTGAGTCAATATATTTCTTTTGAATTTTGGCAAAAATTCCATTACCTCCAACTTTAAGACTAATACTGTTTTCATTTCCGTTGTATTGATCATGAATGTATTGCATTAACATATTATTGGATTGAAAATCAGTAATAATATGATGAATCGTGATTTGTACAATAGCATTTACATCATCATGACAAATATCGATATGACACATATCTCCTTTATCCAATTCAAATGGTTTGTTTTTTGCTTTTAACAAATATTCCTGAATATTTTTACGGTCTGCCAGATTAGTCAGATTGTATATAACATGTGGTGTAAACTCAGCAATAGGAATCAGTTCCTGATAATTTTCATCACCATCTTTAATTATTTTAATTCTTAATTCTGGAATTAATTCAAATATTTTAAAAATGGTCTTAGCAAATTTCTCTTTATCAAAAGGAGTTAATTCAAATGTGAAATATTGAATTGGATGCTCGTAAATGCCATCATTTGTATATACCTTTTGATTCTCTGATAATGCAATTCGTTCTTTATAAACATTTAGTTCGTCTACATCTACCAACACTACATCCTCTTTTTCGAGATGTTGTGCTAATTCGTTTATTTTTGGATACTTTAAAATTTTAAGTACCGGCAATATATATCCTTCTTTTTTTAATCTTGCAGCCACCTGAATAGACATCAATGAGTTTCCGCCTACTTCATAAAAATTATCGTCGATTCCTATTTTCTCAATTCCAAGAACCTGTTGCCATATTTCTACCATTTTCTTTTCGACTTCATTTCTCGGGGCTGTATATTCTTTTCTGATAATGTCTTCTCCAGTAATATCAGGTAATAATTTGCGGTCTACTTTTCCGTTAGAATTTAATGGCATAGATACCAGCTCTACATAGAAACCAGGAATCATATAATCTGGGAGGTTTTGGGCTAAATAGGATCTTAATTCTGATTTATCTATAGTATTTGATACTGATACATAATAAGCAACTAGTACTTTTTCTCCTTTAATTTCTTTTGCAACAACAACAACTTGCTTTAAGGATTCTGAATAATCAATTATTCTGGCTTCTATTTCTCCTAATTCTATTCTGAATCCGCGAATTTTTACCTGTTGATCTTTTCTGCCTAAAAACTCTATATTTCCATCTGGCAACCATGCTCCCAAATCTCCAGTATCATACATTTTAGTTCCGGGCTTAAATGGATTTTCTATAAACTTTTCAGCAGTTAATTCTGGTTTGTTCAAATATCCTCTTGTTATTCCTGCCCCTGATAAATATATTTTACCCGGAATACCTACCGGAACTAATTTTAACTGTTCGTCTACAATATAAGTTTGTGTATTAGTGATTGGCTTTCCTATAGGAATAGACAAATAATCTTTTCTGTCAATCTTAAAATAAGTGCTGTATGTAGTATCTTCTGTAGGGCCATATAAATTATAAACCTCAGCAGTTTCTAAAGGTAATCGTTGAAGAATATCATAAGATATAGGTTCACCTGCCATATTTAATATCGCAACTTTATTCCATGAAACTCCTTCTTCTAATATTTCCCTCACCACAGAAGGTACTGTATTTATCAATATTTTATCTTCTTTTTCGATAAAGTCACGAATCTCTAACCCATGTTGCAATACTCTCAGTTTTTTTCCTATTGATAGTGTATAAAACATTTCATATACCGATAAATCAAAGCAATAAGAAGTTGCAGCAAATACGATATCAAAGGCATCTGAATCAAATAGTTTATCAGACCATTGTATCAGCTCTACTGTATTTCTATGTTCTACCATTACCCCTTTTGGATTACCTGTTGTTCCTGAAGTATAAATTACATAAGCCAAATCTTGTGGCGAACTGATATTTTCGAGATTTGATTTTGAAAAACGTTCCTGATTTGCATAAAACAATTCTAATTCTTCATGATCCAAAATCAACTTGCAATTACTGTCTTTTTCGATATAATCAATACGTTCCTGAGGATATGCCGTGTCTATAGGAACATAAGCTCCTCCTGATTTTAATATTCCGAAAATAGCCAGAATCATTTTCTCGTTTCTATCCAGCCTTATTCCTATCAAATCATTAGGTTTAATATTAAATTTGTCTCTTAAATAGCTTCCTAACTGGTTTGCTTTTTGATTCAATTCATTGTAGGTAAGGCTTTTATTCTCAAAAAGAACTGCAATACTTTCCGGTGTTCTTTTTACCTGATCTTCAAATAAACTGATAATTGTATCTTGGTTGGCATGTAAATATTCTGTGTCGTTAAATCTGGTCAACAATTCTTCTTTCTCCTCTGCCGAAATAATAAAATTCCTGTCAAGAATATTTTCAGGTTGCTTTATTAAGATATCTAGAAACGCTGTATAATAGTTTTGAAGCTTTGCTATTGTGATGCCATCTTTTAATTTTCTCTGCTGACGCCATGATACTTTTATACCATTACCAATTGGTCGCACAAACAGATCTAAAAAAGTATTTGTGGCTTCGAAACTGATATCATCAAATTGAGATTCCTTGATTTCCTCTATGTGTTTTAAATCAAGTTCATTGTAAATATGAAAATCAATATAATTAAACATGGTATCAAAAAAAGGATTCTCTTCTCTGTTACTTTTTGAAAAACGGGTATGCAATTCAAATAAACTAATGCCTTCAAATTGTTTTTGGATATTGATGAGTTGATTTATTTCCTTTACAAATTGCAGTATTGAACCTTCTGTTCTTTTTATTCTAAATGGAATCGTATTTAAAAAACACCCCAGCACTTTATCTCCATCTTCAGATAATGGTCTGCCACTTGTAACAATACCTGCCACAACATCATTGTCGTATGTGAGCATTTGCAATGTATACAGATAGGCTGCAAAAGTTATTGTTTTAAGGCTAATAGATTGATTTACACTAAATTCTTGTAATGCATTATATCTATCACCATTCAGAACAAAATCAGTATTTTTAACAACTATTTCTTCTGTAAAAATGTCCAGACGCTTGTAATCTTCAAGCATGTTAGCCCAATATAGATTATGGCTTTCGCTTTTCTTGATGCATCTTTGTTCAAATACATACTCTTTATACGTTAGTGATAGTCTTTTTAATGATGGAATTTCTCTTTTTTCCAAAATTGCAACATAAGTATTGTTGAGTTCTGTCATTAAAGATGCTACGCTCCAGCCGTCAAGTATAGCATGGTGAAACTGAAATAACAAATGCCACTCATTTTGGGCAGTTTTATAGATTTTCATTCTCCATAATCCTGGTTTTGTTATTTCAAAAGGGTTTTCTGTTCGCTCCTGAATCATAAATGTTTGAATTTTATGATGCTGGTCTTCCTTATTTTCATTAGAAATATCTTCAAATCCCAATTGAGTTTTAATGCTATTATAAACAAGATGAACTGGTTCACTATAGTTTTCTAAATCGTAGGCCGTGCGCAGGATTTCATGTTTTTTTGTCAAAACAGTCATTGCTTCAGTAAATAAATCCTGTTGAAAATTTGATGTGGGTACAGGAAAGAAAAACTGGTCATGATATACTCCGTTATTTCCGTTTATAGAAGAAGCATATAACATACCTAATTCTATATCGCTCATAGGAAAAATCGAAGCAATATTTTTTTCATCCAATCTCAGTTCTTCTGATAAACGTTGAAAATCTTCCTCTATTTTTATTTTTACAATAGGAGGTATTTCACTTTCTATACGTTCCAGTTGTATAGACAATAGTTCTTTGATGGATAATAAAGCATAAATATCAGCTAGTTTATAATTTAGCCCCAATTCTTTATTAATTCGACTCAGTATTCTTATCGATCGTATGGAATCACCGCCCAGTTCAAAGAAATTATCCGTAATACCTATTCTTTCAACTCCCAGAACATCTTGCCAGATTTCTGTTATTTTTCTCTCTGTTTCATTTGAGGGTGCTACATATTCTTTACGTATCAGATCTTCTCCTATTATTTCTGGCAGTGCTTTTTTATCAATTTTTCCACTTGATGTTAATGGTACGTTTTCTAGAACAACATAAAAGCCCGGAACCATGTATTCTGGTAATTTTTGCTGCAGATAATTGCGCATTGCTGCTTTATCAATTTCCTGCTCCTGCAAATAATAGGCTACAAGTTTCTTCTCGCTGTTTATTTCTTTGGTGGTCACCACGACTTTTTTAATTCCCGGATAGTCCATGGTCGCTTTTTCGACTTCTCCTAATTCAATCCTGTTCCCTCTAATTTTTACCTGATTGTCTATTCTTCCAATATACTGTATAGTACCATCCGGCTTCCATTGTGCGATATCACCGGTTCTGTATACATAATATCCCTCTCTAAACGGATCCGGAATAAATCGTTCCTGAGTAAGCTGATTTAGGTTTAAATATCCTTTGGCTACTTGAATTCCGGAGATTAACAATTCGCCTGCAACACCCATGGGCTGAAGTTGAAATGCATCGTTAACAATATATATTTTTGTATTCGCTATTGGTTTACCAATACTTACTCCCTCGCGAATTGTATCAACATTGGTAAGATCGATAGCTGTTACATCTATAGCAGCTTCTGTAGGTCCATAAAGATTATGAAGGCGTGTCTTTGGAAATTTTTCTTTACAGTTGTATGCCATAACTGCAGGCAATTCTTCTCCACTACAAACAATATGTGACAAACTACTTGCACTAACTGTTGTGTTTTCTAATAAAAATACACCCAGCATAGAAGGTACAAAATGAATGATTGAAACTCTTTTTTCTTCAATCACATTTTGCAAATAATAAGGATCTTTGTGTCCATCTGGCTTTGCTATTACCAATGTGCTTCCAGTTATAAACGGTAAAATCAATTCCCAGACTGAAACATCAAAAGTATAAGGTGTTTTTTGAAGAAATACATCTTTTTCAGTAACTTCAAGGTAATCTTTCATCCACATCAAACGATTGTATAGACCTGCATGATGATTCAATACTCCTTTTGGGTTTCCTGTTGAACCAGAGGTGTAAATACAATACGCTAAATTTTGCGTTTTGGCGGTTACTATATCATTTGTTTTACTGTAATTTTCCTGAAGATTTTTAAATTTTTGAAATTCATTCTCATCCAAACAAGTTTTCAAATTACCATCTTTGATAATATAAGTTATTCTATCTTTTGGATAAGTAGTATCTATAGGAACATAAGCTCCTCCTGATTTTAGTATTGCAAATATGCACACGATCATTCTTTCACTGCGATCTAAGAGTATTCCAACCAAATCGTTTGGCTGAATCGCATAGAAATCTTTCAAATAATGAGCCAATTGGTTAGATTGTTCTTCTAACGCTCTATAAGTAATTTCTTTATCCTCAAAAATAATGGCAATATTATCAGGTGTTTTTTGTGCCTGTTCTTCAAATAATTTTACTATTGTTTTGTCTTTTGGATAATCAACCAATGTATCATTTAAACCAAACAGCAAATGATTTTTTTCTTCCTGAGAAACATAATCAATCTCCTGAAGTAAAACATTAGGATTTTTTAAAGCCTGAATAAATATATTTTCTAAATGTGAAAAGATTTGATTTATCTGACTGAATTCATAAACATCAGTATTATAAATGATATTTAGTGCTAATCCTTCTTCAGATTCTGTAAAGATAAATTCGATATCAAATTTCGAGCTATTAGTGCCTTTTCCGTACCCTTCAACTTTCAGGTCTTTTACAGACTCTTCATTGCTGAGATTACTCAACTGACTTTGATTTTGTAAAACAATCATAATATCAAACAAGGTAGATCTGCTTCGGTCGTGTTTAAGGTTCAGTTTATCTACCAGCTCATCAAACGGATAGGTTTGATGCTCATAAGCTTCAAGCAATATCGTTTTTTCTGCTTTTAATAATTCTAAAAAACTTTGATTTTCAGTTATTCTTGTTCGTATAGCCAAGGTATTCAGAAATAATCCTATTTGCTGTTCTAAATCCGGGTGCTCTCTTCCAGCTATTGGCGTACCAATAATAAGATCTGTTTGAGAAGAATATTTATAGAGTAATGTTTTTACTCCTGTCATCAAGGTCATAAACAAGGTTACATCCCGAGCTTTTGAAAAAGACTGTATCTGATCTAAAATTTGTTTTGAAAACAGGTATGAACAATTATTCCCATTATAGGTTTTAACTGTTGGTCGTGTTTTAAAACTTGGTAAATCAAGTACTGGTAATTCTCCTGAAAACTGATTTAGCCAATATTTTTCAGAAAATTTCTGTTTTTCTTTCCCTATTTCGTTATTTAGCCATACAGCATAATCTTTATACTGTATTTTTAATTCGGGTAAATTGATTTCTTTTTCCTGAACCAATGAATTGTAAATCGTGATAATTTTAGAAACTAGTAATTGTATCGACCAGCCATCTCCAATTATATGGTGCATAGACAAGAAAAATATATGAATATCATTGCTTAAACGAATTATGGATGATTTTAGCAAAGGAGCTTGCTCCAAATTAAAAACCTCATTGTTTTTTTGTAATAAATATTCATAAACGGAATGATCTGGGTTTATTTGATTGCCGAAGTCTTTTCTTTCTATCTTAAAATCAACAGTATGCATTGGTACAACATACTGATGAACCTCTCCTTCTTCATTCGTTTTGAAATAAGTTCTTAAAATTTCATACTGTTCTATTAAAATCTGAAAAGAACGCTCTAGTTTAACCAAATCAATGTTTCCTGTAAATTTTACGGTCAATGGCATATTATAAGCTAATGAACCGCCTTCAAACTGACTTAAAACCCACATTCTGTGCTGAGAAGCCGTTAATGGATAATATTCTTGTTCTGGAGCTTTTGCAATATGGGAAAAAGCAGAAAACATTCTGATCAAATCTTCCTTGTTCGCTTTTATTTCTTCGATAAGATCCGGAGTCAGCGCTCCTTTAGGCGCACTAATATCCAGTTTGCCATTTTGGGCATTCAGAATAATTCCTAATGATTTAAGTTTATTTAATATCTCCATTCTAAATGATGTTTTTTATAAAAGCTAAAGTGATATTTTTTCATATTCCTGTGTAGAGTCAACGGTCTGATTTTCATTCAGAAGAATGTAATCAATCACTTTAGACAATCCTTCAATATCTGGTGTTGAAAAAAAGTTTTTAATTTGAATTAGCACCCCAAATTCTTCATGAATCCTATTGATAATCTGAACAATAAGTAAACTATGACCTCCTAACTCAAAAAAGTTATCTGTAACACCTGCTTTTTCAATCCTGAATATTTCCTGCCATATCTCCACAAGTTTTTCTTCTGTTTTATTTCTGGGTGATACATACTCTTTTGTTGCCGTATTATTACCTGATATATCAGGAAGAGCTTTTCTATCTATTTTGCCATTAGGTGTCAATGGTAAGGATTCCAGCTTAAGATAAAATCCAGGAATCATATATTCCGGTAATTTTTTCAGCAAATAATCTCTAATTTCTGTAGTATCTTTTTCTGTTTCAGACACATAATAAGCAACTAATACTTTTTGTCCATTAAGATCATTTACATCTACAACAACTTGTTTTAAATCTTTAGAATATTGCAATAAAACTGATTCAATTTCCCCCAGTTCTATTCTAAAACCACGTATTTTAACCTGCTGGTCTTTTCTTCCTAAATATTCTATATTTCCATCAGGAAGCCATTTTGCAATATCACCAGTGTTATACATTCTGATTCCGTCTAAATTGGGATGATGTATAAATTTCTCGTTTGTCATAACCAGATTATTTCTATAACCTGGCGATAAACCAGCACCTGATAAGTATAATTGCCCTTCAACACCAAGAGGTAAAATATCTAAATTTTCGTCGAGTATAAAAGCTTTTGTATTTGCTATTGGTTTTCCAATAGGAACTGTTTTATACTGCTTTTGAGATAATTTGTATCCAGTACTATAGGTTGTATCTTCCGTTGGACCGTAAAGGTTTCTAACTTCAATTGAAAGCTCCGTAAGCTTATGAGCAATATCAGTTGGAAAAATTTCTCCGGCTAAATTGATCACAGAAACATTTTCAAGATTGTACCCTTGCTCCAGAATATATCTGATAGAAGAAGGAACTGTATTTAATAAAATAGCCTTTTCTTCTAAATACTGTCCGATTTGTAGAGAATCCCTTAAAATCCTTATTCTTTTTCCAATGGACAAAGTATAGAACATTTCAAAAATAGAAAGATCAAAACAATGTGATGTCGAAGCAAATACAACTTCAAATAAAGTGCTGTCAAATTCTTTTTCTGCCCAATTAATTAACTCCAAGGCATTGCTATGGCTAATCATAACTCCTTTAGGCAGACCTGTAGTTCCTGAAGTATAAATTGTATAAGCCAGTTCTTCCTTATGAATGACAACAGACGGATTCTGGTTTGAAAAATCGCTTTTTACTGCTTTAAAAAGATGCAGGACTTCATCTGTAATGATTAATTTGCATTTACTGTCTCTTTCAATATATTCGATTCGGTCTTCAGGATAGTTAATATCTAAAGGGATATAGGCAGCTCCAGTTTTTAAAACTCCTAAAATGGCGATCAGTAAATTTTCATTTCTTTCAAGTTTTACTCCAATTATATCTCCAACCTCTATTTTGTATTTTTGAATCAGATAATCTGCCAGCTGATTTGCTTCAATGTTAAGCTCTTTGTAACTTACATGGTTTTCACCAGAGCTTACAGCAATAGCATCAGGGATTACAGCAGCCTGTTTTTCAAATTTTTCGAATAACGAATTCGATTTTGAAACAGGAATCTGTGTAGCATTAAACTCTTCAATTATGCTTTTACGAACTTCTTCAGAAAGAACTTCATAGCTGTTTATTACCGAATTGGGTTTATTAGCAATTAAATGCAATACTCTTTTGAAATTGGCAACAAATTCCTTTGTTGTAATCCCTGATTTGAATTTTCGTTTTAGTTTAAAACTTCCTCTAATTCCGCCTCCGGTTCCGCTTAACGTAAAAATAAGATGAGTGTTTACATTTTCGAATGAATTTACATCCAAGGAATCTGTTGATTCTTCGCCGTTATTTTCCTTTGTTTGATCCTTATCTCCATACCCTAAATTTTCATAAATATGAAAATTTACATAATTGAAAATACAGTCAAAAAAAGGATTGTCTAAAGAGGAATTGTTATTCACAACTTTATTGATGTGGGACAGAGAAAGTCTGTCTTTCCCTTTCAATCCATTCAGATTTTCCTGCAATGTTGTAATAAAATCTTTCCATGTGGCTGATTTTTCTATTCTCATTCTAAGAGGAATTGTATTCAGGAAACAGCCTAAAACTTTGTCCCCATCCTCACTCATTGGTCTGTTATTAGATACCACCCCAACCATGATGTCTTTTTCGTAACGCAACAAGCTTAAAGTATACAGGTACGATCCGAGAAAAATATTTTTTAACGTTGTATTCCACTCTTTTGCTGCTTTTTCCAATTCGCGAATTTGTTCACTCTCAAAATATTCATCGTAGGCATCTGCTGTTTCTTCTTCTGAAAAAATGTCCATTCTCTCGCTATTTTGAAGGTAATTTTTCCAAAAATCAGAATACTCCTTATTGTCTTTATCAATTAAGGAATCGATAATGCTTAATTTATTATTCGTTTTTAATGGTGCTACAACTACTTTTTCGTTTTTGGCCAGTTTAAAATAAACCTCAAACAATTCGGTATTAAGGGAAGCCAAACTCCAACCGTCTAAAATAGCATGATGAAATTGAAATACATACACCATTTTATCCGTAGAAACCCTAAAAATAGCGGCGCGCCAAAGCGGGGCATTTACAATATCGAACCTTACTTTTCTTTCTTCTTCCAGAAATATTCTGATGTGTTTTTCCTGTTGTTGTTTTTCTAAATGTGTTATATCATAACAGTTAACATAAAAATCGACTTCATTATTTACAATCTGAACTCCATCATATTGAGTAATATCAAAAGAAGTTCTAAGAGTTTCATGCTTTTGAATCAAATGACGAAAAGCTTCATTAAACGTATGCAGTTCGATGACTGGAATTACACACACAAACTGGTCGTGGTATACACTTTCCTTCTGATTCTTATAATACTCGTAAACCATTCCTTTTTGAATATCGCTCATAGGATAAGCGTCTTCGATTTGTTTCGGATGTGTGTTTTTCAATACAATTTTGCTTTTTATCTCATCCAGTTCTATTATTTTATGTTTTCGGACATCAGAAGTATTTCCTCCTTCTTGATTTTGAATATACTCAGCGAGATTTTTCAATACCGAACATTCGTATATTTTATGCAAATCGATTTCTTTCTTAAACTGCTTTTTCAGTTGTGTCAGCATCCTAATCAGTAGGATAGAATCCCCGCCGATAAGGAAGAAGTCATCGTTTACACTAATTTCTTCAGTATGCAATAACTCACTCCATATTTGAGCCAACTTCTTCTCATGAAATGTTTTGGGAGCTTCATAATTAACTTTTTCAAGTTCAAATGACTCTAAAAGTTTCTTTCTGTCTAACTTTCCATTGCTAGTAAAGGGAAATGATTCAGATTGAATAAATACATTCGGCACCATATATCTTGGCAATCTGTTTTTCAAGAAATCTTTTAGTATTTCAATTAAAACTATTTCATTTGATGTAAAAAAAGCGACCAATTGTAGATGATTTTGATGTCCTTTTTTCACTAAAACTACAGCTGTGTTTATTTTATCAAATTCTTGTATGACAGTTTCAATCTCTCCAAGTTCCATTCGATAACCATTAATCTTAACCTGATTATCATTTCTGCCCAAGAACTCAATTTCTCCTTTTGCATTCCATTTACCCACATCACCCGTCTCATAAATAAGCCCATCATCATGAAATGGGTTCTTAATGAATTTTTCATTGGTTAATGCTTCATTTTTATAATATCCTTTCGCTAATCCTACTCCACCGATATATACTGCCCCAACTGTTCCTACCGGTTTTGGGCTTAAAAACTTATCCAATATATAAAATTGGGTGTTGTTTATTGGTTTTCCTATGTTTGAAGCGTCTTTGGGTTGTTCAATTTTTTTGATACTTGACCAGATTGTTGTTTCTGTTGGTCCATACATATTCCAAACTTCCAAACTATGAAGAACCAATTTTTCTGCCAAGGGTTCACTTAATAAATCCCCTCCGCACAATACTTTTAATTTCTTGTCTCCTTGCCAATCTGCATTAAATAACATCTGATAAAATCCCGGTGTAGCCTGAATTATCGTAGGCTTTATTTTCTCTATTTTTTGAATAATTAAATCCGGATCGGATAAAATATCCTGACTTGCTATATATAGAGAAGCTCCTGATATTAATGGAGTAAAAAATTCTAATATAGAAATGTCGAAAGAATATGTTGTTACTGAAAATAGCATATCATTTGAACTAAACCCTGGCTTTTGTTGCATACTAAACAGAAAGTTAACCAACGATTGATGTCCTATCTTAACACCCTTAGGTTTCCCAGTTGATCCTGATGTGTAAATTATGTACATCAAATCAGAAGGCTTCAAATCTATGACAGGATTGTCCGTTGATTCATATTGAAAATCATCCCAATTATCAATATTCAAGCAGTTGCCTTTATTTTTTTCAGAGAGTTTTTCACTAATTCTACGAGTAGTAATTATAATTTTTGAATCAATATCCCCTAAAATATATTTTATTCTTTCTTCCGGATATGCAGGATCAACAGGCACGTAAGCAGCTCCAGCTTTCAATATTCCTAATAAGCCAACAATCATCTCTAATGATCTTTCCAAGTAAATGCCAATCAGATCTCCTTTTTTTATTCCTTTATTAATAAGGCAATTTGCTAATTGATTAGATCGTTCATGCAATTCCTGATAGGTCAAACAATCGTCTTCAAATAGTACAGCCACTCGATTGGGTACCTGTTGCACTTGGTTTTTAAAAAGATCTAAAACGGTATTATTCTCTGGATATGAAACCTCTGTATTATTAAACTCATAAATCAATTTATGCTTTTCTTGATCTGATACCAAATTGATGTTTTTCAGTTTTGCATTATCAGTACTGATAATCTGTTTCAATGTATACTCGAAATGACTAGCAATCATTTCAATATATTCCTGATTGATAATACTTTGATTGAATTTAAAATGCACACACAATACTTCATGCAGATCTGCCTGAACAGATAACGGATAATTATTATTTTCCTGAACGCTGTAATTCTGTATTTCTAAATCGTTTGGTGATTTTTTTCCTTTGTATTTGTTTATCGGAAAATTTCTAAAAACAAACAGAGTATCAAAAAAACCATGCTGGATATTGTTATATCTTTTAATACTACTTAATGCCGTATGCTGAAACTCTCTTGCTTTTACATGCTGATCCTGTAATACCTGCAACCATGATGATACAGAATCATTTTCATCGATTCTGGCTCTAAAAGGAATTGTATTAATATACAGTCCTATTTTTTCTTCGTACTTAGTTTCTAGCGGTCTTCCTGAAACTGTAACTCCAAATACGATATCATTGTTTGATGTATATCTTGCCAATAGCAAAGCCCAAATACCCTGCAACAAAGTACTTACCGTTATATTAACCTGTTTCGTATATGCCGTAATTTTATCTGTAAACGGCTGATCAAAATCTAAATAAACATCTTTGTAATCTCCAATCGAATGCTGATGCTCTAATTGATTATTGACAAAAGGAAATAATGATGGTTCACTAAAATTTTCTAAATAAGATGTCCAAAACAATTTTTCCTGTTCCGGATTAATGCTTTTTAAATATTTTATATAATCCTCAAATTTGTCTTCTTCACGTACTGGCGGAACTCCATTTTTTGTATAAATACTATAAGCCTCAACAAATTCTTTCATCAATATCTGTCCTGACCATCCATCCCATAGAATATGATGTTTTGTCCAGATCATTCTGACTGCTTTATCATTAACCTGCACCAAGGTAATACGCATTAACGGAGGATTCTTAAAGTCAAACTCTTTAGATTGCTCATTTTGCAACAATGCCTCAAACTGATTTTCTAATTCCTCTTTCTCAAAATGTGTATAATCAACATGCTCATAATCAAAATTTATTTTTTTATAGACACATTGTACAGGTATATTCAATTGGTCATGAATAAAAGCTGTTCTCAAAATCGTGTGGTTTTTTATCACATATCCCCATGCTTTTCTAAAAGCATTTAGATCCAGCCCATCCGGAAATTCCATATTAAACTGTGTCTTATATGTAGTACTTTTGGGATTGTACAAACTATGAAACAAAATGCCTTCCTGTAATGGGCTCAATTCGTATAAAGCAGAAATATCTTCTTTGTTAATTTTGTGATCATTGGTATCAATATCCTTTTTTAAAAAGGCTACTAATTCACTTTTATTACTTTTAATAAAAGTCATGATTTCAGCATCTTTTTTAATTAATTCAATCTCATTCGAAGATAATTTTCCCTCCGATCCTTTTAATATTAAATCATTACCTTGTACTTCAAGAGTCAGCCCAAGAGCTGCTATTTTATTTAAAAATGGATTCATATCTTTAATCTAATGATGGGTTATGGTTAAAAAAGTAGTCAATAGGTTAGAATTTTATAACACCTTCTGTTTCAAAGTCATTATTTTCAAACAGGCTGTCAAGCTCTTCTATACTAATCTTTTCCTGTAGGTTAAAATCTGAAGGTGTAAAATCAGTAACTTCTTTGTTTACAGAATGATCTATTAGCCTAGTTAAATTTTTAACGAATTGCTGTGCCAGATTTTCTATTGTTTTTTGCTCATATTGCTTATTTGAATAATCAAATGAAAAACCTAAAGTATTATTGACTATTGCCCCTTTTACTACCAATTTGTCACGTATTGGATAATTCTTATTGATATGCGAACCTGTATTTTCATCAGCGCCTAAGAACCAGTTGCTTTTATTGATTACATTGTCCATTTGTCCTAAATAATTAAATACCAGATCCCATGATTTTCCGGCTAACAGCCCATTGATTTCACTATCAGTATTAAGGTATTTTAGAGCCCCATAACCTAAGCCTTTATCAGGAACATTTCGTATTTTTTCTTTTACAGATTTGATCAATTCTCCTTCTGTTTCAAAATCAGTTTGTAACAGTAAAGGGTATTTGTTTGTAAACCAACCTGTTGTATTTGTTATATCGATATCTTCTGAGAACAATTCCCTACCGTGCATTTCTAAACCTACTATCACATCAGGCTCCCCTGTCCATTCACTGATTGTCTTTGTTAAGCCAGCCAGTAAAAGATCATTTATTTCAGTATTATAAGCTTTATTAGCCGACTTGAGCAGTAATGTTGTATGTTCTTCGCTGATATTAACAACATGTACCTGAAGTGTGTCTCTCTTTTGAGATGGAGCATCATAATCTGTACTAAAAGGAATGTATTTTTCTTTTACCTGAGTCCAATATTCTTTTTGATCTGTAGCTTTTTTTGAATTTGCATAAGTATGAAGTAGATTGCCCCAATCTCTGTAAGAAGAGGTTTTTAAACCTAATTCAACATTAACATTTTGTACCAATGCGTTCAGGATTACTTCTAACTCATCCAGAATAATTCGCAATGAAACTCCGTCAACTCCTAAATGGTGAAGACTAATAAACAATCTGTTGTGCTCTTCAAAAACTGGTGTTTTAATAAATATAAACTGTGTTATATGACCACTAACAATTACTTTGTTATTTTGTGCATTTTCACAAATCTCACTTATTTTATTTTTTATTCCTGATTCAACTTCCTCAGTCAGGTCAATACTTTCAAAATACCCGAAATTATCTGTATACGATTGAATATAAATGTCTCCATCCTGTTCAAATTTTAATCGTAACGTATCATGTCTTTCGGTTAAAATTTTTAATGCTTTCTTTAAATGCCCTTCGTTAATCTGTTTATTGATTTTTAAAAATAAATTCATATTAAAATGTGACATATGATCATTTTGTTCTTCAAAAAACCATTTCTGAATTGGTGTTAAAGGCAATGTTCCTTCAATAATTCCCTGTTCAGGAATTATTTTGTTTTTAGATTGATTTTCTAATGCAATTTTAAGTCCTGAAATAGTTTTATAATCAAATAAATCCTGAACTTTAAAATCGTGCCCTTTTCTTTTTGCACGGCTCACAAATTGTATTACAGTAATAGAATCACCTCCCAAAGCAAAGAAATCATCATTGATTCCTATTCTTTCTACATTAAGTAAAGACAACCATATTTCGCATAAATCTTCCTCGAGTTCATTTCGGGGAGCTTCATAATCCTGATTACTTTCATAACCTTTAGGACTTGGAAGCGATTTCCTGTCTATTTTTCCATTGCTTGTTAACGGCATATGGTCCAATTCAATATAAATTCCTGGAACCATATAATCAGGTAAACGGGACTGTAGGAAAGATTTTAATCCTTCTTCGCTGTAACCTGATTCTGGTACCAGATAACATACCAATCTTTTATAGCCGTTGCTGTCTTCATCTGCCAATACAATACTCTGATCTACAAAATCATAAGACAAGACTGTTGAAGCTATTTCATGCGGTTCTACTCTGTATCCTCGTATTTTTACCTGATCGTCTATACGACCCAAAAAGATAATTTCTCCATCAGGACGCATACGGACTTTATCTCCAGTTTTATACAATACTCCTTCTCCAAACGGATTGGTTATAAAATGTTTTGCGGTTAATTCTGGATGATTCACATACCCTTTGGCAACTCCTAAACCTCCTATAAGCAACTCACCTGAAATTCCCAAAGGACATAACTCAAGATCTTCATTAACGATGTAAACAGAAGTCGATGAAAAAGGTTTTCCAACAGGAACCTGCACATAAGAGTTATCTAGTGAAACACGATGAAGCAGTTTCCCGATGGTAGTTTCTGTCGGACCATAATGGTTTATGATTTCAATATGGCTTTGCTGGTCACGCAGGCGATCTAAAATATCTAAAGACAAAACTTCGCCCCCAAATATTATCATAGAAGCAGGTAATAGTAAATGATTCGGGCCTGATATCGCTTTCCAGTGCGAAGGCACTATTTTAATACAATCAATGGATTCTTTTTCGATATGCCCTTTAAGGGATTCCGCGTCCATTAATGTTTGCTTTGAGAAACCGTACAAAGTTCCTCCGCCTAGTAAAGAACCATATACTACTGTTTTTCCTAAATCGGCAGACAATGAAGACATCAGCCCAAAACGACTGAAACGGCTTAAGGATAATGTATGCTCCAGACCCTGATAATAATCAACTACATTAGAATGGCTCACCATAACTCCTTTAGGTTTTCCTGTTGTGCCTGAAGTGTAAATTACATAAGCTGTATCGGATCCTGATATTGATGTAGTGCTTGTAGGATCTAATTCTAAATCCATGAAATCACTATATTGAACATCTATTGAAAATACTGGAACTGTAAATGAAATAACATCAAATAAATCATCTGATAAAATAATTAAGGCTTTGATCGAAGCATCTTCGATGATATAGGCTTTTCTTTCTTCCGGAAGTTCCTTATCGATAAATACATATCCTGCTCCTGATTTTAAAATCCCTAAAAGACAAAGCACTGACCACTCGTTTGTATCCATTAGGATTCCAACAAGATCATTGTTCTTTAGATTGTACGTTTTTCTTAAATAATAACCTAAACGATCTGACTGAACATCTAATTCTTGATAAGTATTTTTTTGTGAGTTAAAAGAATAAGCAATTGCATCTGGTTTTAAAGCAACACTCTTACTGAATAAATCTAAAATCGTTACACCCGATTCTTCAAAAGAGTTTGACGGATAAATATCTAGTAAAGCAGTACGTTCCTCTTCAGATTGATATTCTAATTTATTAATTGCTATTTCCTTATCTTCTACAAGATTATTTAACAAATTAGTAAAATGATTTCTCATTTGTTCCATCTTCCCTTTTGTGAAAAGATCTGTACAGTAATTTATATTAACAGACAAACCATTTGTTTCTTCATGTATAAAGAAAGAGATATCAAATTTTGCAATATTATCTTCAGATGAAAATGGCTCACCTGTTATTTTGATATCATCAAACAATTCTATTTCTGGTGCAGGATTATTGTTAAAAACAAGAGAGTGCTGAAATAATGATGTTCTGCTGCTGTCTCTTCCTGTTTCGAGTTTATCTACCACTTTTTCAAAAGGAACAGCTACATGCTCATAAGCTTCCAGAACTGTAGATTTTACTAATTTTAATAATTCGGTAAAAGAAGTCGTTTTGTCAAATTGGGTACGAAGTGTCAATGTGTTTACAAAGAAACCTATCAATGGTTCTAAATCTTTGTTTTCTCTGTTCGAAACTGTTGTTCCTATACAAATATCGGTTTGACCTGTATAATGATAAAAAAGTACTTTATAAACTGAAATTAAAAGCATATAAAGTGTCGTTTTCTCACTTTGTGCAATTTCCTTAAGTTTGTTGGTCAGGTTTTCATCTATAAAGAAACGTACATAAGATCCTTTTGTACTTTGCACAGCAGGTCTGTCAAAATCAGTTGGCAGATCCAGTACTTCTAATCCTTTTAGTTTATTTTCCCAGTATTTTATTTTATCTGCTACTTTTTCTTCTTCAAAATTATTTCTTTGCCATATCGAATAATCTGCATACTGAATTTTTAATTCAGGCAAAATAGGTTCTACATTTTGAATTTTTGATTTATATATTTCTACAAATTCATTGATTAACAAAGACATAGACCATCCATCTGATGCAATATGATGTCTTACGTTTAAGAGCAAAAACTCTGTCTCAGATAATTTAATCAAACTTGCACGAAGCATAAAATCTGTCGTTAAATCAAATGGAGAAGATATTTTTTCCTCGATATATTTTTCTACTTCAACAGGCTGATCTGCATTTTCAAATGCCGTAACATAATCCAATTTCCAACCCGAAGCATCATTGATTTTTTGATAAGGAATTCCATCCTCATTAAAAAAAACAGTTCTTAAAGATTCATGTCTGTCAATGATTTTTGAATAAACATATTCAATCGTTTTGGGATCAATTTTTCCTTTTATTCTAAATAATGCTGGCTGATGGTAAGGTAAACTTCCTTTCCAGTTATCAATAAACCACAAGCGTTCCTGAGCAAATGACAAAGGAATTTTTTCTGGTCTTACCTGCGGATGAATTGTAAGATCTTTTTCTTCCAGAGATTGATTTAGAATAAAATGAGAAAGTTTGCTTACAGTTGGGCTTTCAAACAAATCTGTAATTGAGATTTCAACATTTTGTTTGTTTTTTATTTCCGAAATTAATTGGATTGCCAAAATAGAATGTCCTCCCAAAGCAAAGAAATCATCATTGATTCCTACTCTTTCTATATTAAATAAAGATGACCATATTTCGCATAAATCTTCCTCGAGTTCATTTCGGGGAGCTTCATAATCTTGATTACTTTCATAACCTTTAGGACTTGGAAGCGATTTCCTGTCTATTTTTCCATTGCTTGTTAACGGCATATGGTCCAATTCAATATAAATTCCTGGAACCATATAATCAGGTAATCGGGACTGCAGAAAAGATTTTAATCCTTCTTCGCTATAACCTGATTCTGGTACCAGATAACATACCAATCTTTTATAGCCGTTGCTGTCTTCATCTGCCAATACAATACTCTGATCTACAAAATCATAAGACAAGACTGTTGAAGCTATTTCATGCGGTTCTACTCTGTATCCTCGTATTTTTACCTGATCGTCTATACGACCCAAAAAGATAATTTCTCCATCGGGACGCATACGGACTTTATCTCCAGTTTTATACAATACTCCTTCTCCAAACGGATTGGTTATAAAATGTTTTGCAGTTAATTCTGGATGATTCACATACCCTTTGGCAACTCCTAAACCTCCTATAAGCAACTCACCTGAAATTCCCAAAGGACATAACTCAAGATCTTCATTAACGATGTAAACGGAAGTCGATGAAAAAGGTTTTCCAACAGGAACCTGCACATAAGAGTTATCTAGTGAAACACAATGAAGCAGTTTCCCGATGGTAGTTTCTGTCGGACCATAATGGTTTATGATTTCAATATGACTTTGCTGGTCACGCAGGCGATCTAAAATATCTAAAGACAAAACTTCGCCTCCAAATATTATCATAGAAGTAGGTAATAGTAAATGATTCGGGCCTGATATCGCTTTCCAGTGCGAAGGCACTATTTTAATACAATCAATGGATTCTTTTTCGATATGCCCTTTAAGGGATTCCGCGTCCATTAATGTTTGCTTTGAGAAACCGTACAAAGTTCCTCCGCCTAGTAAAGAACCATATACTACTGTTTTTCCTAAATCGGCAGACAATGAAGACATCAGTCCAAAACGACTGAAACGGCTTAAGGATAATGTATGCTCCAGACCCTGATAATAATCAACTACATTAGAATGGCTCACCATAACTCCTTTAGGTTTTCCTGTTGTGCCTGAAGTGTAAATTACATAAGCTGTATCGGATCCTGATATTGATGTAGTGCTTGTAGGATCTAATTCTAAATCCATGAAATCACTATATTGAACATCTATTGAAAATACTGGAACTGTAAATGAAATAACATCAAATAAATCATCTGATAAAATAATTAAGGCTTTGATCGAAGCATCTTCGATGATATAGGCTTTTCTTTCTTCCGGAAGTTCCTTATCGATAAATACATATCCTGCTCCTGATTTTAAAATCCCTAAAAGACAAAGCACTGACCACTCGTTTGTATCCATTAGGATTCCAACAAGATCATTGTTCTTTAAATTGTACGTTTTTCTTAAATAATAACCTAAACGATCTGACTGAACATCTAATTCCTGATAAGTATTTTTTTGTGAGTTAAAAGAATAAGCAATTGCATCTGGTTTTAAAGCAACACTCTTACTGAATAAATCTAAAATCGTTACTCCCGATTCTTCAAAAGAGTTTGACGGATAAATATCTAGTAAAGCAGTACGTTCTATTTTTGATAAATAATCGATAGCTTTTAGTGTTTGGCTCGGTTCATCCAGAATTTGTGCAGCCAATTGTTTGAAGTGAGCTATTAACTTTTCTATCATTCCTCTTTCATACACATCTGTATTGAAGGTAATATCAAAAAACAAATGATTACCTACTTTACTAAAAATAATAGCCAAATCTACTTTTGATACTATTTTACCCAAATCGAATATTCTGTCTATTTTATTAGGATCTACAACAAAATCTTCTGCATTAGCCTGTGTTTCTGGCAAGCCGATAATTACATCAAATATTGCACTTCTGGAAGGATTTCTAAGTAAGTTTAGATCTTCAGTTAATAAATCAAACGGGTATTGTTGAAAATTGAAGCTTTCTAATGTATTACCTTTAATCTGATTAAACAGCTCATCAAAACTAGCCGAAGGATCCAGTATATCTCTTAAAGGCAATGTGTTGATAAAAAAACCTACCTGATCGTCTAAATCAAGATGATTTCTACCCGCTATCGGGGCACCAATAACAATATCGTTTTGTCCGGTATATTTATAGAATAATGTTTTCCATAATGCCACAAGGCCTATATAAAGACTTCCAGCATTGGCTTTACAATAAGATTCCAGTTTCATAGTCGTTTCTGCAGAAACATATGCACCCAACTTATAGCCATTATACGTTTTTGTTTTAGGTCTAATTTTTTCGCTTGGTAAATCTAGCAACGGAAGATCTCCTACAAATTTATTCTTCCAAAATTCCTTGTGCTTTTCAAAAGCTCCGTTTCGAATTTGTCCTTGCTGCCAAGCGGCATACTCTTTATAATGGATTCTTAGCTCAGGTAAACTATGAGCTGTTTCTTTTTGATAAGATTCATACAAGGCAAAAGTATCTCTAAACAAGATTTCCATAGACCAAGCATCTCCAATGATGTGATGTATGTTGAAATACAAGATAAATTTCTCATCAGATAATTTATAGATTGAGACTCTAAACAAAGGTCCTTTTTGCAGGTCAAAAGGCTTATACTCATCACTTTCAATATACGACTTAGCCAAAGCAGCACCATTTTGATCCTGACTTAAATCTAAATAGTCAACACTGAAATTAATATCTTTTAGAGGTAAAACCCATTGTCTTATTTCTCCTTTTTCATCCTTTTTAAATATAGTTCTTAATATCTCATGCCTTTCTATCAATGCATTAATAGCTTTTTTGAAATTATCAATATTGTAATTTCCATTGAGTTCAAAGTTGGAGGGAATATTATATGCAACTGCTCCTTTTTCAAAATGATTAAGTATCCATAAACGGCGCTGAGAAGATGATAATTCGTAATTTTCATAATCTTCAAGTTTTGGAATATTTAGTTTTAAGTCATTACTAAAAGCATTTTTTTCTTGGGATAATAAATAATCCTCTAATGAAGACTTGTTGTTTCTAATCTCTTCCAGTAATTCTGGACTTATAGAACCTGCATCTTTTTTATACACCTTGAGTTTTCCATTCTCAAGCTTTAGTAGTAATTTATTCTCTATTATTTTTTTTATAATACTCTCCATACAATTCAATTATGTTTTTTTTAGATATCTAACTCAAATAAATTTTCTTCATTGATTGATTCCTGCTCAGTCAGAAACAATATTTCTAATGCTAAACTACTTATGGTAGGTTTGTTAAAGAAAGATTTAAAGTCCATTTTTATACCAAATTCATTACTGATTCTATTAAAAACCTTCATTACTAGAAGGCTATTACCTCCCAGCGCAAAAAAATCATCATGAATTCCTATTTTTTCTTTACTTAAAATCTCTTTCCAGATTTCGATTAGTTTTTCTTCTACTTCGTTACTAGGAGCAACATATTCATTTCTTATTAGATCACTTTCCTGAACAATTGGCAGTGCATGTTTGTCTATTTTACCATTTCTTGTTAATGGAAAACTCTTCATCTGAATATAAGCTGATGGAAGCATATACTCTGGTAATGACTTCAATAATTCATTCTCTATAATCGAAGAGTCTATTTCATGATCAGACACATAATACAATACAATAATTTGTTTATCAGTATGTGCTATCGCTTTTGCATTTTTTATTTGTTCAAGATCTGTTGCAATATTTTCTATGGCATCTAATTCTATCCTGTACCCTAAAATTTTTACCTGATTGTCATTTCTTCCCAAAAATTCCATTGTTCCATCAGGCATGAACCTACCTAAATCGCCAGTTTTATAAATTCTTTTGGCTGCAGTTATGCCTTCTATCGGCCCCTTTAAAAATGCTTCTTCAGTTCTTTTAGCATCATTAAAATAACCACGCCCTACACAAGGTCCTGCCAGTAAAATTTCGCCTTTAACTCCTATAGGCAACCTTTGTTTATTTTGACCAACAATATGAACCTCGCAATTTTGAATAGGATCTTTCAATACAGGAACAGAAAATTTATCTGGAACATCTTTCATAAAATAATGAGAGATATCATCTGAAACTTCTGTTGCTCCATATGTATTTATTATGGGTACTTCCGGATACAAATCAAGCCACCTTTTGACCATTGCTTTGGTAAGTGTTTCTGCGTTGAGTATTATAGTATCTAAAGACAGCTTTTTTTCATTATTACTACTCTCCATGTCATTGAGCATTTCCAATAAATAAGATGGCACAAGTTCCAGCAATGTAACTTCGTCCTCTATAAGCTTTGATACAAATAGGTTTACATCAATAATTACTTCTTCGTTGTAAATAACGCTTGTTGCACCTGCAACAAGAGGGGCAAAAAACTGCCAAACTGATATATCAAAAGTGTGTGGTGCATTTTGAGCTACAATACTATTGCTATGTATAGACATTTCTGCAATTTTGGCTCCTATATGATTTAGCATACCAAAATGCTCAATCATTGCTCCTTTAGGCTTACCGGTTGAACCGCTGGTATAAATTACATAAGCTAAATCTTCAAAACCTATATTTATTGAAAGATTGGCATCAGATAGTTGACTTACTTCTGAATTTATGGTATTGAGATCTATTACTGCTATTGTAATCTCCAATCTCGATAACTGATCTAACACTGCCAGATCATCTGTTATAATAGCTTTTAGATTGGAATTCTGAATAATATGCAATAATGCTTCATCTGAAAGGTTTGTTGCAACCGGTACATAAGCACTTCCTGCTTTCCAGACTGACAAAATCCCTTTTACCATGTTTATTGATCTGAACGACATAATGCCGAATAAATCGTCTGTATTAGCTTCGAAAACGTCCTGAAGATATCTTGATAACTGATTGGTTTGTTTCGATAACTGCTGATAGGTTATTGATTCAGAATCATGAATTATAGCAACTTTTTCTTTTTGTACCTCACATTGTTCGTTGATCAAATCAACAATACTTTTGTCTAAAGAAAAATAAGATCTTGATTGGTTAATTTTTTCTAAAGTATTCTTTTCTAAAGCTCCTCTAAACTCTAAATTTTGCAAAGGACTATAGGTATTATCCAGAATCTCATGAAATAATGTATTAAAGTTTTCACCAAATAACTTTAAGAGGTTTAAATCATAAATTTCTCCTTTTATGCTAATTTCCAGATAGGGTGATTCTTCTTCAAATTCAAAATCAAAAAGTGTTTTAACAATAGTATTCAGCTCGTTATTTTTACCATTTAGGATTAGCCCAAAAGGTTCATTCTTTAAAAGACTTTCAAAACTCAAAAAGGAATCTTTAAACATATCCAAATCAAAAGCATACTCAATCGCTTTTAAAAGTGCTTCTTTGTGAGCACTAAAAATAATTTTAAAGGTCTGTTCCAGATTTGTGTCGGGCTGCAGTACAAAAAGGCTTTTACTGTCTTTTAAATTCTCAAATTGGTTTACTGGAGATAAAAAACAAAAACTTTCCTCATATCTTGACAATAATGCACTTAATGCAGTATAATAAAAATTATAACGTAAGACATCTGAGCCGTTACAAAGTGTATCTGCTTTTTTGATGTCTTCTTTATCTAAAGCTATTTTTAGTTTTGTTATAGAATTTTCATTTTTCAGATGTGTTCCTCCAAAAAATAAAGCTGAGTTTGGCTGTATATTTTCAGATATGAAGTTTTGCCAAAATTCTTCTGTTCTTGCCTTTTTAAGAATGATTTCTTTTTCCATGATTATACGGTCTCTCTTTTAAGTTCTACTGAAACCGCCTCTAAAGACAGTCTGATGGCTGTTACAATTTCGTCCAGCTGTTCTTCATTTACGATAAGCGGAGGGGTAAGTAAAATATGATCCCCTGAAACTCCATCTACAGAACCTTTTCCGGGATAAAGAACTACGCCGTTTTCGATAGATTTTTCTCCAATTCTTTTAGAAATATTCAGAGCAGGAGAAAACGGCTGTTTGGTAATTTTATCCTGAACAAGTTCTATCCCACATTGCAACCCAACGCCACGTACATCTCCTACAATATCAAATTCGTATAAAGACTCTAATTTTTTAAGAAAAAGCGCTCCCATGTTTTTTGAGTTTTCCAATAAGCGTTCTCTTTCCAGTATATCCAGTGCTATATTCCCAGCTGCAGCGCCAACAGGATTACAGGCAAAAGTATGGCCTCCTAAAAATGCTGTTTTTGTTTCTACAAAAGGAGTGGTAACTTTTTCTGAAGCAAGTACGGCAGACAAAGGGAAATATCCTCCGCTGATTCCTTTTCCTGCTGCTATAATATCCGGAACAATACCATAATTGTTTATTCCGAAATTCTCTCCTGTTCTTCCAAATCCTGATAAGATTTCGTCTGAGATGAATAAAATTCCATATTTATGACAAATATTGGCTACTCCAATAAAATAATCTTTTGGCGGAGGAACTGCTCCCATTGCTGCTGCGATTACAGGTTCTGCAATAAATGCAGCAATCGTTTCGGGTCCTGCCTCAACAATTGTAGTTTCAAGCTCTAAAAGAAGACTGTCAACATATTCTTTCTCATTAAGTTCACTTGGTCTCCTGTAATTATATGCTGGAGATACATGTGGAAAATTATTCAGCCATTTGCTGTATAATTCCCTTCTTGCTTTCATACCACCTATATCCAGCATAAAAACTGAATTACCGTGGTATGTATTCCATCTTGAAATAATTTTATATCGTTTAAAATCTCCTTTTAATTGGTGATACTGCAAAGCAAGTTTTACAGCATTTTCGACAGCTTCTGTACCGCTCATTACTGTCCAGGCTTTATTGTATCCTTTTGGTGCAAAATCTACAAGTCTTTGTAGATAGTTTTCTACGATTTCAGAATTAAAAGCATGAGTTGGTAATACCGAGATTTTAGAAATCTGTTCACTAATAGCTTCTACTACTTCTGATCGGCCATGACCAATATTAGAAACTGATGACGAACCTGATGACCCATCTAAATATCTTTTCCCATTTACATCAAAAAGATAAATTCCTTTTCCATATTGAATTTTTGGGTAATTTTTGTTCATATCAGGGCAAACTGCCATAGATTGAATTAATGGTTGAATCATAATTACTGTTTTTTGGTTTGGTTTATAATATGTTGCCTTTTACTACTTCGAAATGGTGAAAACAATTCTTTTTAAAAGTTCTCCTGATATACATCAGAAGTATTTTGCTCAACGCTTGCCTGATGATCAGCATCGAGACTAAGATCCCGAAGTTTTGTTAAAGCAAAAGAATCAAGATAATCGGTCAATTGCTGCGCTAAAGCCAAGAGCCTTTCTGTAAAAAGTACAATGTGAACTGTATCAAACAATACACTATTGTAAAACAAATGACCTTTTATCTCTTGATTATGTTCATAAAACTTCAATACAAAATCTTCCGTATTGTGATGGTCTTCTTCTAAAATATTTTTTGTCTGATGATATTGAACTAAAATGTTATACAATCCTGAATCAGATGAATTTTGTTGGTTTACTATTTGTTCAATCTTCCTTGCGGCAAGGGCATTCTTTTTTCCCTTAAGGTTATTCTCTTTTATATTCTGGTAAAAATCTTTTAAAGAAGAATCACTTTCTACAGCTATAACCAAAGGCAAAATTTCTTCTGGAATTTCTCTTTCAGGAAAAAAAGACGTTCCTATTATTATCCTTTGTTCACCAGTGTATTTATTAATTATCAGGTTTACCAGAAATAATAAAGTGGTATACAAGTCACCATTATTAACTGTTGCTATTTTCTCTAAACCAGCTTTCAGTTTTGTATCGATTACAAAAGGAAGACTGCCTATTGTGAATCCTGCAGTTTTTTGTTTAGACTTTTCAAATGGAAATTTTACTTTCGGTATTTCATCTTTAAACAATTCTTTCCAGTAAACTTCATGCAATAATTTTTGATGCTCACCTTCGGTTAAATATTCTGTCTCACCTAAAGTTAAATCTTCAATTAAAGCAAACTGCGATGCTACTTTTAAAAAGTGATTTGAAATATTTTTAATTTCCTTATTATCAAATAATTCTGAATTGTATTTGAAAGCGATTTTTAAAGAAGAAGCTAAAGGCGTTACAATTACATTAAAATCATAATTTGTCTGCTCAAAAGCACTTATATCTTCAACAATTATATCAGAATTAAAATTACTTTCTGTACTTATATTTTCGGCTTCACTTACAATGTAGTTTTCGAATACGAGTATACTCTGAATCAATTCTGTTCCTAAAACACTTTGAGCCTGAACTTCAGCTAAGCTGCTATAATGGTGTGTACTGCTTTCTAAAGCTTCTGTATGTAGTCTTTTTAAGAATGATTTCGGAGAATCTTCCTTTGCATATCGGATTCTTACTGGTATGGTATTGGTAAACAATCCAATCATATTTTCGACTCCAGGCAATTCACCCGGACGTCCTGAAACTACTGCTCCAAAAACGATATCTGTAGTGTCATTGTATTTCGAAAGCAAATACCCCCAGATACCCTGCATTACTATATTTTGAGTGACTCCTAATTCCTGAGACATCTTTTTTATGTCCTGATATAAGCTTCCTTCAATGTGCACTATCTCATGTCCTTTTTCTGCTTCTAAAATCTTTTTATTTTCCTTAAATGGTAAAATTGTTGCAGAATTTGATCCTTTAAGATAATTTTTCCAATACGTTAATGACGCTTCTTTATCTACTTTAAAAAGCCATTTAATATAGTCTGAATATTTTGCAGGAACAGGAAGATCTATTTCCTGATTTGTTGTTATAGCATTTAAAATTGCATTAAATTCATTAATCAAAATACTAACACACCAGCCATCCATTAAAATATGGTGATGGCTCCAGATAAAAGCATATTTATTTTCTTCGGTTTCAACAACCGTTAATCGCATTAAAGATGGTTCTTCAAAATCAAATCCTTTTAATCTGTCCTGTTCTTTTATATTTTCTAAATAAACTTCTGAAACAAGATCGGTCTTATTTCTTTTTTCAAATGAAAAGTGTCCTTCTACTTTTTTGTAAACAATCTGTAAAGGTGTATCTCCTAATGTATTTGTAAATGAAGTTCTCAAGATCGAATATCTAGATACTAATTCATTATATGCTTTTTTAATTGCATCTAAAGACAGATTGTTTGTTTGAATAAGATATGTAGTCTGCTCAAAATACATGGGACTTGAATGATCAACAAGCCAATGAAAATACAATCCCTGCTGCAAAGGAGATAATTCGTAAATATCTTCTATGTTGTTGGTTTTATTCCATTTTGATAATGCGTTAAATGAGAGATTTTTATATGTCAGATCCGATGGAGTTAAATAATTTTCTTTTATTTCTGAGACTGTTTCAATTAAATTCTGTAGGTGATTTTCATAAGATAAAACCAGTTTGTTAATTGTTTCTTCATGAAACTGTTTACCTGAATAACCAAAAGATAGTTTTAACTGACCTGAAACCATCATTCCTACTATATCCAGCAGAACTTCGCTTTTATTATTTTCATTACTTACGGATGACCCTGCATTTTCTGATGAAAATTCGAATAATCCTTCTTTCTGACTAGCACTAATACTGTTATCAAAATCACCCAAATAATTAAATTGGATATTTGGTAATACTGGATTTGTAAATGCTTTTTCCAGATAATTCAAGATACCATACCCTATTCCTTTGTTTGGTATTTTACGCAAAGCATCTTTAACTGAAATCAATTCTTGACCGACTGATTTTGAAATATCTAAAACAAACGGGTAAATACTGGTAAACCATCCTACTGTTCTTCCGACATCTACACCTTCATGTATTTCTTCCCTGCCGTGCCCTTCCATTTTTAAAACACTTTTCTCAATTCCAAAAACATCTTTCATTGCAAGTCCTAAGCCAGTTAACAGGATATCGTTGATTTCTGTATTGTAAACGCTGTTTACCTGAGTCTGTAGTTTTTTTGTTAACGTTGAACTAAGTATAAATGAAGCCGAAGTATCTTTTTTTGAAAACCGATCAATACTATTATTATCTGTTGGTAATTCAGGTACTATTTCTTTGTTTATTGCTTCCCAGTATGCTCTTTGAGATTGTATTTCATGACTTTGAGCATAGGTTTGTAAAAGTGCCGACCAGCGCTGAAACGAATCTGTTTTAAGCGGTAATTCCTGGCGATTATCGGATTGTAGAGATAGGTATAAGTGAGATAAATCTTCTAATACTATACGCCAAGAAACACCATCAATTACCAAATGATGAGCTATAAGTGCCAAACGATCACCATCTGACATACGAAAATGACCTATATGAAACAGTATGCCTGAACTTATATCAAAACCGCCCTGCAGCTCTTCGCCTTTGCGCTGCAAAAGCTCTTGTTGGTTGAGCTCGTTTTGCAAATCATAAAAACTAATCTTAAAATGCTTACCCGAAGTATCCTGATTGTACTGAACCCAAGAGTTATTTTCGTAATAATAAGCCATTCTCAATGCATCATGATGAGAGACTAATGCTGAAATAGATTGTTCCAGAATAGAAGGATCTATCCTTTTACTGCTTTTTAGTAATACTGACTGATTGTAATGATTTTTATTGCTGATATACTCACTTTCAAAAAATTCATGTTGTACAGGTGTTAGTGCAACCTGTCCTTTTATCTCAAGCTGATCTGTAATAGTTGTAACTGACGCTACCAAACCGGCTAAGTTTTCAATAATTGGGTTTCTTAAAATCTGTTCTACCTTTAAGGCATAACCACGTTGCTTTAATCTGGAAACGACCTGAATAGATTTTATAGAATCACCTCCTAAATTAAAAAAGTTGTCTTTTATCCCAATTTGATCGTGTTTTAACACTTCTGACCAGACTTCTACAAGAAGTTTTTCTTCTTTTGATCTTGGAGCTACATATTCAGTCTTGATTAAATCTTTTCCTTCAATATCTGCCAGTGCTTTTTTATCTACTTTTCCATTAGATGTCAATGGTATAACATCCAACTGTACATAATATACAGGAACCATATATTCTGGCAAAACCTGACTTAGGTTATTCTGCAAGATTTTTTTATCTATAATGCTTTCAGCAACATAATAAGCAACGAGATATTTTGCCTCATCTCTTTCTCTTACTATTACTACAGACTGACTAATTGATTCCTGTCTAGCTATTAGCTGCTCGATTTCGCCAAGCTCTATACGATATCCTTTAATTTTTACCTGATCGTCTATTCTTCCAAAATATTCTATAGTACCATCTGGCAGCCAGCAAGCCAAATCACCCGATTTATATACTTTTTCGTCTTCTAAAAACGGACTGTTTATAATTTTTTCTTTTGTTAAATCATTTCTGTTCAAATACCCATTGGTTAAACCTTTTCCTGCAATATAAATTTCTCCTTTTACACCTATAGGACAAAGCAATTGAGATTTGTCAACAATATAAATAGTTGTATTAGCAATTGGTTTTCCTATTAAGATAGTGCCATCTGTTAAATTTATTTCTTTTACAATGCAGCCTACAGTAGTTTCTGTTGGTCCATATTCATTGTAAATTCGGATATCATTATGAATAGTTTTAAGAATTTCAATATGATGCTTTAACAACTGCTCACCTCCACAAATAACATTTCTGATAGTTGTATTTTTTATCTCTAATTCCTTTAAAAGCGCAATATGAGAAGGAGTCAGCTTTAAAGTATCAATTTCCGCATTATGGAAAGCTTCGTATAATAATGTACTGATATTGGCTTCAAAATCTCCTAACCATAATTTTTTTCCTCTAGATAAACTTGTAAATATCGCCGTTACAGATAAATCAAAAGAAATAGAAGTAATAAGTCCCCAGTTTCCATGATCCGGATTTTCAAAATAATAGCTGTTTGACCATTGAATATAATTCAATAAACTTGAATGGGTTATGGTACATCCTTTTGGATTTCCTGTTGATCCTGATGTATAAATACAATAAACCAAATCTTGCGAATCAATACTAACCTGATAATTTTTTCTTTGAATACTAAAAATCTCTGCACTATTAGGGTCAACTAAATTAGTCTTCGTAAAACCTGACGCAATGCTATTTTCAAGATCACAGATTAAAACCTTACAATGAGATTCCTCAATTATATATTCAATTCTTTCTTTAGGATATTTACTGTCAATAGGAATATAATAAGCTCCTGCTTTTATAATTCCTAAAATGCTAATAATAAACCATGACGTACCATCTCCTACCACGCAAACGGCATCTCCTTTTTTTATTCCATGTTCTTCAATCAGATAGTTTTTAAATTGATCTGATTTTGTTTCTAATTCATGATAACTGATTTTAAAATCAGCTGTAAATAATGCTGTTTGTTCCGGAAAAGCTTTACACTGTTCCTCAATTAATTCTATAATTGAGTTATAATTCGTAAAATCTTTTTTGGTATCATTAGAGTCTGCAAGGATATTTTTCTCCAGTTCGCTTAATTCAAATGTTTTTGTATGAAGTAAATCGCTGTAATTTTTGGAAATTTGATCTGAAATTACATCAATGGCCAATTCGTTTAAACAATTCCCATTATAATATAATTCAACAAAAACCTCATTTCCTGTATCTGTACAGCTTATTTTTAGATCAAACTTATCTTGTACCGAAAACGAATCAACAATTTCAAAAGTTTTTAGATATTCCTTACTAATATCATTCAAATCTGTAAACTCAAAACTATAATTCAAGTATCTATCCTCTGCAGATTGTACTGTTTCTTTTCTGTTTAATGTGAAAAAATCTGCCCACTCTGCCGAAAGTTCTATTTGGGATTCAATTTCTTTTACTGCTTGTGCAATGATAACTTCGTTTTGTTTTTCTATAACAAGTGGAATCGTTTTAGATACGAGCCCTAAAGTACCTTCAAGTTCATCGTATTCTCTTTTAAAATCAGACAGACCAATGCTTATTTCATTTTCTGAAAATGATTGTAGATAGTGAACAAAATTTAATAACAGAACTGTTTTGATTGTGCAGTTATGAAGGCTGCAAAACTCTTTCACCTTTAAGTAACTCTCGCCTGTAATTTGGGTTAAATGTTTCTTTTTAGGATTGAATAATGTCGTTTTACTAGAAAAAGGAATTAAAGATTCTCCTGTTTGATAATTATAGTTTTTCCAGAAAACGATAGCTTCACGCTCTGGTTTGCTAATCATTTCGTTTTGCCATGCACTATAATTAACATAATCAATTTTTTCATTCTCTTCAGTTACGGAATCATTACTTTTTTCGATAATTCTTCCTATCTCATTACATAAATAAAAACAGCTGTAGGCATCTCCAAAAAACGAATAAAGCCTTATGCCTAAATACTTTAAATTCCCTGATTGCTTTGCAAAACAAAAACGGATAGGGTTATCTTTTACAGGATCGTAAACAGCATTTAAAGCATTTGAAACCTCATCTAAATTATGATGCAGTTCTATTTCACTCCAATCAATTTCGTTACTGTCTGATTCGATCTGAAAAGGATAATAAAAATTAGTATCCTTTACCAAACGGTAGCTTAAAATAGTATTATTAGAAATCACTGTGCGTATTGCTTTTTGCAAAGAGCTTACAGACAAATCTATTTTAACTTCTAGTATCAATTGATTGTAATAACGTCCTGTATTATCCTTAGCGACGCTCCACAAGTTTTTTTGATTTTCAGATAATTCGTAACCTTCTATAGGGTTAATCATACTACTGCTGTTTTACTTATTACTGTTTTATTTTTTTCGAAAAAAATCTCTTAAGAAATAGATACGATAATTTTTCTGGCTCCTTTGTATGGGTTTCTTCCATGCGAAATCAGGAAATTGTCCAGGAATAATACATCACCGCTTATCCATTCAAACTCAATTGTTGCTTTTTTATATGCCAGTCTTAATTCTTCAATTTCTTCTTTTGATATTTCTGAACCATCTCCAAAAAAGGTATTATTAGGCAATTCATCATCAGAACTAATCGATTTTAAGAATGCATCGTCGAGCATGTATTTATTGAAGAATAAACAATGGTTGAACCAAGTAAATTCTTTGGTTACTGGATGCTCCCAGATGGCATCTTTACGCCATTTTAAAACTAATTCGTCTTCGTTTACCCATTGAAAGTCAATTCCGTTAGAACGGCATTCTTCTTCTACCTGACTTTTATCTGAGGTTTGAAAAACTTCTTTCCATGCTAGACCTAGTATTCCATTAAGGTTTCTTCTGTATAACACTCCTTTCTCTTCAAACTTTTTTCGTAAAGATGTACTTATATGATTCAAAACCTGTCTATTATCTGCTATTGGAGTTTCTCCTCTATATTCTGCAGCCGTAATACAGCAAAACACAATGCGATGTGGTGGATGTGCTGCATATGAGTTTTCACTATGCATATTAATTATCTCATCTTCAGGATATGTAGTAGACACATACACGTTTTCTACCAATTCAAACCTTGGCGAAGACCTGAACTTATATTCTAAAAGTTCTTTAGGAAATATGGACATCAGATCCTGAAATTTTTCTACCGAATTGATATTAAAATCTCTGAAAAGAATGGCTCCGTATTCTGAAAGATCTTTTTCGAATTTTTCATTGTTTTCAACAAACCAATTTTTCAAATTGTATCCGGAATGGATTGGAGTGATAACCAATGGAAAACTTTTTCCTTCGAAAAAAGAAGTTTTTACATTTTCTTCGAGGTTGATTTTTTTAGCAGATTGATTCTTTAATGTACTAATTCTACTCATCATGATTGCATTTTTAAAAAGTCAGACATTCTGTTTGTATTTCTTTTTTTAATTTCTTTTTTTGATTCTAAGAACTCTTTCAATTGAATTTGAGGATTTGCAAGGGCAGTTTTCAATATCTTTTCGAAGTCCTGAAAAATTCTTTCTATTTCAAATACTTCAAAAAGATCTGTATTATATTCAATAGCCAGCCTTAAATGATCGTTCTCGTTAAACACAAAATTCAAATCAAATTGTGCAGCATCCTTTTGTGTTTCAAAACGTTCAATCTCAAAGGCATAAATGCGATTGTAATCAATAATTTTGTTTTCGGTATTCAGACTCATCATGACATCAAACAGTGGAGATCTAGTCACATCTCTTGGCAGATTCAATTGATCAATAAGATCTATTAAGGGATAGTTTTGATATTTAAATGCGTCTAGTAAATTATTTTTTTGACTCTCAAGTAAATTATAAAAAGTACTTTCAGTATCTAACTTTGTTCGTATAGCAATCACGTTTAAGAACAATCCTATCAGATTTTCTGTGTCTGGATGATTTCTTCCTGAAAGTGGAGTTCCTATAATAATATCATCCTGGTTAGAATATTTATAGAGTAATATATTTATACCAGATAACAGTACCATAAATAAGGTCACATCAGAACTTTTAGCATAGGCTCTTAGTTCATTTAAAAATTCATTTGAAAACTGATGTGATAATTTATTTCCGTTAAAAGTTTTAACTAATGGTCTGCCTTTTATACTTGGAATACTTAGTTTTGGTACTTCTCCTTCAAACTGATTGAGCCAGTATTCCTGTGATTTTATATAATCTTCTTCTTGTTTATTTCTCCAGAAAACAAAATCCTTAAATTGAATTTTCAGTGCTTCGTTATAAATATTTTCCTGATTAATCAGCTTATTATAAAAATACATTACATCATTAATAATAACTTCTAATGACCACCCGTCACCAATTATATGATGCATTGAAAAGAAAATGATATGTTCTTTAGTATCTGTTTTTATTAGACAGCTTTTTAATAAAGGTGCCTTTTGAAGATCAAAAAACTCATGATCTTTATGATTGATATAATCCAGAACTTCACTTTTATCCTTATTGTTTTCTAAGAACTCCGCTCTTTCCATCTTATAATCTGTGAGATCCATATTTTGAATAAATTGCTCGATTGCTCCTTTATCGTTCAATTTAAAATTAGTGCGTAATATTTCATGACGCTGAATCAATAAACGGAACGATTCTTCTAATTTATCTGCATCAACATCTCCCTTAATTTTTAAGGCTATAGAAATATTGTAAGCTGCTGTTCCTCCCTCAAACTGACTTAAAATCCATAATTGCTTTTGTGTTGAAGAAATTGGATAGGATAATAATTCAGGGGCTTTTTCTATACTTTTTAAATGGCTGTCACTTAATTTTTTACTAATTTCTTCTATTGTAGGATTAGAAAAGAAGTCTTTAAACTTGATCGTTTTGTTAAGTTGTTTTTGAATCTTATTAAGTACTTGTACCACAATAAGACTATGCCCTCCTAATTCAAAGAAATTATCTGTTATTCCAATTCTATCAACTTTTAAAACTTCTTGCCAGATATTGGCAAGTTCTTGCTCTGTTGCATTTTGTGGGGACACATATTCTTTTCTAATCAGGTCTTCTCCACTTAAACTTGGTAATGCTTTACGATCTGTTTTTCCATTAGAAGTTAAGGGAAGATTCTCTAATTCGATATAGAATTTAGGAACCATATATTCAGGTAACTTTCCTTGAAGATACGTGCGGATAACCGATTTGTCCTGCTCTACTGTGCTAACATAGTAGGCAACCAATACTTTTTCGTCATTGATTTCTTTAACAGCAACAACCGTTTGTTTTAAATCAGTAGAATATTGCAGTAAGGCAGTTTCAATCTCACCAAGCTCTATCCTAAAACCACGAATCTTAACCTGATGGTCGATTCTGCCCATGTACTCTATATTGCCATCAAAATGCCAATAGGCCAAGTCTCCTGTGCGATACATTTTTTCTCCTTCAACAAAAGGATTATTTGTAAATTTTTCTACCGTTAGTTCTGGTTGATTCAAATAACCTACTGACAGTCCTTTACCCGATATACAAAGCTCTCCCATAACTCCTATAGGAGCTAATTGGTTACCTTCTGGCTCTACAATATATACTTGTCTATTGGCAATAGGCTTTCCAATCGGAATCACAATTTCTTTTTCTGCTACTAGATGATAGGTCGCACATACAGTACTTTCTGTTGGCCCATAAGTATTGTATATAGAAATGCTATCCCGTATAGTACTTATATAATCTGATTGTAAAACATCACCTCCACTAATCAGGATTCTTATTTTAAGATTGTATTGTTCATGAGTTCCATTTAAGTATTGTAATGCATACGGATTTGTACTCAAAACTGTTATGTTAGTTCGTTCACAAAGACGGAATAATGTTTCGAAATCGCCCTTTGATTCGTATACTACTAAAGTTCCTCCACTAATAAGGATTGGAAATATTTCTTCTATCGAAGTATCGAAAGAAATACTAGCTTGTTGTACTATGCTGTCTTCAGATAATAATTGAAAATAATCTTTAAATGTTACTGCATAATCTACTAAAGAGGCGTGAGTTATCTGAACTCCTTTCGGATTTCCAGTAGATCCTGAAGTATATATCACGTAAGCTAAATCTGTTGGAGTTATGTTAGTTATATATTCTCCAATATAGCGATCAGAAGCACTTCTAAATTCTTCTAAAATAGTATTTGTTATTGTCCGTTTACAATTACTATCTTGTTTTATATAAGCTTTTCTTTCTTCAGGATAAGTAGGATCTATAGGTATATAAACAGCTCCTGTTTTTAATACAGCCAGAATTGTTATGATAGTCCATGAATTTCTTTCTAATTCTATTCCAATAAAATCACCTTTTTCCACATGAAGTTGTTGCTTAAGGTAGTTTGCCAGTTTATTACTGTATTTTTCTAAAAGCGCATAACTTATTTCTTCCTCTTGATAAATTAATGCTGTCTGATTTGGATTTTCAGTAGCAGCTGATTTTATAAGATCTATAATTGTCGAAGACGTTTGAGTAGAAATAGATGGCTTGTTAAATTCAGTAAGTATCTTGTTTTTTTCTGCCAAAGTCAAAATCTCAATGCTGTTTAAAGATTGACTCGGTTTTTGCAGTCCCGATTTTATAAATCCTTCAAAATGATTCAAAAGACTAACAATAAAATTTTTATTATAAATGTCTGTATTGTATTCCACACTCAAAGACAAACCTTCTTCTTTTTCTACAAAGACAAAACTAATATCAAGCTGGCTAACCCCTCTTTCGATTTCATTATATTCAGAAGCAACGACTCCATTTATTCCTTTTTGATCGTTGATCTCCATCCCCTGATGATTTTGCAATAAAACCATAATGTCAAATAAAGCTGATCTACTTTGATCTTTAGGGAGTGTTAAGTGATTAACTAGTGCAGTAAAAGGATACTCTTTATTTTCATACGCTTTTATAAGTGTCTGTTTTTGTTTTTGCATAAGAAGAAGAAAACTATCTTCTTTTTCAAACTGCGTACGTATAGGTAAAGCATTAGAGTATAGTCCTATTTGGTGCTCAAGATCAGCATGCTCTCTTCCAGCAACAGTAGTTCCCAATGTAATATCAGTTTGACCTGTATATTTAGAAAACAATCCGTTCAATCCTCCCATCAACAGCATGAATAGTGTCATTTGCTGCTCTTTAGCAAAAACATTTAATCCATCTAAAAACTGTTTAGAAAATTCATGATTGTGTATACGACCATTATAGGTTTTAATCGCGGGGCGCTTCTCTTGAATTAAATCTAGTGCTGGAGATTTTGTTTGAAATTGTTGTTTCCAGTATTGCAATTTTGCAATATACTCAGGGCTTATAAGCTTTTCATTAAGCCATTCGCTGTAGTCTTTGTATTGTATAGAAAGCTCCGGTAATTCTACTGCCTGCACACTAGCAAGAGCGTTATAAACAAACATAACTTCTCTAGTAAGCAATTGCAATGACCAACCATCGCCAATAATATGATGCAGGACAAATAAAAGAATATGTTCTTCTTCACTACTCTTTAATAAAGTTGCACTTAACAAAAGATCTTTTTCTAAATCAAAAACTTTATGATATTCTTCTTTAATTTGATTTTGAAGTTGTTCAACAGAGAATTGTTGTAAGTCTACTGTCTGTAGTTTAAACTCCGTTTCTTCTTTTCTTAGGATATACTGTTGTATTTCTTCTTTTTGATTTTTTCTGAAAATAGTTCTAAGTGATTCATGTCGTGCTATAACCTGTTGAAATGCTTTTTCAAGAAGCGTTTCGTTAAGTTTTCCTTTTAACTTTAATGTCGAAGTAATATTATATGCTCTGTCTCCACCAAGATATTCATGGGTAAACCACATAAAATATTGTGTTGGAGTTAATGTATAACTTTCCTTTATCTCAGCATTAGGAATACTTGAACCCGAGGAAATCAAATTCATTAAATATATCTTATGCTCTTTAATCTCTTCCAATAATTCTTTTGTCAATACACCTTTTGGTGCATTAATTTTAAGGTTACCATCAGTTATTTTTAACTGAACTCCTAAAGAAAGAAGTTTATGTAGGATTTCGTTTTTCATAAAAAATTGTTTAAATCTGGTATTACCAGATTTGCATTTTTATTTTTCCTTTAATTATTGAATTTTCTTTTTTGAAAGTTTTTTATAAGATAATTTCATCTTGATCTTCCTCCTGAAGTACAGTATCGAACTCTTGTTTTTGAACAACATAAAAATTCAATAAAACTGACAAACCCTGTATATTTAGTGTTTCATATAAATTTGTTATAGAAAACATCGTATTGTATATTTTATTGATTTTATTAATTAGAACAACAGCTTGTAAACTATTCCCACCCAATTCAAAGAAATTATCCTCAGTTCCTATTACCTCTGGTTCGAGTTTAAGAACTTCGGCCCAAATTTTCACCAATTCATATTCTATATCATTTTTAGGAGCTACATAAGGCACCGTTTTCAAATCAGAAATAGTTGGATTGGGTAATGCCTTTCTTTCTATTTTCCCAGTTCGTGTCAACGGAAATTCATCCATAGCTATATAAATTGTCGGAATCATATATTTAGGTAATATTTGTCCTAAAAGCGTTTTGATATTGGTTACATCCAAAACCTCTGTTAATCTTATATATGCTGTTATGTAATTATTTCCTTGTAATTCTTTAAGTAAAACCACTGCCTCTTTTATAAACTCAATCTGCTCCAATTGATATTCAATTTCAGATAGTTCTATTCGCAATCCATTTATTTTTACCTGAGAATCTTTTCGCTGCATAAATTCAATCTCACCAGTAGGAAGCATCTTTCCTATATCTCCAGATTTATAAATCCTGCCCTCACCTGTTATCGGATCCGTTATAAAAACATTATCAGTTAACTCCTGTCTGTTTAAATAGCCTAATGAGAGATAATCACTTTTGAAAACAATTTCACCAGTTTGATAAACACCTCTCGATTGATTGTTTTCATCTAATAAAAGAACATCTGTTTCTATTACTGCTTTACCCAGAGGTATATTATTTCTTGTTAGTAGTGAAGCGTGCGTTAGGAATTTTTGACTTACAATAGTCGATTCTGTAGGTCCATAATCGTTTACTAAAAAAGCGCCTTCAAGGAAATATTTTTTAAATAAATCCAAATCTGACTTATGACATGATTCTCCTCCTAAATCCACTAATCTTACTTTAGGTAACACCAACCCTTCTTCCAATCCTTTTAAGAAATTTCTATAGATTGTTGGTACCATGTGTATAATTGTAATATTTTGAACAAGCAACCATGCTGAAAGTTGGTCAAGTCCATTTTCAACTATATCATAGAAGCTAACTTTACCACCGTTTAAAATGGCTCCATAAATGTCTTTTACAGAAGCATCAAACGTATAGGTTGAGAAAACACTTAAATTATCATTTTCTCCAATCTGAACATTATTAGTATATATTCGTATAAAATGAAGTACATTTTTTTGATTTTGCAAAACTCCTTTTGGCATTCCTGTAGACCCTGATGTATACAAAACATAGGCTTCTGTTAAAGGATTTATGGCATTGTCAGGATTAGAAATTTCAGGAAGAATATAATCTTTAGACAACTTTATAATTGACAATTCTGGTAATACCTGTTCCAACTGTTGAGCCGTTTCTATAGTAGTATCATTACATATCAACTGGTTACATCCTGAGTCTTCAATGATATACTGAATTCTACTCAAAGGAGTATTAGGATCTATAGGCACATAAGCATAGCCGGCTTTAAGCACTCCCAGCATTCCTATTACACACGTTTCATTGTGATTTAATAGTAGTGCTATTCGTTTTGTTTCGTTATTTGCTTTTTCATTGATTTGTCGTGCCAAATGATTAGCACAATTATTCAGCATTTTATAAGTAAGTTCAATTTTATTTGAAGCCACCGCCTGATGATCTGGAAAACGTTCAACTTGTTTTTCAAATCGTTGTGCTATACTTTGTTGAATTTCACTCGCTTCAAAAAATCTAAAATCATTAATTGGCATTAAGTCTTCTTCTTGATCAATAAATTCTTCAAATATTTTTATTGATTGTAGTGGTTTTTCTTCATTTACTGCCACCTGATCAATGATAGATAAATAAGCATTTATCCAATATTGAATCGTTTCTTTTTTAAAGAGTTCATGATCATACACACAGTTAATACTATATCCATTCGCAAAACTTTTTATATAACATTCCATATCAAATTTTGGTGTTGCTTCAAACACTTCATGACTTGGATTAAATTCAGTAATTGCTTCCTGTGCTTTTGCATCAAAGTCAACCATATTTAGAAAAACTGGACTTAGAGGGAAACGATTGTCATTTTTTGGAGCATTAATCAAATCCAGCAACTTTTCAAAAGGATAGTTTTGATGTGCTAAAGCATTTATCAATGTTTCATTAATCTGTTTCAAAAACATTTCAAAAGATATATTTCCATCTACTTGATCCCTCAACATCAGTGTATTTATAAAACAACCGACAAGATCTTTTAATTGGTAATGATTTCGATTTGCTACAGGAATCCCAATAACAATATCTTCTTCTGAGGTAAGTCTGAACAACAATATCTTTAGAGTTGCCACAAATACTGCAAATGTACTAACGCCTTTTTTCCTAGACAGTTCTTCTATTTTAGCCTTCTTTTCTTCTGTAATATATACCGTATAGGAAGAAGAAGCATTTCCTTTCTTTAACTTCGAATTATAATCTGATGGTAGCTGAAGATATGTTAGCGGTCCTTTAAGCTGTTCTTTCCAATAATTTTCCTGAACAGTAATTTCTGATGATTCCAGCAACCTATTTTGCCATTGTGCATAATCTTTATACTGTATAGATAATTCTGGAAGTGTTACAGCATTACCAGCTAATATTGCTGTATAAATATCCATTAAATCTCTAGATATGATCCCCATAGACCAACCATCACCAATACTATGATGCATATTAAAATACAATCTATGAGTTTTATCTTCTTTTAAAATGGCAATTTTAAACAAAGGATAGGTTTCAAGATCAAATTCATAATCAAATACATCATTCTTAATCTCTGTTGCCGATTCAAAAAACGGAATAGAGACTGGCAAATGCGATATGATTCTTTGTTGAGGAATACCTGCTTTTTCGACAAATACACTTCTTAAAATCTCATGACGCTCCAAAAGGATATTAAACGCCGATTCGAAAGCCACAACATTTAAATTATCTGGTAATTCAAACGTACTGTAAATATTGAATTCTCTAGATTTCCCATTTATTTTATAAAGCAACCAGTATCTAATTTGCGAAGGAGATAAATCATAACACTCCCTATAGGCTAGTTTTTCAATCTCGTTCACTTCTTCTACAGAATCATTCAAAAGAAAAGCATGACTTTTTAAGCTCGTATTTGTATAAAGTGCTTTAAGATCAATTGTTATTTTAAATATTTTCTGGTATTCGTTTAAGAGTTTGGTTAACAACAAACTATGCCCTCCAAGTTCAAAGAAATCGTCTGTAATACCTATTTTATTATGTCCCAAAAGTTCTTGCCAGATTATAGCAATCTTTGCTTCTGTTTCATTACTTGGGGCAACATATTCTTTTTTCAAGATATCTGCTTCCGAAATAGTAGGCAGTTTTGAAATATCTATCTTCCCATTTGCATTCAACAATAATGTTTCCAGTACAACATAATAACTAGGAACCATATAGTCTGCCAAATGTTCTTTTAAATAATTTCTAAGTGCTATTTTCTCAATATCTACTGTAGCTGTGTAATAAGCTATTATAGCTGGCTCATTATTTATTTCCTTAACCAATACCAAAGCATTTGTAATTGCAGGCTCATATTCTCTAATGACATGTTCTATTTCGCCCAATTCAACCCTATTACCTCGTATTTTTACCTGATTGTCTTTTCTTCCTATAAATTCAAGAGTACCATCAGGAAGCCATCGAGCTAAATCTCCTGTTTTATATAGTTTCTCTTCTGCTTTAAATGGGTTTTGAATAAACTTCTCTGCTGTAAGATCTGGTTGGTGCAAATACCCTTTTGAAAGTCCTATTCCCGAAACACATAATTCCCCAGCGACTCCGATTGGTTGCAATTTTAAGTTTTCAGATAAGATGTAAACTTTTGTATTTGCTATTGGTTTTCCAATAGATACCTTTTCTTTTGAAGCTTGCTTACAATCATAATAAGTCGTTACAACCGTATTTTCTGTTGGTCCATAATTATTATATATCTGTAAAGAAGTATTTACAGAATAATTCAAACGTTCTCCACCAGTAACTATAATAGTCGATAATTCTAAGCTATCATCTGCCATAATATCTTGGCAGATTTTTGAAGGCAAATAAGCATGGGTAATTTCGTTCTCATGTAAAAAAGACGCTAACATTTGTGTATTAAGACGGATTGCTTCTTTTTTAATTGGATAAAGCGCAGCTCCTGATATCAAATACGGATAGATTTCCCAAACTGAAGCATCAAATCCAATTCCAGAAAATAAGGTCCCTCTACTAGTTGCATCAACATTATAGGCTTCAATATGCCAAAGACACAAATTCACCAAACTTTGATGCGTAATCATCACTCCCTTTGGTTTTCCTGTAGAACCAGAAGTATAGATTACATAAGCCAAATCAGTACTTACAGTTTTTATTTCGGGTTGTAAAGGCGATGTTTCACTACAATAAAAATCATCTAAAAATGCATCGTCTATTACTACTGTTGCATCAACATCTTCCAAAATATCCTTAATTCTATTTTCAGGATAATTCATATCAATAGGTACGTATGCGGCACCGGTTTTTAGAACACCTAATAAGGATATAATTAGACGTTCGCCTCGATCTAATTTAACGGCAACTAGACTTTTAGGAGCTAGTCTATATTTCTGAATAAGATAATTAGCTAGTCTATTAGACAATTCATCTAATTCGATATAACTCAAAGTTTTATCATCCTCTATAACAACCAATTTTTGAGGTGTTCGCTGTACTTGAGATAAGAAATGATCTATTACAGTTACATCAGTATCAAAAACAGAATCTGTATTATTGAATGTATGGAGTAACGTTTCTTTTTCACTTTCAGAAACTAATTCAATTTCCTCCAACAGCATTTCTGGTTTTTGTACTACCTGCTGAAACAGATTCTCTAAGTGCCAAGATATACCCTCTATAAATTCAGTTGTATAAATAGCTGTATTGTAAAGAATTTCTAAGTGAAGTGATTCTTTTTCTGTAAAAGTGAAAACAATATCAAATGGGGAAACATTGCTACTGATTTCGAATTCTTCCATAATCATATCAGAAGAATTATTATTTGCAAAATTGGATACCTGATGTTGATTTTGCAATACAACCATGATATCAAACAGAGGAGACCTCGAAGTATCTCTTGAGATTTTCAATTGTTCTACTAAAGCATCAAATGGAAAGCCCTGGTACTCATAAGCTTCTAAAAGCTGCTTCCCTTCTCGTTGCAATAATGATGAAAATCCTTCCTTTTGATCTAGTAATGTTCGTATTGCAAGCGTATTGATGTACAAACCAATCTGATGTTCCAAATCTGGATGCTCTCTCCCTGCTATTGGAGTTCCGATAACAATATCGTTCTGATTGCTGTATCTTGATAATAATGTTTTTATTCCAGTCATTAACACCGTAAAAAGTGTAACCTGAGAACTCTTAGAAAGTTCTTTTAATTCCGTAAGCAATTCTGTTGAAAAAGTACAACGAAACTGACTTCCTGTATATGTTTTTACAACAGGACGATTAGTGTAGCCTGGTAATTGAAGTACTGGTGCTAGTTCTTCAAATTGTTTAAGCCAATATTTTTCTGCAGTCTGAAAGGCATCTTTTTTCTGTTGATCCTCTAGCCATAGTGTGTAATCTTTAAACTGAACAGGATGCTCAGGCAATGCAATAGAACCTCCAGCCTGTAAGGTTTCATAACATTCTAAAACTTGTGCGGTTAATACTTTCAACGACCATCCGTCACTGATAAGATGATGAATTGATAAATAAAACACATAATCATTAGCAGCTGTCTTTAATAATGAAGTTCTGAATAAAGGCGCTTCAGCAAGATTATAGCTTTGTTTTTCTTTTTCTTCTATATATTCTTTTACATGCTCATATGGCAGCTCCTGATTAGAGAAATCATCCTTTTCTATCGTAAAATGAAATTCATCATTTGGAACAATATATTGTTTTACTTCCCCTTCTTCATCCTTCATGAAAAAGGTTCTCAGAATTTCATGATGTGCGACTACTTTAATAAATGCTTCAGTAAAATTATCAGCATTAACCTTTCCTTTTAATGATACTGCACCTGAAATTTGGTATGCTTCATTCCCGCCATCTAACTGACTTAACAGCCACAATCTCTTTTGAGAATGAGTCAATGGATAGGACTCTGAATAAGAAGCTAAAGGAATTGGTAAATATTCCTGTTTATTCAATGTCTTTTTTAATTCACTTATAGTTGGGTTAGTGTAGAAAACTTTATAAGAAACGCTTTTATTAAGTTCTTTATAAATTGCATTAATAATTTGTGAGATCATTAAACTATGTCCACCCAATTCAAAGAAATGATCATTCATTCCTATAGGCGAAATTCCTAAAGTTTGTTCCCAGATTTGAACCAGTGTTTTATCCAGATCATCAACAGGTGATACATATTCTTTTTTAACAATAATGCTTTCTGATATTTCAGCTAGAGCCTCTTTATTTATTTTCCCATTAGGCGTTAATGGTATCTTTTCTATTTTTATAAAAAAAGACGGAATCATATACACTGGAAGCTGTTTCTCCAAATGCTTTCTTAAATCTATTTTATCTACATTCTCATGTCCAGTGTAATATGCAACTAAAATGTCTTCGTTATTACTTTTTCTAACGGCAACAACCGTTTGTATTATATTTTCAGAAAATGAAGATATACTATTCTCTATTTCTTCCAGTTCTATACGATAGCCCCTAAGTTTTATCTGATGATCTTTTCTCCCAAAAAAAGCAAGATTCCCATCTGGCAACCATTTTACTAAGTCACCAGTATCATACATTTTTTGTCCTTCATTAAAAGGATTATCGATAAATTTTACTGAGCTTAGCTCCGACTTATTTAGGTAACCTTTAGCAATTCCATCACCTGAAAGATATAATTTTCCAATAATTCCGGCAGGTACTAATTGCAGCTCTTCATCCAAAATATAGGCCTGAGTATTTGCAATAGGTTTTCCAATAGGAATGGTTTGATATATTTTTTCAGAAGATAACTGGTAAGAGGTGCTATAGGTTGTATCTTCTGACGGACCATATAAATTCCTGATCTCGGCATTAGTTTGCAATAATTTTTTAGCAATATCTACTGTAAAAGGTTCACCTGCAAGATTGATAACACTAACGTTTTCTAGGCTAAAACCTTCACCTAAAATATTCCGAATACTTGATGGAACTGTATTCAATAAAATCTTACGGTCTTTTGTTAATTCTGCACCAATTTCTAAAGCATTTTGTAATATTTTTATCTTTTTTCCAATTGAAAGTGGATAAAACATTTCATATACTGAGAGATCAAAACAATGTGATGTAGCAGCATAAACAATGTCAAAGTTTTCAGGATTAAATTCATCTTGAGCCCAATAAATTAAGGCTAAAGCATTTTGATGAGTGATCATTACTCCTTTAGGATTACCCGTAGTACCTGAAGTATAAATTATGTAAGCTAAATCATCTTTTTTTACATTAGAAAGCGGATTTTCTTTGCTATAATTGATTTGATTCACTTGAAAATCATTATAAACTATATCATCAATGACTAATTTACAATTACTGTCTTTTTCTATATAGGCAATTCTTTCTTCAGGGTAATTAACATCTATTGGAACGTATGTGGCTCCTGTTTTTAAAATTGCTAAAATAGAAATAAGTAGCTTTTCAGTCCTTTCCATTTTAACTCCTACAAAGTCTCTTGCAGAAATATCTTGTTTTAAAAGATAATCAGAAAGCTGATTGGCGTGCTCATTTAAAAGTTTATAAGTAAGCGTTGTTTCTTTATAAACAACAGCAATATTTTCAGGTGTTTTATTCGCTTGTTTTTCTACAATTTCAATTAACGATAAAACATTGCCATAATCATGTTTTTCTTTATTCAGAGTATGTAGCAAAAACATTTCTTCTTTCTTAGAAATTAAAGAAATTTTACAGGCCTCTGCGTTAATACTTTCTTCAAGTTCTTCAAGCCATATTTCAAAGTTCTTTAAGAAATGCATAGCCATATTATTTTCTGCAAACTTTTCAGAACAATATAATGTAAGCTTTAAATCTTTATTTTTAAGCTTCTCTATTACAAATGAAAATTCATAATTCGATGCAGACAATTCATTCTCTTTTCCATAATTAAACTCAAAAGGAATATAATCTACATTTGATATTTGTCCAGTAACAATATTATCATAATAAGGAGTATATTTATAAACCTCCTGAGCTTCTTTTTTGGTTTCTTGTAAAAATTCTTTTATTGTTTTTTGACCTAGTAACTGAAACTCGTAAAATAATGGTGCCTTGGTCGAAAATGATTGTGTTTTTAAATGCAAAACATTAGAGTCATTAAAATATCGTTGTAGCAATATGTTATATAACGCAATTAGCACTGTAAATTCTGCAACTTTATTTTCTGATGTCAGCTTATAGAAATAAGAAAGCACATTAGCATCAATTGTAATATAATTAACCGAATGATTTCCTGAAAAACTTTCTTCAGAGTACACGATTCTGCCATCCTTTTTCTGCCAATAGTCTTTAGCTATTTTTTCGTTAATGTGATCCATTTATTGTAATTCTTTTTATACCATTAGGCTTTAAACAATTTAGATATAGAAAATATCAGGCAATGATGTTTTACCACTTAATTGCTAAATTTTGTATCTCAAATATTAATTTTCAAATGCAATAAGTTTCTGCTAAAGTAGTAGTAAGGTTCCTTTAGAAATTACGGATTTTTAACATAAAAATTACGGACTTAATTTCAATTGTATGAACACTTTACAACCATACAAATTGAGTACGAAACCTATCAAAATCCGATATTTATTGATATATCATAGTATTTCTATAAATTAAATAGAATTTAATAGCTTATGACATATTAAAATCACTCTTGTTATGCAATTTATTTATTCATTATTTTAAGCAAATCTCATTAGTTATAAATGCATTTTCAAGATAGCATTTTGATTTTTAAAACTAAATAACACCCCTTATTTACTATAATAATATCTGATTTTGAACAGTAGCTTCCAATTTTTCTAACATCTCTAAAGTCATGCTTGGCAAATCAAATTTATTTTGCCAATTCCAGTCTAACCTTGCACAGCTATCATCAATGCTGTCTGGCCAGCTATCTGCAATTATTTGGCGAAAATCATTCTCTTTGTATGTTATCTTAAAGTCAGGAATGTGCTTTTTAATTTCAGCAGCTATTTCATTAGGACTAAAACTCATCGCGGATAAATTATAAGAGGACCGAATTTTTACCAAATCATTCGGTGCACGCATTATATCGATTATGGCATCAATAGCATCATCAATATACATCATTGGTAATTTTGTTTCAGCAGATAAAAAGCATTCATATTTTTGTTGCTTAATAGCTGAGTGAAAAATATCTACAGCATAATCCGTTGTTCCTCCACCTGGCGGCGCTGACCAGCTTATTATTCCCGGAAATCTCAGGCTTCTAACATCTACTCCAAAGGTTTTGTGATAATATTCACACCATCTCTCCCCTGTCTGTTTACTTATTCCATATACTGTAGAAGGTTCCATGATAGTATATTGTGTAGTTTTTTCACGTGGTGTATTACTTCCAAAAACAGCAATACTGGAAGGCCAAAATATTCTTTTTACTTTTTTTTCTTTTCCTAAATTAAGAATATTAAAAAGCGAATTCATATTTAAATCCCATGCAAGTGCATTTGCTTTCTCGGCTGATGCAGACAATAAAGCAGATAATAAATAGATCTCTTCTATGGCATATTTATCAACATAATATTCAATCTGTTCAATATTGAGCGCATCGATAATTTCAAAATATCCATGATTAACAATATCATTATCTGGTCTTATAACATCTGAAGCAATAACATTTTCGATACCATAAATTTGTCTCAATCTTAAAGTGAGTTCAGTACCTATTTGACCACACGCACCTATAATTAAAATTCTCGTACTCATACTTTTAATTTAAAATGATTAATACTCGGTAAAATTCTTCTGATTGTTGCTTTGTTTCTAAAATTTTAATAATGAAAATAAATAGATGAATCACACTTTTTACAACTAATACTTCTAATCTGGTCTATTAAAAACAAAATACATTTTAACCATATTTTTTTATACAAAGCACTTCAATATCCTGATCTGAAGAAATGTAACATTTATACTTCTTATCAATTTCCGCTTCTTTTAGAAAAAAAGTCTTTTCATTAATTGTAGTTTTACTTTCTAAAATCTCAAATGTTTGCAACGGTATTGATAATCCATGACCATGTGTTTTTATAACGGCTTCTTTTTGTGTCCAATAATCAAAAAATGTTTCCTTTATAGTATCAGACAAAATAACTCTTAGCCATTCGTTTTCTGTCATCTGGCTTTTAAAATCTTCTATTTCAATATCTACTATCATTTCAATATCGATCCCTATCTGGTTTTCTTCACATAATGCGCAAACAACTATTTCTCCTGAATGTGAGATATTAAACTGAATTGAACTATCTTTAAAATAGGGCTTGTTAAATTTTGTTTCTAATATCTCTTTCTTATTAGGTTTGTATTTGTAAATCTCCTCAATTGCTTTAAATAATAGTAGCCTTCCTAAAAGTGATAATTGTGCATCTTGCCATCTTTTATATTTCTTTATTTTATTTTGATACTTAGATGAAAATTTTGGCAATTCATTTTTAAATAAATTTTCAGAATTATCTTCAGATATATAAGAATAATAGATGTAAATCAAACTCATAAAGCATTTTAAAAATCAAAATTATATTCATTGCTTTTTCAAACATTGTTTGCAACCTGCAATTTTGTTGACAATCAATTAATCGTAAAACACAAAAAACATGTTTAGATGATTGCATGTTTTAAAAGCCACAGACTTAATAAAACTGCGGCTAAAATAATAATGCTTTGAAAAAAAAAATACGGACTTTTGCTCTAATAATTACGGGTTTATTTGATAAATCTCAAATATCGTAATCCATAGCCTCAGACAGTTTATTTCTAACTATTTACCTACTTTCAATTGGAAGGTTTTGATAGCAATTTTAAGAAAATTTACAGCATAGTATATAAGTCATTAAAAAACTTATTTAAGAGAGAAAATACAAGATGAATATTTGTAAGCCTAGTGATTCAAATTGCTATTAAGTAATAACAATATAAAGTATTCCGTTGGTTTAAAGAAGTTTATAATTCTTTATACAAAAGACAAAAAAACTATTCTAAGGCATCTATTACTATAGAATCTGGATTAAAAATAACTATTATTTTTGTTCCTTTTCCTTTTTTTGATTTGATTTTAAATTTTCCTTTTAATGAAATAGCTCGCTCTTTCATATTATTTAATCCAATACCCGTTTTAGAAGCTTCAACATAAAATCCGTCACCATCATCAATAATGCTTAATTTCAAAAAATTATTTTTAACTTTTTGAATTTTAATTTCGCAATTATTTGCTTTTGCATATTTATTAACATTCAAAATTGATTCCTGAATTATACGGTAAATATTTATTTTATAAATATTTTGAATAGTACTCCAATCTATAGAATTATCAATAACGCAATTAAACTTTGTAGAACTAAAATCTTTCTGATTATCGACTAAATTCGTTAGCAACGTATTAAAATCATTTCCAGTAAAAAAAGCATTTTGGTTTAATTCGTGCGATATCATTCTGATTTCATTTTCCACATTTTGCAATTCTGCTATATAACTTTTGCGCTTTTCAATCGTTAGTTCATCAATTTTAGAATTAAAAAACCCCAGATTCATACGAATTCCATAAATCTTGTTCATTATCCCATCATGCAATTCTCTAGCGATTTTAGTTTTTTCATTTTCTCTTGCTATATTTATCTTTTCATTTTGTTCAATCAACAATAAGTAAATCTCTTCATTTGCTTTTTTCTGTTTAATCAAGAACTGTAACTCCTTATTTTTATATTTTGAATATCTTAAAACAAGAATGATTAAAAATAAAAATAATAGCAAAAATGAAATGATTAATATGTATAGATTTTTTTTAGTTAAAACCTTATTTTCGTCTTCAATTATCGAAGTTTCATATTCGATTCTCGCATACTTATCGTGAGCATTTTTTTGTACTGTATTTATACTATCACTTACCTTGATATAATAATTTGTATAAAATAAACTATTCTTTTTGTCTAAAGTAGAAAGTAATTTTAACGTCGTTAATACTTCATTACTATTCTTAATTCTAATTGCTAATTGATTTGCTTCCTTAAGTATCTGAAATGCTTTTAAAGTATCTTTTTGAGTTAAAAAATATTCCCCAATATGAATTTTTTTATATAGAATATCAGATTCATCCCCATTCTTTTCTAAAATTTTTAATGATTTTGTAAACATTGAATAGACATTATGATATTGTCCATTCTTCATCTTAGAATAGGCTAGATTACTAAGTACATTTGCATATAATCTTGGCCATTTTTCTTCTAAATCTTTTGATAATAAACCTTGCAACTTTTCAATAGATTTTGAATATTCACCTTTTAAATCATATAGATTACAAATATTAATAGTAGACGCTACGTTATAGTTATTTAACTCATCTTTATCTATATCATTTGGTTTTATCTTTTCTAAATTATTTAAAGCCATTTGGTGATACCACAACGCCTTATCATAATTAGTCAACTTCTCTAGGCAATTACCCATTAATGCATTACAAGAATAAAGTAATCGCTGATCTTTTGATTCTTTTAAATACTGCAAGGCTTTAGAAATTTCTACTTCACATTCTATATAATTTCCATCATAAAATAAAACACGCGCTTTATTAAATAACATCCTTGCCGCATTATCATAATCTGATAATTTATAATATAATTTTTCTGCTTGTAAATAATAAAAATAAGCACTGTCTTTTTTTACATTACCATAACCATCTCCAATATAATACAATGCCTTCGCAATTCCTTCTTTATCATTAACCTCTTTCGATAATTTAAGTGCCCTCAAACTCGCTGCTAAAGATTTGTTCAGATTTTTATTATAGTAGTACTCTGTCGATAAACTGAAATACAGATTTCTAATGACAGAATCATTCTTTTTTACATTTAGCAAATTAAATATGGAATCTAAATGCTTTTCTTTTTTAGAACCTTCTAAATACCTGCTACTAAAAGATATAGATGTTTTTATTTCACTATTCGATGGTTCCGTATTTTTACATGAAAAAATTATCAGGACAAGAAATAAAGAAATTATTTTTAAAGAAGTTCTCAAAGTCTAAGTATTATTTTACAATTTCAAATATAACGTTTTGAAATAAAAACAATGTAAAATTTAAGAATAAATGAAATAATCTATATTTCGGAAAATAATGAAAAAATTAATTCTTTCTGGGTGGTATAACGATAATTGGATCACCTTCAGTCTCGACTGTAACATTACTTTTTGAAACATTTGTCTCGTTTATAGAATCTTTTACTTTTGAATCCATTTTTTTATTCAGATTCATTTTCAATTCCTCCTTTGACATAACTTTTAACGAGCTATTATTGGTTTCTGGAATTTCGTAATCATCATTTGTACATGAAGTCGTTAATAAAGAAATAAAAAGTAGTAATCCAGAAATAAACAATTTGTTTTTCATAACATAAATTTTAGCTGATTATTATTACAGCAAAAAAACAGCTATATTGAAATTAAAATGTACGGTAAATCCGTAATATTTCACTTGTTATGAATAAAAGATTAAAACATAACCAATTGTTAATAAGCTCATAAGATCTCTTACAAAGCCTTTAAAACCAAAGTACGGTAAGTCCATAATATTTCATTTTTATTTACATGAGTAAGGCTCTTTAAATTTTAATTAATAGTATAATAATAATATGATTTTATAAAATTGTACGGTAAGTCCGTAATATTTATTAGATTTGTTTTAACATAGAATTATAATTATATGAGTCTTAACATTTTGATTGTAGATGATCACCCAATGACTGTGGATGGTTATGTAAACCTTTTATCTGATAACGAGTTTCAAAAAGAAGTACCAGTCTTTATAAAAAGCCATAATTGCGAAGATGCGCACAATAAAATACTTCATGAATCAAGGCAAAACAAGAATATTGATTTTGCTCTATTGGATATTAATCTCCCCCCTTTCAAAAAACTTAATATTAATAATGGTATAGATTTGGCTCTACTAATTAGAGAAAAATTTAAAAACTGTAAAATAGTTCTTCTTACTATGCATAGTGAACCATTAACTGTTGATAAAATAATAAAAGGAGTAAAACCTGAAGGCTTGATATCAAAAAGCGATATTAATTTTGAATTGTTTCCTCTTATTTGCAAAAGAATTCTAGAAGGAGAAATAGTCCAAAGTGAAACTATAATAGAATCACAAAGAGATTTATTCAAAAAAAATATAAATTGGGATAATCATGATAATCAAATATTACTTTTAATTTCTCAAGGTGTTAAAACAGTTAATCTTCCTAATTATATCCCTCTTTCTATGAGTGCCATAGAAAAGAGAAAAGCTAGTATTAAAGACCAGCTTCTACATGGGAAAGGAAGTGATAAAGATCTAATTGAAAAAGCAAAAAATTTAGGTTTATTCTAAAAATACCAATTCAAACCTTCAGGTAGCAACATTAACAGCTAACTATAGAATTACAATGAAACCAAAAACAAAAGGTTTTGTTGTTTTAATTGCAATCTTTCATTTTGCTTAAGTGACTCTTTTAGAGTACAAAATAATATTCTTCTGCTTTTATATCATTATAAAATAATACATGAGGTTTTCAAATTCATTTATGAACTGCAAGCCTCTACATCTTCATTAATCCACTTAAAGTAAAATACTGCTAGTATCTTATTATGATGAATAATCATTTAATAAATAGGCAAAGCCCATTTGTTATTCCCATTATGCTAAATTTTTGTGAAAAATAATTTTAGGTTCGATTTTTGTTTTACAAATCATTATTAATCTAATAAAAATTGAAATCATGAAATCATTAAAATATTTTTTTATAGGAATGGTTTTTATTACAGCAAGTGCTTTACATGCTCAAGTTTCGGTCAATGTTAATATTGGTTCTCCACCATCATGGGGACCTGCAGGCTATACAGATGTACGCTATTATTACTTACCAAACCTTGAAATGTATTATGACATCAATACATCCAATTACATTTATATTAATAATGGAAGATGGATAAGAACTAGAAATTTACCCCGAGCTTATCGAAATTATGATCTTTATAACGAATATAAAGTTGTTCTTACCGACTACCGAGGCAACTCACCTTATGATAATTATAAAATTCATAAAGGAAAATATGGTAAAGATTATAGAGGGAAACCACAAAAAACTATTGGTCAGAAGCCAGGTAAAGGGAATAACAAAGAATATTACAATAATGAAAATAAACGTGAACACGGAAATGGAAATGGAAATGGACACGGGCGTGGACATGAGAAGCATTAGATTATAATAAAGAAAGGGGTACTTGTAGTCCCCCTTTTTTATTTAAATATTTATCAGTCCAGAATTATAGTAAACTCTCTTAAATTTTTCTTTTCATTTCAAACTGTGACACCTTATTTAAGAGCCCTAAATTCTTTAAAAAAGCATTTGTTTCTAGCGAATTATCATCAACATTGTTCATAGATACTTCCTTAGAATTTATTGTTTCTAACATCTTATTTACCAATTGTGCCCCTACTCCATTACGTCTATGGTTAGCGGCTACAGCAATTTGTAAAATTCGTTGTGTCATACGATTGTAGACCATATAACCTACAGGCTCATTTTTTATATAAGCCTCCAAAATACAACAACGTTCCTTACTATTGTCTAAGCTCTTAATTGTATTTTGCCAAGTAGGTTCTATAGACCAAAAAGAAGTAAAAGTATTCCATTGAAAATCTTCTAACTCTTTAATTGTTGCAATACTTTTTTGATTTGTTATTTCAATAGGTCCTCCATAACAATTAACAGTTCTATGAATTTTATAGTTCATTTTTTCATAAGCTCGAATTGCAGCATTGTTGCCTACAATTACTTCTAGCACCATTTCTTTTACACCTAAGTCTTTTAATTTAGGTAGTAAATAATCATACATTTTAGTGACTAAACCTTGTCCTCTATAATCAGGAATAACTCCTGTTGCAGCGTTATAAGCAATTAATTGTCCATCAAACTCATTCACGGCATGCAGCATAAAGCCAACTAATTTATCTGATGAGAAAACCCCTATTGATAAATCTAATTTTATGTTTTCGGCAACAATCTTGGCCTTTAATTGTTCTGAATTAAGTTGTAGAGGCACAATATAATCTGAAAATGATGCATTTAACACCTCAACTATACTATCAATTTCAACTTTTTCTAAAGTATTAATTTCCATTTTTATTTTTTAAGCTTTAATAAATTCTATTTTAAAATTATGCAATTTGAATAACCTCTATAAAACAACTGTTGGTACGGCTGATTACTAATACTATTATGAAATATTATTCTTTGGTGGAAAAAAGAAATGCGAAGGCTTACTTAGGAAATACCTAAAGATTGCACTTGTCACCTGTTTTAATTCTGAAATCGGAATGTTTCGAGAACGAAACGCAAGTCCTAATGACAAACTAAAACTAACAATGAAATTCACTAAACCAATAATTCCGATACCTAAAACTGACCAGAAAAACATCCATTCAGTAATATAAAAATCCGCACCATATAACCCCATGGCAAAGTTTCCACTAGCAAAAGTAATGTGTCTGATATCAATATTTAATCCAAAGAATATTCCAACAAAAACTGTACTTCCCATAAAAATACCAAACCAGAAATTAGATATGATTCCTGCCCATTTTTTTTCATACAGTGAGGCCAACTTTTTAGTCATTTTTTTTCCTAAACTCAACTTAAGCAAGGGATGCTCTTGAATACGATAGTAAATGTGATTGTGTTTGTCTCGATTGGCAATACTTCCAGCAATAATCCCAGATAAAAACAGAAAAACTCCTGCTATGGCAGCATGAAAAATTGCTGCTGAATAAATCGGATTCAAATCATTAATCAAAACTGGCCATTTTTCTTTAGCAATATTATAATGAAATACTTCGTCAATAAGCCATATTCCAAGTAATGAAACTGGAAAAGCTACAAGAACATTCCCTACAAATGCAATAAACTGTGAACGGAATACTCGCGCAAAAAATATAGCAAACTCCTTGTACTTATATTCATTCTTGTCTTGATCTTTATGTTTGAATCCTTCCTGTAAAGCCCTTACCAGTGCAGAAGCGGTCATTGCAGGTTGTTTTGTTGCTAATGTAAATCCGAGGATATAAATTATAATAAATCCTATCGAATAGTTCATGCTATATAAAAATATATGCCCAAATCCACTAGCATTTACTTTTCCTAATAACAGTTTAATAATACACAGTATCCCTACGATAAAACCTCCGCCTGCGGCTGAATAAAACATTTTATAATATTCCTTGCGGCTACTTGTAATATAATGTTCTCCCGTATTGGCAGTATGCTGCGTTATTTCGTATGATAGAAGTTGGGTACTCTCACTGATTAGTTTGTCTATATTATTTTTATCACAATTGTATTTAATCAATAAATAAGAAAGTGAAATAGTATTCTTGTCAGCATCTTCCTCTTCAGTCTGTACCAAAAGTGGTAATAGCGATTTAAGGCGAAGAAGTTGCTGACGGATTCGTAACAAGCTTTGATTAACTCGTAATGAAATTCCAAATTTATTACTGTTTTTAAAGGCTGTTTCTATATAATCAGTACACTGCTTGTGCAGGATAATCAATTGTTTGTAACCTAAATCATCCGGATGTATAAAATTCTCACTAGATTCAATCAGCTTTTCACTTATTAGCAATAACTCTCGTTGAAAAGCAAGAAAGGGACTTTCAAAATTCTCATATTCAGGTACCATCTGAATTACATCTGATTCCATGGCACATCCACATATACGGTAGGTAATAACCTCCATCGCAAAGACGAGTTCGGTAAGTGCTGATTTCTCATCACTAGTTTCATAAATAGAACGAAACTCCAACAATGAGTACAACTCCCAAATTTGTTCCTGTGGTATTTTCTTAATCCATAACGGATCTGTCTTAACAAAGAATACTTGATTTAGTATAAATTGCAATGTGTCTTTTTCGGGTTGTTCCGGAATAAATTTGGCAAATAGTCGCTTACGTACCTCATAAAAGAAATTAGCATTCTGAAGAATCCCCGCATCAGAAAGAATTTTATTGAACTTCTTCTTTTCAAGATGCGCACTAACACAATCCATCAGTCCATCACGATAATTTTGATTTTCCTTAAGAAGGTCAATCAATTCTGATAAATCAACAACAGTTGTTTTTTTTATTTTTTTTGGGCGAACCAAATTCACCAATTCTACCAGTAACTCTACATTCTCTCTATTAAATTTCCATAATTTTTTATCCTTAAAGTTTTTTTCAAAATAAAGCTTTAAGGTCATTTTTGGTTTTCTCCTCAATCTCAATCTCATTCTAGTCAAATTTAATTATTACGAATTCTTTTGCATCTAATACAAAAAAACAGTTCGTTATCGTAATGCAATATACCATCTATAAATTACACTCTTTTTAATTTTTTCATAAAGAATTCCTACAATACATTATTTAGATAGAATTTTAATTCCATTACTACTCCCTAATTTTACCATAGAATCATTAAATAATAAAATATTATTTATTGTTTTGGTTCAGTTGCAACTGCTAAATTAAATTACAAATAAGCTAGAAAACAGAACACATTCCTTCAAAACACATTTTAAATAAAACACTATAATTCAAATGTTTATTAATTACTTTTTAATTAATAAACAGTATTCTAAAAAGCATAGACCTAAGATAAAATCCCTCTTTTATATTAATAAAATTAAAGCGTTTTAAGTCTAAAGATATAATTATTAATAACCCTGACAATCCCTATTTCGATGCTGTTATGAATCTTTTTATTTTATTTTTTTTACGTAAGAAAAATCCAACTAAAACAACATTGATTTTAGTAGCTTAATAGAAGATTTAGGTGAACGCTCTTTAATTAAATAAATAATCTTAACTAAAAGGAATTACATCATAAAATATAAAAAAAGGCTACCTCACAACTTGTGAAGTAACCTCTTTTTTTTGAATTCAATTATCTATTAACCAAATAGAACTCACTAATAACTCAACTTTACGTATTCAACATGAAGGTTGACACACTCTTAATGGTGGTCGTGACTATCATGGTTATCACTTGCTGACTTAGTTCCTTGTAATACATTTACAGTAAAATCTGCCGTATGAATTACCCCATCAATTTTAAATTGTACCCACATTCTGTAAAGACCTGCTTTTTTAACTTGTGTCTCAGCATAAATAGGGAAATTTTTATCTGATATAGGGTGAATATGAAGAAAATCTTTTGTCTCTTTAGCAATCATTACAATATGAGCACTTGCTCCAAGATATTGTTGAATGTCTTTTTCATTGAGTTTCTTACCCTCTTTTTCAACAGTAAATTTTAATTTTTGTCCTCTATCCGTCTTAAAATCATTTCCATTAGTCAACGTAACAGTATAATTATCAACTTTAGAAACAAACTTTTCTGTTGTAATTTTTGGTACATTTAAAGGAGCGCCTTTTACATCAACTTCTAGTAATTTAACTTCATTTGAAGCCCCTATCGGTTTATAGTCAGTAAATAAAAGATATTTTCCACCAGCAGGAAATGTTTCAGAAATACTATAAGTACCATCCGCTTGTTCCTCTGGATGAACATGGTCAAACCAAGTCAGTTCTTCATTCACAACCAAAAGATGCATCTTCATTTCGTGTACAACATCCAATGTAGCATTTTTACTACCCTCAGTAATTGAAATAGAAAGTTTCGTTTCTTTACCTGCCTGAATGATTTCAGGATTACTAGATAATTTAACATCAAAACCTTCTGTTTTTTCTGTTGCTAACGGTTCTAATTCCATTCCACATTTAGAGCATTTTTCTTCTTTTTTTCCTGTTACTTCAGGATGCATCGGACAAGCATAATTGCTTTCTTCATTTTTATGTTGATGCGTACTCATATCTGTTGATTCTTGCTTCTTTCCTGAATTATTACAAGCAGTTAACATTGTAATACATACAGTTCCTCCAAGTAATAGTATCTTTAACTTATTCATATATAACTCAATTATTTTATAGGTTCAGCTTTGAAGCCTTTACTCTTTATGATTGCAACTATTTCATCTTCTGTAATACCTTCTGATTGAACTGTGAGGATTTTATCACTATTATCAGTGTCTACGTTCCATTCGCCAATGCCTTCCGTATTATCTAAATCAGATTTTACTTTTGCTACACAAGCACCACAATTTAAAGTTGTTTTGAATTGAATATTTATCTTTTCCATTTTTATTGATATTAATGTTAATTATACTGCAAATTTAAGTTCATTAACTCTCAACTTTCTTATACTATTCCTTATTAGATTTGTGACATTTACTGATTGAATCACTAGGCTATTAATCTTCTTTAAGTTTTTAATGCTCTAAATCAATGTATGAACAACTGACAATCCTATCTTTTAAAATTTCATTCTTTGGATTCGAACTGCATTAAGTATTGCCAATAACGCCACTCCTACATCAGCAAACACTGCTTCCCACATAGTAGCAAGTCCACCTGCTCCAAGAATCAAAACGATAGCTTTTATAGAAAATGCTAAAATGATGTTTTGCCAAACTATTTTTTTGGTTTGCTTTCCTATATTTATTGCCATTGCAATTTTTGAAGGCATATCGTCTTGTATCACTACATCGGCAGTTTCGATAGCAGCATCACTTCCTAAACCTCCCATTGCAATCCCTGCATCACTTAAAGCAATTACTGGTGCATCGTTTACTCCATCACCCACAAATGCTACACTGCCAGCACGGTTCTTGATTTCTTTCACCTTATTCACCTTATCTTCTGGGAGTAAATCTCCGTATGCATTGTCAATTCCTAATTGTGTTGCAACATGCTCTACAACTGCACTTTTATCGCCACTAAGCATGGTGACTCTAATATTCATACTATGCAATTTATCAATTGCAATTTTTGCATCCACTTTAATACTATCTGAAATTGTAAGGTAACCAACAAATTTTCTGTCATAAGAAATGGCAATTACTGTGTACACAATGCTTCCAGTATTAGCATCATGACTGACATTAAATTTATCAAGTAATTTAAAATTACCAACCAATAATTCTTTTCCGTTCACAGTAGATTTAAGCCCATATCCAGCTATTTCCTCAGTATCTAATAGTTTAATGCTATTATCTATTTCTCCAACATAGTTATGAATGGCTGAAGCGACTGGATGTGTACTCTGACTTTCCAAAGCATTTACCATTTTAAGTATTTCGTCTTTATCAAATTCAGGTTTTATTAATACTTCTTGAACTTTAAAGACACCTTCTGTCATTGTTCCTGTTTTATCAATAACTACGTTCTGAACATTGGCAAGAATATCCAAGAAATTGGATCCTTTAAACAGTATTCCATTATGACTTGCTGCTCCAATACCTCCAAAATATCCCAAGGGAATAGAGATTACCAACGCACAAGGACATGAAATAACTAGAAATACTAATGCTCTATATAACCACTCACTAAACACATAATTAGCAACAAAAAGAGCTGGCAACAATGTAATAGCAATTGAAAGAAACACTATTATAGGTGTATATACCTTGGCAAACTTACGAATGAACAATTCTGTAGGTGCTTTTTGAGCAGTTGCATCCTGTACCAGCTCTAATATCTTACTTAATTTACTATCTGAATAGGCTACGGTTACCCTTACCTGACTTACGGTATTTAGATTAATCATACCCGCCAATACCGTTTCTCCTTTTGATTTGGTATCTGGTTTGCTTTCTCCTGTGAGAGCTGCAGTATTATAAGAAGCACTTTCAGAGATGAGTTCCCCGTCAAGTCCTAATTTCTCTCCTGGCTTTAACTGGATAATATCTCCAATTTTTGCATCTTCTGCTTTTATAACCACCAATTTATCTCCTTGCAGTATGGTAACTTCATCTGGACGTTGGTCTAATAAAGCCTTAATGTTTCCTTTAGCTCGTGATACTGCAAGTGTTTGAAACACTTCTCCCACAGCATAAAATAACATAACAGCTACAGCTTCGGGATATTCTCCTATAGCAAAAGCTCCCATTGTAGCAATAACCATCAAAAAAAACTCTGAGAAAAAATCTTTGTAACGAATACTCTCAATAGCTTCTTTAATTACTGGTAATCCAACCGGAATATATGCCACTACATACCATCCCAATCTTACCCAGTTAGTGAACCAATCCTGCGGGAAATAATTATCTAATCCGATGCCCGTTAGTAATAAAACTAATGATATAACAGCTGGTAAAAATAACTGAAATACAGTTTTATCTTCAAGATCATGGCTGTGGTCGTGATCATGGTCGTGACTATGATCATGATGACCTTCTTTTTTCTTATTTTTCCCATGATTGTGGTCATGGTCATGATGATCGTGGTCGTGTTTTTCTTCTGAGCAACTTTTTTCTTCCAAGAGTACTTCAACTCCTGTTTTAGTATATTCTTTTTCCGTTTTTAAACAACACAACTGATTTCCTTGAGCATCATACTTATGTTGATGTCCCTCTTTTTTTTGAGGTTTTAAATAAACATCTGTACTACAACATTGCTTTGACATATCTAATTATTTTTTAATTCTATGACAAAGTTATTGGTCTGTTTTGGGAACTTGGTTGCAAATGTAATACTGCAGTTTTATTTTGGATTTTAGTAATGAAACCAAAATAAATCAAAGAATCTCATCATATTACGAATATTAAAAAAACTTAGAACATTTTTCGCAAATCCCTTTCATTACAAAATTGACACTTTCTAATAAGAATTTTTCAGGAAGTTGCATGGGTGGTATAGAGATACTTTCGAGGCAATATGTATTATGACAACGGTTACAATTAAAATGAACATGTAACTCGCCAAGCGTACACATACAAGACTCCATACAAATCGAATATTTCATCGAACCAGAACCATCGTCAATACTATGAATAAGTAAATTTTCATGAAACAAGCTCAAAGTTCTAAAAATGGTTGATTTATTAACTGTAACTAATTCTGTCTCCAGATCAGTTAGACTAAATGCTTTTTCAAATTCAGTCATCGTCTTGAATATTAACAACCTTACTGATGTTGGTTTTATATTCCTATTCAATAATTTTTTTTCCAAACCTTCCATCTTTTATATTTTATTTAAACCTCTATATAATAAACTTAGAAAACAATTATAAAATTAGGCAATTTGTTCAGTACCAGTTTTACAATATTCTGGTTTATTTTATGAGATTTACTGATTAACCATTTTACTAAATATTTCAACTAGTGTAAAAAAACTATAATACCAATTACAAATAATGTATATAACCAATTTCTGGCAGGTACATACAATTCTCGCAATTATCATATTCAAAAGTTGATTCAGCAGGTTGTTCAAAATTGATTTTTAAAAATGCATCTGAGAATAAAGCATACGGCGGAAATTTGGCAATATGATTTTTGAGCATTTTGTGAGCTTCCACAACTGGAGCTCCATAAAGTTTCTCAAACCTTCCAATTTTATATTTAGTAAAAGTACCATAGTGCACAATAATTTTTAATGACAAAGGAATTTCCATTGCAAGTTGCAACGATAGCCTTGTTACTTCCTTTTTAAAGTTGTTATACATTACTACAATCTGAGCTATTGTATCGTCAAAAGAGGGAATCTGGCGGTATTTATAAAACAATACGGCATCACCTTCAATCTCAGAAACTTCAAGTGAAAGGTTGTTACTATCAACTATTGATTTCAGGAGATTCTCAGTTATGTATTTTCCAATAAACATATTGGTACTTATAACAAAATCTGTAAAACCAGATATGTCCGGAATCATCAGCATGCCTGTTTTATCTTGGGGTATTTGAGTAGGAAACATATCGGTATTAAATATTTTTTGTTTTGTGATACAAATTTTAGCATAGTAAAACTATATCGTATGGTCCTATTCCCTATTTGATTTATAACATTTACAGATATCAAGAATCTAATAGGCAATCGATATAACATTTTTTCCCCCATAGCATTATATATTCTCTACAAATACAGCATTGTTAGAAGATTTATTTAAGTTTTTCTTTATTCAAATTGATATATTGAAGGATAGTATTGCCTGAAAATTATGCTAATAATTTAAATTAAAATTGTGTGTATAGTCAATATTTTCTTATTTTTAGATGATAATTTTTAACTAGAAACCAATAGAACATGAAGTTTGAATATACAATACTGAGGAGTAATACAGTCGTTAATCTAATTAAATACGAATACCAACATGGATACTAAAGATCCAAGATTTAACGGACTCAGCATTGCTACCGGAGTCGTTCGCCACTCAGACCTTTGTTATTTGATTGCCACACACGACCAAGCTACCAGCGAAGGTTATAGCGATTCGATACTTTTTACTCTATATCGTGAAACTCTATATGCTGGCGTAGTGCCATGGCTTGCCTGTTCTGGAACAGTCTGTCATATACCTGCCGAACGTTACCTCATGTTGGGCAGTGATGGATCAGTCGAAGCCAGTGGCGGTGGTACTAAAAATGAAGAAGCAATTGCCAACTGCGGAGTAGACCCAAGAAAACGCGGTCCTCTTCGTGAAATCCGTGGTATTGCTAACGGTAGAGCCTATGCTGTAGGAACCTGTCGCCAAGCCTATATCCGTGAGGATGCAGATCAATGGAAATGCATTGACCAGAGTGCTCAAATTGGTGATACTCCAATTACTGACACCAGCTTTGAATCTATCGATGGATTCAACGAACAAGAAATTTATACTGTTGGTTGGGAAGGTGAAATATGGAAATATGATGGTTCTCTTTTCACTCAACAAAATAGTCCAACAGATCTAGCACTCTATAAAGTTCGCTGTGCACCAGATGGTTTTACTTATGCCTGCGGTCAGCTCGGAACCTTGCTTCGTGGACGTGATAATCAATGGGAAGTAATCAAGCATGAAAGCACCACCGAAGATCTTTGGGGTATGGAGGTTTTCGATGGGAAATTGTATGTGTCGTCTGCTCATTTCGTCTATCAACTCGTAGATGGCAAACTCGAACCTATTGACTTTGGGGACGAGGTTCCACGGACTTGTTATCACCTAAGTGCAGCCAACGGAATCATGTGGTCCATAGGATCCAAAGATGTAATGGAGTTTGATGGGGTGAACTGGAAACGCTGCCTACAAATTGACTAATCGAATTATCTTTTAAAGGATAATTTTAATTAAAAAGCCTATAAAAAATGAAGCTTAAACATATAATAAAGAGTAATACAGTCGTTAATTTAATTAAATCTGAAAATCAACATGGACGACACTAGAGATCCACGATTCAGCGGACTCAGCATAGCTACTGGAGTCGTTCGCTACTCAGACTTGTCCTATTTGATTACTACACACGACGAAGCTACCAGCGAGGGATATATCGATTCAATAATGTACACTCTAGACCGTAAAACCTGGTATGCCGGCACAGTGCCGTGGCTTGGCTGCTCTGGAACGGTCTGCCATATACCTGCCGAACGCTACTTAGCACTGGGCACTGATGGATCAGTAAGAGCCAGTGGTGGTGGCGTAGTAAAGGAAGAGGCACCTATCGCAAACTCCGGAATCGATCCAAAGAAGCGTGGTCCTCTTCGCGAAATCCGTGGCATTGCTAATGGTCGAGCCTATGCTGTAGGAACATGTCGCCAAGCCTATGTTCGTGAGGACGAAAATCTATGGAGATGCATTGACCAGAGTGCTCAAATTGGTGATACTCCAATTACTGACACCAGCTTTGAATCTATCGATGGATTCAACGAACAGGAAATTTATACTGTTGGTTGGGAAGGTGAAATATGGAAGTATGATGGTTCTCTTTTCACCCAACAGAATAGTCCAACTAACTTGGCACTCTATAAAGTTCGCTGTGCACCAGATGGTTTTGCTTATGCCTGTGGTCAGCTCGGAACCTTACTTCGTGGACGTGATAATCAATGGGAAATAATTAAGCATGAAAGTACCACAGAAGATCTTTGGGGTATGGAAATTTTCAATGGAAAATTATATGTATCCTCCTCTCATTTCGTCTATCAACTCGTAGATGGCAAACTCGAACCTATTGACTTTGGAGACGAGGTTCCACGGACTTGTTATCACCTAAGTGCTGCCGACGGAATCATGTGGTCCATAGGCCCAAAAGATGTAATGGAGTTTGATGGTTTAAACTGGAAACGTTGTTTACAAATTGACTAATCGAGTTATCTTTTAAAAGATAATTTTCAACTAAAAAACCAATAAAACATGAAACTTAAATATACAATACTGAAGAGTAACACAGTCACTAATCTAATTAAATCTGAATACCAATATGGACACTAGAGATCCACGATTCAGCGGACTCAGCATTGCTACTGGAACTGTTCGCTATTCAGACCTTTGTTATTTGATTGCCAGAAGCGATGATGTTATCCGCGAAGGTTATAGCGATTCAATACTATTGGCTCTAGATTGTGGAACTTGGGGGGCTGATGCTGTACAGTGGCTTGCCTGTTCTGGAACAGTCTGTCATATACCAGCAGAACGTTACCTAACGTTGGGAATCGATGGATCAATAGACGCCAGTGGTGGTGGCTTTAGAACCCAAGAGACTATTGTTAACTCTGAAGTAGATCCAAAAAAACGCGGCCCACTTCGTGAAATCCGTGGTATTGCTAACGGTAGAGCCTATGCTGTAGGAACATGTCGCCAAGCCTATGTTCGTGAGGATGCAGATCAATGGAAATGCATAGACCAGAGTGCTCAAATTGGTGATACACCAATCACCGACACCAGCTTCGAATCTATTGATGGATTCAACGAACAGGAAATTTATACTGTCGGTTGGGAAGGTGAAATATGGAAGTATGATGGTTCTCTTTTCTCTCAGCAGAATAGTCCAACAAATCTAGCACTCTATAAAGTTCGCTGTGCACCAGATGGTTTTACTTATGCCTGTGGTCAGCTCGGAACCTTACTTCGTGGACGTGATAATCAATGGGAAATAATTAAGCATGAAAGTACCACAGAAGATCTCTGGGGTATGGAAATTTTCAATGGAAAATTATATGTATCCTCCTCTCATTTCGTCTATCAACTCGTAGATGACAAGCTCAAACCTGTTGACTTTGGAGATGAGATTCCACGGACTTGTTACCACCTAAGCGCAGCCGATGGAATCATGTGGTCCACAGGACCCAAGGATGTAATGGAGTTTGACGGTTCGAATTGGAAACGCTGTCTACAAATTGACTAACTCAGTCATCTCGGATTAACTCTGAATCCGAATTGACCTTCCTATCGAAGTAGAAATAATGAAGAATAAAAACCGAGGTACATATATACTTGAATATGCCAAGAATAATTATTTTAAATTTGCATCTAAAATTTTCATTAAACCATAATTTATTTGATAATTTTTTATTCGTAAAACTTAAATTTGGTGTATTGAAGTATATTTTTGCCTTGAAATTTAATAACAAGTGTCAATCAGTACACCACAAAATTCTGATATACCAAGAATATGAGCATATTATTCATTAAAAATATGGTTTGTAACCGTTGTATAATGGTCGTTCAAAATGAACTTGAAAAACTCAATTTGGACTTTACAAATATTAAACTAGGAGAAGTTACCTTAAGTAAGGAACTTAGCTCAGACGAAAGAGATTCAGTTGAAAAAGTGCTGGTTCCTTTAGGTTTTGAGGTCATAGATGATAAAAAAAGTCGAATCATTGAAAAGATAAAAAATATCATCATCGATTTGGTACATCATCAAGATAATGATTCAAAAAATAATCTATCTGATATATTGAGTGAAAAACTGAATCATGACTACAACTATCTTTCAAATCTATTTTCTGAAGTGGAAGGTACTACGATAGAAAAATATTTTATTGCTCAAAAAATTGAAAAAATAAAAGAGCTTTTGGTTTATGATGAATTATCGCTAAGCGAAATTGCTATTCGTTTAAACTATTCAAGCGTAGCCTACCTTAGCAATCAGTTTAAAAAAGTTACTGGACTAACTCCAAGTTATTTCAAACAGATTCGTGAAGATAAAAGAAAACCACTGGATAAGGTATAAGTAAATATTACAAATCAAACCCATAATTCCGCAATAGAATTTAGAGTTCTTGTCGCCAACTTTGCATGTAAAATACAACAAGCGAAATATGGCGACAATTAAAACTAAGGAAACAATTTACATTCCTCTAGAAAATGTAGATAGCGAGCACTGTGCATTAATAGTAACAAAAGGATTAGCACAGGTTAAAGGTGTCGAAACCTACAATATAGAACTTAACAACCGTAGGGCTGCCATTACTGTATCTGACAATGAAATAGTTGGCAATGCTGTTAAAACGATTAAAGACCTAGGGTATGGTGTTACAACTGTTAAAAACAGTTTTCCTGTTCTTGGGATGACTTGTGCATCTTGTGCAGGCAGTGCAGAAAGCATCATAAAGTATGAATCTGGAGTTGTTGACGCTTCTGTCAACTTTGCAACGGGAAATCTAACTGTAGAATATCTTCCTAATATGACTGACGCTTCTAAATTACAGAAGGCTGCTCAGGCTGTTGGTTACGACTTACTTATTGTGGACGAAACCCAGCAACAAGAATCTCTGGAAGTTATCCATGCAGAGAAATTCAGAAAATTAAAAAATAAAACCATCTGGGCGGTTATACTCTCACTACCTGTAGTAGCTATTGGTATGTTCTTTATGGATATGCCTTATGGCAATGAGATTATGTGGTTCTTTTCGACTCCTGTAGTACTTTGGCTCGGTAAAGATTTCTTCATTAATGCATGGAAGCAAACAAAGAACCGTTCTGCTAATATGGATACATTGGTAGCTTTGAGTACTGGAATCGCTTACCTCTTCAGTGTATTTAATATGTTGTTTATGGATTTCTGGCATCAACGCGGATTACACGCCCACGTTTACTTTGAAGCGGCTGCCGTAGTTATAACATTCATCCTATTAGGTAAATTACTAGAAGAAAAGGCTAAAGGCAACACCTCAACTGCTATTAAAAAGTTAATGGGATTACAGCCAAAAACTGTCATAGTTATACAAGCTGATGGAACAGAAAAACAAATCGCTATTGAAGAAGTAACTGTTGGAGCTATCATCTTAGTAAAGCCAGGTGAAAAAATTGCCGTAGATGGAGTGGTTACTTCTGGAAATTCATACGTTGATGAAAGTATGTTGAGCGGTGAGCCTGTTCCTGTATTAAAAAAAGAGCACGAAAAGGTATTTGCTGGAACTATAAACCAAAAAGGAAGCTTTCAATTTAAAGCGGTTAAAGTTGGTAAAGAAACCATGCTTGCTCAGATTATAAAAATGGTGCAAGAAGCTCAAGGAAGTAAAGCGCCTGTACAGAAATTGGTAGATAAGATTGCAGGTATTTTTGTCCCAATTGTAATTGGTATTGCCATCCTTACCTTTGTTACATGGTTATTACTTGGAGGTGATAATGCTGTTGCACAAGCATTAATGGCTGCAGTTACTGTATTGGTTATTGCTTGTCCTTGTGCATTGGGTCTTGCTACACCTACAGCCATAATGGTTGGTGTAGGTAAAGGTGCTGAAAATGGTATACTGATTAAAGATGCTGAGAGTTTAGAACTAGCGAGAAAAGTTACTGCTATTGTCTTAGATAAAACTGGAACTATTACCGAAGGTAGACCTCAGGTTACTGGCGTTAAATGGTTAGATAATATAGATACAACAAAAGATATCTTAATTAGCATTGAAAAACAATCAGAACATCCTCTAGCAGAAGCTGTAGTGAAAAATTTTGAGGGTGTACAAACCGTTGTTTTATCTGATTTTGATAGTATCACTGGTAAAGGGGCAAAAGCGGATTATATGGGGCAAACCTATTTTGTCGGTAATAAGAAATTATTAGAAGAAAATAATATCTCTATTGACAATCAATTATTGAATCAAGCCGATAAATGGGGCAAAGAGTCAAAGACTGTAATATGGTTTACTGACAGCAAACAAACATTATCTGTAATTGCAATTTCTGATAAAATCAAAGAAACATCTGTTGAAGCTATCAAACAAATGCAAGATATGGGCATTGAACTGTATATGCTTACTGGTGATAACGAAGCAACTGCAAAAGCTATTGCTAGTCAAACAGGAATCAAACATTATAAGGCAGAAGTATTACCGCAACACAAAGCCGATTTTGTAAAAGAACTACAGCAACAAGGTAAAACAGTAGCAATGGTGGGTGATGGTATAAATGATAGTACTGCACTAGCGACTGCTGATGTAAGTATTGCAATGGGTAAAGGAAGTGATATCGCAATGGACGTTGCAAAAATGACCATTATTTCATCTGACTTGACAAAAATACCACAAGCCATACGCCTATCTAAACAAACTGTATTAACAATCAAACAAAATCTATTTTGGGCATTTATCTATAATCTAATCGGTATTCCTCTTGCAGCAGGTATATTGTATCCAATTAATGGCTTTTTGTTGAATCCGATGATAGCAGGTGCAGCAATGGCTTTGAGTAGCGTAAGTGTGGTAAGTAATAGCTTGCGATTGAAGTGGAAAAAATAATCTCCATTCAAAACGGTTTAATAATTCTATTTATATCATCAAAAAAACTAGCAAAATGAAAAATCTAACAACCAATATTTCCAATATACAGAGTGATCACTGCCTATCAAAAATAAGCCATGCGACTTTAGACCTAAACAGTTGGATGCGATGGAAAAAACCTTAAAATTACTAATCAAAGGAATGGTATGCAACAGATGCATTTATGTCCTATCAGAAGAATTTGTAAAACTTGGTCTTGATGTTTCCGAAATACGTTTAGGTGAAATAATCTTAAAGGATACAGGCAAAAAAATTGAAGAACAGGTTATCAGAACGATGCTTAAAAAAAATGGATTCGATCTGTTATATAGTAAGAATCAAAAAATTATCAATCTGATTAAAGACACTGTTGAAAAGGGGATTCAAGAACAATTAGATACAGGAGAACCAATTAAATTTTCAACACTCATAAGCAACGAATTACACAAAGACTACGATGCATTGAGTTTCTTGTTTTCAACTTCTGAGGGGTATACCTTAGAAAAATTCATCATTTCGAAAAAGATAGAAAAAGTAAAAGAGCTTTTAGTATATACAGATCAATCGATGACAGAAATTACAAATTCTTTAGGTTATAATAGTCCGGCGCATCTGTCTAATCAATTAAAAAAATATACTGGTTTTACTTCTTCTTATTATAAACAAATAAGACGCGATAAAATGGCAATTGTACAAAATCAATTAAGTAAAAATAATAGTTCATAAAAACTCTTGATGCAACTTTATTAACTAAAGTGTACAATACTATTTAAGTAAAATTAGCTTATAAAACCCTGTTCATATTATATGAACAGGGTTTTTCTTTTTCATGCATTTAACTCAGCAATAAAAAACAACAACACACTAACATACAGTATTTTAACCCAGTATTTATCATTGTTTTTTTCTTTATAATCAGAAGTAAATTTCACAACTCTTACCTGTAATTGTGCAGGAAGCCCGCTTGCATTAGTATGTAATTTTGCTTGTGAAATTTAATTTTTATTGAATAATTAAAATATAAAACCATGACATATAATAAATACACTACCAGAAGGTTTGGGGTTTTAATTCCTCTATTTAGCGTCCTATTGATTGCTTGCGAAAACAAAGAACAAAAAACGGCTCCTGCAAATTCAACTGCCAAAGTAGATGTCCCAAAATTACCTGTAGACATCATCATTGCGAATGAGCAGGAACTCAATCAAGAAGAAGCTATAGTGGGAACAATGCTCCCCTATCGTGAAGTCACTATTATGAGTGAATTATCTCAAAAAATCACTAAAGTGGCTTTTAAAGAAGGTAGCTACGTAAGTCAAGGAGCTATTCTTTACACATTAAACAATGCAGATATTAAGTCCCGACTAAAACAGATTGGTGCTGAATTAAAATTGGCTCGATTGGATAAAGACAGATTGGGCAATCTTTTAAAAACCGAAACTGTAAAACAGCAAGAATATGATGAGGGTTTAATGCGCTTACATTCCTTGGAGGCACAAAAAGAGTTTCTTGATGTAGAATTGGCTAAGACTGTAATTAGAGCTCCATTTTCTGGAAAAATTGGTATTTCAAAAGTACACGAAGGTGCCTATGTATCTCCTAATATGCAACTTGTTACACTTCAAGATCAAAATAGAATTAAAATCAATTTCTCTGTCCCTGAAAGATACCTTTCATTAATAAAAACAGGAAATCAAATAAAGTTTAATACTGAACTATCTGACCAACAACATTCAGCTACTATCTCTGCTACTGAACCTGGACTTGATACAAGCAGAAGCCTACAAGTACAAGCCATATCTAATAATACCAACGGACAATTCCGAGCTGGTTTATCTGCCAAAGTTTATTTCCCAATTACCTCCAAGGGTTCAAGTGGTGTGATGATACCTACGGAAGCTCTAATACCGGGTGAGAAAGGCTATACTGTTTTTGTTATAAAAAATGGTTTAGCAAAAGCTCTGGCTGTAACCATAAGCAACAGAACAGAAACAAACGCAATCATCACGTCTGGGGTAAAAACTGGTGACCGTATTATTATCTCAAATACGTTACGTCTTGGCGACGGCACTCCTGTAACAGCCGTTACGTCTAAATAATCTATTTTAATTTGTAATGTTATGAGTATATCATCTTTAAGTATAAAAAAACCAGTTTTGGCTGGAGTATTTTCCGTTCTTATTGTCATTTTAGGCATCATTGGATGGAAAGAATTAGGTATTCGTGAATTTCCATTAACAGAACCACCTGTAATATCTGTGGTTACTTTCTATCCTGGTGCAAGTCCAGATGTAATAGCATCCAAGCTTACCAAACCGATGGAAGAGTCTATTGCTGAAGCTAACGGAATACGAACCATCTCTTCTGAATCTAGAGAGCAAGTAAGTGTAATCTCTATAGAGTTTAACCGAGAAATAGACATCGAAGATGCACTAAACGATGTTCGGGATAAGGTAGCTAAATCTCGAAATCAGCTTCCATCTGATGTTGACCCTCCAATTGTTGAAAAATCTTCTTCACCAGATAATCTTGTGGCTTTCCTTGAAGTAGAAAGCGATACCAAAGATATAAAAGAAGTAAGCCATCTGGCATCTACGATTATTAAAGACAGGATGCAATCTATCCCCGGCATTAGCCAAGTAGCCGTTGTCGGTGAACATAAATATGCCATGCGTCTTCGGTTTGAGCCTGTAAAACTTGCTGCCTATCAACTTACTGCCGAAGACATTCGCAAGGCATTGCTAAGAGAAAACATCGATCTGCCTTCTGGACGAATAGAAGGTAATAACAGTGAACTAAGTATCCGAACATTGGGACGTCTTACGACGATAAAAGATTTTGAAGAAATGCCTATTAAGCAAGTCGGAAATACTGTAATTCGATTGAGAGATATAGGTTCTGCCGAATTGGGAGAAGTAAATGAACGAACTGCTATTATCAACGAAACAGGAAACCTAAATCGTATTGGAGTTGGAGTAGCAATTCAAATACAACGAGGTGCCAATGCCATTGCTGTCGTAGATGAATTTTATAAACGACTTGAAGTATTACGCAAAGAAGTACCAACTGATTATCGATTAATAGTGGGCTTTGATTATACACGTCCTGTACGGGAATCTATTAAAGAAGTAGAAGAAACCTTATTTATTGCTTTTGGTCTAGTGGTATTAATTATCTTTTTATTTTTAAGAGACTGGAGGTCTACAATTATTCCAGTGCTTGCTATTCCTGTATCAATTCTTTCTGCATTTTTTATTATGTACATAGCAGGGTTTTCTATAAATGTATTAACCCTTTTGGGATTGGTACTTGCGATAGGACTTGTAGTAGATGATGCCATCGTTGTGCTTGAAAACATTTATAAAAAAATTGAAGAAGGCATGACGCCTATACAAGCGGCATTCAAAGGTTCCAAAGAGATTTATTTTGCCGTTATTTCAACTACCATTACACTGGCTGCAGTATTCCTTCCAATTGTTTTTATGGGAGGTATCAGTGGACAGCTCTTTAAAGAATTTGCCATTGTAGTATCTGGCTCTGTGTTAGTATCAGCTTTTGTTGCCCTTACACTTACGCCAATGTTAGGTGCTTATTTTTTAAAGAAAAAAGAAAAACCAGGATGGTTCTACGAAACTACTGAACCTTTCTTTCTTCGTTTGAACAATGGATATGCTCGTTTGCTTATTGCGTTCATGAAATTCAGATGGTTAGCTTGGATATTTTTAGCAGGTACAGCCTCTCTTATTTATTTTGTCGGCAAAGAACTTCCATCAGAACTTGCACCTGTAGAAGATCGTTCTAATATGAGCCTCATAGCCGTTGCTCCCGAAGGAGTTTCTTTTGATTATATGAAAAAACATATGACTGAAGTGGGTAAATATGTAAATGACTCTACCGAAGGACTGTATCAAACTTATTCTATGGTGGCCATTTCATTCATCCCTGCTCCTGCTGCCGTTAATGTGGCTGTACAAAGTATTTATCTCAAAGATCCTAAAGAAAGGAAAAAAACCATACAGGATTTGTATAACCAATATGGTGCAGCTTCAGGAAAATTTAGAGGGTTTCTATTATTTCCGTATCTGCCTCCAACTATTGGTACTCGTTACGGTGGTGGTATGCCAGTGCAATATGTATTACAAGCACAAAACCTAGACAGTTTAACAGCAATACTTCCGAAATTTTTAGCAGCAGCTCGTCAAAGTAAGAAACTTATGTTTGTTGATGCTGACCTAAAAATTAATAAGCCTGAAGTAAAAATAAACATCGACAGACAAAAAGCAGCCTTAATGGGCGTATCAATACAAGAGGTTGCCCGCACATTACAGCTTTCATTTTCAGGACAACGCTATGGTTATTTTTTGCGTAATGATCGCCAGTATGAAGTAATTGGACAATTAGACAAAACAAATAGAAATGATATGAGTGACCTAAATGCCATTCATGTTCGCTCAGCAACAGGCCAGATGATTCCTTTAAGTAATTTGGTAACAACTGAGGAAGCAGTAAGCCCTGCAGCAATTTATCGTTACGATCAATACATATCTGCTACCATATCTGCGGCAACCGCTCCAGGAGTCAGTCTTGCAGAAGGAATAGAGGAAATCAAAAAAATAAAAAGTGAAGTATTGAATGAAAGCTTCAAAACTTCTTTGGCTGGTCAATCTCGCGATTATCAAGAAAGCCAAGGTAATATTGGCTTCACCCTTATCCTTGCACTAGTACTTATTTACATGATTCTTGCCGCTCAGTTTGGAAGTCTTCGCGATCCATTAACTATTATGCTTACCGTACCAATGGCTATTACTGGAGCCTTACTTAGTCTGTACTGGTTTGGTCAGAGTTTAAATGTATTCAGTCAGATTGGTATTATTACTCTCGTAGGATTAATTACCAAAAACGGGATACTAATTGTTGAATTTGCCAACCACTTAAAAGAATCTGGACTATCAAGATACGATGCGGCTATACAGGCTGCCGAGCAACGTTTCCGTCCTATTTTAATGACATCACTGGCAATGATATTCGGAGCATTACCGATTGCCCTTACAGTAAACAGTCGCCAGTCATTAGGGATTGTGATTGCAGGAGGATTAGTCTTTTCTGGAATACTTACCCTGTTTATCATACCAGCAGTTTACTCCTATCTATCAAGCACAAAACCTGAAAAGATTGTTGTAGAAGAAGATAATGAAGAGACAAATTAGCTGATGAAATCACCACGGCGGACTAAATTCCAAAAAAAGATACAGATGAAAAAGAATATTTTATATATAATTATGTTACTGTTGCTGATAGGCACCAGTAACCCATTGCATGCCCAAAAAGCACTGTCTCTTACCGATGCATTAGAAATGGCTAAGCAAGGTAATAAAACGATACAGATACAGACGCTAGAAGAAATACATTCTCGCGAATTAACTCGCGAAACAAAGGGTGGTTTATTACCAAACATTTCAGCAAACGCAGCCTATTCTCACTACTTCGACAAGCAACAAATATTCCTACCCGGTTCATTTGCCGGTACCAATAAAGCAGTGCAGGATGTAGCTGTAGGCGGGAGAAATACCTATAACGGATTCCTTTCGTTAAACCAACCTATTTATGCACCAGGGCTACATCGCTTAACAAAAGCAGCATTAATCAATGAAAAGATCGAAAATGAAAAAACTGCTAAACTAAAAAGTCAAGTGGCGCTTCTGGTTTCTACTAAATATTTTGATATACTGATGATGAATCAACAGCTTAATTTACTGAAACAAAGTCTACAGCGAAATATTAGGGCACTAAATGACTCCAGATCATTATTTGCACAAGGGAGAGGTCTGAAAGCGGATACTTTAAGAAGTTTTATTGCTGTAGAAAATCTAAAATCTTCGGTTTCCTATTTAAATAACAACATAGACGTTTCTAGCATTGAGCTCAAAAGACTCATTGGAATGGAAGAACCTGAAGAAATAAAACTAAGTGACAATCTTGACTTTGATAGTAAAGCAAATCAAAGTGAATTTTACAAAGTTGATGAAGCTTTGAAAATCGCTGAGACAAACCGTAATGACTTAAATATTCAAGAACTAACTATTGATTTTCAGCAAAAAAAGCTGCAAGCTGCCAAGGCTGAATTATTACCTCAGCTTTCATTAATAGGACAATATCAGTTACAAGCGCAGGCAGATAATATGAATTTAGATAATTATACATGGCCAAGAACCTCTTACTTAGGTTTACAGCTTTCGGTACCTATTTTTAATGGCAATCGCAGCAACTCTCAAATTAATCAAGAGAATATCAAGGTGCAACAAGAAAAAATACGTTTAATTGATTTAAAAGATGAAATCAAAACGGAACTGGCTATTATTATAAGCAAATGGAAAGAAGCACTTACGCAATTGGATATTCATCAAACAACGGTAAAATCAGCTGAATTAAACTACCAAATGATAGAAGACCGTTTCAAAAATGGTCTAAGTTCAAGACTTGAATTAACAGATGCTGAATTGGCATTGACACAATCCAAGATAAACTACCTGAACGCAGTACATAACCTGCGAGTACTCCATGTTGAACTACAACACGCTCTTGGTCTTTTAAAATAATACAGTCATCACAATCAGATAAAAACAAAGCTTGTACAGCTATTTTTTTTACAGTAAATATTACAAATTAAACAAATAATAACGCAATAAAATGAAGTAGCGATTGCTCAATTTTGCATTGATCATTTAACAAATAAAATTATAAAAAGATGGAAAACAATAATCAAAACCTACATTTCAAGACTAACATCAATTGCAGTTCATGTGTAACAAAAGTAACTCCTTTTCTTGATACTGCTGAAGGTATTTGCCATTGGGATGTTGATACTACTGTAAGAGAAAAAGTGCTTACTGTAAAATCAGAAGGAATTACTGAACAGGAAATTATAGAAGCAGTACTGAAAGCAGGTTTTAAAATAGAGCCTTATGCCCTAAAAGTAGAATAAATTATTATTTAAAAAGAGTATAAAACTATTTCTAACAACTTCCAATTTAAACATAAAAACCCCAGTAGATACTGGGGTTTTTATTCTTATCTATAATTATAACCTCTCTATATCAAGACGCTCTAATTCTTTCAAAAAATTCTATTCTTTATGATAAGGGCATTTTGAATCCAAGATAGAATATTCTGCTTTATCATTATCATTATGTCTTTTGATACCTTTAAATTGCTCTTCTATTAAAATTCTCTGTTCAGCAGGAACATCTTCGATTTTACGGAGCGTATTAACCTGTATGTGAGGCCAACTTGTAGTACCTCCATCATCTCCAAAATTAAACTCAAAAAACACAATTTGTTCGTATTGCAGTTGAAGAACTTTCTTATTTAAAACCTTGTCATGCACTCTTTGAACACTCATGTTCATATTCATTTCAACAGTTGGCACAAAACGATTCACAAAAGGCACATTTAATATCCCTCCTTGTGCTCCAGTTTTGTTTTTAGATGACATCTTAATTGACATATATTCATCTATTTCCTCCCCTTGTATAGAATCTCTTAATCTTAAATCAGGACGCACTGAATATGGATATAATTGATGAGCAAGTATTCGCTGTGTATAAATTTTATTTTCACGAGGATCATTAGCATGAGTTAATTTTTCATGTACCCATTTTGGCGCTGGATCATCCAGATTAATTGGACCATCATGCCTTGTATCTGCACCTCCCATAGTTGGTGAAATAGAAAGATGATCAAAATCCCAAGCTTCAATACCTTTAGGGAATTCTGGAGCTCCCTCAATTACATATTTGCCTTTTTTGGGTACAAGATCGCCTAATAAATTAATAGTACTTCCATGAGGAATTACACCACTACGCGAAATAGAATAATCAGGAATAAAATATGGCCCATCTAAGCCAAATCCTGGTTTTAGCTCTTTAGCAGGAACTACCCCATAGTATTTTTGTCCTTCTTTTAATTGACTTATAGCTATGTACTCATACACATTTTGATCGTTTTTTATCTTAACAAGTGTTTCGTCTTTGTAATCTCCTTTAAATTTATACTTTTTTATATCTTCCTCAGATTGGGTAAGAATACCTCTATCCTCTTTAATAGATGCAGCTGTAGCGGCATGATTGTAAAGATCACTAAGCCAAAGATACATTCCGTTTTCCTCATGTATTGGCGTGTATTTTAAATCTTTTTGCCCCTTTATTGTATTCACGCTTTTAATACTTTGTTCGTATTTTACAGCTCCACAAAATTGTTCACTTACACCTCCACGATTACGTATACCACCAGGAACGAGAGAGAACGTTAACGCTTCGATATATTCTTCACATTCAAAACTATATTTTCCAGGAATGGTTCCTAAGTTTACACCTGGTGAAGGCATAATAGTGGTATGTATTCCTGTTCCTATACATCCTCGTTTTTTATCATTATCACTTTTATAACTAACCCAAGTTCCTTCTAATAGTTCTAAAACGCCATATTCAGCTTTATTCTCTTGAGCTTGTAGTGTTTCATCTGTAAAAGGTTTAATTTCATCATTTATGGTTAGCTTCCCATAATTTTTAAATTTTTCCCAAAGATCTAATGAACCAACTGCCTTAGCATAATACTTCTTTTCTACAATCTCTTCTTTTGGTTTAAGCATGATATATCTATTTTTTTTTAGTTACAAATTTGAGTATTCAATGTTGTCTTAAATTATATTTAAAATCCAATGCCTATTTCATTAAACCAACAAGTTGTTCTTTTGCTACATAGAGGCATACAATAATAAAGTAAAATTTGAAAAACCAACTAGGTGTTTTTACTCGTTTTATATCTTATATTTAACAGAGCAATTCTAAGATTGATTATCAAAAATGAATATGTTTATTTGAGCTTATCAAGTAAAAAATGTAGCTCTTGAAAATGGTATGCAAATTGTAGAGGCTTACTATCAAACTGAATCCCTATAATTTTAAAACACACAGATGAAAAAATTACTGATTATTATATTAGCTATAGGATGTATTTCTATTACCCAAGCACAAACCATAGAGTCTGGAAACCATAGTACAATTGGATATATTAAACCGAACGGTACTATCGAAAATAGCAACCATTCTACAGTAGGTTATATTAAAAGTAATGGGACTATCGAAAATAGTAATCATTCTACAATTGGATATATCAAAAGCAATGGAACTATCGAAAATAGTAATCATTCTACAGTAGGTTATGTAAAAAGTAACGGGACTGTAGAGAATAGTAACCACTCAACTATTGGTTATATCAAAGGTGACGGAACTGTTGAAAACCGCAACCATAGTACAATCGGTTATGCAAGAGGTGTGAGCAAAGAATGGGCTGCTGTAGTTTATTTCTTTTTCAAGTTTGATTAAACCATTTTAATTCATCAGAATAAAACTTCAATTGAGAAATCAAAACATATACAACTTCAATTAACATAAATTATATAGGTAACGCCTGAAGGATAGTTTATGAATAACAATACCATTTAGCATTCTTCTTTTGAAGAATAACAAATGGCTAATGATAAACATTATTCTTAAATGCGACTGAGTCAGTACAATAGAACAACTCGTTTATTCTATAGTATTCCAACCTTTTTATTTAACTTAGCGCAACCGATTTTAAATGACAAAAAAACTGTCGTCAAAATAGAATTCGGTCTTTGTAACGCATTAAAAAAACAGCATAACTACTCATTATTTCAATGCATTACAAATATAAACTCACTAATAATTTAGTTAATTTTAAAAATTATGAACACATTTGATTTTGGCATTGTCGGACTCGGCGTAATGGGTCGTAACCTTCTTTTAAACATTGCCAGCCAAAAATTTGCTGCAGCAGGTTTAGATTTAGATACAGAAAAAGTCAATTCTTTACAACAGGAAGCTGATTCAGAGCACACACTAGAAGCAACAACTGACGTTAAACATTTTGTAGAACTTATCAAACGTCCGAGAGCAATTATGCTTTTGGTACCTGCTGGTAAGCCTGTCGATAGCGCAATTCAAAGCCTTTTACCTCATCTGGATGAAGGCGATATTATAATAGATGGTGGAAACACCTATTTCACTGATACTGATAGAAGATTCCTAGAATTATCTGCTAAAGGAATTCATTTCTTTGGTATGGGAATTTCTGGTGGAGAACAAGGAGCTAGGTTTGGTCCTAGTATGATGCCGGGAGGTGATAAAAAAGCGTACGAAAGACTTCGTCCTATTTTTGAAGCTATCGCTGCCAAAGTAGATGGAGAGCCATGTGTAGAATATTTAGGAAACGGATCAGCTGGTAACTATGTTAAGATGGTTCACAACGGAATTGAGTATGGAATCATGCAACTTATTTCTGAAGTTTATGACCTAATGAAACGTGGTTATAATCTGGATGAAGATACCATAGAAAAAACTTTTGAAGAGTGGAATCAAACAGATCTTAAGTCATTCCTAATTGAAATAACAGGGCATATACTTAAAGTAAAAGAACCAAATGGAGTGCGACTAATCAATCTTATATCTGATTGGGCAAAATCTAAAGGAACAGGAAAATGGACTTCTCAGAATGCTATGGATCTCCAAGTACCCGTTCCAACCATCGATGCTGCAGTAGTAATGCGTGATATGTCTAAAAGTAAACCAGAAAGAATTGAAGCGGCTACTAAATTAATTTGGAATGGTAAACAAACAACTGTAAATTCAGCTGAAGCTATAAGCGCTCTTAAAGATGCATTATACTTTTCTATCCTAATTACTTATGCACAAGGATTGGCACAACTTAAAACTGCTTCTAAAGAATATAACTATGAATTAAATTTAGAAACTGTTACAAAAATATGGCGTGGAGGGTGTATCATCCGTGCAGATGTTCTTGAAGATTTCAGAAAAGCATTTGCAACAAACCCTAATTTGCCTAACATCCTTTTAGATTCTGCTATCGCAGCAAAATTTAATGAAACCCAAGCTGGTATAAGAGAAGTTATCTCATTTGCTGTACAAAAAGGACTACCTGTAGCTGGGCTTATGAATTCATTAGCTTATTTTGATGCTTACCGATCTGAAAATCTTCCAACGAATATGATTCAGGCACAACGTGATTATTTTGGAGCTCATACATACGAACGCACTGATCTTCCGGGTACTTTTCATACCCAATGGAATGATTAAGAAACTTTAAGTGAAAAACAATGAATAATTTCAAAAATACTGACCCAACCATAATTGTTATTTTTGGGTCATCCGGTGACTTAGCAAAAAGAAAGCTTTTTCCAGCATTTCAAAATCTATTCCTTGATGGGCGTATGCCAGAAAAGTTTCAGATTATTGCACTAGGAAGAGCTGAAAAGAGTAATGAAGAATTTCGCAATTATGTAATTGAAAACTTAAAGAGTTTTTCAAGAAAAGGAGCGCTTTCAAACGAAGAAACTCAGAAATTCATCTCTCATATTACCTATTTGAGACATGATATCGATAAGGAAGAATCATATCAAGAATTAGAATCAAAATTAAATGGTATTGACGAGGCTTTTGGTGTGCGTGCCAATAGACTTTTTTACCTTTCTATAGCACCTTCATTCATCGCTACAATCTCAGGTAACATGAAAAAGTTACGTCTTGCAGCCAATGCTAAGCAAGACCGCATCATTATCGAAAAACCTTTTGGTTATGATAAAAGCTCTGCGATTGAACTTAATGAAATGCTCTCACAAACTTTTAAAGAAGAACAGATTTACCGTATTGATCACTATCTAGGTAAAGAAACTGTTCAGAATATCTTAGCATTCCGTTTCGGAAATTCGATGTTTGAACCATTATGGAGTCGTAACTTCATTGATTTTGTACAGATTACTGTAGCAGAAGAAGTGGGTGTTGAAGAGCGTGGTGGTTTTTATGAAGGAGTTGGTGCTTTAAAAGATATGATCCAAAATCACTTGCTACAAATTTTATGTATGACTGCTATGGAAGCTCCCGCTTCATTAGGAGCTGATGACATAAGAAACCGCAAAGCTGATGTATTAAAATCTATTCGACGTATAAAACCAGAAGAGGTAAATCACTACACCGTAAGAGGTCAATATGATGAAGGTTTTATAAAAGGAAATCCTGTTCCTGCTTATCGAAATGATAAAGGAATAGCTCCTGACTCAAATACGGAGACCTATGTAGCAATGAAAATTTATCTCGATAACTGGAGATGGCAAGGTGTTCCTTTTTATTTGCGTACTGGGAAAAGAATGCAAGAAAAACAATCATCGATTATCATTCAGTTTAAACCTGTACCTCATTCTTCTTTTTCTTATGACAATCAAGGGATGACTCCAAACAGGCTTATCATAAATATTCAACCTGCAATGGACATAAAGTTACAATTCATGACCAAAAAACCTGGTTTGTCACTTTCTTTACAACCTGCAGAAATGATTTTTGATTACTTCCAGTGCTCTACAATGTCACCAGAAGCATACGAAACGCTACTCTCTGATGCTTTGGCAGGAGACCCTACTCTATTCATGCGTTGGGATCAGGTTGAACAAGCTTGGGATGCTATCGATACAATTCAGGAAGTATGGAAAAACAATGCTCCTACCGATTTCCCTAATTACAAAGCAGGAAGCTGGGGACCTGAAGCTGCAGACGAGTTACTTGCTCGCCAAGGACACGCTTGGGTTGCTAACACACAAAATATTGTGAAATAAAAAGTTTAAAATGATACAGATATATAATACTATAGAAGCCATAAATAATAAAGCTGCAGACATTTTTGTAGCCGCTGCACAGAAGGCAATACTTGAAAAAGGGAGCTTTACAGCAGTACTTACAGGAGGATCTTCACCTGCAGGTATATACAGACTCTTAGCTTCTGCCGAGTATAAAACAAAAATTGACTGGAGTAAGGTTTTTATCTTTTGGGGTGATGAACGTTGGGTACCTCTTGAAGACGATCGCAGTAATGCAAAAATGTCTTTTGATACTCTTTTAAGTCATGTGCCTATTCCTGAAAAGAATGTATTTCCGATGTACAAAGATGGCGTTTCAGCAGAAGATTATGCAGTGACGTATGAAGAGTCAATTAGAACTGTTTTAGGTGCTGACGGAAAATTTGATCTTATTTTACTTGGTCTTGGAGATGACGGTCATACTGCCTCTCTTTTTCCGGGTGAAGCAGTTCTGGACGAACAAACAAAATGGGTAGCTGCTTACCGACTTGAATCTCAAAATATGCATCGTATTACTTTGACTGCGCCTTTAATAAATAAAGCAGAAAAGATAATCGTAGTTGCTTTTGGTGAGAAAAAGGCTCCTGCTTTGAAAGAAGTATTATACGGAGATTATAATCCTAATACTTATCCAATGCAATTGATTAAACCTGTTTCGGGTGAATTATTATTTTTAGTAGATAATAGCGCAGCAGGGATAAATGGTCAAAATGCAACTGAAGCTATTTTAGGCCTTTCATAAAAAATGGATAATCGCTGAAATAATGAATTATTGAGTTCAATAATTTCTTTTTAGCATTCCTCTCATAAAAAAGAGGCAGTTTCACAAGTGTTGAAACTGCCTCTTTTTATTTTTATATAAATTCCAATTAAGGTCTAATATTCAACTCTTAAGAAATGGGGCTTAGCAAATAATTAATTTGGGATTTTGCTAGGTGAAACACCAAATTTATTCTTGAAGGCTGTCGAGAAATGATTGTAGTGCTTGTAACCAACCTGACGTGCCACCTCGGCAACTGTCCAACCTGATGAATACGATAATAGCTGATAGGCTTCTTCCATTCTTTTATCTACTACAAATTCATGAATAGTCATTCCGAAAAGCTGTTTAAAAGAGCTCTGTAATTTTGTACGATTCATAAAAGTCAGCTCTGTCATTTGTTGAATCGTATATTGCTCTGTTTTAACTGATGCAAGGAGTTCCTTTAAATGAAAGAGTCTTTCTCTATCTATCTTAGATATATTCGTTAAAGGTTTTGTTGGAAAACTATTTGCTGCCTTATGAATTTTAATAGCAAGCAATTCCAATAATTTACTCTCTATAAAAAATTTCTTTAAATCGCCTTCATAAGGACAATCATAAAGTTGTTTGATAATGCGATAGATATCTGGACATATCGGATATGCTCGTCCTCCTAAAATAGCTGCTTGACTTCCTTTTAAAGCAAAAGCAAATTCCGTAAGCAAGGACAATTGTTCTCCAAGTTGCTTCTTTAGCCATTCTTCAGACAGTTCGATTTCAACAGTTGTTGCTCCCAAACAAGCCGGAAAAGTCAAATACCCATCTAAATAAGGTTCAAAAAACAACATATGTTGCCCTTGATAGGTAGGCAAAATTGACCCTTTATTTTCTCTGGATTCATATAAAGTTGCTCCGGTTGAAAGTTCAAAATGCATTTGAATATAGCCCGAAGTACTGAGCACTTTTACTTTTTGTTGTTCAAAAATATTCTTCTTGTAGAAATGAATGAATACGCCATCAATTTGAATACTACGTTTTTCAATTTTAAATTCTTTAGTCTCAATCTTAGTTTGAGTCTCTAAAATACTTTCTTGACCTGATAATATATACCCACGATTAACTTCAATAATAGTTTTGGGAAGAGTTAACTGAGGTTTATTTAATTCAATTTTCATCATAACATACTAATCCTAGATATTACTGCCTTTACCGTATATAATGCTGTTAATACCGTATACCTATCTCTTTATTTTTGCACTTGTTTTTATTAAGTCTTAATAATGCAAATTTATAAATTAAATGAAATACTTATACTATACTTCAACAATTATCATTTTCTTCTGCTCAATAGCAACAGGAGTTACTGCACAAAATACCCCCAAACGAATACATGGACAAGTTCTTTTTGAAAATGGGTTAGCAATTCATTCAGCAAATATCATGCTTATTGGGGCACAAATCCAAGTACAAACTGATGCGCAAGGATATTTTAACTTAATGTCTACTGCGGTAAAGTCAGATACCCTAAAAGTGAGTTATATGGGAATGAAGACTGAAACTCGAGTTTTAAATCTACAAGACAAGAAAGATGTACCGCTTCTATTTATTCTCTCTGATGGATCTGTTCAAATTGATGAAATTAAAGTTTATGCAAAAAATGCTAATAAAGTAGCCAAGAAAGAAACCGTTAAGGCAGAAATTATCGATACCAAAGCAGTTCAAGGTCAAGCAGCTACCTTGGTCGAGTTAATGAATCAGGCAGCAGGAGTACGCATTCGCCAATCAGGAGGATTAGGATCTAACACTAATATCATGTTAAATGGTTTTCAAGGGAAGGCTATTAAAGTTTTTAAAGATGGAATTCCTACTGATTACTTAGGCAATGCGTTTAATATTTCGGCAATTCCAATCAATATGCTTGAACGTGTGGAAGTGTTCAAAGGAGTATTACCTACCAATCTTGGAGCAGATGCATTGGGAGGGGCTGTTAATATGGTTTCTCGTGCAGATCAACAACGTTATCTTGCCTTATCCTATGAGTTAGGTTCCTTTAATACTCATAGAGTGTCTGCCAATTTATTGTATAATACTGCCGATCGTAAACTCTTCTGGGGTTTAAACTCCTTTTACAATTATTCAGACAATAACTATTCAGTCACTGCAGGCGTACCTGATCACGAAACAGCAAATGTAATTCCGACAAAAGTAAAACTCTTTCACAATGCTTATAAGCAAATCTATGGTGAGGCCTTTATAGGGTTACGAGATTTATCTTGGGCTGATGAGTTTCGTATAGGAATAACTTCCTTTTATATCAAGCGAGACAATCAGTTTGCTGCCTTGATGGAAAAACCGTATGGTGCATCATACAACGAACAATACACTCCTATTATCCCCACAGTTCGATATAAAAAGAAGTTTATAAATGGACGTTTAGATGTAGATCAGTTTTTAGTGTATAGCAAAATCAATAGTCTTCGTGTAGATACGTTAAGAGGTTCGTATGATTGGTTTGGCAAATATCATCCACCAGTTAATCAAAATCAGCGTGGGGAAAGCGGAAATCCATCCCTTTTAGATGCATGGTTTGCCAATTTTACTTCTCGAACTGGAATAAACTATACGCTTTCAACAAACCACAGTATTGCATTCAACTTTATTTACAATGCCTTTTCTAGAACAGGAAAAGATCCCTACGGAGGCAAAACTGCTGGAGAAAATCCTGTGGACTTACAAAGCCTACCCGCAGATTATAATAAAGCCATAGCCACATTGGGTTTAAATTCTAGCCTGATGGGTGATAAATTGAAAAACACCTTTCAACTGAAAGCCTATCATGCAAATATGGTCGGACAAGAGGTTGATGTGAGCACAGCAATGCTGAAGGGAGAAACTTCAAAAGCAAATATCTCCACCTTCGGATTAGCTGAATCTTTAAAATACGATTGGACTAGACAAACTTTCATGAGAATTTCTGGTGAATTGGCTACCCGACTACCTGAACAAAATGAAATACTGGGTGATGGTTCTTTTGCTTTATCCAATTTTAACTTAAAACCTGAGCGCAGCTTAAACGGAAACATTGGTTTTGGTACTGGTAAAGAAGGCCTTTTCGGTCTTGAGCTAAATGGATTTTACCGTATTACCAAAGATTTAATCCATGCTGTACCCATGAATTTGATTTATACTCAAAACATAAATGTCGAACAAGTGAGAGGAATCGGTTTAGAAACTGACCTGCACGTAACTCCCCTATCTTGGCTGCGTCTTAATGGAAACTTTACCTATCAAGATTTCCGTTTGTACCATGTTGAAGATCCTCTTTTACATTATTTAGAAGGAGCACGATTACGTAATATGCCTTTCTTCTTTGCTAATTTATCTACTGATGTACATCTTACAAAAGTTTTTAATAACCAAGATCAGCTAAAAATGTACTGGAACATGGGGTATGTACATCAATATTACCTCGACTATATTCCTAAAGATACTGAGCCTGATGGTTTTCTAGGGCTTTGGGGAGATGCCAAGGTCAATGCACCTAATATTATTCCGACCCAAACAATCCAAAGTGCTGGAGTACTCTGGACCCCATGGAAAGATCGCTTGTTATCCGTGAATATTGAATGTAAAAACATATTTGATAAAACGGTCTATGATAATTTCCGTGTTCAGAATGCTGGGCGTAGTTTCCACTTGAAGCTAAATTATATTTTAAAATATTAATCCTAAAATAAATAATTATGAAAAATAGATTTTTAACAACCGTACTATCCATAACAATGGGTGGTTTAATACTAACATCTTGTAGTAAAGATGATAATAACGAGACAGCTACGACAGGACCTTCTGCATCAGGTAAATATGTACTCTTAACAGCAGAAAGTACAACAGCAAATGCAGGTTACTATGCTGCATATACTAATTTACCAAATGGTCCTGTGGACAATATTGGTGGATATTCACTTCAAGCTAGAGCTTATGGTGGTTTTAGACATTATAAGAACTGGATTTTTAATAAAGCAACCTTATCAGGCGAAACTGGTGTAGTACGTTTTTCTTTAAATGCATCTGGAATATTAGAGCAATCAGGATTCATTAAATGTGGTACATCGGCACAAAACTTAGTGGTAGATGAAAACACAGGTTTTTATTTTGATGCTGATCGTGGAAAGACTAAAATTCAAAAATTCAATCCTTCAACTATGAAAAGAACAGGAGAAATTGATTTGTCTGAATTGGTAGAAAAAGGAAGTGGAATTAGTACCAATGTAACTACAGGTGATCAGACAATTGTAGCTAAAGAAGGTAAGTTGTTTGTTAACATTAACTATTCTCGTGAAGGAGGCTCTGGTTTTAATGACAATACACGTAACTATACATTGGCAGTTATTGATATTGCAACGAGCAAACCTGAGAAAACTATTGTACATTCTTTTGTAAAAAACCAAGGGCATGCCCGTTCTGAATTTCCTGCTTGGACTCAGGCGCCTGATGGAAGTATTTACCTAGTAACAACAGGTTGGGACAATAATAACTTAGGAGTATTAGAGCCACAGCCTTCAACAATATTCCGTATCAAGGCTGGACAAACTGATTTTGACCAAAGCTGGTATTTAAAATCAACAGATCTTGGTATGCCTGCTGGTGCACAACTTTGGAGTTTGAGAGTATATCATGGAAAATTATTTGTCGATGTATCTGAGAAAAAAGTTGAATTGCCTTCGTATAGTAACCTAATGGATATCATGTACCGTTTTTATGCTGTAGATATTGAAAGCAAATCGTCTAAACAAATTACTGGTCTTCCCTTATCGACTTTTGGTTTTACCATTGGTAATTTAGAGGTAATCGATGACTCTTTGTTTATTCGTATTATCAACAAAACAGAAGGAATTAATGGATACTATAAGTTAAATACAGATGGAGTTTCGGCAAGCCCAGCTTTTACTATTTCACGTGGTGGAGAAGTTAAAGGTTTTGTACGCTTGTCTAACAATTAATTGATAAATGGCATTACAAGATAAAAAACAAAAAAGCACTTGGAGGAAGATTAATAATTGGCTCCATCTATGGCTAGGATTAACCTCAGGAATTATTGTCTTTGTCATCTGCTTGACCGGAGTAGCCTTTGTCTTTCATGATGAAATAAATAATTTTGTTAATAGAGAAGCTCGTTTTGTTAAGGTTGAAAATGGAGCTGAAAAGCTTCCTATAGATTCTATATTAGAGAGTGTAAAACATCAATATCCAAAAATAATGTTGATGCAATATACAAGTTACAAAGACGCTACTAAATCAGTAAAAATTATGTGTTTTGATCGCTCAGCAACGCCATCGTTGCTGGGTTTAGGAAACATTTATGTAAACCCATATACAGGAAAAGTATTAAAAATGGATTTTACCTACGGTATTTTCCGATTTATTGCTGAGGTGCATGCTAATCTATTATTAGGAAAAGTAGGTTCACAGATTGTACGTATTTCAACTATTATATTTTTAATCGAGTTGATATCAGGACTGATCTGGTGGTGGCCTAAAAAATGGAATAAAACCAATTTCAATAAAAGTTTTAAAGTAAAATGGGATGCTAACTGGAAAAGATTAAATATTGACCTGCATAATGTATTAGGCTTTTATGCTTTACCATTGGCCATTATCCTAACGATCACTGGATTGGCTTTAACCTATGATCCTGTAAAAAATGCAATTTTCACTGCTTTTAGCGGTACCACTGAAAGAGCCAATTTACAGGAAACCTTACCTAAGGCTGATAGCACTAAAGTAGCCATGCCTATAGCAGATCTTTTAGCTCCTTATGAAAAAGCAGATGTTCCGCAAATTACGATTGGTATTCCGAATCCAAAGTCAGGAGCCCTTATGATTCGTACTGAAAATGAAACTAGTATGGTTACTTACAGGGGCGATATTGCTTACGTTAATATGTACTCTGGCGAAAAATTAGATTTAAACCCTCAGCTATTGACAGAGTTAAAGATGGAGAATATGAATTTATCACTGCATCTGGGTACTTGGTATGGCTTGCCTGCCAAAATCTTAACTTTTATAATTTGTCTTATCTGTACCAGTCTTCCTATTACAGGTTTTATAATATGGTACAATCGGAAGTTTAAGAAAAAAAGACCTCAAAAAATTATTAATGCATAGCATTTAATGCTTGCTAAATCATTCAAATATTTATGAAACTATCAAGAATCTTATTGTTTATTATGGTCATTTTTGGCCTACAAAATTGCATGGCACATGCCCTTTGGGTTGAAACCAATGCCCAAGGAAAAAAGGGAGCTTCTCAATTAGTAAAAGTTTATTTTGCTGAGGTTGGTGAAAAATGGGAACTCCTTAACGGTCAGGAATGGTCTACGGTGAAAAATTTTGAACTGTGGTTACAAAGTCCTAAAGGAGAATTAAGCCGTCTGGAAGTGAGCCCTAAAAATGACCACTATGAGGCAAATTTTACCCCTGAAGAAGATGGAGTATATCAACTCATCGCAAAAAACACTTCTATTGGAGCATTAAATTTCCCAAATACTCCTGCCTTTATTCCTTATTTCTATGCTAAGTCAACTGTGCAGGTTGGAAACTTAAAGTCTAAAGTAGCAAGTTATGAGCTACCACTGGATTTTAATTTAGTTCAGAAAAAAATCAACTTGGTTATACCTGAATATGCTGCTGGAAAAGCTCAGGTAACACTATTTACTCCTTCAGGTAAATCAAAAACTTTTAAAGAGTTACAAAACGGATTATTAGATTTTGATTGTGTAGAAAAAGGAGTTTATCAAATCGAACTTCAGATTAAAGATGAACGTCCCGGAAAAGATTATCAATTTGCTTTTCATACCTTGACTTCAAATATATTAGTTACTAATATTTTAAGATAACATCAATTTATGATATTTCTAAAATTACGATTTACACAAAGTGTTCTCTCTTTTTATTTACAAAAGCGTTTTACTGAATAAAATCTAGTTTAAAAACAAGCAACAAAAAAGCCATCTCGATTAAACGTTTGAGATGGCTTTTTTCAATTAAACGAATACTATTTAATTAACCCAAGGAGTTTGCCAAAGTAAAACTTCACTAATCTGTAAGATGGGAGTAACATTGGTATATTTTAAACCGTCTTCTCTAAGTACATCCTCATTGGGAAGAAATCGATCATAGAAATCTTCTATTTTTCAAAAAAAAGATTAGTAAAAAGCAAAAATAAGCAAAACGGTTAAAACCGTTGCTATGCAGGGTTTTATAAAACAGTAGTCTTAGTTTGGAACTCGGTGTCTGATAGGTTTTGGTCATGAAAATACAAAGTTAGGTTACTAATTCATTACCGATTTATAAAGCAACCTTTCGGCATAACTGATTATATTTCAGTGTTTTGCTCTATTTTTTATATTCCCTTGTAACTCAATGTAATTTAATTTTAAACATTAAACATTTGAGTTATGGAACAGACAAAAAAATCCACGTTCAAGCTACTTTTCTACTTAAAAAAGAACGAGCCGAAAAAGAATGGTAATGCTCCTATTATGGCACGCATTACCATTGATGGGACCCCTAAGACTTTGGGAACTAAGTTAGAAATCAACCTGAATAATTGGGATTTAAAGTACGGAAGAGTTGAAGGCAAGAGTGCAAAAGCACTAGGTATTAATCAAAAATTGGATAATATACGGGCACGTATCGATACCCTTTATGAAGATATGCTGAAACACGAGGGTTTTGTAACGGCACAAAAGCTGAAGCTTGCATTTCTCGGTGTTGGTGTTATGGAAGATTCCTTGCTGAAAGTATTTAAAAAGAACAATGACGATTTTGGGAAAATGGTAGTACAAGGAGAACGCTCCGAAAGTACCTACTACAAGTACAAAATTGTCTATAACCACGTTGCTGAATTTATCAAAAGCAGGTATCATCGTGATGACATGGCGTTCAGGGAATTGACGTGTGATTTTATCAGAGAGTTTGATTTCTTCCTTAGAATAGACAAAAAGTGCACACACAATACTGTTTGGGTATATACTATGCCACTCTATCGTGTTGCGGAAATAGCTGTCAAAAACGGTCTTATCAGGAAAAATCCTTTTGAAGATTATGAAATATCGATGAAGGAAAATGACCGTAGCTATTTACTTAAGGAAAACGTTGAATCCCTGTTATTACACAATCCTTCAAAACAAAATTATGAAATTGTAAAGGATCTTTTTGTATTCAGCTGTTTTACAGGACTATCTTATATAGATATTAAACAACTTAAAAGTACTAACATACAATCCTTTTTTGATGGTCACGATTGGATTATAAGCCGAAGACAAAAATCTGATGTTGCTTCTAATATAAGGCTTATGGAAATACCCAAACGAATTATTGAAAAATATAAAGGTACCACCCGAAATGATTCTATTTTTCCTGTTCCTACAAACAAAATTTGTAACAGCTATATAGACAAACTAATTCAAGAATTAGATATTGTTACAGAACAAAAAGTAACCTTTCACACAGCAAGGCACACATTTGGAACAATGTTTTTAACAGAGGGTGTACCACTAGAAAGCCTCAGCAAAATGATGGGACATAAAAATATTTCTACCACTCAAATCTATGCCAAGATTACCAGTCAGAAAATCAGCAAGGATATGGATTTGGTTTCTGATAAATTTAGGTCTATGGAAAATGCTTTTATGGAATCTATATGAGATATTATCTCAAGAAGCAGGATCATAGAATCCTGCTTCTTATTTACATTCATTCCTCCAATTTTGAACGCACTATTTTCTATATTTACAGTTGGGGATGATAAAAAGAATCTCCCAAGAATTCAGCAAAATTTCTATTAATATAAAATTTATCCTGTGGAAGAAATAGACCTTACCAAAATAAAATATTATCCCGACAGATTTTATATATGTCTTGATGGATTTGATATCCAAAATTTAACAACCTTCGTTACAGATCTTAATATTGGTCAACAACAGTCCATATTTATACACGAGTACTACCATTATCTAACTAACATAGCGACTCTTCCCGGAATCCGCCAGTTTGCCCTCAATTTTTGCGACAGATTTAAGGCAACGACAATCTTGACTGTGGCAGAAGGCTTGGATGCATTCCCGATAAATTCTAACACACACGAGAAGTCTAAGGAACTGGTGCAATATTGGAAAGGGGTTATTGATCTGCTTGAAGAGGATGATATTGACTATAAAGTTGTGGAAGAAACCGAAAAGTCTGCTAACAAGAAGTTTACTATAGCATCTGTGGAAAAAACAGTAAAACCAATGGAAGTCGTCATCGAAGGAAATGTGACAAATGGGGGCAGAAATTTGATAAACATTTCAATTAATGGCTTAATTGGCATTCAATCTTTCAATCTCACCTTTGGAGCAATTGACGAGTTTCTTAGTTCATCTATTGACGAATATCTATTTGAAAATGACCTATCAGATATAAATCCAAGTATGCTTAGCAACAGACCTTTTTATCCGTACTGTTTTTTTGATGAGCTACTTTCATTTTATGGCATACGAAGACCATCAGCATTTGAAAAGATTATTATAGCTTACTTTTCCCTAAACTCTCCAAACCCTCCAATTACCCTTATCAATATTCTCGAAAAACTTCAGGATGGCGGTTATGATGAATTTCAGAAGAATCCTGAAAATTTTCTTATGTCAAATTTTCTTGAAGCTTCCCAATATAATGAGGTTCTTGATTATATAAAATCATTCGCTGATCAGTGTTCTGATCAAGGAAGAGTCCACACCGCACAGGCGCTTTACTATTATTACGACAAATTTTATCTTGCTCAGAAATTAAAAGAAAAAGATTTCTTTTTCTTCATTAGGCCATTTTTTGTAACCGCAGAAGATACCTTGAAGATGAAACAGAGATTTCTACTTGCTCTTTCAAGAATTATCAACCTCTTTACCCCGCCATTAATACTGAAGGATAAGCAATTCTTTTATATTGATAAACTTACTTCATTTGGGGAGTCTACAGCTTTGATATTGGCTACATACGAAATTTTGGAAAGTGTTAAGACCAATCAGATTGCTAAAAGACCAGCACATCTTAAAGCTAAATATAGTTTCCCTGACCGAGATCCAGATTGTGACACATTCGAGCTTTTTACGCCTCCACCCATATATGGAACTGTGTTTCGATTGGCACTTAATGAAATAGGCTTGTATGGTACATATCTACAGGAGCTTGAAAAACGTAACAAGAATAAAGAAAATGACAGCACTAAGTAATATTTAACATGCATGACCCTATCAAAAAGACACCATTATATCCCGCAGTTTCTTATTAAGAGATTTGCTGATGAAGATAATATGCTTTATCTCTATGATAAAGAAAAAGGGGCTTTCGCAAAAGAAAGAAGAAGTCCCAAGTCTGTATTCTTTGAGATGAACCGGAATACCTGGTACTTTGACGGAATGCCAAACGATAATATGGAAAAACTTTATGCCGAACTTGATGAAAAGTTTTCAAAAGATCTTGTCGAAATAACACGTACAGGTATTATTACCGAAGAAGCCTTAACATCTATATTGGTAATGGCATCATCTATGAAATGGCGCTTGCCGGCAAATGATAATCTTTTTGACACCAAAGACAAGGAGTACCCATATGATAAACTTCCTGTAAACATAGTAATTAAAAAAGACGATGGTTCCGATCACACAGAAGCACTGGATCATCTATTGAATTCTGAATTGTTCAGGCATACCAAAAAATTAATATTCCCATTTCTCCCTTTCTATGACAATCTGAATATAAGTGAGGAAAGATTACTTCGAGTTCACCATAATAGTTATGTAAACTCTAATCCAAATATTAAATCGATTTTAGGAGATGTCCCCTTAATAGAAAGCGACAGTAATAATCTTGATGATTTTGGAAATTTTATCTTACCCCTAGGTAGTAATGATACCTTTATCTGTAATGATTCCCAAGTAAAACGTGTACAACATATCGCATTCTATGTAAATAAGGACCTGGCAATGTTTCATCAGGCACAGAAATATGTTGTGTGTAAGGATAAAGAACATCTTCAATCAATCATTGATGCTTACGCCCATCTTCAAACAATAGGACAAACAGAAATTATAAATCGTTATGTGTTCCAGTTTGTATAAGGGTGATTGTGTTATTTAAGGACGGAGCAAAAATGCTCCGTCTTTTTTTATGCTCATACTTAATCCTCAAAAGCACATTTATTCCTCCAGTGCCATCCAACACAATAAAAAAGCTTTAGCAGGATGTCTTAATAAACCATCCAGAAAAACTACCCAATCTTATCCCTCAACAAATGTTTTTTAGTATCGTTTACGTGGCTACCATAGCCACAATATTTTAAGATACTAAAACCCCATATTTATAAATTCTGCAAAATGTAATTGCAGGTTTTGTAATCACAAGGCCATTTACTCAATGCCTTTTTCACGTGCTTCCACATGATTTTTTATTCAAGAACCGGTATGCTGTTTTGTTCCATTTCAAGAGCAAAGGTATTTCCGTGTTCTTAACGCAGGAACAAGGTCGTGCCCTCTTGGTTTGCAAAAAAATCTCCACCCATTCGGGTCGTATTTTTTTGACAAAACCTTGTTCCTGCTAAACACTAACCTTTTTATGCTCGTGAAACGAAACAAAGCATACTCCGGCTCTTTAGACGAATAAAAAAAATGTCAGAAATGAAAAAATACAGCATTGGAAATGGCAAAAGAGTGAAACGAAACTTCAGCACCTCCTCTCATTGCCGAATAAATCAAGGAAAATTAAATCAGAACAAAATTAATAACGCAAAAAAGTAGAAATCATGAACATTACAGGAAGACTGACAAGAGATGCGGAAGTACGCACAACGTCACAAGACAAACAAGTAGTAAACTTTTCAGTAGCGACCAACGACAGCTACCGTACCAAACAAGGCGAGCGTGTAGAGCAAACAACCTATTTTGATTGCTCCTATTGGATAACCCCAAATGTAGCCAAGCTACTTACAAAAGGCACTTTGGTGGAACTATCGGGAAGAGTAAGTACAAGAGCGTGGACAGGCAATGACGGAGAGCCAAGAGCAGGACTAAATTTCCATACATCAAACATAAAATTACACGGAGGTAGCAAAAAATCGGAAACGGCACAAGCTACTACAGGCACAAACAATAATAAGACAGAAGACGACCTCCCATTTTAACAACGAGTATTCAATCATTTTTTAACATCAAATTTTAAGCATTATGGCACATAATATCAATTTCAACGAGAGAACAGGACGTTATTCATTTTTTAGCGTACAACAAAAAGCGTGGCACGGTTTGGGGCAAATCGTGGAGCAATACCCGACAAGCGAAGAAGCTATCAAGCACGCAGGGTTAGATTACGAAGTCGTAAAATCCCCACTGTTTACCAAAGGTTCGGGCATTATCGAAACTGCTAATGATATAGAGATAGGCAGTAGTGAATTGGAAGTACCCAACTATTTTGCCAACATACGTACCGATAACAATTCAGTATTAGGAGTAGTTGGCAAGGATTACCACATAGTACAAAATCGTGAAGCCTTTAATTTTTTTGATGCTATTGTAGGCGGTGGCGAGGGTATTCTCTATGAAACCGCAGGAGCATTAGGAAACGGAGAACGTATTTTTATCACAGCCAAATTGCCTGACTATATCCGTGTAGGTAATGGCGATGATGTTACGGAAAAGTACATTTTCCTAACCACTTCGCACGATGGTAGCGGAAGTATCACAGCCGCATTTACTCCTATCCGTATAGTTTGCCAAAACACCTTAAACGCTTCGTTACGCACTATGACCAATGTAGTCCGTATCAAACATACTTCGGGAGCAAAACAACGTATTGAGAATGCCCATAAGATTATGGGACTTGCCAATACATTGAGCAACCAATTAGAGGGCATTTTTAATGAGTGGGCAAAAGTAAAGGTAACAGACCAAGAGGTTAAAAAGCTAATCCAATTGGCACTTTGCCCGAATAAGGAAACCTTTGATTTGCTAAAAAAAGGTGCTATGGATGAAATTTCCACAGTGTTCAAAAATACCGTTGAGGATGCATTTGCATACGCAATGATAAGCGATACACAGCAAATGGACACAACAAAAGGCACTTTGTTCGGAGCGTATAATGCTGTTACAGGCTACTATCAGAACGTGAGAAATTACAAGAATGACGAAGCCAAATTACAAAGCATTGTATTGGGTGGTACTGCTCAACTCAAATCACAGAAAGCATTTGAATTGTGTAATGGTTTTGCTTTAGACGGTGCAGAAATCCTAAACCTTAATTAATTAACAACAGGCTACCGCCTTAAACGGTGGTAGCCTCATAAAGCTATGCAAGTAACAGATTTAAACGGTTGCCCCATTGAGATAACAAACCTTAAAGAAGCCATTAAAATGGCTAGGCAATACAAAGAATACCGCCACGAAGACAAAAGTTTTTCTGAGTTCGACAAAAGACAAAAAGCTTATTGGATAGATATGTACGAAAAACTGACAGTAATCAAAAAGCAATCTTCAACAATTAAAATTTCAGAACGATGAACACAAATTTTTTCAATCAGATACAGCAGTTGGACTTTACAGGAGTTTTACAACTGAACATTTCAAAAGGAATAGAAAGTAACCTAATTGTAACAGTATTGCTCAATAACGAACAATGCGGAGATAGTGCCAAAAACGGTATTCCCCCATTAACATTTAACGCCACGCCCCAAGAATTTGACGAGGGATTTTTTGAGCAGATAACCACACCTATACAAAAGGTATCGGGCTTAATGGTGGATATGGAAAAATTCCTAAAGCAATTGGAAGAAGTTAAAAAGCATTCCGCAATAGAAAAAGAAAAAGCCGACAGGCAGAAGAAAGAACAGGAAGCCAAAGACAAGAAGTTTAAAGATGCTATGGCAAAGGCTGACGAACTCGAAAAAGAGGGCAAATTCCGTGAAGCGTGGATGAAAGTACCCGATATAACAGAGTTTCCCGAAAAAGCGGACGAGATACGAAAACGCAAAACATCATTATCCGACAAGTTTGCCACACCGAGCCTTTTCGGAGCAATGGAAGAAGCAACACCCGAACCGCCAGAGGAAGCAGTTACTGGCGATTATCCTATTGATGAAGCGGACGAAGAAGAACAGTATTAATAATTAAAACGAGCAATATGTTATTAGCAACCCAATTAGAGCGAGTTTTCATACTCAAAGATAAAGGACAGGACATTAGACTGACCGACCCCGAACCACGTTGGAGCGTGGAAGCCGTAATGAATTTTTACGCTAATATGTACCCGATTTTGACAACAGCAAAAGCATCTGCACCGCAAATTAAAGATGATGCAGTAGAATACAAATTTGAGAGCGTAATGGGTACGAAAGGTTAAACCAAAATTATAAAACAATGAATTATGCAACGCAACATCATATCGGGAACTATCAGCATACCCGAACAGAAACGACAACGGCAATTGCACCGACAGTTGTGCGAGTTCGCCAATTGGCTACAAAGACCAAAAGATGCAAACCAAGTGCAGAAAGACAAGCAGAAATCCGTACCGATAGCAATGCTACCAATGGTATTCTAAAGTGTACGTTTCTGCCAAAACTGAAAACAGCACAATCCGTACAGGCTTGTCAGAAAACGGAGAGGGATTTTTACAATTCCCTTTCCAAACTTGCCGAGCATTACAGCATTGAACCAATGCAGACCAAGGATTTTGAGTTTCCATACAATATAACATTGGCTATGTGGGATATGGAAACCAAAGTAAAACATACCAATATCAATTGGGATAGTTTCAAATTGGTACAGGACAGTAAGAAAATCTACTTCACAAGTGAGGAACGATACAATACAGGTACAACCCTTTATTATATTCCTATAGCACCACTTTATCGGATGCTAAAAGACCCGAAGCGTAAAAAGACTGCACAGCTTTTAATATCAGTATGTAGTTATCTGTACCATATTGCCGATGTGCCGTATTACAGGCAGGAAGAAAGTTATCTGTATTGGCTGTACGAAATGATGAACGATTGGGTAGAACAGGACGAGGAAACGGACGAAACAGAAACATATAGAAGTGAGTTGAGAAATACCGAATACATTGGCGATAAAATAGAACAAAAGCTATTTAACCGTAGCAATCTAAAGGTATTTGAACAGCGTTTGAACCGATTTAAAAGCGTTGATATGTTCGACAGGGAATGCCATAAGGTGTCTTGCAATGCGTTTGCCCTTATTACAGAATATCCGAACGCAAGCATTTTCCGAAACGCACCATTGTCCGAACAAGACCCTTATGATGATTACGAAAACGAAGCAATCGGAATGGAAAAGTACATTTCATTTATTGCAGATACCAAAGGTTGGTTATACGGAAGCCTTTCCGATACCATCAACAATGAATTTAACGAGTACGGAGCAATGGAAGAACCAACCATTTCCAAGCGATTTGACGGAAGTGAAATACCAACAACAAATCTCGATTTTGAGAACCGCTTGTTTGCCTTATTGGATGACCTCTGCACAATATTAGACGACTATAAAACAACAGAAAAATGAACAACGTTAACGATATCACCGAAAATTTTGGCACATTGTACCACCCAAAATCCGCTTTGGTTTTCTATGAAACTATAGGCACAAATACCGATCTGTACGTGGAGCATTTTGATATGGACAGCAACGGAATGCCTATCAATGCCCACCCACTAACGGTAAAAGAAGCCAATATTTTAGCAAAGTCCTTACAGACCGATGAAGAAAAGAACCAAGCCTTTTTAAAACCGAAGGGAATATTGCCTACAAATATCCTGCATATCAATCCGAATGCTGAAAAATGTACGGTACTTTGGTACACCAAAGCACAGCAACGGAAACTGTATTTTGTGGATAGTTTGGGCATACCCAACGGAAAAGCACAAGTACCGCCAATGCTTTGGTTGGCGAGCAAAAGCAGTCTTACCGTATTTGCTTTGGCAAATGACAGAAGACCCACCGAGAAAACGCTATTGCATTATGCACCTTTTTTCAATATCTACGAAAAGGGCAATGTATGTATGGGTACGGTGAGTATTGACATTAAAAATTCGGCTTCGGTTGAGGAATTTATACAGGCGTGGGAACATTATTTTTTCAATTCTTATTTCAGTCATTCATTATGCGAAAACTTAACGAAAAAAAATATTGTAACCCTTTGGAAAGACCTTATCAATACGGATAAACCCTTTCCTAAAGAGGTATTGAAAAAGAATAATAAAACCCTTAAAAATATATTGTGATGAATACAGAAAAAACAGCAGTTCATTTTACGGACAACTATTTACTCAATCCTACCAACCCGATTTCGGTAAACCTCATCGGAGCAGGTGGTACAGGCTCAAAAGTATTGACCGCCTTAATGGAAATAAATGAGAGTTTGATAGCATTGGAACACGCAGGGTTGCAAGTCCGCCTTTGGGATGATGATGTTATCACGAGTGCCAATTTGGGCAGACAGCGTTTTGCAGAAAGTGAAACAGGATTATACAAATCCGTTGCTTTAATCAATCGTTGCAACCGTTGGGCAGGTACAAATTGGAAAGCCAAAACGGTAAAATTTGAAAAAGACAATTTTGGCAGATTGCCCGAACAAGCAAGGGCAATCATTACCATTACTTGTGTGGACAATGTACAGGCGAGGTTTGGCGTTGCTGAAATTCTTAAAGAAATAAGTTACCGCAGACACTACCAAGATGAGCCGAAGTATTGGTTGGATTTTGGCAACAGCCAAGATACAGGACAAGTGCTACTATCTACTATCGGAGAGATAAAGCAACCCAATTCCGAGAAATACCAAATGGTGGCAAGCCTGCCATTTGTTACCGATGAATTTGGCGAATTGCTGAAGCAATCCGAACAAGAAGACAACACGCCAAGTTGCTCCCTTGCCGAAGCATTGGAATACCAGGACTTGTTTATCAATTCCTCATTGACACAAATGGGTTGTTCTTTGCTGTGGAACTTATTCCGCAGAGGAATGACCGAATACAAGGGATTTTTTCATAATCTGAAAGATTTCCGTACCCACCCGATAAAAGTCGCCTGACCCGAAAAATCGGGCGGGCAAAAATGCAATTCCTCACTTTGGTCGGAAACGCATTTTTGCATTTAGAATAGGTGCAACCCCCTTGTCAAAATGCACCACTACACAATTCCCTTTCCTTACATTTTACCAAACAGGTTGCGAGTTTTTGCTTGGGATATTTAGTATCCCATTTGTTGTATTTAGCACTGACTTCTTTTCTTTTCACACAGCGACCAAAGAAAAGAAGCAAAAGAACGTCGCATGATTAGATTTGATCGTCACATTAAAAATTGCGCCATATTATTTTTTAAATTTGACTATATCCTAAATAAAATAGACAATATGGAAAAAGCAGAAAAAATAAAGCAATTATTATTAAATCAATTTGAACAGGATTTATTTGAAGCTTCACTTGCTAGCCTAAATGATCGAACAAACAAACTTCGCTTTAATAATTTTGCATACTCTATAAGGGAGTTATCACGACATTTTTTATATAACCTTGCACCTGAAGAACGTGTGAAAAATTGTGTTTGGTTTAGTCCCGAAACTACTGACGGAAAGCCTACAAGAAACCAAAGGATTAAATACGCAGTTCAAGGTGGAATAGAAGACGCTTTATTAGATAGCTGGGGATTTGATGTTGACGAACTTAAAGACATGATAAAGGAGGTAAAAGAAACAATCAATACTTTAAGCAAGTACACTCATATTAATCCTGAGGTGTTCGATATTAGCGATTCTGAAGTTGAGCGTATGAGCCAAGATGTACTTAACTCCTTCATTGCTTTAGTAGAAACAATTGAGAACTATCGTGAAGATCTTAAACAATTCCTTGATGGACATATTGAAGAGCATATGATATCATCCGTTGTAACTAATTTTTTTGAGAATGTTGATCGGCTCGCACCTCATCATTCATTGGAATATAGTGAGGTGTCAGAATATCATATTTCAGAAATTAATGAATATGAAATTGTAGTGGAAGTCTTTGGAGATTTACATGTGATTCTTGAATATGGATCTAATAGAGAAAGACGTGAAGGTGATGGATTAGACTTGCCAGAAACATTTCCTTTTGAAACGAAGATACGCTATCAAATCGATGATGATTTTCCATCCACTAAGTTTGAGGTTGATGATTACGATGTAGATACTTCAAGCTGGTATGGAGATGATGAAGATGAAATATAGTCTTAAGCGTTGAAAATCAATTTCTTAAAATCCATAGTATCACTACCAACAAGAAGATAACTTGAAAACCCTATATTTAAAATTGCCTTTCCTACTTTCTCATCATCAATATCACTATGGGCAATCAGTTTTATGGTTGGATATTTTGTCCTCAATTCTTGAAGCTGTGTCAGCACATTCTTGTCGTAAAAATCAAGGTCAATAATGCAAACATAGGGAAGTTCATTCAATGAAAACAATTGCGATAGTCCATCTTCAATGCTTTCCGAACGAAATAAGACTTCAGTTCCTGAAGCGACAAGGTCTTGGCAGATACCATTTAAAATAGGGCTTTTGTCGTTGATAAATGCGAGAGTGATTTTTTGTTGTGCTGTACCAGTTTCCATAATATTGTCAGATTTTGAGTTAATGGAGTTTCCTGCACAAAAAAGAAAGCGCAGGCAACTACACTTACCGCACATTGAGGTACTGGTATACCCGACAACGAATAAGCGAGCGCCCACGCCTATGGCATGAGCGTTCTTCCTTATCGTCCCGTTGTCTAAAAATTACCAGTTTTCAATGTGGGACTTAAAGTAAAAACACTTTAAGATTCTATATTTTATATAGCAAATATACTAAACTCATTCCTTTTTGAACAGATATAAGATACAAAAGGTTACCGTAAGCCTGTTTTATTGACTATATAATTCTGTTCCAAGATAGTCAGGATATCACTTTCCTTGTAGATGATCTTTCCGCCAATCTGTATAAATGGCAATATATTATCATCACGGTACTGCTGTAAAGTCCGTTTGCTGATATGCAATAACCGGCACAGATCTTCGCCCGATAAGTAAATCTCTCCATTCATTACAGGACGATAGTTTTTCAATATTTCTTCAATGCGGCCTCTTAACTTCATTATCATTTCCTGATGAGTAATGATTTCTTCATTTTCATTCGTCAATAAATCCATTTTCAGTAGTATTGTACGGCTGTCCGGCTTCGAGCAAAGCCTGTATGTCCGAAAGTTTGTAATAATTCTTGCGGTTCAGTTTGGAATAAGGTAATAAGCCTTTGTCCTTGTAGGTTTGCAAGGTCCGTTTGGTAATGTTCATCATCAAACACACTTCCTGGTTATCGAGCCACTTTTCTTCTTTGAAAATCGGTGTGTATTTTTTCGTTGCGTTTTCGGTCATTTTCAAAAGTTCCTTCAACTCATTTTTCATTCCGTCCAATGCGGATTTTTGTATTGCGATAACTTCCATAGTTTGCTTGTTTTTTCCGTGGAAGTCTAAATTAAAGAGGCTTAATGCAGTGTTGGGAGTTGTGGTATTGATTGGCTTTGAAAGGAAGTGTTTGGCTTAAAAATAGGATTCAATTTTGTTTACAATGCGTTTTATTTAATCAGCCCCAATTGTTTAGCAATGTCCATTGTCATTTTGCTAAATGGTCTTTTATGGATATCTTTTTCTTTGGTATAATTACCTACAATTACTCTATCAAAATCATTTTGACTTAATGATAATTTTGAAAAGCTCTTTTGAAGAATATCTTTGAAACTCTCATTATAAATTTGGTTCTTGACAATCAATTCTGCTATAATATCCTTTTGAGTATCGTGAATTTCTTTTATGCTGAACATATTTTGTAGCGATTGATGACCAGCTACTGTTGTAGAGACATCATTAAATAGAATTTCAATACTTTCAGCATCTTTCGTCACTAAATAATCACATTCGGAAGACTTAGTGATTTTAAAGTTATAATCGGATTTTGATAGTTTTGATGTGATATCTGTATAAAGAAAAAAATTGATTGGTGTAGAACTTTTTCTTTTGTTACAAGAAGCACAACAGGGATATAAATTAAATAACGAAATGCTCAAAAACGGAAAATCACTTTTAGGATAGTGGTGGTCAACTTCGAGTCTTGCGTCAATTTCGTTGTTCTTTTTAGTGATAACAACAGTTAATTGAGAATTACAATAAACACAAGATTTTATTCCAATCTTCCTAAAATATTTTGGATAAAATTTATCTCGGCAATTTGTATAGTTAAGGGCATTTTGAATAAAATGAGTTAGTTGTTTTTTCATGGGCTTGAGTACTCCATTAACCGTCTCAAAACGGGAATTTGTAGGTAATGGCCCAACTATTCCTTTGATAACTTCTATTTCTAAAGGGCTTTTTGTTAAAAATGAAATATCTTGAAATTGAGTAATGATGTTGTTAAGGTAAGTTTGTTCAGCTTGATCAAATATGTTTGCGTTAATTGCCTGAAGTTTTTGCAGTGCAGAACTTCTTTGTTCTTCTATTTCTACTTTAAAAAATTCTTGAACACTTTTTGCTTTATTTATATGTAACGAAATCATGATTATTTGTTTAATAGTTTAGTTAGCTTGTCAATTTGTGATTGAATGAAATTGGTTTCATCATTTGGAAATGCTTGACTGTAAAGTTCCATTAAACTATTATACAAAACAGGTTCACCAACTATTGATATAATAGAAGAGCATTGACTTTGATCTATCTCTTTGTATCTAGAATTTTCAATTTCAATAGATTTAATCTCGCCTTTTATTATAGCAATTTTATTTTTTTCGGTCTCTTCATTTAATAGACCGTTGAGTGATTCTATCTTTTTATTATTAATCTTCAATGTGAGACTTTCAATAACCAATTTTATTTGACTTTTTGCCCATTCCCCCATAAACCCCTTTTGCATAAAAAAGTCATTTGCTAAGAGGTCGTGTACATTTGCTCCAAAGGTTTCGTTGCCTTCTATATAAGGCTCTCCTTTGATTAATTTCAAAACAAAAGCATTCGGAATGTCTGATAAAATATATGGTGAGTGCGTTAAAAAAGTTATGTTTAATCCTTTAATGTGTTTTAAATTTTCAGGATTAATTTTACCAATATAATCTAATAGATCAGCAATATATGTCCTTTGCCATTCAGGGTGATAATAAAGTTCTATTTCGTCTAATATGATGTTGATATAGTTGTAATGAATTATTTTTTCGGACTCTTCTGCTTTTTCTTCCTTTAGCTGTTCAACAGAATTGAGGTTAATAAGATGATATACAATAGAACTAATACTATGTGTTTTTTGTTTTTCTCCAGAACTTAAAGAACCAAATGAAGAACCATCTTTTGGGACTATGTTAATATAGAAAAAAGAAGGAGGTGACATCATAAAGGTATTCACCATAAATGATTCTTTTTTCTGTATCTCCTGTATCTTTTTTGACAATCCATCAATTTCTAAACTGAAAGGTTTTTTAAAATCGAGATTCGGTAACAAGGTCTGATAATATTTTAAGTAAAGAATAGCTCCTTTTACTTTGAAAACGGCGTGACTGTCGCTTTCTTTTATTCTTCTGATATACGCATTTATATTTTTTATATTTCTTTCTTTCGGTTCTCTATATCTTTTGAATATTTTATAATCAGAAAAAGCCATTTTAATGAGCTTCTTATGAATGTACGAAAGTGTAACATTCACAAATAAATCATTATTAAGTTGTTGTTCTGTTATTTTAAATCCAAAATGTTGCTGAAAGGCTTCAATTAATTTTTCTCTTACTGTTGAATCTATGGGCTCTTCTAGGGTTGCATTAGGATTAGGATTGTATGACAGTTCCAAAGCAGATGCAATTTTATTGTTTACAATATTGCGTAAACTGTTTTCTTCTTGTCCTTCGGTTATAGGTTCAAGAAGATTGGCTAATAATCTTCTTGTGAGCAAATATTTTTCTTTATTGATGTCAATAATACCATCGGTTCGCATTGGATTTAATACAATAGGTGTCTGATATCCGTCGTTTTTGTGAAATAAAGGATTAATCCAATCTCCAATTTCTAAAGAATTCAAAGCAAAGTGAGAGTAATTAACAACTATCGTATAAAAGAACTGTTGTAAGTCATCAATGCTTTTAATCTCTTGCTTTGACACATTCGCGACAAACTTATTGTTTTTTCGTTTATAGGTTTGTTGATAAACATTACCTTCTTTAAAAACAACATTTATTAGAGTATTCAAATCAACAGAATACAAAAGTTCAAAATCTAAAAATTTAAAAGGTTTCCGTTTTCTACGGTTCTCATCTTCTAATAAATTTAGAATACTTCCAATATTGTAATTTGCCCAGTATAGTAATTCTATTAAAGTACTTTTACCTGAACCGTTTCCACCTACAACAGCATTAATGTTAATTGGAATATTATTTATTGAGGTTTTAAGTTCATATAAATTGACATCGGTTTTAGGTATGTATTCTACCTCTGAAAAGTCATTTTTCCGAAATTGATACTCATTTCGGAATTGGTAAATTTGATTTTTTTTTAAATTTTTTGAAGCATCTAAAGTCAATAAAGAATTTTTACGAGTGTCTTTGGTTGGTAGCATTTTACCAACATTAATAGCTATAATTTTGAAGTTTTCTTTGTTACTCATTCTGTACCATAATTGTAATTATTAGTGATCTAAATTACATTATTTTTTCCTCTACAGTGAGATCATAAAGGTTTAATTAATCATTCTTGTACTATAAAAGTGCTAGATTTGCTCAATTAGCTTTATATTTTTACCGAAAACTCGTAATATCTATACCATCTACTATATAAATTTGAATAATTGCTGTTTGATGAGTTTCAATTATTGTTCTACCGAATACTTTCCACTGCTGCCTTCTGCTTTTCCATTTCTTTTTTCTCACGAGAATAAACCCAAAGCGACAAAAGTCCAAATATTATCAGGGCATAAGCTATCCATTTACCAACCTTTTCAATAAATTTAATGGCAACCGACTTTTCATAGGACGAAAAGCCCTCAGCTCCCATTGGACCACGCCTGTAAAACTTTCTCCGGTTGATCCAATAACGAAGTCCCAAGCCTGCAAACACAAATATTATCCCAATAACCAATGATGCAACCATATCCTCACATTTTTAATTTCACAACTATGAATTTAAGAAATATTGATGAGCCAGTAAAATACTCCTAATCATATTGCTTTAAATATAAAACGGCTTACCAATCAGATAAGCCGTTTTTATGAACTGACATACTACTTTTAATCACTACTGTTAAACTGAAAGCTCAATTGCTTTTCGTTTCCGAAGCTGTCCGAAATCCAAACCTCAAAGGATTGTGATACGGCAGATGTTGACGTATAGTACAATCTAAACTGCTCTGTCGGTAAAGGGTATAAATCGTTCGGCAGATATGGCGGTTCATCGTAGTATTGCAACGTTCCTTGTCCGTCAAACTGAAAGTAACGGAAAAAATACTGCGTGTTGCTGTAATTGCCTTTACGCTGTATGGTAATGCGTATTTCAACCGTTTGCCCGTTGGCTACATCTTTTGGAACAGGCATCACGTTTACCTCAAAAGGGAAATCGTTCTGTATTTCGAGTTCATCATCTTTGCTACAAGATACCAAAGAAACCGAAGCTGTGAGGATTGCCAGCATTACATATATCGGCAGTAATCCTATTCTGAATTTATTGAATATTCCTATCATTGTTTTAAGTTTTAAAAATTAAACCTTAATCCCACACCTGCAGACGGTCGGAACTGTTGTAAATCCGTACCCCATAAAACCTTTGTACGCCCTTGCAGGACTAACACAAAACGGTCTGACAGGTACGTTTCAAAAGTGAGGCGACCACCTGCTCCGTATATAAAATTATCCTCGCTCAAAATCTTTGCTCCGTCATATAACATTGTTTCGCCACGATTGATACTTTCATAACCGACTACGCCTGTTATCCCGAAGTTCAGTGTGATATTCTTACGAACATCACCCAGAAGGAAGAAGCTGTAACCACCCTCGGCAGTATAAGTTTCCTGCTGTATACGGAGGTCTTTATAATCGTGGTATTGGTGTGTGTATTCCAACGCCCAAAGCTGGTAATTTCCATTTTTTCCGTTCACGGTCATTCCGATGTTGAGGTAATAATCATTACCGATTTTATCATCGGATAATACGCCTGCACTTATTTCCAATCCTTTCTGTTTTGGAAGCATTCTTTGTGCCTGTGTAGCAGTGATGGCCATAAAGATGAGCATCACGGTATAGATATACTTTTTCATAAAATTGCTTTAAAAGGTTATTAAAATTTCAGGTGCATATCATTAACCAAACGAGCCTTGATTAAATCGGAATTTTCTATCTGGAGTGTCTGATGCCTGCCCCCGTTTTTTTCGAAAATCTCAATCAGCAGTACTTTGTCATCGGCAATCGTAAATTGATCTAACAGGAACACGTTTTGTTCGGTCGATTTACCGCCAATCTCCTCCAATGGCTTGTAAGTGCGTAACGGTATCAGCGGGCGTTCCTGTACTACGGTACGTTTGGCTATCTTTTTATCCACTACTTTGAAATTGATAAAATCAATCTGAAACGGCACATTGGTACGGTTTCTCAATTCCGTATGGAAATAGTATTTGCCGTTATGTATGTAAATGCCTTTAAGAATAAACTGTATACCGAAACTCTTAGCCCCGATATGTTTTACAATGCGTTTGTCTTTTTTGTAAATGGTTTCCAAAAGCAAACCCGCCAATGATGGCGAATTGTTGCCCAATTCCTCAAAAAGCACATCGTTTCCGTTAGCTTTATCAACTGCTTTTTGCATTGTAAGTAGGTCATAGCTCAACACTTCGGGATAGGAACTGTAATACACATTGAAACTGTAAAAACGTCCGTCATTAGTAATCACAGAAAAATTGGTTTCAGCTTCAAAATCCCTTACCGTTGCTTTTACACGCAACACGTTTTCCGCATCTTCCGCTTTCCCTGCAATCAGGTATTCGCTTCCCAAATCCACGTAACGGATAGCGGTCGGGAAAATCAGGTGTGAAGTCTTATCATAGGTAACTTCCATTTTATACGGTTCTATCTTGCCCAACGCAAGCGGAGTTTTTGCCTTTGTACTGTCCTGTGCATAAGATTGTACGGCAAGGCCGAGTATCAGGGCGATTGCCCAAAAGGTTTTAAAATGATTTTTCATTATTTTATTTATTTGAGTTCAACATTATTTTTTAGGTACAAGAAAAACCTGATGTCCTGCTTTCAGCGTAACTTTTGGGGTTCTTACCTTTTTGGCGAAATAGCCCGAAATTCCCTGTACCACTCCTTTGCTTAAATCTGCGGCAACCTGTTGTCCGGCATTCTGTGTGAGCATTACGCTCGTTCCACCTGTCTGGCTCATATTGCCTGCCATTTCGGTAAGGGCATTCATTTCGGGTGAATACGGAACATACAAGCCTTGCTGCCCGTCCAAATCGTAAATGGTTATATCTACCGGGATGATATTGCCCTCCATTTCTATCGAGGTAATTTTTAGTTGTAATCTCCCACCTTGAAATTTGGCATTAGCCGTTACAATCGTTCCTTTTGGAATGGTATGTTGTGGTGTTTGGGCAGGCTCTAACAATCGTAAACGCACACCCGTTTCGCCAACTACTGTTTGAGCATCGTGTACACAGGCTTTGATACTGTTTTTCGGTTGTATCACCTGCTCAACAGAACCGGCGGTATAAAAACCTCGGTTCTTTGTTTGGCTCCAATCGGCTAAAAAAGCACTGTCCGTAGGCTCACGGTACAGGGCTGATACGGCATTCTTTCTTGCAGGCGTAAACGATACAAAATGCTCTTTTTGGTTAGTGCCAGCAGCACTAAAAGCATCCGGAACAGCACCATTAGCAGGTGTTACATTTTCGGTATTCGTATTTTTCGGAAGATACTTTGCTGCCATTTCATAGGATTTCTCCATTAGTTTAAGTTGGTCATCTACGGTAGCAACGGGTGGCACATCTTTTTCAGCCAGCTTTTCTTTCATTTCGTCCAATTGCCTGCGGAGTTCCATTGTTTCCGAATTGTTGTCCTGATAAAAAGAACCTAATGTGCTTTGCGCATTACGGTAACTGTTTACTGCCGGATTACCGTTCCTGCCCGAATTTCTGCCGCCGCCATAGCTGTTGCTTTGGTCTTCTTCAGGAAGTTGTTCATCAACTGGCTCTTCTTTGTCTTCGGTATTCCAATAATCAGAAAGCGTAGTTAAAGCATTACGCTTTTCCTGGTCTTTGCTTTCCAGCATTTCCTGCTCATACGCCTTGCCTTTGTCGGCAGGCATTCCGGCTCCCGTAGCTTCTGGTACTGCATCGTTCAGCCCGATGTTTTCAATCGCTTTTTTATCTTCGGACGGTTTAAATATGAGGTACATACAACCCACGAATACAATCGCCATCAAACCAAAGATTAGGGGCTTTTTGAGCTTCTCCTTATTATTCTGTGTGCCGTCTTGCAGCACATCAGCGGTTGCTGTCGGGTTCCCTTCCGTTACCCGAACAACCGATTTTTTGTTCTCATTTTCTTTCATAAATCTTATTTTTTAGAATTGTTGATAATGTGTCCTGTAATCTTGCAGGGCTTTCACTTTTTTTGAGGACAGGGTTTTCGATATGCTCAATGATTATATCGTTACCGGATTTTGAGGTATCATACATTACTTTGCCAATCACCGCCATGGTAAGCAGCAGGTAACCTACAAAGAAGTACAGCGTATATTGGTACTGTTTGCGTAGGGACAATGCCCGCCAGCGTTCGTCCAGCTTGTCAAAATATCTGTCCATAATTGCTCTTAATTTTTTCATACCGTTTTCTGTTTTAGAGCTTGAAACGCTTAGGGCTTTTACCTGCCTTTTGTTTTAGTTCATCATTGACCAAAGCGACTACCTCAGCCGCTTTGGGTGCAGATATTACAGACAGGTTTGTCAGTTCCGATTTTTTCAGCAGTTGCCCAAATTGGTCTTTCCTTGCCACCTCCATTTTATTGAGAGAGAATTTCCCGTTCAGGTATTTTACCCACATACTACATTCGACACGGGGCTTGTCATCGCCCGACCATTGCAGATAGCCTGTCAGCAATAAATCTTGTTTGGGTAAACTGTCTGTACCTTTTTGGCAGCTTTCGATGTAATCGCTGATGGTGTCTTTCAACCTTCCGGCATACGCACCCTGCGTATGGAAATAGCCGTTATATCCTTTGTCGGTAAGGATTTTCGCAAACGTGTTTAAATCTGATAATGTTTCCATAAGATTGTTTTTTAGCGTTCGATGACTTCAATATCCCTGTTTTCAACCACTGCAAATTTTTCAATGTTAAAGCCTTGCGGGTTATTGTCGGAACGGACGGAGTTCACGAGATAGCAGGAAGTAATCAGGTTACGCCTGGTTACATTACTCGAACGGATAATAAATTGTTTGGCATAGGTGCGCACCGCATAAGGATGGGTGTCGAAATTGCACACGACACTATCGACTTCGATGCGTTGCTGAACATTACCTGAAATAATTCTGTTGTAATAACCCTTTTCAGATAAGTCTTTGTAATAGTCAAAAGCACTTTTATCCGCAAGGTTAAATGCCCTCCTCATATTGCTTTCGATAGCATTTTTATCCGGAGCGAGTGTAAAAAAAAGCTCGTGAAAACGTCTGACGTGTTCCCTTGCTTCCACAGGTCGGTTGATGCTCGCATCTTGCGACAAGGCAAGCATCAAAGATTTGCCGTTATCCAATACATAGATTTTTTGGCGTTGTTCTTCTGCAAAGTGGTAGGACTGCCATACGGCATATCCTACCACGCCAATGCAGAGAACCGCAAACACAATGGCATATAATCTTATCTGCCTAAAGCTGTTTTCGATATTTCTTAGAGTTTTAAATTCCATTTTTTAGAATGATTAATTGTTTATTTATTCATCAGTTTGCCGCCGATGTTTCCAACTGTGGAACCTGCACCTGCTCCGGCGATGTTCCCTGTTTTCATTGCAGCTTGGTTCACGTTGCGGGTAAAGTTTCCTGCGCCTCCGGCTTGGATTACCCAACCTGTCACTGTAGGAATTGTGAAGTACCCGATGATGCCGATAATCATAAATATGATGTACACTGTATTGCTCGTATCAGGTATGTAGGTCGGATCGGCAAGCATTGCTATATCCCTTTCCAGTATGAGGGATTGTATTCTTGCCAGCATCGAGCTGAACAAATCCGAAACAGGAAGCCAGAGATATACGCTGACATACCTGGTAATCCACTGTGTGAGTGTGGACTGAAATCCCTCCCAAACGGAAATAGCAAAAGCTATTGGTCCGAGTATGGAAAGGACTATCAGGAAAAATGTTCGTATGGTATCAATAACCAAAGCCGCCGCCTGAAAGAGTATTTCCAGTAAATTGCGAAACCAATCCTTTATGGCTTTCTCTATCTTGTAGGCTTGTCTGTCCATATACATTCCCGCCATTGTACCAACGTCCGATGGCGACCAGCCCAATTCATCCAGTTTTTTATCAAACTCTTCGTCTGATGCCATATAGGCGGTTTCTGGATTTCTGACCATTGCTTCATATTCCAATTGGTCTTTCTGCTGTTGCAGCTTGTTCAGGTCAAGTACTTGGTCTTCGAGTATGGTGTGGGTTCCTCTAACCACCGGACTTAATACTGCATTAATGGTTCCCAACACGATAGTTGGGAAGAACATTATACAAAGCCCCAAAGCGAAGGGACGCAACAACGGGAACACATCAATAGGTTCTGCTCGGCTTAAAGCCTGCCAAACCTTTAATGCTACATAGAACAACGCTCCCAATCCCGCTAAACCTTTAGCTACTGCCGCCATATCGCCTGCAAGCGGCATCATATCGTCGTAAAGCGAACGCAGGAGTTCGTGAAGATTATCCCATTCCATTTTACCAGTATTTTTGGTTAGAGGTTCCGTAGAGTTCAAGCACTCTTTTGGCATCGTTTTTCTTTTTCGCTCTTAGGTAGCTTACAGAAATGTTCTTATTGGTGTAGTAGCGTACAAGGCTGTGGTAATCCTTTACCTCTTTGTACACACGATCAATAATATCCATACGCTCTTTGTCGTTTAGCGAAAGGCTTGAAGAGGTTATAATTTGCTTCAATTCTTTCAGCAGTTCGGTACTTTCATTGAGTAGTGCCGAATAACCATTGCCAATAGCAACCAATTCCTGTGGTGTGAAATTTGGGTCGTTCATCATCTTGCCAAAATTCTGCACATACATTTCGGAAACATCGCCTACTAAAAGTACGGTTTGCTGCACCTTACGGGCATCTTTCACAAGGTTGTTAATAGCTTTCAGCTTGTCGTAATATTCCTTGCCCTGGTCGTAAACTTTCTTCACTTCGTTGAAGTTCTTTACTACATTGCTCACGGTGGAAGAAGTCTGTATGATTTCGTTCGCAGAGTTGATAATACCTGAAGCCAAATTTGCAGGGTCGGTTACTACCCATTGTGCTTTCGCTGACGGTGCTACGGCAAGCATTAGTGCCGTACACACCAGATACAATACTTTTTTCATTGTTTCTGAATTTTAAAATGTTAATGACTATTGATTTACTTTGTCCCGCCTTTCCATTGCGATATGCTTAATGGCGAGTTCTACGTTACCGTCCAATTCGGAAGCTAATTGCATTACTTCCATTTTTTCGGTTTCTTCGGTCGTATATGCGAGGTATTCCTCCAAACTAACTTCGGTGGCATAGACTGCCGAGTGCGTACCACCTAAGCCAATCCAAACCTCTTTGTACAGACGGCTTGCATCGTTGTTCATATTGATGGAAAGTACTTGCCCTTTCTCTTTATCCGTAAGCCCTAACATCGCCTGTATATCATCGAATTTGTTCATATACTTGCGTTGGTCTAATAGGATTTTACAATCGGAATTGTTGATGATACTTTCTTTCACAATGGGCGACTGGATAATATCATCGACCTCTTGCGTTACGACAATCGCTTCTCCGAAAAATTTGCGGACGGTCTTAAACAAATACTTGATGTATTCTGCCATTCCCTCTTTCGCTATCGCTTTCCACGCTTCTTCAATCAGGATGAGTTTGCGGATACCTTTGAGCCTTCGCATCTTGTTAATAAAGACCTCCATAATGATAATTGTGACTATGGGAAACAGGATTTTATGGTCTTTAATCGCATCAATTTCAAACACGATAAAGCGTTTGGAAAGCAGGTCTAATTGCTTATCAGAGTTCAACAGGTAATCATATTCGCCACCCTTGTAGTAGGGTTCGAGAACATTCAGGAAATTGGCGATGTCAAAGTCTTTTTCCCGTACCTGTTTTTCTTCGAGTACCTTGCGGTAATCGCCCTTCACATATTCATAGAAGCCATTGAAAGATGGATAAACATCGTCCGCTTTAATGCGTTCGATATATCCGCTTACGGCATTGGAAAGGGCAACCTCTTCCGAACGGGTTGGCGGTTCATCATCACGTTTCCAGAGTGTCAGTATCAAAGTCTTGACACTTTCTCTCTTTTCAATGTCAAACACACCATCATCAGTATAAAATGGATTAAAGGCGATCGGGTTGTCTTCCGTATAAGTAAAGTAAACACCGTCTTCGCCTTTGGTTTTTCCTTTAATGAGTTCACATAGTCCCTGATACGAATTACCTGTATCTACAAGCAATACGTGAGCTCCCTGCTCGTAATACTGCCGTACCATATGGTTTGTAAAGAACGATTTACCACTTCCCGATGGACCAAGTATAAACTTGTTCCTGTTCGTGATAATTCCACGCTTCATCGGTAAATCCGAAATATCTAAATGGATAGGTTTTCCGGTCAAACGGTCGGCCATCTTGATGCCAAATGGCGATGGCGAATTGTGGTAATTGGTTTCTTCTGTGAATAAACACAAAGCAGGTTCAATAAAAGTGTAAAAACTTTCCTCACTCGGAAAATCGCCTGCATTGCCAGGCATTCCTGCCCAATACAATGTGGCTACATCCGTAGTGTTGTGGCGTGGTTTGCATTCCATCAGTGCCAACGCACTACCGCAATCATTCTTTAGCTGTTTCAGTTCTGCCGGATCTTCCGACCACGCCATAATGTTGAAGTGTGCACGGATGGAGGATAGCCCGAAGCTGTGGGCTTCGTTCAGATACTTTTCTATCCATTCTTTGTTGATTTGGTTGGCACGGCTGTACCTTGCCAGTGAGTGCATATTCCTTGCGGACTTTTCAAACTTTTGCAGGTTGTCTTCGCTGTTATCCAAAAACAAATACTGATTGTAAATGTGATTGCAGCTTAACAGCAAACCCACAGGTGCGGCGAACGACAAACGGCAGTCGCTGCGGTCGGTGGATAGTTTTTCAAAACGGGTATCAGCCGATACCGTTCCGGGTAAATCGTCCGTATCGGACAAGGTGTGCAAGCTCAACCTTTTGTTCCCGATACGGACTTCTTCCGTTCCGAGAGCGATGTCCTGCATCGGTGCTCCGGCATCCCTTGATAGAGTTAGGTATTGTTCCAGTAATCCCTGCGTTTCTTCTGTTCCGATGATGTCATCTTCGGTAAGGCGTTTCAGGGTTATGAAACCGCTATCGTTTACGATACGCTCAAATTGTGCTACCGCTTCCATAAAGCGATGTATCGTTTCCTTGTTCCTGATTTCCTTTGGTATCAATGAACCTTTGCAAAGCGAGCTGAAGTTGCTTTGCATACGCATTCTTTCCTTAGTAGTCTTGGTTAGGAAAAGGTAGCAGTAGTGATTTAAGAACGGTCGCTCATTAAAATGGCGTTGGTAGGATTTAGCCAAAAAACTTTGGTCTTCCTTCGCCAAATCGGGAGCGTAGCTTTCTTTAATGTACCAATCCTGTTTGTGAACGACTGTAAAATCCGGTAAAGTCTTGATAGCTTTATGCCAGGCAGAATGAATGGCTTCATATTCCGCAGAAGCTACCGTAAACAGTTCTGGTAAACGAACCTCAAAGCAGGCGGTAATGTCTGCATCTTTTGAAAGAATGCAGTTGTTTTCTACTGCCAGCAAAGGAAACTTGCTTTCCAATGTGGTGGTCTTTGCTACATTTCTCATACGGCATTCTGTTTAGAAGTGAATTTTAAATAGCGGCGTACAGGCTTGCGGCAGATGATGTAGCGCGGATGCCTTTTATTGGCCGCTATCTTCATCAATCCGTGTTCTCCATATTTCCTATTCAGTGAAAAGGTTTGCCATACAATGAGCGAAGCTCCGCCTGCTCCGAGGAACAGGCAGATGTAAGAGTTTACGCCTGCCATATACAGTATCATCACGAGGATAAGCGTACCGAGCAGCCCACCTGCGAAAATGAACAGGTATTGTGCTTTCAACCCTTTAAATTCCACTGTCCTGCCAATGCCTTTGTTTATGTTATAACTGTTCATAAAGCAAAGGATTAAAGGAAGAATGAACGCAGGATGGTAGCCGCCACGATTAAGAAGATACACGCACCGAACCAGCTCGCCGCAGTTTTCGATGTGTCGGGATCGCCTGAACTGAATTTGTTGTACACCTTAACGCCTCCGATGAGCCCAACCACCGCACCGATGGCGTAGATTAGTTGGGTTGCGGGGTCGAAATAGCTTGTTACCATTTGGGTAGCCTCGTTGATACCTGCCGAACCGTTTCCCTGTGCGAACGCACCAATTCCTGACAGCATTGCCATTGCTGCCAGCAAAACTTTTTTTCTCTGTTTTTCCATAATTGAAACACATTAATTTGTTACTGTTTTCCCGCACCTTGCGGGCTTTCGAGACAAAGGTGTTTCAGAAATCAGGGCGTGATAACAAAGTGGCAGTCAAAGGAATTGTTTGGCGGTGGGTGGCGGTCTAAGGGGGATTTTTTATAACTTAGTCACTTATTATTTTTAATAAGTTAATACTATGATAGATTTTGAAATAGCAGAAATAGAAGATGCTAATCAATTTGCCCGATTATTGAATCCAAGGGTAGATTTTGCGACACCGTACATATTCTATTATGATGAAACCAATAACATCAAAACATTCTATGTAAGAGAAAATGATTTCAATTATACATTTACAGCAAACTTCGTTTTGGGTGGACTTCTACATCAGGGAGAAGTACCAGACGTACAGCCATTGATAGATAGCTTTAAATTGCAAAAAACAGCTAAGGAAGTTAAATTCAAACATATAGCATTCGGGGATTTTCTTGATTGCCTCAAATCCCAGAAGTTAAACCTGTTCTTGCACTTTTTAAAGGATAGTGATCTTTATGTGCATTATTCAAGTCTTAATATTCTCTATTGGTCGATTGTGGACATTGTAGATTCTGCTATCATGAACTCTGATGTGGCTATGAGATTAGGCCCTGGATTTGACAACCGACTAAAGAACGACCTCTATAAACTGTGTCGTCTTGAAATAGATGCCGTTATTCAACTCTTTTATACTTTCGAATATCCTAATGTTAAACCTGAGAAAATTGGTGATTTCATTGAAGCATTGAGTAATCTTTTTGAAGCATATCTTCAGTTACCTGAATTTCATTTTGGGTTGGAATCGTTACGACAGATATTGAAAGAGTCTAAAAAGAAAGGCGAACTAGCTTTTGTTATGGATGAAAAAGATTATATTCTGCTGGCAGATCTGACACATTTTTATCTTAGACCCATTTACACTTTCAAGAATTCAACTCATATATTCGATAATGAGGATTCCATCCGAGAAGCTTTGAACGGGTATAGAATGCTAGATAAAGGAGTAGAGTTTAAAAACTATTCTTTTGTTGATTCTCAGGATAGCCAATTGACACAACTATCTGATGTTTTTGTTGGTTTCATGGGTAAATACACCAATTACAGGAATACACACAATATGGAGGAAATTAAAGCGGATATCGACTCTTTCTCAGCTTTACAATTAGAAAACATGAAGTTATTTATTGATATTATTAATAAATCAGACCAGAAAAACCCCGCCTTTCTACACGCAACAGATAGTTACGAAGAGGTAATGAAATTTGGAGAGTTGTGCGAGATTATTGCTGGAAAATAACCTGTATGTCTTCAAAAGAAAGTGTACTTTTTCTTAGAGAGTGTTTTCTGTTTCAAATATAGAATTTAAAGTTTAGTTTTTTGCTTTTAAAAAGAAAAAAAATTAGGTTTCGATTAATTTTCTTTTGTAATATTCCTTTTTTCTTCTTTTTAGAGTTTCAGATTTTATCTGCTGTCTTATCTTCAAGACTTCGTTGGCTCTTCCAAAATACACATCCGCTGGAGTGAGATTCTTCAAAGATTCGTGATAACGCTCATTGTTGTAGCGGTTTACAAACACTTCCAAAGCGGCTTGCAATTCATCCGGACTGTAATAATGATGCAGTTTCACCACATTTTTCATCGTCCTGTGGTAGCGTTCAATCTTGCCTTGTGTCTGTGGATGAGCGGGTTTTCCGTGGATTTGCTTCATGCCGTGATTATCGTGTAAATAATCCTTTAATTCCTCGGTAATATAGCAAGAACCGTTGTCCGATAGAAGTTTCGGAACTTGTCCTTTTCTTAAACCTGCTTTCTTCACAGCTCGGTCAATCGTTCTTTGAACATCATTCACCTTCATATTTCGGCACAATTCCCAATGAACGATATAGCGGCTAAAATCGTCAATCACCGTGCTTAGATAGTACCAGCCCCAACCCAGAATTTTAAAGTAAGTAAAATCCGTCTGCCACATTTCGTGAACAAAATTGGTTTTATCCTTAAATTCATTCGAGGCAGAAATCAGGATATGCGATGGCGCGGTTATCAGCCCTCTTTTCTTTAAAATCCGATAAACACTGGATTCTGAGATGAAGACGCCCTTCTCATCGGTGATTTTATGAGCCAGTTCTCTGCTGGAGAGTTCAGGATAATTCAAAGCGATTTCTACCACCAGATTTTTCTCTTCTTCAGGAATGCTGTTCCACTGCCTTCTGCCAGAAGAAGGGGAAGAATGAAATCCCGCTTCACCTTTCTCAAGGTACAGATTATACCACTTGTAGAAGGTGCTTTTGTGAATGCCAAGTTCCCTGAGCGTCCTGTTGACGCCGATTTCACTACGGGTAACCATTTGGATGATTTCCAGTTTTTCTTCAGGTAACAACCTCATATACTTTCTGTATTTTTCGGTTATTCCAGAATTTCCAAACTTTTTTTTATAATGTCGTAGCGGATAACGAGGTCGGCGACCGTCTCCTTGAGTTTTCGGTTCTCTTCCCGAAGGGCTGAAACTTCTTCGGAGGTTGCCTGGCGGAGCGTATCTCCGGAGAGCTGCTTTTTACCGGCTTCAATGAACTCCTTATTCCATTTGTAGAAGGTAGATTCCTGAATAGCGTGCTTGCGACAGAGTTCGGCTATGGAGGTTTCAGCCCGAAGGGCTTCCATCACAATGAGGATCTTTTGTTCCGCCGTGAAAATCCTTCTGGTTTTTCTGCGGATGTCTTTTAAATAATTTTCAGGATTACTGATTGGTTTTTTGGCTGTCATAATAAATCAAATTTAATTATTTTTTTGTTCTGTTTATTATGAAAACACTATCTTAGTTCTGAACTAAATCAGTACACTTTTTGCTGACGATTTACAATGTATGTCTTCAAAAGAAAGTGTACTTTTTCTTAGAGAGTGTTTTCTGTTTCAAATATAGAATTTAAAGTTTAGTTTTTTGCTTTTAAAAAGAAAAAAAATTAGGTTTCGATTAATTTTCTTTTGTAATATTCCTTTTTTCTTCTTTTTAGAGTTTCAGATTTTATCTGCTGTCTTATCTTCAAGACTTCGTTGGCTCTTCCAAAATACACATCCGCTGGAGTGAGATTCTTCAAAGATTCGTGATAACGCTCATTGTTGTAGCGGTTTACAAACACTTCCAAAGCGGCTTGCAATTCATCCGGACTGTAATAATGATGCAGTTTCACCACATTTTTCATCGTCCTGTGGTAGCGTTCAATCTTGCCTTGTGTCTGTGGATGAGCGGGTTTTCCGTGGATTTGCTTCATGCCGTGATTATCGTGTAAATAATCCTTTAATTCCTCGGTAATATAGCAAGAACCGTTGTCCGATAGAAGTTTCGGAACTTGTCCTTTTCTTAAACCTGCTTTCTTCACAGCTCGGTCAATCGTTCTTTGAACATCATTCACCTTCATATTTCGGCACAATTCCCAATGAACGATATAGCGGCTAAAATCGTCAATCACCGTGCTTAGATAGTACCAGCCCCAACCCAGAATTTTAAAGTAAGTAAAATCCGTCTGCCACATTTCGTGAACAAAATTGGTTTTATCCTTAAATTCATTCGAGGCAGAAATCAGGATATGCGATGGCGCGGTTATCAGCCCTCTTTTCTTTAAAATCCGATAAACACTGGATTCTGAGATGAAGACGCCCTTCTCATCGGTGATTTTATGAGCCAGTTCTCTGCTGGAGAGTTCAGGATAATTCAAAGCGATTTCTACCACCAGATTTTTCTCTTCTTCAGGAATGCTGTTCCACTGCCTTCTGCCAGAAGAAGGGGAAGAATGAAATCCCGCTTCACCTTTCTCAAGGTACAGATTATACCACTTGTAGAAGGTGCTTTTGTGAATGCCAAGTTCCCTGAGCGTCCTGTTGACGCCGATTTCACTACGGGTAACCATTTGGATGATTTCCAGTTTTTCTTCAGGTAACAACCTCATATACTTTCTGTATTTTTCGGTTATTCCAGAATTTCCAAACTTTTTTTTATAATGTCGTAGCGGATAACGAGGTCGGCGACCGTCTCCTTGAGTTTTCGGTTCTCTTCCCGAAGGGCTGAAACTTCTTCGGAGGTTGCCTGGCGGAGCGTATCTCCGGAGAGCTGCTTCTTACCGGCTTCAATAAACTCCTTGTTCCATTTGTAGAAGGTAGATTCCTGAATGGCGTGCTTGCGGCAGAGTTCGGCAATGGAAGTTTCTGCCCGCAGGGCTTCCATCACAATGAGGATCTTTTGCTCCGCCGTGAAAATCCTTCTGGTTTTGCGACGGATGTCTTTTAAATAATTTTCAGGATTACTGATTGGTTTTTTGGCTGTCATAATAAATCAAATTTAATTATTTTTTTGTTCTGTTTATTATGAAAACACTATCTTAGTTCTGAACTAAATCAGTACACTTTTTGCTGACGATTTACAGTTTTCTTCTGCAATTTTGTCCAAAATTTGTGCTGGAACGCTATAGCCTGTAGTTGATGCATGCTCTTCTATATTCAGGCTGAAGTTAAATATTCGAACTCCAGTTCTAGCTTTTAATTCCTGAACAGCAGTTTCAAGTTCATTAAAAAATTCTAGAGGTTTTGAATAGTACGAGCTATATCTATCAGCACGAGGTAATATATCAAGATCTATAATTTTACAACCATCAATTTCCCTGCAAATAGCCTTTCCATTTAATTGTTGGCCAAATATTGCTAATCCAGCTATAAAAGTACCGTGATTTTCGTCTTTGTCCATGCTGCTAATTAATCCCCAACGATCTTCTATCCAGTCGCCATAAACATCTGAAACACCTCCGTCTACAACGCATATTTTTGGATATGAGCCTTCATGATCAGGAGCAAGAACAGTAAAGTTTTCACCTTTGACCTGAGACTTGACAGTTGAGCTTTGTGTAATGATGGGAGGAAGAGTAACTTTTTTTACCAATGGATGATTTCCCAAATATTCTAATAATTCGTTATGTCTCTCCAAGTTTAGGTCAATAGATTTTTTCTCACCTGATTTGCCTGCTGTTGATGATGAGTAAAGCTGTATTACAGGAGTTGAATCGGTTTTTTCTAATTTGATACCAAATACAATAGATGAGCCCTGACCAGTAGTAATTCTTGACACAAATAAGCCTGTGCCTAAAATGGTTAACCCGCCAAAAAAGCTATCAAACAAATCGAATTTGTATTTGCTTAGTAAATCCCAATCTTGCCTCGCCGGAGGAGCTTCAAACAATTCTACCATATACGAACCGCCAGTTTGAGGATTAGATAGCCATTTTACGGCTTCTTTAACAGAAAAATTCCTTTTGTCACTTGCAGTATATGGGCTAATTCCTTCAATTGCACCGACTTCACTTCTTAATCTTGAAGGATTAGGTTCATTCTTCCCATTCTTTTCTTTATATCTTGTTTCGGGTTCAGCCTGTCCAACTTTAGTATTTATTTTATCAATACTTTCTGGCGTCAGTTCGACAAATAATTCTCCCAAATCTCCAGCTCCAATTATAGGAGCAACATCCCTTTTAAAAACTTGTGAAGTTGGGCGATGACTTTTTGCTAATGCCGTTTGCTTTAATGTAACTTTCGCATAAGAAACCTTAGCAAAACTATTTACCAATTGCATGCTCTTTATCTCACTAAGCTGATTTTGAATGTTATCTCGATGCTCTATGAATTCAGTATCATTTCCGGCAAAAAAGTCTTTAGAACCACCGCCACCATTATTTTCTAATGCCTCGATAAAAGCATCGCTATTTAATACTATTTGAACAGGACTATTTGCCATAACTTATATTTTTTCAGAATCTTTAAATTTCGATAGCTGCTTACTCAAAGTTGACGGGGTCATTCCGAACAATGATGCTAGATCTTTCTGTTTAAAAGAGTAAACCTTATCGTTTAACAGCATGTTTATAAAATCTTCATCACTGTGAACCATAACATTTCTCTTTTTTGTGTCTACCCTTCCAGAGTTGAGTACAGCAAATTGCTTCATTACTTCTACGATATTGCTTTTCTTTTCTAAGACAAAAGCTCTCTTTAGCCATTTTGAAAGCATTTCTGCATCAGCACCTGATGAACCATCTAGGCACCATGCTAAAAATTTAATCTCACTTTCGTTAAATTCTAAAGGCGTAATAAAATTCTTGAGTAATTGAATCATTACTTCGGGAGAAGGTTTAGGAATTTCAACCTGTATATCAAACCTTCTCCAAATAGCGGGATCAAGAAGACTTTCATGGTTGGTTACACCAATGGTAAAACCTTTTTCATGACGTGAATCTAGACTTTGCAACAACGTATTGACTACTCTTTTTACTTCACCAACCTCCTGTGGATCGTTACGGAGTTTAGCAATTGCATCAAACTCATCAAGAAGTAAGATGCATTTATACCTATTAGCAAAAGCGAACAGATTACCAATATTTCGAGATGTAGTTCCTAAATACGAAGACATAAGCCCTTCTAACCTTGCCAGCACTACAGGTAATCCAATTTGTTTTGCAATCCATTTTGCTAAATGTGTTTTACCAGTTCCTGGCGCACCATAAATTAAGCAAGAGCTAGCAGGAGTAGCATTAATTTCTAAAAGTTGATCGAATTTACTCCATTCATTTACAATTGAGTGAATAGCAAGCTGGATATTACCATCAAACATTGGGGCTTTTTCTGGTAGATCATCAGGAAAAAAAATCTCTGCCAATGGAGTTGATGTCTCCTTATCTACAGGAATCGATGTCTTAGGAGTTACTTCCTCGCCTTTTAAAACAACGAAAGATCTTTGGATTTTACTTGGAGACATGTCAAGCGATGATTCAGAAGCAGTCAACAAAGCCTCCAATGACTTTGCCTCTTTAGCAAACCCATCTTTTTCCAGACTTTCTTTTAATCTTCTAATTTGATGCGTGACAGCTTCATTCGGCGTTGCCAATGCGGACCTGCTTAGAGCTTGTACTATACTGAAATATTTGAGCATTTGCTTATTTGTTTCTTAAGTTATAAATGCAAATATAGTAATAAATTTCCAAAACAAGATTTTTATTTCCATTTTTTGATATAAATTTCCAAAAAAAAGATTTTAGTTTCTATTTTCTATTAAAAACAAGTTTAACGACATGAAAGTGAGTATGTTTCATGAATATTAATAAATGGGGAGCATTGCAAATAGAAAAGGGAGCTTGCTATCAAACAAACTCCCAATGTCAAAATTCTCCAAAATCATTTTCCACAAAACAAAAGAATAAACTTCAGTTTCAAAGAAAAGGTAACTGCCCAATAGCTAGCTTTTTAGCATGCTTAATTCACATTCTGCGACCTTTTCTTTTGCTGAATTCACTTTCCTCTGGCTTTGGACTAGTAGATTTTTTTTGTCCTACCTTTACTTCTTGTCCATTGTTTTGCTTTACGGTTTCCGCAAAACGGGTCTGATGCCACGGTATTACTTTGGCGTCAAATTTCAGTTGCACTCCATGTTTTTTTAAATAGTCTGAACTATTTAAGTCACCCGCTTTGTTTTGACCAATTGGGTCAAGGGTACGTTTGCCGGGAATTTGTACAACAATAAGGTCTTTGGGAACCTCCTTGACATTGAGGCTCACTTCCTGAAAGGTATGTGTCCCTTGATTGTACGGAATTGTATAGGTGTCGTCTTTGTACGAATAATAATGTTTGAGTTCGGAAAAGATGATGCCCCGTGACCAGATATCATCTTTAGGGTGCAATTTGTCATTGAATAAGTCAATATAGAAGGTATGCCCCGCAATATCTATTGTTGGAATAATACCTTTGTAAGCAATTTTATCGAACGCATCCTGATTAACCATTAGTTTGAAATCGTCCATTCCCGCCATAATATCTTCGGAAATATTATATTTCTTTGACATCCCAGTTGGGTCGAGTTTTACAAAGTCGGGTATCTCTGCTAATTTTGCTCCTGGTTCGGCATATGTCGTCAAGCCCTTTGTGTTTGGGCTGTACCAAAATCTGTAGCCCTGTACTGCTTTTTCTTCCATGTCGGATAGAGAAATTACATTTTTCGGATTGGCTTTTTGACGGAGTTCCAACTGATTGACATCGACGATAAATTCTGTTCCGAATACTTTATATGTCGGAAGTACCCTTTGTGTATCGGTTGGTATCTTATACAGATTGTCCTTTGGCTGGTTGACAATATATTCTTCTTTTGGATGTAGCTGTTCGGCAACATTACGTTTTATATGCTCAATCACATTGGTATCTACCCACGGCAGGGTACGCGCTTCAAAGTGCATTTGTTTCACATCCTGATCAGTTAGGCTATTACCATGCTTTCTATTCCATCCCACTATATCCAATTCATACTGATTGGGAAACTGCACTATGATAATATCAGTAGGCAGTTCGGTCATTTTAGAAACATCGTCCTGCTGAAATTCGCGTTTTGTTGGATTATAGGGAATAACAAATGCCCGTCTGTCTCGGTCATAATAATCTTTTATTTCAGTAAAGTCTATGCCTTTGGATATAAAGTCGTCCTTTGGCCGTAGTTTGTTCATGCGTAAATCCACGTAGAATGTATGACCTGCAATATCAAGTGTAGGTAGCATGCCTTTATTCAAACGCAGGTCAAGCAAACTGCCCGGTTCTATATTGGTATTAGGCAATCCATTTTCCATATTTTCTTATTTTAAAAGACAAAGGGAAGTCTATACAAACTCCCCAATGTCAAAATCATTCAAATCATTTTTCCGCAAAGTGGAAGAACCGGCTTCCGTTTCAGATGAGAGTGTGCTATCCAAAAGCTCGGCAATTTTTCGGGAGGCACCCTCGATGGAATTTTCCAGCAGACTGAATAATTCAGTCCCCTGTATTCTTTGAACTATATCTACCGCTGTTTCCTTTTGTGATTGTTCCAAATTCTCTTTTTGGAGCAACGCCCCTACGGAGCTTAGTTCTTCAAAGGTAACCCCTTGGGCAAGACTGTTATCGCCACTGGATATTCCATACCTATTCCAATCTTCTTCCTCTTCCTCCAAATCAGGCATATTACTGAAAACTTCGTCCAGCTCTTCCTTGCGGATTTGAATGCCGACGTTTTCATTTTCGTCGTATTCAATGTCTAAATTAGCAGGGTTTATCTCCGGTTCCTCAATTTGGCGTTCAGTGGCAGTGTTTGGCACTGAAAGGCGTTCTACGGATTTAGGTTGCCCCATAATATCGGGCAGGTTCGGATTGAATTTCTTCTGCGGAGGTTCTTGTTTTGTCCTTTTCTTAATAACAATCTTATCCTGCAAAAGCAGGACAATGACCGTCAGCATGCATATCACAATTACTATTTCCATAACGTAGGTTTTTTTAAAACAAGCCTTTGTACTTTTCGTTGAACTCTTTTGTAATCATATCTTCAAACATTTTAAAATGGTATTCAAGAATATTATTGAGATAGGCAAACAAGGGTATTTTATCATCGCCTATAATCTGGACAATGCGAGTTAAACGCTCATGATGTTCAGGACTTAGGTATATGCTTTTATTGCCTCTTTTCTGCATCCTATTCATTTGCATAAATGCTTGTTCATAGGTTGTCTTAGCCGTATTGCTAACTGTATCGGAGCCGTTGCCGGATGCAACAGCAATCCTGTTCTTTTTATCTTTCTTCATTATAGAATGGGTTTAAAATGTTCATTAAAATAATTGGTAATATCGTCCCCGTACTCCCTGAAATGATGTTCAAGGATATTGTCAATGTAAGAGTAGAGCGTTGTTCTTTCTTCCCTTGTCAGTTGAACGATGCGGAGCAATCTTTCGTGGTATTCAGGGCGTATATAAACCACCTTGCCGTTACGCCCCGATGGAAACCGATTGACCAAAAATGTTTCCTCGTAGTCTGCTTTCTTTGATGAACTATTCCGGGCTTTTTCCCTGGGCTTGGTTTCCTTTGGTACATCCTGCTCTTTATTATTGCTCGGTGGAGCAACAGGCTCATCGCCACTTATGACGTTCATAAGGTATTCCTCATCAACATTGGGCTTTTCAAAATCGTTGTTTTTGTTATCTGAAGCCATACTTTACTGTTTTTATAGATGAACGATTTTTAAAAATTCCTCGACAAACAAATCCATTTTGGTTGCTTTCATTAGCTGTGGTTCGGCAGGCAGCAAACTTGACCGGAATACATAACTGCCCGTGTCGTCTGTTTCCTTTCGGAAACGCTTGCTATCCATTATCCTTGTTTCCATTATGGGCAGGTTGAGTTCTTTGATGACACTTTGATACGCATCATACAAACCTGTTTTTTCCCTGCCGTCCACTTGGTTCCAAAACAGCCATATCTCTTGTTCGGGATTGCCCTCGTCCGTTTGGGGAAGTCCGAGAAAGGCTTTGGTAAAGCCCAATGTACTTTCCACTACCAAACGGTCGGCAGTAATGGGCGAAAAGATAAAGTCCATTTTTTTCAAGGTAGTCAGTACGCCTTTGGTATTGGCTGTTCCCGGCAGGTCGAAGAAAACCACATCCGGTACAACCGCCGACTGGCTTCTATATTCCGATGCTTTCTCCAGAGCCGTTTCAGCCTTGCATTTGATAATCGGGTACGCTTTTTTGTTGATGGCTTGGAACTGCTTCATTGCTGCCTTTTTATGGTAGTCGTTCTGCATTATGGTTCTCTTATCCCGTTCACGCATATTGGTCAGGCTGTGCTGTGGAAAGTCGCAGTCCATTACCAGCACATTAAAACCTAAACGGTAATGAAGTACACTTGCCAGCAAGGTGGTCATCGTAGATTTTCCCACACCGCCCTTTTGGGTGGAGAAACTGATTTTTAAAGTTTTCTTTGTCGTTTCCATTATTTAAAAATTTATTGTTACACACTTTATTTGTTTTGCAGGATTGAATATTGGTTTATCTGATTATTACCTCATTCCTATATTCCTGCATTCCCTTTTGCGTACTTTTCTGCACAGGTATTTGCTTTCATTTTTGCCTTGTCAGGTACATTCTTTGGCAAGTGGCAAAACTTGCAACAGGTAAATTGCTTTACCGCTTTTATGCTTTTACACTTTTATTGTTTTATGCTTTTAAAACCCTATGCTTTTATTCCAAACCGCTTGTTTTCAAACCTGATTTTCTTCTTTGTTGAAATACATTTTTTACTACCTGCACTAAAATTATACGGCAAATAAAGAGATTGATTTGACCGCTGATTGCGGTGTGGCAGTGTTTGGCGTTCAAAGGCAGTGTTTGGCACTGTTATACAGTACAATGCTTTCGTAAACAGGGCTTTACTTTGTACAATGATTTTTATTAATGGATTTATGCAAAATTCTTTTGACAAATCGGAGGGTAACGGGAACGGCATCGAGCCGTTTTTCCCTGTTACATTTAATCCGTCCCGCAGGGCGGATTTTTGTGTTCAACAGAACACGGCAAGTTGTGTTCTCAGCATCTCAAAAGTATTTTCCGATGCAGAACAACTTGCCCTGCCGGGGGCTGAAAAACACTCTCCGAAGTCGAGGTTTTGTATAGATTAAAAATGGATTAATTATGAACGAGAACAACAGAAGACAAGTGAAGAAGACCATAGGTCGTCCACTTAAAACAGATCCAGCGACCATACGGTACACCGTTTCTTTTAACGAACAGGAACACGCCCTATTTCTTGCTCTTTTTGACAAATCAGGTATGCAGGTAAAGGCACATTTTATTAAGTCTTGCATCTTTGATAAGACAATCAAGACCATTCAGATTGACAAAGGAACCGTTGATTTTTATATGCGACTTACCTCATTTCACAGCCAATTTCGCAATGTTGGCGTGAATTACAATCAGATTATTAAACTGCTTTACAAGAATTTTTCGCCGAAAAAAGCATCGGCTTATCTTTTTAAACTGGAAAAACAGACCGCTGAAATGGCGATGTTATGCCGACAAATAATTGAATTAACAGAAGAATTTGAAACAGAATATCTGAAAAACCAGTCTAAAAAATGATAGCAAAAATTGGTAGGAGCGAAAATTTATATGGTGCATTGGCGTACAATAATCTGAAAATTGAGAAAGAAAACGGACAAATTCTGTTTACAAATAAGATTATTGAAACTGCAAACGGGCAATATACAGTGACGCAATTGGCTCAATCTTTCGCTCCGTACCTAATTGCAAATCGCAATACGGAAAAACATACGCTGCATATTTCACTCAATCCCGACCCAAACGATAAGGTTTCTGATGATAAATTTCGGGAAATGGCACAACAGTATATGCAGGAAATGGGTTACGGAGAACAGCCTTTTATAGTATTCAAACATACCGATATTGACCGCAGCCATATTCATATTGTTTCGGTTTGTGTAGATGAAAACGGTAAGAAAATTTCTGACAAGTTTGAGAAAATGCGGTCGATGAATGTTTGTAGAGAACTTGAAAAACAACATCATTTGATACCTGCAACGGACAAAGAGCATAAGCAAAATGATAAGATTTTCCGTCCGGTAGATTACAAAGTTGGCGATATTAAAAGTCAGATTGCATCCGTCGTTCGTCATCTTCAAAACTATTACCAATTCCAAACGTTGGGCGAATACAATGCTTTGCTTTCGCTATTTAATATTACTACAGAAAAGGTCGAAGGCGAATTACGTGGCAAGCCGCAGCAGGGTTTACTCTACATTCCATTAAATGAAAAAGGCGAAAGAGCTGGGCATCCATTCAAGGCTTCGTTATTTGGAAAAAACGCAGGACTTGCGGGTTTGGAACTGCATTTTGAAAACAGCAAAACAAAATTAAAAGATCATCCCGTCAAGCAGACTTTAAAATCTGTCGTTACCATTGCCCTGCAATCCACAGATAATGAACAGGATTTTAAAAAGAAGTTAATGAAACAAGGTATCAATGTGGTGGTACGAAGAAATGACACAGGGCGTATTTATGGTATGACTTTTATTGACCACAATTCAAAATCGGTATGGAATGGTTCACGATTGGCAAAGGAACTTTCTGCAAATACCTTTAATGATTATTGGAACAATAGTATCAAACCGGATATTAAAGAACCTACCGTACAATCCAAACGATCTACTATTAATGATGTAGATCTTCCAAAAGAAGAACCTCATCATTTATTCGATTTCTTAACTACGGATAAAAATGAAGACGGTTTGATTGAAGCATTAGGAGGTTTACTGCCCGAAGTTCAGGGCGAAGATTACGAAGAACAAGACTTTGCAAATAAGATGAAGAAGAAACGAAAACGTCAAAGAGGTCAGCGATAATATTCCGCCAAATACTACCAAAAAACGCCAAACACTGCCACATTAATACAGCCATTATGTAGAGCTTTTAAATTCACGCCCGAACATTAAAATTTAAAATAATGCAAGGAGAAGACGATTTAAGAGGACTTGCCAAGATAATGGCTTTTATGCGGGCAGTCAGTATTCTTTTGGTGCTGATGCACCTTTATTGGTTTTGCTACGGTTTCTTTTTAGAACGTGGTTGGACTTTGGAAGTAATCAACAAAATATTAGGGAATTTTCAACGAACGGCAAGTTTGTTTTCACATACTCTTTACACCAAAGCCTTTGCTTTAGTATTGTTGGCTTTAAGTTGTTTGGGAACAAAAGGTGTAAAGAACGAAAAGATAACCTGGTCTAAAATTTATGTTGCTTTGGGCGTTGGTTTTGTATTGTTCTTTCTGAACACACCATTGCTAAAATTACCTCCGATAATTGGCACATTTCTGTATATCCTTACTATCTCTTTGGGCTATATTGCTTTGCTGATGGCAGGAGTATGGATGAGCCGATTACTTAAAAACAACCTGATGGACGATGTTTTCAATAACGAGAACGAGAGTTTTCAACAGGAAACCAAGTTGATGGAAAACGAGTATTCTGTTAATCTACCCACCAAATTTTACTACAAAGGTAAATGGAACAACGGTTGGATAAATATTGTAAATCCATTTAGGGCATCTATCGTGTTGGGCACGCCAGGTTCGGGAAAATCTTATGCTATTGTAAATAACTACATCAAACAACAGATTGAGAAAGGTTTCTCAATGTACATCTACGATTTCAAGTTCGACGACCTTTCCACCATTGCCTACAACCACTTACTAAAGCATCGGGATAAGTACAAAATCCAGCCTAAATTTTATGTGATAAATTTTGATGACCCACGCAAGAGTCACCGATGTAATCCACTCAATCCCGACTTTATGACGGACATTTCTGATGCTTACGAAGCCGCTTATACCATAATGTTAAACCTCAACCGAAGCTGGATACAAAAACAAGGGGATTTTTTCGTGGAAAGTCCAATCATCTTATTGGCTGCCATTATTTGGTATCTGAAAATCTACGAAAATGGTAAGTATTGCACATTCCCGCATGCAATCGAATTGCTGAATAAAAAGTATTCGGACGTGTTCACGATTTTAACCTCATACCCCGATTTGGAAAATTACTTATCACCCTTTATGGATGCGTGGCAAGGTGGCGCCCAAGATCAGTTACAAGGTCAGATAGCATCAGCAAAAATTCCGTTATCGAGAATGATTAGCCCGCAACTTTATTGGGTAATGACAGGCGATGATTTTACACTCGATATCAACAATCCAAAAGAGCCTAAAATTTTATGCGTTGGTAATAATCCTGATCGTCAAAATATTTACTCGGCAGCGTTAGGTTTGTACAATTCAAGGATTGTAAAGCTGATTAACAAAAAAGGACAGTTAAAAAGTTCTGTTATCATTGACGAGTTACCAACTATTTATTTTAGAGGACTGGATAATCTAATCGCAACAGCGAGAAGTAATAAGGTAGCGGTGTGTTTGGGGTTCCAAGATTTTTCGCAATTAATACGTGATTATGGCGACAAAGAAGCCAAAGTTATTCAGAATACCGTTGGTAATATATTCAGTGGTCAGGTTGTAGGGGAAACGGCAAAAAGCCTTTCGGAACGTTTCGGTAAAGTTTTACAAAAACGCCAAAGTTTGACCATTAACCGTAATGATAAATCTACGTCTATTTCTACACAATTGGATAGTTTGATACCTGCTTCCAAAATCTCAACATTGACACAGGGGATGTTCGTTGGTTCTGTATCAGATAATTTTGATGAGCGCATTGAGCAAAAGATATTTCATGCAGAAATTGTGGTGGATAATGAAAAAGTAGCTGCCGAAACCAAAGCCTATCAGAAGATACCTGAAATTTTATCCTTTGTTGATGAACATGGAGAGGACAAAATGAAACAGGAAATTGAAAACAATTACCGCAAGATAAAAACCGATATTCTACATATTGTAGAAAGTGAAATTGAACGGATTAAGAATGATCCGAACTTACAGCATTTGGTGCAAGAATGAATAGCACACAAACTATATAAATGGTATAAAAATGTCGAAAGCAACTATATCAAAACTGAAATATATTTTATGTAATTAGTTGTTTATTAAAAACTTAAATTATGTGTTTTTTGGTTAAGAAGTTTCTTTTACCCGTCTCCAATGCTTAAAATCAAAAGTATTAACAATATCCAATAGGTAAATGTTAGATGGTCGCAAATGTATATTACATAATATTATTTGTATAATATCAGGAGAATTGGGGAGTATAACTTTGCATTATCAAATTAGAAGAAATAATTATTAAAGTTCTTCTAAAAGCAAAAAATGGAACAAGTGAATACTACAATAGACAATTTAAAAAAGATCCTGATCGAAAATGAAGAAATCTCAACTCTTCTGAATCCAGAATCTCTATCGTTGCTTGAAAATCATATTAAGCAAGCAAAACGTATCTTTTTTGTAGGAGCTGGACGTACTGGATTAGCATTAAAGATGACAGCTATGAGGTTTATGCACCTTGGATTTAAAGTGCATGTAGTGGGAGAAACTACAACACCTGCTATTTTAGAAAATGATCTGCTTATAGTCGGTTCCGGTTCTGGCACAACATCAACCCTTGTGCTTGCTACAGAAAAAGCTAAAAAACAAAATGCCACAGTAATTGCAATTACAGCAGATGAGCATAGTAAAATCGCAACTCTATCAGATCAAATAATAGCCATTAAAGCAGCTGTAAAAACCGATTTCGGTATATCTGCTTCTGAGCAATATGCAGGTAGCTTATTTGAACAGTCTGTTTTGTTGATTTTAGACGCAGTCTTTATGACGCTATGGCAAAAATCAGGATTAACAAAAGAAAATCTTTGGCCGAAACATGCCAATCTCGAATAATTAAAATACAACTAAATTTTTAAATTTTATATCATGACTAAATTACAAGTAGCAATTGACTTATTAACTACTGAAGCAGCCTTAGAATTGGCAGAAAAAGTAGCACCTTATGTAGATATCATTGAGTTAGGTACTCCATTAATCAAGGCAGAAGGTCTTAAAGTAATCACAGCAATGAAGGCCGCTCATCCAAATAAACTGGTATTCGCAGACCTTAAAACTGCTGATACAGGTGCATTAGAAGCAGAAATGGCATTCAATGCTGGGGCAGATTTAGTAACCGTAATGGGTGCTGTAGATGATGCAACAATTATTGGCGCTATTGAAGCTGCGAAAAAAGCGGGTAAAAAAGTAGTAGTAGATACAATCGGTGTTAAGAATCGTGTACAACGTGCTAAAGAAGTAACTGCTTTTGGAGTAGAGTTTGTGGAATTACACGCTGGTTTAGATGAACAAGCATTACCAGGCTATAATGTACAAAAATTAATCAGCGAAGGTAGAGAAGCTCAAGTTCCTTTCTCAATCGCTGGTGGTGTTAACATCAACACAATAAAAGATGTCGTAGCTGCTGGTGCTGCAGTAGCAGTTGCTGGTGGAGCAATCTATGGTGCAGAAGATCCTGCCGCAGCTGCAAAAGCTTTAAAAGAAGCAATAATAGCATAATTTGCTATTAACTCACCATCAAAGTCTTCTCTACTATTGTAGGGAAGACCTTGTTCTATGCTATTGATGATATAAATTCTCTTTTTTTAATCTCTGCATATTAAAATAAAGATTAATTTTAATGAGGGATTTTTAAATTCAGAATGGCTAATATCTCAATTAGTTTGTTAGCGATACTCGATAGCAATTGATATTAATAAAAAACTTAGAAAATGATTACATATAATTTCGGTATAGTTGGTTTAGGTGTTATGGGCAGAAATCTATTGCTCAATATGGCTGACCATGGATTTGCTGTTGCAGGTTTAGATTTGGATCAAGAAAAAGCAGATTCATTACAGGCAGAAGCTCAGGATGGTCATTCTGTTTTTGCAACTGTTAAACCAGAAGACTTTGTAAAATCCTTAGAACAACCAAGAGCTATAATGTTATTAGTTCCGGCTGGTGCTCCAGTAGATGGAGCAATTAAAACATTGCTTCCATTTTTGGACGAAGGCGATATTATTATTGACGGAGGAAACACGTATTTTACAGATACAGACAGAAGATATAAAGAGCTTTCTTCAAAAGGAATCCATTTTTTCGGAATGGGTATTTCTGGCGGAGAAAGTGGGGCAAGAAGAGGCCCAAGCATGATGCCTGGAGGAGATAAGATAGCTTACGAACGTTTACGTCCAATCTTCGAAGCCATAGCTGCAAAAGTAGATGGTGAACCTTGTGTAGAATTTTTAGGCAACGGATCTGCTGGAAATTATGTAAAAATGGTGCATAATGGTATAGAATATGGAATTATGCAGCTTATTGCAGAAACCTATGATATTATGAAAAATGTTTATCATTTGGATCATGAAACCATTCAACAATTATTTGAACAATGGAATAAAGAAGAATTAAACTCTTTCCTTATTGAAATTACAGCTGATATTTTGAAGCAAAAAGAAGGTGATAAATATTTGGTTGATTTAATTTCAGACTGGGCTAAATCTAAAGGAACAGGAAAATGGACTTCACAAAATGCAATGGATTTACAGGTTCCGGTTCCAGTTATTGATGCTGCTGTAAATATGAGAGATATGTCTAAATACAAACTTGAAAGAATACAGGCTTCAGCTTTATTAAAATGGAATAATGAAGAAAATATCAGTAATGCAAATTTAGATGATTTGAAAAAAGGACTGTACTTTGCCATTATAACCACTTATGCACAAGGATTAGCTCAACTTAAAATTGCTTCTGAAATCTATGGATACGATTTGAATTTAGAAACAATATGTAAAATTTGGAGAGGAGGATGTATTATTAGAGCAATTTTATTAGAAGATTTTAGACAAGCATTTGCAACAGAATCCGATTTACCAAACGTAATGCTCGATAAACACATTGCAGAAAAACTGAATACAACACAAAGCAGTATTCGTACTGTTTTGAAAGACACTATTCAAAATGGAACTCCAGCTTCTGCATGGACGAACGCATTATCTTATTTTGATGCTTATCGTTCTGAAAATTTGCCAACCAATCTTATTCAAGCGCAACGTGATTTCTTTGGAGCACACACGTATGAACGAATTGACAAAGATGGAATATTCCACACCCGTTGGGAATCGTAAAAAATAAATCAAATGAAAAATAATGATAAAAAACCAACTTCTATTGTCATTTTTGGCGCAACGGGAGATTTAGCAAAAAGAAAATTATTTCCTGCATTTTTTAATCTGTTTTTGGACGGTTGGATGCCAGAAGATTTTGAACTTCTTTCTTTAGGAAGAACAGAACATACTCAGGAAGAATTCAGAAATTATATTTTAGAAAATATCAACGATTTTTCGAGAATCAAGAACTTTTCTGAAGAGAAATGGAATCAATTCAAAGAAAAAATCAAATTTGTCAGGTTCGATATTACACAAGAAGAATCTTTCATTCAGTTGAAAAATCAACTTGACGGCATAGATGCTAAATTAGGTGCCAGAGCCAACCGTCTTTTTTACCTTTCGGTAGCACCAAGCTTTATTGAAAAAGTTTCAAAAAGCCTTAAAGAAAATGGCTTGGCTAATAATATGAATCAAGATCGCATGATTATCGAAAAGCCTTTTGGATACGATAAAGATTCGGCTGTGGCGCTTAATGCAATGTTAGCACAAACGTTCAAAGAAGAGCAAATCTACAGAATTGACCATTATTTGGGTAAAGAAAATGTACAGAACATTTTAGCGTTCCGTTTTGGTAACACTATTTTCGAACCACTTTGGAATAATAAATATATCGATTCTGTGCAGATTACTGTGGCGGAAACCGTAGGTGTTGAAGATCGTGGAGGTTATTATGACGGTTCGGGAGCATTGCGAGATATGATCCAAAACCATTTAATGCAGATTCTTTGCATGGTAGCTATGGAACCACCAACTGCATTTGAATCTACAGAAATCAGAAACCGAAAAGTAGATGTCTTAAAAAGTGTGAGAAGAATCAATTTGGAAGACATCAATCATTATACGGTTAGAGCACAATATACTGAAGGTGAGATTGATGGTAAAAAGAAATTAGGCTATTTGGCAGAGCCAGGAGTTAATCCAAACTCAAACACAGAAACTTATGTTGCCATGAAGCTTTATGTTGATAATGAGCGTTGGAAAGGTGTTCCGTTCTATATGCGCACAGGAAAACGTATGTCCAAAAAAGAATCTTCTATTGTAATCAGTTTTAAAGAAGTACCTTGTACTACTTTTCAGGATGGAATAAAAAAATTGCAACCCAATAAATTAACCATCAATATTCAACCTGAAATGGATATCAATTTATCGTTTATGACGAAAAAGCCAGGGCTTGACATGAAACTGAAACCTGCTGAAATGGTATTCGATTATTTTGAATGTGCACCAGATACACCTGAAGCTTACGAGACGTTATTGTTGGACGCTCTTGATGGAGATTCAACACTGTTTATGCGTTCAGATCAAGTGGAAGAAGCTTGGGATGTTATTGCGAATATTCAAACAGCATGGGAAAATGGAAACGTGTCAAAAATGGTAACTTATCCTGCTGGAAGCTCAGGGCCAGAAGCAGCAGATGAATTGTTGAAGAGACAAGGACATAATTGGCTGAGTAATTCTAATGAAACTTTGAAAACCAAAAAAGATGCTTAATATACAATCATCAACGGAAGAAATATTTAAAACGACAGCACAACTATTTGTAGCTGCTGCTAATGATGCAATAGATCAAAAAGGCTTTTTTACAGTTGCTTTAACAGGAGGTTCTTCGCCAGAAGGGCTATACAAACTTTTGTCCGAAGATCAATACAAAAATCAAATTGACTGGACTAAAGTTCTTGTTTTTTGGGGAGATGAAAGATGGGTTTCACTGGATAATGGGCTAAGTAATGCTAAAATGTCCCAAGAAACACTTCTACAAAATGTTCCTGTCCTGCCGTCTAATATTTTTCCAATGTATGCAGATGATGTAAAGCCCGAAGATTTTGCATCAACTTACAATACACTTTTACATGAAAAACTTGGAGATGATGGAATAATGGATTTTATACTTTTGGGGATGGGAAGTGATGGACACACTGCTTCATTATTTCCTGGAACTGCCGTTCTTGATGAAAAAGAAAAATGGGTTGCTGCTTATTATTTAGATGCACAGCAAATGTATAGGATCACTCTTACAGCTCCTTTTTTAAACAAAGCAAAAAAAATAATCGTGTTAACTTTTGGCGATGCTAAGGCTGATGCCTTGAAAGAAGTGTTGGAAGGAGATTATAATCCGTCCCTCTATCCATCGCAATTATTGAAACCCACAAAAGGAGAACTTTTGTTTTTAGTGGACGAAAAAGCGGCAAAATATTTGAGCAATAACGATTAATTAGCAAAAAGAAAAACTACAATATGTTTACACATTATCTTAAAGATATACAGCATAATTCTGAAAGGGCAATCACGCCCTTTCATATTTTTGATTTGGATAAAGAGGATATGGAGCAATATCGGAATCCTCATACAAAAGACCATTTTTGTCTCCTGTTTGTTAAAAAAGGGAGTATGAAAATGCAAGTAGAAGATCGTCGTTATGATGTCAGTGAAAATTGCATAAGCGTTATATTTCCTGGTCAATTATCCTCAAAAGAACAAATCAGTGATGATTTTGATGGAAAAATGATTCTATTTGATGAAGTATTATTCTGTTCAGATATTTTAAAAAATGAGTTAAGTATTTACAATCACAATATATCCGTTAAGCTAAACCATATTGAATTACCCGTTGCCGAAACAAATGAAGTACAAATGTTATTGGAACAAATTGAAAAGTTGTATCATGACCTAACCTCTGTCAAAAAAGAGCAAGCACGATTTTTTATCAAGATAACATTGTTGAAATTAGTGGAGTTTGTACATACAAAATGGGATAAAGATAAAGTAACAAATGAGAATACCAGACTTTATGGAAAATTTCTTGAATTGTTGGAACGCCATTATAAAACGGAACGAATGGTTAGTTGGTACGCTGAAAAACTACTCATTTCACCAAAGAAATTAAATGAAATAACGAAGAAAGTGGCAGGCTTAACTTCTATTGAAACCATTCACGCAAGGATAATGAACGAGATCAAACAATTGCTGTTACTATCCAGTTATTCTCATAAAGAAATTGCTTTTGAACTTGGATTCAATTCGCCAGCAGCGTTGAATAAATTTGTGCGTGCAAAATTGGATGAAACCCCAACAAATCTGCAACAACAACTGGCACAAATGTATAATACATAGGCTTAACTTGGTAGCATATACGCCTAAGATTAGAGGTAGGTTTGTACTACAAATTAAAAGTATATGTTACCATCAGTTCAATTAAAAAATACGCAAGCATTTCAGAAGCTTGCAGCACATTTCGAGGACACAAAAGATGTGCAGATTAAGGATTTATTTTCAAAAGATCCACAACGATTTTCTTCGTTTTCTATCTTATGGAATGATATTTTGTTCGATTATTCAAAGAACAGAATCACAAAAGAAACATTTGATTTATTGCTTGAATTAGCAAATGAAGTGAAACTTCAGGAAGCTATTGAAAAGATGTTCGCAGGCGATAAAATTAATGCAACAGAAGGAAGACCTGTTTTGCATACTGCATTAAGACAACCAAAAGACGCAGTTGTTCTTGTTGATGGAATCAATGTTGTTCCACAAGTTTATGAAGTGCTTGAACAAATCCAAACTTTTACCGAAGATGTACTTTCAGGCACATGGAAAGGATATACTGGAAAACAAATTACCGATATTGTTAATATCGGTATCGGTGGTTCTGACCTTGGACCTGTAATGGTTACTGAAGCTTTAAAAGCATACAAAACGCATTTAAACTTGCATTTTGTTTCCAATGTTGATGGTACTCATTTGTCAGAAGTTTTAAAAAATGTAAATCCTGAAACCACACTTTTCCTTATTGCATCCAAAACATTTATCACACAAGAAACCATGACCAATGGACGTAGTGCACGTACTTGGTTGATTAATTCTGGTGCTAAAGAAGAAGATGTAGAAAAACACTTCGTCGCGCTAAGTACTAATGAAGCTGAAGTGAAAAAATTCGGAATCAATCCTAAAAATATGTTTGTTTTCTGGGATTGGGTTGGCGGAAGATATTCATTGTGGTCTGCAATTGGCCTGTCTATCAGTCTTGGAATCGGCTTTAATAATTTCAAAGCGTTATTAGAAGGTGCTAACGAAACCGATCAACATTTTCAGAACAGTGCGTTAGATCAAAATATCCCTGTTATCATGGCTTTACTTGGTGTATGGTATATTAATTTCTATGGTGCTGAAACATTAGGAATATTCCCGTACGACCAATATTTGCATCGCTTTGCTTCTTATTTTCAGCAAGGAGATATGGAAAGTAATGGAAAATATATTGATCGCAATGGTAAGGTAGTCAACTATCAAACTGGTCCAATAGTTTGGGGCGAACCTGGTACCAACGGACAGCACGCATTTTATCAATTACTTCATCAAGGTACAAAACTTATCCCTTCGGATTTCATCGCACCAGCTAAGAGCTTAAATCCACTTGGCGAACACCACAAAATATTACTTTCTAACTTCTTTGCACAAACTGAAGCCTTAATGAATGGCAAATCAGAAGAAGAAGTAATTGCAGAATTGAAAGCCGCTGGAAAATCAGACGCAGAAGTCAATCAGCAAAAGAAGTATAAAGTATTTCAAGGAAACCGTCCTACTAATTCATTCTTGTTGGAAAAAATAACACCAAAATCTTTGGGGAAACTTATCGCTTTGTATGAACATAAAATTTTTGTTCAGGGTGTGATTTGGAATATTTTCAGCTTCGACCAATGGGGAGTAGAATTAGGTAAACAATTGGCTACCGTAATTCTTTCAGAGCTTGAAGAAGATGATAAGATTGTAAGTCACGATTCATCCACCAATGGATTGATCGATCAATATAAAACTTGGCGTTAATCTATAATATTAATACAGTTTTACAAAAGGCAACGGAGAAATTTCTGTGGCCTTTTATATGTTTAATCGTGTATAATAAATGTATATCGAAGCGAAACAATTAAAGGAATATGTAGAATCATGATCCCCTATTGCATATTGTATTGATTAAAAATAAACAATTCAGGCGGTTGGCTCTGAATGGATCAAATGTATATCATATAGTAGGTAATGTATAACAACAGCCATGCAAGAGGCAGTACTTTTGTAGAAGAAATTTAAATAATAAAATATGAGTAAGTTATTTGTTGCCAGCGAAGTATTTCATGGTGCTGGAAGTTTATCAGAATTGAAAAATCTATCTGGAAAAAAAGCAATCATTGTGACTGGTGGACAATCAATGAAAAAAAGCGGAACGTTAGATCGTGCAAAAGCATTCTTAACAGAAGCTGGATTGGAAACTATTGTTTTTGATGGTGTTGAAGAAGATCCATCATCAGCGACAAGTCTTAAAGGAGCAGAAATTATGCGTGAGTTCCAACCAGACTGGATTGTTGGTCTTGGTGGTTGTTCAGCGATTGATGCCGCTAAAATGATGTGGGTATTCTACGAACATCCAGATGCAGATTTTGAAGCGATGACAAAACCTTTCAGTGTTCCAACATTACGTCAAAAGGCAAAATTCGTAGCAATTCCTTCTACAAGTGGTACAGGAACTGAAACAACAGGTTTAGCGGTTATTACCGATAAAGAAAAAGGGGTTAAATATCCAATTGTTTCTTATGAACTAACACCAGATATTGCGATTGTTGATGGAGAAATTTGTGCTACTATGCCAGCTCATATCACGTCAAACACTGGTTTAGATGCATTAACACATTGTGTTGAAGCATACGTTTCAAATATTGAAGACAATTATGCAGACGTATTAGCTAAAGGTGGTTTAGAAATCGTATTCGACAATCTTGAAGAAGCTGTAAATAATCCAACAAATATTAAAGCTCGTCAAAATATGCACGACGCTTCATTTATGGGGGGCTTAGCGTTCAATAACGCTTGGTTAGGAATTGTACACTCATTATCACATCAAGTAGGTGCCCTTTATGGTATTCCACACGGTGCAGCTAATGCGATTTTCCTTCCGAATGTTATCCGTTACAATCAAACAGAAACAACAAGATACCCTAATTTGGCAAAAATTGTTGGAAAAGAAACTGCTGAGGAATTAGCACAAGAAATCGAAAAACTAAGAGCTTCGGTAAACAATATCGGTTCTTTGAAAGCTTTTGGAATATCTCGTGAAGATTGGGACAAAAACTTGGATTACATTACCAAAAATGCTTTGGAAGATCCATGTACAGGTTTTAATCCACGTAAACCAAGTCTTCAAGACTTAAAAGATCTTTATAACGCTTGTTATGAAGGTGTGATTTACCAAAATTAATTAATATTGCAAAGTAAAGCGGTTAATCATTCTTGAATTAACCGCTTGCTTCGCTAATAAAGTTATTAGCGTTATATTTATTAGAGGAAAATGAATCGCATGATTTTCGTCTTTCATTGAACCTAAAACTATAATTTAAAATAACAATTGCTATGATTATCAACCGAAAAATTCCATTTAAGTTTCTGTTGAATGAAATTAAATTACCGTTGTTTGCTGTTGCTTTATTGGGAACGGCTTTTGGTTTATTACCCCGTTATTATTCGGAATATACGCCAGATGTATCCATTCAGATTGCTTCAACTTTGGGTATTGCAATCTCCATTCTCTTATCTTATAAAATCAATCAATCCTACAATCGTTGGTGGGAAGCTCGCACAATTTGGGGATCGATTGTTAATGATAGCCGTACATTAATTTTGCGACTGCAACTTTATTTGGGTAATGAAAATGGGCACTTGCAGAAAATTTCATATTATCAGATAGCTTGGAATTATGCGTTGGAAAAATCGTTGAGAAATCAGGATGCATGGTCCAATTTTGAAGGATTGTTGAACGACGATGACATTGCTGAAATAAAGAGGCATTCCAATATTCCGCTTGCTATTAGTCATTTGCAGTTAAAAGCTGTAAAAGCGTTATTTGAGAAGAATTTAATTGATGATTTAGGACGTCTTCAGTTAGAAAATACAATTAATAATTTATTGGCATCTATGGGGAAAACTGAAAGGATAAAAAATACAATTTTCCCTCCAACCTTTGGGCAAATATTGCATATTGCTATTTACTTGTTTGTTGTACTTTTAAGTCTTTCTTCTTCATTTCATCAGAATATTGATATTGTACTGCAAGTTTTTATTCTTATTTCAATTTCAATGATGTTCTTTTTTCTGGAAATGTTGGCACATAGACTTCAAAATCCGTTCAATAATAGCCCTACTGATACACCAATATCAGCACTGTCACGTACAATAGAAATTAATATTCGACAATTATTAAATGAGACCGAAATCCCTAAGTCTATTGAAGCCCAAGGATTTTATCTTATGTAATATTAGGAAATAACGTATAATCTTAAAGTATAGTTATCATGGTTCAAGAATTTAATGACGAGAATATAGCTGGTTTTGTTCAGATTCGAGGAGCAAAAGAACACAACCTAAAAAATATAGATGTAGATATTCCAAGAAATAAACTTGTTGTGTTTACAGGAATATCAGGTTCAGGGAAATCTTCATTGGCCTTTGGTACTATATATGCCGAAGCCCAAAGAAGATATCTGGAATCGGTATCACCTTATGCTAGAAGATTATTTAATCAGATGTCTGTTCCAGATGTTGAAGCTATTCATGGTCTTCCGCCAGCGGTTGCTCTGCAACAAAGCCGTGGAGGAACAACTGTACGTTCTACCGTAGGAAGTGTTACCACCATTTCTAATTTACTACGGATGTTGTATTCCAGAGCTGGAGATTATCCTGCCAACCAGTCTATTATTTATGCGGAAGGATTTTCTGCAAATACACCTGAAGGAGCTTGTCCAAAATGTCATGGTATTGGTCGTATTTATGATGTTACGGAAAAATCTATGGTGCCGAATGATTCATTGACTATACGAGAAAGAGCAGTTGAGGCATGGCCATCAGCATGGCAAGGACAGAATCTTCGTGAAATATTAATGACTTTGGGTTTCGATGTGGATAAACCATGGAAAGATCTACCACAAAAAGATCGTGACTGGATTTTATTTACGGATGAAACGCCAACTGTTCCGGTTTATTCAGGGTTATCGGCTCCGGAGGTAAAAAGAGCTTTGGAATTGAATCTGCCTGCAAGTTATATGGGAACATTCACCGGTGCAAAACGATATGTTCTTCAAACTTTTGCTAATACAAACAGCCAAATGATGAAACGAAGAGTTTCACAATATATGCTGAATACAGAATGTCCTGTATGTCATGGAAAAAGACTTAAAAGAGAATCATTATCTGTAAAATTTGATGGATATGATATTATTGATCTGTCCAATCTATCCCTTTCACAATTGATGGATATTTTTACGTCTTATGCCGAAGGACAATTTTTAAATAAAGAAAAAGATAAATTTCCTGAAAAAGCTATAGTAGCCCAAAATATCGCTATTGATCTTGTCGCAAGATTAAAAATCATGATTGATCTAGGACTTGGATACCTTTCATTAGAACGTAGTACACCAAGTGTATCTCCTGGAGAATTACAAAGATTGCGATTGGCAACACAGGTGCACTCTAATCTTTTTGGAGTAATTTATGTTTTGGACGAGCCCTCCGCTGGACTACATCCTGCTGATACCGAAGCGTTATTTACGGTACTTCAAAAACTAAAGGATGTTGGTAATTCCATGTTTATTGTTGAGCACGAAGTGGATATCATCAGGCACTGTGATTGGATTGTTGATGTTGGCCCAGAAGCAGGAACCAACGGTGGAGAAATATTGTACAGTGGTACTTTAGAGGGCTTACAATCGGTCGAAAGATCATTGACCCGTCATTATATCACCCCAAAACCTATAGCTAAAAAGAAGGTTAGAAAAGCAGAGCAATGGTTGCAAGTAAATAATGTTACCCGAAATAATATTCAGAATCTTGATGTGTCCTTTCCATTAGGAGTTCTTACCAGTATTACCGGAACATCGGGTTCTGGGAAAAGCAGCTTAGTAAGTCAGGCGTTGGTGGATTTAGTTTCAGATTATTTAGGACAAGAGATAGAAGAAGCTAAAGAAGAACAGTCAGAATTATTACAAGAAAATATTATTCACACCTCAGGTGTAATAACTGATGGTATGCAAAATATAAAACGATTGGTAAGAGTAGATCAAAAACCAATTGGTAGAACGCCGAGATCAAATCTGGCAACTTATACAGGTTTGTTTGACAGAATACGACAGCTTTTTGCGGAAACCCCGATGGCTAAAAGTCGCAAATATGATGTAGGTAGATTTTCATTTAATGTAGCCAAAGGTCGTTGTACACATTGTAAAGGCGAAGGATTTGTTATGGTAGAATTATTATTTCTTCCAAGTGTTTATACACCATGTCCAACTTGCAAAGGAACACGATACAATGAAAAAACGCTAGAGGTAACGTATAACAACAAAAATATTGCTAAAGTGTTGGATCTGACCGTAGATGAAGCTTGGAATTTCTTTCAGCATGATAAATCATTACGCCAAAGTTTAGATGTATTAAAGCAAGTTGGCTTAGGGTATATTCGTTTAGGACAACCAGCAACCGAGTTATCAGGTGGTGAGGCACAACGTATTAAATTAGCTTCAGAATTACAGCGTACGCAGCGTGGTAAAACATTATATATTTTGGATGAACCAACAACAGGTTTACATCCATCTGATGTTGAAAAACTGATTGGTCAGCTTAATTTTCTGGTTGATGCAGGAAATACAGTTATCACAATCGAACATGATATGCACGTGGTGGCTTCAAGTGACTGGGTAATCGATATTGGCCCCGGTGCAGGGAAAGATGGCGGACAAATTGTAGCAGAAGGTACTCCGGTAGAAGTTGCGAAAAACACAAAAAGTAAAACAGCTAAATATTTGGCGGAGTATGTTTAAATGATAAAATACCCTGACATGATTGTTGTTGTTAAGTGTTAAGATTTAAACATTTGGTTTGAGGGAAATAATACAAATTATAAGGTATAAAATAAAAATGAGAAGTAGCTTTTTAATTATTTTTGTATACAGCTACATTAAAACATCAAAAAACTAAAATTATGTCAAAAGATACTTTTATATTACATTCAAAATATATACCGTCAGGAGATCAGCCTGATGCCATTGCACGAATTGTTTCAGGTATTGAATCTGGTGCAACTCATCAAACATTGAAAGGTATTACAGGGTCTGGGAAGACTTTTACGATGGCTAACATTATTCATCAACTGAATAGACCTACGATGATTCTTGCCCCAAACAAAACACTTACTGCACAACTTTATGATGAAATGAAGCGGTTCTTTCCCGAAAACGCAGTTGAGTTCTTTGTTTCTTATTACGATTATTTTCAACCCGAAATGTATCTTCCCGGAAGTGACCGTTTTGTAGAGAAAGATTCTTCAATAAATGAACATTTAGAAAGATTACGTCTTTCAACCACAAAATCACTTATCGAACGTAGAGATACCATTGTGGTAGCTTCTGTGTCTTCTATTTATGGACTTGGCGATCCGAAAGATTATAAAGAATTACAAATTCATCTTTCATTAGGACGAGCTATTCAATTGGATAAATTGGAACAAAGCTTGGCTCATTTACAATACGATCGTACCGAACGAAAATTGAAGCGCGGTACTTATAGAATTGATGAAGATACTATTGATATTTTTCCTGCTGATTCAGAATCCAACGCCGTGCAATTAATACTAAGCAATGGTGTAATTGCTACATTGCGATTAATAGACGCTGCAACAGGAAATTTTATTGAAGATTTAGCACAATACGCAGTATCTCCAAAAACGCTTTTTGCACCATCAAAAGGACAAGCAAAGGCAGCAGCAGAACAAATCTTAATTGAGTTGGAAGAACGTGTAGAACAATTAAATAATGAAAATAGATTAGAAGAAGCAGACCGCCTTTATGAAAGAATTACCAATGATGTAGAAATGTTGAGAACTGCTGGATATTGTTCAGGTATGGAAAATTATGCAAGCTATTTTAGTGGTAGAGATCCAAAATTACCACCAACAACTCTGCTTGATTATTTGCCAAAAGATGGACTTTTGTTCATTGATGAATCCCACGTTATGATTCCGCAAATCTCAGCAATGTTCAAGGGTGATCAGGCTCGTAAAGATACATTAATTGATTATGGTTTCAGGCTTCCTTCTTCAAAATACAACCATCCTTTGAGTTTTGAAGAATTTGAAAAAATTAAACCACAAGCAGTTTTTGTTTCGGCTACTCCGGGAAATTATGAATTGAATATTTCTAAAGAGCGGGTTGTTGAGCAAGTTGTAAGACCAACTGGACTTCTTGACCCAATTGTAGAAGTACGTCCATTAACTGATGCTATTGATGATTTATTGGGCGAAATTAAAACTTGTGTAGATGCTGGCAATCGTGTTTTAATTACAACTTTAACAAAAGCATCAGCTGAAAACCTAAACGAATACATCGGAAGCAAAGGTTTTCGTACAAGATATTTGCATTCAGACTTCAAAACAACAGAAAGAACGGAGATTTTGGACAGTCTGAGAGTTGGTGATTTTGACATTTTGATAGGCATTAGCTTATTGCGTGAAGGCTTAGATATCCCAGAGGCTTCATTAATTGCAATTATGGATGCTGATCGTGCAGGATTCTTACGTTCAGCAAGTGCCCTTTTACAGATGATTGGTCGAGTAGCTCGAAATGTTAATGGAAAGGCAATTATGTACGCAGATAAGATTACACCTGCAATGCAACTTGCTATTGATGAGACAAGAGGCCGTAGAAAACGTCAAATTGCCTATAATGAAGAGCATCATGTTTCTCCAGTTTCTTCGATAAGAAGATTAAATTCTGATACCGCTGAAGATAATAAAACAGTTACACATTCTGAACAATTCTGTGAGAATCTTGAAGAGCTTTGTGATCGTATCACGAACTTGGAACATCAGCTTATTGCTGCATCTGACGAACAGGACGAAAAAGCTATAAAAGAAGTTCGACTTCAATTGGATGTTTTATATAGACAGTTTATTTATGTTTGATTTAGTCTTCAACTGAATAAATTATAGTATTATCAAGCTCAAACAAGCGTTGATAACTCAGGTTTGGGTTTGTTATTTCACTCAATTTAATTTTATTAAAAACTAATAATATGGAAGAAAAGGTTATCTTTTATATAATCCTTATTGTTGTCATTACTTTATTGATTATAATGGCAAAAAAGATCAAAGTTGCATATCCCATTCTGTTGGTTTTAGCAGGGCTTGCGATTAGTTTCATTCCACATGTTCCAATGATTACGATTGATCCTAAGCTTATTTTTATTATTTTTTTACCACCATTACTTTACGAATCTGCATGGAATATTTCGTGGAAACAACTTTGGAAATGGAGAAGAATCATAATCAGCTTTGCCTTTTTAGTTGTTTTCTTTACTGCATTCGCTGTTGGGATAACAGCTTGGTACTTTATACCAGGTTTTACATTAGCTTTAGGATTTTTGTTAGGAGGAATTGTTTCCCCTCCTGATGCGGTTAGCGCTGGGGCTATTTTAAAAAATGTAAAAATACCAAAGAGTTCATCATCAATTCTTGAGGGAGAAAGCCTATTAAATGATGCATCATCTTTAATTGTTGTTTTCTTTGCCGTAGCAGCTGTAATGACAGGGAAATTTGTTTGGTATGAAGCTTTAGGAAGCTTTGTTTGGATGGTTATTGGAGGTATAGGTATTGGTCTTCTGATAGGGAAAATATTTATGGAAGTGCATAAGAAACTAGAAACCGATGCCAATATAGATACTATTTTTACATTGGTAGCGCCTTATATTATGTATCTTCTTGCAGAAGAAGTACATGCTTCGGGTGTATTATCGGTAGTTTCTGGTGGACTTTTTCTATCATACAATCAACATAAATTTTTGAGCAGCTCTTCACGTTTACGCGCTATAAGCGTTGGAACTGTTTAGGCTTTATTTTAAATGGTGCGGTGTTTATGATGATTGGTCTTGACCTTCCTCAAATTATAGCAGAACTTGGAGATATTAGTATTTCTAAAGCAATTGGATATGGTGTTTTAATTACAGGAGTAGTTATATTGGTTAGATTTATTTCGTCTTACGCTGCCGTGATTGTGACTTTCATTGCAAGGAATTTTGTAACAGTTGCAGCGTCTAAAAATCACGGTTGGGGATTCCCAATTTTCTTTGGATGGTCTGGAATGCGTGGTGTAATTTCATTAGCAGCAGCTCTTTCAATCCCTGTTTATTTAGATAATGGAGAGCTTTTCCCACAAAGAAGTCTAATTCTGTTTATTACATTTATTGTTATTTTATTGACGCTTGTTGTTCAAGGTTTAACCTTGCCGTATCTGATTAAAAAACTGCAACTACCGAGCGATGATGACGATACATCTGAAGAACACGTAAGTTCATCTATATTCAGAGAAATGACATCAGAAACACTAGATTATCTAAAAGATAAGCACGGTGATAAGATGAATGACTATCCGTATGTAATGACTATGGTCTCCAAATGGGAGAAAAAGTATGATGATGTTGAAAATGTGTGTAGAAATGATTCTTCTAAAAATTTATACATAGAACTTTTAGAATTTCAAAGACAGTGGTTATTACGGAAAAATTCGGAATTTAAGGATTTAGATGAAGATGTGATTAAAAAGCATTTGATGCGTTTAGATCTTGAAGAAGAACGACTTAAATATTCATCTTTCTAAAATTGTATTATCAAAGAGAATAAAGTAATGATAATGTAATTGAAATAATCTTTGTAAAGCGAAATTGAATAAACTCTTGTTCATAATCCCAAATTAATTCGAGGGATTATGGCAGGAGGAAAAATATTACTGTCCAAACATCACGGATTGGACATCCTTTCCCGCAATTGTATAGGATCTAGGTTTCAACCATAGCTCATGGAAAAATACTATAACGAAATATTAAACAAGTTGGAAACTTCAATCATTGAATTAGAAGTCGATACTGACTGCTCTTTACACAGGATCGAAACAGTTATAAATATTATTCTTAAATGTTTAGGCGAAGTAAAAAAATATGTCGTTCAAAATGGATTTAATAGTATTGATGAGGAAATCTACTTTTTTAAACATCAAAAACCTGCCATTGTTTCAAAGCTTATTTATTACAATGCTGTTTACAAAATAGAAACGAAAAAACCATACGGTGCAAAGCCAATAAAGAAGTATCTCAATGACGAACTGAAAAAACTAAAACGCTTTTTTGACAACAACCTCGAATTTTACAAGTATTATAGAACTAATAATTCTTTTATTGATGATAAACTATTTGTGCGTGGAAAGCACGATGTAAAGCTAAGTATAGACACTTATTATTTTGAGGCTGACCATAGTTTTTCAACTTCACACGATTACAAAGCTGCAAAAATTATTGCTAATGACTTAATACAAGTTTACCTTGAAGATCAACTTCATAATGTAAATCAGAAAAAGACTTCGGATAATTCTAATTTGATTTGGACGGGTAGTAAAGCTGCATTGACCGAACTAATATATGCACTACATTCGCAAGGTGTATTTGACAATGGAAATGCAGATATAAAAAATATCGCCAAAACCTTTGAACAAGCATTTGATGTTAATTTAGGAGATTTCTACCATACCTATTTGGAACTGAAAAACCGAAAAATGAACAGAGCAAAATTCTTAGACAGCTTACGTGATTCATTGATTAAAAGAATGGAAGAACATGAGGAGTTGTAAACAATCTTATCATCAGAAGATTAGATATAGAATAATAGATATTAATCCTTTAGAAAAACAACAATGAATTTAATAGAATTATTACACTTTCGTCGTGCCGTGCGTGTATATGACAAAGAAAAACCAATTGATACGGAAAAAGTAAAGCAATTTTTAGAGTTAGCAACTTTAGCACCCAACAGCTCCAATATGCAGGTGTGGGAATTTCATCATATTACAGACCCAAGTCTTATGGCAAAGGTTTCAAAAGCATGTTTAGATCAAGTAGCGACTTCAACAGCCAACCAAATAGTGGTATTTGTAACCCGACAGGATTTATATCGCAAACGTGCAAAATTTGTTTTAGATTTTGAAATTGACAATATCACCCGAAACAGTCCAAAAGAAAGACAAGCAAAGCGGATTAAAGACAGAGAGTTGTATTACGGAAAATTGATACCATTACTTTATGCCCGTTTTTTCGGATTATTAGGAATGTTCAGAAAAACACTTACAACAGTTACGGGTCTGTTTCGTCCTATAACTCGACAAGTATCTGAAAACGATATGCGGGTTGTCGTTCATAAATCCTGTGCTTTGGCTGCACAAACTTTTATGATAGCAATGGCAAATGAAGGATATGATACTTGTCCGTTAGAAGGGTTTGATAGCAGAAGGTTAAAGAAAGCATTACAGTTGCCTAGTGGAGCCGAAATCACTATGGTTGTTTCTTGTGGTATAAGAAAAGACGATGAGGGCATTTGGGGTGAACGCTGCCGAGTTCCATTTGAAGAAGTATATGTGAAAAGATAGCCTATTGTTTTTTGAACAATAGAGATATGGAATCTTATTATTAAATAAGAAGTAAATTTAAAATTGAAAGAAAAAGAAGTACAAAATCAGTCAGAAATTTCACTTACAATATTCCCAGAGATAAGTGGATGCCTTTCGTGCTGACAATATTTTCAGAAATTTGAGGTACTTCTTTTTGTTTTTTAGCTTGCTTTACTGGTTCTTCTAATTGATTAACAGGCTCAATGGACAATTGTATTTTTCTTTCTACGGCTGCCAATTCTGTTTTAAGTTCGCCCAATTTAATTTCCTTAGACCATGTACCATTAACCACCTGCTGAAGAACAGGCAGGTCTTTTTGAAACTCGTCTATATTTTCCTTTTCTTTCTTGATATAAGAAGGTAATTTTTCCAAAGCTCTTAAAAAATTGAGTGCTGCAGTTTCGGGGTCTTTAGCCATTGCACCGTTGTTGTGCGTGTATTTAATGTTTCCCTCGCCCTGTACAAAAAAGCGGTTTACCCGAATATCAATCCCTTCTTTTTGAGAAACTTCGGTTTTTACCAACAGCTGAAAACCATACAAGCTGCCGATTTCTTCATAATCGCCACCTGTACGGGCTTTGTCCGCCAATTGATTGAGTTTGGCACCGATTTGTTTTACATCTGTATTAGGCGATAAACCCTCTAACTGAATTGGATTGATAATGAAACCATCTGGACGTTTTTGAATACGTCCTTGCAGATTATTCCAGTCTAAGCTCATGCGGTCATAACGAGATTGGGCTTTGTCTAATTCTGCCGTATAGTCTTCCAATTTATACTTTGCACTGTATTTAGAACGGTTAAAAGCCTGCTTTTCGCTCTCTAGTCCAGCAATCTGTTTTTCCAGTTTGGCTTTGTCCAATAAGTCGGTATTACCTGAAAGAATTGCCACATATTCTGAAAAGTTCATTCCCGATTTTTCGTCCATACTGCCCTCATCAATTGTTCGTTTACCCAAGTTGTTATTCTTTAATTGGTCAATAAAAAGTTGTTTATTATACAACAGGTTGAACTTATAGCTATCCAACGATTTTTCAACGGCATAAATCACAACATCTACTTTGTTATCAGCAAAGAATTTGGCTATTTCATTTCCTTTTCGGATTGCCCGACCATCCCGTTGAGCAAGATCAGACGGTCGCCAAGGTGTATCCAAATGATGAATGGCAACCGCTCTTTTCTGTGCATTTACGCCCGTTCCCAACATACTGGTAGAACCAAACAATACTCGGATTTTACCCTCGTTCATTCCCTTAATCAATTCCTTACGCTGTTTGTCGCTTTTTGCTTCTTGAATAAAGCGAACCTCATGAGCTGGTAAACCGTGATCTTCTACCAACTTGCGTTTAATTTCAGAATAAACGTTCCATTCGCCCGGCTTGTAAGTCCCCAAATCCGAAAAGACAAACTGCGTTCCTTTTTGTGCGTTGTATTGATTATAATATTTGGCGATGTTGGCTGCACAATGCGAAGCCTTGCTGTCGGGATGATCGTCATAATCACTGCTTACCATCCGCATATCTAAAGACATTTTTCTGGCATAATCGGTAGCAATCAGCATCTTTGCTTTTTCTTCGGTTGGCGATAACGGTAATCTTCCCAATAAGGTCGCATCGCCCGATTTGGCAAACTGCATCAAGCTTTGGATAAATGCTTCCTGATCGGGCGTTGGAGGAATGTTGTACAGAATTTCGTTCTTATTCGGGCGGTCAATGCCGATATCTTTTGCTGTTCGGTAATCTGTAATTTCTGAATAGAATTGTGCCAGTTCCGGCACTTTGATAAAGTAACGGAAACGCTCTTTCGCCACGATATTATTTGCCACAGAAAATTCGTAATCGGTGGTTTTTCGTGCATAGATAGCCGCCCACGCATCAAACGAATGAATGCCTTGTTTTTCCATTGCCCGAGGTCGCAGGTATTTGAATAACAGGTACAGTTCCGTTAAGGAATTGCTGATGGTAGTTCCTGAAAGAAAGGTCGCACCCATATCCGCATTGGTACGCTCTTGAATGGTGCGAATGGCAAACAGCAGGTTCATTGCTTTTTGACTTCCGTCCACATTGCCCAATCCCGCAACCCGTGTATGTCTTGTGTTGAACATTAGGTTTTTGAACTGGTGACTTTCGTCCACAAACAAATGGTCTATACCCATCATTTTGAAGTCCACCACATCGTCTTTTCGGTTCTCAATATCGTGTTGCAGGGTTTTGAGCTTTACTTCTAAATTTTCTTTCCGCTTGATTACTCCAGCAAGCATTCCTCTGGTTACCTCTTTGCCTTGGGCTTGTAGTGCATCAAGGTTACGCTCTACACTATCCAGCTCAATTTGCAATATTTCCTTTTGTATTTCGGGTGATTGTGGTATCATGCCAAATTGATCGTGTGTTAAAATCACACAATCCCAATCGTTGTTTTTAATATCGCCGAAAATGCGCAGGCGTTTTTGAGGCGTAAAATCTTCCTTGCCCGGAAACAGAATTTTGGCGTGTGGATAAGCGGTACGGTAGGCTTCGGCAATTTCGTGTACATTACTTTTTAATCCGATAATCATTGGTTTATGGGCTAATCCCAAACGCTTCATTTCCTGTGCAGCCGTACACATAACCAACGTTTTCCCAGCACCTACTTCGTGGTCGCAGATAGCACCGTTGTTCAGTTTTATCATCCAAACGGTGTCTTTTTGGCTATCGTACAAATCTTCGATGCTCAATGCTTTTCGGTCTAAACCCGGAAAGTTCTGATGGGTTCCGTCATAATTCGGTCGGACAAAACAATTAAAGGTATCATTGTATTGGTCGGTCAGTCTGTTTTTAAACTCATCGCTTTGGGCATGGAGCCAATCAGTAAAAGCAGTTCGGATTTCGTCAATCTTGGTATTCGCCATTTGGATGGCTTCCATATCACGCACCTTTACTTCCTGATCGCCCACCATTATTTTTTTGGTAATGTCCGGAGTGGTATTTACCAAGGCATGTTTGAGCAAGGCAATACCGTCAAAGGTTCTACTTTCTGCTTTTACGGCATATTTATCCCATATATGGACATTCTTACGGTCACACTTTACTGAAAAATCATCGGAACTATCGGAATAATGAACCAGTACATCGGTATCAAACAAATGCGAAGCAAAACGGGCGTAAATTCCGGTAGGTATCCAGCGTTCGCCTAAGTTGAAATCCAATTCTTCAAACTCAATGCGTCTTGGTCGGGCTTCTTCCAATACGGTAAGACTGGCTTTAGCTTCGGTGTTATTGGGATTTTGTTCAACGTAATTTTGGACATTTTGGGCTTTTTCCACTACATTACCAGCAATCCAGCGTTCGGCAATTTCGTATTCACGCTCTAAAGGATTGTAGAAAATACGACCGTGCAAAGCTTCTTTCAAAGCATCATCGGTCATACCGCTGATTTCGGACATATAATCCAAATCCACGCTTCCGTACTTATTCAGCGATGCAGCCAACGCTTCATCAGGATTGTCGGTTGCTATGGTTAGGGTAGAAAAACTTACCGGACGGCTGAATATATCCGCTTTGTGTACCACACCGCCCACAACACGTTCCAGATAAGGAATTTCTTTACCTGTACTGTCGGTTTTAATCAGTTTGATGTTATCGGCACTGTTGAGGTTGCCGTACTTTTTGACAAAAGCATCGTACAAACGGTTCAACACTTCTCGTTCTTCTTTATGCTCGGTTTGTTTTTCGGCTTCTTTGGTATAAAGCTGTTGGTACACATCACGAACTTCAATGTAGGCTTCGGCTCTTGCTTTTTGCAAAGGCGGTAATTGCAACGGATGGAAATCAGCCAAATCATTACGTAAATCTACTTCTTGCAAATGACCTACGAAGCCTTTATCCACCACAAGGCAATCGTTTCGGTAAAACGATTGTAACTTGTTACTATACGGAGCACGTTCAGGAATAGTGGTAATTATAGACGGTATTTCTACTTGATCTTTTGCACTGGTATCCGAAAATAAATCGCCAATAATTCCCTGTTTTTGTTCGGTTGGCGAAGATTTTTCATTGTTGATTTGGTGCCTAATTGGTGCTGTGTAAGGCTGTTGCATTGAACTACTGAACAGATTGGTTTGGCGTGCTGTATTTCGTTTGGGTTTGCGAGAGCTTGGTCGTTTTATTGTCTGAGTTGCCAATTTAGGTGTTGCAACCATAACTGACTCTCCTGCATTTTCAAACAAGTCGAAAATGCTTAGCTGCTTTAATTCCTGTGGATTTTCTTTTCTTATTGTTTGCTGTATAGATTGTTGTTTTGGAGGTTCAATGATTATTTGTTCAGCGATAGATGGTGTGAAAGTTGGCGTAACAGGAATTTGTACAATAGGTTCATCATTACGTTCCCCTTTGTATAAAGCTAAATTCAGATTTTTACCAAAATCTTCGGAAAGCATCTGTTTTAAGTCTTTGGCAATACCCTCTACACCATCCTTATGCGTGTAAATAATGGCTGGCTTTCCGTAGGGATCGGTATCTATTTTACGGTCGGTATGGATAACCCTTGAACCATTCTGAAAAAAAGCATTGCTTGGCGTATTGTATTTGGTTTGCTTGCTTTGACAAAACAGCTCTTCGGTTTCACTCAAACCTTGTTTTGCAGTATTCTTTTGCAGGATAATCAAATCACTTCCAACCTCTGTTCCTGCATATTCTGTAAAGAGATTATTGGGCAATCGTACAACCGAAACCAAATTATTGGTTTCCATTAAAGCCCGGCGGATAGGCTCGTTCTTCGGACTGTTTAAAATGCCTTGTGAAGTAATATAAACCTGCAAACCTCCCTCACGAAGCATATCATTTCCTTTCAAAAAGAAATAATTGTGAATACTTCGGGCTGCCTGTATTTTTGCGGTGTCTTTACTTCTGGAATACGAAAGATCGAAAATAGCCGTATCGCCAAACGGGATATTGCTGGCGATAACATCGAAGGTATCTTGTTCTTTTTCGGAAATTTCCTCAAAGCCACTGATACGGATAGTATTGTCGGGATAAAGCTGTTTTAATATCTTTCCTGTCAGCAAATCCTTTTCATAGGCGGTAACTTTGGCGTTTTGATTTTCCGAAAAGGATTGTATAAACGAGCCGATACCTGCCGATGGTTCAAGAAATTTATCAATGTGCAAACCGCTTTCACGCAAACTTTCTGAAAGGACATCTATAACCTGTGGTGGTGTATAAAAAGCTGTAAGCACCGAGCTTCGCATACTGTCCACATAATGCTTATACTGCTTTTCATCGGTAGCATTTTCTTTGAGAAGTTGGTGTAATTCCCGAGTAAGTGGAAATAAATCGTGTTCGGTTTTTCTCCAATTATTGATGTCAATTTCATTTTCAATGGGGTTCAATACGAATTTTAGACCACCAAATCCGCTGTATTGCATCATGAGCAGTCTTTCGCCTACGGTGGCTTGTCGTTTCTCCTTTTCCAGTGTAAAAGCAATTCGTAGGGCATCAATGTTCTGTTGGAGATGTTGACGTTTACTGAAGCCCATTTTCCTCAATCCAAATAGCGATGGTTCCGGTTATTTCGGTATAAAGCAGGTCAAAATCATAACCGTAGGCGAAATCATCGGTTAGCTCATAATTATTAAAAACAGGCTCGCAGATTGGAAACATTTTAAGAGCGAATGGTCTTAGCTCCTCGTCAGCCATTACGGTGTCAAACTCGTTACAGACTACCTGAAAAACAGTATCGAATTTGGAGAAGTACAAGCCTTCAAACAAGATGTAGTTGGCTATTTCATCGCATTGCTCAATAGCGTTTCCAGAGCGAAAAGCCCCGTCATAAGCATTGGCAGCCCACGAAGAACGTTGCTGTATAAATTTCTCGTCGTTTGCTTTCTCAGGAAAGCTGGTGTTTAATAATTCTTGTAATCGTAATCTGAAATACGATAGGTCTTTTTGCTGTGTATCCATGCTCTATTTTGTTTTGAATTTTACTCGAACTCAAAATTATAGCGATAGATAGCAGCCTTTATAATTGTGGTAGTATTTGGCTTTGAGAGGTAGGTTTTGGCGTAAACATAATAGGCGAGGCAGCCGAATACAGATTGGTTTTGATTAAATTTGACGATTAAACAATATGGTGCAGAATATGGCTAAAAAGGATTTTGAGAATAAAAAACCAAACAACATAGTAGAATATATAAGCCTTGCAAATGATATATCTGACTATCAGAACAGATTGAACGCAATAGACTTCCTTTCAAAGTATAAATGCTTTGAAAGCAAAAGGGAATTGTATCGTTTGATGAAAACGGATAGGATATTTGAAGTTAAGGAACAAGCCTTTAGAGCATTGCAAAATTTTGGCGAAGATGTTAGATTGACCAAAAAAAAGAAAGGAAAGCCAGTTAAAACTATAAATGATAAACTTTTGATTTTGCACAATTCGTTTAATGGCGACCCTTATACATTAACAGATTTCAAGATAAAGTTTAAGGATTTATATCCCTACGTTTATGATATTTATAATTATGAAAAGAAATCAAAGTTTGACAGCTTTATAACAAGCTCCATTAAGACATTCGCAAAAAATAAAATAAAGCACAATTATTCCATCAATATAAGTTTTGATGCTCCTGACATTTCAATTTCTCGGGAAGTATTTGAAATGGAGTATAGAGGAAGTTCAGATACAAATGACGAATTAGTGATTGAGAATGACACAGTAACTATAAAGTGCAATAGAACTGCAAAAATCAATCTCATAAATATTGTTTTTTCAGAAAGCAGTTCTATTCATAATCAGATTATAAAATCTCTGATTTACTATTACATTCGAGTAAACCGCTTCGTTCCTATACAGAATATCTCCATTAACCGAATAAAGCAAACAGGAGAAGAAACAATTCTTTCTTTGCCAACCACAAAAATTGGTATTGAGCAGATATTGAACGATAAGTTTCATGGTGTTGATATTCCAATTGCCAATATCAACGACCTATTTAAGGTTAATGATAAATCTAAAGCAATACAATACGCTTTAACCTATCTTTTGAAGTCGAAAATTACCAATGAAGAAAGTGAGCGATTTGAAAAGTTATGGAAGTCTTTTAATTCTATTTATTATTACTTTGGAAATGGTGCAAACGAAAATGAATGCCACCGCTTAATGCGAGATTTTATACTTACCAATCCAACATTATTCTCAAAATCACTGCATAAGGCAAGAACCATTACGGCTAAAGAACTTCGGGAAAAAGTTCGTTTCTATGAGCTACTTAGTAATGATTACGACACAAAAGAAAAGATTGTTTCTTTTATTGCATTTATCTTTAGGTATCAAAATCAGGTTGTTTGTAAAAACCTATTTGATAATATCAGTTATTTTGAAGCTGATTTAAAAGATATTTTCAATCTGGATAAAGTTGAAAGCAAGTTTAATAAGTTCGACTATATCAAAGACCTTTATCACAACAATAAGTCTTCAACAGATAGCGAAATAATTTTTAAGAAGATTAAAGATTATTTGGAGGATAAAGTTAAAAAACCCGTAACAAATACCGAACTGGAAATTATTGTCTTCATCTGCATAAAATACTGTTATTACCTCCGAAACAAGATATTTCACGCAGAAAAACAAGATTTAACTTTTAGGTTCGCTAAAAACAACCTGATTTTTGAATTAGAATGGGTAAATGAAATATTGGAAACTCTAATAATCGAATTAATATCTGTAAATTCAAATTGGACAAGGAGAGCTTAATTTAATCCCTGTCAAAACAAGGATTAAATTAAGCTCTATTCAGTATTTGCAGCATCCTACCTACCTCAATATCCATTCTCGAAAAGGCAAACCATTTTTTGCCCAGATCTTTGAGGGAAGCTCCGATATGATAGAGTTCTGTATCGTCAATAATTAAAAAACGGTCGTGGGCATCTGTAAAATTTTTAACTTCAATGGGAGGATATTGACAGTTGTACCGTTGTAAATCCAGCCGTAGCTGATTACTTATGTTTTTGGTATAGATGATAGCGGTTACTTCAGTAGTTCGTTTTCCCAATAAAGTCAGCACCGTGTCGTCCACATAATTGTCAAGCAGGATAATGGAATGGTTAGCGCTTCGGATGATATCCGATACAAAAGTGTAAGCATCAAAGATTTGTCCGTTGTAGAAAATGCCTTTTTCGCTATGGAGCTTATCACTTTCTAAAGCCTTAAAAATCTCTTCAAATTTTTGGTCGGTTTGTAGTTGTTTTAATTCGATATTCTCCAAACGCTGAAACAGTGAAGCATTGCTGATAAGGATTTTACGCATTTCTACAAAGGCATTCATTATCTCGATGCTTACCCTTATAGCAACAGTGCTTTTTAGTACACCGGAAAGCATTGCTATTCCTTGTTCGGCAAATACAAAGGGCAGGTATTTTCGGTGCTGACCTCTACCTGTATTTAAGGTCACAAATTGTGACCTTAAAACTTCCCACTCCTCGGATGTTAGCTGAAAACAGAAATTTTCGGGGAAACGTTCTGCATTACGCTTTACAGCTTGGTTGAAAACCTTAGTTTCAACCTGATAAATACTAGCAAGGTCGGTATCCAGCATCACCTGTTTTCCTCTGATGCTGTAAATCCTGTTTTCTATCTCTTTTTGTGGAATGATATTATTTTCCATTATTTCTGTTTGGGTTTATTCTTTTCAAATTCAAATGAAGTACTGCAATCTGCATTCAATACGATAAAAGCATCAAACTTTTTCCCTGCTTTGCTTTTCATCCCTTTGATAAGATTGGTTTTTCCTTTGTTGACAAGGTTTTCAATCTCAGCTATACTAATTTGCAGCTCACAAACATTCCGGAACTGAATCCAATTACAAACCTCATCGGGACATTTCACAATTTTATCACGGATAATCAATTGTTGGCTTTTGCATTTTGGGCAAATCAATTTCGGTAAATTGTTTGTAGCGATGGAGGTTTGCAACAATTCATTGGTAATAGATTTTGTATAAACTTCCATTTCCTTGTGAAATGTTTCTGCATCAGCTTCGTTGTTTTCAATTTTCTGCAACGCCAATTCCCATTCGGCAGTCATGGCTACATCAGCAATTTTTCGGTCTTTTACCAACTCGTACACTTGCAATCCTTTTTCCGTAGGGATTAGAGATTTCTTTTCTCGCTGAATATAATTACGGGTAAACAGCGTTTCAATGATGGTGGCTCTTGTTGCCGGAGTACCGATACCGATATTTTGCAAAGCTTTCCGTTCTTCCTCGTTTTCGATTTCCTTTCCCGCGGTTTCCATTGCCGATAAAAGCCCTGCCTCGGTATAAAGTACAGGCGGTTTGGTTTTCTTTTCCAAAACGATCGCTTCTTTAATTTTCAGTTCATCACCCTTTTTCAATTCGGGCAAATCTTGTATAGGTTCGGTATCGTCTTCCGTAAAGCTACCCTTAATGGCACGCCAACCTGCTTCTAAAATTTTACAACCTTTTGCTGTGAAATCATAATGAGCGGTCTGTAATGAAACATCGGTAATCTCTTTGACACAAGCTCCCGAAATAGCTTCGAGTAAACGAAAGGCAATCATATCGTAAACGGCATTTTCGTCTGCACTCAAAACAGATGGTATTTTGTCCGTAATCAATAATCCGTGATGATCGGTAACTCGCAAATCGTTTACGATACGTTTATTGAAACGTCCCCATTTAATTTTTGATAAGGCTGTTTTGCAAACTTCTCTGTTTTGTAAGGCTCTTACGAGGTTCGCAATTTCAGCCCATACATCTTCTGGAATATACTTGCTACCGGTACGTGGATAGGTAATGAATTTCTTTTCGTAGAGGCTTTGGGCAATATTCAGCGTTTTTTCGGCAGAAAGGTTCAGTTTTTTATTCGCTTCCTTTTGCAAACCGGTAAGGTCAAATAATAAAGGAGGCTGTTCGGTAACAGTTTTACTTTCTACTGAAGTAATGCTTACTGCATTACCGTTTCTTTCGATAGATTTTAAGGTATCATCTGCCTGCTGTTTATCCTGCCATCTGGTGGTAGAAATACTTTTAAATTCAATTTGCTCTTTATGATGCAATAACTGAATCTGCCAGTATTTCAGTATGGAGAAATTTTTGTTATCTAAATAACGTTTACAGATTAAAGCAAGAGTTGGCGTTTGCACACGTCCAAGAGAATAAATGCCGTTGCTAGCGGTGATACTCAACGCTTGTGTGGCATTGATGCCTACGAGCCAATCGGCACGGCTTCTACCTTGGGCTGCCTGATACAATCCGTCAAATTCCTTTCCACTTTTCAGGTTGTCAAAACCTTGCTTGATGGCTTTTTCGGTAAGTGAGCTTATCCAAAGGCGCTCAAAGGGTTTTCTACAATTCAGATATTCATAGATGTAGCGAAAAATAAGTTCGCCCTCACGACCAGCATCGGTAGCAACAATAAGGCTTTCACTTTGGTTGAACAGTTTCTCAATGACTTTCAACTGTTTTAAAGCACCTGCATCTGCGGTATAACCTTTGTCTTTTTTTACTTTTCGAACGGTAAGCATAAACGGATTTGGGAGGATTGGCAAGGCGGTTTTGTCAAATCCCGAAATCCCATAATCTTCGGGCATTCCCAAACCTATCAGGTGTCCGAATGCCCAGGTAACAAAATAGCCGTTACCTGTAAGATAGCCATCTTTTTTATCGGATGCTCCTACAATTCCGGCTATTTCTCTTGCTACGCTTGGTTTTTCTGCAATAATTGTCTTCATATTTTACACTTTTCTACCTTTAGATTTTGCAGGTGCTTTTGGTTTTTCCTGTTGATCCTGCTGTTGCTTATTTTTTGGGGTTTGTTGTCCCGTTTTCAAAGGTTCCTTGATATTCTTGGTTGCTTCGTTGGTTTTGCCCTCCGAATTAACGGCAGTCTGCGTTTTATGAGCTTCGGTAGGTTTTGCCTGTGCTTTGAGTTTATCGGGATTTTGAAACGAGAAATCTGTTTTGCCCGTTTCTTTATTGAGTGTGATGTAACCCTGATATTTTTGTCCTTTTTTATCTATCAAACCATCTAAATAAACCGTTTGCCCTGCTTTGAACTTGTTGTACTGCTCATCATCGAGTTCCTTTCCTCTAAATGTTTTCGGAACTTCTTGCGATTGGCTCTGTTCCTTAGCCTGCCCAGTATTTTGAGTTTGCTGATTGCTTTTGCTTCGATCAAATAGAAACTCAACATATCTTTTATCGGCATTGAACTGAACCGTTGCACTAAATTCATCGCCTTTTTTAGAAATCATTCCGTCTAATTTTAAAGGCTTACCTTCCATTAAAGTCTGTTTTTGTTCGTCGTTTAATTTTACTCCTTTAATTTCATTGGGAATTTTGATGTATTCCGTTTTTAGGGCGATCAATTCGTTTGTTAGCCTGTCCACACTGATAATAGAGGGCATCTGTTCGTTTGTTTTAGTATTGGTCAAATTAACCACACGTCCCATGTTACCCGTTTCCAACAAGTTTTTCTTGTCCTCATCGGTAAACTTGTGTCCGAAGAACTCAAAATTGAGGTTAGGTTCTTTTCTGATACCGTGTATCGCTGCCACAACCATTCCGTCTGGTGTGGTCTGTAAAGACAAGCGAGCATCTGTACGAACAATAGCACCGCCAAGATTTACGCTGACAGGTACAAGGTCATTGGTTTTGTAGCCTCTTAACAAAGGATCTAAAAGGTTCATTTTTTCAAGACGTTCTTTACCTAATCCAAGATTGCTCATTGTTTCCCAATCAATCTGTTCTGGTTTAAAGCGGTATTCGCTGGTTTCCGGTGTTGTCTGTGTTGTTTCCATATTATTTTGATTTTCTTGTTGATTTTCTTTTTCGGGTTCGATTTTTACTTCGTTCTTTTTCATTTCCTTCTCGCCTTCGGGCGTGGGATGATCGACCTGCTTTTGCATTTCCTTAGCTTTATCTAAAGCCTCATCGGCAGGGACTTTGAAGAATGAAAAATGGGTAGGATTTTTTAGCTGCCGCAGAAAGTTGGAAAAGAAATTCGAGAACAGATCTCCGTGTTTGTCCACGTGCATAAACTGGCTTTGATTTTCCTTTGTAGGATCGGTAGTCTTCAACTTGCCATTTTCGTCAATACCTGTAACTGCTTGTATTTTATTCTTTTGCTTATCCAGTACCAATAATATATCCGATAGCTGTTCTGGGGCAGGTTGCTTGTTTTCTGTTTCTTCGCTCATAATCTGAATATTTAAAGTTCAAATACCGAAAGTAGTTGAAGCCTTTGCTTGATTGCAGGATTTGGCAGTCAAAGGCAGTGTTTGTCACCCATTGGCTTTCAGTTTAGGTAAGGGAGGATTAAAACTTTCTCTTATGAATTGATGCACATCGGATAGTTTGTAGTACAGTTTACCACTGATGGTATAATAAGGCAGCTTGCCAATAGAGCGGTAGCGCTGTAAAGATCGGTTGCTGATTTTCAGCATTTGTAATAAATCCTGATTGTCCAGTAATTCTTCCCCGTCAATGCTGTTGCGTTTCTTTTGTAAACTGTCAATATTATCGCTCAGCATATCCATTCGCTCCATGATGCGTTCCATCCACGCCAAAAATTCCATTCTGTCAATATTCATAGCCCTACGTTTTACGGTTTTCTCAATTTTAGTTTTCTTCCTTTTTCGACATAGCTTTTTCCTTTTGCCATAAGTTCTTTTACAAATTCATCACTGCTTTGAATGGCATTTGCATTCAGCATATCCTTGATTGATCCGATGGTATAGAAATATTGTCCGTAGATTTTTGAGTAAGCTATTTCGCCTTTGGTACGCATTCGCCACAAAGTCTTTTCGCTGATATGCAGGTATTGGCATACCTCGTGATTGTTGAGCCAGAGATTATCATAACTTGTATCTTCTAGTCTTTTCAGATAATCGAAAATGGCATTGATACGATTGTCAAGTTGTTGCCAAGCTTCTTCTTCAATAGTGATTATTTTCATTACACAGCATTTAAAGTTTACTATGCAAAGTTGCTAAGGGTGGCAGAGTTTGTCCGCCAATGCTTACCCATTGGTTTGGCACTTTTTTTAAAATTTTTAGAATAGAGAAAATCCCTTACTAGATAAGGTTTTTGAAGAATTGGAGATGTTTTTAGATGGAAATTCGCCAGCGTTTGCCAATTGGCAGATATGGGCAAAAAAAAAGCAGCACACAAAATGTACTGCCTGTAAATTCTCACTTGAATAAGGTTAAAGGTCTTTATCCATGTATTCTTCTAATGAAGTTTTAAGCTGATCTAAAAATGAAGTTCGGGTGCCGCTTCGGGTTTTCATGCGGTGGAAAGCGTGGTGCACATCATTTAAGGGAGTTCGGAATAATACTTGGAAAAGCAAAGCTAATTTGCGGATGCCCATTTTTCCGTATGCTATGGAGTTTGAGGCATAAAGGGCGTAAATTAATTCGATAAGTGCATTTTGAGAATTTGTCCAGGAAATATCCTTGTTGGTATCGCCATTCAGGAAGATGGTATCGGAATTTTCTTCGGGATTGATTTTGGCGAGCAGATATGTGTAAAGTAATTCGTTGGCAATAATGTAAGCAATCTTGTTGTCGTAATAAGTGGAGAAACTAAGGTCAATTTCAAACACACCGCTTTTAAGTCCATCGTGATAATTAATTTGCCCAAGCCTAAAATAACTATGATCACGATCTGTTCTGCCTGCACGATAGTACCTGTAAAAATCCTCATTACAGATACTTTCTTTATATTCTGCTTTGAGATTTTTGAGCTGATTTTCGTAAAAACATTGGTGTATTTTTCCGGTGCTAACAGGGCAGGTGGTTTCAATGCGAAACACCTTGTTGTAATAAATGAGTTTGCCTAAAACTTGCGGTTTGATGTTCTTGAAAAAATCAATTTCCTGTTGCTCATTTTTAAATCCAAATTGGAGGACTTGGTCTTTTATAGAACTCAACATGTCCTTTAGGAACAAAGTCATTTGATATGTTTCATTTGCTGTCGGCAATACTTCAGAAGTTAGTTTATCTTCCTTATGCCTGATTTGCGCTAATATTTTACTCAACACGATTTCCATAGCATAGTCTTTTTTAAGGGTTATTACTATTTGTTTCGGAGTTGCAACTATTGTTGATATACCAAAATCAAATTTTGTGAATATTCTTCAGACCATTTCCACAGATGAACCCAACTTGGGAAAGATTTATTTTCAAGAAACTGTATTTTGGATAAACAAAAAAGGTAAAGTCTTGGTGTACTTTACCCTTTATTTATTAAATTTGCTGTATTGATTTACAAGGTAATCGAGTGAAAGTAAGCGCAATGAGCACCATTACTAAATCGTTACCGATAGAGTTTTCCACTCTCGTAAACTACTCTTAATAAGCTGAGTTGGGCTTAATTAATCTTTTTCAAGAAAAAAGATGCCCAATAATTTTATACGAAATAACCTCATCAGATGCCGCTGCAGTATTCTCCTCAATAGCAATTCCTTTTAATACCGCTCCAAAAATTGATTTAGATAGTGGCATGTGATTATTTAAATAATAAGGTAAATCAAACCAATCATTTTCTTTAACAGGATAAAATACAGTTACTTTAATCATATCTCTAGTATTTAATTATACTAATTTTTCACATTCGATAATACCCGAAATTTCAGTATTGGTCTCAATTAATCTTATAAACGACAATCCTACTTGTTTTAACAGCGATTTAAATTCACTCAGCGTTCGTTCTTTTCCTGTAGTCAATGCCATAAGATTTAAATCCAATAACTTTCCTGCATGCGGACCATTTAATTCATCTGAAATAACCGAATCTATAATTAATAATTTCCCTCCAACTGGCATAGCTTTATAACAAACTTTCAGAATATCAATTGCTTCTTTATCATTCCAATCATGTATTACCCATTTGGTCAGATAAAGATCTGCATTGGCTGGTATTTCATCAAAGAAACTTCCTCCTGAAACGGAGACTCTGTTTTTTAAATCATCTGGGATTTGTTTAGCAGTAGCTTCTACAACATAAGGTTCATCAAAAATAATCCCTTTACTCGATGGAGAAGAATAAAGTACTGTAAATAACATTGCTCCATTCCCTCCACCTATATCCACAATGGTTTTGTAAGGAGAAAAATCATACGTATCTATAATTCCTTTTAATACCGCTCCAGACACACCTGCCATTGCTTTCATTAGATTAGCACCAGCGTCAGGATTATCTTTGTAATATTCCCAAACAGACTTTTCATAAACATCATCAAAAGATACTTTCCCAGTTTGTACTCCATAGGTTAAGTTTCCAAAAGCTGGATAATGCTCTCCTAGATTTGCCAAAGCCCAAGGCTTAATAGAACCAGGAACATCTGTTAATAAGGTTGCTCCCAAATCATTGATTTTAAATTTACCATTAGGTAACTCTTCAAATATACCTACACTTGCCGTAGCACGTAATAATCGATATAATGAAGTCTCATCTGATTGAGATTCTTTTGCTAGTTCTGATAAAGATTTGGGTTCATCAACAAGTAAATCTGCAATTTCTAATTTAGCTACGGAGTGGATTGCACAAGCAACCCAGTATCCACTAATTAATTCATACATCTTAAATGTAAGCTCAGGATTCTTTGGGAGATTTTTCATATTAAATAATTGTATATTTTTGATTACTAACGATTTAAAATTAAAAAAAAGTTTTTAAATTGCAGTTAATTCCTATTTATTTTTTTATTAATTAATCTTAACCCATATTAATTTTATGAAAAATCCCCCCCATCTACCTACTACAATTCTGACTTTATTGAATCTAATTTCTAGTCAACATCCTCAAAAGACAGCTCTTGTTTTTGAAAATCAGAATATAAATTATGAAGATCTAAACTTACAGTCTAATAAGCTGGCAAATTATTTAAATACGAAAGGTGATTTCTTAGATATTCCTATCTGTTTTTCTTTAGAACAGTCTATTGACAAAGTAATTGTTATGCTCGCTATCTGGAAAGCAACAGGAGCTTATGTATCTCTCAATCCTCTATATCCAGAGACAAGACTGAAGTATATAATAAATGATACCAACAGCCCTATTTTGATTACGACCAAAGCTTTATCCCCAAAATTTAATTATTTTAATAAAGAAATTATTTTAATTGATGATCTGGAAGAAGCAAAAAGCATCAAAGAGAACTCGGATGAAGAATTACCCGAAAACGGAATATATGACGGATTAGCTTATCTTACTTATAACTCAGAAACTAGTGATTCACCCAAAGCTATTATAACTGAACACAGAGGACTTATCAATTTTGTAAAGTATTTTAATGAACTTTTAGACAGCAATCTTGATGATAAAACCTTAAATATTTCCTCTTCTAATTTTGATAGCGTTGTTCTTGACCTATGGATTCCTCTTTCACTAGGACTCACTGTGCATTTATACCCTAATAACAATATCGATAATGATGTTTTACTGGATTTTAATATCCTCAATAATCAACTTATTCCAGTTCCTAGCGGTGAAATTGGAGAATTACACATTGGTGGAATTCAAGTGCTCCCTGATTATTTAAACCAGCCAAAACTTAATACTGAGCGATTTATATATTACACAAATTCATCTGGGCAAAAAAAAAGAGTTTTTAAAACAGGAAACCTTGTTAGGATGACTTCCAACGGTAATATTGAATTTATCAGTAAAGCTCCTCCTCCGCAAATTAAAGCTACGAAGTTTAAAGTTGAACTATCTGAAAATCAACATAAATTAATAGAAATTTTTGAAAATCAGGCAAAAAAAACTCCCGATAAAGTAGCGCTTAGCTTAATAGGGAATACTATTTCTTATAAAGAACTACACCAAAAATCCAATAAAATTGCGAATCAGTTAATCGCAATGGGAATCAAAAATAATGAATTTGTTGCCTGTTATCAAGATCAATCGATAGAAAGAGTTATTAGTTTATTAGGAATAATAAAAGCTGGAGCTGCATACGTACCTTTAGATACTAGCCATCCCCTTGAACGAATTAATATAATACTCAACGATACCAACCCTTCATTTCTTATTACTACCGAAAATCAAATTGACATAAGTAAAAAGGTGCACATTCCTGTGCTACATATTGAGGATATGCTCAGTTATATATCTGATAATGGAAATGAAAAAGATAGTTTTACCGATACGCATACTCCATCAGATCTTATGTATGTAATCCATACGTCGGGAACAACAGGAAAGCCAAAAGGAGTATTAATTGAACATAAATCGGTAAGCAATTTTATTACCGAATACGGAAAATTATTAGAAATAGACGCTACTGATCGTACGCTACAATTCTCCCCTTACAATTTTGACGGATCCATTATTGATCTTTGGATACCACTAACAAAAGGAGCAACAATACATTTATATCCTAACAATAAATTATTAGGAGACTCACTATCTGACTTTATCTCCTTACATAATCTTACTGTTATCCCATACATCTCCCCATCAGTACTTTCTACCATTCCACTTTCAATAACGTTTCCTGATTTACGAGTCATCGGCACAGGTGGAGAAGTTTGTCCTATAGCCATTCGTAATCATTGGATGCATCAGGTTAAACTTGTAAATGGATATGGTCCAACTGAAGCCACAGTTGCTGTCAATAATTATGTGTTTGATAATAGCCACCCTGCAAATACAATTGGTAAACCAATTACCAATATGAAATTCTATGTTCTGGATCGTAATATGAAGGAGGTTCCTATTGGAATTACAGGAGAGCTTTATGTCTCTGGTATACAATTATCAAGAGGCTACCTTAATGAACCTGAACTCACTGCTGAACACTTTATTACAAATCCTTTTATAAAAAAAGAAGACAATGAAAGTTCAATTTATAATCGATTATACAAAACAGGAGATTGGGTAAAAATATTGCCTGACGGAATGATTGAATATATTGGTAGAGAGGATCATCAGATTAAAATAAGAGGATATCGCATAGAAGTTTCCGAAATAGAAAAAGCACTTCAGCAAATCAAAGGTATAAAAAATGTTGCCATTCAGATGCATAAAGATTCAGAAGACATCATATCGCTCCGAGCCTTTTTTACTGGGAAAATAAAAACCACAACTATAAGAAATGAACTCAGCAAAAAGCTTCCTGCATATATGATTCCAAGTGAAATTTTCGCAATAGAGGCTATCCCTGTTACTGCTAATGGAAAATTAGATTTGAATGCCCTTTCTGTATTTGCAGAAAAAAACCTTGAAGAACAGGAAGGTACTATTGAACAAACAGAATCATTTATAGCTCCCCACACCGAATTACAAAAACAACTAGCTGTATTATGGAAATCTTTTCTAAAAGTAAAAACGGTAGGAATAGATGATAACTTTTTTCATTTTGGTGGCAACTCTATTTTAGCTTATAAACTGGTTTCTTCTATCCGTAAAGACCTTCATATATTCCTTCAAATTTCTGATTTGTTTTTATACCCAACTATTAACGAACTAGAAAATTATATCCGCACTAAAGAAGCTAATACCCTAGAAGAAGATATTAGTGTAAATAGTCTTGAAGAGCCTATAAAATTATCTTCACAACAACAAAGTTTATGGTTTCTAGACAAACTTCATGGAAGCTTACCCTATCATATAAGTGCATTATATCCTGTAAGTAATACTATTTCTGCGCCCACACTTGAGAAAGCATTCCGATTACTAATGCAACGTCACGGTGCACTGAGGACTATTATTTCTGAAGACGAAAATACTGCTTATCAGTTTTTGATTAGTTCAGATAATTGGATGTTACAACAAATTTATAAATCAGATTCATTGCAAAAATTAATAGATATTCCTTTTGACTTAGAAAGGGATTATATGTTAAGAGCCTATCTTATTCATGAATCTAACCAGAACATATCGCTATTTGTTGTTATCCATCATATTGCTACAGATGCTTGGTCGATGCCATTAATAATTAATGAATTAAATGCTATTTATCTAGAAATTCTAGAAAAGAAAAAACCAGTAATTAACAATTATCCAATACAGTATAGAGATTATGCACATTGGCAATTTAATAAAACACGACAGAATAAAATAAGCACTAGCACTGACTTTTGGAAAAACTATCTACAAGATGTTCCTGTGTTACAAGTAGCCCATGATTTTCCAAAACAGCATTTACATTCCATTAGTGGTCAACAATATCACTTTACAATTCACTCCCAATTAGCTTCAGATTTACAAAAATTTTCAAGAGAACAACACGCCACATTATACATGACTCTTTTATCGGCTTTTGGATTATTGATGCAACATTATAGTGGTCAAAACGATATTTGTATAGGTAGCCCAGCTGCAAACAGAACACCACATACGGTAGATACTACAATTGGCTATTTTGTAAACATGCTCCCTATTCGCATAAAAATTGATGGGAATCCTATTTATACCAACTTCTTAGAAGAAATAAAAAAAATGCTGTTAACCGTATTTCAACATCAAGAAGTTCCCTTTGAAACAATTATAAATCATGCCATTAAAGATCGATTTGCTGGTTATAATCCGTTATTTCAAACTGTATTTATATTGCAGGATGCTCCTGAAGAAAATAGTCAATCAGGACCTATAGATAGTAACAACTTAAAATGGATTTATAACGGAAAATCAAAATTTGATCTTCAGTTTGAAGTCACTCCATTATTAAATGGTTTAGATGTTACAATTGAATATACCGATGCCTTATTTAAAGAAAGTACCATTCTACAAATGGCAAAAGATTTTCAAATCATTCTAGAATCAATCGTTAAGGAGCCTGAAAAAAAAATCGGAGATTTTGAAATTTTACTGGAAACACATGAGCAAAATGAAATTTCAGAATTGGAAGAAATTCAATCTGAAAAAACTTTGGTAGAAATGTTTGAAGACCAAGTAAAAAGGAATCCTAAAAAAACGGCACTACGCCTAACAGGAATGAGCATTACCTACAAGGAATTACATGAAAAATCCAATAAAATAGCAGATCAACTAATCGCAATGGGTATCAAAAAAAATGAGTTTGTTGCCTGTTATCAAGATCAGTCTATTGAGAGAGTCATTTCATTATTAGGTATTATAAAAGCTGGTGCTGCATATGTCCCTCTAGATACCAGCTACCCTATTGAACGAATTAATGTAATAATCAAAGATACGAATCCGCTCTTATTGATTACAACCGAAAAACGAATCGACATAAGCACAAAAGTACACCTGCCTGTATTAGATATTGAGCACATGATTAATTACATACCCGATACAGAAAACAATAAATACAGCTATATTGATACCCATACTCCATCAGATTTAATATATGTAATTCATACATCGGGAACAACTGGAAAACCAAAAGGAGTTTTGATTGAACACAAAGCAGTAAGTAATTTTATTGCCGAATACAGTACGCTGTTAGAAATAAATATTGACGACAGTACCTTGCAATTCTCTCCTTACAATTTTGACGGGTCTATCATTGATCTTTGGTTACCGCTAACAAAAGGAGCTACAGTACATTTATATCCAAATAATAAATTACTGGGCGAATCGCTCTCTGATTTTATCAGTTTACACAATATTACAGTTGTTCCTTTTGTCTCTCCTTCAGTTCTTTCTACAATTCCACTTTCAGTACATTTTCCAAATTTAAGAGTTATTGGTACTGGTGGAGAAGCTTGTCCATCACTAATTAGCAAACATTGGATGCATCAACTCAAACTTGTAAATGTATATGGTCCAACTGAAACTACTGTTGCTGTAAATGAATATGTATATGATGATAAACATCCTTCTAACACATTAGGTAAACCAATTAAAAACATGAAATTTTATGTTCTTGATCGGTATATGCGAAAAGTACCTGTTGGAGTTATCGGTGAGCTTTATATCTCTGGCATACAATTATCAAGAGGATATCTCAATGATCCTGAACTTACAGCTGAGCGTTTTATTACTAACCCATTTATAAAAGCTACTGATAAAAAATCTATTTACAATCGATTATACAAAACTGGAGATCAGGTAAAAGTATTACCCGATGGCATGATCGAATACATTGGTAGAGAAGATCATCAGGTCAAAATAAGAGGATATCGCATAGAGATTAGCGAAATCGAAACTGCGCTTCAGCAAGTAAATGGTATAAAAAACGTAGCAGTTCAAGTTCATAAAGCATCCCAAGATATACTATCGTTACGTGCTTTTTTTACTGGCGAAATAAAGATTTCGATTATAAAAAATGAACTCAGTAAAAAGCTTCCAGCGTATATGATTCCAAATGAAATTTTTGCAATAGACGCAATTCCTGTCACCGCTAATGGAAAATTAGATATGGAAGCGCTTTCATTATTAGCAGAGAAAAACCTTGAAGAGAAAGAGGAAGAAATACCGCTTAACTCCTACGAAGAAATAATCAGGGATATTTGGAGTGACGTTTTACAACGCAGGATTACCTCTTTAGAAGATGATTTTTTTCATCTAGGAGGACATTCTTTACTGCTTACTAAGCTTTATAACAGAATATCCAAACATTACCCCAATAAAATATCTTTAAGCGAATTGTATATAAACAATACCGTCCGAAAACTAGCCTTACTAATCGAAGAAAGGGATTCTGATACCCATGTCGATCAATATGGATTAGGAATGGATCCATTAAGTGATGAAATTAAAAAAGATGCCTATCTTGACCCTTCAGAGTTTAATCCTAACCTAGAAAATAAAGGTGACTTTGTGAATCCTAAATTCATATTACTAACAGGAGTCACAGGTTTTGTAGGCGCAAATATGCTTGCTGAGTTTTTAAAAACTACTACTGCAATTATTTATTTACTAATTCGTGCCAACAATGAAAAACATGCCCAAGAACGCTTACTTGAAACGCTAAATGACCAATTACTCCCTCTGAGTTTGTACGATAAAGAACGTGTAAAATTACTTCCAGGTGATCTATCAAAACCTCATCTTGGATTGTCTCCTGAAACTTACGATGCCCTTACACAAAACATTGATGTCATTTATCATGCTGGAAGCGCCGTAAATTTTATTCAGCCTTATTCTTATATGAAAGCTGCAAATGTTGATGCATTACGTACTGTGATTCATTTTGCAACAACTAGCAAACTCAAACAGATTTGTTTGTTATCTACCATTGGCGTATTCAGCTGGGAACATCATTTTACAAAGCCTGATCTTATTATGGAAAAGCAATCTATAGAATCGGCATTTAAATACCTGAGCCGTGATATGGGATATGCACAAAGTAAGTGGGTCATGGAAAAAATTGCAATGCAAGCAATAGAACAAGGCATTCCAATTATTATTTTTAGATTGGGTTATGCTTTTTGCCACAGTACATCTGGAGCTACAGCCAAATACCAATGGTGGGGTTTATTAGTTAAAACCTGTGTAGAATTAAAAGCCTACCCAATTCTGCTGGAACAAAAAGAAGAGCTAGTTTCTGTAGATTTTATCAGTAAAGCCATTGCACATATCTCTAAAAATCCAAAAGCTACTGGAGAGATATTCCATTTAAGCCCTGCTCCAAAAGATAATATTCCTGTGATTAATTTTTTCGAGAAACTTCGATCAGAATTTGATATAGAGCTAACTCCTCTGCCTTATCATGAGTGGATGAACCTTTGGGAAAATGATGAGAATAGTCCGTTATATCCGCTCTTGAGCTTGTTTAAATTTAAAGTATATGATAATAAATCGATTATAGAAATTCATCAGAACACGCCTGAATTTGATATCACTAATACACTAGATTTTATAAAAGATAGTGGCATCGAAACTACAGTTGTTAACCGAGAGATTCTTGAAGCTTATTGTATTTATTTGGGTATTCTAAAATAATTACAATACTAGATTTAATAGCAACGAACCTGTTCTATTCCAAATTAAATCCCCAAAACAAGGCAGCTATTTACGATAAATGGCTGCCTTGTTTACTTAATTAATTGAGAGTTAAAATTTTTAATTGCATAGATTTTTTTATCTTTTCCTTTTATTTACAACCTTTAACTTCATAGTATAATGAAAAAAAATATTCCTCTTGATATTCTAGAAAAATGGCTTAAGGGTTGGGCGCTATCAAGAGAATTGCCTCTGCCTATTAAATATAAATCTGGTTATATGATAGATGTAGGCTACGAAAATCAGAAAAAGCGATATGTTTTTACAGAACCTAACAATGATTATATTCAGTTATCAAAATCTATTGATGAACCTTGGGTATATTTAAAGGCTTGTACCGCACCTGATAAATTAAAAAGCATGCTATCCAAAAAATGGGTAATTGAGCCTCAAGGTTATATGATGTCATGCTCTACACAAATGAGTTTTTCAAATCGTAACCTATCAGATGATTATAAGTTTGAATTTGATAACTATAATTCAACTTTTGTAATCCGAATTGTTACCAAAAATGGCGAACTAACTTCTATCGGTCGTGTTGTACTCGTTGATGATTTGGCCATTTATGATAGAATCTCTACCGAAGAAAATCACAGAAGAAAAGGGCTTGGTACTATATTGATGAAAGAACTTGAAAAAATTGCATTAGCCAATAATGTTTCTAATAATTTTCTCGTTGCTACAGAAGAAGGTAAATCACTTTATCTGTCTTTAGGATGGGAAATTTATAGCCTTTATTCCTCAGCGGTTATCATTGATTAATGATTTCTATTTACTTTTTAATGAAACAATGTTGCAATTGTAAATAAGATTTTTATATTTGCAACACTATTGCGTTAATAAAAGGGTTTGAACTGAAAATTATATATTTTCTATTGCTTTTATTCGCTATACTTTATTGAATATTGATTCATTGGAATGAAAAAGAAATTTAAAATTATTAATCTTCTTATGCCGCTGGTAGTAGTATTTGCAATACTATTTCCGGTAGTCCATTCGTATGAACACATTCAAAGTCATGCTTCTTCTCATGAACATACACAACATTACAGCGAAAGTAAAAGCGAGCTTATAACACATAATCATTCTTCTGAAGAATGTGCTATATGCCATTTTAAATTTACTCCTGTAAGCACTTTTTCTTTTGTGTCTTTTGATTTTTATAAAAATAGCAACATAACTTCTTATGTTACTTTTTATTTCAAAGCATATTCTAATTTCTTTAAGGGGTCCTTATTTGCCCTTCGAGCCCCTCCCACTGTTTAAAGCACAAAAGCAATCATTTCTGATTCAGAATGAGATGCATTTGTATCTATTTTAAATTCTACTACTGTCGAAAACAATATTGTTTTGTAATTCTTCTGTAATTGTGCATGATTATATTCTTGCATCATTCCATAAGTAAAACATGCTTTCTTGAACTAAATACTCCTGATTGTGCTATAGCTGCATCCTAATGATACGGCTAATCATTAATCTTTCATGAGTCAAAATTCTGAAAATAAGACCATTCAACAGTAAACCATTTTTTTAATAGTTGCTAAAAACTGTTTTGAAACATACCCAAAAACTAGTCTGCAAACTAAATCTGATAGTATCAAATTAATACTACTCAGGAATGCCATTTTGTACAATAATCAAATTTAATCTCTAAAAAGCAACCTGTTCTTTAGTAGTATAGCTGTGATGTTTATTAGTACAAGCAACCTGTTTTATTGGTGATGCTTTCTACACTGTTACGTCTTTAAACACCCCACTTCATTACCCTGTAACCCAAAATTAATACATATGAACAAAGTAAAATTCAATCAAAACAAATCAAAAACAGCAAGATTCATGCTGGCAACATTTGTGTTAGCAGGTTTCTTTACAGCCTGTAGTGGCAGTGATGACGACAAAATTGACACCGAATATCCAGTAATTGATATATCGGCAACAAATGCATTTCCGATACAGTGTAGCGAAGTTACTCGTGGACAAAAATTCACCTTTAAAGCAAAATTTACCGACAATGCCGCATTAGGCTCTTATAGTTTGGATATTCATCATAATTTTGACCACCATAATCATAGTACTGAGGTCAATGACTGCACTGTTGAACCTATCAAAAAACCAGTAAAGCCACTACTTTATATCAATTCAGTGAGCATTCCTGATGGGCCAAAAAGTTATGATGCAACTCAAGAAATCAATATTCCTGAAGACATTGATCCCGGAGATTACCATTTTCTTATTCGCTTGACGGATAAAGAAGGCTGGCAGACAATTAAAGGTTTAAGCATTAAGATTAAATAAGTGATTTTGATGAACCAAAATAAATCAAATCGATTACGGAACCTTTATCTGTTGCTATTTTGTGTTGCTCTATTTACAGAAGTAACTGCACAAACTGTTAGCATATCAGGTAAAATATTCTCCAATACCCACAAACCATTGGAGGGTGCTACTGTGACGATTCATCCTTCTTCTCAAACGATTATAACAAATAAAGAGGGGTACTTTTATTTTCCACAACAGTCTAAAACTGCTACGAAATTAACGGTACGATATTCAGGTTATACTCCATTTGAAATTGAACTTTCATTAGATAAAACCATAAATGTACTAGCCGATATTACCTTAAAACAAGAAGTTAAAGAACTACAAGAAGTTATAATAAAAGATACTTATGAAATACGTCAAAAAAAAGAAAAATCACTTAATGTAGACATCGTAAGCAGTAGTTTTATCCAACGTAATCTTGGAGGAAGTTTGATGCAATCACTTCAGAGGTTGCCCGGCATTAAAACCATTTCTATTGGCTCTGGTGGATCAAAACCTCTTATTCGTGGACTCAGTTTCAATCAGGTTATTGTTGTCGAAAATGGACTTAAACATGAGGGACAACAATGGGGTGCCGATCATGGTCTCGAAATTGATCAATACGCTGTAAACCGTGTAGAAATAACCAAGGGACCGTCCTCATTCATTTATGGATCAGATGCCATTGGTGGTGCTATCAATATAAAACCTTTACCATTTCCTGCTAAACATGTTTTGGGTGGAAGTGCTACTCTTACAGGTAAAACTAATAATGAGCAATACGGAAGTTCTATCAATTTGTTTGGACGTAATGACAACTGGTTTTTTGATACCCGAATCACATCAATGGATTATGGAGACTATCGTGTTCCTACCGATGTTGTTCATGTTTATAATTATGCCGTTCCCCTCTATAAAAATCATTTGCGTAATACAGCAGGACGCGAACTCGATTTACATGCGAGTACTGGATATATAAGTTCTAAGTTTAAATCTGTTTTATATCTAAGCAATGTTTATAATAAAACAGGTTTTTTTGCCAACGCACACGGACTTGAACCTCGCAATGTCGATCTTGAACTTCATGACAAATCCAGCAGGGATATACAAATGCCTTATCAGGAAGTAAACCATACCAAAATAAGCAATACCACTTCTTTTCAATTGGGTCAACATCAATTGGAAACGCAACTGGGATTTCAGAGAAATTTTCGTCGAGAATGGAGTCATTATGTAAATCATGGTTTTATGCCACCGATATATCCTACTGATATGTATGCGCCTCAGGATCTCGAACGTCAATACGACAAAGAAGTTTTTTCGGTAGCCCTAAAAGATGAATTTTCACTAGGTGACCATCAACTAACTGTAGGGGTAAATACCGAATTGCAACAAAATAAGATTGGTGGTTGGAGTTTCTTGATTCCTGCATTTACACAAGTAAATATGGGGGCATTTGCCTACGATAAATTGCAACTAAATGAAAAATGGTTACTTCATGCTGCAGTACGAATGGATCGAGGCAGAATCGAAATGGAGCAATATATTGACTGGTTTGAAAGTGAAACAACAAGCAATGGACAACCCAATTTTGAATACTTAAAACGCTCTGAAGAACTAACAAGAACATTCAATAGTTTTACTTGGTCGGCAGGAGTAAATTACAACCTCGAAAAGTTTTCTTTAAAAGCTAATGCTGGTACTAGTTTCAGAATGCCTATTGCCAAAGAACTGGCTTCAAATGGTGTTAATTACCATTATTTTAGATTTGAAAAAGGAGATCCAAACTTAAATGCAGAACAATCGTATCAGTTAGACCTTGGTCTTGAATGGCAGGATACTAAATGGTCTATACAACTAAGTCCCTTTTTTAATTATTTCCCCAATTACATCTACCTCAACCCTACTTCTAAACATGATATTTATTACGGGGCAGGCAATCAGGTTTTTGAATATTCGCAAAGCAAAGTCATGCGCTATGGTGGAGAATTACAAACTCGTTACCAGATCTTACACAATCTAAGTACTGAAGTTCTTGTAGAATATCTCTATTCCGAACAGCTATCAGGCAGTAAGAAAGGATACACACTTCCTTTCTCTCCTCCTGCATCAGTTTTATTTGGTCTTACATACAGTCCAGAAATCAAGTCACTCAGAGATACTTATTTCTCTCTTGATTATCGTTTTACTGCTAAGCAAAATCTAATTGTTCCTCCTGAAAGAAAAACAGCCAGTAGTCAGGTTTTCAATCTGGCATTAGGAACAAAAGTAAAATCAGGACAACAGGATTTAGATATTTCGCTGCAAGTTCAAAACTTGTTTAACACAAAATACCTCAATCATACCAGCTTTTACAGGTTAATTGAACTTCCAGAGGCTAGCAGAAATATTATTCTGTCCCTCAAAATTCCTTTTTTAATACTTAAACAAAAATAATATGAACCCTTTTAAACAAAACCCCCTTTTATGAAAAAAGTAAAATTCTTTTCAATGTTTTTACTATTTGCTACAGCTTTTACAGCTTGTAATAGTGATGATGATACTACTCCTGAAGTTATAAAACCAACTGCCAAAAATATAGAGATTGGTTCTGCCAATAATAAACAAGGCATAATTGGTCGTGATTTTCACTTTAATGCTGATGTTACTGCTGGTGATAAAATTGCTGCTGTACAACTTAAAATACTTCCTAAAAAAGGCGAAAAGTATACTGCCGATTGGAAACTGGAACTAAGCTGGCCTGAATATGTTGGAACTAAAAATACTACTGTACACAAACACTTTGATATACCTAAAGATGCCCCAGAAGGTAAATATGATTTTTATTTTATTGTACTAGACAATAACGGATCTAAGCTAGAAATTAAAGAAGATTTAACCATTGTTGACGCTGCAAATTTACCTACTGATCCAATAATTGGGCGAGACATGATTTCTAGAAATGAAACCTTAATTTATCATATGGGAACTTGGGTAGAACCAGAACTAATCTTCAAAAAAGATGATGAACTTACAGCTCATGCGCAAGTAAGCCAAATTAAAGGTGATGGAATATTATATTCAGTTCTTATCAAAAAAAGCGCTAATTATCATCCCGAAAACATCGACAATCTTGATTTAAAAAAGGTAATCGTAATTTCAAAAGTTGAGCACAAAGACCTTGCTGCTGCATCAAAAATCACAACATTACAAAAGATAAATGATGTTTGGGGTGGTGAAAAAATTATTATCGGTGCTTTAAATGACGCAAATAAGCCTGTTGCAAATCCAATAACTGGCGAAAAAGCATGGGGATCTGGTGTATACAATTGGGTCGTATTGTATAAAAATACAACCTACAATCTCAATGTCTATAAATCAATGCCTATCACAATTAATTTTAACTAAAACATAAACAGTAACTTAAATACACATATAATATGAAAACCAATTATTACAAACTAATTTTCCTATTTGCTTTATCCACTTTTGCAATCTCTTGTAGCAATGACGACGACAACAATACGAATGAAACTCCAAAAGAAACTTTGGCTGAATATAAGTATTTGAGAATATTACTTTCTGATGAAAAAACAACAGAAATTACACTCGTAAATCCAGTGGATGGTACGTCAAGTTTTTTTAATGCAAAATTTGCCAAATCAACTATTTATACCACTGAATCTGGTAGATATGCAGGTATTATCCATAGAGTTGACAATACTGTAGAAACTTTTGACAGCGGATTTGAAAGTCATGGTGACCATGTTGATGTAGATGGAATTCCAAAATTTGGTGCATTAACAGGTCAATCACCTATGCCAACACATTTTAAAAGTAAAATTGGTGAATTATTAACTTTTAATGATGGAGATGGAACATTATCTGTAGCTAAAGAATCTGAAGTCAATACAGCAGGAGCTAAATTTAAAGTAATTAATGCTGGCTTATTGGCACATCATGGTGCTATGGCGACTTTTACTAATGGAACTTATGCCATTACTCAAAAGGACAATTCGGTTGCAGGGACACTACCTGAAAAAGTAAAAATTATAGATAATACAGGTAAAACTCTTTTTGAAGCTACAATTGCTACAAAAGGAATTCACGGAAATGCTTCAGATGGAACGTATGCCGTTTTCGGTTCAGCAAGTGGTGTACTTGTGGTTGAAAGCTCAGGAAAACAAAAGCTTATTGCACTTCCTGAAGGTTTTGGTACATCATGGTTTGGAAGTATTTTAGAAACAAAAGCTCAAGGAAAATTTATCGGCTTTACTGCTGAGAAAGGAGCTTACTTAATTGATGTTATAAACGGAACAATTAAACCAATTTTACAAAGTACCGATATCTCACAATGCAAAGTAAGCTACAACATGAGCAAACTAGGAATTTTACTTAATAATGGTGATTTTAAATTATTCAATTTAACTACACTGCAAGTTGAGAAACAAGCAAAAGTTATTAATGAAATTGCAAAAGATGCGACTATGAAACCTCAAATTCAACTGACAGAAAGCTTTGCTTATATTACTTCTCCAACTACAGGAGAGCTATTGCAATTGAGCTTACCAACTATGACAATTGTAAAGAAAATAAAAGTTTCTAATACGCCATATAGAATTACAATTCTTGGTTTTGAAAATAATAAAAGTCACTAAACTTAATTTTCTCAAACCCATTAAATAAGTATTAATTAATACCTGAAGATGCTAAATTATTTTGACATCTTCGGGTATTTTACTTTATGCCTAATAAGGTAAAAAGCTCTTCTTTTTTGTTTAAAGCTATTGAGATTGATTTACCATTAGTCAATTCTACTGTATTCCCATTAATGCTTCTTACAGCTTCTAAATTGAGAATAAAAGAACGCTGCACACGGAAAAAATTCGGAAGATTAAGAATTTCTTCCATTGCTTTAAGAGTCACCTGTGTGGTAAAAGTTCCTGAAGGAATAATAATTTTAAGATAATCACCTTGGGCTTCTATGTATAAGATTTCGTCAAATAAAATCTTAACCAGCTTTCCTTCTGATTTTATAAATATTCTGTCTGTATGAATCTGTTGCTGAATTGCTGCCACCTGACTTAGTGAAATTTTTTCCTTCGCCCTATTAACCGCCTTTAAAAAACGATCAAATCGAACTGGTTTTACTAAATAATCTGTTACTCCTGCCTCAAAGCCATCCAAAGCAAAATCACGATGTGCTGTAATAAAAATCACTACTGGCGGATATACTAACGAACGTAACAATTCCATTCCGCTAATCTTAGGCATTTGGATATCACTAAAAACAATATCTACAGCATTGTTGTGCAAATATGCCAATGCCTCAATAGGATCTTCAAACGAAGCAACAAGTTCTAGATAAGGAATTTCTTTTACGAATGTTTCTATAACTGATCTCCCTAATGGCTCATCATCTATTACGATGCAAATTAATTTATTCATTAGTCTAAATCTATTATTAAATTGACTTTAAATTTTGTTTCCAGATTTTCAATATCCAATTGGTATTTATTAGGATACAATAGCTGCAATCGTTTACGAGCATTTGTAATTCCTATACCGCCAAATTCGTTGTTCTTCATTCCTTGCTCTACATCATTTTCAAGTTGGAAACTGAACTTTTTATCTTGAACTTTTATTTCTAAGTATATAAACTGTTCCTTATTTCCTTTTAGTCCATATTTAAATGCGTTTTCTATAAATGTAAAAGTCAATAAAGGCGCTATGTACAATCCCAATACATCTTCCTCGTTTGGAATGTGAAATTGAATGTTTTTATCTGCAGAATACCTCATTTTCTCCAATTCGAAATAATTTTTTATAAAACCCAATTCCTTTTCTAATGCTACTTTTTCAGTATTAGATTCATAAAGGGTATAGCTCATAATATCAGAAAGATTCAGAATAACTTCTGGTGTACTATCATCTTTTTTAATAGAAAGACCATAAAGATTATTTAATGTATTAAAAAGAAAATGCGGATTGAGCTGGGCTTTCAGAAAGTTCTTTTCAATATTGATATTTTGAATTTCTAAGTCCGCTTTCTGATTCTGAATATTTAAAGTTTTACTATAAAGCTTAGAGATTTCAAAAAGAATTTTCACGAAAAAGAAAGGAGATAAAATTGTAATAATAATGAATGCTTGTGAAACCATTCTTCTTACTGAAATTGCTTCCAAAAAAGTTTGGCTTGCTGCCATTTTTATCGCTCCTTTAAGCTCCCCTTTATCAATTTCAAATCCAAGTGAATGATATAGCAACGAAAAAAAATAAGTTCCCGCCATCCAAATAAAAACTGATACAATAAAAGTAATCAGCAGCAAAAACAGCACTCTAACCTTACCTCCCGAAAAAATTATAGGCAACAACAAATAAAAGAATATGTAAAACACTATCATATTTACAGTTGTCATTCTAACTGCAAGAATAAAAGCATTGAAATAAGACAGTTGATATGCCAGCACATAACTTAAAATCAATAGTATTGAGAAACTCAACCACATAAAGACATGAAGCAGAATCCGATTTCTCTTAGTGTAAAATTCATCAAAATTAAATTCAGCTATTTTACTTGCTAAGTAATTTGAGAAAATCTTTTTGTCTTGCATTAAATACATTTTATATGAAGCAAATTTAAATATAGTTTTTGAAGTTGTTCCCTTAATTATAATATTCTGATAATAGCATTTATTAAATTAACAGCATTATGCCCTAAAATTGAATAAACAAGATTACCTGAGAATTTACGAAGTACTCCAAGACTTAAAGATGAAATTAAAGTGAGGTAAACTATTGTAATAATATCAAACTTAAATTGGTAGTCTTCTGTTAAGAACACTCCGTGACCAATACCAAATAATAGGGTAACAATCAAGAATCCCCAACCAAATTTAATTCCTTTGAAATCCCATTTTGGCAAAAAGGCTTTATCTAGTAGCCACAAACTGATTCCTCTAAATACAATTTCTTCTGTTAAGCCAGGCATTGTCGCCTGAAATGCAAAAGTTTCAAAATCAAATGTTCCTCCTTTTGGAAACAAAATCAACTTAAAGACCACATCAAAAAACAAGAAGCCAAGGAAAAGTAAAACACCAAATTTCAATTGTCTTCCTGAATTAGTTTTGGTTGTAAATCCAATTTGTTCACGGTCTTCTTTACTAACCGAAAAAATAATTCCCAATGCTAAAACCAAGCTGAGAATTTTCCCAATCCATGTAAATTTCAATCCTAGAAATTCAAGACTAAGATACCTTTGACTAAACTGTTGCAGATAACAATCTGCTAAAAAATACAGTATAAAAAATAAGAGAAACTTCAGATTTACTTTTTTAACATTGATAAAAGCAAAAATGAAAAGTGGCAGAATAACTAAAAGCCAGATAAGCGGTGTAAGTGGTGACATAGGTTAGATTTTTTCTTCAAAAGTATTAGTACAATACATTGATTAAAAAACCTACCGACGAAAGAGCTTCTCCAACCGACAAAAATTATTTATTAGTCGATAATCTTATTTCTCTCTCTTTAATATCCCACTACTGACACTATTTTATAAAATTGAATTATAAATTTTTCAAATCATCAACAGTATAAAACTTAAGATCATTATCTATGGCATATTTGCATAATTCTTCTAAAGCAGCAAGGGGCGTTTCTAACCTTTCATCAGCATTATCTACTGTTTTATGACCATAGAAAATAACAATCTTGTTGTGCTTTTTGGCATAATCCATTAAGGTTTTATAATAGTTTACATTAAACTGTTTATAATCATCGTCGATACCCAAACCATAAATTACCCTATTCCCCTCATAATAACAATACTGAGATTCGGGAGGCAACATACCATAGGTAGTTCCTCTTATGATATCAAAATATTTCAATAATTTCTTATCAAGTGCAGCATCACGTGCTCCATCAGGATAAGCAAATGAACGAATATTAAATCCGTCTTTATTCATGGCAGTTTTTAAAGGAATTATTTCATTTTTAATGTATTTATTAAGTCCATAAGCAGCCGAATATTTAAGTGCATTCTCATGATTATACCCATGTCCTGCTATATCATGCCCCATATCTTGCAAGTAGTGTAGTTTTTTCTTTTGTATGGCGGTCAACGAATCATATTTACATATAAAAAAAGTTGCCTTCCACCCTAGGTGATGCAATCTTTTTTCAGCATTATACCAATCTTCAACATAATTATCATCAAACGACAACAATATTCCTGGCTTATATTCTTTTGCTATAGGCGCAACAACTTTCGGTTTCTCCTCTTCTGAATAAATACGCGCTGTAATAAATAAAATGCCTACAGTAAGAAGACCGATAAGTGCATATGTAATTTTATTCATAATAGAGATTTTGTTATCGAATTTAGTCAAATCCTTGATTAAAACCTAAGAATAAAAAGCTACTTTAGAGGCGACAGAATAAAACCTCTTTCTGTTTAAATTTACAACTCAATAATTACCTCATGGATTCTTTTACTCAGATTGTGCTAGGAATTGCAACTGCCGAATTATGTGCAGGCGAGAAACTACATCGCAAAACGATTTTATATGGTGCCATTCTAGGAACCATTCCTGATCTAGATGTCGTTTTGGGGCAATTTTTAAATCCTGTTGATGGCGTAGCAATACATCGAGGACTAAGTCATTCCTTATTATTTTTCGGATTACTTTCCCCTATTTTAGGTTTGGCTATTACCAAAATAGAACGGGAAAAAATTAATTTCCGTACAGCTTCTTTGATGGTGTTCTGGTGTTTGTTTACCCATGTTCTTTTAGATATGTTTACCTCTTGGGGAACACAAATCTTTTGGCCTCTGCCTGATCGCATCGCCTTAAAAACTATTTTTGTAATTGATCCTCTCTATACACTTCCACTACTTATTTGCTTGATTTTAGCTTGGCGAAAACCTACTTTCTCTCTGCGAAAAAAATATGTTCTACGAGGTATATACATCAGTTCATTCTATTTACTGTTAACTTGTGGATTGAAACTATACGCTTTACATCAATTTAAAAATGCATTGCAAGAACAGCATATAACCTACGATGACCTTATCGTAAAACCTACTGCCTTTAATTGTATTTTATGGAATGCTAATGTAGCCACAAAAGAGGCTTACTTATTGGGTGATTATTCGCTATTTGATAGCCAGCCAATAACTTTTGAACGTTATGAAAAAAACAATAACTTATCACAACAGCTTGCTGGCAATCCCGACTTTGAGACCTTAAAAAAAGTAAGCGAAGGATGGTATATAGTAACCCAAAAAGAGAATGAATATCACTTTAATGATTTACGTTTTGGTTTACTTACTAAAGATCCTAAACAACCACAATTTGCTTTTAGCTATGTTTTTAAAGATGAAAACGGAAAACTAAGAGCACAAGAAGTACCTAAAGAAAAACGTGATGGAAAAGCCTTAATGAAAGGAATCCTAAATAGGATTAAAGGAAATTAAAAATGCTTGCCAGCAATATTGCTTTAAAACCCTACTGAGTACTTCATTTTGAGAAATACCATATCATTTTGATAGTGTTTATTTTATACTAACAACACCAAACTAAACACAACTAATTAAATACCAATAAACTAAATAAAAACAATAAATAGAGGTACCATGTTTGCAACCATAATGAAAAACCCTAATCATTATGACACTCCCAAACCAAAAAAAAATCCGAAACAGCTCCCTACATCGCCATAAATTAAAAAAATTAACTCAAGTCAGGGAAAGACTCACACCAGGTCAATTACTGTTTATTACCTATGCAATTGTATTCTTATTTGCTGCAATACTAAAAATTACAACTATGTAGTAGGAAGAAACACCATAATAAAAAAATGCTCGAATATACAGCTTATGTACATTCGAGCATATTTATTTATAACTCTTTTTTATCTATTTCCCTTGAGCTAAACCACGTGTTAACCAACCGCTTTTATTAGCAGTAGCAATTGCATAAGGAGTAATCCAAAACAATCCAAAGGTGAAAAGAATACTATATGAATAAGCCCAAAATGACTCAGAGATACTATGTCTTTTAGCATAAAATAAAGCTGAAAAACTAGATACAATCATGATGCTTAAAAGTGTAGATCCGAAAAACAATATTGGATGTACTGCTATAAAAAACAACATAAATAAGACAAATGGATAGGCCATAACAATCTTCAATGATTGATCTAAAAATAAAATTCTTGTACCTAATTTAGATCCTTTTCTAAAATCTTTAAAAACATATTTTGCCATCATTAGATTCTCACGTACATTACTTCTACCCCATCTGATAAACATTTTATACAATCCTGTATAACTTTCAGGTACATTAGTTAACACGTATGAATTTCTTTGAAACAATACTTGACGTCCTTGTTTTAAAATCATATTAGTCATTGCACGGTCTTCACCAATATCTGATGGTTGTCCCATAAAAGTTTGGTTAATCCATTCTGGAAGACACTCATATACTGCCTCACTACGGTAAGCAGCTAAAGCTCCTGGAGTACAAAGTACTGATCCCAAAACACTTTCGGCAGAACGTGCAAACTCAAAACTCATTACAAAACTTACATTTAGCATTTTAGGAAGTATCGCTTTTTTATTATTTAAAACGAGAACATTTCCTGCAACAGCACCACAATTTTCATTAGTTATAAAAGGACTAACTAAATTTCGTACTGTATCTTTTTTCACAACTGAATCACTATCAACAGTAACAAAAATTTCTCCAGTTCCTAATTCAAATCCACGGTAAAGTGCGTGACGTTTTCCTTGATTTTTAGGTTGCTGATAAATTGACAATCTATCTCCTAATTTTATTTTTGCTTGTTGCATCCAGTACCAAGTATCATCCTTACTTCCATCATCAATAGCAAGGATTTGCATTTTTTGCTCTGGAAAATCACTCTCAGCTAAACTTATTAAAGTATCCAAAACCAATTTCCCTTCATTGTATGCTGGAACAATTATTGTACAAGTAGGCAATAACTCATCTGAAACAGATTCGATAGGTTTGTAACGGAAATAAAGGAATAAATTATATAGAAAAACTCCTGTCTTAAATAAAAAAAAGACTGTCGTTATTACCAAAAATGGATAACCCCATGTTGAGTTTATTCTCTCTATATGAAATTGATCAAAGTCTGATTGGAATTTATAAACTAAGAAAGCGCCTGCCAGCATTAATACAAAACTGCTTATAAGTACAATAAAACCTAAAGGACTTGAGTTTACTTTAATTGCTTTCTTTAATGATTTGGCGTTAATGTTAAAAATAGAACTTGCTAAAGAATGTTCATTGCTATTTGTAGTACTATTTGCTGCGTATAATTGTTTTGAAATTGTTTCAGTTTTCATGCTTGTATTCTTATATTACTATATTAGGCTCTTATTTAAATGCCACCTCCTTTTTCATTTGTTTTTGATGTCGATTATGAAATTCAACGACCAAATTAAATGGTATACAGGAATAGACAATTCATATTTAGCAAGCCTTGTGCCATTATAGTTTTTAATAGAAAATGAGGCAATTACAATAGTATTTGCTCATTTATTGTGTATACCTGTTACCCAAATTGGGTAAAAATTACACACATTGTATCTTTTTATAGAATAAGCAGAATCAGTATAACATGCTATAATTTATACTTTATACAATAACTTTATAGTGGTGATTAATCCCAGTTTTAATTCTTTGCAGGCATGAGATAGCAGCCCCAACAAATCATACTTTACAAACAGTTTAAAACATAGCTGTAATTGTAAGTTGTCAGGAAAAATTGAAGCAAGAAAAAGAAAAGATTATTTATCGGCAGTCAATGCTTTGATTAATTCATCTAATTTGTTTCCATGAATATTCTTGGCGAGGATAATTCCGTTTTTATCAATTAGAGCATTAAAAGGAATTGATTGAATTTTATAATTTAATACAGCCGGAGAATTCCATAGTTTTAAATCACTCACTTGAGTCCATGGTTGTTTTAATTTTGCCATAGCTCCTAACCAAGCTGGTTTCTTTGAATCTAAAGAAACACCATAAATCATAAACTTATTAGGGTACTTTTGGTACAATTTCAATAATTCAGGTTGCTCTTTAACACAAGGTCCGCACCATGATGCCCAAAAATCAACTAATACTAATGCCCCTCTCATAGAAGAAAGCGAGATCACATTTCCTTTAGCATCTGGAAGATCCAGATCTGGAATTATATCTCCTATTTCAAGACCTTCAGTTTGTGCATTAGCACTAGTAAATGAGCAAATTAAAAATGTAAGCGTAAAAAATAAATTCTTCATAGGTTCGTGTTAATTTACAAGTATTTGGGAATGCTTGATTATACTGTTTAAGAAGAAGAAATAGAATAAACAACAATTGGTATCTCTCCAATTTCTCCCATGCGAATTTAAAAATATTTTTCACTAATTAAGAATAGTTTTTCTTTGACACAAATTATAACTCTTTAAAATTATACTAAGTTTGTAGTACAGCCTTGAAAATAAAAATTACTACAATGAATTTAAGGAACTTAGTTAGTCATTAGCAAAGTAAAAACACGATAGAAGGCAGTAAACCAATAAAGAAATAAAACTATAAAAATGAAGCAAGCAATTATCAATACAACTATACACACTGGTGAAGAAATAATTAATAACGGAGTCATTATTATCGAGAACGGAACGATACTTTCTGTTCAAAAAGAAATTCCAAATGATATTAAGACAATTGATCTAAAAGGAAATCATATCGCAGCTGGATTTATAGATATTCAAATAAACGGTGGTGAAAAACTTTATTTTAGCCAAACACCTACCGAGGAAACCATTCAAGATATATACGAATCAAGTCTTAAATACAGCACAACACATGTACTTCCGTGCTTAATATCCTCATCTAAGGAAACAATTCTCCAAGGAATAGAAGCAGTACGTAATTATAAAGAAAAATATAACAATGGTGTAATCGGAATGCATTTGGAAGGACCTTTTTTAAATCCTTTAAAACGTGGAGCACATAGTATCGACCAAGTTCGTAAACCAACCAATTCAGAGCTAGAGGAAATTATTCGTCACGGGAAAGATGTCATAAAAGTAATCACGATTGCTCCTGAATGTTTTACTGATGAACAACTAAATATGTTATTAGAAAGTGGTATTACAATTTCGATAGGACATTCGACCATTACACATAAAGAAGCCCAAGTTTATTTCTCTAAAGGCATAAAACTCGTAACCCATTTATTTAATGCTATGACGCAATTTGGTCATCGAGAACCAGGTTTAGTTGGTGCAACTCTAGAAAATGAAAATGTATATGCTCCAGTAATTTTAGATGGTGCACATTGTGATTATGCTGCAGCAAAATTGGCATATAAACTAAAACAGGATAAATTTTTCTTAATTAGCGATGCAACATTTTTAGGACGTAAAATAGCCGATTTTAAGTGGGGAAATTTTGATGCACACTTAGAAAATGGTTTCTATAGAAACAACGAAGGCAATCTAGCAGGCGCAACAATATCTATGCAAGAAGCAGTACAAAACGCTTATAATCATTTAAACGTATCAGCAGACGAAGCTGTAAAAATGGCTTCTACTCATGTAGCAAATGCTATAGGTATGGGAAATAAATTAGGAAAAATAAAAACTGGATTTCCTGCAAGCTTTGTCAAATTCAACGCTGATTTAACGACAATAGAAACATTGAATTTCAATACTATTTAAGCAGTTGTTTCAGAGGCTAACCAAATAACTAAGCCCGCATGGGGATTATTTAGTAATTAACACCGATTAAAATCATTACCCACATTTTAATCTGTGCTAAAATTCTAAAGCGCTATTGCTTCACTTTCTTTTTTTAATATCGTTTTTAGCTGAGGAGCAAAATCTATTCCCCACTTATCAAGAGCAACAATTAAAGGCAAAAGCGATTCACCAGTTTCAGTAAGATAATATTCTACTCGTAAGGGAACTTCTGTATAAATTGTTTTTGCCAAAAGCCCATGCGATTCCAGTTCTCTTAATTGGTTTTGCAATACTCGCTTGCTAATACCATTAATAGCTAGAACCAAATCTTTAGGTCTTTTAATTCCTTTATAGATTTCATCTAGTAAACAAAATTTCCATTTAGAACCTACCACTTCCATTGCAACAGTAAGACCACAATTATAATCTATCGGAATTTTTCGTTGGTACATAGTTTTAGTTTCATTTGTTGATTTACAAAAGTAACCATAAATGAAGAATTTGCCTTAATTATCAATGGTGATTAATTAATCACTAAATGATTAATTTGCCCCTTATTGATTAATCCTTCAATGCGCTTCATATTTGCATAAGCAAATTTTAAAATTAAAAGCATGAAAACTCTAGTGATTATCATACATCCCGATTTAAAAAATTCAATAATAAACAAACGCTGGATTGAAGAATTAAAAAAGTATCCTGAAAAATATCATATACACGATTTACATAGTTTATATCCAGACGAGAATATTGATGTTGAGAAAGAAAAACAACTCGTAGAAGCACACGATACAATTATATTTCAATTCCCTTTCTATTGGTTTAACTGCCCTCCACTTTACAAAAAATGGCTGGATGAAGTATTAACTTACGGATGGGCTTATGGCTCTAAAAGTGGCTATAAGCTGAGTAATAAGAAAATTGCATTGGGCATAACAGTTGGTATCAATGAAGAAGATTATACTACGGCAGGCAAATACAAATACACCCTAAAACAGTTAACAGCTCCTTTCGAAATTACTTTTAATTATATCAAAGCCGATTATAAATCTCTCTTTGCATTTTATGGTGCCGAGCACAATGCTACTTCTGAAAGAATTGAGAAAAGCACTCAAGATTATATTTCTTTCATCGCCAATTTATAAAATAACAAACCATAAAAAAACCGCTATATAGCGGTTTTTTAAATTCTGATTACGATTTACTATTTTTTAATTGTAACGCCCTTTGCAAAAAGCTCTGATTGGCAATTTTACTTTCAGCTTCATTTATAGCTTTCAATAAATTATTCTCATTATCAGTAATTTCATTAAGTACTTCAGAGATAATATCCCATACAGGTTTCATCTCTAAAATAAGATCCTGTCCTTTTGCAGTAAGCACAATTAAACGTTTACGCTCATCTTCTTTATCTTTTTTCGAACGAATAAGTTTTTGTCTTTCTAATTCTTTTAGCAAACTAATTGTAGATGGATGCGTATAACCAATCTCATTAGCGATTTCTACAATACTTAATACTCCTTTATTATAAAGAGTGTAAATTACTGGAAACCATTTGGGTTCAAACTCAATGTCAAATGATTTGTAGAGCATCGCACCGTCTTTACGCAATTGTTCACTAAGCCGTTGCAATCTTGTCGATAAAGCCAAAATACCTGATTCATCTATAATATTCATCATGTCTAATTTAATTTTAAATGACAAAACACATTATCAGCACCCATTATTGGAAATGCAACTGGAAGCGTTTCTTTCTCAATTCGCACAAAATCATTTCTTTCATAAAAACGTAAAGCAGCTTCTAGTACAGATACCGTTCCCAAATACAAATCAAGTACATTATTTTGCTTGCTAAAAGCAATTAATGTATCCAGAAGTTGCTGGGCAATAAACAACTCTTTACCTCTGAACTCTTTTTTTACAAACATCTTTCGTATGGCTCCTTCCCCACTATCATCATATTTTACCAATGCTATAGTGCCAACTAATTCTTCATCAATAAAGGCTCCCCAAAAACAGCCACCTCTTTTATGATAATAATTATTTATTTCTAAAAGATCAGGCTGATCTTCTAAAGTTATAGGAACATTAAACTCTTTCTGCTGGATATTTAAAATTAAATCAACTACAACAGCTGAATGATTATCTGCAATAGGAACAATTGATATATTCATAGTTTACAACATTTACAATGTAAAACTACGTAGTTAAATACATAAAACAAAATTATTTAATTAAAAACTAACATTCTACAAATAACCAATACCTATCTAATTGCCTAATTTTTATTCCAAAACGACTTCTGAAAACATTACAATTCATTTAACTTTTGAGTCCAAATTATACATTAAATTTTTTGTAATTTCGCGCCCTCATATTTTGAACCCTTCATGAAAAACAAATTAATAAATATACCACCACTTCCAGCAGTAATTTTAGCAATCATAAGCGTGCAATTCGGCGCTGCCATTGCAAAAAGTCTCTTTCCAGCTATTGGAGCAGCAGGAACAGCATCATTACGAATAGGAATTTCTGCAATAATATTATTATTGGTTTACAGACCAAACTTGCTTGCAATTACACCCAAACAATGGAAGCTTGTAATTCCTTACGGGTTGTCTTTAGGATTAATGAACTTAATCTTTTACCTCGCAATAGAGCGAATTCCTGTTGGTTTAGGAGTTACATTAGAATTTATAGGACCACTGTTACTAGCCGTTTTGGGATCAAAACGTTTGGTAGATTATCTATGGGTATTACTTGCTGCAATAGGAATAGCACTTATTGCACCTTGGTCAGGTAACGGAATCGATATTGTTGGAGTTTTATTTGCATTATTAGCAGGTGTCTTCTGGGCTACTTATATTGTATTAGGCGGAAAAGTTTCAAAAGTAATGAAAGATGGTGATGCAGTATCAACCGGAATGTTGTTTGCTTCTATGCTTATTGTTCCTTTTGGAATTATGGAAAATGGATTAAGTAACCTAACACCAACTTATTTAGGAATGGGAATCGCACTTGCTCTATTGTCAAGCGCAATACCGTTTACATTAGAAATGAAAGCACTAGGACAACTTCCTCCACGCACCTTCAGTATTTTAATGAGTTTAGAACCTGCAGCAGCTTCAATTTGTGCTTTTCTATTTTTACAAGAACATCTAAAATTTAGCGAAATAATTGCCGTTGTTTTTGTCGTAATAGCATCAGCTGGATCAACAATGACCGCTAAGAAAGCAATTCAAATCAAGGACTAGAAATCTTCACTACACGTTTTTGAAGCATTCTCCAGCTATTCACTATATCTTTTCTTTGTTAAAGAAACAAACAAAAGGATGCCGTTTCTATCTGGGCTAGACTTAAGAATAACATTCAGGTTTTATGAGACACTTCCTTCGTCAGTGAGACAAGATTGGGGTTGTTTTGTGTAAACGAGTCCTTTGAGCCTTTGCAACTTTGTTCCTTTGAGCCTTTGTTCCTTTGCAACTTAGAACCTTCAAATCTGTATCGAATTACTTTATGAGACACTTCCTTCGTCAGCGAGACAAGATTGTGTTTGCTTTCTGTAAACAAGTCTTTTGTTCCTTTGAGCCTTTGCAACTTTGTTCCTTTGAACCTTTGTTCCTTTGAACCTTTGCAACTTAGACCCTTTGCAACTTAGACCCTTTACAACTTAGAACCTCAGCACCTCAGTAACTTAGAACCTTTGCTACTTAAAACCTTATTTCTTCAAAAAACAAAAAAGCAGCGATTCATAAGAGTCGCTGCTTTTTTACTTTTTTTTAGGAAAGATTCCTAGAATATTCCAATATAATATTGATCTGCACCAGCAGTTACTTTTGCACCTACAGTACCATTAGGGCTTGTAGAATTTACATCATATATATAGATGTTACCTTGTACTCCAACTGGAGTTAATGCAATATAGAATTTTCCGTCTCTTACAACTGAATTTTGGTATTGTTGCAACCATAATCCTTTAGGCACATTTAAATCAACAATTGTGTTTGTTTTAAAGTCTACTCTTGCTAATCCCCATGCAGCAGAATAAGTAGGCTCTCCACTTGGATTAACACCAATCTGAATTTTATCTTCACCTATTTTCTCATAAGGAATATAACCAATTCCGTTACCAGCATAAAACCAACCATTACTAGAAGCATCTCTACCTAATAATCCGCTTACACTATATTTATACGTTTCATTATATTTACCATCTTTAATTTTTACAATGTTTAACTCTTTTCCGTTACTTACCATTTGCATGATTTCACCCTCTTCGTTAAAGTGTTGCGTAGGAGTACGGTAACCATTTGTAGCTCCCTTAACATGTGAAGTACTAATTACAGTAGCGTTAGTTAAACTTGGATAATCAAGGACAAGGGTAAAAGTCTTATCTGTTTCCCCTGCTTTACCAGTTGCAGCATTAAACTTGCTAACAGATGCTCCATAATACAATTTATTTCCAGAAATAACAGGACAGTCAATACGAGAAATGTAATATCCTTCGCTAGCCAAAGTTCCAGGAAGAACTAAATCAATATCTTTTTTAAAGTTAGTACCAAAATTCATTGCTTCTAAGTCAAGAATACCGATAGCAACAGTCATTTTGTGTTTTAAATAATCTTTTTTATCAGCTCCACCATATTCAGCAACAGCAGCGATATTATGTACAGATCCTACTTTATCATTCATTTTTGTAAAACGAACAGCCTTTACTCCTAATGGAATAGAAGAATCAAAAGTAGTTATTTTTGTATAATTATCTCCACCAGTGTACGTTAACTTATCGATAGTACCAATTGTATAATTAAGACTATAAACGATAGAACCATCTGTAGATGTAAATACTCTAGCTGTACGAGATGAAGTCATCGAATATCCTTTTCCTGAATATGAAATTTCACCTTGAGAAAGATCAGTAATACCTTGAAGATAAGTACCCGATATACTACCTGAACCACTAGCAAATGCCAATTGGAAATCTTTTTTTACTCCAGTTGTTGGAGCAACATCCCCATCATTATCGTTATTACTACATGAGCTCAGTAATGCTATAGCAAAAGCTCCTGTTAGTAATGTGCTTTTTAAATTTCTAAATTTGATTTTCATTGCAATTATTTATTTTGAAGTTAATGAATATGTTAATTTGGCATAAAATGCCCTACCTGGTTTTTGCAAACCAAAATTGTCAAATATTTGTTGATCGAATATGTTTTTTGCATCCACACTAATTGTGAATTTATTAGAAGGAAAAGTATATGCAACCCCTATGCTATTAGAAAATTGTGTCGGAATATAGTCTAAGTTCTTACCACCCACATTGGCCCAATTCCTAAGAAATTCATCGACATAACTGATGTTATAATAAATAGAAGCTTTTGATTTTTTTGCAAATAAATCATCCTGATAATAAACTGCATTAATATTGAATTTAAACGAAGGCTCGTTTCTTATTTGCATACGATAAAATAAATATGGAGCACCATTAACATCATACTTCGTATTAAACAAAGCATCAAACTTTGAGACATTAAAAGAAAGATTAAACTTCTTCGCATAATCATAAATAATCTCAGCATCTATACCACGAGACATTACATTCTCAAGATTTTCAAATTGCGAATAAGTAAAACTTCCCGCTCTTATCGACTCTCTAATCATTCCTCTTGTATCTCTATAAAAAAGAGATGCATTTAATCGAATTGAATGCTCATTAAATCTTAATCCACTCCAGTTTACCCCAATATTTGCATTATAACTTGTCTCTGGTTTTAATTCACCAGCGGGAGCAAGTAAATTATCATTAACATTACCAAATAACTCGTTAGGACTAGGTAAGCGCATTGCTTTCTCAGCAGATCCTAACAAAAATAAATTAGGGTTTAACTCATAAGACAAAGTAATACCGTAACCGCTAAAATCAGATTTTTTAGTAAATACCCTCATTTCGTAATTAGGAACACCTGGAGTAATATCTTTTCTATAAGGCTCGTTTGAAGTAGCTTTTTGGAAATAATGTTTGTAAAAAATATTCGTTCTCAATTTTTGAGAAAAAGCGAGATTCTCATAAGTAAACGAAACGATATTTTTTTGTAGATCTCTTGTATTAGTTAATAATTGCATCCCCAAAGGCTCCAATTCATCCGATATACCACGTATAAAATTATTATACATATAATTAGCATATACTGTATTGTTGCTATTGATTTCATACCCAAAATTTGTACGAACGAACAACGTCTTATCAGTATTAATACCTAGTGTTTTAGCACTTGCTACCTCAGCACCACTAGTATACTTTACATAAGTTCCGTCAGGGTACATCAATGGTTTCCCCCTCCAATCATACATAACACCTACCGTATCAATTGCTTGTCTTTTTAAATAAGAATAACTACCATCTAACTTAAACGATAATCCTTTAGTAAATAAATCACTCTTACTATATGTTAATGTTGCTATATTAGAATTACGTCTGGTATGACGATCCCCATACACATTATCCATAGTAATACCATGTTGAACTTCTTTATAATCTCTTGATAAAATACCACCAATCATGAATCTATCAGCCCATTTAACATCAGTAAAACCAACTTCTACCTTAGTACCGTATGACTTATAGGCATCATGAAAACGCTTTGCACGTTGATCGGTTGTCGTCTTACCAGTATAATCCTTGAAAGCAATACTTTTACCCCAAACTTCATAATTGTTATCACTATAATTATAAAAAGCAGAAGCGTCAACTGTAAAACCATTCTCTTTTCTGTAATTACTTGCAATATTCCATTGATGCGTATTAAATGAACCAAGAGAATAAGATGTTACAAGAGAGTTTCTAGTTTTTTTCTTTAAAATAATATTTATCGCCCCACCCAATGCATCTTCAGAAAGATTAGCAGGAACTACTCCTTTATAAACTTCAATACGATCAATTAAAGCTGGTGGAATACTATTTAAAGAATATGAAGAACCAAAATTTGAAGCAGGAATACCATCAATAAAAACCTTTACTGCATTACCTGATAAACCATTAATATTATAATCAATTTTAGATCCTAATCCCCCATCTTGCCTGATACGAACCCCTGCTGAACGATCCAGTAATTCATTGGTTTGTATGGATTGCAAAGCCATCTTTTGAGTCTCGATAACATTTACAGCAAATCCCTTAGTCTCAACCTCTTTTTTCTCAGTCTTAACATTAATTATAACTTCCTTTAAGCCTAAACTTGCTGAAGGCTCAACGATTAGCAAAATCCTTTCGCTACTCCCTTTAAAATGTACATTAATGCTTTTTCTGGTAATTTCGATAGAACTTACTTCAATTTCATAATGTCCATGTGCAAGACCTTTAAACTCAAATTTTCCTTCATCATCAGTAATCATCTGATGATTGGTATTTTTAACAGCAACCGCTGCATAAGTAATTGGAGTTCCGTTTTCTAATTTTAAGATTCCAGAAAGAGTTCCATTTTGTGCTAATAATCCTGATGGTAAAAAAAACAGGCAAAGAAATAATAAACCAAATTTTAGAGATTGTGATAATGTACAATTCTTTTTAAAAACTAATATATTTTCATTAACCGAAGAATTAGTTCTTGTATTTAACCTAAAAACAAAAGCACAACTATTTATTATACAGATGGTTATTATATTTTTGATTGCTATAAAACAATCTATGTAGTTTTTGGAACCCATTACAAAGTAAAATTGGTATTATTAATTCAAGTGCAAACTTACCCCTAGTCAGTCAGGATAAGGGTTTCAAATACGGATTATAACTTACACAAAAAGGATTGTTTTTATTTAGACTCAATACATATATGAAATATATAGCGTATATTTGCACATAATAAAGTAAGAATTTCCATGCAACTTAAAACCACGATAAAAGATAAAAATTATAAACTCTGTGACCAGATGTTTTTTGGAGAAGAAAACCAGACTTATGATCTTATCGAAGAAATCAATACCTATAATGACCCTGAATATGGTACTATAAAAGACAGCCATACATTAGCTGGGCCATTTTTCATAAATTATATTGAGTTAGATTTACTTAAGCCTATCAAAATTGAATATTATACAGATGAACCTGTCATACAAATGTTCTTTTTTATGAAAGGGTGTTCTAATCTCATGCATCATCAAATACACCACTTACCTGCTGGAACAAAACTGGCAAAACTTCCTGCTACTACAGCAGTACTAGAATATCTTTCGATATTAATCCCGCAAGATGCCTATACCACACTTGTTGATTCATTAGATTTAGATTTCGAATTCATCTCGACTTGCTCTAATGAAAATCCTGCAAAGCAAATAAAATATAGCGAAATCATGTCGCCAGAAATTTTAACTGCTGTAAGAGATATTGTTTCTTGCGAAAGAACAGGGCATTTTCGTAGAATGTACATGGAAACAAAAGTTACAGAGTTAGTGTTACTACAACTAGAACAGTTAACGCAAACACTAAATACTTCTATTAACATTCCAAAAATTGACATAGAAAGAATGCATCATGCTAGAGAATTGGTTACACAAAATATTGTTACACCTTGCTCTCTAATTGACCTTGCTCGTAAAGTGGGAACCAATGAATTTAAGTTGAAGAAATACTTTAAAGAACTATTTGGTACAACCGTTTTTGGATACTTAAACGAACTAAAAATGAACGAGGCCAAACAAAAATTATTAAAGGAAGAACTTAATATATATCAAGTAGCCGAATCACTGGGATATAAAACTCCTAATCATTTTAGTACAGCATTCCGTAAATATTTTGGTTATTCGCCTAGTCAAATCAAGAGTCAGGCTAATCAAATAGGCACCAGCTTTGCAAAAGCAAAAGAAGTAATAATTGGTATCTTCTGCCCGCTTTTCACAGAAGTATCAGCCTTAGATGTATTACTTATTTATTAAAAAAACACCAACTCATTCATTTCAATCAAGTTGCATTTCTGAGTTATCTGCTATCTCTTTTCTTTATTTTATTAACAAAGAAAAGGATGTCACTATTATATATAGTAAGTTAGAAATTTAGCAACCAAACCTTTCTATCCTGATTTTTGCCTTTTAGAAAACCCTTACCCTTTTTTAGTAGAAAATAAATTTTCTACTACCCAAGCAGGGCCAATCATTAAAAACTGAAGGTCTTTTAAGAAAGATGGTTTTTTACCTTCAATATTATGTCCATAAAATTGACCAATCCATGCGATAACAAAAACACCAATAGAAAAAATCCATAATGGGAAAACCTGCCCGATATAATAATTCACAACTAGACAAATTGCAGATAAAATAGCAATCTTAAAAGCCATTGCAACTGACAATCGGATATAAAAAACAAGAACAAAAAGCAACACCACCGCAGCCCAATTCTCGATTATTGGAGCATTCAGTTTTAAAGTATTGGCAATAAAACCACTCGGAATACACATCAATAAACCTACAATCGAAAAGTAAATAGCCGGAACACATACATAATGTATTGCTTTGTTCTTCGGATTCTGATGACTTACTGCATATTCTTCAAACCATTGTTCTAACGTTCTCATATTTCAGGCTTTAGGCATACGTAAATCTAATAAAATTTCTTTTTAGTTTATCGATTTAGGAAATTTTATTCAGAAAGGTATTGTTCAGGGAGATTCAAAGAGACTAAGGCTATAAGTTATATAGTAACAAAGACTACTGTTTGTGTGTGAAATAATTACAATTACACCCAATACAATACAATACAATACAATACAATCTCAATCTTGTCTCTGCACAATCTTGTCATTCTGAGGAACGAAGAATCTCTACAATCTATTCCACACAAAGAAAATTATATTGGAGAGTTTCTCGTGGAGATTCCTCCTACGTCGGAAAGACAAGATTGTGCAGAGAAAGACTATACAAACCTAGTTTATGAAAAGTTAACAATTAAATAAATTGTAAGTTTTAACTTTCTTTATTTAAAATATCATATTAACTTAGCCTAATGCAAATACATGAAGGATATCACACATATTATATTTATATAATCACAAATAAAGCAAAAACAGTTTTATATATTGGTGTAACCAATAACTTAAAAATAAGACTAGGACAACATAAAAAAAACATATTAGTCGGTAATAAAACTTTTGCCTCAAAGTATAATGTCCAATTTTTGCTTTACTTCGAAAAATTCACATGGATTCAACTAGCTATTGCAAGAGAAAAAGAAATAAAAGGATGGAAAAGAGATAAAAAAATACAACTTATAAAATCAATCAACCCCGATCTAAATTTCTTAGATTTTCTATTTGAATAATCCAAAAAAACAATTACACCCAATACATTCTCAAACTTACTTCCCTATAAATACAAATTATCAATCACTTAACCAATAGAAACCTCAGCACCTTTCTGATTGTAGTCAAAAATAGTATCCCATAATTCATCAATTGTAACAAGAGCTTTCTCTAATGAGATGACTTCCCATTTTCCGTTTTTTTCTATACCTAGCCCAATACTTTTTAATTTCAACAAAGCATCATTTACATCAAAATCCAGTTCTGTATCTAACTTTGTTTTAAACCAAGATTCAATCTGATTATCGAGTTCTTCAGCTGTCAAAGGATTTTTACTTCTATTCAAAAATACATAAGCTAGAATAGTCTCCTTTAATATTTCTTCTTCTGAAGAGTTCAATAAAGAATAAAACACACCACTATTATTTCCTACATTCTTAAAATAAAGACTATCTGAAAGCATCTTAGAATACTTAATCTTTTTATTTACAAAATTACTGTACTGACGAAATAAGTAAGCAGACAATACTCCTAATGCAATTAAACCTTGATTAAGCGATGTTTTGCTATTTAATAAATCTATCGCTTCTCCCGATTGGTATGCTCCATACATACCTATTAATGCAGGAATAACAGTTGTACTCAATAACGAAACACCTCCAAAAATACCTGGAACCCATAATAATAATTTATCACTAGTCGACATCATAGGAATCGCATTAGGAAAAATCGTTTCGAGGTCATTTTTAGGAACACGCTTAAATATTTTTAAAACTACTGTTCCGGGATCAATAGGTCCTTTTCCTAATTTTACTTTTTTCTCACTAAGATAATCCGCATCATTATAATTTAGATAAATCATAACACGATCATAGTATTCTATCTCTATTTCTTTCTTCCAGAAAATAAATTTAGTTACCGTTTCTTTTGCCTTGTGATGTCCTCTAACATACAATTCATAATCTTTAAAAGCATTAAAATCTATAGCAAGATTCAAACCTATTAAATCCGATTCTTTAAAAGCTTCATCTAAAGTTTCCTTATCAATACGAGTATAATTACCATCGGCTAAAACTGTTTTAAGTGTTTCTTTAAAAACACCAAAGTCACTTTTACCGATAAATCCTTCTCGCTCTTTTGAGCTTAAATCAGGATCAAATAAAGCATAGTTTTGTTTTAGATTACGATTAAGATTAAAAGCTTCATAATGGTAATAATGTTCGATGATATCGAAGAGCTTATTAAAATCATTAACTCTTTTTTTGTCTTCTGGGAAAGAGTTTATTTGTTGCTCGAGTAAGAACTCCTTATTAAAAGGAATATAATGTTCTTGCTTCATATTGTATTCTGGGGGCTAAAATTTATTGATACTTTTGATTCTAAGGCACCAAAGATACAAGGCTTTTATTTAACCTAAAAGATTAGTAAGACAAAGGTTTAAAAGAATTTTGTTCACATAAAAACAATCATACTATTCTCTTTATAACACTAAAAAAGCAACCGTTATCTGATTTTAATGTCAAAAAATAAAAAATGCGCAAAAGTCAAAAGACTATTACGCATTACAAAACAATTAACTCATTACAAGTTAACTAAATAAAATCTTGCTTACTTCAAGAAGTAATCAGCATCAATTAAACGATTTCCTGTATCGTCATAAACTGCATAATTAAAACCACCCTGAATACAGTAAGAACCATACTCTCCTGCTTTGTTCAAGGCAATAAATCCTACCTGAATATCCTTTAGTTCTTTATTTCTGTTCTTGGTTAGCTTAACAATTCTAGCTACTGCTTCTTCGCAAGCGCTTTGAGGTGATTTTCCTTGTCGCATCAGTTCTACAACTAGATGACAACCTGAAATTCTAATTACTTCCTCGCCATGCCCTGTAGCCGTTGCCGCTCCTATTTCATTATCAACATACAAACCTGCTCCAATAATTGGTGAATCTCCAACACGTCCATGCATTTTAAAAGCCATTCCGCTTGTTGTACAGGCTCCCGAAAGATTTCCGTTGGCATCCAGAGCTATCATCCCTATCGTATCGTGATTTTCAATATTAGCAATGGGTTTATACTGACTGTCTTTTAACCATTCTTTCCATTCTTTCTCTGACTCAGCTGTTAATAGGTTTTCTTTTTTAAAACCTTGCTCTAAAGCAAATTGCAAAGCTCCATCTCCAACCAACATCACGTGTGGTGTTTTTTCCATTACTGCTCTTGCTACCGAAATTGGATGTTTTATATATTCTAAACATGCTACAGAGCCAATATTAGCATTTTCATCCATAATGCAAGCATCCAATGTTACACGTCCGTCTCTATCTGGGCGCCCTCCATATCCAACACTTCTTTCTTTTGGATCACCTTCAGGAATTTTAACTCCTGCCTCTACTGCATCTACAGCACTGCCTTTATTTTTTAAAACTTTCCAAGCAGCTTCATTAGCAGGAATCCCAAACTTCCATGTAGAAAGCACAATGGGCTTCTTTACTTTCTTGGATACAATTATTTTTTCTTCTTCAGAATCTGTATTAAAAGATTGCAATGCCACCGCTACCGAAGCGATTGCTGCCGTTTTTATAAAATTTCTACGATTGGAGTTTGTCATATTAAATAAAAATTAAACTACATAAGTGATATAAAGACATTTAAGTTAGACTATCAAAACCTCATGAGAGTCCTACTTTTTATTATTAACCATAAAATACATTTAAACTATAATAAGCAATCTAAAACATTAAAGTCTGTTGCTAAAAACTACGCTTTGTAAAGCAAACTTGTAGCTCCTAATAAAGCTGCTTTTTCATTATCTGTAGAAATAGAAACATCAACATTTCTTCCCGCTTCTTTTATTTTTTTGTTGAAAGACGGCAAGAAAAATTCACTGGCATTTGCAATCTTTCCTCCTATAATAAAACTATCTACTGAGAAATTCTCAAACCACGGACTAACTATTGTAGCCAAATCTTCACCCATTTCTTCAAACACTCTTACCGCCAATGTATCTCCAGCTTTAGCTAGATTAAAAAGTTCTAAACCATTGTTTAGTTTTTTTCCGCTTAAAGCGAAATAACCGGCTATAAGTCCACGTGCAGAAACATAATCTTCAGCTATCCCCTCTTTATATGGAAGATCATATATTTCACCATCTTTTGGTACTAAATCGCCTGTACTAATTGACTCTCCTTTATCAATAAAACAAGCGCCAAGGCCTGTGCCAAGTGTAATTGCCATTACTTTTTTAGAAAGGTTATCTACATCTTTAAAAACTTCCCCTTTTCCAAAACAAACCGCATCATTCTCAAACAAAATCGGGAAATCACTTGAAAGATTAAGTTTATCTTTAAATAAATCTCTAACGTTTAATCCATAAAAGTGTTCGTACTTGGATTGTCCTTTTATCCAACAAACTCCATTTGCATAATCAAACGGACCAGGCATACAAACCGCTAACCCAGTTGTTTTTTCCACCTTCGAACTTTCTATAGAGCTAGTAATTGCTTTTTCCCAAATAGACATAACTTCTTCCACCGGCATATTTGAATCAAATGATTCTTTATGCACAGAAAAGTCAATCACTTTCATACCTACTATATCTATGACTGCTGCGGTAATATGTGTGCCTCCAATGTCTAATCCAACGGCATATTCTTTATTCATTCTTTTATATTTTGAATCATTAAGGGAATTATCAAACAAGAAGATTTAATTCTAGTTCATACTCAACACGTTTTTAAAACGAGTTAGGCGTAATAGATAATTCTCTTAATGATGTATTTTTTAGTTTTTAGTTTTTTTATTTCTTGCAGAAAAATCAGCAGTGTTTTTTATTTAATTCTAGATGTTTTTATCTTTCAAAATTTGTGGATAATGAATACTTGTGTGTACTATCATTTCTCCAAAAAGTGTATTCGCCCAAGCAAACCATTTTCGAGTAAACTTAGTAACATCGTCTTTATGGAAAGACTCATGCATGAATCCTGTATCGGCATTTGTTTTTATCAAATTACTAATACACATTTTTATCTCTTTCTCATCAACACTCGTAATCGCTCTCAACACAATACTCATCGGCCAGATCGTATCTGTTCCAGTGTGTGGTCCTCCAATTCCTTCACCTGCTTTTCCTTTGTAAAAAAACGGATTATTATCAGATAGTACTACTTTTCGTGTATTAAGATAAAGTGAACTATCTGGTGCTATAGCTCCTAAATAAGGCAATGATAATAACGATGGTACGTTGGCATCATCCATCATATGAAAACTTCCATATCCGTTTACTTCAAAAGCAATAATTTTTCCAAATTTAGGGTGTTCTATGATTCCATTTTCTTCTAATCCTTTCTGAACCTGTTCTTGTAATTCTTTTGCTTTAGCAACCAAATCATTGTCTTTTAATGCTGGTAAAGAAAAGATTTCGATAAGATATCCTAGCACCTCTATAGCAAACATATTACTTGGAATCAAATATCCAAACAAAGTACTATCATCACTTGGTCTAAAAGTTGAAACAATTAATCCACATGGTTTTACTGGATAGCCATAACCTGACAATGGAACTCCATCGGTAGCCCAAGCTGTAACTCGCTGGAAGTTATATGGTCCTTTATCATGCATTCTTTGTTGCTCCTTGAATGTTTGCAACACCAAAAGCATCGCTTCTTTCCATTTGCTATCAAACAAGCTTATATCTCCCGTTTCTTTCCAATATCCATGTGCTAATCGGATTGGGTAGCATAAACTGTCTATTTCCCATTTGCGCTCGTGTATACCCGGTTGCATTTTGGTCATATCATTCTTCCACTCACTTACTTGTGCAAAATCTTTATAAAAAGCGTTTGCATAAGGATCTAGCAAAATACATTTTGTTTGGCGGTTGATTACTCCTTTTACCAATTCTGCCAGTTTTTTATCTTCTTTTACAAACGGAATATACGGCCATATTTGTGCTGTACTATCACGTAGCCACATTGCATCAATATCTCCTGTAATTACATATGTATCTGGTTTTCCATCAATGATTTCAAAATCAACTGTAGTATCTAATGTATTTGGGAAACAGTTCTCAAATAACCAAGCTAGTTCTGGATTTGCAATTTGTTTTTTGATTCTTACAATTGCTGCTTCGACCGCTTTACTAGTAAATTTTCTTTCGGTCAATGGCGGTCTTTTGGTAATAAAATCTTTCACAGTAAAATTAAAACCGTCTGATTGAAGTGCAAAAACATCCGTTTGAAGAGCCATTAATCCTGCTGATAAAATTCCTGTATTTTTTATAAATTTTCTACGTGATTGCATAGTATTATTTTGAGGTTGAATAAGAATATGGATAGGCACTTGTCGAAGTTCCTCTTTGTAAATTAGGTTGGTTGCTCATTTCAAAATTTAGTTCACCACCTTTTAACACATCAAAATGGTTAATATAATTTTTCGTATGAGTTGAGTTGTTCCATTTTAATTCCTGAACATATTTGTTGGTTTCTGAATTGTTTGGTGCATTTATAATAAGCTGTTTCCCATTTTCTAACTGCAATGTTACTTTCTTAAATAATGGTGCTCCAAGAACATATTCGTCTGTTCCAGGACAAACTGGATAGAATCCCATTGCCGAGAAAACATACCAAGCCGAAGTTTGCCCATTGTCCTCATCTCCACAATAACCATCTGGAGTTGGTTTATACAAACGATTCATTACTTCTCTTGACCAATATTGTGTTTTCCAAGGCTCACCCGCATAATTATATAAATAAATCATGTGCTGAATAGGCTGATTTCCGTGAGCATATTGCCCCATATTCATAATTTGCATTTCGCGTATTTCATGAATAACTGATCCGTAATAACTGTCATCAAAAATTGGAGGTGTTGTAAAAACAGCATCTAACTTAGCAGTGAATTTTTTCTCACCACCCATTAAATCTATCAAACCATTTATATCATGAAAAACACTCCAGCTGTAATGCCACGCATTTCCTTCGGTAAAAGCATCACCCCATTTAAACGGATTAAAATTTTTAGGAAAGCTTCCGTCTTTGTTTCTACCGCTCATCAAACCAATTTCTGGATTATAAAGATTCTTATAATTCATCATTCGTTTTTCGAATAAACTGATTTCTTTTTCTGGACGATTTAAAGCTTTTGCTAACTTCCAAATAGTAAAATCATCGTATGCATATTCTAATGTTCTAGCAGCATTCTCATTAATTCTTACATCATAAGGAACATAACCTAAAGTATTATAATATTCTACTCCTTTTCTTCCCACAGCATCCATTGGACCTTCATTATTCGCACCGTGTAACAAAGCTTCATACAATTTGTTGATGTCATATCCTCTCAATCCTTTTATATATGCATCAGACACTACTGATGCCGAATTATTTCCAACCATTACATTTCTAAACCCAGGACTTGACCACTCAGGCAAAAAACCACCTTCTTTGTAATCGTTGATCAATCCTTCTTGCATTTCTTTATTTATAGAAGGATACATTAAATTAAGTAAAGGATATAAGGCACGGAAAGTGTCCCAAAATCCTGTTCCTGCATACATATACCCTGGTAATACTTTGCCATTATAAGGACTATAATGTATAATTTTTCCTTTAGCATCTATTTCATATTGCTTTTGTGGAAAGCAAACAGTACGGTATAAACAAGAATAAAAAGTCTTTAACTGTTCTTCACTACCTCCGTCTACAATTAATTTTCCTAGAATTTTATTCCATTCTTGTTTTGATTCAGTTACAGTTTCATCAAAAGTTGCTGTTCCTAATTCATTCTTCAAATTCAATTCTGCCTGCTCTAAACTAATAAATGAAGAAGCAACTCTTACATTTATTTTTTCTCCTCTTTTTGTTTTAAAACCTACTACTGCACCTACATGATTGCCTTTTAACTCTATTTTAGCTTTTTCTAAAACTTTATCATGCCAAGTGTAATTTGTTTCAAATGGTTTATCAAATTGCAGTACAAAATAGTTTTTAAAATTATTCGGGACTCCACCGCTATTACGTGTAGTATATCCTATAATTTTATTCTCTGATGGAATTATTTTAACATAAGAACCTTTATCAAATGCGTCAATTACAATTGACGATTGCTCATTTTCTGGGAATGTAATCTGAAAATGCGCTGCTCTTTCTGTAGCCGTAATCTCTGTTGTAACATCATAATCGGCTAGATAAACACTATAATAATACGGTTTAGAAACCTCCGCTTTATGGCTAAACCAACTGCCTCTTTCGTTTTCTGTAAAAGTTAACTTTCCAGTTACTGGCATAATAGAAAACTGTCCGTAATCATTCATCCAAGGGGAAGGCTGATGTGTTTGTTTGAATCCTCTAATCTTTTCGGCTGTATAAACATACGCCCATCCATCGCCCATTTTTCCTGTTTGCGGTGTCCAGAAATTCATTCCCCAAGGCCTACAAATCGCAGGATAGGTGTTTCCGTTAGAAAGATTAGACAACGATTGTGTCCCCATTAATGGGTTAACATATTCTACAGGATCTAAAGTTTTAACTTGTGCATTTACAAAAACGCAGCATTGTAATAACCCTAAAAAAATTAAACTCTTTATTTTCATAACTTTTATGTAAAATGTATATTGTAATATGTGAAATGTAAAATGTAAACTGTGAGATGTAAACTGCAACTGAATACAGAATACAGACAACCTCCTTAAAGTGGTCTATCAGCTTTGCTTACTCCAAAAGTTGTTGATGGCTTACTTCCCATATACAATTTTAATTCACCTCCTTTTACAATCATATCATGTGTAATATATGATTTTGTATATGGTTTCCCATTATACTCTGCTTTCTGGATATAGATATTTGTTTTACTATTATCTATTGCTTTTAATGTAAATGAAATATCTTCTTTATGATGTATAGTAGCACTATTTACCAATGGACTTCCTAAAACATAAATTCCATTTGCTGGATTTACTGAATAGAATCCCATTGCTGAGAATATATACCAAGCCGACATTTGACCTAAATCTTCGTTTCCGCATAATCCATCTGGTTTTGTAGAATAAAACTTCTCATCGATTTCACGGATTAATTTTGCTGTTTTCCAAGGTTGTCCTGCGTATGCATACAGATATGGAATGTGGTGATTTGGCTCATTACCTTGTGCATATTGCCCTATCAATCCACTAATATCTGGAGAAATCTCTTCTCCTTCTACCTTATCAGTTATTAGAAATAATGAATCCAACTTAGCTAAAAATTTATCTTCACTTCCAAATAATTCTATTAAACCATAAGGATCTTGAGGAACCAGCCAAGTATATTGCCATGCATTTCCTTCTACATAATCATCTTTACGATGTGCAGATGAAAGTGGATTGAAAGGAGTTCTCCAATTTCCGTTTGTTAATTTCCCTCTCATGAATGTTGTTTCTTTATCAAAATAAAGTTTGTACAAATTGGCTCTTTTTGAAAAATACTCATAATCATCGGTCTTGCTCAATGCTTTAGCCATTAATGCGATACAATAATCATCAATAGCATATTCTAAAGCGTTACCAACTGACTCTAACAATTTATCAGCAGGAATATATTCTAATTTTTGAACATAATCCATTCCCTCACGGGTTTGCATTGCTGTTTTTTTGATCGCTTCATAAGCCAATGTTACATCGTAATCTCTATATCCTTTCATGTAGGCATCTACAATTACAGCGATAGAGTGATTTCCATTCATTGTGTTGGTTTCATTCCCCATTAAATGCCAAACTGGTAATCGCCCTTGTTGCTCATAGATTGCCAAAAATGATTTAACAATATCATTGATTTTATCAGGTTGTGTAATAGTGTACAAAGGATGTAATGCTCGGTAAGTATCCCAAAGTGAAAAAGTAGTGTAATTTGTAAAACCTGCTTTTTCATATACTTTTTTGTCTGTTCCTCTATAATCTCCGTTTACATCACTGAAGATTGAAGGTGCAAACATGGTATGATACAGTGCTGTATAAAAAACTTTCGTTGTTTTATCGTCTGCTTTTATTTGAATTTTATTTAATTCTTTATTCCATTTTGAAGTCGCTTCTTTTACTACCGCATTAAAATCCCAATGTGGAATTTCGGCTTTAATATTTGCTGCAGCATTTTCATAACTTACTGGAGAAATTCCCACTTTTACTAAGACTTGTTTGTTCTTTAGCGTTGCAAAATCCAAAACAGCTTTCATTCTCACTGCTTCACCTTCGCTTCCTGCAACTGCTGTCGTGTTATCATACAACGCCATGTTAGCAATTGGTTCTGAAAATTCCATTGTAAAATAAATACGTTGATCAGTAGCCCAACCTGCAGAATATCTATATCCTACTAGTGTATTATCATTTATTTTTTTTATAAACGTTTTTACTGGTTTGTCCCATCCCACACCATCAGCAAGGTCTAACAACACATGTGAATCGGTTGTAGAATTAAATGTGTATTTATGAAAACCAACTCTTTCGCTAGTAGTTAACTCCGCTTTAATTTTATATTTATCAAGAAAAACACTGTAATACCCCGGTTTACTTACTTCATTTTTATGAGAGAAATAAGAACCGTACCCTGTTACCATATCTTCTTTTGTTCCTTTCGTAAGTGGTACTTTTCCCGATACTGGCAATAACAGGATATCATTTAAATCTCCAATTCCAGTACCACTTAAATGCGTATGTGTAAATCCTAATATGGTATTACTTGCATAATTATATCCACTACACCAATCCCAACCTTCAAAAACATTTACTGGTCCTAACTGTACTGCTCCAAAAGGAACATTGGCACCCACAAATACGTGTCCGTGACCTGCAGATCCTATCAATGGATCTACATATTTTGTATAATCTAAATTACTTCCCTTTGTTTTCTTTCCTTGCGAAATTGCAGGTTGGCTAAAAAATATGCTTAAAGCGAAAATTCCGCTAAAAACTATTTTGTTATATTTTGTAATCATTTTTTTTGTTTTAGTTGCTAAGGTTCTGAGGTACTAAGGTTCTGAGATAATTTAAACATGAAAATCTTAGAACCTTAGCAACTTAGTCACTCAGAATCTTATTTGTATTTATTCAAGACATCATATAGAGAAAAAACGTTAATCTCTGGCTTGGTTATTTTACCTTCAAAAGAGATCGTTTTTTCTTCTCCCGACTCCAAGTCAATATAATTATCACTCCATTTTCCTGTATATCCTTTTATAGAAACATAAACATACTTAGCCGTTTTTGAAGCTTTTAAAGTCAATTTATTCCCTTTTACTTCCCAAGTAATTTTTGGATCTTCAAGTTTTAAATCTATTGGACGTTTAAGGTCTATTTTAGGTGTTACATCATCACGATAGGCTTCTTTCATTGCGTACCAAGCTGCTTTTGGCTGACGATCATAATAATCAGTAACACTCCAACTTGCTACTGGCCAACAATCATTAAGTTGCCAAACCAATGTTCCCATATTATAAGGTGCTTTGGAACGATGAATTCCGATAATATTTTTAAGCGAATAATATTGCAAACACTGAGTGAGATAGGTATAATCCTCAACATTCATTTTTTTTATTTTTGTCGAATCAATAAAATATCGATTTAGATAAGAATCTAATTTTATAAACCCTTTCCCTGCTTTTTGGTGCGCTTGTAAAATATCTGAATACAAGTATCGATCTTCTGGTAAAGTAATTTTTTCAATCGAAGAATAATTCGGCATAGCTTGCATTCCGTACTCACTAACAAAACGACCCGTTTTTTTCTGAACAGCCTCGATATCTTCTAATCCCCACCAAGTTCCCCAATAATGGCTATCTCCTTCTGTAAGGCTCTTTTCTTTTGACCAGTGAAATAAAGGTGAAGAACTTATATATGGGCGTTTGTTATCAACTTCTTTTACCCATTTTGGAATACTATCCTGAAACAAGCGAACGTAATCATGCCACAAACGTGTTGAATCTTGTTTTGACATTTTCATACTTTTTTGCCATCCCCAATTCTTGAATGCTTCGTCTGCTTCATTGTTACCACACCATAAAACAATACTTGGATGATGACGTAAGCGCTTTACTTGGTATTGAACTTCTTCTTTTACATTATCAAAAAAAGCTTTATCTCCTGGTACCATTGTTCCGGCAAACATAAAATCCTGCCAAACATTAATACCGTATTTATCGCATAGATCATAAAAATAATCATCTTCATAAATTCCTCCACCCCAAACACGCAGCATATTCATATTAGCATCCTTGGCCATACCAATTACCTTTTCGTACTCTTTTTTGGTAACTCTAGAAAGAAATGCATCCGAAGGAATATAATTAGCTCCTTTCATATACACTGGTTTTCCATCTATTTTAAAATAGAATGATTTACCTAGGCTATCAGGTTGTTGTACCAATTCAATCTTACGATTAAGTACATATGGTTTTTCAGGAGCTTTTTTATCGTAAGCTTCCAATCGTGGTATTTTCCATATCCCACAAGTAGTAAATTTTGGTCCCCAATCCCATCCAAAATGGTATTGCGCTTTACGTACATACGCACGCGGATTATCTGGAATTACAAATGGTAAATCTTTTTTTGCTAATGAGTCAACAACATTTTGTGCCGATTGAAAAACGATTACCAAATCATTACTTCCTGATTTGATGATTTTTTTCACATCTACTCGCCATTGACGGAACATATTATCTGCTTTTAAAACCAGTTGATTGTTCAAGTAGACAGTTGCATAGGTATCTAATCCGTCAAAAACCAGTTCTGTATTTTTTTTATTAAAAGTTGCTGGTGTTACCTGAAAAGTAGTTTTATATTCCCAATCTTTCTTTTCTATCCATTCTAGTTTTTTCTCATTGTCTCTATAAAATGGATCTGGTATTAATTTGTTATTCAACAAATCGGTATGTATTTCACCTGGAACTGTAGCTGGATACCATTTTGCAGTTTTTATTTCGCGGTATTGCCACCCCTTTTGTATATCAATATTTTGAGCACTTACTGCAAAAGAAAAATTTGCAAGACAAATACCGACAAACCAATAAAAGCTTTTTTTACATTTCATTTTTACTGAGTAATAAAATTATTATTTAGGCCTAATTTTTAAGTCTTTTTTGTAAAGAGCAATGAATTATTTATCGTTGGCAGTAGGAGAAGGAAAATTGTTTGTACAACTATTTCCTTCTCTTTTTTAGGTTTTTATATCCCAGAATAAGAGTAACTAACAAAAATATCTAGACATATTTTCCTTTTTACAGCTGCCGAACTTAAACTTGTTTGCACCATCTTTACAATATATTGCAAGAGAAGTTTTTTTATTTTAAGAAATCTATTTATTCAATACAAAAATCTACAACCAATGTCATTAGATTCTTAAGTTATACTGAAAGTAATTCCATTTTTTTCAGCAAAAGCAATTGTGCTGTTTGCGAAAAAAAAGGTACTAAAAAACAATATATTAACCTCTTTATAACAAATGTTTTTTTTTATAAAATCAAAATAGAAACTTAAAAATAAGCCGGGAGATTGCATCCTACCCGACTTATTTTAACTTACCTCACCAAAATTAATTATTGTTTATCCCACCAAATTCTAGTTGTCATTAAATCCAACCCTTGGCGTTGTATTGCTGCTTTATAATTAGCACCATTTGTTATCAATTCCGATTGATCGTATATTAATCTTCTTGGAATTGTACCATTTGTTTCTCCCAAAGGATCATCAACAGGAACTAAAACAGGATATCCAGTTCTTCTGTACTCTGAGAATGCCTCAAAACCATTAAACAATAAGACAATCCATTTTTGAGTTATAATTTGTTCGATTTTTTGTGCCTCTGTACCAGCAGTTTTAAATGGATAAGCAGTAATATAATTACTATATTCTGACGTTGAAACGGCAGGTACTTTATCTCCGAAAATAGTTAAAACTTGCATTGCTGCTTTTACACCATCTTCATAATGTTGCTGTGCTGAACCTGAAACATTCCATCCTTTTACAGCTGCTTCTGCCAATAAAAATTGCACTTCAGCATAAGACATAATTAATGTAGGTGCATCTAAACGCAATACTGTTGAAGTATTTGGGTCTGAGAACAATTTTTTATCTCCACCTGGGAATTCTTTTGCATCATTTGCAAGTCCTTGTTGACTAGCAGGATTATTATCTCCTGAAGCTTCAAGTTTTGCATAAATTCTTAAACGTGGATCATTAGTATTTTTCAATAAATCTATAAAAGTTTTACTGTATTTAATATTAGCTTCTCCTCCATTTAGGTCATTTCTAACCCAAGAAGATGTAATAGGATTTGTTCTAACTCCTTGTGGACTTGGATCATGTTTTAATACTGTACTATCATCATTAGAGCTAAAAACTCCTTTAGCAGCAGCTTTTTCAACAAATTCTTTCGATTTTGCAGGATCTACTTTAGACAAACGCATCGCTACTCTTAACATTAATGAGTTTGCAAACTTCTTCCATTTTGCTACATCACTTTGATAAAATAAATCGGCAGCACCTACAAAAGGTTTACTAGCATCTAATGCATTACCAGCCTCATCCAACTCTTTTAATAAATCATTGTAAATAGCTTGTTGTGTGTCATATCTTGGAGCAAAAACATTTCCGTTATATCCTTTACCAGCTTCAAAATATGGAATCTCTCCATAGGTATCTGTCAGTTTCTGAAACATAAAAACTTTCATGATTCTACAAGCCTGAATCATATTCGAATTTTCTGGAGTGTCTGGTAAAACTGACATCAACTGAAAAATCTGATTCAATCCCTTGCCATATGATTCTCCAAATAAAGAACCTGAATACTCTGATGAGTATGTATATTTTGAACCTGGTCCACCTAATGAAGAAAATTGTTGTACTATTTGAGCAGCATATCCATTGTTCCCTCTTGTGTTAGAATAATCTTGTCCGTCGATATAAATCTCAGCAAGGGTAAACATTGATTTTGGTGCTGGATCTGTTAAAGCATTAGGATTCTTATTCAATTCTTCGAATCCGTTATCGCATGCAGTTAATGTCATTGCACTAACAATTGCGATACAAAATATTTTGATATATTTATTTTTCATCTTTCGATTTTTATTATTAGAATTTGACATTAAGAGTTACTCCATAGTTTCTTGTCAAAGGCATAGATGCTCTCTCAAGTCCTTGCGCATTGCTATTAGAATAATTCGACTCTGGGTCAATATTTGGTGTTTTGCTATAAATTGTCCATAAATTATGAGCAGAAAATGCCAAACTAACAGATTGAAATGGCGAATGTGCTAAATATGATTTCGGTAGGTTATAACTTAAAGATACCGATCTAAGTTTAATAAAGTCTGCATCATAAACAAAGTTTGATGTTACATCGCTATAACTTCTCCAATAATCGTAAGCTGAAACATTTTCATTTACTGGATTTCCTAAAAGATCTTTACCAGATACTGCAATTCCTCCTTCACGACCTTCAAGTGTCTTATCTGATAATCCATAACGTGTTCCTAACTGGTTTGTAGCTGAATAGATTTCACCTCCAAATTTAGCATCTACAAAAACAGAAAGTGTTAAGTTTTTATATGTAAAATCATTTGAAAGTCCCATTGATGTAGGAGCGACTCCCTGTCCAGCAATAATTAAATCACCTCTCATAAACTTACCATCTGAACCAATCACGATGTTTCCTTTAGCGTCTCTCAAATAATCGTATGCTTTGATTACACCAAATGGTTGTCCTTTTTCTAAAACTACTGATGCTCTTGAATCTCTATTCCCTTCTAATGTTTTTGTATTTATTTTATCAGAAAGACTAACTACTTCACTGTTATTGTAAGCAAAGTTATAACCAACGCTCCAACTGAAGTTCTCCGTTTTTACAGCTTTTACATTCACTGCAAACTCCACTCCTTTATTTACAATTTCTCCTACGTTAATTTTCGTAGTTCTATAACCTGAAGATTGTGAAATATCAGCATCAGTAATATCATTAGTTGTTCTTTTTTGATAAAAAGTCAAATCTGTGCTAATTCTATTATTGAAGAAAGTATTTTCGAAACCAAATTCGATTGTACTTACATTATACGGTTTCAAGAATTTATTTGGAACTGTTTCTCCATTAACTCCAAGAATTGGTTGCCCTTGTGCTTCAGTTTGTCCATCTGGCGCAGTATAAGTTAAAGCTAATGCATAAGCATCTGGTAATGCTCCCCCTACGTTACCCCAACCTGCTCTAATTTTACCATATGACAACCACTCTGGTAAAGTGAATAACTCTGAATAAACAAAACTTGTACTTACAGATGGATAAAAAGTACTGTTATTTGCTGGATTTAAAGTTGAGAACCAATCTTCACGACCTGTTACATTTAAATATAAGAAGTTTTTATAGCCTAAATCCGCAGAATAGAAAAGAGAGTTTACTTCACTTTCAGAATACAATTTCTCAGTTTTATCAGGCATTGTATTTCCATAAAAATATTTAAATGGTACAATAAAGTTGTTTCCTTTCATTTTGATACCGCTAAATCTGTTATGCTGACGGTTTCCTCCAATAAAAGCATCCAATGAAAAATCTTTACCTAAATCTCCTTTATATCCTAAATAACCAGAAGCGTTTACCTCTGTACGATTCTCAATTCTATTTTCAAAAGATCCACCCGGATTATAATTAATTCCAGTAGGTTCAATTTCAGTATACTCATAATTAATATCATCAATACCAATTACTGCCTTAGCGTAAATTTTATCTGTAATGTTATAATTTACTTTGGCAGAACCAATAAAACGTTTTCTAAGATCCTCATTTAATGTTTCTTGTGTAGCAAAATATGGATTAGTTTGGTATGTATTTGCTCCAAAATAATCTGCTTCACCTCCATTTGCATCATATCCATTATTTAACCATCTAATATCACTTCCTGGAGTTAAAAATGTAGTAGGAAATGAAGCATTTCTAGGTGAATCATTTAAATAAGGTCTGTTACGACTTTTTTCAGAGATATATTGTGCATTAGTCTCAATACTTATTTTTTCGTTTACAGCTGAATTCAAACTTAAAGCAACATTACTTCTTCCGAATTTTGTACCAGGTAAGATTGACTCATCTTTAGTATTACCAAATGACAATCTGAAATTTGTATTCTCATTTCCTCCTGATATTGCCAAAGTATTACTGAAAGAAAATCCTGTTCTATAAAAATTATCCACATTGTCTTTACCATAAGCTTGGTAAGGTCGCGTTTGCCCATCCAAAGAAAGAGAAGGTGTTCCATCATATTTATCTCCCCAAGCAAAGTAGTAACTATCTCTAAGTTCTTGTAAATTGCCAAATCTTGTTGCAACGCCACCTACTGGTGCTCCTGCTCCATATTGATCTTGCCATTTTAAAAGACTTACTGGAGTATTAAATGTAGAGTTTGTACTAAAATCAACTCCAATTCCTTTTCCTGCTTTACCTTTTTTAGTTGTAATTAAGATAACTCCATTTGAGCCTCTATATCCATAAAGTGCCGATGCAGCACTACCTTTTAATACTGACATAGATGCAATATCATCTGGGTTGAATGAAGACATACCGTCTCCTTTATCTGCTCCACCCCACATATTAGCATTTCCTTGTTGGCTATTATCAATAGGAATACCGTCTACTACATACAAAGGTTGGTTAAGTCCTGATGCCGAAGTTGCCCCACGAATTACTACACGGCTAGATCCTGATGGTCCTGTAACCGGTGCAGACACATTTACCCCTGCAATTTTCCCTTGAAGTGCATTCCCAAGGTTAATTTCTTTGGTTTTTGTTAGGTCATCTCCTTTTATTTCTCCAACTGCATATCCCAAGCTTTTCTTTTGTTTTTTTACTCCAAATGAAGTAATCACAACATCTTTTAACTCTTCTACGCTTGAAGATAATACTATAGTGATATTCTTTTCATTCTCACTAACTTCAATATATTTTGTAATAAATCCAATAGAAGATACAGTTAAACTAACTTTCCCTTCTGGAATTGTCATAGAGAAACGCCCCTCAGAATCGGTTATAGTACTAATAGATTTTCCTTTTACCTTAATAGTTGCAGAAACTATTCCTTTGTTATCTGCATCTGCTGCTACTATGCCTGTTAATGGTCGATTTTGTGCCACAGCCCCTAAACTGCATAACATTATCATCCCTAACACTGCTAAAATTTGTTTCATAAGCTTTTGTTTTTGGTTTATTTGTTTTGATTTTTGTTTGTGTTTGACTTGTTTGTTTTTAAAATATTAATAAAAAATATGAACTCAATTTTAATACAACACACATTGACTTAGTCATGAATGTCAGCTATTTCCGAAAAAACAATCCTTCTCGGATATTTTAAGAAATCGATATAGTCAACTATTTAAAAAAAACTAATTAATCTTCTATTTCATCAATTAAAACTCACTAAAACGTTTTAGTAAAAAGAGTTAAAAAACGTAACAGAATATCAATTTCACCAAATAATCCTTACTAAAACGATTTAGTAAAAAGAATAAAAAAAAACTAAAGTTTCCCTTCATTCTTTTCTTTCAATGGCATTCTTATATTACACCGATTCTCTTATTATTAAATTTCCTTTTTTAAGTATCCCCTCTACAGTAAAAGGCTTAATCCCTGTCATTTGACTCATTAATAATTTTATTGCATTTTCGGCTATGTCTTTTATTGGCTGAGCAATTACAGATATGGTTGGTGTATGCAATCTAAAGCTATCATGATCATCAAAACTAATAATCGAAATATCTTCTGGAATTCTAAACTTCAAACCTCTAAAAGCTTGAAGACCTGCTAACCCCATATAATTTGCCAAAAATAAAACCGCATCAATCTTTGGGTTCTTTTTAACAAAATCTAATATATCAGCAATTTTGCTCTCCTCGCTACTATTATAATCCATATGAAGCACAAGTGAATCGTCATAAATCCCCACTTCTTTTAAAGCGTCTCTATATCCGTCTTCTCTGAGTTTCATCTGAATCATTCCTGAATTAGTATTCACTACAGCAATATTCTTTCGGCCTTTATTTAGCAAAAATTTGGTTGCTGAATGTGAGCCTTCGTAATTATCCATAACAACATGACTCACTTTTTGACCTGGAAAATACCTATCTATTAATACAACTGGTTTTTGTAATTTTAATAGTAGGTCAATACTTTTTTCCAGTTTTTCAGTTGGCGTAATTATAAACCCATCAACATTTGCCTGCAAAAGACTATGAATTAATTCTTCAGAACGTTCATCGTCACCACCCGTACTACAATAAAAAACTCTATAATCAATACGCTTAGCTTCATCCTCAATAACTCTGGCAAGATCAGCAAAGAACTGATTCGATATATCTTCAACAATAAGTCCAATAGATCTAGTCTTTCCTGTTCTAAGACTTGTAGCAATCATGCTTGGTCGATAATTAAGCTTTTCAGCAACGTCTTGCACTTTTTTAATTACTGCAGGACTAATTCCCATTTTTTCGCCTTTATCATTAATGACAAAAGATACAGTAGATATAGACACTTGCGCCTCTGTGGCAATATCCTTAATAGTAATCTTTTTCATTTAGCGAGTTAATTGTTTATTAAGTTGTTATTAATTATATCACAAATATATATAAAAATAGTTACTAAAACGATTTTGTAATTATTTTTTTGAATATATCATTATTTTAGAGCCAATTACAAGTATTATTATCAGTAATTACTGGTGTTTTACTATTAATCATTTATCCTATTTTAATGATTTCGAAAATTTGATATAAATAATCGATATTAAATTATGGTATTTATAGTTTATTCTAGATTTCTCTCAAAAAGTCGCAGAAGTGCAAAGAAAACAAATTTAAAAAATTAAAAATTACATCTTTACGTCTTTTTGAGGAAATAAAAGTCTAAAAACTATGATATAAACACTTCTAAAATAGATGCTGTACCATTTAATACAAATTCTTCCATACCAGCAGGAATTAAAACAGTATCTCCTTTTTTATATTGATAGATTACATTTTCATATCTAATTTCAAAAGCCCCTTCAATGCACATATATACTGTAAAAGTATCTCCTTTTCTAGTCACTTTAAAAACTCCATCTAACGGAATAAAATTAGTTGTAAAATAAGGGCAATCTACTACTACATTAGACTCATTTTTAATTGTTTCGTATTTCTTGTATGTGTCAACTTTATTATAATTAATAGCATCCAACGCCAAATCAACATGCAATTCTCTTTTATTTCCTTGTGCATCAACTCTATCAAAGTCATATAAACGATACGTAATATCAGATGTTTGCTGAATCTCGGCAACAACTAATCCTGCCCCAATAGCATGAACTGTTCCTGTTTCTAAAAAGAAAACGTCACCCGCTTTAACTGTTACATCGTCAAGAATAGAGATTAATGTATTATTATTTAAATGCTCAACATATTCGTCTTTACTCGAATCTTCTTTGAATCCTACAATAATCCTAGCATCAGGATCTGCTTGCATTACGTACCACATTTCGGTTTTACCAAAAGAATTATGACGCTCTTTAGCTAATGCATCATTAGGGTGCACTTGTATGGATAAATCTTCACGTGCATCCAAATATTTAAACAACAAAGGAAATTGATTCCCAAATCGATTATAAACACGGGTACCTAAAATTTCATTTGGCAATTCATCTATTAACTCCGTTAAAGATTTTCCTTTGTGCTCTCCATTTGCAACAACACTTACATCCCCTTCTACAGTAGATAATTCCCAACTCTCTCCTGTAATTTCAGAAACGATAGGTTTATTAAGAACAGTTTTTAATTTTTCGCCACCCCAAATTCTTTCTTTCAAGATAGGTTCAAATTGTAAAGGATACATTTTTGTACTCATTTTTATTGATTATTAAATATTATTAATATTGTTTTTTGCTACTATTTTTTATTGCCATAGATTAAAATGATTTTTAAAACATCCGCTCAATCTGCAAAATCTACGTGAAACTTTTTCAAGATATATTCTCGAAAAGCCACAAGCATTGCCTAAAATAGTACACGGATAAAACGGATTTTTCACTTAGGTTACTTTAGTAAATCTACATCATCTGCGTTCCATTCCACAACGAGTATTTATTTTATAGAAATAGCAACCCCTCCACTGGCTGCCAACTTTTGTTTTAATTTCGTTTTACTGTTTACAACAACTTTACGAATGTTATATGATTGTGGATTCGTTTTATAATCAGCTGTTTTTCCATCTTCATAAATAATTGCTTCATACGATTTTCCTTTAGGTAGAAAACTAAAATCAATTATAGCAGTACGTGGGTTTTCATCTGTAATTCCACCAACAAACCATTCTTGTTTTCCTTTCGTTTTTCTTGCAATCGTAATATAATCTCCTGGTTCAGCTTCAAGAACATAGGTATCATCCCAATCTAGCGCCACATCTTTAATAAACTGAAACGCATCTTTAAAACGCAGGTAGTTTTCGGGTAAATCGGCTGCCATTTGCAACGGACTATACATCGTAACATATAATGCTAATTGCTTTGCAAGTGTTGTGCTAAGTTTATTTTTTTTGGATCCATATACTGATAAATCACCTTGAAAGATTCCTGGCGTATAATCCATCGGACCTCCCATTAAACGTGTAAAAGGCAAAATTGTAGTATGATCTGGATGAATTCCTTCCATAGATTCAAACTCAGTTCCTCTAGCCGATTCTTGAGCAAACCAGTTAGGATAAGTACGATTCAAACCAGTAGGGCGAACTGCCTCATGTGAATTCACCATAATTTTATGTTTTGCAGCTTCACGAGCCACATACGTATAATGATTGACCATTACTTGCCCATCATGATGCTCTCCTCTTGGAATAATAGGTCCAACATATCCAGTCTTTACAGCATTATAATTATTATCTACCATAAAGTTTAATGCATCGTTTAATTGACGTTCATATTCAGCAGTCGAAGAAGTGGTCTCATGATGCATTACGATTTTTACATTCTTTTTACTTGCATAATCACTCAGCTCTTTTACATCAAAGTCAGGATAGGCTTTTGAGAAACTGTAAATGCGTTCTTTCTTAAAGGCAGTATTGTCTTCCCAACCTTCGTTCCATCCTTCAACCAAAACAGCATCGAAGCCATTTGCTGAAGCAAAATCAATATATTCTTTTACATGCTTAGTATTAGCACCATGCGTGTTATTAGGCTTTAATTTAGAAAAATCAGTAGTCCCAATAACTACATCTTGATTGTTTGAATAGGCCCAAGTCGATCCACCTCCTGTAAAATATTCCCACCAAACACCAATATATTTAACTGGTTTAATCCAAGAAGTATCTTCAAAACTACATGGCTCATTAAGATTTAAAATCATCTTTGAAGCCAAAATGTCTTTTGGTTGATCACTCACAACAATAGTTCGCCAAGGCGTAAAACTCCCTGTTTGAATGTATCCTTTGTTTCCTAATGCATCAGGAACAAGATGGGAACTCAGTGAATATGTTTTATCATCAACATTAAGACACATTGCAGGATAATTTTTCAAAGCTGCTTCATGAATATTTATATAAAGCCCTTCATTGGTCTTTATCATTAAAGGAGTTTGTGTTGCTAGATTTTTAATTGGTGCTTGCGCAGCTAAAGGAACGTGAATTGCATCATATACTAGAGATTGCATCTCCGATATTTTGGATGTAGTGTAACTATACTCATTAGTATCATAATCTCCCGGAATCCAAAAAAGTTTATGATCCCCTGTAAGATTAAATTCAGTTGTTTCCTCTTGAATAATAAAATGACGCAAATTATCTTGAACAGGAAATTCATATCTAAATCCCAAACCATCATTAAACAAACGGAAATAAATCGATATTTTACGCTTGCTTTTATCTTGAATCAGCTCTGCTTTTAATTCAGTATATTGATTCAGTATTACTTTTTGTTCACCTAAGACAGGGTTCCAATTACTGTTTTCTGATTGGAACTTGGTAGCAACAATTTCAAATCCCTTATTCAGCATTATATCTGATCTTAAAACAAAGCCTAATTTACTTTCTTTTATCACTTCTTTATTCTTATAATTTAAAGAATAAATAGGAGTTCCTGCTGCATTTAAAGAGAACATTAAAGTTAAATTTCCATTGGGAGATTTTAGTACTTGTGCATTTAAAAACGTATTTGAAACAACAATAAAAAAACAGATAAAGAATATTTTTTTCATAAACTAAGAATATTAGAAGAATTGCTAAATCGATTTAGTAAAAATAATAAAAAATGTTACACCTGCACACTTAATCTAAAATTTATGATTTTTAAACAAACATAAAGCTGAATAATCCCGAATATCACATTAAAAAACAACAACTTAACAACTATTCTTATATCAAAACAAAAGCATGAATTCAATAAAAATGAAATCAATGCTAAATGTTTACAAAAAAATTAACAACTACAAAAGCCAAGAAAAAGTATCTTTGCCATCAACTATGACAAAAAAGTTTTACATATTGCTACTCCTAACGTTTGGTTTCCTAATGGGACCAACGCTTACTTATGCACATGGAACAAAAAAAGAAATGTCATGTTGTAAAAAAGAATCTACAGTAAAAGACTGTTGCAAGAAAAAAGATTCTAATAAAAAAGAACACAACTGCGATACTAGTTGTATGAGTAACTCTTGTGGTTGCCCAACAGCATATTGTGGTTTTACTTCTTTGGCTTATTTCGAAACAGAAAACAACTCTCTTTTTAGTTTTTCTGATAGAAAGCAAAATTATTTTTATTCAGAAATCTTTATTTCTTCAGATTTCCGTTCTATCTGGCTTCCACCTAAAATAAGCTAGATTCATTTCCTGACAGCCATAAGTCAGTCTCATTCAAAGCCCATTTAAGGCTTTAAATCAAAAAAAAAAAAACAATCCTATTCTATTGCAAAAATAGCTGTATTTGCTATGTTTTGTGGTGTGCTTTAGGGTTACTACATCCAAAAAAAATTACATACAATGAACTCAATAAAAAATTTATTGATGGTAATGACGCTATTACTATCAGTTACTTTCGCCAGCGCGCAAATAAAAAATAAGACTACTGAAACTGTAAAAATTAGTGGTAACTGTGCTATGTGTAAAAAAGTTATCGAGACTGCAGCAAACGTTAATAAAGAAGCTAAAGCAACTTGGAACGAAACTACACAAATAGCTACTATTACTTACGATACTAAGAAAACCAATCTTGATACTATACTTAAACGTGTGGCAAATGCAGGATATGATAATGAAAAATTTAAGGCTCCAAATGCTGTTTATGATGAATTGCATGGATGTTGCCAATATGATAGAGAAGCAAACAGTAAAAAAACTGAGTAATCATAATCTAATCATTTAAAAATATCATGTTCAAAATAAAAAACATAATCACGTTATTCTCCCTTATAGCAACTGTTTCAATAGCAAGCGCTCAAATAAAAGTAGGAGATAGTTTTCCAGACGTACAACTTCAAAACAACAAGAATGCTACAGTTAAACTAAACTCCTTTAAAGGAAAAACAGTTTTAGTAGATTTTTGGGCATCATGGTGTGCTCCTTGCCGAATGGCAAATAAAAAGTTAGTAAAAATGTATGATCAATATAAAGGTCAGAATTTTGAAATCGTCGGAATATCAATAGACATCGATAAATCGAAATGGCTAAAAGCTATCGAAAAAGATAAAATGAAACACCAGCAATTAATTGACCCAAAAGGTTTTGATGCCAAAACGGCTGTTACTTTTGGAGTTGACGCCTTGCCTGCAACCTATCTTTTTGATGCATCAGGAAAACTGATTGCCATAAACCCAACTGAAGCACAAATTATTGCTCAAATCAAAAAAAATAAAAAATAAAATGAAAACCTTACATATAAAATTCTTAGCTACAGCACTTGTATTATTATTAACTGGTGCAAAATCATATTCTCAAATCACTAAAGCCGAAATAATGGCAACTGGATTAACTTGTTCTATGTGCTCTAATGCAATAAACAAACAGTTAAAATCATATACCGAAGTAGATAGTATTGGAACAGATTTAAATACAAATACATTTACTGTTTACTTTAAAAAAGACAATTCATTAGAGCCTAAAGTTTTAAGAAAGGCAGTTGAAAAAGCAGGTTTCTTTGTAGGCTCAATGGTCTTAACTGCAAAGTTTCATACACCAACAATTGAAGAAAATACAACTCTAAAAGTTGATGATGCTACTTATACTTTTATCGATATTAAAAAACCAGTAGCTCATGAAGAAACAAAATTCAGAGTTCTAGATAAAGGGTTTGTAACTCAAAAAGAATACAAGAAACTAGTAAAATCATATTCAAAATACCCTGGTTATGCTACAGAAAATGAAAATGATTATTATTTAAAAACACTATAAAAATGAAATATTTATCAATAGTATTCCTATTCCTAGTTTCACTCCAAATAGAGGCACAAGAATTATTTGTAGTAACCGAACCCGCAAGTAATGCTCCAGCGGGTTCAATCGGGGTTCGTGTTGGACAATCATTCATGAAAAACCAACTAGAAAGCGGTTCTATGTATAATTTAACTCCAGAAGTTACTTGGGGAATAAATAAAAACCTAATGGTTCGTACTTCAGGATTTTTAAGCAACCAAGAAAATGGATTGGGAATTAAAGGTGGTGGTTTATATGCCAAATACAGATTTTTATCTGTAGATGATTTACAGAGTCATTTTAGGATGGCGGCCTTTGGACGATATAGTTACAATAACTCTATTATAAATCAGGAAGCCATAGATTTAATGGGAGGGAATTCTGGCTACGAAGCTGGTATAGTAGCTACCCAGCTAATCCATAAAGTCGCATTAAGCTCATCTGTAAGTTACGCACGAGCACTTAACAACAGTGATTATAGCTTCCCTGATTTATTAGGTAACAGTGCTGTAAACTATACTTTTTCAGTAGGTAAACTAATGTATCCAAAAAAATATACTAGTTTTAAACAAACTAATATTAATGCAATGTTGGAGTTTACTGGTCAAACAATTACTGAAAACGGGAAATCATATTTAGATGTAGTTCCTTCTATTCAGTTTATAATTAACAGTCAGGCAAGAATTGATCTTGCTTACAAAAAAGAATTGTATAGTTCGATGCAACGCGCTACATCTGATGGAGTTTTCTTAAAACTAGAATATACTTTTTTCAATGTAACCAAGTAAATTACTTTTCTACGATTTTAATAAGTGATTATTTTTTTTCACGCAGATTCCAAAAAAATTCAAGCTGATAGATGCAGATGTGTTTTTAAATTAATTTTAAATCTGCCTTAATCTGTAAAATCTGCGTGAAACAAAAATCGTTATTAATCTCACATCAGAAAATAATTCAACAAATCGAGACTATTTTAATTGTATAGAAGGTCGTTTTATACAAAATGTGTCTCATTCCAAACCTAACAGGTTTTACAATCTGTTAGGTTTATTTCAATAAAAGTCTAATTACCAACATAACAAGTCATTATGATTAAACACATGACATTTACATCAAAATTAACATCCATCTAATAATTAAATTTTATTTTCGTCTTTCTTATGGCAAAAAAATTCTACATACTATTAATTATAACGTTTGGTTTCTTTATGGGACCTACGCTTAATTTTGCACGTGGAATTAAAATAGAAAAGATATGTTTAAAAAACAAAACATTCTTAAAAGCCTCTTGTAAAGAAGCCGATTTTAAAGCAAAAGAACACAGATGTGCTAATGGTTGTATAGAAAATGCTGCCGATTGCCCTATAATTTACTGTAGTTATTATTCTCCAATGATTTCTTTTCAAATAGACAATCATTCTTTTTTTAATTTTTCAGAAAGAAAGCAAAACTATTATTATTGCGAAATCTTTATTTCTTCAGGTTTCCGTTCCATTTGGCTACCGCCAAAAATAAGCTAGATTGTTTTTATGACAGCCATAGATGCGTTTTATTCAAAACCATTTTAAAGCTGTAAATCATTAAAAAAATCCAATTCTATTCAGGATATAACAGTATTGTTATGTTTTGTGTCATGCCTTGGAATTAACTCTTTCAAATTACAAAAAACAATGAATTCAATAAAAAATGTATTGATAGCAATACCCTTATTACTATCTATCACTTTCGTTAATGCACAAATTAAGAAAGGGGACTCTTTCCCTAATATCCAATTGCAGAATAACAAGAATAAAATAACCAAACTAAATTCTTATACGGGAAAAACAGTTTTAGTAGACTTTTGGGCATCTTGGTGTCCGTATTGCCGAATAGCCAACAAAGATTTGGTGAAACTATATGACAAATACAAAAACCAAAATTTTGAGATTGTTGGGATATCTGTAGATATTGATAAAGGAAAATGGTTGCAAGCCATTGAAAAAGACAAACTTAAAAACCCCCAATTAATTGACCCAAAAGGATTTGATGCTAAATCTGTAGCAATTTTTGGAGTAAAAGGGATACCAAGCACCTATCTTTTTAATAGTTCCGGAAAATTAATTGCAATCAATCCAACGGAAGCACAAATTATTGCTCAAATCAAAAAAGAAATAAGTTTTTCGTTAAAAAATACTATCTAAAATCAAATTATCACCAGAACAATTGTTCTGATTAAACTTATAAAATGAAAAAAATCTTATATATATTATTTCTGGTTTTTGCTTTTGTCAAAGTCCAGGCACAGATTATAAATCCAGTGAAATGGGAAGCTTCTATTGAGAAGAAATCCAACTCTGAATTTGTTCTTTCCTTCAAAGGGGCTATCGAATCAGGTTGGCATGTATACTCCCAATTCACCCCAGAAGACGGTCCCCTTCCGGCCGAATTCCTCTATCATGATAATAAAAACAATTATGAACTTATTGGAAAAGCAACTGAAAGTGAAACAAAAAGAGAGTTTAATGAAATCTTTGGCGTAGATGAAATATTCTTCTCTGATAAAGTGGTTTTTACTCAATTAATCAAACAAACCAATCTAGAAAAAGAAACAATTCAAGTAGAGCTCTCTTATCAAGTATGCAAAGAAAACTGTATTAGCGAAACAAAATACTTTGAGTTTAATCTTAAAACGCTTACTGCCAAAGAAATTCAGGCTGCCGATATAGTCAATGAGAAAACTACAAAAACAGCTGTAAATACTACAATAGAAAAACAACCGAAATCTGACAAAGCTGACTCTAGTTTGTACATGATATTCTTTATTGCATTCTTATCTGGTTTTGCAGCATTGCTTACTCCGTGCGTATTCCCAATGATTCCTATGACAGTAAGTTTCTTTACAAAACAAAGTAAAACCAAAGCCAAAGGAATTAAAAATGCAATTATTTATGGTGTTTCAATCATCTTAATTTATGTATTTCTTGGAACAGTAATTACACTTGTTTTTGGCGCCGATGCACTAAATGCATTATCAACCAATGTGTGGTTTAATGTAATTTTCTTTATTCTATTAGTGGTATTCGCAGTATCCTTTTTAGGTGCTTTCGAAATTATGCTACCTAATTCTTGGGCTAATAAAGTAGACCGTCAAGCTGATAAAGGAGGAATAATAGGAATCGTATTTATGGCATTGGCTCTAGCAATAGTTTCTTTTTCTTGTACTGGACCTATTATCGGGACTTTACTGGTTGAAGCAGCTTCTAAAGGTGGAATTGCGCCAATTGTTGGAATGCTAGGTTTTTCTTTTGCTTTAGCCTTACCATTTATGCTATTTGCCATGTTCCCAGGTTGGTTAAATACATTACCAAAATCTGGCGGGTGGCTAAATACAGTAAAAGTATTTTTAGGTTTTATAGAATTGGCTTTAGCATTTAAATTCTTGTCTAATGCTGATTTAGTATTGCAATTACATTGGTTTGAAAGAGAGTTATTCTTAGCTATTTGGATAGCTATATTCGGTACTTTGGCTTTCTACTTATTCGGAAAAATAACTTTACCACATGATTCCCCTGCGTCTTCAATTTCAGTAGGTCGATTATCTATTGGATTAGTAGTATTGGTATTTACAATATATCTTATTCCTGGTTTATGGGGTGCACCTTTAAAGTTAATTAGTGGTTTCCCACCGCCAATGACTTATAGCGAATCTCCTTATGGTGTAGGAGGTTCAAACAAAGGTTCTGCCACTGCAATAGCTTTACCAGATGGAGCACATAAAGGGCCACATGATATCATAGCATTTACCGATTATGAAAAAGGATTGGCCTATGCCAAAAGCGTAAACAAACCAATTCTCTTAGACTTTACAGGATTTGCATGTGTCAATTGTCGAAAAATGGAGGATTATGTGTGGTCAGATCCACGTATTTTATCAATCTTAAATAATGAAGTTGTTTTAATTTCTTTATATGTTGATGATAAAAGAGAACTCCCTATCGAGGAACAATACATCTCGAAAGAAACAGGGAAAAATATAAAATCGATAGGAAATAAATGGAGTGATTTTCAAATTACCCGTTATAAAGCAAATGCCCAACCCTATTATATCGTATTAGATACTAATGAGCAAAGCTTAAACAAACCTACTGGATACACACCAGACATTGCCGAATATGAGCAATGGTTAAAATCTGGAATTCAAGGGTTTAAAAAATAAATAAAAAGGCTGTCCAAAAAAATTTGGACAGCCTTTTTTACATTATAACTACTGTCTTAAAATCGTGAATCATAAAAAAAATCTTATTTTGTGCATTTGGGGGTAATCTACAAAATGAAATAGTAACTTTATAGCGATGAAAATTTTAATAATAGAAGACGATCAAAGAGTAGCCGAATTAATCCAAAGAGGGTTAGACGAGCATGGTTTTACACCTACACTTGCTTACGATGGTATCTCTGGAAAAAAGCTAGCCCTTAATAATCAATATGATTTGGTTATTACCGACATTGTTTTACCTAAACTTGACGGTTTGGATTTATGCAGAGAAATACGCCAAGTAAAACCCGATCTGCCAATCATAATGCTAACAGCATTGGGGACAACTGATGATAAAGTAGAAGGTTTTGATGCTGGAGCAGATGATTACCTGACAAAGCCATTTGAAATGAGAGAACTTTTGGTTCGCATAAGAGCACTATTAAAACGAAGTAGTGGTGCAATAAACAATACTGGATTCATTTTAAAATATGACAATCTTGAAATGAATTTACAGACAAAAAATGTAAAAAGAAATCATACAGAAATAAACCTTACTCCCAAAGAATTTAAACTCTTAGAGTATATGATCCAAAATTCAGAACGTGTTTTATCCCGAACAGAAATTGCCGAAAAGGTATGGGATACCCATTTTGATACTGGAACAAACTTTATTGATGTATATATTAATTACCTAAGGAAAAAAGTTGATAAAGATTTTGATAAAAAACTTATTCATACCCGATCTGGAATGGGATTTATTTTGAAAGTAGAATGAAAATTAGAACTCGATTAACCATATTATTTACTTTTACAACTGCTACAATTTTATTGGTATTTGCTGCTATTATCTTGATTTCTGCAAAAGAAAACAGAGAAAAAGAATTTTATGCACTACTAAAAAAAGAAGCTGTTACTAAGGCAAATTTGTTTTTTAATGCCAAAGTAGATAGTAAAACATTACAAAATATTTATAGAAACAATCGAACTACATTAAATGAAGTCGAGGTTGCTATTTATACCCCTTCTTTTCAATTATTATATCACGATGCCGTTGATATAGACGTTGTTAAAGAAACGAAGCCAATGATTCAAAAAATAGTTCAAAAAAATCAAATCCAATTTTATCAGAATGATTGGCAAGTTATAGGAATCAAATACCAATTTCAAGGAAAAGAATATATCATTACGGCAGCTGCATATGATGAATTTGGATATCTAAAATTAGAAAACTTACTTGAAACCTGTATTATTGTTTTTATCGTATCTATTTTACTCCTCTATATGGTAGGACGTTTTTTTTCTAAGAAAGCATTCGAACCTATTGTTGAAATGACAGATAAAGCAAAAACTATTTCTGCAACAAATCTTCATTTGCGACTACACACCAATGAAAGTAAAGATGAAGTTTCTGAATTAGCAACTACTTTTAACAAAATGCTAAATCGTTTAGAAAACTCCTTTGATTCTCAAAAACAATTCGTCTCTAATATTTCACACGAATTGCGAACACCTCTTTCGGCTATTATTGCTGAACTAGAACTCTCAACCAATAAGGAACGTCAAAATGACGAATATAAAATTGTAATTCTTAACACATTACAAGACGCTAAAAAACTAGCAAAACTATCTAATAGTTTACTGGATTTTGCCAAGGCAAATTATGATCCCTCCGAAATTGCATTCAGACAAGTTCGTATTGACGAAATTTTATTAGATGCAAGACAACAGGTTCAAAAATCAAATCCAAATTATAATATTGCCATTCATTTTGAAGACGATTTTGAAGATGACGATCAAATTACAGTTAATGGGAATGAATATTTGTTGAAAGTATCATTTGTAAACTTACTAGAGAATGGTTGTAAATTCTCAGAAAACAATCAAAGTAAAGTTGTTGTATCCCTTAAAAAAGAAAAGATTATTTTACAATTTACGGATAATGGTATTGGTATTTTAGAAGATGATTTAAAACATATTTTTAAACCATTCTATCGAGGATTAAATAAAATCTATGCGGATGGAAATGGTATTGGCTTGTCTTTAACTCAAAAAATTATCATACTTCATAAAGGAACTATCTCTGTTACATCTGATAAAAATTCGGGTACAATATTTACCGTTGAGCTGTACCATGGTATAAAAAACACTGTAGATTAATCTTTTATAAAATATACTTTTAGACATTCTTAGTATACTGTTTTTAACCATTAAGGCATTAAGAGTAACACCTTAATGGTTTAAACATTTTTATTTAGAATAACGAAATACTAGTATGACATTTCTTCTTCTAACTTTTTAGGCGCAATTACTCTTTTTGTAACTACTTTAGGAGTCGTTGCTGTGCTTTTTTTGCTGAACTTTTGTTTTCCCCACCAAATTAAGAATCCGGTAATAGGCAAACTTGCAGAAATTAAACTTGCAAAAAAGGCTAAAATTTTTCCAGTGAGCCCTAATACAGCACCTACGTGAATATCATAATTCATTCGGCGAATTTTATCTGGCACACTAGCCTCTTCATACTTTCCAGAAAATGGGGTCTTGATTGTAATATCTTTGAGCGATTGCTGATCGAAACTATAACGATCCATATTATAAAAGGTATTGCTTGTTTTATAAACAAAAGCACCAATAGGATCTGCTGGTTTTTCAGGTATTGATACCAAAATACCTGCTGCTTGAGGGTTTTCTTTTGCCAATTTAAGCAATACTTTGTCTACTGTAGAAACATGAAAAGCTTTAACATTTGTTGTATCTGACTTAGGTGATTCTCTACTTTCTACTAATGGTTTTCCTCCTGAGGTTACCCAATATAATGATTTGCTAAACCAGCCAAAACTCCAAACTAAACCAGTAAGAGAAATAAATAGTAAAAAAATCATGTTATAAAATCCAAGTACATTATGCATATCATAATTTACACGTTTAAAACTAGCCGACCATTTGATTTTAAAACTCTTATCACGAATAGACTTAATCCATTTGGTTGGCCACCATAAAACCATCCCTGTAAGCAATATTACTACGAAGATTAAAATTGCAACTCCTACGATTGGACGACCAATATCATAAGGCAACCATAAAGCTCTATGTCCATTAAGCATAAATCTAAAAAAATCAGGATCATCTCTAGAAAATGATTTAACATTAAGGACTTGTCCAGTATAAGGATTCATATATACATTGACAGTAGTACCACTTCGTCTTTTTTTACGTTTGGGTTCTTTGTCTTTAGGCTTGTTATTTGAAGCTAGATTACCTGCTTTTACTCCTTTTTCCTCTTTTTGAACTTCTTCTTTCTTAACTGTTTGTTCTCCTTCTTTTTTTTCTTTTTTAGGAATAAAATACCCTACAATTGCTGCCTCATCTTTATCACCAAAAGTAACACTTGTGGCTTTTTTGCCTTTCATTTCTTTGTCGGCAATACTTATCAATTGAGAGGGTAGCAAATAGTTTTTTTCCTGAGGAGTAACAAAACGCCAGTCCTCTATAAAATCTTTAATTTCATTCTCAAAAACATACATGCAGCCGGTAAGACTCACAATTACCACAATGATACCTGAAGCTAGTCCTAACCACAAATGCAGCCATGCTGCAGTGCGCTTGAAAAGCGATTTTTTACTTTTTTTCTTTTTTTGGATAGAAGTAGACATAGTAATGAAACTCGTAAAATTAAATAATAAAAACCGTGAGCCCCTAAAGGCTCACGGTCAACAAAAACAACAATTTTAATATTTTAATTTAGCAATAGCTGTAATTTCTCCACCTTCTACCTTCATACCTTTAGTAGCCAATCCGGTAGTACCATTAATTGTATAAACCCAGTTACCTTCAGGTGTATTGATACCAAGTATAATAGAATTATTATCTTCTGTAGCGATATTATATTTTGTAGTAGTTGAATTAATTACTTTAGGTGCATTAGTAACCCAAGTAAATGTTTGATTGTACACATCAGCTACAGCCAATTTAGGCGCTCCATCATTTGTACCAGCAACACCATACATTTGTAATAATACTTTCCCCTTACCAATATAACTGTTTGAAGAGATTTTATATCCACCAGATTTTTGTTGTACATTGAAGAAATAACTCTTGTCAAATTCTGTAGTTCCTTTTTTAATTTTTACAACAGCAGATGGATTAGTTGAAGTTACAACTGAATTGTTTGTCGCAGTTGCACCAGAAAAACCATAAGCATCACCATTCTCATCCTGAATTAATCCATTAGAAAAATAATCTCCTAAGTAACTAGTACGGTTATCTTTAATTACTTTTTCTAATTTTAATTCTGGATAGTTATATACTGCAACCCAAGTACTATCAGGATATTTAGTTCCAAAACTATCTACACCGTCTCCTTTAATACTCATATATGGCATATATACCTTATCTCCCACTTGTGTTGCCCAAGTATAAAATGCTCTTTCACCGTTTTTAGCTAGAAGTTTAGTATCCTGTTGTGTTTGACCAACTATAAGAGATGTTGTAGCATCCACTTTATACATATTAGCAAGAGATGCTGCTCCACTTCTTGGAACTTTAACCAATAAGATATCCTTATTTATTGCTGCAAAAACCTGTACCGTTTCAGTTTGAAAATTAGAAGTTTTAGCCAACTTGCCTTCTCCAGTTAATGCATAAGTAGTTACAGCTCCAGGGTTTCCTTGTCCGTAAAGCATACTAAAGAATTTGTTTTGCGTTGTAATATAATAGCGGTATGAACCGTCTTGCTCTAATCCATTACCTTGAGTTGTAATAGATCCTTTAGTCACATCATCTGTAGTTAATAAATAATCTGCTACTCCAGATGCTCCTGTAGTAACGGTAACAATATATTTTGTTTTATCGGTTCCTGTACTTGGTGTTCCCCCATTTGGTGAGTCAGAATCACTGCTACAAGAGAATGATGTAAAAGCTATTAAAGCTGCGAATATCGCTAATGTGCCATTTTTCTTCATGATAGTTATTGTTTGATTTAATTAAAATTATTTATTTGATTTGGTAAAAAAATACCTGAATTTTATATTGAAAGAGCGACTTGGTTTTTGCAATGAAAAGTTGTCGTAGAGTTTATTATCTAATACATTTTTACACTCTAGAGCGATATTATATTTCCCATCTGCAAAAGTGTAAACTGCATTTAAATCGTGATTAAACTGTGCTGGAATATCGAATTTACCCACTTTACCACCACTACTTGGCCAATACAAATAATAGTCATGTACGTATAATAAATTGTAACCAACTGATAGGTTATTACCTTTTTTTATGAAGTCATTAAAAAATACTGTCGCATCGGCGTTACCAAAAAGAAAAGGGATATTAGGTACTCTATCTTTATAATTTAGGGACACTATTTCCTTGCCTGGTTCATATTTTATATTATTACGAAGATTTTGATACGTCATATTTATACCAGCTGTAAATCTGTTCTTATAAGAATATCTTATCTCAGTATCAATGCCGTAATTAGAAACTCCTTTTTGGTTGACATTTATTATCATCGTTTGATTTAAATTCAGCTCAGGTCGAATAAAATCAGCAGCTTCACGATACATAAGATTTACATCAAATGTCATTGCATTTACTTTCTTAAAGCTAGTTTGGTAGCTAAAACCAAGATTAAAATTCTCACTCTGTTCTGGTTTCAAACCAATGTTTCCAAATAAATTATCATTTACACTCCCAAAAACTTCCTCTGGAGCTGGCAGTCTGTAACTTTTTTCAAAAGATGCTTTTACTTGTAAATTTTGCTTTAAGTAATAACTAGTTGCAGCACCATATCCCCAATAACTTTTATTATCAACATGTTTTATATAGGCAATATCACCCCAATTACCTGAAGGATTATAACTCTCTGAATAGGTGTTTTTTAAAATGTAATTTTTAATAAATACTGAAGTACTCCATTTTTCGTTATAATCAAATTTATAACCTGCTCCTAAAATATTCTTTTGTGATTTTTTAGGCTGCTTATATAACAATGATTCAGGAACCAGTTCATCACTTTCTTTACGATCAAAAGTATTAAACGTATTATTCAACATAAACGAATGTCTCTCGCCTAAACTATAAGTAAGGTTTGCAGTAGCGATTCCATTATTATTTTTAAACTTACGTAATGTGCGACTACGTTCCCCTCCTAAACCATCTAATTGTATATAATCACCAAACCAATTGTATCTTCTGTAAACAGTATCAATATTTTGTTCTTCGCCAAAATTATAATTACCAGTCACACTAAAATCCAATCCTTTTGTAAAGAAATCTTTTACTTGATATTTTACTGTTGGCATCAAAATATTTCCTTTTCTATGAACCTGTCCAAACACACTAACCATTCGGGCTCCGGTCTGTATATCTGCTTTATTTTGACCTGCAGTAAAACCAAATAGTAATTTATCAGCATATTTTTTACCTGTCACACCGATATTAAAAATTACAGTTTCATTACGGTATTTATCATGAAATCTTCTTACACGTTGATTTGGATAATACTGTCCTGTCTTTAAATCTGCTACATCTACATTTACCCAATAATTATTATCCGAATAATTTTGGAATGCATTGATTTCGGTAGTAAAACCACTCTTGGCAGTATAACCTGCATTTAGAGTAGAACGATGTGTATTAAATGAACCAAAAGAATAAGATGCGTCCAAATAGGTACGAGGTTTAGAATTGGTGACGATATTAATTGCTCCTCCAAGAGCATCACCACCTAACCAAATAGGCACGACTCCTTTGTAAACCTCTATTCTATCAGCAAGATTTACTGGAATATTATTCAATTGAAAAGATGAACCAAAATTATCCATAGGAACTCCATCGATAAAAAGTTTTATCTGATTTCCAGAGAACCCATTAATAGAAAGTTCAGATCTAGATCCTACTCCACCCGCTTCACGAACACGGACACCAGAAACTCTATCCAAAGCATGCGATAAATCAAGTGTAGAGTTATGTAACTTTTTAGCATCAATGGCTGTTACACTATACGATTGTTTGTTTATTTTTTCGGTTTGGGTACGTCCCATTACCGTTATATTATCTAGTTCATTTAATTCATTTTCTAAACGAACTGCAACAGTTATTTCATTTGTTCCTGTAACTTCTATGTGTTTTTTTGAAGTTGAAAATCCTATTGCAGAAACTTTTAAAATATATTTTCCTTCTTTAACATTTTTAAAATTATACTTTCCGTTTTCATCGGACATAATAATTAAATCTGTTTTTTCTAGACTTACTGTTGCGAATGGAATACTTTGTCCAGAACTCTCCGTAATCTGTCCTGAGACTACTATCCCCCTATTTTGTTGGGCAAACGAAAAGAACGACACTAAAAAAATTATACTGAAAAATAAAAATTTATGAGTTGACATATGTTTAATTAGACTAATTATAAATAACTTTGTCGCAAAAGTACCATCAACAGCACGATTATATATAGGGAAAAACGGATTATTATTTTGTAAAAAAGGATTATTATTTTGAAAATTAAATCGAAACTTCAAAGCCACGAACAACCAATAATTTCTATTGGGATTCGTGATGGTCATGACCCAAAAAGTCAGTTGATAGAAGAAAATATATGTATAGAAAATGAAGCTATAGAAGAAATAAAAAGTCACCATCTACTAACTGATGGACTTGCTATTCTCGACACACAAATGTATTTCTATGAACCACAAACAATTTTATTTGAGATTAGCTGCGAATCAATTATAATGAATTTTATATATTCTAATAATGTCGAAACCTATATTGATCAACTAGAAACTGAAAAATTCCCAAGAGAAAATACTCACAATATTTTCTACACATCAAATTATAAAGCAACTTTTAAGATTCCGCCATTTGAGCAAATAAACTACTTTTCAATTATTTTATCCAAAGATTTCTATTACTACATTATCAATGAAGATTGGGAACTTCATGAAAAATTCTCAAAAAGTATCCTTTTAAAAAAATCTAGTTATTTAACCTCTAGTTATATCCCTCTTACACCATCTATACAATGGGTAATTCATGAAATTAAAAATTGTAATCGAAAAGGGGCATTAAAAAGAATGTATATCGAAACAAAAATTAAAGAACTATTGATTTTACAATTGGAAGCCCTAATTGAGAAAACAGCTCCCAATGATTCAATAGACGAAGAGGATTATATCAAGCTGCGAGAAGCAAAATCAATCTTGGATAAAGATTATGTAGATGCTCCAACTCTTCCTGAATTATCAAGAATGATTTCTCTCAATGAATTTAAATTAAAAAAAGGATTCAAAGCATGTTTTGGAATCACAGTAAGAAGCTATATTATTGAACTGCGCATGAAACATGCTAAAGAATTATTTCAATCTAAATCCATAAGTGTAACAGAAGTAGCATACAAATGTGGTTACAAAGATGTCTCCCACTTCTCTGCTGCTTTTAAAACTTTTTACGGTTATTCACCTCAAAAGTTTAAAATCAATTGGAACAGTATTAATGCATGGCTAACTAGCTTTTTAATACTTGGTTAGCATAAACAAAAAAGGCTATCTTTTCAGATAGCCTTTCTAAATTTATAAATTAATTATTTTGAGATATAATTCTTTTTGCACAATCAGATGCGCATAACAATCCTCCTGCCATCATTATAATATCTTTAATAACCAGACGTCCTGCCCCAGATAAATACGGAAATCCATGTGTACTACTTCCCAAATCTGGCACCCATGTTTCTGGTGTTGTAATCAAAAAAGTGAGAGTTACCAATGCCATACAAGCTGTAAGCACTCCACCAACAAGTCCAATCTTAGCATTAAAAATCCCAAATAAAGTTAGCAACCCAATAATTACAATTACTCCTCCTAGCATATAAGAAAAGATATAAGTTCCATTTTCAACATGCCATTTAATATTCTCTTCAACTACTTCTCCCTCTTTATTTTTATGGTCTTTATAGTCATTTGGATTGTTATAAAAGAAACTCATTAACGGACTATTAGCAACAAATGGTACTATTCCATCTGCTTCATATTGAAAAGCTTTGAGCCCTCCAATCCATACCACTACAATAAAAATGGCAATTCGCATTAGATTAAAAAACTGATTCTGTAATTTAGATAAGGCTGCTATTATATTCATATTTTAATTTTTTTAGGATAATATTAAAAAACAAAATTAACAACTCGATACGCTGCTTACAATGGACAAATATGGATATTACCTAGACAAATCTGCCACGATAGATATACCTACATCCTCTCTAAATGCTGTTGGTGTAATACCAGTATGCTTTTTAAAATATCGGCTAAAGTAATTTTCATCATCAAAATTTAATTCAGCAGCTATTTGCTTCATACTCTTATAAGTAAGATGAATGAGTTTTTTTGCCTCAAGAATAACCCTTTCATGAATTAATGTAGAAGGTGTTTTTAAAAAATACTGCTTACATAATTTTGAAAAACTATTAGGACTAATCCCCATTTGGGCGGCATAAAAAGAAGGTTGCCTTTCTTCACGAAAATTATTCTCCAATAATTCTTTAAATTGCATTAATGGATGGTGTATGTTTCTTTCTTCATCAACAAGGTTATCTTCATATTTTATTTTGCTGCATAAGGCAAGTATCAATTGCAAATAAGCTCGTACAACTGCCATAGCATAACTAGTGCTATTGTCTAACTCAATAATTAGTTTTCCTAAAATATAATCTAATTCAATGAAGTCTTTATCTTCAAGATTTACATACGGTTGCTGGTATATATTATTAAATAACAAACCATTACAAGCAACTTCTTTTTTATGATATTCTATACAATAAAAATCCCCATGAAACTGTAATCTTGTTGTTTTGAGAGACTTTATTACATTAAAATGAATGATTTGATAAGGTGATGTAAACAACATAATTTTCCCTTCAAAGGAATATTCTACCAAATCTACACTTACCTTTCCACTTCCTTCTAAAAGAAAAATACTATACATGGGAGAACTTCCATGCAGATTGATATAATCAGTACTACATTCTTGAACGGTACAATCTTTATAAACTATTTCATTTTCTTTCATCTATTTTTTCTTTTATTCACTGTACCACTTTATCTCAAAATATTTTTCAATAACATCATGTTCTAACGAGCCACTTTTTCGGAGCTTCTCTCCTATTGCAACTTGATTCCAAAATAAAGTTAAGTCTTTGGGATATGGAACTTCAAGTGATCCGTCATTAAAAAAATTAATGTTTTCAATCCCCTTTGATTGATAAATAATAGCGTTGATATAATCTAAGACATGAAATATAGTAAAGCTTTGCCTAAAATCTGGTCGAACTTCATCATTATTTGCAAAACAAACAGCACCATCCTCATAGAAAGTCTTCACGAAAGGAATTCCAATTATTTTTTCGATTGTATTCAAAACTTCTTTATCAAAGATAGGTATCATGTCGCTTCATTATGACTATTTAAAACAAAAACAGTTACAAGAATCTTCTTGCAACTGTTAATTTAACCATTTTTTCTAATACTATATATTTTAAAATATGCTTAACAAATAATAGGTGGTGCAAAATCGTCTAAAGGATCTGGACACAGTGTAGGTAATGTAGTTGGATCATCGCATGGATAATTAGGATATATACAAGATCTTTTTAAATTGAAATAATAAACCAGTACAAAATACTGGTTTATTATTATTTTATAGTCTTAACAAATATAAAGTTCATTTGTATCGAAATTTAAACAAAGTGTAGGTAATGTAGTTGGATCATCACATGGATAATTAGGATATAGTGCAGGTGAAGCATCTGCAGGCGCATAAATAGTACATTTAGGAAATATTGGGCCACCTATTCCCTTACCTATAACATTTTTTTGTTGGTTTTTGCTAAGCAATTCAACTCCTTTTAAACTTAAAATTGTTTTTAACATAATAAATTAAATAATTAGATTTTTAAATTTTACCAATCCTTTTAAGTCCATTGATTTTCAGACTTTTAAACAATTAAATATAAGAAATTACTTTTAATTTAAAACAATATTATCCTTCAAATAATTTAATAAAAGATGAGTCAACTATTTTAAGATATAGCTCAACTTTTATAAAATAAAAAACCGTTTCGAATTACGAAACGGTATTTAAAATCAACTTTTTCAGGACGTTACTTATTCCTTTTTATTTAACACTCAATTATAGTACCATCCGCTAAAAAAAGTGGCAAACAAGGTACAGGACCTTCTATATGAGCACATGGATAATTAGGATAATTTGCACTACTAGAACCTGGAGGCGCCCAATTACCGTCGGCACATTTAGGCTGAATCTGTGGTCCATTTTGTCCTTTACCACTAATGTTTTTTAGCTGATTTTTGCTAAGCAATTCAACTCCATTTAAACTTAAGATTGTTTTTAACATAATAAATTAAATAATTAGATTTAAAATTCATCAATCTTTTTAAGTCCATTGATTTTTAGACTTTTAAACAATTAAACATAGAAAATTACATTTAATTCAAAACAACTTTATTATTCAAGTAATCTAAAAAAAACTGCAATAGTTAATCTTAGAATATTTAAATTCCAGATATTAATGGGCATTTGTTTATAATGCTTTAAAATATTTTGATAGCCCAAAAATGATTAAAATTAAAATTATGGAAAGGAATACTGAACTTGGATTTGCAAATTAATTGTCCATCCCAGCTCTTTTACCCTCTTTGTGGGAAATAGTCTTTTGTCTTCTTTATTAAAATAAAAAATTCCCCATACCCAATTTGAAGGATCCTTTCGCCAATTTTCTTTGACTACTTTACTTGGCTCCATAATTTATAGGTTTTACTTTTTATTTGAATCACTAAAACGAATATCTCACTTATTAAATAAAAAAGACTGCTTTAAAAAGCAGTCTTTTATTATTTTTTGTTTGACTATTGAAAAGCGAAAGTCGCTAATCTAAAGTTGCTTGAAGCAGATGTAAAAGTATAAACTGTGTTAGGTACTCCTGCTAGTTTGAAAGCTTCTCTCTTAACATATAACCCGTTTGGATTTGTTAATTCTTGATCAAATTTTTTCAACAACACTGGCTCAGCAATAAGTGCTGTAGCAGTTTGCCAAGAAATATGTTTAAGCGTAATTGTTTTCTTAACTGGATCCTCAACAACTTCTACGTTATGATATAAAGTAGCTTTTCCACCTGTAAAAGTATACGTTATATAAGTATCACCTCCATCGTTAAATTGTAATTGAACTCTATTAACCTTTTGCGCAGCTGGTAAACTAGCATTAATTTCATTCAGTAATGTATTACATAAAGTAGAATTTGCTGGTGTATTAATCAAAATTGATGCAATGTATCCAAATGCAGTTGCTGGTTGTCCAGGCAAAAGAATTTTATAGTCATCTGTTAAAACTAAAGGTTTTAAACTGTACTTAATGGCAACTGATACACCATCTTTTCCAGTAGCTGTAAAACTACCATCCGCATCATTATAAACAAATTCAGATAATGCTTGATCTTTAATTACAATAGCAGGACTTATTATTATCCCAGTAGGCGTATAACCTATACCAATATTATAACTTTCAGAAAAACCTGCAGAAACAGGATTTGCAGTAGCAAAACGAGTGTCATAATCAAAATTAAAATCAAATTGACGCGTAGTTGTTCCGTCATTAGTTTCTAATAATCTAAAAAGTGGACGGCTAGGTGCTCCAATTACATTATCTTCCATTATAATGTTTTCCTTCAAATTATCCCAATCTGCTGCAGTAGCTTTTACAAAACGTAATTCTCTGAAATTTCTGTTAGTTCTAAATACTATATCCCCTTTATCTTCTCCTTGAAACAAAAACTGAAAATCACCTAGATATCCTTGTCCCTTAAAATCATCGTTTGGGTAAGAATTAGAGTCAGATAAAAGGTGTATTCTGTTGGCAGTAGTAAAAACTACACTTACTGTACTCCCTAGCTGAATCTCATATTGACTATCAAACTTTTTTGTATCACTATCAAAATCAGATGCCATTGTTACTTTCCCTCCAGGAGAAAATTTAAACAAATGAGTATACCCTCCTAATTGTTGATTATCAGTAAAATAAACTGCTTTCCATCCATACTCTGAAGATAGTAATAACTTATCTAATTTTTCTGACTGAGCATTTATTCTACCCGTAGGCGTTTCGTCAAATTTTTGCTCTGTATCATTGTTACTGCAAGCAACTAATTGGATTGCTACAAAAGCAACAATTAGAAGCTTATATAAATATTTTATTTTCATAATGTTTTTTTAAATTAATGTTTTCGAACTTAATTTTTTAATTACTAATTGCCATTAATTACAATTGTAGTATTTTTTTCAGCCTCATCTCTTAATGCATAGAAATCCATATCAAAAGCATCTTTATAATATTTAACTACAATAGCTTCTTTCTTTTTGATATCTTCTCGTGCTTTTACACTAGTTATACCCGCCAAAATAGCTGCATATTCAGCTTTAGTACTAATCAAAATTATAGAAGCTGTCTCAGCAAAATCTTCAACAATATTAGATCTCGCATAACTAGTTATAAAACCTAATTCTCTCGAATTTTTTTCAGTTTCTAAATGCCAATTTGCTGTATATCCAGAAGGAGTTATTTTCCCCCATGCTTGCTCATCAAAAGGCTTATTTTGATTTAAAATATGTACATACTCATGTTGAATTGTATGAATAAATTCAGAAACAATTGCACGATTTTTTTTATTGACATAGTCTACTTCAAAAAGCGTAATTCTCTGTCCCCCTTCAGCAATACCTAAGGTTCTAGTACCGTTATCATTTGAATTTACTCCACCAACCAAAACAATTTCTCTTGGTGCTATTTTCTTCACAAAATCAGCACCTCCAATAGTTGCATAACTAGTTAACCATATTTGTTTAACAATTTCTAAAGCAGGCTTCACTTTATCGATAGTAGGAGGAAATAAAAACCTACTATTATCAACAGTATTCTGATTCCATTTATATTGTGCATTAATATTGTATGGGCTAAGATAATTCGTAGCAATCCATTTATCTAGCTCTGTTTTTTCAGGTTGAGTAAAATCTAATTGACTTTCCTTAGGTTGGTCTTCTTGAGCACAACTAGAGAAAATTAGAACTACTCCAGCAATTAATGCTATCTTTTTATATTGGTTTATTATTTTCATAATACTTTATATTAAATTTTTATCTAGGATTTTTTTCTACTCCGTTACTAGATGCACTAAGAGGTATTTGTAATGCTCTTCGTTTATCATTTTTTACTAAAATGTTTGTAGGACGATTAAAAATTTCATGTTTTACCTCGATATTAAAACGTTTCACATCAAACCATCTGATCCCTTCATGAAGAAAATCTCTTCTTTTTGTCTCAGCAATAGCTTTTATATAAGAAGTCTGTACTGGAGTCATAGCATAAAATGGAGTATACTCATCTGCAATTACTGGATATTTAGCTACAATTTTTGCTTCTGTCAACTTATCAGTTGCTGCATTGTAACCTGCTGTTCTTGTTCCTAAAAAGAATTCTAACTCTGTATTAGCTTCAGCTATTCTATTAGACATTACAAGTGCTTCAATTCTATTTAAATAAAACTCATCATTAGATAAAAGTACTGTCCCTAAAAATGGTTCTCCAATATTAGCAGTTAGATTTGTATACTTGAAATATTCTTTGAACTTAGGAACAAAATTAGTCTTACTGTTGTAAGAGTAAACCGAGTAATACCAAGCTTTATTATATATATTGGTTGCATTTCCCATAACTTCAGCAACTTTATTTCCTCCAAAATAAAATCTACTTAATTGATTCGCTCTAGAATATATTGAATAAGACGAAACTATTAATAAATTCGTAGGATGTTCTGCTCTTGCATAATCAATAAACTGAATGTTTGGATCTAAACTTGTTAAAGCTAAATAATCTCTAATTTTACCAACTGGTTTTGATCCGATTCCTTCAGTAACTTCAAGTACTTTAGCCCAATCCCCTTTTATTAGATAAAAACGACTTGCAAATGCTTTTCCAGCCTCTTTGTTGAAGTGAAATTTTGGCTCTTTATACTCATTTGTTACATATTTCAATCCTTCCTCTAAGTCTTTCTGAATGTAATTAAAAACTTCTTCAACTGTATTTCTAGTATATTTTTTAATTAATACTGTTTCTGGTTCAGTTACATATGGAATACCTAAATCTGTTGCAGCAGTTGCTGGGTTGTATCGATTACTCCAAAAGGATACTAACATAAAATGTGAATAAGCTCTAGCTAATAATGCTTCTCCTCTTTGTGCATTCATATTAGCAGGAAACCCTTGTTCTTCAATAGCTTCCAATGCTTTATTAGCATGTGCGATAGCTCTGTAACATGCTTCCCAATAGCCGGCCTGAGTGTCTATATCTGTTTCATCTTCCATCTCCCAGTTATAATTCTGCTCATTTTTAGCCAATGTTGATCCTAATCTTCCGTCAGTAACGTTATCAGTCATTGTTTCTGCAAAATCCATATAAGTTCCACCTGATGGATATGCATTTACCAATAATTCTGATATTTTTTCTGGAGTATCTATTTGTGTTCTATTATCAGGGGTTTCTGAAAGAAACTCATCGCAACTACTAATACTAATTAGTAATAATAATGATAGCGCTATTTTTATATTTTTCATAATTGAATGATATTATAATGAAATATTTAAAGTAAATGTATACTGAGAAGTTATAGGAAATGCTACTCCACCAGTATTACGGAATTCAGGATCCTGACCGTTTAATCTCTTATCAGAATAAATTAACCAAGGGTTAACTGCAGATCCTTTTAAGGTAAAAGTATTTAGACCTAACTTTCTCTTAAATTCTTTAGGAAATTCCCAGCTTAATGAAATGTTTTTCAATCTCACAAAATCACCATCAGCAATTCTAACATCTGAATAATTATAAGTGTTGTATGCTCTAGCAAGCGTACGTGCACCATCATAATTAGTATTTAATCTCTTATCTGCAATAACTGGAACATTAGTTATATTTTCATCTCCTGGATTAATCCATCTGTTTGTAAAGTCTTTTGTGAAAACAGTTAAATCATCATATTCACTATCATAAATAGGATTCAAACGAACTTTGTTTCCTGCAGATCCTACGAAAAACACGTATAATGACCAATTTTTATAAGTGAAAGTATTCGCTAAACCAAATGATTTATTTGGTTCAATTGAACCTTCGTATTTTAAATAATCAGTTACTTTATCATTATCCTGAAAATTAGCTCCAGTAATTTTATCATTCTGACCATTTTGCATTACAAATGTTGGAAGTCCTTGGTTATTTAAACCTGTAAATTGGTAAGAATAGATAGAGTTTCTAGGGCGACCTATAGCGTTCCCTCCATTTCCGTCAATTAAATCAAAAGCGGTTGGTTGGTTTTCTAACTTTGTAATTTCTTGGTTATAAACAGAAAAATTAAATGTTGTTGACCATTTAAAGTCTTTATTTACGATATTTTGCGTTGTTAAACCAATCTCTAAACCTTTGGTTTCCATGTTCGCATTATTACCTTGTTTAATTTTTTGACCACCAATACCTGATGTTACTACAAAATCAACTAAATCAAAAGCTTTACGTCTATAAATATCCGTTACTAATTGTACTCTGTTGTTAAACAAGCCTAAATCTAAACCAATATTAGTTTCAAATTGTTTTTCCCAAGTTAAATCCCCATTTTGTAATTGGTCAATTTCAATACCAGTTTCTCTGTCGTTTAAGTTCAAACGATTAGCCACAAAACTTTTGTATATAGCTAAAGAGTTGGTTGCTGGACCAGCTGTTGCTGTTAAACCATATGAAGCTCTTAATGCTAAATTATTTATTGATTTAAAATTTTGCATGAACTTTTCTTCAGAAGCATTCCATTTACCACTAAAAGTATATGTTGGCAACCATCTTGATGAACCACTATTTCCTTGTCTATTAGAACCATCATAACGTCCTGTAACAGACGCAGTATAACGACGATCATAAGTATATCCTACCTTTCCGAAGAAACCAACAGTACGCTCTCTTTCGCTATCAAATGCAAAATATGAGTTCCCTTCATTGATTATTTTTTCGATAATTCTAGGATCTGTAAAAGCTGTAAGACCTCTGTCATACTGAATTCCTGCAGCTGTAAAATTATCACTGTTTCTATCTAAAGATCGTAACTCTGTACCAAAGAAACCTTCAACTTCATGTTTATCATTGAATGTATTTCTATAATTCACACTATTTCTAATGTTGTAAGAAGTCATATCATTTGTAAACTTTCTTAAGAACCCTCCATTAGGTAAAACCGATACTGGTGGTGTAGATAAGTCATTTGGATCTTTGTATAAAAAGATATTTGCATCTCTAACAATAGTTGTTTCCATTGCATTATAAGCTCCAACAACGTTTGATGTTTCTAAAATCTTGTGCTCTCTTGTTGTATTTGCGTAACGTGCAGATCCAGTAAGATTATACGTTAAATGAGGAGTTATTTTATAATCTAAATCCAACTGAAAACGGATATCTTTTACATTAATATCTAAATAATTACTTTTCAACTCATTAACAATATTCATAGGAGCCCAGTTGTTACGGTAGTACTCTAGGTTTCCATTTTCATCGTAAGGTCTTAAAGTTCTACTTGTATTTAAAACATAGCTAAATGGGTTAATATCAAAATCTCTGGTAACTTTTCCAAAAACTTGATCTTTTTGACTTTCATATGTACCAGGTGCTTGTTGATCTCTAACAGAAGCCATTGTAGATAGCGTAATGTTCAATTTGTCATTTATAAAAAATGTACCTTTAATGTTTGATGATAATTGTTTTACATTATCAGCAATAGTCCATCCTGGATCTGTATAATATCCTAAAGAAGCATAAAATGTATTATTCTTTCCTCCACCAGAGAAACTCAAAGAGTGACTTTGTGTTATAGATGGTCTGAATAAAACTTTAAACCAATTTGTATTAGCTAACTCATACTTTTTCAAGAAATTATTACGACTAACTGGATCATTGTCTACTAAATAACCCCCAGTTTCTGGTACATAAGTATTAATTGCTTTTCCTAAAATATTATATACTCCACCGTATCTTCCTTGAACTGTTGAAGGTAAATCAAGATAACCTTTAGATTCCATTTCTTTAAAAATACTCATAGATTCCTGAGAATTCAAGATATCATATTGATCGTAACTTGGTACAGCTCTAACGCTTTGCTCCAAAGAGTAACTTACTTTTAAAGGAGAATCTCTACGCCCTTGTTTAGTGGTTACAACTACAACTCCATTTAAAGATCTTGATCCGTAGATAGATGTAGCCGAAGCATCTTTTAATATTTCTATACTTTGAATATCATTTGAGTTTAAACCTGCAACTGATGAACTTAATAATGTTTCTGAATTTCCAGAAGCTAAATCTGCAAATGAAATATTGATAATGTCTTCTTGTACAACACCATCAATAACCCATAAAGGTTTAGTATCTCCAAAAATTGAAGATGATCCACGTACAGTAATTTTAGGTGCAGTACCGAATGTTCCTGTAACGTTCTGAACTGTAACCCCTGCCGCTTTACCCTCAATCATTCTACTGATATCAGCAACACCATCAACTTTTAACTCTGCTCCAGAAATTTTACTAATAGCTCCAGTAAAAGTTCTTTTTGAGGTTTTTTCATAACCAGTTGTAATTACAACTTCTTTTAAGTTTTGTCCCAACTCACTTAAACTAATAGTAAGTGGAGAGTTTACAATATCAACTTCTCTAGTTTCCATACCTACATATGAAACTATCAATTTTGTACTATTTGCTGGCATATCAATTGTAAAATTCCCATCAAAATCAGTAAGCACTGCAACTTTGCTCCCTTTTGCAAGTACAGTAGCCCCCGGTAAAGGATCCCCTCTTTGATCAATTACTTTTCCTTTTACAATAGGAATAAACAAGCTTTCAAACAATGAGCTTGAAACATTTATATCTTCAAAGTTAGCTGCTTGTGAGCTATCCTTCTGTAATATAATTTGATTACTTACCTCAGAGTAAGTAATATTGAACGGTTTTAGCACTCGGTTAAGAATACTTGATAAAGTTTCATCATTAGCTTCGATACTCACTTTTTGATTCAATTGAGTCATTCTTGAGTTATACGAAAACTTAACTTTTGCTGATTTTTCAAGCTTAGATAACGCATTATCTAAACTCAAATTAACAACGTCAATTGTTACTTTCGTGTCCAATTTCCTTTGTCCTTTCACACTATTTGCCATAGTGACACTTGAAAAGACAAACGCCAAGACAAACTGAAATAATGTTATTTTCATGATTCGAAAGAGTAATCGTTGTTTAACAACAGGTTTTTTCATAATTTTGGTTTGTTTAATTAATACTATTTACTGGGTATTGAGGAACATAACAAACTACTCTTTACAGAGAGTAATTTGATTTTATCTAAGCGTCGAGAATGTTACAGCATCTTCGGCGCTTTTTTTATATCATTTTTTACATAAGCAATAGGTTTTATTCACATCCATTGGATGTAATGATGATTTGATTTCCATTCATCTCATAACTTGTATTGTTACCAAGGCTTTTACAAATAATCTTAAGTTTTTCAGGCAATGGCTGATCACTTAATGAAGTAGTAAGATGGCAATCTTTAAGTTTTGAATGGGGAAAATCAATCTTAACCAAATACGCTTGTTCAATTGTCTTGAATATTTGCGTAACTGGAATGTCAGTAAACTCGAAGCTTAACTGTTCTATATTACCTACTGAGTGCGCTAAAGACTCATCTAGTGTAATATCTGTAATTTTATTAAAAGTAAAACCTTGTCGTACAAAGCGTAAGGCTTGGTTAGGTAATAAAACAACTTCTTTTCTTTTTGAATCCGAATTCGTAAGTAGTTCATTAGATCTAACTGTTACTTTTCCTGTGCGTACAAGCACCTCAACGTTAGGTTGATCTGAATAAGCTTTGATCCTGAAACTTGTTCCTACTACTCGGGTAACTATCTCATTGGCGAAGACAAAAAATGGTTTTCTCGGATTCTTACTAATTTCAAAAAAGCCTTCGCCAGATAGATAGACTTTTCTCTCGTTTCCGATGAAAATTTTAGGATAACTTAGCTTACTGTTTGGTTTTAATAAAACAGAACTGCCATCAGATAAAGTTATAATCTGTGATTTATTTGTGTTGTTAGTTTGTTCTACAAGACCTTCGTAGTTTTCATTTACAAGTTCTTTATAGGTAACAACTTTTGCATCTATATTTGTATCACTCTTATAATACCAACTAGCTACAAGTCCGAAAAATAAAACAGCAGCAGCTCCTTTAAGCCAATAGCTATTCCAAAGTTTAAATCCAGAATAATTTGCTCCTTTTAGTTCAATTTCTCTTCTCTCAATCTTGTTCCATGTAGATTCTAATCCTGATTGAATATCTGCTTCAGAAAAAGTAATCTCAGGAACATACATTGCCAATAGCCATAGACGAGCTTCTTCAACTAATTTGGCACGTTTAGGATTCTCAAGAGTCCATTCTTCCCAGCGATCCAAGTCTTCTTCAGATTGCACCCATGTTCGGAATGATTTATCAGCTAAAAAATCTTCTACTTCTTTATAATCGTTACGTTCTTGCATCTTAAAATAAGGGTTACAAAAACATAGAGGACAGTTTTTATTTTATATACTCACTTATTTATGATTTTTTTTACATTTAATTAAAAAAAACTAAAAAAGGCTTGATGATAAGAGCAATAAAAGAGAAATATTGCCTTTCCATTCTTTACGAAGATTTAATAAAGCACGATGCAATAAGTTGTTTGCTGATTGGTAATTAACATTGAGCATGTCTGCAATTTGTTCTACACTAAGTCCTTCATTATATCTTAGATATAAGGCTTCTTTTTGCCTGCCTGGTAAACTATTTAATAATTTATTAAGATGAGAAACTTTACCTAAAGTTTCTTCATCAACAATAAGCTTATGTTCTACAGAGAAATCAAATAAGAATTCAATCGAATCTATTGAAGTTGTTTTGCGAAATATATGATCACGTTCATGAAGTCTAGCAATTCTCTTGCGCACACTAGATAACAAATACGCTTTTACAACAACCGAATCATCTAATTTTTCTCTATATACCCAAATATCTGTAAATACATCTTGCACACAGTCCTGCACTTTTTCGGCAAAAGGTGAAAGCGAATTTCCATAACGAACCAAATGCACATAATGCTTTTCAAAAAGTGACGAAAAAGCCTTTTCATCACCAGCCTTCATATTATTCCAGAGTATAGAATCATCAAGAACATCTACCTTTGTTATTGTTTGGATTTTCATAATATAGTTAGGATTAGTTGGCTATTTCAATTTGAACACGCTGATACACATACTGGTAAATTTTTTATTTAAGTTTTCTTGATTTTAAACTTTATATGTTAATAAATAAAAACCTACGTTTTGATTTTCATTAAAATTGATTTTCTACTATTTTATTATTATATCAGTAGAAATTAATTTAACAAATGATTTTATTTTTCTTAACATATTTATAAATTTCAATCTTAAAAAAAGAGCCTTATTTCAACAAAAACTCTAATTTTCAATACTTTACATCCCTTACTAACAAAGAATACTTTAGTAATAGATCCCAATTTATCATTCAAAATACCAAAAGACATAAAAGTTAAATTTAACCTTATATTTAATGTTTTATTAACAAACATAAACAATTATGAATAGAAAAATAATTTATAATCACAATTTTTTACAGAAATATAACAATCAAAATGAAATTGCATTTTTTTGTAGAAATTTACTTTTTTTGAGCATGTAAATTAAAAATTCAATAACTTTAGGTTAACGAATTATATCTAGTAAAAAAATCAATACAACATAACCAACCCGATTTATCAACTAAAAACCAAATTATCTAACAATACATTTCTTGTCTACAAAACCCATTAATCAATATAATCTTCCTACAAATTACAGTTGTATTTTTGCTTTGAATTGGAAAAAATGACTTAATTTTATGTAATTTTTTTCCTAGGATATATAATTTTCTAACAATTTTAAAATTTTAATTATGGCATTTGAATATATAGAAATTGAAAGAGTAGAAAAACTGACCAAAAAAGAATTTATAGAAAACTATTATAAGCCTCAAAAACCTGTAGTTATTACTAATCAAATAGAAGATTGGCCTGCTTTTACAAAATGGAATTTTGATTTTTTAAGGGAGGTTGCAGGAGATAAAACCGTTCCTTTATACGACAATCGTAAAACTGACCATACCAAAAAAGTCAATGAGCCCGACTTTACAATGACCATGTCTGAGTATGTGGATATACTCGAAAAAGGACCTACTCATTTGCGTATATTTTTATATAATTTGATGAAAGATGTACCATCAATGAAAAATGACATCCGATGGCCAGAATTAGGGCTTAGGCTAATAAAAAGCTTGCCATTAGTATTTTTCGGAGGTCAAAATGCTAAAGTTTTTATGCATTATGATATTGATTTCCCTAATATATTCCATATCCATTTTGAGGGAAAGAAACAGTGTGTTCTTGTAGATCCAAAAGAAACAAAATATATGTATCGCCTTCCCTATTCTTGGATTTGCAATGAAGATATCGATTTTGATAATCCTGATTATGAAAAATTTCCAGCTCTTAAATTAGTAAAACCATACATTGCTAATTTACAACATGGTGAAATGCTTTATATGCCTGAGGGCTGGTGGCATTACATGAAATATACTACTCCTGGATTTTCTCTGAGCCTACGTTCTTTGTCTGGCAGACCAACTAATGTAATTAAAGCCATAATTAATGTAGCTGTTATTCGCCATTATGATAATTGGATGCGAAAACGTAAAGGACAAGCATGGCTAGATTATAAAGACGAAGAATCGATTCGAAGAACAAATGCATTGTATATGCAGACAAATGACATGTAAAGAAATTAAATGTATAGTGGCTCACCATTTTGATTAGAAAATTTATAATTCCCTATCAACAATTCTAAAAGTAAGATTAATTCTTGGCAAAATATCTTTTGTCGTTTTGGGAACTTGATGTTGCCAAAAACTTTGTGTTGTTCCGCCCATTAATAAATAAGATCCGTGATATAACGGTATCTCTAAATGGGGTATGTCTTTTTTAAACTTATGTCTTAATTTAAAAATTCGAGTTTCACCAAAACTTACTGAAGCAATAATAGCATCCTTGCCAAAATTTTGTTCACGATCACTATGCCAACTCACTCCATCATTTCCATTTCTATACAAGTTGAGTAAAACACTATTGAACTTTACTTCTGTCTCGGCCTCTACTCGCTCTTTTATCTGTAATAATTCGGGCGTCCAATCTGGACAATCAAGTTTAACACCGATATTACTTTGGTCTTCATACCAAGAAATCATCCTAGGGACTTTAAGTGTTTTATCATACATTTCCATTTCGTATTCCCGCCATGCTGTTGTATTGAGTAATACATTATAATAATGATCTGATTCTTCTTTAGTAAAAAGAGAATCGGACAATATCAATTCAGTATCAGGCAAATCAAAAACCTTTTTTCCTCTATTACCAGTTGTAAAAATTTCGGTATCATTAAAAAGTAACATACTAATTGAATTAAGTAAAAATGAGTTAATAACTGATCGCTATTTTAATTTAAAACAAAATTAGTATATATCGTCACAAATTTCATATATTTACTGTGATAAATTATCCCATTAACATATGTCTTTATTTTCTGAAAATATTAAGCACCTTAGAGCCCGAAAAGAGATTTCACAACGTGAAGTAGCTGAAGGCTTGCATATATCTCGTGATCGTTATGCCAAATATGAAGATGGAAAAAATTCTCCTCCACCTGAGATATTAGTAGCAATATCACGTTTTTTTCATATTAGCATTGATCTCTTGCTTACAATAGAAATGAAAAAAATTCCTATGGGTGAATTGCTAAAATTGGGAGATAACCGAATATTATTGCCTATCACTGTAGATCGAAATGGGGATAATTTAATCGAAATTGTTCCGCATAAAGCAAAAGCAGGCTATCTTTCTGGCTATGCCGATCCTGAGTTTATCGAAAACTTACAACATATCTCACTCCCGTTCTTGGGTCATGGAAAACACAGGGCATTTCCGGTAGAGGGTGATTCTATGCCTCCACATGAAAATGGTTCTTTTATAGTTGGTAGATACATAGAAAATCTAGGTGAAGTTCTAGACGGCAAAACTTACATTCTCATTACCAAAACTGACGGTATAGTATATAAGCGTCTTAACAAAAACGGAAAGAATGATTTAATGGCTCATTCCGATAATACATTCTATCCTCCTTATCTTGTAAAAGCTTCAAATATCCTTGAAATATGGGAGTATGTATGCAACATTGGTAGAAATGATAAAGAGCAAAAATTATCTGAAATAGACACTATCAAGACCATGTTTTTAGAATTAAAAAACGAAATAAAAACCTTAAAAAACAAATAAGATTTATTTTAAACCTATCCCTCTTTAGTGTTTAAGAATTATGCTTAAAGAGCAATTTTATAATGTTTTTTATTTACTAAAAGCTATTGCATTTTTTCCTTCAAAGTAGGATATAATACATCTCCAAATTCTTTAATCGCAATAGGTTTACTTAAAAAATCTGTCACATAGCGATTACTCTTAATCCGTTTTATTTCTTCTCTTACTAATGAAGATGATAAAACAAATATTTGGGTTTCATCCCTTAATTCATCTGGTAGCTTGCCATACTCGATGAGAAATTCAAATCCATTCATTATTGGCATTTGAATATCAAGAAGGATAACAAGAGATTGAGAAAAACTCTTTCGATTATCAATAATCCATTCAATTCCTTCTTTACCATTATTAACAGCATTTACATGTGTTACATCAAGTACCTTTCTAAGCAGTTGTTTTATAACTAGCTTATCGATATCGCTATCTTCTATCAGCAAAAAAACATATTTAGATTCCATGGTGTCGATACTATTATTGGGAAAATATGGTATTAACATTTATTTTTATCTCATACTATTTAAATCATATGCTTTATTATAATCTAGGTATTGTTACTATAAATTTGCTTCCAACAGTAAATTCAGATTCTAGTTCAATGCTTCCATTGAGGCTTTTCACAGCCTCTTTCAATATATAAAGACCTAATCCTGAGCCTTTATTGCTATCAATAACATAAAACATTTCGAATATATGCTCCTTAAATTCTGGTTTAATTCCAATTCCGTTATCAATTACTTCTATTTTATAAAAATTCCCTTCGATATAGGCCTTAATTTGAATGCGCATTTCTTCTTTACTTTCATCTGCATACTTTATAGCATTAGAAAGTAAATTATTTATGATAATCTTTAATCTAAGACTATCGCTTTTAATTATATCAACCAAAATTTCAATATCTACAATAATACGATCTGCATTTCTTAAATGTGTATGTTGTATTATTGCGCCTCCAAATAAATTCACCAAACTTATGGATTCAAAAACAACTCCTTTTCTTTTGTTTTTAGAATAATCTATAATATCACTTATAAATTGATCTTGCTTTATTAAACTCGACTTCATCAAATTTAGATATTCTCTTATTTGTTCCAAGTCGTCTTCCATTTGTGTGATCTCTATCAATCCTTTGAGAGAAGTAATTGGAGAACGTAAATCATGTGAAGCACTATAAACAAATCTATCCAACTCTTTATTGGCAAGAATTAAATTCTCATTCTTAGCTTCAACTTCCTTTTTTGATATTATTATTCTTTTTACCATTATCGAATAATAAATACAAACGCTACTAACAATTATTAAAATGAAAATAATATTGGTAAGAATCAATAAATCTTTAATTGCACGTGTTCCTTCTCCTAACGTATTCGAAAATTCACGTTCATTTATGGTTAATTTATCACTAATTACACTAATAACATTTAGTATATCTTTTTGATCTTCTGTTTTTAAAGTCGAACTTCTTATCTTTTCATCAATATCTTTTCCAATCTCAGCCAATCGATTAACTAAATGATCTGCCTTCTCCCACTCATTAATCGCTTTTGCTAAAAAGGAAACAGATTTAAAGTTTCTAAACAACCAGATCATATCATCTAAATCCTTTTCATGATTGCGCCCGTCTCTTAATCCATTTTTAATAACATTGATATCACCATTTTCCAAAAGTAAGATTCGTGCAATCCCATCACCTTGAGGAACTTTTAATTCTTCTTTATATAACTTCCACTGTTCTTTATCTGCTGTATATAAATAGGTTATAAGATGTCTTACTGCATCTTTCTGTCCTTTTGAATAATGTGACTCTCCATTAACATACGCTCTGTTTGCAGATAAAATCTTAATTGTGAAAAAATTAATAAAAATTAATAATGTACATGATAAAAATACTATTAGTAAAAGAATGTAAACATTTGGAAGTTTTAAATTTTCTATAATTTTGGTTTTCGGCATACTTTAAATAATGATTATGGGGCGTATTTATACCAAGTAATTTTTAAATTGTTTTAAATTTAAGCATTTATTAGATAATTCTAACAAAAAAATGAAAGCTTGTACAATATTTTAACAAGTTTAACTTTATTTATAATATTAATTAAATCGCATATTGAGAAAATTTAAGCACTGTAAATCAGTTAGTAAAGTAAATTTTATTCCTAAAATTAACATTTTATTATTATTCTACTTAACCTATAGATTTTAATATAACCAAATTCTGAGTTACATTTGCACCATAATTTAAAGGAGTAAAATAAAAAAGTGCGTTTAGTTCCCTTTAATTCTACAAGAATTAGACACTTCCTTTATTTTATTAATGCTTACAAATAGTTAAATATGATAGAATTAAAGAATATAACCAAGAAGTTTTACAAGACTGGAAGGGAAATTACAGCCCTCAAAAATGTCTCTCTTCATGTACCTCAAGGGAAAATTTTTGGTGTAATTGGTACTTCTGGAGCAGGAAAAAGTACACTTATACGCTGTATTAACTTATTAGAGACACCAACTTCGGGTGATGTAATCATTGAAGGGAAGTCTTTATTGGATCTTTCAAATTCTGAATTAGCACAAGAAAGAAGACAAATCGGAATGATTTTTCAGCATTTTAATCTACTATCATCTAGAACAGTTTTTGATAATGTTTCTTTTCCATTAGAGCTAGCTGGAGTTTCTAAAAATGAAATTAAAAGCAGAGTAAAAGAATTACTAGAACTTGTAGGACTCGAAGAAAAAGCAAATGATTATCCTGCAAATCTTTCTGGAGGTCAAAAGCAACGTGTTGCTATTGCAAGAACCTTGGCTAATAATCCTAAAGTATTACTGTGTGATGAAGCCACTAGTGCTTTGGATCCAGGAACTACAAGATCTATTCTAAATTTATTAAAAGACATTAACAAACGTCTAAATATTACCATATTACTTATTACGCATCAAATGGAAGTTGTAAAAGCCATTTGCGATGAAGTTGCAGTAATTAGTAATGGTGAATTAATAGAACAAGGGACTATTGGTGATATATTTGCCAATCCAAAACATGCTTTAACAAGCGAATTTATTGCATCTTCATTACACATTGAAATTCCAGAAATATACCAAGAACGCCTTTCAGCAATTTTCAAAAAAGGACTGAATCCTTTATTGCGATTAGAATTAAATGGTAAATCAGTAAATGAGCCAATCCTTACTCAAGCTGCAAGAAAATTTAATGTTAATGCCAATATTATAACTGCACAAACTGCATTTGCTGGCGATGTAAATTTTGGAATTCTTATAGTAGAACTTTCAGGTGACGAAATTGAGCAAAATCAAGCAATTAACTTTTTTAAAGAAAAACATATTAAAACTGAAATATTAGGCTATGTCTGAATCAATTATAACATTATTATTAAAAGGTACATTAGAAACCATTACAATGACCTTACTTTCTGGTTTCTTTGGTTTTTTATTAGGGCTTCCAGCAGGTATATTCCTATTCCTAACCCGCAAAGGGCAAATTATGGAAAATGCAGTATTTAACCGAATTTTATCGGTTGTAGTAAACATATTCAGATCTATTCCTTTCATCATTTTAATTGTTTGGATGATCCCTTTTACAAGAGCATTAGTAGGAACTTCTATTGGAGTTAGTGCAGCATTAGTCCCTCTTAGTATAGGAGCTGCACCTTTTATTGCAAGATTAATCGAGAACAGTCTTTTAGGATTACCTTCAGGATTAATAGAAGCTGCAAGAGCATTAGGAGCAACACCTTTTCAGATTGTCTATAAAGTATTATTGCCAGAAGCGCTTCCTTCAATTATCAATGCCGCATCAATTACACTAATCACCCTTGTAGGTTATTCAGCAATGGGTGGAGCTGTAGGTGCTGGTGGTTTAGGGCAAATTGGGTACCAATACGGATACATTGGCTATGATGCTACAATCATGAATATCGTATTGATTCTTCTTGTAGCCCTAGTATTTATAATACAATTTGTTGGAGATGCACTTTCAAAACGTTTTGACCACAGGTAAAAAAAATAATTATAATTTAAAAATAAGAACATGAATACAAAAAATAAATTTTCAATACTTACAGGAATACTACTCCTTACATTAGTATTTGCTAACTGTGGAAAAGACAAAAAAAATGATCCAAACCATATTAAAGTTGGTGTGGCTGCTGGACCAGAATTTATAGTAGCACAAGCTGCTCAAAAGGTTGCAAAAGAGAAATACGGACTTGATGTAGAACTAATAACATTTAACGATTATGTAGTTCCAAATGAAGCATTAAACCAAGGAGATATAGATGTAAATGCATTTCAGCACAAACCTTATCTTGATGAGCAATCTAAGCAAAGAGGATACAAACTAGCTATTATCGGAAAGACATTTGTTTATCCTATAGCAGGTTATTCTAAAAAAATAAAATCATTAACAGAATTACAACCAGAAAGCACTATCATTATTCCTAATGACCCAACAAACGGTGGTCGTTCGTTATTGCTATTGCAAAAAAATGGTCTTATAAAGCTTAAAGATGGTGTTGGTCTTTTGCCAAAAGTAACTGATATAGCAGAAAATCCAAAGAACCTAAAAATTCTAGAATTAGAAGCGCCACAAATAGCAAGAGCACTAGATGATGCCAACGTAACAATTGCTATTATCAACAATACATTCTCTTCGCAAGCAGGTCTTGTGCCATCTAAAGATGCTTTATTTGTAGAAGATAAAGACTCTCCTTACGTAAACTTAATTGTTTCTAGAGAAGACAACAAAAACGAAGAAAAGGTTAAAAACTTCCTTAAAGCATTCCAATCAGAAGAAGTAGCAAAAGCTGCAGAAAAAGAATTTAAAGGAGGAGCTGTAAAAGGCTGGTAGATTTTGAAGTATGAAGTATGAAGTATGAAGTATGAAGTATGAAGTATGAAGTATGAAGTATGAAGTATGAAGTATGAAGTATGAAGTATGAAGTATGAAGTATGAAGTATGAAGTATGAAGTATGAAGTATGAAGTATGAAGTATGAAGTATGAAGTATGAAGTATGAAGTATGAAGTATGAAGTATATAAAAAAAGAGTTTGCAATGCAAACTCTTTTTTTATACCTGTTAACTGAACACTGGGACTGAATACTAAGACTAAACAAAAGCATCTACAAGAATCGCTAATTGAATACAAGGCTTGTCTGATTTATTACTCCAAGCATGGTTTGTTCCTCTTTGTATTACAATATCCCCCGCTTGTAGGAGTGTTTCTTCTTCATCCATGATAAGATATATTTCACCCGAAAGTATTACAATATAATCTAATGTAGCTGTTTGATGCATTAAAGGATGTGGTTGACCAACAGTTGCAACAATTCCTAAATCTTTATCAGGTGGAATCTGAACATATCGAAAATAAGTTCCATTTTTAGGGGTATTAGGAAAAGCTGTATTCTCGATAATTTTCTCTTCAGAAAGCTGTGCTGGCATGCTATCAGTACTCCAAATATCAGATATAATAAGACCTGGAAAATGTTCCGAAACGTTAGTTACGATTTCATCTTTTTCAATAACAGATTTCCCATCCTTAGTTCCTGTTACGATTCTTCTTGGTATTGTTTTCATAGTGCTTATATTGCATTTATTTGCATGATTAATTTCTTTCCTTTAGTTTTATTCGAGCGAAGTATCTCATGTGCTTTGGTTACAGTTGCCGTGTTTAACGTTCCTATAATTTCAATATTTGGTGGAGTTACAGATTCCTTTTCTATTAATCGAACCAACTCTAACAAACCATTTTTATAATAAGCATAATTCTTATCTACGGCATAAACATAATTGGAGATATTCATGATTACAGCCCCTTTGTTAAATAAAATCTCTCTTGATTCTTCGGTAGAAAGTGCGGTCACATCCAGAAAAGTCCCATTAGATTTTAAAAGCCTAGATGCAATCTCCCCTATTTCATTCCCAACTAAATCTACTACAAAATCAAATTTTTGATTGTTGTTTTTTGCTAAAGCAGAAGTTTCAACATCCTCAATTTTATAATTAATGATTTGACTAGGCTTAACGCCTATCTCATTTAATGACAATATACTTTCATCATTACCAGCAGTAACAATAAAATTATAGTACTTGTTTGCTAGGAGAATTTTAATCAACATTGCTCCCACTCCTCCTGCTGCACCAGTTATTAAAACCGAATCTGTATTTTGCAGTTTCATTCGGTTAAAAGATTGTAGTGCTGTTAAACCAACCGAAGGAAATCCTGCTGCTTGCTCAAAGGATAAAAAAGCAGGCTTATGCACTACGACCGATTCTCGAACAGCAATATATTCAGCATATGTGCCATTCGAACCCATACTTCCTGAACCTGCGAATACAGCATCTCCAACTTTAAAATCTTTTACATTTTCCCCAATACCAACCACAATCCCTGAGAATTCTCGCCCTAAGATTGGAGAATGCATGAGCTTCCTTTCAAGCTCGCTCTCTAACATCTGATAATCGATTGGGTTAAATCCTGAAGCAACTATCTCTATCAATAATTCTTCATGTTTTATTGTTGGTGTATTTACATTTTCTAAATGTAATTTACCTTCTTTGTCTACTATAATTGCTTTCATATTAATCGGTTTAAAACACAAAAATATTCTGAATATAATTTACATTTACTATTCGTTAACCAAAGGTTACTAGTTACCTTAAAGAAACTATTATGGCAAAAATTAAAAGAGATGGTATTTTGCGCGAAGCAAACTGTACGGAAGAACTACTTGCAATGCGAGACAGTTTGGATGTTTTGGGAGGTAAATGGAAATTAATGATTTTGCGATTTCTTACTAACAGAACGCATCAAGTAATTCATTTTAAAAAAATGCAACGCGAAATCGAAGGGATTTCTGCAAAAATGCTGAGTAAAGAACTCAAAGACTTAGAGGTTAATTTGCTTATTACAAGAGTTGTTCAGGATACTAGACCTATAACTGTTGCCTATTCAGTTACAGAATATGGAAAATCGGTATTACCTGTTACTGAAACTTTAGTACAATGGGGGCTTAATCATCGCGAAAAGATAATTGAATCTATTTAACTAAAACAACCTTAATTGGTTAGATTTAAAGTCGTAATGACAACAATAATCAGGATTCCCAGTAGTGCCATGCCAAATAAATAATCGGCTATAATTTCTAATCTTTTCTCTAAAGATTCTTTCAATGTCTTAATGGACAAAAACGAAAAGAAACAGGAGAAAATAAGCAATATCGATATGATAGATGTAAATTCGTCTATATGGGTCGTTTCAGATTTATCTGTGATATGCAAAGAAGTTATAACTATAAGACAAAAACCCAAAAGATTAGCTGACGTATTTAATATATGTTGTGAAGTTTTATTAGCCATCTCAAAATTATTTTTAAGTATAAAAAGATAAAGTTACATTTTTCACATGAAGATTATATGAAGAAAATCAGCATTATGCCTAATTTCTCCCCTATATAGATTGTGGCTTTAGCCAAAATAATATTTTAACTAAAGCCACATTTATTATCAACCCTTTAGACCTCCAGTTAAAGCAGAAGACAATTCAGCTCATACTGTTCCTTTGCTCCTTTGTACCTATGTTCCTTTGCTCCTTTGTACCTTTGTACCTATGTTCCTTTGTACCTCTGTACCTTTGTACCTTTGCACCTCAAAAACACAAAACCACAAAACCTTCCTATTACAGCTCTCCAGCTATCAACTTACCATTATAAAACACCCCTTCACGCTTAGGCAAACGCGCTACAGCTTCGGCTGAACAACTTGCTTTTACTAAAATAAAATTAGCATCATTCCCTACTGCTGGCCATACTTGAGTTCCTGCATCATTAAGTGGTAATATTTCATTTGTTGTAGCAATATGCAAGGCACGGCTTAGACTATACTCATCAGTCCAACCGTAGAGTTGTGCACATAATTTTGCTTTTTCAAGCATATCACAAGTCCCAAAAGGCATCCAATGATCTACAATACTATCGGTACCTGTCATTAATTTTACACCGTATTTTTTTAAAGTCGGAATTGGCATTATTGTTTTACCAATAGGAACCGTTGAAACAACTCCTATACCAAGTGCTCCCATCTGTTCTGCTATTTTCTCTAAATCTTTAGGATCCATTCTTGCTAGAGCAAAACCATGACTTATGTATGTTTTTCCTTGTAACTGCTTGTTTTCTTCTGTTCTTTTAATGATATATTCTATTGCCGATTTACCCGATGGTGGTGATTCATGTAAGTGAATATCAATTCCTTTATTGGTATCAATTGCAATTTGAAACATTGTATCTAGCGATTTTTCCATATTTCCATCCACACTCGTTGGATCCAATCCCCCTATGAAATCTACTCCCATTTTGGCAGCTTCTCTCAATAAAGGCTCAGATTGTGAGTATAAAATTCCGTGTTGTGGAAAAGCTACAATTTCCCATCCAAAGCTATCTTTATTCTTCTCTAAAGCGGCAAGCAGGTGTTCCAAACTTTTGAGTCCGCTAACTGGGTCAATATTGCATTGGCAACGAGCAAAATAACTACCCTGACTTTGCATAAGCTTAATTGCCTCTTCTGCTTTACGCTGAGAATCTGTAAGCAATTGTGGAATTATTTTTTGCTCCAGCGTTATCATATCCTTTACAGTATATCCTTTTCTTGGCGCTGCATTCCAATCTCCTCCATAATAAGTCTTATCGATATGAATGTGCATATCGCGTAATCCCGGGAGCATTAATAGCCCTTTGGCATCAATCGTTTTTAATTTTGTAACTGGTTTCGCAGTACTAATGCTTTTTATTTTACCATCGGCAATATGCAAATTATATAAAGCCGTTTTTGTGGCTACAACCTCATTTTTTTCATTGTATACAAAGCCTTCTTCTAATCTTACATTACTTAAAATATATTCTTTTAAAGCAATCTTTTTTTCTTCCTCAGATTGTCCTTGTGTCATTGCTGAAGCACCAATTCCCGAAAACAATGCGGCTCCAGTTGCTGCTGCACCTAGCCCTAAAAATTTTTTTCGGCTTATTTTATTTTCTTCCATACCTTATTTTTTATTTAGCATTAGCTTGTTCTAATACTTTTATCATTTCTTTATATCCTAATTTTTTAGCATGTGCTAATGAGGTTACCCCATTTTTATCTGCAATATTTACATTACTGCCACCAGCAATCAATTCTTTTATAATATTTACATGCACTATGCCTCCATCGCTAAGTATAACTGCTTCTAATAATGCTGTCCATCCCAGATTATTAATATGGTCTTTAGGAAAATTTGGTGTGTTTACTAAAAGTTTTACTACTTCCAAATGTCCTTTCTCAGCGGCCGGAATAAGAGCTGAACCTCCATAACGATTATAAACACCAAAATTTGCTCCATGACTTAAAGCCAGTTTTACAATTTCAAGATTTCCTTCTGCTCCAGCGTATAGAAACGGGCTATTAAGCATTTTATCTTGTGCATTTACATCGGCACCAGCATTAATTAATACAGTTGCTATTTCATTATTCTGATTATAAACAGCGGCCATTAAAGCAGTTTCCCCATCTTTATTTTTTATTTCTAAAGAAGGTTTTTCTTTTAAAAGTGTAATTACACTATTAATATCTCCTGCTTCAACTGCTTCTAAAAGGGTTTTGTTTTTCATGTTGTCATTTTTAAAATCTGTTTGTTTAGAAGAACATCCTATCAATATCAGAACATTTAAAATCAGACAATACTGCAGATTGCCTCTGTTTAGAATTTTCCCCATAGTCATTTTTTTAAATTTTATAATTGCTCCTGAAAACAAGCATTATTTAATTTACAAAAATCGGTTAGAATTTTAAACAGCAATGGTATTATTGCTGAGAAGGATGGTAAAGATTATAACTTTCTTTAAAATCACCTGGCGTTTTTCCAGCATATTTTTTAAATACCTTACTAAAGTACCCATTATCATTAAAGCCTAATTGATAAGCAATTTCTTTTATAGATAAATCAGTGCTAGTCAGTAATCGTTTGGCTTCAAGAATTGTTCTTTCTTTTATAGCGTCGCTTGCGGGCATCATTAAATACTTCTGAGAAAGTATATTAAGATAATTGGGAGTAATACTGAGTTTATCAGCATAAAAACGTACCGAAGATTCCGTTTGAAAATTAGTATCGATTAAATCATTGAACTTTTTTATTACTTTTTCTGGTCTACCTGAAAAATTATATTCAGGAAATTGATCCAAATAGTCTTTTTGCAAAAGCTTAAAAAGTAAATGCAATCGAAGCAAAATTATTTCTTTTGAAAGCAAATCATTTTGAGGTAGTACTTTTTCTATTTCTTGTAAATGATTTTTAAACTCTTGAAATTCTTCTTTAGTTAAAGAAAGACACGATGGGACACTTTGTCCAAAAAATGGGAGTTGTGATAAATTAGAAAAAATAGTAATTATCTCAGCTGAAACCATGAGCTGAAACCCTATCGTATTTGCATTGAGCAACCAATTATGTACTTGTCCCGGTCGTATAAAATGAACCTGATTATCTCCTACGATATGTTGAGTAAAATCTATATTGTGAAATCCTGTACCTTTCTCTACAAAGAATAACATATAAAAATCATGCTTATGAGGTTCCTCAAATGCATCACGCCCTTTCACACTATGCTGAAATAGCGTAATACCTAGAGTTTCTTCACCAAGAATATTACCAACAGATAAGGTAGGAATAGAATAGTTGCTCAAGAGAATGGTACTATTAATTATACTCTTCCAAAAATAAATATTTAAAGTTACAAAGCTTCAATACAGATGCGTTTTTTCTAATTTAAGTCCGCAAGACGTAACATGATTATAACTCTTTGCGAACCTTACGTAAATCCTTGCGCACTTAGCGGCTAATTTTTCTCTGTTACCTCAAGAAATCCTCCTTTTTTATCAAACACTAAGTCAAGGAATTTCCTCTCTTTTATAATCCCCACTTCATAGGTTATAACATTGTTGCCATCAATAAGTTTGGCTGCTTCCCTAATAGTTTCATTTGGATAATTTTTCTCAATATAATTTAAAGCTGCTTTTGGAAGTTCAGTTTTAGCAATTGCGAGTTCATAGGCTTTTAAATTACCGTTGTTATCATAAACTGCTAACCCTACAGATGTACCCGTACTAAATCTTGCTAAATACCGAATATGATCTGAATCTTCACCTTCAAAATCCTTAGTCCAAGTGGAAATTTTTCCTAAAAATTCTTTTTGAAAAGCAATAGTAACTGCTACGGGAGGAACAATTTCTTTATCTGATTTGACTTCAGTTTGACCAATCATACTTGCACCATATAAGATGGTTAAAGCCAAGAATAGTTTTTTCATAATTTGAGATGTTTTAAAAATTAATACTTGGTTTAATTTGAATTTAAAATTACTGCACTAAAATGAAAAACAGATTAACTTCTAATAATTTAACGCGTATATTTATCATAATTAAATTATTTATTGTATTTCAAAATTTAACACAATATCTTTATACTAAGATACTTAATTAAAATAATATTGAAAACGCCATCAAAAATTAATAATTATATCCAAATTTTTAAAGAAAGAAGTATTCCATTATTATCGAGAAATGGAAAGCTAATAAGTCAATTTATAATTACACTTTTCTTTCTTGGAGTAGCTATTTGGTTTGTTAAACAAGAACAAACTGAATTATCTCAAATTAAAAATAGTTTTACTAATGCAAAGCTTAAATGGATAATTGCTGGATTTTTCACAACAATACTGTACATTTTAGCTCAAGGGTTAATGTATATAAATTCATTTTCGGCAATTGGAGTTCAAATTAAACTAAAGCAAGCACTCATTTTATTTTTAAAACGAAATTTTATAAGCGTTTTTATCCCTGCTGGTGGTGTAACTTCACTCTATTTTTTTACAGAATCTCTAACAAAAAAAGGAATTGAGAAAGTACAGGTTCATTTGGCATCTGCTATTTATGGATTCATTGGTATCTTATCTGTAGTAATTATTGGGATTCCTATATTTATTTACACTTTATTAAATGGAAAAATAGCATCTAATGAATGGATTGGGATAGCTATAATTATCTTATTAATCATTGGATTGTTTTTACTATTTAATTCAATATTAAACAAAGGATTAGCAAACAAATTACTTATAAAGTGGTTTCCAAAAACTGAAATTTTCATAACTGATTTACAGAATCACAATATCAATAGAAACAAATTTATTCATACTGTTTTACTCTCTATTTTTATCGATATAATCGGAATTGTTCATTTGTATATTGCCATGATAGCACTACAATTTGAACCTTCATGGATTGCTGCATCTATGGGTTATATAATAGCAGTTGTTTTTCTTATCATATCTCCTTTGCTTCGTGGTCTTGGTCCTGTAGAAGTTTCAATGGGATTTATATTAATACGCTATGGTTTTACCAATGCCGAAGCAATTTCTATTACATTACTATATCGAGTATTTGAATTCTGGCTTCCATTATTTGCAGGAGTACTTACTTTTCTGTCCAAAATAAATAAGCTCTTAATGCGAATCGTTCCTGCCTTATTATTATTCTTCCTCGGAATAATCAATATCATTTCGGTTCTGACTCCCGCAATTAGTGGCCGATTAATGGAATTAAAAGGCTTTTTGCCACTAGAAGCAATCCACCTATCAAATTACCTAGTATTTACTTCAGGCTTGTTCTTGTTGGTAACCTCATCGTTTATGCTAAAAGGCTTAAAAATGGCTTGGTGGTTTGGCTTAGGATTATCAATAATTTCCTTAATAGGGAATCTTACCAAAGCAATCGATTTTGAAGAATCTACTCTTGCCCTACTAGTATGCATCAGTTTAATTGCGACCCGAAAAGAATACTATGTCAAAACCAATCCTAGACTTCGTTTATTAGGCTTACAAACTGCAGTTTTAAGTGTTATCGCTGTATTAATTTACGGAATAGTTGGTTTTTATTTTTTAGACAAAAAGCATTTTAATATCGATTTTAGTATCGGTCAATCCATACGTTATACTTTGCAAAATTATTTCCTGTTAGGAAGTTATGATTTGGTTCCATTAGATAATTTCTCAAAACACTTTCTAGCATCAATTAAAATTAGTGGTTTTATTTCTTTCGTTTTTTTAATTTATACACTGATAAAACCATATATATCTAAAAATTCAGTAACAACTGCTGAAAAAGAAATAGCAAATGAACTTTTGGAGAAATATGGTAATTCATCCTTAGATTATTTCAAAACCTACTTTGACAAGCTTTTATTTATTTCACAAAATAATGATGCGTTCCTTGCGTACCGTATTTCTGGTAATTTTGCTGTAGTACTCGAAAATCCTGTTGCAAAAAATGAAGCCGAAATAAAACAATGCATAATTGAATTTGACAACTATTGCTATGAAGCAGGATTAAAAAGCATGTACTATCGCATTCCCGAAGAAAATCTGGAAATATACAAATCACTTGGTAAAAAATATTTTTTCATAGGCCAAGAAGGAGTTGTTGACCTAACAACTTTTAATTTAGAAGGTGCCAGTAAAAAATCACTGCGCAATGGATTGAAAAAAATCAATGATTTACAATTAAAAACAGCTATCAATTTACCTCCCATAAAAGATGGTCTATTACAAAAAATACAATCGGTTAGTGATGAATGGCTAGAACAAACTGGACGCAAAGAAATCCTATTTTCACAAGGCATTTTTTTATGGGACGAACTAAAAAAACAAACTATAATTACGATTGAAAATAGCGAAGAAAAAATCATTGCTTTTCTTAATATCATTCCAGATTATACTAAAGGAGAAGGAACCTATGATTTAATCCGAAAATCAACCGATGCCCCAAATGGCATAATTGATTTTATTTTAATTGAACTTTTTAATCACCTAAAATCTCAAAATTTTACTGCTGTAAATATCGGTCTTGCACCAATGAGCGGTATTGAGAACCCAACTACAATCCAAGAAAAATCAATGAAATATGTATATGAAAAAGTAAAATCATTTTCACATTATAAAGGTCTGAGAGATTTTAAAGAGAAGTTTTCTCCATCATGGCATAATCAATATATTGTCTTTACTGATGATTATGATTTAATACAAATACCACAGGTTTTAGCCAAAGTCATAAAGCCATAACAGTTTTTCTTTGAGTTAACATTCTAATTCATTTAAAGTTATAAGTTCAAATCAATTTTGTTTAACTTCGTTTTTATCTAAATAATTTTACAATCTTTTATAAATAAAGCTTATGAAAAATATTTTAAATCTAGTAGTCCCTTTTGTGGTACTCTTGACAATTGTGAATTGCGAAAAAAAACCAGTATCAAATGAATTGGATGGTTCATGGGAACTCCGATACATAGAAGGCATTCAAGTTGCCGATGCTGATCCAGTTTTTAAACCCGGAAATGGTAATTTACTTAAATTTGAAGGGCATAAATATGAGCGTTATAGTGAAGGGAACAAAGAAGAGGATGGCACCTTTACCATTTCTCCTGAAGATACAACAATAAACAATCGCAAAGCCAATTACAGTATTACGTTTAATCAGGATGCTGAAAAAACATATTTGTCTTTGTTAAAAAATAAACTAATTGTTTTTAATGGTGTTATAGCTGCAGATGGAACTGAATCTACCTATGAGAAGCAATAATTGTATCGCTTAAAAATAAATAAATAAATAAATACGCCTGCATAGAAATCTTTGCAGGCGTTTTTTTATTAGATTACTACTCCAAGTAAATTAGTATTAACCACATTTAGAAGAACCACAATCATTACAGGTTAAGCACCCTTCTTGATAAATAAGATTCTCTGAATTACAGTTACTACATTTTTGACCATGTGCTTCAGTACCATCAACGATATAACGCTTAAGTGCACGAGCAACACCATTTTTCCATGTATTTATAGATTCACCGTCTAATTGAAGACTACTAATTAATTCAACTGCTTTATCTATAGGCATGCCATGTCTTAATGTACTTGATATTAGCTTCGCATAATTCCAATATTCAGGATTAAATTTATGCGAAAGTCCTTCAATCGTAGTTTTATAACCTCGAGTATTTTTATACTGAAAATCATAACGACTGCTTCCATCTTCATTCTTATTTTTGATAATAAACCCTTCAGATACCCAACGCGGAATCAAAATACCATCTTCATCATCTACAAGACCTGTGAAAATCTCATAAGGTTTACCATCTATCAATCCTATAAAAGCAATCCATTTATCTTTACTATTTTGAAAACGAACCACATCGGCTTCTAATATTTGAGGGCGCTTAATCGGGAAAATACTTGATGCCGTCTCTACAACTTCTTCTTTCTTTTCTGTATTAGCAATAAGCACTCCCGAACGTGAGCCATCACGATATACCGTAACTCCTTTACATCCTGCTTCCCATGCCTCCATGTACAATTTATCCACCATTTCTTCAGGCGTTTCATTTGGTACATTGATGGTAACTGATATCGAATGATCTACCCATTTCTGTATCTTACCTTGCATACGAACTTTACTTAACCAATCAATATCGTTACTGGTAGCTTTATAATAAGGTGATTTTTTTACTAATTCATCAATTTCATCCTGACTGTAATTCTTAGAAACATCATATCCGTTTATAAGCATCCATTCTTTAAACCTATGGTGAAATACAACGTACTCTTCCCAGCTATCACCAACCTCATCAACAAAATCTACACGCGCATCTTTATCATTTGGATTCACTTTTCTTCTTCGTTTATAAACTGGTAAGAAAACAGGCTCGATGCCTGATGTCGTTTGCGTCATTAAACTAGTTGTTCCTGTAGGAGCAATTGTTAATAGAGCAATATTACGACGACCGTGTTCCTTCATTTGATAGTACAACTCTTCATCTGCTTCTTTTAATCTAAGCAAGAATGGATTATTCTTTTCTCTTTCAGAATCATATATAGCAAACATTCCACGCTCTTTGGCTAAATGTACTGAACCTCGATATGCCTCAATAGCCAATGTTTTATGTATTTTTTCAGAAAAAACAACTCCTTCATCACTTCCATAACGCAGTCCAAGTGCTGCTAACATATCCCCTTCTGCCGTAATACCAATTCCTGTACGACGACCTTCATTGGCTTTATTTCTAATATTAAGCCATAAGTTTTTCTCCACTAGCTTTACTTCATCACTTTCAGGATCAGCATCAATTTTTGCTAATATCGCATCAATCTTTTCTAATTCAAGATCAATAATGTCATCCATTATTCTTTGAGCAGCTGCGACATGATTTTTGAAAAGAATAAAATCAAAAGAAGCATCCTCAGTAAAAGGATTGTTTACATAGGATAATAAATTTATAGCCAACAAGCGACAAGAATCATAAGCGCAAAGCGGAATCTCTCCACATGGGTTTGTAGATAGCGTTTTATATCCCAAATCAGCATAACAATCTGGTAAAGATTCATTGATTATAGTATCCCAAAATAAAATCCCTGGTTCTGCCGATTTCCATGCATTATGAATAATTTTGCTCCAAAGTTCTTTAGCTTTAACCTCTTTCGTATATAATGGATTATCACTAAAAATTGGGTATTTCTGAACATATATAGCATCTTCTTTAACTGCTTTCATGAAAGTATCATCTATACGAACAGATACATTTGCACCCGTAACTTTACCCTGCTCCATTTTCGCATCAATAAAATCGGCTGCATCAGGATGATTAATCGATACAGAAAGCATCAATGCACCACGACGACCATCTTGAGCAACTTCGCGAGTCGAATTAGAGTAACGCTCCATAAATGGTACTAACCCTGTAGAGGTTAATGCCGAATTTTTAACCGGCGATCCTTTAGGACGAATATGTGACAAATCATGCCCTACTCCTCCACGTCTTTTCATAAGTTGAACTTGCTCTTGATCGGTTTTCATAATTCCTCCGTACGAATCCGAATTATCATTACCAATCACAAAACAATTAGACAAAGAAGCAACCTGAAACGGATTTCCGATACCAGTCATTGGACTTCCTTGTGGCACTAAATATTTAAAATCCTTTATCAAATTAAAAATTTCATCCTCTGATAATGGATTGCTATATTTTTTTTCAATTCGAGCTATTTCTCCTGCAATACGGTGATGCATATCATTAGGAGATAACTCAAAAATATTTCCCTGTGAATCTTTAAGAGCATACTTACTTACCCAAACTGTTGCAGCAAGACTATCTCCCTTAAAATACGCTAAAGATGCTTGTATTACTTCATCTTGAGTATAGGTAATTGTTTTGTTTTTTGTAGTTAGAAATTCATCCATGATATTGATAATTTTAAATGTTTTAATTCTTTAGTAAATTTAAAAACAATTAAACTATAAAAAAAATGAGATGAAAAAAGTTTACAAATAAAACTATTCAAATAACTAACTATCAACTAAATAAAAATTTACTAACAAACAAAAGTTAACAAATTATTATTTTTAATGTAATATCAAATTTATTTTTTATCGCAAAAACAACCCATTTAAAATAACAAAATTAATATGTTAAATAGTGAGCAAAACATACTAATATCTTTACATTTTTTAGCGAATAAGAATATTAATTAAGATTTTTAACAAATGCAAAAAATCATGTTTTCTATTAATCCCAATTAAAAACGCTTACAAGTACTTTCCCAAAAAACAGTAACCACTGTTTAACAGCCCAAAAAAACCCTATTCTTTTATTTTTAAAATTTTAAGTGGTACATGAAAAAATATACTTAACGGAACTTTGCCATCTCAAAGAAACACTTTTGATTCAGTAAATTATATTTTATTATGGCAAAACAAATTAGTCAAATTACATTTTTCATCACATTACTAGTAACACTACTATCATGTACAAATGATACACCAGAAAATAACATTTTATTAGGACCTACACCTGAAGCAAATGTAGATTACGATTATACTCCTGAAGAATTAGAAGTAATCGATTTAATCAATGAATACAGAACTAGTATCGGCTTGAATACTTTAGAAAAAATAAACTATGTCTCCGTTAAATCTGAAGAGCATAATAATTACATGATCAGTAATAACGTAGTTAACCATGATAATTTTGTAGCCCGCTCAGAAGATATCATCAAAGTTCTTGGCGTAATAAAAGTTAGTGAGAACGTTGCTTATAACTATAAGACTCCTTTGGCTGCCGTTAAAGCTTGGTTAGCTAGTCCTAAACACAAAAAAAACCTTACGGGAGATTACACTAACTTTGGTATTTCGATAACAAAAAACCCAATTAATGGTAGAAACTATTACACAAATATCTTTGTAAAGTATTAATAGAATGAATTTATTCAAACAAAAGCTAAAATCCTTTTAGCATTAATTCTTCTATTTTAGTAAATGAAATTTCAGGATTTGCTCCCACAGCTTCCGCAACCAAAGCTCCAACGGCACAAGCAAAATCAATTGATTTTTGTGGATTATCATTACTTACAAGTAATGAAGTAATTAAGGCTCCAAGAAATGAGTCCCCAGCCCCAACCGTGTCAGCGACTTTTATTGAATAACCATCATTGTGGTATAGCTTACCTTCCCATAGCAATGATGCTCCGTATTTCCCCTTAGTTACACACATGGCTTTAGAATTTGTTTTTTGAGCTATAAATTCCATATTTTCTTCTAAACTTTTAAAAGGAGAATCCATAACAACTGCAATTTCTAATAACTCTTCGTCATTAAACTTTATAAAATTAGCCGATTGCATTAGACTTTCAATTATCTCATACGAATAATGTGGCTTTCTTAAATTGACATCAAAAACCTTATAAACATCATTTTTAAGCAACTCTTCCAATGCCAATCGAGATACTGAATCTCTACAAACTAAACTTCCATAAATAAGTACATCAGCCTCGGCAACCAATTTACGAGCTGTAGTATTAAGAACAATCTTATCCCAAGCTGATGGGTAATTAATTTCATAACTGGCCGAGCCTTTATCATTTAAAGAAACCTGAACCAAACCTGTTGGAAATTCCTCTGATTTAATAATAGCATTGGTATCTAATCCTAAGCTTTTAACATGATCCATAATGGCGATTCCATCAGCATCATCGCCCACACAGCTTATCATTGCAACATCACAACCTAATGCTTTCATTCGTAAAGCTACATTAAGCGGTGCTCCTCCTATTTTTTTTTCATTATCAAAAACATCCCAAAGCACCTCACCATAAGATACTACTTTAAGTTTTTTATCATTATTCATCCTAAAAATTTTATAGTATAGTCATCAAATCAACAATCAATAAAGTAAAAATAAACTTTTATTTAAAACAATCCAATGAGTTAAACCAGATCTACAAACCAATATCAAACTCAAGATATTTTCTATAAATCAACCACAACGAATGGTCTACAAACAAAAAAGACAAGTCTGCTGGACTTGTCTTTTTTAGATATGATTTTAATTATATTTTTTGCAATTGAAGAGTTTGCTTTTTCCTTTGTATAAATATAAAAGTAATAAGTATTCCTAGAACTGACATTCCAACACCTATTAAATTAGGTGAAGCATAGCTATATCCTGCTACTAAAGGCAATCCGCCTAAAAAAGCACCTAATGCATTTCCTATATTAAAACTTGCCTGAATTACTGCCGAAGCAATCATTTCAGCTCCAGTTGCTGTTTGAATCATTAACATTTGAATTGGTGCTACAATCGAAAACGAAACACAACCCGTTAAAAACGTTAGAAACAAAGAAACGTATTGGTTAGAAGAGAAAGAATAAACCAAAAACAAATCAATAGCCATAACCAAAAGCAACATCATCACTGTGGTAGCAGGTGAAAATTTATCGGCTAATTTCCCTCCAATAAAATTTCCAATAACCATTCCCAGTCCTGCCAAAATTAAAATGTAAGGAACATTTTCGGGAGAAAACCCAGAAACATTTGTAAGCAAAGGTGCGATATAACTAATCCAAGAAAACAACCCTCCAAAACCAATGGCAGTTATTGCAATAATCAACCAAGCCTCGGCTCTTTTAAAAAACTGCAATTGAGTTTTCATACTTTCGCCAGTATTCGATTCTAAATTTGGCATCCATAAGTAGATAAAAAGAAATGTCAGTAATCCAATTACAGCAATAAGAACAAACGTATAACGCCATAAAAAATGATGTCCTATGTAAGTTCCAATTGGAACACCAATTAAATTAGCCAATGTTAATCCGGCAAACATAATAGAAACTGCCTGCGCTTCTTTTCCTTTATCAGCAAGGCGACTTGCTACAACTGCTCCCACTCCAAAAAACGCTCCGTGCGGCAAGCCCGAAAGTAACCTCGAAGCAAACAATATTTCATAAGTAGGTGCAATAATCGAAAGTGCATTAAACACTGCCAGCATCATAGCCAAGATTAAAAGCATTTTTTTTGGTGGATAATTTCTACCTATAATAACCAATAAGGGCGCACCAATCACAACACCTAAAGCATAAGCCGAAATTAAATATCCAGCTACAGGAATTGAAACATTCATATTCAGAGCAATATCTGATAACAAACCCATCATCACAAACTCTGTGATTCCGATAGTTAAACCGCCCAATGAGAGCGCAATAAGACTTTTTTTCATTTGATTTCATATAGAAAAGGAATAGATTTTCTATGGCACAAATTTACTTCTTCAGAAGCTTAAAAAAGTTGTACATTTACAACATTAACTTGTACATATAGAGCACATCGCTAACAGGATTTCAGTTTAGAACAATTAATCTTTTATAATTGATTCTCCCATCTATAAAATTCTTTTTGATATTTACTTTAATTAAGGAAATCCCCACCTTAAAGCTATCATTTTCTTCTGTCATTTTGCCTTTTATCCCTATTATCATTTCTATTTTATAGAGTTACATACCCACCTAATTTTCATACTGATATAGCATTAAGCAGGTTTTTTATCATAAAAAAAACAAGAAATATTTTATTAATTTTTAAATACTTCTTCCTAATAAATTCACTAATATTGTTACCTATTTGTAAACCAAATTAAAATTCATGAAACAAAACAAACTATTATTTTTTACACAAACTTGTTCTGTAATTAAAAAAAAACATTTTATTCTGTTTTCTCTAATTTTATTAATTAATTCTTTAATTAATAAAAATTATTCTCAAAACATCACAACATATACTCCCAAATTAAGTATACCTTCTTCTCCTGAAGCTGCCTTACTAAGCCGTTTTGGAGATATACCAATAGGATACTATACTGGAACTACAGAAATTTCTGTCCCTCTATATTCAATCAATGAGGGTGGAATACAAATTCCAATTACATTAAACTACCACAGCTCTGGTATAAAAGTCGCAGATGAAGCTACTTGGGTAGGTTTAGGCTGGGATTTAAGCCCCGAGGGAACAATAAGTGTAGAAGTGCGAGGAGAAATAGATGCATCAAAAAATCAAGAGTATTACTGTGCTAATGATCCTGAAGCAATTCAATTTAAAAATCGCTTTTTACTAATTGGAGATTATTATCACTTACTTCAAAAAGGAAGAAGACTTTCATCTACCTCCTGTAATAATGGTAGCTCCTCAAATAGTGACGAGGATCCTTATTGTATTTTAACAGACTTACTAGCAGGTAAAAGACAGCCTGATATTTACTCTTATAATTTTGGAGGATATTCAGGGCGATTCTATATAAATCCAGATACTAAAAAAGTTATATTAATGGATAATAAAAAAGAAGACATTTTCTTTGATGTTAGCTATACTGGTATAACAGCTAGAACGATTGATGGCACTATTTTTTATTTTAATGTTTTAGAAGATTCTCATGCTGGTGGTGCCTTATCTGATATTTCTGGGTTTACTTATAAGTTAAATCAAATTGACCTTCCAAATAATAAGCAAATTAATTTCTCCTATACAAATGAGCAAGCGATAAGCTTTTTTTATTCAGAGTCTGTTGATATAAATGGATCAATTAATACTAGCATAATGCAAAATACTAGTTTTGTAATTTGCAATAAAAAAACACTAACAAAAATTACAACTCCAACAACAATCATTAATTTTAATCTTGAAGATCGAGATGATATTAGCTCATCCAATGGCGTAAAAATAAAGAGACTACAATCAATTGACATACTTTCTAGTGTAAGTAATAAAAAAATCAAATCATACAACTTTAATTACTCCTATTTTAATAATAACACCATCGGATATAATCCTTCAGTTAATACTCCTGAAGCCAGTAAAAGACTAAAACTTGATTCTCTTAAGGAAATTGGATATGACATCAATGGAACACTAGATACATCTAGCCCAGATTATAAATTCAATTATAAAACTGATGTAATAATGCCTCAAAAAAATTCTTTTGCAGTAGATATTTGGGGTTATTATAATGGTCAAAACAATTCTGTTTTAGTACCTAATTTAGACTATTTCCAGTATCCATTAGAACCTCGATTCAGCATTACAAATAAGCCGTATTTTACATATCCATATTATGGAGCTATTAGATACACAGACAATGCCTATGCTGGTGCTAATATGTTAAACAAAATTAGCTACCCCACCGGCGGTTATACTGAATTTGAATATGAACCAAATACTTTTACAAATCAATTTATCCCTACAGTAGATCAATTCCTCTCAACTCGCAAATCTTTCATCTGCCGAATAGACAATTCTTTTACAAATCCACAGGATTTTTCTAAAATTTTTACAATATCAAAAAATACAACTCTGAAGATAAAAAGCTCTATAACACATGGGTTTCCAAATAAAAACCCACAAAACCCTAATGCTAATACTTCAAATATTATTTATGACATATGGTATAATTCTAAAGTTGAATTAAGAAAAACTCTTAATGGATCAACTACAGTTATAAAAAGCTGGGACCCTAAATACAGTATAACATTACAAGCATTTACAACTAGTGGTGCGCAATCTTGGGATGAAGATATTACATTAATATACGAACCTGGAGCAACTTATAATTTAAGTGTTTATTTTCCAAAAGTAGAATATACGTACAGTAATTATTACATTTCTCAAACTTATAGTAATGTCATTTACTCTGACGATTCATCGATTAATAAAACATTAAGTACTCAATGTGGGTTTAGAATTAAATCATTAAAGAATTATTCACAAACAGGCATTCTAGAAAATCACAAACAGATTAATTATTACGATGGAAAATTATTAAATAAATTTGATCCACTAACTAGCATTAACATTAATAATAAAACATCTGGAGGCGTGAGCGGAGGAATTCCCTACGAGTATATTGGCTTCCATAAAAGAATAAGTCTTTCAACTGATGATTTTGGAATAAATGGAGGTAACCTTATCGGTTATGGAAAAGTAGAAGAAGTAGAAATAAATACCAACACTCCATCCAATAATATTGGAAAAAAAACATTTTATTACAATAATGTTCCTAATAAAACTAAAACTGGTTTACCTAACATTCCGAATTTAAAAAATGGACTAATTAACAATGAAGAATATTATAATCATGCTGGAGATACGTTATTTAAAAAAAAATACTATTATAAAAATTTAATATCTCCTTCAATAAACTTTAACGGAATAAAAATGGTATTAAAATCTTATGGTTCTACAGTACCCTGTGGAGACACCTATCAACAAGGAAACTATATCACTGCTTATTATAATGATAATATCTTAAGTGGAACCCAGTACCAATATAATGTATATCCAATAAATGCAGAATGGAATTTATTAGAACAAACTATCTCAAAACAATATTTCAATAATAAAATATTAACTACCATTGAAGATTACACTTATAATTCACAAGGAAAAATCAGAACAACTTCAACCAATAATAGTAAAGGAGAAACTATAAAAACTAATTATTACTATGCAAATGATTATCCAACACAACTTCCTATTGAACACACAATGGTAACTAATCAAATGACAGGAATTCCATTAGTTACTGAAAATCGTAAAAACAATGAACTACTCTATAAACAAAATATACAATACACTAAAGATATTTCAACTAATAATCTGATTCTTCCTAAATATATTCTCTCCGAAAAAGGGAATGGTTCAAACAACATAACTTCTGAAAAAAAAGTTTCTTATAATAAATATGATGATAAAGGAAACATACAGCAATATACTATTGAAAATAGCTCACCAGTAACTATACTATGGGGCTACAATCAAACCCAGCCCATTGCTAAAATAGAGAATATTAGTTATGCAAACATTCCTGCAGGTTTGATTACAACTGCACAAGATGCTTCAAACACAGGAACAGAAACAGCATTAATAGATGCTTTAAATGCCTTACGCATAGCATTACCCAATGCAATGGTTACAACCTATACTTATATTCCACTAGTTGGAGTAAGCACTATTACAGATCCCAAAGGTGATACAATCACTTATAGCTATGACAACTTTGGAAGATTGCAATTTGTAAAAGACAAAGACAAAAATATCCTTTCAGAAAACCAATACCATTATAAACAATAAGCCAAAAATGATTATGAAAAAAATTACAGCCCTACTTTTGGTTTTGTTTCCTATAATAATGATTGGACAAACTCAAAGTGAGAATTACATAAAATCAGTAACCTATAAAGTCGCTACCCAAACTGCTATTGCAGCTCCTACGATTAATCAGGCCAATCAGAATATTACTTATTTTGATGGCCTAGGAAGACCAATTCAACAAATTAAGTACCAGGCATCCGCAACAGGAAAAGATATTGTAATCCCTACAGAATACGATGGTTTTGGAAGACAACTAAAAGAATACCTTCCTTTTGCTTCTGGACAAAATAATTCAAATTATATTGCTCCTTCAACTTTAATTCCTGATTTAGTACAGCAGTATAAAACCAAATATGGCGCAGTAAATGCGAACCCTTATAGCGAAAAACAAGTAGAGGCTTCCCCTTTAAATCGAGTGTTACAACAAGCAGCTCCAGGAAACGATTGGGCATTGGCTAATAATCATACCGTCAAAATGGATTATCAGGCCAATAGTGATGCAGATCAAGTCCTGTTATTTATTGCTAACACTACTTGGAAAGAGTCTTTAGGATTATATGATATAAGTTTGAGTAAAGCAAATGGAACAGGATTTTATCCAGCCAATGAGCTTTATAAAACAATTACCTATGATGAGAACACAACAGCTTCACTAGTTGAAGCTAATGGTTCTACTGTAGAATTTAAAAATAAAGAAGGACAAGTAGTTTTAAAAAGGACTTATGATGCAGGAGCAAAACACGATACCTATTATGTGTATGATCAATATGGTAATTTAACCTATGTAATTCCCCCTAAAGCCTCAGATCTTATAAATGTATCCAATAGTCCATATGATACTAGCTCTAAAGCTACTGTAGCCTCAGGAACTTCATTAGATTTAACAGCAACCAATTCAATTACATTGTTACCTGGATTTAATGCTGTAAAAGGAAGTACTTTTTCGGCAAGAATAGAGTCTGGAAGTCTAGCAATTTTAAATGATTTATGTTATCAATACAAATACGATTATCGCAATCGATTGGTTGAGAAAAAACTACCAGGCAAGCAATGGGAGTTTATAGTATATGATAAATTAGACAGACCTGTAGCTACAGGTCCTTCAAATTCTCCTTTCACAGATTTAAGCACAACGGGTTGGTTAATTACCAAATACGATGCTTTTAGTCGTCCTGTTTATACGGGATGGATGACAGAAACTGCAGCTACAGACACTGGTAGAAAAGCATTACAAGATGCTCAAAATAATGCAACAGTTTTATTCGAAACCAAACAAGCAACAGGAACCATAGATGGTATTGCAGCTTATTATAGTAATATAGTTGCCCCTACTAGCTTCAAGCTTCTTACTGTAAACTATTATGATGATTATACTTTTCCAAGTACACCTGCTATAACAATACCTACAAGCGTAGAAGGACAAAACACTTTAGCAGCTTCGCAGCTAAAAACAGTAAGTACCGCTTCATGGATAAGAGTTGCTACCTTGAGTACCGCAACATTGGGGGAAACAACAGCTGTTTTTTACGATGCTAAAGCAAGACCAATTCGTAATTATACTCAAAATTATTTGGGAGGTTATGCCTATACTGATAGTAATTTAGATCCTTTTTCAGGACAGTTACAGTACACCATAACAAGACACAAAAGAGTTAGTGGTGATCCGGAATTAAAAACAAAAGAAGCATTCACCTATTCAGCCCAAGACCGTTTGCTTACACATACCCATCAGATTAATGATGGAGCAATTGAACTTATTGCAGCCAATACTTATGATGAATTAGGTCAGTTGGAATTTAAGAAGGTAGGAAACACCACCACAGCTCCAACTCAAAAAATAGATTTTACTTATAACATCAGAGGATGGTTAACAGGTATAAATAATATGTCTTCACTTACTCAAGCTGGAGATCCTAAAGATTTATTTGCCTTTAAGCTAGATTACAATACAGTACCAACAGGAGTTCCTGGAGTATTACCGTTATACAATGGAAATATCTCGGAAACATCATGGAAGTCAAATTCAGATTCAGGTACAACAACTCGAGGGTATGGCTATAAATATGATAATCTAAACCGTCTTAAGACAGCCGTTTTTCAAAAAAATAATGCTGTGACTAATACTTATGATGAATCGTTATCTTATGATAAAAATGGTAATATAATGGGGTTATCCCGTAATGGATCTTCAGATACTACTCCAATACTAATAGATGATTTGGTTTACAGTTATGGCAATGCAAATAAAACTAACCAACTTATCAAAGTGGCAGATAGCAGCAATAAAGCAGTTGGTTTTGTTGATGGCTCTAATGCAGAGGATGATTACAGTTACGATGCCAATGGAAATATGATTAGTGATGCCAATAAAAACATTACAGCTATTACTTATAATCATTTGAACTTACCAACTCTTATCACTTTTGGTTCTACTGGAAACATTGCCTATACTTATAATGCAACAGGACAAAAAGTGCTGAAAATTGTAACTAGTGGAACTAATAAAACGAGTACTGATTATGTAAATGGGTATCAATATGAAAATAACATACTTCAGTTCTTCCCTCAATCAGAGGGCTATGTAAATAACAATTCGGGAACTTTTGAGTATATTTACCAGTATAAAGATCATTTAGGGAATATACGCTTGAGTTATGATAAAAACCTAAGCATTGTTGAAGAAAACAATTATTACCCGTTTGGATTAAAACAAATAGGATATAACGATGTCATTAGTTCTTTAGGTAATGCAGTTGCTAAAAAGTATAGATACAACGGAAAGGAGTTGCAAGACGAGCTGGGGCTTAACATGTATGACTATGGTGCACGTAATTATGACTCTGCATTGGGACGTTGGATAAATATTGACCCATTGGCAGAGAAAATGAGAAGACATAGTCCTTATAATTATGCTTTTGATAATCCTATGCGATTTATAGACCCTGATGGGATGTCGCCTAAGGATGTAATAATAAAAGGAACAAAAGCTCAAGATGCAGTAAATCAGTTACAGCAATCTGTAACTAAAGAATTAACACTTTCAACAGATGCTACGGGAAGATTACACTATACTCAAAATGAAACTGGTCCTTTAACAGAAGGAGCTCAACAATTGGTAAATGCAATTGATGATAAATCAGTGATAGTGAACGTTGATGCTAATAATGATGCATTATCAAAAAATAATGGTAAGATAATTGTTGGTCAGTTTAATGGAAATAGTACAATTATTGGTATAACTAATACATCTCAGGAAATTAATACAGACAATACAAAAGTTTTAGATAATGCAAATGAAAAGCCTGGAGCTACTGTTCTACATGAAGTTGTGGAGTCGCACTTAGGCGGGAAGGAAGCTCAATCGAGAGATTTAACAAATGTAGGACCAGCTACAAGGAGTGATGCTAATAATCCAACTAGTGTATATAGTGTAGCGCACAAAAATGCTCCAGCACAAGGTGGACTTTTATTTATTAGACCATCTAATCCATCAGTTCCAAATAGTGGAATGCTCTATACTAAAGATAAAAGTAATACAGTGGTTCCAATACGAACCTTCTAAAACTATTGATATATGAAACATTTAATTATATTATTTTCCTTATTTTTTCTACAAGTACAACCTTCTCAAACGGAACAAATAAAATTAAAAGATAGCTACAAAATAATAAGGATAGATTCTATAAATAACGTCTATAGTATTTATGCCCGAAGGGAGAATTTGCTATTTAAAATATTATCATTGAAAAATGATAATATTGATAAAAAATTAAAAAAAATTAAATGCGGGGAAAACTATAAATTGCAATTAATTTCTTTGCTTGAAGGTGATAGTAGATACCCGATAAATATTGATGGAATTGATTTCCATGGTCAAACTATAGAATTAGAAAGAGATTCTATAAATGATTTATATATTACTAAAAATTTAATAGGATTGTATTATAAATCAGATTGTTCTAAATAGTATTGGTAAGTACCCCGCTCTCCTAAGTCGGTAGTGTATCAGATGTGTTGGAGTTATAGAAAATCAGATATTTATATTAATATCGCATAAAAATTAAAACAGCCTTTTGGGCTGTTTTTTTATTTTATAATGCCTTAAATAGAAAAAAATAGAATCAAACTAGACTAGGTGTTACAGATGTGTTGGTGATATTCGAAAGATGATAAAGTACGGAAAGACAAAGTCTGGTAATCAGAGATATATTTGCAGAGTATACAGTAAAACTAGAGTTGAAAATTATGCATATTTACTTTTGGATTTGAGCAATAAAACAGTAAGTTTATCCTTTAAAATTATGTTCTTAAAAACATTGCATTTAACAGGTGGAACTTGTAAAAATAGTTGCAACCCCTTATAAGTATAAGTATAATGGAAAAGAGTTACAGGACGAGCTGGGGCTTAACATGTATGACTATGGAGCAAGATTTTATGACCCTGCACTTGGTCGATGGATGAACACAGATCCTCTAGCAGAGCAAATGAGAAGACATAGCCCGTATAATTATGCTTTTGATAATCCTATGCGATTTATAGACCCTGATGGGATGAAATCTGAAGATATTATCGTAGTTGGAACAAAAGAGTATAGACAACAAGTAATGAAAGATCTGCAAAAAATAACCAACCAAAAGCTTGTGTTTAATGAAGGGGCAAATGGTCAAGGGAAAATAGAATTTAGTGGCACTCCAAGTGGTAGTAAAAAATCTGTTGGAACAGATTTAGTTAGTAATTTAATCAATTCGAAGCATGATATAATAATTCAAGATGGAGATAATAATAAAACTCACTATACAGATTCCGATGCTGCAAGCGGAGTAACTGAAGGTGGATCTGGCTCTACCGTAACGTATAAACCTAATGAGAAAGGTCAAGGTATAATGAATGCAGATGGCACAACTGGAAGACCTGCACAAAATGGACTAGCTCACGAATTAGGTCATGCCCAAGACGGCATAAACGGCACAAATGTTTCTGTCGATTTGTCGAATAGTAAAGAAATTTAAAAAAATTTAAAAAAGGAAACTTATTTATTGTTAACGACCCTGATAATAATGGTTCAAGGCAATATACGACAAAATCAGAATATAATGTTAGGACAAAAATTGATAATCCAATTAGAGCAGAACAAAGTGCAAAACAGAGAGCTATTCCTAAAAAGACGATATAAAATGAGTATTTTTTTTAAAATCTTAGTAGTTATTATACCAATTGTTTTTTTTAGTTGTGTTAATGCTAATAAATCAGTAAATGACAGCAGTCTACATTTATTTTTCTCAAACACAGATTGGAATGACTTTAATTCCAAAACATTAACAGAAAATAAATTGAGTCATTTTTTGAATGATAAAATTGACTTTTATAATAGAGAATCTTTTTTTTCATTCATGAAAAAAAGTAAATTGGATTCACCTTACGATGATTTCTATCTCGTTGAAATAGAAATACCAAACGGAGAAAGAACTTTTTCAAAAAAATATTGGTGTTAAATTATAATAACAAAATAACATATTTAGGTTTTAAAAAAAATATTGACTGGAATAAATCTGACTTATCTAAAGAAGAAATCAATGAGTTTAAATACGAAACTTTAAAAAGTGGTGCTAAAAATAATTCAGACAGTTATGTACTAACAACACATATAAAATCAGATAGGTACTAAAGGAAGAATCAGATTTCAGATTCGGTTTATGCATCCTGAGGCACGCCAAACAAAATCAACACAATACAAGGATGAACTCAACGGTTCGTCCTTTTTGTTTGTTGGTAATCTGGAAATAAAAACAACCAAACAAATTACAGGGAATAACTTATAATATATATACGAAAGTAAAGAATAATTTAATAAATGATACATTTAAATTAGGAACTATAATAACTGTTTTCACAGATTATAAAAGAAAGGATAAACCTCTGAAATTTAATATCAAAAATCGATTTTAAAAGTTGTACATTTACAACATTAACTTGTACATATAGAGCATGCCGAAATTAAATCAATTTGAAACGCTTGTTATCGATGAATTTGAAGAAGAAAAATTTCATCTCCCTTTTCATAGCCACACCTATTATGAAATAATTTATATTGTAAAAGGAAACGGAATCCATCATCTCAACAAAAACTTACTCCCTTACAAGTCAGGAGATTTATTTGTAGTCTCACCCGAAGACGAACACTACTTTGATATAAAAAAATGCACTCGATTTGTCTACATAAAATTCACTGATAATTATTTTAATTCTAATAAAAGTCTTTTCTGTGATGATTTACTACTAAACACTCCAGAATGTTTTATGAGAGATAAATTACTTAAAGAAACGGTATTAAAACTAGATGAGCCTTGTAAAACAATTCTAAAAAATACGATAGAGAACATTACTGCTTACAACTCCAGAATTGATGTAACTACCTCTCCAATCGTTTTCTATCAAATACTTTCTATCTTTGGATTAATAAAAGAAACTATACGTGGTATGAATCCAAAAGCAAATGGAAATCATATCGATAGCGAACAAATTACATCTTATATTCATCAGAATATTTATTATCCAAAATCTGTTCAGATAAAAGCAATTTCTGCTCATTTTAATATCGCAGAGACCTATTTTAGCGCTTATTTCAAAAGAACATTTTCTATCAGTTACAGAGATTATATCAATAATTTACGTACCACATTGATCGAGAAAAGAATTTCAAACAATCAAATGCCCATCAAACAAATTGCTTATGAGTTTGGTTTTACCGATGAAAGCCATTTATCGAATTACTTTAAAAAAAGAAAGAATATGAAACCTACTGATTTTAAGAAACTGTAGCCTAACTTTAAACGAAACCTTTTATAGATAAATATTTTAGTCTAATCTCTCCCTATTTTTCTTTAAAAATAAAAAAAGCGAATAACCATTTTAGCCATTCGCTTTTAAAGTAACTTAGATTGATATTTTTTTTGCTAATATATTGAATACGAAAATATATAAAAACCCATTTTGAGCTTAATTTTGTGATTTTTTATAACAGCAACGGCAACCATTTTAAATAGAAACCTAAACAATTCAAAAACAATTTTGTTTAAAATATCCCGTTAATGCTAAATAGTAATAATTTAGCAGTTGCTGAAGTAAAAAACAATCTGACTCCCCCTTAAAACACACATAATGAGAATAATCGAACTTAATTCCTTAATAATAATTTTGATTTTCGGGTCGCTCATTATACTTTCATTTCTCAAAATTACCAATCCACTAAACGTAAATAAGAAAGCTAATTTTTGCTTCGGAATCTTTCTTTTTCTTTGGGCTACATTTTGGATTGATGAAATTGGATTACTTTTAGGTACCTCAAAAATTAACGATACTTTAAGTGCATTTATTCGTTTTATCCAATTTTCAACCCCTCTTGTTTTTTATTTTAGCATCGTATTTTTTACCAATCCTAATTATAAATTCGGTAAAAAAGATTTAAAATACCTTATCCTTCCAATTGTATTTTTATCAATTTTAACGCTACAATTAGAAACCGATAAAAACCATAATTACTTTCAATTTATATTGATAATCATTATGCTTACACAATCTTTATTTTATGCAATTGCATCGTATTTAAAGATTAGAAAACACCGAAAAAACACACTCCTATTTTCTTCTAATGCAAATGAAATAGACCTAAGCTGGCTAGAATATATTATCATATTAATATTGTCTATGAGTGTGATTATTACGGCATATAATCTGTTCTTTTATTCCTCGGGACTAAACGTATTTTTAAATAGTATATCATTAATTATAATTTACATAATCGCGTACTATTCCTTAAAACAAAAGGAGATTTTTCCATTGGATGAAAAACAACGCTCTGAAATAATTTTGATAAATGAACAAGAAGAATTAATCGAAATAAAAAGAAAAGTTATTACAGATGAGGAGTTGATAATCCTAAAAAAACAACTGAATCATTTAATGCATGAGGAAAAGCCATATTTGGATAGCGAGCTAAATCTTATCAAATTATCCGAATTGGTAAATAGTACCCCACATCAAGTATCCTATGCTATTAACTCTGGATTCAATGAGAACTTTTTCCAATTCATCAATAAATACCGAGTAGAAAGAGCAAAAGAATTATTGGTAAAAGAAGAAATGAACAATCTTTCTATTCTAGGCATTGCTTATGAATCTGGTTTTAACTCCAAAACTTCATTTAATAATACTTTCAAAAAAATCACCAACCAAACTCCATCAGAATTCAAAAAGAATAGTCCCAGTTTATAAGTTCGAACTTTTACCAAAAAACAACTACTCAAATTCAAATACTTACACAATAACAAAACTGGTTCTTGTTTATAAACAGGAACATTTCTGGCTATAATCAAATCTACATTTGCTTCATATAATTAAAAAAATATGGAAGCGCAAGAAGAATTAAAAGATCAATTTGTAGTAATAACAGGAGCCAGTCAAGGATTAGGAAAAGAGTTTGCTTTGGAATTCGCTAAAAGGAAAATGAATCTCATATTGGTAAGCTTACCCAATCAAGGGCTTTCGGAATTCTCCAATGAAATAGCAAAAGAATACACTGTTAAAACAGCCTATTTCGAAACTGACTTATCAATTTCAGATAATGTTTTAGCACTATCCAATTGGATAAACAAAAATTTTAAGATTCATATCTTAATTAATAATGCTGGAACTGGAGGCTCAAAAAAATTCATCGATGCCAAGGTCGATTACATCAATACAATCATGCAACTAAATGTTGTAGCAACTTCTATCCTAACCCATCAGTTGCTGCCTAATTTAATGGAACAAAAACAATCCTATATACTTAATATTTCAAGCATGGCAGCTTTTTCTCCTATTGGTTACAAAACTGTTTACCCAGCCTCCAAAACTTTCATCCACTCCTTCTCAAGAGGATTATACCAAGAATTAAAGGATACTAATGTGTTTGTAAGTGTTGTAAATCCTGGTGCAATGAAAACCAATGACGAAATTAAAGCTCGAATAGAAAAACAGGGATTTTTAGGAAAACTAACCTTGCTCGATCCGCAAAAAGTAGCTCAATATTGTATCAAACAATTATTGAAAAAAAACACAGTAATCATGGTAAATCCTATAAGTTGGGCTATACTCCAAATCTTACCAATCGGAATACGACTCCCCTTAATGACTAGAGCAATTAAAAGAGAAATAGGATAATGAAAAAAGTATTTGTAACAGGAATTAATGGGTTGTTAGGTACCAATGTGGCCGAAAACTTATTGAATAATGGCTTTCTCGTAAAAGGATTAATCCGTGATAAAGCAAAATTCGAAGGTAAGATTCATCCAAATCTAGAACTGCATCAAGGCAATTTATTTGATGATTTAACTACAATATTAAAAGATGTAGATTTTGTAATTCATATTGCAGCCGAAACAAATCAAAACTTGCTCCACTATCATAATTACCAAAAAATAAATTATGATGCAACTGTTCTATTATTCAATACTGCAATTTACTGCAAGGTAAAAAAGTTTATTTTCGTTAGTACAGCAAATACATTGGGCTATGGTTCTATAGATGATTTAGGGAATGAAAAAAAGAAAATAAAACCTCCATTTACAAATTCATTTTATGCCAAAAGCAAATTGGAAGCTGAAGAGTATCTTTTTAAAAACAAAGATAAAATTGAGGTACAAATAATCAATCCAACCTTTATGATTGGCGCATACGATTCCAAACCAAGTTCTGGGAAAATTATTTTAATGAGCTGGAAAAAGAAAATCATTTTTTACCCACCAGGAGGAAAGAATTTTGTCCATGTTAAAGATGTTTCAAAGGGAATTATTGCCTGTTTAGAAAAAGGAAAAAATGGAGAAAATTTTCTTCTAGCAAATAAAAACCTCAGCTACTTAGAGTTTTTCAAGAAGCTAAATATAATTGCAAATCAAAACCCAATTATGATAAAAATTCCTAAGCAAATGCTAATTACATTGGGTTATTTTGGAGATTTCATCCGATTGTTTAAAATTAAAACAAACATTAACTCTACTAATATGAAAGCGCTGTGTGTCTCTAATTTTTATTCAAATGAAAAATCAATAAAAGAATTAGGAATCAATTATCTACATACTGAAGTGGCAATCAATGATGCCTTGAAATATTTTCAATCAAAAAAGAAAAATTAAAAGAACCTCAACTATAGTATTGCTAACTTTGTAAATCTCTAACACTATAAGAAATAAAGTCTATCATGCTTAAACACTATTCGGTAGCAATATACCCTACAGAACCAATCATTGCTATAATTAAATCAATGAAAGAGCAACTGGCTAAGGAAGTAGGATGGTTTAATAGTAAAAATTCTGTTGCCCATAATACCATTTGTGAGTTCAAAGTTTCAGACAAAGAACTTGAAATTGTTAAATCTAAATTAAGCCGATTGTGTGATAGTTTTGAACCATTTGATATACAATTAGACCATTTTAATTCTTATACAAATGGTGCATTTGTAATAACTCCCAACGAAGTTTCTAAAAACAAATTAAAACCAATCATGAAACGGGTTCAACAATCGCTTCTTATCTCAAATATGAAAAAAAGCGACAATCCACATCTATCGATTGCCAGAAAATTAAGTCCTGAAAACATCGAAATTGCAAACCAGATTTTTACCACAGTCGATATCAATTTTGTATGTGATAACATTGTACTGAGACAGTTTGACGATACCATAAAACAATTCATAGTAATTGACACTTTCAAATTTAATAGCAATACACAACCTGAGTTAATACAAGGGACCCTTTTTTAGATTAAAATCTATTTAAATCCCTAATTATTTTATTTTGTATATTTGAATCTTACAAGTCCTTTATATGAAAACGACTTCAATCGATCAATTTTATAAAGAAATCACAGAAGGTTCAGCTATTGAGCCTAGCTCACTATTACCAAATGATATAAAAAAAGAAATTGGACACTTTAATGTTTTCAATATAAAAGAACTTTGGGAAAAATTTCAGGACAAACCCGTTATGTCTTATGACCGAAGAGCTTATTATAAAATAAGTTTAATTAGAGGTAAAAATAGAGCTGAATATGCTGACAAAGTAATTGACATTAAAAAGAATGCCATCTTGTTTGCTACTCCCAAAATCCCGTATCATTATGTTCCTCTAGACACTGATCAGTCAGGTCATTTTTGTATTTTTACATCTGAATTTATAACAGGGAATAAAAACGGAATAGAACTAGATGAACTTCCTATATTTAAATCAGATGGTTATCCTATTTTTGAACTCAACGATGATGAAACTACTGAAATCGAACTGATTTTTAAAAAGATACATACCGAAATCAATTCTGACTATGCTTATAAATATGATTTAATTCGTAATTATGTATCAGAGTTAATTCATTTTGGACAAAAACTACAGCCTGTAACAGCTTTATACTCTAAACATAATTCGGCAGCTAGAGTTTCATCCTTGTTTATAGAATTACTTGAAAGACAATTCCCTATAGAATCTCCACACCAGAAAGTTGAATTAAAAACGGCCAAAGACTTTGCTGCTCGATTATCTATTCATGTAAATCATCTTAATAAAGTATTAAAAGAAAATACCGGAAAAACTACTACCGAATTAATAAGTAGCCGACTAACACAAGAAGCAAAAATTTTGCTAAAAGAAACCAACTGGAATGTATCTGAAATTGCATACACACTTGGTTTTGAAGAACTAGCCCATTTTTCTAATTTTTTCAAAAAACAAACCTCACTTACCCCCTTATCTTTTCGATTATAATTCATTGGATTTGAATTTTGCAAACATCTGATTGATATTTGCAAATCCCTCATTTTGCTTCTTATTTACCTTTGTTCTTTCATTTATAAACAAATATAAAAATGGCAACAAACACAAAAATAGCCTTAGTAACTGGAGGCAGTAGAGGATTAGGAAAAAATATGGCATTAAGCATTGCTAAAAAAGGAATCGATGTAATACTTACTTATAATAGCAATGAAGATGAAGCTAAAAATGTAGTTTCTGAAATTGAAAAACTAGGACAAAAGGCAGTTGCTTTGCAACTTAATACTGGTGGAGATATAAAGAACTTTGATGTCTTTTATACCCAAATTACCACTGTATTAAAAGATACTTTTCATGCTGAACGTTTTGACTTCTTAATCAATAACGCAGGTATTGGAATTAATGCTCCCTTCTCAGAAACTACTGAAGAACAATTTGATCAATTAATGAACATCAACTACAAAGGTGTTTATTTTTTAACCCAAAAAGCATTGCCCTTTTTACAAGATGGTGGGCGCATAATTAATATTTCTACAGGATTGGCACGATTTACTGGACCAGGTTATTCTGCTTATGCCTCTATGAAAGGTGCAATAGAAACTTTTACAAAATATCTAGCTAAAGAGCTTGGTAGCCGTAAAATTATCGTTAATGTTGTAGCTCCTGGAGCCATCGAAACAGATTTTGGAGGTGGAGCTGTAAGAGACATTCAACAATATAATGATTATGTCAAATCTGTAACTGCATTGGGACGTGCCGGATTACCTGATGATATAGGTGGTGTTGTAGCTTTCTTATGTACTGAAGATGCTCGATGGATTAATGCTCAACGCATTGAAGTTTCAGGAGGAATGAATCTGTAAAACCTCTTTACAATTAGGGTAAATTAAGTTCCGTCAAAAATAGAAACTTAATTTACCTTAATGGTAACAACAATGACCTATTATCACTTTTACAGAATTATTTTAAAATTTTTATCAGACCATAACAACAATATAGTCAGAACACACATTATAAGAGAATTATAAAAATGATTATACTCCTGATGTGCCATGTGGGCTGTAAATGCACCTACTGCAAAAGGGAACAAAAATAAAATTCCAATTGTTTTTATAGGCGGATTAAATAACCCTATTACGATTAACAAAACACCTATAACCTCCCCAATACCAATGTAAATTGTCCAAACCTTGTTAAAGCCTAAAGATTCCATGCTTTTCATCATAGATTCTTTTTGAAAAATTTTAAAAAGTGAGGCATATCCAAACACATATAGATAATACAAATAACTAGACCAATGAACAATTGTTTTAATAGTTTCCATTTTTTATATATTTTAATTCTACAACAAATATATTTACTAACTTGCACTGATACTAGTACTTACTAAATTGTCAAGTACTAACAAAAAAGTAAGTACCTATTATGAGAAAAGAAAATTCTACCAATAGTATTAATGAAAAAATACTAAACGAGACTTGTGGTATTGCCTACACACTCTCTTTAATAGGAGGAAGATGGAAAATAAATATTTTAAGTTATCTAATTAACGAACACAAGCTTCGATACAGTGAATTAAGATCCAGACTTACTGGAATTTCTGAACGCATGCTCATTTCTAAACTTAAAGAGCTAGAAAGTGACGGACTAGTAAATCGAATCGTTCACGCGCAAGTTCCTCCTAAAGTAGAATATGAGTTGACCTCTCTTGGTAAATCTTTTGAAGGGATTTTAAATTCAATGGCAGACTGGGGAGAAAAAAACTACCGAAACAACGACTCTGTAACCTTATAAAACAAAAAAGCATCCACTAAATGTGGATGCTTTTTTATAATAATTACTCAGAATTAAATTAAGAGAGTATACTCTCTTAGAGCCTTAACTCAACAATATTTAATTCATAAACCTACTGAATGATTGCCAGTATTTATCTTTATAAATTTCATATTCAATCTCCACCTGAGAAGCAAATTTGTCTTTAATTTCTTCAAGCACTATTGAAGGTTTTCTAAAATCTTTACAAGCAAAATAAATCTCTCTTAAGCTATCAGCAGTTTCACGTCCTAGATTTAAATATCCATCAGAATCTTTTAGTTTTTCCATCAAAAAGTCATCTTCAATTTCGTCTAATAAATGAAACATATCGCTATCAGGAAATCCATTATTCTCCGCTCCATTATACCCAATTCTTACAGTTACAATCCAAGGATGCGATGGCTTTGCATCCCATTCAAACAATGTCGAATTAATAACAGCCATTAATGGCATACCATTGCTAAGGGTAGCTTCTAGACTTGAATAACCATCATTTTCGGTATCATGTCGTACTCCATCATATTTCTCAACAAACTCTTTTTGTCGCCAAATCAAGAAATCTTTTAATTTTTCAATAGGCACTAACTCTTTAGTTGCTTCATTTGTACCAACGACATTAATCATATCAACGTTTTCAGTAAAATGAAGTTCTCCAAGGTAATTATCCAAAAAGATAAATGTTCCATTTGTTATAATAGGTTTGTTCTCTTCAGTGCAATCTAAATGAACAATTGTAATGTCTATTTTATCAGGAAACTCATTTTCTTCATTTGAATAAAAGAATAGATTCTCTTTATCAAAAGCATAGCCATTCATTTTAATACCCAAATTATCAATATTCATAGCAGGTTTTAGTGCAGTAAATTTCCAATTAGGAAGCTGAGGGGCTGCATTTACCAAATCTTCTATAAAAACTATATTTTTAATATTACCATCGGCTGTAAGAACTAACTCGGCAGTATCCTCATTAGCCATCCCTGCCAAAAAGAAATAACCTTCTTTTAGCTCTTGCAATTTAGGAGATAACTTATCAAAGAAATTTTTTTCAATATTGTCTCCTTTACTTACCGTATTAAAAAAATCCTTTTCGTTTGTTTTAAACCAATTCCAAAAATCTGCGTATGTTTTTATAGCTTCCTCTTTTTTTCCGAACATATTGTTGATTAATCCCATTCTCTATAATTCTTATTTTTCTATAAATTAATTTAAAATTCGCATTGTCATATTATACTCTCAAATATAACAAAAGAGCTGCTATTATAAAATCAAATTGACAAAAAATATAAAAAAACTAGTACAAGATTAGAGTTATCCCTCCGACGTTTCAAGCTCTAACACCATGTTCTGATATTTTTCTCCCAGAGAGAAAACTTGCTCAGCCAAAAACATGATAACAACAGGAACAATAAAGAATTCAACCTCGTTCACAACATATAAAAAATATGTCGTACAAATGAAAATACGGAAATATTCAAGATAAAAAATCCATTTTCTTTGCTCTAATAAAGCCCCACAATTAATAAGCGTAATGATGATAAAAGACAAAACAAATAATTTATCAGACACATTCAAAGAATCAAAATAATAAGTAAAAATAGTCAACAAAAATGTGCTTGCACCAAGTTGCAGATAGAGATAATTTTTAAATTTAAGTCGGTGGCTCGGATTGTCTTTGTCTTGTAGAAAACGTTTCTCTAATATCGGGCGAATATCCTGATCCATGTCGGCAGGGCTACCAAATATAGCATTCCAGCAAGCTTTAAAACCTTTGGAGCGTTTCCATAATTCGTAAATTTCAAAATAATAATGAAAATGTTGCCAAAGAAAACTGTAACTTTTTAAAGGATGTGTTAATCCATATTTTGGTTTTTCTTCCTCTTCTTGGAAAGTTCCAAAAATACGATCCCAAAATGTAAACATATCTCCATAGTTTTTATCCAAATATTTTTCATCCGAAGCATGATGAATCCCATGAACCGATGGTGTTACAAAAACATATTCTAACCATTTTATTCTCTTTATAACCTGTGTATGTGTAAAAAAAGAATAAGCACCATGCACTATAAGCATCGTAATAACCATCTTAGGATGGAAACCTATAAAAGGTAGTATACACCAAAATCCAGTTCGAATAATAGCCTGAAAGGTCGTTATTCTTGCTGCTGCAGTAAAATTAAACTCACTACTATGATGATGCACAATGTGAGCAGCCCAGAAAAAATTTACTTCATGCCCCAGTCTGTGATACCAATACCAAACAAAATCTGTTGCGAGAATCAATCCAATCCAAACTAAAAAATTACTTGAAATATCAAAAATCCTGTAATTATTATAGATGTAATAATACAATTGGTAAAAACTGGCCGCGATAAAAAGATTAATCAATCGTTCAGCAATACCAATACTTATGTTAGAAACAGAACTTTCATAATTAAATAATTCTGGTCGATTACTTCGCTGTGCCAATCGAAACTCAATATATACAAAAAGAAAAAAAGCAGGCATGGCAAAAGCCAAAAAATTAATGTGTTCCATTTTTAAATAATATATATGCTAAGAATAACAAAACTGAATAAAAAAGACATTTCCATTGACTATATACTAATGCGACTAACCAACGCAGTATTTAAAAAAAGAAAAAAAACATCAAAAAAAATACTACATATAGCCAATGAAAATTATCTTAAATCTAGTTTAAAGTTGACTTTAAACGTAATCGTTCTTAATTTTGCTTGAATTTTTTTTCAATCAATTTAATTTCTTTTACTTCCTGAACTTCTGCAACCTTACGCAGAGCAATTATATAAGCAGCAATACGCGGTGATACTTTATATTTTACAGAGGTAGCAAAAACTGTTTCAAAACTTTTTTCTAATATATCTTCCAAACGCTTATTAATCTGATTGATTCTCCAAGACTCTAAAAGACAATTCTGAAGCCATTCAAAATAAGAAACCGTAACCCCTCCAGCATTTGCTAAAATATCTGGAACTACTAAAATATTGTTCTCATGCAGTATTTTATCAGCATCTGAAGAAACAGGTCCATTAGCCCCTTCAACTATAATCTTGGCACGGATAGATCCCGCATTTACTGCAGTAATCACATCTTCCTTGGCTGCAGGAATGAGAACATCTACTTCAAGTAACAATAGCTCTTCATGTTTTATAGCAACAGCATTTGGGTATCCGTTCACGCTTTTGTTATTTAGATTATAATACAAGATAAGCTCTGGAATATTTAATCCTTGTGGATTATAAAATGCTTCAGAAATATCACTTACAGCAACAATTTTAACTCCTTTTTCAAATAAAAATAAAGCGGAATAAAGTCCTACATTGCCAAATCCTTGAATAGCTGCGGTTGATCTTGCAGGTCTAAGTTTTAATTTTTGAAGTGCCAGAATACTAATAATGCTTACTCCTCTCCCTGTGGCTTCTACCCGACCCAATGAACCTCCTGAATGCAAATGTTTACCAGTCACAACAGAATGAATTGTTTTTCCATGAATCAAAGAAAACTCATCCATTAACCACCCCATTTCATCTGGACCAGTTCCCATATCTGGAGCAGGAACATCTTTGTCAGGCCCAAAAATATCCGACAAAGCATTAGTGTATTCCCGTGTAATTTTTTCTAATTCAGTTTTAGAATGTTGCCTTGGATCGCAAATAATTCCTCCTTTGGCTCCTCCAAAAGGAATTCCTGTTACTGCCGATTTCCAAGTCATCCAAGCAGCAAGGGCTTTTACCTCATCGAGATTAACGGCTGTATCATAACGAATACCTCCTTTAGATGGTCCCAATGCAGTATTATGAATTACACGATATCCTTCAAAGTTTTGTTCTTTACCATTATCAAGTGTAATAGAGAAATTAACTACGATTTGCTTCTCTGGTCTTTGTAGTTTTTGCCTAACCGATTCATCCAATTTAAGAATATCGGCAGCTATATTAAAACGATCAATCATCGATTGAAAAGGGTTCTGTTTTGCAATTTGTGAACTCATAATTTTATGGGTGTTAAATTATAATTTTTTAGTAAATAAGTATAGTAATTGAAATGAGAATGGCATAAAAAAACCCTTTCGAAACTGTTACGAAAGAGCTTAAATAGTATCATATAAACAATAGCAACTTCTGCAACAGGGGGGAATTTTCATGTGGCAGCATTGCATCATAATGTTTGTATTTATAGAATATAATCTCATATTTTATTTTTTAGCTATAATTCAAAATCTATCATTCTTAAAAATCTTCCTATAACATGTAAAATAGGCCTTTTAAACTAGATAGCCTAATTATACTAAGCTAGTTCATACAACAAATCATACATATAGCACATTATTGCATCACAGTCATAAGGGATAGTATTTTGGCTTTCGTTTCTCATTTCTTTTACAAATCTATAAATATATTTCTAATATTCTATAGAAATAGTAGAGTTATTTTAATTAAAAAACAAAACACACTAAAAACCAGTTACTTAATCACTCTTTAACCAACCTGTAATACTCATTCTAGTATTTTGAGTAATCAATACTTCATGTACAAGTTCATCACTTTTAAAAAAAACTGTTTTTCCTTGGGTAGGGCTAATTTTCTGATTGTTATCTAACTGATGAATAAGAAGTTCTCCCCCATCACTTTCTTTCCAGTTGGCGTTTAAATAACATATCATAGAATATTTTCTACTTGGGTTATTCTTAAACTGATCCAAATGTTTTAGATAAAAATCTCCTTTTTCATACAAAGAGTAATGAAACTCATAACTTGTTATTCCAGCATAACAACTACTATTTAAGTAAGCTATAAAAGTTTCTATTTGTACAAAGAATTCATTTTCGAATGCATTATTATGCTTTTTGTCAAGCCAATAAATTGAATCGCTACGAATAGCCCCATCATAAGTCACTTTTTCCAGATTGCCTACTCCTGCATCGAGTAATAAACTATTGGCATTTAAATCAAGAAGATTTTGTTTTAAATTATTTGCCAATTCTGTACTTAAAAAATGTTCGCATATACCTACTTTACTATCTATATAGGTAGCGATCAAAGCCTCAAAGCTATTTTCCATTTATGTTTTTTGATGGAATGCAAGTACAACCAACGGTCGAAGGTAGGCTAAAAAAAATATGCACCACTAAAATTGACAACAAATAATAAAAAATAATAATTCAAACTTGAAACTGCATAAAAAAGGGTTTGACAATCATCAAACCCTTTTTACAATTTTTATAACTTGCTGATATAACTTCCGTACATATCCTTGAACTCATATCCATCAGAAAAACGGTCTTTACTTAGTTTTTTATATTCAACCAATCCCCATAGAATAAACTCTTTCATAAAATGACGGTCTTCTTCTGGCAATTCAGGTTGGTATTTTTTAAGTAAGATATCCAACGGCGGAATTCCATCAAGAATTCTCTTGTATTCCTCATCTGAGCAATCATCTAATAACTCAAAACCACTTTCGGTAAAGAACCATTCGATTGTATCTGTATATGGTGTTTTTTCATTCGGTTTTTCCAATTTTTCAATCTTCGGAAAATAGGTTGGGAAAAATGTTCGAATCGCATCTCCAATCAGGTGTTGCGCAACAATAGCTGCTCCCTCCTGCTCTCCTTCATAAACCAGTTCAACTTTTCCTGTAATAGCTGGAATAATTCCCATAAAATCCGATAAACGCAACGTAGTTTTATCAACACCAGCAAGCAAAGCACGGCGTTCTGCAGTACTCAATAAGTTTTCATAAGCAGTAATACTCATCCTTGCGCTTACCCCACTTTTGTTGTCAACAAATTCACTTTCACGAGCTTCAAAACTTATTTGTTCTAATAAATCCTTAGCCACACTCGGGATATAAACCAATTCTTCTTGTTCTACATCCAACTTTGCCTCTTGCTCAGTAATCGTTCTTGCAATAGCTACTGTTTCTGGATAATGCGTTAAAATTTGTGATCCTATTCTATCCTTTAAAGGCGTTACAATACTTCCTCTATTGGTATAATCCTCAGGATTTGCAGTAAATACAAACTGCATATCAAGTGGCATTCTTAATTTAAAACCTCTTATCTGAATATCTCCTTCTTGTAGAATATTAAACAATGCTACTTGAATTCTTGCTTGCAAATCGGGTAATTCATTAATTACGAAAATACAACGATTGGCACGTGGAATCATTCCAAAATGTATCACACGATCATCTGCATAAGACAGCTTTAAATTCGCCGCTTTAATAGGATCAACATCACCAATTAAGTCAGCAACAGTTACATCTGGTGTAGCCAATTTTTCAAAAAAACGATCACTTCTGTGAAGCCAACTTATTGGAGTTGCATCGCCTTTATCTGCAATAATATCTTTTGCAAAACGCGATATGGGATTCAGCGGATCGTCATTAATCTCAGAACCAGCTACAAATGGAATATATTCATCTAATAATTCAACCATTTTTCGAGCCAATCTCGTTTTAGCCTGCCCACGAAGTCCTAATAAATTAATATTATGACGGGATAAAATAGCACGTTCTAATTCTGGAATAACTGTATTCTCAAAACCATGAACTCCTTCAAAAACTGGCTTTCCTGATTTTATCTTCTCACGAAGATTATTTCGCAATTCGTCTTTGATACTTTTACTTTCGTATCCTGCTTTTTTTAATTCACCAAGTGTTTTTATATTTTCTACTTTCATGTTTGTTATTTAAAATTAAAGGCTGAAGAATTTAAATTATCATCCTTTAGTATTATTTTATTATGCTTATTGTAATTCGTATCAATCACGCTGATTTTTAGTTTCAAACAATTTCAATATGAATTTACTATAATTAATCTCATTTACATGTTTCTACTCCGCTCTGCATGACAATCTAGTCAAAACCTTTGAATCTTAGTAACTCTGAGCCTGAACCTAAGAAATCCTATTTAATCCTTTTCTTTCTATTCGCTTCATAATCTTCAAAAATCATTTCTCCGAGACCTTTCAATCCTGTATAAAATGCTTTTCCTTGATTTGCTTCGGTAAAATGATTCACAAAGCGTTGCAAATACGGATCATTTGCAATCATAAATGTTGTAATTGGAATATGCAGTTTCCTAGCTTGTTGCGCCTGATTGTAACATTTATCTACAATATACTCATCTAAGCCATTACTATTCATATAGTAAGATCCATCACGTTCGCGAACGCAACTTGGTTTACCATCAGTAATCATAAATATTTGCTTATTGGTATTTCGTTTTCGGCGTAATAAATCCATTGCCAGTTGCAAGCCTGCTACCGTATTGGTGTGATAGGGCCCAACTTTTAAATAAGGTAAATCCTTGATGGCAATTGTCCAAGCATCATTTCCAAAAACCAATATATCAAGTGTATCTTTAGGATAACGTGTAGTAATTAATTCCGCCAAAGCCATGGCGACTTTTTTGGCAGGAGTAATACGATCTTCACCATACAAAATCATACTATGGCTAATATCAATCATTAAGACAGTACTCATCTGTGATTTGTATTGTGTTTCTTCAACAACCAAATCATTTTCGGTGAGCATAAAACCATCTACTCCATTATTAATTTGAGCATTGCGCAAACTTTCTGTAAGCGAAATCCGTTCTAATCCATCACCAAAATGAAATTCACGGAATTCTCCCGTATGTTCATCCCCGCTTCCAGCATATTTAGTTTTGTGATTTCCGTTTCCAGAGCGCTTTAAATTTCCGAATATCTGATCTAAAGCCTGTTGCCTTATAGCTCGTTCGGTTTTGGGAGTAATCCCAATTCCCGATGAACCATCTTCTTTCAGTTCATCTTTTATATAGCCTTTCTTTTTTAGATCTTCTATAAAATCATCGATGGTATAATTCTCATCAGTAAGCTTGTATTCTTTATCCAATTCTCGAAGCCAATCTATTGCTTCATCAAAATCACCCGAAGTATGAGTGATTAACTCTTTGAAAATACCAAAAAGTTTTTCAAACGGAGACTGATTTGGTGCTTCGTATGTTTTAAAATAAAACCCTTTTTTATGTTCCTCTTTCATAATTCTAAAATTACATCATTTTAGACTCTAGCTAAACAATATAGATATTAATATTTAGTTAAAAGATTCAGCAAAAAAACAGCTGATAATCAGTACAAAACTACTAATTATTCAAATTTTCCGTCAACATAGTACCAAGCACCATTTTCTTGTTTAAAAGTAGAAAATTCGTAATGCGTTTGCGGTTCTTTATTTTCGTCTAAAAAATAAGCTTTAAAGGCAACAGTAGTTTCTGTAAAGCTGATAATTTCTAATCGTTGCCACTCATTGGTAGTAGCCCATTTTAAAATATCTTCTTTCGAATAATATTTCCTTTCTGATGAATGGGTCGTAGCCAATAAATAATCGGCGTCTTTAATAACGTAAGCCGAAAATCGAGAACGCATTAAAGCCAAAGCTGTTGGTGCTATTTGATTATTCTTGAGATACAAACCACAACAATTATCAAAATCTAAACCTGTATCACAATAACATTTGGAATTTTCCATGAAAGTAAAATCTACTATTATTCGGCAGTATTAATCTTTTGGTGCAATTGATTTAGCAAAACCTGGTATTTACTAATCTCGATTAAATCTTCGTCTTCTTCAGAGAAATCAAGCAATTCATCCAAAATATCACTTACTTCTACCAATTTATTATTCGCAGATTTGTTTTGTTTAGCAGCAATTAAATCTATAATTTCCTGAACGCTTTCTTTTAAACCGCTGAATTTATCTTTTTCCATTTATATGTGTTTTATTTATCAGATGAAGATTTGTCTTCATTGAATTTCTTTACAATTTGTTTTAATTTCTCTTTACGTGCAAGTTCTGCCTGTTTAGCTTTGTCCTGTGCTTTGTGCAACTTATCGTTGTGCTTCTTGATATTCCTTTCGTTATTCCTTCCCATTATTCTATCTCTTTTTTAATTTCTTCCAATGTTTTATTGGTAAAAATAAGTTCATTTATAATTGATTTACGCAAAATAGCAATATCATCATAATCAAAATATTTTGCCCACGAAGTTAATTGCTGTAAATTCCTAATTTGCTTAATTCTTTTTGTTGTTTCAAAACTTGTTCTAAGTATTGCTTTATTATTGTACTCAGGATTATTTTTATGTTGATAATTAACACTGTTTTTATCAAAATCAGCTTCGATATAATATAATTTATCAATAGCATTATCAGGATAAAAAGAGCTCCAAGGTGCAAAACCTAGTTTAAATTTAGATTCTGTTTCTGGTTCCAAAGCGATTAAACGCCATTTACTATTGGCCAATCTTCCCCAATGATTCGAAAAACGATACATCCCTAAATCTGAATAATAATAGGTGCTTCCGGCCTTACTTTCAAATTGAATTTTCAAACCTTCAACTTCTTTCTTCGTTACTTCCTGAAAAACACAAAATGTATTTTTGAACGAATTTGGATTTGGTCTAAAGTTTTTTTGCATGTGCAAATATACTCAGATTGTCACGAACTCCCTAAACCAAACAATATATTGATTAACTTTGCAGCATCAATTTTTAAATAAAAATATCATGACAAAGGCTTCTCAAGAAAAAATGTTACAAAAAGGAGTTTATACAGGAGTAATGGAGAAGGATGAAAATAACAATTATTTTTGTGGTGAATACCTTTTAGATTACAAGATAGCACATGCTAATCACGTAGTTGGAGATTGGATTACTATAAAGTCTATAATCGAAAACCCTAGCGATATCAGTTATAACAAATATCCAAAAAAGTCAAAAAACTTTGACAAGGCAAATAATAAACCAGAACAAAAATAAATCGATTATTTTCAAAGTTCTGAACTTTCATACTTAAGTTCATGCAAAAGGCATGCTTTTTAACTCTCAGAATCAATATTTTATATATTTTTTGAATATTTTTTACTACGAAAGTAAAAAGTTAAAAAAAAGTGTACCTTTGCAAAAAATTTGTCTTTTTTGAATTAAACAAATATTAATTTCAATCTAATAGACAAGTAGTTATCTTATTTATGAAAAAAATAGTTGAATACCGCAAGTTACTAAATGTAGACAAAACTGCAGAATTAAAAGATTTAAAAACCATTTACCGTAATGCTATGAAAGAATGTCATCCTGACAAATTTCAAGGTAACGACGCTGGTTTGAAAGAAGCAGAAGAAAAAAGTAAATTAGTTATTGAAGCATACCACTTTTTGGTAAGTATCAATCCTGAGACAATTAAATCAAACTTGCCAGAATATACTGAAACAATCTCTACTTCATCTATTACAGATTACAAATTTGTAGAAGGTAGATTAATTATTGATTTCTCAAATGGTAGTGTTTACGAATACATCAGTGTACCTAAAGCTACTTACGTAAAAATGGTAAATGCAGATTCTCCTGGTAGATTTGCAAAAAGACATATTCTTAACTCTTTTACTTGGAGAAAGAAAACAAATCAAGACTAGTTTTTATAGTTTTTATAGAAAAGCATCCACCACTGGCGGATGCTTTTTTTTTGCTACAAAAACACATAAAATATTGTTTTTTATTTTAGAATAAACCCAAAAGAGCATCATCTCCCGATTAAAAACCCATCAAACAGACTGATTACGAAGTTTTTACCCTACAAAAAACTATAACAAAATTTTAGGTTACAAAATTATTTATGTCTTATAATTTTAAATACTTTTGTTCCACAAATCAATTAACTAATTAATAATGAAAAAAATATTTTTTTTACTTGCTGCTTCTATAGCAATAATTTCATGCAACAAAGTTAAAGACGGAGAATACCTTATTACTGGAACTGCAAAAGGAATTGAAAACGGGAAAACTATCATCCTACAAACTCAAGATCCAGCTACAGGAGCGCCTATCTCTCTTGACACTGTAAAAGTTGAAAACGGAAAATTCGAAATTAAAGGTAAAGTTACTGAGCCTGCATTTCACATATTACAATTACAAGATGCTCAAGGTCCTATTCCTTTTATCCTTGAAACTGGAGAAATTACAGTTGTTGTAGATAAAGACAGCATCCACAAATCTAAAATCTCTGGTACATACAACAATGATGAGTATGTAAAATTCAATGATGAGCTTATGAAAGTTCAAAAGAAATTAGTTGATTTCCAGAAAAAAAACACTGCAACTATGAACACTGCTCAACAAGCTAAAGATACAGCAGTAATCAATGGTTTAATGAAAGAATTCATGAAAATCCAAGGTGATGTTCAAACTGAAACTAAAAATAAGTACACTACTTATGCTGAGTCTCACCCAAAATCTTTCATCAGCGCATTAATCATCAAAGGAATGTTAAATGACCCTTCAACTGATTTGAAAAAAGCTGAAGCTATTTACACTAGTTTAGATGAATCTGTAAAGAACACTAAACCAGGAAAAGAAATCAAAGAAAAAATCGGTCAAATGAAAATGCCTGCTGTTGGTGCTACTGCTCCTCCAGTTGGTAGCGCTAACTGAAGATCAGATTTTTCTGCTCCTAATCCAGAAGGAAAAACGGTATCGCTTAAAGAAAGTTTAGGCAAAGTTACCATTGTAGATTTTTGGGCTTCATGGTGTGGACCATGTAGAAAGGAAAACCCAAATGTTGTAGCTATCTATAAAGAACTACATTCAAAAGGACTTAATATTATTGGTGTTTCTTTAGACAAAGATGCCAAAGCTTGGAAAGAAGCCATTGCAAAAGATAATTTAACTTGGACGCACGTTTCTAACTTAAAATTTTGGGATGAGCCAATTGCAGCTCAATACGGTGTTCAATCAATTCCTGCAACATTTATACTAGATGCATCAGGAAAAGTTGTAGCACAAGATTTAAGAGGCGATGAACTTAGAGCAAAAATTATTGAGCTTTTAGCTAAATAATACCAATATTAGAATAAAAACAAAAAAAATCTCCCTAGTGGAGATTTTTTTGTTTTAATCAATACCGAACACAAGTTCTTAACTTAAATGTCTAAAATGAGCTAATAATAACCCATAGCGCATTTCAATATATTCCTGTGACACTAATTAGTAGAACTATCTTAAAAAATACTATGACAGAGTTTAAAAGCCAATTGACTTAAAGTGAAAATCTCCTCTGTGGAGATTTTTTTATTTTATCCAACATCGAACACAACTTTTCAACTTAAATCTCTAAAACGAGCCAATAATAACTCAATACAGTATTTCAATCTAATCTTAGAACTCTCCTACTTGATACATCTAAAGAAATAACAATTCCAGATCTCAGGAATAATAAACTAAAACAAAATCACCTCCTCTAGTAAAAGATTATCATTTTATTCAATCTCATTTGTCCTGAATATCGTTAATAATTAAAAATTTCAGGAAGCTTTGATAACAAAACATCCTTCGCCTTCGATTATTTTTCACATCATCTACATTTAAATCATCTAAAAAAAGCAATATTTCATCTAAGAGGTAGCGAAGTTAAAGTTGAATTTCTCCCATTTTCGGGCTAATAATGCCAACATCTAAAAAAAAATTAAAAAAAATCACCTAGCCGCATCTTTTTATTTTATTCAATACCAACGATTTAAAAAACAACACAAAATAAACTTAAAATTAAGTGTGATTTTTGTTTGCAGAATTAAAAAGTGTCCCTATATTTGCACCCGTCAAGCAGAACAACGCAAGACAAAACAAGCTTCGGGGAGATACTCAAGCGGCCAACGAGGGCAGACTGTAAATCTGCTGTGTGAACTTCGCAGGTTCGAATCCTGCTCTCCCCACCAAAAAAGTCCTAATGAAAATTAGGACTTTTTTTATGCTTAAAAACCAAAGTATTCTTCAAGGATTTGGATAAACACGAAAAGAAACCCGACAACCAAAAACAGTCCTCCCAAATTAAATAAAACACATTACTTGTCAGCGAAAACTAAAATACAAGACTCTTTCAAGGAAATTGAATGGCCTCAGTTTTTGATACCTGCGAAGGGTTCCAAATGGTACGCATTGTATACTCGTACAAGCAAATGAAAAGGGTTACACCCCTACATTTCCACAAGGAAGTGATGCATCATTGGATAACTTCAAAAGGCGAAGTACACACCATGTCTTTAAGTACAAAGGTATTTTCAAGTGTCTATCATGCATGGCAATATTATTCTGCTCTTGAAATCCGTTCAAAGGATTTTTAAAACTCCCCGAAATATCTAATCAATCCTTATAAGATATTTCCAAAAATAAAAATTCACCCTGTCTTAAAAAGAAACGGTTTTAAAAGTGGTTTTCACAATGTCGCTCCGCAGATTCTCTTTACTTCCCTTTTAAAAGATTCAATAACAGAGACCCTTTTAAAATCCTCTCGGAATTCTCTTCTATCCTATTATCTACTTTCACAAGAACAAAATATCAGACAGAACTAGCAGGCTGTTAAAACCTGCCTGAAATACAGTTATAAAATTAAGGATTTCAAAATATGGGAAGATTACATAGCCCTGCTCCGTTGGTTTAAGAAAGACCTCAACTGTGCCTCTTTTGTCTGTCCTGAAAATCTTCATGAAGTTCACGATAAACTTGTGACTAAAAAAGGGAAAACAAAAAAGGTAATATAATTTTAAGTAAAGCTGATAATTACATCGGCTTTTTTCGGTGCAGACACTCCAAGGCAGGAGTATTCTTTAGATGAACTATTATCTTATGATTTTAGCTGGCATTTACAGATCGCCCTATTCAAGTTCAACGGCAAAACCAAGGCATTCCCAGTATTCTATCACCACATCTTCATGGTCTATTGTTTCTGCTCCATATCTTCCCGATCGAAAATTGAGCATTACTGAATCAGGTCCTAAAAACCAAAGCTCACCTCCCTGAAGTGCAGGTTCTCCAGCTGTAATATTACTATGACACACACATCCTCTAGCAGCCGCTGGGTTTGGCGTACTTTCCAGGATAACAAACAGCCCATTAACATCTATAATCCACAGATATCTATTTGATTAAATTAGTTCTAGTTGCAAATTGCACATTATCTAAACCTGCACTGTTAATATGAATCAAATGGGATGCAAATGATATACATTCCCCAGTTCCTACCTTTTTTGAATTCTCTTGATTATCTCGGTTTACTCTCTTAAATGGCAATACTGCAGGTCCAAGTCTAGCTAATAAACTTTCAGTTGGTTTACTCATAGACTAAAATTTTACATCTCCTTTTTCCAAAACCTCTTCAACAAGATTAACATCGGCGTTCTCTATATCAAGCAGGGATGCTAGCGGAATCTTCTCTAGATCAGAATTCCTGTATACAATCCTTTCATTTGTGGTTGCAAATACTTTTCTATTTTTCGGGCTGATATAAAAATTCAGGCCTGAATAGGAAAATGAATCATAGATAAACCTTTCATTGATAATATTATGATTAACAGCTAACTGTTCGCTAAAATACTTTTCACCTAAGATTACAGCCAATTTCCATAGAACCTTTTCTTCAGCTAAATAACGGCTTGGCTTGAAAAGAATGGAAAATTCTACATCGCTGTAAGGAGACTTTAATTCCACGAATTTATAAACTAAATCAGATTCCAATAGAATATTGATTTTTGAGTTACTTATATATGTGATTCTGGTATTCGCGCGGTAACTTCCTTGGTAGAAAAAATTTTCAAATTCAGTATTGACTATCCCTCTAATATCGACACTTCCATCTTGAATTAATTTAGAGTATTCTAATAAATTCCTTTTAGGATACAGTTTAAAAGTTAGACCGAGTTTTAAAGATCTAGAAACTTTACTCAGCAGACGTCTTTTGGTGTCTTTGGCTAATTCAGGCTTAATTGGTACACTTAATCCGCCTTTAAATTTCATACTTACGTTTGCCGGTTGCTTTAAAGTACCATGTTTTTTTTAGAGTTAGGTTCCACTACCCATATTTTGGACAAATGGACTCCAACTGGCTGCAAATAAACATAGTTCTCCTTTAATTCTCCGATTGCCGCAAACCCTTCAGAATTAATTTTTTCCGTATATACTTTTGCTTTTACACTCATCAAGCTTCTTTTTTACTAAGATAATACATTCCTCTTAAATATTTTTTTCTTTACAGAAAATTCAGTGCAAAGGTTTGCTGAATCAGCGGGAAAAGTTTGCTTTTTCAAAATCCTCAATATGTTTTTTAAACAGCACTAAATCTCCCCTTCCTATATTGGTGTAATACAAAAATTCATAGGCCTTAGGCTTTAAAATATTCGACTTTTTTGCAGGAAGAGATTTTATGAATCGTTCTGCATCCTTGAAAACATGTTTTCTTCTTGAAAAAACCAAAATATCCTGCGCCAGTTTAAAATACTCTTTTTTAATCTCTTTATCTGCCTTTTCGTCTAGCGGTAAAGGGGCATAAATTCTGTGCAGAAAGGTAGAACGGATGTTATAACATATGTATTCCAACCAGTTTTTGAATCTTCCTTCGCGGGCTGCTTTATCTAAACTGTTAAGGATGCTTATATAGGCCATAGTAGCATTATCTACCTCGACCGGTATATAAGTTGAAGTAACTGATCTTGACCCGCACTGCAGAAAAGCATTAGCAATTGGGTTAAACGTACCATAGGTAGGTGCAGTCCCGCAGGCTGAAAGAAATACCAAAGGAACAGATATGCCATTTTCAACAATAAACTCATAAGTCAGGTCATCACTGCCCATCTGCAAATAGGTGTCTTTCATTTCTTCATTTACTCTACCATGAGTATCTATAATCAAAAAATCTGGATTATGTTTTTTTAGTACCCGCATAAAATCTGCATTCGATATGCAGGTCTCCACAATAAAATTGTGTTCATCTGCCATCTCAAATAATACAGTATGCCACTTTATAAAATCATCGTCGTCTGTACCCAGTACTATTAATGTTTTCGAAATGATGTCTTCAGAGATTCGAAAATCCAGCATGGAATTAATCGCAAATGATACCAGATGGTTATTAAAACTTGTTTCTGGGATTCGGGTAATATCATGAGTGAAGGATAATGGGACATTATCTAACCGCAGCCATTCAAATGGGAGGTCCGTGACTGAAATGATTTGTGAATTCCTACCCACCAAATAGCTGCTGAATTCAGTACTGAATACCGATTCCGAAATACAGCTTCCTATCCTGGCCAAAGTATCGCTTAGTTTCAGCTGCGCCTTTAATGTTGCAAATTTATGAAAATGCTTTGGTGCTATAAAAGATAAATCCCTGTAAAGGGTCTTTCCTTTTATAGGCAGCCTAACGTATGGCATCAAATTGAAACTAGCAAGAAGAAAACACGTACTGTCCAAAAATTTCATTCTATCCTGCATTATCTTCCCCCCTGCACTGTACAGTACTCTGTTTTCAGCGCTATCAATAGCTGTACTGACATAATTGGATGACTGTTCAACCCGAAGCGCGGACATAATCTTTTTAAATATAGGGTCGGTTTTATCTGAGTAAAAATCCTCAATATCGGGATTATGGAAAGGAAAACAGAAAAAAATTGGATTAAGCTGACCCCGCTGTTGTTCAAAATTTTGAAATAACTTAAGTCTGGAAAACAGCTTGTCAAAAGCCTTAAGCTGATCAATAAACAAATTTAAGCGCTCAAAAGTATCTTGGTTTTTAATGGCATGGCGGCTAATATCTGTAAGCTCTTCACTTGTCACCTCATCTGGAGTTCCAAAATTTCCTAAGTAATTGTTGTAAGTGAGGAAATTTGTTTTGGCGGGAAGAAAGTTGCTGTGGTATTTTAACTCATTCTGCTCATAATCAGTAGATAAAAACACTCTCGGGTACTCATGTATTATATTGAAATGACTGTAAATTTCTTCATCTTGGGTAAGTTCGCAAAGCAGATTAAATATGCACGCCTTATTAGAGGATTCATCAAACTCTAAATTTAAAAAATAAATAAATTTAAAGTTTAAGTGCTTAATAATGGCTTTAAATTCCATGTCTTCCGGCCTGTTCTCCTCGAACAGTACAATAACCAATTGCTTTGTTTCTTCAAGCAGCTTCAATATTAATTGTTGATCGGATCTTTTATAAAACGCAACGGTATAAGGATTGTAGTTTAAGTAATTAACCTCGGATATGGCATACAACTCTGGATCATACAGCTGATAAAGGTTTTTGGGCAAAAATTTTAAATAATCAATAGAATTAAAGTTAACATTTCTCAGCGGGACAAATGGCAGTTCTAATTCATATTCATCAATCAATACAATGTAAAGGATGTTGGTGGGTTCTATATTCCTAATTCTCATTATAAAATCTATATTATTACTCTGATTACCAACTTTAACAAACATAAAACAGAATAATAATGTAAGTCATTGGCCTAAATGTTCGCCAATATAATTAATTACCAAACTAGCTAAATAGGTAGAATTACCTGTTTTATAATTATTTTTCAAATATTCTTAAGCATATTTATGCACTTTTTTGTGACTAAATCTAGACAAATCAACACTCTACAAAAAACAAATAACTCAATATCAACAATTTGTTAAACTAAATTCGAATATCTAATAAAAACTAAAAATAACTTCATGGAAATTTAAAGAAATTTCCAAATTAAATAGTGAAGGGAAACATCAATGGGAACATAACCAAGATTAGATTGAAAATCAGGTAATTATACGCATACAAATTTCAATCCTCTATAGTATATTTGAAAATACACTTTACAGTATAAATATACTTATCTTAATACAAAAATAAAACATTTTTGAAACACGCAGTTTTATAAATGCCTACGTGTAAAATTAGGCACACAAAGTTAAAAAACAGGTTATCATCATAAAATCAATTTATTACAGATTAATAATTTACAATCTATGATCAAAACTTTAAATTATCTCTTGTTTCTCTTTGCTTTTATGATTAGTTCAATAAGTGCGCAGACACCTGTAGCTGGACAGGCACCACAAAGTACTGCTACAGCCCAGCCTCCTGTTAAAAAAGTAGTCACGCATTATGGACCAATTGTTACCAATTCTTCAGTAAATCTAACAGTCAATATTGGTGATGTAGGATTTACGGGAAGTCTTCCTTTTGACGAAGCTTTCACTATAAATATTCCCGTCAATGAATCAGTACTCAATGTCGATATTTGGTACCGATCAAAACCAAAACCAATCAATATAAACCCACCCACAGATACTGACGGCGAAAACGGCTGGCATAAATTATCTGGGTATCCACTGGGCAATTCGGTCAATTATCAATTTGCGGTACCTGCATTAAGGCCAAATAAATACTATCAATTTTATTTCAAATATAAAAGAAAACCTGACGCGCTTGACAAAGCCTTTTTGACAACTTTTACAAAAGAAACTATAATCCCGGAGCTAAACAATAAAGCTATTGCTACAATACACAGAAGGCTAAATTTTGAATTTACCAACGGTGAAGTTTCGACAATGATTGAAGCTATTAAAACCAAAATCAGGAAGTATGTTGCGGATAAAGACAAAGGCTTGACAGTTGATTTTTCGATGATTAACGATAGACAGTATCAAAACCTGTTCAATTCGCTAAAGAATATAAGTAATGCATTTGAGACCAGTGAAGTTTACAAGAGAACAATTAACTCCAATACTGCATCTTTTACAACTACTCATCAGAATTTTAGAGCCTATAGAAACACTTATAACGCTTCAGGACAAACAGAGGAGATTCATTCTAATGTTGAGCATATGGATAATATATTATTAGCTTTACAGGCATTTCTTTCTCCTCCATTTAATGCGACAACACCTGGCCCTGTACTGAACTACACTGATAATTGTCAGTTTATTTTACAACAACTGGAAATGATTAAAATAGATGGGGATCCAGCTTATATGAGCTTGAAAGATACAGTTATTGGTTTTGTAAAATCAAACATGACCAAGATTGCATTTTACTATCAGTCACTTAATGATGCATCCGATATAACCAATGCCCAGTCTAATAGTTTTGTAGAGATTGTAGTATCTAATTTATCTAATAATATCGTTATTGATGGTACAACAATTTCGGGGGATTTTGACACTTCAGCAAGTTATTACATAAGTGGTGACTTAGGTGTTGCTGCAATACCTCAGTTTTCTAAAATTGTACCTTATTTTGGCACTAATATCTATTTTAGGCCTGTCAACAAAAATATTACACTCGCCGGTTCGGAAGATGATTTTTTTTGGGACGGTTTCGGAAGGCGCTTTTCACTAATGTTTGGTATTTCAATCTCATCGATAGCAAAAACAAATTATAGAACAGACCTTTTCGGAGGCAATTTTAATTTGGTCACCGGTGCGGGCTTTAGAATTACTGATTATTTTAGACTTAACGCTGGAGCACTGTGGTATCAGAAACTAAACGAGAACCCGCTCAATAGTAACAGTAATATTCAGCCTGCTTTTTTTGTATCCTTTTCAATAGACCTTGATGTAAAAACTGCTTTAGATAATCTATTCCCTACCCGTAAAGCTCCTTAAACTCAATCAATATGTCATATATAGAACTAAGTAAAATTACAGCAAACCCTGAGACTATTATTGCACCTTCACTAGTAAGGTTAGAATTTAGCCTTAGCGCAGATAAGGGAACTCCTGTCATAATCTATTATCAATTAAATACCGATAATAATATTTATTTCCAACTAAGCAATGGTTCTTTAGTAAAAGAAATCGTTAAGCAGATAACTATGCCAGCTGCAACAAAGCCATTTGCAGACAGCGTTTTGCTTAAGAAAATTGATGTTTCACCAGCGCAAGATCATGCTTACTGCTTTATTTACGTCCAGGCTGTGAATAAATTGAATGAGTTAAGCGATATTAAACATTGCATGGTGAATTTATGAAAACAAAAAAAATAATTGGCCTAATACTAGGGATAGTCATAGCCTTCAATTCTTGTTCTGCAGAAGATCAGTTAGATTTTACCGATGTAATTAAATTTGAGCATTTAGAGCAGGAGAACCTAATTGCGGATGGTGTCGCAACTCTTCCAATTACAGTAAAAATTAAAGATGGCGCAGATCCCGACAAAAGAACTGTAATATTTACTACGGATTTGGGGGTTTTTACAAATAATGCCACAACAATTACCTTAGTAGCAGATGCAAATAATACAGCAACAGCTTACCTTAAGAGTGCTGCACAAGGTACAGCTACGATTAAAGCGAATGTTTCAACATTTAATATCACAAAAACAATAATTTGTACCTATTCAAATACGCTAACTTTTACAAATGCAGCAAATGAGAACCTTATTGCTGATAATTATTCCGCCTTAAATATTACAGGGCATATCAATCCTGCTACAGAATCAGATAAACGTTTGATAGTTTTTACAACAGACCTTGGAACTTTTACCAACAATACTAATACAATCTCCATAGCTGCTGATTCTAACGGAAACGCAAGCACATATCTTAAAGGTAATATAGTCGGTGGAGCGACTGTCAAAATTGCTAATCAAAATCAATCGGTAACGAAAAATGTTATTTTTACGTCACCTGATGCAAATACTATTTTTACTTTCGGAATAGTTAATCACAACATTCCTGTTGACGGCGTTAGTTTTATTAAAATACCTATTCAAGTCAATACCAATCTGCCTGTAGGAAATCGTTCAGTTGCTTTCACAACTGATTTTGGATCGTTCACGACAGGGAATGCAACAATTCCTGCAGACCCTTCGGGCAATCTTGCTGCTTATTTAAAAAGCTCGGTTGCTGGATCAGCTCATATAGCTGCTACCTGTAACTCAATTACTCGTTACCTTACCGTCAATTTTGTGCCTGCTATACCCGATTTTATATTATTATCAGCGAACGGCACCCTTGAAAACGGAAGTAATCATAATCTCTCCATTTTAATTTCAGCGAAACGTAATATAGGTATTCCTACACCAGGATTTGGGTTTGTTTATAGTGCAATCGATAGTAACGGAAGCAGTATAGGCTCTTTTACAAATGGGTCGTTGAGTAATCAAACCGGTGAAGCTGCTGTAGTTTACACTGCTGGAAATACTTCCTATACTGGAAATGTAACCATTATTGTAGCGCTTAAAGATCATCCACATATTTCAACAAGTGTTAATGTGCTGATAAATTAAATACTTTTTGGGTTAATTTTCAGATTAATGATGCAAGTCGAATCATAATTGATTTATGTCATTTAAAAAACACATAGTAAAAGAACTGTTAATTAAAAGGTTATTTTTTTGATTTCCAACGTAGTTCTTCAATTCCATTTATAGACATGAACTCTGAATCGCAAGCTTTTTTAAGCTGGTATTCATGATTCGTTCTTTGTGTTGAATTAAGTAAGATGCAAGCTTTAATCGCCCTAGTTAACCCTACATAGTGCAGATTCAAATCTTGAATATAATTAGGATAAACGGGATTATCAAAATCATTATTTTGTCTAGGTTTCTTAGATGGCAATATCCATTCATAGAGATCAAGATGGATGACAAGTTCAAATTCCAAGCCTTTAGATTTATGCAATGTCATAATATTTATCTCATTTTCATTTGCTGGCTTATATGAATTTAATTCCTCTGAATTATTGAGTGTTTTTTCAAGAAGATCAATTGACTCCTGATTTTTCAGTGATGGAGAAATAATTTCAGCAATTTCAACAAAGACATTTCTAAGATATTTAAAATTTATTTTGTCCTTTGAGGTTAGTTCTTGAATTTGTTTTTTGCAATTTTTTAATTTTAGAAGATCACTTTTACAAAATCTATTATAGGTTGTAAAAACTTCAATCACATCAATAAAAGTGTATTCTTTATGAAAAATATAATGTAACAGTTTAGAAAATATTATAGACCAAATATTTAAATTAGAATCTAATTCATTTGTTATGAAAAATCTATTTTCCGTCTTAAGAGTATCCCGAATTATATTTGCCGTACGGCCATTTCTAACTAAAACAGCTATTTGATTATTTCTATCTAATGAAAATATTTTTTTTAGCTTTATAATATTCTCATCAATATATTTAGCTATTGAAGATTCATCTCCATTTATTTTTTGGCTAAAAACTTTTGATTCAACATCTGGAATTAATTCAGTTTTACTGTTCAATAAATAATTAGAGTAATTAATTATTGAGGAATGGCACCGGTGATTTTTGTCTAACTTAAAATATTTAAAATTTTCATTTTTTGAAAGTTCGTCAAGAAATTTTGAATCTTTAAAAGAAAAAGCGAAAATTGATTGATTTAAATCTCCAACCGCTATTCCCCGTATTCCTAAATTATTTATCTTCAGAAATATTTCATGCTGATTATTTCCAGAATCCTGATATTCATCTATATAAATGTAGCGGTATTTAGATTTAAGATACTTTTGGCACGCTAATGAATTATTTAAAATATAATTTGACAAAAGCCCAATAGTTTCAATTAGAATTATTCCTTGCAAAAAAAAAGAGATTAAAATATCTGATCTAGCTTCACTTAATTCTTCAATAGATATATTTCTATCTATCCATTCTAAGTCTTTAACTTCAAAATCTTCCAATGATGAACCTTTGATAATCTTTATTTCATTTCTAGGAATACCAAACATCAATTTACCAAAAGGAATCAATATTTCAGATATATTGAATTTATCTATTGTACCAAAAAATGACGATTTAGGATCTTCTCCATTTGATAAACTCCTGTTTTTTAATTCGTTACTTGCTTTGTTTGTATATGATATCGCTATAATGCCTTCATGATTTTTTAAATGAACTAGATTCCTCTTAATTTTTTGTGATACAACAAATGTTTTGCCACTACCAGGTGCAGCAATAACCACTGAGTTTCCATCATAATCTATGATGATTTTTTGTTGTTCAGTTGGCTCCATTATTCAGATACCAATTCAACACATCTTAATAGGGGTTTCGCTATCAAATCATTCTTTAGCTTTCTTAAAGTATCTTTATTTGTTCTTAAAAATTTATACATCATTATTGCTTTTCGTTTTTGCATTTTTGATACTACAGTAACAACGTTGTCTTCTCTATAAAACTTTTTTAAGTCTTCTGATATTGGGCTATTTATTAAGTCATTTTCTAAATCAATAGTTGATAAATACATATCATACAATTTTAGCTCTTTGATGATATTTTGTGCTGAATCAATGTTATTTTTTTGAGGATCGCGTGTCACTTCCCATGTTACATTAGGGAGGTGTTCATCTAAGATACGTTTAGTATTCCCGTCAGAAAAATCTAAAATTGACAAGCATCTGTGAATCCCTGCAAATCTCCATCTCTCTTTGTTTGGGACTTTAAAGATATCATTATCTGTTCTCAAAACCCAATCAATATTTAGTGAATTTAGAATATCTACGTATGTTTTAAAGCCTATTCCATCTACCATTAAAATACTAATATTTAATCTATCAAGATCTATATCCAATTGTTTAGCTAGCGTCTTGTATAGAATTTCCTCAGATGGACCTTCAACTAACAATATAACATTTGCAAAAAATGCTTCAGCAGGAATTATACTCATTCTATATCCAAAATCTTGAAAAGCATCATCAATAATTTCTGAACAACCATTCGATGCAGCTTTCGTATTATTACCTTTATTATATAATCTAATAATAGAATTTGGACTAAACTCAGAAGCTATTTGCGGGGAATGGGTCGTTATAAAAACTTGACCAAAAATTTCCTCATTTAGATAATCAGCTAATTTGCGTTGCTGGTGTGGATGTAAATGTGCTTCTGGTTCTTCAATGCAAAAAATTGTAACCTCGGACAGGTTTTCTTCGCGCAATTGATTTCTAGATGCCCAAAGTGATAAATAAATTTGATTTAAACGTCCATCACCACCAATTAGAACAGATTGTTCTCCTGATTTTGCAGAGATAGATACATTATTTATAAAATTGTCGAGACTTGAGGTTACAGAATCAAATACTACGGATTGCTGATTATGATGTAATGAAAGTTTTGAGAGTTCTTCATTGATAGTTGTTGTTGCATTTTTTATAAAATTTAATTTTGGAATGTTAGAATCAATATTTTCTAAGTTTTGTTCAACTTTGAGGTATAATAAATTATCAAATTCTATTTCCTCATGTGACCGATTTTCTTTCGCAATTTGAAATAAATATGCCTTTTCTTTATTAATATATTTTGTTAAATCCCTTCTACTACCTATATATTTAAGATTTAATACTTTTCTGTAATATCGATCTTCAATTTCTTCTAATTTTTTAGTAGAAGATCCTGCATAGAGTTTATAACTTTTTGTTTTTGTTTTTTCATCTCTAAATGCTTCATATCTCAAATAAAAAATATCATCATCGCTAATTTTTCCTTTAAGTTTCGATACAATACAATCATCTGTAACATCCTGAAATTTTAAAGTTATCCTAAAATTGTTAGTTTCTTCGAAAGCGTAAAAATCACTATCATTTGGCTCTATATCATAATCTGAAAGACTTCTATCCAGTAATAATCTCACAGCCCAAATTAAATTAGTTTTTCCAACATCATTGGCTCCGATTATTAAAGATTTTTCATTGAAGTTTATTGTAGAATTTTTAAAGTTCCGAAATCCTATTAATTTGATTTGTGACAGAATCATTTATAAATTAAATTAAATTGTTATAATAGTAATAGTTTGCTTGCTATAGCAAAACAATATATTTGTATAAATTAGGTCTGTAATAGATAATTTGGAAGTTATTTTAATATTAATAACCAAATTTACAAAATGATTCTCTAACTACTTTACGGTTTCCCATAATCAGATTATTATTACTTATAAAATAATTCTTTTAATTTAGACATGTCAACAGTATAAATACCTGTTTTAATTTTTTTTAGATAGATACGATTTATTTTCTTATTTCTTAAAAATAAAATAAGTCTATTTTTCTATATGTTTTAATAATTTCTCGTTTTATTACTGGAGTGGATACCTTTTTACCACAAAAACTTAAGGCGTTTTTTAACGAATATATCCAGTCTAAAATTTTGATGATTCTTTATTCGCAAAAGAACAAACGAGGTTAGAATTAAAAAAAAGCAAATTAATTCCTGACTGCCAGACTAATAACAATACGGCATTTGATATTTTTATTAAAAAAAAACCATAAAATTAATCTTAGTTTCTAAAAATTAAACAGAAATTAACTACTTTTACTACACTATACCACACTAACTAATAGTACCCTACGCTGAATCGTAGCATGATCAACTTCTATCCACATATTTTCATTATTTCCTGAACATCTCTATAACTCAATGTAAATCTTAGTTTCAAATAAACTGCTTGAAGAATTATAGCTTTGGGATAACAATTTCCTTTGATATTCATTCAATAATTTTCGAACCTAAAAAGTAACAAGTTGAGACATAACCAAGTATGCTCAAACTAGCAAACAATTAGGTTTATTGTCCAATACTGTAAAGAAATATATTGAATCATTTCATCAAAAATCTTTTATCTATCGAGAGTCATTAAGTCTTAAGTAATGAACATCTTAATGTTACCAAAAGAAATAAATACAGTAGATATCAATACAAAAGATTCGAAAAAATCAAAAAAAATAAAATATTTTCTAACCGCTAGCCTAATGACAATCTAGCTTTTGGCATTTTTGTAAATAAATAACCATAAAATTAACATTGTTGGTTAAAGTTTTAACAGAAATTAACTACTTTTACTATACAATACCACACTAACGAATATTACTCCTAAGTTCTTAATTATCATTTTGTCATCCCCATATATCATTTAAATATCATCAACGTATGAAAAATTTAACAATTATAGGATTAACGCCCTTTGAAAAGCCTGACGTCAACCTGATGTCGAAATTATTTCAGGCAGGAGCATTCCCCACCTTAAGTTTAGGACATGATATAACAATCGCCCAAGAAGCAATAAATGAACTTGACCGGATTAGTATACCTTCCTATGGTATATATCTCACAAATGATAAACTAACTTCACTTCAACTATCCGAGCAGGTAAGTTTTGCTATCCTTCCATTTGGGATCTCAATAAACATCTATCCAAACTTATCCCGGATTTATCAGGTAACTAGTCTTGAGCAAGCAAAAAAAGCCGAACAACTGGGGGCTATTGGAATTATTGTGAAAGGAAACGAAGCTGCGGGATTAGTTGGTTATGAATCCACATTTGTTTTGTTTCAACGTGTCATACAAGAAATCAACACAATACCTGTATGGGTACAAGGAGGAATAGGCCTTCATACGGCCGCTGCTGCAACAGCACTTGGGGCAAAAGGTATTGTATTAGACAGTCAATTGGTACTATATCCAGAAAGTAACATTCCTCAAGACCTCAAAAATCTATGTTCAAAATTAAATGGGACAGAAACCAAAATCATCGCCCATCATCGCGTATTGGTTAGGCCCAATTCGCCTGTTTTATCAGAAAATGTTTCTATCGAAGAGTTAGCACAATATTTTAATGACCTTGACCCCAACAAAAGTTACATTCCTATGGGACAAGACGTTGCTTTAGCAACAGAGCTATATGAAAATTTCAAAACGCTAAAAAAATTGGTTTTTGGATTTAAAGAAGCCATGTATGGTCATCTGAAACAAGCAAAAGCATCTCAAATTATTGACCAAAACAATCCATTAGCAAAACAACTTGGCCTACGCTACCCCATCGCACAAGGACCAATGACCCGCGTGAGTGATGTTCCAGCATTTGCCAAAGCTGTAGCAGAAACAGGAGCTTTACCTTTTATAGCCCTTTCCTTACTCAAAGGAGAACAAGCAAGAGCATTAGTCATAGAAACACAAAAACTTGCAGGCGACAAAACTTGGGGTGTAGGTATATTAGGCTTTGCACCACAGGAATTGCGAGAAGAACAGACCGCCTATATCCTTGAAGTCAAACCTCCAGTAGTACTAATCGCTGGTGGTCGACCTGCACAGGCTAAAGTATTTGAAAAAGCCGGTATAACAACATTTTTACATGTCCCTTCACCTGCGTTATTGGATATTTTCCTAAAAGAAGGTGCCAAAAATTTCATATTTGAAGGCCGAGAGTGTGGTGGACATGTTGGTCCACTCTCCAGCACAGTACTTTGGGAAAAACAAATCGAACGTATCCTAAAAGAAGATCATCCGGAAAATATAAGTGTCTTTTTTGCTGGTGGAATTCATAATGCTTTTTCCACAGCCTTTATATCTATCATGGCTGCCCCTCTTGCAGCCCGAGGTGTAAAGGTTGGTGTATTGATGGGAACAGCATATTTGTATACACAGGAAGCTGTGAGTACAGGTGCTATTCAGCAAGAGTTCCAGCAACAAGCGATGCAAGCCAAAGATACCGTACTACTAGAAACTGCACCAGGTCACGAAACCCGTTGCTTAAATACAGCATTCGCCTTACATTTCGAAAAGGAAAAGAAAAAACTGCAAGCCATTGGAATGGACAAAAAGCAAATTTGGGAAGAGCTTGAAAAACTGAATGTAGGACGTCTCAGGATTGCAGCAAAAGGGATTGACCGTCAAGGTGACACACTCGTCACTATACCTAAAAAACAACAGCTTGATTTAGGTATGTACATGATCGGACAAGTAGCAACCATGCACAGCCAAGTAATTACACTTGAATCACTCCACCATGATGTTGCTATCGACAATCAAAAATATATTAAACAGGCAGCGCTACCACAAGAACCTTCATCAACCGAAAAAGCGTTAGATATAGCTATTATAGGTATGGAATGCGTGTTCCCAGATGCTAAAAATTTAGCAGAATACTGGCGTAATATCATTCTTGGAAAAGACTGCGTCACCGAAGTGCCAGATGAGCGATGGAATAAAGATATCTATTATCAACCCGATTCCAATAGTTCAGATGTATCACATTCAAAATGGGGCGGTTTTATTCCAAAAATAGATTTTGACCCATTGGATTTTGGCATTCCGCCACAATCACTTGCAGCAATAGAGCCAACTCAGCTGTTAACCTTACTCGTTGCCAAACGTGCAATGGAAGATGCTGGTTATGGTGAAAAACAAATCAACAGAGATAATATATCCGTTATAATTGGCGCTGAAGGCGGGAATGACCTTGCCAACAGCTACAGTTTTAGAGGTTATTATAAACAAGTTTTTGGAGAGCTTCATGAGGAAGTAAAAAAAGTATTCCCACACACCACCGAAGATTCGTTCCCAGGTATATTAGCCAATGTCATTGCCGGAAGAATAACAAACCGTTTGGATTTGGGTGGAAGGAATTTTACAGTAGATGCTGCATGTGCCTCATCACTAGCTGCTATTGATTTAGCATGTCAAGAACTGATACTAGGCAAATCGGATATGGTACTTGCCGGAGGAGTAGATTTACATAATGGTATCAACGATTATCTGATGTTTTCAAGCACACATGCCCTCTCCCGCAAAGGACGCTGCGCAACATTTGACAGTGCCGCCGACGGTATTGCTCTTGGCGAAGGGGTAGCCATTTTGGTCTTAAAACGATATGAAGATGCCCTACGTGATGGTGACCGTATTTATTCTGTTATTAAAGGTGTCGGAGGATCCAGCGACGGTAAAGCTCTTGGTCTTACAGCACCGAGAAAAATTGGTCAGGAACGTGCATTGGAACGTGCCTATGATCAAGCAGGTGTCAGTGCAGCAGCAGTTGGTTTAGTTGAAGCTCATGGCACAGGAACAGTAGTCGGAGATAAAACGGAACTTACCGCACTCACCAATTTATTTAGCAGGTCTGGAGCTTTACCAGCTCAGACACATCTGGGATCCGTAAAAACTCAAATTGGACACACCAAATGTGCTGCTGGTCTGGCTGGACTTATCAAAGCCTCTATGGCAGTATTCTATGGCGTAAAACCTCCTACTCTTCATCTTCATCAACCCAACTCCTACTTCAATGCAGATACAAGCCCTTTTGCTTTTCATGCAGAAACAGGATTATGGTCAGAAAAAAAACGTTATGCCGGTATTAGTGCCTTCGGATTTGGTGGCACCAATTTTCATATGGTAATCGAAAATCATCCACAAAAAGAAGATGCTGTCATTCTACAGTCTTGGCCATCCGAACTATTCGTCTTCCGTGGTGACAATTATGATCAAGCTAAAATCCAATTGGGACAAGTAAAAACGTTATTGGAGATCAATGATAGCCTAACCTTAAAAGACATTGCATACAGCTTAGTCGCTGGTTCCGAAAAACCAATCCAACTAAGCATTGTTGCAGATACAGCCGAAGATTTGATGATGAAAATCGAACTCTTGTTAACGGACATTGAAAGTAAAGATATCTTTATTGTTAACAAGCGAACTGGTAAAACTGCATTTCTATTCCCCGGCCAAGGTAGCCAACACCTCAATATGGCACGAGATCTATTCGTTCTATTTCCGGCCATGCGCAAACTTATATCGCAATATCCTGATTTAGAAAAAGTAATCTTCCCTTCAGTCCCATTTGATACCGCGACATTAAAAAAACAAAAGGAGACCATTAAAGATACGCGTCTGGCACAACCTCTTTTAGGCATTGTAGATCTTGCCTTAGCTCAATTGCTACAGTCATTCGGCATCGTACCTGATATGTTGGCAGGACATAGTTATGGTGAACTACCGGCATTATGTTTTGCCGGTGTATTTGACGAACAACAGTTGGTTGAACTCAGTAGCAAACGTGCACAAACCATTTTAGATGCTATTGAAGATGGTGATCCAGGAACTATGGTAGCTATAAACATCGATACAGATCGCTTGAAAACGATTCTTGACCAACATCAAGATTGCTATCCTGTCAATTATAATTCACCAACTCAGTGCGTTGTTGCTGGAAGCACTGCAGCCATTGACAAGTTCATGGAACTGCTTAAAAAGGAACGTTTCTCATTCAAAAAACTAGAAGTAGCCTGTGCCTTTCACAGTCCATTGGTAAGTAAATCCAAAGATTTGTATACGAATGTCTTGAAAGAAATTCCTTTTCAGGAAATGCAGATTCCAGTTTGGTCAAACACCACAGCAACCTTATACCCAAGCTTGGCATCTAATATCAAAGTACAATTGACCGATCACTTGGTTCAACCCGTACATTTTGTTGACGAAATCCAAGCTATGTATGCCGATGGAGCGAGGATATTTATTGAAGTGGGTCCTGGAAAAGTATTATCTGGATTAACAAAAGCTTGCCTAAACCAAGATGAGCTGACACTACATGTAGAGGATAACAACCGTAACGGTCTCACCCATCTTCTTTGCATGTTTGCACAATACCTTGGAACTGGTCGTCCCCTTAATTTAAATAAACTTTTTGAAGATAGACACGCGAGTTTAATCCATATCGATCAACCCGACCTTTACCAGAAAAGCCCAACGATTTGGCGCATAAATGGACAAGCCGCTCACCCAACAACAGGTACATTACCTGCTCATGGTGCCTTACCTATAGTAACTCCCATTCAAATGACAAACCCCACGATCATTCAAACACCAGAAACACAACCTGCCGTAGAACACATATTACAGGAATATTTAAACGGCATGAAGATGTTGGTACAAGCGCAACGAGATGTCATGCTTTCCTTTTTAGGACAACAGGAACACATAAATTCCATTCCTGTTTATTCTACAACAGTAGAAAATAAGACAGCTGATCAATTGGTATCAACACTAATTACCAACGATAAACCGATGTCCAAAGTAACCATACAGACACCAACAATAGATATCAAATCTTTATTGTTAACGGTAGTATGCGAAAAAACGGGCTATCCACAAGAAATGTTAGGAATGGAGATGGATTTAGAAGCTGATCTCAGTATAGATTCTATTAAAAGAGTTGAAATCATCGGGATACTTCGTAATGAGCTTGGTATACTCACCACTGATCATGAAAATGAAGACACAGTCATGGAACAACTAGCAGCAATAAAGACTTTAAATGGACTCGTAAGCTGGCTTACTGAATACACAGGCACTATTGATTCAGCAACAACAAAAATTGAATTATCACACACATCACCTATAATAGCAGATAAAACCACTTGTACACTTGCAGAACTACAAATTATCATTTTAGATATCGTCAGTGAAAAGACCGGCTATCCAAAAGAAATGTTAGGACTAGATCTAGATCTGGAAGCAGATTTAAGTATAGATTCTATTAAACGAATGGAAATTATCAGCGAACTAAAAGTCAAAATCGGATTTGGGGATGACATAGAGCAAGCTGATAATCTTATGGAAAACTTAGCAGCCATAAAAACACTAAATGGTTTAGCAACCTGGATAAGTGAAATGAGCGCAACTGAACCTGTACAAAGTTTATTAACACGCCTGCGTTTTGATTTGACACCAACCGCATTTTCCGAAGCACAAAACACTGAAATACTTAAAGGAAAGCGATTTGCAATAGCTCCAGACAATGGAACACAAACAGGTGCAATTAAAACGATACTTGAACAACATGGTGCAATTGCAGAATTGGTTCATACTGAGCAAGATTTGCCCCTATTTGATGGACTGATTATTTTCGATATGTACTCCACTACTGTCAAACATAGTATCATCGATCACGTTGGTCTAATTAAAAAGATGGATCTTGAAAAAGCACAATGGATTTATTTAATCTCAGATATTCCAGCACATGTTGAAAAATTAAAAGACATCGGTGCACTACGTCATTATCAAGGTTATCCCGGCTTATTCAAAAGTTTGGCTCGTGAGTTCGAACAAACCAACTGCAGGCTGATTAGTCTCAATACAGCACAGAACACGGATCAAATAGCAGAAATCACATTACGCGAAATCCTAACAACAGACAAATCAGCTGAAGTTATCTACAAAGACGATCAACGCCATAAAGTCGACATAATACCTTCGCCCTTGTTAACGACTCTTGACCAAGCACACATCCAACTTGATAAAAAATCTGTTGTTTTAGTTCTCGGAGGGGGACAGGGTATTACTTCTGAACTGGTAAAACATATGTCCGCAACTTATCCATGTACCTATATTCTTGTCGGCAGATCAATAGACCCGAGAGAAGTTATCTCCGATTCAAAAGAATTAGAGTTGATGAAATCGAGAGAAGAAATTAGAAGCTACCTCATCAAAACTGGTAATTTCAGTACGCCACCCCAAATTGAAAAAGAGACATCTCGAATTTTCAAAAACAATCAAATCCTGAGTACCATCCACCACATGGAACAATTAGGGAATAAAGTAGTATATCAATCATTAGATCTTTGTGATGAAGAAGGATTGACTCAACTTCTCCATCATATTTATGAGCAATATGGACAATTAGATGGTGTCATTCATGGTGCTGGTCTTTTGGAAGACAAACTTTTCAAACAGAAAACAACCAGTTCTTTTGAACGTGTCTTTGACACAAAAGTAAAACCCTTACGCGTACTGGCTGAACAATTGCGTTCAGATTGCCAATTTGTGGTCCTGTTTTCAAGTATCGCTTCAGTCTATGGCAACAAAGGACAGACTGATTATGCAGCTGCAAATAGTGTGTTGGATAATTATGCCAATGCATTAAACAAAAAGTTAAAAGGAAAAGTAATCTCGATTAACTGGGGACCATGGAAAGGTGCAGGAATGGTTTCTTCATCATTGGAAAATGAGTACGAACGTCGTGGAATTTCGTTGATACCATTAGAGGAAGGAAAAGAACTATTTCTTAACGAAATCAAGTATGGAACAGAAAGTCAAGTATTAATCATGTCAGGTAAAAATTGGTAAAACCGCTGTATTCGTCTATTATGAAAAAAACAGATATTGCTATTATAGGTTTATCTTGCATGTTTCCCGGAGCAAAAGACGCCGAGGCATTCTGGCAAAATATCATCAATAAAGTCGACTCTACACAAGTAGCTCCGGCAGAACGCATCGATCCTATCCACTTTAGCGATAGCAAAGAAGCCATGGACCGCTTTTATTGTAATCGTGGCGGATTTATTCCTGATTATGAATTCGACCCTACAGCATTTGGTATTTTACCGCTTGCAGTTGAAGGCACTGAACCCGACCACCTGTTAACGCTTGACCTCGTTCAAAAAGCACTTGAAGATGCAGGAGTATTTCAAAAAAAAGTTTCATTGGAACGAACAGGAATTATCATCGGAAAAGGAAATTACACTGGTCCTGGAGCTACACGTGCAATTGAAATTGTACGTACAGGCGAACAGATCTACTCCCTTTTACAAGAACTATTGCCAGAGGTATCTTCAGCAGATATTGAAAAAATAAAACAGGCATTTCAGGAACGTAAAGGACGATTTTCTGCAGACACAGCCATGGGGTTAATCCCCAACCTTGTTGCCTCATTAGTATCAAACCGATTCAATCTTGGAGGTGTTGCTTTCACCGTTGATGCAGCATGTGCAAGTGCTCTTATAGCGGTAGACCATGCCGTGCAAGAGTTGCAACGTGGTCGCAGTGATATGATGATTGCAGGAGGAGTACATACAGGTCAAAACGCAGCATTTTGGAGCATATTTAGCCAATTGGGAGCATTATCGCGTCAGCAACAAATCAAGCCATTTAGCGAAGATGCAGACGGGCTACTCATTGGAGAAGGTTGTGGTTTCGTTGTCTTGAAGCGGTTGGAAGATGCTGTACGTGATCATGATAAAATTTATGCAGTCATTAAAGGAGTAGGCGTAAGTAGTGATGGCAATGGAACAAGTGTCATGAGCCCATCCGTAAAAGGTCAATTAAAAGCATTAGAACAAGCATGGACACATGCAGATTTAGATAAAAAACAAATTGGCTACTTGGAAGCTCATGGTACAGGAACTCCGTTAGGAGATAAAACAGAACTGCAAACCCTAGCTGAATTTTTCGGCAAAGAAGAAACAGCTGCACGTGCTGGTATAGGATCTGTCAAATCCAATATTGGCCATGCCATGCCTGCTGCAGGAATAGCTGGTTTAATCAAGACCTGTCTAGCCCTGCATCACGATATATTGCCACCTACATTATATTGTGAAAACCCAACTGCCTCCATGCAACTCACCAGATTTACACCTGTACAAGAAGCTAAAAACTGGTCACAAACAGGTTTACCAAAGATTGCAGCAGTAAATGCATTTGGATTTGGAGGTATCAACGCCCACATAGTCCTAAAAGGGTATGATATACCCAAAAAAGACGCAGTATTGTTACTTGCCAGATCAACACGTGAAGCATTGCTTTCTGCACTCCAAGATAACGATACTTCTTTGGGAGATGGCGATTATCGTATTGCTCTCTTTGACCCAACACCCGAACGTATACAAAAAGCAATCAAAATTGTTTCTAAAAATAATGCTTGGCGCAATAAACAAGATATATGGTACACCTCTACTCCCCTTTTAAAGAAGGATGGCAAACTAGCCTTTGTATTCCCAGGACTAGATGGTTTAGAAAAAGGCGAAGTTGTAACAGTCAGTCACTACTTTGGATTGACAGCCCCCATAGAAACTGAAGGTGAAGGACTGTTGAACGACGCATTAGGCATTTTTAACAATTGTGGCATACTAGACAGTGCTTTAAAAAAATTGGGAATCTATCCAGATATGAATGCTGGACATAGTTTGGGAGAATGGTTAGCGGGATATGCTTCAGAATTGGCCGAAGCAAGTTCAGTCAAGGACCTAATCGATGTCCTTGATCCAAAAACATTTGAACTCAAAGACTCAAAATTCATTGCTATTGGGGCAGGTCTTGAGGATATAATGCCATTGATTGAACAAATTCCCAACCTCTACGTTTCAAATGATAATTGTCCACATCAGGTAATCCTGTGCGGTACCCATGTTGCACTCCAAGAATTGACACCTTTATTAAAATCCAAACAGATATTCCACCAGATTTTACCATTCCAATCTGGCTTTCATTCTCCTTTCGTTGCAGATAAACTGCCTTTAATCTTAGCAGGTATGGAAAAAGTTCAATTCCAAAAAACAAAAATCCCGTTGTGGTCTGCCACTACACTACTGCCCTATCCGGCAGATCAGCAGTCTATCCGTAAACTAAGCGCCGAACATCTTGTACAACCAGTAAGGTTCCGAGAACTAACGGAAAAGCTTTATGACGAAGGAGTCCGTTTTTTTATACAAGTAGGCACAGGAGGATTAATCGGTTTTATTGATGATACCTTAAAAGGGAAAGCATTCAGTACACTTGCCTCAAGTGTAGCCACCCGAACAGCACTTGCTCAGTTGCAAAGAGTAGTCGCTGCATTATTTGTAGAAGGCAAAGTCCTAGCACTCGATTTTTTAGATATACAAAATCACAGAAAAACAATACCCAAAAAAGGTATAAAATTACAATTAGGGTCACCCATTATCCGTGATTTTGAAGCAATAAAAAACTTACGAAAATCTATCGATACAGTACGACCAAAAGAGATTTTTACTAAAGCAACACCAAAAGTAAGCCAGCCATTATTCCGTGCATTTCAAGACAATATCACTGATATGATTCGAATGCAAGAAGAAGTATTGAACGTCTTTGAAAATCATACACAAACTGCTATTTCTACACCTGTCTTAACGAAAAAACAATTGATTAACAATCATTTTTCAAAAACACTACAAGTCAATTTAGCTACACATCCCTATCTGATTGATCACAGCCTTTTACGACAACCCAAAGGCTGGTCAGATGTTGCAGATATGGAACCTGTGATTCCGATGACTATGATCTTTGAATTACTGGCAGAAGCAGCACAAGCTGAACAACCAGAAACAAAAATTCACAAAATCATGCACGTCAGTGTATTTCAATGGATGAACGTTGCCAACCCTTTTGAAAAAACAATAAAAGGTATTTGGCGCTCCAATAATCACGCCTATTTGGATATCGAGAATTTTGCCAATGCAGAAATATTTTTAGCATCATCTCATCCTCAACTACCTACTTTTGATTTATCTATAGGGGAACGATTACCTATCGAGCGAACTCCTTTAGAAATCTATGAGAAACATATGTTTCATGGAGAAGCATATCAAGGTATTACAGCTATATCAGCTGTTGGAAAGAAAGGTATTATAGGACAAATAAAAAGTAACGGTGGTAAAGGTTCCTTATTAGACAATGCAGGACAATTATTTGGATTATGGTTACAACTTACCTTAATCAAAGACCGCATTGCTTTTCCAGTCAAAATCAAACAAATTGAATTCTTCGAAGATATGCACGATCAAGATGGTGCATTTGAATGTACCTGTGCATTAACAGAATTAAACGATGAATTTGCAATCGCTGATATTGTTCTTCGAAGAAACGGAAAAGTTTGGTGCTCGATAAAAGGATGGCAAAACCGAAGATTAGAAATTGACGAAGCTTTATGGAATGTTTCCATGTCGCCACTTCATAACCGTCTATCAGAAGAAATTGCTCCACATATCTTTTTCTTTCATCAGGCCTATTCCCGCGTATCTTCTTGGGATTTTATACTGAAACGTTATTTCAATCAAAGGGAAAAAAAGTACTATCAGGAACTCCTACCCAACCGTAGAAAGAATTGGATGGTAAGTCGCGTAGCGGTAAAAGATGCCGTACGACATTTATTGAGTGAACAGAAAAATCAACCCAATTACCCCATAACCTTTGAAATTTATTCTGATAACGCAGGCAAACCTTATCTCAGAGGTAATGGCACAGAACAGATCCAAATCTCATTGGCACATAAAGGAAAAGATGCAGTAGCAATTGCACGGCAAGATAAACCTGTTGGCATCGACATGGAAATCATTGCAGAACGCACCCCTGAATTTTATCAATTAGTATTCACCAATGCAGAATTAGCATTATTAAAAGAACTAGATCAAGCCGAATGGAGCACCCGATTTTGGGTAGCAAAAGAAGCCTATGGAAAATTATTAGGAACAGGGCTAAAAGGAAACCCAAAAAGATATGAAGTAGCACGCATACAAGGAGATCATCTATGGATCGATCAAATAGAAATCAAAACAATCAAACACCTAAATTATATTATCGGATGGACACTTTAAACACGACATTAAAAATGAATCATGAGGAGTTATTCAACCTATTAAAGGGTTTTATTACGGAAGTCATCGGCGAAGAATTTGTAGAAGAGATGGATATCACTCCAGAAAGTTCGTTTACTAAAGATCTGGAAATGGACAGTATCGAGATTGTTTCTTTTTCAGAAAAAATCAAAGCACACTTTGGCGATCAAATTGATTTCACCGGTTGGTTGTCTTCTATGGATCTTGATCAACTGATCAATCTTGATCTTAATAGGATCATCAATTACATCTACGAATGCCAATAATTACTATTAATAATAAAAAAGTTCACATACAAGAACTAAATAAAGGTGCTAAAGATACCGTAGTATTGATCCACGGTATGTTTAGTAATCTTGCTATTTATTATTTTAATATTGCTCCCATTTTGGCGCAGCACTTTCATGTGGTCATGTATGATCTAAAAAGTCATGGTAAGAGTGAGCGTACATTAGAAGGATATGATTTAGAAAATATGTCGTCCGATTTAATCGCAATGATGGATTACCTCCAAATCAAAAAAGCACAACTTGTTGGCTATAGTTTTGGAGGACTTATTGCTCTCAAAACTGCTTTGATAACCCCTGAACGTTTAAGTCAATTGGTTATCATTGAAGCACCGGATCCGCAAGATGAAAAAGCGCGAAATATTATCGAAGATTATAGCAAGGAATTTCTCGAACATTACGTAGCTAATTTTACGGACACTACAAAAGTGAAAATGGGGAAAAGACAGATGGAAAAAAACCATCGATTATACGAGTTTTTATTTAACCAGACCACTATCAAAGCTGATATGGTTAAAGAAAAACATTTTCTACATCACATTCCTGTTTCCGAATTACACCCACCAACCCTGTTACTATATGGATCAGCCTCCAATTGCAAACCAACAGGAGAATGGTTACAATCTCAAATCGGTACAGCCGAGCTAAAACTCATTGATGGAGATCACAATATTCCCATTCAAGCTCCTATTGAGATAGCAGAAACTATTGTTCAATTTTTAACTAACCATTAATTACAAAACCATGGCTAAATTTGTATTTGTTGTTCCCCCGCTAACTGGTCACGTAAATCCAACATTGAGCATTGGTGCCGAACTCTTAAAAAGAGGACATCAAGTAGCGTGGATCAGTCTTGACCAAAACTTAAGCTCCAAACTTCCTGTAGGCGGGCAACTATTGCTTATTCAATACGATCAGACAGACGAAGAAAAAAGAGAAAGCGAACACTATCTAGATATCATCTCAAAAAAGGTTGTTTACGGCATTGATAGTATCAAGTTTTTATACGAAGAAGTGTTGATCCCTTTAAATAGACATTGTTATAAAGGAATCGTTAAGCTGTTAGAAGCCTATGAGCCAGATTTAGTAATCGGTGATCATCAATTATTTGCTGCGGCAATTGCGGCAAAAAAAGTTAATCGCCCTTATGCGACCTCCGTAACAGCCCCAGCAGCAATCAAAATTATCAGTGAGCTACCGAAAGTACATGAATGGGAAGTCAAGCAGATCATGGCTTTACAAGAAGAACTCGGTATCAAAGAAAACCGATCGTTAGATTGTTCAGATCTTCTTACTTTAGTCTTAACCTCTCAGTATTTCTTTGGAGAAATGGATCTCACCTCCAACTATCAATTTACAGGTCCGGTAGTAACAGAACGTCCTTTATCCTGTGCTTTCGATTGGGAGCAACTGAAAAGTAGTCCTCGGAAAAAAATTTTAGTCAGCATAGGCACAACATTCGACCATGAACATAAGAAAGCATTTTTTCAAAAGGTAATCGATGCCTTTCAGGACGAAGATCTAACGGTTGTAGTTGTTTCAGATTCCAATCTATTTGATACCTGGCCTGAAAATTTTATGGTCTATTCGCAAATCCCACAATTGGATTTGCTACCTCATTTAGATGCTGTCGTATGCCATGGTGGACACAACACCGTTTCAGAAGCTCTTTCACATGGTCTACCGCTCGTTGTTATTCCAATTGCATACGATCAATCCCATGTGGCAGGACGTGTCGTACGTACCGGTGCAGGTGAGCGTCTCAATTTTAACCGATTTAAAGCCAATCACCTAAGAAACGCTGTTGATACTATCTTAAATCAGCCACAATATCGTGAAGCCGCCCTCAAAGTTCGTCAATCTTTTATAGAGGCAGGCGGAACGAAGACAGCAGCAGATCTACTTGAACACGCCATAGCCCCTACGCAGCCCTCTATCGAATCTCCTGCTAAATTTCTCATTGTTATTCCTCCATTTTTTGGACATATCAGTCCGACATTAAGTTTGGGAGCTAGTTTACTTGCTCGTGGTCATGAAGTCAAATGGTTTGGCATTACACCACTGGCGGAGGAACATATTCCAACAGGAGGAACCTATATCTACCCCGAGAAGGATCTCATCCCCTTTCAACTTGAACTTCAACAGATATTAAAACGACAAGATGATGGCCCTTCTTGTTCTGGACCAGAAGTCATGAAATTAGCACTGGAAGAAACCTATGTTCCATTTGCTAAAATGATGATGCCAGGATTAGAAACACTACACAGTCACTGGCAGCCTGATGTAATCATCAATGATTGTATCACCTTTGGCGGAGCTCTATTCGCACACAAACATCGTATACCCTCTGTAACGACAACCCCAGTACCACCAGATGTGATGGGTGACACAGAGAAAAGTGCTCCTAAAATATTTGAATGGCAGCAAAACCTCATCAAAGAGCTACAAAAAGAGGTCGGTATTCTTGATGAGGGTATATTCATACATTCTCATCAATTAAACCTGGTGTTCACATCACAAGCATTTGCAGGTTTTAAAACCGTACCCTCACACATGAAATTTGTAGGTCCGGTCAAAGGCCGTCCCAATAATAGCCCTTTTGACTGGGAACGACTAGCAGCCAGCACAACGCCAAAAATTTTTGTGTCATTGGGTACTTTATTAGTTGATATCCGAAAAGCTTTTTTCGGTAAACTCATTGAAGCATTTGCGGACCAACCTGTTACTATTATTGCAGCAACACCACCCGAAATATTTGATAAATGGCCTACTAATTTTATCGTAAATAGTTTTGTCCCACAATCAACATTGATGCCTCATATGGATATGGTGATTTGCCACGGCGGTTTCAATACAGTGAACGACACCTTTACCAATGGTCTACCTATGTTGATTACACCAATCGCTTACGATCACTTTCATACAGCAAAGTTGATTGAACAAGCTGGCTGTGGAATCAGTATCCGATACAAACGACTTCGAATAGAAGCCCTGAGGGAGACCGTCTTCGAGCTCTTAGAAAATCCTAAATATAGAAATGCAGCCAAAGAAGTTCAGGCAGCTTTCCTAACAGCTGGCGGTAATGATCAGGCAGTTACATTATTGGAAGATTTTGTAAAACAAGAACGTTCAGTATTAGCTTCAATATAAAATATGAAAAGAAAATTGTTATTTGCAGAACGCATGCTATTGGGTGAAGGAAAAGAACCATTCCATGTCGTTATTCCTTTTCGCCTGCGCGGTGTATTTGAGGAAAAAGATATTCAATCTGCTTTAGACAGACTCCAGAAAAAACATCCTTGGTTACGAGCATACATCCATATTGATGAGAAGAATATTCCATGGTTTGAAGTCCCTAAACTAACGAATCCAATTCCAATTCGTATTGTGGACAAAAAAAGCGAAGACGACTGGCAACAGGAATCTATACAAGAATGGAATACACTCTTTGATTACAAAAACAAACCTTTGATCCGCTTTGTATGGATTAAAGGAAACGATAGCTCAGATATGCTACTTGTATTCCATCACTGCCTGTGTGATGGCGGTGCAGCGATGACTTTACTTTATGAATTTTTAAAAGTATTGGATAATCCAGTAGCAGATATAGGCATCGAAAATCCTATTTTAGGTATTCAAGACATTGTTCCTGCACCAATTTTAAAAAATAACAAACAAAGGTTTAAGGCAAAAATGATTGGTCGGCTAGCAACATTAACGATTAAATGTATTCCCGTCAGCAAAAAAACGATTGATCGACAAACGGACTATTTGATTCATTGGAAATTAGACCAAACCACAAGCCAACAGCTTATTTCCCATTGTAAGTCACTATCAATCACGGTCAATACTTTTTTAAGTGCTACCGTACTAGACACCTTTAAAAAAGTACGCGGAAACAAAGCCTTTAATAAAGTTTCTTGCCCAGTAGATATCAGGCGCTTAGCTCCCCAAGTAAAAGAAGATCATATTTTCGCCTTCGGCTTGATGATTGTCATCTCATCAAATCCCAAACTCAATTTCTTAGACAATTTACGTTTAATGCAGCGTTATGTAGATCACAAAACAGCCAAACTTAATCCCTATATCACCATGATGGTTATGGAATCTGCCCATAATGCGTTAAACAACTTTACAAAGCTTCTAAAACGAGGCAAGTCATCCAATGATTGTATGTTTTCCAACTTGGGACGTATTCAGATTCCACATCAATACCAATCCTTTACGTTGGAAACTATTTTCAGTCCATCAGTCATTGGACCACTAGGCAATACAACGACGATACTCACCTCCACTTATCAAGGTATTATGGACTTCTCGTTTATAGGAAGTGAAGGTTATTTGCCTTATCACGAGGCCATAGCCATTCGTGATGAAATAACTGATTCCATTAAACGCAAATTAAATTATCAAGCAGCCTCATGACCAAACGAAAACTCTTATTAGTAGAAAGAATCATGTATATTGATGCCACCACACCTTTAAACTGTGTGTTTACGGCAAAAATTAAAGGTGAAATTCGAAAAGAACACATCCAAATTGCTTTAGCAAAAATCCAAAATAAGCATCCGCTGCTTCGTTCAGAAATTGATTTACAGGATAAGCAACATCCTGCTTATGTCATCAAGGAAAATATGAAACCTATTCCGCTTCGCATCGTAGAACGTCAAACAGATACAGATTGGTTGGTGGAATCCGAACAGGAATGGTATTGGCACTTTAATGATGAAGGCTCCCCTTTGGCTCAATTGGTATGGATCAAAGGACAAGAGGTGTCTGAATTATTATGGGTATTGCCACATTGTATCTGTGATGGAACCAGTATTGAAACTTTGATGCGGGAATTACTTGCTTTAATAGATAATCCGACCCTTGATCTCGAACCTTATCAACTATTCCAATCAGTAAACAATTTCTTATCTCCACAGTTTGATATTCAAAAAAACACACGCAAAGCAAAGCTTTATTTACTTTTGGCCAAATTTTTCTTTTTGCTTCAACGAGAAAATAAAAAAAGAAATCTCGGAAAAAATTATGCCATTCATTGGAAATTAGATTCAACAAATTCAGCTGTTTTAAAACAGAAATGTAAAGACAGTGGTATTTCCATACATTCCATTCTTTGTACAGCGTTTATGCAAGCTTTTCAAGATGTACAAGGTAAATCAGCGAAAAAAAAAGTAATTAGTCCAATTAACATCCGTCATTTTATTCCTGAAATCAAAAAGGATCACATGTTTGCCTTTGCTCCAACAGTAGAACTATCATTAAAAAAGAAAACTCCTCAGATACTAGACCAAGCGAAACATATCAAAAAGGATCTTACTCAAAAAATAGAAAAGATGGACGCACGAGAACTGCTATGGATGGGTGAACAGATGCACTCTCTGGTCAATCGTATGATTTCACTGTTAAAATCAAGCCGAGGAGGGCACGATTTGACTCTTTCAAATATGGGTAGTCTTCAGATCCCGAATGATTACAAAAATTTTATTCTGGAAGATATCTTTAGCCCAACAGTAGCATTTCCTTGGTTAAATTCAAACACTTTAGTTACGACTACATATCGTAATCAAATGGACTTTACGTTGATGTCCAATCAAGATTTCTTACCTAAAGAAGAAGCCTTGAAAATTAAAGACAAGGCTATAGCATTACTGACTTTATCCTTATAAATTACTTATGATAACAACAGCTCAGTCAAAAAAAACATCCCTCAAACGCTTTCTAAGAAAGCGTGCAATTTATTATATCTTTCCCAACGTATTTTTCAATTTTATTATTGCTTATGCCAGTTTCCAAGAATTGGGGTATACTCATTTTTTTACTGGTCCCCAAAGCTTAGCACGTTTAACATTGCCAATGGCTATATTTTTGCCAGTAATCCTGACAATGGATATCATTAAGCGGGTTATTGTTGCCGCCGAACAAGAATTAATCGAAGTGGCAATAGATAATAACCTGAATAAAAACAGATTTATAGCAAAATTATGTGTGGCACACGGCATCATAACCGGTTTACTAGTACTATCTGTATTACTAATTGCACAGCAAAGCCTAACTGTTAACCATAAACTGGATCCTACCCTTATGGCTATTCTAGATGCTGTTCTTGCAGGTCTACTTTCGATATTGTTTACTTATCTTCCAATATATAGGCTAAAAAAACATTTGTACAAAACCTAGAGTATTCCTGAAGATGGTGTAATTCCTCAAAAGGAAAAAAATAAGCAAGAATATTTGCTGGATATATGTCTTAGTGTACAAGACAATTTAAATCAATTCTCTATTATTTTGAGATAGAATACAAGTAAAAAACAAGGCAACCTAAGCAATTACACAAATAGTTCTTGTAATAGTTGCGTAAGAATAATAATTAATTCTATGTCTATTTTGCTGATATAGTGTTTAATTTCATTGTTATCTAACCAGTCTTCAACAAATGCTACTGCCAGCGATGAAATTAATATTACAGGCATAAACTAGAGATGACTATCGCATTTCATCTTACATAGAAACTCTCTTTCGTTTAGAACGGTATATTAAAATATAAAATAATTAGGTCTTTTTATGTTTTACCATTTTCCTGAGTGCACCTATAGGGTCTCTTTTTTGATAGGTTTGGGAAGGTCTATAATCATAGGACATAAAATATAGGTTCAGGATGTGACTGCTTTATATTAAATAGCAAAATTTTCAGATTCAACAATCCCTCTTATAATTTGGGTTATTTCTCCATCTTCTACTTGTAAATATTGTTGATTCTCTTCAACCATGATCTTACCTCTTTTACCCAACTTTCCAGAATGCCCTAAACTTCCTGGATTACCAGGCCTTCCTTCTGATCCCTCTTTTCCTGCACTTCCGCCACCGGCAGGGTTAAAAATAAGATCTCCGTTTCCTCCCTTTCCACGTTTACCGCCCTGTCCGCCAATTCCACCAATTCCACCAATTCCGCCGACTCCTCCGTTGCCAGGAGAGCCTCCCAAATTATTGATAACGTAAAGAGTTGGTGCTATTTCTTTACGAAGTGAATAAATTTTAACAAAGCCACCATCACCGCCATCACCGCCATCGCCTCCTTCACCACCGTCACCACCGTCACCACCGCTCCCGCCATTTCCTCCATCTCCACCGGATTTAGGTCCTTTTCCGCAAGCAGTATTTTTTTTCCCGCCATTTCCTCCTTTTCCTCCATCACCACCTTTTTGTCCAAGCCCACCGGTTTGACCAATTCCCCCGTTACCTCCATTCCCGCCTATTGCATTAATGTATATTTCAGCATCCTGATGGAAAGATTTACATACAAAAATAACTGAGCCAGCTGGTAATCCATTATCGCCTTTATAACCAATGTTTCCCTTCAAACCCTTTTGTCCACTTGAACCAAGACCTCCATCATCTCCGCTTTCTGCACTTTTGAAACCAAATGTACCACATGAAGCATCACGACCAGAACTACCATTCTTCCCATTACTTGCTGGTGTATTATAGTTTTGCGCTTCGTTTAAATAAACTTGGGCATCAATGCCTCTACTGCCTTTATTATTTTCGATAGATAATACGCCAGCACCGTAGTTTGCAAATATATTTAAGTCAGATTCTGAATAAATTTTAACATCTTTATTTGAAATGATAGAATCGCAATTGATTACAATTGCAAACATACTTCCTTTGGGATTTATAAATTTAATATTGTTTTTAATGATAAGTACTTTAACTCTTAATGTAGTAATAGTTCTGGTTTCCTCACCATTTTCACCTAATATTAAAAGGTCTGTATCATATTTTTTTCCCAAAATAGATGCTATTAAATCATCTTTTGCAGTTTGTGCATGCACAGCAGAAAACAACATAACTAAAACAATTATTATTAAATTTCTCATTTTTCACGGTTAATTTAGAAGTTGAAACTAATTATTATCAAAAAATATTGGCTAAAACATACTACAAGAATAAGAAAAATAAAAAAACGAAACAACAAGTACAAATACCTGTTTTTAAACACATTACATCAATATAAATGATGCAAAATGATGGACTATTTACGCAACCTATCTAGTTTAGGTATGACTATGAATTTTCTAAATTTTATAAGCTTACCTATAGGTACGCCTAATTTAGGGCGTTTATACGTTAAGTTTGATCCATCTGAAAGAAAGATTCTGGATCATACTATCTTAAAAAATAATACAAAAAAATGATTATTTTAAGTTTTGTGGCAGAATCGTGACACAGACTATTAAAAAATCAACATTCCAGTAAAATCAAGACCTACCTAGTTTAGGTTCGAATAATTATATACCTCACAAAATAATCCAAAGTATGAAATACATCATTTTTATACTTAAAAAAACAAAACAAAAAACCCAGCCTCAGTTTAAATCGTTCTGAAGCTGGGTATTTTAATTCTCAAATCTATTGTACCCCGCCTCCTAAGGCACGGTATAAATTTATTGCTGCATCTAATTTTTCTAATTTTATTGCAACAACATCTAAGTCATTTTGCAAGGCACTATTTTGTGCAGTAATTACATCTAGGTAATTTGCCATACCGCTTTTGTACAAAAGCGATGCATCTGAAGTTGCTTTCTCTAAAGACTCTCCTTTTTGAGTAGCAAGCTTCATACGTTCCTCAGCATATTTTACTTTAGACATTGCATCTGAAACTTCACCAACGGCAGTAATAAAAGACTGTTTAAAATTAACAACTGCTTTCTCCTGTTCGATAACTGCAATTTCGTAAGCCGTTTTTAAAGCCTTTTGTCTAAAAATAGGCTGCGTTAAATTAGCCATAACTGTTTTAGTAACTGAACCTGGGAAATTAAACCATTTATCAAATTCAAATGAATTTATCCCAATTGACGGACTCAAACTCAAACTTGGATACATGGTTACTTTGGCAAGTCCAGTTTTTGCATTGGCAGACATTACAGCATATTCACTAGCTTTTACATCTGGTCTTCGGCTTAATAGCGATGCTGGAATTGTTGAAGGGATTACAACACTAAATTCTGCTGCTTGAAGGCTTTCCGCACGTGTTACACTATTTGGATATTCACCACATAAAATTTGTATTGCATTTTCCTGAACTGCTATATTTCCTTTTGCTAAAGGCACTAATAACTCAGCAGTTTTTTTCTGTGCTTCAGTTTGATTTAATGCTAAAGAACTTATTGCTCCAGAATTATACTGTAATCGCATCATAACCAATGTATTTTCGCTTAACTCAATGTTTTTCTGTGCAATTTTAAACTGTTCATCTAAAGCTAAAAGATTATAATACCCTTGTGCCACTTGAACAATAATTCTTGTTTTTAAAGCCGAAAGATTTTCTTTTTGAGCAAAATAACCCGCTTTTGCATCTCGCTTTTGCATAGCAGCCTTTCCCCAGATATCAATCTCCCAAGCTAATTTAAGATTCGCACTATAATCATCCATATAATCTTTACTGGTAAATTGCGAACTTAATGAACCATTTAATGAGTTTTTAGATTGATACGAACGGTTTGCACCTGCATCAAAATCTAATGTTGGCAATAAAGTTAATTTTGCCTGCTTGTAAGTAAGATCAAGCTGCTCCATAGTCTTCATAGCGATAAGCACCTCGTTATTTTTAACGAGGGCTTTTTCAATCAAATTAACCAATAAAGGATCTTTATAATAACTTTTCCAAGGCAGGAGTGTTGTATCTCCCGTTGCGACCATTTCTTCACGGAATTTTTCTGGTGCATTCAATTCTTCGCGAGAATATTTTTTCCCAACTACACAGGAAGCAAGCAAAACACTTACACACGCAGAAATTCCTATCTTATATATTGTTTTCATTATTCTTGTTTTATAGTTTGCATTACATTCTTTTTACTAGATACTTTTTCTTGTAAATATTGAAATAGTATAAAAAGTAATGGAATTACAAAAACTCCTAATATAACACCGCTAAGCATTCCCATCGCTGCACTGACACTTATCGATTTATTTCCTACCGCTGTTCCGCCAGAAGCAAACATTAGAGGTAACATACCTGCAATAAAAGCTAGAGAAGTCATGATAATTGGTCTTAATCTGGACTTAGCTCCTTCAATAGCCGCTTCAACAATAGACAAACCTGCCAATCGTCTTTGAAGTGCAAACTCCACAATAAGAATTGCATTTTTTGCCAAAAGTCCGACCAACATAATCAAACCAACCTGTACATAAATATTATTGTCTAATCCTACAGCTTTGATGCCTAGAAAAGCTCCTAAAATACCTGTTGGAATAGAAAGCAAAACAGCAAGAGGCAATAAGTAACTTTCATATTGAGCAGCAAGCAAGAAGAAAACAAACAGAAGACATAAACCAAAAATTGCAATAGTCTGGCTTCCTCCCATTTTTTCTTCCAAACTTAATCCTGTCCATTCGTAACTATAATCAGAAGGAAGCTGATCCAATACAGTTTCCAGATTACCCATAATCTCTCCATTACTAAATCCTGGTAAAGCAACTGCGGTAATATTAACTGAATTATATAAATTATATCTGTCTACCGTTTCTGGTCCATACACTTTTTGCAGTTTCACAAGTGATTTTGCAGGAACCATTTCCATTTTGGCATTACGAACAAATATTTCGTTGAAAGCATCTTCGTCTGTTCTAAAAATACCGTCAGCTTTTACATTCACTCTATAAAATTTACCAAATCTTGTAAAATCTGAAGACTGATCTCCAGCAAAATAAATCTGGATATTGTTTAAAAGATCACGCATATCAATTCCCATCTGGCTGGCTTTTTCCTCATCCACCTCTAATTCTAGTTGCGGATAATCGGCTCTAAAAGTAGTATACGCATATTGTACACCCGGCTGTTTCATAATCTGCCCAATTACTTTATCAGTCATAGCCTTTAGAACAGCTGGATTACGTGCCATTCTATCCTGCAGCACAATTTCTGCTCCACTAGTTACACCAAAACCTTCTACTGGTGGCATTCTTAAAACCATAACTGACCCTTCTTTAATCTTTGATAATCTAGCAGAAATGTCATTCATTATGCTTTCAATATCCTTAATATCCCCTCTTTCCTTTACCGGTTTTAGTTTTACAAACCCTAAACCATATGCAGGACTGGAACTGTTACTTAAAATATTAAATCCTGTAATACTGGTATTAACATCAATTCCTTCTACCGTAGAAAGCTCTTTTTCTATTTTTTTAACTACTTCTGTAGTACGATCTAATGCTGTACCCGGAGGCATAGACAAACTGTAAACAATAAAACCATCATCTTCCAAAGGCACAAAACTTTTTGGGGTTGACATCATCAGCATAATTGCAATAGCAGTTATACCAACAACTAATCCTGCAGAAAGCCATTTTCTATTGATAAGAAAACGAACTGATTTAATATATTTACCCGTTATATTATTAAACCCTCTATTAAATCCAACAAAAAAGCGCTCCTTAAATCCTGTTTTATGATGCCCCTCTTCTCCACTGTGACTGTTCTTTAACAATAATGCACACAAGGCTGGAGTAAGCGTAAGTGCATTTACAGCCGATATAATAATAGCAATTGCTAATGTATAGGCAAATTGCTTATAGAAAATCCCTGATGATCCTGTCATAAAACCAATCGGAATAAATACTGCCGACATTACTAGTGTAATTGAGATTACAGCTCCTGTAATTTCTGACATGGCACTGTGTGTAGCTTCTTTTGCTGTAAGATCTCCATCTTCTTCCATTTTACTGTGTACAGCCTCGACGACGACAATAGCATCATCTACTACAATACCAATGGCCAGAACTAACGCAAATAGTGTTAGAATATTAATCGTAAAACCAAGTACCAACAGAAAGAAAAAAGTACCTATAATCGCTACTGGAACTGCAATCGCTGGAATAATGGTAGAACGAATGTCTTGAAGAAAAATAAATACTACAATAAATACCAAAATAAAGGCTTCTATTAAAGTAGATTTTACCTGTCCTGTCGCTTCATCAAGACGTTCTTTGGTACTCATTACATTAACCGATTTAATACCTGGCGGAAAAGATTTAGACAACCTTTCTATTTCACTGTTAACCCCAATTTCAATCTCATTGGCATTTGAACCTGATGTTTGCAGAATTGCCATTGTAACAGCATTCTTTCCATTCGATTTATTATCACCATTGTACGAAATCGAGCCAAACTCTACTCTCGCTACATCTTTAAGCCTTAAAAGGCTAGTTCCATTATTTTTAACTATAATATTCTCATACTGTTCTGGCTTATTCTTTTTTCCTTTATATCGGATAACATATTCTAAAGCCGCATGAGATTCTTCTCCCAGTTTTCCTGGAGCCGATTCTAAACTTTGATTGGCAATTGCTAGTGTAACATCTGAAGGAACTAATCCTGCATTTGCCATTTTACGTGGATCAAGCCATACTCGCATTGAGTAATCTTTCGCACCAAAAATCTGAACTTGTCCCACTCCAGGAACACGTTTGATTTGAGGAACCAAGTTGATATTGGCATAATTCTGCAGAAATAGCTCGTCGTATTTTTCATTATCTTCTGTATAAATATTAAAAATAACAATCATACTATTTTGCTGCTTAGAAGTTGTCAAGCCCATTCTAATAACTTCCTGAGGTAGTTTTGGAGTGGCTTGCTGAACTCTATTCTGCACATTTACCGCGGCTTGATCTGGATCAACACCTTGCTTGAAAATTACACTGATAGAAAAAGATCCATCATTACTTGCAGTAGATTTTATATACTGCATGTTCTCTACTCCATTAATTTGTTCTTCTAATGGCGTTACTACGGAACGAATTATAGTTTCACTGTTTCCTCCTGGGTAAGAACCGCTTACCATTACAGTTGGCGGCGAAATATCTGGAAAACGTGTCACAGATAATCTAGTAAGACCTATGATACCTAATATCACCAATACAATGGAGATAACTGTAGCCAATACAGGCCTGTCTATTATTTTTTTTAACATGGAAATGTTATTTATATTGAAACAAAAATTTAGTTGATGGCAACCGTTTTAACAGCAGTAACTTTTGGAACTACTTCCATGCTGTCATTTAGCGCATCGATATTGTTTATTGCAATTTTGTCACCGTTCTTTAGACCGCTTGACACGAAGTAATTAGTTCCTGAATTTCCTGCAATTACAATTGGGACCATTGCAATCTTGTTATTGGCTTGCAGCACAAAAACAAAAAATTTATCCTGTATGTCTTTTACACTCGCCATCGGAACGGTTACTACAGCATCCAAACTATTGTTTAAAATAATTCGAGCAGAACCTCCTGAACGAAGTTGCTTTTGAGGATTAGGAAAGATTGCTTTTAATGTAATCGTTCCTGTAGTACGGTCGATATTTCCGCTGGCAACTTCCAATTTTCCTTTATGTTCATACACGCTTTGATCTGCCATAATTAAACTGGTAGAACTATTCAATTTTAAGTTTTTTGTGTAAGTCAAATAATCCGCTTCGCTTAAAGAAAAATAAACAAACACATTATCAATCTCAGAAAGTGACGTTAATGGTTGTGCATCTGTAGGTGTAACTAAATTTCCAATACGATTTGGAATTCGGCTGATGTAACCACTCACCGGTGCTTTTATTAAAGAAAAATCAGCATTAAGCTGTGACGATCCTAAAGCCGCTTTTGCCTGCGCAACTTGTGCAGATGCCGCATCAAGATTTGCTTGTGCCGTTTTTAACTGTATCTCTGTATATACTTTACCTTCTACAAGTGGTCTTACCTTCTCAACCTCTAATTTTGCATTAGCTTGATTAGCTAAAGCACTTTTATAAGCTGCACGACTATTATTTACTTGCTCTTCGTAAACATCTCCTTTGATTTTAAACAAAGACTGTCCTTTATTTACATATTGTCCTTCCTTAACGTAAATAGCTTCTAGATATCCTGAGACCTGTGCTTTGATATCTACATTTACACTTCCTTCTATAACTCCAGGATATTTTTTTTCTACTTTGCCAATAGAAGTTTTAGCTTCAAAAAAATCAACTTCTGGTTTTGGCGGTGCCATTCCTTCAGCTCCCGCGCTTTTCCCGCATGAAGCAAAGCCAGCAATTACCAATAAAACGAACACCTTCTTTAGTGTTATATGCTTTTGAAATAATAGTTTTGTCATTTTTTATCGTTTAATAAATACATAAAATTTGACGACAAAATAACAAATCAACCAGCCTTTTTTTTAGAGGAAGTTTACCGAAACGTAGTTTTTTGATACTGAAACGAACAATTGAATAACTGAGTAAAATCAGACACTTAGACAGCTATATGATTAGATTCTTATACTATTAGTATAGAGATTTATATATGGTTATTGGCTTTTTTTTACCACGCAAAATAGTTCTGTCTATCGCAGTAAAACTTTCTTGTTCGAAAGACAATAATTGTTCAAAAAAAGATTGTGTAATTAATAAATCGGCTTGATAATCATTACAGAGATTACGTACTCGAGCTGCAGTAGTAAGTACATCACCATGATAGGCAATTTCAGTTTTAATCTGTCCAATTTCTGCAACAGTAACCAATCCTTCATTTACTGAACCTTTAAATTTAGGAACTAAACCAAATTTATTCTGATAGAAATCTTGTTTCTGTAATAGTCTTACTGAAAAAGCATTGTAGAGATCGATACATTTTTGTCTATCAAAATCCAAGGAGATTTTCCATGTAATTACGGCTTCATCTCCTACATATTGATAGATCTCAGCTCCGTGATTAATCAATAATTCTGATAAATCTGCAAAACATTCCTGAAGCAAAAGACTGTAATTATAATGTCCTACATTTTCTGCGACAGCTGAAGAGTCATACATATCAAGAAACATAAAAGCCCTATATTCAATAACTGGAGTAATATACTTTCCCTGCAATAAACTTTTAAAATAATTTCTGCCCAATCTACGTCTAAAAGTATGTATCAGTGTAATGAAAACATGAACTACTAAACAATAAAAAATAAAACTAACCATCGATCTAAAATCGATTTGAAGAAGAAAAAAATTATTGATGGTAATATAATCTGCTTTATTAAGTCCAATTAGCATCAAAAGGACAACGAAACAACTCATTATAAATAAAATGGTCTGAAACAGTACAGTTATTAATATACCATACTTCTGAAAAAAACGACAGAATACATATTCCTGAAGAAGAAAAAAAATTGTCCCCATAAAGGTCCCTACAAATAAAACACCTATTAATTCTGAGACTAAAAAATCTGAAGCTTTAATACCATTTTGATAAATATAATCTTCATCAATAATACTATAAGTCAAAAAAACATAATAAAGAAATGCTAAAATCCAGAGCAATATTAGCTGCAAATATTCTATTATCTTTAAAACTGTTTTTAATTTGTATTTCATTTTAGACTATTTTAATGCAGAAAAACCCCTAATAAGAAATATTAGGACTGTAAATTATGCATCAAAATTAGGCTAAGTTCATTCGTGAAATCAAAATTGAATGACCGAAACAACTATTAGCCTAACTCAATAGTACTTTATCAAAGCTAAAAATGATTTATTATGTATTAACGATCCATCCATTGTTTAAAAAAAGGTGTTTTTTCTCTGCTTACAATTACTTCTTTTTCAGGATCTGCTTTTAATATTATTTTAAGTTTAGCATTAAAATAATTCGAGATTGATTTTATGCTTTCGGCCCTAATAAAAAATTGCCTGTTTGCTCTAAAAAATATTTCAGGATCTAATTCTTGTTCCAATTCTTCCATCGTTTGTGGAATAGGTACAATTATGCCCGTTTTTAGAAATAAATTACTCGTCTTAAATTCAGAATAAATAAAATCAATATCTGAGACATCAACACTTTTATAACCATCTCTGTAGGAAACTAAAAATCGTAATCTAAAAGCGGGTTTGCTAATAAATTGTTTAATAATACTCGCAATATCTGTATTATTATTTTCCGCCTTTGGCATTTTTTTAAACTTTTCTAAAGCATATTGAAGTTCGCTTTTTTCAATAGGTTTCATCAAGTAATCAATACTGTTTACCTTAAAAGCTTTTACTGCATATTCGTCGTAAGCAGTTGTGAATATAATGGGACAATTGATTTTAATCTCTTCAAAAATACTAAAACTTATTCCGTCAGATAACCGAATATCCATTGTAATCAAATCAGGTTCTGGATTAGAGCGCAACCACAAAATTGTGCCTTCAACTGTATCAATAACCTCTAGTATTTCACAGTCAGGTTCCAATTCTTCCAATAGTCTTTTGAGACGGTTGGCATTAATACTTTCATCTTCAACAATTAAAACTTTCATACTTTTATATTAAAGGGAGACGTGCAAAATAAGATTCTTTTGATATATAAAAATCAGGCATTCGATCTGATAAAATCTTATATCTAAACTCAATATTTTTATGTCCAATTCCTGTAGAAACCATCTTTTTTCCTGAGGGAGTCTGCATATTATTTTTTACAACAATATCATTTTCCTCCGAATAAATAAATATCGTGAGCGGGTGTAAATTTGTTGCACTATTATGTTTTACTGCATTTTCTATTAACAACTGCAAAGTTAAAGTTGGGAGATGTTTTTCTAAATGTTCTGGTTTTATTTCTATTTCCAGATTGACTTTCTCTTCTAATCTTTTTTTAAGAAGATAAAAATAAGCATTTAAAAATTCGATTTCTTCTCGTACACTAATGGTATCACGATTTAGATTGGATATCATATAGCGATACACTCTTGTTATATTTTCTAAAAATGCAGCAGCTGCATTCTGATCTTCATAAATTAACTCTGTAAGCGTACTAAAATTATTAAAAATAAAATGCGGATCGAGTTGTAGCTTTAGTGATTCTAACTCAGATCTGGTTACTGCACCTTGCAATTCTGCAGTTTTGATTTTGAGCTGTGCTGCCTCTTCAGAAGTAATACGCCAGCGGTTCAATAAAAAGATTCCTGTATGAATAGAGCTAATGAAAATTGACAATATCGCAGCCATTACATTAGATTGCCATATTTGTATCAATTCGCTCTCTTTCAATGGGGTCCAAGGGTAAAAATACTGCCATAAAAAAGAGAAAGAATAATTTAAAAGAATGTTTCCTGCAATAAGACAAATAAATTGAGCAAAGGCTCTAAAAATAGGTTTTTGTTGCCAGCTAATCCAATAATTAAGGCTTCGTCCCACAAAAAGACTTAATTCAGTTAATACGGCACAATACAGCAATAACAGAAATATATCTAATGTCCAATCTAAATCAATCAAAAGACTTTCTTGTGTATTCTGATATGGATTTAAAATAAAATAAGAACATATATAAACCAGAAAAACTACAGGTATAACTATGATTCTATAGTATTTATAGAAAAAATTCTTTCCTCCAGTTTTATTCAAAACAATCGAACTCATAAATTATTTTTTGCAGGTAATGAAAGAAATTATATTTTAAATTATTGACCAAAGATAAAATACAAAACGCATTAATACCAAAAACATATTTTACTGATTAGTATTGCTCTCGCGCATAATTCCCCATTTTATACAAGTTGCACCCCAAGAAAAACCTGCTCCAAAAGTGGTAATCAATATATTCTGGCCCATTTTAAAATCATCAGCAAAATCCCATAAACATAACGGAATTGTAGCCGAAGTTGTATTACCGTATTTTTCAATATTTACTTTGACTTTATCAAATCCAATATTTAAAGTCTCGCTAACAGATTTAATAATCCTAAGATTCGCCTGATGTGGTACAACCCAGTCAATATCCTCAATTTTTAAATTATTTGCTTCAAGAACTTCCCGAGAAACATTACTCATAGATTCCACTGCTTTTTTAAATACAAATGAACCTTCTTGTTTTATATAATGCTTTCTATGTAAAATACTATCCATGTTTGCTGGTTGTTTAGAACCTCCAGCGGGTACAAATAAAGATGAAGTATCGCTTCCGTCCGATCGTAAGATACTTTTCATTATTCCATATTCTGATTCTGTATTTTCTAAGAGAACTGCTCCTGCTCCATCACCAAAAAGAATACACGTATTACGATCTTCATAATCTACAATCGAACTCATTTTATCCGCACCAACAACAACAACTTTTTTATAACGACCACTTTCGATCATCGTTGCCCCCATTTCCAATGCATATAAGAAACCACTGCATGCCGCATTAATATCTAATCCGAATGCATTGGTAAAACCACTCATTTCGCATACTTTGCTCGCTGTTGGTGTTAAAAGATGATCCGGAGTTGCTGTTGCTAAAATAAGCGAATCTATTTCTAGACGATTAATTTTGTATTTTTTTAGAAGATCATCAATAGCTGCTATAGCCAAATCTGAAGTTCCTTGATCATTATCTTCTGCTAATCTTCTTTCCTTTATTCCTGTTCGTTTTACAATCCAATCTCCGTTAGTATCAACCATCGAAGAAATTTTATCATTACTTAGTATAGAGTTAGGAACAAAACCACCTATAGCTGTAATTGTTGCCTTCATTTTAATTAAATTTAATTCTGAAATTTTAAAACACGTTTTTCACTAAATAAATTTACTTAAAAATTCGGGAATGACAACAATGGGATATGTAAACCTGCTGCCATAATTCTGGTTTTACTTCTATGTACTAAAGAATCCCAAAAACCATATTTACGTGGTGCCATTACCAAAATATCAGCATTACAGTACTTAATTTCTTTATGTATTTCACTAATTACTGCATTAGATTTTACAGTTTTATAAATATACTTAACTTCCTTAAATTCTTCTTTAATAGTAGTATTCAGTAATATTTGCTCTTGTTCCTTTTTAAGATTATCTAATTTTCCTTCAATACTAAAAAATTCAATTTCTGCTCCAAGAGTTTCAACTATTTGTCTTAACCAACTAAATTTTTTAATTGCAGAAAGACTTAATACATCACAAGCATATAGTATTTTACTTGCACTTATAAAACGAGCATTTTGTGGTACAGCTAAAACGGGAATATCTAAATTTTTAATAACAGATGTTGTCGAATTACCCAATATATCCTGTTCTAAAGAACGTTCGGCCATTCCCATTACAACAAGATTTGCGTTAGTTTCTTCAATTATTAAAGACAATTGCTCTTCCAAAAAAGCATAACTGCAAATAACACTCACTTCAATATTATGCAAATTCGCAACCTCTTCTCCTATCGCTTCCAGTTTATTGGTTCTTTTCGTAATTTGCTTTTGCAATCCTTCAGCAGTAATAAGCGAATTTGCACTGTGAACTGTCAATGAAAAAGAATGAAAAAGAATCAGTTTTGCCCCTGTTGCTTTTGCAAGTTCTGCTGCGTAAGTAACAGCATTATCAGCTATAGCTGAAAAATTTGTAGCTGCTATAATAGTAAATGGTGTAGTCATAAGTAAATTAATTAAGCTTAATCTAGTAAAATTGTCCAATTAATTATTATAAAAAATAATAAAATTACTGTATCACCATTTTTTAGACCCCAACCGTAATATTTGGCTACTGAAAAACATTATTAATTCTTTTAAAACTTTTATACAAATAGAGTTTCTATTTATATGTCCCAAATAGCCAAAATAAACTAATGTCATCTCTTTAGAGCTTTGCAATACTAGGTGCAAATCCTACTTTCTCACACAAAAAAACCCTGAAAATGATTCAGGGCTCTTTATTATTAAATTTTAATATTTCAAGTCTATAAAAAATGGATTCAATTCCATAAATCATACTCTAAACCTATATGACATTGTCTATTTTACACATCCAAAGTTTTTATTTCTTAAAAAAGGAAACAAGAATATCTTCTTTTACCTTTTTTTGTTCTTTTTTAACCACTAAAAAGATTAAATAAGTACAAAAAGCAGTAACAAATGCTAGTGTATAATTAAACACCCAATTTGTATTGTAATCATAATTCTGAACAATTGTTAAACCTGTTTTAGAACTAAATACGTGAGCAAAACCATAGCTCATTTGAAAAGTTGACATAAATAATCCTTCTAAGTTTTTATGGCTTCTATTCATAACAAAACCACTTGCAAAAGCAAAAGTCAGCATGTTTCCAAAAGACATTAAAAGCATAAAGACCCAAAATATCCATGGCTGATGAACTAAAAACAACAAAAGATATGAAGTCCCTATTAATATCAATCCTATCATTATGGCAACCATGTCGGTTATTTTGTTTTTTTGGACAAAATTCACCACAGCCAGCTCAAATAAGATAAACACAATTCCACTGAAACCTAAAAACATTCCACTATCAAATTCAGTCAATTGATAGGCTTCTTTATGATAAATGGGTACAATAGAAAAAACCTGAAAGTATAAGTATCCTGTTATTAAAGCAATAATCCAATTCATTACAAAAGGAAAATCTTTTAGAGGGGCAAATCTATCTTGCCCTACAGCATTCATTTCAAGTTTATATAGTAGTTTTTTCTCTTTAACAAAAAACACAAAAAAACATACTGAAATAATAGAAGTTAAACCGTCTACAATAAATAAGGTATTATATTCTGAATTTATAATCAATAATCCACCTAAGACTGGTCCTACAACAAGTCCAACATTGGTTGCCATTCTCAATAATGATAAGGCTCGTACTCTTGATTCGCTACTTACATAATCATTAAGACTCACCATCATTGCTGGTCTGTACATATCCGCTATCGCAGTCAGGAAAAAAATAGACAAACATAATAGCTCAAAAGTTTTTACAAATTGCAACGAAAGAAGCACTACACCACTACCAAACAAACTAAAAACCATAACCTTGTAGGAACCAAAAATATCAGATAATTTTCCACTAAAGAAAGTTCCGAATAAAGACCCAATCCCAAAACAAACCATAATCCAGCCTATTTGGGAGTAACTTAGGTTTAATTCGTCTTTAAAGTATTTAGACAGGAAGGGAACAACTACAGCTCCGATTCTATTTACTAGCGTAATTAGAGCCAGAATCCATATTTCTTTTGGGAAATTTTTAAAATTTCCTAAATAACGGTTAAGCATTTTCAAAAATATTTAATTGGGGGAACATTTTTAGAGCACTTAAAGAAGTATTAATTTCCGAAGAACCTACTAAAGAAACTTTTTTTCGTTTCCTCTATTTCTTCAGTAGATGATTCCAACTTAATTTGTTCGTTTAAATCATCCATCATTAATTTTGTAATCAATTCTACATAATCAAGATTATGATCTTCAAGATAACCGATTAAGTATTTCTCACTTCCTTCTACTCCGCTTACTTGTTCAATTTTAGATAATCTTTTATATAGATCTTCAACTTTTGTAATTACACCAGGAGATATAGCTTTACGACGGGCAATATATTTCAAAATTTTTGCGTCTTCATTTACTATATAATCAAAATCAGTAATTACCCAGTAATATTTACCTGATTTAGCTAAGTTCTTAACAATACCATGAAACTTTTTCCCTTTTGAGATACTATCCCATAAGACTTTAAAAATTACTTTTGGCATATCAGGATGACGGATAATATTATGTGCTTGGCCTACCAATTCAGATTCATCATATCCTGAAACCTCTGAAAAAGTGTCGTTTACATATTCTATATTTCCGTATAAATCAGCTTTACTTACAATAGTCTTGGTTGTATCCCATTTAACTGCTTCATCAATTGGGATTGGACATTTTTTATCCATAAAATTTAAATTTGTTGTTTGTAGTAATTAAGTTTTGACAAATTATGCATTATAAAAAATATAATTCGCCGAATATAAAATCGTTCTGTTGTTGTTTAGTAAATTTTCTTCACTTTTTTAGAACGATCAGCAATGTAAGATACCAACCATGCGATTTGTCCCTCTTTTGCAAAATATAGCTTTTTGTTAGTAACTTCAGGTATAGCTTCTAAACAAACTAATAAGATATTACTACCTGAAATTAAATATTTTTGTGAATATGTTTTTAATACCTTTTCAATTTCTGGGTCTGCTTTAGCTAGATCCTCAAATTTTTTGAAATTATTTTTTAAGATGGCATCATAGTTAATAACATCTTCTAACTTAAATTGATTAAATGCCTCTTTAGTAACTCCTTTATATAGCGTATAAAAAGCCCAAACTGCTCCCCCTGACATATAGACTTTTTCTTTACTTAAAGCCTGAGGTTGTGACTTGTACATAGCATTTACCTGCTCTCTCAGGATTGGTAAATGACTAAATGATCGCGAATTAAATTCATCTACACCATCACTAGTAGTTCTTTTAATCACACTTTCTGTAAGCGTTACACTACCATAATTAAGACTTAATGGAAAAAATACGAAAGCATCATTATTAACGACATCTACATAACCTCCTTTAGTATTCCCTCCTCCTATATCAAGTATTATCGAATTTTTATAATCAACTGGGGGAATACAACCTTTTAAAAGCATTTTTGCTTCCATTTGAGCTTCAATAAACTCTAAATCTTTACCAGTAGCAGCTTTTACCTTATCAATAAGAATTTGAGTGTTTTGTGCCATGGCTACACCAGAAGAACCTACTATAAAAATATTTTCATCAAGAACCTTCATGTTGTTCTTGATTTTATTATAGTTGGCATTAATAATTCCAACTGCTTTATTCATATTTTCCTCAGTCATATTTCCATCTATAGAAATACCCTTTGCTATGGCAACATTTTCTGTCCAAAATGATTTAACATTAATATTTCCTTTTTTGATATTATAAACATCAACAACTGACATTTTAATTCCTTTACTTCCTATTTCAATTCCAGCAAAAACATTTTCTTGTGAAAAAAGTATTGGTGTAATAAAAAATAAAAGAAATAGCGTAAAATATAATTTTAGATTTTTCATAGGTTAAGTTTTATTTGTGTCAGGTTAAGTTTAAAATCCTGTGTTTATTATAGCTTCAGTGATGCAGAAATATCTTATTTTTTGAAAATAAAATAGAGAGTGCTTTTGTAAATTATAAAGCAGACCTCAAATACTGTTTTTTTTATAGCAATTGCTAGTGTTTTCGGGCTGCGAAAGTACAAAAAATTTTCCTCCTATTTGATTTTTCAAATAGTAAATTGTAAGATTGAACTGAGTATATTCTTTAATTGTTTAATATATAATTCGTTAGTGTTTCTTTTTTTTTTTTGAAAGTCAATGTTAGATAAATATATTTTACAGATTAAAGCAATTTGATTTTTCAATAAATCATAAGATTTTGACTATCCGATAAAAACAGTATTAGATCAATTTGAAAAGGAAATTAAGTTGACATAAATTTTATCCTAATAATTTATGCACTTACAACACTCCTTTTTTTAGATATTAATCAATAATCACTTAGAAGAATAAATAACAAAGTTCTTGTAGCATATCAATAAGAAAAAAATTAAATTTGCTACTTAAATTTTTATAGATGTCGGATTTTTTAAAATTATTTGGAGAGAATATATCTAAGGAAATGCCTGGATTTGTAGCTTTAAGTGTTATTGATGTTAAAAGCGGAAATCTTTATTATTCAAAAAAAAATAATGCGGATTTTAATATAGAAAGTGCTTCAAAATTTGCATTAGAAATGGTAAGAGCTCAATTAAATGCTAATGCTTTTCTAAAACTAAATCAAAACATAGATGATATTACTATAACATTAACTAGTCAGTTTCAGTTTTTAAAAATTTCACAGAATAATAGTTATTTTATTTATTTAGTTGCTGATTCCACAAAGGCTAATTTGACTTTTACAAAAGCTATTCTTAATAAGCAAATATCAGAAATATCAAGTATATTTCATCCTTAATAAAAAAACCACAATAGATAAAAAATGATTTAAGTCTTATGGTAACAACTGCATGAAAGGTTTAAATAAAAAGAAATGCGTTATAGGCATGGGATTTCAACGCTAAAGTTAGAATTCTTTATTATTTAAATATGACCTTAAAAACCAACACTAGAATTAAAAAATTCATAGGCTCTTTTCTCAGCATAAGAATACATTGAATTGCGTAAAGGAAATGCGCAATGTCCTCCATATTTTGGGGTTTCTAGATAAACATAACTACTATCTTTCACAATAGCTTTAGGATAACATCTTTCCCCTAAAAACGGATCATCTAAGGCATTAATAATTAAAACTGGCGTTGTAATGTTTTGCAAGCTAAACTCAGGAGAAACACGTTGATAATATTCCTCACGACTTGCAAAACCATGTAATGGTGCTGTAAAATAATGATCCACTTCATCAAAAGAAGTAATTTTATCAATCTGATCTCGATTTATAAAATCTGGAAATTGTTCTGCTTTATACCTTAGTTTTTTAACAATGTCAATAGTGAAATTCTTTAAATATACTTTATTAAACCCTTGTTTGAGCACTGCAGCACTTGTTGCAATATGAGTTGGAACAGAAATAGAAACTCCTGCTTTTACACGTTTATCCATCTTTAACCAGCCAAAATAATTCAAGAGCTGAACGCCTCCCATAGAATATCCGATCAAATAAATTTCCTCGAATCCTCTTTGTAAAACATTTTGAACCACTGCATCTAAATCGTCTACAGCACCGTGATGATAAAGTCTTGGTAGTCGATTCATTTCTCCTCCACAAGTGCGGTTATTCCATGCAAACACTGAAAATCCTTTCTTCTGAAAATAATCCGCGCAACTATTGTTATAAGTCCTGCGAGAATCTCCTTCGAGGCCGTGACATAAAATAACTGCTTTTTTAGGGCTATTTATAATAAAATCGATATTGATAAAATCTCCGTCAATTAATTCATGTTTTTCCCTTTCGTACTCAGGTATCGGAAATCGTTTAAACATTGCTGCATAAATAGTAGAAAAATGCCTATTTCTATGCATGATAGAAGGAAAATCATATTGAGATTGTTCAATTACTGGCATAGAAAGAAAAGTTTAACTGATTAAACAAATTTAGGTATATCTCTGAATTAATTCTAAGAAAACGAAATATAAAATGATTTGTTACCTAGTCTACGTTAAAATCTTATTTTATCTAATTAATACTGGGTTATATTAAGGCTTTGAATAACTAATTCCAACTAGCTTTCATAGACTCTTTAAACAGTCTACATATCCAACGTTTGCTCTCCACCACCGTTAATAAAAATAACTTGTCCACTTGTCCAACTCGATATTGGTGATGCAAAATATAGTACAGCTCCTGCAATATCAATAGCTTCACCCAATCTACCAATGGGTGTGTGCTTAAGCATTGCCTTTTCAATTTCTGGCGTTAAAACTGTACTCAATGCGCGTGTTCTTGTTGCTCCAGGACCAATCGCATTCAATCTAATATTATCTGGTCCAAAATCATAAGCTAGATTTCTAGTCATATGGTTAATTGCTGCTTTTGAGGAAGCATAGGCGCTAATAGCTGGGCTTGTATTTATAGAAGCCATTGATGACATATTGATAATGCTTCCATAGCCCGCTTTTTTCATCTCTGGCGCGACTAATTGGCACAATCTCCACATGCTAAACACATTCATATCATATACCCTTTTAAATTCTTCTACAGTAATATCATATGGACTTTCTCTACCTGCTGCTCCACCTCCAACATTGTTAACCAAAATTTCTATACTCCCAAATTCTTTGACTGTTTGCTCAACAAGACTTACCAAAGCTTCATCTTTTGTAACATCACAATGTACTGCAATAGCCTTTCCTCCATCATCATTTATCTCTTTTGAGGTTTTTATAGCATCATCCAGATTGTAATCTGAAACTACAACATTTGCTCCATAGGCCGCAAGTATTTCACAACATGCTTTTCCTATTCCGTTTGCCCCACCTGTTACGATAGCAGTTTTTCCTTTTAAGTCAAAAAATTTTGAAGTATCCATTTTTCTTAAATTATTATGATTAACCCATTGGGCACAATTATTCGAAGTAAAACATAGATTAAGTATTGCTTAAATATTGAAGTTAAGCATTCTGAAGTTGCTATACAAAACAATACCTATCTCAAATATAGTGAAAATTATCTAAGAATTTTAGAAGCATGAGTTGTTTGAATACGAAATAGACTACTTTTTTTTTGGAGTTTTATAAAATTAAGAAAGAATCATTAAGCGAATTCAGTTATTCAATAAAGGAGAGAAAAATTGCTTTAACGCACTTTATGTTAGCCCCTCTATGTGATTCCTCCTTTATGCGATTCCTCCTTCGTCGGAATGACAAGTTTGCGACTAAAAAAGCTCTACAACCCAGAACCCTTTGCTACTCTGAACCTTTGTCACTTTTTAAAAATGCGATTCCTCCTTCGTCGGAATGACAAGTTTGGGGAGAGAACTTTGTCACTATGCTTATAAAACTTAGCACCTTAGAGCCTCAGTACCTCTGAACCTTTGTCACTCTGAACCTTTGTCACTTTCTAAAAAAAAGTTTAAAACAAAAAAAATCCCCATCAAATTCATGATGAGGATTCTCTAAAGAAAGGCGACGACATACTCTCCCACATAACTGCAGTACCATCTGCGCAGGCGGGCTTAACTACTCTGTTCGGGATGGGAAGAGGTGAGCCCCGCCGCAATAACCACCTTAAGGTCGTTAGTTGCTTTGGACAACTTTTCAATCGTTTGTTATCATCTAGGATAACAACCAATCAAACAATATCTTAACATACTGAGATAAAGAAACATAAATACTTTTAGAAAGTTTCTCCCCCACACCGAAGTGTGGGGAAAAGCGTACATAAGCTTACGGATTATTAGTACTACTCGACTATGACATTACTGCCTTTACATCTATAGCCTATCAACGTGGTCATCTCCCACGATCCTTAAAAGAAATCTCATCTTGTGGTGGGTTTCGCGCTTATATGCTTTCAGCGCTTATCCCTTCCAAACGTAGCTACTCTGCGGTGCTCCTGGCGGAACAACAGATACACTAGAGGTTTGTCCAATTCGGTCCTCTCGTACTAGAATCAGATCCACTCAAATTTCTTGCGCCCACAGTAGATAGAGACCGAACTGTCTCACGACGTTCTGAACCCAGCTCGCGTGCCACTTTAATGGGCGAACAGCCCAACCCTTGGGACCTTCTCCAGCCCCAGGATGTGACGAGCCGACATCGAGGTGCCAAACCCCCCCGTCGATATGAGCTCTTGGGGGAGATCAGCCTGTTATCCCCGGCGTACCTTTTATCCTTTGAGCGATGGCCCTTCCATGCGGAACCACCGGATCACTATGCTCTACTTTCGTACCTGATCGACCTGTATGTCTCTCAGTCAAGCTCCCTTATGCCATTGCACTCTACGCACGGTTACCAAGCGTACTGAGGGAACCTTTAGAAGCCTCCGTTACTCTTTTGGAGGCGACCACCCCAGTCAAACTACCCACCAAGCAATGTCCCCCGCAACGCGGGGTTAGGCCTCAGATAAACAAAGGGTTGTATTTCAACAATGACTCCACAACGCCTAGCGACGCCACTTCACAGTCTCCAACCTATCCTACACATCATTTATCCAAGGTCAATACTAAGCTATAGTAAAGGTGCACAGGGTCTTTTCGTCCCACTGCGGGTAAGCGGCATCTTCACCGCTACTACAATTTCACCGAGCTCATGGCTGAGACAGTGTCCAGATCGTTACACCATTCGTGCAGGTCGGAACTTACCCGACAAGGAATTTCGCTACCTTAGGACCGTTATAGTTACGGCCGCCGTTTACTGGGGCTTCAATTCAATGCTTCTCCGAAGATAACATCTCCTCTTAACCTTCCAGCACCGGGCAGGTGTCAGGCCCTATACTTCATCTTACGATTTTGCAGAGCCCTGTGTTTTTGATAAACAGTCGCCTGGACCTCTTCACTGCGGCCAGCATTGCTGCTGGCGACCTTTCTCCCGAAGTTACAGGTCTATTTTGCCTAATTCCTTAGCCATGAATCTCTCGAGCACCTTAGGATTCTCTCCTCGACTACCTGTGTCGGTTTGCGGTACGGGTACTTATTACCTGAAGTTTAGAGGTTTTTCTTGGAAGCCCTTAGGCGCACTATCTCTTTGACCGAAGTCTCCGAGTACTATCGTATTTCCCCAAGCCGTGTGGATTTGCCTGCACAGCTTATAGGTAGGTACTTCAACGAACTATTCCGTCAGTTCGCGGCGCTTTCATCACTCCGTCACCCCATCACAGTAATAAGTAGTACGGGAATATTAACCCGTGGTCCATCGACTGTCCCTTTCGGGTTCGCCTTAGGTCCCGACTAACCCACAGCTGATTAGCATAGCTGTGGAAACCTTAGTCTTTCGGTGTGCGGGTTTCTCGCCCGCATTATCGTTACTTATGCCTACATTTTCTTTTCTAACCAGTCCAGCATACCTTACGATACACCTTCAACCCTGTTAGAATGCTCCCCTACCACTTTGACCTAAGTCAAAATCCATAGCTTCGGTAATATGTTTATGCCCGATTATTATCCATGCTCGTCCGCTCGACTAGTGAGCTGTTACGCACTCTTTAAATGAATGGCTGCTTCCAAGCCAACATCCTAGCTGTCTGGGCAGACAAACCTCGTTCTTTCAACTTAACATATATTTGGGGACCTTAGCTGATGGTCTGGGTTCTTTCCCTCTCGGACTTGGACCTTAGCACCCAAGCCCTCACTGCTGAGAAACATTATATAGCATTCGGAGTTTGTCAGGAATTGGTAGGCGGTGAAGCCCCCGCATCCAATCAGTAGCTCTACCTCTATATAACTTTAAATTCAGCGCTGCACCTAAATGCATTTCGGGGAGTACGAGCTATTTCCGAGTTTGATTGGCCTTTCACCCCTACCCACAGGTCATCCGAAGACTTTTCAACGTCAACCGGTTCGGTCCTCCACTGTGTGTTACCACAGCTTCAACCTGCCCATGGGTAGATCACACGGTTTCGCGTCTAACACTACTGACTAAAGCGCCCTATTCAGACTCGCTTTCGCTACGGATCCGTGGCTTAACCACTTATCCTTGCCAGCAACGTTAACTCGTAGGCTCATTATGCAAAAGGCACGCCGTCACCCCACGAAAGGGCTCCGACCGCTTGTAAGCGTATGGTTTCAGGATCTATTTCACTCCGTTATTCACGGTTCTTTTCACCTTTCCCTCACGGTACTGGTTCACTATCGGTCTCTCAGGAGTATTTAGCCTTAGCGGATGGTCCCGCCAAATTCAGACAGGGTTTCACGTGCCCCGCCCTACTCAGGATACCACTATCCTTTACACTCATTACCTATACGGGACTATCACCCTCTATGGTTCTACTTTCCAGTAGATTCTAATTCTTTGTGCAAGAAATGTCGTGGTCCTACAACCCCAACATTGCCGTAACAACATTGGTTTGGGCTAATCCGCGTTCGCTCGCCACTACTTACGGAATCACTTTTGTTTTCTTCTCCTCCGCCTACTTAGATGTTTCAGTTCAGCGGGTTTGCCCACCTATCGGTGTACTATGTCTTCAACATAGTGGGTTGCCCCATTCAGGTATTTACGGATCAATTCGTGTGTGCCGATCCCCGTAACTTTTCGCAGCTTATCACGCCTTTCATCGCCTCTGAGAGCCAAGGCATCCCCCATACGCCCTTATTTTGCTTATTGTACCAGCCTTAAAATTAATTAAGACCGTTTTCTTTATTTACAGTATTACTACCGTCAATAAAAAATGCTTTCTACTTTTTATTATTTTCTTATCTCAATATGTCAATGAACTTTTTTCCTTTCGGAATAGTGGAGAATAACGGAGTCGAACCGTTGACCTCCTGCGTGCAAGGCAGGCGCTCTAGCCAGCTGAGCTAATCCCCCAATTTCAATTTTAGAATTTTGAATTCAGATTTTAAACCCTATTTCAGATTCAATTTCTTTTGGTGAATTCCAACTTCTAGAATTTCCTTTTTTTTAAGTTTAAAATAGTAGTCCCGGGCAGACTCGAACTGCCGACCCCTACATTATCAGTGTAGTACTCTAACCAGCTGAGCTACGAGACTCTGTTTTTACTTAAATTGTATTATTTGAACTAACAGCAGAGTAATATAATCTTTAGAGATGTAACAAATAGACATTTCGTCTTCTTTCCCTAGCGTGCATAAATGCTAACACTAAGGCTCTAGAAAGGAGGTGTTCCAGCCGCACCTTCCGGTACGGCTACCTTGTTACGACTTAGCCCTAGTTACCAGTTTTACCCTAGGCAGCTCCTTGCGGTCACCGACTTCAGGCACCCCCAGCTTCCATGGCTTGACGGGCGGTGTGTACAAGGCCCGGGAACGTATTCACCGGATCATGGCTGATATCCGATTACTAGCGATTCCAGCTTCACGGAGTCGAGTTGCAGACTCCGATCCGAACTGTGACCGGTTTTATAGATTCGCTCCTGGTCGCCCAGTGGCTGCTCTCTGTACCGGCCATTGTAGCACGTGTGTAGCCCAAGGCGTAAGGGCCGTGATGATTTGACGTCATCCCCACCTTCCTCACAGTTTGCACTGGCAGTCTTGTTAGAGTTCCCGACATGACTCGCTGGCAACTAACAACAGGGGTTGCGCTCGTTATAGGACTTAACCTGACACCTCACGGCACGAGCTGACGACAACCATGCAGCACCTTGTAATTTGTCTTGCGAAAAATCTGTTTCCAAATCGGTCAAACTACATTTAAGCCTTGGTAAGGTTCCTCGCGTATCATCGAATTAAACCACATGCTCCACCGCTTGTGCGGGCCCCCGTCAATTCCTTTGAGTTTCATTCTTGCGAACGTACTCCCCAGGTGGGATACTTATCACTTTCGCTTAGCCACTGAGATTGCTCCCAACAGCTAGTATCCATCGTTTACGGCGTGGACTACCAGGGTATCTAATCCTGTTCGCTACCCACGCTTTCGTCCATCAGCGTCAATCAATTAGTAGTAACCTGCCTTCGCAATTGGTATTCCATGTAATCTCTAAGCATTTCACCGCTACACTACATATTCTAGTTACTTCCTAATAATTCAAGTTTAGCAGTATCAATGGCCGTTCCACCGTTGAGCGATGGGCTTTCACCACTGACTTACTAAACCGCCTACGGACCCTTTAAACCCAATGATTCCGGATAACGCTTGGATCCTCCGTATTACCGCGGCTGCTGGCACGGAGTTAGCCGATCCTTATTCTTACAGTACCGTCAAGCTGGTTCACGAACCAGGGTTTCTTCCTGTATAAAAGCAGTTTACAATCCATAGGACCGTCATCCTGCACGCGGCATGGCTGGATCAGGCTTGCGCCCATTGTCCAATATTCCTCACTGCTGCCTCCCGTAGGAGTCTGGTCCGTGTCTCAGTACCAGTGTGGGGGATCTCCCTCTCAGGACCCCTACCCATCGTAGCCTTGGTAAGCCGTTACCTTACCAACTAGCTAATGGGACGCATGCTCATCTTTTACCGTTGTGACTTTAATAGTGACTTCATGCGAAGTTGCTATGCTATGAGGTATTAATCCAAATTTCTCTGGGCTATCCCTCTGTAAAAGGTAGATTGCATACGCGTTACGCACCCGTGCGCCGGTCTCTGCTTCCGAAGAAGCATACCCCTCGACTTGCATGTGTTAAGCCTGCCGCTAGCGTTCATCCTGAGCCAGGATCAAACTCTTCATCGTATATTTTTTATATTATATTGCGACTAATGATTCTATCGGTTATATTCAAATCTTGCGATTCTATTACTCTTTATTCTGTGTTTCGAAATCTCTTTCGAAACGGCTGTCAATTCAATATGTCTAGGAACGTGTTCTTTTTGTTTGTGCCGCTTGTTTCTCAAAGCGGGTGCAAAAGTAGTGAACTTGTTTTTAACTGGCAAGATTTTTTTGAAGTTTTTTTTAAGAAATTTTTCTCTCAAAAATCATTCGTAAATCTTAGCAGTATTTCAAAGAACTCCGTGTTTTGCGGGGTGCAAATGTAACTTTCGTTTTCCAAACTCACAAGCTTTTTTTAATCTTTTTTTCAGAAAAATTTTCCGTTTGATTAAAGTCTCTTGTCAGTATTTCAGATGAACGTTTTTGTTTGTTGCGGGTGCAAAACTACCACCTTTATCTAGATAAACAATACTTTTCAATCACTATTTTTAGTTTATTTTACCTTTAAGTCTTAACCACCTGATAACACCAACTTTACAAACTCTTTGCTTTTAGGTTTTGTAGGGGTTTTCTGTAGAGGTGTTTGTGCTGTCCCTGTTTTTAGTGGGCTTTCGGGGGGTTTGGTTGTTTCTGTTTTGCTCCCCTAGCCCTGATAGCAGCGAAAATCCTTTCTCTTTTTTCTTTAAAAAGGGAAAGATTACAGCGAATAGCAGGTTAAAGCTCCTAGAAATTGCAGCGCTTGCTTCTTTTTCGTTCTTCTCTCCTATTATATATAGTAAAAACATCCTCCTATATATAGTATCACGAACCCTCACCTATATATAGTATCATAAAAAAAGCGACTCCTATATATATTAGGAGTCGCTTTAGAATTACACAAACGCTACCACAAGACAATACTGTCATGTATAAACTATGACATTTTTTCCACAAGCTGCATAAATCTGACAAGTGGTCCATCTTACAAGTCATACCTATATATAAAGCCTCTATACTTTGCGCAGCTCTCTAAATCCTTTTATAGTTTTTATTCATTTATACATATAAAAAAATCCCGCCACTTTGAATGACAGGATTTACTATATAATAAGGGAGCTACTTTATTATTCTAGAATAAAGCTCACACTTACGTTTGATATGATTTCAATTTCTCCTATTGCAAGTGTTTCGTTTGAAGCCGCACCAGCACTATCCATAGCCATAGCTTTCATACCAGCAAAGATTGGTTGTGGACGGTATCCTTGAGAATTATCTGAAATTACGATTGCTTTACCAACTTTTTGTCCTAAAACAGAAACATAATCCTCTGCTTTTGATTTTGCATCTTTAATAGCTAATTTTCTAGCTTCTGACTCATGTTGCGCCAATTTAGAAGATTCAAAAGTTACATTATCAATACGATTGATTCCTTGATCAACTAAACCTTCCATTAACTCATCATACTTAGTCAAGTCTTTCAATAAGATTTCAACTGTTTGAGTTGCATTATAATTATGTTTTTTCTTTTCATAATCATATTGTGGGTTTAGCGAAACTTGTTTTGTCTTAAAATCTGCAGTTGGGATATTCATCTTTTTAATGAATTTTAAAACCGCATCCATTTTTTGATCGTTTTGTTTCTTCACATCCTTAGCATTACTGCCTTTGGTTTCGATAGTTGCTAAAATTGTTGCTTGATCTGGAGCAACTTTCACTTTTCCTTCACCAGACACACTAATTTGAGGAATCTGTTTAGTTTCTTGAGCGTAAGTCATAGTCATAAACATAAGGGTTAAAAATAAAGCTATTTTTTTCATATTTGTATCATTTAATTGTTTGGTTAATTCTTTTCAAAAGTTGTGCCATTATAGTTTTCCGAGCTTAGCCATTATAAAAAGAATAACTATTGGAATAGCTAACAGTATGACCATCAATGAATGATCAACAACTAATGCAGGATCTTTTATTAGTGTAATAAAATATCCACCTATTGCTCCTCCAAAATGGGCTGTATGACCAATATTATCATTTTTTGCTCTCATTCCGTATATCGAGTACAGTAAATACAGGATTCCGAAAAGATAAGCTGGCATCGGAATTATAAAAAATATCCCCAGCATCATATCTGGTTGTAATAAAATTGCAGAATACAAAATCCCTGTTACAGCTCCCGAGGCTCCTACTGCACGATAACTATAATCATTTTTATGAAATACCATTGTTAGTAAACTTCCGAAAACCAAGCTACCTATATAAATCAATGCAAACGAAAAATTTCCTAAATGACCAATAACAACTGGTGCAAAAAAGTAAAGTGTTAGCATATTAAAAAGCAAGTGCATCATATCAACATGCAAGAAACCAGATGTTAACATTCTTATTTGTTCTCCTGAGCGAATACTTCCGACATGAAATTCATATTTTCTAAAAAAGGAAAGATCATTAAATCCCTTATAACTAACTAAAACATTGGCAACAATTATTCCTATCAAAATAGTATTCATATTCTTCATTTATTGTGAATTGTAAATATAGTAATTCTCATAGACACGACAGTTACTGATTAAAAGATATACGTTATTCATTTTTGAGTTATATTTGTAAAAAATTAAACTGCATGCAATTTCTTGTTTATATAATATCATATCCATTACTTTGGATTATATCTATACTCCCATTTCGAATTTTTTACCTGTTTTCTGATGTTGTTTACTTCGTCGTATATTATCTAGTTGGGTACCGAAGAAAAACAGTTAAAGAAAATTTGGCACTTGCATTACCTCATCTTAACGAAAAGGAGAGAAAAGGAGTTGAAAAAAAGTTTTACCAACACATGTGTGATATGTTTTTGGAAATGATAAAAACAATGACTATTTCTCCGGAAGAAATGCATAAACGTTTTGTCATTACCAACATTGAACTTATAAAAGAATACGAAAAGAAAGGTCAAAGTGTTGTTTTGGTTGCTTCGCATTATGCAAGTTGGGAATGGCTATTGACCGTAAATTCGCAAATTAAATTTAGAGGAATTGGGGTTTATAAAAAAATTGTAAATCCTTATTTCGACAAATTAGTTCGAAAAATACGTTCTAAATATGATGCTGAATTAGTCGAAACTAAAAAAATAATTCCACTCATGGCACAAAACCAGAGAGATGGTATTTTAAGTATGTATGGCTTAGCAAGTGATCAATCTCCTAAATTAGACAGAGCTTTTCATTGGGATTCTTTTATGGGAATAGAGGTTCCTGTTCATACTGGTGCAGAAATGCTAGCAAGAAAATACAATTTAAGCGTTTTATTTGTGAAAGTAAAAAAAGTAAAACGCGGCTACTACGAAGCTACTTTTATTCCGATTTGTGATACTCCAAAAAAAGCAGATGGTTTTGAAATTACACATGCTTACCTAAGAGAAGTTGAAAAGCAAATTCTAGAAGCTCCAGAGTACTATTTATGGACCCATAAAAGATGGAAACACAGAAGATAATTACGCACATAAAACAAAAAATCCCGAAATTAATTTCGGGATTTTTTTATTAAAAGTAATATCAGATTTAAATTCCTGCAATAGCTTTTATTTCATCTATAATTCTTAAAGCTAAAACATCTGCTTTATCTTGCGATGGTGCTTCTGTATAAATACGAATTATCGGTTCTGTATTTGATTTTCTTAAATGAACCCATTCTGTCGCAAAATCAATTTTAACTCCATCAATGGTTGAAATATCTTCATTTTTATATTTCTCGGTCATTGCAACCAAAATCGCATCAACATCAATTTGTGGTGTTAATTCGATTTTATTTTTACTCATATAGTATTCTGGATATGAAGCACGCAAAGCTGAAACACTCATTTTTTTATTAGCCAAGTGCGTCAAGAACAATGCAACTCCTACCAAACTATCACGCCCATAATGTGACTCCGGATAAATAATTCCTCCGTTTCCTTCTCCACCAATGATAGCATTATTTTTTTTCATTAATTCTACTACATTCACCTCTCCTACTGCACTAGCCTCATATTTGCCGTTGTGAGAAAGTGTAACGTCTCTTAAAGCACGAGATGATGACATATTAGAAACTGTATTCCCAGGTGTTTTACTCAAAACATAATCAGCACAAGCTACTAAAGTATATTCTTCACCAAACATTTCACCATCTTCACAAATAAAAGCCAAGCGATCTACATCTGGATCTACTACTACACCTAAATGCGCTTTTTCTTTCACCACTAATTCCGAAATATCCGTAAGATGTTCTTTTAATGGTTCTGGATTGTGAGGAAAATGTCCGTTAGGTTCGCAATATAATTTTACTACCTCAACACCCATTAATTCTAATAATTTCGGAATAATTATTCCTCCTGAAGAATTTACTCCATCAACAACAACTTTAAATTTTGCCGCTTTTACAGCTTCAACATCTACTAAAGGCAAGTTTAAAACCTCATCAATATGGATATCCATATAAGCGTCATTGATCGTAATCTCTCCTAAGTTATCTACATCCGAAAAATCGAAAGCTTCAGCTTCGGCAATTTCTAGAATTTTTGCTCCTTCAGCTCCATTCAGAAATTCTCCTTTTTCATTCAACAATTTTAAAGCATTCCACTGTTTTGGATTATGAGATGCTGTAAGTATTATTCCACCATCAGCTTTTTCCAAAGGAACAGCAACTTCTACAGTTGGCGTTGTCGAAAGACCTAAATCTATAACGTTTATCCCTAAACCTACTAATGTATTTACAACTAGATTGTGTATCATTGGGCCTGAAATTCTAGCATCACGACCAATTACAACTGTTAGTTTTTCTTTTTTAATATTATTTTTAAGGAATGTTCCATAAGCCGAAGCAAATTTTACTGCATCAACTGGAGTTAGATTATCGCCTACTTTACCTCCAATTGTTCCTCTTATCCCTGATATCGATTTTATTAAAGTCATTATATTGAGTTACGGTTACTGCTACAAATATAAAAAAGTTGCTGAGTAACTAAGAGAATAAGAAGGCAAGATTTTAAAAAACTATCCAAACCCTTGTATTTTTAAGCAAATGAGTTAAAAAGTTTTTATTACATTTACAAGAGTAAACTTAACGTCTTACCTTTTTATAGCGTTAGTAACTCCTAAAAAATGAATTTCCTAGCTCATATATACCTTTCTGGCGATAATGATTTAATCAAAATTGGCAATTTCATGGCCGACGGAATTCGAGGAAAACAATTTGAAAGTTTCCCTTCAGAAATTCAAAAAGGCATAATTTTGCACCGTGCCATAGATACTTATACAGACGCTCACCCTATATTTAGGCAAAGCACCAAAAAGCTTCATGAAAAATACCATCATTATGCTGGTGTTATTATTGATGTGTTTTACGATCATTTCCTAGCCAAAAACTGGAAAGCCTATTCAGATGAAAATCTTGATGATTTCGTTAAAAAATTTTATGATTCTTTAACTGAAAATCACAGTGTTTTAACTGAGAGAACGCAACATCTGATGCCTATTATGTTTAGGGAAAATTGGCTGGTAAGTTATCAAACCATTGAAGGGATTCATCATATCCTGACCCAAATGGATCGCAGAACAAAAAACACTTCAAAAATGCAGTTTGCTAGTACCGAGCTAAAAGAATACTATACCGAATTTGAAACTGAATTCACTGCCTTTTTTGAAGAATTAAAACAACATGTTAATCACAAATTACTTTCATTATGAAAAAGATTGCCTTTTTATGCTACTTTATTTCTCTAACCTCTTTTGCCCAGAGCACAACCAATCAACCAACTGGATTGGTCACCAACAAAGCAATGGTTGTCTCGGCACGAGAAGAAGCATCAAAAATTGGTGCTGATATTATGAAAAAAGGAGGAAATGCATTTGATGCAATGGTTGCTACCGAACTAGCTTTGGCAGTAGCTTTCCCTTATGCTGGAAATATTGGTGGCGGTGGCTTTATGGTATACAGAAAAGCAAATGGCGAAGTTGGTTCTCTTGATTACAGAGAAAGAGCTCCTTTGGCAGCTACTAAAGATATGTTTTTAGACAAAAACGGAAATGTAATTAAAGGAAAGAGTACTGAAACCCCACTAGCAATTGGAGTTCCCGGAACTATTGCAGGAGTTTTTGCAGTACATAAAAAGTTTGGTTCTCTACCAATGAAAACAATTCTTGAGCCTGTTATTGCTCTTGCTGAAAGAGGGGTAATTGTAACCAAAAAACAAGAAGCTAGATTGGATAGTCATCGTGACGCTATTATAGAAAGAAATGGCAAGAACACTTTATTAGCTACTGTATACAAAGAAAATGACACTATCAAATATCCTGCATTAGCTGAAACTCTAAAAAGAATTCAAAAGAATGGCCGTAATGAGTTTTACAAAGGTAAAACTGCTAAAATGCTAGTTGATTATCTTAATAAAAAGGGTGGAATTATCACCATGAAAGATTTAGCATTGTATGAAGCTAAATGGAGAGATCCATTAACTTTTAATTACAAAGATTTAAAAATCACCTCAATGTCTCCTCCTAGTAGTGGCGGAATCTGTTTGGCACAAATTTTAAAAATGATTGAGCCTTATGATATCGAAAAAATGGGACACAACTCTGCTGAGGCTATTCAGGTTATTGTAGAAGCTGAAAGAAGAGCTTATGCTGATAGAAGTTATTATTTAGGTGATCCTGATTTTGTAAAAATCCCATTAAAAGGATTACTTGCTGATAATTATTTAAAACAAAGAATGTCTAGTTTTAGTTTTGACAAAGCCTCTTTATCATCAGACATAAAGCAAGGAGAAGTAAAATATAGCGAAAGTACTGAAACAACACATTATTCGATTGTTGATCAATTTGGAAATGCTATTGCTGCAACAACAACACTTAATGATGGATACGGTTCTAAGTATTACTGTGATGAACTTGGTTTTTTCCTAAACAATGAAATGGACGATTTTAGTGTAAAACCGGGTGAGCCAAATATGTTTGGACTAGTAGGAAACGAAGCTAATAGTATTGCTCCTAAAAAAAGAATGTTAAGTTCTATGACGCCTACAATTGTTGAAAAAAATGGCAGCTTATATATGGTAGTAGGAACTCCTGGAGGATCTACAATTATCACATCGGTTTTGCAAACTATCTTAAATGTACATGAATATAATTTCAGTATGCAAGAAGCAGTAAATGCTCCTCGTTTTCATCACCAATGGTTACCTGACAATGTTATTTTTGAACCGAATGCATTTGACACAAAAACACTTGATTATTTAAAATCTAAAAATTATATCATCAACGAAAAAAATCCTCCTGTAATAGGAAAAGTAGATGCAATTTTAGTTTTACCAAACAAAAAACTAGAAGGTGGCGCTGATTATCGTGGAGATGATGCTGCTGTTGGTTTTTAAATTAAACAACATATAGAACCCTGTTTTTTAAAGCTGTTAATTTCTTTAAGGAGATTAACAGCTTTAAAATTGCTTAGTCTGGGTTCTAAAGGTTAAATTTGCACTATCATATAACTTTTTTAAAACATAATGTTAAAAAAATACTTCAGGAGATTCGAATCAATTATTGCTATGCTGCAATCAATATTGACGCAAAAGCAATTCATATTCATGTCCAGTGTTTTGGTTGGTATTTCCTGTGCCTTTGCTGTAATTGTCTTAAAGACCTTTGCACATAGTGTATTCTCGTTTGCCACTTACATTAATGGAATTTTAAAACTAAGCTTCATCAATAGTATCTTGCCTATCATTGGTATCTTACTTACTGTTTTTGTTGTAAAAAGAGTCTTGGGTGGTACCATTGAAAAAGGGACTTCTCAAATTTTATATACTGTTGCCAAGAAAGCGAGTATTATTCCTAAAAAACAAATGTACGCGCAAATTATCACCAGTTCCCTTACTGTTGGTCTTGGTGGTTCTGCAGGTTTAGAAAGCCCAATTGTGGTTACAGGAGCTGCTTTTGGTTCTAATTATGCACAGAACTATAAATTGCCTTATAAAGACCGAACATTACTTATAGGTTGTGGTGTTGCTGCCGGAATTGCCGCTGCATTTAATGCCCCAATTGCTGGAGTTCTTTTTGCTATCGAAGTTTTATTGGTTGATGTAAGTATTTCTGCATTTACCCCAATTATGATTTCGGCTGCTACTGGTGCTTTGGTTTCTGCAATTGTTTTGGACGAGAATGTTTTATTGTCTTTTAAGCAACAACAAACATTTGATTATCATAATATTTTCTTCTACGTACTTCTAGGGGTATTGACTGGTTTTATAGCTATCTATTACTCTAGAAATTTCCAAAGAGTAGAACATTATTTTTCTAAATTGAAAATGAGTGCTTATAAAAAAGCGCTGTTCGGATCTTCAATGTTAGCAATTCTTATTTTCATCTTTCCAACTCTTTTTGGAGAGGGATACGAAAGTATAAAAACTTTATCAGAAAGTGATCCGGGGAAATTATTAGACAATACCTTATTTGAAAGTTTTAGAAACAATCAGTGGGTTTTATTACTTTTTGTTGGATGTACGATGATGGTTAAAGTTTTTGCATCTGGTTTAACAATTGGTAGTGGTGGAAATGGAGGGAATTTTGCTCCTTCCCTATTTCTGGGTTCTTACATAGGTTATTTCTTTTCAAAATTAATTAGCCTAACTGGTCTTACTCAATTGCCTATTAGTAATTTTACTATGGTAGGAATGGCAGGAATTCTAAGCGGACTATTTCATGCTCCCCTTACTGCGATTTTCCTTATTGCAGAAATTACAGGTGGTTACAGCTTAATGATTCCACTTATGATAGTATCTTCAATTAGTTTTGCTATTTCTAAGCGTTTTGAAAAGTATTCTCTTGATGTAAAAGGATTGGCACAAAAAGGACATGCTTTTACAAGCAATAAAGATTCGAATATTTTATCGACTCTAGAAATTGACTCTATCATTCAAACGGATTATTTAACTGTTTCTCCAGATGAACATCTGAGTAAATTAGTTGATTACATTTCGCACTCCAACCAAGTTGTTTTTGCAGTAATCAATTCAGATTCTGAGTTGGTAGGAATAGTACACTTTAATGACATTAGAGAAATTATATTTAATGTTTACAGGGTAAAATATACCTTGATAAAAGATGTCATGAAGACGCCACCAGCAACTATTTCTTCGATAGATAGCATGGAAACAGTAATGAATAAATTCGAAGCATCTAAAGTGGCATTTTTACCAGTTATAAAAAACGGAAAATATTACGGGTTCATTTCCAAATCTATAGCACTAGAAGCCTATAGAACCAAATTAAAATCGATGACGATAGAATAATTTTAATTTATAATATCTGAATATCCCATTTTTTGTATTTCTTTTTAACACAAACTTCTATAGTGTTGTATCAAAAGAACAAATCAAAATGGTAACTTTGCTTTTTTGCAAAAATTATGTCGGATACAAATAATACTATTGAAGTTCTTGGCGCAAGAGTTCACAATCTAAAAAATATCGATATTTCTATTCCTCGTGAACAACTGGTAGTAATTACCGGTTTATCTGGTTCGGGGAAATCTTCTTTGGCATTTGATACCATCTATGCTGAAGGACAACGTCGTTATGTAGAAACTTTTTCTGCTTATGCCAGACAATTTTTAGGTGGCTTGGAACGCCCTGACGTTGATAAAATCGACGGACTTTCGCCTGTAATTGCTATTGAACAAAAAACAACCAGTAAGAGTCCTCGTTCTACTGTAGGAACAATTACTGAAATATACGATTTTCTTCGTCTATTATTTGCTAGAGGTGCTGATGCCTATAGTTATAATACGGGCGAAAAAATGGTTAGCTATAGTGATGAGCAAATTAAAGATTTGATTATTCATGACTTTAGTGGCAAGCGTATAAATATTCTTGCTCCTGTAATTAAGGCACGTAAAGGGCATTATGCAGAACTTTTTCAACAAATAACAAAACAAGGTTTTATAAAAGTTCGCGTTAATGGCGAGGTTCAAGATTTGGTTTCAGGAATGAAACTAGATCGTTATAAAACACATGATATTGAGATTGTAGTAGACAGAATGGTTATTGAAGATACGCCTGACAATCAAAAGCGATTATCAGAAAGTATTAATACTGCAATGCACCACGGTGAAAATGTATTAATGATTTTAGACCAAGACACCAATGAAGTACGTTATTTTAGTCGTAACCTAATGTGTCCGTCTACTGGAATATCTTATCAAAATCCGGAACCAAATTTATTTTCGTTCAACTCACCAAAAGGGGCTTGCCCTCATTGTAACGGATTGGGAACTGTACATGAAATCAATATCAAGAAAATAATACCTAACCCTAAATTATCTATTAAAGCGGGTGGATTTGTTCCGCTTGGTGAATATAAGTCATCTTGGATTTTTAAGCAATTGGAAGTTATTGGAGAGAAGTTTGGTTTTAAAATCACTGATCCTATCGAGAAAATTTCTGAAGAAGCTATGAGCATGATTTTGCATGGTGGTAAAGACAAATTCACAGTAAATTCAAAAGATCTTGGTGTTGCTAGAGATTATAAAATAGATTTTGAAGGAATATCAAATTTTATCAAGAATCAACACGATGAAAGCGCTTCGACTACAATAAAACGTTGGGCAAAAGACTTCATGGATGAAATAAAATGTCCAGAATGTCATGGTTCTAGATTAAAAAAAGAGGCTTTATTCTTTAAAATAAATGAAAAAAATATCACCGAACTGTGTGATATGGATATATCGGATTTGACTGTATGGTTTATGGATCTACAAAGTCATTTAACCGACAAACAACTTTTGATTGCTTCTGAGGTTGTCAAAGAAATAAAAGACCGTTTGAACTTCTTAATGAATGTTGGTTTGAATTATTTGGCTTTAAGCCGAAGTTCAAAATCACTATCTGGTGGAGAAGCACAACGTATTCGATTAGCAACTCAAATTGGTTCACAATTAGTGGGTGTATTATACATTCTTGATGAGCCTAGTATTGGTTTACATCAGAGAGACAATGAAAAACTAATTCATTCTTTGGAACAATTGCGTGATATCGGAAACTCTGTTATTGTGGTTGAACACGATAAAGATATGATTGAACGTGCTGATTATGTAATTGACATTGGTCCGAAAGCAGGGAAATTTGGTGGTGAGATTATCAGTAAAGGAACTCCTAAAGAAATTTTAGACCAACATACCACAACGGCAATGTACTTGAATGGCGAAATGAAAATTGAAATTCCAGCAAAACGTCGTGAAGGAAACGGAAAGTTTTTGAAACTTACTGGTGCTACTGGAAACAATCTAAAAAATGTTTCGATAGAATTGCCATTAGGAAAAATGATTTGCGTTACGGGTGTCTCTGGAAGTGGAAAATCGACATTGATTAACGAAACGCTCTATCCTATCTTAAATGCTTATTATTTTAATGGCGTTAAGAAACCGCAACCATACAAAAAAATTGAAGGTTTAGAACATATTGATAAAGTTATTGATATTGACCAAAGTCCGATTGGAAGAACGCCACGTTCTAATCCTGCCACATATACTGAGGTTTTTACAGAAATAAGAAATCTGTTTACGATGACTTCCGAAAGTATGATTCGTGGTTACAAGGCTGGTCGTTTTAGCTTTAATGTAAAAGGTGGTCGTTGTGAAACCTGCGAAGGTTCGGGTGTGAGAACTATCGAAATGAACTTCTTACCTGATGTTTACGTTGAATGTGAAACTTGTCAAGGAAAACGTTTTAATCGCGAAACTCTTGAAATACGTTATAAAGGGAAATCTATCTCAGATGTTTTGAATATGACTGTAGATGAAGCGGTTCCGTTTTTTGAAAATATCCCTAAGATTTACAGAAAAGTAAAAACAATTCAAGATGTTGGTTTAGGATATATTACTCTTGGACAGCAAAGCACAACCCTTTCTGGTGGTGAAGCGCAACGTATTAAATTGGCTGGTGAATTATCTAAAAAAGATACTGGAAACACTTTCTATATTCTTGACGAACCTACAACAGGATTGCATTTTGAAGATATTCGAGTTCTTATGGATGTAATTAACAAACTAGTCGACAAAGGAAATACAATCTTGATTATCGAGCATAATATGGATGTCATAAAACTAGCCGATTATATTATAGACATTGGTCCTGAAGGTGGAAAAGGTGGCGGACAGCTAGTTGCAAAAGGTACTCCTGAGGAAATAATTAAAAATAAAAAAAGCTATACGGCGCAGTTTTTGAAAAAAGAATTATCTTAGTATATTGCACCCCGCTTTAAAAAAACAAACACAAATTTTAAGACGAAACCCTAGCCCAGATAGTAGCGGCATCCTTTTGGTTTTTCTTTAAAACCAAAAGATAAAGCGGATAGCTGGAAGGTGCTTCTGAAAAAATAAATTAATACAAAAGAAAATGAGATTAGAAGATTTTGACAATGACGAGGATAAAGTAATCCAAGATAGATTAAAACAAAAAACATGGAATGAAATCAGAACCAATGATAGTTGGGCGATTTTTAAAATCATGGCTGAATTTGTAAATGGATATGAAAATATGGGACGCATTGGTCCATGTGTATCTATTTTTGGATCAGCAAGAACAAAACCGGATGATAAATATTATTTATTGGCTGAGAAAATTGCTTATAAAATCAGTAAAGCTGGCTATGGTGTAATTACTGGTGGTGGTCCTGGAATTATGGAAGCTGGTAATAAAGGTGCTCACTTAGGAGGAGGAACTTCGGTAGGATTAAATATTGAATTGCCTTTTGAACAACACTTTAACCCTTATATTGACCGTGATAAAAACTTAAACTTTGACTACTTTTTTGTACGTAAAGTAATGTTTGTAAAATATTCTCAAGGTTTTGTGGTTATGCCTGGTGGTTTTGGAACTCTTGATGAAATGTTTGAAGCAATCACTTTGATTCAGACTAAAAAAATTGGAAAATTCCCTATTATTTTGGTTGGAACCGAATTCTGGTCAGGATTAATTGATTGGGTAAAAACTGTTTTGGTTGAGAAAGAACATACTGTAAGTCCTGATGATTTAGACCTATTTAAAATCGTTGATTCTGAGGATGAAGTGGTTGAAGCACTGGATAAATTCTACAAAAAATATGATTTAAGTCCAAATTTCTAAAATTTAAAAGCTGTGTAATAACAGCTTTTTTTTTACTTTTTTATATCTATTGGGTTTTATAACTCCACAATTAATAGTATATTTATTTCGTTATTAAACCTTTAAAGATAATCATTGAAGTTACTTTCTAAACTTATTATTTATACTCTTGTTTTATTTAGTTCAATAAAACTATGCGCTCAGCATCATTCTAAAATGACAGTTGCAGTAAATCTCGAGCTAAAAACATTGAACATCAGACAGGATATTACTTTTAACAACGTATCGAATGATACTTTAATTTCGGTTGTTCTTAATGATTGGAACAATTCATTCTCTGATAAAAATACTCCTCTTGCCAAACGTTTTTCGGATGAGTTTTACAGAGGATTTCATTTAGCCAAACCCGAAGAGCGAGGAAATACAACAATTATTAGCTTAACCGATACTCAAGACGGAGCTCTTGCTTGGGAAAGATCTGCTAAAAACCCAGATTATATTATTGTCAAGCTAAACCAGAAACTAGCTCCTAACGAAACAATCTCTCTGCATCTTACTTATATCGTTAAAATCCCTAGTGATAAATTTACGAGATATGGATTTTCACAAAACGGAAGTCTAAACCTAAAAAACTGGTTTTTGAGCCCTGCGCGATTTGAAAACCACCGTTTCATAAAATACAACAATTATAATCTAGATGATATTGCAAATGCAACTACCGATTATGAGGTTGAAATAAAAGTTCCTAATAATTACACTATAACAACCGATTTAGACAAGGTCTCGCAAGAGCAGTTTGAAAAATATAGCAATACCAACTATTCTGGCAATAAAAGAACTGATTTCAGCATGTTTATTGAGCCTAAAAATAGTTTTAAAAATTATAAAATTGGCACATTAGAAGTTGCTACAAATTTAAAGAACAACAATTTAAACGAAATACAGAAGGCACTTGCTATCAACAAAATTGTAGATTACACGAATACCTATATTGGTAAATACCCACATGATAAAATTACTATTTCGCAAATAGATTATGAAAGGAATCCGTTTTATGGCTTGAACCAATTACCTTCATTTATAAATCCGTTTCCTGATACATTTATGTTTGAGATTAAGTTCCTAAAGACTTACTTGAATACCTATCTAAAGAATAGTTTACGTCTTGACCCAAGAAAGGACAACTGGATTTATGATGGCATACAGATCTATGTCATGATGAAATACATTGAAGAAAACTATCCTGACCAAAAAATGATGGGAAGCCTTTCTAAGCTGAAAATTTTAAAAAGCTACAAAATAACAAACCTGAGTTTTAACGAACAGTACAGTTATTTCTATATGCTTATGGCTCGTAAAAACCTAGACCAACCATTGGGCGACCCAAAAAACACGCTAATAAAGTTTAACGAACAAATTGCGAGCAAATACCGAGCTGGACTAAGCCTTAGTTATCTAGATGATTATTTGGGTAACAATAGCGTAAAAACAAGTATTCAGGATTTTTATGAACTTAATAAAATAGAGCAAGTTAGTCGCACCAATTTTGAAAGTTTAATGAGTTATAACGCCAATAAGAATATCGATTGGTTCTTTGATGTTATAATAAATTCAAGAAAAATAATAGATTACAAATTTCACAATGTCTCTAAAACAAAAGACAGCATTACATTTTCTATAAGAAACAAAACCGATACTTACCTTCCTATTCCTGTGTATGGAGTAAAGAAAAAGGACGTAATGTTTAAACAATGGATTGACACAAAAAGCACCGACACTACATTTACTGTAGAGAGAAAAAATGCTGATAAAATTGTTTTGAATTACGAGAATGAGGTTCCTGAGTACAATTTGAGAAACAACTGGAAATCCTTAAAAGGATTTTATCCTACCAATCGTCCTATAAAATTTAATTTTGCTAAAGATTTAGAAGATCCATATTACAATCAGATAATCTATATTCCAACGCTTAACTATAATTATTATGACGGAATTACTCCGGGAATGCGCTTTCATAATAAAACAATATTAGACAAACCGTTTACTTTTGATATTAACCCTGCTTATTCTATAAAAGCAAAAACGATATCTGGCTCGTCTTCTTTCTCTTTTGTTCAAAATTATAGAAATAGCACTTTATATAATGTGAAGTATTCCTTTTCTGAAGCCTATTTTCATTATGCTCCCGACGCAACGTACCTAAAATTAAATCCAATGGTACAGTTACGAATTAGAGCAGAAAATTTTCGTGACAATAGAAAACAGCTTATTACAATGCGACAGGTCATTGTAAATCGTGAGAAAAGCAATTATATTACGGACAATTCTAGTCCGAATTATTCTGTATTCAATGCTCGTTATTTTAATACAAAAACTGAGATTACGAATCATTTTAATTTTATGTCGGAAGTACAATTTGCTAGCGAATTTGGGAAACTTGCCAGTGAAATAGAATTCAGAAAACTGTTTGAAAACAATCGACAAATTAATCTTAGAATGTACGCTGGAGCGTTTTTATACAACAACACCAATTCTGATTATTTTAGTTTCGGTATTGATCGCCCAACTGATTATTTGTTTGACTATAATTATTATGGTCGATCTGAAAGTACTGGTATTTTTAGTCAGCAATATATAATGGCTGAAGGGGGCTTTAAATCCAAATTAATTCCTCAATTTGCCAATCAATGGATAACAACATTAAATGCAAGTTACTCTCTTTGGAACTGGATTGAAGCTTATGGTGATGTTGGTTTTATTAAAAGTAAAGGTCGTTCGGAAACATTTATATATGACAGTGGTATTCGATTAAATTTTGTGCCAGATTACTTTGAATTGTATTTTCCTGTGTATTCTAATAATGGATGGGAAATTTCTCAAGATAAATATGGCGAAAAAATACGATTTGTAGTTACTTTATCCCCTAAAACATTAACCAATCTTTTTACAAGAAAGTGGTTTTAATCAAACATAAATTAAATAAAACATAAATTATTATCACAAAATTACACAAAACAATAAAAATACCATAAAAAAAGCATCCTGTAATACCCATTTAAATACAGATAATTAAATTATATTTTTTTTAACGAATTATGATAATTGCTACTTTTTAAGTAATTTTGTGACCTAACATGACCCTTTCCAGATTATGATAAAAGAAAAAAACAATACTACACTTACTTTCGAAGATTTCAAAACCGAAGTCTTGAACGACTACAGAATCGCTATAATCAGCAGGGAATGTAGCTTAATAGGTCGTAAAGAAGTATTGACAGGAAAAGCCAAATTTGGAATTTTTGGCGATGGAAAAGAAGTCCCTCAATTAGCGATGGCTAAGGCTTTCAAGAATGGTGACTTCCGCTCAGGATACTACCGCGATCAAACTTTTATGATGGCAATTGGAGAATTAACTCCTAAACAATTTTTTGCTGGTTTATACGGGCATACCGATTTAGATTTTGATCCAATGTCGGCAGGAAGACAAATGGGTGGACACTTTGTTACTCATAGTTTAAATGAAGATGGTTCTTGGAAAGATCTAACTAAACAAAAAAATTCTAGTGCCGATATCTCTCCTACTGCTGGGCAAATGCCAAGATTATTAGGACTTGCTCAGGCATCTAAAATATATAGAAATGTTGATGATATAAAAATCAAAGATAATTTCTCGGTTAATGGTAACGAAATTGCTTGGGGAACTATCGGAAACGCTAGTACATCTGAAGGTTTATTTTTTGAAACCATAAACGCTGCTGGAGTACTTCAAGTACCAATGGTAATGAGTGTTTGGGATGATGAATACGGAATTTCGGTTCACGCAAGACATCAAACTACTAAAGAAAATATTTCTGAAATATTAAAAGGATACCAACGCGACGAAAACTCTAACGGATATGAAATCTTTAGAGTAAAAGGTTGGGATTACGCTGAATTAATAGCTACTTATGAAGAGGCAGCTGCTATTGCACGCGAAAAACATATTCCTGTATTAATTCACGTTAATGAATTAACACAACCTCAAGGACACTCTACTTCTGGTTCTCACGAACGTTATAAGAATGCAGCTCGTCTGGCTTGGGAAAAAGATTTTGACTGTATTCGTCAAATGAAATTATGGATGATTGCTATTAATATTGCATCTCCTGAAGAATTGGATGAAATGGAACTTGAATTGAAAAAAGAAGTTCTTGATGCTAAAAAAGAAGCATGGAGTTCTTTTATAGATCCTATTATTCAAGATCAAAAAGAATTACTTTCTTTATTAGAAAGTATTGCTCCAAAAAGCGCAAACAAAGACCTAATATTAAAACTTACAGCTGACTTAAGCGCTATAAAATCACCACTTAAAAAGGAGATGCTTGCTGTTGCACGTAAAGTATTGCGTTTAATTGTAAATGAAGACTGCAGAACCGAGCTATCAAGCTGGATTACTTCTTACATTGCTACAACTCAAGAAAAATTTAGCAGTAATTTATTCTCTGACTCTGATTTAAATGTTTTCTCTGTTGAGAAGGTACTACCTAAATACGAAGCAAATAGCTTAGACGTTGATGGAAGAATGATTGTAAGAGATAATTTTGATGCTTTGTTTACAAAATATCCTGAAACATTAATCTTTGGAGAAGATGTAGGAAACATTGGTGACGTTAACCAAGGTCTAGAAGGTATGCAAGAAAAATATGGAGAACTTCGTGTTGCCGATGTAGGTATTCGTGAAGCAACCATAATTGGTCAAGGAATCGGAATGGCTTTGAGAGGATTGCGTCCTATTGCTGAAATTCAGTATTTAGATTATTTACTATATGCAATCCAAATCATGAGTGATGATTTGGCTACTTTACAATATAGAACTGTAGGTAAACAAAAAGCACCATTAATCGTTAGAACACGTGGTCACCGTTTAGAGGGTATCTGGCATTCGGGTTCACCGATGGGAATGATTATAAATGCTATCCGCGGAATTCATGTATTAGTACCAAGAAACATGACTCAAGCAGCTGGATTCTACAATACTTTATTAGAATGTGACGAGCCTGCTCTTGTAATCGAATGTTTAAACGGATATAGATTAAAAGAAAAAGCACCAAGCAACTATGGAGAATTCAAAACTCCGATTGGGGTTATTGAAACGCTAAGAGAAGGTAAAGATATTACCCTTGTTTCATACGGTTCAACGTTACGATTAGTAGAACAAGCAGCTACTGAATTATTACAAGCTGGTATCGATTGTGAAGTTATCGATTTACAATCTCTACTTCCTTTTGATGTTAATCAAGACATTGTAAAAAGTATCGCAAAAACTAATCGCTTATTAGTAATCGACGAAGATTTACCAGGTGGGGCTTCTGCTTTTATCTTGCAACAAATTGTTGAGCAACAAGACGCCTATTTACATTTAGATAGCAAACCACAAACATTAACTGCTAAAGCTCACAGACCTGCTTATGGTACTGATGGAGATTACTTTTCTAAGCCTTCTACTGAAGATATTTATGAAAAAGTATACAGCATGATGAATGAGGTAAATCCATCGAAATATCCTAATTTATACTAAGAATTTAGTTTCGATTTAAATATAAAAAAAGCTCCAAATTTGGAGCTTTTTTATTTTTTATCAATTTATATTTTTCATTTGTCCGCAAAAGCTACTATAACTTCTTCTTCGTTTAAACAATAAAAAAGAATTCAAAAACAGTAACTAAATCAGTTTGCTACTTCGAATTCAATAATACTTTTGCTCTTTCTAAATCTTCTGGAGTGTCTATACCTATTCCCACATGAGTAGTTTCAACCATTCTAATACGCTTTCCAAACTCAAGGTAACGCAATTGTTCCAACTTCTCTGAAGCTTCAAGAGATTTCATAGGAAGGCTGTAAAAATCTAATAAAGCCTGTTTTCTAAAAGCATAAATTCCGATATGCTGAAAATAACGAACACCTACATCTTTATCTCTAGGATATGGGATTACTGAACGAGAAAAATACAAAGCAAATCCGCTTTGATCTACCACAACTTTTACATTATTTGGGTTATTTATTTCTGCTTCATCTTTGATTTCACGCATTAAAGATGCCAAATCAACTTTTTTATCCAAGTCATTTCTAAACACTTCAATAACCTTTGCCAATGGTTCTGCATCAATAAAAGGCTCGTCACCTTGAACATTAACTACAATATCAACATCTAAACTTTGTATCGCCTCGGCAATCCTATCACTTCCCGATTCATGCTCTTTGACACTCATTATAGCTTTTCCTCCATTCGAGACAATTTCATCGAATATAATATCAGAATCAGTCACAACAAATACATCATCAAACAAGTTGGTTTGCATTGCAGCTTGATACGTTCTTAAGATTACTGTTTTGCCTCCCAAATCTTGCATCAATTTCGCTGGAAATCTTGTAGAAGCGTAACGTGCGGGAATAACTGCTATTATTTTCATTTTTGATAGTATTATTAAAGTTCAATCCTAAAAACAAATATACCTATTCACAATCAGGTTTTAAAAAATTATTTATAACATATTTCCTAAATAATTAAACTTTAATGTATTATAAAATATTTATTTTTATAAGAAAAAATAAATACATGAAAAGATCATTAGCACTTCTCCCTCTCTATTTCTTTTTAGCTATACATAGCTCATTTGCACAAAAAAATGAAGCATCAATTATAAACTCTTTCTCAGATAGAATTTTTCCCGGTCATGGTTATCTGCCATTAGGAGATATAAAATGGAAATTTAAAACTGATGGAAAAATCTTTTCTTCGCCAATAGCAAAAAATGGAATTATATTTATTGGCAGTGAAGATGGATATCTGTATGCTATTGAGGAAAAGTCTGGAAATCTAAAATGGAAGTTTAAAACTAATGGAGCTGTTCATAGCTCACCAAGTATCTACGAAAACACAATCTATTTTGGTAGTTTTGATGGTTATTATTATGCCGTAAATACTAAAACAGGAAAACAAATTTGGAAATTCAAAACTGGAGGCGAAAACTGGTACAGAGAGACTGGAGTTGAGGGGGAAATGGACAATTTATGGGATTATTTTTTATCATCACCTGTAATTTACAAAGACGACAAACAAGCCTCAATTCTTTTTGGAAGTAGCGATGGGAACGTATATTCACTTGATGCAAAAAAAGGAAGCCTAAACTGGAAATTTAAAACCGATGGCCCGATTCATAGCACACCAGTTATAGATAAAAACATATTGTATATTGGCGGATGGGATGCTAATTTATATGCTATCAATTGCACTACAGGAAAAGAAAAATGGAAGTTTTCAACAAGTACTAAAATAGGATTCAAAGGAATTCAATCGTCTGTTGCTGTTGCTGATGGAATGGTCTATTTTGGAGCTAGAGACCCTTACCTTTTTGCTTTAGACTCAGAAACAGGAAAGGAAATTTGGAGATATGATGCCGAAAATTCATGGATTCTTAGCTCGGCAGTACTATTAAACAACATTCTATATGTAGGTACTTCAGACACCTATGCGTTACTTGCATTAGATTCTAAAACTGGAAAAGAACTCTATCGCTTTAAAACCAATGGATACGTATATTCATCGCCTGCAATTGCTGGAAACACTATTTATTTTGGAGACTTTACAGGTAACTTCTTTTCTCTAGATATCCTTTCGGCGGGCAAAATATCAAAGCTTATAAGTACAGATGCAAGAAAAAAACATGCTGGCGAAATACTAAAAAACGATGAGCTAGATTTTATTTACGCAGCCAAAGGCTCAGATTTATCCCAATATAAGGAGAGCAAAAAAGTGATGGATGAATTCTATAAACTTGGACCGATTGTTTCTTCTCCATTCATTAGCAACAATACTGTTTATTTTGGAAGTGCCGATGGGTATTTTTATGCAATTGGCTTAACTTCTTCATATTAAAATTATTTTAGCATGGAATTAAAATCAACCGTAAAGGATGAAAATATTGTGAGATGTAAATTGTGAGATGTCAGATGGAAACTGAGACTGCAAACTGGAAACTAAAATCAACCGCAAAGAACGCAAAGATTTACGCAAGGGACGCAAATACTGTTTTAACAGCAAGATGTAAACTGAGATGAAGACTGGGACTGGAAACTGGAAACTAAAATCAACCGCAAAGAACGCAAAGATTTACGCAAGGGACGCAAATACTGTTTTAACAGCAAGATCCCCTTTGGTATACCAATGTGCCGAAATACACGAAATTGCATTGGGTTGCGGCAATGTCTTCGCTAAGTTTCTAAATCCAGCTACAAACTCATTTTCTTCGATAGCATTCATGGGACTTCCATGCCCTAAAAACAAAACTGGCATTCTATCAGTATTCGAAAAAGTTTGCGAAATAGTATGTAAGTCGTTTAATGTATTCATAATCTAAGCTAAATTTTTCTTATTGATTACTCAACAAAATGTTCATCTTTAAAGCCTATCAGATACAACTTATTTTTTGCTCTTGTCATAGCTGTGTACAGCCAGCGAATGTAATCCCTGTCGATTCCGTTTGGCAAATAAGGCTGCTCAATAAATACCGTATCCCATTGTCCTCCTTGTGATTTATGACAAGTTATTGCATAAGAGAATTTCACTTGTAAACCATTAAAATATTCATTGGCTTTTACTTTTTGGAACTTCTTATACTTTGTAGTTTCACTTTCGTAATCCTTCATTACCTCTTCATACAATCGATTCGATTCTTCGTAGGTCAATGATGGAGACTCGCTTTTAATAGTATCCAACAACAAAACTGTTTCAAAAGGTTTTTGGTTTGGATAATCGACCATTCGTATTTTTACTTTAGCAAATTTAAAACCATATAACTCCTGAATACTGAAGATTTCCAAGATCTCAATAATATCTCCATTGGCAATAAAACCTGCTTCATCTGAATCTTTTAACCAGAAATAATTATTCTTAACCACCATCAAGAAATCTCCCGTAGAAAGATCACTCTCCTTAAATAAGATTTTGGTTCTAATTTGCTCATTGTACTGATTGGCTCTTTTATTAGAACGTACAATAAATGCGGTATCTTCTATACTATAATTACTATAAGCTGAGTTAATCGCATCCTGAATATCGTAACCATCTGTTAATCGTACAATATCCTTGAATTTTTTCACATCAAATCTAAACTCGGTAATAAAGCTCTCTTTTAGCAATTCACGCAATTCAGTAGCATTAAATAATATTCCAGAGTTTTCTTCCTGACGCATTACCTCATCAAGTTCGATATGCTCAATTTCTTTATTATAATGTACACTCAGTGTGTGAATATCAAGGGCTGGACTAATGTCTAAATTTACTGGAGGCAACTGGGCTGTATCTCCCAAAAGAATCATTTTGCAATTGGTTCCCGAATACACATACGAAATCAAATCATCTAATAAAGATCCGTTTTCATATAATTTAGAATCTGAGTTACTATCTGAAATCATCGATGCCTCATCGACGATAAAAATGGTGTTTTTATGTTTATTTTGCTGAATGGTAAACGAAACGCCGCCACCTGAAGCTTTTTTAGGAAAATATATTTTTTTATGAATCGTAAAAGCTGGTTTACTCGAATAATTTGCAATTACCTTAGCTGCGCGACCTGTTGGTGCAAGCAATACATATTTCTTATCAATGTCGATTAAATTATTTACAATCGTCGAAATTACTGTAGTTTTTCCTGTTCCTGCATACCCTTTAAGTACAAAAATAGTCTCATTTGCTGTATCGGTTAAAAATATAGCAATCTTTTGAAAAAAAATATCCTGTTTATATGTAGGAGAAAAAGGAAACTTTCTTTGTAAAAGACTATAAAACAGGGAAGAACTCATAACGATTATTTTAATGTAAAATTATCATCAAATATAGGTATCAAACGCGAGGGAACCACATAAAATCCCAAATGAATAAAAAAAAATTGTAAGTTTGTCATCACGTATAATTCTATCTTGATTCTTAACAAGAATTGAATTCTAAAACCATTTATGCAGTTACAAAATACAAATATAACATCAAAAAAATACAAAAAACTTTCCATTCAGGTTTCCCTGACTGGGCTTTCATTTTGTTGTTTTGATACTTTAAACGATACTATCTTATCTTTGAGTGAGGTTACTTTTGATACGTTTCATAAAACGACCAAAATTGAAGATTTATTTGCTGATGCTTTTAACAAACATCCTGAGCTTAAAGATACTTATGATGAAATAACGGTTATTCATAACAACAATTTGTCAACATTTGTTCCTACTGCCCTTTTTGATGAAAATTTTCTAGGCAGTTATTTACAATATAACACCAAGGTTTTTGAAACCGATTTTTTTGCTTTCGATGTAATTTCTAATTACCAAATGAATGCTGTTTACATTCCGTATGTAAATATCAATAACTTTTTTATTGATCAGTTCGGTTCATTCGAATACAAACATGCTAATAGTATTCTTGCCGAAAAGCTTTTGGATGTATCCAAAAACAATGATGAAAAAACAATGATTGTCAATTTTAATTTTGGCCATTTTGAAATCATTGTAGTGCAAAACAAAAAACTATTATTATTTAATTCTTTTGAATATCAAACTCCTGAGGATTTTATTTATTACTTACTGTTTACCGCAGAACAGCTTAATATGAATCCTGAAATTTTTAAACTTGAATTACTAGGAACGATTTCTGAAGAAGATGATTTTTTTGCAATCGCTTATAAGTATATCCGAAATGTATCCTTGTTTGACGTATCTAATTTAAAAAGAAAAAATTCTTTTACAACAGCTCAAAATCAACAACATTTTATACTTTTTCAATCATGAGAATCATTTCAGGAAAACACAAAGGAAGACGCATTTTTCCACCAAAAAACCTTCCCGTAAGACCTACAACTGACATGTCTAAAGAAGCATTATTTAATGTTTTGAATAACCATTTTAGTTTTGAAGGCTTAAAAATATTAGATTTATTTGCAGGAACTGGTAACATCAGTTATGAGTTTGCTTCTCGTGGATGCACTCCGATTACATCTGTAGATGGTGATTTTGGATGTGTGAAATTCATCAAGCAAATTGCTGCAGAATACGACTTTAATATTGCTGCTACAAAAAGCGATGTTTTTAAATTCTTAGAAAGTAGTAAAACATCTTACGATATTATTTTTGCTGATCCTCCATACGCTATGGATCAAGCTACATTTGAGAAAATTGTAATGCTTGTTTTCGAAAGAGAACTATTGCAAGAAGATGGAATGATGATTATTGAACATTCTAAATACACTAAATTAGATCATTTAAGTAATTTTTCATTCAAGAAAAGTTATGGTGGTTCGTTTTTTAGTTTCTTCGAATTTGATTCATTAGAAGATGAAGAAATAAATAATGAAATCTCTACAAAAAACACTGAAGACGACGAAGGATAATTAAGGAATTAATTACCACAATATAATAAGCCCTCTTGAAATTCAAGAGGGCTTTCTTTTTATTAACTCTTTTCTAGATAAACATTACCTAACTCTATCAGAATCATTTAAGTTTTTTCCTTTAAACTGAGAGTCTTTCATTTTACCAAAAACATACTTCACAGCAATAGAAATTTCATGCCAATCTACTAAATACCTAGCTTTAGAATTTACATGATTAACAACAAACTCTTCTTGCTCAATATTATCATTAAAAATATTATTGCAACTCAATGTACAATCCCAGTTTTTGAAAAAAGTTTTAGAAAGTGCCATGTCTAGGACAAATTTAGTATTTCGTTCAAAGACACCTTTATTCTGTTTTGTCAATCCCCAACCAGTTACAGAAAGTGTAAATCCTTTTGGAAGTTTAAATTGGTTACTTGAATAATAATACAAATAAGGTTTTGAGGCTAGAAACAGAGCGGAGTCCTCTTCTATTTTTTCTAAAATAAAAACCAATGAATTTGTCGTTGTCCAAAATCTATAACTAAAAGGTAGCGTGAAGTCAGCTGAAATTCCTGATTCTCTATCAAAATTGACATCTTTAAAAGTCATTATATTTTGATCTTTATCATAAGTAAAACTATTATAAACGGGATTTGTATTTTGATAATAACTTAACTTTACTGATTTGTCATGATACTGAAAAACTGATGAAATTTCATTGTTTATTGTAGGTTCTAAATTTATATTTCGGGCATATAAAAAGTAAGGATTAATATAGGTTGTTCCCTGACTTAAAGAAGAATAATTAGGCCTAGAAATACTTTTAGAATAATTAAAACTAATGCTTCTTGTACTATCTATCGGAAACGAAAATTCTACTTTTGGAAAAAAATCTGTGTAGTTTTTATCAATTAAAGACTTTAAATCAGTTTTAAATTTCCCATTCACATTAGTATTCTCAACCCTAACTCCAACCGAAAAATCTACTTTGCTAATCTTACCTGACAACTGGCTATATCCAGCTAAATTTTGCTCTTTAAAATCATAATGGCTCAATATGTTTTCATTTTTATCATGATAAAATATATCAAAATCTGACTTTGAATTTGCAGAAGAATATAATCCACCGATTTCAAATTTCATTTCGTTTTTAAACTTTTTCTCAATATCAATTCTTCCTAAAAAAACATCGACTTTGAACTTTTGATCTCGAATTTGTGTCAATCCGAACTCAGTATCATTATAATTATCTTCAACGTTACTGAACAACCCTTGATTAAAAATTGAATGTTGTAAGCCAGTAAAAATCTGTGTATCAATCGACTTTATTTTCTTGGAGTAATTTAAAAATGAATTTACAAAGTCCTTTTTACTACTATTATCACTTAAGGTCAAAACGTAGTTTTCTACCTCGTCTTTTTTATTAAATGTACTTGTATTAATATCAAAAGTATCTTTTTGCAACCTACTATTAATTGTAAACGATAAATAATCATCCTCATTAATTTTATAAAACATGCCACCTCCAAAAACAAATTGTTTCCGCTTTGTATAAGCCTCAACATCATAATCCGAAACAATATTGACATTGGTAATCTGATAATCGATACTATGATTCTCCCAGGGTTGCAGCTGATTATAATTAAAATTAGCTTTCCACTCTAGTTTGTTTTTCTTAAAACTAGAATTAAATCCAAGATAATTATTGTAATCTTTCTTAAAGGAAGCTGTTTCAGACAAAATCGTTTTAAAACCTTCTTTCTTACTAAACTTTCTCGTAATTAAAATTACAGCTCTACCTTCTGCTTCATATTTAGCAGATGGATTCTGAATGATTTCGATATTCTTAATATCATCAACTGAAATAGCATTTAAATCATTCATTCCTACCTTTTGATTATCAATATAAATAAGTGGCGTTCCTTTACCAACAATCGAAATAGTCTCTTTATCAGAACCTATAATGATTCTAGGTAATTTAGATAATAAATCTAGTGTGTTTGGAATAGAATTATAAATAGAATTGGCAACATCAATTTTAATATTACCGTTTTTATTGGTAAATGTTTTTGTCTTAACATCAATAACTACTACTTCTAATTCATTCGGAATGCTATCCTTTGGGGACTTAACTTGTGAATACCCAACTAGAGAGATACAAAAAAACAACACTATGAGAATGATTTTTAAAAGCAAATAAATTTTCATTGTAAACTATAATTTTAGATTGATAGTTTGCAAATGTGCCTCTAAAAAATACCATCGTAAGTTAATCGAAGGTTAATGCAGCGTTAATGCAGAAATTAAAAAATAAAAAACTTATTTTTGAAATGTATTTTTAATAAAAATGAAACAGAGAATCAATCTATTAATCTTTTTTTCGGCTGTCGCTTTAGTGGTCTTGTCTGTTGTACAATGCTATCTGGTAAAAACAACTTATGACTATAAGGTGGCACAATTTCATGCAGAAATCAAGAATGAAATTGCTAATATTACCAATAATTATAGTGATATCGATTCTACCATTGTCAATAAAAAAGAACAGCTTTATAAGCAATTAGCAGAAAACTATATACATGATAAAAAGACAAAATCAGATATTAAAACGGCTTTGCTTCAAAACAAATTTCACAGTGAACTAACTCAAAAATTACAGCAGAAGTTTGAAAGAGACATCCCTAATTTATCCATTGATTTTGCCATAGTACTCAACAAATTCATCATTTATAACAGCTCCAAAAAAGCAGACACCATTTTCTCCGAAAAGCCATTTATAAAAAATAAATTATATGGCAATCTGGCTTCATTAGACAATGCCTTTTTAGTTCGAAATTACGCAAGCACAGCAAGTGTAACAACACAAATGCAAGAGTACAATTTGCTCACTGAAGATTCTATGTATGTTTCTGTCATTGATTGGGAAATGATAATACTAAAAAGAATGAGTATGATTTTATTCTTGTCCTTAGTATCTATTTTAACCTTGATAACTCTTTTTGTAATTGCCCTAAAAGCATTAATAAAGCAAAAAAAAGTAAGTGATATCAAAACAGATTTTATCAATAATATTACACATGAGCTCAAAACTCCGCTCACAACTCTTGCTATATCTACCAAAATACTAGAGCGAAAAGATATTCGTGACAACGAAATTCATTTCACGTCAATTCTTAACACTATTTCACGTCAAAACAACCGTTTACAGAGTTTAATTGACCAAGTGCTGGCTAATTCTCTAGATGAGAATGAAATGGAAATGCAAAAAGAAACCATTATCACCGAGCCATTCTTAAAGGCAATTATTGAAGATTTTAAGATTGCATACCCAAAGGTTACCATTGAAACTCATTTTGCGACAAATGAAACTGTTTTGATATTAGACAAATTTCACCTTACTACTGCTATTTTAAATGTACTCGAAAATGCGGTAAAATATGGTTCAACTACAATTACCATTAAAACAATATTAGACAAAAATCAATTCAATTTAAGCATTCAAGACAACGGAATCGGAATATCTAAAAACAAACATTCCTTACTTTTTGATAAATTCTACCGAGTAGAACAAGGCAATCTACACAATTCAAAAGGACTAGGATTGGGACTTTATTATGTAGACCAAATCATCAAAGCACATCAAGGTTCGATTGCAGTAATGAGCGATTTAGGAAAAGGAGCCAAATTTCACATTAGTTTTCCGTTGAATTAAGTTTTCAGTCACTGTTTCAGTTTTCAGTCGCAAATCTTATAGTCATAAAATATACTTGTCAGTTATGTCGCCTTTAAGCAAAAAAACAGATTTATACGAATCAAACATATTGACACAGCTTTTTTAGATTATTCCATATAAGATTAATGCCAATTCGTGTAATTCGTGGCAAAAAAATATTACAGAAAAAAAAATGAAAAAAATACTTTTAGCCGAAGATGATTCCGATTTTGCAAACGTACTCAAACAGTATCTTGAATTGTATGATTATGAGGTAACTTGGGCAGAGAATGGTCAGGAAGCCTTAATGTTTTTTCAAACGACAACATTCGATATTTGTGTATTTGATGTCATGATGCCTCTTATTGATGGATTTACACTTGCTGAAAAAATCATTAAAATCAATCCCGAAATTCCATTTATCTTCCTGACAGCCAGAAAGCTAAAAGAAGACAAAATTATTGGTTTAAAACTCGGAGCAGACGATTATATCGTAAAACCATTTGAAGCCGAAGAACTTATCTTACGACTAAATAACATATTGAAAAGAAGCCAACAAAAAACGTTTCATTTTGACACATCTGCTGAATTACAAATTGGCACTTATTTGTTCGACACCAAGCGCTTATGTTTAAAAAAAGACAGCATAACACAACAACTTACCGAAAAGGAAGCTGCCCTTATTCATTTCTTCTACACTCATAAAAACCAAATGCTAAAAAGGGAACAAATTCTAAAATCGATTTGGAATAACGATGACTTTTTTTCAGGCAGAAGCATGGACGTTTACATCAGTAAAATTAGGAAATACTTTAAAGACGATTCCCGAATTAGTATTGATAGCATTCGTCATATTGGATTAGAATTTAAAATAACCGATTAGTTACTTTCGTGTTTCGCCAATTTATCCAAAACCATTTGATACGTAGGAGTATCGATTTCATATTTTACCCCTTCATTTACAACAAACGCTGTAAGTGATGAAAGTTCAATTTTTCTTCCAGCCAATACATCACGATGCATAGACGAAGTCGCATCACGAGGTGATTTCTCTAGTTTAATGATTGTTTGCATCACAATATCATTTGGCAAATTCAATCCTTTTACTGCGGCAATCATTGTTATTTCATTTAGCAACGAAACATATAAATTTCTACCAGAGGCACTTTCTAAAATTTCACCAATATTCTGATTTAAATAAGAAGTAGCCGAAGCCAAAGACGAAATAAAAACAAATTTCTCCCAAACTGTATCTTCGATAGCATCTACCAGATAACTTTCGATTTTAGCATTCTGGAAAATAGTTTGTAACGCTTTCATTTTATAAACCGAAGCGCTGTCTGATCCAAAAAACAACTTTTCGTAAATACCTATTTTTTTAATAACTCCAGGTGAAACAATCATTGAAACAATATAAACGCAACCTTGCAGAACTTCGTTGTCAGGAAAAAGGGTGCTAATGCGTTCAGGAGCATCAACGCCATTATATAAAGGCAGAATAACAGTATTCTTAGTAATACACTTTTTTATAGCATCAAGACTTTCTTCAATGTCATAGGTTTTTGTAGCACAAATAAGAAAATCAAGTTTTCCGATTACTTCAGGATCATTTGATACTACACTCGGAAAAACAGTCGTTTCCCCTTCATCAGTACTTATTTTCAAACCAGCTTCAGCAATAACTTCCATTGCTTTTCCACGAGCAATAAAAACAACTTCTACTGCATCAGATCCAGCGTAAGCTTTTGCCAAAAGTCCTCCAAAATAACCACCTACTCCACCCAATCCTAAAATCCCGATTCTTGTTTTCATCCTAATATGTTTTATGCCATAATCAGCTTAATCTACTGCTATTGCACATTATTAATTACCTTTAAAATATGCCATCTGTAATAACAAGTACCAAGAAAAATGAAATTGATAAATAAAACGAAACAAACTTCATTTTGAGTTTTCTGAAATAACTAGAGAAGATACTTTCATGAAAATAAATTGGATACTCTCACAAATATAAAAAAAATGCAGACCTGTAAGCCGGATTCTGTTCTTGTTATTACTAACAATACCTTATCATTTATCTAGACTTACAATTACTCATAAGTTCAAGCTATCTACCCTTCAGCAACGAACGAGAAGCTCTTAAATGCTGATATACTTGATATTTCACCGCATAGAGTTTACCTGGTTTCACTACAGCATTACCTGTACATACTTTCTGTTGCACTTGTCCTAATCCCGATAGTTGTCGGAACCGACGGGTGTTACCCGCTATGCTTCTCTTTGGTGTCCGGACTTTCCTCCCTTTTGATTTCTCAAAACGACGATAAGGCGGTCTGCGTGGCAAATTTAGCGTTTTTATAGGATACTTTCGAACATTACAAAATTTACTTTAACACTCTTTTACAACCTCTTAATTTTAAAATAGTTATCTTTAAACGTTAACCAGTAAAATTTCATTTATCATGATTAGAATGTATCATTACGCAACTGTATCCAAAGCTTTGGATCAATTAAACGAAAAAGGATTTACATATGATTTTAATCTAAATGAAGATGTAATTAAAAAAAATCCCGAAAAATTTGAAATCGTACATGTGTATCGATACGAAGGTGACTCCGATCCTGGAGATGAAGCTGTGGTTTATGGAATAAAATCCACATCTGGCAAAAAAGGTGTTTATGTAGCAGGATTCTCAGCCAATTCTGATTCTGAAACAGCCAAAATATTAAGTGACTTGAGCATAAAAGGAAGATGATTCTCAGGAGCTATTCCTGCTGTCCGCTGTATCTTTTTCTGTTCGTTAAGGCGAACAGAAAAAGATACAGCGGACAGCAGGGCTAAGGTCTTCGTTTTCATAAAAAACTATGGTTAACACAGTATTTCTAAAAGATAAAAACTTCTTAATCCCAAACTATCTTAAGCTACTTTATGTGACACTTCCTTCGTCAGTGTGACAAGATTGAGGTTAAAAATCTGCTTAATCTTCTAAATCTGCGTGCAAAATAACTTTGAACTAATCATTCAAATAAAGAAAAATTATCAAACCACATTGAATCACTTTATGTGACACTTCCTCCGTCAGTGTGACAAGATTGAGAATAAAAATTTGTTTATATTTTATAATCCCTCAACATTTCTTCAGGCACATCATAGCTTGCAGCATACAGAAGTTCTTTATTTTGCTTTTTGAATTCTGAAAACGCTCCCCTGTACCATTTTGGATCAGTTGCTATTGAATTAAACTCTTCAGTAGACATTACATCATAAAACTCACCATGCAACCAAGGTTCAATTCCATTAACTCCAATCTTGAGATTCTCTATTCTATCCAAAACTATTTCAAATTCTGATTCTGAAAAATATTTAATTAATTCAGAATCAAAACCATTACTACGATTTTCGAGCCCATAAAAAACACACTCCTCTAAAAATTTTAATTTTTCAATATGATCCATATTTATTTTTAATTTATCTAATTATTTCATGAGACTTAATCTATTTTTATGTTTTCTGATTACTCTCTTCACATTGACACTTTCATCGTCAAGATAACATAATAAAAAACAAAATCTACTCAATCTCCAAAATCTGCGTGAAAAATAACTTTGAATTAATCATTCAAATAAAGAAAAATTATCAAACCACATTGAATCACTTTATGTGACACTTCCTCCGTCAGTGTGACAAGGTTGAGGATAAAAATCTGCTTAATCTCCTAAATCTGCGTGAAAAATAACTTTGAACTAATCATTCAAATAAAGAAAAATCATCAAACCACATTGAATCACTTTATGTGACACTTCCTTCGTCAGTGTGACAAGATTGAGAATAAAAATCTGCTTAATCTCCTAAATCTGCGTGAAAAATAACTTTGAATTAATCATTCAAATAAAGAAAAATTATCAAACCACATTGAATCACTTTATGTGACACTTCCTTCGTCAGTGTGACAAGATTGAGAATAAAAATCTGCTTAATCTCCTAAATCTGCGTGAAAATTAATTCTGTATCTAATCTTTTATACGAATACCAAATCTCCAAAATATATTAAGACACTTCCTTCGTCAGTGTGGCAAGATTGAGCATAAAAAAAGTCCATCATAAAATGACGGACTTTTAAAACAGCTTATATATTAAATTATGCTGTTGGTATTTTTAATTTCCATCCCACTTGAATCAAGTCAGGATTTTTAATAACATCTTTATTGGCCTCATAGATTGCTTGCCATGAAACACCATGAGCTTTCCCTATTTTTGATAAAGAATCGCCACCTACAACTGTATAATCAGTTGTTGCACCCTCTACAACAGCAATATTCATAACCACATCAGCTGATCTAAAATCAGGGTCTATTTTTCCATAAACAGCCCAAAGTTTTTCTTTATCCTCTGCCGATTTAGCCATACCATCTACATAAAGAACATTATCTTGTTCTCTTACTTGCAAATTAGCAATTCCTAAATTTATTGCTAGATCTGTTAACTCTTTGTATTTATCTTGTAAACTCATAGCATCAATTATTTAATAGTTAACTTATTTTCAACTTTTTTAGGTTTCAATTCTTGTACGCTTTTTATTAAAGCAGGCAATTGGTCTCTTTTAATATTTCCTGAAAGTGTTACCACTCCATCCAAAACTGTAGCACTCACGCCACTATACGTTTTTACTACCTCATTTACAGAAGTATTTAAAACACTATCCGTATTAATTTCTACAGCTGCTGGAGCAACAGTAGGTTCTGGCACGGCAATTTCGCAGTTATTCACCACTGATTTAACCCCTTTAATTCCTTTAATAAGACTTTCAACACTTTGTTTAAAAGCATCATCTTTACATACACCCGAAATAGTAGCTACACCATCCTTCACTGTAACCTCTACTCCTGGAAAGGCACTCACTTTTGCAGCAATCTCTTTTTGAATGTCTGCATCTTTAGGACCACAAGCCACTAATAAAAAAACAAGACCCATTCCTAATAAAATTGATTTAATTTTCATAATACTATTTTTTAAAATTAATTAATCATCTAATTTAACGAATAAATCAATTAAATACTTAAAAAAAAATCCTACAAATTTAATTATTGTTAATTTCTTAAAATTAGTACATAAAAAAAGTCTTGAATTTAAAACTCAAAACTTCATTCATATTTGATAGATTCATACGTACTATGTTTATTAAGAATAAAATTTACTAAATCCATCTTCTCATTGAAATGCATAGAAAAATTTATTTTTCTTTAATACAAATACAACATAACAACTTATATCCTAAACTTAACAATCAAAGGTTTATGATCGCTATACATTTTCCAATCTTCATAACTTCCAACTTCAACGCTTTCTAAAACTTCTATAAAATCATTAGAAGCGAAACAATAGTCAAGATGAAACGGCTTATTTTCATGTCGATACAAAAATAAAGTTGGATGCATTTCTTTTCCTTGTTCTTGATTATAGAATTTATGGTAAACACTAAATATGTTTTTCTCAGCCAATTTACTTACAACTTCAGAATGATTTCCAACTCTTCGAGGTTTGTCCCAAATAGTATTACTATTAAAATCTCCAATTAAAATAGTTTTAGTATTCGAAAGCAATTTTCCGTAGTAATTAATCGCTTTCCAAACCTGCGTTACATACTGTCCGTCTTTATCCTGAGGATTATTTGCCCAGATAGCAAACAAAGTAAAATCAATTTTTCCTTTAGTCACAGTAATTGGCAATACGTTTTTAAAATCAGGATTATGACAATCAATAAGCTCAAAACGGTAATCGCTATAAGAAAAAACTCCAAGTCCTTTATTTTGGTTTGTCCCATACCAAAGCATATCTGTAGGCACTGGAACATCTTTACCAAATTTCAATCGTTCAATATTCTCACATTCAGGAATTACGAGAATATCTGGTTGATGCACCAGTATAAACTCCGCTTTTTTTCTGAAAGCCATATTACAATTCCAAGTTATGATTTTCATTTTACTATTATTCTATTTCCTTATTCAGTTCAAACAAAATATAAGTTCCATTTTCATTATCATTTCTCGCTTTCTCGATAAAACCCATTTTCTTATAAAATTCTACTGCGCCAATATTTTTCTCCACACACTTTAGCATAACAGGAAATGTTGTTTTTTCTAAAGCAGCTTTCAAAAGTTTTTTTCCAATTCCGTGTTTATGAAATGATTCATCAATATATAAATGGTGAATAAAATTATCCCGCATCCAAACGGAAATAAATCCGATTACTTTTTCATTATTCAAAGCTGTCAGGATATATTCGCCTTTAGTTTCTTTATCAAAATCCAATAAATCAAATGTTGCTGGGTTTGCCCAGACGAACGTATCTTTACGAACTTTCAAGAATAATTCACGCAAAGAATCTAAATCACTCTTTCTGAATTCGATAATCTTTATTTTGTCAATCATATTCTAAATTACTAATTTGGAGAATAACTCATTTTTGTCATAACACGGTCTTCAATGTTACCAACTAACTCTCCAAATTTTGCACTGGTCTGCTTTTTAATTTCTATCCATTCTTTATCCGCTCGCAATTGCTCCCAAGCTTTTTTCATTGTAGCCTCATCAGCCCACTCTAGAGTATAAACGAATTCCGTTTTCTTATCTGATTTTGATTCCCAAATAGAGCAAATTTTAAAATTATATTTTTTCATAATACGCATGGCATGCTCACGAAACCTATCATGAAACGCATTCTTGTTATTTTCAAATATTTCATAAACACGTAACTCATAAATAATTTTCACTTTCTCATTACCTGTTTCATTTATAGCTGTTTGTGCTTTCATAGCAAATGTTGTAAATAATAATAAAATCAGAAATTTCAGTTTCATAAATAATAATTTTAAATCCTTAAAGACCCACGAAATCCTCTAACAGCATAATAAGAATCTGCGCCGTTGTGATACACAAAAACAGTATTATAACGAAAATCTGAAAAAAGAGCTCCTCCTAGTTTTCTTATATCTGATGGTGTTATTATCCAACTTGATGTCTTTGTGTCAAATTTCCCAAGTTGCTGTAGCTCTCGATATTCTTTTTCAGTCAAAAGCTCAACTCCCATACTAGCAGCCATATTAATAGCACTGTCTTTTGGCTTATTTTCTTTCCTTTTTTCTAGTGCTTCATGGTCATAACAAATACTTCTACGCCCTTTAGGACTTTCAGCTGAACAATCATAAAAAATATATTCATCTGTTATCTTATCATAACCAACAACATCTGGTTCTCCTTCTGTTATTTCCATTTCATTGAGTGACCATAATTTTTCGGGATTAGCTTCTAATTTCGCTTGTACTTTCCCCCATTCAATAGCTTCATGACGACTCTTATTTTTCTCAAAACGAGTTTTCAATATCTGGAGCAGTGACGAAATTTGTTCTGGTGATAACTCTTTTTTATTATTTTTCATTTTATCTGTTTTTATAAAATTACTATTAAACGGTTCTTCTAAACGACTCAATTAAACAACCTTATAAAAGAATCTATTTATTTTTAGCTAAAATAATTATTTTTTTCATTACAAATTAACATTCTAAAAGTGAATAATTAATTACAAGAATGGAGTTATGTTACAAAAGCTAAACGCAACTATTAAATAGTAATTATTTAAAAATCAATAACTATTAAAACACACGAAATCTTTCAATCTTTAAATTTTTAAATCTTTAAATTATAATCTATCTTTGCTATCCAATAAACAATCTATGGAACAATTTGTAGTATCGGCTCGTAAGTATCGTCCGCAGACATTTAAAGATGTTGTGGGACAAAAAGCCATTACCAACACTTTACTAAATGCCATAGAAAGTAACCACCTTGCTTCGGCTTTATTATTTACTGGACCTCGTGGAGTTGGAAAAACTACTTGTGCACGTATTCTTGCTCGAAAAATAAATCAGCCTGGATATGATGATCCTAATGAAGATTTTGCTTTTAACGTTTTTGAACTTGATGCTGCTTCTAACAACTCTGTAGATGATATTCGTAACTTGATTGACCAAGTTCGAATTCCACCACAAACCGGACAATACAAAGTATATATTATTGACGAGGTGCATATGTTATCATCGGCAGCTTTTAATGCTTTCTTAAAGACATTAGAAGAACCGCCTAAGCATGCCATCTTTATATTAGCAACGACAGAGAAACATAAAATCATTCCAACGATTTTATCTCGTTGTCAAATTTTTGATTTTAAAAGAATCACTGTAAAAGATGCCAAAGAACATTTAGCGGACGTTGCAACAAGTCAAGGTGTCGTTTATGAAGACGATGCACTACACATTATTGCTCAAAAAGCGGATGGTGCAATGCGTGATGCTTTGTCTATTTTTGACCGAGTGGTTTCCTATTGTGGTACTAATTTAACACGTCAGGCAGTTACTGAAAACCTAAACGTTTTAGATTACGAAACATACATATCTATCACCGATTTTATCCTTGAGAATAAAATTCCAGAACTATTAATGGCGTACAATGACATTCTTTCTAAAGGATTTGATGGACATCATTTTATAGCTGGTTTAGCATCACATTTTAGAGATTTATTAGTTAGTAAAACTCCTGCAACATTATCACTTCTTGAAGTTGGTGAACAAGCGCAACAAATGTATGCTGTACAATCTCAAAAAGCGAGTCAAGAATTTCTTTTAAAAGGAATTGAAATTGCCAATGATTGTGATTTAAAATACAAACTAAGTCAGAATCAGCGCCTATTGGTTGAACTTAGTTTAATGCAATTAGCCTCTATCAACTTTGATGGAGAAAAAAAAAAGTTGACCAATACATAATACCGCCTACTTATTATAGAAATCCTACTTTCTCTATCACAGAAGTTAAAGCTCCTGCTGAAAAGAAAGAAGATACTATTGCCCCTACAGCAACTCCTAATACTGCTTCAGAACCAGTAAAACCTGAGGCTCTAGTAACTGAGGCAAAACCAGTAATTCCTAATACAGTAAAACCGGGGATTTCTGCATTTTCATTATCTAGTATTCGTGCCAAAAAAGCTTTAGAAGAAAGCAGTAAATCTTATGTAAAACCTACAACGCATTTACCTACTGAAGATTTTACTGAAACTGAAATGTTACTACAGTGGAATAAATACGCACAACGCTTAGGTGAGAAAGGATTCAAGATAATGGAATCTATATTACTTATAAACGACCCTGTTTTAAATGGAACTGCCATCACTATCGAATTACCAAATGAAGGTTCTAAACTAGATTTTGAAAAAGAACTTAATGGTTTATTAGGGCATTTAAAAGGGCATTTACACAATCATGATATTACAATTGAAGTAATTGTAAATGAGGCTATCGAAAGTAAAAGAAGCTTAAACGACCAAGATCGTTACAACCGTTTATTAGAAATAAATCCAAACATTGAACTTTTAAGAACAACATTTGGATTAGATTTACATACTTAAGCCTACTTATTTTTTAATCCAAAATTATAAACTTTCGTCAGCCATTTTTCTCTTTGGTCGCTCTTAGCTGTTTTAATAACACCAATATAACTGACTTTTACTGGCTTTACACCACAAAATTCCAAAGTTGACTTACGCAATTGATTAACACTTGGTCTTCCAAAAAACAATCTATAATACCAACCTGGTTGATCTAAAGTGGTAATAATATGAGCTGTTTTACCCTTTAGTAGTTTATCCCAAAAAATTGAATTTTCACGATATTGAAATGCCATTCCTGGCAAAAAAAGACGATCTAAAAATCCTTTGGTAATTGCGGGTAAACCTCCCCACCAAACGGGATGAATCCAAACCAAATGGTCTGCTCTTTTTATTTTTTCCCAAGATTCTAATAAATCTGGTTCTAATTCAGTTCTTTTTTGGTAACCAAATTGCAAATTAGGATTGAACTTTAAATCGGCTATTGTAATTGTCTCTACTTTTGCATTTGTTGCTAAAGCTCCTTTTTTATAAGCTTCTGCTAAAGCAAAATTAAAACTTGCGGGGTTAGGGTGTCCGTTGATTATGAGAATCTTTTTCATGTTTAATTAGCTTATTTTTAGATTAATTGTGCTATAACTATTTAATGCTTCATAAACTTCTTTTGAAGAATGCATTTGATGGCTAAAATAAATTCCACTTGCCAAGGTATCATCCAACATCTTTTCAATATGTAAAACTGTAGAAAATGCTGTCAATTCAGCTTGGCCTTTACTACTTTGCAGACTAATTTTTTTTGTTTTATTCTGAGTTTTAATAACGATTTCAAAAACAGCTTGATCTCCATTTCCACTTCCTCCAAACAATAACTTTCTTTCTCTTAAAAACATGATATTAAAAATCTTTAGCGACTGAAAATACCCCATTAAACTAGTAACAAATTTAGAATTATAGGTCATTTTAACCGAAACAGTTGGTATCTTTTCTATCTGATTTAAAATAAACAACTCTGGAACATCAAGGTTATAAACTTGACGTTTTCCTATTCCGAATGAGAAATCAAATTTTTCAGAATTTAGAAAATGCTTGGCATTTTGTGGTTTGTTATTTTTATAGACGATAAATGGCTTACACACATTTTCTGCCAAAAAATCAGCTGAGCTTTTCCCTGCCAGATCTTTTATAGAATAATAAATGAAAAGATTTGCTTCTTGAATTTTATGCTTATCTGGTTCAGCAAAATCCATCAAACTCCCTACAATTCCTCCCATCCAACCTGAACCAAAAACAATATGACTCTTTACATTTTTCTCATTTGCCTTAGCTAAATCATAAGCAGCCGTTAAATCTGGGGTAGGTTTTGTAATATCAATATAATCTATCTTGTTTTGTATTGCAAATTGTAAAACTTCATTATTACTATCTTTTGTGCACAATACAATTAGATCAATTTTATTATGTTTGATACTATCAAAAGTTTGTGGATTAGTAACATCAATAACCAAATCATTGGCAGTATTCCCTAATTGGCGACTACCAACAAACAAATTATAGTTAGGGTTTCTTCCTTGAAATATGCGCAGTATAACCTTACCTACTAATCCTGTCCCTCCGATTACTAAAATATTTTTTCTCATTATTATATATTGTTTTTAGCAAATATAACAACGAGATATCCCTCAGGAACTAGACAAATGTCCTATAAAATGGCTTTTCGAATACGGCTTAGATGCCTTGGAGTAACTCCTAGAAAAGAAGCTAAATATTGCAACGGAATTAGCTGAATATAGTTGGGGTGATTTTTAAAAAGTGTTTCATAACGTTCTTTACCTGTAAATTTCTGAAAAGATAAAATTCGTTGTTCTAAATTAATATATTGTAGTTCTGCTAATACTCGCCCTACTTTTTGCCAATAAATATTGTTTTCATATAGACTCTCAATACTAGCATGGCTTATTACTTCGAGTTCTGTATCAAATAATGCTTGAATATTTTCTTGAGTCGGTTTTTGAGTAATAAAGCTAGCAAAAGCGGCCATAAATTCATCCTCAAATGTAATGCAGTTTGTAATTTCCTCTCCTTCATTGTTGATATAAAATGAGCGTAAGGCACCCGATTTTATCAAAACAATTTCTTTGGATATTTGTGTCTCCTGAATTAAAAAATCTCCCTTTCTTAGTTTCTTTTTGGTGATTAAACTATCCAGTTTATCTAATTCATCTAGAGGCAAAATCTGAAGAGATTGGAATATTGATTTCATTGTATTTTATTATAAATAAAGCCCACATTACAAGAGATCTATCTTAAGAATCAATTGCTTTTTCGGCAGAATTAAAAATTTTCTCTATTCTTTTATCTGGAATTAACCATAAGAAAGCCACTATCAAATAGCAAGCACCTGAAATCCATTCAGTATAAAAAGAAGAAACTATTCCTATAAAGTATAAAACTATTGACACTTTCCCTTTCAAATCTTTTCCTAATGCTTTGGTTAAAGCTGAGTCTTTCCCTTCGTTTAAGGTAATATACTTTTGAAGTATATTATAGGCAATTGCACAAAGCATTAAAATAATTCCATATAATGCCAGTGAAGCTTTTGCAAAATTATGCTCTCCCATCCATCCTGTTGAAACTGGAATAAGCGATAACCAAAAAAGCAAATGCAAATTAGCCCAAAGAATTTTCCCATTTACTTTTGACAATCCATGTAATAAATAATGGTGGTTGTTCCAGTAAATCCCAACGTAAATAAAACTTAATATATAACTTAAAAACTTAGGGATTAGAGGAATTAAGTCTCTAAAACTTTCTTTCTCCGGAACTTTTATTTCAAGAATCATTATGGTAATTATAATTGCCAAAACGCCATCACTGAATGCCTCTAATCTCGTTTTATTCATAAATTATTTAGTTTTAAGTTTATTATATCTTTCCATAATACATTGCTTTCACAATACCATCAGAAAGACCTATTTTGGGAACATAAATTTGTCGTGCTCCACTCCATTTCATTGCATTAAGATAAATTCTCGTTGCTGGAATAATAACATCGGCACGATCGGGATTAAGTCCTAATTCAGCAATTCTCTGATCGTATGTTAGAGAATTTAAAAAAGCGTATTGTGAGTTCACATAAATGTATGACAATGGCTTTTCCTGTTGCTTACCCGACATTTTAAACAATTTATTAATGTTTCCTCCTGATCCTATAAGCGTTACTTCTTCGTATTCTTCTGTATTTGTTTTAATCCATTTTTCAATTTCATCCCATACAACATCGCAAACCATACCATTTAACAATCGTACTGTTCCTGCTTTGAATGACCTTGAAGTAACCATTTTTCCATTAGAGAATAGAGTAAATTCAGTACTTCCACCACCAACATCTACGAAAAGATACGTCTGATCTGTTTTTAATAAATGATGTAAATCTGTTGAAGCAATGATAGCAGCTTCTTTTTTACCATCAATGATTTCAATTTTTATATCTGCTTTCTTCTTAATCAACGCTACTACTTCCTTACCGTTATAAGCTTCTCTCATTGCCGAAGTAGCAAATGCCATATAACGCTCTACTTTATGTACTTTCATCAAAAGATTAAATGCTTTCATTGCATCACACATTCTTTCGATATTTTCTTCAGATATTTCACCAACTGTAAAGGCATCCTGACCTAAACGAATTGGCACACGTACTAGGGAACTTTTATTAAATTGAGGTTCCTTACCCTCTTGTTCTACAACATTGGAAATTAACAATCGCATGGCATTTGATCCAATATCGATTGCTCCATATTTTTTTATTTTAATCATTCTCGCTTATGATTTGAAATTAAGTCTCTTGATATAAAAGGCCATTCATGTATGCTTTAAACAACCTCTTCTATAGCATTTACTTTGTTTTGATAATATTTGTATGTTTCTAATTGTGCTCTAAATACAGCATGGTGATTTCTAGCTTTGTATTTATTATCTAATTTATAAGAATGGAAACGCACTTTTACATTTCCTTTCCAAGCAATATTAAAGTTATCTATTAACTCATTTTTAATTGCTTGATCATAAATTGGACAAGTTACTTCAACTCTTCCATCAAGATTTCTTGTCATAAAATCTGCTGATGATATATATACCTCACTCAACCCTGCATTACCAAAAATATAAACTCTTGAATGCTCCAGATAGTTGTCGACTATACTTATAGCTTCTATATTTTCGCTCATTCCTGGAATTCCTGGAATCAGAGAACAAATTCCTCTTACTTGCAATTGTATTTTCACTCCTGCATTACTAGCTTCATATAGTTTATCTATCATCTTAAAATCTGACAAACTATTCATTTTAAGCTTTATGTATGTTTTACGACCTGCCAAAGCATGTAAAATTTCTCGATCTATTAACTTTACAAATTTGGATCTTGTATAATGTGGCGATACAATTAAATGCTTGTAACGATGAACTCTATAATTGATATCAAAGAATTCAAATATCTTGGATATATCTTTTAGGATTTGCTGATGACTGGTAAACAATGTAACATCTGTATAAATCTTAGCCGTTGATTCATTGAAATTTCCTGTTGAAATAAACCCATATCTTTTGGTTTTCCCCTCATCAACTCTTTCGATTACACATATTTTGCTATGTACTTTTAGCCCTTTAATTCCAAAAATAAGCTCTATCCCTTCCATTTGCATTTGCTCTGCATATGAAATATTTGAAGCTTCATCAAATCGAGCTTGTAACTCTATTTGTACTATTACTTTTTTTCCGTTTTTAGCAGCATTTATTAATGAACTAATAATTTGGGAATTTTTAGCCAAACGGTATAATGTAATCTTGATTGATGCAACTTTTGGATCCAAAGCTGCTTCTCGCAAAAACTTTGTTACGTATGAAAATGACTGATATGGTGCATTTAACAAATAATCTTTTTTACCAATTTTTTCCAAAATACTTCCTTCCATACTCAATCCTGGAATTGGCAATGGTAAATTGGTTTTATACAATAAATCGTATCTCCCCAGATTAGGGAAATTCATATAATCGCGTCGATTATGATATCTTCCTCCTGGAATAATACTATCTGTTGAAATAATTTTCATTTTTTCGAGAAAAAACTGCAAGGTATCTGGCTCTATCAATTGATCGTAAATAAAACGAACTGGCTCTCCTATTCGTCTATCCTTAACTGAGGATGCTATTTTCTCGAGCATACTTTTACTCAAATCACTATCGATATCCAATTGTGCATCACGAGTAATCTTTATCATATGTGCAGAAACACTCTTGTAATCAAAAATGGTAAAGATGCTGCTCAGATTATGCCTAATGACATCATCTATTAAAATAATATAGTTCTTATCATCATTGGATGGCAAGACTACAAATCGATTGATCGTTTTAGGAATTTCAATAACAGCATATCGAACTTCACCAGTATGATTCATCTCTAAACGTACTGCCAAATAACCTAACGTATCTTTTAAAACTGGAAATTCGGCTAAATCATTTAATATGATTGTAACCAATTCTGGACTTAGTTTCTCAATGAAGAAATTCTTTAAATATTCTTCTTGATCTTTTGTAATCTCGTTTTCGGTAATAATAAAGATATTCTCTGTTTCTAACTCAGCTTCTATATTGCTTAATATTCTCAAACTTTCTGATTGCTGTTGAATTACTATTTCAGTAATGTCTTTAACTAATTGTTGAGCAGATATCCCTCCTAAATATTTTTCACCTGAAATCCCTGAAAGACTTAATCTACGGATAGCGGCATAACGAACTCTAAAAAACTCATCTAAATTATTCGAAAAAATTCCTAAAAATCTTAATCTGTCTAAAAGTGGTACTGTAATATCGGCTGCTTCTTGTAATACTCTTGCGTTAAATGCCAGCCAACTTTTTTCTCTATCTATATATTTTTGTTCGTACACTGTATTCATTTTAAATCTTTAGGGAAAATGGTTTTTTGAGTTCTGCCTTTATCAATTTTGTCCCAACTTTCTGTATCAAATTGTAGTGATACAAAACCTGATGTAGGTACATTATCGATGAAAACATCCCCAAATTTATTAACAAAATTTGTAATAGCCTCGTTATGTCCAAAAAGAATAACACTTTCGAAAGCATTATTACACGATTTGATAACCTTTTCTAATTGTTTCTCATCAAAGGTATAAAGATCGTCTTTGTAAATGATACTTTCTATTGGATATGAAATATTTTGTGCAAAAATAAGTGCCGTTTCTACTGCCCTAGCAGCTGTACTACTCCACATCAAAAAAGTCTTAGGTAGAAATTTTGAAATACTAGCTGAAACGTTATGCGCATCATGAATTCCTTTTTTCATCAAAGGTCTATCAAAATCTTTCAAAGGTGCTTCCCAACTTGATTTTGCATGTCTGATTAATATTAAATTTTTCATATTACGGATACTATTTGTTTTACAAGGAATATATTTTCAATTTTCTGACTTGTATATACTTGTTTTTTTGATCTCTTGTAGTTTCAAAAAATTAAACTTTATGATAAAATCGCAAAAACAGTCTTGAAAATTTAGCTACAATTTACAAAAGAATTTCATAAAGACATCTCTTTTATAGAGTTTTTATATTTCAACTTTTATAGTAACAAAATATTTGCGACAAGAAATCATCATAATAAATTCTTAAAAAAACACCTACCCAATTTTGAGATCAATTTTCTCAATTATGAATATTCTTAAAATTTAACTTTTTAAGAGGTTCTAAAAATAATTACACAAAAAAACATGTACTTAATCTATGATAAATGTATTTCGTCGGGATTTTAATTTCAAAAACAAAATAGTCTAATCATCTAAATACCAAGTAGTTGAATTTATTTTTAAAAATTATTTTGAGTGAAAATTTTAAAAAAATTGCTCTAAAAAAAATAAAATTCAAAAAAAAGAGTACTCTTTTTTCAGCTTTTTTTCTTAAAAAAATACATTTCAACGAGTATTTGGGTTGTTTAAAGGAAAAAAAAATCAATTAAAAACAGACTATATAATTTTGATTATGTTAAAAAATTAAAACTTTCACAAAATATAAAGTTAAATATATGAAGGCTAGAAAAAGGAAAAACAAACAGAAGAAATCTATTCGATAGATCTTATTTCGAAACGTCCCAAAATTATATTTAAATAAAATCACAATAGGTTATCACTTTAGAGAAACAATTAATTTTTGAAATTAAAGATTATGAAAAAAATTACTTTATTAACCATTTTAGGATTATTCTTTTTTTCCGCAGGGCTATTTGCTCAAGAAAAAATTATTCCAATTAGAATTGGAAATACACCTAACCAAAGTAAATTCACTGCTAAAAAAAGTGCAAGTGTAAGCGCAGACGCTGTGCAAGCATTGGCAGTAGCAGGATCTATAGATGTTGCCAATCCAGCTGCTGGAAACAATGGATATACAGCAGATCAGCTAGTAAGAAACATATTAACTTCTGGATGTTTGATTGTTAATAATGTTAGGTTTGGATATTACCTAAAAAGTGGAAGTAACTGGAACTGGAATAATCATACTTGGTCAGCAACTGCTGGCGATAGACAACTAGGATATTATAGTAAAGGGACTTCTACATTTGCTATTGATGAAGGTCTTTTAATCTCAACAGGAAAAATAAATTCTGCTATGGGACCTAATTCTTTTACAAATAAGTCTGATGCAATGGTTAATAATGCAAGTGATCCAGATTTGACAAATATTTCTGGAGAAACAATGCATGATGCTGCCATTCTTGAATTTGATTTTATTCCAGATGGAAATCTTGTTGAATTTCAATTTGTATTTGCTTCAGAAGAATATCTTGAATATGTTAATACTGATTTTAATGATGCTTTCGGATTTTTCCTAAGTGGCCCTGGAATCACAGGTACATACACTAATAACGCAGTAAACCTTGCTCAATTACCAAACAATGATGCAGTTACAATAAACAATATACATTCTGCTGGAACTAACGTAAATAATAATGCATTTCCAGCAAAAAATGCAGCTTACTACATAAATAATCCAGCTGGAACAACAGTTATGGAATATGATGGTTTTACAACTGTTCTTACAGCTACTTATGCAGTTACTCCAGGACAAACCTATAAAATTAAAATGGCTATTGCCGATGCATCTGATCAACTTTATGATGCTGGTGTATTTTTAAAAGCAAAAAGTTTTGCAACAAACACTTTAGTAATTACAAATCCTGCTCCAGTATGTTTTCCTAATACAGTAAACCTTACTGCACCAGCTGTTACTGCTGGTAGTACTGCTGGATTAACATATACCTATTGGCAAGATGCCGCAGCTACAATTCCTTACAATACACCAACAGCAGCAACCGCTGGTACATATTACATTAAAGGAAAAAATCTTAGCTCTGGTTGTTCTGACACTAAACCAGTTGTTGTAACAGTGAGTAATGTTGTTGTGACAGAAGCTGTTGCATCACATCTTAATGTGAAATGCTTTGGAGCTGCGACGGGAGCAATTACTGTTAATAACGCTACTGGCGGAGTTGCACCTTACACTTATTCATGGAAGAAAAACGGAAGTCCATATGCAACTACTCAAAATTTAACCAACCTAACATCAGGAAGTTATGAAGTTACTGCAACTGATGCAAATGGCTGTAAAGGAACTAGCACTATTGTTATTACACAACCCTCAACTGCTCTAAGTGTTACTTTAGGCTCTAAAACAGATGTACAGTGTAACAATGATGCCACTGGCGCAATAGACATAAACGTAACAGGTGGTACTGGCGCTTATACTTATAGTTGGACAAAAGATGGAAATCCATTTGCACCAACAACACAAGATTTAACAAACATCTCCTCTGGAGCTTACAATGTAACTGTGACTGACGCTAATGGTTGTCAACAACAATTACCTATAACAATTAATAGTGGGGATTCTACTAAACCAATAGTTAATCCTTTGCCTGCTGCTTCAACTATTAATTGTCCAAATACACCAGTATTTACTCAAGCAACTGCTACCGACAATAGTGGCACTGTAACTTCTCTTACGTTTATTGATGTAAATACTCCTGGTCAATGTCCTGGCACTTACTCAATAACCAGAACATGGACAGCTAAAGATGCTTGTAATAACACCTCACTACCAGTGAGTCAAACAATTACTGTTGTAGACAATACACCTCCAACTTGGACAACTGCTTCTACTGCACTTAATGTAACATTACAATGTAGTGATGCAGCAGGATTAACAGCTGCTCAAAACCAAGCTCCTGTAGCAACTGATGCATGCTCTACTGTAACGTACACTAAAACTAGCGGAACTTTCGCAGTTTCTCCAACTTGTGCCAATGCAGGAACTTATACTAATACTTGGATTGCTAAAGATGTATGTAACAACTCTTCTACCACTTTTACTCAAGTAATCACTATACAAGATACTACACCTCCTACTTGGACTACTGCACCAACAGCGCTTAATGTAACATTACAATGTAGTGATACTGCTGGTTTAACAGCTGCCCAAGCTAGTACACCTGTAGCTACTGATTCTTGTAGTGGAACTGTAACCTATACTAAAACTAGTGGAACTTTCGCGGTTTCTCCAACTTGTGCTAATGCAGGGACTTATACTAATACTTGGATTGCTAAAGATGTATGTAACAACTCTTCTTCAATTTTTACTCAAGTAATCACAATTCAAGATACTACACCTCCTACTTGGACTACTGCACCAACAGCTCTTAATGTAACATTACAATGTAGTGATGCTGCTGGTTTAACAGCTGCCCAAGCAAGTACGCCTGTAGCTACTGATTCTTGTAGTGGAACTGTAACCTACACTAAAACTAGCGGAACTTTCGCAGTTTCTCCAACTTGTGCCAATGCAGGAACTTATACTAATACTTGGATTGCTAAAGATGTATGTAACAACTCTTCTTCAATTTTCACTCAAGTAATCACAATTCAAGATACTACACCTCCTACTTGGACTACTGCACCAACAGCTCTTAATGTAACATTACAATGTAGTGATACTGCTGGTTTAACAGCTGCTCAAGCAAGTACACCTGTAGCTACTGATTCTTGTAGTGGAACTGTAACCTATACTAAAACTAGCGGAACTTTCGCAGTTTCTCCAACTTGTGCCAATGCAGGAACTTATACTAATACTTGGATTGCTAAAGATGTATGCAACAACTCTTCTACAATTTTCACTCAAGTAATCACTATACAAGATACTACACCTCCTACTTGGACTACTGCACCAACAGCGCTTAATGTAACATTACAATGTAGTGATGCTGCTGGTTTAACAGCTGCTCAAGCTAGTACACCTGTAGCTACTGATTCTTGTAGTGGAACTGTAACATACACTAAAACTAGCGGAACTTTCGCAGTTTCTCCAACTTGTGCCAATGCAGGAACTTATACTAATACTTGGATTGCTAAAGATGTATGTAACAACTCTTCTACAATTTTTACTCAAGTAATCACTATACAAGATACCACACCTCCTACTTGGACTACTGCACCAACAGCGCTTAATGTAACATTACAATGTAGTGATACTGCTGGTTTAACAGCTGCCCAAGCAAGTACGCCTGTAGCTACTGATTCTTGTAGTGGAACTGTAACCTATACTAAAACTAGCGGAACTTTCGCAGTTTCTCCAACTTGTGCCAATGCAGGAACTTATACTAATACTTGGATTGCTAAAGATGTATGTAACAACTCTTCTTCAATTTTTACTCAAGTAATCACAATTCAAGATACTACACCTCCTACTTGGACTACTGCACCAACAGCGCTTAATGTAACATTACAATGTAGTGATACTGCTGGTTTAACAGCTGCTCAAGCTAGTACGCCTGTAGCTACTGATTCTTGTAGTGGAACTGTAACCTATACTAAAACTAGCGGAACTTTCGCAGTTTCTCCAACTTGTGCCAATGCAGGAACTTATACTAATACTTGGATTGCTAAAGATGTATGTAACAACTCTTCTACAATTTTTACTCAAGTAATCACTATACAAGATACTACACCTCCTACTTGGACTACTGCACCAACAGCGCTTAATGTAACATTACAATGTAGTGATACTGCTGGTTTAACTGCTGCTCAAGCTAGTACGCCTGTAGCTACTGATTCTTGTAGTGGAACTGTAACCTATACTAAAACTAGTGGAACTTTCGCAGTTTCTCCAACTTGTGCCAATGCAGGAACTTATACTAATACTTGGATTGCTAAAGATGTATGTAACAACTCTTCTACAATTTTTACTCAAGTAATCACTATACAAGATACTACACCTCCTACTTGGACTACTGCGCCAACAGCGCTTAATGTAACATTACAATGTAGTGATACTGCTGGTTTAAATACTGCTCAAGCTAGTGCGCCTGTAGCAACTGATAATTGTAGTGGAACCGTTACTTATACTAAAACTAGTGGTGTTTTCCAAAGAGGAGCATGTGGAAGCACAGGTACCTATACTAATACTTGGATTGCTAAAGATGTATGTAACAATACTTCATCAATCTTTACACAAGTAATAACTGTTCAAGATACTGCTATTCCTACTTGGATTACAGCGCCAACAGCGCTTAATGTAACATTACAATGTAGTGATACTGCTGGTTTAACAGCTGCGCAAAATCAAGCACCAACTGCAACTGCAAATTGTTCAATAGTAACTTACACTAAAACAAGTGGTCAATTTTTGCCATCACAATCATGTTCTAATGCAGGTACTTATACTAATACTTGGGTTGCTAAAGATGATTGTGGAAATACTACAGCTACTTTCACTCAAGTGATTACTATCGAAGATACTACTAAACCAACTTGGACAACTGCTCCAACTGCTCTTAATGTAACTTTACAATGTAGTGATGCTTCTGGTTTGACTACTGCACAAACTAGCACTCCTATTGCAACTGATAATTGTGATAGTGATGTAACCAATATTGTGAAAGTAAGTGGTCAGTTTGTAGCTTCTCAATCTTGCGGCAACTCTGGAACATATACTAACACATGGACTGTTACTGATAATTGTGGTAACCTATCTGATACCTTCACACAAGTGATAACTATCGAAGATACTACTAAACCAACTTGGACAACTGCTCCAACTGCTCTTAATGTAACTTTACAATGTAGTGATGCTTCTGGTTTGACTACTGCACAAACTAGCACTCCTATTGCAACTGATAATTGCGATAGTGATGTAACCAATATTGTGAAAGTAAGTGGTCAGTTTGTAGCTTCTGAGTCTTGCGGCAACTCTGGAACATATACTAACACATGGACTGTTACTGATAATTGTGGTAACCTATCTGATACCTTCACACAAGTGATTACTATCGAAGATACTACTAAACCAACTTGGACAACTGCTCCAACTGCTCTTAATGTAACTTTACAATGTAGCGATGCTTCAGGTTTGACTACCGCACAAGCTAGCACTCCTATTGCAACTGATAATTGTGATAGTGATGTAGCCAATATTGTGAAAATAAGCGGTCAGTTTGTAGCTTCTGAGTCTTGCGGCAACTCTGGAACATATACTAACACATGGACTGTTACTGATAATTGTGGTAACCTATCTGATACCTTCACACAAGTGATAACTATCGAAGATACTACTAAACCAACTTGGACAACTGCTCCAACTGCTCTTAATGTAACTTTACAATGTAGTGATGCTTCTGGTTTGACTACTGCACAAACTAGCACTCCTATTGCAACTGATAATTGCGATAGTGATGTAGCCAATATTGTTAAAGTAAGTGGTCAGTTTGTAGCTTCTGAGTCTTGTGGTAATTCTGGTACATACACTAACACATGGACTGTTACTGATAATTGTGGTAACCTATCTGATACGTTCACTCAGGTGATTACTATCGAAGATACTACTAAACCAACTTGGACAACGGCTCCAACTGCTCTTAATGTAACTTTACAATGTAGTGATGCTTCTGGTTTGACTACTGCACAAACTAGCACTCCTATTGCAACTGATAATTGTGATAGTGATGTAGCCAATATTGTGAAAGTAAGCGGTCAGTTTGTAGCTTCTGAGTCTTGTGGTAATTCTGGAACATACACTAACACATGGACTGTTACGGATAATTGTGGTAACCTATCTGATACGTTTACGCAAGTGATAACTATCGAAGATACTACTAAACCAACTTGGACAACGGCTCCAACTGCTCTTAATGTAACTTTACAATGTAGTGATGCTTCTGGTTTGTCTACTGCGCAAGCTAGCGCTCCTGTTGCAACTGATAATTGCGATGGTAATCTTATCAATATTGTAAAAACAAGCGGTCAGTTTGTAGCTTCTGAGTCTTGTGCTAATGCAGGAACCTATACTAATACTTGGACTGTTACTGATAATTGTGGTAACTTATCTGATACATTCACACAAGTAATTACTATCGAAGACACTACTAAACCAACATTCAACCAAGAGCTTCCTGCTGATATTACTGTATCATGCGATAAAGTTCCTGAAGCTGCTACTATAACAGCATCTGATAATTGTAATGTTGATGTACCTGTAGTTTACTCTGAGGTAAAAAGTAATATCGAAAACGAATGTAGTACAAACTATACTTTGACTCGTAAATGGACCACTAGTGATTGTTCTGGTAACACCACTTCATTTACTCAAGTAATTACAGTTAAAGACACTACCCCTCCAACTGGAACTGCTCCAGCTGATATAACCAACTTGAATAGTATATCAGATATTCCTGTTGCTGATCCTAAGGCTGTAACTGATGCTGCTGATAATTGTAGCCAAACTGTAAATATAACAGTAAGTGATTCTAACAACGGAGGTACTGGTTGCGCAGGCAGCCCTTACATTTTGACAAGAACATATACCTTGTCTGATTGTGCTGGCAATACAACCATACTAGTACAAACAATAACAATTAGCCATGATGTTATAGAGCCAAGGGTGTTCTATCCTTCTCAAGCGTGTAATGCTGATGATTCAACTGTTGATTTATTTGTTCCACTGCCAAGAAATACAACTACTGTAGGTACATGGATAGATACAGATAATACTCATGCCTTACAAGGTAATACTGTTACAACTTACGGGCTTCCTGTTGGTACTTACAATTTTGAATATCAAATACAAGATGAGGTTTGTCCAAGAAGTTTATTTGTAACTCTTGCTGTGAATGATGACTGTAAAGTTCTAGCATGTGGAAACATAGTAGTTCATAATGCATTCTCCCCTAATGGTGACAGCTTCAATAATAAATTTGTTATTGATAATATAGAAGATACAACCTGTTATCCTGACAATTCTGTCGAAATATATAACCGTTGGGGAATACTTGTATTTGAAACTAGAAACTATAATAACACAACAAATGCTTTTGATGGATTCTCAAGAGGAAGAACAACTGTAAGCCAACCATCTGGTCTTCCAACAGGAACTTACTTTTATATTCTAAATTATACTTCTGTTGATGGAAACGGTGCAATTCAAACCAATAAAAAAGATGGATTTTTATATCTAACTAGATAATCAAAAAACAACACAACTTACTGACAACAAATAAACTACATTGTCAGTAAGCTGTTTTTAGGAAAAAAAATCAGTATTTTTGATATACAAATGTATTGACCCACTTTTATCATAAACAAGAAAAACAATTGCAATAATAAAATAATAAATATCTACTATGAGAACAAAATTATTTTCTTTCGTTTTGATGTTTACAGCTATAGTAAGTTACGCGCAACAAGATGCACAATTTACACAATACATGTACAACACCATAAATATCAACCCTGCTTATGCTGGGTCGCGAGGAGCTCTAAGTATTTTTGGTTTATACCGTACTCAATGGGTAGGACTTGATGGTGCGCCTGAGACTAGTAGTTTTTCGGTAAATACACCAATTAACAACAGTAATTTAGGTTTAGGAGTATCATTAGTTAATGACAAAATTGGACCCACTAATGAGAATGATTTATCTGTAGACCTTTCTTATACTATACAAACATCTGTAAATTATAAACTTTCCTTTGGTATTAAAGCCACTGGTAATTTATTCAATCTAGACATCAATAAATTAAATCCAGCGGATCAAGGCGATCCTCAATTTCAGAATTTCAATAGTGTCTTTAGACCAAATATTGGAGCTGGGGTTTATTATCACTCTGATAAAGCATACATTGGTTTATCGGTACCTAACTTTATCGAAACCAATCGCTATAATGATAATGATATTGCTATTTATAAAGACAAAATCAATTATTATGTTATGGCGGGTTATGTTTTTGATTTGGATAAATATGAAGATATCAAATTTAAACCTGCTGTACTTGCCAAAGTAGTAGAAGGTGCACCATTACAAGTTGATGTTTCTGCCAATTTTATGTTCATCAATAAGTTTGTAGTTGGGATAGCCTACAGATGGAGTGCTTCATTAAGCGCTATGGTTGGATTTCAAGTTAGCGATGGACTATATATCGGATATGGTTATGATCGAGAAACTACCAACTTAAACAACTATAATTCTGGCTCGCATGAAATATTCTTGCGCTATGAATTATTCAAAAACAACGGTAAAATTACAACCCCTCGTTTCTTCTAAAAATATTTATTATGAAAAATTTTGCAATCCTATACATAACAATAATAAGTGTTTTTTCATTAAACAGTTATTCGCAACAAGGCAAAATTGCTTCTGGAGACAAGAAGTATGACAACTATGCCTATATAGATGCTATTAAAACCTATGAACGTGTAGCCGAAAAAGGATACAAATCTGTAGATATGTTCAAAAAATTAGGCAACTCCTTTTACTTTAATTCTGAATTTGAAAAGGCTGCAAGATGGTATGGTGAATTGTTTGCCATGAATACCGAGGTTGAACCTGAGTATTATTACCGATATGCACAATCATTAAAATCAACTGGAGATAATGCCAAAGCCAATCAGATACTTGATTTATTTAATCAAAAATCAAAAAAAGATACGCGAGCCAAACTTTATCAAAATGACAAAGATTATCTGGAGCAAATCAAAGAAAACTCTGGACGTTATAAAATTGAAGATGCTGGTGTTAATAGCAAATACTCTGATTATGGAACGGCTTTTTATCTTAACAAAATAGTCTTTGCATCGGCTAGAGATACAGGTAACTTTAACCAAAGAATACACAAATGGACTGGAGAGCACTTTACGAATCTGTATCAATCTGATCTTGATGCTGATTTCAATCCAAATGCTCCAAAAAAGTTTAAATCAAAAATAAATTCTAAATTTCACGAAGCTACTCCGGTTTTTACTAAAGATGGAAAAACGGTGTATTTTACAAGAAACAATTACATTGATGGAAAAAAGGGAAAAGATGAAAATAAAATTACTTTAATAAAAATATACAAAGCTACACTGGTAAATGATAATTGGGATAATATAATGGAGGTTCCTTTTAACAGCAACAATTACAGTACGGCACATCCTGCACTAAGCCCAGATGAAAAAACATTATATTTTGCATCTGATATGCCAGGGACTTTTGGACAATCGGATATATATAAAGTAACAATCAATAACAATGGTGGATTTGGTCCGCCAGAAAATTTAGGACCTGAAATTAATACTGAAGGGAAAGAAACTTTTCCTTTTGTAACCGATGAAAATGAAATTTATTTCTCATCTGATGGGCGTCCCGGCCTTGGGGGCTTAGATGTATTTGTTGCTAAAATAGCAACTGATGGCTCTATAAGTAATATACAAAACGTGGGATCTGATATCAATTCTCCTCAGGATGATTTTGCCTATATTATTGATACCAAATCCCGAAGAGGATTCTTTACATCAAACAAACAAGGAGGACAAGGATCTGACGATATCTATAAATTCCTTGAAACTAGAAGATTGGCTTGTGTTCAGGAATTATATGGTACTATAACCGATTTAGCTACTGGAGAGGTTTTACCTAACGCTAAACTGACCTTATATGACAATAACTTTAATATTGTAAAAACAGGTTATTCGGATCAAAATGGAAATTATACCTTCCCTGTAGAATGTGGTTTAACATACAATCTTAGAGCCGAAAAAGAAAAATATACAACCAAGGAACAAAACGTAGTTATTTTAAAAGAAAATGGAAGAACTCAGTTATCTATTGCTCTTGAAAAATCTGAATGCGTGGTAACAATTGGTGATGATTTAGGCAAATGTTTTGGTATCAAAATGATTTACTTCGATTTAGATAAATCAAACATTCGTCAAGAAGCAGCTCTGGATTTAGAGAAAATCTTAGATGTTTTAAAACAATATCCAACTATGAAACTGGATATCCGCTCGCACACTGATAGTCGTGCAACTCATAAATACAATGAAGCTTTATCTGATAGAAGAGCTAAATCAACTATAAAATGGTTGGTTCAAAATGGTGTTGCTCCAAACAGATTAACTGGTAAAGGTTATGGAGAAACGCAGCTTGTTAATGGTTGCTCTGATGGAGTTAAATGTACCGAAGAACAACATCAAATGAACAGACGAAGCGAATTTATAATTACAGCATTATAACAAAATAAAAACCAAAGAACGTTATCTTTAAACAAATAGAAAACCAAAAACCAGTGAAATTAACTTCACTGGTTTTTGGTTTATAAACATATTCATAATCCATTAATTCCCTTTTTAAAAGACAATAAATTGATCTTAGAGTAATCATTTAAATAAAAAAAAGCTGTCAACAAGGACAGCTTTTACACTACAAATTAAATAGCCGTTATTAATAAAAATAACGGCTATTAACCTCAACTTAAATAAACCAGTAACATAAAAAGGGTTCTTCTATATCTATTTCTCTTATCTAAAAAAATAGATTCAAATTATATTTTTGCGAAAATATTAGTATAATATTTTCTTCCATTTTCAGGATCTATCTTTATTGCCATACCAAAATGTGTATAATCACCTTCGATATTTTTTTTATGTCCAGCACTTGCTAACCATGCTTTTAATACAGCCTCAGGTGTATTATAATTATAAGCTACATTCTCACCAACTTTTATCGCTCCTAAAACTTTAATTATGTTTTCTGAACGAGCAACAAAATCATCATGATTAACTACATTATTAGCAATCATATACATATCATGTTCTTCTGATTTAAAAGAAATATGATTTATTGCTTTCAATTCATTTAATCCAACACTAACTCTATAATCATTAATCAATTTCATTGTCTCAAGTTCCGATTGATTATAGGTATAGTTGGTAACAACTCCTGAAGAAACACCCGATTCTTGTTCTGAGCCTGAATCAACCGAATCAGACGCGCAAGAATTCATAGTAAAAACAATTACTATCAGCGATAGGATATGAATTTTTAGTTTCATAAATCAGTAAGTTTAAGTTTAAAGTAGATTGTGGGGCAAACTCTTTAAAATGGTATTTTTATAAAATTTGTTTCTTATTATTAGTTAAATCTACATATTTTATCGTTAAACTACCAAAAAAAACCGATGAACTACATCATAAAACTTTTTTTAAATGTATTTTTCTTACAATCAAGACGAAAGTCGCTCAATTTTCCATGAATAATCATCTTGAACAACGTATCTAATTCTATCATGTAACCGATTTGGTCTTCCTTGCCAAAACTCAACCTCAACTGGAGTAACAAGAAAACCACCCCAATGTTTAGGTCTTGGAATTGCCTTTCCTTCAAATTCTTTCTCCAATACTTTTAAGTTCTCTTCTAGAAATGTGCGTGATGGAATCACCTCGCTCTGATTAGAAACAATAGCTCCTAGTTTACTCCCATCAGGTCTTGAATCAAAATAACCATCAGAAACTGACTCTGATGTTTTGGCAGCAACACCTTTAATAATTACCTGACGCTCAGAATTAGGCCAAAAAAAAGACAAACAAACATGTGGGTTATTTTGTATTGCTTTTCCTTTTTCAGAATTATAATTAGTATAAAAAATAAAGCCTTCCTCTGAGAATTTTTTCAATAAAACAACTCTCGATTTCGGAAAACCATCTAATCCTATTGTAGATACTGTCATAGCATTTACTTCATCTACACCTCCAAAGTCTTCTACTTCATGAAACCATCTATTAAAAAGATTAATTGGATCTTCTGGAATAGTAGTTTCTAGTAATTCACTTTTCTCGTAGGATTTTCTATAATTACTTAAATCATTCATTTTTTTAGACATTTTAGATTGTAGATTTTAGAATCCTTAAAATTAGGATTTAGGTTATTTAATTCTTAGAAACTTAGCTTCTCAAAATCTTAGAGCCTCTATATTAAAACTCAAAACTTTTCCCATCATCAGCCAATAAGACGTTTGGAAAAATAGTTTCTGCTTCTTCTTTAAACAATTCGATACTTTCATATCTAGTTGAATAATGCCCCAATACCAATTGTTTTGCATTGGCCTTTAACGCTATTGTAGCAGCTTCTTTGGCAGTTGAATGTAGTGTTTTCAAAGCAAGGCTTTCTTCAGATTGTAAAAAGGTACTTTCATGATACAGCACATCTACATTTTCTATAATAGGAATTACAGCTTCATGATAAACCGTATCTGAGCAAAACGCATAACTTTTGGGTGGCAAAGGATCCAATGATAACTTTTCATTTGTAATGATTGTTCCATCATCCAAAGTTACATCTCCCCCATTTTTTATTTTTTGAAAATAACAAGTATCAATATTATAATGCTGAACTGCATCAATATCTAATTTTCTTTCACTTAGTTTCTCTTGAAATAAAAAGCCGTTGGTATATACTCGATGCTTTAATGGTATTGTAGTTACAATAACCTTTTGATCTTCAAAAACAACTTCGCTATTATCAGATTCTAACTCATGAAAAAACAAACCATAGTTTGTCCATGAACTAGATAATTTTAGTTGTAGTAATATAATTTCTTTAATACCTTTTGGTCCATGGATATGCAAATCTGTTGTTCTGCCCAAAAGACTAAATGTAGATATTAATCCAATTAGACCAAAGAAATGATCCCCGTGTAAATGCGAAATAAAAACATGATTAATTTTAGAGAATTTTACTTTGTTTTTACGCAATTGCACCTGAGTACCTTCTCCACAATCAATAAGAAACAATCTGTTCTTAATTTCTAATAGCTGAGAAGTTGGATTTGTAAGTGTTCTTGGAGTGGCGGCATAACAGCCTAATATTGTTAATTTCAATTTTATGTTTGTTTATTCGTTTATTTGGTAAATTGGCTAATCGCTCAAGATTAAAACAGCAAAGTAAATCAATTAAACAGTCAAAAAATTAACCTATTTTTAGAATCCTAAATCTCTTTCGATTTCATCCATTTCTATTATATCATGTGCCTCTAAAATCGAAGGAACAACAATTAAAGCATTTGGTACTGCATTGTAATCTATATCTGAAACTACAATTACAAAAGATTTTTTAGCTTTTTTATATTGTTTTGAAAGAGGCAATAATAATTTAATATCGTTTATAGTCAAATCTTTATGAGCTAACAAATCGATAATAATATTATAATTTTCGAAGGTTTTAAACTGCTGCGTGATTTTATCCAGAAAAGAAGTAAAATCTCCCTGAGTATCTTTAATTATTGTTGTATGTCCTTTTTGATCTACTTTCATTTTTTCACTTGCTTTACATTCATTAATCCTTAAATATATCTTTGGAACAACGAAGGTAGTTTCTTTTTGCAATTTATTGGATTTTTGAAGCCAAAAGATAAATAACTGCCATACGAACAGCTACTCCATTTTCGACTTGATTTAAAATAACCGAATGTTCTGAGTCAGCTACTTCAGATGTTATCTCTACTCCCCTATTTATTGGTCCAGGGTGCATAATTACAATCTCTTTATTTAGAGAATCTAATAATGCTTTATCTACTCCATATTGTTGCGAATACTCTCTTGTTGAAGGAAAGAAATTCACATCCATTCTTTCATTTTGTACACGTAGCATATTAGCAACATCACACCATTCTAATGCTTTACGTAAATTAGGCTCTACTGTAACTCCTAGCGATTCAATATATCTAGGAATTAATGTCTTTGGTCCACATACTTTTACTTCAGCTCCTTGCATTTTCAAAGCATAAATATTAGACAACGCAACTCTTGAGTGCAAAATATCTCCAACGATTACAACTTTCTTTCCAGCTACATCCCCTAGTCTTTCTCTAATAGAATAGCTATCTAATAATGCTTGAGTTGGATGTTCGTGTGCTCCATCTCCTGCATTAACAATACTAGCCTTTACATTTTTGGATAAAAAATAAGCTGCTCCAGGATTTGCATGACGCATAACAACCATATCCACTTTCATAGAAAGGATGTTATTTACTGTATCAATAAGTGTCTCTCCTTTTTTAACTGATGATTGTGCTGCCGAAAAACTAATAACATCGGCTGATAATCTTTTTTGTGCTAGCTCAAATGAAAGTTTTGTTCTTGTACTGTTTTCAAAAAATATATTGGCAATCGTAATATCTCTTAACGAAGGAACTTTTTTAATTGGTCGATTAATAACTTCCTTAAAATGATCGGCAGTTTCAAAAATTAGGTTAATATCATTCTCGTTGATATACTTTATTCCTAACAAATGATTTACGCTTAATTCTTTCATTTTCTTTTACGATTATTATTTTTGAATGGTTGACTTTTAATGAATTTGTCTGTTTAACTAGTTATCAAATAAACAACATCTTCACCATCATTTTCTTTCCAACTCACAATCACTTTTTCATTATTGATAGCATCTACCTGTCTGCCGCGATAATCGGGTTGTATTGGTAAATGTCGGCTAAAACGCCTGTCGATTAACACCAATAATTCAATTTCTGCAGGTCGCCCAAAAGATTGAATAGCTGTTAATGCTGATCGAATACTTCGTCCTGTGAATAAAACATCATCTATGAAAATGACTTTTTTATCCTCTACTATAAAATTGATTTGGGTTTTATTAGCTTCTAATGGTTTATCTGTTCTTCGGAAATCATCTCTAAAAAAAGTAATATCCAAATAACCCAACGTAATCTCGGGTGTATTGTATTCTTTTTCTAATAATTCTTTCAATCGTTCTGCCAGGTAGACACCTCTAGGCTGTATTCCTACCAAAATCGTATCTGAAAAATCAAGATGCTTTTCTATCAATTGACAGGCCAAACGATGTAATATGATAGTAACTTCTTTTGAATTAAGTAATACTTTTTGACTCATAGTAAAGTGTAGTGTTTGGTTGGGCAAAAGTACAATAATTTTATGAATCTTATGTTTTGATTGTTTGAAAAATAAAATATCTATTGTTATACCTATAAAACACAATTCTTAACTTACTCTATATAAACAAAAAAGCCTCTGCAGTTGCAGAAGCTTTTTAAACTAAATAATTTTATTGGCTCTCTAATTATTTCACAATTAGCTTTGCTGTAAACAATTTACGAGAATGAATTTTTAAAATATAAACTCCTTTTGGTAAATCTTGATTTATTAAAGAATACTTATTGTTGTTCACATTTTTTGTAACATATAATAGCTTCCCTTCTATATTATAGATTTCTATTTCATCAATAGGATATTCCGACTGAATAAAAGTTTCTTTATTACTGCTAGTTGGATTTGGATACACCATTAGTCCATTATCAATTTTAAATTCACCATTACCAAGTTTACTGTCAATCACTTCAAATGTAACTCTGTTTGATACTTCATTATAAGAGTCATTGGTGAACATTACTAGAAAATAATTTCCTTTTTCTGTAGGCAACTCGGGAGCAACTATATTTTTAGTCCCTTCAGAAAGACCTTCAAAATAAGTATAACTTACCAATGGTTTGGCGTTAGGATCATCACCTTCATGATAGATTCCTAACCAATCTTTTACAATTCCTGGAGCATCTGTCCATGAAGCTGTAATTTGTTCGCCAAGATCGTACACTGGTTTATTAATCCACAATTCAGTTACAACTGCTCCAATCTTAAAGTAGACTTTATTACCAATAGCATTAAAACTATCTTGTAAATAATACTCGGCATAATAATATCCTTTTGGTAAACCACTAAATGATTTTGCATCTGCAACTGTTGTAACATATTGCCAACTTAATGAAGGAACTCCTGATCCTGGATTAACGCCCATTCTATAAATTCCTATCCAGTCTTTGGCCAATTGCGGTCCATTGGTATAATTAACAATTACTGGTGTACCAATTGAATATTCAGTATTATCAGTAGTCAATACTGGAACTGGTCCTACATAAAAATATTTTCGGGGAGCAATTTCAGTATATCCTCCATTTGAGAATATAACAGCATAATAGCGTCCTTTATTAGCTAATCCTTTTGGAAAATTAATAAATCCGCTTGGACTTCCATTTGTATATTGCCAAGTTAAAGATGGTGTCGATGATCCTGGTGTTTGTCCATCTTTATATAATCCTACCCATGTCGATGTACTCGCTGGAGCATCTGTAAAATCAACTTTAATTGGTGCGTTCAGCGAATAGGTTAAAGCATCAGTTATTATCTCTGTGTTTACAGTATTACTTCCAGTAACAGTAAATGTTTGTGCATCACTCCAAGGAGACCATTCTAGATTGCGGTCTCTATATCTAACTTTTACATAATACTTACCATTAGAAAGCGAATTTGAAGCCAAATCCATTTTGGTAATATCTACACCTAGATTTATATTAACAGTTGAATCTTTTTGAGTACCGTATTTACCATATAAATTCTCAAAATCTCGATATACTTCTTTTTTAACGATATCAAATGTTGGCGTTTGTGAAATCAAAAACTGACTTGTATTTAATAACTCACTTGTTGTAGTGCTATATGCCGAACCATTTACTGTTAGTGGCAATGTAACATTCCCTGTAAAAGTATTGGTGATGGATGGTTTTGCTGGTGCTACTTTATTTTTATATCTATGAAACTCATCCATTAATTGGTTGTTCTTCCATTTATCTACACTACCAATTGAATAACTTTCGATATCCATCTTTCCGTTTATTACATCAATATCAACAATTTGGTAAATCCAATTGCATATTGTTTTTTGTACATCTTCAAAATCTTGCTCTGTAGAAGAACCCCAATATTGATCCCAAGCTGTACCTCCAGAAATAATATTATAAGTAGGCGTATTTTTTAATTGTCCTCTATGATAAAGATGATGGTGTGCCCCAATGTGCATAGAATATTTAGGCGAAGTTACCAACAATGGAACTGCTGTATTACGAACCCAAGTAGAGATATCGCCAACATACTGCTCTGCTTGATAGGGTCTGTGACTTAAAGAAAAAATCCATTCTACCGTATTATCAGTATTCGCAGCAGCGAGAACCTGTTGCAACCAAGTTAACTGGGCTGCACCTGTATGCTCTGAGCTTAAACTAATAAATAAAACATTTCCTGCTTGTTGCGCATAATAATTCTCTGTTCCCGATGAAATTCCTTTATATGAAAGTTCACTAATATAAAAATGATCATAATACGAATTCATTCCAAGTGTTCCATACGTTTCATGATTCCCTACTGTAGTCTGAATCGGTATATTACCCGATAATCCTCTATTCTTTTTAAAATGTACATTTTCATAATGATCTAAAGTACCTACATCCACTTGGTCTCCTACCATAAAAGTCATAGCAATATTATCCTCTGGAGATAAAGTAGCCCCCCATTTTTGTCTTATTTTTCTTTTTGCAGCTGACACTAAAGAATCATAACGCGGTACTGCTTTTAATTGATTATCTCCCATAATCAAAAACCGAATGTGGCCGTCTGCAGTAGCTGCTTGACCCGGATTAGGCAATGTTTTAAACGAATAAACCGAAGACACATCTGCTCCGGTTTTTATTCTGTAATAATATTTAGTATTAGGCGAAAGATTAATCAATTTCGCACTGTGATAGAAATAATTTCCTGGGTATCCCGAATCTGTAAAAACATTCGTATTCCCTGTAACAGTAACATTAAGACTAGACGCTGTTGTTCCGTATTCTACAATAGTCTCTGGATTACTAGATGTTTTCCAGTTAACATAAATAGACGTTGGCGTTGCGTTTTGCAAATAAGGAAATAGATTTTGTGCTTGCGAAGCTAAACCTACACCTAAGAATAGTAGTAAAAAGTAGAGTTTTTTCATAAGTTGTTTTTTCGTTGTTTAGACGAAGCAAAAGTATTCTACCAAAAAGCAAATACTTTTAAGACAACATTACCCTTCTTTTATCTTTACCACTCTTAAATGTAAAGAAGCAGTTAAAATCAACTGATTGTAACCGAATAGTTAAGCGGCAATAGCTTTTTTTTCTTTTCCAAAAGATATCCAAGTCAGTTTATGCCACAGTGCTTCTAATGGTCCTTGTTTATGCGTTTTGAGCCACCATGTACAGAATCCTAGTTGTAATAAAAATAAAACGATACCAATTAACAAACTAAAGGTTGCACCAGTGTATTCAAAAAGTCCTAGACCATAACGATAGTAAATAAACGATCCCACAATTGATTGAGAGAAATAACTTGTCAGACTCATTTTTCCAAAAGGGATTAGTTTTATTAAAACCTTATTTACTGATTCTTTTTGGTACAGCAATACAAATGAGCTGACCAAAACAACCATAAAAGTAACATTTGACCAAGAAGTAAAAATTATCAATAAACTATTTACTAAATCTTTATTTGTAATAAGTTCTGGCAAATAGGTTTTGAATGCAAAAAAAGGAATAAACAATATAATAGCATATTGCAGTGCTTTTTTCCAAAATGCAATACTTGCTGGAGAAGTTACAAAAAGTTGTTTTCTTCCTGCGATCATTCCAAACATAAATAAAGCAGGAGCCTGAAAAAACCTTCCGTTTTCCCATGACCAAAACACTGAAGCCCATCTCCCTATTGATAAATTTCCTACTGAATGATCTACAAATGAATTCCCGCTCAAATAAGTATGCATATTGCCATAATAAGCATTTGATAGATTAAGTGGCAAAATATAATCTGGGTTGTAAAGAATATTAAAAAAATTAAACCATTCCATAGGAAGCATTAACAAGAAAGTAGCAAGTAGCAATACATACTTGGTTTTTAGGTTACAAACAGGAATTAATATCAATCCTAAAATAGCATACATCATTAATATATCTCCTGAAAAAAAGACAGTATTTACCAACCCAAAAACAAATAATATGGCAAGCCTCCAAACATATCTCCATCTAAAATCATTTCCTTTTTTTAATTGATTATCATATTGGATAAAAAAACTAAACCCAAAAAGAAGTGAAAAAATAGCATACGATTTTCCTGCAAAAAGGAAGAACAGAGTATCCCAAATTATCTTATCTAATACTTTGATTGGTTCAGGTAAATATTCGGGTAAATAATAGAAATCAAAATGTTCTAAATTATGAAGTAACATAATCGCCATGATGGCTAAACCACGTAATGCATCTATAACTTCTATACGAGGAGATTTTAAACTAAAAGCATTTTCTGACATAATATCTTAAGGGTTAAATTATAGTTAATAGACTCAAATATAATTTTATTTCACGAAAATTAACAATCCAAATCCTCAATTATATTACCCCCTAACAGCCTAATTTTCAATTATTCTCAACTATTTTTACTAAAATTAAAAATTAAATAATAAAAGATTTTCAAGAAATTATATAACATCCATTTTCTGTTATTTATTAACTTCACAATTAAGATAATGACGATTGTCTTTTTTAATTAATTTAAAAATACAAAATCATGAAAAGCAAATTAACAACAATACTAGTCGCCTTGATATTATCCCTCTCACTTACTAGCTGTGAGGCTATTGAAGGCATTTTTAAAGCAGGAATGGGAGTCGGTGCTTTTGCCGTAATTATAGTAATCGTTTTAATAATTTATCTTATTATTAAAATCCTTGGAAAGAAATAAAATAAAAAAAAATCCCATTTGCTTAAGCAAATGGGATTTTTTAAAAGATATATTTTAAGTATTAAGAATACATTTTTACTCTTAATTCTTGTACTTTTTCATCATCTAAGTATTCATCAAATGTCATATAACGATCGATAACTCCATTTGGCGTAAGCTCTACTACTCTATTACCTACAGTTTGAGCAAACTCATGATCATGTGTTGTAAAAATCACTGATCCTTTAAAGTTTTTCAATGAGTTATTAAATGCTGTAATCGACTCCAAATCTAAGTGATTTGTAGGCTCATCTAGCATTAATATATTAGCTCTTTCCATCATCATTCGAGACAACATACAACGTACTTTTTCTCCTCCTGATAAAACTCTACTTGTTTTTAAAGCCTCTTCTCCTGAGAAAATCATTTTCCCTAAAAATCCTCTAATAAAAACCTCATCACGCTCTTCTTCAGTTTTTGCATATTGACGTAACCAATCTACTAAACTCAAATCGTTTTCAAAGAAAGAATGGTTCTCTGCTGGTAAATACGCTTGATTAGTTGTAATACCCCAATCAAAGGTACCTGAATCTGCCTTTTTATTGTTGTTTAATATCTCGTAGAAAGCTGTAGTTGCACGTGAATCTTTTGAGAAAAGAACGATTTTATCACCTTTTGCCATATTCAAATGCACATCTTTAAACAAAAGATCTCCATCAATTGAAGCGCTTAAGTTTTCAACATTTAAAATTTGATCTCCTGCTTCACGATCTTGATCAAAAATAATTGCTGGATAACGACGGCTTGATGGTTTTATCTCTGAAATATTAAGCTTACTGATCATTTTTTTACGAGAAGTTGCTTGTTTTGACTTTGCAACGTTGGCACTAAAGCGACGAATAAATTCTTCTAATTCTTGTTTCTTTTCTTCAGCTTTCTTGTTTTGTTGCGCACGTTGTTTAGCCGCTAATTGGCTAGACTCATACCAAAACGTATAGTTTCCTGAATAATGGTTGATTTTACTAAAATCGATATCTGAAATATGTGTACAAACCGAATCCAAAAAGTGACGGTCATGCGATACTACAATTACTGTATTTTCATAATTAGCAAGGAAAGTTTCTAACCAAGCGATTGTTTCGAAATCCAAATCGTTGGTAGGCTCATCCATGATTAATAAATCTGGATTACCAAATAAAGCTTGTGCCAAAAGGACACGAACTTTAATTTTTCCTTCTAGATCTCCCATTAATGTATAATGGTGCTCTTCGGCAATACCTAAGTTAGACAACATCGAAGCAGCGTCAGAATCAGCGTTCCACCCGTTCATTTCTTCAAACTGAACTTGTAACTCCCCTATTCTGTCAGCATTTTTATCGTTATAGTCTAAATAAAGTTCATCCATTTCTTTCTTAACAGCGTACAATACCTTGTTACCCATAATTACGGTTTCAAGAACTGTATGCTCATCAAACATGTTGTGGTTTTGATTTAAAACCGACATACGTTTTCCAGGCTCTAAATGAATATGTCCTGAGGTAGGATCCATTTCGCCTGAAATTATTTTAAGAAAAGTTGATTTTCCAGCACCATTGGCTCCGATAACTCCATAAATATTTCCGTGAGTGAAAGTTGTATTTACTTCGTCAAACAAAATTCGTTTGCCAAACTGTACCGATAAATTATTGACTGTTAACATGAATGTCTATTTAATTAATTTTGTGCAAAAGTAGTGAAAAAGGTTCAGAGGTACAAAGAAACTAGGAGCCTAAGTTTTTTTATATCTCTTTTTAAACCAAATGTGTTATTTAAGCACGTTTAAGCCAAAAGAAACTACCTCTCACAAAGAAGCTAAACAGCAGAAAAAAAAGCTTTATATCTTATCTCTTTAATGAAAAATCATCTCTAAGTTATTTTGCCTAAACTTATATTTCCTTAGATAATTTATACTGATTTAAAGAAAAACTAAAGCTTACTTTCTTTGGCTAAAGCCAATTCTAAACTTTCATAATTATTTAAAACTTTAGCAATAATCCCTTCTTTGTTAATTATGAAGTGTGTAGGAAAAGCATTTAATTGCAATGTTTCATTCATATAAATCTTCATATTAGGAATCACTGAATATGACAATGGCTTTCTTTTCAAAAATGCATTTAATTGTTCGGGAGTATCTTCGGCCAAACTCACAAAAATTATATCTTCTCTATTTTTATATTTTTCTACCAATTGATTCACATCAGGAAATTCTTTGATACAAGCTGCACAATGAATATACCAACATTTAATAACTACAATTTTGCCTTTCATAGATTCATTAGTAACAAGGGTACCATTCAAATCTTTAAAAGAGAATTTAGGAAAAATGGTGTTTTCCATTTTGAAATTCTTATACCCATCAAAAGCTTCTTGATTAATAGTTGCCTTTATACTTGTATCTGAATTGAGTGCAATTTTAAATAATTTATAATAACAAACAGTGTCCTCTGATTTTAATCGAATTGGAATATAGCTGCCATTTGCCAATTCATCTAAAAAAGTCTCTTTTGATATTTCTCTCGAAAGAGAATCTAGCGCGACAAAATCTCTTGAAAGCATAATATTTTTACTCTGATATGCCCACCAATCACTGTATGTCTTTTGAATTTTTATAGGATCAACTTCTGGATTTCCGTACTTCGCTTGACCGAAACTTGAAGTAAAAATTAGAAATAGTACAATAAGGCTGTGTAATTTATTCATGAATTTTAATGCAATAATTGGAGTCCAAAAATACTTAAAAAATTAAATAAAAAAACCTGGCACTATGTGCCAGGCTTATAATGATTTCCTCTAGGTAAAAACCAAATAACAAATTACCCAAATTCCATGCATTTGTCCAAAATATGAAAAATCTAATTAAAAAATAAATAACCAAACTCAATTTTAACTGCCCCAATTTTTCATTCTTTTGAAATCTTAAAATCTTAATTTAAAAAGTTCATTACCTTAAATGATTTTCTGTTTCCAGATTTATCAGTCACAACTACTATAAACAATTGCTTTGTTGAGAAACTTCTATTCTCTAGCAACAAATTGTTACTGTTTTGTATATTCTTGTAACTCAATACCGATTGTCCTAGCATATTGTATACCTCAACTTGATCAATACTTGTTGTCTCATTAGAAATTGCCAATGCATTGTCTTTAAAGTAAGCAATCATACCTGTATTACTACTTGCTTCTATTTTATCCTCAGCTTTCATTTTTGCACTTTGAGAAGCAAAATAAGCGGCATACGCTTTAGATAATTCAGATGAATTACCACAAGAAGATGCATCCCAGTTTACAGACCAAGTCATTAAACCTCTTAAAGAAGGGTATGGTCCGCCTGGCTGCATAGTGTAAGTTCTTCCTGAAAAAGTAGTTCCTGTTCTTAGATAATTCATAGCGCTAATTCCTTCTGCAGGCGTTAAATAACCGCTACCTGCTGCACTTGGACAAGCAGGTAATGCAATAAGGACTTTTGAAGCTGGTAGACCATCAAAACGCATTCCTGTTGTAGCAATATTATACCCTTTTATAATCATATCAGTTAGGGCAGTTACCATGTTTGCTTTCTTAGCTGATCCATAATATTGACCATCCAGTCCGTTTTCTCCACCTGTATTATACAATTGAACTGCTAACAAATCTAATTCGTTACGTAAATTTTGAATAATTGGCAGGAAGGAACCAAAAGTATCATTATAGGTAGAATATCCTCCTTGTACGTATTGTGTTTCTGGAGCCGCAGTTAATAAAAATCCAGGTCCATAATACGTTTTTAATTCTTTGAAAGCATCTACTACATTTTTTAATCTTGGATAAGCAGAAATACCAGCATAAGAAATATCTCTTAAAGCTCCTGCGTTAAAATTCATCGATCCGCCTTCAAAATCAATATCAACTCCATCAAATTGATACTCGTCAATAATTGCTTTTAGACCATTAACAAAAATATTTTTTTGAGCTACATTGTCCAAAACAACATGACCATTTTGACCTCCAATAGAGACAATAACAGGAACTCCGCTATCTCTTAAGGATTTTATATCATTTTTCAACAATTGCTTATTGAAAACACCATTGGTCAAATATCTAGTATCATTTGTAGTTAATACTGGTGTATAACCATCACGATTAACTGTTTCTACGAAAGCATAATCAACTACGTTAAACTTACTTCCTACCATTTGAGAAAAATATAAAAATGGAGCACCAGTATTTTCCCAAGAATGTGCATATCCTAAAATAATATTAGATGCTGGAAGCGGAATAAATCTGTTAGTGCTTATCGGAGCAATTTTAATGGTATTGTTTAATGTAGTTACAGCAGCTCTATTATCAGTTGCTTTAATTACAACTGGATAATCCTGATAAGCAGACGGTGTAAAATTATACGTATATGTATTATTTGTACCTGCCGTCATGTTGAACGTACCACCATTTATAGTAATAGTAACTCCTGAAACCGATCCGTCACTATCAACAGCTGTAACCGAAATTGGCACAACTTGGAAAGTACTTTGATTTACAGTAGTATTCGAAGGTGAATTCCAAGTAATTACTGGTAATTGATTTGGACAGTTTGCACCTGAACAATTTAATGTAAAACTATATGTTTTTACATCTGTTGTTCCGTTTGATGCAGTAGCCGTAACGGTTAACGTATGACTAAGCGAAAACTGATTGGCAACTGGTGTCCAAATAGCCGTATAAGTTCCTGATGAATTTGAAGCAGTTAAGCTTTGTCCATCTAAACTAAATACAACAGATGAGATTGTAGTAGCATCAGCAGTACTTAATCCAACACTTGCAACAAAATTAATTGCTGATCCTAAATTTATAGCAATTGCTGAAGCTGTTGGCGCTGTAATCGCAACTACTGGTTTAGTCACAACTGTTGTTTGTGTATTAAAATTATAAACCTGAGGCGTTGTTGGCGTTGCAAAGTTTGCCAAATTGGTTGGATAGTATGTGATATTATTGTTTTCCCAAGCGTTTAATTTTAAACTTAAGATTGTATTATATCCTGCGATAACTGAATTATCGTAGCTAAAAACTCCTTGTGCATCTGTTGTAGCAATAACACTTTTCCAGTTGTGTGTACTATCTGTCCAAGGCACAACTAATTCTACTTTGGCTCCTGATACTGGAGTTGCACCATTCTTAACTGTTCCACTTATTTTAGTATCTGCAGCAAGAGCATTTTGCGTTAAGCTCAATTCTCTATTTGTTACTATTGAAGTATCCAGTTGCCCTTCTTTTTCTGTTGTAACAACTACTGGTGCATTTTCATTTAGTACAACATTCTTTTGTGCAACTGCTGTTGTATTAAAATCATATATCTGAGCTGTTGCTGGAACAGCAAGATTAGTTAAATTAGAAGGTAAATAGGTAACCTCACCATTCTGCCAACTATTTAATTTCAAACTTGAAATAATAGTATATCCTGCAAATACAGCATTATCAAAACTATATTTCCCTTGCGCATCTGTAACAGCCAAAACACTTTTATATGGATGTGTATTATCTGTCCATGGAAGTATTGCTTCTACTTTTGCACCAGCTACTGGTGTAGTACCATTTTTAACAGTACCACTTATTTTATTAGCTGGAGGAGCATTTTGAGTAAAATTCAGAACTTTACTTCCTGTAAGATTATTATAAACTGTAGAAGCTGGAGTGTAAGTCTGTCCTGCTTTTGCTATTGTTACAGTATAATTTGCCCCAGATGCTAAATTAGCAATACTATATGTTCCTGTAGCACTAGAAACTGAAGTAACAGTTCCCGCTGTAGAAGTTACCGTAATCGTTGCACCCGCAACTGGACTTGCACCATTCATAACGCTTCCACTAATCGTATAATATACAGTTTGAGTAAAGTTTAAAACTTTATTATCACTTAAAACTGGGTATACTGTAGTTGCTGGCGAGAATGTTTGCCCCGTTTTTGAAGCTGTAACTGTATAATCAAGTCCTGCTGTTATACTACCGATACTATATGCTCCACTTGCATTAGAAACCGCTGAAAAAACTATAGTTCCTGCTGTTGCTGTAACGGTTGCTCCTGCAACTGCTGTAGTTCCATCAAGAATAGTTCCGCTAATAGTATAAAGAGGTTGTGTTCCATTTATTATAACATTAGCTTGATTCGCAATAAGATTTGTTAGTGTAACTGGTGTAAAAGTATACGAACTTTTTAAAGCTGTTACTGTATAATTTGCTCCAGAAACGACATTATTAAATGTATAATTCCCATCAGGAGATGTTACTGTTTGTACAACAGCATTAGTTGCATCTTTCAGTTGAACTGTTACACTTGGAACTAAATTTGCTCCATTTTTCACAGAACCACTTACAGTCAATGTTCCTATTACTGCAGCACGGAATGTATCATCTACTTGAGTCAGTAATGAATTAGGGATCGCACCTCTTGTATCCTGAGATAACTCCCAAATCATTCCTCCTCCTAAATTTTTAGTTTTAATATATTGTGCTTTTAAATCAATCGATTGTTTATCTTCATAACTAATAAACTGACGTAAACTAGCATTATATAAATAAGGAACTTTTGTAGTATTATCAAAATATCGAACCCATCCTGCAGCTGCTGCAGTTGGCGTTACCAACATCGTATTTGGATCTAAATAAGGATGCGAATTTGTAACTGGGTTGCCCACTAAATCGCAAATTTCGATGCTTCCAGATTTTTCACATGCTGCAGGACCATCCCAAGTTCCAGTTGGATTCTGCGGATTTGTACATCCAGAAACAACATACCTTGGAGCGGCAACAAATAACCCATTGGTTGAATTAGTTGCAACATTATCAAATTTTTTCCCGTAGAAAGGTAATCCCATGATTAGTTTGTTAGCAGGAATACCAATTACATTCAGATATTGGCTCGTTAACTCATCAAGCGATTCTGATTGAGTCGCTCCATATAAAGGATCATTTGGATTCCCACTCGCATATAAAGGTGCATTGTAGCTCGTTTTATCATACCAGTTTCCACCAAGGTCATATCCAAAATAAGTGATATAATCACAATAAGTCGAAATGTCTTCTGTCATTCCATATTGTGCTCTATTGTTTGGCCCTAAATATTGTGCCGATACTTTTCGAACATTGTTTCCAGCTGCAATAGTGATTAATTTATTTGGCATTGCCTGACGCATTGCTTTTAATAAATACACTAAATTTTTATTATCATCTGGACTGTATTTTTGTGGAGGAACTGGAGATCCATTAACAATCTCAGTTCCATCTGTTCCACCAGAAAGAGGATATTCCCAGTCGATATCGAATCCGTCAATAAAAGGATAAGTCACCAAAAAATTAGCCATATCTGCTGCCAAAGCTGCTCTGGCAACTGGGCTTGCAGAAATTGGAGAAAGATCTTGACCTTTTGTCCAACCTCCCACAGAGATTAAAATTTTTAGATGAGGGTACTTTTCTTTAAGCTTCTTCATATCATAAAAATTTCCTTTTACAGGAGCATCCCATGGAATTCCACCTTCAGTGTGTTCAAAATCTGCATAGGTGTCTAAGCATTTTAATTTTGTATTCTCTGGTCGTGCCGGATCAAAAGTTGTTCCGTAAAAAGAATAATTTAAATGGGTCAGTTTGCTACCGTCAATCTTAGGGACATTAAAATCCCTAGCATAGATGGACCATTGCGCATAGTATCCGACAACTTTTTTATTATGTGCTGGTTGGGCAAATAATACAATCGGAAACAGAAATAAAAACAGTAATCTGTAATAATGTTTCATAATTAATAATAGGTTGGTTAATAAAAAATAAAAATCCAATTGCATCAGATGACGGTATTGATAATACAAAAACCAATAATCATTTTAAACAAGTGGTAATCGCAGATTCAATTACATCAAATGCAACGGAATCTTTTTTAAATTAAAACAGATAAACTTGGGGCTTAGCAATCTTAATTGTAAATCTTTATTATATTTTTAAACTTAAATGTCAATTTAATATAGATTCAGATTCGAAAAAAATCCTAACCTAATCACCTTACCATAATCTATCTCTCCTAGAAATTCTAGGAGAGATAATTACTAATTAATTATGGCAACTAAACTTCAACTAATTCAATTATTAATCACTCAATCTTTACTTTACTTTACTTTACTTTACTTTACTTTACTTTATATTAATTTTTTTAAACTTTCATAAACTGCTAATTCTACATCTCCATGATCTTTAGAGTTACATTTCTCTAATAAATCATTTAAAACTGCTGGTGCAACTGTTGCTTTATTATCCAAAACATTTACTAATTGTTGCGATAAATCACTAAGATTAGCCGCAAGAGATAAAATTGGCTGAATTAAAGGTGCATTTTCACTCAAACTTGTTAAGCTTGCTTTTAAACCAATCCATTTATTTAAGAAAGAGGTTACTTTCGCTTTATTGACAGCAGATTTATCTGCTAAATATTCTTTCACAACAGCATCAAAAGCAATTGCATCTGAAGCATCAGGCGCACAAGCATCTGCAAAAAGTGTAAATGGAGAATATGTTTGATATTCAACTCCACCTTTATTTCTCTTATATCCTTTTAAAGGCTCGCATATATTAGCAAAATCAGTTAAGGCAGCAATATTTTGGTTATTTGCAATATTTCTCAAGATCACATCTTTATTTCTAATATGTGTAATTCCTAATTCTTCAAGTCTAAAAGAAACTACTGCTAACCTTTTGCGTAAGCTATTTAAATCAGTAATATCCTCTGCAGACCACAATCTTTCAGCAATTGCTGCTGTTCTAGGCCAAAGTCTTGAATCTATAGTTGTAGGTGTTACAAGTTCTGTCCACATTGTAGCTTCACCACCCAATACTCTTGCTTTTTCTTCAGGAGTAAAATTGGCACTTTTAGGCAATGGGTCATTTAAATAATGAGCTTCTACCCCTTGAACTAAATCAATATAATATCCATTTGATAAAACAGTTTTATATCCATTTTTTACAGCATCTGTCAATGATTTCCCTACTGCAACTCCTTCATTTGGTCCTCTCCATGCGTGAATAATAGCATCTTTAGACATATCTTTTGTCATGATCTCTTCCCATCCCATCAATTGCTTACTGTGTTTCTTAAGCATCGGAACCAATTGCATTGTAAAATAAGTTTGTAAATCATGATTGGTTTTTAACTTATGTTTCTTTTTGAACTCCTGAATCTTAGGATTTGAATCCCAATCTTTACCTTCATTTTCGTCTCCTCCAATATGAAAATATGCTCCTGGAAATAACGGACACGCTTCATCAAAAATCTCACTTAATAATTGGTACGTTTTAGGGTTAGATGGATCTAACGTAGGGCTAAAAATTCCTGCATTACGTTCTATACTATAGGTAGACAGTACTGCTGCTGTTGCACTACCTTCTGCATTTCCACTAGAAACATTAATCACCTTACTACCTATTTCTGGATAAGCTGTTAAAAAAGCAGATGCATGTCCTGGAACATCTATTTCTGGTACTACCAAAATTCCACGCTCATCGGCATATTTTACAATATTTTTAATCTCTTCTTGTGTATAATAAAATCCATCTGAAGCTAGTTCAGTAAGTTTAGGATGTTTTTTTAATTGAATTCTCCATCCTTGGTCATCTACCAAGTGCCAGTGAAAAACATTCATTTTCATAGCTGCTAAAGCATCTAAATTTCTTTTAACAACATCTACAGGTTGAAAATGTCTTGCTACATCCATCATTAAACCTCTCCAAGTAAATCTTGGAAAATCTGAAATTTGAGAAACTGGAAAATAATAAGAGGTACTATTATTTTGTAACATTTGTAACAATGTCTCAAGACCATGTAATGCTCCTAAATCACTAGTTGCATTAATTGTGATTTGATTTTGTTTTATATCAAGATGATAACTCTCGTCTTCATATAAACCAATTTTACCACTTTTAGTGCAATTTATTTGTAATTGTGCTGTAGGTGCCGAATTTAATTTGGTCAAAAAATCTTGTTCAAAAAACAATCCTGTTCTTCCATCTAATCGTCTTAAAAAACGAGTAGCCCCACTAAAAATTCTTGGGTTAGGATTTCCTGTGATGTTTATTCTAAACCCTTTAGTTAAAGCAAATGTACCTTCACTTAAGTTTATAGTCTGTGGCCATGGCATAAGGTTTAATTGCTCTTTTTTGATTTGAGCATTTGCAACTATACCAGAAAATAATAAAATCAATATATACTTCATATTTTTTGTTGTAAAAGAGTCTTTTGCAATCAATAAATATTGACCTAAAAACTCGGGTAAAAACAAAACTCAGAAGAAAACCTAATTGAACCTCTTTATCAGTAAGGTCATCAATCTGAATTTTGTAACTTAAATTATTCTAAATACTCTTTAAAGTCAATTAATAATCAAAACGTTTAAAAGCTTCGATTGCTTCATATTCAGCAAGACCTAAATCATCATATAAAATCGCAGTGTTTTTATTACGATCTTCGGCTCTAACCCAAAACTCTCTTGAGTCATTACCTTGAAACATAACCCTGTCTTTTTGAGATTGGTGATACAAAATAGCGTGACGTTTTAATAATACTTCAGATGGGCTTAACGGAACTGCCATGTCTATTTCATGAATGTCCCATTCGTGCCATGCACCTCGGTACAACCATAACCAGCAATCATCCATATAAGGCTGTGGCTTTAATTCAGCCATTGCAGCAAATATGGCATTCAAGCATACTTCATGAGTTCCGTGTGGATCAGCTAAATCTCCAGCTGCAAACACCTGATGTGGTTTTATTTGTTCGATAATGTCTTTTACGATAGCAATATCTTCAAGACCTAACGGATTTTTCTTGATTTGTCCTGTTTCATAAAACGGAAGATCCAGGAAATGGGTGTTTTCATCTTTTAACCCAATATATCTCGTAGCTGCATACGATTCTCTTCGACGGATAAGTCCTTTTAATTTTCGAACTTCCAAAGAATCGATTTGATTTTCTGATTTGTTGTTCAGAAACTCAATCACAGATTTGAAATTTACTTTTGTATCTGCATCAGTAATAAAATCATTACTTACCTCTGCAAACTTCAATGCCTCATCATCGGTAACCGCAATATTTCCTGAGGTTTGATATACTACGTGTACATCGTGCCCTTGTTTTATTAATTTTGAGAATGTTCCTCCCATTGAGATAACATCATCATCTGGATGTGGGCTAAAAAGAATAATTCTTTTCTTAGCAGGATTAGCTCTTTCAGGACGGTGTGAATCGTCAGTATTAGGCTTACCTCCTGGCCATCCAGTAATTGTGTGTTGCAATACATTAAACATATTTATGTTCAAATCGTAAGCAGAACCTTCTTGAGCCAATAAATCGGACATTCCGTTATTATTGTAATCTCTATCGGTTAATTTTAAAATAGATTGTTTTGTTTTTTGACACAACCAAACAATCGCTTTGCTTTTTAATTCCTGATTCCAAATGCATTCACCTACTAACCATGGTGTTTTAAAACGAGTTAGTTCTGATGCTGCTGATTGGTCCAAGACAAAAGTAGCATTGCCATGATTTTGCAAAAACGTAGCTGGAACTTCTGAGCTAATATCACCTTGAATTGTTCGTTTGATGATATCGGCTTTGTTTTGCCCCCAAGCCATAAGTACTATTCTTTTGGATCTGAGAATTGTAGATACTCCCATTGTAATGGCCCTTTTTGGCACATTATCAATCCCGTTAAAATCGGAAGAAGCATCTACTCTCGTTATATGATCCAAAGTAATAATACGTGTTCCTGAATTTATATGCGAACCCGGCTCATTAAATCCTACGTGACCCGTACGACCGATTCCTAATAATTGGAAATCTAATCCGCCTGCATTTTTAATATTCATTTCATAATCAATACAATATTGATTCAATTCATCGATTGCAACAGTACCATCCGGAATATTTACATTATCTGGATTGATATCAATGTGATTAAATAAATGTTGATGCATGAAATGGTGGTAGCTCTGATTGTTTTCTTTAGTCATCGGATAGTATTCATCCAAATTAAAAGTAATTACATTGCTAAAACTTAATCCCTCTTCATTGTGCATTCTAACTAATTCTTCATATACTTTGATAGGTGAAGAACCGGTGGCTAAACCTAGTACACAAGACTTGTTCTTTTCTTGTTTTGATCTAATTAATTGAGCAATTTCTTGAGCTACAATTATCGATGCTTCGGTAGAATTCTTGAAGATTTCGTTGTGGATTTTTTCAAATCGTGTCTCTTCAAATTTACCAGCACTTTTATAGCTAATGTCTGGTTTAATTTCTATAGCACTTTTCATTTTATATTTTTTATAATATTTATTATAAAGACATCATGTTTAAAAGAGGCATAAGTAATTCTCATTACTTATGCCGCTTACATTCTTTCTTAAAAATCAGTTTTTAATTAGAAGTTAGGACCTGTAGTATCCCACCAAACTCTAGTCCCTCCATTGTCTGGACCTCCTAGTTTGGCAATTCCAGAAGCTACACCTCCAGCGTTAAGTGCTACTTCAGAATCAGCAAAAGGTAATCTTCTTACACCAAATTCAGTCGTAATTAAACCACCACTTCTGTTATTAGATATTGGAAACAATTTTGGATAACCTGTTCTTCTAAATTCAGTCCAAGCCTCTTGTCCTTCTGGATAATTAGCAATCCATTTTTGAGTAATGATTTTTTGCAATTTCACTTCGTTAGTAGCGGCATCATCCCAAGCTACAGTCACCTTATTAACTGCTGCAATATTATTTTGGCTTGCCAAACGGTCAACATAATCTCTAGCCATTTTTGTATTATCAGCCAAATAAGCAGCAGCTCCAGACACTCCAAACTGATCAAAAGAAGCTTTAACCCCCCCTTCATATAAATCTTTAGCAGTTCCTCCCATATTCCATCCTCTTAAAGCTCCTTCAGATCTTAAGAAATAAACCTCGGCAGTAGTCATCCAAACACAATTACCACTTTTGGTAACAACTCCAGTTCTTGAAGTTGCGTTATAAAATACCTTATCTGGATAAATAATACCTGTTCTTACCCCAACATACTCTCCTGGAAATCTTGTAGACGTAGCGAAAAATTTTCCAACTCTAGGATCATTATATCCTAATAACATTGATTCCATATCTGCACTCATATTTAATCCAGCCCAAACATTACTTATTACGTCAATAGGATTAAGATTTTGTGGAGATCTTACGTTCATAACGTCATCATTACTAATCATAACTCCTAATTTATGACTAATTGCTTTTTCCGCTTCAACCTTAGCTAAGGCTGGGCTTACTTTAACAATGTGCATCGCCATTCTTAAACGTAGTGAATTGGCATATTTTATCCATTGTTGGTAACTTCCTTTATAAGTTGTCAAGTCAGTTTTATTAAACTGCTGAGCTTCCCCAGAATCTACTCTAGCAGTTAAATCTGCTACAGCCACATCTAAGTCTTTGAACATTTGAGTATAAACTTGTTCTTGAGAATCATACTCAATAGGAGTTGTAGTTTTTCCATGCTGAGAATAGATAACTGGACCATACATATCGGTCAATCTTTGCATCGATGCTACTTTAAAGATTAATGACCAAGCGTAAAACTGATCTGATTTACCTTTGGCTGCCTCGCCAATTTTTTTAATATTACTCATTAAATTAAGGTAACCATCATCCCAAGGAGTACTAGTCCACCCAGAGTTCAAGGCATAATCATGATTATTAAAAGTTCCAAACGGGATTGGTGTTGTCATATAACCTGACCACATATCAGCATTTAAATTTTGTTGAACCTGATACTGCCAAGTTACATCAACAATTAAAAATCTATTAAACATTGGAGCAAACAAACTTCTAATATCATTATTATCTTGCTTTAATTGCTCTTCAGTAAATCCGTTAGGATTAGTGTTTATATCCTCAAAATTATCGGTACAGCTAAAGGCTGTAAGTAAAGAAAAGCATATTGCCGTTCTTTTAATTTTATTTATTATCATAACTATTAAATTAAAAAATTAAGTTTAAATTAAGACCAATACTTCTTGTAGACGGCAAGCCATAGATATCTACACCTTGTAAGCCTTGACCAGTACTTAATGCAACATTTGGATCGAAAGGAGCGTCTTTATAAATAAAGAATAAATTTCTAGCAATTAATGAAATACTAGCTGATTGTAAAAACGGAAGTGATTTAGGATTAAAAGTATACCCTATAGAAACTTCTCTAACATTTATATTTGTAGCATCATATGTGTACTCACCTGAAACACCATTTCTATCACCTACATTAGAATAATAAGTTTGAGCATCCATTGTAGTTATAGGAGCGCCAGTTACTGCATCAACACCATTAATTTTAACTCCGCCAGCGTTTCTAGCATCTCCTGTTGCTTTAGAAACTCCATTAAAATCATTTATTGCTTCAGTCAAACTTAATACATTACCACCAAAACGACCGTCAATTAATATACTTGCTGTAAAAGGTCCATATTTAAATGTATTTGAAAGACCTAATAAAAAATCAGGATTCGCATTACCAACTTCTTCAAATCCAGTTCTTTGAGGAACTCCATCTTTAATTATTACTCTACCTTGAGCATCTTTTAGTAAATTAATACCTTCGATTACACCAAAAGGTCTTCCTTCAACTAAAGAATATCTGTAAGTATTATTACCTGAAGGAGTCAAGATGATTCTCTTATCATCGGTTGGTATATCTTTAACTACGTTTTTATTTTGAGAATAATTTATAGTTGCATCCCAAGAAAATTTATCAGCTTTAACAATGCCTGCATTTAACATAAGCTCAAAACCTTCATTTTGTATCTCCCCTGCATTAATTGCGAAGTTACTAAAGCCTTGTCCACTTGAAGTCTCAGCAGCTACTTGTACCAATTGATTCTTCGTTTTCGATTTGTAATATGAAAATTCAAATCCAAATCTGTTATTAAACATTCTCCATTCTGTACCTAATTCAATTTCAGATTTTAATTCTGGCTTTAAAGTTTGACCTGCTCTAGGTCCAACTCTAGGTATAGTTACAACACCTCCAATTACTGAATAAGACGGAGCTGTTAATGTCGCAGGAATATCATTACCAACTTGAGCATATGTAGCACGCACTTTACCAAAATTTATAAAGCTAGGCAATGTTGTCATTTCGCTTAAAATAGCACTTAAACCAACAGAAGGATAGAAAAAACTTAAACTTTCTGTATTTACTAAAGTAGATGACCAATCGTTTCTTGCTGCTACATCTAAAAATAAATAATCTTTATATCCAAAAGTAGTAGTAGCAAAAACTGACTGTACTTCTCTACTAGAACCATTTTGTACATTTGAGAAATTATCTGAAAAATTCCCTAATGTAAACCAGTTTGCTTTAGACAAACCATCTCCTCGTCCAGAGTCCCAAACATAACCGTTTGATTTAGAATTATTAATACTAACACCAAATGTAGAATTAAACGAAATGCTTTCAGAAAAACGTGTATCAATTTTCCCTAATAAATCAGCGTATTTTTGAATTGCAACCACATTTGTATTAATATATCTTCCCGTTTCAGGAACAAGTGCAAGATTTGAGGTTGCGAACATTTTTTTCTCAAAACCATTCTCTGAACGATTATAACTGAATCTCGAAGTTAAATTAAACCAATTATTAACTTTATAATCTAAAGCGATAGATCCATTAAAAAAACTACTAACATCCTCTGATTTATTTCTATTAATTAACCAATATGGATTTTGGTAATATTCTGAAACAGGAAAAGGATAATTCTGTTTCATAAGGTTTCTAATAGGATCATAAACTTCAAATGTTTTCAAATTATCAAAGTCATATCCTCTAGGATGCTCATAAACACTCGTTAATGGATTAAAATACAATCCATTAATAGGCCTGTTATCAATATTTTGCACTACATAATTACCTGTTACAGCAACATTCAATCTATTATCAAAAAATGTTGAAGTTTGACGAATACCAAAATTATTTTTCTTAAGGTTGTTTCCTGGCATTACTCCAGAAGCAGTAGTATTTGAATAAGTAAGAGATGTAGATGCACCTTCAGTACCTTTACTAAAACCAAATGAAGTGATTTGAGTAACTCCTGTATCAAAAAAATCTTTCACATGATCCTTCGTTTTTCCTGCAGCCCCCCAAGTAAGAGTAGATCCTGGAACTGCTACATAATCTGTTTGAAATTTTGGTAAATAAGCAGCTGTTTCAATTGTAGTTACTGAATTAGCAGAAAATACTTCTTTCCCAATTTTAGCTTTTTTAGAAGAAAGCAATATAACACCATTAGCACCTTGACTACCATACAACACAGAAGCTGCTGCACCTTTAAGAACGGTTACCCCTTCGTAATCATCAGGATTTATCAAAGATACAACATCTCCTCCATCTTTATTACCACCTGCAATGTCTCCAAAGGCCTCATTTGGCTGACCACCACCTGAATTAGCTAACGGAATACCATCTATTACATAAAGTGGCTGTGTATTTGTAAATGAAGAATTACCTCTAATCAATACTTTAGTAGAACCTCCTGTACCTGCTGAACTTTTAGTAATCGCTACACCTGCAATTTTACCTGTCATTGTATTAACAAGATTCGCATCTCTTACTCTAGTTAATTCCTCAGCTTTTAATTCCTGAGTAGAGTATGTTAACGACTTTTTTGCTTTTTTAATACCCAATGAAGTTACAACAACTTCATTTAAAGCATTAGAGGCTGCATTCTTTAACTGAACGTTAACCGTTGTAGCATCACCTACTACAATATTTTGTGTTTCTAAACCTACATAAGTAAAAACCAAAGTTTGGCCTTTTTGAGCATCAATAGAGAAAACACCATCAAAATCGGTAACAGTCCCTTTTTGTCCCCCTTGTACTGCGACAGAAGCCCCTGGCAAAGGCATCCCATCAGAATCTGTAATCACACCTTTAATATTTTTAACCTGAGCAAGCGAAACTTGCGCCGTAAAAACAATCATAAAGATTAAGAAAATTTTTTTCATGTTTATTTATTTTTGTTAGTTATGGTGTAAATTTATTCTTAAGGGAGTGTTAAAAAAAATAAATTATACCAACAACAACAAACTTTAAACGAACGACACAAAATAATCAATAATACGCTATACGAAAACGTTTTCCTATAGAGATTATGACGTTTTTTATATTTTTTTTTAAAATTTAATGCAAAAAAAATCCCTTTTATCAACTAATAATTGACAATCTAAATAAAAAAATAAAATCTAGACAAAAACAGGCTCTTAAGTATAAAAAAGGGTCATAAGTAATTTCATTACTTATGACCCTTACTTTATTTTAAAATACTGATTATTAGAATTGATTCACTCCTGTATCCCACCAAAGTCTGGTTGCACCTGTGTCAACACCTCCAAGCAGTTGAACACCTTGCGTATAACCTGCTGAGTTGGAAGTTTTTTCCTGAACTGGAAAATTCAGCCTTCTTACAAAAGTTCCAGCAGGAATTTTACCGGAAGAAAAATTATTTGTTGGTAAAAATAATTTTGGATAACCTGTTCTTCTCGTTTCAGCCCAAGCTTCTTGTCCATCAGGAAAAATTGCGAGCCATTTCTGAGTTTGAATTTTTTGAAGTTTAACTTCATTAGATGCAGCGTCAGACCATTTGATCGTAACTAGATTTTGCGCAACAATATTATTAACTGCATTTAAAGGGTCTGTGAAATTTGCAGGCAATAATGTATCATCATTAATATAACTAGTAGCGCTTCCAGCACCATTTTGCGCAAACGAAGTAGCAATACCTGATTCATAGAAAGACTGAGGAGTTCCTCCCATATTCCATCCTTTTAATGCTCCTTCAGCTTTTAAGAAATGAGATTCCGTAGCTGTAAACCAAGGAATTTGTCCATTACTTACAATACTCCCAATTTTAGAGAATTGGTCAGCTTTAGCTGTTCTGTAATCGTCATCAACTAAAGTTCCCATTCTAATACCTTGATAAGTGCCAATAACACTTTTATTAAAATATTGCTCTCTTCTCGGATCATTGTAACCATTCATAATTGATGCAATTGCACCTCCAACATTAATATCAGCCCATTGATTAGTATAAGTATTAACTGGGTGATCTGCCAAATAAAATATATTATCCGCGTTTACATCAATAGTACCAAATCCTGAAATTGCAGCTTCTGCTTCAGCCTTTGCTCTTACTGGATCAACATTCGAAATTCTCATTGCTAAACGAAGACGCAATGAATTAGCAAACTTAATCCAATTTACAACAACTCCTTTTGCAGTAGTACCATCAGTTGGATCTTTCGTGTCTACAAAAAAAGTACTTTTTGCATCAGCAGTAGCAAAAGGAGACAATATATCTACAGCCATTTTCAACTCTTTAAAAAACTGATCATAGACATCTTTTTGAGAATCATACGGTACTGTTGCAGATTCTGAACCAAAAGCAGAATAAACTATTGGTCCATGATAATCTGTTATTTTATGCATTGCATATACCTTTAAAATCAAAGACCATGCATAATACTTAGGTCCTTTTTGCTCAACTAATCGTTTAACTGTTAAAGAATTAACCATTTCTCTTCTATACGCATTTTCCCATGCTGCATTGTTCCATCCATCCAAAAGAACGTAGGTTGAATTGTTATTATTCCCTTCAAAATTGTGAGGGGTCCCCATGTAACCAGAAAAAATATCGGCATTTAGGTTAAATTGAATATCACCTCTCCAGTCGTCTTCAACAAGAATATACATCCATCTTTGCATTGCTCTAATGGGCGCCTTCACATTATTAAAATCTTGCTCTAATTCTTTATTTGTAAAATTATTTTTATTTGAATTAACATCCTCAAAGTCACTGGTACAAGCTCCTAAGGAGAAAGCCAAGACTACACTAAAAATTAATAATTTATTTTTCATTTGTAAATTTTTATTGTTATTAAAATTACCTTTAATCTTATATGATTCAACGTCTTATTATTATTTCAGTTACTCTTTCAAATATTGAAGCTGAAAAAAATTAAAACATCATAAAAAACAAAAAGGTTTTATCCCTTATAAGAAAACACTACTAGAATGTTAAATTCAAGTTCATACCAATACTTCTTGTAGATGGAGCACCAAATATATCGATACCCTGTAATCCCTCACCTGTACTTAACGTTACGTTTGGATCAAATGGAGCATCTTTATAAAAGAAAAATAAGTTTTTCCCAACAAGAGAAAGATTTACTGTTTTAAAAATAGTTTCTTTACCAAAGTCAAAAGTATATCCTAATGAAAGCTCACCTAGTCTAACATTTGTCGCTTTATACATATACTCCCCAGTAGCTCCACTTCTATCTCCTACTACTTCATAATACTTCTCTGTATTGTATAATCCTTGAAATTTAGAACCATCATTATTTACTGCATCTATAGCAACTCCTCCGGCTTTTCTTTGGTCTCCTGATTTTTGAGAAACACCATAATTATCTAACATTGATTCAGTTAAACTCATCACATTTCCTCCAAATCTTCCATCAATAAGCACATTCAAGAAAAACTTTTTGTATTTAAATGAATTAGAGAATCCTAACATAAAATCTGGATTTGAAGTACCAAGCTCAACCCAATCCGTTTTTTGAATTTTTCCAGCATCATCAAGCACAATTTGTCCTTGAGCATTTCTTACAATATTTTTCCCTTCAATTATACCAAATGGCTTTCCTTCAATTAAACGGTATCTATAACTATTTGGATCACCATTTGTCAAAAGAACTCCACTATCTTTAAACTCTTCACCTAAAGATTTTACTAAATTTTTATTTGATGCATAGTTAACTGCTATGTCCCAAGAAAATCTATCAGTAACTATTGCTTTTGCAGATACTGTAATTTCAAAACCTTTATTTTCAATACTACCAGCATTAAAAGCATAATTAGTGTACCCAAAAGGATTTGTTAAAGGAGCAGGTATTGTAACCAATTGATTTTTTGTTTCATTTTGATAGTAAGTAAAATCAAGTCCAAATCTATTATTTACAAATCTCCATTCTGTACCAATTTCAAATGAATTTTGTTTCTCAGGTTTTATAGAACTTCCTGGTCTTGGTCCGGTTACTGGACTAAATACACTACCAAAAGACAGGGTGTTTTTTGGTGAAGTTAAAAAAGGAGTAACATCATTACCTACCTGAGCAAAAGATGCCCTAACTTTTCCATAACTTATTGCTTCAGGCAATGTAACCATTTGACTTACGATAGCAGTAAGACCAACAGAAGGATAGAAAAACCCTAAATTTTCAGTATTAACCAATGTAGAAGACCAATCATTTCTTCCTGTTACATCAAGAAAAAGCATGTCTTTGTAACCAAAAGTAGCGCTACCAAATACAGACTGTATCTCTTTTTCCGCGCCAATAGTTTGGGTATTTGCTGAAGCTGAAACAAAATTATTAAGGTTAAACCAGTTTGCATTAACCAATCCTTTTACTCCTGAATCATTACCTATTGCATCATTAACAGTAGATTTTGTGATACTCGCACCTAAAATAGCATTAAAAGTAAAGTCATTATTAATTTTTGTATTAACAGTACCAATAAAATCACCATACAATTGAGAACTTTCACTTACAGAATAAATATATCTACCCGTGCTTGCTGCTAAAGTTAAATCTGTACCTGCAAAAACTTTTTTCTCATATTTATTGTACATTTTATTGTACCCCCCTCTTGCTTTGAAACTCAACCAATTATTTGCCTTATAAGTCAAAGCAATAGAACCTATAAAAGATTGATTGACATCATTAGATACGTTTCTGTTTTGAATCCAATATGGATTTTGAATTATATCACTAGTTTTATTAGTCCATCTCTGAGTATATAGATTTCGAACTGGATCAAACACTTCAAAATTATTCTTGTAGTCATTAAAATCATTTCCTCTAGGGAACAAATAAACCCCTGTTAAAGGATTATAATATAATGCATTCGTTGGTTTATTTTTAATTTTTTGATCCGCAAAAGAGAAAGCCCCATCTACTGTTAGTTTATCATCAAACAATTTTACACTCTGACGAATACCAATATTATTTTTCTTTAATTCATTTGTTGGCATAACACCTGCAACTTGTGTGTTTGCGTATGTAAGACTTGTACTTGCTTTTTCACTTCCGCTATTAATTCCAACTGAATTTATAAAAGTCATACCTGTATTAAAAAAATCAGGTACATGATTAGGAGAGTCTTTTTCTGCTCCCCAAGTTTTTTCACTTCCTGCTTTTGCAACATAAGAAGTTTGGAATTTAGGTAATGAGATTACATTATCTACAAATAAACTTGAAGTATAATTTGCTGTTACAACTCCTACTTTACCTTTTTTGGTCGTTACAAGAATAACTCCATTTGCTCCCTGACTACCATATAAAGCAGCAGCCGAAGCTCCTTTTAATACAGTCATAGATTCGATATCCTCAGGATTCATCAAAGATACTGCATCCCCACCATCTCTATTACCTCCAGCTTTGTCTCCAAAAACATCATTTCCTTGTGCTGTGGAAGAATTCAATAAAGGAATACCATCAACAACATACAATGGTTGGTTGTTTGAAATTGATGAATTACCACGAATTGTTACTTTGACAGAACCTCCCGAACCAGAAGAACTCCTACCTACAACTAAACCTGAAACTTTTCCAGATAAACTATTAATAAGATTCGCATCTTTTACGCGAGTCATTTCATCCCCTTTTAGCTCCTGGGCGGCATAAGTTAAAGATTTTTTTGTCTTTTTAATACCTAGTGAAGTCACAAGAACTTCATTCAATACATTTGAAGCTGCATTCTTTAACTTTACATTAACAGTAGCAGCATCACCTACAACTAGGTTTTGCGTCTCCAAACCTACATAGCTAAAGACTAAAGTTTGCCCTTTTTGAGCCTCAATAGAGAACACACCGTCAAAATCGGTAATTGCCCCCTTATTCCCTCCTTGAACTGATACTGAAGCACCTGGCAACGGTAATCCATCGGAATCGGTAATCACACCTTTAATATTTTTTACTTGTGCAAGCGAAACCTGCGCCGTAAAAACAATCATAAAGATTAAGAAAATTTTTTTCATGGTTATATATTTTTGTTAGTTAAAGGATAAAATTATTCTTAAATATTTGTTAAGAAAAATAAAATATACCAACAGCAAAAAAATGTAAACAAACGACATAAAACAATCAACAATATGCTATACGAAAACGTTTTCATATAAAAATTATGACGTGTTTTATGTTTTTTTTGAAATTTTATTTAAAAAATAGTTGACTTTAACAACTAATTGTTTAAAGTTGCAGAAAATATCTTCGTCCAAATAAAACCTACTTAAATAATTGAATACAATTAATAAAATGAAATTCGACATTAAGCTTCAAAATCATCTATGGTTTTGGGGGGTTTATTTTACGTTAAATTTCTTAAGATGGGGAGCCTACTTTAATAACTATCAATATTCCTTCAAATCGAATCTTATAGAATTTTCATTACACATACCATTAGTATATTTTAATTTATTTGTTCTAGTACCTCGATATGTATTAAAATCAAAATATATCAAATACACCTTTAGTTTAATATTAAGCTTGTTTGCCATTTACTTAATTAAAACTGCTCTTACCTATTATATAATATCACAAAACATTTGGCCAGAAGCAAATAGAGAATACAGACCATTCGAAATAAATCATATCGTTGCTGTATGTATAGGTGAATTGTATGTACTAGCAATGGCTTCCTCAGTTTATTTAACACTTACATGGTTAAGAGAAAGAGAAAGGAATCGATCTTTGAGAGAAAATCAATTCAAAATAAAATTAAAGTATCTAGAAAATCAAATACAACCCCATTTTTTCTTTAATACCTTAAATAATCTGTACGCATTATCTCTAGAATCATCAGATAAAGTTCCAGATGTGATTATCAAGCTTTCAAGATTAATGGAATATGTTTTATATGACATAAAAGGAACCAAATCTGTTAAATTAATTCAAGAAATAGATTATATCCATAATTATGTTGAAATAGAAAAACTCCGATTTGAAAATGTCGAAGTTAGCATCAATTTGGAGTCAGACATAGATGAAGTCGAGGTTCCGCCATTAATTTTCATCTCATTAATAGAAAATGCTTTCAAACACGGAGGCCTTAATAACCCCAATTTAAAAATAAAAGTAAATTGTAAAATCATCGATAACAAAACTCTGGATTTTGAAGTAATAAATAATTTTGTACATTCACAAAATCTTAAGACAAAGAAAGGGATTGGCTTAGCTAACACCCAAAAGAGACTAAAACTAATCTATAAAAATAATTACAATTTAGAATATAAAACTAAATTCAATTATTACATAATTCGCTTGCAAATACCTATTAATAATGAAGATTAAATGCGTATTGATTGACGATGAACCATTAGCAATCAAAGTTCTACAAAACTATTTTACAAATTTTACCGATTTTGAAATTACCGGTACATTTGTTAACGCACTTGAAGCACTGGACTTTATAAACAACAACAGTGTTGATGCCGTATTCTTGGATATTAATATGCCAATGATGACCGGCTTTGAACTTATTAGCTTAATAGAAAATAAAACTAAAGTTATTATAACTACGGCTTTTAGAGAATTTGCTGCCGAAAGTTACGATCTTGAAGTATTAGATTATTTAGTAAAACCTATTCCATTACCTCGATTTATAAAATGTATCAATAAAATTACTACAGAATACAATTTAAAGAATAATATCAAGGTTGAGAACCATCGTGTGGAACCCCATCTTTTTATCAAAGTAGATAAAAAAATGATAAAGATAAATATTGATGAAATCTTATTTGTAGAGGGAATGAAAGAATATATCAAGGTAGTAACTCTTGATAAAACATACATTACACACAAGTCATTAACCGCATTATCAGACGAGTTACCTGCAGATAGATTTATGCGTATTCACAAATCTTATCTAATTGCTGTCAATAAAGTGAAATCTATTGAAGGAAACCGCATACAAATCCAATCTTTTACTTTGCCAATAGGTAGGAATTATAGCAAAGAAGTAAAAAACAAAATATTAGAATAACCTCCTCACTATCATCAGTTTTACATCATCAAAAAATAACACTTTGTTGAATAATTCATACCGTTGGTATAAATTTAACATTATTTGTCCCGTTTTATTTTTTTTTCATCGAGTTAACAAATATATTTACGCTCGTCAAAAAACAAATAAAAACAAATAAAATTAACCTTATCACATTATGAGTTCAGAAAATGTACAAACAAAATGGGGACAGTTTATCCCTCTAGTTATCGTATTCTTCTTCTGGGGATTCGTTGCGGCTAGTAATGATATACTAATCCCAGTATTTAAAACAGCCTTTAATTTATCACAAGGAGAAAGTCAGTTAGTATCATTGGCATTTTACATAGCTTATACTGTAGGATCATTAATATATATGGGTATTTCTTTCTTAATCAAAGAAGATTTAGTCAACAAAATTGGTTACAAAAACGGATTATCATTAGGACTGGTTATTTCTGCTCTAGGAACACTATTATTTTATCCAGCTGCAAACACAGGTTCATTTCCATTAATGCTATCAGGTTTATTCATCGTTGCATTAGGATTCTCACTACAACAAACAGTTGCAAACCCATTAGCTATCGCCTTAGGCCCTATTTCAACAGGTTCACAGCGTTTAACTCTAGCAGGTGGAATCAACAACCTTGGAACAACAATTGGACCGTTAATTGTAAGCTTTGCAATCTTTGGATCAAGTGTAGATAAAACAACAACTTTAAGCATCGAAAGTGTAAAAATTCCTTATTTAATACTAGGACTTGCCTTTTTACTGGTAGCAATTTTATTAAAATTCTCTTCGCTTCCAGATAGACCAGCTTTAGTGCAGGAAGATGCAGCAATCGAAGGTTCAATTGCAAAAAAATCAGCATTGCAGTACCCACAATTAGTAATGGGGATGGTTGCCATCTTTTTATATGTAGGGGTTGAAGTATCTACAGCTAGTAACTTACCTGCTTATATGGAAACTAAATTAGGTTTCTTAACACATGAAGTTGCACCATATATCTCATTATACTGGGCGAGTTTAATGATTGGTCGTTGGACAGGTGCTGTAGAGGCATTTACAGATGACCTTAGCTTACAAAAAATATTACGTTTCTTGGCTCCATACTTAGCTTTTGGTGTATTCTTAGGAGTAAATGCAATTGCTAAACACGATTTAACTCCATTCTACATCTACGGATTAATTATTTTAGTACTTATTGCTGCAGATATCGCAAGTAAAGGAAATCCAGCAAGAATGTTACTTATATTTTCTACATTAGGAATTATTGCACTGGCAATTGGTATGACAACACACGGTATGGTCAGCGTTTACGCAATTACTAGTGTTGGTCTTTTCTGTAGCACATTATGGCCATGTATCTTTACATTAGCTGTAAGCGGACTAGGAAAAAACACTAGCCAAGGTAGTAGCTTCTTAATCATGATGATTATGGGTGGTGGAGTAATCAGTTGGTTACAAGGTCACGTTTCAGAATCTATAGGAATCCAAGCTAGTTACATCATTGGTGTATTATGTTTTGCTTACCTTGCATTTTATGCTTGGAAAGTAAGCGGAATTCTAAAGAAACAAGGAATCAGCTTCGACAAAAAATTATCAGGAGGTCACTAAAAACCACCTATCTAAATAAAAAAAAGTCCCATTTACGATGGGACTTTTTTTATGCCACAAACCTATCAAACAATCATTTACAATACCTTTACTTGTGTATCCAACAAAACATTTATGGGCATAAAAAAACGCCATGTTTTTGATAAACATGGCGTTTTAAAATTAATTTAAAGGATAATTATTTATTTCCTTTTTCAAAATCAGCAACAAACTGTGCCAATCCGATATCTGTTAACGGGTGTTTCAATAAACCATAAATTGCAGAAAGAGGTCCAGTCATTACATCAGCACCAATTTTTGCACAATTAACAATATGCATCGTGTGACGTACTGAAGCAGCTAAGATTTCAGTTTCATAACCATAGTTATCATAAATCAATCTGATTTCTTCTATAAGTGCCAAACCATCTGTAGAAACATCATCAAGACGTCCAATAAAAGGAGAAACATAAGTAGCTCCGGCTTTTGCAGCCAATAAAGCTTGTCCAGCTGAGAATACTAAAGTTACATTTGTTTTAATTCCTTTATCAGAGAAATATTTAGCAGCCATAACACCTTCTTTAGTCATTGGTAATTTAACCACGATTTGCTCGTGTAAGTCAGCCAATTCCTCACCTTCTTTAATCATTCCGTCATAATCCAAAGCATTAACTTCGGCACTAACATCACCTTCAACAAGATTACAAATGTCAACGTAATGTTTCAAAATATTATTTTTTCCAGTAATTCCTTCTTTCGCCATCAATGATGGGTTAGTAGTAACTCCGTCTAAAACGCCTAACGCTTGTGCTTCTTTAATTTGAGCTAAATTAGCTGTGTCAATAAAAAATTTCATATGTATTATATTTAATTGTGTTCCTATATTTGGGCGTGACCCCATTTTCTAAATGCGCTACTCAAAAACCGCTTATTAGGCGCCTTTCGCAAATCTGGTCGGGCTATCCGCACTACTTCGGTAGTCAGCTCCCATCCCTCACGCAAAACCATTGCAAAATTACAACTTATAATGATTCATTAACATCTTTTCATAAACTTTATCAGGAAGTATACGCTTCAAAACAATCGAAAATTTCTGCATAAATGCACCTACTTTATAATGTCCTTTAGGATGTTTCGTTTGCATAATTTTATAAATTGCTTCAGCCATTTCATTAGGATTCCCCCCTGCATCTACATGCTCATTCATCGTTTCAAGCGTTCTACCATATATCGTCTCATAAGCAGAACCCGATATAACAGGCGCATGATAACGCCCAGCAGCAATATTTGTAGCAAAATCTCCAGGAGCTACATTGGTAATATTAATTCCAAAAGATTTAACTTCCATACGCAACGCTTCAGTAATCAATTCAAGAGCTCCTTTAGAAGCCGAATAAACACTTCTATAAGGCAACCCCATATAACCAGCGATGGAAGTAACATTAATAATCAAACCTGATTTTTGCTCACGCATTTGTGGCAAAACAGCTTTCATTACCTCAATAGGTCCAAAAAAATTAGTCTCAAAGTTATTTTTGATTTCCTCAGTTGGAATTTCCTCCAATGGACCAGTAATACCTACCCCAGCATTATTAATAACAACATCTAAACGTCCTGTAATTTGAATAATTCTTGCAACAGCAGTCTTAATCGACTCCACATTACGAACATCTAAAGCAACTAAAGGAAAAACAGAATTCAAAACCTTCTCAGGAGTTCTACTCGTTCCATACACTACAAATCCTTTGTTATGCAGAAATTCACCAATAGATTTTCCAATTCCCGAAGATCCGCCTGTAATTAGCACTACTTTACTCATATTCTAGATTATATGTTATTGATTAAATATAAAAGTTATGTAACAATGATTACTTGGTTATAGAGCATCCCCTACCTCTAACTTCGTAATGTCCAAAAATAAAAAAATCTCCCCGAAGGAAGACTACATTTAAATTAATTTCAAAAAAAAATCTGAATAAAATTCAGATTAAATAAAAAAAGGCAAGCGACCTACATCGCATCGCTCAACCACTTACCCTTGCTATGTTCCCATCCTGGGGGAGTCTGCAGGAGCAGATCGTGTAGGACTTGCCGGTGCAAATATACAATCTTTTTATATTTTTGCAAGAGCTTTGTGCCTATAAAAATAACATTGTATATTGCCTACTTCAAATTTTAGACTATGAAAAAACATAACATCCTAACTTTCATTTTATTAGGAATCACACTAATCGGATGTAAAGAGACAAAAAAAGGTGAAAATTCTATATTTTCTTTTGAAGATTCAAATTTTCCGGCCCATTTCTACACAAATCAGTCCGTTTCCTTAGGTATTTTGAACCCAGATTCAAAACAAATCGACAGCATTACCTACTTCGTCAACGATAAAAAAGTGGGATCTGTAAAAGGTTTAAATAAAGTAAACTTTGAACTAAAAGATCAAAAACTAGGATACCAAAAACTAAAAGCAGTAGTTTATTTTGGTGGAGAAAACTCAGAAGCCACTTCTAGAATAGAACTAGTTTCAAACGTTCAACCAAAATTATTGAAATATAAAATTGTAAACACCTATCCACACGATGCAAAAGCATTTACTGAAGGGTTAGAATTTTTCAGAGACACTCTTTACGAAAGTACAGGACAAAAAGGAGATTCATATTTTAGAAAATACGATTACAAAACGGGTAAGGTATATAAGGAGATAACTTTGGACAACAAATATTTTGGAGAAGGAATCACCATTATCAACAACAAGCTGTACCAATTATCATGGCAAGAAAACACAGGTTTTATATATGACATCAATACATTAAAACTTATAAAAACCTTCAAATACGATAAAGAAATTGAAGGATGGGGAATGACAAATGACGGGAAATACATCTATCAAGGTGATGGTACCGAAAAGATTTGGAAAATGGATCCAGAAACTCAAAAAATGATTGATTATATCAATGTTTACTCAGGAAGCTCAAAGATAAAAGCGATAAATGAACTAGAATTAATCAACGGGAAATTCTATGTAAATGTATTCCAAAAAGACGCAATAGCAGTTGTAAACCAAACAAGTGGTGCTGTCGAAGGAATTCTAGATATGTCAGGATTACGCAAGCAATTAGCACCTAGTATAACAATTGACGATGTCTTAAACGGAATCGCATACAACCCAAAAACAAAAACAATTTTTGTAACAGGTAAAAACTGGGACAAAATGTTCGAAATCACAGTTTCAGAATAACACAAAAAATAAACTATGACAACCTTAATCATCAACATAAAAGAACTTATACAAGTTCGAGAAACAGCAATTTCAAAAGTTTCTGGAGCCGAAATGGCAATACTTCCAACTATAAAAAATGCCTATTTAGTTTTAAAAGACAACCTAATAGCAGGCTTTGGTACAATGGAAAACCTTCCAGAAATAAAAACCGATTCTATTGTTGATGCGACAGGCAAAATGATTCTTCCAACTTGGTGTGACAGTCATACCCATATTGTGTATGCTGGCAACAGAGAACAAGAATTTGTAGATAGAATAAATGGCCTTTCTTATGAAGAAATTGCCAATCGCGGTGGCGGAATTTTAAATTCTGCCAAAAAACTTAACGAAACCTCTGAAGATGATATTTACAACCAATCCAAAGCCAGACTTGAAGAAGTAATGCGATTAGGAACTGGAGCAGTCGAAATAAAATCGGGGTACGGACTTACAGTAGATGGGGAACTAAAAATGTTAAGAGTTATAAAAAAACTTGCCGAAAATTACCCAGTAACCATAAAAGCAACTTTCTTAGGAGCACATGCATTTCCTTTGGAATTCAAAGAAAATAAAAAAGGGTACATCGATGAGATTATTAATAAAATGTTACCCGAAATAGCCAAAAACAAGCTAGCTGATTACGTTGATGCATTTTGCGAAACAGGCTACTTCTCTGTTGAAGAAACAGAACAAATCATGGAAGCTGGTATTCAAAATGGATTAATACCAAAAATCCATGTCAATCAATTCAATTCAATTGGAGGTATACAAGCTGGAATCAAATACGAAGCCCTTTCTGTCGATCATCTTGAAATAATGAACCCAGAAGACATCCAAGCTTTAAAAGACACTAAAACAATGCCTGTAGCACTACCCTCTTGTTCCTATTTCTTAAGCATTCCATATACGCCCGCAAGAGAGATGATAAAAGCAGGATTACCATTGGCATTAGCCACAGATTACAACCCTGGCTCTACACCATCAGGTAATATGAATTTTGTTGTAGCTACAGCTTGTATCAAAATGAAAATGACTCCTGAGGAAGCAATTAATGCTGCTACAATAAACGGAGCATACGCAATGGGAGTTTCAGATACACATGGTAGTATAACAGTAGGTAAAAAAGCTAATTTTATTATCACAAAACCGATTACTTCATATTACCAACTCCCTTATGCTTTTGGTACGAATTTAATAGAAAGTGTTTTTATCGAAGGCGAAATGTTCAAATAATAAAAAATAAAAGACAGATTACCCTAAAAACCTCTGAAAGAAAACCTTAACTTAGGTTATATGTAAATAATTTAGTATCTTTACTTTTTAACATTATAGCTTTTTTCTCATGAATATGTTGGGCAACATTATAGATTTATGCAAATTTAGTTTGAAACAGAAAGGTTTCAACACTAGCATAATCATGGTTCCTAATATGAGCGTCGTAATTACGTTCCTTAATTCATTTAAATTAAAAATCTTCCCGAATTATTAAGCACCCGCGAGTGTGCTTATTGAATCCTATAAACTTTATTTTATACTCAATCATTCCCAATACAAATTGGACAATGTTACTCGCTATATAAAGTTTTATTTATTTCTATAAATTTTAGGATCACGGTTATTTTAAACTATTTAAATAATTAAAAAAAGAAATCATGGCTAAGGTAAACAACATGAAAGTATCTACTAAAGACTTAAAAGCAAAGAAACAAGAAAAAGCATTAAAGAAACTAGAAGATAGTCAAAATAAGAAAAGGAAATCTAGATAAATAAATTCCTAAAAAAAGGGCAGTAAAACTAAGTTTTACTGCCCTTTTTAATATAAAGTATTTTTACTATCTAAGAGTAAAGCTTGTTTTAGAAACCAATTCGTCATTATCAAAAACATTGATAAAATAAGTTCCTTTTTCAAAGTTTTTACCAGGTAAGTCTTCAGAAACATTAACACTTTTGTTTTCATACTGAACTTTAGTTAAAAAACTGTATGTTAAACTTTTGTCTCCAAAAGATTCTGTTTTTTTATCTCCTAAAACATTGTTTTTGCTATCAATAACCTGTATATAATATGTTTTATCTCCAGATTTAGCGATTTGGTTTTCAGCAATTGTAAAACTAATTTTTAATACATCTGCTCTACTAGCCTTATCAGTTTCAATTTGTTTTCCAGAGCTTCTTAATTTATAAGCTGCTGTTTTTGTATTTAGGATAGATAATTTTGATCCTTTTTCAACAGTTTTAGCCAATTCTTCATTTTGACCAACTAATACTTCATTGAATTTTTTAGATTCTCCCAAAACTACAATTGTACTATCACGTTGAACAGTTAATACACCATTTTGTTTTTTCAACTCATCGTTTTCAGCTACTAAAACTTTCATTTTACCTTGCATAGCCTGAACTTGAGATCTAAACTTAGACACGTCGCCTTTTGTTTTATTCAAATCATCCATTAAACCAACTACTTTGTCTCTTTCTTGAATTAATTCGTCAGACATAGATGTGTTTTCTGCAATTGCAGCATCATAAGTTGCTTTTAACTCTTGTAAATCTTTCATTACAGATTCTTTCTCTGTTAATGTACTAGTAAGCTCATTTTTAACAACTTCTGTATCAGATGTCATTTTAAAAATATAAACTAAGCTACCTACTAATAAAATTGCTAAAACTGCAATTACTGCCTTTAGACTTGAGTTGTTGTTCTTTTGATTTTCCATATTTAAATAATTTTTATAAACAAATTTAATAATTAATATAAGCTAATAACGTAAGTTGCTACAAATATATTATTTTTGGGAAATATATTTTTTTATGGAAAAACTAATCCCTTTTACTGTTAACGATTTAGCTAAAGTTACAAACCACAGAAGTGGTGAAATAAAATTTGGCGAAAAAATGATTATAGTTCCAAAAGGGGCTGACGCAATTGATTTTCTTAAAAATTGCGAAGCTAAGTATGTCCTTTTAGGAATTCCGGAAGATATAGGTATACGCGCCAATTACGGGAGACCCGGAGCAGCATCAGCTTGGAATAGCGCCATAAAAAGCATTGCAAACATTCAACACAACCGATTTTGTAAAGGAAACCACATTGTAGTCTTAGGGCAAATAGATGTGCGACAAGAAATGAAAGAAGTTGAACATCTTGATTTCAACGATATTGATGATAGATCAAAACTAAGTCAGCTGGTAGAGAGAGTCGACAAAGAAGTTTCGCATGTCATATTTAACGTTATCAAAGCAGGAAAAACCCCTATTATTATTGGTGGAGGTCACAATAATGCTTACGGAAACATTAAAGGAGCTGCACTTGCCCACGGAAAACCTATCAATGCCGTCAATTTTGATGCCCATTCTGATTTTAGAATACTAGAAGGAAGACATAGTGGAAATGGTTTTTCATATGCTTATGAAGAAGGATTTTTAAAAAAATATTTCATATTTGGTCTACACGAAAATTACACTTCAAAAAGTGTGTTGGATATTATCAAAAAAATTGAAGACCGCGTTCGCTACAATACTTATGATAGTGTCAAGATTCGAAAAGAAAAAGATTTCAATGCCGAAATGCAATTTGCTTTAGACTTTGTTAAAACTGATATCTTCGGAATAGAAATTGACTTAGATGCTATTCCTAATATCGCGAGTAGCGCCATGACATTAAGCGGGTTTTCTATTGAAGAATTGCGCCAGTTTGTATCTTATTTTGGACAACATCAAAATGCAGCCTACATACATATTTGCGAAGGGGCTCCAGATTTAGGTGAAGAGAAAAACAATCATTTGATAGGCAAATTAATAGGCTATCTCGTTACCGATTTTATAAAATCAAATCACGAAAAGGTCAAATTAATACCTTCATTTACCAAATAAACTTATAATCAAATAAACGATTAGCCGAATAAACCTATCTTTGCACTGAATTTTAGTACTTAAAACTAAATTCTTAATACCGAAAATATGTTATTCGAAGACTTATCACTTTCAAAAAGTATACAAAAAGCCGTATTTGAAGAAGGCTATACAAACCCTACTCCTATCCAAGAACAATCTATTCCGATTGTATTATCAGGAAGAGATTTAATAGGGTGTGCCCAAACAGGTACCGGAAAAACTGCAGCATTTGCTATTCCTATCATACATCAATTACACCGAATTGTAGGTTCATCAAAAAAAGCCAAACAAATTCGAGCACTTATAGTTACCCCAACAAGAGAGTTAGCCGTACAAATTGGTCAAAGTTTTGAAACTTATGCAAAATACACCAACTTAACTCAGCTTACAATTTTTGGTGGAGTGTCACAAAATCCACAAGTAGACACTCTTAAAAAGGGAGTTGATATTTTGGTAGCAACACCAGGAAGATTACTTGATTTACAAAAACAAGGATTTTTAGACTTAGATCATTTACATGTTTTAGTACTAGATGAGGCAGATCAAATGCTAGACATGGGTTTTATAAATGATGTAAAAAAGATTGTAAAACTTACACCAAAAAACAGACAAACATTATTGTTCTCTGCTACAATGCCAATTGCAATTCGTGAACTAGCCGAAATGTTCTTAAAAGATCCTGCAAAAGTCGAAGTTTCTCCTGTATCATCTACAGCAGAAAATGTAGAGCAACGTGTTTATTTTGTTGAAAAAACAGAAAAAAGAAACTTACTATATCATTTAATTAAGAATGAAGAATTATCAAATGTTTTAGTCTTTTCAAGAACAAAACATGGAGCAGATAATGTTGTAAAAGCACTTAGAAAAAATAATATCGCTGCCGAAGCAATTCACGGTGACAAATCTCAAAATGCAAGACAGCGTGTACTTGATGCTTTTAAGAATAAAGAAGTTGGTGTTCTTGTAGCTACAGATATTGCAGCACGTGGTATTGATATTGATCAACTACCGTATGTTATCAACTTTGATCTACCTAATATTCCAGAAACTTACGTACACAGAATTGGAAGAACAGGTCGTGCTGGAAATGGAGGGATTGCAATTTCGTTTTGCAGTAAAGACGAGCACGGATATTGGAAAGACATACAAAAACTAATAAAAGTTGATGTAAAAACGATTAGTGATCATCCTTACCCATGGCATGCTGGAAGTCCAGAAGCAGCTGCAACTGCTAAGCCTAAAAATTCAAACCGAAGTGGTGGGGCGCATAAATCAAGAAAATCAAATGCATCTAAGCAAAATAAAAAACGTTGGTACTAACCAACGTTTTTTGTTTCTACAATAAGGCAATTTATAATCTTAAACAATTTTATCGATTCAAAAGGCTTTATTATAATATCATTTATCCCTGCCGAGATAGCTTCATCAGTAATTTCATCTTTATCAAAAGCAGTCAATGCAACAACAGGTGTTTTTATGCCTTTTAAGCGTATTTTACGTGTTGTTTCGAATCCATTCATCATTGGCATGTTTATATCCATTAAAACCACATCAAAAGACTCCATGTCTAACATTTCCAAAGCAGCGTAACCATCATCTACAACAGTACAGCTATAATTATTCTTTTCTATAATTTTTCTAGTCACAAGTTGATTAATCGGGTTATCCTCAACAACCAAAACCTTAAATACCTGATTAGACGTTAAATCGACTTGAATTTCATTAATTAAATTTTTAGTCTTCTCTGGATCCCATTCGAAAGCTATTGTAAATGTAAATATCGTTCCTTCCCCAATATTACTTTCTAAAGCAATCGAACTACCAAATAACCCTAACAATCGTTTTACAATTGTTAATCCTAAACCAGTTCCTTGGTAATCTTCTTCATTACGACCTACTTGAACAAACTTCTCGAAAATTTTATCTTGATCAACAACAGCAATTCCCATTCCAGTATCTTTTATCTGAAACTCAATAAAATGTGCTTTACCAAGAACTTCAACCAAATTTGCAATGATAAATACTTCTCCATTTTTAGTAAATTTTAAAGCATTACTTACCAAATTCATTAATATTTGAGCAAATCTCAACTTATCACCAATTAAATATTCTGGAATATCCGAATCGATAATTACTGTGATTTGATTGTTGTTTTTCTGAGATAGAAATGACAATGAATTCTTAATCATATTGATTTCGTCAGACATATTAAAAGTCAAACTTTCGAGAACAACTTTGTTTTCTTCAATTTTATTAATTTGCAGAATGTCATTAACTAGAGACAATAGATATCTAGCAGAGAATTTTAAAGAACTCAAATGCTGACTCCTTGCCAATTCTTTATGCTCTTCTAACAGCATATTAGTTATACCAACAACACCGTACAAAGGCGTACGTAATTCATGACTAATTGTAGATATAAATTGTGTTTTAAGTACTGAAGCCTCTTCTGCCTGCTCTTTAGCTTTTATAAGTTCTTCATTTGCAAACAACAACTTGGCATTCGTTTTCTTTTTAAAAATTACATTTTTATACAACGTAACTATCAGAATCAAAAAAATACATGACGTTAGAATAAATAATAAAACTATAATCTTAGACTTTCTTAAACTCAAATCTTGAGCTCCTTTTTCAATCTCTATTTTACCAATTTGTCTTTTATACTCATCTAATTCAAGATTAAAACCAGCCTTTTCTGCTTTCTTTAGCTTATCCTCATTATACAATTTTTCCTTTACCTCATTATGCTTAACAATATTCACATAAGCATTCTTATAATCCCCTATTTTATTCAAAAACTCAGAATACTCAATATACGAATTTAATAAATCAGATTTTTCAATCCCAAGCACTCCATGCTTAATTGCTTCTAAGAAATACGATTTTGCTTTATCTTTATCATTAATATGAGAATAATACATTCCGTTAAGCATATTAAAAATAACAATCGTAGATTCATTGGAGCGTTCTTTATAATACTTATTTATATAATTAAAATATGGCAATGCTAAATTAAATTTACCAATGTCAAAATAAGCCCAAGTAATGTTTAAATTAATTAAATAAACAAGCGAACTGTCTTTCTCTTTCTTACTGTATTCAAGGGATTTTTTATAAAATTCTATTCCTTTTTCGTATTGTCTTTTTTCAAAACAATACATATTACCTAAATTATTATTAATCCTATTTTTTAAAATATTATTAGTCGTTTTATTAGCAAAACAAAGAGCTTTATTATAGTAGAATATCGCCTTGTCAAATTCAGAAAACTCGTTATAATTCGCAGCAATAATATTATAAGAAACAGCTATTAAATTATTATTCTTAACTATTAATGCTTGTTGTAAAGCAACTCGGGAAATGATTAGTGATTTTTCAAAATCAGATTCTTTTAAATACTTAAGCGCTCTATCAGTAATTTTTGAAATTTCTTGCTCAGATGGTAATTCTGTCTTAGCAATTGCTGGTTCGCCAACACAAATCATCCAAAAAAAAATTAAAAGAATACGAATTTTAGGCATAAACAGATGAAATTTCATCAAATATACATTTAAAATCAAAAAAAGGAGCTGTATTCTATAAATAAAATACAACTCCTTAAAATATATTTTTGATAAAAAAGAATGTTATTTTCTTGACAAAAAAATATTCTTCTTTAAATTTCTTTTAATTAACTATTGATATCTTCTGGAACATCAAAATTAATTTCATTATCTCCTTCCCATTTTCCTACTACCGACGTAGCAAGAGCATTACCTAATACATTTGTGGCACTACGAAACATATCGCAAAAATGGTCAATTGGTAAAATTATAGCGATCCCTTCTATAGGAATATCAAACATACCACATGTAGCAGCAACAACAACTAAACTAGCTCTTGGTACTCCTGCAATTCCTTTACTGGTTAACATTAAAACCAAAAGCATTACCATTTGAGTTCCTAAGTCTAAATGCACACCATAGAACTGAGCAATAAAAATACTGGCAAAAGTCATGTACATCATACTACCATCTAGATTAAATGAATAACCCAATGGCAACATAAACGAAACAATTTTGTCTTTAACACCAAATTCCTCTAACTCTTCAGTTAATTTAGGAAAAACAGCTTCACTACTTGTTGTTCCAAATGCAATAGCTACAGGTCCCGTGATGCGTTTTAATAATTCAGTCATTCTTCCTTTAAGGAAAATATACCCCACTACAATCAAAACAACCCACAATGTGCTAATTCCAATTAAGAATGAACCGAAAAATTTAAAATATGTAATGGCTAACTCTCCAGCATCTCTTACAGCAAATACCCCTGCAATGGCTCCAAAAACTCCAATTGGAGCGAAGTTCATTACATAGTTCACCATTTTAAGAACAACGTGTGATACTTTGTCTAAAGCATTTATAACAGGCTTTACAGTACTTCCTAATGAAGCTGCTGCTAATCCAAAAAAGATAGAGAAGACAACGATCTGTAAGATTTCATTAGTCGCCATTGCTTCAAAAATACTTTTAGGAACAATATGCTCAACAAAATTCTCAAATGATAAAGTTGTTGTTTTAGCCGTTACTTCAGTCGCAGCCGACATATCAACATGATCTAGTTTTAAACCTACTCCTGGTTGAAGAATATTTATATAAAATAACCCTATTAATAAGGATACAAAAGAAGCTGTAAAAAACCAAGCCAATGCTTTTCCTCCAATTCTACCTACAGTTTTTATATCTCCTAACTTAGCTATTCCTACTACCAAAGTAGTAAATACTAAAGGAGAAATGATCATTTGTACCAAACGAATAAAAATAGTAGCTAGCATCTTTATTTTATTACTAAACTCTACAGCCGCTTCGTGTGAAATAGTATTATGTAATATAATACCCAATGTAGCACCAAGAAACATTGCAATAAGAATTTGCCCCGTAAGACCTTTGAAAAAAGATGTTTTTTTGATTTCTGTTTTATTATTCATCAAGTGTTTTTTGTATTATTAATTAAATATAAGACGCTCGCATGTCTTACGTATCTCTCTAATATGTTTTGTTTATCAAATGGAAATCTGCAAGAACTATTGCAGCCATAGCCTCAACAATGGGTACAGCACGAGGAACAACACATGGATCATGGCGTCCTTTACCTGTCATCGGTGTAATATTACCTTTATTATCTAATGAATCCTGTGTTTGCATAATTGTAGCAACAGGTTTAAAGGCAACTCTAAAATAAATATCCATTCCGTTACTAATTCCTCCCTGAATACCTCCTGAAAGATTTGTCTTAGTAGTTCCATCAGGATTATATAAATCATTATGCTGACTTCCTTTCATTTCTGAACCTGAAAAGCCACTACCGTATTCAAAACCTTTTACAGCATTAATAGAAAGCATTGCTTTTCCTAATTCAGCATGTAGCTTATCAAAAACTGGCTCACCTAAACCTACAGGAACATTTTGAATCACGCATGACACAACTCCCCCTACAGTATCACCTTGTTTTCTTATATCTCTAATATATTCTTCCATTGTCGCTGCAGCAGCTTCGTCTGGACAACGAACTGGATTACTTTCGGTTTTAGAAAAATCCAATTCCTGATATGGCGTATCTAAATGAATTGGTCCTACCGACGAAACGTAAGCATTAATTTTAATATTAGGTAACATTTGTTTCGCAATAGCACCAGCAACAACTCTACTGGCAGTTTCACGGGCAGAGCTACGACCTCCTCCACGATAATCACGGAAACCATATTTCTTATCATACACATAATCGGCATGACTCGGTCTGTAATTATCTTTTATATGTGAATAATCATCTGATTTCTGATTTGTATTCGGAATAATAAAACCAATTGGAGTACCTGTCGTTTTTCCTTCAAAAACTCCAGATAAAAATTGTACATCATCTGGTTCCTTACGTTGGGTTACTATTGCTGATTGCCCAGGCTTTCTTCTTGACATTTCAAACTGAATTGCCTCAAGGTCCAAGGTTATTCCCGAAGGACAACCATCTATAATTCCGCCTAAAGCTTCCCCATGTGATTCTCCAAATGTTGTAATTTTAAATAGTGTTCCGTAGCTATTTCCCGCCATTGTAATTAGTTTTGAGCAAATGTAAGTTTTATGAATTAAATTAAAAAATTTAAAATTGGTATTATTATCTAAAGGTTAACTTGCATAATCATCACTATTTCTTAAAATTGAAGAGTAATTGATAACTATTTATTAAAAACAAATCAACAGCACATTCTTTAAATTTGTTAAACACCAAATCAAAAACAATTGAAAAAAAGAAATGTTGAAGTTGTAGTAATATCGGATGTTCACTTAGGAACCTATGGAAGCCATGCAAGAGAATTAAGCAACTATCTATCAAGCATTAAACCAAAAATTCTAGTATTAAATGGGGATATAATTGATGCATGGCAATTTAGAAAATCATACTTTCCAAAGTCACATTTAAAAGTAATTCAAAAAATTATTGGCTTCGCTTCCAAAGGAACAAAAGTCTATTATGTTACTGGAAACCATGATGAAATCTTAAGAAAATTCAGCGAAATGACCATGGGAAGTTTTGCTCTGGTCGATAAATTAATTCTTGAATTAGATGGTAAAAAAGCTTGGATTTTTCACGGAGATGTATTTGATGCTTCTGTACAACACTCCAAATGGATCGCAAAACTAGGCGGATTAGGTTACGATTACCTAATTTTAACCAACCGTTTTGTAAACTGGTGCTTATCTAAAATAGACAAAGAACCCTATTCTTTTTCAAAGAAGATAAAAGCCAGCGTAAAAAAAGCAGTAAAACATATTTCAGATTTTGAAACAACTGCAACCGACTTGGCCATAGAAAAAAAATACGATTATGTAATTTGCGGGCACATTCACGAACCAAAAATTATAAAAAAAGAAAACAAAAACGGATCAACTCTTTATTTGAATTCTGGCGACTGGGTTGAAAATTTAACAGCTTTAGAATACCATAAAAAGAGATGGAAATTATTCCATTACTCACAAATGAATTTTCTAGAAGAAGAAAATCTTTTTGAGATGGAAGATAACCTAAGTAACCAATTAATTACGTCACGCTTTATACCTAAGTAAGTTTATTACAGTTCAAGGGCAAAGTTAAGTCAACAAATTAAAAATGTGAATTATGAAACATTTAACATTTTTTTTGTAAATTTAACTTATTATTCATATCATAACTTTGTCTAAATAAACACTTACTTATGAAAAAAATATTTTTGTCAGCGATTATGCTGCTAGGATTAACCTTTGCTGCACAGGCGCAAGATATTTCTAAAAATGCACTTGGTTTGCGTTTAGGAGACAATCACGGATTTGGAGGAGAGATTTCTTACCAAAGAGCATTATCTAAAAATAATAGAATTGAAGCTGATTTGGGTTGGAGAAACAGCAGAGACGTTGATGCATTTAAATTAGTAGGTCTTTACCAATGGGTATGGAGCATAGACCAAGGTTTTAACTGGTACGCAGGTGTCGGTGGTGGTGTTGGTAGCTGGAGCCATGATTACAACCAATATAAAGATGATGGAACTTTTGTATTTGCTGCTGGAAATATAGGTATAGAATATGGTTTTAAAGAAGTGCCTATCCTTCTTTCACTAGATGCAAGACCAGAAATTGGTTCTGGATATTATGACGATGATAATTTTGGATTTGATATAGGATTAGGAATCAAATTTCAATTTTAATAAAACGTATTTATAAAAAAACCTGTCGTTGAAACGACAGGTTTTTTTTTATTTAATGACAATTTCTTTTTTCGAATTTATCTTTACAACTGCATAAGGATAAGTAATCACTTGCATCACCATACCATCTGGAGCAGGAGCAGTTTCTTTAACAGTGATAATAATATTCTTATCTGTCTCTTCTACTTTTTCGACCCCTATAGAATAACCACCAGTGTTTTTCTCTCCCATATTCAGGATAATATAATTTGCTTTACTAATATCACCTTCATCTATTTTTCCTTTCAAGGATTCATCACTTAGCAGCATCTTAATTTCATTGGGCTCACTTAAGATTTCAAAAAAACGAATATTTCCCCCACCATCACTTTGCTGGGTTAAAACTTCATACAAAACCGTACTTTTATCTACAGATTTAGTTGTCCCACAAGAGATTGCAAAGACCAAAATAAACAATACTAGTATCTTTTTCATTTTTAATTATTTTAATTAATAATTACTTTACTTCTTTATAATTATTAATTGCTTTTTGATACAATGCCTCATATTTAGGCAATACATTTTTAATATCAAATTTCTTAGCAACCTCTAAAGCGTTAGCCTTAAACTCATTTAGAGTTGCATCATCCTTAAGAATTTTCAAAGCATTCACAGCCATTTCTTCAACGTTACCAACATCACTTAAATATCCTGAATATCCATCAAAATTTACTTCTGGCAATCCGCCGGAATTACTTGAAATCACTGGAACCCCACATGACATAGCTTCTAGTGCAGCTAAACCAAAGCTCTCTGTTTCTGATGGCAACAAAAATAAATCTGTAAAACATAAGATTTTATCAATCTCATTGCTATTCCCAAAAAAGATTACTTTATCGTAAATCCCTAATTCCTGACATAAAATTTCGGCTTTCTCCTTTTCAGGACCATCCCCAACCATCATTAATTTTGCAGGTATTTCTTTTTGAATATTATAAAAAATCTTAATAATATCTGGAATACGTTTTACTTTTCTAAAATTACTAATATGAGTAATGATACGTTCATTTTCTTTAGCCATTACATAACGATGACAAGGAGCATCTGGATCCTTCTTCACCTTATCCAACTCTATAAAATTAGGGATTACCTTAATTTTATTTTTAATATTGAATAATTTCAAAGTATCATCTTTTAAACTCTGCGAAACCGAAGTCACATAATCCGATTTGTTGATACTAAAAGTTACAGCAGGCTTATAAAACGGATGATTCCCTACTAAGGTAATATCAGTACCGTGAAGCGTTGTAATCATCGGGATATGAATTCCTTCATTTTTAAGCATTTGCTTAGCCATATAGCCTGCATATGCATGAGGAATAGCATAATGCACATGAAGTAGTTCTATCTTGTACAATTTTACCATATCAACCAATTTGCTTGACAAAGCCAATTCATAAGGTTGATAGTGAAACAAAGGATATTCTGGAACGTTTACTTCATGATAATGTACATTAGGATTCAAAAGTGCTAACCTAACAGGCTGGCTATAAGTTATAAAATGAATTTCGTGACCACGTCTTGCTAATTCAAGGCCGAGCTCAGTGGCTACAACCCCACTCCCACCGAAAGTAGGATAACAAACTATTGCTATTTTCATGTATTGATTTTAGTATTACGAAAGTACTCAAAAATAGCGTTTGATAGAAGTGAAAATTAAGTTAAAAAACAATCCATCCAATCCAAATAAGCATCTAAAAGCATTTCAAAGCCACTAAACTAATTTTTATTCTTTTTAGAAGCATAAGTAATTTCATCCAGCAGAACCACTGAACCCGCTGTACACTAAATCTGCGCAGAAAAAGCACGGGATATCGTTTCCATCGGGGCTAGGTTAGAAATTTTGTTTTTCATAACAAACTTTTATTAAACTTTAAAAATCAAATAAAACTCTTTAAAAAAACATATTAATTTCATTCTGAGACACAAAAAAAGGCACAAAATATACATTTTATGCCTTTTAGTATTTTAAAGATACGTTTTAGAAAAATCGACTATGCCAGCTATCAGCTGCAGGCACTTCCCAAGATTCGTTGTATTCTTCTATATTGTTTACTAGATTATTAAAAACAATCGTATTTTCAGATACTGATTTGTCTTTAACCATTTTCTTAAAATCAATTAAAGGCTTGTGTGCAATATGTTCACCTAGTTTAAAAGTAACATTCATTTTATCAAGTAAATCAACATCATACTTTTTTTCTAAACTTTGAATGAACTCAACTGAACTATCAATAGAACAGCCAGTTGCTGCTTGTACATCTTGATTTACTGCTAATATTATAAATCGATTGTACTTTAATTCATATGAAGCCTCTAAACTCGTTCCATGTGCTGCCCAACCTTCTATAAAAGCTTGTAAAGCAGTTTCTATTTCAGAAAATTCCTCATCAGAAAATTTTCTGTTTGATTGATAAATCCAAATTCTGGATTCACCAGGTAAATTTTCAAAAGGGATATACATTTTAATTATTTTAAATTATTTTTATTTTGTTTCAAGTTCAGGATTTCAAGTTCAAAAACTTAGCCTATCAGAACCTCAAAACGTAGTAACTCAGTTTACAAATCCTGAGCATTTGCAATTAACTCTGCAATGTCTAATACTTTTACAGAATCTTCTTTTTCCTGATGTTTAATACCATCAGTTAACATTGTATTGCAAAACGGACAACCCGCTGCAATAATATCAGGTTTAACTTCAAGAGCGTCTTGTGTGCGTTCTACATTAATCTCTTTAGTTCCTGGCTCAGCGTCTTTAAACATCTGTGCTCCACCAGCACCACAGCATAATCCATTTGCCTTAGAACGCTTCATTTCGACCAACTCGATATCAAGTTTCTCAATTAACGCTCTTGGAGCTTCATATACCTTATTTGCTCTCCCCAAATAACATGGATCATGAAAAGTAATACGTTTTCCTTTAAACTGTCCACCCTCAATGGTTAATCGACCATCGTCAAGCAAAGATTTAAGAAATTCTGTATGGTGTACTACCTCATATTGTCCACCTAATTCTGGATATTCATTCTTTAACGTATTGAAACAATGAGGACAGGCTGTAACAATTTTTTTTGCTTCATAAGCATTCAGAACTTCAATGTTCATCATCGCTTGCATTTGAAACAAAAACTCATTTCCAGCACGTTTTGCTGGATCACCTGTACAACTTTCTTCAGTACCAAGAACTGCAAAAGAAACACTTGCACGATTTAATATTCGCACAAACGCTTTTGTAATTTTCTTAGCTCTATCATCAAAACTTCCTGCACAACCTACCCAAAATAAAACTTCTGGTTGTTTCCCTTGGGCTAGCATTTCTGCCATTGTTGGCACAACTAAACTTTCTGACATCTTCTTTTTTTGTTAAATCGGTTAATCGCTAATTTGATTAATCGTTGTAAAAATTAATCTATTTGCTAACATTCACTATAAACCGAAATTTATTTTATTTAAACGATTCAAAAAAATAATCAATTAAACTATAATCGTTTTAATTCTCATTCTTCCAATTCAATCTATCTTGCTGACTGTATTGCCATGGTGCTCCATTATTTTCAATATTTGTCATCATCGCATTTAAAGGCATTGGGGCAGCACTTTGCTCCATAACCAAATAACGACGCATATCCATAATAATTGATAACGGGCTAATATTTACTGGACATTCTTCAACACATGCATTACATGAGGTACACGCCCATAATTCTTCAGGAGTGATATAATCATTCAATAATGATTTATTATCTGGAACAAAAACTCCTTTATTTGTATCTATATTTTTACCTACTTCTTGCAAACGGTCTCTAGTATCCATCATAATTTTACGAGGAGACAATTTTTTACCGGTTTGATTTGCAGGACAAGATGAAGTACAACGACCACATTCTGTACAGGTATACGCATTTAACAACTGAACCCAATTCAAGTCCTGAACATCGCTAGCTCCAAACTTACTTGGTGCTGCATTTTCATCTACAGGAGCTGCTGCAAATGGATCAGCGTTAGGATCCATCATTAATTTAACCTCTTTTGTAACTGATTCTAAATTATCAAACTGCCCTTCAGGATTCAAATTAGCAAAATACGTATTTGGGAAAGCCAATAAAATGTGTAAATGTTTTGAGAAATACAAGTAGTTCATAAAAATCAAAATACCTGTAATATGCAACCACCAAAATGCTTCGCATAATAACATAACCAACTCATTAGACATTCCGTTAAAAATTGGCGCTATAAACTGGCTTACAGGAAAACTCCCTGCTTTATGAAAATGTGAAAATCCTCCTGGAACATTTTGCAAATGCAAATCAGAAGCATTCATCAACAAAAACAATGTCATTAATACTACCTCAAAATATAAGATATAATTTGCATCATTTTTTGGGAATCCATTTAAATCTGGATTAATAAAACGTTTCAATCGAATAACATTTCTTCTTATCCAAAAAACTGTTACTGCTACCAAAACCAATAAAGCCAATATCTCAAAAGAACCTATTAACACGTCATATACTGGTCCTAAATAGGGCGCAAAAACTCTATGAGTACCAAATAAACCATCGATGATGATTTCGAGTAATTCGATATTTATAATAATAAAACCAACATAAACAACAATATGCAATACTCCTGCAATTGGTCTTTTTACCATTTTAGACTGACCAAGAGCAATCATAGCCATGTTTTTCCAACGTGCTTTTGGATTGTCTTTACGATTTACGTCTACTCCTAAATTTATGTTTCGAATAATTTTTTTTACGCTTGAAGCAAAAAAACCAAAACCAACAATAAGAAGAATGGCAAATAAAATATTATCTAAATAACTCATATCTTAAGTTTATTTTTTAGAAATCGAATCGTTAACTGGTGCTACGTATGGTTTGTTTTTCTTTCCGAAAAGCGAAACATTCACATAACGTGTTGGTGATAAACGTACATCTTGTAACAACAACTCTAATTCTTTAGAAGTTGCTTGTAAGTTATTATAAAGAGCCTCATCTTTTAATAATTTACCCATTGTACCTTTACCTGAATTTAATCCTCCCATTATACCATCAACTTTAGCCAATGTTTGGTTTAAATTTCTAACCGTTTTACCTAAATCAGCTTTATTTAAAGAGTCTGACATTTTAGCAAAATTCCCAGACATTTTATTGAAGTTAGTAACAACTCCATTAATTTGACTTTTATTAGTATCCAAAATAGAATTAATACTTCCTGAAGCTTTATGAAATTGCTCCATTGTCTTACTCAATTCAGCTAAACTCTTTTTTAAGTCTTCTTGTCCTTTTTGATCTAGAACATTATTTAATCCTGAAACTAATTTATCAATATTAACTAACATCTTCTCTACTTTGTCCTGAACTGGAGCCAATTTATCTGCCAAACCTGCTGTTAAACCAAGTTTAGTTGTTCCTTTTAATAATTGTCCTTCAACAGCTGGTTCTTTATCATTAAAATTTGGATAAATAGCAATTTGCTTACCTCCTATTAATCCCGGCTCATATATAGAAGCAGTACTTGATTTAGAAATAGGAAAATCAGTTTTTAATTGTAATTCAACTAAAAGCTTCCCTGTTGATTCATTAATTTTTATACCATTGATTTTACCAATTCCTAATCCGTTTAAGGTAACAGGTGCAGATGTAGCTAATCCTTCTACATTATCGTATTCAACATAAAATGTCTTGTAGTTTGTAAAGAGGTCTTTGCCTTTTAGAAAGCTATACCCCCAAATAAATAATAAAATTGATGCAATGACTAAAATAGCCGTTTTAATTTCTCTTGTTAGTTTCAAAATGTAAGTGTTTGTACAAATTTAATATAAAAATATTGAACTTGTAATTATTATTTAAGCGAGTCTTGGATACTAATTTTTTCTCCATTTTTAAATGCAATCAAAAAAGCAGAGTCGTACCCCTTATTTTTTGCTTCTTGCAAATATTTTTTTGCTTGATTATAATCGGCTGTTTGTTGATAGGTATACTTATAAACATTATTCTCATAGACAACAGAAACTCCTGTTAAGCCCTTAAAATTTGATGGTGCTAATGGCGTCTTTTTTATACTAGCCAAAAGTTGTACCTTATATATAGAGCCATCTAAATTCGGTTTTACAGTAGTCTTTTGAGGTGGAGCTGTATTTGTTGTTTTTACAGGAGTAGAATCTTTTGCTGCTTTCTCAATAATCTTTGAAGACGGCTTTTCATCTACAGGATCACTAGATCCAGTACCAAAATATTCTTTCTTATAACTAATAATAGCTCCCGCAATAGCTTTTGCATATTCATTTTGTCCATCTTCTGAATTTAAGATGTCTCCCTCTTCTGGATTAGAAACAAATCCTGTTTCTACCAAAACTCTTGGCATATACGCTTTATGAAGTACCATAAAAGGCGCTTGTTTTACACCTCCACCGCGTAATTTTTTTCCCATTAATCCAAATGCGTCTTCTATTTTACTAGCTAAACCAATACTATAATCTAGATATTCTTCTTGCATCAAAGTCATTCCAATCATAGATTCTGGCGAATTTGGGTCAAATCCTTCATATTTTTGCTTGTAATCTTTCTCCAATGTAATAACCGAGTTCTCATTTTTAGCCACCTCAAGATTAGAAGCAGCTTTATTCATACCCATTACATAAGTTTCAGTTCCGTATGCTGCTGTATTTTTGTTTGCATTACAGTGAATCGATACAAAAATACTAGAATTGGCTCTATTAGCGATATTCGCTCTTTCGATCAAACCAACAAACACGTCTGTTTTACGAGTATATATTACATTAACATTCGGATATGACTCTAATATTTTTCCAACCTTTAAAACTATTGCCAAAGCGATATTTTTCTCAATCCGCCCGCTATAAACCGCTCCAAAATCATGATCACCGTGTCCTGCATCTAACGTTACTTTAAAAACATTAGATTGACTATAGGCACAAAATGACATTATAGTTAGAAAAAAACTAAATATTACCCTATTTTTGTTAAATATATCCATATAATCTAAAAGTTAATTTTAATAAAATACAACTACTATAATTTTTTTAATTGATTATTTTTGACAAAAAATTATATGTAAGTTTGACATGTCAAAAAACAAGCCATATTTTTACAAAAATAGTATTTAAACCTTTGCATACAAACTTATTTAATATCGTTTTATTATCATTTTTCCTAACATTAGGATGTGGTAATATATATTCACAAGACACGAACAAAAAAAAGAAAGCTACAAGCGCTAATAAACAGCCAGATAGCACCAAAATCACAACTATAGACTCCATAAAGGTAGATAGTATAAAGATAGATAGCATAAAACCCAAAAAAGCTTTTTTGGATGGCAAAGTGAAATACAAAGCCAAGGATTATGCTAAGATTGATCAAAAGCGAAAGCTTATTACTTTATATAATGAAGCGGAGTTATACTACCAAGATGTTGAACTAAAGTCAGGCATCATTGTTCTAGATTACGAAAAAAATGAAGTTTACGCAGGTCGTCTAAAAGATTCTGCAGGTGTCTATACCCAATATCCCAATTTCAAACAAGGTCCAAGTGCCGTTGAACCAGACTCTATTCGGTTTAATTTTAAAACACAAAAAGCTTTAATCTGGAATTCTAGATCTGAACAAGGTGAGTTTAGAATAAAAGCTAGCATTACGAAAAAAGAGAATGACTCTGTGTACTTCTTAAAAGGGGCACGTTTCACTACTGCAAAGGATGTTGATAATCCTGAATACTACTTTCAAACAAACAAAGTTAAATTCATACCTGGAAAAAAAGTAATTACTGGCTTAACTAATATGGTAATTGCCGATGTACCTACTCCTATTGCTTTACCGTTTGCTTATTTCCCTATGTCTTCTGAAAAAAGTGTTTCTGGTTTAATTCTACCAAGTTACAACGACTCTAATACCAGAGGATTCTCATTACAAAATGGTGGTTATTATTTTGCTTTAAGCGATAATTATGATTTAACTGTTTTAGGAGATTATTATACTAACGGAAGTTATGCCATGCGATTTGAATCGGCATATGCAAAAAGATATAAATATAGAGGTAACGTGAATGTTCGTTTTGAAAATTTAATATCTAGCGAAAGAGGATATCCTGATTATACTAGACAAAACATATACAACATTCAATGGACGCACTCTAAAGATACAAAAGCAAGTCCTAATTCTAGTTTTTCTGCTTCTGTGAATATGGGTAGTAGTAAATATTTTAAGCAATCTATCAACCAAGCTAATATAGGTTCTAACTTAAACAACACATTAAGTTCTTCTGTTTCTTACAGTAAAACCTTTAATACGTTACCACAAATACGTACTTCGTTAACTGCTACGCATTCTCAAAACACACAAACTGAAGTTATTAATATGACTTTACCAACATTAGAAGCGAGTGTTGATAGAATTTATCCTTTCGTAGGGAAAAATGGAGTTAAAAAAGGATTCATTAAAAACATTAACTTTCAGTATAACCTAAGTGGTAAAAATAGCATTGTAACAACTGATTCTCTATTTTTTAAACCTCAAATGTTTGATGATGCCAAAATTGGAGCTAGACACAGCATTCCTATAAGTACTAACTTTAAATTATTCAAATATTTTAGTGCTAGTACAACTGCAAATTACCAAGAAGTATGGCAAACAAAAACAATCAGTAGATCATACAATACCGAGCAAAGCAAGGTAGTTGATAAGGTTGTAAATGGTTTTGATGCTTACAGAACCTATTCATTTAGCTCTAGCCTTGGTACTACTATTTATGGTACTTTTAATTTTGGTGAAGACAAAAAAATAAAATCTATTCGCCACGTAATGCGTCCGTCTGTTTCTTATGGATATACACCTAGTTTCGAGAAATATTATGACACCTATGCTTCTGATGCTACAGGAACCATAATTAAAGAATACAGCCGTTTTGAAGGAGGTATTTTTGGAGCTCCAGGTAATAGTAACTCTAATATAATAGGATTTGATTTGAGCAATACTTTTGAAGCAAAAGTTACTGATAGAGACAGTACAAAAACAGAACCTAAAAAAATAATGTTACTTAACAACTTAAACTTCTCTACAAGTTACAACTTTAATGCCGATGGGATTTCTTCATTTGCATGGCAACCTTTGAGAGTTAGTGGAGGAACACAGCTTCTTGACAATAAAATGAATGTCAATTTTGGAGCTACATTAAATCCTTACGCTATAGATAATTCTGGAAAACAGATAAATACTTTTAATATTAATAATGGTGGAAGTTTATTTAGAATGACTAGTGCAAATATGACATTGAACTACTCTATTTCTAATAAAGAAAAAAACAAAAAAGACGATTCTAACAACCAAAACACAAGAAATGGTGGTCGTGAAGATGATTTATTCGGAAGAAGCACCGATTTAAATGACACTCGTAAAAGCCAATTTGACGGTTCTGAAGAAGAAGACAATGAAATAACTGAATTCTTCAATGCAAAACTTCCTTGGGATATGACTCTAGCGTACTCCCTAACCTATGGAAATACCGCTAGAGAAAATAAAATCATAGGAAACTCTATCATGATTTCCGCAAATATGGATATTACACCAAAATGGAAAGGTGGTATATCTACTGGATATGATTTTGTACAAAAGGGAGTTACTTTTACCCAACTTCGTTTTGAAAGAGATTTATTAAGCTGGAGAATGGATTTTAACTGGACTCCAATTGGCCCATACTCAAACTGGAACTTCTTTATCGGAATCAAATCTGGAGTTCTTAGTGACATCAAATGGAACAAAAGAAGCACTATCAACAGATAAACAGCTGCCACAAACAAAAACACATTTAATTTAAATTGATACAATCATGAAAAAAATCATATTTACCGAAAATGCTCCAGCTCCAATTGGTCCGTACAACCAAGCTGTTTTAAAGAACGATACTCTTTATGCATCTGGTCAAATTGCAATTAATCCTCAATCCGGAGAATTAATTACAGATAACATTCTTGATGAGACAAAACAAGTAATGCAAAACATAGCTGCTATACTAGAAGCTGCAGATATGACTTTTGAACATATAGTAAAAGCAACCATCTTCATCATGGATATGAATAATTTTGCAGCTATAAACGGTGTATACGGATCTTATTTTGACGAAAAAACGGCTCCTGCTCGCGAAACTGTTCAAGTAGCTTGTTTACCAAAAAACGTAAACGTAGAGATTTCTATAATTGCAATACGATAACAATCAGTATTCATGCCGTAGGTTGCAAATGCCACCTACGGCATATTTACACACTCCACACAAGCATATAACTTTATATATGCCTCTTCCTAAGTCATTCTTTTTTTTTTATAGCATCTGTATAATCATCTTTCATAAAAAAGAAGCTTTTTTTAACTTCTCTTTAATCCTCAATTTTAGTATCTCCTATCTTTTCTCGATACTAGACAATTTATCTTTTAAAACGATTCTTTTCATTAAAAAAAACAGAACTACTCTATCTGCTTTCTTTTCCACTTGAACTTTAATCATAAATTACGACTTACCTCTTCATTAATTAGGAATAAATCAAATACTATATAAAATAAAAAAACCGCCTCAATTAATTGAAACGGTTCGTTATAAGTTTTAAATGTATGATTTTTACAATTCTAACGCGATGGCATTTAATAACAACTGTGCAGAAGCTTCGTTGGTTGCTAACGGTACATTATGTACATCACAAACACGGATTAACATATTAATATCAACTTCATGAGCGTGGCTGGCAAGTGGGTCCTTAAAAAAGAATACCATTTGTGTTTTACCCTCAGCTACTCTTGCAGCAATTTGAGCATCCCCACCCATAGGACCTGAAAGCATTTTTTTAACTTTAAAACCAGCATTTGTGGCCTTACTTCCAGTAGTTCCTGTTGCGATAAGTTTAATATTTTCCTTAAGTAGGAGCGTTTTATTTTTATTTAAAAACTGAACCATGTCTGCTTTCTTTCCATCATGGGCTATAATAGCAATCTCCATACTTTTCATTTACTTTTATTTATTAGAAATATGATATGCAATAAGACCATCGATTGGACGTCTTAAAACATTACCTAATTGCAATTCGTATTTATCAAAAGTCTCTTGCAATTCATCTTTTAAATAGTAAGCAATTGAACCTACAAAATGAATTGGCACTTCTTTGCAATTATCAAATTGTTTGATGTAATTCTTAACAAATGATTTCATCCCTTTAAAGATGATTTTTCTACAAAACTCAGAATCTTTATGTTTGATTAAGAACTTAGCAAAAGTAGCCAAATAAGCATTAGGATTTGGTTCTTTATATAATTTGTTTTTAATAAAATCTGGATCCATATTGTATTCTTTTGCGAATTCAACAGCCAATTCCTGAGGCATTTTATTAAAGTAATACTTTCTAATTAATTCTTTTCCAAAAACATTACCACTACAATCGTCCATAGCAATATAGCCTAATGATTGTACTTTTTGATATAATTGCTTACCATCAAAATAACTACAATTAGAACCTGTTCCTAAGATACTAACAATTGCTTTCTCTCCTTTTGGAGTAGTAGCATATACTGCTGCATATGTATCTTCATGAACTTCAATAATTGCATTAACGAAATATTCTTGAAAAATTTGAGATAGCGTGATTTTCATTCTATCTGTACCACAGCCTGCTCCGTAAAAGAACAAATGTGTAGCTGTATTTTTATTTTGTAAAATATCAAAACGGTCATTTAATCGAGTTACGACTTCGTCACCATCAAGAATTTCAGGATTTAATCCTAAGGTTTGTGTTGTGAATAATATCTTGCCATTATCATCAATTGCTATCCAATCTGCTTTAGTAGATCCACTATCAACTATTAATTTCATTTTATTTTATTTAGTTTTCGGTTTAGTTTTTCATCCTGCAATATTAAGTGTAATTATTCACATTATTGAGAGTCAAACAAAATAATAAAAAATCCCGCTATCTATTCAATAACGGGATTTTGAAATGTATATAAAATTATTTAAGACCTGCGATATGCACAGATAAATCAATTAATTTGCTAGAGTATCCGTACTCATTATCATACCAAGATACTAATTTAAAGAAAGTAGAATTTAATCCAATTCCAGCGTGAGCATCTACAATAGAAGTTCTAGGATCAGAAATAAAATCTTGAGATACTACTAAATCTTCAGTATATCCTAAGATACCTTTCATTGTAGTTTCTGAAGCTTTTTTCAAAACTGCCATAATTTCTTCGTAAGAAGTTTCTTTAGCAACTTTTACAGTTAAATCTACTACAGAAACGTCAGCAGTAGGAACACGCATAGACATACCTGTTAGTTTTCCATTCAATGATGGGATAACTTTTCCAACAGCTTTTGCAGCACCTGTAGATGAAGGAATGATATTTAAGTTTGCAGCACGTCCACCTCTCCAGTCTTTTCTAGAAGGACCATCAGTTGTCATTTGAGTTGAAGTAGTTGCGTGTACAGTTGTCATTAAAGCTTCAACGATTTCAAAATTATCATGGATAACTTTAGCTAATGGAGCTAAACAGTTTGTAGTACATGAAGCATTAGAAACTACAGTATCTGAAGCTTTTGCTGTTTCGTGGTTTACTCCCATTACAAACATTGGAGCATCTGCAGATGGAGCAGAAATAATTACTTTTTTAGCACCACCAGTGATGTGAGCATTTGCAGTTTCGATAGTTGTAAAGAAACCAGTACATTCAGCAACAACATCTACATTTACTTCGTTCCATTTTAAGTTAGCTGGCTCTCTTTCTGCAGTTACACGGATATGATTTCCGTTTACAAAAAGTTTTCCTTCTTTTACTTCTACAGTTCCGTTGAAACGACCGTGAACTGAATCGTATTTTAATAAATAGGCTAAATGATCTACATCAAGCAAATCATTGATTGCTACTACCTCTACATTATCTCTATTGAAAGATTCTCTAAAGACAATTCTTCCAATTCTTCCAAATCCGTTTATTCCTAATTTTACTTTTGACATTTTTTTAAATTTTTATTTATTTTTTGTTTATTCTACTTATTTTCAAAGTCTAATTTCCTCACAATAAACTTCAATTTTATTTTTTATTCTATTTTTATGTAGACATGATATCTGAAACGCGTAGCAATTCTCTATCTATCTCAGTTTTACCTTTAATAGCCTGTTCCAAAGGTGTTAATGTTACTTTGTCACTTTGTAAACCAACCATATAATTTGATTTTCCTTCAAGTAAAGATTCTACCGCTTTTACACCCAATCTACTTGCTAGTACTCTATCAAAACAAGAAGGTGAACCTCCTCTTTGCATATGTCCTAATACAGAAACTCTAACATCGTATTCTGGTAAATTAGCTTCAACATAATCTTTTAATTCGAATACATTTTTACCAATTTTATCTCCTTCTGCAATAACAACAATACTTGATGATTTTCCTGAAGCTTTACTTTTTTGAAGAGATTCTAATAATCTTTCTAAACCTAAATCTTCTTCTGGAATAAGAATTTCTTCTGCTCCTGCACCGATTCCAGCATTAAGAGCGATATGACCAGCATCTCTTCCCATTACCTCTACAAAAAACAAGCGGTTATGAGAACTCGCTGTATCACGTATTTTATCAATACAATCCACAACTGTATTTAGAGCCGTATCATATCCTAAAGTATGACTCGTTCCAAAAATGTCATTATCTATAGTTCCTGGGATTCCCATGATTGGGAAATTATATTCTGAGTTGAATAATAGACCTCCGGTAAAACTTCCGTCACCTCCTATTACTACAAAAGCATCAATTCCTGCTTTTAGAAGATTTTCGTGTGCTTTCTTTCTACCTTCGGGAGTCTTAAATTCCAATGAACGAGCCGATTTTAAAATCGTTCCTCCTTTATTTACAATATTATTTACACTTCGAGGTCCCATCTCTTTGAAGTCACCTTCAATCATTCCTTGATAGCCTCTATAAATTCCGATACATTCGATGTTATGATAAGCACAAGTTCGAACTACTGATCGAATGGCTGCATTCATTCCTGGTGAATCTCCTCCTGATGTAAGAACACCAACTTTTTTTATTGTTTTTGGCATTATTTAAGTATTAAAGTGTAAAATTAACAAACATTCACCACTATTCGGGCTATATTTATAATAAGTTAATAAAATCTGTTAAATTCAAACGTTTTCGTTAATAAGTTTTCGGATACCAAAAAAAATCAATAAAATAAAAAAAGACATTTATTTTAATTGATAATTTAAAAATAACAATACCCGATTGAAGTGTTACAAAATTTGAATACAATCAAATTTAAAGATAAGGAAAATAAGAGGCTTAAAAATAAAGATTAACAAAACTAAAACACATTAACAAAAGTTAGTGTGCTAATCTTCTTCAGGAACTAATCCCTGATTGTTTGGTTTTACCTTTTCTTTTTCTTTTTTATCCGTTTTTTTTGATTTTGAGAAATCAATATAATCAGGATTTATAGACGAATCCTGAAAATCATCATGGGAGTTTGACCCCTTGATAGCACGTTCTAATTTATGACTTTTAAAGATTTTATTCACTAACTCTTTAAAAGTATCAAAATCAACTTCATAAGAAATACCCATACCTTGAGTATAACCAACTCCTTGACCTATATAATTAATATCATTTTCTCTATTAAACAGACGCAAGTTCATAGTTCCGTCTTCATTAACTCTATATTGTACCTCGACATCTCCAACAATTGCCGATTCGTTAATTCCTCCTACTGGTACTCCTACCTTTCCGTTTATGGTAATTCTCTCATTTATTTGAGATGAAATTGTTGCTGCAAATTGACCGTCAGCCTCCTGACCAAGCCTTCTGTCGGCTGAAGTATATGTAAAGCCAATATCAATCTTATCGCTATCTGAATGAATTATCCCTCCTAATAAATTACTAGCTGTTTCAAACAAACTGCTCGAAAAATCAGATTGACTAACCCCCTCAGGACTCAAGAACCCTCCTGAAGACAGCAAATAAAGCGCTTGTGTTTGTCGAACATCTTTATCTACTAATTTATATTGAATCTCAGACTTCAACACATTACTTACTGTTGGGAAATCGATATTAAAGTCAGGTTCTGGGCTTGTTAAATCCCCACGAATACCAATAACCACCTCTACAGGTACTTTTTTACTAAAAGAAGAATTCTCTAACAATACTGCTGGATTTGCAGATGTTTTATAAACTGCTTCAAGATTTAACTGCGCTTTCATAGGGTTACCTTCCCATGTAATCGAACCTCCTTTTCTTACTACAAACTTCTTATCAATTAATCCACCATATTTAAAATTATAAGTACCCTCATATGCTTGGAAATCTCCCCACATATTAAACTTACCAAGTGTGTTTATTTTAAATAATAGCGATCCAAATCCTTTTCCTTTCATTCCATGTCCTGAATTTCTATCTAAGATCACTTCTACCTCGGCATCAGGCGTTATATCAAAATCAAACTCTAGTTCAAGACCATTATAGTTTTTTGTGTTTTCGACAATTCCATTTGCAAGGTTATATTTTTCTTTAGCAGTAATAAAATGAATAAAATTATTATCACTCATGGTTTGTGCATCATTAATCGGAATCTTCACTGATGTTCCTTTTTCTGATTTTGCATCAACTTTAATAAACAAAGCCGAAGTCAACCCTTTAATAGTTGCTCTACCATTGATGAATGCTGTACCAAAATAAGCTGCATCTTCACTATCTTTAGTATCTAATGCTAATAATCTTTTCGAACTAATATCCAGATCTAATTTCCAATCAGTAAAATTATTATGCTCTATAGAACCGTTTAAAATCCCTTTGGTGCCATATTTAGTATCCGTGATTGTATTATTTCTTAATAAAAACTTTTCATCAGTTACATCAACAATTGTCTTATCACTTAATTGGTAATCTATATTTAAATAAGGAATTGTCATTCCTGCTTTGTCCAAATACAAACGTCCGTTTACATCTGGTCTTTTTAAATTTCCAATTATAGCCGCATTTCCTGAGACATATCCTCTAATATTCGACAATACATCTCCTCCCAAAGTACTGAGAGAAGCTAAATTAAATGTGTCAAATTTTAACTGTAAATCGAGTATGGTTTCTTTATTGATAATTTCAAAGCTTCCAAACAACTTAAACAACTCTGATTTATCATTTTCTACAGTTGAATTTATTGTAAACTTTCTAAGATTTTCATCTCCAACAATATTAAAATTCAAAGCACCTAAATCAGTCTTATTTACATTCAATTTATTTATTTGAATTGAAGCCGTTGGCTGAAAAACATTCTTCCTTTGCTTAAAGTTAATCTCACCATTGATATCACCATTTAGAACAAGTTTATCATTAGTAGGTGTGATTTTATTAAGGTCTACATCTTTAAAGCTTAATTTCAAGTCTTTATAATCGCCCTCTTTTATTTGTCCTACCAATTCTATTTGCTGGTTTTCATGAGACAGAATAATATTGTCGATATCAAAATTTTTAAATTTTTTATCAAAAACGATCTGATTGTCTGGTTCATCTTTCTCATTCAGATACCACATATAATCTTTGAACTTCAACTCCGATTTATTAATTCCAACAATATTATTTTTATTCTTATCAATAGTATGATATAAATTGAAATTAAAATAATCTTCTCCTTTAGAACCTCCTTTAAATTCTGATCTTACAAATAAAGTATCCTTCATGGTTACATTAATCAAACTAAAATCACGCACCTTATAGTATTTTGTTTTAATACTATCAAGCTCTATATAGGTGTTATACAAAGGGTTTTTATTGTCTACTGCTACTCTTATATTATCAAAAGTATTTTGTGCAGCTTTAATTTGAGGCGAATTAAACTTAAGCTTAAACTCTTGTTTATCGGCATCAATTTTACCCCTTACAACTGTATTAGTTGCAAGTTCAATATCTGGATAAAAAATCTCAATAATTTTATTGTAAATAGTAAAATCAAAACGCAGAAACTGCCCTTTACTTACCTTCAATGGCTTGTAATTAGCATACAAGCTACCTACAGAATTGGTAACTAAATTTTCTAATTGATTAAATTTATATTTACCTACGATTACCCCATTAACAACATCCGTAGAATTTATTGTTATGGTACGTATTTTATCTGCATCAAAAACTGAACTAACATTAACTTTATCAAAAACATAAGTAGATTTTGTATTTTGATAAACGGCATCATTAATACTAACATCCCCTTGAAGGTTTTCAATTGTATTTCCAGAAACCTGAACCACAACATCTCCTTTAAAAACAGATACTGAATCTTTAATGAATTTAAGTTTATTTAAATCGGCATTTTCGACATTAATATGAAAATCATATTTACTATCTCTTCTGCTTAAATCTATCAAACCATCAAAGGTCATATTCAAGTTAGGGTCGTTTACAGAAAGCTTCCCTTTATAATGTGGCAATTTAAAATTACCATTTAAGACAATATTACTATAAGTATAGTTATTGTAATTAAATTTCTGAACATCTCCTTTTATAACTGTATTTAAATATTTATCTGTAAATCCTTTTCCATCGACATCAATATTTAGTGTTGTTTTTCCAATATCCTTTCGGCTTAATAAAGTACCTACATCAAAATTTTCTAAAACAATATTTCCTGAATAAGAAGCTTTATCAATAAAATCGATATTATTCATATTCAAATCAACAAGACCATTTCCTAAATCGGTTGTCATATAGAAATCGACATCCAATGCAGTTTTAGATACTTTTGCCTTACCGTCTATCGTGAATTTCCCTATTCGCTTTAATTCTTTGGGCAATTTTTTCCCTAAAACATTTGGCAATAAAACTACCAGATTATCATAACTAGAAGAGAGCTTGTCGAATTTTCCATTCATGAGAAACTCTTGTCCGTTTTTTCCAAAAAGATTTTTAAAATTAATATTCCCAACGATATTGGATTTATGCAAATCAGTTAACGTAAGTCGTTTAAGATTCAAATCATTTAAAGTCCCTTCAATTTTTGATTTCACACGGAAATATTGGTCTTTACCTAACTCTTTATAAAAATAACGAATATCATTTGAACCTATATTAGCAGAATCTAAAGCAACATCAAACTGAACTTTATCAGTAAACTTAGCAAAATCCTCAATATGGTAGTTTAATATAGCTGCTCCATATATTTTAGAATATTTAGTCAAGATAGATAACTTTTCAAGCTTCATTTGCTTTTTAGTATAGCTAAATCTTGAGGTTAGATTAGCAACATACAAACCTCTATGATCTAAAAATGATAACTTATGAATCCTTGTACTTACATCTGGCCCATGAAGCTTAAAATCGCTTATATGTGCATTTAATTTTGTAAAATCGACATCTTTTGGAACTACTCGATTCTCGTCGGTTAAAATAAAATGTCCATTGGTAATATAGGCATCCTTTGCAGTAAGCAAGAATTTTTTAGCAGAAGGAGCTGTTGGCTTTCCTGTTTCGAATGAATGAATAAACACATCAAGGTTGGTTTGCTTTTCATTTTTATAGGTTTTTAAGTTAAACAATAACCTTGTCAAACGAATTTCACCGAAAATCAAATCACCATCAAGAACTCTCTTGACTCCTAAAATATTTGTTTTAATTAAATCAGAATAGATTAAAGTATCTTTATGGTGATCCATTATTAAAACTTTTCTAAGTTTTACGCCACCAAAAACACTTACAGAAACTTTATCAACTGATATATGAGTACCAAAATCTGAGTTTAATGAATCCGTAATATAACTTGCAATTTTGGTCTGAACCACTGGTAAAGACAATGCGATAGCCAATACTAACAAAAGTAGAATTAGTCCGATTAGGGAACGAGATACTATTTTTTTTATTTTTCTGATACCGATTGTTTTTTTAGTTTTTCTTTAAATTTAATTTAGAGCAAACAAAGGAAGGTTCCTTTGATAAAAATTCTTTAATTTTGGCTTCTACTTTTAAATAAAAAAAATCAAAATTTGATTCGTCAAATATAATTCAAAATTCGTGCCTTTACATGCAAAATCCTGAGGTTTTTATTCTTGCTATCGAAAGTTCTTGCGATGATACTGCAGCAGCTGTTTTACTTAACGACAAAGTACTATCAAATGTTGTTGCCAACCAGCTGATTCATACACAATATGGAGGTGTTGTTCCTGAACTTGCGTCTAGAGCACACCAACAAAACATTGTACCTGTAATTGATGCAGCACTTCGTAAGGCAAATATAAAAAAAGAACAATTATCAGCAATAGCATTTACCCAAGGTCCTGGACTTATGGGATCATTACTAGTAGGAAGTTCTTTTAGTAAATCATTAGCACTAGCCTTAAAAATCCCGTTAGTTGCTGTTAACCACATGCATGCACATATTCTGGCTCATTTTATAGATGAAGAAGGTTATGACAAACCAACATTTCCATTCTTAGCATTAACAATAAGTGGTGGTCATACTCAGATTATTAAAGTGAATGGTTTTTTTGACATGCAAATTATTGGAGAAACAACCGATGACGCTGTTGGTGAAGCATTTGATAAAAGTGCTAAAATTTTAGGGCTTCCCTATCCTGGTGGTCCTCTTATTGACAAATATGCACAATTAGGAAATCCTAAAGCGTTTCCTTTTACCAAACCTAAAGTTCCTGGACTTGATTTTAGTTTTTCTGGTTTAAAAACAGCTATTTTATATTTTATCCAAAAGAAAAAATTAGAAAACCCAAACTTCATTGAAGAAAATCTAAATGATATTTGTGCTTCTATACAACATACAATTATTGAAATTTTAATGGATAAATTAAAATTAGCAGTAAAAGAAACTGGAATTACTCAAATTGCCATTGGTGGTGGTGTTTCTGCCAATTCTGGAATACGAAACATACTGAAAGAAAGCGAAAAAAAATACGGTTGGAAAACTTACGTCCCAAAATTTGAATACACTACCGATAATGCTGCAATGATTGGAATTGTGGGTTATCAAAAATATTTATCTGAACAATTTGAAACAGCTGCTGTTGTTTCTAAAGCACGAATACAATTTTAAACTATGCAATTATTTTACAACCCGAATATTGACGAAACAACCCAAGAATTTTCTTTTGACAAAGAAGAAAGTAGACATATTATAAAAGTATTACGAAAAAAAGATTCTGATATATTACATGTAACAAATGGATTGGGTTACTTATTTGAAACCGAAATCACTTTGGCTTCTGATAATAAATGTACTGTAAAAATAATTTCGTTTGAAAAAGCACCTGACCCAAAATATCGTTTGCATCTTGCGGTTGCTCCAACCAAAATGAATGATCGTTTTGAATGGTTTCTAGAAAAAGCTACTGAAATAGGCATTCACGAAATAACTCCAATTATTTGCGATAGATCGGAACGTAAAGTAATTAATACAGAACGTTTTGAAAAAATCATTTTATCAGCAATGAAACAAGCAAACGAATTATACCTTCCTAAACTTAATGAAGCTATTTCGTTTAAAGAATTTATAAAACGTAAAAACGAAGGACTACAGTTAATTGCTCATTGTGAAGAAACGGACAAAAAATCATTAAAATCAGTTTTGAAACCAAATGAGAATGTAACCTTGCTTATAGGCCCTGAAGGAGATTTTTCTGAAAAAGAAATAGTTCTAGCTATCGAAAACGACTTTCAACCTGTTTCCTTAGGCAATACAAGATTACGTACTGAAACTGCAGCAATGGTTGCTTGTCATAGTGTCGCTTTTTTTAATGAAACAATTTAAATTTAAAAATACTAATCTCTGACTTTGCTGTTATGAAGAAAATATTTTTGCTTTTTTTATTTATCTCCATCTCTTCTTTTTCACAAGAAATTGCCCTACTAAAATATAGTGGTGGTGGTGATTGGTATGCAAATCCTACTTCATTACCAAATTTGATAAAATTTTGTAATGCAAATATAAATACCCGAATTAAAGCAAAACCTGGAACGGTAGAACCAAACAATCCCGATTTACTTTCCTATCCTTTTGTACATATGACTGGTCACGGGAATGTTGTTTTTAGCGATGCTGATGTGACTAACCTTCGTAATTATTTGTATGGCGGAGGATTTCTTCATATTGATGACAATTATGGAATGGATCAATACATTCGGAAGGAAATTAAAAAGATATTCCCAAACAATGAATTGACTGAGCTTCCTGCCAATCATGCTATTTTCCAAAAACCATTTCTTTTTTCTAATGGCTTACCTAAGATTCATGAGCATGATGGGAAAAGACCACAGGCATTTGGAATTTTTATCGAAAATAAATTGGTTTTGCTTTATACTTTCCAATGTGATCTTGGGGATGGCTGGGAAGATGCCGAAGTACACAATGACCCTCTAGAAATACGTCAAAAAGCACTAAAAATGGGTGCTAATATCATCAATTATATCTTTACCAATTAATTTAAGTCAAGTGCAATTAACACACGAAGAAATACAATTCGAAAGAAAAACTTTTCCAATAACTCTTGTTTGTGATCATATCTATTTTCAGCAAAACATTGGTTCTCTTTTTAGAATAAGTGAAGCTTTTGGTGTGGAAAATATTATTTTTTTAGGAAAAGATATTCCGTTAACCCCAAGAAAAATTAATAAAACTTCTCGAAGCACACATCTTTATGTGCCTCATACCGTTATAGAAAAAACTGCCGATTTAGCTATTTATTTAACCGAAAATAACTTCGAAATAATTGCTCTGGAAATAGCTAGCAAAAGCAAACCTCTAAAAGAAGTTATTGTACCTGCTGACAAAAAAATTGCACTATTAATAGGAAGTGAAATCGATGGGATTTCTGATGAACTTTTAAAAATTTCCAACCAAATTGTCCACATTAATATGTTTGGAAAAAATAGTAGCATGAATGTTGTACAAGCTGCAAGTATAGCGTTGTATGAAATTACTTCTTTATAGAAACATTTACTTTATGAATTTTAACTGTAAATAGCACACTACACCTTCATGTTGTTATAAATTAAATACTTACAATTAAAAATCATCTAAAATGGCATATTCTATAAAAAAAGAGGAGGCAATTAAATACGAACCAAATGAATTGAGATCTTTTCATTTATTTACCCATGAATGGATTGACAATTTAAATTTCACATTTAAACCACACGATTTTTTACCAAATGCAAATCCATATATACAGGTAGCTGAAGAATTATTCAGGGATGCTGGTTGGAATGGAGATGGAGAAATACAACTTATTTGGGTACCTCCATTTGTGCTTTCCGCTGGCTTCACTTTAAGTGAAGAAGCATTGGGCATCGTAATTTGGCATGTTAAACAAGAAGAAGATGGAATTTCATGGCTACTTTCTCCAAAAGAACTTCCTTTTTATTAAAATAAAGTTTAATGAAATTCTTTAACATAATCTTCTAAAAAAAAATCTTCACAACCAACATCAAACCAACATCATAACTCTCACAAAAACAACAATATAAGAATTTTCATCATAATAATTAAAACAAAAAATTTGTAAGAACTAAGCCATACAAGGGATTGTAATATTCTGACAAACAAAATCATAATTTTTTTTTGCTTGTTAGAATATTTGTTATAAAATTGCGTTAATTATTAACAAACCAAAGAATTTATAACAAAACCCCAAATTATTATGAAAAAGATTGTTTTATCAGCATTCGTAGCATTAATGCTTTTCTCTTGTCAAAACGACAAAACGGAATCTACAGACCTTCAAACTTCAGCAACTAACCAACGTGGTTGTGCTACACAAGATGTTCTTGAAGCTCAAATAAAAGCCGATCCAACTTTGGCTATTAGAATGAATCAAATTGAAGCATTTACAGAAAACAAAATATTAACTGGAAAGTTAGTTAATGGAAAAGTTCAAATTCCAGTTATTGTAAACGTATTATACAAAACTGCAGCAGAAAATATTTCTGATGCACAAATACAAACACAAATTGATGTCTTAAATAAAGATTTCAATGCTCAAAATGCTGATTACGGAAGTGTTCCAGCATTATTCTCTGGAGTAAAAGCAAATGTTGAAATTAGTTTTGTACTTGAAAAAATAAATAGAAAATCAACAACAAAAACTTCATGGGGAACTAATGATGCCATGAAAAAAACTGCTTCTGGTGGTTTAGCACCTACATCTCCAACTACAAAACTTAATATATGGGCTTGTAAAATTGGTGGTGGAATATTAGGATACGCGCAATTTCCTGGAGGATCTTCTACAACAGACGGTGTTGTAATTGATTCTAAATATTTTGGATTATCAGGTTCTACAGCTGCTCCTTATAACTTAGGAAGAACAGGAACTCACGAAGTAGGACACTGGATGAACTTACGTCATATCTGGGGTGATGCAAATTGTGGAAGCGATTTAGTAAATGATACACCGGTGCACAACACTGCTAATTACGGAGTACCTACTTATCCTCATTATAGTACTTGTACAGGAACTCCTGTAGAAATGACTATGAACTACATGGATTATACTGATGACGCTGGAATGTACATGTTTACTACAGGTCAAAAAAACAGAATGGCTGCTATATTCTTAACTGGTGGACCAAGAGCTGCTTTTGGCATCTAAAATTAAAACCTTATAACTTAACATGTTAATAATTATTAAAAGCGAGATTTAATTATCTCGCTTTTTTTGGTTTAAAATGTAATCTTTCCCTGTTATTTTCTATATTTATGCCCTAAAGAAACATAAACTATGATTACATCTAAAGTAATTTCAAACGGGATTTTAAGAGCGATCACAACTATTTTGGTAGTATCACTAATTTTGTATTTTTTATATCAAATACAAACTGTAATAGTATACTTATGTGTTTCATTAATATTGTGTTTAATTGCAAACCCATTTGTAAAATTCTTAAAAGAAAAGCTAAAATTCAGTAGCTCATTCGCCGCAATAACTACTATAGCTTTTTTCATCTTGTTAATGATTGGATTCATACTATTATTTGTCCCATTGATAATATCACAAGCAAATAATTTATCTCTTCTTGATACTGATAGCCTTCAAAAACAATTTATATTGATTGAGCGTGATTTTGAAAATTACTTTAACCTACAACATCTTGATTTTCAATCTTTATTAAAGAACTCTGAAATAACTTCTAAACTAGACTTTAGCTATTTTACATCATTTATAAATTCTATTCTAAATATGTTAGCTGGTTTTGGTATGGGATTAGTATCTGTATTTTTTATTACTTTCTTCTTTATTAAAGATCAAAATATTTTTAAAGAAAACGCAAAAAGAATACTTCCTGACAATAATGAAGACAAAATAATAAACTCTATCACTAAGATAAACCATTTACTAACACGTTATTTTGTAGGCTTGTTGCTACAACTAACCGTTGTATTCATTCTATATTTTATTGTACTTATTATTTTTGGAAGTCAAAATGCATTTGTAATTGCTTTTTTATGTGCTGTATTAAACATCATCCCATATGTAGGCCCAATAATAGGAACTATCCTTGCAGCTATATTAACAATGTTGAGTTTAATTGGTGGTGATTTTCAAACAGAAATTTTACCTAAAACTATATATATTGTGATTGGCTTTTTATTGGTTCAAGCAATCGACAATAATATAAGCCAGCCGATTATTTCATCAAAAAGTGTAAATTCGCATCCACTGGAAATATTTTTAATCACTTTAATTAGCGGAATAACTTTTGGAATCGTAGGAATGATTATTGCAATCCCATTTTATACTTGTCTTAAAGTGATAGCCAAAGAATTTTTTCCAAACAATAAAATCGTTATTGTACTAACCGAAAAAATATAGCCTTGAATTTAGCCCTTTTACATCCTTCTGTTCAGGATTTTATAAATAAAAAAGTAAATGAATCTGTTTCTAAATTAGCACTTCAGAAAAATCCCTTTCCAGAGATTGAATGGATTGCAATTTTAAATCAGATTGAGGCTAAAACAAAAGCAAAAGAGAAGTTACCAACTTGGTTTGCTACCCAAGATATACTTTATCCAAGTAAAATTTCAGTAGAACAAACCTCTTCTGAAAAAACAGCACAATATAAAGCCAATTTAGTTTCAGGAGATAGTCTAATCGACTTAACTGGAGGCTTTGGTGTTGATGACTATTACTTTTCAAAAAAAATAAAAAATGTAGCACATTGTGAGATAAACATCGGTTTATCTGCAATCGTACAGCATAATCTCAAACAATTAAAAATTGAAAATTGTGTTTGCTATCCCGAAGATAGTTTTGAGGTTTTAAAAAAACTAAATAAAAAATGGGACTGGATATATATTGATCCCTCCAGACGAAACGATGCCAAAGGCAAAGTTTTTATGCTAAAAGACTGTTTACCTAATGTTCCTGATTTATTAGATTTTTATTTTGAAAACACGAATTCAATTTTAATAAAAACTGCTCCACTATTAGATATATCTGCAGGTCTTTCTGAACTAAAAAATGTAAAAAATATACATATAATAGCTGTAGAAAATGAGGTTAAAGAATTACTCTGGGAAATTCACAAAGACTATTTAGGAACTATAACTCTCTCTACTGCTAATATATTAAAAGACAAAACGGAGTCATTTGAATTTATTTTAAACGGAGAACCTGAATTTGTTAGCTACGACTTACCTCATAAATACCTATATGAGCCCAATAGTGCTATCATGAAATCAGGTGGATTCGACGAGGTGAGCTCTTTTTTCAAAGTAGATAAACTGCATAAACATTCTCATTTATACACTTCAGATGAATTAATTGCATTCCCAGGAAGGGCTTTTGAAATTCAAGAAACTATTTCGTACACCAAAAATGAAATGAAACTTCATCTCTCTAATCAACAAGCTAATATCACTACTAGGAATTTTCCCGATAGTGTAGAAACCATTCGAAAAAAATGGAAAATAAAAGATGGTGGAAATTTATATTGTTTTTTTACAACTGATAGAAATGACAATAAAATAGTTTTAATTTGTAAAAAAATATAATAAAATGAAACAACTAATTACTTTAACTTTTTTCTTATTAACATTTAATTTATTTGCACAAAAAGGTTGTGAATACTCTGTAAACGTTACCGATTCTTTAGGAACATACAAATCGACAAAAGAAACAATGATTTCTGAAAAAAACTTTGCAGGAACAGCGAGTTACATCTTTTTTTCTTTAGCACAAACTGATGGTTTACCAACACTAAATGTACAAATGATTAAAAAGAGTAAAGATTTTACGAAAGCGAATTGCTTTGATAAAAACTCAAAATTATATATACAATTAAGCAATGGGAAAATTGTTACTTTAATTCATATCGATCAAGAAAGTTGTGGAACATTAATTCGTGATGATAAAGGATTTGATAATCGGGTAAACACAGGTATTTTTATGTTTATGAAAGATAATTATGAAGATTTAAAAAAATCTTCAATCTCGATGATACGTATTAAATACTTAACTGATACTGAAGATTATGTTCTAAAAAGAGAATTCACATCAGAACTAGACAACAAAGTATATCGTCCTGATAATTATTTTATTGATAACATAAAATGTGTAGAATAAGCTTAATTACAATTCCATTTTGTATTTGAGACTTTATCATTTAAACCTGCTTTTAAATTATAATGCCACCACTCTGAATCAAAAGAATTAAAATTATGTTTTATCATTATTCTTTTCAATAATTTTCGGTTTGCTTTAATAGTATCTGATAAATCCATATAGTTATGACTGGCTTCTTTTCCGAAAAAATCAAAAGAAGTCCCCATATCTAATTCCTTACCATTACCATCAACAAGAGTAATATCTACGGCTCCTCCTCTATTATGGATGGAGCCTTTTTTTGGATCTGCAACATATTTAGGATTTGAAACTATTTCCCACATTCTTTTTTGGATAAATAATGGTCTATAACAATCGAATAGCTTGATTCTATATCCTTTCTTCATAAAAGTTTTATTAGCTTCTACTAGCGCTTTAACTGTTTTTAAACGCAGGAAACATTCTGCACAATCATACACTTTTGCTTTAAGAAAATTATCTTCTGTGGCATATTTCATGTCATATACAAAATCACTACTATAATCTTTTAAATTAACAAAAGTAGTATCCGAAATGACCTGCTTATTATCAACTTCATGCAATTCATTTTGAGCATTTACTGAAGTAACCAATAAAAGTGTTCCTATAAAAAGTAAATTGATGTATAACGTTTTTATTAATATCATAGTTTGAATTTTCCTGTGTAAGTAAAAGTAAACAAAAGCATCCAAAACAAAAAACCCACTAATTACAGTGGGTTTAAAATTATTATTATTTTTAAAATTATTACTTACTGCTTACTTCCTCTTTCAAATTCGGCTGTCCTTTACCTGTAGTTATTAAATTATACAAACTACTATTAATATAGTTAGTCCATCCGTTCACGCAGATATCGTAACACTCATAATCTGGAACCAGCCCTTTATGTGTTAATCGAATTTCTGTTTTATTATCTTTTTCACTTATTTCAAAAATGACTTTTGTACCTACCCACTCTCCTTTATCAACAGTAAAATTAAAATGATTTTCTAACACATCCCAAACTACCTTTTTGTTTGGAATAACTTCTACTAATTTCATTTTACAAATATGAATGTCTTTATAATGATATCTAAACTCATCATTTAACTTTCCTGTACCTCCTTCAATTTCTTCTGACCACCATCCTCGAACGTTTGTAACTGCATCAAATGCTTCTTTGGGAGTTTGACCTACTAAAATAGTTGTTGTAAAATCTTGATTATCCATAATTATTATTGTTTAAAAAAAATGAAAACTCATTGAACTAAACAAAGTTAACAATCTCATTTACAAATAACAGGGTGTAAAACAGACTTTTACAGGGGTAATTAAGACAGCTTAAATTTTACAGATATTCTTTTTTATCATCTCTTCTTTTCTTTAGGTAATATAAATACCAAAGTCAAAGCCAAAATTGCCAATACTGATCCTGCTAGAATTAAAACTACATCATGTGCATCTTTAAATGCTGTCATTGCCGCTTTTTTTATGATCTCACCTTTCTCACCTCCTAACTCATTGGCAACAATCATTGCATCTCCAATTGAATTATTTACCTCCTTTGAGACTCCATTCAACAATTCATCACTAATAATAAACTTTTTTACAAAAATTTGAGATAGTATAATTCCAAAAAAAGTAATCCCTAACCCAGTACCTAGTTCATAAGAAATAGACTCCATTGAGCCTGCCATCCCAGCTTTATCAAGTGGAGCAGCAGACATGATAGCTGTTGTTCCAGCTATCAATACAACCCCTAAGCTGAACCCTAAAACTATCGACCAAAATAACAAGCTAGCTGTAAATGAACTAAAATCTAATTGACTCAACATAAAGAATGATAATGACGATAAAGACAATACAGTAATTATAACGTTCTTAAATCCAATTTTACTGAGTATTGAACCCGTAAGCGGTCCTGCTACTGCAGAAGAAGCCACAAATGGTAACATAAATAGTCCAGCATCTATCGGACTTAGCTTATGTACAAATTGGAGTTCTTGTGCTAATAGAAATTCAAACCCTACAATAACTGCCATTGGCACAAAACAAAGTAACATTCCTAACAAAATTATTTTGTCTTGCAATAAGCTCATATCAATCATTGGAGAAGATGATGTTTTCTGCTTTTTAAAAAATAATATCAAAAAAAGAAGTCCAACCGCCCCTACAACAATACTGACCCAGAAAGGATGATCTTCTTTAAAAACTGTTTTAATTCCATAAACGAGTAAAATCACGCCTACTAATACAAAAGCAGCATCTTTTAACACCCAAGGCTTCTCAGGATTCGAAATTCCTTTGGGCACTCCAATCCATATAAAAGGGATAACAATTAAAATTAACGGAAGGTTAATCAAAAACACTGCTCCCCACCAATAATGCTCGACAATAATTCCACCAATAACTGGACCTACTGCTGCTCCAGCAGTACCTACTGCTGCCCAAATCCCTAATGCCGTACCACGTTTTGCTTCATTAGTAAAAGTTTGACTTATCAAAGCTAAAGTTACTGGCATAATCATCGAGCCTCCTAACGCCAGAAGCGCACGAGATAGTATTAAATAAATCGGTGCTGTAGAAAATCCTGCAAAAAATGAAGCTATTCCAAATATTGTCAAACCAAATAATAGTACTTTTTTATGTCCAATTTTATCTCCTAAGATTCCCATAGGCAACAATAAACCAGCCATAATAAGTGGATAAATATCTATAATCCATAATACATCATTACCCGAAGCTCCCAATGATAATGTGAGTGTAGGGATAGCAACATGTAATATGGTCGCATCAATAGTTACAGGAATAAGTGCAACGATAATAATAGCAAGTATCAGCCATTGATTTTTTACATTATTTTCACCTTCTAATACTCTATCTATCTTTTTCATTCTAATCAATTATATTATCTACCACAAAGTAACCCTAAATTTTTCTACACCTAAGTGCAAAAAATGTTATTTCTATAATAAAATTAAGCTATAAATGCCCTAATCAATAATAAATCATACATTAAATACAAAAAGCCCACTCTGTTGAGTGGGCTTAAACGTAAATTTATTCAATAAAACAACAATACTATCTTTGTTCTGTTATTTCAGATTTATTAAGTTTAATTACTCTTATTTTTTGATTCGTATTATCTGACAAAAAAAGACGATCCTCAAGTTGCGCAACACTTACAATACTTCCAAAGTTATTTTGCCCCATAATATCTGACGTATTTACTCTTGGATTGTAAGTTCTGTCCATAAATTCTTTTTTAGGATAAAGGCGTAAATAATTTAAATCTCCTACATTCTCTGAGGTAATAGCCCAATCAGCATTAATAGCAACTGCCAATGGCTTTACATCATTAAAAGGTACTACTACAGGCTGTATTGGCGCTTTTAAAGAAGCTGCAGCATTAGCACGAATACCTGCAATGTTGTAATACAAATACCCTTTTGCATTTCTTCCTGCTACAACTAAATTCCCATCAGCAACAGCCATTGAATACACCTCCTCAAACCCTTTTAAGGTATTTAATTTTGCAATAGGAACTAAATCCCAATCACTTTTATCTGTAATTTGGGATGTCTCAAAAACTTTAATACTAGTTTCTTTTTCTTTAACAAATACTAATCCATCTTTTACAATAATCCCAAAAACATGAACGAAAGTTCTCGACCATTGACCATTCCCTAAAACACTGATTCCAACATTCGTTACTTCATCAAGAACAAAAAGTCTTGAATCAACGCTTCCAATATAAATTCGACCATTATCAACTGCAACTGAACTAAGTTTTGCAAATGCAATTGTAGTAGTTCCTTTAGTATAATTTGCAATTGTTTTTAAATGAGCCAAAGTACGTGCATTAAAAACTTCAAGTACATCTCCATTACAAACATACAATTTATCATTTGCTACAGCTATTCCATTTGGGTTTAACGTTCCTTTTCCATCACCAACCTGACCTGCAGTAATTGAGGCTTCATCAGTAGGATAGTAATAAGTATGATTTGGAGCCGTTCCGTCGAAAGAATCCTTGCTACAATTTGTAAATACACAAAGTAACAATATAAAAAAAGCTATTTTATTCATTTTGATTTTATTTGTTAATTCCATTTTCCTTCTCCTTTATATTTTAATAAGAATGGATTTTTTGGATTAACTGTGAAAATTGGTTTCTTATATGTTCCTGTCAAATGATTTGTTTTAGTCCATCCTTTTAATACCTCTGGATCAGTAAAAGGAAGATCTTTCAGGTAAATTAAGTATTTGTAAAAATGAGTTAACATCTCTTGTTGTCCACCGCCTTCGCCACTATTAGCTAAATTACTACTGTGACTAAAACCTATATGATGTGAGTATTCATGTGACCAAACCGACATATCTCCTACCCAATGTCCTGTAATATAACTAGATTCCCATTGAGATGCTAAAGGTCCGCCTCCCCAAGCAGAATCGCCTCCTACCATTGCCATATAAACTGTTCTATTATCAAGGTAGTCCAAATATATTTTCTCAATTTCAACCTTAGTAAGATAATCGTAGACACCATCAACATCCTCTGCATTTCCATGCCAATAGGTTGCTCCATTTACAGCTGTTCCTGCTTGAGCAGCTTGCTCTTTTTTATATCTATCAAAATTAATAAAGGTGTCATAATAAATTGGATGACTTAAAGCGTATGAATAATTGATAATCATCGCAATTGCCTCTTTAGCCAAAACTGGGTTCATAGGCAAAAATTTACCCAATTCTTTAATATGGTATCCATCATTAAATTGAACTAAATGTGAAGACTTAATTTTTTTGAATTTTGCAAACAAAGGATCACTTGATTCAACCGAAAATTCTATTGCACCTGAAGAGAAACCATCAATTTTATCAATTGTAACCGCATTACCAGTTTCTAATAAATAATCATGTTTTCCTGTTACCAAAGGAATTTGATGAAATGAACGATGAAAAGCGGGAATTTTTGTGAAACTATAAATTAAGAATCGCTTGTCATAATTAGCCAATTTAGCGTAGATTCTTACATCGGTAAGTCCAACAGGAGAATAAAGAGAAACTTGTACCGAATCTTTCCCTTTTTGAATCACTTGCATCGGTTGATTTACACGAAACCAACGATCTTCTTTATCATACATTTTTGAAGGACTTTCATCATCTTCAAACATAGTCATTGCACGATTTCCTGCTGGTAAATTTGTTGCATCAATACTTGGTAAATAGTTAGCATTGTAAGCAGTAGATTGGTCTTCTTTATCACAACTTGTAAAAATGAGAAAACCTGTAATTAGCAAGCTGGCAAAACGCCACCTCTTAATGTTTGTAATCATTGTAGGTTAGTTTAAATTTGTTTTTTTAGTTTTGGGAATATTAGATTTTGAATCTAATGTTGCAAATATCTTCCATTCTTTTTTAAATAAAAATTTGTTTTTCTTATTTATAGAAAACGATAATTATTACATTTTTATCTATAAAACAACAACATACTAACAAAACTACAATTCAAGCATTATATATATTAACTTTTATTATCTATAAATTTCCATTTTATAATAATAAAAAAACGGATTCTACTTTTAATTAAAAGAGACTCTTAAGTATAAAAAACTAACTACCTAACTACCGTTAATAATTAATAAAAAGAAAAAGCAACTCCAAATGAGTTGCTTTTTCTTTTATAAACATCAAATTAAACAATGAAATCTATTATTGTTTTTTTTCTAATAATTCTAAACGTTTATTCTGACTATCAATATACTCCATTAACTTCTCTGTCTTTTTTTCCTGATTGATAGCATACAAAGTTAATTCTTCTATTTTCTTCAATAAATTCATATTCATCTCGGCTAGCATAAGACCATTTTTTTCAATTTCTTTTGCTGATGGAATTTCTGGTAAATGACTATTTTCTTTTATAAAGCTTTCAACTTCTTCTAATGACTTTAATTTATAATCATTAGCAAACACATAATCAGGAACAAGTGGACCAGCTAAATCTACTCTCACCTCTTGTGTATGAATTTTTCCTTTTACAGTTAATTTTTCATCTGGAGCTGTTGTTCCTATACCAACATTACCATACATAAATGAAAACTGACTTGCATCTAACTGCATTTTAGAATATATATATGAGACTCTATTAAAAGATTGTAATCCAACAATATTGGTTAACGGATCTAAATAAACCTCAAGCCCTTCTGCTCCATTGTTAGAAACCACAAATTTTTGATGAGGACTCATAGTCCCTATTCCAACATTACCGTGCAAAAATGAAAACTGACTTGCGTCTAACTGCATTTTAGAATACGTATTTGAAACTCTATTGAAAGATTGTAATCCAACGATATTGGTTAACGGTTCTAAATAAACCTCAAACCCTTCTACTCCATTGTTAGAAACCACAAATTTTTGTCTAGGCTTAACAGTCCCAATCCCAACATTACCATCTCTTAGGTTAAATATTGTATTGTTACCTAACTCATTTATATAAAGAGGTAACATTCCATGCGATTGTATCCAACTATAATTTGAGTTTCCTCCTATTTTTAAATTAGTTCCATTATGCGTCTCAATTGTTAATCCGCCTACACCAGACTGATCGTCTGGAACCTTAAAGCGCCCCTTTCCTATAACATCCAATTCAAATTTAGGATCCAATGTACCAATACCTACATTACCGGTCGGTTCAAGCTTATTTTGAGCTACACAAAAAGACGTTATTAAGCATAGCAATGCTAGTGAAATATTATTTCTCATAATTTATTTAAATTTAATTAATAAGGGAAAACACCTAAACTCCTTGATTTCTCTGTATGATAACTTCTACACTTAATTCGTCTAAATTGGTTTTGTAATTTCTCTTTTTCATGAAATTCAAGTGCTTTATACTTCCTAAAGTAGCATCATTTTCAATTTTGTTTAGCAGCGCCAAACATCCGTTAAAAGAACCTTCCAAAGAGAAAATGTAACTTGTTGTTATAAATCCTTTTTCAGTTATTATATGTGGTTCTTTAAAATCAATAATTTTAAGATGGTAGTTAGTACTATAGGTATTAAGTTGTTTTAATAAATCATTCTGAAAAGAATCAGTAGTATTGATAGTATAATTTGATAAAAACAAATCCAATTGTTTTTCTTTTTGAACTAACTGACTTATTAATTTTGGCGTCTCGATTGTACTAAGAAGTTGTTCTTCTTTTGCTTTATATTCCTTATAATATTCAATTGTATTAGAAATTGCAAAAGAATAACAAATACATAAAGTTAAGAAGAAACCAACCAAAAGTAATTTGTTTTTTTTGTTAAGTCTCATATCATTTCAGTATTAGCTTAATTGAGAATTCTGTTTCATTTAATTCATTTTTTCCAAAATGAGTTATTATTGCTTTGTTGATCCATTCTAATTGTTCAATAACCTCGACCCAATTTGTAAAAGCACTATTATCTATAGTAGTTCCTGAAATTATCAATACTTCATCTTGCGTAATTATTGATTCTTCAGATTTTATCTTTTTTTCTAATGGAGAATAAATAAATTCTTTTAATAAAATTGATTGAGGCACTCTTTTAGTAATTTCATTAATGATAAATGAACTTTTGGAAGAGGTTCTATCAACAATACTTTTTACTTTTTGCTCTTTTATTACAATCCTCTGCTTGATAGTATTTACACTTTCTAGTGATGATTGATTTACCAATACTATTTCGGAAGTTTTTTCAGCCTTTTTATAATAATGTGAAAAAACAAAAAAATTAAGAAGTAAAATAGTCAATATTACTCCTACCATTATTTTTAATCCTTTAGTAAAAAAAGCTTTTTGATTAAATTCATCATAAAGCATTGTACTATAATTTATAATACTTCCTGTATTCTGAGTGCTTTGAGTTATGAGTCGTAATAAACCTGAAAAAACTAATAAATGAGTATTATAAATTATTAGATCATTTATATTATAAGTTGCTTCTAAACCTTCAGATTGAAAAGTAATAATCTGCTTTTCTTCATCCTTAATTATTATCTGATTATTTGTGAACAAAACCTTTTCATCAGTATAGTTCAATATCTCCGCTATTGAACAAACCCCAAGACTTACTCCAGAAATAGTAATCTTTTGTTTTTCATAATGTGAAAGTAAATCATCTAAATATTTTTTTCTAGTAATTGCAATAATTGATTTTGTTTTTAATCTCCAGATTTCAAAATAAAACTCATCCCAATTTGTGTTTGGAAATGTTTTATGCAATAATTTCTCATCTGAAGCATCAACACCAGCAACTTCCTTTTGAATAACCTGATTGGTATTAACAATCAAAAAAAAAGGGAGTTTAGTATCCCATTTTTCTGCTATTTTCTCAGTATAACTTACCTTATCTTTTTTGGAAATTATTAACCCTTCTTTCTTCTTTTCTACTAACAATAATGCTATTTTCTCTTCATTATTCAAAGTGAAATGTTCGATACCAATATACTGGGTACCTATTAATAAAGGGGCTATAAATGGCAAATTCATTAGTAAATAACAGTTGGTTTAATTAATACTGATAATTTTTTCTTAGAGTCCTCTCTTTTTCGAGAACTAAATAACCATTTAATAATTGGAATTCTAGATAATAATGGTACTCCAGTTCCTGAATCATTTTTTACAGATTCTTCAAGACCACCTAATACAATTATGTCTTGATCTTTTACTCGAATAATAGAGGTGAATTCTCTTGAATTAATTCCAGGAGGCGCATTTTTATCAACTTTTTGCCCATTAAAACTAGATTGAATTACTTTAATATCCATAGTTATCTGTCCATCACCAGAAACTAAAGGCATAATCGTAACAGATAATTCGGCATCAATTGGTTGGTAATTTTTAACTTCAGAAGCTTGTGGAATCTGCGACCCATAAAAGTTTTGATTCGTAACTACATAGTAGGTTGTTTCACCAATAGATAAATAGGCTTTATGTCCATTTAATGTTGATAATCTTGGGGACGAACGAATTTTTAAATTTCCGTTAGTCTCCATTGCTTTTAGACTCAAATAAAAATTAGGAACTACTTTTCCAATATTTAAAGATCCAAATCCATTAAATCCGTCGATAATATTATTAATTGTTTGTGCTCCAAGATTCATATCTGCTCCTGGAAACAAAGTACCTGTGGTAGTAACTGGCTTATTTCCAATCCCTGCACTAATTCCTGTTTCTACAGTAGCACTTTTGTTCACCTCAAGTAACATAACTTCTATCAAAATAACTGGTACAGCCTTATCAATATATTTTATAAAAACTTCAAAACGCTCAATATTCGCCGCAGGTCCATTAACCAAAAAACTATTAAGTTCTTTATCAATTTTTATATCTAAATCTTTCTTAATTTCATCAGGAATTATTGACAAAATAGACTCTGAAGGAGTACTTGCTGAAGAAGCTGAACTATTTGAATTATAGTTATTATTTTGATTTTGCTGATAATTTGAATTTGATTTATTATCAAACGTACTATTTGAATTATTATAATTAGTATAATTGGTATTATTATTTAATCGTCCTGCACTTCTTCCCTCTTTCGATGGATCGCTCAAAATATCAATTGAACGATACATTAACGGAATAACTTTTATGTTTCGAACAACTAATTGATCTTTAGTTCCAAAATAATAAATAGATCCATTTTTCATGTAAGTATAAGGCCCACTTGAAGCTCCACTATTTGAACTTCCTATATTATTATTATTATTATTATATTGTGCCTGAGATGAGCCAATATTTGAGGATGAATTATCTGACTTAATTTCAAATAATTTATTTAATAAAGCATCAAATGAAATGTTTTTTGCTTTAACAGTGGCATTTCCTGCATTCTCAAGTGGGCTAGAAATAAACATATCAATATCTAATTCATGCCCTATATCATATATAATACTTGAAATTGGAGTATTTTCGAAATCAACATCAAGTAATTTTTTATTAGCATCAATAATTGTAAAAAAGAAATTTGATTTTCGAGAACGCAATGGTTTATTTTGACGAATAGCATCTGTACCTGATTCTTTTGAATACGTTCCTTCCAATTGATCAAAAATATAAAAATTATCTCTAGACTTTGTTACATTTAGATTATTTGCAAAGGCTAGTTTATTTAATGCAGCATCAAATGGCATGCTCTTAATATAAACTGTTAATAATTGATTTTCTAATCCCGGAGCAAAAACTAAATTTTTACCACTCTTATCCATTATTTCTTTGAAAACTCCATATAATTGATCTCCTTTTAAATTAAGAGAAAGTAAATCATTAGAGGTATCATACACTACATCAATTGGCTTGACAGCTTCTTTTACCACTGGTTTTTCGTATGACTTTATAGAGAGAATATTTCCAGTAAAGTCGATTGTTAAATTATATTCCTTACAAAGAAAAAGCAACAAATCACCTACTGTAACTCCCGTAAAGCTGTTCACTATATTTATTTGACTTAAATTTGGAGCTACACTTAAGTTAATTTTATGCACCTCAGAAACTGCTAGCAAAAAACTAGATAAAGTAGACTCTTTAATATTAATATTAACTTTTTCTGACAAACCAGGTGCATCAGCACTTATTGCATCAATATTATTTTTAAGTTGTAAAATCCTATTTTCTTGTGAAAATGAAATTTGAAAAATTAATAATAAGAGGATAGTAGTTATTTTTTTCATGAATGTAAATCAGATGTGACTGCTTTTATATATATTTTTACAAGAGTAATGAAAAAACTTCATCAATTGAAGTCGTTCCATTTTTAATTAGAGATAATGCATTTTTTTTCAGTGTGAAAATTTCGTTTTCTTCCAAATAAGTATTTATATCTAATTGATTATTTTTAATCAATGCAGAGAGTTCACTTCCTATAGGTAGAATTTCATAAATGGCTTTTCTACCTGAATACCCTGTATGATAACAATTTTCACAACCAACAGCAGAATGATGTTTGTTCAAATTTTCAGGAATAATAAATCCTGTTGGAAAAAGGGCTTGCGAAACATTTTCTTCAACTTTACAATATTCACAAAGTTTCCTTACTAGACGTTGAGCCACGCTTACATTTAATGTACTCGCAATCAAGAAAGATGGGATTCCCATATCAATTAATCGAGAAACTGTAGCCCATGCCGAGTTGGTATGAATTGTAGACAACACAAGATGCCCTGTTAAGGCAGCACGAATAGCCATATTTGCAGTATTTACATCTCGAATTTCACCAACCATAATTATATCTGGATCTTGACGTAAAAATGTCCTTAAAGTAGTCGCAAAATCAAGCCCAATATTTTCTTTTAATTGTACTTGATTAATACCCTCCAATGTATATTCTATAGGATCTTCTACAGTCAATATGTTAGTATTGGGTAAATTAAGCTTTTTTAAAGTAGCATATAAAGTAGTCGTTTTTCCAGACCCTGTAGGTCCTGAAATGAGTACAATACCATTCGGGCGTTTTATATTCTCAAGATAAGTTATTAGCTCTTTCTCAGTAAAACCAAGAGCATTAATATTAATATGACTGGTATCCTTACTTAAAATACGTAATACTACTTTTTCTCCATGGAGGGTTGGTAAAACTGAAACACGAACATCAAAATCCTCGTAATCAGTAACCATAGTAATACGCCCATCTTGAGGTAATCGCTTCTCAGAAATATCTAGTTGTGCTCTAATTTTTATTTTATTCACCAGAATAGGATACTCCTCTGTAGTAATATGAAATTGCTCTTTTAATTTTCCATCCAAACGAAAACGCACTCTAGCATTTTTTTCATAGGGTTCAAAATGAATATCACTGCTTCCTATTTCTTTAGCATTTAGCACTATTTTCTCTAAAAAATCTGCTGAATAATGGATACTTGAAATATTTTCAGAAGATGTTTTTCTATAATTAGTACTCAAATAGCGATTAATATTTTCACTACTCTCTGCTTCTAATTTTATAGCAAAATTTAATAAAACTGATAGTTCATTTTGTAAACTTTGTATATCAACACTATCTGTTTTTAACAGCACCAACTCTCCTACTTTACCAACTGGAATAATCCTGTAATAAAATGCTTGTTCTGATTTAACAAGTTGCTGAAATTCTATAGAAATATCAAAATCATTCATTGCTTAATAGGCATATAAAAAGTTGCTGTCATAAAAAAAAGTTATTCCATAAACTACTCCAAAAAACAAAGCCATGTATCCTGCTAATGGCACTGTTCTTTTCTCTTTATTGACTGATAAAACAAAATGTAATAACAATGAGAAAAATAATGAAAATAAAAACAATACAAAAAAGGAAATTATAGAAAAGGAAAAAGAAATAAAAACAAAAAATAATACATCACCTAATCCTAAAGATTTTTCAAACTCTATCCCTCTTAGTTTAGTGTAGCCATAACAAACTATTAATAAAAAAGAAACGAATATTAAATTAACTCCACTATTAAGTAAAACAATGTTAATGGGTAAGATTGTAAGTTGTATTGTAAAAGCTAGAACTCCAATTAATGGATATAAAAACCAATAAACCAGCCGGTCTTTACAATCCTGATATAATATTATAAAAAATAAAATAATCAATAAAAATTTTAATAATAACATTAGTCATTTACTATTTGTTTTGGAACCCCATTCTGATCAATTTCCCAAACATTAAAAACACCATTACCATTAAAATCAGTTATAGCAGTAGCTTTTACTTTAAATTCATTATTGCTCGCTTGTACAATTTCATATACATAATTTGCACTACCATTATCTTTTGTCGTTTTGGGAGCTTCAAAATCAATCTCCACAAAATCTGGGCTGTATTTAGAATACATGAAATAGTATTGTTTTTCGGCATTGTATATCGCTTTTAGCTGTACTTGCGCCTCTACACTTTTAGCTTTTGTAATTAAAGGCATCAAATTAGGTAAAGCTATTAATAGTAATATTCCAATAATTGCCAATACAATTAACATTTCTTGGAGATTAAAGGAAGGGAATTTTTTAACAAGGAATTTTTTCAAAACAAAAAAGATTTAGTATGGGCAAATATATAGATTTTATTGAAAAAAAGTCACATAATAATAAATAAGAAATTACACATTAATTTACCGAAAAAAAAAATGAGTAATGATTAACAAAATCAATCCTCATACATAAAACACATAAAGTCATATTACTTTTAATTTAAACTACATTTTTTTTACATCAGTAAATAAAAATTTTAAATCAGACGACATTACAAGAAAGTAAAATACTATAAAAAAACAAAGATTGGTATTCCCTAAAAAACCCATTTTACATTAAAAACAATACAATATAACTTGTTAAAGTAATATAAAAGCTTTAACATTGCGCAAAATTAGCTAAATAAAATAATGAAGAAAATTCCTTTATATGCTGCAATTATAGCAGTGTTTTTAAGTATTGTTGCAATTTATTTTGCAAAATCAAGCTCACAATTAGTCTATGTTGATGTTAATAAACTAATTATAGGGTATAGTAAAACAAAAATTGCTAAAGCCGAGTTTGATAAAAAAGCCAATCTGATGAAAGCAAACGTTGACTCATTAGTTGCAAATTGGCAAAACGAATTAAAGAACTACGAAAAAGAAAGAGCGTCTTTATCTCCAAAAGAGTTAAAGCTAAAGCAAGAATTACTTGGTAATAAACAACAACAAATTAATGGATACCAAGAAGCAATTCAGAAAAAAATACAAGAAGAAGACAAAAAAGTAACTCAAACTGTAATTAATGATATTAACGATTACATTAAAGAGTACGGAAAAAAACATAACTATAAAATCATATTTGGTGCCAGTGGTGGTGGAAATATCATGTATGCTGATGAATCTACTGATTTAACTGAGCAAGTTTTAAAAGGACTTAATGCAGAATATGATAAAAAATAACCTTTTATTACTTCTTTTATTATTACTTCTAACTTCCTGTAACAAAACTTTTGATAATCAGGAAGAAATGTATGATTATATAAAAGATGAAGACAACGGATACTGTTATAAAAAAACGGTTAATGGTGTTGATTATATACTACAATACAGACCGACAGATTTATTAGTTCAACAAGATTTAGAAAACAAAACTAATCCAACTGAAATAAATAGACTAAGACAGAAATATAATAAATATTTATATTTCAACTTGTCTATGTCTAAGAATAATCAGGAATTACTAAATGGAGTTGCAAGAGATAAAACTAAATTCGGTCAAATGGTTACTGATTTAGCCTTTAGAATGGAAGAAAAACTTCACGTATATACTCCTACAAAAGACACTTTAGCATTAGCCGATTTTATTTACCCTAGAATGTATGGTATGAGTAGTTCTACATCCATAATGATTGTGTATCCCCGAGACAATAAATTTATTAAACAAGACTATCTAAACTTTGTTATTGAAGATTTAGGGCTTGATACTGGAGATATTAAATTCAAAATAAATACCAAAGCACTAGAAAAAGAACCTCAATTACGTTTTTAATATTAGCCTTATGATTACATACAAAAAGCACCATCGCCTTATTGCCACTTTTTTCTTGTTGATTTTTTTCCCAACTTTAATACCAAATAATCTATTTGCATCAAATAATGGACCTAAATCAGCTGAAGCAGCAAGCTTTGAGCCTGTTGATGCAACTGATATGGTAAATCTAATCACAGGCCAATATAGTTATGTATTACCTTTACTTAATGTCCCTAGTCCAGAAGGAGGTTATCCAATAGCTATGGCATATCATGCTGGTATAGCATTAGATCAAGATTCATCATGGACAGGATTAGGATGGAACGTAAACCCTGGCGCAATTGAACGAAACATTAATGGTTACCCAGATGATTATAATACTGCAGTTATTAGTGAGTATTTTTATGACTCTTCAAAAACTGATAAAATTTCATCTGTATCAGTAGGATATTCAAATGGCGCTTTTTCAGTTGGATTAGGTTTCAATTGGAGTAATAGTCAAGCTGTTGGTGGATTCGTAAGTGTTGGTGCTGGTTATACAGATCAAGCAAGTGGTGCAGGGGGTGGTGCCAATGCTTCTATTGGATTTGGAAGCTCATCAGGAAATGCCTCTGTAGGTGTTGGTATAACTACTGCAGGTGGATTAACAGTAGGAGCAAATTTAAATTCAAATGGCAATTTAGGAGGCAGTATCGGTTATTCAAATAATACAAATGGTGAAGGCTTTTCGTTAGGATACAATTCTTCAGGCACGTTTTCCTATGGAGCTACTTTATTGTCTGGAAATAACAATACATCATCCCTTGAGGTAAGCCTCTCCTCAGGAGGGATAGGAATAAATGGAGGGGTAAAAAATCGTAATAATCAAAACAAAACAGTAGGAGGAGCTGGGACAGGAATACGTCTATCTTTCAATCATACAATCAATATGGGAGATTACAGTACAAAATCTAATGGATGGATAGTACCTATTATTGTACCTACACAAATAGGAACCTTTAGTTTAAGCTTTGGTAAACAGGAATTTACATATTACCTTTCAACGAATAAAGAATCGGTTGTAAATGGAGTATTAAATTTCAACAAAGTACAAGAATCCTATGTGGTCTCTACTCGAGATGCAAAATTACCAAATACTACAGGTAATAATTTAGTTAAATCATTTGAGAACTTAAATAGTGCTATCGTATATCGAGACCAAATGCTAATCAAGTATCCCAATTTATCTACAACTATATATTCGGGTTCTAATTCAAATAGTGAGCCTCAAATAGTACCATGGACAGATCAGCAGTTAAATATTCCTGGTTACATTTTTGAGAAATCAACAGGAGACATACACGAATTCTCAATAGAGAATACTCTCAATATAGAAAACAATAACCTTGTCTTACCTAGCAATGATAACTTTAGTGCAAATTCTCAAGGGTTATCAGGAAATTTTAGATCTATTTTGTATGAGAATGGAGCGCTAAAAGGACTCAGTAATTATGAAAACAAAAATGGTTTTAAATTAATTTATTCTGCTCCTGACCAAGGTTATTTCCGTAACAAACCAGATTTTTATTTTGATAATGAAATAAGTACATACTTAAACACTACAGATGTAAAAACAATATCTCAAAATTCAGATTTAAATAAAAAATTTCCTTATGAACATTATTCATCAGGAGAAGATTATGGAAAACTTAAAAGAGTTACATCTAAAAAAATTGAATATTGGTTAAATAGTGATTTAGTAAAAAATTTATCTCAATTAAAAGATAGAGGCTTTTTAGATACTAATGCAACAGGGATTGACAGGTCTAAATTACCCGTAGATGGTATTGGTGCATTCTCAATAACTGCCATTGATGGTAAAACTTATCATTATTCATTACCTGTTTATAATCATGAAATTATTACACGAACTTTTGGAATGATTAATGGAAAAACGGAAGAAAACCAAGCATATATGGAGAAAAGACAATTGGAACCATTTGCCACACATTGGTTATTAACTGCTATTACAGGTCCTGATTTTATAGATAATGGTGACGGAATTGCTGGAGATGGAGATTTAGGTTATTGGACAAGCTTCGATTATGGCTTATGGTCAGATGCATATTTATGGTCCGCTCCTGATAATAAAGAGTATTTTACAGATGATTCAAACTCTAACATAAAGACTTGGATTAAAGGAAGAAAACAAATATATTATTTAGATAAAATAAAAACAAGGACCCATACTGCAATATTCTTAAAAGATGAAAGAAATGATGCAAAGTCAAAAGAATGGGAATATAAATCGGTCATACATGAAAATAAACGTGAACAACGTGAGTCTGACTTTGTCACTAGGTTTATAGTGCCTTCCCAAAAACTTCTAAAACTAAGTAAGGTCCTATTATTTAAAAATGAAGACATAAACATAAATAAGAATCATGGAGTTGATTCAAATACAAATATTGATATTAATTATAGTAAGAATTATAATTACACACAATCAAACACGTTAAGAAACTCGGAACTTTATAATAGTTTTTACTACAATAAAAAAGAACTAGCTCCAATTAACAAATATGATAACATAATTGATATTGGTGACAATTGGGAACAATACATTTCTAAAGCAATAAAAATAGTCGATTTAAATTATGATAATTCCCTACTCAAAGGGGAAGGCTGTTTAACATTAAAATCTGTAAAATTTAGAGGAAAAGGCGGTTCAGATATCTTACCTCCTTATCAATTCGAATATAATAATGAGAATGTACAATTAGCAGATTTAGATAATGTATCTGATGGCTGGGGGTATTACAAGAATAACCCTTCAAATTGGTCTCTGAAAAAAATAATTACTCCACAGGGTGGAGCAATAAAAATAAATTATGAGAGTACAAAATTTAAAAGTCTAACTAAAGCTGCATTAGAATTTTCAAATAAAAGCTTAACAAAATTTAAAAGTACTGTACCCACAAATCAATTGTTGATAGATGGTGTAAATGAAAAAGTAATAATAGACATAGGTTCAATACATAACTATCCCATCTCATTAAATCAATCAGTAAAAATTAATTTCACTTCTTTTTTTAGAAGACAAATTGGGAATAACATAGTAATAACAAAATATCAATATGCCGGTAACGGGCATATTTCTTTACTTGAAAACACTTTAGGAGCTGGTAAATATGAAGTTACATTCGACAATCCTGTAACAAGTGAAATCATATATAATTCACAATTAAACAGTTCTATATATAACAATGATGATATAACAATCAGTATTGATTTAGATGGGAATCCCACATTTGAAGGTGGTGGTACTCGAGTTTCAAAATTAGCAGTTAGTGATGGTTTAAATGAATATAGTACAGACTACAAATATGGATTAAATGAAGACGGTATAGGTTATGTAAGTTTTGTCCCATATGCTCAAAATATCACTAAAGAGCTACCTTATAGTTCGGAATTACCAGCTCCAAGGGTTATGCACGATTACGTATCAGTTGAATTTAAAAGCACAAATAATAAATCTAATGGTAAGATTCGTTATAAATTTAATGTAATGAAAGAAAAAACTCCAAATAAAATTAAATATGGAGATTTCTTTGAGATTGAAAAGAATGAAACCTATTTCACCAATAATTCAGGTAAAAATGTAAATATAAGTTCAATAACCTTGAAAGATAATTTAGCTGCAATTGGCCAATTATTAGAAGTTTCTACTTATAATTCAGAAGGGCATCTTTTAAGTAAAATTTCCAATAATTATTTTTCCAAAAATGAAATTCCGAATAGCATTGGTATTTCAAAAGAATCATATCAATCTTACAAAACAGTTGATTATCTATCTCCAAACATTAATGATAAATGGTTAATAAACACATCAACTAGAATAAAATATCCAAATATTATTAAATCATCTACAGAGCAAAGTAATGGATATACATATTCATCTCACTTTTTAGATTATGATGAAATTTCTGGCATTTCTAAAGAGCAAGTGATGAAATCAAGCGATGGCCAATCCTATAAAACAAAGATAATCCCAGCATTCCGTATTTACCCAGAAATGCAAACTTCAAGAAACATGTTATCTCAAGTTGCAGTTAATTATGATTATATTTTTAGTAAAGCTGAAAATAAATGGAAAGAAACTGGAGTAGGTATAACCACTTGGAGTAATAATTGGAGCTACAAAAGCATAGATGGTACTTTAACTCCAGTAACATTTCCTGATGGAAGCTCTCCTACGTATTGGAGTGAAGTTGCTAGATATGCAAAAAAAATAATTTGGAGAAAACACAAATCATATATTTGGAATGGTAGTAAAGATTCTAATGGTTTATTTCTCAATTATAATAGTGAAAATCATGATAATTTTAATTGGAATATTGGAGTTCTTAACATTTGGACTGGTTCAATAGGTGTTGGTTCACAACCAACCCAATGGAAACAAACTTCCGAAGTTACATTATATGATCATTTTTCTAAACCATTGGAGATAAAAGATGTCAATGGGAATTATGCATCCAGAAAAATGGGTGATAATAACACAAAAGTAATAACCTCTGGTAATGCTAGTTATAGTGAAATGTTTTTTGCAGGAGCAGAAAATGCGCCTCTTTCAAATTTCCCTACTTATCTTGAATCAGAAGTCGCTATGATAAATGCATCTAGAAATACATTATTTTATCACACTGGAAAATATTCAGTTGCTACAACCTCAAATTCTCAATTTGGAATATCCATGAAAAATGGCGAGCATAGACCTGGTAAATATAAAGTATCTGTTTGGGTAGAAAAAACTAATGCTGCCAAAGCTCGTATAAATAACAATGGTAGTATAATTGATTTCACAGAAACATACACTGCTGGTAATTGGATTTTAAAAACTGGTTACGTAAATGTACCAGTAGGGGCTTATTCGGTATATGTCACTTCTGCAGATGGATCAACTGTGTATTTTGATGATTTAATGATACGCCCAGTAGCATCTTCTATCACTGGATATGTTTATAATGAATGGGATGAATTAACACATATAATTGCTAATAATGGTTTAGCCACACGATTTGAATACGACGCTGCAGGAAGGTTAATAAGAACTTATTCTGAAATTATTGATGATCCAAAAAATGGAATTACGGGAGGTTTTAAATTAGTAAAATCAAACACTTACAATAATAAATTTTTTTGATAACATCGTTATTTGTTAGAAACAAAGATATTAGAGTTCATTAACCAAAACAAAACAAATGAAAAAATATATATACTATATAATTTTATTTCCAATATTTATTTTTGCTAATTCAGATATTAATAATACATCCAATTATATCAGTCATAATTTAGATGCATTTGGTAATTATCCAAATTATAGCATTACTATATCATCAACAGAATTATTTACGGGTAGCGGAGGAGGAGGAGGTAAAATTTCAGTTGATAACAATGTATTAACAGTTTATTTTAGTGGCGGTTGGACACAACAGCCATTAAAAACTGGAGTAATAAAAGTTCTTACAATTTCTCCTAGTCTACCAGATATTGAATTAGGCCCAGTAACAACAAGTGCCACTAATTATCCAAATGCATATAATGCAAAAATAGAAAATAACAGCCTAATAATATATTCAACCGCAGATGTTTTAAGCAGTATAAGTACAAACATAACCACTAGCCCTTCCAACTATGCAGCTGGTGTAGACTATACTGCTTCACTTCCAAATATTTTTAACTGCACAGATGAAGAAGGAAATAGTAATGGAACTATAACAATAAAAAAAGGTACTGTCACCCTAAACATGAACGGTACATGGCCTAGCAAATGTAATATTAAAACTGGACAAATTCTATATTTAGATACTGGAGTTCCATTACGGAATACGGAATTAGGAATAATTAAACAAGGGTCGACTGATACTAATTATAGAGCTAGAATAGTTTCCAATTTTTTAATATTTTACAATATAGAAGCATCTCCTCCTCTTACAACTACTGCTTCTTTAAATGTTATAAAAGACTTAAACGAAGGTTCTGAGCTTTTGATTCCAAATGACTATTCTAATAATTGGATTCATGCTGTCTCGTATGATATAAAAGGACAGGTCATTGGTCAATCCAGATCATACTTTGATGACCTTGGCAAATCAGATGTGACTCTGTCTAAGAATTATGTAACCAATCAAATTTGGGGTACAGAAACTACCTATGATGATTTTGCTAGACCAGATAGAACTTCATTTATCGCTCCTTCTCCACTCGATTCTTTTGAGAAAACAAATTTCTTAAAAAACAGTACGCAAATCGAATCCTATCCTTCGAGCCTATCATTGGGGGCAATAACATCTAGTAAAGATTATAAAGCTACACAATCTATTACAGCAAATGGAACTATTAGCCCTGGATTAACAGTAAGCTTAACATCACCAAGTATAGTATTAAGTAATGGTTTTATATTAACAGCAACTTCAGGGAGCAATTTTAAAGCAACAGCAGCCATCTTATCCGATGCTTCAACACATCCAAGTTTAGCCAATTACTACAGTGACAATAATACTGAGGAACTATATCAGGCAACAGCAACACACCCCTTTGCTCAGAATAACTATGACCAACTTAATCCTGGAAATGTAATAAATGTGACTGGTGGTAATAAAATAAATGATGAATGGAAAACAGGTTATTCATTTACTGTACCAGCAGCTCAGGAAATGTATTATATTTTTGGTACTGATTATTTTAATAATGATAGAGATCCTGAAAGCTATACTACAGTGGCAAAATATCCTGAATATGACAATAAAGGACTATCTGCTTATTTTATAAAAATTATTCCTTCAGAAAACCAAGTTTTACCTATAGAATCAATACCAGGTGGCAACCTAAACATAATGCTTCAGGTGGGTGGTAGACCATATACAATTAAAGCTAATTCACCACTCGAAAGAGGTAAATTGTATAAAATGTTAGTAGGTGGAAAAAGTGAAATTGTTCAAATACTTAATGAGATTAACTATAGGAAAGCCATTGAAAATAACAGTCCTGGTATAGATAACCCTATAAAAATAATATCAGGAAGCTGGGACACATATACTGAGGTTAACCATTTAAATCAGATTAGTGATGTTTTAAATAATACCGACAACATTATTGTAGGACTGAAATGTTTAAAAACAATCAATATTGACCCTAATGGAATTGAAAACGTTTCATTTATAGATACTGATGGAAAATCATTGGCTTCTGCACGTTCTGGAGGAGCAATCCAATACAAAGTTGCTTCTTTAATTGGAGATCAAGGTTTCATAGATGTACATTTACCAAAAGGATGTGAAGGAACACTATCATATTTTGGAGGTGCAGCATTATACAAAGTTTACGATTTAAAAATTGGAAGAGCATTATCCGATTCCGAAAAAAATAATCTTCAGGCGGGAATATACAGAATAGAATTAATTTCTAAAACACCTCAGTTATCATTAGCGTATATCAATAAAACTGATGGCTCAATTAATAATGTTTCACCAGATGCAAAAGGTGTAACTTATAATGTAAATTATTATGACTATGCTATTAATGTACATAACAAAACTGGTCAAGTAATAAAATCTATACAACCTAATGGATACGTAGCAAATACAACAATAGTAGCATCTCCTTCTTATTTAAGTTCAACTAATTTTGCGACCACATATACCTATAACTCATTAGGCCAATTAATACAAGTTACAAGTTCCGACGAAGGAACTAGTAAATTTGTCTATAGAAACGATGGACAAATACGTTATTCACAAAGTGCCCTTCAAAACGATTCCAAAATATCATATACTGATTATGATAGCTATGGAAGACCAATAGAAAGTGGTGTAATCGCTAATAATTGGACAACTGCTATAATTAATCCTGACGCAGCACTAATTTCAGGTACACGAACAGAGCAAACATTCACTGTATATGATGATGCCGAAAATAATCGTACATCAGTTAGCATCCCTAACAATTTAACCTTAAGTAACGTACTAAGCTCAGCAGGTATTGCTAACACTAATTACATACAAAACAATCTTTCAGGAAATGTTGCTATTACTTATACTAAACCAGAAGGCACAATTTCTGCTATTAGTTGGTATAGTTATGATATTTACGGAAGAGCTGAATGGGTTGTACAATATAATGAAGGTATTGGTGCAAAAACAATACATTACGAATATGATTATAAGGGCAATACAAAAAAAGTAATATTTCAAAAAGACAAATCTTCAGATTTTTTTATACACCAATATAGTTATAATGAAAATAGTGTTTTAACAAAAGTTGAGACTTCAATAGATAATATTAATTTTATAACACATGCTGATTATTCTTATTATAAAACAGGTGAACTTAAAAGAGTAAACATAGCTCAAGGAACTCAAGGTTTAGATTATGTTTACACACTTGGAGGACAACTAAAAAGTATTAATCACCCAAGTCTAGAAGCTAGTAAAGATCCTGGAGGAGATAACAATGATGTCTTTGGTATAACACTTGATTATTATAACGGTGATTATTTGCGTACAGGCAGAAATATAACTTCTTCTCCAACTGCGGGTGCTGATTATAATGGAAATATCAAAGCTACTCGTTGGACTAATAAAGGAGTCCCTGGAGATTTTTCAGGAAATACTGCCAACCAAAAAGGATATTTGTACAATTATGATCGTAACAACTGGTTAACAACAGCTACTTTTGGTAATACAAATTCAAATACTGCAGCAATTGCTGCTACAAATAGTTTAGTTGAAGGAGGATTAACTTATGATCCAAATGGAAATATAAAAACATTACAGCGTACCGATGAGACTGGCTCTTTAATTGACAATTTAACTTATAATTATGCAGGTAAAAATCAATTAAACAGTGTAAATGATGCTGCAACAACAACTGATATAACTGACATTAAAAATCAAAATCCAGATAATTATCAATATGATGCCATAGGTCAATTGATACATAATGCTGAAGAAAACCTATACTATTATTATAATACACAAGGATTAATTACTGAAGTCCGCAAAGGTATAAACCCTGTAATTAAAATATTTTACAATGAGCGTGGACAACGTGTTAAAAAAGAAAGTTATAATACTAGCACATTTTCATTACAAAACACTACTTATTATATCTTAGATTTATCTGGTAATGCTATAGCGATATACAGTTTATCAAATGGAGGTAATATAATTCAAACTGATTTACCTATCTTTGGCTTAAGTAGATTGGGAGTTTATAATAAAACAAATGCTACCAATAGTTATGAGATTACTGATCATTTAGGAAATGTTAGGGCCGTGATTCAAAAAACTAGTGGTAATACTACAATACAATCGTACGCTGATTATTACCCTTTTGGGGAGCAACTACCAGGTAGGAATTCGTTAAGTAATTACAGGTATGCTTTTCAAGGACAAGAGCTAGATAAGGAAACGGGAATGGAAGCTTTTCAGTTGCGTCTTTGGGATGGGAGATTGGGAAGATGGTTGAATCCTGATCCTAAAGGTATCGGTTATTCACCATATATTGGTATGGCAAACAATCCTATTAATACAATTGACCCTGACGGAGGATGCCCATGTAGTCAATGTCCCGAAAATTGTAAAGGTAGCGGTGTTAATCCCATAACAGATGCAGACAATATGTATCCAAATACAAGCGGAATGCAACATTTGGAAGGTATGACAATAACATATGGAAGTTCAAAAAGCATGCAACAAACAAATCCATTTACTCCCTTTGATGATGCAAATAATCTTTTAACAATTGCTTTGAACGCTTCAGGAGCATTAATACCTTTAGATAAATATACCGAAGCTTTAAGTAATAGTAAATTTATATTTAATTATAATGGAGTAGACAAATTATGGAAGATGGGTTATCATGGGGGAGGCAGTGGAAAAATAGCGAGTTCTTCAATTCAAACTGCAAAAATTGAGACTCAGGTTCTTGGCAGTGTAGGTAAAGGAATAAAATTTACAGGGTATAGTTTATCTGCCTTAGGAGTTTTGAGTACTGAAAGACAATATCAGCTTGGTTATATAGACAATGATAGAAGAGCTTATGACCAGTCACTAAATGTAATTAATTTTTATTTCCCAGAACTTGCTTTAGGTACCATACCAGGGAATTATCTAGGACAAAAATATCATACACAAATAATGAATCAGGTGACTAATCCAAACGCTTACTTAAACAATACAGTGGGAAATATTTTAAATTTCTTTGGAGTGCCTACTAGTAAAGAATAATTTTAAACTAACTGAAAATGAAATTTTTTGATTTAATACTTGTTAATTTTTATAAATTTTTTAAAATAATAGATTCAAACATGTTCTCTAATAATAATGATGTCAAATTACATGCTTTTGTATTACTTAGCGCAATTCAAAGTATAAATATATTTAGTATCGTAGGAATATTATATTTTTTTACTTTTTCGAAAGTTCAACCTCAAGTATTGGTTTATATTGCTTTTATATTACCTCTTATTTTTAATTATATAATTTACTATAAAAAGAAAAGGTTTGAGAAAATTATTAGTTCTGAATTAATTAATAATAATATTATACATTATCTTTTAGCTTTCGTTTATGTTGCTGTAACTATATTCTTAATGAATTTGGTTAGTAATTACATTAGAACTAACTATTTGAAAATCCCTCTCTAATCCGAACATTTGATGTCGTTAGGCTATTGTGAATCTCACATTTGTACCCACAACAAAACATATAAAACCACAACTATAAAAAGTTGTGGTTTCTTTTTAATATTAAACACTCTTTATAAAGCTTTCAGAGACATAGCACAACTCTAGATTTTGTTTATCTTGTATTTTCAATACGCTATCTAACATGGTATCATTAACACCAAATTGAACCACAACCTCAATAGAGCCCCCGATAGCGCCGATTTATTTGCTTTAAAAGGTCCTAATAGAGTAAATATTGGGACAGAAATTATAATTTTAAGGTCCTTTTACAAAGCATGCGTATTATATTACTTTAGCTACTTCCATGAAAAACTCAGACTTACAAATCTTCATAAAAAGACTCCATTTTGAATCTTTTTGTAGGCCAATATCTTGTTGAACAACCAACCCATTCCCTACCTGAGTAAATATACCTGGTAAACCTTCAATTAGAATAACAACTGGATTGTGAAATATTATTGCTTCAGATGTATAACATGACATTTAACATTAAAAGTAGGACTTTGCTCTGTAGCTTTAATATTTTGTACTTTCATGAATGATATATTGTGTTTCATTCCTACTAATGTAATATTACTTGTAAAAAACTTGGCTCGTTAAAACGTTCCATAACATAATGCTAAAAAAAAAGTATTATTTTTATCACTCAACTTCGATGAATGAAAAACGTAGATTTAATCTAGTTTTTTAACAAAATAACCACAATAAATCTTACAAATACTTATGTAAATTTTGTTAGATTTGTTAAAAAAATATTGGTGTCTTTTAATAAGTAAAAAGCATCAAATAAATAAAAAAGAAATTCTTATAAATTTAAAAATATGATAAAGAAATTGGTTGCACTGACATTAATATTATGCACTGCATGTCAGTCAACGAAAATAAAAAATGAAACTTATAAAATGGCAATATCTTCCCCTGAATTAGGGAGTATAGGACAGGCAGAAGTAAAAAATGTTGTCGAAAATAATTTTTCAATAAGAACATTACCAAAAATAGAAAATAAAATAAGAGTTTCTATTGATATAGTGCCCTTTAACCGAAAACTACATAAAGCATATACTGCGAAAGCTATATACAACCAAAACCAAACAAAAGTAACCTATGTTGATAGTTTACCAATAAAACCCGAGTTAGTAACTATCAAAATATTAGACATAAACGGGTTGGTTAATGAATTAAATGCTAATTATAATGCAGATGTTTTTAGATTACTTAAAGATACTAAAAGTTCACAAATTATAACGAGTCTTGCAGTAAGTTTATCCAAAGATGAAATTACAAAAATTAGACAGGCTGATGCTTATTACTTGACTAATACTCAAGATAAAAAATATCTTATTGCATTATATAAACTAGGAAAAAAAACAGAAACTATAGATCTAAATCCAGAAATTATAGTTGGATATCAAGCTAGTAAGTTTTGTTGGACTTCTAATCAAAAGGGACAATGGTATATTGCAGATATTGTTTTAGACAATACAAATTGTCTTGGAAACACCAAAACTGTTATCCCAAAAGGAGACAAAAAAAACAAAAGTCTCTTTGATATGTAATTTTACTACATAATCTTCTCTTATAATTACTAATCTATCTCAGAATAGATAATTCAAATAAATTACATTAAAAATGAATAAATCTTTATTATATAAAATTGCTTTAACTTTTATTTTTTTATCAATAGTATCTTGCGAAGAAATACTATTTGTTGATGATATTTCGAAAAAAGAAATTAATTTAATAGCACCTGCAAATAACACTGTTTTATTTTCAACTGGCGTTTCATTATCTTGGGACAATGTAGAAAATGCAGAGAGATATCGCTTACAAATTGCAAAGCCAAATTTTACATCCCCAATTCAAATCGTTGTCGATACCCTGATTACTAAAAAAACTTTTACTCAACAACTAAATATAGGTAAATACGAATGGCGAGTAAAAGCAATAAACAGTGGTTATGAAACTGAATATAAAACCCATGCTTTCGAAATTTTAAATAATGATGATTTTCAAAACAATACAGTTATTTTACTAACTCCAAGCAATAATTTAATTACAAAAGTTGCTATTCAAAAACTTGCTTGGCAAACAATAATAGGAGCAACAGAATATCAGCTTCAGATATTTGACAACAACGATGCTATTATTAAAGAAGAAAAAACAAGCTTAATCAATTTTGACTATACGTTTCCTGAAGGAAGTTACAGTTGGAAAGTCAGGGCAAGCAATGGAACTAAAGAAACTTTATATACTACTAGATCAATACTAATCGATACTAAAGCTCCCAATACCCCTGTACTATCAAGTCCAGCCGATAAAAGCACAACAATTACTACTGACATAAACTTTCAATATAATAGAGTTCCTATAGCTGGAAGTCCAGAAATAGATAGCATTTATGTATACACGGAAAGTGCATTGAGCAATCTTAAGTTTAAAGAACAGGTAAAGAATACATATACCAAAACCCTTACCTCTGGATCTTACTATTGGTATGTGAAATCATATGACAAAGCAGGTAACACTAGTAACAAAAGTACCGTTTTTAGTTTTACAATAAACTAAAAACATTACAAGAAGTCGAAGAATTCATTAATAAAAACAACCATTTTACCAGAAATACCATCTGCTAAAGAGATTGAAAAAAATGGGTTAATGCTTGCAGAAATGAATTTGAATTTACTGAAGAAAATTGAAGAAATGACTCTTTATATGATTGAACAATCAAAAGAAATTAAATCATTAAAAGAAGAAAATAAAAATTTTCAATTATTGTCTGATAGAATTTATAAACTCGAAAACCCTTCAAAATAAAATAATATGAAAAATATTTTTTTAATTATACTCACAATAGTAACAACAAATAGTATCTTTTCACAAACTGACATAGACCAAAATGGCTTAAAATCAACTGTAATTTCAGGATTACAAGCAGATGCTGCTCAAGCAAGAAGATTTGAAATAGCAACTGTAGGATATAATTCGCATCACTGGCAAGTAGGTGGAATTATTATAGTAGAACTATATGAAGCCTCTTATGGAACTGGATATGAAAAATATATTATTGAAAACGGCTTTGGACAAGGTGTCAATTCTGGTTCTCCTGTACTTAAATTATTAGACTCGCACGGAGCATATCATTCTGGGAAAATTGTTTTAGGCACACCAACAGACTTAACTTCCAGTCTCGGTGACTATATAAATAAACAATTACCAATATTATTTGATGTTAGAGATTATGCCAGTTATAAAATTAAAATTACCTATTTACAAGACAAGGTAAATGAATTGAATAGCTATAATCAAATAAAAATTAATCAAAACCCTATAGGGAATACCATTCCCGATTTTGCAGTAAGCACAGAATTAAATAATGACCTACATACAAATGGAACCTTAAAAGTTAGTGGGAACGGGAATCATTATATACAAAATGGTAATGTAGGTATAGGAACAACAACCCCTGATTCCAAACTTACTGTAGCTGGAAACATTCATGCTCAAGAAGTTAAAGTTACAACTACAGCAGGATCAGTTCCTGATTATGTTTTTACTAATGATTATAAACTAAGATCACTAAAGGATGTTGAAGACTTTATTAAACAAAATAGTCATTTACCAGAAATCCCATCAGCAAAAGAAATCGAAAAAAATGGGCTTATGCTTGCAGAAATGAACATGAACCTATTAAAGAAAATTGAAGAACTTACCCTCTACTCTATTGATCAAAATAAAAAAATAAATACTCAGGAAAAAGAAATTGAATCTTTAAAAGAATTAGTTTTGAGAGTTACTAAAATTGAAACCCAATTAGCTTCAAAAGTTAATAACAATGAAAAATAAAAAGAACATTTACATCCTTTTACCAATTGTACTCTTAATATGGGGGATTGTTATATTTCAGTTTTTTTCTTTTACAACTTCAGATACTGTTGTAGATAAAAAATCATCTGATTATAACTTCAAACCGCTTAAAATAGCAGTAAGAGATACATTTGGTATAAATGTAAATTATCGTGATCCATTTTTAGGAAAAATGTATGCTTCAGGTTCAACAACTAAAGTAAAAAGTTCTAATTCAACAATAAAAAAACTACCTAAAAAAGAAGATGCTCTTATATGGCCAATTATAAAGTACAAAGGTTTAATCTCTGACACTAAAGATAAAACTAAAATATTTCTTTTAATTATTTCTGGGCAAAATCATTATATGAAAATTGGTGATACTGCCAATGAAGTTTTCCTTAAAAGCGGTGACAAAGAGTCTATATATGTTAGGTTCAAAGGAAATTTAAATATTATAATGATTGCTGAGTGATTTTAAAACTTAAACTTAAATCAGGTGCTCTACAATTTACTGTATTTATTGCAGTATTAATCGCATTACTTATAAGCGGATTGTTGTTATATGCATATACTTTCATTTACATGAAAGAACAATCTAAAGGTGCAATCGAAAATATTCAACTATCAAATATCGGAATCGATTATTTACTTGAACAATCAGAATTAACAACAGATACCATTCCTATTTCTTTAGTTAAAAAAGAAAACCAAACGATAAAAGTTAACTTATCACAATGGGGATTGTTTGAGAAAGCCACATCAATAAGTCAATTCCGGAAAAAAAAATTCACAAAAGTAGCAATCATTGGTGCTGCAATTAATGCAAAAGAATCTCCTACCTTATTCTTACAAGAAACACAAACTCCTCTAGCGGTCGTTGGTAATACAATACTTCGAGGAAATATATACTTACCCAAACAAGGGGTAAGATCTGGTTATATAGCAGGAAATAGCTATTATGGTTCACAATTTGTATATGGTGACATAAAGAATAGTACAACTCAATTGCCAACTTTAAAAAAAAGTTCTACAGCTGCAATCCTATTCTATTTAAATGAATATAAACCGACCAACGCAAATGACTATATTAATTTAAATAGTACTAGAAATAGTGCAAATTCGTTTAAAAAACATACAAAAAGCATATTTCAAAAAGGCCCTATTTTTCTTGATGCAATAAAACTTACAGGTAATATTATAATTAAATCAGATACTTTAATAAAGATAACTAAAACTGCGCTCCTTAAAGACATAATCCTAGTCGCTCCAATTATAGAAATTGAAGATGGTACCATAGGAAGTTTTCAGGCAATTGCTTCTCAAAGAATTTCAGTAGGAAAAGGGTGCGATTTAGGATATCCATCTGCTTTGGTTTTATATCAGGATACCAAGGTAAAAACAAACGAAACATCTACAAATAAACTCGATAATAAAATTTATATCGGTACTGAATCTATCATAAAAGGAAGTGTCGTTTATTATAAAACAGATCAAGAAACCAATTTCTTAACACAAATTGTATTAGAAGAAAAAGCAAAAATTAAAGGGCAGTTATATTGCAATGGTAATTTTGAATTAAAAGGTAAAGTTTCAGGTTCTGTCTATACAAAACAGTTTGTAGCTAATCAATCAGGATCTGTTTATACAAATCATATTTATAACGGGACAATCGAGAATGAAAATATTCCAAACATTATCGGTGGAGTTTTATTTGATCAAGAGCCTAAAACTATAATGAAATGGTTGTATTAAAAAAAATAAAATCAGCAACATTAATTGAAGCACTTGTTGCTACAGTTCTTATTGTAATCATATTTGTAATTGCAAGTTTGGTATTAAATAATTTAGTACTAAATACATTCTCTAAAAACACCCATCTTATAGAGACTCGGATGAATGAATTAGCATATGAAATTCAAAATAAAACAATAAAAATTCCTCATGAAGAAAATTATGGAAACTGGAATATTGAAGTTCATAAAGAAATAGTAGAATCAAAAGCAATGTTATTTATTATTGCAACGAATGACAATACAAAGAAACAAATAACAAAACAACAGATTTATGACACCCAATAAAATAAAATCTTTTACACTCGCTGAGTTATTGATTGTCATAATTATTACAGCAATTGTTGTGGGGATGGCTTTTAGTGTACTGCGTTTGGTTCAAAAACAAATTCATACCATTCAAACTAATTTTGATAAATCAAGCAACCTAGCCTTATTTGAACAAAAATTGTGGCAGGATTTTAATGAACTAAATACTATTCAATATAACAAAGAAGAAAAATTGCTGTTAATGCAATCAGAAATGGATACTGTAATTTATTCTTTTAATGACACTTATAGTTTAAGAAACAAGGATACTATAAAATTAAAGTTAGTTCCTAATTTTCTTTTTTTAAATGGAAAAGAAACAGAATACGGAGATATAGATGCTATAAAAATTCAGGCCAACAATGAATTAGTAGATTATGAAATTTTTGTATCGAAAAAAAATGATGTAACCTTTTTTATAAATCAAGAAAATGGCATTTAAATTAGAAAACACTCCAAATAAAGTTACTTCTACAAATAGAAAAGAAAATAGTATCGAAGATTTACTAAAAAAAGAAATCACCTTTTTTAGTTCTGGATTTAATAACAAAAAAAAACAGGCTTTTTATCAGGAATTAGCTGTCTTACTAAAAGCAGGCATTACTTTTAAAGAAGGGTTATCCTTAATCGTTGAATCTTTAAAGAAGCAAGCTGATAAAGATTTAATTCAAAAAGTATTAAATGATGTCATTAATGGAAAATCCTTTTCAGAAGCATTGTTAGATTCAAAGGCGTTTACAGAATATGAGTATTATTCAATACAAATAGGAGAAGAAACTGGAACAACAGCTCAGGTTTGCCAAGAATTAGGGCTTTTTTATGAGCGGAAAAATGAACAAAAAAGGATTATCATAGCGGCACTTACCTACCCTTCGATAGTTTTATCAACAGCTGTGCTTGTTGTAGTATTCATGCTAAGTTATGTTGTACCAATGTTTGAAGGTATCTTTAAGCAAAACAACATGGAGCTTCCCGCTCTTACACAAATTATTGTGAAACTCTCCGCTTTTACTAAAACCTTTGGGGTATATGGGCTACTGATAATTATAGCACTTATTTTTACTGGACGTATATTAAAAGATAATGCAAAGTATAAAAAAATCCTTCATTTTTCTTTAATAAAAATCCCGATTATTGGCACTTTTATAACCAAAATTTATCTTGCACAATTTACACAAGCTGTAGCACTATTAACTACAGCAAAAGTTCCGTTGCTAAACAGTATACAAATGGTCAAAAAAATGATACGCTTTGTACCATTGCAAGATGCACTTGAAAAAGTAGAAAATAATATCCTAAAAGGAAATAGTTTAAGCTCAAGCTTAAAAGAAAACACATTATTTGATAACAGAATCATTTCGCTTGTAAAAGTTGCTGAAGAAACCAATCAAACTGAATACGTGTTCAAGCAACTAAGCGAACAATACAATCAAGAAGTAGTACAGCAATCTAAAATTATGACTACTGTTTTAGAGCCATTTATTATACTTTTTGTTGGGGTTCTTGTTGCTGTTTTATTAGTTGCTATGTATTTACCAATGTTCCAACTTAGTAGCGCTATAGGCTAAAACTTTTATTTTAAAATTTTACAAACAATAAAGAATAGTTTTGTTAATATTTATTTAAAGAAAACACTAGAATTTAGCTTTTATTAATTATACTTGTATTTTCCTACGGAAATCAACAAATAATTATCAATAAATCTAAATATGCATAAAATTTCTACCCTAGGAATTCTTTTTACAATGTTATTTACTAACATTATATTTTCTCAAGTAGCAAAAGATATTCCTGACTATTTCCCAGTAAGCCCAAATGCCGCATCATTTGCCAAACAAGGTCTTTTTCCTGTAGATTATTCAACGGGGAAAATAAATATTAGTATTCCGATTTATACCATAAAAACAAATGAACTAACTGTACCAATAGATATAAGTTATAATAGTGCTGGAATACAATTAGACGAATTGGCTTCTTGGGTAGGATTAGGATGGAATTTAAATGCTGGAGGAGCTGTCATCAGAAATGTAAAAGGAATTCCTGATAATAGTGAACCTGTTCCAAATATTGCAAATTTGGCCTTTACTGAACCTAATTATAGAATTTTATACAATCAATTTGACCCTTATAACTTTGGAACTGTAGATACAGCATACGATGAATTTATTGTCAATGCTCCAGGCTTATCTGGGACCTTTTACTTTGTTGACAATAAAGCTATTTTCAGAGATTTACAAAATACAGTAGTCAAAACGTCCTTAAACAATAATCAATTATTTTATGAAACACCTACATTAGAAATAATCAAAGGCGATGGAACTACTTATCGTTTTGGACAAGGTCTTGATGGTTATAACGCAACCGAAATTTCTCGTAATACTGCTGATACTTACAAACCTAGATATGTCTCTACATGGTATCTTACTGAAATCATCCCACCTAATAGTAATAATCCAAAAGACATCATATCCTTCAAATATAAAGCAGTCGACTATACAAGTGATTACAAAATTATTATTGGGGAAACATTGGTTGAAAACTCTATAAGTAATAACAATCTACCCAAATTAAAATCTATTTACCCTGGCTTAACAAGTTCAACCAGACAGTTTTTGACAGCTATCAACTTTAGTAATGGATCCGTTGAATTTTCTTCTTCCAAAAACAGACAAGATTTAGCCGATGATTATAAGCTCGATAAAATTAGTATTTATAATATAATTGGGACAATTAAAAAATTAATACAAGATTATAGTTTTGATTATGATTACTATATCAGGCATGGTGGTTCTATTACCTCTTCAGCCTATCCTAATCCAGGCGATCCTAATGATTATTATGCAAGCAGGAATGTCAATAGCAGAAATAAATCATTAAGACTAAATCAAATAAAAAATGAAATTCTTAATACCAAACATTCTTTTGATTATGAAACGACACAATTACCAGAAAGAAGTACAACACAAAAAGATTATTGGGGCTATATTAATACAAACTCTGGAAACCTGTCACCTCAAACAAGAATAAGACGTATGTCAGAATTCCCACTACAAGATGTTTCTTTTCTAGTAGGTAACGGAAACAGGACCGCAAACGAAAGCATGATGAAATCCGGTATTTTACAAAAAATAACTTACCCAGAAGGTGGTTATTCCATTTTTGAATACGAAGCCAATAAATATACAGAAAATGTGAGCACTCCAACCAATGTGTACAGAAGCGCATCTGCTGTTGCTTACGGATATGGAAAGGGTTGTACAGTTCACTCTGCTAACACTACTTTTACTCCCGTAAACTATGTTTCAGGAAGTGGTAAATTAACTATTTCTTTCATGTCTGCCACTGATGAAAATGGAGGTGCCACAAACGTAAATTATGATTCTGAATCTTTTGTAAGACCCTTACCCTTTACCATGGGAGGAAACTATATGCATCAAAGAGATTTTGGAAACTCTACACATACTTTATCGGCTTATGAATATAGAACAGGGAGTTTTGGTGCACAAGCCTGTCCAATATCTAGTATCACAGCTTCTTGGCTTGAAAATTCAGGAGAGACAACAACTCCAACAGTAAAGTTAATAGGTGGTTTACGTATAAAATCTATTAAAAATTATGATGGAGTAAATACCAATCCAATAACTATAAAACAATATAAATACGAAGATGAAAATGTACTAATAAAAGAAGGAAACGGAAGTTATGTTAGAGGCGTTTTTGCTGAGGACAGAAAGTCAGATGTACTACCTATTTTCTCTACAACTGCTGTATTTGACAATAACACAGGTGGGACTCCAGCTATGACTTATGGAAAAGTTACTGAAATAGATATAAATACCATCGATGGAAAAAAGAATGGAAAAACTGAATATTTTTTTCAAAATATTCTTTCTGAAAGAATATTTGATATCAATGCGGGGAATTTACCAACAGTTTTTAAAAGCCCTTTTTTTTCAACATATCCGGTAAATGGTTTCACACCAATCAATATATATCTACCTTTGGGTTTTCTAACAAATTTTGCCTTTTTTAAGAATGATCTTTGGAATCAAGGCTCTTTGTTAAAAACAAATATTTATAAAAATGGAACAACTCCTGATACATACAAAATAATTAAAAGTATAACTAATCAATACACCATATTAAAACAATCAGCATTACCTTATAATATTGTTTTTAATAATTTCCCTTCACAAGTTAATCCTGGAGATAATATTGGATCATTTAATTTACCTTATAATGAACGAGCAGACTTTCATTCAGGTCAATTTTATTATGCTGTAGGTCAAACTTCTCAAGGTAAAAAAGTAATAACCAGTACAACAGAAACTGATTATGATGCCAATGAAAACCCGATTACCCAAAAGACAACTACTTATGATTATCAGAATCCTACACATTATCAATTAACCAAAACCGAAATTACTAATAGTAAAAATGAGATTTTAAGAACTCAATTGAGTTATCCTCAAGATTTAGTCATTAATGGTCAAACTACTGAAATGCAAAAATTAGTAGCTCAAAATAAAATTGATAAGCCTATTAAAACTGAGACTTTTATCAATGATATACAAACTTCTGAGTCTATTACCAAATACGAAGAAAGTACTGTAACAGGAAATTTATTATTACCTAAAGAAATACATACTACCAAAGGAACTACTGAAACTTTTCCGTTTAACGATGCCAATCGCAAAGTAAATTTCAACTTATACGATACAGATGTGGTTAATGGTATAACCAAAGGAAATGGAAATGTATTGCAATATTCTATGGAAAACGGTATACCTATTTGTATCATTTGGGGCTATAATAAAACCCAGCCCATTGCCAAAATAGAGAATATTAGTTATGCAAACATTCCAGCAGGTTTGATTACAACTGCTCAAGATGCTTCAAACACAGGAACAGAAACAGCTTTAATAGATGCTTTAAATGCCTTACGCATAGCATTACCTAATGCAATGGTTACAACCTATACCTATATCCCACTAGTTGGAGTAAGCACCATTACAGATCCAAAAGGAGATACAATCACTTATAGCTATGACAACTTTGGAAGGTTACAGTTTGTAAAAGACAAAGACAAAAATATCCTTTCAGAAAACCAATACCATTATAAACAATAAGCCAAAAATGATTATGAAAAAAATTACAGCCCTACTTTTGGTTTTGTTTCCTATAATAATGATTGGACAAACTCAAAGTGAGAATTACATAAAATCAGTAACCTATAAAGTAGCTACCCAAACTGCTATTGCAGCTCCCACGATTAATCAGGCCAATCAAAATATTACTTATTTTGATGGCCTAGGAAGACCAATTCAACAAATTAACTATCAGGCATCCGCAACAGGAAAAGATATTGTAATCCCTACAGAATACGATGGTTTTGGAAGACAACTAAAAGAATACCTTCCTTTTGCTTCTGGACAAAATAATTCAAATTATATTGCTCCTTCAACTTTAATTCCTGATTTAGTACAGCAGTATAAAACCAAATATGGCGCAGTAAATGCGAACCCTTATAGCGAAAAACAAGTAGAGGCTTCCCCTTTAAATCGAGTGCTACAACAAGCAGCTCCAGGAAACGATTGGGCATTGGCTAATAATCATACCGTCAAAATGGATTATCAGGCCAATAGTGATACAGATCAAGTCTTGTTATTTATTGCTAACACTACTTGGAAAGAGTCTTTGGGCTTATATGATATAAGTTTGAGTAAAGCAAATGGAACAGGCTTTTATCCAGCCAATGAGCTTTATAAAACAATTACCTATGATGAGAACACAACCGCTTCATTAGTTGAAGCTAATGGTTCTACTGTAGAATTTAAAAATAAAGAAGGGCAAGTAGTTTTAAAAAGAACTTATGATGCAGGATCAAAACACGATACCTATTATGTGTATGATCAATATGGTAATTTAACCTATGTAATTCCCCCTAAAGCCTCAGATCTTATAAATGTATCCAATAGTCCATATGATACTAGCTCTAAAGCTACTGTAGCCTCAGGAACTTCATTAGATTTAACAGCAACCAATTCAATTACATTGTTACCTGGATTTAATGCTGTAAAAGGAAGTACTTTTTCGGCAAGAATAGAGTCTGGAAGTCTAGCAATTTTAAATGATTTATGTTATCAATACAAATACGATTATCGCAATCGATTGGTTGAGAAAAAACTACCAAGCAAGCAATGGGAGTTTATAGTATATGATAAGTTAGACAGACCTGTAGCTACAGGTCCTTCAAATTCTCCTTTCACAGATTTAAGCACAACGGGTTGGTTAATTACCAAATACGATGCTTTTAGTCGTCCAGTTTATACAGGATGGATGACACAAACTGCAGCTACAGACACTGGTAGAAAAGCATTACAAGATGCTCAAAATAATGCAACAGTTTTATTCGAAACCAAACAAGCAACAGGAACCATAGATGGTATTGCAGCTTATTATAGTAATATAGTTGCCCCTACTAGCTTCAAGCTTCTTACTGTAAACTATTATGATGATTATACTTTTCCAAGTACACCTGCCATAACAATACCTACAAGCGTAGAAGGACAAAACACTTTAGCAGCTTCGCAGCTAAAAACAGTAAGTACCGCTTCATGGACAAGAGTTGCTACCTTGAGTACCGCAACATTTGGGGAAACAACAGCTATTTTTTACGATGCCAAAGCAAGACCAATTCGTAATTATACTCAAAATTATTTGGGAGGTTATGCCTATACTGATAGTAATTTAGATCCTTTTTCAGGACAGTTACAGTATACTATAACAAGACACAAAAGAGTTAATGGTAATCCGGAATTAAAAACAAAAGAAGCATTCACCTATTCAGCCCAAGACCGTTTGCTTACACATACCCATCAGATTAATGATGGAGCTATTGAACTTATTGCAGCCAATACTTATGATGAATTAGGCCAGTTGGAATTTAAGAAGGTAGGAAACACCACCACAGCTCCAACTCAAAAAATAGATTTTACTTATAACATCAGAGGATGGTTAACAGGTATAAATAATATATCTTCACTTACTCAAGCTGGAGATCCTAAAGATTTATTTGCCTTTAAGCTAGATTACAATACAGTACCAACAGGAGTTCCTGGAGTATTACCTTTATACAATGGAAATATCTCGGAAACATCATGGAAGTCAAATTCAGATTCAGGTGCAACAACTCGTGGGTATGGCTATAAATATGATAATCTAAACCGTCTTAAGACAGCCGTTTTCCAAAAAAATAATGCTGTGACTAATACCTATAATGAATCATTATCTTATGATAAAAATGGTAATATAATGGGGTTATCCCGTAATGGATCTTCAGATACTACTCCAACATTAATAGATGATTTGGTTTATAGTTATGGCAATGCAAATAAAACTAACCAACTTATCAAAGTGGCAGATAGCAGCAATAAAACCGTTGGTTTTGTTGATGGCTCTAATACAGGAGATGATTACAGTTACGATGCCAATGGAAATATGATTAGTGATGCCAATAAAAACATTACAGCTATTACTTATAATCATTTGAACTTACCAACTCTTGTCACTTTTGGTTCTACTGGAAACATTGCCTATACTTATAATGCAACAGGACAAAAAGTACTAAAAATTGTAACTAGTGGAACTAATAAAACGAGTACTGATTATGTAAATGGGTATCAATATGAAAATAACATACTTCAATTTTTCCCTCAATCGGAAGGCTATGTAAATAACAATTCGGGAACTTTTGAGTATATTTACCAGTATAAAGATCATTTAGGGAATGTACGCTTGAGTTATGATAAAAACCTAAGCATTGTTGATGAAAACAATTATTACCCGTTTGGATTAAAACAAATTGGATATAATAATAATATTAGTTCTTTAGGTAATGCAGTTGCTAAAAAGTATAAGTTCCAAGGACAAGAGCGTCAAGATGAGCTGGGATTGAACTGGGACAGCTTTAAATATCGAAATTACGATATGGCTATCGGTAGATTTATGAATGTTGACCCGCTAACAGAAAAATATATGGATTGGAGTCCATATGTATTTAGTGGAAATCGTGTTATTGACTCAAGAGAATTGGAAGGTTTAGAGCCCGTAGAAGCTGGTAAAATTAAAAATTCAAATATGTTGGTTATAACAGCTAACGGAAGAGCTGGTGGTATGTATGGTGACAAAATTAAAGGTAATAATACATTAGTTAGCAATTTACCAGATGGCTATAATAAGGGAGACGATGGTTTATCTTTACTAGGGCAACGTGGCTTTGGTGTAGGTAATGCAACAATTATTAATTATGCTGGTTCTGATAGTGGTATTACAGCTGGGCATATTGCAGAAACTATTGGAAATTACAGACAAAACAATCCAGATGGGATGGTTGCTTTAATAGGGCATAGTTTAGGAGGTAAGGATGTTTTAGATGCAGCAAATATTGTAAATAATAGTGATGGTATAAAAAATAAGTCTATTGACTTAGTAATAACAATGGAAGCTGCATCAGTTGATGGTAAAGGGTCTGCATATAGTACCTCATTAGGGAGCAATGTTGCAAATGTTATTAATTTCAATTCCTCAGATTCCTCGATGATTGGAGTTGGTGGTAGAACTTCAACTGGCTTATCTACAAATATATCATTAGGAGCTGGAACAAAGCATACCAATCTGGACAACACATTAACACCCTACTTAGCACCAATATTAAATCATATGAGCAAAGGAGTAAATCCAGTTAATTTAGTAAATAATATAAACTTTGAAAAAGCTAAAGTTTTAAATAATGGAGATTTAAAGCCTGCAAGTGGAGGCTCTTATTAAATAATATGTTTATGAAAAATTTAAATACCCTATTGAGTTTTGCAATTCTTGTTTTTTGTTTTTTATGTATTCAAATTAGTTATAATGGGACGCCTTCAGTATCAATTTTTGGTTGTTTGGTTGCCATTATATTTAATGCATTAGATAACGGATGGAATTTCGAGCTAACAAATTGGACGATGAATTTTAGCTTTTTAGTTGTTGAATTTATTTTTGTTATGTTTTTTTTATCTATTTCTGTATTAAAGAAAAATTATAAATTAATAACTTTTTCATTAGTTTTAATGATAGTGTTGTGGTCATTCTGGGGAATTACTTATAATCCATATATTGAAATTAAACTATATTTATTGACTTCAATTCCATTTTTAATTGTATTTATTTTGCTTTTATTTTTAAATTTAAGAAAATTAATAAGTAAATATTAGATAATGTTGGTAATGTATCCCCTGCTGGCGCGAGCGTCCCGCTCGTGAAGACAAAGAGCATCGACAAAGAATAGAAAAGAAAACCTCGTCAAATACTGGCGAGGTTTTTTTATGCGCTAGATACTCCAAAACACACCAAATACGCTTTAATCCTGCGCTTGTTTTATTTGAAGATTTTTTAACTTTCATCTGAGTTTAAATCAAAACGTTCTAAAAAAATAAGCCCAATGTAAAAGCAAATCTATCAGAATTAGGAATGTACGAAAAGTTGTCATTTTTTATTTCAATTGAGTATGTAATCTATATATTTTACTATTTTTACAAAGCAAGAAAATGTAAAAGGACCTTCTTAAAAAAAAGTAGTTAAGCTCGCGAGGAAAATATTGAGCAAATACGATTGTCTATATTTACAATGCAACAGGGCAAAAATTAGAGAAATCAGTAACTGATAACGGAGTTGTAACTCAAACCATATATTTAGGAGGGTTCAAATATAAAGCTAATGTGTTGCAATATTTCCCAACAACAGAAGGTTATGTAAATAATACATTCACAAATGGCGGCAATAGCTATAATTATGTATTTAATTATACCGACCACTTAGGAATTATTCGCGTTAGCTACAAGAAAAATAGCCAAAACGTTCTTGAAATTCTTGAAGAGAATAATTATTACCCTTTCGGATTAAAACACGAGAGGTATAATACCGATAATAAACAACCAAATTATAAGTATAGATACAACGGAAAGGAGTTGCAGGACGAGCTGGGGCTTAACTTTTATGATTATGGAGCGCGTAATTATGACCCTGCAATTGGTAGATGGATGAATATTGATCCGCTTACTGAGAAAATGAGAAGGCATTCTCCTTATAACTATGCTTTTAACAATCCAATTTACTTTATTGACCCTGATGGGATGGCACCTACTGATGTAATCTTTTTAATACGAAATAAGGATGGTTCTACAAAAGAGCAACTACAATACAGAAATGGAAATTTTTATCATAATGGTGGAAAAGGTGCTAGATATAATCCCGGAAAAGAAAGTAATCCAACTCTTTATAAAGTTTTATCAGCTTTCAGGACAATAGAAAAATCAAATGATAATGAAATGAAGCAAAAACTTTCTACATTAGAAAATTCTAAACAGACACATTATATACAAGAAGGCACACCAGGAAAGGATGTAAATAATGTTTCTGTGAAATTCCATGGTGAAAACAGTATGCAAAATTATACCGCAAGTGAAGACGTAAAGAATGGTAAAGGTGTAGATACTATGACTACTTTTAATTTCTCAGAAGAATCAAAGAAAGACTTTAAAAGTCAAGAAGGAGTCGCTAATTCAGATTTTACTACTATTGCTCATGAAATGAGTCATCAATATGATTTCGATCAAGGAAAAAATGCAGATTCGGTAGGGAAAACAAATGAAAAATCACCAACTGAAAAACGAGCTGTTGATTTTGAAAATAGAGCTAGAGCATTAATGAATTTACCAAAAAGAACAACATATGGAGGCTTACCGTTTAATCTTAATTAGACTTTTATTTGTATTAACAATATTTACTTCTTGTTCAAAAGAGCAGGAGATTAATTATTATAAAACATATTCGATAGAAAATAAGAAAAATAATCCTGTCGAAAGAAATTATTATATCTTATTTTGTAAAAATAGTAGTGGACAAATATGCTTAGTGGAATCATATGAAATTTTTTATGTTTATAAAAAAAATAATATTCTTGGGGAATATGATGTCTTTTTCAACAACATTTTAAATCAAAAGGTTTCAATGAAAGCAGATGCAACTGACCATGTCTGTTTTGAAATAGATAAGAAGATTGAGAATGATTATAAAAAATTAGACAGAAATGATTTTTTACTTAAATATGCATATGAAAGTGCAGATAAAAAGAGATATCTTATAAATAATAAATTAGTTGGAGATAATAATTTATGTGTAGCCTATTTTCTTTTTAAAAGTGGTTTTGGAATTATCTTTGATGATTACTTAGGTTCTTATTATGTTAATAATTTAACTTTGGAAATGCAAGCAAGAAGTAAAGATTAACTTAAAGACAATAGACCATAGGATTTAAATTTATACAATTAAAATTCGACCACTTGTATATTTAGACAGTGATTGTGCGTAAATTCTTTCTGTGTCCACAAAGAGATCGATTAAAAAAGGAAACCTCGTCAAATATTGGCGAGATTTTTTTATGTGCTAGAATAATCCAAATCACACCAAATACTTTTTAATCCTGAGTTTTTTTTGGAATATTTTTTAATTTTTATTTGAGTTTAAATGAAAACGTTCTTGAAATTCTTGAAGAGAATAATTATTACCCGTTTGGATTAAAACAAATAGGATATAATAATGTAAGTTCTTTAGGTAATGCAGCTGCTAAAAAGTATAAGTATAATGGAAAAGAGTTGCAAGACGAGCTGGGGCTTAACATGTACGACTATGGAGCACGTAATTACGACCCTGCACTTGGTCGATGGATGAATATGGACCCGCTGGCAGAGCAAATGAGAAGACATAGCCCGTATAATTATGCTTTTGATAATCCTGTGTATTTTATTGACCCTGATGATATGTGGCCAGATAATCCTTTTACAGGATTAATTGATAGAGCTAAATCTGCAGTGAGAAATTACGTTGCAAATAAAGTAAGTACCGTTGTTTCGAATGTTAGAAACATAATTTCTCAAAAAGCAAATAAAATTTTAAATTCAATTACACCAACAATAAATAATCCTTTTACCAAAACAAAATCTACAAGTAGTAGCAGTAGTGGAAGTGGTTATGACTTAAGAGTCAAAGACCCAGATAATGCCAACAAGGGAATTGTTGAAAAGCCACAGGGAGGCAGAGATGTAGAAAAAAAAGAAGTAGATGTTCTTATACAGCTTTCGACCTTTTTAACTCCTGGAGGCTTTCCTAGCGATGATAGTGATAGTAAAGGAAAGGATAATACGACAAATGCATCTACTCCAACTGAAGCAAGTTCGAATTCAGCAGAAAATAGTGCAAATGAAGACAATGTAACTATATCTTATCAAGAATATACGGCAACAGGAACAATTGGCATTAACACTTCCACAGTTCATAAAACTGAAAAGGATACAACTGTTAGTACAGCAAATGTGCAAAATATTCAAAATGGAAATGCAAAGAGAAAAGCATCCGCAGAACAACAAGCAAAAAAAGACAACATTAAAAGATTTGGACATGACTAAAAATATTATCAAAATGATGATAGCTGTAACTTTATTAGTAGGCTGTAATAACAAAGAGAAAATCACTCAAGTTAATAACTCACAAATAGAGTTTCGCAATCAAACCATGTCCTATATTTTTGATTTTCCAGATACCGTTTCTGTTAATAAGCAATACAACGGAATGATAATCTACAAAAATATTTTAGACACTATCACTACTCATTTAGCTAACCCGAAAGATTCTTTGCGAGATAGGTATATTACTTATTCAATGACAATAGCAAAAAAAATATTAAACGATGAAAATTCGCTAAAATCGATAGTTAAAGATACTTTTGGTGCAGTTGACAATAGAACAATCCCTCTTTTTAAATTAAAATTCCAACATCCAGGAATTTACTTTATTGACGGATTTATTACTGATAATGGTTATTTAAGGATACATAAAGGAGATAGTACACGCATTATCACAAATGAATTTAGAATATACCACAAAGTTGTAGCTAAATAGAGTGTTAATATTCAAAGCTAGTATTAAGCACTCCCTATGGCTCGGATATGTCGACAACGATAGCGCAGATTTGTAATCTGTGACCGCAAAGAGAATCAAATAAAACCATTCCATAACGGAGTGGCTTTGCTTTTATTTATAAATAAAAAATAATTTTATTAGTTGTACTACTATCCTATCATATTTTATTCGGTATATTTTTCAATATAAAAGCATAAAGAATTAATACCGGACAACTCCGATTTCATTTAGATACGTTTAAGTTAGCTAAGAAAATACTCAAAACGCTCTTGAAATTACTGAAGCTAAATAATTATTACCAATTACATTAAAACACAAAGGTCAAACACTATTAAAAATCTACTCAATCCACCATAAACAACAAAGCCTGAACATTGTCAGGCTTTGTTATTATATATAGCTAAAATATTTATTTTACTACTCCAAACATCATTATCAATTTATCACCAAGATAAAAATTCAAAGTTTGTTCAGCTACATCAAAACGTAACTCCTTATCACTTAAAAGAGATAGCATTTTCTGTTCTGTTTTGGCAACGTTTTCATCAAGACATGCCATTCTAGTTGAACCTAAACCACTAAAAGAAATATGATCATTCCCCTTAAGCGTGTATGTTCCAAAAAAGTTATTACATCCTGTATTACCACTCACTTTCTTTTCAGTTGGATCAAATTTAATAGAAGCTCTTCCATAATCCTGTCCTACGTTTTCTAACATAATTAGCTTCCAATTGTTTTTACCAATAAAGCTCCAAACATCATTCTGTGTAGGTATGCTAAATTCCATAACAACTTTATTTTTTGAATTTTTAAACTGTACTTTATTGTTTTTCTTTACAATTTTAAATTTCTTATCTTTTATTGCATTAGTGAAATCTTGTTCTAATTTCATGCTTTCTTCATTACAAGCCATTAAAGTTCCATAAGGAGAACCGATTTTAATTTGATTTTTTGAAGAAAGCTTAGTGAATTTTGCACCAAAGTTATTACATCCACTTTTCCCACTAATCATTCCCGTATCTTCATTGATTGTCAAATACACATTTCCTGTACTTATCGCTTTACCATTTAAACGAGTTAATATCATTTTTGTATCATAAATACCTTTTGCTTTAGTTACAGGTATTTTTGAAACAATGCTTTTCAATTTATACTCGTATGAAGATGCATCTGCAGGAATAATACCTTGTCTTTTAGTTCTGATTACTAAAATCTCGTATCTGTTTCCTTTTTCAAAATTAAAACCTTCAATATGATCGTAAAAAAGCTCCCAGTCATTCTTATTGTCAGACTTTACCTCTAAGCATTCCATAGGTCCAACACCTTGGCAAGGCACTTTATTTTCTTTCACAAACATTTTCAAAGTTTCTTGTCCATAGCTTAATGATGACACTACAGTCATCATCATAAAAACAAACATGCATTTTAAATTTTTCATTCTTTTAATTTTTGTAATACTCCATGAAGTATTTGATTATTCTTTCCATTTCGTTTGCATTAATTGTGCCATTCTGAAAAAATTTTATTTTTTAAAGAGATTTTATGCTCTAAAAAAAGGCCTGTAATAGAAATAGAATCATCGAAATCTAAAATCAACTATTGCCTTACAAAATAATTTTTCAAACAACATAAAGCATAACCTTTTCTATTACAAATAATTGCAATAACAATACTAAATTTACCACGAAAAAATCAAATATGACTCGTCATAAAAATGTTATTTTATGATGTTGCGAAAAAATTATCAAAATAGCTGGAAATTATTACCTCCAAAAACTGCTATTACGCCTAAAAATTATCAATTTTTAAGTTATCACCCCTAAACTAACAGACAAAAATTCGGTTCTTTAATGCGATTTTCACATAAGAAAGTATTCCACAATTTTAATTCCTCTCATAGCTTCTCTCAGTAATCAATAAAAAGATCTTATTCTTTCCATAATCTAAATTACCAATTATACTTTCTTAAGATACCTAAACTTCCATCTTCTATATTTTCCACAATTTTGTACTGTAGTTTAAAACTAAACAAGTAAATTAATTTAAATAGCAAGACAATGAAAAATTACAGTAAAATAAGATAGCAAATGACTCTTATATGCCTTTATCAATTAAACTATCTTTAGTTTTAATACTCTTTATACTTAATACCTATTTCCTCAAGAAGCAAAACCTATTTTAAACGTCTCAAATAAACGAGCTATAACTAAAGAGGAAACAGCGAAACTAATATCATATCCCCTCTTCTTTTACATAAACTTGAACTGAGTAAAACAAATTATTTAAATCCCCCCCTTCTCATATAACAAAAACCTCCAATATGAAAAGCCCCTTTAATGAAGGTCACATTCTTTTATATTTTATGTAACTTAGCTAAGCTAAAAATATCGAAAAAATTGATTTAATAGCAATTTTAAATACTGCTATATGAAAGAACTTCTTAAAAAAAATATTGCAGCACACATTTCTCTTTCGGAAAATGAAATAGAAGACTTTTGCAATCTATTTAAACAAAAGTCAATCCCAAAAAAAAGCTTTCTACTTAGAGAAGGCGAAGTTTGTAAGTTTGAAGGTTTTGTTGTCAAAGGTCTTTTCCGAATCTACCATATTGACCAGGATGGTTTTGAACAAATACTTTATTTTGCTATTGAAAATTGGTGGATTACTGATATCGATAGTTTCACCAACGAAACACCATCACAACTTTTTATAGAAGCTCTGGAAGATAGTGAAGTACTAATAATTTCTAAAAAAGAAAAAGAATTTGCTTATACAAATTTACCTAAAATAGAAAAATTATTTAGGGTAATGACTCAGAAAACCCACGTTGCTCTTCAACGAAGAATGATAGACAACTTAAGCAAAACAGCAGAATCTCGTTATATCGAGTTTACAGAAAAACATCCAAATCTAATACAGCGTCTTTCTAATATTCAAATAGCTGCTTATTTAGGGATAACGAATGTATTTTTAAGTAATATCCGAAAGAAAATATCTTTAAGAAAATAATACTAAGGCGTTCATTTATTAAACTAGTTTAATGTTTTAAGGTAACAGATCTCTGCATCTTTGCAGAATAAATCCAAATATCCAAAAAAATGAGAAACAACATTTTAATACTATTAATTATACACTTAACTTTATTTACTATGGAAACACAAGCACAAAGTTTCAAAACAATCGAAACTAAAGATTTAAAACTTCAAGTATTCAACGCATCAGAAAATAGTTTTGGTGTAGCATCAGTAATCGTTTCAGGAAAAACAGATGCCATTTTAATTGACACACAATTTACTTTGGCTGAGGCCGAAAAGGTAGCTCAAGAAATAAAAGCAAGCGGTAAAAAACTAACTACTATTTTTATTTCTCACGGTGATCCTGATTTTTACTTTGGACTAGAAGTTTTTAAAAAATATTTCCCTGAAGTTACAGCTTATGCCTCTCCTGCAACTGTAGAACATATTAAGGCTACAGCTAAAAAGAAACTAGAAATCTGGGGAGAAAAATTAGGTAAAAACATTACATCAAATTTTATATTACCACAAGTTTTAGAAGGAAATAGCATTGAATTAGAAGGTCATAAATTAGAGATAATTGGCTTGGACGAATTCCCAAGTAAAACTTTTATTTGGATACCTTCTATCAAAACAGTTGTTGGCGGAATCAATGTTTTTGGAACTACTTTTAATTTATGGATGGCAGATGCACAAACGCCAGAAGCACGCAAAAGCTGGATATCAGTTTTAGATAAAATTGCAGCTTTAAAACCTGAAATTGTTATTCCAGCTCACGCCAACAGTAATAGCTCATTTGATATTACTGCTGTAACCCACACTAAAAATTATATTCAGTTTTACGAAGAAGCTTTGAAAACCAACAAAAATTCTGAATCTTTAATTAAAGCTATAAAAACAAAATACCCAACACTTACTTTTGAAACTGCCTTGATGATAGGGGCAAAAGTAAATACAGGGGAAATGAAATGGTAAAACAAATAATTTTCAGCTTCGCACTACTTTTGGTTCTGTCAAGCTATTCATTAAATAAAGAAAAAATGACAAATCTTGAAATTATAAAAAGCACTTATGAAGGAAAAACTTCAGAAGAAAATGGCAAAAATTTAGCCAACCATGTAATTGATGATATTTCGTGGACAGAAGCCAAAGGATTTCCATACGCAGGGACATACATTGGTTTAGACAACATAACCAAAAATGTTTTTAGTCGATTAGGAAGTGAATGGATTAATTATAAATTTACTCCTGAAGATTATGTTACAAGCGATGACAAAGTTGTAGCTTACGGTACATATAGTGGTACTTACAAAATTACAGGTAAATCATTTAAAGCCAGAGCAGCACACATTTGAAAATTGAAACACAACAAAATTATAAGCTTCGAGCAGTTTGTAGACAGCCAAGTTGTAAATGATGCAATGAAATAAGAAACATCCGTTTATTAAAATTATAATATTTTTTCTAAACAAAAAAAGCCTGTAAAATATTGTTTTACAGGCTTTTTTTCGTGAACGCAGAAGGATTCGAACCAAAGGTTCCGAACCCCTATCAATACTATACTTTCAGTAATTTCAAAAACCGTTTGCCACGATCTTGCCACATTTATTTTAGATGTTTTAAAAACAGCTTATTTTATTGATTTTAGAGAATTTGTAATTCTGCTGCAAACTTAATGATTTTCGACTAACTTCGTGTCTAAATTAAACTTTTTAATTAATGGATTCCGCCTGCTGGTCCGTTTCAACAGCAAGTTGAATTACATGCTGAACCAGGAAAGCATCGACCAGAGAAAGGGCATAATCCTTATCGATAGGCAGCATGTCTAGTTGTAAAACCTCATCAATATAATTTTCCGAATTCCATAATTTCCTCACTAAGTCCGGATGATCTGGCTCAACTCGCTGCATTACTCTTTCGAAACCTAATTCTGCTGTTTCGAGAAATTCAATCCTGTCTGCTCCTGCCAACGGTAAAGCAGAAATCTGTACATTATTTTTCTTTTTCATGGGTTTAGATATTATATTGTTGTCGGCTGTTTTGTCGCTTTTGCTTAAACGGTAGTCGTAACCATCTGTTTGATGCCCTTCTACGTCCGTAAAAACAATTTGGAAAATTTCAAGTTTATCCTCATCATCGAACAAATAACCTTTCTCCCGCTCTTCACCCGAAAGATATATTTCCCATTCAACAACACTTATTTTGTGCATATTCTCGAATAGTAGCTTAGACAGTTTTAGTGCCGACGGAGAAGCCTTCAGCATTTCTGTCCATTTTGTAAATCCCGCCAACTTCGCAATTTGGTGCTGAGCGTTCATTAAGGTAAAATTGTCTTCATCGATATCGAAATCGAGAGCTAATGCATCGACATCGAAATACTTTGGCGTATACTGATAAAGGTCGCGGCCATAAGTGGGATCGTAATAGGGCTTTTGTGTTTTAAAATCTTTATAAAGATTTTTTGCCTGGAGTTTGAAGTACTCAATAGTTTTCATAATACATTCCTTTTAGTACCAGCAATATTATCCTGAATTTGAGCGTTCGTAATCTTGTTTGGATAATAAGCAGGAAGGTTTGCACTATTAAACTATTGGCTGATAAAATCTTTGCACGAACGGGCCAGCTTGCCAACAAGCATATACAAATATAAATATATAATACTGAAATACAAACACATAATCGAATTTATTTTTTTTTAGATTTGCTAGCTGACAGGACAATAATTAAACCACGACAATAAAGTAATTCCTATATTTCAGACACTGTAGGTTATGGATTTAAAATCGTCACTAAATTAAAAGGAAGTACTTGTATATAAAAAGTAAACTTATATTTTTGCCTACTTAATTTAACAATAAAAAAACATGAAAGATTTAATAGCAAAAATTAGTGCAGAAATCGAAACTTTTAGGACAGAATCAGATTCGCTGATTGAAAAAGGCGTTAAGGCAGCTGGAGCTAGAGCTCGTAAATCAACATTAGAAATTGAAAAACTATTAAAAGAGTTTAGAAAAGTTTCTATTGAGGAATCTAAAAAATAAACTCATTCTTATTTTTACTTAACTGGCCTTTCAGATTTCTGAAGGGCTTTTTTAATTTCTAATTAAAAAATTTGACTGTAAATCTATAATACTTTTTCATTAATCTTTCATATATGAGAAACCGTTATTGCTTGCAATCGTGATTAAAGGCTGAATAGTTTCTTTATATCGCAAATAATCAAATCCACTATCTCCATCTAAATTAGGAAAGATGCTAAGATATTCCTCCAAATATTTATTCTTACAATTATAACTTTTTACTATTTCATAAGCAGTCTTTTGCAGAGTATAAAACTTATCAAAATACCTATCTAAAGACGGAAGTTTATCGCTTTTGAAGGAATTAAAGTTTTTATCAATTGGAATAAGATTCCAAATTAAATCATGAGAAACAAACGCATGAGGTACAAAATGGTCCAAAGCATATTTTTTTTCATCAAACAATAATCTGTTATTGGTAAACAAACAATCTATTGTCCCCAATTCATTAAATACCAATTTCCAATATTCATTTGTCTGTTTTATCAAAGAATTCCGTGCTAAAGATTTGCTTATTTTATTTGGAATATCCGGAACATTTGGATTTCTTTTTTGTAGAAAGAGTGACAAATTCCAAAAACAAAAATCCTTAAGTATTTTTGAATTCATTTTTAAATAGCTAATCCAAATTGGATTTATCTCAATATGATCTTTTCCTAACCGGTAAATACATCCGTGATCGAAATTCTGAGAAAGGGAATAAACTTCGTTACGATTTCCGGAAAACCAAGAAGAAATAAACCAGTGAGGTACATTTTTATCGAAGTGATTTAATATTTTAAGAGTTTCAATCTTCTGAGTGTTTTCCAAGACAGAATTTATTATGCTTCTATTTTCATTTATTTTAAGATTTTCAATTTTCAGAATAGCTTTAACCGCTTCCTGAATAAGATCTTGTTTACCAAAAGAAATATGGAAATAATTAACTGTGTACCAAGAATTACTTATCATTCTTGCGAATATCCTTTGCTTATCAATATGAATGCTCCCCTCTTCTATTAATTCAAGAATAGCCAAAAACCAGTAGAACTTATAACTAGCAGAAGTATTTGCAAATACAGAAGATAATTTATTTATTGGCAAATATTGGGAATATGGTAAGCTCATAAAACCATTTAGATTTAGATTTAAAAATATTATTGAAATGAATACTTCGGAAATTGTAATTGAAGCGTAAATAAAACTGATGGGAAATCTTTTCCTACGTATAATAGCTATAAAATAGTTTTTGAATTTATTTCAATTTTTCAAGACGTTGCTGGGCTTTTGTTAAAATTTCTTCACTGAATAAAACTTTATATTTATCTTTCTGAATTATACTTTCAATTGTAAGATCCAGCCTATTTATTTCAAACATTTTAAGTAGTCCAGAATGTAACTTCTCAGTACCCTCTTTTATTAGACGATTTGCGGCACCAATAGCTCCGTAATCGTAAATCTGGTTCAGGATAATTGATTTGTTAATTTTTGCACCTGCTTTTAATGACAGATCAATTGATGAAATTAATTCGTCATGCAACTGGTTTTCTAAAATTATGAATTCATTTTCTTTTGTATCAGCACAAAGAACATCATTTGCTAACAAAGCTCTTTTGTCGTATTGGATAACAATTTCTTTTAATTTATTGAAACGGATGAAAAACTGTTTTATTAGTTGCGTTTCTTCACTTTGTACAATAAATTCATGGTTATAATATTCAGCAGAATTGGTCCAGTTATAGGAACCAGCTATTAATTTAACATTGTCAAATATTGCATATTTGTCATGCAAAAATTTTCCACTTCTAGCTGATAAAACATAAACTTTTCCACCTTTATTTATAAAGTTTTCGAAAGATAATCTCGTATTTTCATAGTGGTCACTTATTATAATTTCTACAGAACAGCCAGTATCTAATTTGTCACTTAACTGGCCAAGCAGGTCTTTACTAGTAAACCAAGCAACTGACACAATAATTGATTCTCTTGCTGAATAAATATTTGATTCAATTTTTTTCTTAATATCTTGAAATGATGCTGTTGTCATAAATTTTTCGTTAATTTTTCGATTTGGTTAGTCTTAACTTGTAAAAATATCAGGCGATAGAGCTTGCAGATTTTCACTTCAAATTGAAAACTTTTAAAAGAGTTTAAAAAAAGCTTCTTTTGACGAATCTATAAATTCATAATAGACTTCCAAAAAAAGGCTTATCATATTAAGAATTTAAATTTAAGGATATGTCATAATACCAAGTACACCATGAATCATGACTAGTTACATCTTCAAATTTTTCAGGTACAGGATAAATTATTCTGATTTCCGGATTATGTAGTGCAAATAAACATACTCCTAGCGCCATAGGTTTTGTACCAATTGGAGCAATATTTATAAAAAGATCTTGATATTCAGTCTTGTCCTTAATACTGGTCAGTAAGTTGTAGGTATCAAAAGGATTTGTTGATCTGCTAAATACAAGTTTATTACCACCTTTATTTACAACTTTTTCATTAGAAATTAAGCTAATATCTTTAAAATTTGGAGAGTAGCTAGGAAAACCATTTACCAAAATTGTTTTTTTTGGCGCAACACTTTCATCTAGTTCGGCCGATAAATCTCCATCAAAACCGAGCATGATAATAAGTAAACTATCATTTTTATTGGCATCATTTCCACTAAAACTTGCTATTTCCTCGATACTTACTGGACCTACACTTGAATGATATTCACTATATAGACCTTTATTAAATACGTAGTTTTTCGGCTCAGTGTAGAAAATCGTAACATTTTCAATTTCACAAACAGTCTTCAACCAATTTAAAAGTGTAAAAAAAAATGGTTTAGTGAAGAAAGAAATGTCTACAGCTATTTGAGAATCTTTTGGAATATCGATATCTAATAGCTTTAAGGCAGCGGAAGGATTTTTTAAAGAACAATTATAAATTTTTGTTTTATATGATAAATTTTTATAATTCTCAGAACCAATACTTTTACGCTTTTTTATTGAATCTTCCCTTTCGTTAAAATTAAACAGAACTACGTTGTCGACTTCAATTTTATTTTGTTCTGCAACAAATATGGATTTATATGCTCTCAAATCTGTTCCAACAGCTAACAAAAAAAAATCAAATTTCTCAATATCATTGTTCCAGTTTTCATTTAAAACATTCGATTTATAAATTATTTCCATATTAAAATCCAAGTTCTGTTTGAGAATTATTTTTTGTAATTGGTTTAACTCTAGTTTTTTCAAGCCTAAATTCGATTCCTTCCTTCTCCATTAATGCAGTTATTTCTGAAGAATTGTATTCCTCTGAAAAACCTCCTCTAGTCCTGTATGAAAACTGAAAAATTGGCGCAAATACTCTATTCAAAATAAATATATCATTTTTCTTTTTTCCTATGGATTGTTGTTGAGTTTTTTGCTTTCTTTGAATTATTGACCATCTTTGAGCAGCTTCGAAGGCATCTTTTGTTGATGTAGTAAGTAATGTTTTATCTACTGAAAACTGATTTGTTTCAGGATAACGAATAAGAATGTCTCTATGGTATCTTTTAAAAGTATCACCGAGATTCAATGCAAAAAAGTATAATTTATTACCAAACTTTTCAATTCTGCGTATTTGTTGTAATTCAGTTTCAGCTAAATCTCGAGAGGCATTACTTTGTAAATGCTTCGGAATATTTCCACTTTCAATTAAAGTTTTCTTATTTTCAAATTCAGCATACTGAAAACAACGACGACAAAGTTCAATAAAATGACCAACTATGCCAGATGATAAATAACTAAAAGTATTAAAAGAATAATAACTTTTATCTTTTTTATAAATTGTTGCAATAATAAACATTAGTGAAAGTTTATATTTATCGACATAGTCCATTTTATATTTTGAAAGATTTGGGTCAGCAGCACCAATCAAATATGCTTTCATTGCGCTATTAATTTCCTTACTTGTTTTACCTCGCTTAAACCATAAGCAATTTAGTACCTGTAGTAATGGATTCTCAATACATGTTAGCAGTCTTTTATCATCTTTATTATCGATTGAATAGTGCGAAAATATTTTCTCATGTTTAATTCCAACAATTTCAATTGCCTCCAAAACTAAATCCTCTTTTTCACCTAAAAAATCTGCAATATCAATAAGATTGTTTTGTACAAAACATTCAATTTTTGATAATCTTTTGTTAGCAATATCCCTAAGATATTTTGAGTAACCTGACGATTTAATCAAATATTCTTCAAATATTATATTCCTGTAATCTCTACCTTCTTTTATAAAATCATCAGTACTGATTGTATCATAGGTTCTAAAACCTTCAAGTCTCATCCCTAATCGAAATGTAATACCTGGCTTTACAAATTTTAAGAGTGTATTTATCAATCTTTGTTGCAATTCCAGAAAATTTTCGTATTCATCAATCATTAGTACAAATTTAAAATCTTCCGGTACTTCGAGAATATTTTTTTTGAAAGCATCTGCTATACCAAAAATAAGATATTGAGAATTATATATAAATTCTGATTCAAACTCTACATTTTTTAATGGAATTTGCGACCTAAACAAATTAATTTCAGTAATTTTAGAGTCTACAAATGAAATCATTGCAGACAAATCCACAAAACTAGTATTACTTCCTGTTAAAAGCGCAGAGCAATCTTCAAAAAACTTTTTGGTAAATTTAATATCAATCTTTTTATCCATTTCGAGTGAATGAAAATAAGCGAGATACACTTTGGCAATGTACAGTTCAAAATAATGAGTAAAAATTACTAACCATTTTTCATCACTAACACCGAAACCTTCAAATGATCTTAAGATGGGTCCGTCAATTCTAATATAGAAACCTGCTCCATTTAATAATTTGTTAGTTGGGTCAGTGTGATCTCTGCTTAATAGTTTTTTTTGCACATCGTAGGAACAATATCTTAAAAACATAGTTTTTCCAGTACCGCGTCCACCCATAAAGACGATTGGATTTGGATCTGAAAATACTTCTTTTTCAGTTAAACCAAATTCAACAAAACTAAATGGATTACTCCAATATTCTAATATCATATTATTATCCATGACATTAGCATTATATTCAGAAAAGGGATTTTTATATGTATTTTCCAATATTTAGCAATTTATTTTGATAATTTTTGTGATATCTTTTTCTAATAGGAATCCAATTGTTCTCCTCTGCCCAAAAAATAGGTAAAGTATTATCTGGCGTATTATAATAAAAACCAAATAAAAACTGACCATCATTATGCCCAAGAGGATTAGCAGGTTTAACTATATTACCATAATGAGTAGCAAATTTTTTTGCATTTTCTAAGTGTTCGTTAAAGTATGAAAAAACCATAGAATCTTCTTCAAAACACTTGTGTCTTTTATCAAGAATTATACATGTTACAACCTCAATATTTTCACTTTGAAGATAATCAATTGCATCGTCTGTTGCAATAAAAGTTAATAAAAGTATTCGCTTATTTTTTAAGCTTGGATTATTTTGTTTTAGCTGTCTGATATATTTTGCCGCTTGACTTTTTTCACCAGTAGACAATGTCACGTCATCTACAAATATGATTGTATCAACTGTTTGATCTAAGTTGTCTAACCTGGAAATAAATTTTTTTAAAGGTATTTCGTTCTGTTGGCGAAATAAATATAATATATAGCTACTACTTTCTCCTGGTTGTCCAAGACTATAAAATCTACTTCTGCCCAGAATTTTTTTGTAATTTAGATCTATACTATTTGCAACATCTTGTTCAACAATCAATTTATGTATAAAATCGCTATATAACATTTTACACAAATGCTTTACTTCATTCTCATTATAGAAAACAAAATTCGCTAATAGCCACAATGCAAGCTGATCTTCATAACTTTTTTTAAATACCTCTCCCTTAAAATTTGTTAACCACTCAGTTATATGTGATTTGTCCAGTTTTTTTTCCCAAACGATTTCACTTGTTAAACGTATCTGATTAATTAAATCTGCTTCTGAGGGCAGGGGTAACTTTGGACTTCTTGTATTATTTGACACTACTAGTAGATTTTGAAGTTATAATTGTATCAAAACGACCTTTAGAGCCTTCAATATATTCATCATTAATTTCAACTGAAATCCACTCTCGATTTAAACTTTCAGCACATTCTCCCGTTGTATTACTACCTCCAAAAGGATCAAAAACTAAGTCATTTTCATCTGTTAAAAAACGTATAAAAAATTCAGGTAAGTCTAATGGCATTCTCGCAGGATGAGGTCCAATTCCTTTATCTTTACAATACCTTAAATATTTGGAATTTGAATCTGTATTTGATGAAATTAGCACATTTGAAGGTATTGCTCCGCCATTATTCGTCAAAAATGATTTCTCATTAATAACATGTTCTGAAGGTCTCCTGCCAGAATTATATTTCTGTTCATTTAGTAACTTTTTCATTCGGTTGCTATATTCTACAAGAACATTTTTATTGTTAGCCTTTGGATAATCACCTTTACTTAACCACCAAATTGTTGTAAATGAATCCTTAACACGTATCCTCTTTTTATTTACCCATTGTATTGGACTAGGTAGCTTAGCTTTGTTATACCAAATAAATTGTTGGCACAGCTTGTAATTTCCTTTATCTAAAAATGCTAAGAGAGATCTTAAGGGTAATGTTGACATTATTGGCCTTCCTTCTTCCCATGAATTTCCAATTTCAAGTACTATAGAACCATCATCCGTTAAATACTCGCTTAGTAATGAACTTATTTTCGATATCCACTCTATGTATTCTTCACCTTGTAAATTTCCATATTTTTTTTTTCTATTTAGTGGGAAAGGAGGAGAAAAAAAAATGAGATTAAATTTACCTTTATATGATTCAAAATCTTTAGACTGCAGAGCATCTTCAACATTTGCTTTGTAAAATATTCCCTTAGTAGTCCTATATGCTTCTTCCATAATGTAACGTTATTCGGCAAATATATAGCAATATAACCTAATGTTAATTCATCGATGAAAAATTCTTACACATAAAGAATAACATTTTTTTAAATAACTCTCTTATCAGTTCCGTTTAAAAAGTTGGTTAATTTTTATTCAAAATCTAGCAGGTCTTTTGGTTCCTTCCCTAATCCTTTAGCTAAATCAAGTAGTGTACTATACGCAAAATTTCGTTTTCCGTTTTCAATATCGCTTACAGTCGCTTTCACAAGTTTATCACTGTTTAATACTACATCATCTTGACTGAGGTGTAAATCTGTCCGTAACTTCTTAAAATTGTCACCAAATTTTTTAAGTTTTTCTTCCCTTTGCTTTTCCATATTATGTTGCTTTAGACAAAAGGCGTGATAATTCACTAAAAAATTGTTATAAGAACTTATAACAAATGAAAGTTTTTTGTTATATTTGTTTATTAATTGAATTAACATTCATTATTATTTGCTTTAAGCATATAATTAAATAATTTTGCGATTCTTCATGTAAAAAATATTTGAAGCATTCGCTTTGAATCTCGTTTTCAAAAACTGGCGTTTTAATAACCACGAGAGGATAAGTATGATGCTCACGTCTTATGGCGTGGGCTCACTTATTTGTGGTAGGGTGCCGCCAGTGCCTTGAAAACGATAAGCTGAGTTCCATGCCTTTTTTTATTTACTTCAGGCACTACTCGGCTCCCATTCTCAGCAATGCTAATATTTTTAAGTTTCGTAAATCAGCAACAAATATGGAATTAGTTAGTTGAGAAACACACTGCCCAAACCTAGCTGCAATAAGGAAAAGCGGTGTGGCTTCTCAATCAGTAACCTTTAAACTTAAATGCCAATGAAATAACCGCACTTTAAATTTTATTGAAACTTAAAATCAACTTCAATAATAAAAAAATGGCCCTCTACCAAAGCGACTAAACTAGTATAGAGGACCATAGCTAATCAAATCATCGTTTAACTAACCAATCCAATATTATGAATAATTTTTCATTTTATAAGGATGGGAAAGCTATTTATTGCCTTTTTTTTATCTGGCTATGTCTGTCTTTCTCATCTCTTTTCGCCAAATCTTCGGATCGGCATAACATTTCTTTTCCTCAACAGCATAAGGTTCAGGGGACTATAACAGACGGTACCAATCCTCTGCCTGGCGTAACAATTGCCGTTAAAAATAAAAAAAACAATGCCGTAATTTCAGATTACAGCGGTCAATTTACACTCTCTTCCTCTCCATTTGACACTCTGGTAGTATCATATATAGGTTTTAAAACTTCTCTAATTCCCATTCAGGGACGTTCAGTTGTAAACATCATACTTTTAACTGATACAAAAACATTGCAGGAAGTAATTGTGAATGCGGGTTATTACTCTGTAAAAGACAAGGAACGAACCGGAAGCATTGCCAGAATTACATCCAAGGAAATAGGAACACAGCCTATTACAAATATTGTGGGAACCATGCAGGGTCGGATGGCCGGTGTAAATGTAGTTCAGGAAAGCGGTATTGCAGGCGGCGGTTTTCAAATTAATATCCGGGGACTTAATAGTCTTAGGACCAGTGCAAATTCACCATTTTACCTCATCGATGGCGTTCCATACTCCAGTGATCCTATCAGCGACCGACAGACTTCCACTTCAATTCCCGGTGACGGCAATCCTTTGGCCAGCATTAACCCGAATGATATTGAGAGCATTGAAGTGCTTAAAGATGCTGATGCAACTGCAATCTACGGTTCAAGAGGTGCGAACGGAGTAGTTTTGATAACCACAAAAAAAGGAAAAACAGGAAAAACCACTTTCAACATTGACACTAACCATTCATTTGGTAAAGTAACAAAAATGATGAAAATGATGAACACTGACCAATATCTTAATATGCGCAGGGAAGCATTTGCTAATGACGGAATTACAACATACCCTGCTAATGCCTATGATGTGAACGGAACATGGGATCAGAACCGCTACACCGATTGGCAAAAAGAGCTTATTGGCCGGACGGCTGAAACATTTTTCATCCAAGCTACCGCAAGCGGTGGCACTGAACAATCACGATACCTCTTTAGCGGGAATTACAGAACCGAAAGCAGTGTTTATCCCAGCGATTTTTTATATAAAAAAGGCGGCGGCCGATTTAGTTTTAATCATAAGTCAGTAGACAATCGCTTCATTTTTAATTTTTCAGCAAGTTATATGATACAAGACAATGATCTTCCGTGGATAGATTTTGTAACCTTATCACGTCAGCTTGCACCGAACGCTCCAAATTTATACGACCAATATGGAAACTTGAACTGGGAAAACAATACTTGGGAGAATCCCCTAGCAAATCTAGAAAGCAAAAGTTTAGCAAACACAACGGATTTGATCGCGAATTCTGTCATTTCTTACAGAATAATTGACAACCTTTTAATTAAGTCCAATTTTGGATTTACAGACTTAAAAAATATTGACAGTCGCTCACTTCCTTCCACAATGTATAATCCATCATTTAATCTTACCAGTCAGCAATCATCAATTTATCAAAATCAGTTTAATAGAAACTCCTGGATTGTTGAACCGCAGCTAAACTGGAATAAAACTTTTGGACGCTCTTCATTAGACATTCTTGCAGGTGCAACATATCAAAATCAAAAAAGCGAGAAATTAGCATTTCTCTCCAGCGGATTTTCAAGTAACAGTCTGCTTTATAACAGTTCATCAGCATCTCAGACCGTTATTCTGAATAACGATGAAATCATCTATAAATATCAAGCCTTTTTTGGGCGTTTAAACTACACCTATGACAGCAAATATATAATTAATCTGACTGCCAGAAGGGACGGTTCAAGCCGATTTGGTCCTGGTAAACAGTTTTCAACTTTTGGAGCAGCAGGGCTTGCCTGGATATTTACAAATGAAGAATTTGCAAAAAATAAACTTAATTTTTTAAGTTTTGGAAAATTGCGCACAAGCTATGGAACAACTGGAAGTGACCAGATTGGAGACTATCAATTTCTAGACACCTACGCAAGTTCCAACTTAAATTACGGAGGCGTCATTGGCCTGCTTCCTGCCCGTTTATACAACCCTGATTTTAGCTGGGAAACAAATAAGAAGTGGGAAGGTTCCTTGGAACTGGGTTTTCTACGCGACAGAATTTTTCTAACAACCTCCTACTATAAAAACCGGTCTTCTAACCAACTGGTTGGCTTACCTCTTCCAGGAACTACCGGATTTGCATCAATTCAGCAGAACCTTAATGCAGAAGTGGAAAATTACGGACTCGAAGTAACCTTACGTATAAATCCCTTTAAGACCAAAAATTTCACATGGACGACTGACTTCAATATAACTAAAGCAGGTAATAAACTTCTCTCATTTCCCGGTTTAGAAAACTCAAATTATAGAAGTCAATTTGTCGTGGGCCAGCCAACTACAATTCGAAAATTATTTAACTTCAAATCCGTTGATCCCCAAACAGGTCTTTATCAATTTGAAGATGTAAACGGTGATGGAATCATTTCCTATGAATATGATCGCGAAACAGTTAGAGATTTCAATCCTGAATTTTACGGAGGATTGAACAATCAACTTACTTTTAAAGGACTGCAGCTGGACTTTCTTTTTCAATTTGTGAAACAAGAGAACTTTAATTTTGCTAATACCCAGCGCTCGGCAGGACATTTCGCCAATAAACCAACTGAATACGTTGACAGCTGGAGCCAGCCCGGGGATCTAGCGCCCTATCAGAGATATGCAACAAACACAAATCAATCAGCCTCACAGCGTAGTGAATTCTTCAGTTTAAGTACGGGGGCTGTAAGTGATGCATCATTTATAAGGCTTAAAAACGTCTCGCTATCCTACAATTTCCCTAAAGAGTTAACACCTAATATGGGCTGCCGTCTATCATTTCAGGCACAAAATCTTTTTACAATAACTTCTTATAAGGGAGCAGATCCTGAATTTACACTAGGGGGTACTTTACCGCCTCTGCGGATTTATTCTCTTGGAGTGCAGTTTACATTTTAATATCAAAAGCAGTTACTTATGAAAAAATATTTTTTTAAGAAAGTTTACTATATAAAGCTAATAATTTGTGGATTATTAATCATTAGTTATAGTTGTGACAATTTTGTCGAAATAGAACAGCCTAATTCACAATTGATCACTGAGTCCGTCTATAGGGATGTTGCCACGGCAAATGCTGCTATGACTGATATTTATGCGCAGATGCGAGAACAGGGTTTAATTACTGGAAAAATTAATGGCATTTCCTGTCTTTTGGGAACTTATGCAGACGAGCTCATTTCATTTGAAGATGGAATTTATACAACAGCACCTTTTTATTCCAATACATTATCCTCATCAATGACATACATTTCAAATATATGGAACAGGACATACAGCCAGATATATGCAGTAAATGCAGTATTAGAAGGAGTTGAAAATTCAACTGCACTATCACAAGATGTAAAAAAACAATTAAAGGGAGAAGCTTTATTTCTCCGCGGCTTTCTACACTTCCATCTTGTTAATCTATATGGTGATGTGCCTTACATTACTACAACAGACTATAATAAAAATAAAAATGCAGTGAGAATAAACAGCACCGAAGTAAATCAAAAAGTAATTAACGACTTGAAAGATGCAGCGAGTTTGCTTGGAAAAACATACAGCCAATCGGACAGAATCCGTCCAAATCGTTCAGCAGTTCAGTCAGTGCTGGCAAGAGTATATTTGTATAACAATAATTACGAAGACGCTCAAACAATGGCGTCGGCTGTTTTAAATGAAAAATCGTTGTATAGTATTGGAACTAATCTCAATACTGTATTTTTAAAAGACAGCCCGGCCACAATATGGCAGTTATCAGCCGGCCCAAATGGTGCCAATACCTATCAGGGTGCTACCTTTATTTTTCAGGCGGGTCCGCCTTCCAGGGTTTCACTTACTGAAAGTTTAATTACTCAGTTTGAAACAAATGATTTAAGAAAAACTTCATGGATAAAAACCGTTACAAATGGAAACAACAAATGGTACCATCCTTTTAAATACAAACAAAACAACAATACATCTGTCACTCTGGAAAATTCTGTAGTACTGAGACTTGAAGAACAATACTTAATTCGGGCTGAAGCCAGAGCCATGCAAGGAGAACTGAACGGCGCAGTTGAAGATTTAAATGTAATCCGCAATCGTGCCGGATTATCAGGAACTACCGCAGTTTCTCATAATGATATAATGAAAGCTATAGAACATGAAAGAAGAGTTGAACTATTCAGCGAATTCGGGCATCGTTTTTTTGACCTAAAAAGATGGAATAAGTTAGAGAATGTTTTAGGTACAAAAACCGGATGGAACACAACAGATTCACTTTGGCCACTTCCCTTGTCCGAAATGAACTCAAATCCATTTTTAACTCCTCAAAATCCTGGATATTAATATGAGTCTATTTTTCAATACAAAAAAGATTTTCTGCTGCATTTACAATTTTAGAGTTTTAAATCTTATTTTATTACTATTCGCTTATACCTTAAGCGGTCAGGTAAAATTAAAAAAGAATATAACAGTTTCTGATTACAGTAAGTGGGGCACTTTGATGAATCAATCACTTTCAAAAAAAGGAGATTGGGCTTCTTACTGCATGAAGTATGACGACGTCCCAGACACACTTTTCGTGAAAAGCGTCGAAAATAAAATCAGCTTTCAATTCCCTAATGCAAATGAAGGTATGTTTATTAATGAAAAGCTTTTCATTTTTTTAGACAAAGCAAGATCACTGCATTTACTTGATTTAGAAAAAGGAACACTTATACAACTAGATAGTATCCAGAAATATTCTATCTCAGCAGATAATCGATATCTAATAACATTAGAACAAAACAAAAAGGAAGACTTGTTGTCGGTAAGAAATTTTGAAGGCAAAATTCTAGAGATGATTGTAGGGGTTAAGGAATACAAAATGAATAATTTTGGTAATGCTTTGGTTGGCTTTATTGATAACCAAGAGATTAAAAGTGTTTTGTTAATTAAACTTGGCGCAGTGATTTCAAAATTTAAAATTTTGGAAGGAAGCCAGGAAATTTATTCCAATTTGACTTGGAGCGAAAGCAGCGGCTCTTTTGCATTTTTGGCTCAAAACAGTAAACAAAACCAAAACAAGTTATTTCATTATTTGGTTAAGCAAAATAAACTTTCAGAATTTATTCCTCAGAGTACAGAGGACTTCCCTGAGGGATTTCAAGTAAGCGCAATACCTAATACTTTAACCATCTCCCCAGACAACAGCCGTTTGATATTCAATATTTATAAAACGCTCAAATCTGAAATTCTCGATCCGGTCCAAATTTGGAACACGAATGATGCAGTTGTCTACTCAGAGAAAATGCATTCAGGAGAATTAGACAATACGCTTATTACAGTTTCATGGCAGCCTCAAAACGCAAGATTTCTAAAAATAACAGACAAGGACAGACCTTACTGTACTCTGAACAGTTCAAAAGATTTTGCCTTGGTCTTTGGCTTTAACAAGGGCAAACCACAATATGGTGAAAATCGAAAAGTAGACTACTATGTTGCAGATCTTCGAAAAGGTAGTCAGCATCTGCTTCTCGAAGATCATCTAATGGGCCTGCACAACACCAGTATGTCGCCCAAAGGCACATACATTGCTTACTTAATGAATAATGAATGGTGGGTCTATGATTTTAAGACAAAAGTTAAAATAAAACTTGCCAATACAGACAACCGAAATTTTGAAAACATAGAATATGCTCAGGAAAAAAAATCATATGGCATAGGTGGCTGGAGCTCCGATGAGAAATATATACTGCTGTATGACCGTTTTGATATTTGGAAAGCATCTATAGACGGAAAAAAAACTTCAAAAATAACCAGAGGTAGCGAAAAAAAAATAAAATTCAGAACAGTACCTGATGACAAGAAAGTTTTTTTTCCTAATTCAGGGAATATTGCCCAGGAAGTAGACTTAGACAAACCAATTACACTATCCGCTACAGGTGAAAATCAAACTGGTTTTTTTCTACTTTCTCCCAGAGGAGAGCTCAAAGAAATTAGCTATGGTAAATCTTTACATTCCAAAATATCAAAATCCATTAATGCTGATAAATTTATATACATAACTCAGTCCTATGACTCTCCTCCTAGTCTCGTTTATCTAAACTCTAACACACAGGAAAAAAAACTGGTCTTCCAAAGTAATATGCATCATTTTAATTATAATTGGGGCAGACAGGAATTCATAAAGTACACAAATTCAGCAAATGAGGAGTTGAATGGAACTTTGTATTATCCTTTTAATTATGACGCTACAAGTAAATATCCAATGCTTGTATTCGTATATGAAGAACTCAGCTATAGGAATCTATATTATACCAATCCTTCTCGATATAATTTGACAGGATTTAATCTCTCGTCCCTCACAGCAGCAGGCTATTTTGTTTTAATGCCTGACATTAAATATAAAATCGGTGACACTGGTTTCTCCGCTGTCGATTGTGTACTGGCTGCGACTAAAAAAGTAATAGAATCAGGAATAATAGACAAAGAAAGGATAGCATTGATGGGACAATCCTTCGGTGGTTATGAGACTAATTTTATCGTTACTCAAACTAATCTCTTTAAGACAGCTATTTCAGGAGTGTCAATTTTTGATTTGGAAAGGATGTATTTATCAATAAGTGAAAGTGCAGGAAAACCTGAATTATGGAGATTTGAATCACAGCAGTGGAGAATGGGTACTTCCTTATTTGAAGGAAGAGAAAATTATGAACGAAATTCTCCGTCAACTTATGTGGAAAGTATAAATACTCCAATGTTAATTTGGTCTGGAGCTGAAGACAGGCAGGTTAATCCTGATCAAAGTGTTGCATTATATCTTGCGTTAAGAAGATTGGAGAAAAAAGGCATTTTACTTATGTATCCAACAGAATCACACTCTTTAATGCTAAAAAAAAGCCAGATTGATTTATATAATCGTCTTAATGATTGGCTGGCTTTTTATTTAAAAAACGAGCCTCCACCAGATTGGATTAAAAAAGGATTACAATAAAAAAAGCAGACAATAACTAATTATTGTCTGCTTGATTCTCAGCCTTAATCAATGATATTAAGGCTGATGCGTAAGCAATTCAGTACAATCGGAAGCAGGTGTTGGTTTTCCATACATTTGATTATTGGATGCATCAACACAAAAAGCTTCGCTTATATTATTACACTCACGTACAGGCTCACAGTTAGAAGGTGCGATTCTTTTCCACCCCTGAACATCTGTAGTCTTGATAGCACTCACTGAGTTGCTGGTGCTCACTGCTCCTGCAGAAGCCAGTACAAAAGCAGCCACTGGCAGAAGTAATTTAATTGATAAAACTTTCATGATTTCTAAAATTTAATATGAAATAAAATTGATCTACTCTATTCTACAGGTTTTCGATCTCACCCCTGTTGCCGGCCCGACATATAACATTTTAAAATTTGATTTTATTTTTAAGCAGGTCACTGAACTTGTATGAAACCATTTTACTTCCTGTAATAATATAGATATGTGAATCTGTGGCTATCATATCATCTATTTTTTCTCCATCCACCTTGTAGATATAAAAACTCATTACATAAGATTTATTGAGTATATCATAAACATCAATTACATTGGCATTTTGCCACATTTTTTTTCCCTCAAATCGCCCTGGTAGCATAGAATTAACAAATAGTAAATTACGATGAAGCGTGCTAAGGCGGTTGACCAATAATGGAGGGTTTGAAAATGTACGTTGGTTTTTAGATTTTATATATTCAATTTTCAGTGAAGCTTTACTAGTGGTGTCAATTGTGTTACCTCTGTGCAATAGTTTAAGTTTGTCATCAGTCACTATATATTCATTTCTATAATAATATAGATATACAAATTTCCCTGTCTCCTTACTGTACTGCAAAATACCATCTGTATCAAAGAGACCATCAGACTGCTTTTGGAGCAACTCATATGAAGGCTGTAACTTAGAACTCGATATATCCAATAGCGAAAGTAAATTTTCCCTTTTATTGTTCAGATTCCGAATTATAAATGTGGAAGAATCTATAATGGAAGCTTTTGTAAATCCGGGTATCTTTGCTGTCTGCAATTCAGCTTTTAACTTATCAAGTCTTCCTCTAAAAATGCACGGAACTTTACCATCATATACAAAAAAGTAAGGCGGCATCACTTTTAGCTTTATATTCAGAAATCTAAAAAGAGTATCTGAAATTTGAAAATGATAAGTCCGTATTTTACCAAAATCTGTACGAACTTCGGTTATTATTGCTGGCGCCGTAGAGTTTCCCAGATATACTTGATCTCCGTTCTGGCCTGCAAAATAATAATTCTTGGCTTTTAGATTATGAGCCGCTTCACGAGTAGCAGGAAATGGAGGAAATATTCGGGTAAAATTATTCTGTTTATGTGCTAACTCATCTGATCGTATATAAAGTCCAACCATTAGAATAATACAAGAAACAATAGAGACTGTAATTCTTTTATAGAAACCTAATGCGTCTGTTTCCAAGCAATGTAATGCGATGAAGGCAAGAACGGAGAAAAAAATATTGAAATAAAAATGCTGGTCCCAGTTCATTTTTTCCAAAATTCCTCCACAGGAACAAGGGATATAGGAACTGTAATTTAAGATTAAATAAATATAAATTGAGAACATAAACATTAGTCCAAACCCCGCATATAAACCTGCTTTTCTGAATTTAGGCACTGCTAAAAGAACAGCTATAAGTGTTTCTGCCGTAGGTACAAGAAATGCCAGATAAACTGCAAATGAACTAATTAAAGGAGATTGCCCTAATTGAACTTGAAAGTTTTCAAAATCCAACAGCTTGCTGACAGCCGCATATACAAAAAGAAGTATATAAAGGATACAGATAACTTCTACTGCATATTTTTTAAATCCCGGTTTCATATTCAGTCTCATAACAAGTCGATTTGAATTCAACAATGTAAAATTCTGAATTACATATCAATAACACTTATATTATCGGGAGCGAGTATTACTCAGAAAGGATTAATCTTTTTCGCTTAAAAAAAGATCACCTGTTTTGTTTCGGCCTATTTCTTTTGGGGAGAGCCCAAATTGTTTTTTAAATGATTTGGAAAAGTTAGGATAACTATTAAAACCGCTCATAAACGAAATGTTTTTCAAAGGAATATCAGTTTGCTCAATCATTAGGTAAGCCCGTTTAAGCCGCTGTTCGGTATAAAACTTGTAGACGCTTGTATGGAAAAAATACCGGAATCCGTCTTTGAGTTTAAAATCATTTGTCCCAAAAAGCCTGGCAATTTCTTTTATTGAAGGCAAAGGCTCCGCCAAATTCGCTAGTACATAATCGTAAACTCGCTGCATCAGGCGCGCATCGGCTTTTCTAAAATTATGCTGCTTTTGCTCTTTTGTTTCGTATGATTCCGGAACAGCGTCATCAAGCTGGAGAAAGGGAGCTATGAAGCTAAGTACTGTAAACTTACCTTCAGACAATCTTGACACCGAGCATTCGGCACTTACGATCAGCTTTTTATATGTTATGAAATTTAGCGTAATGATTTCACCTGATAGAAGAAGATCCTCTAGCGCTTTTTTCTCTAAATCAGACATTTCTGTGAAGTCGTCTAGCAAAAATTCCTGTATTGGCCTGCTGAGCATCTCTATCGAATCATAGCCCAAAATTTTCAAAGCCCCTTGATTCACATCCTTTATAGAATGATTTTCATCTAAGATAAAAGTTGCAGGTGTCACCATCCTGTGAGTAATATATGGATTGACAAAACCTGAATGAAAAGCTGACTCCTTAAGTTCTTCCGCTACCATGTTGACAAGGACGACCAGGGTTTCAATTTCGTCGTCATAACTGCTCAAAGGGATTTGGTTATTGAAATTGCCCCTTGCCATTTCAAATAACATCTTGTGCATCGATACCATCCGATGGCGGTTGTGAGGGCTTTTCATTTGTGCTGAATTTTATATATTTCTATCTACCTGTTTACAGCTCTAAACGAAGTCCGTTAGATAGTCCAACGCCTCCTGCTCGACGGTAAAAATTCGCGTAGGCACGGACGGCTTGCTGATTTCCAGATAAAAAGTACTCATAGTCATGGAAACATTTTCACTCCCAATTAGAGCCACTGCTTTTGCAAGCAGTGATCCAGATTTTGCGAGATAGTCTCGGGCTGCTTTGTCAATTGAGGCAATTCCCCTGGTATCGCAAAATACAGGAAGATGCCTTTCATTTTGAAATGCAATCCTGTCTGCAACCACGCGCATAGCGACTTGCAAATCTATTGCAGTATTAGGTTTATACTCGAAAAAGAGGATTCCCTTTTCAATCCAAAACCTTGCATTTTGATTCTCAAAAGATTCATGTGAGGCAATCATGACCTGTTTGTTTTTAAACTTGAAATTTAACAAAATTATAAAGATTTAGAAACATTGTCATTGTCAAATATGGATTATTTCTTGCAAAACACTGTAATTTGTTGTCAAATCGGGAATTACCCTTGCCAAATTGGGAATAAAATATCTGCAAGTAAAAGCGCTTTCGATTTTTATAATGAATTTTAGGTGTCTAATTTTCAGACAATTACAAAAACACAGATCTAAACCTAAAAATTTAATAAGAGATGGCAAAAATCAAACACAATAATTTTATCGATACAGTAGACACTGTTTTTACTAGTGCAAAGGATCAAGGAATGCTACACCTATACACGGAAGGTGAATATTTAAATGGCCGGACCATAAAAATTAACGGAAACGACATGCTCCATTTTGGCACTACGGGATATTTAGGACTCGAACAGGATGAAAGGTTAAAAGAGGCTGCAATAAATGCTATAAGAAATTACGGGACGCAGTTCCCTCTTTCTAAAACTTATCTTTCGCATCCCCTATATGCTGAATTAGAAAGCAAGATTGAGCAGATGTACGATATACCAACAATTATCACTAAGAACAGTACCCTTGGACATATGGCCATCATTCCCACCCTTATAAGAGATGAAGATGCCGTAATTTTAGACCATCAGGCGCATTGGAGTGTTCAAAATGCCTGTCAGGTTCTAAAGCTTAGGGGAATACCTGTCGAGATGGTACGGCATAACAATCTGGAAATGCTTGAAGACAAAATTCGAATGTTCAGCGGTAAATCGGGCAAAATCTGGTACATGGCGGACGGTGTTTATTCCATGTACGGAGATTATGCACCAGTACAGGATCTTTTGAACCTTGCTCGAAAACATACGCAGCTTCACCTCTATTTTGATGATGTACACGGAATGAGCTGGAAAGGACAAAATGGTACTGGTTTTATCTTCGACTCTATTGGAACACTGGAAGAAAACGTTGTCGTTGTCAGCACGCTGAGCAAGACTTTTGGTGCCAGCGGAGCCACATTTTTCTGCAGTGATCGTAAATTGCGGGAAAAGATTAAAACTTTTGGTGGTCCCCTTACTTTTTCAGCTCAGCTTGAACCTGCATCAGTTGCCGCTGCAATTGCATCCTGTGACATACATCTTTCTGCAGAAATCTATGAGCATCAGGCTCAACTTGCCAAAAAAACAACACATTTCAGCACGCTGCTTTCAAAAAGCAGTTTGCCGCTTGTTTCTGAAAACGACTCCCCTGTTTTTTTTATTGGTATGGGGACACCCGCCACTGCTTATAATTTTACAAAGCGCCTTTTCTCAGAAGGATTTTATCTCAACCTAGGCATTTATCCGGCAGTACCTATAAAAAATACCGGAATCCGTATCACGATATCTGCACATAATCAAATTAAGGATATAACCGAACTTGCCCGTGCGATGGATCATCACTTCCAAAAAGCAGTGGAAGAAACAGGAAGCAGTAATGAAAAAATACGGCAAGCATTTAGAATGGATATCAGTACAAAACTCACATCTAAAATACAGCACTCAGAACTGCTCCATATTGAAAAGCAAACCACAATTAAGAACATCAACAAACAAGAGTGGAACAATTATTTGGGTACTCATAATATTTTTGATTGGGAGGGAATGCTGTATCTCGAGCAAACGTTCTCGGACAGCCAGGATCAGACCAATAAATGTGATTTCTTCTATTATATAATCCGTGACCAGAACAGGCAAGTGATTTTAATGACATTCTGTACATTCGGAATCTGGAAAGATGATATGCTGTCCACTGAATCAGTATCTAGACACCTTGAAGAAATTCGGAAAACCGATGCTATGCACATGACTTCTAAAATACTAAGTATAGGGTCGTTATTTACCGAGGGGCAGCACTGCTATATTAACGAGAGTCATACGCTGGCAGGGCAATCACTGCGATTGCTACTGAGTAAGCTGGAAGAATCATACAATTCGCTAGGGGCCGATATGCTCATTCTGCGTGATTTTGAGCCCGGATTCCACTGGGATGAAATGATAAGAAACCAAGGGTACTTCAGAATTGATATGCCCGAATCATGTGTTATTGAAAATGAAAACTGGCCAGCAATTGACAAGTATGGTTCCCTGCTTTCAACCCGTTCCCGCCAGCATTTCAATAGGGAAATATTAAAGTATGAAAAATTCTACGATGTAGAAATAAAAGATTGCCTAAATAAGGAAGACCTAGACAAAGCATACGAGCTATACTGCAACGTAAAGGACCGCAACCTGGCCATAAATACCTTTACCTATAACAGGCAAGTATTTGAAAACATGAACAGCTGTCCAAACTGGGAGTTCATAATTCTGACCCTCAAAGATGCCCCTGAAAAGAATTTGGTTGGGATAATGTTCTGCTATAAAAATTCCGAAAATGTATATGTGCCTGAACTTATCGGCATGGACTACATTGCGGGAGAAGGCTTCAACTTGTACAGACAGCTTTTATACCAAACGATCAAAAGAGCACGAGAGCTTCAAATTCCGCGAATCGATTTTGGCATATCGGCAACCTTTGAGAAGAAAAAACTTGGAGCTTCTGTAAAACCTAAAGTGGCTTACGTGCAGGCCAGGGATAACTACGCTATGGAACTTATGCAGACACTGCAGAATGAAACCAACATCCCGCGCTTATCCAGCTAAATTATAATTCCAACGAAAAGTGACGTCATAAATTTCCGGGCAGCAATGCCCCAGCTTTTTCTTGTTCAAATAAATCTAAATTCTGTTGCCATGATAAGATCTACATGTGAGAACGCACTTCAGGTTATTCGAAAAGCAGAACAGCAATTCAGCTTAGATCCTGAACATATAATAGAAAAATCCTACCATATGATTACCGTACTTCGAAACTTGCTTAGTACGGTAAAAAAAAATGTTTTAGAAAATGGATTCTCTGATGAAAGTGAAGAGATTAATTTTTTTAAAAGTATTAAACCCCAAATACTGGGAAAACTGATATTCTACAATAAAGTTTTCCGCATTGAAGCATCCTGTCCGGTTGTAAGCGGCAAAATGCATCACAAATACTTTTCCAATGAACTTAATTTGCTAAAACAAGAATATAAAGACCACTTCTATACCACTGACTTCTATCGCTACTATCGCTCAGGAAGAACCGAATGGGACCACCATTTTTTTTGTCTGGGAAAAATAGACCTTCATGAAGGAGTTAATAGTTTTGTGTTTGAAATTGACACTCAATTTTCTACCTATTACGATTATAAGGTAGCGCGAATAATTGCCAACGAACTTCTTTACAGCTATCTGATCTCCAAAATTGAACCTGACACGCAGCAAACTAATATTTTTTCAGATGGAAACACAGCTAACAGAGATTTTTTCTGGACAGATTCAAAGAATGCACTGATCGAATTAATCTATGCACTTCATGCATCAGGCAGCATTTCTCACGGAAAAGCGGGAATTCGTAAAATCAGTATGGTCTTTCAGTTGCTGTTCAGGATACAGCTTGGTGATGTCCATCATGCCTTCCACAGGATGAAAGACAGGACTGACAGCAAAAGTATATTTCTGGATCAGCTGAAATCATCGCTTAAACAGCACATGGAAAAAGAGCTGTAGCGGATTTTGAAACTTGCAATTCTCCACCAATGTGATGCAATTGGCATTGAGTGGCCAATAATATATAATCGCTTCTGCATGTTCATCTGTCCCAACAAATCAGTATAGTTGTATAATTATTGTAACCGTTAAAATTTTCATAAAACCACATTTTACATTGGCTGACATTGGCACTGTAAAAATTTTACCCGTAGCAATTTTGCATCACTAATGCAAAACACACGGCCATGAATATAGACAGAATGGAATTCATTTCCTGGATGGAACGGATCATAGAACGATTCGATCTTATGAGCGCACATATTATTGAACTAGAAAAAAAGCGTGGAAGTGTTGACGGCGAAGAGCTATTGGACAATCAGGATATATTGCAAATGCTGAAAATAAGTTCCAGGTCACTTCAGCGGTATCGATCTTCGGGCAGGCTCCCCTATTATACTATCAGTGGAAAAATCTATTATAAATTATCTGATGTACACCAGTTCATCCGAGAGAGTTTTAATGTCCGAATGCCGAAAACATACGACAGGTAGTGAAAAATAATGCCAAAAGATTCCAGCTTTTAGTCAACACTTTTTCACACTTTAATTTCGCAAATGAATTTAAAATTTAAAATTATGAACGAACAAATTAAAGAGATGCTTAACACGCAGGAAGAATTATCGGATATATTGCTGGTATTCGATAAAGAGAAAAAGAAAATCCTGGCCGTAAAAGGCATTGATCAAAATGGCAATCTGGAAACCGTTGACCCTACCCGGAAAAATGAGAATCAGTTTATGCGGGTAGATAAGCAGGGTGATTTGTTTTCGAATTTCTTTTCCAATTTTTTCAGCCAGCTGAAGAACCCAACTAATTTTTCGTTTTTCAAAATTCCAGCACTGCTGGCTGTTGATACTTCAAAAGATATGCAGAAACACTTAGATCATCCCACACCTGAAGGTGAACAATTAATGAAACAGCATGAATTAAAAAATGAATATAAACAAGAAAATAAAAACAATATGGAAACAACACAAACAAACCCGGAAACAAGCGAATACAAATACAAACCGGAACAGATTGATTGGGAAACATTAAACAACCTCGGTTTAAGCAAAGAGAAACTTGAAAAACTAAATTTGCTTGATCCTTTACTAAAAGGATACAAAACAAATGAACTTGTGCCCGTAAGCCTTAACCTCGGTACTGCCATAACCAGAATGGATGCACGCCTATCCCTAAAACAAAACGACGAAGGACAGGTTGTTTTAGCCATTCACGGCATCCGAAAATCACCCAATTTGAATTATCCTTTTTTCGGTCACGAGTTCAGCAAGGAAGATAAAGACAATCTTCTGCAAACAGGGAATATGGGACGAATAGTAAATCTCACCAATCCGAAAAACAATGAAACCATGCCCTCCATTATTAGCATAGACAGACTGACTAATGAGGTTGTGGCACTTCGTACGGATTTCATTAAAATCCCTGATGAAATTAAAGGAGTAAAGCTTAGCGAAGAACAAAAGCAAACATTAATGGAAGGGAAACCCCTTCCAGTAGAAGGTATGGTCTCCAATAAAGGAAAAACGTTTGATGCATCGGTTCAGTTCAATGCCGATAAACGCTTTGTAGAATTTCTCTTTGACAGAAATACCCCTAACAACCAGCAGAACCAAACTCAGGGAGCACCAAAAAACTTTAGGGACAAAGAACTCGATAATGAACAATATCAAAAGCTCAAAGAGGGTCAAACGGTTTATATCAGCGGTCTTATGGATAAAAAAGGCAAGGAATACAATGGATATATCACGTACAACAAGGAAACCAATAAAACAGAATTTTCATTCCAAAATCCAGATAAAATCAAAGAACAGATAAAACCATCGGAAGCTCATAAAACACAAACCGCCGTCAATTCCGAAGGAAAAACGAACGAAGCTACCAAGAATATAAAGGAGCCTTTAAAATCAGGACAGACAAATCCCAATGACAAAAAACAACAGGAACAACACGAAGAATCCGACTCACCTGCTAAATTAAAAGGGCGAAAAATGTAATCCAGTATGATAACAATTATTGCAGAAAAGCCCAGTGTAGCAAAGGAAATAGCCGTACTGCTAGGAGCCACCGAAAAAAAAGATGGCTACCTGAGCGGTAACGGCTATTTTGTTACATGGGCATTCGGACATTTAGTCGGGCTGGGTATGCCGGCAGATTACGGAATTTCAGGATTTAAGAAATCCGCACTCCCCATAATGCCAAACCCTTTTTTGTTGACGATCCGTAAAATAAAAAATGACAATGGCTATGCTGTTGATCCAGGAGCGGAAAAGCAGTTAAGAATAATAGAAGATGTTATTGGCATGAGTGAAAAGATTATTGCCGCAACTGATGCCGGACGTGAGGGTGAATTAATATTCCGAAACATCTACGAGTTCCTCAAATGCAGTAAGCCATTTGAGCGATTATGGATTAGCTCACTTACTGAAAAAGCTATTAAGCGGGGATTTGAAAATCTTAAACCGGGCAGTGATTTTGACAGGCTTTATAAATGTGCACAAATTAGAAGCCAGGCCGATTGGCTATTAGGTATTAATGCTTCGCAGGCATTAAGTATTGCCGCAGGTGATGGAACTTATTCACTTGGAAGGGTACAGACTCCCGTCCTGGGTTTAGTCTGCAGGCGTTATTTTGAAAATAAAAACTTCTTAATAAAACAATACTGGCAGTTAGAAGTATTACATTCCAAAGAATTCACTGATTTTAAAAGCCTGTCACAAAACAAATGGGAAGATAAAAAAGCGGCAGACAACGTGTTAAAATTAATCGCACGGAGTGGCAATACCGCCTTTGTCACAGCTGCAGAAACCAAAAACATGGCTGAACAGCCACCATTACTTTTTGATCTGACTGGACTTCAAAAAGAAGCCAACTCAAAACTGAATCTTTCTGCAGAGGAAACACTAAGTATTGCACAAAGCCTCTATGAAAAGAAATTTATTACCTACCCACGCACCGGAAGCAAATTCCTTCCTGAAGATACGTGGGCAGAAATCCCTAGACTGATCAGGGTTTTGCAGGACTGCGATGTATTCAGGCAGGCAGTGTCCAAAGTTAAATGGGGCCAATTCAACAAACGCATAGTGAATGACCTGCGTGTAACCGATCATCATGGCCTGCTGACTACCGAGAAAATACCTTCTGCCCTGCCAGCAAAGGAAAACGCAGTTTATAATATGATTGCTTTTAGACTTCTGGAAGCAATTTCGCAGCCATGCATCAGGGAAGTGACCCATATTGCATTACAGGTTTTACATTATGATTTCAGCTTGAGAGGAAGCAAAATAATAGAATCAGGATGGCGTGCAATCAAGCGCAGTTTTTATGATAATGACCCGCAGCAGGAAATTCCCGGATTGAAAATCGGTGATGAACTTAAAATTAGAAGTGCGAATGTTGTCGAAAAGCAAACGCACCCTCCAGTTCTCTATACTGAGGCGGGACTTTTAACTGCAATGGAAACTGCTGGTAAGGAAGTCGACAACAAGGAACAATACAGTGCCTTACAAAATATAGGCATCGGTACGGCCGCAACAAGATCTGGCATTATAGAGACACTCTTTTCTCGTAATTACATACAAAGGGAAGGAAAATCACTGGTACCTACTTCGAAAGGACTAAAAGTGTATGAACTGGTAAAAGGCAAGAAAATTGCCAATGTAGGTATGACTGTAGAGTGGGAAGCTGCCTTAGAGAAAATTGAAAATAACCAGGATGATGCAACGGCTTTTCAAAATGATATCGAAATTTACACAGCATTCATCACTTCTGAATTACTGCAAACTTCTATTGCTGAGAGCAACATCCCTCAACTTGTATGTCCAAAGTGCAAAATCCAGCCACTTATTATTAGTGATAAAATTGTCAAATGCAAAGATGAAGTATGCAACTGGATACAGTTCAGGAATATTTGTGGGGTCCATTTAAGTTTATATGAAATTGACAATCTTGTCACAAAAGGCAAAACATCTTTAATAAAGGACATGAAAAGCAAAGCCGGAAAAAAATTCAATGCTTATATCGCATTAAACAAACAAGCCGGAAGTTTTTTTGATTTTAGTAAATAAAAAGATTTATAATGATTTTCAATTATAAAAGTATATACGAGGAATGACCGTCAAATTATTGATGGTCATTTTTTTTGATCCTTTTGAACTAAATGCTGTAATTGGGGGTCGTTTTTAATACGTTCCAGTTCCATTTCTATAACCATAATTATATCTCGTTTTATCTGTTTATAATTGGCATCAATTTCTTTTTTCATCTTGTCTGTCCCACTTTCATCAATAAAGGATAAGATCTGCGGTATCTTTTGATAGACCTTGGTTTCAGCGGTAATCTTGGCATTATCTACAACAATTTCGGCATGGAAAATTTTCTGCTCGATTCGCTGGTCAAAATTGTCCGACACAGCTCCAACAAAAAACCCTTGGGTTAATGTAGAAATTTTGGAAGCCGGTATAAGGCTGTCTAACTGGGTAGATATTGAGGTCGACGTATCATTTCGATTGATGCTCATGCTTTGTCTTTTCTGTAATACTTTACCGAAACGTTCCGAAAGGCTCTTCGCTGTTTCACCTACCACCTGACCGCTGAAAATGTTTCCCACCGTATTTTGGATAACCTTGCTTTCCTTGTCCCCGTAGTCGCGGTTCAATTGTGAAAAATCCTGAAATCCTAGACACACTGCTACTTTATTGCTACGGGCAGTAGCAATTAGATTATCCAGTCCGCGAAAATAAATGGTAGGCAGTTCGTCTATAATTACCGAACTTTTTAACTGTCCTTTCTTATTAATGAGCTTTACAATACGAGAATTGTAGAGACCCAGCGCAGCTGAGTAAATGTTCTGACGGTCGGGATTATTACCCACACATAGGATCTTTGGTTCTTTAGGGTTGTTGATGTCCAATGAAAAATCATCTCCGGTCATAACCCAATAAAGACTTGGTGAAATCATACGGGACAATGGTATTTTAGCCGATGCAATCTGTCCCTGCAGCTGGTCCTGTGCACCTCCCTGCCAGGCGTCCATAAATGGCGATAAATAGTTCTCCAGCTCCGAATAGGACGTAAGGATGGTAAACACGTCCGCATATCTTTTGTTAAGTAACTCAATGGCATGAGGAAACGTACAATGCTTTCCATTTTCATAGATTTTAAGAAACCATATAATGGCGGCCAAAAGTATAATCGGGCTTTCCACAAAAAAATCACCCTGTTTCTGTATCCAGCTCCTGTTCAGGTTCAGCATTATGGTATATGCCGCCTCGTAGGCATCCGAAATATCGGTCATGAAATCAGGATTAAGGGGATTGCAGCGATGGCTTTTTCTTGGATCATCGAAGTTAATTACATAGAATTTCGGTTTGACTTTGTACTTGTTATGATGCTTTAATAAATGATTATAGGCAATTGTGGAAAGATCGTCAAACTTGAAGTCATAAATATACATTGAAAAGCCTTTTTCAATCTGCTGCTTGATATAATTGTTAATTATTGCATATGATTTACCAGATCCCGGCGTACCCAGGACAATTGTTGCCCTAAATGGATTTACGATATTAATCCAGCCGTCATTCCATTTGTTTTTATAATAAAATCTGATAGGAAGATTGACCGAAAATTCATTTTGCATGAGTCGGGTCTCCTGCTGAAAACTCTCGTTCTCGTTATTGAAAACATCATCCATTAAATTCGTTTTTAAAAGACGACTGCTCCAGACTCCGGCCAGCATTAAAGCTACGTAGCCCAATCCCATGGTCAGGATATAAAAGAAAGGTGCTATTTCCTTTGGCAGCCTTAATAACGAGGTATTAAAAAAGAAAAAGACAAAGCCAATGCTAAAAGCACTAAAGATCTTCAGCCATGTAATTTTCTCATTCTTTACTCCCTTTGTTCCCAGACAGCTTAAAGCCAATAATAATACGGCAAAAATTTTCGTATAAAGTGTATGAGTAAACAAAACTGTCTTACGGTCGAAACTGCCTAAAATATTATTAATGGTTTCCAATGCCCAACCTCTTTCAAGAAAAAAGCCGTAACAGTACCAGTATAAATGCATCAGTACTATCAGTATACTTACTGCTCTCATAAACGCCATTATCTTGGCAAGCCCTCTTAAATCGTCTTCTCCCTGCATTTTATAAAGAATTAGTTATTAAAAAGTGAATTTAAAAAGTGTAATAATAAAAAAAGAGAAAAATGCTGCCAATGTCTGCCAGAGGCATTATTTTTCTGAGCTTACTTAATAAATTTCTTTTATTTGCATAAATGCATAACAATGAGTAATTTGTCTTGCTAATTCTAAAATATTATTCGATGATTCCAAGGATGCCTTTATCTCAATTTCCGGAAATTTCATATCACGACCCGGAAATTGAAAGTGCCTACAAGTGGTTTAGAAGCTATGTCAAGGAATCAGACTGGAATGACCGAAAAATAAAAATCGAAAATTACCTAGGCGGCATCGTCAAGACTTCCGAACCTTTTTCCCAATCAATAGACAAGGGAACCCTGTTGGTCATTCAAAAAGACCAGATTGGCTGGTATCTGTATCTGGTTCATACTTATCTATACGAGCGTCATAAATATGAATTTTACCAGGGAGCGAGGGTGCTGCCAATATTCAAACGTTTGGGAAGCGACCTGCAATTTCTCAAAGGCATAGAAGGTATCAACAAAAAAATGAGGGAACTTCTAAACAAAAGAACCGCAGAGGCTGATTCATTTTTATTTGAAATGTTAACCGCCCTATTGTGGATAAGAAACGGATGGGAAGTTAAGATAATTGAAGAAGGAAAATCAGGCAAAACCCCCGATTTTTTGGTATTGAAAGGAGAAGAGCAATGGGAGGTCGAATGCAAAAGGCAAAAGAAGAGCTCCGACTACACGTATAAGGAAACAGCAAAAAGGCAGATCCTTGTTTCGCACATCAGTACAATACTGCTTCACCATAATATACTGCTCGACATTACATTTCACGTTGAGCTGGTTTCACTTCGCGATACATATCTACTTGATATTCTTAAAGACCTCATTGACAAGAAAACAAAGTCAGGCAGGCTGATTTCGAACAAGGAAGTCGAAATAAATTTATCTTATATTGATATACCTGCCATTCAAAACCATTTAAAAATGCATTTTGTAAAAAGCCATTCTCCCCAGCATCTCGAGCTCATATCCGGAAAGCCTGTCGATCATTCGGCCTTTACGTCAGGTTTTATCGGAAAAATGTTTTTTGTTGGCGATGACAATGCGAACAATCTTTATATAAGAGAAATGACAAATGCTTTCGGAGTCCATTCATACTGCGACTCAAGTGACGCGCTGTCTGCAAAAGCAAGAGATGTTCGCAGCCATATCTATGATGCAATTGGACAGTTCAGCTCAGATACCGATGCCATTATCCATATCGGAATGGAAACCTTCGATGGTCCGGAAGTTGAAAGGAAAAGATTTGAAAAGATGAAAAATACAATGGAAAAGATTCAACCGGGGCAAAATAGGCTCTGCTGGATTTATTATCATTTTTTCCAGTCATACAGCAGGTCCTATCAGGAATGGTTTTTTGATGAAACCGTGAGCCCGGCAACCTCATTTACTAATCCTGTTCCGCCAATTAAAAAAACATTTTTGGTCATTAATGAGGATGAAATTACAATAACGGATGCTTCGCATTGGGAAATTGACCTGCCTTGATCTGCCATCTTTTTTTCATTTCAGTACTATTTTGCCTGTCTTCTTTTTTTCTTCAGCTGGCTGACAAACTTTAGTTCTTCCCAGTCAAATTCATGTGCTTCAGGCAGCAGTCCCCCCAGCGCATCAACAATCCCATTATCACGCGGATTAATATAATTGGGATGCAAATCCAGAAAGCCGAACAATTCATGCGGACTGTCAATAGCAGTAGATTGCAAGGTGTTTTGCTGTTTTGCTGACAAATCCTGATCGCTATCTTCGTTTTTCCGGCGCATCTCGGCATTTCTCCAATACTCATTAAAGGTATTCGCCGAAAATAACGGACCCAGTCCCGAACCGTTCCAGACCGCTTTGGAATTATGGTCAATAAAAGTCATGCCGTAAATACGTCCTTTATCATTGCTTCTAACCACAACGTTGATACCCTGTCCAGCAAGGTATATTTTAAAATCCTTTTCACTGGGTGTTGATTGTACCGCCTTATTGATCGTTGCTTTAAGGTTCGCTTTTCCTGCACCGCCCTTTAAAGACTTTTTGGATTTCGCAAAATGCAGGTAAAGTCCTGCCAGCCCCGCATTTTTACCAAATAGCGAAGCTTTCAACGGATATCCCGCCTTATCCCCGTTTTCTGTAAGAGCAATATAGACCAACCCATTACGCTTTGTTCCATGAAGCTCTCCTTGCACTTTGACTGTCGTAATATTGAACAATGACAGCAGGGCATTGTATTCGCCCAAAGTCTGAAACTTGTAATACTTGGAAAGGTGCCTTACAACTGAAGCGATTTGGTTTTTTATATCCCCTTTCAGATGGTCTACAGGATAAAAAAAAATAGGGGTCTGGCGAAGTTCCTTCTCCGTTGCAGGTATCAGTTCAAAGTTCTTTTCCATTTCCCTACATAGGTTCATGGATCGTCTTTTTTCAAACTTGTCAGATATTTTCCTGCCGTCTTCATCGACGCAAACCGATACGATATGGATATGGGTACGCTCCATATCTGTGTGTTTGAAAACTACAAATGGCTGCCGCCCGTAACCCATTTTTTCCATATATTCTGCTGCCATTTCCCTGAATCTGTTATCGTCTACGATATCCTTTGGATCTGGATTGAGTGAAATGTGGATTACAGGTTTTTCCGTATTTCGGTTTGATGCCAGCAAAGTCTGAAACGATCTGGCCAGTTGGGCCGCGGAATACTGACCGTTTACTGTCTCAATTATTTTACTTGTAAAGACAACAGACGCTTCATCTTTTTGGACTTTGAGCAGGTTATATTCCAGCGTACCATACAAATTGCTTCCTCTTCCTATTTTCGCTATCATTCCATTTCTATTTATAAAGAACCGCTGATGCCGATCCAGCATTTTTAACTGAACAATTCAAATAGTGAGATCCCGGCACTTCCGGCGTTATCTCAAATGTAAGCCCAAGGAGTTTCAAGTTTTAACAGTGGTCGCCAATGGCTTCAGTTGTCTGCGTCTTATACTGAAAAGCATCACTTCATCATAACTATAAACCAGAAAGCCCCAGCGCATACCGTGGATAATCTCCAGCATATTTGCTAATAAAAAACGATGTTCATATTTATTTTATTAAAACTTAAAGGATAATCTTATAATTTATTAATATTTTTACCTACCAACTATCCGATTATCTAACATGTCTAATTTTGAAAAACATTGAATGCAACTATTAAAAAATTGAAGTGTGGCAATGATTTATGTATTATAGACATTGAAAATATCGATACGGCGCTAAAAACTTCGCTGGATAATAAATTCATTAAAATTTGTGAGGGAAATGTAACTGTCGATTTAAACGGAGTCAAGCAGCGCGTTGTAAATTACCTTACGCCAAAGAAAGGCAGGACTTTAGAAATGGGAGCAATAGCTGAATTTTTTATACACCTGTATTTAAATGAAGAAGGTTTTGAACCACAATTTCTATTTTTTAATCTGGAGGAAAATTCTATTAAAAAGGGCTTTGACGGTTATTATTTTCATGATAAGGAAGAGTGGATTTTGGAAAGCAAATCCGGTATGAGTACCACCGCAGGAGTTTCACATGGTTCAAAAGTAAAAGAATCATACAATGACCTAAAGGAGAAATTAGCCGGAAATACCCCGAATAATCCCTGGCGGGAGGCTTATAACCATGCATCTCATATTGATGTGGGGGCTAATTCAAATGTAAGGGCAAACATCAAAAAATTTACTGTCGAGTTTGACACCAAAGTATATCATAAGATTAACGACTTCAACATAATTCCGGGCTCGACAATTTTTCTAAACGGCACATGGACCGCAACTGATACTGCCGCATTAGAAACTGAGATTGAGAATACGATTTCAAAATTTGACTTTAAAAAAATCAAGATTGTCTGCGTGACTAAAAAATCCTTGCAGCTTTTTTGGCAGTACTTGACAAAACCTTAATTATTTATGAACCAGACAGAAAAAGCAGCACTTACGGATATAAATAAAATTGAATCCTTCAGGACAATAATGGAAAAACTGACCATTGGTACTGAATTGACCCATCAGGAAATTGTATATATTTTAGGCTGCGCTATCATATTTCTGAAAAATTACGAACTCGACAACAGGTTAACAAGCTATGCGGAGTTCGCCTACTATATCATACTAAAGTACAGTACCCGCTACAAGGACTACGCCCCTCTTTATGATTTTTCAGCCAACTTCGGCTATTATCCGGTTGCCAAAGCAATTTTGAACGACGGACTGCTGGAACAGGAATCTCTGGAAGACCACTGCATCGGCATTGAACTGGAGCGTTACAGACACGAGGAATATATAGAAACCGTACATCAGTACAACAGTAAGCGAAAGCTGCTTTCCGACAAAACTTTAGAAGTCAGCTATGTAGCCCCAACTTCATTCGGTAAAAGTTCCGTTATTGTAGATTATATCAAAAAATATGCATCAGTAAAAAGCAGGATCGCCATCATCGTACCTACCAAGTCACTTCTTATGCAGACCTATAAGATGGTCCGAAATGCAGGTCTTGGTAAAAAAATTATCATTCATGATGAAATGTTCCAGGGCCAGGATTCTTTTATCGCAGTTTTTACCCAAGAGCGTGCATTACGCCTATTAAGCAAAAATGCCATCTTTTTTAATGTGCTATTTATTGATGAGGCACATAACATTTTAAAGGATGACCCTCGCAGTATTCTACTTTCACGGCTGCTGGCAAAAAACCGCGTACTAAACCCCGATCAGAATGTGGTCTACCTTTCCCCGCTGATTGAGGATGCGCACAGCCTTAAGGTTGCGCAGGAGCAAAGTATCAGCCAGCATAAAATTCCTTTCAACATAAAAGAGCCTGAGATATATGAATTTAACGTGAATGGAAATGTAACGGTATATAACAGGTTCGTTAATGAACAGTACGGCGTGGGGCATTTTAAAGATATGTTTGCCTACATCAGCGCCACTTCTGCCAAGAAAAATTTCCTGTATAATTATCGTCCTGTTAGCATAGAACTGGCTGCCAAAGAACTGGCGCGCCACCTTCCGATAATTGACAGCTCGGGGCCCGTGTACGAACTTATAAAAATCCTAAAGCAGGAGGTTCATGAAAAATTCTACGCGGTAAACCATCTGCAGCACGGGATTATTTACCTTCACGGCAAGCTACCGGACCTTATCAAAGAATATCTGGAAAGCAAGTTTAAAGATCTCCCGGAAATTAAATACATCATTGCAAACTCTGTGATCCTGGAAGGAATGAACCTGCCGATCGACAATCTGTATATATTGAACACCTATTCACTTGGAGGAAAGGAACTGACAAACCTAATCGGCAGGGTCAATCGTTTAAATACTATTTTTTCATCCGCTTCCAATGACCTTGCAAAACTGCTTCCAACGGTTCACTTTGTTAACAGTACGCTTTTCAACAGGAAAGACGGAAAGATGGCTGCAAAAATCGGACTGCTTCGCAGCCGTATTTTCAAGGATGCTGTACACAACCCAACTCTTGATACCTTTAATGTGGCCAAACTGACCAAAAGCGAAAGAGACCGGAAAAAAGATCATTTCGTCCAAGTGCAGGAGGATGAAACATTCCTTACAAAAACGCCTGAGAACTCTTTTGAAAGCGTTAAGCAGTATCTCATAGAGTCCGGAATTTCTAATTTTTACGATGATCTTGATACTATTTGCCGAAGGCTCGACCAGCTTCTGGGAATGGTTAGAAGCAGCCCGGGCTGGACACTACTTGACATGATGGGCAAGATCAACTACATATTCATAAATAATGCAGATGTCAAAGATGCGGAATTTAAGCGGCTTCAATATCCGCAGGCCCGCAGATACTATGATTATCATATTACAATCAGTCAGAAAAAGGCGCTCAAGGAAAACGTCAACAGTATGTTTACCTATTTTAAGACACGTATTGCTGAAAGGAATCCCCTGACCTTTTTTGGAAAAACGTACGGCGAAGTCGGCAGGACCGAAAGCCAGCAAGAAGCAAAACTTTACATTAACCTTGGGACAAAAACGGATGTGGAACTGATTAATTTAGCCATTATCAAACTGAAGATGGAGGATGATTTTATTAGTTTCAAACTGAACAAATTTATAATCATGTTATATGACTATAAACTTATTTCCGTGGATGACTACAATACCTATATCTACGGTACAACGGACCAGACTAAAATCGATCTATCAAAAATAGGCCTTAGTGTCAGTCTGATTTCCAGACTTGAGAATGACAGCCAGTTGCAATATTTATATTTTGACGAGTACAATAATCTGCGTTCACGTCCAGAATTTGAAGCGTATAAAAACTCAGTTAATGACTTCTACAGATTTGAAATTGAACGCTTTTTAAATTAATTTATCGTTTTTAAAATGTTTTTCTTCAAATTCCTGTACAATCAGGATAATTTTTTGGCACAATGCGGCAAATTCGGCAGTCTGTTTTTCCAACTTGTACAAGTACGCTGCTGCCTTTTTCTCCGAAAAATTACGGTACAAAAGTTTCACAACCTGATTATAATTTACTCCTACTGACCGGAACTGACTATGCAATGTGGTCAGCCGCATATAAAAATCAACTGTTCCCTTGTCTATTTTCACCGTCTTCACTTCTTTTCCAAATAAAAGGGAGATGATAAATTTTGCCTTATTGTGCATTCCCGACGATTCATATAGCGATAACAGCTTCGCATTTTCCTTTTCAGTCAGACGAAAAACATGTCTGTGTATACTGGGATCAATTTTCGGATTCCTGCCCCCTTTGCCGCCTCTTCTTTTATTTTCTTCTTTCATCTTAAGTCGATTATAACTTCTGCAATAAAACCTGACTTCGGAAGGTTTTTCCAGCCCCCGGAAGGGCAAGTTGTTTTGGGGCACGAACTCAGTTTCGAGTGCCTCAAAACACAACTTGCCGTGTTCTGGCGAACACAAAAATCCGCCCTTCGGGACGGATTAAATATAGAGGGAAAGACAGCCTGACGCTGTCCTCTTTATTGCCAGAAATGTTTATTTGTTTTTGCATAAGTCCGTTACTAATATCACAGTACAAAAGAAAGCACTCTCTATCAAAGTACTATAAATCAACAGAATACCAAAAAAAGTCTTTGAACGCCAATTAGTGCCATCTAAAATGAAGCACATATATACCTGCATTTCTTTGTATGTGCAAAAAGGCGCAGGGATGTAAGTATGTTGGGACGTAATTTATCAATTATGTAAGCAGCTGCACAGGGCCAGATTTACAGATTTGGGTTTGTATTTAAATAGAATCACAAATACATACCAATGTATATAACTCGATAAAAATGCATCTACTCTTGTAAATACATAAATACCACATCATGCAAGCATACGGCCAAGTGCATAAGTGCACACTGAAAGGTCCACCAAGGTACATACAACTGTGCGCACAGATATAAGTAAATATTAAATACATAAAAAATGAAAACAGAAAACCAACCCGTATTCGTTGCTTTTTCCTCCCAAAAGGGAGGTGTAGGCAAAAGTACATTTACGGCGCTTGCCGCCAGTACCCTTCATTACCGCCTTGGCTACAATGTGGCGGTATTCGACGCCGACTTCCCGCAGCACAGTCTCATGAAAATGAAAGAACGTGATTTAGCAATGGTCATGGAAAATGAGTTTTTAAAAAAGACTGCTTTCAGGCAGTTTACAGCTATCAACAAGAAAGCGTATCCGATCTTTCAGCATAAAGCCGAAGGAGTGCTTCAGGCGGCACATGACTTTGTAGATTCTCTATCAGCTCCTGTTGATTATATCTTTTTTGATCTTCCGGGAACAGTAAACACTACTGGCATTTTGAAAGCCCTGGCGGGTATGCATCACATTTTTACGCCGATCACAGCGGACCGTGTGGTGATGGAAAGCACCCTTATTTTTACCCAGCTTATGAAGGATGTTATTATGAAAAAAGGGGATACGTCCATAAAAACAATTAACCTGTTTTGGAATCAGGTAGACGGCCGTGAACGCTCCCCTCTGTACGAGGTCTATAACAAACTTATTGATGAGCTGGGCCTGAGCCTAATGGATTGCCAGATCATGAACAGCACACGTTTTCGCAAAGAAAGCGAAGCAGATGCCAGAACTGTTTTTCGTTCCACCCTGATGCCCCCTGATGAGCGGCTGATGAGCACTTGCCGTCTGGACCAGTTTATGAAAGAATTTTTACAAATCACCCAATTATAGCATCATGGAAAAATACAATAACAAAAAAGCCATTCCTGAAATAAACGAGGAGATGATGATGAACTTGATGGTAGAGGGCGTAAAAAAAGAAGGTTTGCAGCTTCCTTCCGAGCAACCTAGAGACGTGATAAAAAAATCCAAGGAAAAAGATTTTCCAAAAGAGCGCGCCAAAATCAAAAAACCAGCTGAAGAAAATTACGAAAGCCTCTTTTTTAAAAAGTCCGAAACCAATGCCCGTGAAGGAAAAACAGTATATATTCGGCCAGATTTTCATGAGAAGCTTACCCGTATTGTGCAGGTTATTGGAGAGGATAAGATCAGCATTTACGCGTATCTGGACAATCTGCTCGAATATCATTTTCAGGAGTTCGGTGAGCAGATTATCTCAAGTTTTAATGATAAGTACAAACCTATATTTTAATTATGGAAACGTTGATTTTGATATGCCTTTTGGCTGTAATGGCCCTACTCCTGCATGATAAAATTAGTATTCAGATACGGAAAAAGGAAAAGCCTGTTCGTGGGAAACCCAATCATAAACTGCCTAATGTTATGGGACAGCCTAAAACCGTACAACGCCTTTCGACGCCAAAGCATGCAGATGAGCGCCCAAACAGCAACAAGAAACAACAAACCGATAATTTTGATATTGAAATCGACAAAGAAGATTTTGATATAGAAATTCCGCAGGAAGAACTGGACGATGTTTTCAGAAATCAGCCCGATTTGGAAGAGGAAGAAGAAGAATGGAACGGCTATGGAATGTCGGCATGGAATGACGGTTTTGCCCAAGGGGTTACCTTCGAGGAACTAAGCGCTGTGGGGATGCTGCTGATAAAGGACAAGCTGGAGCCATCCCAAAAGGAAACAGCCATTGCATTAGTTCAAAAAATACAAGGAACCGAATTATTCAGCCTGCTGGAAAATTCCATGGAAAGTGCTTCCCGAAAAATAGCAGAGCTGCTGGACGGCAGCCTTTCCTCTGAAAAGGATTCCGGTTCTTCTTATCTGCGGAAAAATGATTTCAATGATTTTGATATTGGGGATTTTGTCTAAAGGCAAAATCCCCTTTATTATTTAATGATTGATACATTAGGTAGTTTAAGTTTTAAAGGACACAAATACTTAGCTTTTTCGTTGGCGCTCAAATAACAAATTTTAATGTCGAAACACTGTCGTTTCGGCGTTTTTTTTTGCCTGAAAATTACATTTTTCTACATCTGACTGCCAAGTAGTTCCACAGAAAGCCACTTCCCTGCAGGCACTCAATTTTCATCACACTTTTGTCGTCAGAGCCCGCATAGTGCGGGAATACAGTAACAATCTAAAGTGTTTAATGATGAAAAAACAGAGAAAAAAAATCCTGCAGGCAGCAATGTTAGTGCTGTCATCCTTACAGTTATCTGCGCAGGGAAACGGTACGGCAGGTATCACGGAAGCCACGCAGATGGTCACCTCTTATTTTGACCCTGCCACTCAGCTTATCTATGCCATAGGCGCAGTAGTAGGGTTAATTGGCGGGGTTAAAGTGTATAACAAATTCAGCAGCGGGGACCCCGACACCTCAAAAACCGCGGCAAGCTGGTTCGGAGCCTGTATCTTCCTTATTGTAGCGGCTACCATACTGCGCTCCTTCTTCCTTTAACCCTGCACTATGGATACGTACAACATCAACAAAGGTATTGGAAGGACAGTCGAGTTCAGGGGGCTCAAGGCGCAGTACCTTTTCATTTTCGCAGGCGGACTGCTTGGAATACTTATCCTGGTCATGATACTGTATATGGCCGGAACCAGTTCCTATATCTGTCTTTTTCTTGGGGCAGGCGGTGCTTCGCTGATCGTGTGGCAGACCTTCTCGCTCAACAGAAAGTACGGTGAACACGGACTGATGAAAATCGGAGCAAAAAAAAGGCATCCCCGATACATCATCTGCCGAAAACCAGTACGTCGCTGCTTAAGGCCAACTCCTAAACCCACTACGGCATGAGAAATACAGCCAAGACCACAACACTGGAAAGCAGATTTCCACTGCTGGCAGTAGAGAACAACTGCATCCTTTCCAAGGACGCCGATATTACTGCCTGCTTTGAAGTCCGGCTGCCCGAACTCTTCACGGTGGCTTCGGCCGAGTATGAAGCTATTCATTCTGCCTGGCATAAGGCCATTAAGACCCTGCCAGATTTTACGGTCGTCCATAAACAGGACTGGTACATCAGGGAAAATTATGATCCTGAATTAGATAAGGATGACCATAGTTTTCTGGCCAGGTCTTACCAGCGGCACTTTAATGAGCGTCCGTTCCTGAACCATTACTGCTACCTGTTCCTTACCAAGACCACCAAAGAGCGCATGAGGATGCAGAGCAATTTCTCCTCGCTATGCAAAGGTACACTGATACCAAAGAAAATACGGGACAAAGAGACAATACATCGTTTTATGGAAGCCGTAGCGCAGTTTGAGCGCATTATAAACGACTGCGGATTTGTCAAAATCAGTCGGATGAGTGAAGACGACATTATTGGATCTGAAGACAGACAGGGACTGCTGGAACAGTACCTGACCCTGTCAAGGGAAACCGGAACACCGCTCCAGGATATTGCCCTGGGCAGCGAAGAGGTCCGTGTGGGAAACAAAAGGCTGTGCCTGCATACCCTTTCTGACACCGACAACCTGCCCTCATCTGTATCGGCTGATACGCGATATGAAAAACTGTCCACCGACCGCAGTGACTGCCGACTTTCTTTTGCTGCGCCTGTGGGACTGCTGCTGAACTGCAACCACATTTACAACCAGTACCTGTTTTTGGACAACAGCGAGGAGAACCTGCTCAAGTTTGAAAAGTCAGCCCGAAACATGCACTCGCTGGCACGATATAGCCGCGCGAACCAGATCAACAAAGAATGGATCGAACACTATCTCAATGAGGCACATTCTTTTGGACTGTCTTCCATCCGCGCGCATTTCAATATCATGGCATGGTCGGACGACCCATCCGAGCTCAAACAGCTGAAGAACGACTGCGGGAGCGCACTGGCCCTTATGGAATGCAAGCCAAGGCTTAACACGACTGATACCGCTACACTGTATTGGGCGGGAATGCCAGGAAATGCAGGAGATTTCCCCAGCGAGGAAAGCTTTTACACTTTTATCGGGCCTGCTTTGTGTTTCTTCACAGAGGAAACCAATTACCATAATTCGCCATCTCCTTTTGGTATCAACATGGCGGACAGGCTTACAGGGAAACCGATCCATCTGGACATTTCGGACCTGCCGATGAAACGAGGTATCATTACCAATCGTAATAAGTTCATACTCGGCCCCTCGGGAAGCGGCAAATCTTTTTTCACCAACCATATGGTGAGGCAGTATTATGAGCAAGGCGCGCATGTATTGCTGGTGGATACCGGCAACTCGTATCAGGGTTTGTGCGAGCTTATCAAGGCAAAAACCAAAGGCGAAGACGGGGTATATTTTACCTATACCGAGGACAATCCCATTGCTTTTAACCCTTTCTATACCGACGACGGGGTTTTCGATATTGAAAAGAGGGAAAGCATCAAAACCCTCATACTGACCTTATGGAAACGTGATGACGAGCCTCCCACGCGCTCCGAAGAGGTGGCACTCTCCAATGCCGTGAGCGGCTATATTGAAAGGATCAGGCAACTTGATGCATTTCCTTCTTTTAATGGTTTTTACCGTTACATAAAGGAGGATTTCCGTCAGGTATTGGAAGCAAAGCAGGTAAGGGAAAAAGACTTTGACCTAGCAAATTTCCTAAATGTGCTGGAGCCTTATTACCAAGGAGGCGAATACGATTACCTTCTGAATTCCGATAAACAGCTGGACCTGCTTTCCAAGCGTTTTATAGTATTTGAAATCGACGCGATCAAGGACCATAAAATCCTGTTTCCCATTGTGACGATCATCATTATGGAAGTGTTTATCAACAAGATGAGAAGGCTCAAGGGTATCCGTAAACTGATCCTGATCGAAGAGGCATGGAAAGCGATTGCCAAGGAAGGAATGGCCGAATACCTCAAGTATCTTTTCAAGACTGTCCGCAAGTTCTTTGGAGAAGCCATTGTGGTAACCCAGGAGGTTGATGATATTATCAAGTCCCCTATTGTCAAGGAAAGCATCATCAACAATTCGGACTGCAAAATCCTGCTTGACCAGCGAAAATACATGAACAAGTTTGATGATATCCAAGCGATGCTGGGGCTGACCGATAAAGAAAAGGCACAGGTGCTTTCCATTAATATGAACAATGATGCATCACGCCTTTACAAGGAAGTATGGATCGGACTTGGAGGAACGCACTCTGCGGTCTATGCCACCGAAGTCAGCCTCGAAGAGTATTATGCCTACACAACCGAAGAAACCGAAAAACTGGAAGTGATGCAGCTTGCCTCGGAACTTGGGGGAAATGTAGAGCTCGCCATCAAGCAGATAGCCATAAGGAGGCGCGAGCATGAAAATCCATAATTAGTAATAATTCTAAATCTATAAAAATGAAAAAAATATTATTTATGGTGTCTGCGGCAATTATGCTTGCCGCTGCACCATCAGCAAAAGCGCAGTTCGTGGTTACCGACCCGGCCAACCTGGCCTCGGGGATTCTCAACAGCGCAAACGAAATCATACAGACTTCCTCTACGGTAAGCAATGTAGTTAAAAACTTCAAGGAAGTCGAAAAGGTATACAAGCAGGGCAAGGAATATTATGACAAGCTGCAGGCCATTAATAATCTGGTAAAAGACGCCCGCAAGGTACAGCAGACAGTACTCTTGGTGGGCGATGTATCGGAAATGTATGTACAGAATTTCGGCAGGATGCTCAGTGACCCTAATTTTTCGGCAAGGGAACTAACCGCTATTGCCAAGGGGTATTCGGCGCTGCTGGGAGAAAGTACCGAGCTTTTAAAAGAACTCAAGCAGATTGTAACCTCATCAAGCTTGTCGCTCAGTGATAAGGAACGCATGGACATTGTTGACCGTGTATACAAGGAGGTTAAAGAATACCACAGCCTGGTGCGCTACTACACCAACAAGAATATTTCGGTCAGCATCCTGAGGGCTAAAAAGCAGAACAGCACCAAAAGGGTGCTTGAGCTTTACGGCACTCCTGACCAAAAATACTGGTGATATGGAATTTAATAATCTTCACCAGGTCCTCCGCTCACTTTATGATGAGATGCTGCCACTCTCAGCCGATATGGCGGCAGTAGCCAAGGGACTTGCCGGACTCGGGGCACTGTTTTTTGTGGCTTTGAAAGTCTGGCAGGCGCTCAGCCGGGCAGAACCTATTGATGTCTACCCGCTGCTGCGCCCTTTTGCACTTGGGCTCTGCATCATGTTTTTCCCGAGCATTGTACTGGGCACTATCAATGCCGTATTAAGCCCGATAGTCCACGGAACGCACAGCATTCTGGAAGATCAGGTATTGGACCTGAACGATCTGCAGGCAAAAAAAGACCAGCTGGAGCATGAAGCGATGATCCGCAATCCCGAGACCGCCTATATGGTATCGGACGCGGAGTTTGACAAGAAACTCGACGAGCTGGGCTGGTCTCCTTCGGATATCGGGACTATGGCCGGAATGTATATGGACAGGCAGACCTATCAGATAGAGAAAATAATAAAAGAATGGTTTCGCAACCTGCTTGAAATACTGTTTCAGTCTGCAGCGCTGGTTATCGATACCATACGGACTTTCTTTCTGATTGTTCTCTCGATCCTTGGCCCTATTGCATTTGCCATATCAGTCTGGGACGGCTTTGAGTCAACACTCACCCAGTGGATTACCCGTTACGTCAGCGTTTATCTCTGGCTTCCAGTAGCGGACCTGTTCAGCTCAATGCTAGCCAGGATCCAGTCACTGATCATTGAAAAGGACATTGAAATGCTTGCAGATCCCTCTTTCATTCCTGATACCTCAAACACGGTGTACATCATTTTTATGATCATCGGTATCGTGGGTTATTTTACTATTCCGACGGTAACAGGCTGGATTATACAGGCAGGAGGCGCAGGAAACTTTTCACGAAACGTTCACCAGACTGCCATGAAATCCGGAAATATCGCAGGCGCCGGAGCAGGATCGGCCGCTGGCAACATTGCCGGAAGGCTGATCAATAAATAACTATAAATATTCAATAAAATGGAATTTAAAACACTGAGAAATATAGAAAACAGTTTTAGGCAGATCAGGCTCTACGCTATCTTGTTTGCCGGGCTCTGTGCAACGGTGACCGGATACGCCCTTTGGAAATCGTACGGTTTTGCCGAGCTGCAGCGCCAGAAAATTTATGTGCTGGACAATGGCAAATCGCTCATGCTGGCACTTGCCCAGGACGCCTCGATCAACCGTCCGGTTGAAGCACGCGAGCACGTAAGGCGCTTTCACGAACTGTTCTTTACCCTGGCACCGGATAAAAATGCCATTGAAAGCAACATGAAAAGGGCATTTAACCTTGCCGATAAAAGCGCCTTTGACTATTACAAGGACCTTTTGGAGAAAGGCTATTACGGCCGTATCATATCGGGCAATGTACAGCAGCGTATCGAGATAGACAGTGTGGTCTGCAATTTCGAGACGTATCCGTATGCGGTGAGAAGCTATGCCCGGCAGATTATAATACGCTCCAGCAATGTGACCCGGCGCAGTCTGCTTACATCCTGCCTACTGGTCAACTCGGTGCGTTCGGACAATAACCCTCAGGGCTTTACTATTGAAAAGTTTGCGGTGGTTGAAAACAGGGACATAGAAGTTATTGAACGCTAAAAAAAATCTCATGGAAGCATTATTAGATTTAGACGCATTCGCGAGAGTCCTAACTGACAAAGGATATAGCGGTTATTTCCATACGCAGGGTGCGCATGCCGGAAAGCTCAAAGACAGCATCGGGGAATACCTTGAAAGCTGCCGAAAAGAAACAGACTGTTTACCCGAAGAGGACTTGCTGCTGACAGGCTACCTGCAATGGTCGGGCCCGGACAAGCCCAGTGTACGATGCATTATGCTGGTAAAATACCTTGCCGGTAAATTTTCCCTGAGCGCAATGGAGGTTGCAAGGAAAGACCAATTTGGACAGCTGCTGAAAAAATCGGAACTGAAAAACCTGTCTGTGCTATCTGCACCGGGCGCAGCTCAGGCAGTCGCTTTGGTGAGTGAAGAACACGAGCAAAAAGCAGATAGGTCCGCTAAACGTTTCAAGCTATGAAAACAGAAATAATAACGTTATGAAAAATTTAAGAACAAAAATAGACCAGTGGCTGGAAAAGCTTGATAAGGACTGGGAAGCGATGCCTGTAAAAAGGCAGCATCTGGTGATACTGTACTTTTTTGCAGCGTACGTGCTGCTTACCGGAGTTGTCATTTTCAATGTCTGCCGTGATACTGCAGCTGCCCGAAATAGCATGGCTGTAGACCATATCGAAAACCCCGCCCCGTCAGGAAAACAAAGTCCGGCGCCTTTGCAGGATTCCCTAAAGCCTATTTTAAAACAATAAGATTATGAAAGACACTAAGAAAAAGGTCAGCCTTCTCTCAGAAGGGACCGGCCATAGCAGTACCTCGTTTTTGCCTGATGAAAAAAAGGGAACTGTCGAGCGTCTTAAAAAGCCGCTGATTTTTACCCTGATGGGTATTGTCTGCATCGGCTGCCTGTATCTGATTTTTAATCCTTCGACAGATAAAAAGCAGATCGAAAATATCGGGCTGAATGACAGCGTGCCGCAGGCAAGCGAATCGGTACTGCAGGAAGACAAGGAGAAAGCGTATGAGCAGGAAATGCTCGAAGACAAAGAAGAGCAAAAAAAGAAAGCGTTAACAACGCTGTCCGATTACTGGAATCAGGACAGCGATAAGCAGAAAGAAACCGTGCCTGATCAGGCGGAAGAGCCAAACAATCCAGCGCTGAACAGCTACCGCAATGCACAAAGCACGCTGGGCTCTTTTTATCAGCAAGAGACCGGTGAAACAAAAGAACTCCGCAGGCAACTCGAGGAGCTCAAGGAGGAACTCGCCCAAAAGGATGTTCCCGCCCCTGTCACTATTGATGACCAATTGGCACTTATGGAAAAATCCTATCAGATGGCCGCCAAGTACCTTCCATCCGGATCCAGTCCTGCAGAGCCTGTAGGCAAAAACACTGCTGCGCCGATTGCACACTCACAAAAGGAGGCTTTTGAAGCATTAATTCCCGCAAAAAAAAACAGGGTATCCTCGCTGTACCGCCAACCTTCCGACAGCACTTTTCTGGCTGAATGGGATAAAAACGGAAACCACGGATTTTACACCGCAGGTAAATCAGAAGAGCTGCAACAGCCAAAAAACAGCGTGAAGGCATGCGTGCACCAGTCTCAGACCATTATTGGTGAGACAGCTGTTTCCCTTCGTTTGTTAGAGCCTGCCCGGATGTCAGGTCTTACTGTAAGGGCAGGAACAATGGTAACGGCGAATGCCAAGATACAGGCAGGACGCCTGCAGTTAAAAGTCACTTCAATCGAACTGGACGGTATTATTATCCCGGCGGACATCACCATTTATGACCTGGACGGACAGCAGGGCGTAGCTGTTCCCTATTCAGCTGAAAGGAATGCCCTTACAGAAATGGCGGGCAATATGAGCCAGCAGTCCGGGACGAGCCTTATGATGACACAGTCTGCGGGACAGCAAATGGCCGCGGATTTAAGCCGGGGCGTAGTCCAGGGCATCTCGGGCTATTTCTCCAAAAAAGTAAGAACGCCTAAAGTGATCCTGAAAGCGGGACATCAGGTCTTTCTGGTGTCTAAAAAATAACAGCAATCCTAAATAAATTATTATGAAAAATCATTTCAAAACATTTTGGGCAACCGCCCTTTTAATAGCCTTTTCACTGACCTCATCTGCGCAGGAGAACCAAATCGAAAACCTTGAGTTCGCAAAGATAGAACCCTACAATATGCAGGTTACCTATGACAAAACTTCGCATCTTATTTTCCCTTCGGCTATCCGATATGTGGATCTTGGAAGCGAACACCTGATTGCGGAAAAGGCCCAGGATGCGGAAAATGTGCTGCGCGTCAAGTCATCGGTCAAGAATTTTGAAGAAGAAACGAACTTTTCAGTAATTACCGATGACGGCCGTTTTTACAGTTTTAACGTGCACTACAGTTCCAGCCCGCCTACTCTCAGCTATGATCTTGTGGCAATGCAGAAAGCCACGGACAAGGCAAGGGGAAACGGCGTTCTTTTTGAAGAGCTTGGGAAAACTCCGCCATCGCTCGCTGTACTGATACTGGAAACCATTTACAAAAAAAATAAGCGAATCGTAAAACACATTGCATCGAAGCGTTTCGGCATACAATTCACCTTAAAGGGAATTTATATCCACAATGGCAGGTATTATTTTCATACGGAACTTGGAAACCAAACCAATGTCCCTTTCGTCATTGATTTTATGAGCTTCAAGGTGATAGACAAAAAAACAGCCAGACGCACTGCCGCTCAGCAAATAACGCTGGTCCCGCTTCGCATGTTCAAGCCCCTTACGGAGATTCCAGGAAGGAGCACAGACCAGAATGTTTTCCTTTTAGACCAGTTTACCATCGCTGATGACAAGCTGTTGGTAATTGAGATTTTCGAGAAAAACGGAGGCAGGCACCAGATACTGGAGCTGGAAAATTCAGATTTGGTAAAAGCAAGGCTGATCAATGACATGCACCTGAAATTTTAACAACGATAAAAAACAGAAAAATGAAAAAATATATCTATGCAGTGATCCTGGTATTGACCAGCATTATTATGACCAACGCACAGCGCATGATCCCGAGGCAAAAAGGATTCGAAATTAATACCGGAACCTTATCCGGTGATAGCCCATGGCGTAATTATTTCCTGAACCTTGGCATGACCATAAATGGCAAAAACGGCAGTTATCAGCTTTGGACATTGGAGTACAGCCACCAGTATTCGAAGTACAAAGGCCTGAACCTGCCTTTGGAAACCTATATCGCGGAAGGCGGTTACAGTTTCTTCCTGCTGGGCGATGCCCGCAGGAATATTGTCCTGAATGCAGCCCTTACGGGAGTTTTGGGTTATGAGAGCATCAACCGCGGTGAGGATCTGCTGCAGGACGGGGCTAAAATAATAAGCGAAGACAGCTTCCTTTACGGCGCCGGCGGACGGTTGTCTTATGAAACCTACCTGTCCGATCATCTGGTGCTTTTGCTGCAGGGCCGCATAAAAGTGTTGTTTGGCACTGGCCTGCAGCAGCTCCGCCCCTCGGCTGGTTTGGGATTAAGGTATAACTTTTAAAACCTAAAATGATGAAAGCAATTTTTAACAGATTCAAAATAGGGTTACTGCCAGTCCTCATGTTATCCTTGACCCTTTTATCGTGTCAGAGTGACGAACTTCAAATACAGCATAATTTTCCTTTTGAGGTCAAAACAATGCCGGTTCCCGCAGGTATTGCCCATGGAAAAACAGTGGAGATAAGAATTACCATTGAAAGGGACGGCAATTATGCAGGCGCGCAGTATTTCCTGCGCTACTTTCAATTCGAGGGCAAGGGAACACTGCGGTATTATGAAGATGCCCCTTACTTGCCGAACGACTTATATCAACTGCCCCAGGAGCGGTTCAGGCTGTATTACACCTCTGAGTCCCTCGTTTCACAATCTTTCGATGTTTGGATTTCAGATAATTTTGGAAACGAGAAGAAACTCACTTTTGAATTTAGTAATAGTGATTAAAAAGATAATTATCCGTTTAAGAAAAACGGAGTTGTAAACTATTTACAACTCCGTTTTTTTATTTGCAAGGTTATAAAACCTGACTGTTTATACATACAATTGCTTCACCGTGATTGGCGTCACCAAAAACAAATAACGGTTGTTGAGATTTGCAATAGGCTGCGTGGCAGAATGAAAAAGAATTAAATCATTTAGCAGCATTTTGCACCTTCCTGGATTGGCGGGCACTTGACGCTTCCATAACTGCAATACACACAACAGTCACCTTCCAAAGGTTTTAGCATTGTCTTGCATTTTTCGCATTCGTAAAAATACTGACAGGCATTTGTCGGCATTATTTCTTCTTTTTTATGCCCACAGTTTGGACAGGTTATGATTGACTCTAACTTTATTTCCATTATGATATAGTTTTACTTTTTAGTGCTGTATAGCCTGTGGAGTTGATCGCTTTCCCGATTTCATCAATACTTGTCTGTTTGCTGTCAAAACGAACAATGGCGTTTCCTTTCTCATAAGAAACCACAACTTCGATAATTCCTTTTAGTTTGCTAATTTCAGTTTTAACGTGATGCTCACAACCTGCACAAGTCATTCCTTTAATTGTAAACTCCACTTTCTGAATCTTGGAAGTTTGGGTAATAGTGGCTGTACTTTGAACCTTTGGAAAAAAGATATGGGCATACATTGGAAAAGATAAAAGTAAAGCCGCCATAACGGTGATAATCCCTAAAAATGATTTTGTTTGCATAAAATTCGGTTTTTCAATTATTTCACAATTACAGTCAGCGTTTTTTTGCGATTCCAACTTTTGATACCAGGCAAAACCAAGCACTACAACTGTCAAACCGATTAGATAAGGCCTGAAGGGTTCGAGCCAGGAAAAAGTTGAAGCAAGCCCGCTTGTTCCTGCAATCAGCGCCAAAACAGGTGTAATGCAGCAAAGTGAAGCTGCTACTGCTGTAAAAAGCCCGGTGCCGATTAGTTTTTTATCCGTTTTCATATTGTTGCTGCAATTTTATTATTGTCCAGTATTTTAAAAAATGGGTTGAGCATATTTTCGTATTCTTTTGTCAATGAATAAAAAATAGTCTGTGACTCCCTTTCGGTTACAATGAGGTTCCTGTCCCTGAGTTTTCGTAAATGCTGGGAGACTGCTGAAATAGTCATACCCAGAATATCGCTTAAATCACAAACACAAAGGCGTTTTTCTTCATAAAGCAGAAACAAAATCCTCAGCCTTACCTTATTGCCTGCCAATTCAAGTCCATTTGATAAATAGTCAAAAGAGACATGAAGTTCTGAAACCCGTTCTTTGCAACGAATAATCTGCTTAATGTCTGCCTGTTGTCTTATGCAAGAAGTATTGTCCATAATGCAAAGATAACCAAATTGCTTATTTAAGCAAATACTAAAATACAAATTCAAATATTTTTTATTTTTTGGGATGGTGACCCGGAATTTATTCTCTGGGAAAGAGAGGCTCCCCGGCCAAAACAGGAAAAGGGATGCTGAACATCCCTTAAAAATACGCCGCAGCGGTTTTGGTAAAATAGCGGGCACTGCATTTTAGCAAAAGCGCTGCACCGATAAAACGCAAAAAGGCGCTCCGCCCGCAGGAAGGAGTGCCTTTTTGCCGCCCGACCTCGGGCTTATCCCACCCCGATGGGCTGTGAGCGGAAATCCTTCAAATTCAGGAAAAATCCCCTGTTGGGTGTCATCCCCTCACGAAAGAGGTTCCATAACAGCGAGCATCCCATCTGCGCCAAGGCAGAATTAATATACAAGTCCTGTTTGTCGAGCGCCTCGGCAAGCGAACAGCTTGGGGTGTCGTCCACCGCTTCCGACTGCTTTAGCAATTCGCCAAATTCCTCGGTCACAAACGGCAGGCGCTCCACCGTTTCAAAAATCCCAGACTTGGGTTGTCGAATCTCCCCAACGGTGGACAAAACAACCTGACCCGTGTACTGGCTGTTGCCAAAATCCATCCAGTATTTCGGGTCGTCCCTGTGATGCCTCTGATTGCTGTATTTTAAAATATCGGCAATCTCAAAACGGGAGCCTGCGCTGTCCGTACACGTGATATAAATCGTTGCCTTTGCATTTGCGGGCAGTTTTCCAAAGCAGTCCCTTTTAAATTTAACGGTTTCGGCTTTCCAGTTTGTTCCCATAAAACGGTTGGCACGGTTGATAAGTGCCACGGATTTGTACAGCCCTGTCTCACTGGGTGCAAAACGCTGTCTGCCCAGATTGGCATTTGTGATAATGTCATCATCCCAAAGGCGGACGCACAGCCCTGCATGCCCCAGCGATACGAGGCTGTGGTTCATCTCCATCAGGGCAGTCAGCACTTTTGAGCCTGTACCGCCTGCCCCTATGAGGTTGACCGTAATGGGATTTGTCGGGCTAATCAGGTACGGGTCTGTAAAATGGACTTTGGTTTTTCCTGTTTTCATGACAATAGGTTTTTAAGGGTTTTGTTATTGGTTTTTAAAAGGGCTGTCGGAAAGGGTCTGCCCGATGAGACAAGGTCTTTCCAAAGGCTCACGCAGTTTCCTTTTACGGGACTTGCCTCGCCCATTAAATGGCTGAAATAACTGTTGAAAAAATAATCTTCCCATGCATTTGTGAAGTCTTCCACGCACGCAGATTCGGTAATGCTGATATTGACCGACCCCATACAGACCCTGCCGTCCTCATAGATATTGAAAAACGGGGCGAAGTACAGCGGTGTTTTTTCGGTGGGTCTTTTATTGCCCGAAAGCGCAAAGACCCGCAGGCTGTTTTTGGTAGCCTGCCAGACCATGGGCGGGACATACGCTGTTTCGCACGGTATGCCCAGCGATTCTATAAAATAAAGGCTTCTTTTTTGGGATTTGGTGTACCATATCACTGCGCCTTTGTCCCTGCTCGGATTGATGTGCAGGATGTTTGTCGGCAGTATCCCGCCCGATTTTAAAAAGGCGGTCTGCTTTTGCTTTTCGGTTACAAGCGCTTTTGCAAGCGCCTCGGCTTCACGCTCTGTAAGCGGGTGGGCATTGATGGGCGTGCCGTTTTTGTCCATATCGAAATGCTCGACGTAAATATCTTTCTGCGCTCCTTGTGATTCATAAAAAACAAGGGCGGATTTCGGGTGGTAGAGTGTCCCGAAATCTTGGGTGATATCAGTTAAAGTGTTCATCTTGTAGTGGTGTGTAGTTATACAATAATTCGCAGAGATCGTCCAAAAGCACAAACAGCCGGCTTTCAAAATCAAGACTGTTTTTGGGCAGTTCCTGCCCGTCAAAGTGTTTTATAATGGTAGGCTCATCCATAGAACCGTACTCGTTAAATTCATTGTTGATGCTCTCTTGAATACTTTCATAGAGCCATCCTTTGGTATCGGAAATAAATGAAATATACTTTTCCATGCCAATGCTCTCGGTTTCCGTGTCTTCATCCTCATCCTCTTCGTGTACGGATGCATTTCGAAAAATGCTCTCATTGGGGTAATCGGTGTATATAGCAAAAGCTTTTTTGCCTATATCCAAACACTGTTTATCAAAGTTATCACGGCTTTTAAAACCGTTAAGCCGTTTTTCAAAAAAGTTCAGGTTCATGGGACTGAAAAACTTTTGTCCCATACAGTCCCCGATAAGTTCTGCCTTGTCAAACTCCCGCACGTACCTCTCGTTTTCTTCCCTGTCCTGTTCCTCTTCCGTCCATTCCCTGTGCATTTCATAGAGCCAGTAGAGGTAACTGCCCTGCTCCCTGTAGTATGGGATACTCGTAATATGGTACAGATAAGAGCAGATAGAGAGAAGCAGGTGCGCATTTTTTTTGCGCTCAGGGTCTTTGAGCATCTGATAAATCGGATGGGTCGGGATATAATACAGGGTTGTGCCTGTATTGAATTTTTCCTCGCTGACCAGATACGTTTTAAAGCCGTCCTGTAGTACCCTTATTTCCTGAAAATTAATAAAGCTGTTTTTCAGCTTCTGCTCCAAATCCCATACAGCGAGTGCCATATTATAAGGATATTCCAAATGACGGGTCGGCATTGGCGAAACACCGTAATGCCCCGAAAGACGCTCAAGGGAGGCATAAAAATCAGACTGCATTTTTTCAGTTTCCTGACAAGCCCGTGCCTTTTCGCCCTGATAGAGTTTAGGCAGAAAAGAAACCTTTAGAAAACCATCGGTAGCATCTGCGCAGGCACACAGAGGCATTTGTCCTTCTGTACCTCGCCCAGGTCTTTGGGTCTTTGCATCGAGTGCATAAACCCGCTGAGCTGTTCGTGAAGCTGTTTTTGTCTTTTTTGCGCAGGCAGTTTTACTGTCCCTGAAATAATTGTCTTTTGCATGATTCATGGCTTTTAAATTTTGGTTATCCTTTTGTCCCCATTACCGTTTCAAATCGGTATTCGACCGCATCGTCCCTGATTGCAGGGGCGGATATTTTGGCGGTGGTCAGTATCGGATAGGTCGGAGCATAAAAATGCAGTACCGCCTCGATGCTCCATCGTGGTTCGGGGTCGGAAAGCCTGATTTCCTGCCCCTTGTCTTTGAGTATAAAGACCCGCTGTAAGTGTGTCGATAATAACATGATTTCCGTTTTTTAGATTAATATCCCTGCTCTTCGGGGTCGTCCTCACAGTATTCTGTTTTTTCCCATTCTGTTTCTTCCACTTCTGTTTCTTCCACTTCTGTTTCGGGGTCTTCGACCTCATCGGGATAGTGTGGAAAAAGTGCCTCACGGGGCGGTTCGGGTGCTGACTTCTCTACTGTACTGCCGAAAAGGTCGGGCGCAAACTGTGCCGAAAGTTCGGATTTGCGTCTGCGTATCTCCTCCGCCTTAAAGGGAAACTCGTGTATTTCAGGCACTTTTATCCATGCCTCACGGAATTTGCCGTCTTTTTCCAGTTCGTCCGCTTTTGCCATGGCATCCGTATACTTTTTGTCTTTGGCTTCGGTTTCCTTTTTTTGGCTGTCGGCTTTTTCCTTCTGCATTGCCGACTGTTTTTTGGTGGCTTCCAACTGTTTCATATAGCCTTCCATATCGACCATCAGACCTGAGGCGGTCTGCATGGGTGTGGTTATGTTTTCAAAAAAACCATGGTCAAGTTCTTCCGCTGTTCCTGTAAGGTTCAGTGGCGGTATGCTGTGTTTGGCACTGTCGGTGCAATTCTCGTTTTGAAGCATGACCAGTACGATAAGCTTGTTTTCTGCGCCCTTTGCAATGGTTATGTGCAAATCACCCGTGATTTGCAACTGCGCTACCTGATTAAAAAAATTAGTGTTCATTGCTGTAAATTTTAAAATGTTTTTTGTTGCATCCTTTCTATATGCAGGGCTATAAGTGCGCTTATATCCTGTCGTTTTTTAAAGCAGTCGCCCCGTAAGGCGACCGCCTGTAAGCTCTAGTTAAGGCTTAGGATTTCCGCTCCGCTCTTTTCAAAAACCGTACATAAATCAAATGCCTTTTGGGCTTTTTCCTGAGCTGTGCCACCCATGACAATGGACTGCAGTTTGGCCTGCTCGTCTTTATATTTTCTTACATTCTGATAGTAGCCCGTCACGGCATTGTAAGCCCCGAAAAGCGTGCCTTTAGTGGTTTCCATCTGCTGTGATTCGCTTGCCATGGCGTAGGCAAAAGCATCCTCCACGGTATTTTTAAAGACGGTTGAAACGTCCTGCTCCGCCCCTTTTTTGATTAAATCCAACGTTTCCTTATTCGGGCAAAGTGCCAGCTGGATGAGTTTTTTAACCTCGCTATCGGACACCTTTACTTTTGCCCACTCATTGAAAATGCCTTGCAACTGCGTGGTCAGGGTGTTCGCCAGTCCCATTACTTTGTGGGCATCATCAAGGCGCTGTTTTGCCCCTGAGGTGTGGCGGATTCGCACCACGTTGCTCATGGAGCGAAGCGATGCGTTCAGCGTATTTTGGCATACGATGCGGATGGGGGTAAAAGCCGCCGTGATGCTTCCGCTCCCATCGTGGGAGGTGGTCAGGAAAATGTATTTTTCGGTCACGTCATCCCCTTTGCCCACACGGATATAGTCAGGGAGTTTGGCTGTGATAAAGATGCGTTCCCCCTGCCCGAGCGCCCCTGCTGTTTCGTACAGTATCCCCTCCCCGCCTACAATGGCATCAAAGAAACGGAACGCCTCACGGTTCTGTACGATATGGTAGTCTTTCCCAACAACGCCCAGTACAGTATTATTGTCGGTGCGCACGGTGGCAAAACAGTCAGGGACTGCCAGTTCGCTGTTTTTCGTTACGATACCGCCCGCAGGCAGGACAATGCCCGAAGCCTTGGTGTACAGCGGGCTTTTAGCTACCTCGTAATCAAGTCCTGCATGTGCTATGGCTTCGGCGCTTGTCGGGTACTGCTCCACTATCTGCCCAAGCCCGTGCCACGCTTTCTCTTTCACGCTGAAAAAAGAATAATTTCCTGTTTGACTGTTGTAATTGATATTATGTGCCATGATATTTGATTTTAAAATTTTATAATTTGCTTGGAATACTTTTGCTTACTTATTTCGGATACTGCCCTTTAAAATGGCAGGTCGTCCTCAGGCTCTTTTGCGGTGACCTTTTTGCTTTCTCCCTGTACTGCATTCAGTCCAGTTTGAACCGCCTGCGCATTTTGAACTGCCTGTGCACCTTCGGATTTCTTCCCGCCCCCGTGCAGTTTGATGTTGGAAGCGTTGAAGTCAAGCCCTGCACGGGGTTCTCCGTCTCTTCCCGTCCACGCCCTTGCGCTTACCCTTCCTGTAAGTTCCACCACGGCACCTTTGGTCAGTATACTTGCCACTTTGGGGCTGATCCAGTAGGCGCATTCAAAAAAGGTGGTCTGCTCTACCTTGTCGCCCTGTCTGTTTTTGTAGCTGTCGTTGATGGCTACTGAAAAATTGACTACCTGTCTGTTGTCTGACAATGTGCGAACCTGCGCATCTTTTGTAACTCTTGCTGTAATGTTCATGATTTCTAATTTTTAAAAATTTTTACTTTTTTTATCGCCTGCTTTTTTCTTTTTGCTTTTTTTATTTTTTACTTTATTTTTTTTGAAATTTATTCGGCAATGAGAGGAGGCGCTGTTTTGTTTCATCATTGCAGTTTTCAATATTTCAATTTTCATTTCTGACATTTTTTTTTATTCGTCTAAAGAGCCGGAGTATGCTATGTTTTGTTTCATGAGCATAAAAAGGTGAGTGTCCGGCAAAAGCAGGGCTTTGAAAAAAAATACAACCCGGATGGGTGGAGATTTTTTGGCAAACCTGAAAGGCCCGGCCTTGCTTTTGCTTCAGGACACGGACTACCTTTGCTCCTGAAATAAGACAACAGCATACAGGTCTTTGATAAAAGAAAAAAGGGAAGCAATTGGGATACTATGGACAAACATAGCCAGGAAGAAAAGCAGTCACCACCGATGTGGATTCTATTAATGGCACCACAGGCAGGGCCAAAACTAAATACGAAAAAAAAACATCGCAGCAGCAATTCTTTGAGTATCAGATGTGACTGGAAAAACAATGCCGAAACAAGAAAAATACTTCATCAATAATCCCTCATCCCTTGACAGGTCTGCACATTTTATGTAATTTTGCCCTATGACCCCCGAAGAGATAAAACGCTATTTTGAAGCCACTCCGCCACCTAAGGAAGTGGACTGGAAGCCCTGGGCTAAAATCACAGATTCCCAGGTTTTTCTCAAGAGCTGTTACTCCACTATAAACAATTATAAAGGAAGTCTGGACATGTGCCCGGCATGGTGGCATTTGAAAGATTTTTATATGCTTGTAAGGCGAAATTCACAGGAAACAAAAAGCGGGAATCAAACGGAATAGACTCGAAATTTCAGCCTGTTTAAATGCATCTTTACACTTTCATCCATCTAATTTTTACTTTTTACACGGTTATATTATTTTGCTGCCGCCTCTTACGAGGCGGTTCAATCCCAGTAATCAAAGCGCCGGAATAGTTTTATTTCTAATAGGTTGCCTTTTGTCCTTTTAAAAAAGATTGCCAGAAGATTTTCGGATAAATCCTGCCGTAAATTTTTCTAATTGCGATCCGCCGTAAATTCTGAATAAAGAGAAAATGATCGTTTTTTGCCTGTCTTGAAACTCCCATAAAATAAGATATTTTTAATTTTGTTATCATTTGTAACATAATTATTTTTAAAATTGTTCTGATCTATACTAATTTTGACTTGTATAAAAGGAGAAAAGAGTATGGAAAGGTCAATTGTACATATCGATATGAACACGTTTTTTGTCTCCTGCGAAAGACTTACCAATTCCGAATTAAACGGAATACCGCTTATTATTGGAGGAGGTGAAAGAGGTGTTGTGGCCTCGTGCTCCTATGAGGCCCGTCGTTTTGGAGTACGCTCCGCCATGCCCATTCACATGGCCATGAAGCTTTGCCCACAGGCTAAAATCATGAAAGGGGATATGGAACTATATTCCCGGCTTTCGCATGACATCACCGAGATCATTCAGGAAAAAGCACCCGTGGTGGAAAAGGCAAGCATCGATGAATTTTATCTCGATATTACCGGCATGGACAAGTTTCATGGCAGCTACAAATGGACGAGTGAATTGGCCCAGACTATTATCAAGGAAACCGGCCTGCCGCTCACCTTTGCATTGTCCATCAATAAAACAGTATCCAAAATTGGAACCGGGGAAGGAAAACAGAAACAAAACCTGGAGATACCCCAGCATTTGGTGCAGTCCTTTTTGAATCCCTTGTCGGTTCAGAAAATACCAATGGTCGGTGACAAAACGTTCCAGCTGCTCTCACGCATTGGGATCCGAACCATTGAAACGCTCTCCAAAATGCCGTGTGATGTACTGCAGCAGATGATCGGCAAAAATGGTTCGGAGCTTTGGAAAAAAGCCAATGGTATAGATAATAATCCCGTGGAGCCCTACACGGAGCGAAAATCCATTTCCACCGAACATACCTTCTCTCAGGATACCATCGATATTGACAGGCTAAAAAGGGTGATTCTGGGAATGATTGAAAAACTGGCTTTTCAATTGCGATCGGAAGAGTGGCTGACTTCCACGGTCACCATCAAAATACGCTACGCCAATTTTGATACCGAAACCAAGCAGTGCCGCGTGCAATATACCTCGGCGGATCACATTCTGACTAAAACCGTAACGGATCTTTTCGAAAAACTATACCAGCGCCGAATGCGCCTTCGCCTTATTGGTGTGCGCTTTAGCGGACTGGTTCGCGGTACGTATCAGATCGATCTTTTTCAGGATACCGAGGAAATGCTCGCGCTCTATCAGGCTATGGACCGGATGAAAACCCGTTATGGTTTTGATGCTGTGATGCGCTGTGCCGGGGCCTCCTTTAAACCCAATACTAAAAATGAAATTTTAAAACGTAAATCCCAGTAAAATGTATCTCAATTGTCATTCCTTCCACTCCCTGCGTTATGGCACTATTCCCTTGGAGGATTTGATCTCCCATGCCAGTTCCTGCGGGGTTACCGCTATGGCGCTTACCGACATTAACACAGTAACTGGAATTTACGATTTTATAAAGGGGTGTGATGCTGCAGGGATAAAACCTTTGGTGGGTATGGAATTTCGCTCTGAGCATGAGCTGCGCTACATCGGCCTTGCCAAAAATGCATCAGGCCTTGCCGAAATGAACCGTTTTTTGACAAGCCACAATTATGAAAAAACGCCACTTCCTTTCTTAGCTCCTGATTTCTCAAATGTTTTTGTAATTTATCCATTGGAGAATGCTCCGCTCTCACTTGCTGAAAACGAGTTTATTGGTATTCGTCCGGAGCAGCTTCAAAAACTGGTTTTGTCCGAGTGGAAAACAAGACAGGAAAAAATGGTGATTCTCCAGCCTGTTACTTTCCGTACCAAACGTGAATATAACCTGCACAAAATACTCAGGGCCATAGACCTGAACCTGATTTTATCGCGGCTTTCCCTGAATGATTACTGCAGAGAGTCCGAAATAATGGTGCCTCAGGAAAGAATATTGAATTGTTATGAGCAGTATCCGCATATTATTTCAAACACTCAAAAGATAATAAATGAATGTGATTTTATATTTGATTTTACAACACCCAAGAACAAGAAATTTTACACCAACAGCAAAAGGGATGATATGATCCTTTTGACCTCGCTGGCAAAGCAGGGCCTGGAATGGCGCTATGGTAAAAATAATGCAGAGGCGAAATCCAGAATGTTCAAGGAACTCAAAGTAATTGAGCAATTGGAATTCAGCGGTTACTTTTTGATTACAGCCGATATTATTCGTTTCAGCACCTCTCAGGGGTTCCTGCATATTGGACGCGGCAGCGGCGCCAATAGTATCATCGCCTACTGCCTGGGCATTACCGATATCTGTCCTTTGGAATTGGACCTGTACTTTGAAAGATTTCTGAACCTCAACCGTAAAAGCCCCCCGGATTTTGATATCGACTGGAGCTGGAAGGAAAGAGATGTTATTCTTGAATACATTTTCTCCCGTTATGGATATGACCACGTAGCCTTCTGCGGCACCAACGTGGAATTTAAATACCGCTCTATTTTTCGGGAAGTCGGAAAAGTTTTTGGTCTTCCTAAGGAAGAACTCGATGCGCTGGCCAAAAACCCGATGACGCTTCATGCCACAAACAAAGTAGTGAAGCAGGTACAGGAATATGGGATGCTTTTGGCAAAATATCCTAACCAGAGAAGCATGCACTCCTGCGGGATCCTGATCTCCCAGGAGCCTATTACCAATTACTCGCCCCTGGAAATGCCCCCTAAAGGTTTTCCAATTGTGCTTTTTGATATGCATATAGCAGAGGACATCGGACTTGAAAAATTTGATATCCTGAGCCAGCGCGGGATCGGCCATATTGATGACAGTGTAAAGCTGATTGAGAAAAACAGGGGTATTCGCCTAAATATCCGCGATACCTCGATTTCAAAAAATGAAGCCAGCTGCAATGCGTTCTTGGGAATTGGCAAAACGATCGGCTGCTTCTACATTGAGAGCCCGGCCATGAGGGGACTTTTGCGCCGCCTGAAATGCAACAATTATAAAACCCTTGTGGCAGCTTCCTCGATTATTCGTCCAGGTGTTGCGCAAAGCGGAATGATGAAAGAATATATTTTCAGACATAACCATCCCGATAAATTCGAGTATTTCCATCCGGTGTTCCAGCAGCAGCTTGGGGAAACCTACGGGATTATGGTCTATCAGGAAGACGTGATAAAAATCGCCCTTCATTATGGGGGACTTCCCGCCGCAGACGGGGATATACTCAGGCGTGCCATGTCAGGCAAAGGACGCTCGAAGGCGGCACTTCAGAAAGTGAAGGATAATTTCTTTGCTTCCTGTCAGGCGCAGGGACATCCAACCAAGCTCAGCGAGGAAATCTACCGCCAGATCGAATCTTTTGCCGGATACTCGTTCTGCAAGGCCCACTCAGCCTCTTATGCCGTGGAAAGCTACCAGAGCCTTTATCTGAAAGTGCATTATCCCATCGAGTTTATGGTAGCGGTGATCAATAATCAGGGCGGGTTTTATCGCACCGAAGTTTATGTGCATGAGGCAAGGATGTCAGGGGCCACTATTCACAATCCATGCGTGAACAAAAGCGAGTTTGAAACCACCCTTTACGGCTCGGATGTCTATCTGGGTTTTATGCACCTGCAGAGCCTGGAATCCAAAATCGCAATACTGATACAAACCGAACGTGAACAAAACGGCTCGTATAAATCCCTGGAGGATTTTATTAACCGCATTCCCATCGGTATCGAGGGCATTCAGATTTTGATTTTTATCGGCGCCTTTCGATTTACGGGCAAGACAAAAAACCAATTGCTTGTTATTGCCCGGCTTATCATGGTGAATTTCAAGCCAGAGAACAGAAACCTGATGCTGATTCAGGAACCTGTCAGGGAATATGAATTGCCTGAGCTGGCGCGTTCCGCTTTTGAAGACGCCTTTGATGAAATTGAGCTTTTAAGCTTTCCTGTATCGCGTTCCCCTTTTGAGCTGCTGCAGACCAAATTCCGCGGTGACATAATGGCCAAGGATCTTCTCAAGCACCATAAAAAAACAGTCCTAATGCTGGCTTATCTCATCTCGCGCAAACACGTACCGACCAAAATGGGCGCCATGTATTTCGGCACTTGGATCGATGCCGAAGGCGAGCTCTTCGACACGGCCCATTTCACGGGAAGCCTTAAGGAGTATCCTTTTCAGGGAGGCGGCTGTTACCTGCTCTTGGGGCATGTAGAGGTGGATTATCACTTCCCTACTATTACCGTGACCAAAATGGCCAAGATGCCTTTTATTGCCGATCCCCGCTATTCCAATGCTGATGACCGGCAGTTCACGGCTCATGAAAAAATCAAGGAAGATGTAAGCATGACCCATCGGGCACCCTATCCGCAGGAACATGAAATTAATCTGCCAAGGAATAAAATGGCAAACTGAAGCATAATTCAGTCCAAAAAAACTGTCCGTATACCTATTTATAATTGCAATAATAGCTGCAGGTAAAGGGAAATGTATTAATTTAGACTGAACCGATCCGTTAAAATGTAATTGAAAACTATATAACAATGATCAAAACAAAAAAATTACCGGCACTGCTGCTGCTGTCGCTTTTAATCTCGTGCACTTCAAAATACAAATACCACAAGATGGTGCAAACAGACTATAACCTGAATCCATTCAGGGCCAGTGACATTATCAGATCAGATACCACGGCAGGCAATTATATTGAGGCCGAAAAGAAAGAAAGCCTATTTATATTTGAGGACAATAGTGATTTCATCTTTAAAGTTTCAAAAAATCCCCCTCAAATAGACATTGTGGACAGGGAAGGCAATAATTCCAGATTTGTAGCAGAAAGAGGTTTTGAAATTACAAGCAAAAAAGCGGGGGATACTTTAATTGTGCGCTTTTTCCCAACCAAATCAACCCCAGACAACGTATTGAAATTTGGTGCTGAATATAAATTTTTCAAATAAGACAATTGTTCGGGATAAGGAGAATTAAAAGCCGTTTATTCACTTATTATCCTCAGCAAAATATCAAATATCATCACCTTCATCTCCTTATTGTAAACCGTAATATCCTCCTGGGGAATACTCCCGTGATAAATAATGTTTCTAATTCGTATGAGGTCTGTTAGTTCAACTTCATATTTACCAGGATCTAAATCTAAATACAAAATAAAATTCTCAAACTGGTCTATCAGTCCCGTTTTTTTTATAAAACTCACCTTGAGGTTTGCTTTGGAATCAAACTCCGCCTGATCCGACTCTTTTATTATTTCCCCAATTTCCTTAATTTTATTTTTAATAAACTCATTTGTCCGTTTTACGCCCTTTGTAAATTCAAATTCTTCCTTAATTATGAAAGGATTCTCCCCAAAAGGATTTTCTAAGAAATAGTTCCTGAATTTTTCTATAATATTATACAGGATCATAAACACAGAGATATCATCTAAATTTTTGATCCTTATTAAACGCGGAACTGCCTGCCGGACAAGCGCCTTATAGATTTGGTATTTTTCAAAATTCACGGACTGCGCAAACTCATAAAATGTTGGATACATATCCTTTAAAAAAAAGGCCTCATTATAATCCGGATTTTCACTCGTGAATCTGAAGACCTCTCTGGTTTTATAATTATCCAGATTATTGATACGAAGTACGGCGCTAAAAAAATCAATGTTTTTTTCCCAGTACAATGACATCAGCAGGCATAAGTCCTCACCCAGTTTCAGCAGTTCGGTGTCTTTTAGAGTTTCACTATGATCAGTCAATGTCAGGTAGGCATCCCTGGTAATCTGAAAATCTTTAACTGATGGACTTGATTTATAGGAATGATTAAAATTAAGGATAAAATCGACCGGACCAAACTTTGTCATTTTATTGTCATTGCGCTCGATAAACTTATCATTACTTTCATAATTCCCGAGCATCCCATATTGTACATACTGGTCCAGATGCAGAAAAATGTTTTCGTTCATTTTAAATCGCGCATCACCAGCGTATCTCCCATTTAGGATAAGTTCGAGATTATCTATAACAAGCATCAGGGTTTTCTTATCATGATCCCAATAGTGTGTATCCTTCATCTCAATTAGGGAACTTCCTGAAAAATCAAGGATATCAGGATGCACCCAGGCGTGCTGAGAAATTACCGGCTGTATTACCTCAAGAATATTAACCTTTGAAGTGTATAGAAAATTAAGCTTCTCATATAAAAAATCAGCTGGCTTATAATAGATCAGCAATTGCAGATGTTCCGGTTTTCTCTCATTGTATACTAGCCTGGCATCGTACTGGACATTCTGGATATCACCTTCAATTATCTCGCCTAAAAGTGCCTGATGCCCTGCCAGGTGCAGGCTTATCTGAATGTCCCTCTGAAAATATTCTTTCATTACTTTACAATTAAATAACCAGATGTAAATATATTATATTCAAGAGTATTACTTACAAAATAAACGGCTTGTTATTTCTATAGAGAAAGCTGATGCGCGGATAATACCAGACAGGCACACTTTTATATTTTATGGCGGCGCCAGAAAACCAAAGCCAAATCGCACCTTGGAAAGCCTTTAGTCTGTAATAGTCTTTAGAATTTAGAATTTTACATCTGCATAAAACTGATAATCCGATTAAGTTATGAATAATAAAACCTCAGCTGACTGATGGAATACTATTGAAATTTCTGTCCGCAGAAGCTACTAATACGGTTTAATGATTATACAAGTGATGCGATGCTGAATGATAAAAATATTGGAACAACATAAGGCAATTCAAAAATGTCAAAATTAAAAATGAGCAAGATTATGAGCGAGCAGATAACAAAAGACGATTTAAGACAATTTGCCCAAATGATTATTAATGAAATAAGAAGTGACCGCAAAAAACAGGAGGAATTCACTGCTGACTGGCTGAAAAGCAGCGCCGTAAAAAAAATTTTAAATATTTCTTCGGCTTCTCTTCAGAGCCTGCGCATTACAGGAAAAGTCAGATGCAGAAAAATACTCGGTTCTTATTACTACAGCAAAAATGATTTGACAGAGCTTTTTAAAGATTAAGCTGATGGAAATGCAAACACTACTAAAATACTTAAAGCTCTTTGAAAAAGACACACGATTGAATGTTTGGCATTTCTCATTACTCAGCGCTGTTTTATATTTGGGTTATCGGCAGGACCAAAGCAAAATTATAAAAGTAAGCAGAAGCAGAATAATGTCATTGTCCCACATAAAAACCTTGCCCACTTACCATAAATACTTTAAAGAGCTGCAGACAATGGGCTATATAAAATATACCCCATCTTATAACCCTGGCTATAGAAGTGAAGTTGAGCTATTGTTTAACTAATAGAAGCGGCTCTCTGGAATATTAGATTCTACCTTTCTAATCATGTAAAATTTACCATTAATTATATAAAAAAAACTAAAATATAGACCTTGATTTTAGATATTAAATGCAATTTTATTACGAGTATTATATAATTAAGAATCCAGCAAAAGGGCAGCTGACTTTAGGTTAGTAACTTTAAATAACAGTTGTTTTTACAGCAAAAATATTTTGATCTCATTGCAGTGAATTATTAAAAACTTCCATTGATTCTGGTTATTTCTCACTTGGTGCAGCCATGTAATTAGTAATATTCTCTATGATATTTTAGTATTTAGTCGCCACAATACAAAGTTAAATCTGTGTCCCAATTCCACAATAGCAAGTAGTAAAGTGTTTGGCAGGGAAGAATTATAAGCCCAGGCCGATGGTGAAAGAAATATCAATGTGAGTGGTTGTACAGTTTAAAATGGCGTTGAATCTGTACGTGTTTTAACATTTTATTTTAAAAAATCCAAAAAATATATGTAAATTTGTTTTCATAATTCTTTTATATGAATCGATTTCACATCATATTGATTGTCATGCTTGGCTTTTTCTTAATGCCAACAGACACTTTTGCTTGTGGAAAAAATGTGGCAGATCATTCCTGCACAAAAAAAACGTCTACGTCTGATAAAGATGAAGATGATTGTTGTTCTAAAAAGAATCATTCAGGCAATAAAAATCATGATGGTTGTGGCGGAAAATGCGGACATTCAATGTGTGGTTGTGCTTCAGTGTGCAATGGAGGAATCACTTTCGTAAACCAGCTTGAATTCAAAAAAATTACTTTCAGTATTTTTTCTCAAAAACAAAAATTCTACAATTCAGAAACCTCAATTTTAACAGGTTTCTATTCTATTTGGCTTATACCTAAAATAAGCTAAAAACCTTTTTTGATAGCCATACGTGTGCCAAAAAAGGAAACCATTTGCTTTTCATTATTTTAATTTTTCGCTTATATAGAATAATAGTCTGTACAACTCGTATATACAATTATTTCTCATAAGGCTACTTTCAATTCTAATACATTTTAAAATGAAATCAATTCAAAAAGGATTGATGGCAATTACAATATTGCTATCAGTCATAGTGTATGGCGCACCTATAAAAAATGCCAAAACCGTAAACACAAAAATTTATGGTAATTGTCTAATGTGCAAAACTGCTATTGAAAAATCTGGAAACATCAAAAATATCGCTTCGGTAAACTGGGATGAGAACACCAAAATTGCCGCCATTACCTACGACCAGAAAAAAACAAATCAGGATGAGATCCTAAAACGAATTGCGTTAGCGGGATATGACAGTGAGCAGTTCCTAGCTCCTGCCGATGCATATGCAAAACTTCCTCAATGCTGCCAATACGAAAGAACAAATAAGACAGCTGCTCCAATAAAAGAATCAAAAATGGATATGGCGAAGATGGATCATTCCCAGCATACAACCGCAGTTTTCCCAGATACTCAGCAAGACAGTCCATTTAAAACAATTTTCAACAACTACTTTGAGCTAAAAGATGCTTTGGTGAAAACAGATGCCAAGACTACTGCAATCAAATCTAAAGAGCTTCTTACTGCAATCAATGCCGTTAAAATGGACAACCTAAAGCCAAAAGAACATACGGTATGGATGAATGTAATGAAAAGTTTAGCTACAGATGCAAAAAACATTTCTGAAACCCAAGATATTAAGAAACAAAGAGAATCTTTTAAAAGCTTATCTAAAAACACTTACGATCTTATAAAATCTACCAATCAGCCACAACCGGTTTATTATAATCATTGCCCAATGGTTGATGGAAATTGGCTCAGCAAAGAAAGCAGTATCAAGAATCCTTATTACGGCTCCCAGATGCTAAGCTGTGGATCAACTATAGACACAATCAAATAATCCCCTATCAAAAAAGAATAATTCGTATCATACTCACTAATGAATGTTGGACAAAACAACATTTAATAAGAGATTAAAAACTAGAAAAAATGAAAAAAATAATTTTCTCAACCCTTATAATGGCAATTTTATTTACAGCCTGTAATTCAAAAAGCAAAGAAACTGCAGCTCCTGAAACTGCTTCTGGAACAACCCAGAATGATTCACAATTGTATGCCTGCTCTATGCATCCTGAAGTTACAGGAAAAAAAGGAGACACATGTTCCAAATGCGGAATGGAATTAACCGAGCCAATAGAGCAAACTACTGAAAAAAGAGCGGAGCAAAAAACAACCCAGGCTGCTGAAGCAACATTTTCTATAAACAAAATTGTGCGTAATTACCTGAACCTGAAAAATGCATTAACCACGGATGATGCAAAAGGAGCTGCAAATGCTGGAAAAGAGTTGTATGCAATTTTTAATAACACAGATCCCAATTCAATCGATGCGAAATTAAAGACAGAATATTTTGACATTGCTGATGATGCCAAAGAACACGCAGAACATATTGGAGCTAACGGTGGAAATATCGAACACCAGCGAGAGCATTTCGCCATGTTAAGTAAAGACATAAATGATTTGATGAAAACTTTCAAGTCAGAGCAGAAATTGTATCAGGATTTTTGCCCTATGTATGATGGTGGAAAAGGAGCAATCTGGATTAGCGAAACAAAGGAGATAAAAAACCCTTACTATGGTTCCAAAATGCTTACCTGCGGTTCAATGAAAAAACAATTTTAAAATGAAACGATTCATTAGAAAGATTCTTTTTATTGGGTTAATTATTTTTATACTGATGCAATTGTATCAGCCTGCCCGAAATTCCGATTACGGGCAGGTTTTACCAATTCATATTTCCAAGGTGTACACCATTCCACAAAATGTGCAAACAATCCTTGAAAACTCCTGCTATGACTGCCATAGCAATACGACGAGATATCCATGGTATTCCTATATACAGCCAGCACGCAGCTTTATGGAAGGGCATATCAAAGAAGGAAAAGAAAATTTGAATTTTAGCCAGTGGGGAAGTTATTCCAAACGAAAACAGGAAAATAAATTAGACCGAATTGCCAAGCAGATAAAAGCCAACGAAATGCCTTTGGCTTCCTACACGCTGATCCATAAAAATGCAGTGCTGAATACTGTTCAGAAAGAACAGCTCCTCAATTGGATTGAAAAAGTAAGCGATAGTCTTGCACAAATAAATTAAATCTATGGTACACAAATTAATAGAATGGTCGCTGCGAAACCGTTATATCGTTTTACTATTATCGGCAGGAATATTTGTATGGGGTATCATCTCTATTCAAAAAAATCCTATTGATGCTATTCCCGATTTATCTGAAAATCAGGTAATCGTTTTTACAGAATGGATGGGACGTGCACCACAGCTCGTTGAAGACCAGATCACCTATCCCTTGGTTACCAACCTTCAGGGATTGCCCAAAATTAAATATGTAAGAGCTGCTTCCATGTTTGGTATGAGTTTTATCTATGTCATATTTGAAGATGATGTTGATGTATACTGGGCAAGATCAAGAGTACTGGAAAGGCTCAGTACTATTAGCAGCACCCTGCCCAAAGGAGTTGCCCCGCAATTAGGACCCGATGGAACCGGGGTTGGGCATATTCTCTGGTATACTTTGGAGGCACCCGGTATTGACCTTGGCGAACAAAGAGCCCTACAGGACTGGTACGTCAAGTTTGCTTTGCAAAATGTTCCCGGAGTGAGTGAAATTGCTTCTTTTGGAGGATTTCAAAAAGAATACCAGGTTACCATTGATCCAAACAAACTGCTATATTATAAGCTGTCTGTCCCGGAGGTTATAAGTGCTGTACGTGCCAATAATAATGAAAGCGGCGGAAGAAAATTCGACATGAGTGATATTGGCTATATCATTAAGACATCCGGTTATCTGAAATCCATCAAAGAGATTGAGGATATTCCACTTAAAAACCAAAATGGCATTCCTATAAAAGTCAGCGATATAGGAACTGTTCAGATGAGCGGGGAAACCCGATTGGGAATCTTTGATCATAATGGTACTGGTGAAGTCGTTGGCGGTATAGTAGTGATGCGTTATGGTGAAAACGCAGATGCTGTAATTGACAATGTGAAAGAGAAAATGAAAGAAGTTGCTAAAGGGCTTCCAAAAGGGGTAAAATTCAATATTGTATATGACCGGGGACATCTGATTAAAGAATCTATTGATTCGGTTAAGCGTACCTTAATTGAAGAAATGCTTGTAGTGTCGCTTATCGTTATTATTTTTCTTTTTCACTGGCGCAGTGCCCTGAGTATTATCATCCAGATACCAATTACAATTGCAGCAAGTTTCATACTGCTCAATGCTTTTGACATATCCTCCAATATTATGTCCCTTACCGGTATCGCACTTGCCATTGGAGTAATAGTTGACAACGGTATTATTATGAGTGAAAATGCCTACCAGCATCTCTCACAACGTTATGCGCAATGGGAATCTGAACAAAAAAATGAAACAAACTCTGATGAAAAGAATTAAAAATATATTTCGCAAAAAACCACAGTGGATATCCGAAGAGGAAAGGCTCAAAATAATTGAGAAAAGCAGCAAGCAGGTTTCTCGTGGCGTATTTTTTGCCACTGTAATTATAATTACTTCTTTCCTGCCTGTGTTTATGCTTACCGGACAGGAAGGAAAACTATTCCATCCTTTAGCCTATACAAAAACATTCATACTGATTGTGGATGCCCTGTTGGTACTTACATTAGCTCCGGTACTGATTTCTTTTTTTATGAAAGGGAAATTCCGTCCAACCGATTCACATCCTGTAAATCGCTTTTTGGAAAGAGGTTATGAGCCAATTATCCGCTGGGTTCTGAAATGGAGAAAAACAACTCTTGCAGTCAATATTCTGGCATTATTGATTTCTATACCCTTATTGATGCGGCTGGGAACCGAGTTCATGCCTCCATTGGATGAGCAGAGTATTTTATTTATGCCTGTTACCCTCCCTGATGTATCTAATGGAGAAATCAAACGCATTTTGCAGGTACAGGATAAAATAATCAAATCGGTTCCTGAAGTAGAAAGTGTTTTGGGAAAGGCAGGGCGAGCTAACACAGCTACGGATAATTCCCCAATGAGCATGATTGAAACCATTATCATGCTAAAGCCAAAATCACAGTGGCGTGAAGGAATAGATAAAAAAGATATTATTAAGGAACTCGATACCAAACTCCAGATACCTGGTGTAGTAAACGGATGGACGCAGCCCATTATCAACCGAATCAATATGCTGGCAACAGGAATTCGTACCGATGTAGGAATTAAAGTCTACGGACAAAATCTCGACACCATTGCTCGTGTATCGGAAAGGGTGAAAATGGCTTTAGAAGGAACTCCAGGAGTGTCTGATTTATTTGTAGATCCTATTACGGGAGGTAAATACCTTGATGTGGATGTTAATCGCCAGGAATTAGCCCGATATGGATTAACAGTAGATGATGTAAACCAAACGGTGGAATTTACTTTAGGTGGTGCATCCATTGGCAATACTGTTGAAGGACGAAGACGTTTTTCAATAAGTGTGCGTATGGCACAGGATTATAGAAATAGCGTGGAACGCATTAAACGCATTCCCTTACAGTCTCCTACCTTTGGAGAAGTGCCTTTATCTGCCGTTGCTGATATTAAATTCGTAGACGGCCCTCCAATGATCAGTTCTGAAAATGCTCTGCTCCGCGGAGCAGTCATGTTCAATATACGGGATCGTGATATGGGAGGAACCGTACAGGAAGCGATGAAAAAATTAGAAAGTGCCAAAAACATACTCCCTGAAGGGTACTTTATAGAATGGAGCGGACAATATGAGAACCTGATCAGCGGAGAAAAGACCCTTAAAGTCATTGCGCCGCTCGTATTACTTATTATTTTCTTCGCCCTCTATTTTGCCTTTAATTCCCTTAGAGAAGCCTTTTTAAGTCTTATAACAGTTCCTTTTGCTTTAATTGGAGGTGCCTATATAATTTTTTTCTGGGATGTCAATCTATCAGTGGCGGTAGCTGTAGGTTTTATTGCCTTGTTTGGTATTGCCGTGGAAACAGGAATTGTAATGGTTATTTATCTCAATGATGCTATGGATCAGCTTATCAAGGCCAAAGGAAACTCAAGAGAAACCATTACTAAAGAGGATCTAAGGGAATATGTGGTACATGGCGCCGCAAAACGATTGCGCCCTAAACTAATGACCGTTTGCGTCTCATTATTTGGATTGGTACCTGTTCTGTGGTCCAATGGTGTTGGAATGGATGTAATGAAACCAATTGTATTGCCTATGATTGGCGGGGTATTTACCTCTGCCGTACATATCTTATTAGTAACCCCGCTTATTTTCCTAATGTCCAAAGAATATGAACTAAGAAAATATGGCAAACTCGAAGTACATGATGTCAAACATTAAAATACTGGCAGTACTATTGCTTTTACTGCCATTACAGCTATTGAGCCAGACCAAAGAGGTCTTGTCTCTCGATACAATCCTGCAAAGGATTGATAAAAAAAATGTGCTCCTGCAAAGCTATAGTTTAAAGGCAGAAGGATATAAATACGGCGCCGATGCCGCAACAGCATGGATGGCACCAATGGTGGGTGTGGGAACCTTTATGACCCCCTATCCTTTTCAGGAAGTTATGGATGACCGCGACAAAGGATCTTTAATGTTCAGAATTGAACAGGACATTCCCAATGTAAGAAAGCTAAACAAGAAGAAAAAATTCATCCAGTCTCAGGGAAATATTGAGAACGCTACCCGTGCCGTTACCCTTAACGACTATAAAGCACAGGCCAAACAACTATATTACGGTTGGATGGTAGCCGAGCAGCGAATGAAAGTTTTGGATCAAAACGAAAAGATAATGCTCACCATGAAAAAGATTGAGGAAGTGCGCTATCCCTACAACCAATCGCAATTGGGTAATGTATATAAGATCGATGCAAGGATTGAAGAAAATAAAAATATGGTCCGCATGCAGGAAGGTGAAATCGCAAAAGCAAGAGCATGGCTGAGCAGCTTGATGAACCAGCCCGGCAATGCTGATTTTGCCATAGACACGAGTATTACCCCCGTCTTTAACCCTGCTTTGCACGACACCACAAGTCTTGCAGGAGTGCGTGGTGATATTAAGAAGATGGATGCAGGGATTGAATCGATGCAGCTCAGTATTGAGGCCATGAAAGCAGAGAAAAATCCCTCTTTTAAAATCCAGTTTGATCATATGAATTCTTTTGATAAAATGATGCCCAAAGCCTATTCGGTAATGGCAATGATGTCTATTCCTATTGCTCCCTGGTCATCAAGAATGTATAAATCAGATACCAAAGCAATGCAATATAATGTGCTGGCCATGGAGAAAGAGAAATCCGCCATGCTGCAGGAAACCCAAGGTATGTTATATGGTATGCAATATGAAATACTGACCATGCAAAAAAGGATTTTGGGACTCGAAACAAAAATAATACCTTCTATGCAAAAGTCCCTGGATGTAAACTTTCTGAACTATCAGGAAAACAAACTGGAGATTCCTGTAGTAATTGATTCCTGGGAAGCTTTAAATATGCTACAGAATAACTTACTAGATGAAAAATTAAAACTATATCAAATGATTATCGATTATGAAAAAGAACTCTATCGCTAAGTTAGTCGCATTGTTATTCGTTTCGATACTATTATTGACAGCCTGTAACAAGAAAACCGAGCATAACAATAAGCCAGCCCATCACCATAGTGCAAATCAGGAATATACCTGTCCGATGCATCCTGAGGTTATTCAGGATAAGCCCGGCAACTGCCCAATATGCGGTATGGAATTGGTTCCAAGACACACCCCTGGTACAGAAACAGCTATAGACAGCAGCCTAAGACACCTTTTAAAACCCGTCAACGAACAGGTCATTTCTAATATATCTGTCATAAAACCTCAGGGAGGCACTAAAATATTCTCTATGCAGGTGCAGGGAATTATTACTTACGATACTCGTGAGCAGACCAGCATTTCCAGCAGGGTAAGTGGAAGGATTGAGCGCCTTCTGATTAAGTACAATTACCAGCCCGTAAAAAAAGGACAGCTAATCATGGAAATCTATTCCCCTGACCTCGCTGCCGCGCAAAGAGAATTGTTGTTTATTTATCAATCTGATGCAAACAATCCGATGCTTCAAAAAGCAAAAGAGAGACTGTCTCTGCTAGGTATGCAGCAAAAACAAATACAACAGGTATTAAAGACAGGTGAAATTTCCTATCGCATTCCTGTTTACAGTAATGCCACGGGGTACATCTTAGACAATACTGCGACAGCAAACGCTTCTGCAGCAGCTCCGGCGGCTTCACCTCAAAGCTCCGTGTCAGATGATGGCATGGGCGGTATGGGCTCAAGTGGCAATGCAGCATCAAATAATAACGCATCTACCCCTTCTGCCTCTGCTATTATGCTAAGAGAAGGACAATATGTTGGTGCTGGACAATCACTTTTTAGAATCTATACCAACAAAAACCTTATCGCTGAGTTTGCTTTTGATCCATCGGTATCCCCCCAGATTAAAAAAGGACAAAAACTGGTGTTTTATGAACCATCAGATAAGCAAACCGTATATACTGGTACTATCGGACTCATTCAGCCCGTCTTTAAAGAGGGAAGCAACTTTACTATAGCAAGGGTTTATTTGCAGGATAATAAATTTAAAACTGGAAAATTAGTAACTGCAGCCATTCCTATTGTAAGTAAAGGATGGTGGCTCCCGCAAAGCGCCGTTGTCAACCTAGGAAATAAATCCATCGTTTTCAAAAAAGAAAAAGACGTGTTTGTTCCCAGAGAAGTTAAAACGAAAAACAATGCTGATGGAATGGTCCTAATAGATCAAGACATCAGTGATTGGGATATTGCCGGCAATGCGGCCTATATGATAGACAGTGAGAGTTTTATCAAGATAGCTTCAGAAAATAAATTAAAAAAATAAGTCATGAAAAGTAAATTAATAATTCGTACTATTTTGCTCATTGCAATGGTTTTTCCGCTTCTATTTACAGCATGTGCCCAAAAAGAAGAAAAAAAAGTCATTCAGGAAAAAGCTCAAACCTATACCTGTCCCATGCATCCGCAAATTGTGAAAGATGGTCCTGGCTCATGCCCAATCTGTGGAATGGATTTAGTGCCCTTCGAAAAAAATAACGCACAGGACTTTCTAACCTTAGGGTCAAGTCAGCAAGCACTAGCCAATTTGACGACAATAACTGCCGGAGAAAATGAATTTTCAAATTCGTCCCGTCTCAATGGACGTTTGGTTACAGACCCGGAGCAAACTATTTACATTTCAAGCCGAGTGGCAGGAAGGATTGAAGAGTTGTATGTAAAGGAAACCGGTGTTCCCGTTCGAAAAGGCCAACCTTTATACAGGATATATTCAGAGCAGCTATCAGCCCTGCAACAGGAGTACCTCATCGCGACAGCACAGGCCACAAGCTTTGCCGAGGATAAACGCTTTGCCCAAATAAAAAATGCTGCAAAACAAAAACTATTATTGTATGGTCAGTCCGAAGTCCAGCTTAATGAATTATTCAAAAAACAAAAAGCATCGCCTTATGCTGTTTATTATTCTCCAAATTCAGGAATAGTTGCGGAACTTTCCATTACGGAAGGCCAATATGTAGCAGAAGGAGCCTCTATAATGAAATTAGAAGATTACAATCGTTTATGGGTCGAAGCTGATGTTTATCCAGCCGATGCAGGTAAAATTAAAACCGGTCAAAAGGTTAAAGTTATAGTCTCGGGTTACGAAGATCAGCCCCAAACAATGACCGTAGATTTTATAAATCCTGCCCTGCAAACAAGCAAGCAGATAATACAGCTGCGCGGTACTATTGCCAATCCAAACAATCAATGGCAGGCAGGTCAGCAGGCGATCGTTTTACTCCCTTCCTCAGAACAGAAAATGAAATTGACAATACCTGTGGATGCTGTTATAAGAGACGGAAGCGGCACACATGTTTGGATTGAAATTGGAAAAGGCAAATATCAGCCTAGAATGGTGGCGATTGGTTCGGAAACCTTCGATGAAGTCGAAATTACTGGGGGCTTAAGAAAAGGTGATGTCGTTGTTGCATCTGGTGCCTATCTCCTATACAGTGAATTTATATTAAAGAAGGGCAAAAACCCAATGTCAGGAATGAAAATGTAATAACCAATCTCACAACAGACAATGAAAAAAATAATCAAAATAGGAATTCAAATATTATCAATCTTCTCACTTATTGCCTGCGGTAATAATGAAAACAAAAAGCAAGAGAATCCTAAGGATAGTGAAACTTCTGTCCCAATTTCAAAGGAAGCCAAAATCAGGATAAATGATGATGTCTTAAACGCGATATACGGCCAGTATGCCCATTTAACTGTAGCCCTTACCCAGGATAATCTCGCGGAAGCAAAACTGGCGGCCAATGCAATTGAAGCGGGAGCACGGGAAATCAGCAACAACAGTAATCTTGCTTCAAGCGCTGCATCAATCGTTTCAGCTCCTGATATCGAAAAGCAGCGGGCTGCTTATTCTAAACTAAGTAATGAAATGGTTGTCTTGCTAAAAAAAGCAGGAATGGCCGAGGCTGAACTATACGTTGAATATTGTCCAATGGCTTTCGACAATAAAGGAGCCGTATGGATTAGTTCTACCAAAGAAGTGCGTAATCCTTACTTTGGAGAAAAAATGCTCAAGTGTGGTGAGGTGAAAGAAATAATTAAATAATTAGAATCTAAACACATATGTATTTGTAATTATTTTTTAGTGTTTAACAACAGGCTGTAACAGCTGATGAACAACAAGTCATTTTAAGTAAATTAAAATCAACCGTTTACTAAAAAAAACACTAACTTTCTATATATTAAGCAAATAACACTTCTGAACTGTAAATAAAACAACCTTATGACACACACCTATACAATATCGGGAATGACTTGCGATGGATGTCGTACAAAAGTCGAAAAAACATTAAATGCGGTGGAGGGAGTAAAGGCAAATGTCACACTAGATCCCCCATTGGCAACCATTATAATGGAAAAACATATTGCGACCGAGCAACTGCAGGAAGCATTGGCTGCGGTTGGAAAGTACACTATTGAAATGACCCACACGACGCATTCGCAAGAAAAAACAGCTGAGAAATCATGCTGTAGTACTGCTGACGATCATGATCATATAAAGTTAGCTGTGCCTCATAATGATGCGGGTGGAAAATACTATTGCCCGATGCATTGTGAAGGCGATAAAATGTATGATAAACCGGGAGATTGTCCTGTATGCGGAATGCATTTGGTACAAGAACCTGCCGCTGTTCAGGTGCAGCAATACACATGCTCTATGCATCCGGAAATTATAACCAATGCGCCAGGATCATGTCCTATTTGCGGGATGGATCTAATACCAATGCAACCAAGCGAAAGCGAAGAGCAAAGGATTTATAAGGGTTTGGTTAAGAAAATGAAAATAGCGGTTGTATTTACAGTTCCTATTTTCGCCATTGCCATGATAGAAATGGCACACAACAATCCTCTACTTCAACTAATGGATGCGGCTAAATGGAATTGGGTACAGCTTATTTTATCACTGCCTGTTGTCTTTTATGCCTGCTGGGTATTTTTTGTAAGAGCATGGAAATCAATAATCACATGGAATTTAAATATGTTTACCCTTATCGGAATTGGTACAGGAGTGGCATTTTTATTTAGTTTAGTTGGAATGTTTTTTCCAGACATTTTTCCAAGTGAATTTAAGACCGAACACGGAACAGTACTATTATACTTCGAGGCCACAACAGTCATTCTAACTTTGGTTTTGTTAGGACAATTGCTTGAAGCCAGGGCGCACAGTCAAACCAGTGGCGCGATAAAAGAATTATTAAAATTGGCTCCTACCGAAGCTACTTTGGTAAATGATGGCGGTGACAAAGTAATCTCAATCCATGATATAAAAAAAGGTGATTTATTACGGGTAAAACCCGGAGATAAAATTCCTGTGGATGGAAAAATAACCGATGGTGAAAGTACAATAGACGAATCGATGATTACAGGTGAACCAATTCCTGTAGATAAAAAAATAGGCGATATGGTGTCTTCCGGAACTATAAACGGAAACAAATCATTTATAATGATTGCCGAAAAAGTTGGTTCGGAAACCTTGCTTTCGCAAATTATACAAATGGTTAATAATGCAAGCCGTTCCAGAGCACCAATTCAAAAACTAGCCGATAGTATTGCTAAATATTTTGTACCAATTGTTGTTGTAATTTCCATTCTTACCTTTTTCATTTGGGCAAAATTTGGTCCCGAACCGGCATTGGTCTATGGGTTTATAAATGCCATTGCGGTATTGATTATTGCCTGTCCTTGCGCTTTAGGATTGGCAACGCCTATGTCTGTAATGGTAGGAGTTGGAAAAGGCGCTCAATCGGGAATTCTGATAAAAAATGCTGAAGCTTTAGAAAAAATGAATAAGGTAAATGTTCTGATTACTGATAAAACAGGAACAATTACAGAAGGGAAACCTTCGGTAGAAAAAATTGTTGCATTACAATATTCAGAAGATGAACTGCTGCAATACATTGCGTCTTTGAATCAGTATAGCGAACATCCTTTGGCACAAGCAGTAGTAAAATTTGCAAAAGCTAAAAATGTCTCTTTAACGAAAGTCGATGACTTTGAAAATATTGCAGGAAAAGGAGTTATTGGAACTGCTATTGATAAAAAGATCGCATTAGGGAATAAAAAATTAATGGAGCAAACTGGCGCAGCTGTTTCTTCCACAATTGAAGAGAAAATTATTGCCGAACAAAAATTAGGAAAAACAGTTTCTTATATCGCCGTAGATAAGAACGTAGTGGGATTTGTAACGATAACCGATGCTATAAAAGAAACCAGTGCTGCTGCTATAAAAGAATTAATGCGTCAAGGGGTTGAAGTAATTATGCTTACTGGAGATAATGTAAATACTGCCAAAGCTGTCGCCGACGAGTTGCATTTAACCTCTTTCCAAGCTGGTTGTTTACCAGAAGACAAATTAAAAGTAATAGAGAAATTACAAGCTGAAGGAAAAGTTGTTGCTATGGCAGGAGATGGTATAAACGATGCACCAGCTTTGGCACAATCGGACATTGGTATTGCGATGGGAACAGGAACAGATGTTGCGATAGAAAGTGCCAAGATTACTTTGGTAAAAGGAGATTTACAAGGAATTGTAAAAGCAAAAAACCTGAGCCACGCTGTAATGAGCAACATCAAGCAAAACCTATTCTTTGCTTTTATATATAATGTCTTAGGTGTACCAGTTGCTGCGGGAGTTTTATATCCGTTTTTCGGAATATTACTTTCTCCTATGATTGCTGCCCTGGCAATGAGTTTTAGCTCAGTATCTGTTATTGTCAATGCATTGCGATTGAGAAGCTTAAAACTCTAAATAATAATAATAATTTATTATAAAAACAAATAACCAATCTAGGACAAATTATTCTGCAGTATAAAAACGATAACGAAAATCTCTACAATACCGGGTTTATAGATAACAACCAACAGTTAAAGGCATTTCGGACTATAAGACGGGGTGTTTTACAAGTCATTAAGGATATTAAAAAGAAAGCAGCTTAGAATTATTCCCAATTACAGGGAAAGGATGTTGTGCTTCAGCTCAAGAGACCTGTTATAAAAAACTCTAAAATGAATATCAAATATATCCTGTTTTCTGAATTAAGAGCAAATTGTGATGCTATCTGCAAATTTAGAACCGACCATTCAATAATGGAAAAAATATCAATATCAATATCAATTTAAAATTAAAAAACTATGAAAAAAATATTTCTGCTAAGCTTCATTATTATACAATCGTTATCAATTTCTGCACAGGAAAAAGTTCAAATCAAACTTACTTCTGCAAGCCCTTCAGCATCATTTCAACAAGAAATTGGAAGCTCAACAATAAAAATGAACTATAGCAGACCATTAGTAAGGGGACGAAAAATATTTGGGGAACTGGTGCCCTTTGGCAAACTTTGGCGGACAGGTGCAAGTGACTGTACAACCATCAGTACTAATGAGGATATCACCTTAGGAAATAATATTTTAAAAACAGGAACTTACTCTATATTTTCAATTCCATCAGAAAATGAGTGGACTATCATTATAAATAGTGATATTACTTTACATGGCGAAACTGGCTATGATGAGAAAAAAGATGTCATGCGTTTTACTGTTTCCACAGAAAAAACAACTAATTTCTACGAAACTTTTACCATCGAATTAAATGATATCAACAGTAAAGGGGAAGGTTTGCTTAAAATAGAGTGGGAAAATACGATGGTTAAAATACCTATGAAAAGCAAAGCTGACAAAGAAATTTTAGCCTTGATTGACAAATATATTATTAAAGAAAAAAGTCAAAATGCTGCTTTATTATTTCAGGCCGCAAATTATTATTCCATAACCGACAGAGCAAATAACCAAACAGTATCCTGGTTAACTGAGGCCGAGAAATTGGATCCTGAAAATTTTTATTATCCCGCCTTAAGGCAGAAAGTATGTGTAGAACTGAAAGATTACCCTAATGCTATTGAAGCTGCAAAAAAAGCCTTAGCAATTGCAGAACAGAAAAAAATGAAAGGCACAGAAAAATTAAAAAACCAGATTGAAGAATTACAATTATTACTTAAAAGCAAATAAATAAAAAGCTATTATTATATCACATTGAAAAATAGAAACGCAAAAAAAATCCCAGCGATTTAAGCTAATGCTGCGTAAGAGTAACATTAGACTTGTTTTGTTCGGAAATCGATTAATCTAAATAACTTTTAAAGCTAAAAAACATGAAAATGGAACAAGCAACACAGCAGCATTCAAAAGAGGTAAACTCCAAAATGTATAAAAAATTAGCCCTTATGATCGTATTGTCATTTATTTCTATGTACATACTAATGTATTCGATGGTCGATATTTTTGCTAATGTCATTCCCAATGTAAACCAATTTTACATGGCAGGGCTAATGACTATGCCAATGCTGATTATTGAGATCACAGTAATGGGTAGTATGTACATGAATAAAAAATGGAACATAGTATTGCTTACCACAGGCAGTCTTGCCACAATCATTTTTTTCTCCTGCATAAGAGTGCAAGCAGCTGTTGGAGATAAACAATTTTTAAAATCAATGATACCACATCATGCAGCAGCAATACTAATGGCTAAAGAGGCTTCTCTTCACGATCCGGAAATAAGCCAGCTTTCCCAAGACATTATAAAAGCGCAAGAAGCTGAAATTGCACAGATGAAGGCCAAGTTGAATGAGATGAAAAAAAAATAATGGAACAATATTCTTTAAGAGCAATATGAAAAATATACTGATAATACTCGTATATATCATGCTTCCTGTCCTGATTCAGGCCCAGGATATGAAAATGGAAATAGATAAAAAGCCTGTCAAAGAAGAGTCGAATTCCTCTTCCTATACTTGTCCAATGCATCCCGATATTCATGAATCCAAACCTGGAAAATGCCCAAAATGCGGCATGGCATTAGTAAAAGAAAAATCTAAAACACCTAAGCCGAAAGCAGGCACAAAACCTAAAGCTGAAACTCCTGTTAAAGAGGAAATGCCTCAAAAGGCTAGATCTTCCCCTGCGGATAAGATCGACAAGCATCAGGCGCATGATATGAAAAACATGGAAAAGAAAACAAATCCTCCAGTAAAAAAAATGATGGTAAATGATAAGCCGCCTAAAGTTGTAAGGTACGATTTATATGTTCGCGATACGGTGGTAAATTTTTCAGGAAAATCAAAAAGAGCGATAGCAGTAAATGGCCAAATACCAATGCCTACACTCACCTTTACTGAGGGTGATACAGCAGAAATTTATGTCCATAATGAACTCAACGAAGAAACGTCATTACACTGGCATGGATTATTTCTGCCCAATAAAGAAGACGGTGTGCCTAACCTGACACAAATGCCGATAAAAGCACACAGTACCTACAAATATTCTTTTCCCATCAAGCAGCATGGAACCCATTGGTATCATAGCCATTCGGGATTGCAGGAACAAATCGGAATGTACGGATCTTTTGTGATGAACAAACGAAACTCCGATCCCAACTTCAGGATAGGGATAGATGACCTCCCGACAATTCCGGTTGTGCTGAGCGAATGGACCGATATGAACCCTGAGAATGTTCATAGGATGTTGCATAATGCTTCGGATTGGTTTGCAATAAAAAAAGGCACAACCCAGAGTTATGGAGAAGCTATAAAACAAGGTTATTTCAAAACCAAGGTCATCAACGAGTGGAAGCGAATGAACGCTATGGATGTAAGCGATGTTTATTATGAGAAATTTTTAATTAACGGGAAACACGAAAGCCAACTTTCGCAGTTCAAGGCAGGCGATAAGGTAAGATTACGCGTATCTAATGGAGGTGCGTCCAGTAATTTTTGGCTTACGTATGCGGGAGGCAGAATTACAGTAGTAGCCAGTGATGGCAATGATGTTGAGCCCGTTGCGGTAGACCGTCTGCTAATTGCAGTTTCTGAAACCTATGATGTTGTCCTTACCATTCCGGCAGAAAACACATCCTATGAGTTTTTAGCAACACCAGAAGACCGGACAAAATCGGCTTCCCTGTACATCGGAAATGGCATCAAACAGCTCACCTCTCCTTTACCCAAACTGAAATACTTTGAAGGGATGAAAATGATGAACGATATGATGAAAATGAATGGAAACCTGGATGATATGGGGATGAAGATGTCGCTGAATCAGATGGATATGAATTCGGTAATGTATCCTGAAATTACAGGCCCACAAGCAAAAGGAAGTAAAGACATGCCAATGGAGATGGACAAAGAAGAAACCAAATCGGATGCCCCTGGTAAAATGCACGACATGCACAATATGGAAAATAAATACAATGCAAATGCCCTTGCCGATATTGTCACGTTAAATTATGCAATGCTAAAATCTCCTATAAGCACGGCATTGTTAAAAGATGCTCCCGTAAGGGAACTCAAATTCGAGCTTACCGGAAATATGAATCGTTATGTCTGGAGCCTGGATAACAAAGTCGTTTCCGAAGCTGATAAAATACTGATCAGAAAAGGAGAAATTTTACGTATTATTCTGCATAATAATTCAATGATGCGCCACCCAATGCATTTGCATGGCCATGATTTTAGGGTTATCAATGGGCAAGGTGATTTTGCGCCATTGAAAAATATTATCGACATCATGCCAATGGAAACAGATACTATTGAATTCGCCGCAAGCGAAGATGGTGGCGACTGGTTTTTTCACTGTCATATTCTCTACCATATGATGGCTGGTATGGGCAGAGTTTTTTCTTATGTAGATTCACCTCCAAACCCAGAAATAACAAACCCTAAACTGGCTCAGCGAAAATTATTTGCTGACGATAGAGAATTCCATTTCATGGTTGAAAATGACTTTGCAACTAATGGAAACGATGGAGAAGCAATGTATCAGGGTACGCGTTGGAGTATAGGAACCGAATGGAGATTAGGATACAACGAAATGCATGGCTATGAAACTGAAACACATATTGGGCGCTATATTGGAAAAATGCAATGGTTAATGCCGTTTATAGGATTTGACTGGAGATATAGAAGAATGGGAGAAGATGAACAGGAAAAAAATCTCTTTGGACAAAACAATACTAAAGATAAACGTGCAGTAGCGAGTCTAGGGGTCAACTATACCCTTCCTATGTTGATAGTAGCACAGGCCGAAGTTTTCACAGATGGTAAAGTTAGATTGCAGTTTGAGCGAAAAGATATACCTGTTTCTAAAAGACTACGAATGAATCTAATGTGGAATACCGATAAAGAATATATGGCTGGACTTCGTTACATTCTAACAAAATGGGGATCACTTTCGTCACATTATGATAGTGACATGGGCTTTGGGGCAGGATTCACAGTGAATTACTAAAAATTTGTGATGCAAATACACATAATAGATTCGAATTCCTGGCAGTAGGATAATAATGTAAAACTACAGTTAAATTTTATAAATTAAAGACAGCACATATAATTACTTTAGCTTCTATCATTAATTTATAACTCTACAAATTATGAGAAAAGCAGCACTCACAACCTTGATTGTAATTGGGCTAATGGTTATCGCTTGTTCAAATGATGAAGATAAAGCAATACATGCTCAGGAGCATGATAAAAACATCTTGATGAATAAAATGCACACAATGATGGATCAAATGACCTTAATGACCATGAGCAAAGATCCAGATCTGGATTTTGCCAATATGATGATTCTCCACCATAAAGGTGCTATAGAAATGGCTAATTACGAATTGCAAAATGGCGCCGATGCTCAGATTAAGGCAATGGCACAAGATGTGATTGACGCCCAGCAGCAGGAAATTCAGCAAATGGAGGCAATTATAAATGGCATACCAGCTGATCAAACCGATAATGCTTTTGCTATGGAACTCATGAAATCTATGGACAAAATGGGCATTACTGCTGACACCCAATTAATTACCGGAGATACTGACCACGATTTTGCCACACTAATGATTGTTCACCACCAAAGTGCACTTGATAATGCATTGGTGTATCTACATCATGGAAACAACGCAGAACTCAAGGCAATGGCCAATATGATGGTGGAGATGCAGACAAAGGAAATAATTGATTTTGGCAATTGGCTTGTAGCAAATTAATTTGCAAGTATATATATGATAACTGATAAAAATAAATAAAAATTATGGATCAGAAATTTAGAAATTGTATGGAAGCCTGTCTGGCTTGCGCAATAGCGTGCAACAAATGTGCAACGGAATGTCTGAATGAAGACGATATAAAAATGCTTGTAAGATGCATAGAGCTCAACAGGCAATGTTCGGTCATCTGTTTTGCTGCTGCAAACCTTATGAGTATCGGAGGCGAACATGCCTCTCATTTATGCGCTGAATGCGCCGAAATCTGCAAGGCCTGTGCTGAGGAATGTGAAAAACATGCCGCAATGGGTATGGATCACTGTAAGGAATGTGCGGAAGCTTGTCGCAAATGTGCGGAAGCTTGTGAAGCGATGGCAAATTAATACCTTATGTAATTGATCTTAATTCACTTCCTGTAATGATATTAATCTATATACCCGTTTTGTGATGTAGGACGAGGCTTTAAATATTAAAATTAACATAATACGATAGGCTTTCAGCGACTCATTTTAGGTTTAAACAGGTTTTCTATATTAGATATTTAGACTTGACCTCTTTTTAAATCCATAAGTAAAATTGCAAAAAAGCCTCATATAGCCTTTAAACATACGAGTTTAAAGGCTTTTTCTTTAATTGTTCTCAAATTATTTAAGTAGAATAATTTTTATTTATAAATTAATATCGTAATATTGCAATATAAATATAAAACAATGGGAGCTACAAAAACAGATTACTTTACAGACAGTCAAAACGAACTTGCTGTTTTGGCTAAAGCATTAGGACATCCAGCCCGAATTGCTATTATGGAATATTTATTAAAAGTAGACACTTGTATCTGCGGAGATATAGTTAATGAATTACCACTATCCCAGCCTACAGTATCCCAGCATCTTAAGGAACTTAAAAATGCTGGTTTAATAAAAGGAAGCATTGATGGTAACTCTATTTGTTATTGCATTAATGAACCTGGATTAGAAAAAATAAAAGGCTTTTTCGAACATATCACCACTCATTTGGAAAAAAAGAGAAACGAGTGCTGTTAATTTTATAAAGATGGAAATAAGAAATTTGTTAGCAGTTGATTGGAAACAGGTTAGCTTGATATATGAAAAAGGCATAAATACTGGTAATGCTACTTTTCAGACCAGTAGTCCTTCATGGGAAGATTGGAATGCATCACATCTGGCCTCCTGCAGAGTTGTTGCAGAAAAAGATGGGCAGCTTCTAGGCTGGGCAGCACTAACACCAGTCTCTTCACGGTGTGTATATGCAGGCGTAGCTGAAGTCAGCGTATATGTTGATCCTGAACAGTCAGGCAAAGGAATTGGTCTTATACTTTTAAACGAGCTTGTTCATTTAAGTGAAGCTGAAGGCATATGGACGCTTCAGGCTGGTATATTTCCTGAAAATACAGCAAGTCTGCGTATTCATGAAAAAGCCGGATTCAGGATCTTAGGCATTCGCGAAAAGATCGGGAAGCAAAATGGAATCTGGAGAGATAACGTCCTTTTAGAAAGAAGAAGCAAATTAATTAATTAAATATTTACTTAAAAATACAATAGCAGCAATAATTGCTTAATCATAGTTATTACCACCGCTGCAAAAAAATATTATAAATTTTTAAAACACATAAATTATGAAACTTTCAGAAATTAAAGAAGTATTAAAAACAGTTGACGCTGTAAATTTTGAATTGCCAAACGGAAATTTTGTTCCGGAATATTTCCATGTAACAGAAGTTGGTCTAATTACTAAAAACTTTATTGATTGTGGCGGAACAGTAAGAAAAGAAACTGTTGTAAACTTTCAGCTTTGGGATGCTAATGATTATGAACACAGACTTAAACCACAAAAATTGATTCATATAATTGAACTTTCAGAAAAGGTTTTAGGCATTGAAGACCATGAAATTGAAGTTGAATATCAGGATACCACAATCGGTAAATATGATCTTGATTTTAATGGCAAAAACTTTATTCTATTAAATAAACAGACTGCATGTTTGGCTCAGGAGCAATGTGGAATCCCGTCCGACAAATCAAAAGTAAAATTATCTCAATTAAATGCTGATAGTGCAAGTTCATGCGCACCTGGATCAGGCTGTTGTTAATTTTTAATGACAATTAAACATCTATTATAAATACCAGACAAAAACTATGTTATTTACTGAAATAAAAAACACCCTAAACTCATTTGATTTTAATCAGATTTCAGAAGATCGTAAAACTATACTGCAGCCATTAGTGGACTATATTCAAAATAAAGTCGACAACAAACTGCCGATTAGACTTAATCTGATCTGCACACATAATTCCAGAAGAAGTCACTTGTCCCAGGTCTGGGCACAGACTGCTGCTGCACATTATAATGTACAGAATGTTTCCTGCTATTCAGGAGGTACAGAAGCTACTGCACTTTTCCCAATGGTAGCCGAAACCCTGCAACGCAATGGATTTAAAGTTAAAACTATTTCTGAAAGTCAAAACCCGGTTTACTCTATAAAATTTTCAGCAAATGAACTACCCGTTATCGGTTTTTCTAAAACCTATGATGATGATTTTAATCCCGAGAGTGAATTTGTTGCTATAATGACCTGTTCACAGGCTGATGGAGGCTGTCCTTTTATTGCAGGTGCCGAAAAGCGTATACCGATTACTTTTGAAGATCCAAAAGTTTCAGACGGCACAGCACAGCAAAAAGAAGTATATCTGGAGCGAAGCCTTCAGATTGGGACTGAAATGTTTTATGTATTCTCACAAATCAAACAATAAAAATGTCAGTAAATAACTGTGCGCCTGCCGCAGGACGCAAAAAATTAGGTTTCCTGGATAGATTTTTAACCCTCTGGATTTTCCTGGCTATGGCTCTTGGCGTAGCAATAGGATATTTCATTCCGTCCAGTGGTAATTTTATAAATTCATTCTCAAGCGGGACAACTAATATTCCTTTGGCTATTGGACTTATTCTTATGATGTACCCGCCTCTTGCCAAAGTGAAATACGAGCAAATGGGACAAGTTTTTAGAAACACAAAAATCCTGGGAGCCTCTTTATTTTTAAATTGGGTTGTTGGACCAATTTTAATGTTTTTACTAGCCTTGCTTTTTTTAAATGGCTATCCTGAATATATGATCGGTGTCATTCTGATAGGTTTGGCCCGTTGTATTGCAATGGTTGTCGTTTGGAATGATTTGGCAGATGGAAACAGGGAATATGCTGCAGGCCTTATTGCACTTAACAGCATTTTTCAGGTTCTGCTTTATAGTGTATATGCTTATATCTTCATAACTGTTCTTCCTCCCTACTTTGGCTATAATGGATTTGAAGTTAACATCAGTATTGGCCAGATCGCCGAAAGCGTGGGGATATATTTAGGAATTCCTTTTGCTCTTGGAATCATAAGCCGTTATGCTCTTATTGCCCTGAAAGGTTCTGAGTGGTTTGAAACTAAATACGTACCATTTATTTCTCCTATTACACTTATATCGTTGCTTTTTACAATCATAGTGATGTTCAGCCTTAAAGGGGAGCTTATTGTCCAGATTCCTATGGATGTTGTTCGTATCGCAGTTCCATTGGTAATATATTTTACCATCATGTTTATCATCAGCTTCTTTGTTGGAAAATATTTTGGTGCTGACTATTCGAAAGCGACTGCTATAGCTTTTACGGCTACCGGTAATAATTTTGAGCTTGCTATTGCAGTAGCCATTGGTGTCTTTGGCATAAACAGCGGTCAGGCATTTGCAGGAGTTATAGGGCCATTAGTAGAAGTACCGGCGCTCATTGCACTGGTTAATGTTGCTTTCTGGTTCAGAAAGAAGTATTATTTAAAAACAGCATAGTTTCCAATACTAATTTCTAAAAGATGAGAATTGCAATAATATCGGATATACATGCCAATTTTCCGGCACTGGAACAAACCTTAAAAAGTATCGAACAGCAGAATATTGACGCTGTTTACTGCCTAGGAGATTTGGTAGGTTATAATTTATGTCCTAACGCCGTGATAAATGAAATTCGTAAAAGACATATTCCGACTCTGGCAGGAAATCATGATGTTAAAGCTGTAGAAATACATAATGAGGGTTCTAATGACTCAGAAAGTTATGCATATCAAATAGTGGGCAAAGAGCAGATTAAATATCTTTCTGCTCTTCCTGCCCATATTAAACTAGAATTTCAGACAACGGATAAACTAATCAAGATCTTAATGGTACACGGCAGTCCTTACAGCAATACCGAATATTTGCTTGAGGATAAAAAGGAAAATGATTTTACTGCTATTTTTCTTGACTCCATCGCTGACATTATTATTTGTGGACATTCACACAAGCCTTATCATAGAGTTTTAGAAAACCCGAATAAAAAAGGCAGTTATTTCCATGCTATTAATGCAGGATCAGTAGGAAAACCAAAGGGCGGAAATCCTAAATGCTGTTATGCAGTACTAACTATGGACAAAAGCAGTAATCTCTCAAAAAAAGAAGGTGTACAGGTAGAATTCATAAGAGTCGACTATGATATTGAAAAGACTGCGATGGCTATCGAAGAAAGTCCGCTACCAAACGTATACGCACTTATGCTTCGAAAAGCATATTAAGAAATGCCGCAATAAAATCATTCATGGAAAATTTTAAATTATTTTTGAATAGTCTTACTCCTGTCAGTGATGGGGAATTTGAAAATTACAGCCAATATTTTAAAGACCGTAGTTTACCTAAAAACTATTATTTTGCAGTGCAGGGCAAAATATGTCAAGAAGTGGCTTTTATAAAAAAAGGAACACTGCGAACTTATTATCTTAATGAAAAATCTGAGGAGGTAACTTCTTGTTTCTGTACCGAAAACAACTTAACAACATCTTATAAAAGTTTTGTTTCCCAACAGCCTTCAGAACTATCTATTCAGGCTATTGAAGATACTGAGCTTTTGGTTATTGATTACCGTGATTTACAAAATCTTTATCAAAAAAGTTCAGTTTGGCAGAATATCGGGAGGATAATTGCTGAAAGACAATACATGGTAATGGAACAGTATGCCAATGTTCTTTGCAATGAGACAGCTAAAGAAAAATACCTACGTTTATTAAAAGAAGAGCCTTCGATTCTAAACAAAGCTTCCGTAAATGATATCGCCAGTTATCTCGGAGTAACCCGTCGAACACTTAGCAGGATTCGAAAAGAAATCACACAATAATTTCGAGGACATTTGTCCTTTAATACATTCTCCCCTTCCATTATTTTTGCTTTATAACAAATTCAAAAATAAATGGAAACAGCTATTATTATCACTTCAGTTTTACTTATTCTTTTTTCTATTCTCGCACTGTATGATGGATTTTATCTTCATATTTTCAAATACAAATTGCACAATCATCCAGAAAGTAAAACAGAACATTATATCCATACAATCAGAGCAATCTTCTTTCCTGCAATTTTATATTTCTTATTCCTATCACAGAGCTGTTCTCTTAGTTTTATAATTGGCTTAGTAGTTGTCGCACTTGATCTTCTAGTTTTAGCACTTGATGCTTATACAGAGAAAGACAGTAGGGAATTTATGGGTGGACTTCCTCGTTGGGAATATATATTACATCTTTTTGTTAATGGATTTCACTTTGCCTCGATAGGTGTTTTCTTGTCTATTAAACTACAATTTGAAAATAACCAAATAATAATCTTACCCACTATTGAAAATCAAAACTATGAGCTATTGCATACTATCTTAATTAATCTTTTACCAGGTTCCGTTTTAGTTGGACTTCTTCACTTCTTTTTATGTTTTTCAAAAACAAGTATTTTTTGGAACAATTTGACAAGTAGAAAATAAAACTTTCAAACCTAAATAACATACGAAGCTTCAATCTCTCACGGTTTTTACCAATCTATCGAAGATCTATTTTTAATAATTCAAAGAAAATTTCGATAACGTATATTTTATCTCTAAATTCGCAATGTGAAAATTTGGGTAACATTATTATCAATCATTGTACTGTTTCTTTCAACAGTGCCTTGCAGTGCATATTCTAAACATTCAGAATGTAATGTCGAGAAAAATTGCAAAAATGATTCGCATAGCTGTGGAAATGATTGTAATGGAAAATGTTCTCCATTTTATGCTTGTGGAAGTTGTGTTGGCTTTACAATTACACAAACTTCACTATTAATTTCAGAAAAATTAGAATTTACAACAACCGAAATACTACAACCTATATCCTACGATAAGTTTGTTGATTCCTCCTTCTTTTGTAAAATTTGGCAACCTCCTAAATTTCTTACTATTTAAAAAGTTTTACGCTTATGATTGCAAGATCATGAGCATATTTATGTATTAATATTAAGAAATTATAAATGTTTAAATATATTTTATTGATTGCGGCAATAACAACTATTGGCACAGCACAAGCACAGAATAAAATTAAAGTTCTCATTAAAGATGCCCAAACAAGCGTGCCTATTAATGGTGTAACTGCTAAAATTGAGCAGACTAATGTATCATCTGTATCAAACGCAGAAGGGCTTATCGTTTTTGAAAATCTTCAGCAGGGCGTTTATAATGTTTCTTTTTCTATGGAAGGCTATAAATCGAACATGGCATCCTTTACAATACCTTTTACAGGGGAATTTTTAGAAATTTCATTAGAGAGTGAAGCAGAAAAGATGGATGAAATTGTTGTCACTTCCACCAGAGGTACACGAACGATAAGTAACATTCCCACCCGCGTAGAATTTATTGCCGGAGAAGAACTCGAAGAAAAAGCCAACATGAAACCCGGCGATATCCGTATGATGCTCAATGAAAGCACGGGTATACAAACCCAACAGACATCGGCAACATCAGGGAATTCTTCTATCAGAATTCAGGGATTGGACGGCAGATATACTCAAATATTAAAAGATGGTTTCCCCGTTTATTCAGGAGCTTCCAGCGGACTGGGATTACTGCAGACACCACCACTGGATTTAAAACAAGTGGAGATCATTAAAGGATCTGCCTCTACCCTATATGGCGGGGGAGCAATTGCAGGCTTGGTGAATTTAGTTTCTAAAACCCCAACAGAAGAAAGAGAATTGCGATTTTTATTAAACGGAACTTCCGCTCTTGGATTGGATATTAATGGCTTTTACTCACAGCGATTCAATAAAATTGGATTGACTGTTTTTGCCTCACATGATCGCAATGCACCCTACGACCCTGCCAATATTCAGCTTACGGCTATTCCAAAGTTTGAGCGTTTTAATTTTAATCCCAAATTGTTTGTCTATTTTAATGAAAAGACAAAACTTAATTTTGGTGTAAATACAGTTTTCGAAAATCGTATTGGTGGAAACATTGATTATATTAAAGACAAAAGTAAGTACCCTGATAGTTATTTTGAAAAAAATAAAACACAGAGAATAAGTACTCAATTTACCCTTACCCATAAATTAAGTGAAAAGGAATCTCTAACATTCAAAAATAGCTTCAATAATTTTAGTCGTGTAATAACTATTCCCGATTATACTTTTGATGGACTTCAGAACAGTACTTTTTCTGAAATTACATATTCCCATAATGGCGAGATTTCCGAATGGGTTACAGGAGCCAATTTATACACTGATAAATTTACAGAAAACAGCACTACTGCTTTTCCTCTAAGAGATTATAATCAGATAACCTACGGGGCTTTTGTTCAAAATACTCTCAAAGCTAAAGAGTGGCTTGATATTGAGACAGGTCTTAGAGGTGATTATGTTATTGATTATGGATTTTCATTTTTGCCAAGAATTTCTGCTCTATTTAAAATAAGTCCTAAACTTACCTCAAGACTCGGCGGTGGCTTAGGGTATAAAACGCCAACTATATTTACCGAAGAAAGCGAGCGTATTCAGTATCAAAATGTATTGCCTATCAATAGTGATTTTAATAAACTTGAAAAAAGCTACGGTGTAAATTTTGATGTTAATTACAAGGCCAGTATTACTGAGGATATATCTTTATCGCTCAATCAGTTGTTCTTTTATACTAATGTAGATAATCCTCTGATCTTAACTTCACTTCCTAATGCTATTTACCAGTTTGTTAATATTGATGGCTATTTAGATACCAAGGGAGCTGAAACTAATGTAAAATTAGGATATAAGGATTTTAAACTATTTTTAGGTTATACCTACACCGATGCGTCAATAGATAATAATGGCATTAAATCTGAAAATCCTTTAACAGCCAAACATCGATTGAATAATGTCTTGATGTATGAAGTAGAAGACAAATGGAAAGCTGGATTAGAGGCGTATTATTACAGTGCTCAAAAATTAAATGATGGAACAACCGGAAGGGAATATTGGATTTTTGGTTTTATGGTGGAAAAACTATGGGAGAACTTTTCTCTTTATGCCAATTTCGAAAACTTTACCGATACGAGACAAACTAAATTTGGAAGTATTTATACAGGACCAATTTCAAATCCTGTTTTTAAGGATATTTATGCTCCCCTAGATGGATTTGTAATAAATGCTGGTTTAAAAATTAAGCTATAGCATTATGAAAAAAAGCACCTATAATATTAAAAAGATGGATTGCCCTAGTGAGGAGCAGCTTATCAGAATGAAACTTAGCAATATAAATCAAATTAAACGTCTGGATTTCGATATTCCAAATAGGAAATTAAACGTTTATCATTCAGATGACCCTAAAAGTATCACAAGCGCCATTGACAGTCTTAATTTCGACAGCAGTTTATTGACCTCTGAAGAAACACTGGATATTTTAACTCCAGCAGATGATTCCCGGCAAAGAAAATTGTTATGGCAGGTTTTGATTATAAATCTCTCATTCTTTCTTATAGAAATTATAACGGGATTTATTTCCAATTCTATGGGATTAGTGGCCGATAGCCTGGATATGCTCGCTGACAGTATTGTATATGGTTTGGCATTATTAGCAGTGGGAAGCACTATGTCAAGGAAAGTAGGCGTTGCTTTGATAAGTGGATACTTTCAAATCGTTTTGGCAATTTTGGGACTTATTGAAGTCATTCGAAGATATGTACAACAGGAAAATATTCCAAATTTCGAAACCATGATTATAGTTTCCCTGTTTGCTCTTGCTGGTAATTCATTATGCCTTTATTTACTTCAAAAATCAAAAAGTAAGGAAGCCCATATGGAAGCAAGTATGATTTTTACTTCCAACGATGTTATAATTAATCTCGGAGTTATAATAGCAGGTATTTTAGTTTACTATACGAATTCTAAGCTGCCAGACCTGCTTATTGGTATCTGTGTTTTTGTAATAGTTGGCAGGGGCGCTTTGAAAATATTAAAATTAAAATAGAACGATTTGCTTTATCAACTCTGTCCCATAGGATATTGAATGGTTTGTGCCCATTTTTTTGCAAACTAAAATTGATTCTCTCACGATGGAAGTAAATCTTCAAAAGAACCTTTAGAAATTATAAGCCCAAACATCAAAGTTAATTCTAAAACGCTGTGGTAGATATAGATCTTCAGAATAATAAAAAGCCCTGAAAAGGGCTTTTTATTTATTATCTGATCCAATGCAGTAGTATAAAATTAAGTGATGAAACCAAGTCTTTTTTTCATTTGGATTAAGTCTTTTTCCATTTGCTCGATTGTCTGTAAAGTTACCTCACCAGAAACATCTTCCTTATCTGCCAGTCTGTGTTTTAGTCCCTGCATCTCGCGACCTATTGACAGCTGCTCGGTCATTGCATACTGCTCGGTCTGGCTGACAGACTGGTGCCCTAGCATTTCTTTTACTACATGAATAGGCACATCATTATTGAGCGTTATAGTGCTCGCAAAAGTCCGTCTCGCCTTATGCGTATTTAAAGCAGTTGTTATACCACATAAATCAGCTATTTCTTTAAGATATTCATTCATTTTCTGATTTGAACTTACAGGCAATACCGAATTCCTTTCCAAGCAAAGTGGATGATTTCGATATCTCTCCATTATCATAACCGCTTTAGGCAATAGTGGAATATTAATAGGACTCCCTGTTTTCTGTCGCCCTGTCATTATCCATTTTTCACCATCAATACCTACTTTTAAATCAGACTGTTTCAGATTATAAACATCAACATACGCAAGACCAGTGTAACATTGAAAAACAAAAACATCTCTAACCACACTTAGACGGGCTGTAGAAAAATGATGTTTTTCCAGTGAGGCCAATTCATGATTAGTCAAAGGCTTTTTAGGAACTTTCGTTTTTTTAGATTTGAAACGTTTAAATGGATCGGCTGCAATAATTTCCTTATCAACTGCACTAAGGACGATTTTCTTAAAATTAGTAATATACTTAAGGGCAGTGTTGTTACTGATGTTTTTTACTGTTTTAAGATAGAACTCATAATCTTTTACAAATTCAAAATTAAGCTCATTAAATTCCATATCCTCAACACCGTATTTATAAAGCATAAACTCTCTGACATGATTTTTTGATATCTTGTAACGCTCATGGGTTCCTATAGCATACTCCTCTTTTTCTACCAAAGCCAGCATTTGATCATTGTGAAGCTGAAATTCCTGCAGTACTGTAGATTTTTTTTCTGTTGTTTTACCTAAAGCATAATTAATGAGCTTTATACTTGTAACTGTTTCGCCTTTTTCAGAAAGTTCGTCCCTGTACCGGCTTATTTTAAGTTCCAGTGAGTTTAAAAACAAATTCAGAGTCTTAGCATCTTCCTTATTTCCTGTAGCCCTTGCAGTCTTTTGCTCCCATCGTTTTAGATCCCACTTTCTTTTTGTGGAAGTTTCTTTAGGAACACCATCTACAGTAATTCTTAGATAAATGTATTTTTCATTGGTACTTTTTACGGAACTCTTCAAAAAGAAGGTAATTCCAAAACTGCTTTCTAACATAATTCAACAATTTAATAAGTTAATAAAGGTCGAATTATAATATCTCTAAATCAAGTCGTTAATAAGCTTTACATGTTGAATAACAAGTTGTTACATCCTTTTTTGTGGCAGTTTTTTTTACCAAAATAAATTGCCACGAATGTGCCATAAAAATTAGTGAAAGAATGAGTGTTTTTGAATCTAAAAAGAAGAATAAAAAAACCCGCATCCTTGTAAAGTGCGGGTTTCAATGTATTAACCAATTATAAAAATCGGTTTCAGTGATCCCAGAAGGATTGCAACTATAGGCCACAAACCCGCGTCATTTCTAAACTTCAGTAATTTCAAAAACCGTTTGCCACGGTTTTGCCACATTTTTTTCAGCAATTTTGAAAACAATTAAAATAAACAAAAAAAGCCACTCAAATTGATGAGTGGCTTTCTACGTGAACGCAGAAGGATTCGAACCTTCGACCGCCTGCTTAGAAGGCAGGTGCTCTATCCAACTGAGCTATGCGTCCTTGGATATAAAATAAAAAAACCACCCGATTTGAGTGGTTTTAAAGTGAACGCAGAAGGATTCGAACCTTCGACCGCCTGCTTAGAAGGCAGGTGCTCTATCCAACTGAGCTATGCGTCCATTTGTTTTAAAACTTTATGGAAAGTTTTGTCGGGGTGGCAGGATTCGAACCTGCGGCCTCCTGCTCCCAAAGCAGGCGCGATAACCGGGCTACGCTACACCCCGAAGGCAAAAATTATTAAGCGGAGAGACAGGGACTCGAACCCTGGCACCGATCACTCGATGACAGTTTAGCAAACTGCTCCATTACCACTCTGGCACCTCTCCTAAGCTCAGAGAAACGTGTCTCGTTTTGCGGTTGCAAATCTAAGACAACATTATATATCTCACAACTATTTTGCTGACTTTTTTCATCTTTTTTTCATCTTTTTTCAAAATGACTTCACTATCAAACAAATACAAAAATATATTTTTTAGTAATAATTTAAAAAGACAATCAAAACACTCAAAATTTGAATTTGTTTAAATAAACATTAAATTTGCTTCATTAACTAAATCACACAGAAAATGAACAAAAGAGTTGTTATTGTTTCTGCCGTTAGAACCCCTATCGGAAGTTTCATGGGAGGATTATCTACAGTCACAGCCCCAAAATTAGGTGCTGCAGCTATTAAAGGAGCTTTAGAGAAAATACAATTAGACCCCAATTTAGTTGATGAAGTATTCATGGGTAACGTAGTACAAGCAGGAGTTGGTCAAGCTCCAGCGCGTCAAGCAGCTTTATTTGCTGGATTACCTGAGAAAGTTACTTGTACAACAGTAAACAAAGTTTGCGCATCGGGAATGAAATCAGTAATGTTCGGCGCTCAGGCAATTGCTTGTGGTGATGCCGAAATTGTAGTTGCTGGTGGAATGGAAAGCATGAGTTTGATTCCGCATTATCTACAAATGCGTAATGGTACTAAGTTTGGTCCAACTACAATGGTTGATGGAATGCAAAAAGATGGTTTGTTAGATGCTTACGATAACAGCGCGATGGGAGTTTTCGCTGATTTATGTGCAACTGAATACAACATCAGCCGTGAAGAACAAGATAATTTCACAATTCAATCTTACGAAAGAAGTGCAAAAGCTTGGGAAGCAGGAAAATTTGATTCAGAAATCGTTCCAGTTGCAGTACCACAACGAAAAGGAGATCCAATAATCGTATCAAAAGATGAAGAATACACTAATGTAAAATTAGACAAGATTCCTTCGCTAAATCCAGTTTTCACAAAAGACGGAACTGTAACTGCTGCAAATGCCTCAACAATAAATGATGGTGCTGCTGCAGTGATATTAATGTCTGAAGAAAAAGCTAAAGCGTTAGGTTTAAAACCACTTGCCTACATAAAAAGCTATGCTGATGCTGCACAAGAGCCAAAATGGTTCACAACAAGTCCAGCCAAAGCATTACCAAAAGCATTGGATAAAGCAGGAATCTCAATTAATGATGTAGATTATTTCGAATTCAACGAAGCATTTGCTGTTGTTGGATTAGCAAATTCAAAAATACTAGGTCTAGATAACGATAAAGTAAATGTAAATGGTGGTGCCGTTTCATTAGGACATCCACTGGGTTGTTCAGGAGTTAGAATTATCGTAACTTTAATCAACGTTTTAGAACAAAACAATGCCAAAATTGGTGCTGCAGCTATCTGTAATGGTGGCGGTGGAGCTTCGGCAATTGTTATCGAAAGAGCCTAAATAAACATAAATCAGGAGTTGTTTACAAAGAATAACTCCTGATTCTTAACTCATAAAATACACTAAATGTTCGGAATTTGTAATCTAGCCATAGTGCCTGTTCGATTTGAACCAAGTGATAGAAGCGAAATCGTTACCCAAGTATTATTTGGAGAACATTTTGAAATTCTAGAACAGCAAAATCAATGGTCTAAAATTAAAATCCAATTCGACAATTACGAAGGTTGGGTTGATTCCAAACAATACCAAATAATATCCGAGGCAAGCTATAATTCGTTGTCATCAGACGTACAAATTTTAAATGCCGATTTAATCGATTATATCACATCGCCAGATAATCTATTATTACCAATTCCGCTTGGTGCATCGCTAACCTTTTTGAATAACAGCGAAATAAACACTTCAAATTTTGAATTTGAAGGCACGAAAACAAGTGGTATAAAACCTAAAAATGCTTTAATAAATACAGCATATATGTATTTAAATGCACCCTATCTTTGGGGAGGAAAAACTCCATTTGGACTGGACTGCTCTGGTTTCACACAAATGGTTTACAAACTAAACGGATATAGAATTCACCGTGATGCCTCGCAACAAGCAATGCAAGGAGATCCTTTAAGTTTTATTGAAGAAAGTGAAGCAGGTGACTTAGCTTTTTTTGATAACGAAGAAGGAAACATCACTCATGTAGGCATAATTATGGACAACAATTACATTATTCACGCTAGTGGAAAAGTAAGAATTGACCGTTTAGATCACTTAGGAATTTACAATCCAGAAACAAACAGACACACCCATAAGCTACGTGTAATCAAAAAGATTATTTAATTTTTTTTTTAATCACAAATCCTTATAACTAATTACATTAGCTACTATATAATTATACCAAAAAACTAGTTTTAACTTAATCTAAAAAACAATTTAAATGGCAACTGCACAAGAAATAATTCCACAAATTGATATCTTTTTAGATAAGTTCTCACTTAAAAAAAACAAATTAACATCTCAAGACTTAATCAATTATATTGAAGAGAAATGGCATGAAGCCGATGATGAAAAATACAAGATACATCAAGCAAGTATTTTCATTGGCCGAATGATTAATGAATACATAAAGTTAAAAGATTATAACAATATGAAAAGGTGGTTGGATATGATGGCTCTTCATTCATTATCTCAAAAACACCCCGATTATATTAATAATTACTACAATGGTGAATGTTGTTTAGAATGTGGAAATGAAGAAAAAGCATTAGAGTACCTTCATTTATCTTACAAAGAAAACCCAGAATATATTTTTTCTCGAGCTCCATTTTGCTATGATTTTTTCAATAAACATCTTGAAAACCCAAAAGAACTTCCAGAAAACGAACTAAATGACGATGAAGAAATGTATTCTAACGTTATTGATTTAAAAGACTGGCAATTATTCTTTAATGAAAATGAAGAATCCATTTATTACACAATACTAGATGAAGATTTTGAAAGTCTAAAAGAAACTACTACAGAACACGACAACGGAATTCAATATCTACAAAACAATCAGACAAAGATTCTAGAAAGCATCTTGTCTGAACTTTTAAACAAATATCCCAAATTACAAGAAATCTATGATTATTCCGATGAAGACAAACAAGATTTCATGCCAGACATTTCGCAGATAAAAGATTTTGCCGATTTACTATCGCCATCAACAATTTACATAACATCAGAATTCAAAGACAATATTCCCCACATTGGCTATCTATTTTATTGCTCATGGGATTCAGAACATGGATTGGGTGTAATGACGCATAAAAATCAAATAATAAAAATTGGCGGAGCCGAAACAGCTTTCTATATATAATTCTACTGAAGAATACTTTAATACAATTCCTTTATTTAATTTAAACGCACTGCTTTCCTAAACTCCGAAGGACTGTTCCCTTTTTGTTTTTTGAAGAATTTATTAAAGTGGCTTTCGTCAGTAAAACCAAATTCATAAGAAATCTCATTAATACGTTTTTCACTAAACTGCAAACGGTGCTCGATTAGTTTTGTTTTATAATTGCTAATATATTGCTGCATCGTTTCATTAGCATGTTTCTTAAAATAACGTCCTAAATAAGTCCCCGAAATTCCAAAATGTTCACTAATCGATTCTGCTTTTATTTTCTCAGGATAATAAATGTTGTTCTGAATATATTGCAGAATATCCATCGCTTTAGCCTCACAACCAATATTTACCTGTTCAGGTAGATACTTCGCAATATTTCGTGCAACAACAATAATCAAGGTATTCACCAATTGCTGAATCAATTCTTTATTATAAACATCCCTATCCTGATGCTCTCTAATGATAGCTTCGATCATCGTTTTAATCAATAACTTATCCGAATCATTTTTTAAAATACAACCAGGCTGATGATTGGCATTTTGAAGAATATATTCTAATCGCTGAATATTTTCATTCTGTAAACTCGAATTTTTCAAATAGATATCATTAAATCTCAGGAAGAAAAACTGCGTTTCGGTCTCAATAGTAAAGTTATGACAATCCTCTGGCGTTAGCAAAAACAAATGCCCCCCATCGTATTCAAATATATTTTTATTGATACATTGCGAACCAGTTCCAGACAGTACGTAAACCAATTCAAAAAAATTATGACGGTCTCCCACATCTGGATATTCTGTTAATGTTTCAAATGAAACTGTAAAAGGTTCGTATAGGTTTTCTTTTTTCATGAGTCTGTATTTATTGGTATTCTAGTTCGCATAAAATTAGTCAATCACCACATTAATTTTCATTAACTTTTATCATGACCAATTTCCTGCTGCAAATATACCTAATAAACGAAAATATATACCATTTATAACTCTTAAATTTGGTATAATTTTGCTGAATAATTTTTAAAGCACAAAACATACTATCATGGAATATAGAAAATTAGGTAATACAGAACTCGAATTATCAGCAATAACATACGGTGCATTTGCCATAGGAGGCACAATGTGGGGCGGAAACGAAAAGAAAGATTCAATAGCATCAATACACGCATCAATCGATAACGGCGTGACAACATTAGACACAGCTCCATTCTATGGTTTTGGATTAAGTGAAGAAATGATTGGTGAAGCACTTAAAACACAAGACCGATCAAAAGTACAGCTACTTACCAAATTTGGATTAGTTTGGGATGGTAGTAATCAAGGTCAAGGAGAATTCTTTTTTGATGCTGAAGACAATGGTAAAAAAATACCAGTATACAAATTTGCTTCCAAAGCAAATATCATCAAAGAAGTTGAAGAAAGCTTAAAACGATTACAGACCGATTATATCGATTTATTGCAAATACACTGGCCAGACGCAACCACATCTATTAGCGAAACCATGGAAGCAATGGAATTATTAATCCAACAAGGAAAAATAAGAGCCGCAGGAGTTTGCAACTATAGTGTAGCGCAAATACAAGAAGCCCAAAAAACAATACAATTAGCATCAAATCAAGTATCATACAGCATGCTAAATCGTAGTATTGAAGCCGATTTAGTTCCGCTTACAACATCACAAAACATTGGTATAATTGCATATAGCCCAATGGAAAGAGGATTACTAACAGGCAAATATTTCACTGATAGCAAATTAAAAGATAACGATCATCGCAATGGTTATTTCAGTCAATTCGATCTTACTAAAGTAAAAACATTAGTCGGAGAACTAAGCTCACTAGCTAATACAAAAAATGCTACACTAGCACAATTAGTCTTGCGTTGGACAAGCTTACAAAAAGGAATTACAATTGTTTTGGCAGGGGCTCGAAATGCAGAACAAGCAATTTCTAATGCAAAAGCAATGGATTTCAATTTATCAGCATCAGAACTTGATTTCATTAATCAAGCAATCTCAAAAACAAAATAAGAATCTTTAGGGTGTGACCCGCTAAAAAAGCGGGTCGGGTCATCCGCTAAATCTTTTATTTTTTAAAAAAGAAAAAAACAAAAGGATATCGCTACTCCCCCTCACACAAAAAGTTAATAAAACACATAGAATACAATTAAGATGAAAAAAATATTTATAATAAACGGTGGACAAAAGTTCGCTCACTCAGGAGGAAAATTCAATCAAACCATTCAAGAATGGACAACTGATTTTCTATCACAAAACAGCAAATACGAAATAAAAACAACCAATATAAACGACGAAATCGATCTACAGGAAGAAGTAGATAAATTTGTCTGGGCAGATCTAATCATTTATCACACACCAATTTGGTGGTTTCAATTACCAAATGGCTTTAAAAAATATATCGATGATGTTTTTACTGCTGGACATAACAACGGAATTTACAAAAATGATGGAAGAAGTCGTGTAAATCCAGATATCAATTACGGAACTGGCGGACTTTTACACGGACGTAAATACATGCTTACTACAAGTTGGAATGCACCAAAAACAGCATTTACACTACCAGGAGAATTCTTCGAACAAACCTCAGTTGATGATGGACCAATGTTTGGTTTTCATAAAATGAATAAATTCACAGGAATGCAAAAATTAGATAGTTTTCATTTTCACGATGTCGAAAAAGGAGCAACTCCAGAAAATATTGTTATCTTTAAGCAGGAATATACTTCACATTTAGAACAACTTTTTAAAACTATATAAATATGATTTCGATAACAGCCATTATTAAAAGTAAAAAAGAAAACAGTGAGCAAGCCAAAAGTATGATTGAAAATCTGGTGAATCAAACCAGAAAAGAAACTGCTTGCATTCGTTATGATTTACACGCCACCGAAAATGTTTTTATCATTTGGGAAGAATGGACCGATCAAGCTGGACTAGACATACACAATAATCAGTCGTATTTACAAGATTTTGTTACCAATAGTGAAACCTTACTCGCATCACCAATTCAGGTTTATAAAACAACTCAGATTTTGTAATTAATTCAAAATCTATGTTATCCATACATTAATCTTAAATTTTAAGCACAGACCTAACAGCTTTAAAGAAACTGTTAGGTCAAAACTTAAAGATTGATTCTCTCGCTTACTTTATTCCACCAAAAGCTCCAAAACACATATTCTTGTGTAAAATTTCAACACTGGTAAAACCTACCTTTTTCATTAAATCCAGTTGATAATTCATTGATCTTGGTGAATCTTCTTTGGCAACATAATCCAATACATTTTTACGGTACTCCTTCCCTCCTAGTCCTTCTAGGTAATCTCCGTATCTTTCCCAAGTATATTCATTTAACAGTTCAGTATCTTGAGTAATTAAATCTGAAATCATAAAGCAACCACCAGGTTTTAATAGTTTATAAATTTTAGTAAACGTCATTTCCCAATCTTTGTCGTCGCGCAAATGATGCAAAACCGCTCCAGCTAAAATGATATCATAATGATTTTCTTGTAACTCAACATCACGAATATCACCTTCCTTCACTACTACTCCATTATTAGTTTCAACTGAAACTCTTTCGAAGGCTTTATCCAACATTGGTTTACTCAAATCAACCAAAGTGCAATTTAAATTCGGAACTTTAGAAAGCATCATCAGTGTATAATTACCAGCACCGCAACCAATATCCAATACATTCTTTGCATTAGGAACAATTCTCTTAGAAGCTTCAGTGATTAGTTCTAACGAAATTTTCGCATCAATAGTTGATAATTGCCCCGTATCCAGATTAGAAAATCGTTCCACATCATTATCAAAACGTTCTCTTATTTCTGCAATAGTTGATTTTTCCATAATTATAATTCTTTGATTGTTTTTAAATACACTTATCCACCAAATTAAACAGCAACCTTCCTCTCTCCGCACCTCTACCCCAAAAACTTTTCACATCTCACCTCTTACATCATCCCCAAAAATACTAGTTTTATAATTCTTGAGTACTTGATAATAAACAGAATTACGTTATCTAAACGCTAAAAACCAATCAAAGTAACCTAAAACAGCGCATAAGGCTCTACTAAAAAAACGCTCAAATTATAAGTTCAAATACGAAACACAAGCCTGTTTATTTATCAAAAACAAAAAACCCAAGAGAGAAAACATTATGCTTATAGCTAACTTTTAAATACCTTAGCAGAAAATAATACTACCCATAAAAATTATCAAAATGGCTGAGCAATCTTCAATTCAGTGTCCTAATTGCGGAACAATAATCGATGTAAATGATATTCTAAAACACCAATTAGAAGATAGCATCCGTAAAGAATTTCAGCAAAAAGCCACTGCTCAGACAAAAGAACTAGAGCTTAAAAATGAACAATTTGAAAAAGCCAAAACCGAATTTGAGGCCAAAAAGAAGCAAGAAAATGAACTTTTCGCAGAACGCTTAGACCGAGAAAAAAAGGTTGCAGAAAAGGAAATTACCGAAAAACTAAAAACAAAACTCGACGAAGAAAATAAAGACCGTTTACTTTCGATGGAAAAAGAACTTTCAGAGAAATCTGAAAAGTTGCGAGAATTAAATAAAATGGAAGGCGAGATTGCTAAACTCCAACGTGAAAAACTGGAAATGAAAGAAGCAATCGAAGCCGAATCACAAAAACAACTCAATGCTGCTTTAGTTTTGGAACGAGATAAAATTCGAAAACAAGAAGAAGAAAAAAACGAGTTAAAAATAAAAGAATACCAAAAACAATCCGACGACCAAAAAAAGCTTATCGAAGAAATGAAACGCAAGCAGGAACAAGGTTCTATGCAATTGCAAGGCGAAGTAATGGAATTGGCAATCGAAGAATGGTTGGCTTCTAATTTCCCATTAGATAGCATCGATGAAGTTAAAAAAGGAGCCAATGGGGCTGATTGTTTACAAATAGTAAATACCCGCGAATTACAAAATTGTGGTTCTATTTATTACGAAAGCAAGCGTACCAAGGCATTCCAACCAGCTTGGATTGAAAAATTTAAAAATGACATTCGAGATAAAAAAGCCAATATTGGAGTTCTTGTTACCGAAGTAATGCCAGCAGGAATGGACCGTATGGGAATGCGTGATGGAATCTGGATTTGTACTTACGAAGAATTTAAAGGATTAAGTGCTGTTTTGCGCCAGTCATTAATACAAGTTAGCCAAGCTGTACAAGCACAAGAAAACAAAGGGGATAAAATGGCCATGCTATACGATTTCTTAACCAGTAACGAATTCCGCTTACAAATTGAAGGTATCGTAGAAGGATTTACACAAATGCAAAGTGACCTAGATTCCGAAAAAAGAGCCATGCAACGTATCTGGAAACAACGCGAAAAACAAATAGAAAAAGTAGTCAATAATACTTTAGGAATGTACGGATCAATACGCGGTATAGCCGGAAATGCCGTTCAAACTGTAAGAGCATTAGAACTGGATTTTGTTGACGACCAAACAGAAGAGTTAGAATAAAAAAAGTTTATTAAGTAATAAAGGCTCTAAGTATCTAAGATTCTAAGTGTTTTAATTAATCTTATAGATTAAGCTCAGTCGAATCTCGATTGGCTAATCTAAAAATAAAAAATCTCCATTATAAATTTGGCATATAGTCAAATTGATAATGGAGATTTTTTTAATTCTTCAGAATAAAATTCTGAAGATAGACTTAACAGAATTACTTAGTCAACTTTTTTGAAAACCAAAAGCAAACCAGATGGGTTTGATAATGACAATCTATTGTTTCCTATAGTATAAGTTGTAGTACTTTGAAGTGCTTGCAAAAACTCCCCTTCTTTATTGTTGTTAGTTCCACAAGCCATTAATGTTGAAATTCCATTTGTGAAACGCAATACCTCTTTTTCATAAAAGATGCTCCCATTAATATGATTACATCCTCCAAATCCCATAAATCTATTCTCGGCGCTATTAATTTCAATTCTAGGCAATTCACGTTGGTAATCAGTTATAGCAACTTTTTTTCCATTTAATTGCTCTAGAACCCAGATGTCATGTAAACGATAATCAGTAATGTATTTTCCACAACCTTCCATTTTTTGCACACTACTATCGCTAGCATTTGTAATCTCGATTTTAACGTTATATGGCGATTTATCACCAGACATAGTATCTGTACAATCCATTTGTTGGATAGTAATACTCATACTGCCCGTTTTAGTTTTAAAACGATACAACTTTACATTTGCATCCATTGCTCTTATTGGTTCAACGTATGGAGAATTAATCTCTTCTAAGCCTTCAATCAATGAGGTAAACCTAATCGTTTCTTTACCTATTTTCAATCCCCAAAAAGGTTCATTACCAGTAGCTTTAAAAAACGTAGAACCATCATATTCATCTGCATTATTTGTGTTCATAGTTGTGTTATTTTCCTCCTTTGGTTGTGTTAAAGGCTTTACTGTTGTTTTACAACTGTATGAGAAAATTGCGACTGAGACTAATAAAAATATTTTTTTCATGGGTGTGTTTTTAGACATAACACAATATTAAACAATATGTTATGTCAATTTTTTAATAAAATAAATGTTTAGCAAATTTACAATAAAAAAACAAGCTGACCAATCAAGATGCAATAGCAGCTGAGTTATGCAGGTACTTCCAAACATTGTTCTTATTGATTTTTAGGCTAATTATATATCTCAAATTACGTACCTTTGGTTGTATATATATTCATTTAAATGACAACACCTTTCCAAAAAGCAAGCGAATGGATTGATGCCGAAAACGCTCAAGATCCAAATCAGGAAACTGATAAAAATAGTATGTATCCTAAAGAGCTATTATACTCTAACAGGATGTATATTAAATTGATGGATTTTTATCCTGAAGCTTCTGAAGAAGTACAGATTGCTTCCAAGGCGCAACATATATGCAGATGGAAAGTTGCACGCGAATCATATCCAATGGATCGTGTAGGTTACTTAAAATGGAGAGAAGATTTAAAAAAATTCCATGCTAAAACAACTGCAGTAATTTTAGAAAAAGCAGGTTATAATGCTGAATTTATTGCTCGTGTATCTTTTTTGATTGAAAAAAAATTACTTAAAAAAGATACTGAAACTCAATTACTAGAAGATGTTATCTGTCTTGTTTTTCTAGAATATTACCTTGATCCTTTTGTGCATAAGCATGATGAAGAGAAACTCAAAAACATCATTAAAAAAACTTGGGATAAAATGTCTGACAAAGGACATCAAGAAGCGCTAAAAATAAATTATAGTAAAGAAAACCTTGAATTAATAAAAGCTTCTTTAGGATTATAATCTAATATTTATTTCTCATCCGTTTCATCATTAAAAATCAATACCCTCTAAAAAAATAAAATAAAACTTATAAATAACGAATAAAAAAATATCTCTAAAAAATTAAGAATTACGTATATTAGCATAATAATCTAGCAGAATATACGTAAAATTTAATTTAAATATTAAGTAAAATGGCAGATATTATTCGTGTTGTTCTGGCAGATGACCATGTATTTGTAAGGGATGGGGTTAAATTATTATTAAAAAACGAACCAAATATTGAGGTTGTTGGTGAAGCAACTGATGGCTTAGAAACTCTAGAAGTTGTTACAGATAAACAACCTGATTTGCTTATTGTAGATATTCGCATGCCCTACTTAACAGGCATAGAAGTAGTTGAAAAACTTAGAGAACAAAATCAGCTTATTAAAATAATCATACTCACCATGTATGAAACTGAAGAGTATGTTTTAAAATCTATTAAAGCAGGTGCAGATGGTTATTTATTAAAAGGCTCGAGTAAAGAAGAATTCCTAAAAGCCCTACATTCAGTTACTAAAGGTAATAAATACTTTTGTGGTGATATATCATCAATATTAATCAAACAACTAGTTAGTAACAACTTCAATGACGATTTAAAACAATCTTTAAACGAAGAGGTTATCATTACTAAAAGAGAAAAAGAAATTCTTAGATTGTTATTATCTGGAAAAGGAAACAAAGAAATTGCCGAAACTCTTAATATTAGTAAAAGAACTGCCGAGGTTCATCGCTTTAATTTGATGAAAAAACTCAAAGTAAAAAACTTAATGGAACTGTCTAATAAGGCTACAGAATATTCATTAGTGCAGATTAAAACCACATAATAATCCCTGTTATAAAAAACACGTAGTTATACGTATTACAAAAGCATGTAATTGATTTTGCAACTAAATAAAATATAAGTACACATTGAGATTAAAGCCCATCGTCTCTTTACTATTTTCCTACTATTTACTAAAAATCAGACAATCAATATTATTTTATTATAAAATACTGGTTTCATGATTTTTATCACCAAAAAAAAAATGCTAAACTTTTAAATTTACACTATCAGTAAATTTAAAAATTATGAGAAAAATAAAAATTATCTCTCTATTATTATTAGGAATAGTAAGTGTTTCTATACAGGCACAAGAATTTGATGCAAACTTACAAATCAGACCTCGTTACGAATTCCGGAACGGTTATAAAACCCTTTTACCAGAAGGACAAGCAGGAGCCTCTTTTGTGTCACAACGCTCAAGATTAAATTTAAACTTTGGACAAGACCAGCTAAAAGTAAAATTAACACTTCAAAACGTAAGAACGTGGGGAGATGTAGCAAATGCAAATGTTTCAGATAAAAATGGAGTTGCCGTATTTGAAGGTTGGGCACAATATGACTTTGATAAAAACTGGAGTACTCGTATAGGTCGCCAAGTCATTTCCTATGATAACCAACGTATTCTTGGAGAAATAGATTGGGCACAACAAGGGCAAAGTCATGATGCTGTATTAGTAAGCTTTCATCCAAAAAACCATCAATTAGATTTAGGAATAGCTTACAACTCTACTGGAGAAAATGTGATCGAAACTCCATATACAATTTCTAATTACAAATCCATGCAATATGCTTGGTATCATACAAATCTTGATGCATTGGGCGTAAGCTTATTAATGCTAAATACAGGTTATGAATATGCTAATCTAGAAAGTAAATTATTAGTCGATTACAAACAAACTTTTGGAACTTATCTAACTTATAAAACCACAAAACTCGATACTAACCTTGGTATTTATGGGCAAACTGGTAAGAGTACAGACAAAAGTGTTAGCGCATGGTATGCTGGTGCAAATTTAGGTTATGCAATCACTGAAACTTTTAAAGCCTCATTAGGTTACGAATTTCTATCCGGAAAAGATATGAATGATGGAAGTACTGCAATAAAATCATTCACTCCTCTTTTTGGTACTAATCATGGGTTTAATGGTTATATGGATTATTTTTATGTTGGTAATCATCAAAACAGCGTTGGTTTACAAGATGCATTTTTAAAATTAAGCTATACCCATAATAAATGGCAATTTGCTTTAATTCCTCATGTGTTTCACGCGCCAAATAAAGTTATAACTCCAACAAATGTAGAACTTGAGTCGTATTTAGGAACTGAAGTCGATTTAACTTTTGGATATGCATTTAAAAAAGACATTGCACTTAGTGGTGGATACTCACAAATGTTTGGTTCTAAAACCTTAGAATTTTTAAAAGCAGGAGATGCCGGTCATACCAATAACTGGGCTTGGTTGATGATTTCTATAAATCCAAGAATTTTTACTTTAAAGAAATAGCCTATTTTATTATACTATCCCTTTTTAATACAATGTATATATTCACCCTTTGCTTTGGAACAAAGGGTGTTTTTTTTTATATATGATTCATTAAAATAATTAATCGATAGCAAGATTGGGGAAAAACTTAACATTGCCGTATATTTTTATTGTTTATATTTACTTAACTGAAAGTTAACAATTTAAACACATTATTAATCTTTCATCATTACTAACTTCAGAACTTTTCAATTATAAAGCCAACATCATATGGAAAAAAAAGCAACAGAGGGCACTCCTCAAAATACTGATTTACCTAAGGCCGACAACATTCAGCCAATTGTAGAAGAAAAAAAGCTAGAAACGACATCAGCAGCAAAAACACCAACCAAAGCACCAGTAAAAAGAACAACAGCTACTAAACCTGCTGCCAAAGCTACTACAGCCACAAAACCTGTACAAAAAGCTCCAGTGAAAAAAGTGGCACCAGCTAAACCAGCTGTTGCTAAAACGGAAACTAAAGTAACCAAAGAGACTACTGTAGCTGCAAAACCTCCTCAGGCCTCTGCAACGAAAGTAGCAGCACCAATTGCAAAAGAAAAAGAAGTAACGACAACTACTACAAGCAAACCAGTTGCGACAACAAAAGAAAAAACAACAGCTCCTAATACTGGTAATTTAGTGGATGCAATAGGACATATCATAAAAGATAAAGACAAATCAAAAGATAAAAAGAAGAAAAAAATGAAAGAAAAAGACAAGGAGAAAGAGAAAGAAAAAAAGAAATTAGCTAAGAAAAAAGAGAAAGCTAAAAAGGATAAAAAGAAAGAGAAAGCCAAAAAAGCTAAACTTAAAGCTAAAGCGAAAAAGAAAGAAAAAACTAAAAAAGCAAAGGAAAAAGCTAAAGCTAAAAAAATAGCCAAAAAGAAGGCGAAAAAATCGAAATCAAAATCGAAAAAGAAGAAATAAATAAAAAAGGGGATTAACTTTAAAAAGTTAATCCCCTTTTTTAGGTAAACAAGCTTCGATCCAGTTTGGTTTAATACCTTATGTTTTACAATTAAAACTAACCACCAATAGCAATCATACTACGGTTATCTTGATTTAAACTTGGGTTATTCAATTCCTTTATTGTAGCCATTCCAGCTCTTACTTTTTTCTTACTTGTAATAGTTGTTGAGATCAAATCAATAATCGATTTTCCATTTCTAAAAGGAGTTAATAAATCAGTCTCACTATTAGAAAATAAACAGTTTTTTATTTTACCATTTGCTGTAAGGCGGATTCTATTACAGCTATCACAAAACGGATTCGTAACTGAGCTAATAATCCCAAAATTACCTAGATGCCCATTTATTTTAAAAATTCTTGCTGTGAAATTTTTTTCATCAACAAGCTTCTCAAATTTAGATGTGCCAAAATGATTACCAACAATTTCTAAAATCTGTTTTTCGGAAACTATTTTACTTTTATCCCATGCATTTCCAGCAAAAGGCATAAATTCTATAAATCGAACGGATAAAGACAAAAACTCAGTTAATTTAATAAAATCGATAACCTCATCTTCATTAAACCCTTTTATCAAAACCACATTTACTTTTACATTAAAATCATTATTTAAAAGCAGATGCAAATTATCAATTACTTTCTCAAACTGATTACGAAGTGTTATAGAGCTAAATTTAGAAGCAATTAAAGTATCAAGGCTCAAATTAATATCTCGAACATTAAACTGTTTTAAAACATCCAAATGGCGGTCAATCAAAATACCATTTGTAGTAAGAGAAAGTTTGATATTAAGAGTTGCTAATTTTGAAATAATTTCAGGAAAATCTTTTCTCAAAAGTGGCTCTCCTCCTGTCAATCGGATTTTATCAACACCATTTTGTACAAATGTTTGCGCAATAGCAAAAACCTCATTGGCAGTCATTAATTCACTTTTAGGAGTTAATGCAATCCCTTCAGCAGGCATGCAATACGTACAACGTAAATTACACTTCTCTATAAGAGAAATGCGCAAATAGTTATGCTTACGTCCAAAATCATCTGTTAAAATTGTATTATTTGGCATCATGATTATTGCCTTTTAAAATATGAAATACATGCAAAACATGTGGAAAAATAGCATCCATAGATTCTCTAGCTCCATTGGTTGACCCTGGTAAAGCCAATACTAAACTCTTTCCTAAAGTTCCCGCAACAGTTCGAGATAACATGGCATAGGGCATACGCTGTTGTCCATAATCACGAACTGCTTCTTCGATACCTGGAATACGGCTTTCTAGCAAAGGGATCAACGCTTCGGGAGTTACATCTCGTGGTGACAAACCCGTTCCTCCAGTAAAAATTACTAATTGATTTTCTTTCACATAAGCTTTAGTACGTTCCTGAATAATATCAATTTCATCTGGAATAATCTCATAATGTGCTGTTTCTACTCCACAAGATTTTAATTTTTCAACAATAATTTTACCTGAACGGTCATGTTTATCTCCTGCAAAAATAGAATCAGAACAAACGAAAACTGCTGCTTTAATAACTGATGGAAAATGATTTTTAAATGATGATTTACCACCTTCTTTATTCATTAATTTTATTGTAGCAATCTCAATATTTTTATCAATTGGTTTAAGCATATCGTACATCGTAAGCGCCACGATTGAAGCTCCGTGCATAGCTTCAACTTCAACACCTGTTTTATAAACCGTTTTAACAGTAAAGATAATTTCGATAGTTAGACCTTCAATATTATATTCAACAGCTGTAAATTCGATTGGAATCGGATGACAGTCAGGAATAGATAAATGTGTGTTTTTAACAGCAAATAACCCTGCCGTTTTTGCCATTTCCATTACATTCCCTTTTGGCACCGTATTATTTACAACAGCATCAATAGTAGCTTGTTGGCTTACTTTTACAATTGCAGTTGCAGTTGCAGAACGTAACGTATTAATTTTATGCGTAATATCAACCATATTCTAGGTATTTTGCTTCCAAGTGAAAGTATCGTTTTCAAATAATTCTTTTCCAAAAATTGGCACATCCGTTTTAATCCAATTTACAATAGCCTCTGTAGCTTCATAAACTTGTTTGCGTCTTGTTGCCGAAACAAAAACAAACAAACAAATTTCGCCAGCCTTTACTACGCCTAGGCTATGATAAATGTGCATACACGTTAAATCGAATTTGGCAAATGCTTTTTCTCGAATCGCAAATAAAGCCTCATTAGCCATATCTGTATATGCCGAATAATCGATAGCTACAACAGTATTGTCATGAATGACATCGGCGCGAACCTGACCTAAAAAGATATTATGCGCGCCAATAGTATGTTTCGATTGATGTTTAGCAATAGATTCTGCTATAAACGCTGAAGAAATTGGCCCTTCAACAAATACATTTTTACTCATTTTATTTTATTTTTTTTAGCGACGAATTTCACTTATTCATTTAATTCTTTATCTCTGTAACGGAAAATTCAAACACAAACTTTACGTACTTAGAATCTCAGTCCCAAAACTTAGGAGTTACTAACTTTTTCGAAGCCTTTGAACCTCTCTCCTTTTAAACCTTTGAACCATCTATTAATTGATTCAGGGCCAAAGCTCCTCCAACTATGCTTTTCACATTTTTGAATTGATTTTTTATAAGCAATTCAGTTGCTACTTTACTTCTTATTCCAGATTGACAGAAGACATAAATAGTTTGATTTTTATTGAGTTTATCCATTTCATCTTCTAAATTCATCAACGGAATCTGAATTCCATTTTTAAAACTAACTTTTGGAAGTTCTCCTGAATTTCTAACATCTAAAAAAAGAACTCCATCAACATCTATTTGATTCAAAACAGTTCCTACTGTTATTTCTTCAACTTGGTTTTCAATAATATTGTATTTTTCTTGAAAAGTGTTTTTGTTCATTACAACAAAATCACTCTTCTCAAAGTCATATTTTTGTTGCTCATTACTTAATAAATTATAAACCAATATTTTACCACTCAATACTTCTCCTATTCCTAAAATCATTTTTATGACTTCATTTGCTTGTAACATTCCGATAATCCCAACCGATATTCCGATTACTCCAGCATCATTACAGTTCAAAGACTGGCTATTTTCATCTGCATATAGACAGCGATAAGTAGGTCCGTTTTTATAATTAAAAACTGAAACCTGCCCTTCAAATCTATAAATAGAACCATAAACTAGCGGTTTATTAAGAACACAACAGGCATCATTTATTAAGTATTTTGTTTGCAAATTATCAGTTGCATCAACTATTATATCATAATGCGCTAACAAATCGAGTGCATTTTCTCCCGAAAGCTTTTTGTTAATAGCATTAATTTTAGTTGTAGGATTTAATTCAGTTGCCATGCGTTTAGCTTCAAGCACCTTACTTTTGCCTATTCCATCATTTTTATAAATAACTTGGCGGTGTAGGTTACTCAACTCAATTACATCATCATCAGCTATTCCTATTTCACCCACACCTGCTGCTGCCAAATAAGGCAATATAGCCGATGCTAAACCACCTGCACCAATTATCAATACTTTGGCTTCAAGTAATTTTTGCTGCCCAATCTCTCCTACTTCTGGTAGTATAACTTGTCGGTTATAACGTAATATTGACATATTAAATAATATTTATCCTCCAGCAAATGGTGGCAATAAAGCAATAACATCATTGCTTTTTAATTCATAAACAGTTTCTTTTGGGACTATTTTCTGATTGACAGCTACACTAAACGAAAGTGTGTTTAATTGATATTTAATATCTAAATCGTTTAATAATTGTTCCAAAGATAAATTCCCTGAAGGAATTTTTTCAGTAAAGCAATTTGCCTTTTCAGCAACAGCACCAAAATATTTAACCTCTATCATGGCTTTAAATTTAAATTCTGAAAAATAAACTCATCTTCTAAATATTCTTTAAAATAGGAGTTTAGTTTTAATGTATTTCTTACCACTTCACCAATAATAATTACTGCTGGTGAAGCTATTTCTTTTTCTTTAACTAGTTCTACAATTGAACTAATTGTTCCTGTTACTTTCTTTTGGGTATCTTTTGTTCCGTTTTGGATAATTGCAACAGGTAAATCATCAGTTCTATTTTTTTGATATAATGCAATGATTTCATCTAGTTTATGCATTCCCATTAGGATAACAACTGTTGCTTCTGATTGTGAAGCTAGATTTATATCCTTAGATAATTTATGCTCTGAAGTTGTTCCTGTTATCACCCAAAAACTTTCGGCTATTTCTCTTTGTGTTAAACTAATACCGTTTGAGGCAGGAACTCCTAAAGCCGATGAAATCCCAGGGACTACAGCCGTTTCTAGGTTAAACCTTTGCGCATACTCTATTTCTTCAATACCGCGTCCAAATACAAAAGAATCTCCTCCTTTTAACCGAACTACATGACCATAACGATTTGCCATCGATACAATCAATTCATTAATCTGAACTTGATTATAGACTTGGCATCCCAGACTTTTTCCAACAAAAACAATTTCTGCATTTACAGCATATTTCAATAACTCTATATTTACCAAAGCATCATACAAAACCACATCGGCATTTTGTAATGCTTTTATGGCTTTCAATGTAATTAACTCAACATCGCCCGGACCTGCACCTACAACAGTTAACTTCGGTATTATCATAGCAATGAGTTTAAATTAGCATTGAGATCATTTAATTCATCTGGTGAATTTATATTCGTAAAATTAAAGCTTTGACTTTCGTCAAAAGTTATAATCTGATGCGGTACTTTGGCAATCAGATTCATTAATTTCAAATCTCCTTGAGTAATCGCTTCTTTAATAACTGGAATAATTCTCTTGGCATAAATCCCAATCAAAGGGTGCATTCTACTCTCTGACGATAAAACAGTAATTGCAGCTTCATCATCATGTTTTTTTATTAATTCAGCCAATAATTCAGTAGAAATTAAAGGTATATCACAGCTCAAAATCATGTTGAATTCAGATTCAGAATGATACAAAGCGGTGTATATCCCCCCTAGAGGACCTTTATCAATTTCTATGTCATTTATTTTATTATACTCCAAATAGTCATAATCATTCCCATTTGTAATTAACTGTATGTTATTTGTAATAGGCAAAATAGCATTAATGATATGTTCAATAAAGGGCTTGCCTTTAAACAATACCAATCCTTTCTCAGATTGCATCCGGGAACTTTTTCCTCCGCATAGAATAAAAACTGCCAGATTTTCCATATCAAAAAAATTATTTATTCTTTATATTAGGGAAATATCAACTTTACACTCGCCAATAATATTACCACTCCTAAAACATATTTTAATGTTTTGTTGGAGAAGTAACCACTTCCGTAATACCCTCCTAAAACGCCTCCAAAAACTGCAATAGGTACTAAATAAAAACTATCTATTGGAATCGTTTTTCCTCCTAAAAAGTAACCTGTTATTCCCGCTAGTGAATTTACGAAAATAAAAAGACTTGAAACCGCTGCCGACTCTTTTACTGATGCCCAACCCAGAAACAATAAAATCGGACTTAATATGATTCCACCACCAATTCCTAACATCCCCGATAATAATCCTATTCCAAAACCTAAAGCCAATGCAAATGGAAGCTTTATTACAACCGCCTCTTTTTCTTTAAAATTAAAAAAGCCAAATAATCGAAATGCTGCAAATACCAAAACCAATCCTAAAATCACTTTATAAACGGTGCTATCCAATGTTATAAAACCTCCTATAAAAGCTGCTGGAATCGATGCTATTGCAAAAGGATAAAACAGCTTGGGCTTAAAGTAATTCATCTTATAATAAAAGAAGAAAGAAATACTAGACACAAACAAATTAAGCAACAATGCCGAAGGCTTCATTACACCAATCGGGAAAGCAAAAATCGCCATTAATGCCAAATATCCTGATGCTCCTCCATGACCAACACTAGAATATAAAAAAGCAATTACTACAAGTGCAATGCTAAAAATTATTAAGTTTTCTGTAGTTAATACATTCATATATTTTGTTTAATCTAATGGTAATAATATTACATCCTCATTTTCTTTAATTTCTGTACGATCGTAAGGTACAAAAAGCAAGGAATTTGCTATAGCAAAAGTATTTAACATTGCCGAACTCTGACTGTCTAATACGGTTGCATGAGTTTCATTATATAATGCTTTTAAGAACAATGTTTTTCCTGTAGAATTAGTTACTGCTGTATTTAGTTTTCGAACAATCTTTTTTAAATGAATATCCTCAAATCCCATCATTTTTTTTAAAGCTGGCAAAACATACACATAAAAACTAGTAAGAGACGAAGCTGGATTTCCTGGTAAAGCAAAAACTAACTTTTCCTCCTTATTCCCAAAGAACAAAGGCTTTCCTGGTTTTTGGTTTATTTTATAAAATAATTCTTGAACTCCGTTTTTCAACAATGCCTCTTTGACAAAGTCATAATCACCTACCGAAATTCCTCCTGAAACAAGAATCATATCGTATTTTAATAAAAGCTTTTTCAAAACTTTTTCAGTCGCTTTTAAATTATCTTTTACTCTAAAAACTTTTACTTTTTTTATTCCTGCAGTTTCTAAAGCAGCTTGCAACATAATCGAATTACTCTCGAAAATCTTACCTAATTTTAATTTTTCACCAGGTTGTACCAATTCATTTCCAGTAACAAGGATAGCAACTTTTGGTTTACTATACACGCTAACTTCTGTGATTCCTAAACAAGCCAAAAAACCAATTGCTGCAGGAGTTAAACGAATGTTTTTTTCAAGCATAATATCACCCGCATTAACTTGTTCCCCTTTTGCTCTTACATTTGCATTAGGATCTGGCATTTTATCAATACTAATCGAATCTCCATTGACAGTAACATGTTCTTGCATTACTACAGTATCTACTGAGTCTGGAACAAATGCTCCAGTAAAAATTCGTACTGCTTGATTGGCTTTAATTTTATACTTATCATTGGCTCCTGCTTGCGAAATACCAATTACATCATATTGTTTGCTTTCTGAATGTATAAAGCCATAACCATCCATAGCCGATTGACGAAATGGTGGCATTGCAATAGGCGCATAAACCGTTTCTGCCAAAATATAACCCAGTGATTTACTGACTTTAATTTTGCGAACTGGCATTTTTATACTGTTTTCTGCAATAATTGATAAGGCTTTGTCTACTTGAATCATGGTGGATATTTTATATATAAATAAAAATACTTGCTACAAATACAAGTGTTTTTAATGTCGTAGAAATCGTTACTACTCGTGTTTTTTAAGGAATATAAATTTAAGCTTAATTCTTTAAATACACTCCCAAAAAAGAATCAAATAACACTAGAAATCCACTTTACTAAATATCAAAGAGATGAATTAACAATCAAGTATTTTTTGATTTATATTTTAAGAAAACCCGTTTTATTTTTGATAATAAACATCGGGATAAACTATTTCTTTTTAAAATTTCCTGTTGGCAAATAATACATCCATCCAAAACCTATTAAGAATAAAATAACGGAAGCAATAAAAGCAGGTAACAATATTTCTTTATTATTATCTAATGCATTGTTCAAAGAAGCATATAACAACCAAATTTGGATACTCACATTCAAAATTAAAATAAAGATAAGTGTCGAAAGTATATTGTTCAGTTTATTTGGATTGGCACTGTTCTGACTTTTTCTAAAAGTACTCATACTAATTATTTTTTGAGGTTATACTAGCTTTCTTTAGGTTCTTCGGCCTTTACAAAAACTTTATTATCTTTAAAAAATACTTCTAATTTTGGTAAAGCTCTTGGTGGTGGCCCAGCTATTACATCTCCAGTCATAGCATCAAATGAGCCTTCATGACAAGGACAATGAATAATTCCTGTTCCTGGTTTATAAAATACGGAACATGATAGATGCGTACATTTTTGTTCGTATGCCTTAAAATCGCCACTTTCCAGATGTATTAAAATATAGGGTATTGTACTTCCTTCTATTACAAAACCTCTGGTTCCTCCTACTGGAACTTCGTCTTTATTACAAATAAAATGCTCTCCTTGAACCCCTTCTTTTGGTAATAAATAGGCTTTGGCAGCAACAAATCCGCTACCGACCATTAATCCGCCAGAAACAAATGTTAGGAATTTAGCAAAATCACGTCGACTTACTTGTGTCGATTCTTGCTTTTTTATTGGGAAATCTTTTTTCCAGTTTTGATTTAAATTATCTTCTTTTGACATGGATTTAGATTTAATATATTCTTAATTCATTACTGCCTTTTGGCATCATAATGTTTACTTTGGTATTCACTGTTTCTTTTCCAAAAATGAATGTATTGATTGGAGAACTATTTGGTCTCATTTCCTCAATTTCGGCTCTTGTTCCATAAAACAAAGCACCACTTGGGCAAACGGTTGCACACATAGGTTTTTTACCTACACTCGTTCTATCATAACACATGGTACATTTCATCATCAAATCGTACTCTTCCATCTTTTTAGGAACTCCAAATGGACATGCCATAACACAGTTTGAACAACCAATACATCTTTCGGTATTAGCAGTATGAACGATTCCGAATTCGTCTTGCGAAATTGCATCGGCTGGACATACGTTTGCACATACTGGATCTTCACAATGCATACAAACTTGCACTGTAGTTTGAATTGTTGATGAACGTTCTACATAATTCACACTAATTAATGATTCATGTCCATTGGTCTCGCATTCAGCACAAGCCATTTCGCATGCCTTGCATCCAATACAGCGTTGCAGATCTACAAAAAACTCTTCATTTCTATTAAAATTAGTTTGATTCATTGTCTCGTTTTTTATAGATTATACACTTGCATACGCTTCTGATTCTTTAGATGGTGGTGCCATTTTTCCTTGTGGATCTAATTGGCAGGCACAAACTTTAAACTCGGGCATTTTAGAAACTGGATCTAAAGTCCCAATTGTCAATTGATTTGCAGATTTAGCTCCTGGCCAATGAAAAGGCAAGAAAACAGTATCTTTTCGAATTGTTTCTACAATATTTGCTGGAAAAATTGCTTCCCCTCTTCGCGTTACAACTCTTACCAACTCACGTTGTTTTATACCATATTTTAAAGCTAATTCTGGATGGATTTCCAGTAATGGTTCAGGAATTTGATCTACTAATTTACCTATTCTTCGGGTCTGTGTTCCACTTAAATATTGAGAAACTACTCGTCCGGTAGTAAGTATTACAGGATATTTTTCATCTATAACTTCACTAGATAATTTATAAGGAGTAGGATTAAAATGGGCTTTCTTATCTGGTGTAGCAAACACTTTATCTTCCCATAATCGTGGTGTTCCTGGATGATCATCTGTAGGACAAGGCCAGAAAACCCCCATATTATCTTCTATTTTTTTATAAGATATTCCAAAATAATTGGCTGTTCCTCCATTTGAAGCCACTCGAAGTTCATTAAAAATTGCTTCGCTATTTTCATAAGTAAACTTATCTTCTTCTCCCAATCGTTTAGCCAATTCCAAAAATATAGAAATATCTGATCTTGCCTCTCCTGGAGGCGTAACGGCTTGACGAATTCGGATTACACGCCCTTCTGCTGAAGTTGTAGTTCCTTCTTCTTCTTCCTGTAAAGATCCAGCAAGTACAATATCTGCATGACGTGCGGTTTCATTCAAAAAGAAATCAATACAAACATAAAATTCTAATTTTTCAAGAGCTTCTCTTACATAACTATTATTTGGCAATGAAACCAAAGGATTAAAGCAAATTGAAAGTAAACCTTTAATTTCTCCGCTATGAATAGCATCAATAATTTCATAAGCCGAAAGCCCTTTGCCTGGCATATCTTTTTCATCAATTCCCCAAACTTCTGAAATGTATTTGCGATGTTCTGGATTTTCTATATCTCTGTTTCCTGGTAATTGATCACATTTATGACCATGTTCCCTTCCTCCCTGTCCATTTCCTTGTCCAGTTATCGTTGCGTATCCACAGTATGGTTTACCAATTCTTCCTGTTGCAAGAACTAGATTAATGCATCCTAATACATTATCAACTCCTTTAGTATGCTGTTCTATACCACGAGCATGAAGTAAAAAGCTTGTTTTGGCTTTTCCCCATAATTCAGCAGCGGCTTTGATTTTATTTTTGTCAATACCTGTAATTTCTTCTGCCCATTCTAAGGTATATTCTTTTACAGCATCTAATGTTTCCTGAAAACCTGATGTATAATTGTCTATAAAGTCGTGATCGAGCATATCATGATCAGCAAGATATTTTAGCATTGCACCATATAAAGCTGAATCTGTTCCAGGTTTTATATCTAAATGAATATCTGCAGTTCGAGCCAACGGAATCATTCTCGGATCGATAACAATTAATTTAGCTCCGCGATCTCTTGCTTTCCAAATCCAATGCGTTAATGTTGGGAAAGTTTCACTAATATTTGCACCAGTAACAATGATTACTTCTGCATATTCTAAATCAGAATAATTATTTGAACCTCGATCTAATCCAAAAGCTTTCTTATTTCCAGCTCCTGCGCTCACCATACAAAGTCTTCCGTTATAATCCAGATTTTTAGTTTTTAATGCTACACGAGCAAACTTCCCTACCAAATAACTTTTTTCATTTGAAAGCGATACTCCTGATAACACTGAGAAAGCATCCTTACCATATTTTTCCTGAATTCTTTTTATTTCAGATACTGTTTTATCCATCGCTTCATCCCAAGTCGCTTTTTCAAAACCTTTTCCTTCTACTCTTTTTATAGGATGTAAAAGACGGTCTGGGTGATTATTTTGCAAATAGCGTTGTACTCCTTTTGGACACAATCGCCCTTCGTTAAAAGGAAATTCCATCCAAGGTTCAAAACCTACTACTTTATTTTCTTTTACTAATAATTGAATCCCACACTGCATTCCGCAAAAACAACAATGTGTTTTTACCACTTCATCCGGTTCATCTCTACCTTGGTAACCGTCTTCGGGTACATAATTTAAATGCGGTCCAAAATCTTCAATTATTTTTTCAGTTGATATAGGTAATTTTGCCATTTTTTTTTAAGTTTTTTTATTTAAAGTTTAAAGTCCGTAACTGTGACTGTAAACCATGACTGAATAAAAATTATCCAAATAAGCTTCCGCCACTTTCTAGTCTTGCTTTTAAATGTGCTTGAGCTAAACGTGATCTTTTCCCTTCTGGGCTTAAATCAAGGTGCGAAGTCCCATCTTCATGAGTAAAGTCAAATCCTAATTGTTTGGTTACAATTTTTAAATCGTCAATATGTAATTGAGTTGCAAATTCTTCTCCAGTATGTTTACAAACTGCCATACCTTTTTTCATTCCTTCTTTCTTATAAATATGGGCTCCAATCTGAGCGGGTCGCTGGATGATATGGAAGAATTTCCCAAAAGGAATCCATATCAAAAACATGATTACCGTTACGGCATGAGTTACCGCTAAGAAATCAAATGCAAACCCTTTCATAAATTGATAGGAATAAGTAAGTCCCAATCCTGTAACCGATATTGCAATCAATAAAATAAGTGGCAATAAATCCCCTTCAAAAGATTGTGTTGCTATTAAACCAGGGTTTGTTAATCGTCTTCTCAAATAATAAACCGACCCAATTATAACCAACCAAGAAGACCAGTTTAAAGCATGAAAAATCATGAATGCAAGAAAAGATCCTATTTTGAATTCCATCATTTTAAACCCAAAAAAATGAGCTTCATAGATTGAAATTGAATCTGGTGCCAAAGAAAAATGTATCCATCCAAACGTAAGTGGGATTGTTATAGCAAATGCCGACATACATCCTAATGCAATACAAAAGTGTGCTATCCAACGGTATTTGCTTCTTGGGTAAATGAATTTCTGAACAACAATATTCTCTACCGATTCTTTTCCTAAAAACCACAAATGCGAGAATATTTTTCCTGTAAATAGAAACTTGATACTGCGTTTAAAATACATCCATGTAGGTGGGCGTTGCAACCAAACCGAATAACGATATACTATTCCGAAGAAAGCGAACACTGTTCCAAATAAATAAGTAATCAGGGCAGCATCAAAATTTTGCAATTGTCTCGATCCGTAAAACACAAGAACAATAGTTAACACAGATACTAGAGTTGCGACAAGTAAAGCTTTGGTATTAAATGTTTTATTTTTCATCCTTAATTAAAATTTAATGAATTACTTATTAACTCGGTTTCTCACAACCTTTACGATTATAGAACCACCAATTTATACCTGTAGCTAAGATAGTGAAAATTGCAACTCCAATAAAGAATTGATTTACAGTACCATTAGCAGAAAGATTATTCCCAATTAATTTAGAAAAGATAAATGGACCAAATGCTGCGATTGCTGCTGTCCAACCAATAACTCCAGCTGCCTGACGTTGGTTTTCTGCGAAAATAATTGGGTATTGTCTGAACGTACCAGCATTACCAATTCCTGTAAAAAAGAACATTCCTAAAATTACTGTTACAAAAAGTGGAAATTGATCCATGCTTGTTGGTGCTACTAATCCTTCTGTTACCAATATAATAGATCCAGCCAAAATTCCTAAACCAGTAATTGTAGTAAGTATGGCTCCACCCACTTTATCAGCAATAAAACCAAAAGCAATTCTACTCGCTGAACCAATAAGAGGTCCATAAAAAGCATACACTAATGGATCTGGTGCATTAGGGAAATCTCCATATAAGAACTTAATCATTAAAGGAAAGGCTGCAGATAAACCTGCAAATGTTCCAAAAGTCATCACATAAGTAATAGTACAATACCAAGTGTGTTTATTGGAGAAAATATCCATTTGTTCTCTAACAGAAGCTTTCATAGGAATACTTCTTAAATAGAACCAACTAATAATTGATAATATAACTAAAAAAGGAACATACCAAAATGCTGCTGATTGTAAGTATATTTCTGTGTTTTTAACCGCAGTATTTTTAGGACTAATATCATTTAATATTTTTTCAGCCATCTTTGGGTTTGCATTTGCAATGGCCTTAGCTTTTGCTTTTAAAGGCAATGAGGCAAAAAGAACGACTTTATCATCTGATTTAATTGTTGCGCTTACTGAGTCAATAATGGTTTTCTTTACGTCTGTCAATATTCTAGCTTGTACCTCAGGATCTAAAGCTGCAAAAACCTCTTTTTGTTTTTCAATACTAGCATTCTGAAAAACAACTATTGCTTCTTTATGATCAATGCTTGTGAATACTGATGCGGCACCAAAAATGCTGACACTTATAATAAGTGGTGTAACAAATTGCGCTACCGAAACACCAAAATTTCCTATTCCCGCCTGAATTCCAAGTGCTGTCCCTTTAAGTCTTTTAGGAAAAAACAAACTTGTACTTGGCATGTAAGAGGAGAAATCTCCTCCTCCAAAACCTGTTGTAAAGGCTAATACTGCAAATACCCAAAATGGTGTATTTGTATCCATCACCGCAAAACCAATTCCGACTACGGGAATTAATTTAATAAGAGTAGCAAAAGATACTACATGTCGTGTTCCAAATATTGGTAATATAAAAGTGTGAATAATTCTTAAAAATCCAGCTGCTAATCCCGGGATGGCTGTTAACCAAAAAAGCTGATCTTTAGTAAAACGGAACCCTAATCCAGGTAATTTAACTGCAATAACACTCATCATAAACCATGATGCAAACGATAATATTAAAGTAAGTGTTGTTATTGTTAAAGTTCTCCATGCCACTTTACTTCCGGTTGAACTCCAAAACGCTTCATCTTCGGGCTCCCATTTGTCTAACCAAGTTTTCATATTCTGTAATTATTATTATTTTAATGATTGTGTTCTATATCTCTAGTGAAATTTGGTGATTTTGTTCTCAAAACATTTATTATTGTTCGGTGCATCCACAACAAACAAAGAACTGATATGATGAAAATAAATATCCAAGAACTGGTCCAGAGCCCAGTGTAGTTAAGAAGATAACCAAAGATAATTGGGCCAACGAAACCTCCTAATCCGCCAATTAAACCCACCATTCCCCCTACAACACCTACCTCATTAGGAAAGTATTCTGGAATGTGTTTATAAACTGCTGCTTTACCAATTCCCCATGAAATACCTATAAGTATTACCAAAATCACATAAACCCAAAGATTGGCGCTAAATTTAATTTGTGTTATTCCCTGAGCTAGTAATTCTTTCTTTTTCACCTCTTGATTTTGTTTTACGACAATTTCCTGCCAAGAATTTTTAACTGGGAAAATTGCTGTATCGTCATCTGTTGAAATTGCTTTGGGGTTGATTTTATGTTCTTTTCCATTTACGATTATAGCATCGGCGGCAATTTCAGTAACAATACCGTTATTGGTAGCCAAAACTCCAGGTCCAGCAGTAAATACTTCCATTTTTGGGAACATCAACAAGAAACTAATAACTATCGATGAACCTAAAACCCAATACATTACTTTTCTAGCTCCGAATTTATCTGATAAATAACCTCCAAAAGCTCTGATTATTCCAGATGGCAAACTGAACATTGTTGCAAACATTCCTCCCATTACCAATGAAGTATGATACACATTCATGAAATTTGGTACCAACCATTGCGAATAGGCTACAAAACATCCAAAGACAAGAAAATAGTATGCTCCAAAACGCCAAACACGAATATTTTTAAGAGGGGACATTAGTTCTTTCATTGTTTTGGAAACACCTGTATTTTTTTTGTTTTTAGCAAAAACAATAAAAAGTATTCCTATAAGAACTAAAACAGAACCATAAATTATTGGTAACATTTTCCAGCCATTCATTGGGTCATTTTCTGATAGCTGATTTAATAAAGTTGGTGCGATAAATGTTGTAATTGCAGCACCTGCATTTCCCATTCCAAAAATTCCTAAAGCTCTCCCTTGCCAGTTTTTAGGATACCAAGCCGAAGTATATCCTATTCCTACTGCAAAACTGGTTCCTACTAAACCAAATAAAAAACTTAATACAGCAAAACTCCAAAATGAGTTGGCAAATGGAAGTAGAAAAAGTGGAACAGAGCACAATAGCAACAAAACAGAGAATATTATTTTACCACCATATTTATCTGTTAATATACCAATGGGTAGTCGGAAAATTGATCCTGATAAAATAGGAATACCTAACAACCAACCTGTTTCTACAACTGTCCAATTAAATATGCCCTTGTCTACTAAATAAGTAACCAAAACACCATTTAATGTCCAGCAAGCAAAACATATAGTAAATGCTAATGTGTTTAAAAATAAAATTCTGTGGGATTGAGATAGACTACTCATACATAACTGTTTTTAATATATTTTTTTTAATTAAATCAGTATTCCAATTGTGTATGCTATTTAATTAAAAGCAAAATTAGAGAAATCAGCCTTCTCAAATAATGACATTTGTCATATTAAGGATGAAATTGTCTTCTATTGCTTATTTATTGTCATTCTAATTATCTCTCAGACTATAGCAATTGTATCATGAATAAAATTAACAAAAAATGCTACACAAAAAGAATTTACCACTATTAATAAAGATTCTAAACAACTAATTACTAACAACATACAACCAAAAAAAGGCAGTAATTAAGGTAATCGGAATCTTTCCGAACAAAGTTGCGGTAAAAACGAAGTGCCACTCATTTAAACAAATTTGGTTTTATTAATTAAATTGTATTAAAAAAGCTATTTTTTATAGATGATTGGATCTTTTTATTAAAGGAATAAAAACTTAATTTCAAAAATAATCAATTAAAAATCAACGAATTAAAACTGATTAAAAAACCAAAAAAGACAACTCCTCTATTTATTTTAAAAAATAATTATCTAAATTTTTGGTTTTTATTATATATAATTTAACTTTGTCTATAGAATTAGTAGAGTTTAAATTAAAATAATCTATATTTTGAAAACAATCGAGAGAATATCGAACTACATCCTTCCTAAAGAATACACTTATAACACCTTCTGTTATATGTGTATCTGTTGCTAATTCTCATCGTACTATTTTCGTTAGTATTTACATATCATAAACTATATCGTTTAAACTAACCGAATACCCCTCCACAATTATCTTACTGAAAATACAAAACTATTCTTTGCCTCAACCGTAAGGAACGGCTTGTGGAAAAACATGTAAAAACTAAAAATAAATAATTAACTAAAAAAAAGGAAAATGAAAACTATGTATAGAAGTTGCTGTAAATAAAAAAAGCCATTTCTGCGGCAACAGAAATGGCAGGCTTAAAAAAAATGTGAATCTCTTTATAAAGGAAACGATTGTTGATTTCTCAGCTTTCGCTATGCCTTTACTATTTAAACCAACACAAAGAAATGAAAAAAAAATTAAACATATACTCATTGCTTTTTCTTCTGTTTGTATCAGCAGGAATTAAAGCACAAAATACTACCCCTCTTATACAATCTAAACTCGACGGTACAGTTGTCGATGATATTACAAATCAACCCATTATTGGAGCTTCTGTAAATATTAAAGGTACGACTCACGGAGTAGTAACTGATACAGAAGGAAAATTCTATTTTCAAACGGGTCAAAAATTCCCATATACATTAATTGTAAGTTACATTGGATACAAAAAAGCTGAAGTAATAGTTGATAAAAACCCAGTCACGATTAGCTTAAAAGAAGAACGTCAGGAGCTTGATGAATTAGTCGTTGTAGGATATGGAACTCAAAAAAGAAAAGATATTACTGGCGCAGTATCTTCAGTTCCAAAAGCAAATCTAACTCAGGTTACCTCATCTGCAGATAACTTATTACGAGGAGCAATTCCCGGAGTAGTTGTTACTCAAAGTTCAGGACGTCCCGGAGCCTCTTCGAGTGTTCGTATCAGGGGAGGAAACTCCATCACAGCAGGTAACGAGCCTCTTTATGTTGTAGATGGAATATTGATATACAATGACAATAGCAATAGTACAGCCGGTGTAGCTTTTTCTGGAGCAACCATCAATGTATTGTCAACTATTAATCCCAGTGATATCGAATCGATTGAAGTTCTTAAAGATGCCTCAGCAACTGCTATTTATGGATCACGTGGGGCTAATGGTGTAGTACTTATCACAACTAAAAAAGGAACTAAAGGTCAAGATAATATCTCCTATCAAGGGTATTTCGGTTTCCAAAATGTCTCCAAAAAACTAAACTTATTAAATGCTAGTCAATGGGCAAGTTTACGTAATGATGTTCAAGCCAGTATCGGACAAGCTCCTTCATTCTCACCAGCTCAAATAGAAGCTCTTAAAACTTCAGGAGGATATGATTGGCAATCGGCAGCTTTTAGAACTGCAGCTCCTGTTCAAAATCATCAACTGAGTTTTTCTGGTGGAGATGAACGCTCGAGATATGCTGTTTCGGCAGGATATTTTGATCAAGAAGGAGTTGTGATTGGATCAGATTTTAAACGAATTTCTTTGCGTGTCAATTATGAAAGGAATTATTCGCAGGCTTTTAAATTTGGAGTAAATGCCAATTACAGTAATTCGGTTTCAAATGGTGTAGGAAGTAATTCTAGCAGCCGTCAGCCTAACCCAATAGTAGCTGCATTACTAACCGCTCCAGTGGTTCCTATTAAAAACCCTGATGGAAGTTACAATGTAACTCAAAATCCATATGCAACCTCTGTCAATGGTTTTATATCAAATCCTATTAATGATTTAGAAAATACTATTAACCAAACCAAAATTAATAGAATATTGACGAGCTTATTTGGTGAATATAAAATAACGAAAAAACTAACTGCTAAGGTTTCTGTTAGTGGTGATGTAATTAGTACTAAGCAAAATTATTATGCTCCATCAAATACAACAAACGGTGCAGGAACAAAAGGATTGGCTTCTGTTGGTGATAGATTGGTAGGTTCGGTATTAAACGAAAATACATTGAATTACAACACCTACTTTGGCGAAGACCACAAATTCTCAGCTTTAGCAGGATATACACTTCAATACACTCAAGGCGAAGTAGTAAATGCTGGTGCAAATTCATTTGTAAATGATGCCAATACTTACAATGCTTTACAAGATGGTGTAGGTGTAAAACCATATAGCGATGCATTTGAAAGTGTGCTAAAATCATGGCTAACTAGAGTAAACTATTCTTATAAAGGCAAATATAACTTCACGCTATCAGCTCGAGCAGATGGTTCTTCAAGATTTGGTTCAGAATCACTTTGGGGATATTTCCCATCAGCAGGGTTTTCATGGAATATTACCGACGAAGAATTTGCTAAAAACATCAAAGGTGTGACTGAAGCCAAGCTAAGATTAACAGCTGGAACAACAGGAAATCAAGAAATTGGCAACTACCTTTCATTAGCATCAATGGGTTCTGTTAATTATGCTTTTGGGGGTACGTTACAAACTGGGTTAGCTCCTACTCGCTTGGCTAATCCTGACTTAAAATGGGAAAAAACAAATCAATACAATGTAGGTTTAGACTTGTCTTTACTAGACAGAAAAATAAATTTTGTTTTTGACGTGTATTACAAAAAAACAAAGGACTTACTTATAAATGTACCTATTCCACTTACATCAGGATTTGCCACAGTTCTTCAAAATATTGGAGGTGTTGAAAATAAAGGTATTGAAATTGGATTGATAACGGAAAACTTAAAAACAGAAAACTTCTCATGGAATTCTAACTTCGTTTTCTCTGCCAATAAAAACAAAGTTGTTGCTATTGGAAATGGAGTAGATCAGTTTTTTCCTGTAGTGCCAAATGGCTCTTTATTACAACAACAACCCGTAATAGTAAAAAAGGGATTGCCTCTAGGAACATTTTGGGGATACAAAACCAATGGTGTTTTTCAAACTCAAGAAGAAGTTAATACACAACCAAAAATAAACAGTCTTGCCAATACAAAAGTTGGAGATAGAAAGTATGTAGATACTAATGGTGATGGAATCATTTCGGCTGCAGACAAAGGCAACCTCGGAAGTTCTCAACCTAAATTTGTGGGAAGCTTTAGCAATACCATTTCGTACCGAGACTTCGATTTGAATTTTTCTTTACAAGGATCTTATGGAGGAAAAATATTTAATGCCCTTAACCAACAATTAGAAATCTCAACTCTTGGAACTAATGCAGCGGCAACTCTTGAGGATCGTTGGACACCTACTAATCCTAGTAATGAAATTCCTAGAGCCTCTAGTTCTCCATTAGGAATCGTTTCGGAACGCTATGTTGAAGATGCTTCATTCTTAAGATTAAAACTCATCACTTTTGGATATACCCTACCTAAGAGTCTTTCTTCTAAACTAGGAACAAAGAGCATCAAGTTTTATGTATCTGCCGAAAACTTAATTACATGGACTAAATACACTGGGTATGATCCTGAGGTAAGTTCTTATGAACAAAATAATCTATATCCTGGAATCGACTTTGGTGCGTATCCAAATTCTAAAACATTCATTTCGGGCTTGAACGTAACTTTCTAAGTAAAAAAATAAACGATGAAAAAAATAATAATTACAATACTACTAAGTGCCAGCTTACTTATATCGTGCACTGAACTAGAGGTAACACCTACCTCTTTTGTAACCGAAAACAATTACTTTAAAACTCAAGATGATGCTGTAGCAAGTGTCAATGCTGTATATGCTTCTTTGAGCCTTGATCCTGGTGAGCAAAGTTTGTTTGGAAGAAATCTTTACTTCTTAACTGATATGGCTACTGATTATGCTGCCGCTGGAGTTTCGGCAACCAACCCACAGGTTAGAGCTTTAAGCAGTTTGACTCATGATGCTACTTCTGATCGTGTTCAAGTGGCTTGGCGCCAAATCTACTCTGGAATAAACAGAGCTAACGTAGCAATCGATAATATCCCTAACGTATCTGGTTCTGAGGTTGTGAAAACAAGATTAATCAATGAAGCAAAGTTTATTAGAGCACTTCTATACTTTCAGGCTGTTCGCCTTTGGGGTGATGTGCCAATTGTTTTACATGAACCAAAATCAATACAATTAGAGAGTTTAAAATCAAGAAGAGAGACAGTAGATGCTGTTTATCTTCAAATAATTTCAGACTTAAAAGATGCAGAAAGCTTACCTTCTACTTATCCTGCAAATGATGCTGGACGTGCCACATCGGGAGCTGCAAAAGCTATTTTGGCTAAAGTGTATTTGACAAGAAAAGATTGGCCTAATGCAATTCTTAAATCCAATGAAGTTATTAATGGTGGCTATGGATATGCGCTTTTTGAAAATTTTGCGGATGTATTTAATAAGACGAAAAAGAATGGAAAAGAGCATATTTTCTCTGTACAATTCGAACCTAACCAAGCAGGAAATGGATCTAGCGGAAGTACTTTTCAAGGTACCTCGTTTACAGGATTTACAGCTACAGAACCAGCAGATATTATTTCGGATGTAGCTTTATTTTATGATACCTATGCTACAGGAGATACAAGAAGAGATGTGAGTTATGCTAAACAATTACTCAATCCTAGCACTGGAACCCTGTATACTTTTCCAAAACCAATATTTAAAAAATACTTAGATCTAACAAACTTAGCTACACCAAGTAATGTGGCCATTAATTTTCCAATTATTCGCTACGCTGATATCTTATTGTCATTAGCAGAAGCCACAAATGAGCAATCTGGTCCTACTACCGAAGCATATGAAGCGTTGAACCAAGTAAGAAGAAGAGCGTATGGAAAACCAATCAATAAGCCAGATCCTACAATTGATTTATCTGGATTAACACCACAAACATTTAGAGCTGCTATTCAAGAAGAACGTAAAAAAGAGTTTGTTCAGGAAGGACAACGCTGGTATGATTTAGTGCGTTGGGGAACTTTGGTTACCGAAGTAAAAAAAGTAGCAGCTAAAACGTCTGTTTCCGAAAGAAATAATCTATACCCAATTCCACAAAGCGAGCGCAGTATTGATCCAATAGGATTACCACAAAACACAGGATATTAACTACAAACCATAAATAAAACTATTTAGAAATGAAAAAAATCAAAAATAACAGTAAAATCAAAAGTCCTAAAAATGGGCTTTTGATTACTGCTTTACTAGTTGCACAATTAGGAGCAGTACCAACATTTGCACAAACCACACCAGATACAAACTTTAAGGGGGTAATTGGTAAAACCTTAGCCGATTCAAAAGAATATTGGCCAGAGCCTGTTACAGCCCCAAAAGACGCTCCAAATATTGTATGGATATTGCTTGACGATGTCGGATTTGGTGCATCAAGTTCTTTTGGTGGATTGATACAAACCCCAACTTTTGATAATCTAGCAAATAATGGTTTGCGTTACACCAACTTTCATACAACTGCTATTTGTGCGCCAACCCGTGCTGCATTATTAACTGGAAGAAATTCTGGAAAAGTACATGTTAGCGGATTCTCTCATACAGTTATGTCGGCAGGTTTTCCTGGTTGGGACGGAAGAATTCCATCTGATAAAGGAACCATAGCAGAGATCTTAAGAGAAAAAGGATACAACACTTTTGCAGTAGGTAAATATGGTTTGACTCCTGATGAAGAAGCGACTGATGCTGGGCCATTTGACAGATGGCCAACAGGTAAAGGTTTTGAGCACTTCTTTGGTTTCTTAGGATCGCAAACAGATCAATACAAACCCGATTTAGTCGAAGACAATACCCATGTTACTCCTGATGGCAGACATTTAACAGATCAGATTACTAATAAAGCCATTAGCTATATCACAAAGCAACACAAAGTTGCTCCAAACAAACCATTCTTTTTGTACTATGCACCAGGAGCAGTTCATGCACCTCATCAAGTTGAAGCGTCTTGGAGCGATCCGTATAAAGGAAAATTTGATGAAGGTTGGGATGTGTACCGTGAGAAAGTTTTAGCTAATCAAAAGAAATTAGGAGTAATTCCTGCTAATGCGATATTACCAGAACGCAATCCGCTTATTACCGATTGGAAAAAACTAACTCCTGACCAGAAGAAAGTATATGCTAGATTCATGGAAGTATATGCTGGATATCTTACTTATACTGATCACGAAATTGGTCGAATCATAAAACATTTAAAAGAATCCAATCAATTAGACAACACACTTATTTTTGTTGCAATTGGAGATAATGGGGCTAGCAAAGAAGGAACTTTGCAAGGTACTATCAACCAATCTCTTTTTTCTAAAACTGCATCCGATGAACAGAATCTTCAGAATAATTTAAATAACATTGGAGAAATTGGAACTGCAAAAGGGCTTAACACAAATTATCCTTTAGGATGGGCACAAGCTACAAATTCACCTTTTAAAAACTGGAAGCAAGACGCACAATCAGAAGGAGGAACACGCAATCCGTTAATTGTTTATTATCCAAAAGGAATCAAAGAAAAAGGAGGAATAAGAAATCAATACAGTCATGTAATCGATCTACTTCCTACTACCCTAGATGTTGCTGGAATTAAAGCACCAGAGTATATCCGAGAGATTAAACAAGATAGCATACAAGGTTCCTCTCTATATGCTTCACTAAATAACGCTAAAGCAGAATCCTTACACAAAGTACAATACTATTACATTTTTGGTAACAGAGCCATTTATAAAGACGGTTGGAAAGCGGCAACAGCACATCTTCCTGATTCATTTGCAATAAAAAATTCATTAGGTAAAAATGAAGTTCCTGTGACTAGCAATTTTGACAAAGATGTTTGGGAGCTATACAATCTAAACGAAGATTTTAACGAGCGTATTGACTTGGCAAAGAAATATCCTGAGAAATTGGCAGCGCTAAAAAAGGTATTTGATGAGCAAGCAAAAGAAAACAACCTTTATCCATTAATCGACTGGCAAGATGTATTTAATAGAAGAATACATAACACTGGCGTAAATAAAGATAAAGACCTACAGGAATTGGTAAAAAAAGCAACCCAAACTGGGGCAACTAATTAATAAACAAATCTAGAATTCAGGTCTTTTACCTCAACATAAAAAGACCTGATTCTTTTAAATAAATAATAAAAAATCACAGACTATGAAACGAGTAGACTTTGAAATAATAGGAAAAAAAATCCTCGTTGGAGCGATTATTTTTTTAGTTCCGCTAATCATTTTGGTTGGAGGATTAACATTAATTAATCAAATTTTAAAATAAAGAATCATGGCAGTAACTCATAATTCAAATAGCAAACTTACAAGAGATTTAAGCATTAGTCTTTTGTTATATTCCTTACCTGTAGTAGCTATTTACTTGTATTTTAAATTAAATAATGGCATTGTAACCGAATCCCATCTTTCATTACCCTCTTATTTAGAATTTGCAAAACCTGCATTTCAAAATATCCGTAGTTGGGGATTAATAGTCTTTATGCTGGTTTTAGGCATCGTAGAATTTACTGCTGGTTTGTATGATGATCAATGGACTGGTGAAGAACGCAAAATAGATATTGTTTGTTTCTTGGCTCCTAAATTACTTTTACCTCCAGTAGTTGCTTTTTTTAGTTTAACCGTTTTACCTCATTTAATTCCAAATCTAGAAAACTCACTTTCTTGGGTTCCGTTTTGGGGAGGCTTTTTCTTAATTGCTATAGCCGATGATTTAACTCAATATTGGTACCACCGCTTGCATCATCAAGTTCCGTTTTTATGGCGTTTTCATAGAACACATCATTCGGCTCCATACATGGGAATGGCAATGGCTTCTAGACAAAACTTTATCTACACCATTTTCTTTTCTCAGATTTACTTAACAGCTACTTTAACGTATTTAGGCTTGGGGCTACCTGCTTTATTTGTTTTGGTTATCAAAAGCTTTATCACTTTGGGAGCGCATTCTAGTATTGCTTGGGACAAGCCATTTTATAAATACAAAGTATTACATCCTATTGCATGGGTTTTAGAGCGTTTAATTTCGACTCCAGCCACACATCACGCACATCATGCCGATACTAGCGGAGATGGTGTAGGACATTTTAAAGGCAACTTTGGTAATATGTTCTTCATTTGGGATATGATCTTCGGAACAGGATTAATTACGCGAAAATTTCCAAAATCGTACGGAATGAAATCGTACAAACAAGAAGAATGGTATGCACAATTTCTTTGGCCGATACTCAAATCTAAAAAAGAAGGAAGCGCCTTGGCAGAAGGTGTTCTTGCAGTTCCTGTAACTCAAAAAGCAAGCAACACACCTTCTCCTAGTCCCATTTATTATGAACAGCAAACCCAATCTTAAAAACATGAAAAATTCAAAACTTAAAAATAGTATCACAGCACTAGTCTTGCTATTTACAATCCTAGGCTTTTCGCAAGATAAAAATTCAAATATAGTATCGCTAGAAGTATTTTATACGAAGATTAAAAGTCAAAAAAATCCTCAGATAATTGATGCTCGAGATGCAGAAGAATTTGCATTGAATCATATCAATGACGCAGTCAACTTTAATTTACAATCAGAAAATTATGCCAAGTATGTAGCAGCATTAGATAAATCAAAACCAGTATTTATTTATTCTATCGGTGCAGGACGAAGTGTAGCCTTAGAAAAAGAATTATTAAAAAATGGATTCAAAGAAGCCTACAGTTTAGAAGGTGGAATTGCCAACTGGATTGGAAACGGAAAGCCATTTTATGCTAGTTCCAAAAGTAAATTATCCTTAGCGGAATACAACAAAATTATTGCCGATAATAATACTGTATTAGTTGATATTGGCTCTAAACACTGTGCACCTTGTAAAAAAGTAAAACCTATTTTAGAAACAATCCGAGCTCAGTATGGCGAAAATTTAAAAATTGTAGAGATAGAACTTGAAGACAGCCCACAGGTGATTGCCGATTTAAAAACAGTAAAAGTTTTCCCAACCTTGATTTTATACAAAAAAGGAAAAATTGTATTTAAGAAAGAAGGCTTAGGTGATTTAAAAAATGATGTTGATGTGGCTTTGAATTAAAGACGCTGAGGTTCTGAGACACTAAGGTTTTCTGTGGAGGCGCACCGCAGTGCGTCTAAAGATGCTAAGATATTTTATCAATAAATTAAAAATTATTCTCGCAATATTGTCTTTCTGAGGAACGAAGAACCTACACGAGTAGCTCGCCAATTTAAGAATACTTTATGTTAGTTTCTTTCGGAGATTCTTCGTTCCTCAGAATAACAAGTTGGGGTTAATTCACTCCTTCTTTGCCATACCTACAAGGTCAAAAAGGTCTTGCCTAAAAAAACAAAAAATATTAAAATGTCAATTAAAACAAAACAATATACCATTCACGAAGACTGGACAGTAGTCCTATTGGGATTTTTAATAATCGGAATATCTCTTTTTATTTTTCTCCCTTCTGTTCCTGTATTCAAATGGTCGAATGGAAATGATTTACTATATCATGTATTCGATTCTGAAAATTTACAAATCATTGGTTTACAATTTATATACCTTATTTCTATAGGAACAATTGGAGCTTATTTAACGGGAAAGTCCGCAAAGAACTTCTTATTGGGTTTTCCAATTGTTTATGTGCTAACCATAGTAGCTTTGATTATTGCAGGAAATACTACGATAAAAGGATTCAATCTAGAAGCTGTAATTTTTAGTTTGATTATAGGTTTAAGTATTGGTAATTTTTTCAAACTTCCTGAATGGTTTCGTTCCGCATTGTCAACAGAAATATTTGTAAAAATTGGATTGGTTCTATTGGGAACAAGCGTAATCTTCTCAGACATTCTTAAAGCCGGAACCTTAGGATTATTTCAAGCTTTAGTAGTCGTACTATCCGTTTGGTACTTTGCGTATTGGTTGTGCAAAAAACTAAAAGTTGATGATGAGCTAACTATGATGATTTCTAGCGCAGTTTCAATCTGTGGTGTTTCGGCAGCTATTGCAACATCCGGTGCCATCAAGGGAGATTCAAAAAAACTATCCTATGTTATTTCAATGGTATTGGTTACGGCAATTCCTATGATGTTATTTATGCCCATAATTGCCAAGTATTTCAACTTCCCCGAAGAAGTAACAGGAGCTTGGTTGGGTGGTAGTATTGATACCTCAGGTGCTGTTGTTGCATCTGGTTCGCTCGTAGGAGAAACGGCTTTAAAAATAAGTACGATTGTAAAATTCTCTCAAAATGTCTTGTTAGGCTTAGCTGCTTTTGCCATATCTGTTTATTGGACCTATACACATAATAAATCGGACGAGGCAGTCGCATCCAAACCGACATTAGGAATCATTTGGGAACGCTTCCCCAAGTTTGTTATCGGTTTTATAGCCGCTTCATTAGTCTTTTCATTCCTTCTTACACCCGAAGCTCGAGATGAAGTCAAGGACAGTTTAAAGAACTTACAAGGTATTTGGTTTGCACTGGCTTTTACAAGTATAGGTTTAGAAACCAACTTTAAAGATTTACTAAGCAACAACAGTAAGAAACCATTATATGCTTTTTTAATAGCACAACTATTCAATGTTATTATTACCCTAATCATTGCCTTACTATTATTTAGCAATTAAAATACAGGCAGGATTGAGCCAACAAAAATTTAAAATAAAAATGAAAAAAATAGTTATTACACTAAACCTTCTGCTTGCAACAGTTGCCTTAGTTCCCGCACAAAACCAAGCGTCAAAACCCAATATTATTCTTATTATGGTTGATGATATGGGCTATTCAGATTTGGGAAGTTATGGATCAGAGATTAAGACACCAAACCTAGACAAACTAGCCAAAGAAGGGTTGCGCTTACGGGAGTTTTACAACAATTCTATTTGTGCGCCAACGCGAGCTTCGTTATTAACAGGTCAATATCAGCATAAAGCAGGCGTTGGATTCTTTGATGTTAATCTTGGATTACCAGCCTATCAAGGCTATTTAAACAAAGAATCATTAACCTTAGGAGAAGTTTTTCGCTCGGGCGGATACAGCACTTTATTATCCGGAAAATGGCATGTCGGTTCTGAAGATCAAGCGCAATGGCCAAACCAAAGAGGATTTGATAAATTTTACGGAATCCTAAAAGGAGCATCAAATTATTTTGACACTAAACCTTTGCCTTTCGGAAAAACCCCATATCCAGTAAAACTGCTAAAAAACAATGTCGAATTACATCCAAAAGATGATTCCTATTATTTTACAGATGAAATAGGAAATAATGCAGTAACATTTCTAGAAGAACAAAACAAAGAAAACAAGCCTTTCTTCCTGTATTTAGCTTTTACAGCACCACACTGGCCACTACAAGCAAAACCTGTAGATATTGCCAAATACCGAGGAAAGTTTGATGAAGGCTGGGATGTTTTAAGAGAAAGAAGAATTCAGAAATTAAAAGAAAACGGAATCCTCCTAGCCGATCAAACTATTGCTCCAAGAGATCCCGAAGTACCAGAATGGAGCAAATTAACCTATGATGAAAAACAATTTTGGAAAGCTAAAATGGAAGTTTATGCGGCCATGGTTGATAATATGGACCAAAATGTTGGAAAAGTTTTAGCTGAATTAAAAGCATTGAAGAAAGATAAAAACACGCTAATTATTTTCATTTCTGATAATGGAGCACAAGGAGGTTTTAATAGCTACAATCAATTAAACAGGGGGCTTGTAAGAAACACAGGTCCAGTAGGAACCTCGGGGTCGTTTGATTATCAAGAACAAAACTGGGCTTACTTATCCAATACCCCGCTGCAACAATATAAAAACAATATGCACGAAGGAGGTTTTAGCTCTCCATTTATTGCATGGTATCCATCACAAATAAAAGCTGGAAGAATTGATAAAGGAACAGGACATATCATAGACCTCGCTCCTACTTTTTATGAATTGGCTGGAATAGAATATCCAAAAGAATATAATGGCACGGCGTCTAATCCTCTGGTTGGAAGGAGTCTATTACCTGTTTTATTTAATAATGTTTCACAGGTAAATAGAGGCGCCCCATTATTTTGGGAAAGAGCAGGCAACCGCGCTGTAAGAGATGGCAAATGGAAATTAGTTTCTATTTATCCATCTTATGAGTGGGAACTCTACAACATTGATACTGATAGAGGCGAAACAACCAATGTAGCACAACAAAACCCTGCAATTGTAAATCAATTATCAGAAAAATATTTTGATTGGGCAGAAAAAACAGGAGTAGTTGAATACAGCAAATTCAAGCTAAAAAGTGAGCTGATGCCTGGTGGAGCTCCTCTAAAGAAATAGTTGCTTTTTTTGATATTTTAAGCAATTATAAACAAAAAGCGATAGTTCTTGGACTATCGCTTTTGATATTTAACAGCAAATAAAACTACACAATAAATAAAGAATACCAATATTAGATAAAAACTACACAACCATACTGTTAAATAACAACAAACAAACTATATAAATTGAATTAAAAATTAAACTATTAACAATAGTAATCATTTATTTTAAGACAAATACACAAATAAAACCCATAATGTTACATTTTATACAAAAACACGCTTATTTGTGATATTTTATGTTAAAAAATAAACATTCATTAACATATATTTAAGATATTTGAGAACTAACCTTAAACTTTAAAAAATGAAAATTAACTTAAAGTATTTTTTATGGCTTGTGTCGGTATTATTAGTGCAAATAGCCAATGCACAAGAAGGATTTATATCTGGTATAGTCACCGACTCAAAGAAAATCCCTATTCCTGGAGTAAACATCCTCGTAAAAGGAACAAAGACCAGTACACAAACTGATTTTGACGGAAAATTTAAGATAGCCGCAAACAAGGGAGATCTTTTAATTGCAAGTTATGTAAGTTTTGCTACAGTTCAAGTACCAGCAACAAATTCAATGACAATTCAGTTAACCGAAACTCAAAATGAACTTGAGGCTGTTGTAGTTGTTGGTTATGGAACTCAGACTAAAAAGAATCTAACAGACAACATTGCTAGAGTAACAGCAAAAGACATCCAACAAATACCCGTTTCCAATCTGCAAAATGCGTTGGTAGGTAAATTAGCTGGGGTACAAATTACTCAAACAAATGGTAAAATCGAAGGAGGTATAAGTGTTAGAGTTCGTGGTGCAGCAAGTATTAGTGCTGGAACACAACCCTTATATGTACTAGATGGTATTCCGTTAATTACTGACGATGAATCTGGTAATGGAGCTCCAACCAATCCCCTATTGACATTAAGCACAAACGAAATTGAATCTATCGATGTTTTAAAAGATGCTTCATCTGCAGCTATCTATGGAGCACGTGGTGCAAACGGAGTTGTAATAATTACTACTAAAAGAGGAAAAGATGGAAAAGGGACTTTCTCTATTAATATGTCACAAGGAATTAGCGAGGCTACCCATAAAAAAAAATGGCTGAACTCAAAACAATATGTTGAATTATTACTTGAAGCAGGTCGAAATGTAAATGATTTAGCATCTGTAGAAGATGAATTAGAGTTTTTATCACAAGGGACAGATTGGAGAAATGGAGAAGTAAACACCGACTGGCAAAAAGAGGCTATAAAAACAGGGTATACAACCGATGCCGATTTTTCAGTTTCAGGAGGTGATGATAAAACCAAATATTTTATATCAGGCTCATACAACAAAACTATCGGAATTATTGATAGTAATAACTTAGAAAGATTAACTGCCAGAACCAACTTATCTCACAAAGTATCAGACCGTTTTACTGCAGGAATGAATATTGGTTTTTCAAGATCATTAATAAATAGAGTTCAAGATGACAATTCATTTTCAACTCCATTACAATCTGTAGCACAAGCACCAATATCTCAAGCTAGACTAGCAGACGGAAGTGCAAATCCAAATACAGAATATTCAAATTATCTTTTAGCCAAAGACAACACCTTCTGGAAAACAATTATGAGAAGAGTTATCGGAAAAGTTTACGGAGAATTAAAACTATTTTCTTCTTTAAAATTTAATTCAGACTTCTCATACGATCTTTTAAGTCAAACAGAAGATTACTGGCAAGGAAAAAAAGCCCCGTTTATGGCAACAGATGGTGCTGTATTTGCAACCTCAGTAAATACCGAAAATTATGTTTTTAGTAACTATTTTACTTTCGATAAAACATTTGCAGAAAAACATACTATAAACGCAGTTGCAGGTATGGAATTCAATAAATACAACAGACGCTACCAAGATGTGAATAGTATTTATTTTCCAAATGATTCCTTTCAAACTGTTGATGGTGGTGCCGAAGTAAATGAAGGTCACGGAAGCGAAACCGATTATGCATTCGTTTCCCAATTTGGAAGATTAAATTATAGTTATGACAATAAATATCTTTTTAAAGCCAGTATCCGTCGTGATGGATCGTCACGTTTCGGGAAAAATGAAAGATTTGGAGTGTTTCCAGCATTCTCAGCAGGTTGGGTTGTATCTCAAGAAAACTTCTTAAAAGAAAATACTGTTTTAACTTACCTAAAATTAAAAGGAAGTTGGGGTAAATTAGGAAATGCAGAAATAGGAAATTTTGCTTCACGCCAATTGTACAGACCTAATCCTTATAATTTAAAATCGGGGCTTACTTTTGATCAAGCAGGAAATGATAATCTTACTTGGGAAAAATCAACACAAACAGATGTTGGTTTTGAAATTGGATTCTTAAACAGAATCTCTTTAGAAGCAGATTATTACCAAAAAGACACCGATGGATTACTTTTTGAAGTTCCGTTGCCTTTGAGCTCAGGAGAATCAACAATTAATAAAAACATTGGAAAAATTAGAAGTAATGGTTTTGAATTTACTTTAAACACAAAAAATATTGAAACCGAAAATTTCAAATGGAATACAAGCTTCAATATCACCACAAACAAATCCAAAGTAAAATCATTGCCAAATAATAATACTGATATTGTTACTGAATTTACCATCAACAGAATTGGAGAAAGCATTTCATCATTCTACTTAGTTGAATATGCAGGAGTAGATCCAGAAAATGGAGATGCCCTTTTTGTAAAAAACACTACAAACGCCGATGGAAGTATTGACAAGAGTACAACCAATGATTATAGCGAAGCAAAAAGAGTTATTACTGGAAATCCTTTTCCAACTTTAATGTCAGGTTTAACAAATACCATTGCTTATAAAGGCATCGATTTCTCACTTACATTTCAAGGAGAATGGGGTGCTAGCATTTATAATGCAGCAGGGAGATACCAATCTACAGCAGGTGACTATTTTGATAACCAAACATTAGATCAGTTAAATCGTTGGCAAAAACCAGGTGACATAACAAGTGTACCACAAGCTAGATTTGATTCATCAAATGGAACACAAGAATCTACACGTTATTTAGGAAAATCAGATTTTATTCGTTTGAGAAACATAACTTTAGGATATTCTTTACCTAAACAAGCAGTAAACGACATGGGAATGAGCAATTTAAGATTCTACATCACAGCTGTTAACTTACTAACTTTTACAAATTATGAAGGATCAGATCCAGAAGCCAGAAGAGATGATAATAATGCTATTGGGCAAGAATTTTACTCAGCTCCACCTGCAAGAACAATTGCTATGGGAGTAAATATTAATTTTTAAAACGAACAATGATGAAAACAAATAAAATATTTTTATATCTATTTTTCGTAGCCTTATTTGCAAGTTGCGAAAGTGAACTGAATATAGACCCTAAGCAAAGAGAAGATGCTTCAGAAACCTTAAGCACAGAAGGTGGTGTAATAAATGTACTTACTGGAACATATGCTTTGGCAGCAAACGGTAATGCTTATGGCGGAAGAATTTTGGTCTATGCTGATTTGCTAGGCGTTAGTGCCTCACTGAACACAACAGATCTTAGATGGAGAGGTAGTTTTGGAGAATTAAGACAGATGTACAATAAAACAATGTTGTCCGATAACGTAATTATTGAAGGCACCTATTCTAGATGTTACGAAATAATTAATGCATCAAATACAGTAATTGAAAATATAGACAAGGTCAAAGATCCAAATAAACAGGCAGTAATGATTGGTGAAGCCAATTTTTTACGATCTCTAGCCTATTTTGATTTGGTACGCTTTTTCGCAAAACCTTATGTGAGTGGCCAAGCCAATAATCAATTAGGAGTTGTAATTAGACCAAAAGCTATTTATGATTTTAGTGTTGACCTTTCAAAAGAAAGAAGTACTGTCGATGAAGTTTACAAAGTAATCATTGATGGTTTAAAACTTGCCTATACTAATCTACCTGACGAAAATAGCTTTTATGCTGATAAATATGCTGCAGGTGCATTACTAGCAAGAGTATATCTACAACAAGGCAATTATGATGAAGCAAGAAATGCTGCCAATGATGTTATCGAAAATAGCGGACATAAATTGTCTCAAACCTATGCAGCTGCTTTTAATCATGATACTGATCTAATAGAAGATGTATTTTCAATACAAATTACAAAACAAACAGGGGTAAATGATGCAAATACTTTTTATGCTTCAGAAAGTAATGGAGGTCGTGGTGGAGATTTTTCAATCAGAGATCATTATTTAGAAAAATTTAGTGATCCTGATGATAGAGCCACTTTTAATTATGTTGATGATGGAACGGGAAGAACACTAACATCTAAATTTATTGATCAGTTTGCAAATGTAGGCATCATTCGTTTAGCCGAAATGTACTTGATAAGAGCCGAAGCAAATTTTAGACAAGGAACTGCTCTTGGAAACACACCGCTTGATGATATTAATGTTATTAGAACAAGAGCAAAAGCAGATAATTTGTTAGCAATTACTCTAGATGATATTCTATTAGAACGTGAACTAGAATTAGGAATGGAAGGTTTCTTAATTCATGATATCAAAAGAACAGCACGTTCTATTGACATTAGTGAAGATGGTGACGGATCGGATTTGATTCTTTATGATGCCGATAATATGGTATTCCCAATACCATTAAAAGAAACGGATGCCAACAAAAAAATCACCCAGAATCCGGGATATAGTAAGTAACCAACAAAAAAACCATTCGTCGCGACGAATGGTTTTTTTTATATCGGTTAAAAGACCTCTATTTAAATTCTAAAATCATTCAATGATTTTTCGATAATTTCTAAACACTCATTAATTTGAGATTCAGTCATTACTAATGGTGGTGCTAATCTAATTTTGTTACCGTGAGTAGGTTTAGCCAATAAACCGTTATCTCTAAATTTAAGACAAATATCCCAAGCCAAATCAGAATCTTCTCCACAATTGATTACAATTGCATTCAATAATCCTTTACCACGAACAAGTGTAATTAAATTATTTCTTTTAGCAATCTCGTTTAAACCTTTTCTTAAAATGATTCCTAAACGTTCTGCATTTTCAGCAAGATTTTCATCTTTAATTACTTCAAGTGCAGCAATTGCTACAGCAGCAGCAACTGGGTTTCCACCAAAAGTAGATCCGTGTTGTCCCGGTTTAATAACATTCATAATTTCGTCGTTACACAAAACTGCAGAAACAGGATAAACTCCTCCAGAAATTGCTTTCCCTAAAATTAAAATATCAGGTTGTACATTTTCATGATTAACAGCTAATAATTTTCCTGTACGTGCAATTCCAGTCTGAACTTCATCTGCAATAAACAATACATTATGCTCTTCACATAATGCTTTTGCTTTAGCTAAATATCCTTCAGAAGGAACATAAACTCCAGCTTCACCTTGAATTGGTTCTACCAAAAATCCAGCAATATTTGTTGACGATTCTAAAGCCTTTTTAAGAGCCTCAAGATTATCGTATTCTATTTTTATAAATCCATCTGTAAATGGTCCGAAGTTTTTACGAGCAGTTTCATCATTAGAGAACGAAATAATTGTAGTTGTTCTACCATGAAAATTATTCTCACAAACAATAATTTGTGCCTGATTCTCTGGAATACCTTTAACTTCATAAGCCCATTTTCTACACACTTTAAGAGCCGTTTCAACAGCCTCAGCACCAGTATTCATCGGTAAAACTTTATCAAACCCAAAATATTTGGTTACAAACTCTTCATAAGGACCTAATTGATCATTATAAAAAGCACGCGAAGTCAATGTAAGCCTTTGAGCTTGATCAACCATTGCTTTCACAATTCTTGGATGACAATGACCTTGATTAACTGCTGAGTAAGCAGATAAGAAATCATAATATTTCTTTCCATCTACATCCCAAACATAAACACCTTCACCTCTTTCTATTACAACTGGAAGTGGGTGATAATTATGAGCTCCATACTTATTTTCTTTTTCAATCAAGATTTCTGATTTTGATGAAAGGTTTTGTTTTGTCTGCATGATTATTTATTTTTTTAAACTTAAGTTACAAAATTAGCCATTTTTATATATTTTGCAACAATAAAAAGTTATTATGACTTAAAATTTATTTATTTTACAGAAATATTAACTTTACAAGCATGAATTCAAGTCATTTTTAAATACAACTATTCTATTTAGTCCCCTATTTGAAAATCGCAAAAAATAATTACTTTTATAACTAACAGAAACAATCATTTTTAATTCAGAACGAAACAATGGATATATTAGACGAATTCGATATCAGCATCATAAAAGAGTTAGAAAAAGATGGCAGAATGGCCTTCTCCTCTATCGCTTCAACTCTGAAAATCTCGAACACAATGGTCCATCAACGAGTTAATAGACTAATTGATCATGGTATTCTAACTGGAATTAAACCTGTTGTAAATGAAAAAAAGATCGGTTATGACTGGGCATCCTTTACAGGAATTACACTCAACAAAGATTCAGACTCAGATCGCGTAATACAATCCTTAAAAGAAATCCCTGAAGTTACAGAATGTTATTTTGTAACAGGCTCATTTACGCTTTACATAAAAATCATAGCCAAGAACCATGAGCATATGAGAAAAATTCTCTACGAAAAAATTGATAGCATTCCTGGTATTGCAAAAACCGATTCGATTATAGAATTAGGTTGCGCTTTTAAGCGAAATATCACTTTATAATCAACCTTATAGACTAAAAATATGCGATTACAATTCCTTTTATCAGTTATTTTATTTTTCTGTAAATCAGTCTTGTTTTCGCAAACTACTGTTTCAAATCCATCCAAAAGTGATTTCTCAGGAACACTTTCTTTCTTAGCTTCAGATTGGATGGAAGGTCGTGGAAGTACTCAAAAAGGAGGTTTTATGGCTTCTGATTATATTGCTTCAATGATGGAACAATACCAATTAATTCCCTACAGTCCAAAATCAGGATATTTTCAAAACTTTAAAATCCGTGAGCACACTGTAAAAAAAACATCTTTTAAAATAATAAAAGGAGGCAAAGAAACACTTCTGCTGTCTCCAGAAAATGACTTTCAAGTCACACCAATTGAGCAATCAATACAAAAAGAAGCACAAATAGTTTTTGTTGGCTATGGGCTAAGTCTACCTAAAGAAGGTTATGACAATTATAAAAATCAAAATGTAAAGGGCAAAATTGTTGTTGTTTTAAAAGGATTTCCAGGACATCAGGATAGCACTTCAACTACATATCAGAAGTTTAAAAAATTATTCCCTGAAGAAAATAATCTCGAAGAAATCAAATTACAAACTGCCATCAATAAAAATGCAGTTGCTTTGATAATTATAGATGGGAACGAGAATTACAAACCTAAAAATGCTAAAGAAAACGAAGTTTTTCATTCATTAGAAAATCCTATTACAACATCTATCCCCGTTTTTAAATTCAGTAAATCTGCAGCCCAAAAACTTTTTTCAGGAAGCGGTATTTCAGTAGAATCAGCAGAAAAAAAACCAAGCATTGCTTCTACCCCATTGAAAAACACAACAGTTAATTTCTCCATTGAATTGCAATCTGAAACTTTTCCTGTTCGAAATGTTTTAGGAATGATTCAAGGAAGAGACACCACTAAAACCATTATTGTAGGGACGCATTATGATCATTTAGGAATTAAAAACGACACAATCTATAATGGTGCCGATGACAATGCTTCAGGAGTTTCAGGTATGTTAGCCTTAGCCAAAAACTGGTCAGAGTCAAAAATAAAACCACCATGTAATATCTTATTTGCTTCATGGACCGCAGAGGAAATGGGGCTTTTGGGAAGTCAATTTTACATTCAGAATTTTGATTTAAAAAACAAAAAAATAGTTCTCGCTATTAATATGGATATGATATCCAGAAGTGCACCAGAAGACAAAACCCAACGAATTTTAAGCATTGGAACTCAAGAAGGAAGCGATAACTTAAAAGAAATTATTAATGCTAGTAATAGCAACCTATCAAAACCGTTTACTCTTGATCTTTGGGAAACTAATGGACATACCGGAAGTGATTACGCCTCTTTTGCAGCAAAAGGAATTCCTATTATGACATATTTCAGCGGTTTTCATGAGGATTACCACTCGATGCGTGATATAGCCTCAAAAGTAGATTTAGATAAAATAAAAGATGTTCTTTATATTGTAAATACCTCTCTTTTAAAATTTATAGCAAATATGCCTTAACTAAACCAAAATAAAACCATGAAAAACCAGCAACTATTCAACTATTTGTCCAAAAAACAACTATTGATTTCACTTTTATTCATGAGCTGTATGCTTCAAGCGCAAGCACCTAAAGGAAAGCTATTCATAATTGGCGGAGGTGACCGATCTGACAATTTAATGAAGCAAGTAGTAAGCGTTGCCGATTTAGCAAAAAAAGATTACATCGTCGTTTTGCCGATGTCAAGTGAAGAACCTGATAGTTCATTTATCTTTTTTAAAACACAAATGCTAAAATTAACAGCTAACCCAATTGTGATGCTGAATTTTAATAAAGAAACTGCTCAAAATAAAACCTTGACAGACTCTTTGCAAAAAGCAAAACTAATTTTTATAAGCGGAGGTGATCAAACACGATTTATGAATATTGTTCAAAATACTCCCATAAAGACAGCAATACAAAAAGCATATCAAAACGGAAGTACAATTTCTGGAACAAGCGCTGGCGCAGCTGTAATGTCGGAGAAAATGATAACAGGAAATCAAAAATTGCAAAAAGAATACTCTGGAACTTTTGATAATATCAGACACGATAACCTAGAAACTTCGGAAGGTTTAGGATTAATAAAAACAGCTATTATCGATCAGCATTTTTTAAAGAGAAATCGCTACAATCGACTCCTAACCGCTTTAGTCGAATTTCCGACTTTAACTGGAATTGGAATCGATGAAGCTACTGCAATTATTGTTAGAAACAATCAAATTGAAGTTGCTGGAGATAGTGAAGTTATAGTAGTTAAGAATCCAAAAGGAATTATGAAAGCTAAAAACAACAACCTAATTTCAATAGAAAATCTGCAAATGAGCATTTATACTGCTGGCCAAAAATTTAATATCAAATAACTATGTTCAATTACCTAAAAATAATAAAACTAAGCTTTATTGTTTCTTGCATAAGCTTTCAGATTACTGCACAGAAAATAAATCCAAAAGAGATTGACCGACTAGAGAAATTAGCAGAACAGGTTACAATAATTCGTGATAATTGGGGCATTCCACATGTTTATGGAAAAACCGATGCTGATGCTGTCTTTGGATTGCTTTACGCACAGTGCGAAGATGATTTTAAACGAATCGAGATGAATTATATCGAAAAACTTGGACGCCTTTCAGAAATAAAAGGACAATCCGTTTTATACAATGACCTAGAAATTCGTCTTTTGATAGATGCACAAGAAGCAAAATCAGATTATAAAAAAGCACCAATCTGGCTCAAAAAACTTTTAAATAGTTATGCTGATGCTATCAATTTTTATCTATACAAACATCCTGAAGTAAAGCCAGCCTTATTGACTCATTTTGAACCATGGTTTCCTTTGCTCTGGACTGATGGAAGTATTGGAGCCATAAGTACAGCTGATCTTTCAACAGGGGAACTAAAAGCATTCTATTCCGGAAACAATGATAAAGTAGCTTATGTAGAAAGAGAAAAAAACGTGCAGACTGGTTCAAATGGTTTTGCCTTTTCTCCATCAAAAACTGTCGATGGAAATGCAATTCTATACATTAATCCACATACCACTTTTTACTTTAGACCAGAAGTTCAGGTAACAAGTGAAGAAGGCTTAAATGTATATGGAGCTGTAACATGGGGACAATTTTTTGTTTACCAAGGATTCAATGACAATTGTGGTTGGATGCACACATCATCAAATGTAGATGTTGCAGATATGTATGCAGAAAAAATCGTTCGTAAAAACAATAAAATATTTTATGAATTTGATAAAAAACTACTGCCTATTACCGAAAAACAAATCACAATAAATTATACTGAAAACGGGAAATTAATTCCAAAAAAATTCAAAACCTATTTTACCAATAACGGTCCGATTATGGCCAAACGTGATGGGAAATGGATTAGTTTAAAATCGAATAATCGATCGATGACGAGTCTTATTCAGAGTTGGGTAAGAACAAAATCTACCAATTTTGAAGAGTATAAAAAGGCAATGGATTTAAAAGCCAATACTTCTAACAATACTGTGTATGCAGACAGCAAAGGAAACATAGCCTACTGGCATGGGAATTTCATTCCAATAAGAGACAAAAAACTCAATTGGTCAAAGGTTGTTGATGGTTCAGTTTCATCAACACAATGGAAAGGCTTGCATGAAGTAAATGAAACAGTACATATATACAATCCAGTAAATGGCTGGCTTCAGAATTGTAATTCAACTCCTTATACAGTTGCAGGAGAAGACAGTCCAAAAAAAGAGAACTACCTTCCCTATATGGCGCCAGATGGAGAAAATTTTAGAGGTATAAACGCCGTTCGCCTATTTAGTAAAGGTGAGGATTATACCTTAGACAAAGTAATTGCTGAAGGTTATGACACTAAATTATCTATTTTCGAAATTTTAATTCCAAGTTTACTTACTGTATTTGAAAAAAACGTAAAACCTACAGATACAGAATATGCAGATTTAGCCGAATCAATTGCTATTCTAAAAAACTGGGATTATTATGCTGCGGAAAATTCTATAGCAACAACATTAGCTGTGGAATGGGCATATAAATTAGATCCAATTATCTTGAAAGCTTATATCGATGAAGGCGAATTAGATCAGGTTGAAAACACCAAGAACTTTGCAAAAAACGCAACAGCAAATCAACTAATACCACAATTACAATCGGTTTTAAAAGAACTTAAATCAAAATGGGGATCATGGAAAATAGCATGGGGCGAAGTAAACCGTTTTCAACGCTCTAATGGTGATATCGATTTAAAATATGACGATTCAAAACCAAGTTTACCAATTGCTTTTGGTCCAGGCTCATGGGGCAGCTTGCCTTCCTATAAAAGCAGTTATCAAAATGACTCTAAAAAACGTTATGGATATAATGGTAATAGTTTTGTTTGCGCTGTAGAATTTGGTCCTAAAATAAAAGCAAAATCACTACTGGCGGGAGGAAACAGTGGTGATCCATCCTCAAAACATTTTGCCGATCAAGCCGAAATGTATCAAAAGGGGGCGTTTAAAAAAGTCTTATTTTACAAAGAAGATGTTGTTAAAAATGCCGAAAAAACATATCATCCGGGTAAATAATTTTACCCCTAACCATCAGCTTACAAAAAACTTAGAAGAAATGTATTTTTGAAATTTTTTTGTAACATAAAATTTTTAATATTTGTTTAAATTTATAAAACCATGAAAACATTACCCCTTCTCTTACTTACTACTATCCTTTTTTCTAATATTATGAGCGCACAATTAAAACCAGTAAAATATACCGATGGAAGTCAGGTTTTAAATGGACTAGCCATTAATCCAACAACAAAAAGCAATGAAAACCCAGGAATTTTAATCCTTCCCGCTTGGAAAGGTATTGATAATGCATCCAAAGAAATTGCCGAAAATTTAGCCAACCTAGGGTATCATGTTTTTATTGCAGATATCTACGGACAAGGAAACTATCCTAACGACAATACAGAAGCTGGTAAACTATCTGGATATTACAAGAGTAATTTTAGTATTTATCAAAAGAGAATTAACCTAGCCTTACAACAATTAGTAAAATCGGGAGCCAATGTGAATAATACTGTTGTAATTGGGTATTGTTTTGGAGGAACAGGCGCTCTTGAAGCTGCAAGAGGGCATCTTAATGTACAAGGAGTTGTTTCTTTTCATGGTGGCTTAGGAAAAGACATTAAACGACCTGCTCAACCTATTACTACAAAAGTATTGGTTTGCCACGGTGCTGATGATCCTTACGAGTCAAAAGAAGAAATCAATGCTTTTCAACAAGAAATGCGTGATACCAAATCCGATTGGCAAATGATTTATTATGCAAATGCTGTACACTCATTTACTAATCCTGAAGCTGGAAATGATAATTCTAAAGGAGCAGCTTATAATGAAAAAGCGGCCAAACGTTCATTCGAACATTTAAAAAATTTCTTAAATGAAGTCTTAAAAAAATAACCATAACTATCTCAAACCAAAAAATACCAAACCAAATTTTTTATGTCAAAAAGCGCTTTAAGAAAAGACAAAACCTGCCTGAATTGCAGACACGTTGTTGATCAAAAATTCTGCCCCAACTGTGGACAAGAAAACACTGATACTCGAAAAACATTCCACCATTTATTCATTCATTTTTTTGAAGATTTAACGCATTACGAAAATGCTTTTTGGCGCACAATTAGAAACCTTTTATTTAAACCAGCTGCTCTAACCAAAGAATATCTTTCGGGAAAACGCTTGTCTTATTTGGCACCTGTTCGATTATACATTTTCATCAGTTTTGTTACTTTTCTTTTAATTGCATTATTTCCCACTCGCATCACAGAAGACATTACTAAAGGCGAAAAAGAAATTACTTTACATATAAATAAAGTAAATAAGGAGGATCATAAAATAAATACAAACCCCGAGTACTTCCGATTGAAACCGATGAAAGAAATTGATTCTATCCAAAAATTTGGAAAAGAAAAAGATAAACTTTCTGAGTTTGGGTATTGGGCATATAAAAAGGCTTCAGGCGTTACTGAACATTATACCAAGAAAGAGATTATTAATAAATTCATGGAATCTTTTTTCCATAATATTCCTAAAATCCTCTTTATAATAATGCCGTTTTTTGCATTCTTTTTATGGATCTTTCATAACAAAAAGAAATGGTATTATTTTGATCATGGAATTTTCACTTTGCATTACTTTTCTTTTCTTCTCTTAATTTTTCTGATTTTATTTTTAATGAATAAAATCACTTCCTCTTTTGAAGAATATGCTGTGGTTAATTTAATTACAATACTAGTAAACACTGTTGGAATAGTTTGGATGTCTTATTATTTTTATCCTGCACATCATCGTTTTTATGGAGAAACTAGATTCGTGTCATTTATCAAAAGTGTTATTTTATTTTTCATAAACTTCCTTTTTGTTCTATTTATACTTATCTTTTACATTCTTTACACATTTATCAATTTACACTAATCAAGAAATGAAAAAAATCTTAATTCTATTATTAATTGCTTCGGCATTTTCTTGCAAAAACACTAAAAACGTAGTTGCGAAAGACAATTCGGATCCAACCAAATATATGAATACCATTACAGCTGCCGAATTAAAAAAGCATCTTTATATTGTGGCTTCAGATGAAATGGAAGGAAGAGATACTGGCTCAAAAGGGCAGAAAAAAGCGGGTGTTTATCTTATAGATCAATACAAAAAAGATAAAGTTACTTTTCCTAAAGGAGCAACTGATTACTACCAACACATTCCTGCATCCTACTTAAATGCCAAAAGAAATCAAAATCTACCCGATTCTGAAAACATTTGGGCTTATATTGAAGGTACTGAGAAACCAGATGAAATATTAGTTATTTCAGCACATTACGACCATGTAGGTATGAAAAATGGTGAAGTATTTAATGGTGCCGACGATGATGGATCTGGAACTGTAGCCCTACTTGAAATGGCTCAGGCATTTACTAAAGCAAAGAAAGATGGTCATGGACCAAAACGTTCTATCCTTTTCTTGCATGTAACTGGTGAAGAGCACGGCCTACATGGTTCACGTTTCTATTCAGAAAACCCATTGTTTCCTATCGCAAATACAATAGCTGATATTAATATTGACATGATTGGACGTCGCGATGTTGAACACGCAAATACAAACAATTACGTATATGTAATTGGTGCTGACAGACTTTCTAGCGATTTACATAATATTGTAGTAGCTCAAAACGAAAAATACACCAAGGTTGATTTGGATTTCAAATTCAATGACCCAAAAGATCCAAATCATTTTTATGAGCGTTCAGATCACTATAATTTTGCTAAACTTGGTATTCCATCTGTGTTTTTATTTAATGGCGTTCACGAAGACTACCATAGAAAAGGGGATAAACCAGAAAAAATCGAATACGACGCTTTAACAAAAAGAACCCAACTAGCATTTGTAATAGCTTGGGATCTGGCAAACAGAGAAAACAGACCTGTAGTTGATAAGAAGTAACTGAGGTTCTGAGGTTCTGAGGTTCTGAGGTTCTGAGGTTCTGAGGTTCTGAGGTTCTGAGGTTCTGAGGTTCTGAGGTTCTGAGGTTCTGAGGTTCTGAGGTTCTGAGGTTCTGAGGTTAAAAAAAGGATGAGTAAATACTCATCCTTTTTTTTATTCCTAATTTTTATTTCTTTACAAATTCTTCTGTTGTAAGCTGGTCTGCAAAATGATGTACAATTTCTTTTAGCATATAATCTTGTTGTTTTTTATTAAAAGCTGCCGTAGCATCACTAATAATAAACGTATTGTATCCTATGTCGTGAGCTTCACGCATAGTACTTTCTACACAAACATGGGTTGCATAGCCAACTAGGTATATATTCTCAATTTTATTATTTCTCAAGTAGGCATCTAAATTTGACCCTGCAAATCCACTTGCTCCCACTCTACCAGTAACAACAAATTCTTTTTCTAAAGGCTTAACCGTTTCATAAAATTGTGATCCAAATTCATTTATCGGAAAAGTTCCTGCTTGCGGAATTGCTTTGCGTAAACCACTTTTCCCATTTGCCAGTTCTGGATACCCTTTTTCAAAACGCAATCCAACATGAATCACACTTAAATCATTTTCTCTTGCATACTGAAGTGCTTTTTCAATATTGGTAATTGAATTCTTCATCATCTTATCATCTGTAACTAAGTTTTTCCTCAACTTCCCATCTGGATGCATCCATTCATTTTGAGTCTCAATTAATACCAATGCCGATTTTTCTTTTGTCTGACTATTCATCATGCTTGTATTTATTAGTAGTATTATCAGGATTATTATTTTCATCATTTATAAATTTAAAGGATTAGGTATGTGCTCATTTGAAACTTTTGCAACAGCTCTCCACCCATTCTCAAGTTTTAAAAGTGAAATGTAATCCGTTATTATATGCTCTCCTTTTCTAAAAAGCTGGACTTTTACCACCGCTGCCTTTCCGGTTACATCTATCAGATCAAACTTATATTCGAGGTTTCTGTCTCCTGATTTTATTTTTTCAGGATCATTTTTATATTTTTCAACTATTTTAATCCAAACAGGAAGTTCCAATTTTTTCAAATTTGTACCATCAGCAATTAATATTGCAAAATCAGGATGGAACCCATTACGGATTTGTTCAATATTTAAATCGTTTAACACGCCGTTTAAAAAAGTAGTTTCGATTAATGTTTTCAAATCCTGCTGCTCAGCACTTGTTATCGCTTTATCATTGCTTAACACCCAACTATCATGCAACCACTTTTCTGTAATACGCTTTCCAGCTGCATTATCCCACTTAATGTTACGCTCAAAAGTAATAATCGAACCATCAAAGCCTACAATTACCCAACAATAGTCATTTGTAGAAGCACGATAACATTTATACTTCATTCCACTTATTGTGATTTCTTTGCCATCAACAAAAATCTTCTCATCATGTTGTTCTATCCAAAGATTCTTCAACTCACTCGCTAAAGAAGTATCCAATTGCTTCAAAAACTTATCAGCTATCTTTTTTGTTTCATTCTTTGATATCATTTTTGAATTAGAAAACTTCTTATCCATATAAGTAAATCCTAAAATTTGCTTTTGATTTTCAGATACAACAAAAGAAAAATGTTCTCCATTCTTGTTTCCATTCTTGTCTTTCTGATAACGAAATAACAATGCGGACTCTTTATCTACAATCACTTTTTTCGCTGAATAGAAATAATATCCAGAAGGAATACGTACATGTTTCTCAAATTCTTTTAAATAATCTGCCTGTACAGGGGTTTTTTCCTGTGCTACTGGTTTAAAACTCATCATAATCATTGCCGTTGTAATTAATAATAATCTTTTCATTTTTTTTAATTGTATTTAATTATCAATAATTGTAAATAAATTACAATTTCAAACTAACGGTTAATTTTATACATTTGCAACATTAATTGTAAATAATTTACAAAATGGATAAATCAAACGCAGACAAAGCCTTATCATTCGACTTTAATTTTTTAGATAAATTGATTGTTGGAATTGGCGAAGTATCACAGATTACAGGCATTCCCACAAGGCAAATTCGCTATTGGGAAGAGAAAGCCATCATAAGTAGCTTAACTGAAGAAGAAGGAAAAAACAGAAGATATAATTATGAGAACATTAAAAAAATGTTGCTTATAAAAGAGCTTTTAGACGAGGGGTATACTTTAGATTCTGCTGCAGAAAAGATAAAAAACAGAATGGAACTTATTGAAAACACTTTAAACAAATTAAAAAAGGGAGAATAAAACTATTCTGCTGCATTTGAAAATATTTTATTGGCTACTATTTACTGATAGTAATAATGATAAACAAAAAAGGATGAGTAAATACTCATCCTTTTTTTATATTTTAAACTTAAATTCTCAGCGACTTAGCAACTAAGAACCTTAGTCTGTGTATTTAGTCATTCATAGAAATTAAAAACTCTTCGTTGTTTTTAGTTTTCTTGAAACGGTCATTAATAAAGTCCATTGCTTCAACAGGGTTCATATCTGAAAGATATTTTCTCATGATCCACATTCTTTGTAATGTTTTCTCATCAAGTAACATATCATCACGACGCGTACTTGAAGAAGTAAGGTCGATTGCAGGGAAAATACGTTTGTTAGCAATTTTACGATCCAATTGTAACTCCATGTTACCTGTACCTTTAAACTCTTCAAAAATAACTTCGTCCATTTTAGATCCTGTCTCAGTTAATGCTGTAGCGATGATACTTAATGAACCACCATTTTCAACATTACGAGCAGCTCCAAAGAATCTTTTTGGTTTTTGCAATGCATTCGCATCAACACCACCACTTAATACTTTACCAGAAGCTGGTTGTACAGTATTGTAAGCTCTTGCCAAACGTGTAATTGAGTCTAATAGTATCACTACATCATGACCACATTCAACCAAACGTTTTGCTTTTTCTAATACGATATTTGCAATTTTAACGTGTTCTTGTGGTTCTCTATCAAAAGTAGAAGCAATTACTTCTCCACGTACACTACGTTGCATGTCTGTAACCTCTTCAGGACGCTCATCTATAAGAAGAACAATTAAATATACCTCAGGGTGATTTGCTGCAATAGCATTTGCAATGTCTTTTAATAACATTGTTTTACCCGTTTTTGGCTGTGCTACAATCATACCACGTTGTCCTTTTCCTATTGGAGAAAACAAATCGATAATACGAGTTGAAATTGTACTTTGCTTTTCGGCTAATTTAAATTTCTCTGAAGGGAAAACTGGAGTTAAATGTTCGAAGGAAACACGATCACGAACTACTTGTGGGTCATGTCCGTTTATTTTTAAAACACGAACTAATGGGAAAAATTTTTCTCCTTCTTTAGGAGGACGCACTACTCCTTTTACTGTATCACCTGTTTTAAGACCAAACAATCTGATTTGTGAAGTTGATAAATAAATATCATCTGGAGAGGCTAAATAATTATAATCTGAAGAGCGTAAGAAACCATATCCATCTGGCATCATTTCAAGAACACCTTCACTTTCGATAATTCCATCAAACTCAAAATCTGAGTCTCTAAAATTATTCTTTTTATTTTTAAAATTTGGATTTTGATTCCCGTTATTCCCGTTCTGATTTTGATTCTGATTCGGGTTTTGGTTCGGATTCTGATTTGGGTTTTGTTTATTCTGATTCGGATTAATCTTTTTAGCTTGAATTGGTGCTTCAACTTTTTCCGATGTTGTATTTTCCGATGTTGTATTTTCTGTAGTCTCAGCAGAATTCTCATTTGGAGTTTCAGCTGCAATTGCATTTTCTTTTACTGCTTCTTTTTCTTTTTGCAAAGCGACCTTTTTTTCATAAGCCGATTTATTAAACTTTATAACTTTAGAAGCTTTTTTCTCAGGCGCACTTTTCTCTGGAGATTCAACAGGTTTAATAGTTTCTGCTTCTACTACTGGAACTTCTGGAGTTATTGGAGTGTCAAGAATTTCGCTTGTCTTATTCTCTTTTTCTTCTTCAAAAACTATATCCTTTTGAACTGTATTCTTTTGTATAGCAGCTTTCTTTACAGGAACAATTCGAACTCTTTTTGGCTTATCATCTTCAACTACATTAACTTTTTGTTCCACTGCTGATTTTGCAGTTTCTTCTTGATGGGATAAAATATGACCTATTAATGTCTCCTTTTTTACACCGTTAAATTTTATTGTTTTAGCTAACTTAGCTATTTCTTGAAGCTCAGAAAGCTTCATTTCTTTTAATGCAGAAATATCAAACATGAATGTTCTATGAGTTTAATTAATTTTAAGAAATACTGTAAAAGAATAGGTAGTATCTTTATTTTTTTTAGTTGAATCAACCGCAGTATGAAGTGCTTACGGTATTATGATGCAATAATACGAATAAAATTTTATCATACAATAGTATTTTAAAAAAAGAAAATATATTTTTGTAAAACAATTACCAACTATAATGATACAAAGAGTTCAAACTATATATTTAATTTTAACATTTGCAGTTACAGGCATATTAATGTTTTTTGTTCCACTTTGGATAACTGCTGATGCTAAGCCATATTATTTCATGCAAAATCAACTTTATGTTATTTTGTTTGGACTAAGCACTATGCTTTCTATAGTAAGTATCATTTCATACAAAAAAAGACAAAACCAGTTTGTCATGGGCAGACTGAATATCATATTAAATTTAATTTTATTAGGATTATTTGTATATCACTCACTAAACTTATCTGGAGAAACACCTGCTGTTTCGGAGAAAGGTATTGGGATGTTTCTACCTATAGTTGCTATCGTATTATTAGTATTAGCTAATAAAGCCATCAAGAAGGATGAAGATCTTGTAAAATCTGTGGATCGATTGAGGTAAACCTATAAACTTAATTTATTTTGTGCGAAGAAAACCCGAATTGTATGATTCGGGTTTTTTTGTGGAAAATATATTACCATTAATGCAATAAAAAACAAAATAAACCCCTACAAACACTCGCATTCTCTTATTTTTACCTAAATTTGAAACTAAATAGTCATCATTTTTATGAAAAACAAAATACGAGTACATCTAGCCGACGATCATCAGGTACTTATCGATGGGCTTACTAATTTATTACATACTGTTTCAGACTTTGAAGTTGTGGGTTCGTCTTTAAACGGAATGAATATTTATAATGATGTAGCTTCAAACAATACTAGCATCTTAGTTTTAGATATAAGTATGCCACAAAAAGATGGCATCGAAGTCCTTAAAGAATTCTCAGAAAAAGGGTTCCCTTGTAAAGTAATAATCCTTTCTAGCTATGATGATTTAAAAATCATCAAAGAAGTCATGAACCTAGGAGCCAGTGGTTATCTAACCAAAAAATGTGCTGGTGAAAATATCATAGAAGCCATTGAAGCTGTCAATAAAGGCGAAGAATATTTCTGTGACTCCGTTAGAGAAAAGATTTTTACCACATTTACAAAAGGCAATCCTAAACTTAATGAGCGTACTCGAGAAGAGAACTCAATACTAAGTTCACGTGAATTAGAGATAATCACCTTGATTTCTCTTGAGTATAGTGGTAAAGAAATTAGTGAATTACTTTTTATCAGTACCAATACTGTAGAAACACATCGCAAAAACATCATGAAAAAGCTAAAGACCAAAAACACTATTGGTCTGGTAAAATATGCAATTAAAAACAATTTAATAAAATCTTAAAAAACAAAGTAGCAATCTAGAACACATTTAATTAAGTAAAATAGGTTATTAACAAATCACAAAAGTGATTTAACTAAATTTGCTTTCTATGTGTAACTTAATGTACTTTTAACGGCTAATATTTTTCTATGTCTTCTACTCGGATTATTGCCTTACTACTCTTTCTTATCCAAAGCTATGGTAATGCTATTTTTGGACAAGAAAAGAAATTAACAAAACAAGAGCTAGAAAGACTCTCTGATGAATCTGTAAAAATGATGCGTGAAGGACATCACGAAAAGTCATTAACACAATCCCGAATTATTTTAAACTATGCTATTAACAATAAAGACATCAATCTTATTGCAAAATCGTATAATACAATTGCAGCCAATTTTGATGAGTTAACAGAACCTGACAAAGCATTATTCTATTATAACAAAGGATTAATGTATGCAGAAAAAACCAATAACGGCGAACTTAAAAATTGGCTTTATAATAATTTAGGAAATATCTACTGCTTTAATAAAAAGGAGTACGAGAAAGGAATTTCATTCTACAAAAAATCACTTTATTACAGCACTAGAATAAAAGATTCAGTGCAAATTGTTTTCACAAAATTAAATATCGCTTGGGCATATTTTGATATTGGCGGTTATAATGACGGCTATCCATACCTAAGCTATATTAATAAATACCATTCAAAACATGGCGATGAGTCTACTTTGGTAGTATTAAACATGCTTAATGGAATGTATCACAATCATACCAATGAAAACAAAAAAGCTGATTTCTTTTTTAACAAAGCCATAGAAATTGGTAGCAAAGGAAATGAAAAATCAGACTTGTCCTTTACCTATCTGGAATATTCAAAATTCTTATCAAAAATTGGACAGGATAAAGCCGCCTACAAAAACCTTGCTCTTTATAATGCTTTAAACGAAGAATTAAGCAATGAAGATAAATTACGAAAGGTTGATGTTGCAGGTCTTAACCTAGAAGTGGATGAATACAAAAGAGATATCGATAAGATTGGAAGTCAATACAAATCCAATCAGCAATCCTTATTGTTGGAGCAATCTCGAAACAAAAAAGTGGTTAGTATTATGATTTCACTATTTGTTATTAGTATCATCTTATTTTATTTCTTCTATCAAAATACTAAACTGAAACAAAAAAACAGATTAAAAGACATACAAGGTAAAATTCAACAGAATATAATCAACGCCAGTATCGATGGTCAAGAAAGCGAACGCAAGAAAATTGCCTTATTCTTACACGACAATATTAGCGCATTATTATCCTCTGCCGGAATGCATTTAAACGTTTTTTCTACTCAAAACGAACCTGTTTCTGAAGAAATTCTAAAAACAAAATTCATCCTCGAAGAAGCACACGACAAAGTACGTGATTTATCTCATGAACTTTTGCCTACACTACTGGTTCGATTTGGATTGTTTTACGCTTTAGAAGATTTATGCGAAAAAAACTCTAACTCGACAATGCTATTTGAATACAACTGCTCGATTCCTTCCAAAACACGCTATCATGAAAAATTTGAAATGAGAATCTATTTCATTATTTCAGAACTTTTAAACAATATTATCAAACATAGCGAAGCTAGCATTGCAAACATTTCATTAACAGAAGACAACTCCAACTTGATTATTAATGTAAATGATAACGGTAAAGGTTACAAAACAAATAAATTCCATATCATAGAAGGTTTTGGCCTGAATCAAATTAGAGCAAGGATAAAGAATTTAAAAGGAGAAATAACTGTTAAGTCTATAATTGATATGGGTACCTCAATTAGAGTAGAAGTTCCTATAATGTATCAGGTATAAATTAATTGCGTTTTTCGATTTCGATAATCTCTAAATCTTTTATTTTGTCTCCCTCAATTACAAAACGAAGCATGGTACGCACTTGATGGAAACCACTCTTTCCTGCTGCTCCCGGATTCATGTGTAGTAAATTATTCTTTTTATCAAACATGACCTTAAGAATATGCGAATGTCCACAGATAAATAATTTAGGTGGATTTAATGCCATCTCTTCCTTAATAGCAGGACTATATTTTCCTGGATAACCACCAATATGAGTAATCCAAACTGAAACATCTTCGCACATAAACCGATTATTTAAAGGAAATTCTAAACGCGCCTTAGCATCATCTATATTCCCATAAACACAACGCAATGGTTTTATTGCTTTTATAGCATCAGTTACCAATAAATCACCAATATCACCCGCATGCCACACTTCATCCGCCTGTGAAACGTATTTTAAAATAGTGTCATCAATATGACTGTGGGTATCGGAAAGTAAGAGGATTTTTTTCATTCTAAGTGACTAAGATTCTAAGTTGCTAAGGTACTAAGATTTCTCACTACACATACAAAAGAAGGCGTCTTTCCTGCCTTTCTATATAAAAAACCCAATTCACCCTCGTAAACTGAACCTCTAAATCTTATACTAAATGTAATACTGTATATCTTTAAAATTCATTTCTATAAAAAACATTCTATCTTAGAACCTTAATTTTTTTTAAACCCACTTTGAGAAAACCTTAGCTACTTAGGACCTCTATAACTAAGCTCCTTAAAAAAATCCTTTGTACCTTTGTGATTCAAAACATTTGCACCTATACTTTGAGATATTTTATACAATTTGCATACAACGGCACACATTATCATGGCTGGCAATACCAACCTAATGCATCATCTGTTCAGGAAACGCTTAACAAAGCCCTTTCGGTTTTATTAAACACACCTATTAATTTAATGGGAGCTGGACGTACAGATACTGGTGTTCATGCTAAAGAAATGTATGCACACTTTGATTATGATTCTCCTATTGAGGTTCCAAATTTGATACACAAACTCAATTCCTATTTACCAAAAGACATTGCTATCTATGATATTATCTTGGTTCAAGACGAAGCACATTGTCGTTTTGATGCAACCAAACGCACCTACGAATATCATATCAATACCGTAAAAGATCCATTTCTGGAAGAGCTAAGTTGGTATTTTCATCAGTATTTAGATGTCCCTCTAATGAACGATGCTGCTAAAATTTTGTTAAATCATACCAACTTCCAATGCTTTTCAAAGGTCAATACTGATGTAAATACATTTGATTGTAGTATTTTTGAAGCCTATTGGAAAACTGAAAACAATAAACTAATCTTTACTATTTCGGCCAATCGTTTTTTACGAAATATGGTTCGCGCTATTGTTGGCACATTGATAAATATTGGTTTGCATAAAATTACGCTAGACGATTTCGAAAATATTATTGCTAGTAAAAACCGAGACAAAGCTGGTTTTTCAGTTCCCGCTCACGGATTATATTTAACTAAGATTAAGTACGATTACATTACTAAATAGCCCTGATTGAAGTGGAAATCCTTTATTGTTTTGCTGCCAAAACAATAAAGATTGTAGCAAAAAGCAGGAAATAGCTCCAAAATAAAATGAAAGCAAAAGCATTTGACACCGGCTTATTTAAACGAATTCTTACTTATACAAAGCCTTATAAATGGCGTTACAATGGAGTGATTATCTTCGCTGTTTCGCTCTCTATTTTTGCTGCCCTTCGCCCCTATTTACTTAAAGAAACAGTAGATGGATACATTAAAACACACGACCAATTAGGATTGCTTTTTTATATAACCCTAATGGGAATCGTCCTTTTATTGGAAGTATTCTCTCAGTTTTATTTTGTGTATTGGGCTAACTGGCTCGGGCAAGATATTGTAAAAGATATCCGAACGAAGTTATTCAAGCACATCTTGAGTTTTAGAATGAAATACTTCGATTTGGTTCCTGTTGGGCAATTGGTTACTCGTTCAGTTTCAGATATTGAGTCAATCGCAAGAATTTTTAGCCAAGGTTTATTCATGATTATTAGCGACTTGATGAAAATGCTTGTGGTCTTGATTTTCATGTTCTATATGAACTGGAAACTTACTTGGATTGTTGTTATCGCAATGCCTATTTTGGTTTATATTACTCGAATTTTCCAGCGTAAAATGCAAGTTGCTTTTGAAGAAGTTCGTACCCAAATTGCAAATATGAACTCCTTTGTTCAAGAGCGTGTTACAGGTATGAAAATTGTTCAGCTTTTTAATCGTGAAAATACCGAATATGAAAGCTTCAAGGAAATAAACGGAAAACATAAAAAAGCATGGATAAAGACGATTTTATATAACTCGATCTTCTTCCCTATTGCTGATATTATCTCATCGCTTACATTAGGCTGTATAGTTGTTTTTGGAGGTTTTAAAATCCTGAATGGAGATAATTTTACCACATTTGGAGATTTATTCTCTTACACGATGTTTATCGGAATGTTGTTTAACCCCTTGCGTCAGATTGCAGATAAATTCAACGAGATGCAATTAGGAATGATTGCAGCCAACCGTGTTTTTGATATTATCGATACACAGGATCACATACAAGATACTGGAACCATCGAAGCTCCTATTTTTAATGGAACAATAGAATTTAAAGAAGTTCGCTTTGGTTATATTCCAGAAGAAGAAGTTATAAAAGGAATAGACTTATCTGTCGAAGCTGGGCAAACAGTCGCAATTGTAGGCTCAACAGGAGCTGGAAAATCGACTATAATAAACCTATTGAATCGCTTTTACGAAATTAATAGCGGTACTATTTGTATTGACGGACACAATATCGAGAACTATACTTTGGCTTCATTACGCAAGCAAATCGCTGTAGTTTTACAAGATGTCTTTTTATTTGCCGATACAATTTACAATAACATTACTCTGAATAATCCAGAAATAACCAAAGCTCAGGTTCTAGAGGCAGCCAAGGTAATTGGTGTTCACGATTTCATCATGAGCTTGCCCGATAATTATGATTTTGATGTAAAAGAACGTGGAGTGATGCTGTCTTCAGGACAACGTCAGCTTATTGCCTTCTTGCGCTCGTATGTAAGCAATCCAAGTATTTTAATTTTGGATGAAGCAACTTCTTCTATAGATACCTACTCTGAAGAAATGATACAGCGTGCCACCGAAACAATTACCAAAGGAAGAACTTCAATCGTTATTGCGCATCGATTGGCAACAATTGTTAATGCCGATAAAATTGTGGTTATGGATAAAGGTCTTATTGTAGAACAAGGAACGCATCAAGAACTGATTAATCGTGCCAATGGGTATTATAAAAATTTATATGACTCCCAATTTGTGGTTGCAAATTAGAAAAACACACTGTTAGTACAGTCGCAGATTCACTGCTGTTTTCGCAAAAAAAAGTCAATTATTCGCTTAATTTTAGCAAATTATATCGCTTTTATTTTAATCTCTGTGAAATAGCCAATGTAAATTGACCTTGAAATAAAAATTAAACCTTTTTTTAAAATAAATCCTTAAATTCGCAATCTCTATTCATTGTTGAAAAATAGAAAATGAAAAGCGTTTTTACAGCTTTTAATTTTAAAAATAAAATAAATACTTAAAAAATGAAATACGACGTTATTGTTTTAGGAAGTGGTCCAGGCGGATATGTTACTGCCATTAGAGCATCACAATTAGGATTTAAAGTAGCCGTAGTTGAAAAAGAAAACTTAGGTGGTGTATGCTTAAACTGGGGTTGTATCCCAACCAAAGCATTGCTTAAATCGGCGCAGGTTTTTGATTATCTAAAACACGCTTCCGATTACGGATTGACTGTTTCTGAATTCGATAAAGATTTCCCAGCAGTTGTACAACGCAGTCGTGGTGTTGCAGAAGGAATGAGCAAAGGTGTTCAATTCTTGATGAAAAAAAATAAAATTGACGTTATTGAAGGTTTTGGAAAATTAAAACCAGGAAAAAAACTTGACGTTACTGATAAAGACAATAAAGTTACTGAATATAGTGCTGACCATATCATCGTTGCTACTGGAGCTCGTTCTCGTGAGTTACCAAACTTACCTCAAGATGGAGTAAAAGTAATAGGATACCGTCAAGCAATGACATTACCAACTCAACCAAAATCAATGATAATCGTTGGTTCTGGAGCTATTGGAGTTGAGTTTGCACATTTTTATAATTCAATGGGAACTCAAGTTACTATTGTAGAATTTATGCCAAACGTAGTTCCTGTAGAAGATGAAGATATCTCAAAACAATTTGAGCGTTCATTGAAAAAAGCTGGAATTAAAATTATGACAAACTCATCAGTTGAGCGTATTGATACAACTGGTGCAGGAGTAAAAGCTTTTGTTAAAACTGCAAAAGGTGAAGAAGTTCTTGAAGCTGACATCGTACTTTCGGCTGTTGGAATCAAAACTAACATCGAAAATATCGGTCTTGAAGAAGTAGGAATCGCTGTAGACAGAGATAAAATCTTAGTAAACGCTTACAACCAAACAAATATCCCTGGATATTATGCAATTGGTGATGTTACTCCAGGTCAAGCTTTGGCTCACGTAGCTTCTGCAGAAGGAATTAACTGTGTAGAAAAAATTGCTGGATTACATGTACAACCAATCGATTACGGAAACGTTCCTGGATGTACGTATGCAACTCCAGAAATTGCTTCTGTAGGTTTAACAGAGAAACAAGCTAAAGAAAAAGGATACGAATTAAAAATTGGTAAATTCCCATTCTCAGCTTCAGGAAAAGCAAAAGCGGCTGGAACTCCAGACGGTTTTGTAAAAGTAATCTTCGATGCTAAATATGGCGAATGGTTAGGATGTCACATGATTGGTGCTGGTGTTACAGATATGATTGCTGAGGCAGTTGTAGCTCGTAAACTAGAAACTACAGGACATGAAATCTTAAAATCTATTCACCCTCACCCAACTATGAGCGAGGCTGTTATGGAAGCTGTTGCAGATGCTTACGGCGAAGTAATTCACTTGTAATAAAAATACGCAGCAATGCGTTTTTACAGTTATATATAATTTTCAATAAAAAAATCCGATTTGTGAAAGCAAGTCGGATTTTTTTATGCCTTACTGCCAAAAGGAAAAATCAACCTCAGTTTCACTTTACATTAAAACAATAAAATAGTAACATTTTTACACCTAATTACAGAATATTTTATGACAATAAAGTGTTATTTTCGCGGCACCAAAACTAACCTACAGTACTAAGATGAAAAAAGCATTCCTCATTATTACAATTACCTTATTCTCATTAAATAGTTTTTTTGCCCAAACAAATAAAACTGCGAATCCAACCTCCGAAACACAAAATATCTTTTCGAAAACATATAATTATGTAAATGATTTCGAAAAAATATTGACTCAAAATCAAGTAGACGCTCTAAAAAACACCTTAAAATCATACGAAACGAGCTCTAAAAATAAAATCATCATCGTTACAACCTCTTCGATAACCCCTTATACAAACATCCCTGAATATGCGTTGGGTTTAAACACATATTTAGCCAATCAATTAAAATTAAATACTACTGTTTTAATTATCCTAAGCAAAGGATTAAGACAAATTCAAGTTCAGGGTAACGAGCAAATACGTAATAAACTAAACTACGATGAAATTAAAGATATCATATCCAGTACAGCAATACCAGAGCTTAAAAAAGGTGATTACCATAAAGGATTAGAGGAAACAGTTTCTCAAATAATAAAAAAACTGAATTAGCCCTTAGAGACAATCACCTCTTAAACAATACCATAACATCCGATTTGTAAAAAACAGATCGGATTTTTTATTGTCAAATTCACGAACAAATTATTTTGTAAGCATAAAGCTATATATTTGTTTTTTCATAACATAAAAACAAATGCAGATGACGTTAGAAGAATACAAAAAAGAGTTTTCAGAAGATGATGCTGTTGGATGGCTATCAATTGATAAAGAATTTGAAAAACTTTATCCTAATCAAGAGCCCAAACATTTTGCCCCGCCAATACCTTATATTCTTGGTGGCGAAAATCCTCTTGATGGTGTAAGTTTTTATAACAGTACAAAACAATCAGATCATTATCATTTCATAACTTATGGTTTTTCAGAATTATATTATGCCGAAGAAAAAATAAACGGAGATTATAGCAAATGGGGATTTGAACTTACCTTTAGATTAAAACCATTTGGAGAAGATACCGAAAACCCAAACTGGGCAATTGCACTATTACAGAATATTGCTAAATATGTTTTTAGCAGTGGAAAATGGTTTGAAGAATTTCATTACATGCCTGCCAATGGTCCTATTCGGCTTGATACAGAAACAGAAATTACAGCAATAATTTTTGTATCAGATCCAGAAATCGATAAAATGCAGACTCCTCATGGTGAAGTTTCATTTTTACAAATTGTAGGAATAACTACAGCTGAATATAACGATATAAAAGAAGGCCGCAAAACAGTTGAAGGATTAGCAAATCAATTAAAAAAAGATAACCCTTTATTAATAACCGATCTGACAAGAAAATAAAATTATCGCTTTCATATAGAAATCCGATTTGTAAAAACAGGTCGGATTTTTTTATGACATGATCCGAAAATGGGTCAACCTTTCGGTTTTATCTTTTGTTTTGCTCCGCACACAAAAGGATATCGCCTCAATCCTTCACGCAAAACTCTAATAAATTCATTTTTTAATTCGTATTTTCGTTAAGCTAAAAACGTTCCAATAAATGATGTAGCAAAATGCTACTGCAATTTATAAAAAACATTAACCTAACGAAAAACATGAAAGATTCTTGGACCGAAAGATGGGATGACCGATACAGTACAGACGAATTTGCATATGGCATACATCCAAACAATTATTTAAAAGAGCAATTAGAAAAACTAAATACAGGAGCAATACTATTTCCTGCTGAAGGAGAAGGACGAAATGCCGTTTTTGCAGCCAAACTTGGTTGGACAGTTTCAGCATTTGATATAAGCATCGAAGGAAAAAACAAAGCTTTACAACTTGCCAAATCCAATAACGTAACAATCGACTATCAGGTTGGTGAACTACAAACATTAGACTATACTCCTGAACAATTTGATGCTATCGCTTTAATCTATGCACACTTTCCAGGTGACATTAAATCGTCATACCATAAAACACTCAGTAACTTTTTACGCAAAGGAGGTCTACTAATTTTTGAAGCCTTCAGTAAAAAACACATCGAGTACAATTCTAAAAATGAAAAAATTGGTGGGCCAAAAGAATTGGATATGCTATTTTCTATTGATGAAATAAAAGCTGACTTTCCAGATTACGAAATAATCGAATTGAAAGAAACAGAAATTGAATTAAACGAAGGTCTTTTTCATAACGGAAAAGGATCTGTAATACGATTTGTGGGAAGAAAAAAATGAAAAGAAGAATAACATATCAAATTGATTCTTTTACAAAAGAAAAATTCAAAGGAAATCCAGCGGGAGTAGTTGTGAATGCCGAAGGAATGAATGATTACCAAATGCAACAAATTGCAAGAGAATTAAACAATTCTGAAACTGCTTTTCTATTCCCTCCTGATACTGATGATTGCGATGGCGTTATACGGTACTTTACTCCAAGTACCGAAGTCCCAATTTGCGGACATGCCACAATCGCTGCAATGTATGCAAAAGCACTTGAAGACAATTTGGATTCTTGTGTATTACGATTTAAAACTAAAATTGGAATTCTTCCTTTTGAAATAATCAAAGATAATGCAGATTATCAAATTCTAATGACACAAGGAGCCTTCGAGCTTAGTCCAGCTTTTGATAAGGATATAACAAGCAGAATGATACCTGCATTAGGGCTAGAAGCAGCAGATATCGATGAAAGATGTCCCATTCAGATAGCCTCTACAGGACATTCAAAAGTCATGATAGGAATTAAAACTCGAAAAAAACTAAACAGTTTATCTCCAAACTACAATGCATTAGCCGAATTGAGCGAAGAGATTAATTGCAATGGCTACTTCGTTTTTACTCTTGATTCCGATGACAAGAATATTCTAACTTATGGTCGAATGTTTGCTCCCGGAATTGGTATAAATGAAGACCCTGTTACTGGCAATGCAAACGGACCTCTTGGAGGATATTTAGTTCAAAATAAAATTGTAGATTTTAAAGACAATACTTTTGAATTTAATGGCAGGCAAGGTGAAAAAATTGATAGACTTGGTTTAATAAAAGTCAAAGTTGAAATCGAAAACAACAAACCAAAATTGATACAAATAAAAGGAGATGCTGTGGCTGTATTTAGAACTGAAATCTTATTATAAAAGTAAATCCTCTTAAATAAATGCATAAATATTGTTTTTAATACTAGAGATCTAAAAAGTACCAAAAACAATAAATACAATTCACAAATCGGTTATGAGAACATTTCAAAATGAAACAAAAATTGAGCTGTTAAATGCTATGGATGAATTTAAAACAATGGCTAAACAACTAATTCATAAAGTAATCAATGAAACGAATCAACCTGAAATTGAAGCAATAAAAAAAGGAGATTACTACGAAATTGAAAATGCCGATCTTTTAAACAGACAAGAAACATTATCCGATAATTGGCTTTATGATGTTCATGGAGAACATTGTTTATTTGAGAATACAATAACTGGGCAGACGATAGAAGTTTCCCTAGGGAATAAAGATCACGTTACTAATATGGATCCTTATTTTTTCTATAATTTTCTTAAAACAACAACACATCTTGCACATCTTATTGAACATTTTAAAAATCCTTTTAAAGACATGTTGAATTTATTTGAACATTTTGAGGAGGAAAAATTATTAGAACATATTCATACCATTGAATATCGAAAAATATAAACTAGAATTGACATTTACAAAAAACTCTTAATCTTAAATATCGAATGTTATGAAATTAGATTTTAATAAATTTCCTAAATTGACAACTGAAAGATTAGTTTTGAGAAAAATTGAAAATCAAGATTTTGAACGCATTCATAAATTGCATTCTAATCCTATAGTAAATGCATTTGTAGGTCGGGATAATTCCTCCAACTTAGAGAAAGCAAAAGCATATATAATCCGAATAAATAATTTAGTTGCCAATAATGAATGTATTTATTGGGTAATCACAACAAAAGAAAACAACAATCTTATAGGTTCTATTTGTCTATGGAATTTTGATTTAGAAAACAAGATTGCCGAAATCGGATATGAGATGTTAGCTGAATACCAAGGAAAAGGATATATGTCAGAAGCATTAAAAGAGGTTATAAAATATGCCTTTGAAGAAATAAATTCATCTATTATTGCAGCATATCCATCATCTGACAATATAAACTCAGTATCAATTTTAAAGAAACTTAATTTTGAATACGAAGACAGACTTTATAATAATACACATCAAAATATACAAAACCTTGTAACCTATACATTAAGAAAAGTATAGGTTACAAGAATTCACATTTACAAAAATTAGTATCACACATGAAACAGAATAAATATGACGATGAATCTTTCTTTGAGAATTATGGCAAAATGCCACGTTCTGTCGAAGGATTAAATGCTGCAGGAGAATGGTATGTTTTACGTGAAATGTTACCTCTATTTCAAAACAAGAACGTACTTGACCTTGGTTGTGGTTATGGTTGGCATTGTATTTATGCCAAAGAACAAGGGGCAGAGAAAGTCATTGGCATTGATTTGTCTCAAAAAATGATTCGAAAAGCTAAAGAAAATTCAAAAGACTTAGCAATAGAATACAAACAAATGGCAATAGAAGATATCGACTTTCAACCTGAGGCGTTTGATATTGTGATTAGCTCCCTAGCATTTCATTATGTAGAGAATCTAAAATCTATTTTTGATAAAATTAATACAAATCTAAAAAAAGGGGGCAGTTTTGTTTTTTCAATGGAGCACCCTGCCTTCACAGCACGAGAAGAACAAGATTGGTTTACGGATAATGATGGAAATCGTTTGCACTGGCCAATTGATAATTACCAAAACGAAGGTATCAGACACACTCAATTTTTAGGTCATGAAGTAATTAAATACCACCGAACTTTTGAGACTATTGTTAACACCTTAATCAATGCTAATTTCTCGATTAAACAAATATCCGAGCCTAAACCGTCTGAGGAAATAGTAAACAAATATCCCGAAATGATAGACGAAGCCAGAAGGCCAATTTTTATATTGATTTCGGCAATTAAGAATTAATACATTCTCGATTTTAAAAAACACAACGTTTCAGCATACAATTGTTTTCGGCTTTGTTCCAAATGCATAACATGAGTACCTTTTTCTAAAACAACGTATTTTTTTGATTTAGCATTTTCAAGGGAAATAAATAAATTCTCAGCATCAGCATTATTAGGGTATTTATCCCACTCCCCTCTTATTATCAATGTTGAAGATTTGATATCTCTAGGATTGTAATAGGATTTATTGTGCAATAAATCTTCAACATCTTGATTTGGACCTGATGGAAAACGAATGCTTTCAGTTTTAAATTTTATAAGTAACGGATCGCTTTTCTTCCAAATTTCTCCCCAATTAGTAAAAACTTCCTTTTCTAATTGACATATTTTACCATCAGGAGTTAAATTCGCCATAGCATCAATTCTTTGTTTAGGCGTCATTTCATCATAAGAGCCTTGAATCTTTTCGACCACATCATTCTCGTTTCTAGCTGTTATTGTGGCAAATAAAACTAGCTTTTCGATTTTATCAGAGAATTTCGATGCATAGAGCGAAGCAACAGTTCCACCCCATGAATGCCCAATTAAATAGACTTTACTTTTACCCGTCTTTTTTATAATTAACTCAACCGCTTTATCAACATCTAAGAATACATCTTGAGCACGACCAACTACTTTACTTTCTTTAGTATTATTCTCCATTTCTGGATATCTATCCGAATTTCCGTAACCCAAGAAATCCAATGAAAATACATCATACCCATTCTCAGCTAAATTGGTCATCCAAGATGCATTATTCATTTTAAAATCAAAAGAGAGAGCCGTTGGAAATGACGAACCATGTAGAAAAAGTACCGGATAATCATCCGAAATCACATTGGGTTTGGTATGATTAATTGCAATACTTAAATTACTAATACGACTTTCTATCCTTAAAACTTCAGTAGAATTCATTGTATTTGTTTTTGAACTGGTCATACTATTTTGTGCATTTATTTGATATAGCCCTAAAAGACAAATCAATATATTTGTTTTATATCTTACCATGTTACTATTCTATTTTGTCCAAAAATAAAAACTCAATATCTTTAATACTTCATTTATCACTTAACTATGATTACATAAACACGAATTATACAATAACAAGCATCCAATATTTTTTGTAACAAAAAAATTATATCACGTCTTATAAAAAAATCATCATCATGACAATCAAATCAATCAACCACTATTTTCTACTGCTATTCTTAGCTTCATTCTCTTTATCAGCACAAGTTGATAAAAACTCCGATTTATATAAAACTATCATTTCTAAAGATAGTTTGCTCTTTAAAATTGGTTTTAATACTTGCGATGCAAATCAATTTGAAACATTACTAACCGAAGATTTCGAGTTTTATCATGACAAGGACAGCATATCCGACAGGAAAAAATTCTTGCATGATTTTCGTAACGGAATATGTCTTCCGTCTAGAAAATACTATGTCAGAAGGGAATTAGTAGCGGGAAGCACTGAAATTTATCCACTTTATAAAAACAAAACACTCTATGGTGCCGTCCAAATTGGGATGCATCGTTTTTATGAATCTACACTTGGAACAAAAGAAATCCCTGGAAGTACAGCCCGATTTACACATTTATGGCTGTTGCAAAAAGGAACATGGAAACTCGCTCGATCTCTCAGTTATGACCATATAAACAACCCAGTTACTAATAAAACAGCTATTTTTGATAATGATTCAGAGATTGAGAAATGGCTCAAAGAAAATAATGTTCCTACACTTGGTTTGGGGATAATTAATAATGGAAAACTTCAACAAATTAAAGTTTTTGGCGAAATAAAAAAAGGAGCAACAGCACCATACAATACTATTTTTAATGTTGCCTCACTCACCAAACCAATTACTGCAATGGTAACCTTAAAACTAGTTAGTTTAGGTAAATGGAACTTAGATGGGCCTCTTTACAAATATTGGATAGATCCAGATATCGCAAACGATCCAAAAACAAAAAAAATAACTACAAGATATGTTTTAAGTCATCAAACAGGTTTTCCAAATTGGCGTTGGAACAATCCTGATAAAAAACTAAACTTCCAATTTGAACCTGGAACAAAATACCAATATTCTGGCGAAGGTTTTGAATATTTGCGAAAAGCATTAGAAAAAAAATTCAATAAAAACCTGAATCAATTAGCCAAAGAATTAATTTTTAATCCTTTGCAAATGACAGACACCAATTATATATGGGATACTAAAACTGATGAAACTCGCTTTGCTATTGGATATGACCCAAAAGGGAAAGCATACGAGATAGACAGGCATAAAACAATAAATGCTGCTGATGATTTATTAACAACCATCGAAGATTACGGAAAGTTCTTAGTTAGTTTTATGAACGGTGATGGGCTATCTAAAAAAGTTTTTGAAGATTTAAAAACAAATCAAGTCGAGACAAAAGCAGGGAAACATTTTGGATTAGGTTTTGATATTTATGATTTAGGAAACGGAGAAACGGCATTGTCACATGGTGGTGCAGATCAAGGCGTACAAACTATCTTCTTTATACTTCCAAAAACAAAACAAGGTATTCTAATTTTTACCAATGTAGATGATGGATATAAAATATATGAAAAGTTGCTTACCCACTACTTAGGAGAAAAAGGCAAAAGAATAATCGAAATCGAAACAAAGTAATCGCTTTATAAACCAAAATCAATCAAAGAATAACTATGAATACGATTAACCAAACCGAACCAATTCAATGTCCGAGATGCAAATCGACACAAATATATATAGATAAAAAAGGGTTTAGCGGAAAGAAAGCTTGCTGTGGGGCAATTTTAGCTGGTCCTTTGGGATTGTTATGTGGTACACACAAAGCCAATAAAATCAGAGTAACTTGTCTAAAATGCAAACATACTTGGTAAATGAAACTAAATGAATTTACTTTAGGTTGTCACGGAATTCCCGAAAGGTGTTTTAAAATTAATGAAAAACACATGCCTTTTTGTGCAAGGTGTTTAGGCGCTAGTATTGGCCATATCTTTTGTGCAATTTGTTACTTTTTTTATTTCCTACCACCCTTTTATTTTTCGATTATTGGATTGGCATTCATGCTTGCAGATTGGTATTTTCAAAACACATTAAACAAATACCATAGCAATTTCATGAGACTGGTAACAGGTACAATAGGCGGTTTTTCGATGGGAATAATCATCTGGAAAACATTTGATTTAATATTGAAATTTTAAACATGGCTGTACCTCAAAACAAAACAGAATTATTAAGTGATATCGAAAAAACGTACAAAAAACTCCAAAGTGATTTAAAGACTATTCCTGTTGAGTTCACAAACGAGAAAACACTCGATGGACATGCAAAAGATACAATGATGAGTGTAAACAACTTAATTTCGTACTTAATTGGTTGGGGAGAATTGGTATTAAAATGGCATCATAAAAAGAATAATAACCAAACTGTGGATTTCCCAGAAACGGGTTATAAATGGAATGAACTCGGCAAACTTGCTCAGAAATTTTATTCTGATTATCAAGATTTAGATTTTCTACAATTACAAGAAAAATTAGAAACAACGGTAAATAACCTGCAAACGTTGATTAAAAACTATGATAACGAAACGCTCTATAAACAAGAGTGGTATGAAAAATGGACAATGGGAAGAATGATACAATTTAATACCTCATCTCCATATAAAAATGCCAGAGGTAGAATAAGACAATGGAAAAAAGAAAATAGCTTGAAATAAGTTACTTAAAAACTATTAAATTCCCGAACCTATATGAATTAGTTCGGGAATTTTTTTTGACATACATCAATGTTTTCCCTTTATTATTTAAACAATTTTGTCATATTAAATTTTAATCATGAACAAAAAGTATTCGAATATGGTACCATTTTATTGGTTGCAACCTGCCTAATGATGATCATAACATTTGTGATTTCTACACACAATTATTCTTCATACTAGAAAACTAGTTCAAAAAACAACTTCAAAATGATTACTGCAATAGAAAATGAAAATCCGTTATTATTATTTGGTACAAATAGTCAAGAACGTGTTGAGAATGCAATTAAAGAACTTAAAATAGGTAAAGGAATTTTATTAATAGATGATAAAGACCGTGAAAATGAAGGCGACTTAGTTTTTTCAGCACAACATATGTCTGTTGCTGATATGGCGCTAATGATTCGGGAATGCAGCGGAATCGTATGCCTTTGTCTTACGAATGAGAAAGCTGATGAATTAAAATTACCTTATATGGTCAAAGAAAACACTAGCCTTTTCCAAACTCCATTTACAGTATCAATAGAAGCTAAAGAAGGTGTCACAACCGGTCTTTCGGCATCAGATAGAATTCAAACGATAAGAACAGCCTCTGTTGATTTTGCCAAACCTACAGATCTAGTAAAACCAGGGCATATTTTTCCGCTAAGAGCAAATGACAAGGGTGTCCTACAAAGAAATGGTCATACAGAGGGAAGTATCGATTTAATGAAATTGTCTGACCTAAAACCTCAAGCTGTATTATGTGAATTAATGAATCCTAATGGAACTATGGCAAGGTTACCTGAGATTTTATCATTTGCTAAGAAACATCAAATGGTTGTTTTAACAATAGAGGATATCGTACATTATCGTAAGTTTGTTAGAGATTTTATTTAAAACATGAAAGAGCAATTAGCTAAATATATAAAAGAGGTATCTTCAGTTACAGATGAAGAGCTAGATAAGATTCTTAATTATTTCAATCCTTTGGAGATAGAAAAAAATGAACTCTTAGTTATTCAGGGACAAACTACCCAACGAATGTACTTTATTTGTAATGGTTGCTTGCGTATATTTTTTATAACAGAAGAAGGGCAAGAAGCAACACGATATCTAGGTTTCGAGAATAATTTTGTAACTGCTTTATCTAGCTTTGTATTAAGTGAGCCTTCTTTGGAATTTGTTCAAGCATTAGAGCCTACAGAATTACTTTATATCTCTCGTCAGGATTTTTATCATTTGCTAGAAAGCATCCCAAATTGGGGCAGTTTTTACAGACACTATATGGAAATGGCCTATGTAACCAATACCAAAAGGCTTATGTCATTCTTAACCCAAAATGCCACCGAAAGATACAAACACCTGCTAGATACTAATCCAAAAGTAACACAACGTTTATCAAACAAAATAGTTTCTTCCTACCTCAACATTTCACAAGAAACATTAAGTAGAGTAAAATCTAAACCTTAAATTTAGTTTCATCTCAAAAAAAACAAAAACAGGCAATACTAGTTTCTAGCAATTGCCTGTTTTTGTTTATATACACAGCTATATTTTTCATAACTTCGTTTACTGCCACAAAGGCAATTAAGCGTAATGAATCAATCAAATATCAACATACCAGCCAATAAAGCAATTAGTCTGCAAATGGTCGAAATCCCTCAAGGTGAAATCACATTAAGAGACGATCGTATTAAAAACACATGGACAGTTCGCATAGAATCTTTTTTAATGGCAAAATATGCCGTGACTCAGGACTTGTATTTTGAAATCACTCAGCAATCACCAAGTACTTCTAAAGGAAATCAAAAACCTGTCGAAACGGTGTCTTGGAAAGAGGCTGTATGGCAAAAAACCGTAGAAGAAGTCATCCTATCTCATTTAAAATTGATGACTTAGGATTTCGATTGGCTAGAAACTTATAATACTATATAAAATTAAATATGAACCGAATTACCGTTTTTTGTGGATCAAGTTTTGGAAATAAAAAAGAATATGAAACTCAAGCTTTTCAGCTTGGGCAAATAATGTCCGAAAATAAAATAGACTTAGTTTATGGCGGAGCCAATGTAGGACTTATGGGAGCTGTTGCTGATGGTGTTTTAAATAAAAATGGAAAAGTGATTGGTGTTTTACCAGACTTTTTGAGAAACAAAGAAATTGCACACGATAATTTAACTGAGTTAATTATTGTGAAAAGTATGCATGAAAGAAAAACAAAAATGAACGATTTAAGCGATGGTGTAATTGCTTTACCGGGTGGGTTTGGAACATTAGAAGAGTTTTTTGAAATGCTTACATGGGCACAACTAGGTCTACATAAAAAGCCAATTGGAATTTTGAATATCGATGGTTTCTATGATTTATTATTGGAATTTATTATGAAAATGGTAAACGAAGGTTTCCTAAAAGAGATAAACCAACAAATGATAATCGTAAGCAACAACTCTCAAGAGTTACTTGATAAAATGAAAAATTACGTAGCCCCTGAGGTGGGTAAATGGATTAAAAAAGGAAATGAATAAATCATTAAAATCAAAAATATGCCTACCGATAATTTAAATTTAGAAATCCCAAAATTGATTTTTAATGCAAGTGGAGAATTAATAATCCTCCCTTCCCCTACTTCATCTAAAGATGATTTTGATTTTTTTCAGGGGAAATCAAATATTATAAATAAAAAACTAAAATACCGATTTTCTAATTGCAGGGAATGGATTGAATTTCCATCGACTCAGGAAATGTACAAAGTCCTTAACGGAATTGGTAATATCGATAATTTCCTTGCAGAATTTAACGGAGAACCTTTTGAAGGGATGACAGTTCGGTTATTTAACCCAGAAACAAAACTGTGGAGTATTTATTGGTCAGATTCTAATACAGGAGTTCTCGACAAACCTGTTATAGGTTCATTCGAAAAAAAAGTAGGTCATTTTTTTTCAAGAGATATTTATGAAGGAAAAAAAGTAATTCAACTATTCCGTTGGGATGCAAGAGATAAAAACAATCCTATTTGGAGCCAAGCAATGTCTGCCAATAATGGTGAAACTTGGGAATGGAATTGGTATATGTACATGACCAAAGTAAAATAAAAAAACTCCTTTTAAATTAAATATGAAAAACAAATCAAATCCGGTTGTTTATTTTGAGATTCCTGTAAACGATATGGAAAGAGCCGTGCAATTTTATTCGGCAGTTTTTAATTTTGAGTTTGAAAGAGATGTTATTCATGATAACGAAATGGCATTTTTTCCACTTTCCGAAGACAATAGCGGAATTTCTGGAGCTTTGGCAAAAGGAGAAATATACAAGCCTACAATAAACGGAACACTCATTTATTTTAAAACTGAAGATATTGATGCAACTTTAAACTTAGCATTGAAAAATGGTGCTGAAGTTTTATTTCCAATAACCTCAAATGGAGAATTTGGTTCAGTAGCCGAATTTAAAGATTGCGAAGGAAACAGAATTGCATTACATATGGCTAATAAATAATGTCATTAAAGAAGAAACCCTTGAAATACAAATTCGCCAGATGAAGGCATTACATATACCTACTAAATAAATCATATGAACTCATTAAAAAGCATCAAAGCTGTTTTAAAAACTGGTGAAGAAAAGCTTACTTATAATGAAAAAAACTTAAATTTTTCATTGCTCGATTTTTGGCGCTGGAGTGTTTCTGATATTGTAAGTAATGCTACTCGTGGACGTCTTGCTGAATTCATCGTAGCAACTGCGGTAAACATTGATATAAAAGAAATTAGAGATGAGTGGGGAGCTTTTGATTTAGAAACATCAGAAAACATAAAAATAGAAGTAAAATCTGCTGCTTATATTCAGTCTTGGGAACAAAAAAAGCTATCAACAATTAGTTTCAGTACAAAACCATCACAACCTTGGAGTTCAGAAATTGATAAACGCTCAACAATTGCGATTCGAAGTGCAGATGTGTATGTTTTTTGCCTTTTACATCATTCCGACAAATCAACAATAAATCCTCTAAATCTAAATCATTGGGAATTTTATGTTTTATCAACTGAAAAATTAAATAACTACAAAAGAAGTCAACATTCAATAACAATAAAATCTTTAAGGGATTTAACCGCTCCTGTTGAATATGATAAATTAAAAAGTAAAATAGAGCAAACAACAAAGCATTTAGTATAGTTTAATAGAAACAATCCATTAAAAATGTCAGGAGAAAAAGATTTAGAAAAATTACTCAAAAGCATGAAACCCAAACACAATGTTGGTGATTATGTTTTTTGCACCATAAAAAGCCTTGAAAATATAGCTACCAAAGATGTCGTAATGTCATTTGTAGAAAGTGAAGGCATTACTTTAATCTTAAAAAAAGAAATTGCTGACGAATTAAAACTCAATTATTCTGTTGTGATGTCGTGGATAACGCTTACTGTACATTCTTCTTTGGAAGCTGTAGGTTTAACTGCTGCATTCGCAAAAGCGCTTTCGGATAATGAAATTAGTTGTAATGTTGTTGCGGCATTTTATCACGATCATATCTTTGTAAATAAAAGAGATACGGACCAAGCGATTGCTATTTTAAATAAATTTTCAGAATAAAAACTAGTTATTATTGCATAAAAAATTAAATTTTTAATTATTATTCCATGACAACAGACATCATAGAATTGAACAACTTCATCGTTTTAATCGAGCAATCAAATACCGAAAAAACTATTATTGAAAAATGTGAAATCGATGGTGATGTTATAGGTTTTGCCTTCTATGGCTCAGGAAATGTTGAATTAGAAATTACTTACGAAAATAAAAACATCGTTATAAACAATACCACAGGAATTGCAATTTCCTTTTTTGGTAATAGCAAAGTAGGATTTGCACATAAAATATCTCCTAATAAACCATTGCAATCGATTAGTGTATTTATGAAAATAAAAAATCTAAATACACTACCTGAACGTGAAAGTGAAATTTTCACTGAATATTTACAACAACTTCTTCATCCTGAAGCTAATTTTGTCAAAGGTCCAAGTTTTTATATGTCCCCCGATATGCAAAACGCAGTCCAAAAAATATTCAACACCCAATATAAAGGAGATACTAGATTAATGTTTCTTAAAAGTCAGATAACTGAATTACTAGCACATTTCTTTGCTTTTCTTGCTGCTGATAAAGAAGAAAGCATAAAAGAAACTGACCGAGAAAAGCTATTTCAAGCAAAAGAAATCATAACTCAAAATATTGCTACACCACCCTCATTAAGCGAATTGTCAAAACTAATTGGGCTTAACAATAACAAACTCAAAAAGAATTTTAAAGAGCTCTTTGGTATTCCTGTATTTAAATACCTTCAAGACCAACGACTGAATAAAGCACATGAATTATTAAGCAATACAGATAAAAACATTCAAGAAACTGCTTGGTTTGTGGGCTACGAAAGTTTAAGCTCTTTCTCGAATGCCTTTCATAAAAAATTCGGGCTTCGACCAAGCGAACTGAAAAAATAATTCTTTTCGAACAAATTTTAATACTTCTCAAACAAACATCTGATAATCAATTGTTCTAATTTTACTTTGTTAACTAAAACAATCTAATTATGGAACCATTTATTATCGATACAAAAACTATAGTACTACTACTTACTACATTACTAACAGGTCTTTTGGCTGGAATCTTTTTTACTTGGACAAATGCCGTAACTCCAGGTATCGGACATCTTGATGATATTAATTATCTGAGGGCTTTCCAGAATATGAATCGAAGCATTGTAAACCCACTATTCTTAATTGTTTTTTTAGGGCCTGTATTACTATCGTTTGTTACAGTTTACCTTTATAAATCAAATCATCATTATATTTTATGGCTGCTATTATTAGCTGCAATCATTTATTTAATTGGCGTTTTTTTGATAACAATTATGGGGAACATTCCACTTAATAGCCTTTTAGACAAAACCGATTTAACCAATATAACATTAGAGGATGCTAAAAGTTTAAGAGATCAATTTGAAGTAAAATGGAACTTCCTGCACTTGATACGAACCATAACTGCAACGCTATCTTTTTTATTATTAATTATTGTGTGCTTGTTTAAAAACTGCTCTTTTTAGTAGTAAATCCAAATAAAATTGCAGGTTTGATTATAGTCACGACTGCTTTACTACTTGATGCATTAATAACAGCCCCTTTTGCCATAATTCCAAATCATGGCAGTTACCATCGTTTTTTTACTAGTAAATTACTCTGGATTCTTGTTGCAGAGAATCTTACGATTGTATACTTTTATTGGAAATTAAAAATTAAATCACATACATATCGTTCGTATTAAAATTAAAGTAATCAATAAAATTTTAGATAAAAATGCAAACATTAGGTCTTATTGGAGGAATTAGTTGGGTGTCTACAGTCGATTATTACAAACTAATCAACGAAGGAATAAATGAGAAACTAGGAGGATTAAACTTCTCTCAGTGTATTATTTATTCTTTTAATTATGAAGATATTAAAAAGAATAATGATGCCAATGATTGGGAAAAAACCTTTCAAATGCTTTATACTGCCTGTAATCATCTAAAATCTTCTGGAGCAACAGCAATTGTATTATGCGCCAACACTATGCATCACATTGCCGACCGACTCGAGAAAGAAATAGGAATTCCGCTTATTCATATCGCTACAGTAACCGCATCAGCGATTGAAAAAACAGGATTGAAAAAAGTAGGTTTGCTAGGAACAAAATTTACAATGGAACTTGACTTTTTTAAATCTAAACTTACCGATAAAGGAATAGAAACCCTAATCCCAAATGACGAAGACAGAGATTTTGTACACATGACTGTTTTTGAGGAATTAGGAAGAGGAATAGTGACTGAAGAAACAAAGAAGAGATATCTAATCATAATAGAGGAATTAATAAAAAAAGGAGCCGAAGGAATTATTCTTGGTTGTACAGAAATCCCATTGGTGATAAAACCTGGAGATGTCTCAGTTCCTACATTTGATACCTTATTATTGCATTCAAAAGCGGCAGTAGAGTTTTCATTAAAAGAATAAATCATTACCGTACGAAATCATATTGTGCTCTTTTAAATAACAACAAATAATTAGGATGAATGTAATCTGTAAAAACTGTAAACAACATTTTAAAGGGCATTATTGCAGTAACTGCGGGCAACCTGCAGAAACCCATAAACTCGATTTTCATTTTCTTATGCATGACATCCAACATGGGTTAATGCATTTTGACAAAGGAGTACTATATTCTGCCAGACAATTATTTACACGACCTGGAGACAGCATAAGAGATTTTATAGAAGGAAAACGAATTAAACATTTTAAACCCATCTCATTGGTTGTTATACTAGCTACTCTTTATGGATTTCTTTATCATTATTTTCACATAAACCCAATAATAGATACATCTGGAGACGAAACAGATGCAGTGTTTAACTTTAAAAATGTTAATGAGTGGATGGCTACTCATTTTTCATGGCTAACACTGGCAACTATACCACTCTATACTTTAGGAACCTATATTGCTTTCAAGAAACAAGGATATAATTATATCGAATATTTTATACTCAATACCTTCAAAGCATCGCAACGACTTTTTGCTCATCTGGCATTGTTTCCGCTACTCTATTATTTTAACGGAACCCCACATATAAAAACGGTCATTGGATCTCTTTACGTTTTAGATGTCATATTAATATATTGGACAAACATGCAGTTTTTCAATAAATTGACCAAAACCAAAGCCTTTTTATTATCTGTATTGAGTCACTTCATTTTCCTAATTAGTTTTTTCATAATTTTAGTCATTATTGCATTAATTCTAGACAATTAAAGGCTATTTTTTAGCTCTTCTAATTACTACAAATAATAAAATCATTTAAAGAAAACCACAACCAATGAAAGTATTTCTGAATTTTATTTTTATTTTTCTAATCGTCCACAATACAACTGGACAACAAACAAATAACACAAAAATAGAGAACTCTAAAGCGCTTTATGACATTCAAGATGATGTTCTGATAAAAACCAAAGATGGAGCGTTAATTTCGGCCATTGTAGTTCGCAAGAAAGGAATAACTACACCTCAACCCGTTATTTTGCAATTTACAATTTACGTTCGTAATCGAGATATCAAAAGTTTAAAAGAAGCTGTAGATAATGGTTACATTGGAGTGATGGCCTATTCAAGAGGAAAAAGATTCAGTCCTGATGAAATAGCTCCTTATGAACACGATGGTAAAGATGCTTACGATGTTATCGATTGGATAAGCAAGCAATCATGGTGTAATGGGAAAGTAGGAATGTATGGTGGTAGCTACAATGGACTTACACAATGGGCATCAACAAAAAAACTACATCCTGCACTTAAAACAATTGTCCCCTATGTTGCCAACAGAGCTGGAATGGGGTTACCAATGGAAAATAGCATATTTATAAATCCAAATTACGAATGGACCTTTTATGTAACCAATAATAAAACATTAGATACCATTGTTGGGAATGACAGAAAACGTTTCCGAACAATGCAAGACAAATGGTGGAACTCAGGTGTTGCTTACCGCAAAATTGACAGCATCGATGGGACACCAAATAAATACCTACAAAGATGGTTGTTGCACCCTGGATATGATAAATACTGGCAAGACATGGTTCCATACAAAGAGGAATTTGCTCAAGTAAATATCCCTGTTCTCTCTTTTGATGGATATTATAATGATTCCCAAATATCTAGTTTGTATTATTTAAGAGAACACGTTAAATACAATAAAAATGCGGAACATTATTTAATCATTGGACCATACGGGCACTTTGGTGCTCAAACAGGTGGAGATCCAATTTTAAACGAATACAAAGTCGATTCAATTGCCATAATTAATACTAAAAAAATCACTTACGAATGGTTTAATTATATTCTTAAAGGTGCTCCCAAACCTGCCATTTTAAAAGATAAAATAAATTATGAAGTAATGAGTGCTAATGAATGGAAACACTCCCCTTCATTGGAGAAAATGAGCAATGCTTCTCTAAAATTATATTTGACCGATACAAAATCGAAAGACAAATATTCATTATCAAATAAAAAACCAACCAAATCTGGGTATTTATCTCAAGAAGTGAATTTTGCCGACAGACAAATTAGCAATAACGATTATTATCCCGATCCAATAATCCGCAAAGAATTGGATACTATCAATGGGTATTTTTTTATAAGCGAACCATTTAAAGAGGCTATATCTGTTAACGGTTCTTTTGAAGGAGAAATTAAGGCTAGCATCAATAAAAAAGACATGGATATTGGTGTCGTGTTATATGAAGTTTTGCCTAATGGCGAATACTTCCACTTGTCCTATTTTTTAGGTAGAGCTAGCTATGCAAAAGATATAACAACTCGAAATCTTCTAGTTCCAAATAAAATAGAATCTATACCTTTTACAAATACAAGGTTAGTAAGCAAACAATTAAGTAAAGGAAGCCGCTTGCTAGTTGTCATAAATGTAAATAAAAATGCTTACTCTCAATTAAATTATGGGACTGGCAAAGATGTGAGTGACGAAACCATCAAAGATGCTAAAGAGCCTTTGAAAATAAAATGGTATAATGACAGTTTTGTTAAGATTCCAATCTGGAAAAATTAAGCGATGTAAAAAAATATATTTCTTAACTTCGTTATCTACATAAAAAGCTACTGTAAATTAAGTAACCAACAACTAATTCTTATGGCATGGAATCCTGAAAAATATAACGAATTTAAAACTCTTCGATACAAACCTTTCTTTGATTTGGCTGCCCATATTTTGGACAAACCAAATATCAACGTTATTGATTTAGGTTGTGGAACTGGTGAGTTAACAAATATGCTATCTGAGAGACTTACCAATCCTACTGTAAAAGGTATCGACTCTTCAGAAGAAATGCTGGAAAAAGCCAAAGAATTCTCTTCAATACAGTTTGAACAAAAAACAATCGAAGAACAAATTAATACCGGAGAAAAATGGGATTTAATTTTTGCTAATGCTTCCATTCAATGGGTCGATAATCATGAACTCTTATTCCCTAAAATTATAGCACTATTAAATCCAGACGGACAACTTGCCATTCAGATGCCATGTCAGAATGAAAATTTACTCAACCAAATTGTAATCGACTTAGTGCAAGAAGAACCATATCGAACTGCTCTTAATAATTGGAAACGACTATCTCCTGTGCTTACAATGGATGATTATGCGCAGATTTTATTCGAAAATGGAGGAACAGACATCATTATCTACCAAAAGGTATATCCTATGATAGCCAAATCACATGACGAATTATATGAGTTTATCTCAGGCTCAACATTAGTTCCTTATTTTGAGAGATTCGAAGAGTCAATTAAAAATCAATTCATCAAAGAATTTAAAAATAGAATCGAAAAAAGGTTTAGCAAAACACCTTCATTATATGCATTTAAAAGAATCCTTTTGTATGCACGATTCTAAACTATAACAATAAAAACGTTGATTATGAATAGCAATCCAAAATCTGTTGAAGCTCAAATGCTAATCAGAAAACCCGCAGCAATTGTTTTTAATGCCTTTATAGATCCTAGTATCACCAAGCACTTTTGGTTTACAAAAGGAAGTGACAAACTAGTTGTTGGTAAAAACATAATATGGGAATGGGAGATGTATAATGTATCCTCCACTGTTTTTGTAAAAGAAATTATCGAAAACGAAAAAATTTCTATCGAATGGAATGACCCCAAAACAACTGTCGATTTTGAATTCAAAAAAATAAGTGAGGACACCACTTATGTCGTTATTAAAAACTATGGTTTTAATAAAGAAGGTGACGAACTCTTAAACAGTATAAAAGATTCTACTGGAGGATTTACTACTGTGCTCGATGGATTAAAAGCCTATTTAGAACACAATATCAACCTAAACCTTATAGCAGATAAATTTCCAAAAGAAGCTTTTAACAAATAAAAAAAACAGCATCTAATTATACCTAAAAGAAAAAATGAGTCTAGAAAATAATTATATCGAAGTAAACAAACAATCTTGGAACAGCCGAGTAGAGTCGCATCTTAAATCTGAATTCTATGATATAGAAGGTTTTCTAAAAGGAAATACTTCCCTAAATAGTATCGAATTAGAGCTACTTGGAGATGTAAAAGGAAAATCAATTTTACATTTGCAATGTCATTTTGGTCAAGATACCATATCTCTAGCTAGACTTGGCGCAAATGTTACTGGAGTCGATTTGTCTGATAAAGCAATTGATAGTGCAAATAATCTAGCAAAAGAAGCAAATGTAGAAGCTTCATTTATATGTTGTGATATCTATGATTTACCAAATCATCTAAATAAAAAATATGATATTGTATTTACAAGTTACGGAGCGATTCCATGGCTACCAGACTTAGATAGATGGGCTAAATTAATTTCGACTTTTCTTAATCCAAATGGTAAATTAGTCTTTGCCGAATTTCATCCTGTTGTTTGGATGTTTGATGATAATTTTGAGAAAGTAACCTATAATTATTTCAATTCAGAGGCAATAATAGAAACTCAAGAAGGGACATACGCTGATAGAGATGCTCCAATACAATTAGAATATGTATGTTGGAACCATGGCATGAGCGAAGTTGTGAACAGCTTAATTAAAAACGGGCTTGAACTAAATTCTCTTAATGAATTTGATTACTCCCCTTATGATTGTTTCAATAATACAGTTGAATTTGAGCCAAAGAAATATAGAATAAAACAACTCGATAATAAAATTCCAATGGTTTATTCAATACTGGCTACAAAAAAATAGTAATTCAAAAAATATAACTTTCTACAATATGCAAACAACAATTGGACTTCTTTTATTCTTGATCTTTTTATTTTTGTCTATAATTCATGTCTATTGGGGATTAGGTGGAAAATGGGGAAACGATGCTGCTATTCCAACAAATGAAAACAATGAAAAAGTAATTAATCCAAAACTAAAAGAATGCATGGTTGTTGCCATTGTGCTCCTGTTATTTTGCTTATTGGTCTTAAAGAAATCAGAAATGATACTCTTTAACATACCTAGTTGGTTACAAGAATATGGTCTTTTAAGTATTTCAATACTATTCATCGTCAGAGCTATTGGAGACTTTAAATATGTGGGCTTTTTCAAAAAAATTAAAACAACAAAATTTGCACAAATGGACACAAAATATTTCTCTCCATTGTGTTTACTAATTGCAATTTTAGGAATAACATTAACAACAATAACATAATTTTCGAGTTACTTTTGCATAGAATAACAGTATAAATTGAAATAAAACAAATGGAACAAATTACTATCGATACTTTTTTTATTATAGGATTATCAGTGAGAACTACAAATGAAAACGGACAATCTGGAACTGATATTCCAGCACTTTGGAATAAATTCATGACTGAAAATACAATCGAAAACATTCCTAATAAAATTGATAATTCTATTTATTGTATCTATACCGAATACGAGAAAGATTACACAAAACCATATACCACAATTTTGGGATGTAAAGTTTCAACTTTAGACAATATCCCAAATGGAATGATTGGTAAAACAATCGAGAAAGAAACGTATAACCAATATATTGCGGAAGGGAATTTATCCGAAGGTGTAGTATTTCAGAAATGGACAGAAATATGGAATTCTGACCTCAATAGAAAATATACTGCTGATTTTGAAATATACGGAGAAAATGCATCCAATCCAGAAAATGCAATAGTTCCTATTTTTATAGCTATTTAATAAATCATATCTAAAAACAAATAATGCAACCAAAACTAATTGACCATATAAAAAAGTACGTCAAACTTAATGATGAGCAAACTCAATTAGTTTTGGATAACATAAAACCCATAACTCTAAAAAAGAAAAACTTTTTACTAGAAGAAGGACAAGTATGTTCTTCTATTTATTTTGTAGAAAAAGGGTGTTTGCGTTTCTTTTTTATCAATGATAAAGGAGTCGAACAAATTACACAATTTGCAATCGAAAATTGGTGGATTACCGATTATATGAGTTTTGATACACAATCACCATCACAGTTTTATCTCCAAGCAGTAGAAAACACTACAGTGTATGCTTTTGATCACCAGAAGCAAGAAAAAGTATTTGACCAGTTACCACAACTAGAACGCTACTTCCGACTCGTTTTGCACCGAGCCTATTCGGCATCACAAATACGAATAAAATATTTATACGATTATTCGAAAGAAGAGAGTTACCAACATTTCTCTTCTAAGTTTCCCGAATTTATTCAACGAATTCCACAGTATATGCTGGCTTCTTACTTAAATTTGACCCCTGAATATTTAAGCGAAATCAGAAAAAAGAATTCATAAAAACTCATTTCTTAAACCAGCTTAAGTTTTTTTGATTTTCATCTAAATACCTTTGTCTTATAATATTAAAACAAAGAAATTATGAGCAATCGAATCAAAATCGCACAAACCCAGCCTGCAGCAGTAAAAGCAATAGCAGGTCTAAATGTTTATTTGCAATCAACTTCATTAACAAACACTCATCACGAATTAATAAAGATCAGATCTTCACAAATAAATGGTTGTGCATATTGCATTGACATGCATACAAAAGATGCACGCAAATATGGAGAAACAGAACAACGTATTTATTTATTAAATGCTTGGAGAGAAGTTGATTTTTACACTGAAGAAGAAAAAGCAATTTTAGCTTTAACTGAAGAAATTACATTAATAAGTAATGGAGGTGTTACGAATGAAACCTATCAAAAAGCAGCTAGCTTATTTGATGAAAATTACCTTTCCCAAATTATAATGGCAATTATCACAATAAATGCTTGGAACAGAGTTGCGGTAACAACCGAAATGAAACCACAATTAAGTTACTAATAGCTTTAAAAACCCATATTACTCCTATCATAAACTCATCTAAAACCTTGAAGTTTAGATGAGTTTTTTTATGTAAAAAAATTAAGAGCCTATTTCTATACATAAGCAAAATATTATAAACAATATTTTTTACATTATTATTTTATTGCCAAATTATTAAAATTAAATACAAATTTTAATAAATACGCAACATTAACAATTTATCATTTAAATTCATTGCATTATTCAATTATCTTTGTGTAAATAAAATTATAGTATAATGGAAGAATGTATATCGGTTTTTGATATGCTTAAGATTGGTGTAGGACCTTCAAGTTCGCACACTCTAGGACCTTGGCGTGCAGCAGAACGTTTTCTTGCTGAATTAAAAAGTGAAAATCTGTTTTCTCAAATCACTCGTGTAAAAGTAGATTTGTATGGTTCTCTTTCCTTAACCGGAAAAGGACATGCTACAGATCTAGCAGTTATGTTAGGATTAAGCGGTCAAGATCCCGAATATATCCCAATAAATGATATTGCTGGAATTATCAAATCTATCGAAGAAACCAATACAATTGTACTTGGAAACGAGATTACAATTCCGTTTTTCTTTTTGCAAGACATTGTTTTTAATAAAGAGTTCTTGCCTTTTCATGCTAATGGTTTAAAATTTACAGCTTACGACCAAAATGATTCTGAGTATGAATCTATTTTCTATTCTATTGGAGGAGGCTTTGTAGTAAAAGAAGAGCGTGAAAATGCTAAAATTAAATCGGAGATAAAATGTGCTTTTCCATTTCCTATACAAAACGCTGCAGAACTTTTAAATTATACCGTTACTCAAAACAAATCCATTTCGGAAATTGTTTATGAGAATGAAAAATCAATGCGTTCCGAAGAATTCATTAATAACGAATTAATGCGTATTTGGAATACAATGCTAGAATGCATGTATATTGGTTGTCACTCTGAAGGAATACTTCCGGGTGGATTAAATGTACGTCGTAGAGCATTTGATATGCATCAAAACCTCATCGGTTTATCTAACTACAATTCTCCACAAACATGGTTAGAAGAAATAAGAAAAACCGAAGTTAAATTTCGTCAAATCCTAAAATGGGTAAGCTGCTTTGCACTTGCAGTAAACGAAGTAAACGCTGCATTAGGTCGTGTAGTAACTGCACCAACTAATGGAAGTGCTGGTGTAATTCCTGCCGTTTTAATGTATTATTTAGTAATCGAAAATCATAACGCAGGCGAAAAAGAAATCAAACAATTCTTGATGGTAGCTGGCGAAATAGGAAGTATATTCAAAAAAGGGTCTACAATTTCTGCCGCAATGGGTGGTTGTCAAGCTGAAATTGGTGTTTCATCATCAATGGCTGCAGCAGCACTTTGCGAACTAATGGGCGGAACTCCTGCACAAGTTTTAATGGCTGCCGAAATCGCTATGGAACATCACTTAGGTTTAACCTGCGATCCTATCGGAGGCTTAGTTCAGATTCCGTGTATCGAAAGAAACACAATGGGAGCAATAAAAGCTATCAACGCAGCTGAATTAGCTCTAGAAACTGATTCAAAAAATGCAAAAGTGCCTCTTGATAAAGTTATCGATACTATGTGGCAAACTGCAAAAGATATGAATTCAAAATATAAAGAAACTTCTGAAGGAGGATTAGCAATTGCTGTGAATATGGCGGATTGTTAATATGTGAAACGTTTTCAGTAAAAAGTAATCCGTATTATCGGCTATTCACTTTTTACTGAAAACTTTTTACTTTAATTATGCTTTAACCAATTTAAACCAGAAAGAGCTACCAAGTCCTAATTCGCTTTCTACACCAATTGTTCCATTTTGTGCTTCAATAAATTCTTTACTTATCGATAGACCTAATCCTGTTCCTGATTTATGACTTCCGGGAATTTGAAAAAACTTATCGAATACTTTAGACTTATAGTGACTATCGATTCCTTTTCCGGTATCTACAACCTCAAAAACAATCTGATTTTTTTCTTTTTTTAGTTTAACTGTAATGCTACTTTTTTCATATGAATACCGAATTGCATTCGTCAAGAAATTAATCATCACCCAAGTCGTTTTCTCAGAATCAGCTTTTATATCTACAAGGTTGGGTTCGCTTTCAATAATAAGTTCAATTTGTTTTTGTTCGGCTTGTACTTTCACAGCCTCAATCGCATATTCAATTACTTTATACGGGCTACATTGCCCAATATTAAGCTTGATATTACCTGTTTCTAGTTGTGCCAAGTCTAGCAATTCACCTGTAATTTTAAGCAAGCGTTGACTGTCATCCTTAATACTATCAATTAATTGTTTTTGCTCCTCATTGATGCTACCTGTATTTGGTTTTTCTAATAATTGAAGACTTAATTTAATTGATGAGATAGGTGTTTTTAACTCGTGAGAGACTGTTGCTATAAAATTGGTTTTTGCAAAATCAAGCTCTTTAAACAGTGTTATATTTCGTAAAATAATTACTTCTCCTATATTAATCGATTCGTCCTCTCCCGTTGGAGTAATTGCAATATTAACTTTCTCTTTATCAAAATAACTTTCTTTCCCATCGGCAAAAATCTTCATCGGATGTGCTTTGGTACTTTCCATATCATTGATAATTAAAGATTTCATCAAGTCATTTTTTAAAGCTAAAGTGGTAGCCAATTCACCGATTACCTCTTCAGATTTCATTCCAATAATCTTAAGTGCTTCATCATTTACAAACAAAACTGTCCCTTGATTATCCAGCCCAATTATTGGGTCATGCATATTATTTATCAAAGTCTCTAATCGTTTCTTCTCAAATGATAACTTATATAAATTACTATCATGATATTCCTTGAGCTTCTCTGCCATTGTATTAAACGATTTTGCTAAATCACCAAACTCATTATGATTCAGAAAATGCACGCGTTCCAAATAGTTTTTATTGGCAATTTGTTTAATACTCTCCGTCAATTCTTTAATTGGATTTGCAATATTGTTGGGCAAATTAATCAATAAATTAAATGCAATCAAAAAACAAAGTGTACCAACAATTGCAATAGAAAAATTAGCAGTTTCAGCAGTTTTCTTTGCAATATCACCTTTCAGTTTCATTGCATCCATATTGAGTTTCATAATAGCGAAAATATCTTGGCGCACCTGACTTTTTAATGTCTCGTTATTCCAATTATTTTCTAGCTTGTTAAAACTTTCCTGTAAATTTCTTGTTGCTTTATCTTCACCATTTTCGGTCACATTAGCAATTTGCTTTGTCAAATTATCTTTAAAAAAAACAATTGATTTATTTTCAGTATCATTTGCCACATCAAGTGAAGTCAGCATATTCCTAGAATATTCTAATGTGTTATAATTTGCTTTCAAAATATTTTCAGTGTCCTCTTTTATCAAAAAAATATAAAAGGCGCTTACTAATGAAAGAATAATTATCATTAAAAATAATAATCCAACACCCAGATTTAATTTTGTTTTAATTTTCATGAAATTAATTTTGTGAAAGTTTTTTGTAAATGGTAAAACGAACTTTTAATCCCTATCCTATTTATGGCGGCTATTTTATATTTCTTATAAAACATCTCCCTTTAAGATAAAACAACAAGGTCAACATTCGATAAAGAAAGACGGCTCAATAAACGCCTAAAAATTGATGTTGCCAAAATTACCTTAAATAGATTAAAATGTGGCTTCCCAATGCAAACAGTTGTAATTTGTTTTTCTTCTACAACAGTAAGTATCGTATCCGTAATATTAGTACTTGCTAATTTAATTACTTCGGCACCGAGTTCAGTTGCTAATTTAAAATTATTAATCAAATGGCGTTGTTTATCAAGTGCTATTTTATCACTACTTTCTTTTGGTAATTGTACATATAACACATACCAATCACTATTATAATAACTAGCCAATCGAGCTGTTTTTCTAATAATATTCTTTGCTGTTTTATCATTACTACTGATACATGCCAATAATTTTTCGTGTCGTAACGCCTGAGTCTTTGGAACCTCATTTTCTACTTTTCGAACAACCTGACTCGCTACTTCTTTAAGAGCCAATTCTCGAAGTTGCAAAATTTGATCGGACTTAAAAAAGTTGTTTAATGCAGTCTGAATTTTATCTGCTGTGTAAATTTTTCCTTCTTTCAAGCGATCAATCAAATCTTCTGAGGTCAAATCGATATTTACAACCTCATCTGCCAATCGCAATACATTATCAGGAATGCGCTCTTTAACATCAACATTTGTAATTCGTTTTACGTCTTGGTTTAAACTTTCAATATGCTGAATATTAACTGCCGAAATAACATTTATTCCAGATTCTAAAATCTCCAAAACATCTTGCCAACGTTTTTCATTCTTGCTCCCTTCTATATTCGTATGTGCTAATTCGTCTACAATTACCACCTCTGGTCGCAAATTAATAATGGCTTGCACGTCCATTTCCTCCAATTGCTTCCCTTTATAAAAAATAGAGCGACGAGGAATAACAGGCAAACCATCCAACAATTCATGTGTTTCCTTACGATTATGCGTTTCTATGTATCCAATTTTTACATCAATTCCATTTTTCAATAACGTATGCGCTTCCTGTAGCATACGAAAAGTTTTGCCTACACCAGCACTCATGCCAATGTAGACCTTAAACTTTCCTTTACGGGATTTTTGAATTAAATCAAGGAAGTGCTTGACGTTATTTTCCTTTTCGTTATCCATTATTTTATTGCGTTATGCTATAAGCAGTAAGCTTTAAACAACATGACTTTTAAAAACCTATTGCTTAAAGCTTACTAACCTAAAGTTAAAGAGAAATTGCCAAAGAAGTCGTCAAAAACACGTTACTATTCGTTGGATTATTATTTTTCAAAAAGATATCATCTTTACTATTCAAAGTTCGCGCTTCTAATCTAAACATCACATTATCTGCCGCTAAATAATCAAAATTTGCTGAGAACCCATAAGTTTTAAATCCATTTAGAGTTTCGGTTGCGATAATAACACCTTTTTTATCTTGATAATACTCCCCTCTTGCAGCAATCTGAATTTTATTTGTTGGTTTATACTGAGCCATAACAATTGGAGCATACCAAACATCATAATCAGAACTACCATTAGTCGTTTGCTGTAAACCAATATCAATACCTGCAATTAAATTCACGTTTTCTGAGACTTTAAATTGTCCGAAGAAATCATTAAAATACCTCCATTTTCTATCTACATCAGGTTGTTCATTCCCTACATAAGTACTCCAGTTTAATGTAACTGCCGAAGTTGGCTTGTAAGTAACCTGAGTCCCAAAAGCTGGAGTTTGGTTGCCTTCTACTTTTTGAATACGCTGCCATCCGTTTAAATACATCACAGCCAAATACCATTTTTCACTTTTAGAAGTATAGCCAATCTTGATTCCAGCTTCATAATAAGGAGAATTCTCAGCTAGAATACTTCGTGTCAAAGTCATACAATCTTTTCCAATGGCACTTTCAAAACCAATATGCGAAGGCATGATTCCAGCATCAATCCATAAGTTATGCTCTTTGGAGATTTTCACTCCTACATTAGCCTCGTATACATTTTTTAATAGTCCCTGTTCCGAAGCCAAGTTATATTCAGCATACGTTCCTGCCATTATTGCTAGATTAGCACGAACATTATCTTTAGCATAATTTACTTTCCCTAATCCTAAATTCAAGTTTACCTCATTGTGTTTGTTATAATTATAAAGGAAACCTGGTCGAGTATGATTCTCAGGGTTTCCAAAATCATAACTATAATAAGTATCTATATACCCCGAAAAAGTAAACGGACTTTTAGCTTCTTCTTGGGCATTAACTGTTGTATATCCGATTGCTATTAAAGCAGTAAGTATTATTTTTTTCATTTTATAAGGGGGATCCAAACCCCACAGGTTTTTAAAACCTGTAGAGTATGATTAAATTTAATTTGTTATTAGTTTTTTGGAGCTATTTAATTCATCAGTTCGCTTCCACCTGAGCTAAAACACTTGGGACAACAAGGGCTTTAGTTATCCTAACAGGTTTTGGAAACCTGTTAGGCATTAAAAAGAAATCTCAGATAAAGTCACTACAAGTTTATCTATATTTTAGTCTTGGATTATCCTACTTACAAGGCACTAGAAACCTTGCTAACAGATTCCTGCTTGCCATTTCGACAGAGCAGAAATCATATTAGATATTCGAATATTTTGATTCACAAGTGTATTTTCTCCTTCGTCAAAATGACAAAGAAACTCACGATAATTTTAAAAGAAACTTAGATACTTAGAGCCTCACGTTTATCTATTTTACAATCTTAAAACAAAAAACTTAGATACTTATCCGCTTAGCTACTCAGAACCTCTTTTATTTCAAAGCATCCAAAGCTACATTTAGCTCTAGGACATTGACCATTGCAGTCCCCATAACCTTAGGAGTATTGATATTAGCTTCAACCAAAGCTTTTACTTTATCTTCGGCTAATTTTCTTTCTTTGGCAACACGTTTCACTTGAACCAATGCTCCTTGAGGAGATATATTTGGATCCAATCCACTACCAGAAGCAGTAACCATATCAGCAGGAATGTCTGATTTTTTTAAATACGGGTGAACAATTAAAAAAGTATCAATTCTCTTCTGAACCAAAGCCAAATATTCGGCATTACTTGGTCCTTTATTACTTCCACCACTTCCTGCAGCATTATAATCTACAGCCGAAGGACGCCCCCAGAAATAATTAGGCTTATCAAATTTCTGACCTATTTTTTGATACCCTACTACTTTACCGTTAACCGAAATAGTTTCTCCTTTACCGTGGTTTGGAGCAAACTGTGCAATTCCATAAATTGCCAACGGATAAATAACTGCAAACAGAACCACCATTAGTAGGGTAAATTTTAATATTGAAAATATATTTTTCATTTTATTTTATTTTTGAGTTCCTGAGCAGCTAAGGGCTAAGTTTCCAAGTTTTTTTCCCAGTTTCTTAGCGTCTTAGTACCTCAGAATCTTGTTATTTACATGAATAAAGCTACAACTAAGTCAATTAGTTTAATCCCTATAAAAGGAATAATTAATCCTCCTAAACCATATATCAGCAAGTTTCTTTTTAAGATTGCACTCGCTCCGATTGGTTTATAATCAACTCCTTTCAACGCTAGTGGAATCAAGATTGGAATGATAATCGCATTAAAAATCACCGCCGATAAAATGGCACTTTCTGGGCTATGCAAATGCATAATATTTAAACCTTCAAGAGCTGGGATTGCAGTAATAAAAAGAGCAGGAACAATAGCAAAATACTTCGCTACATCATTCGCAATAGAGAAAGTGGTAAGCGTTCCTCTTGTCATTAACAACTGTTTTCCAATTTCAATAACCTCAATTAACTTAGTTGGATCATTATCAAGATCAACCATATTTCCAGCTTCCTTAGCCGCTTGAGTTCCACTATTCATCGCAACACCAACATCAGCTTGAGCAAGAGCGGGAGCGTCATTCGTACCATCTCCCATCATTGCAACGAGTTTACCCATTTGTTGCTCATTCTTAATGTAATTCATTTTATCCTCAGGTTTCGCTTCGGCAATAAAATCATCAACACCAGCAGCTTCAGCAATAAACTTAGCTGTAAGTGGATTATCTCCAGTAACCATTACCGTTTTTACACCCATTTTTCTCAAACGATCAAAACGTTCTTTCATTCCCGTTTTAATGATATCTTGCAATTCGATAACACCTTGCACTTGACTATTTTTAACAACTATCAACGGTGTTCCCCCTTTAGAAGAGATATCAATTACTCTTTGAGCTGTATCTTCTGGGAAACTATTCCCAGCTTGGAGCGCAATGTTTTTTGCAGCATCCTGAGCCCCTTTTCTAATATTAGTACCATCTTTTAAAACAACACCACTAGTTCTTGTTTCAGCAGTAAACTTAATTGTTTGTGAAATGTTATCGGTAAGAAGTGAGATACCTGCTTCCATTTTACCAGTCACATCTAACATTTTACTTAGCTCAATAATACTTTTTCCCTCTGGAGTATCATCAGCAAGAGAACTTAATACTGCAGATTCAATAAAATCTTTTTCCGAAATACCCTGAGCAGGATAGAAATTAGTCGCTTTTCTATTTCCTATAGTAATTGTTCCTGTTTTATCTAGAAGCAATACATCTATGTCTCCAGCAGTTTCTACTGCTTTTCCAGATTTTGTGATTACGTTAGCACGCAATGCTCTGTCCATACCCGCAATACCAATTGCAGAAAGTAAACCTCCAATTGTTGTTGGAATTAAACACACAAAAAGAGAAATGAAAGCAGCAATTGTTATTGGTGCATTGGCATAATCAGCAAACGGTTTTAAAGTAACACAAACGATTACGAAGATCAGTGTAAATGCTGCTAACAAAATAGTTAATGCAATTTCATTTGGTGTTTTCTGACGACTTGCCCCTTCTACCAAAGCAATCATTTTATCAAGAAAGCTTTCTCCAGGCTCAGATGTTACAATTACTTTAATTTTATCTGACAATACTTTTGTACCTCCAGTTACTGATGATTTATCTCCACCAGCTTCACGAATTACAGGAGCACTTTCTCCAGTAATCGCACTTTCGTCAATAGTAGCCAAACCTTCGATGATTTCACCATCAGTTGCAATTAAATCTCCTGCCTCACAAACAAAAACATCTCCTTTCTTTAATTCCGAAGAGCTAATGTTTTTAATCTCCCCATTTGCTAAGATTTGTCTTGCTGGTGTCTCTTCACGTGTTTTTCTTAAACTATCCGCTTGTGCTTTCCCCCTAGCTTCTGCAATTGCTTCAGCAAAATTGGCAAACAAAAGTGTTACTAGTAAAATTAAAAACACAATTAAATTATAAGCAAAACTACCTTGGTCTTGTGCTCCAAATAAGATGGAAACACAAACAGCAAACATAATGGCAGTTCCTATTTCTACGGTAAACATTACCGGATTTTTAATCATCAATTTGGGATTAAGCTTCACAAAAGATTGCACTAAGGCATCTTTTACTTGCTTACTTTCAAACAATGAATTGGATTTATTGTTAGTCATTTTTTATATTATTTTATTTAGTTGACAGTTCCTTTTAATACATAAAAACATAGAATCTGATTGCAATTTCTTTTTTATCTATTTTTTCCTATGCTACTTTGTCTTTTTAAATTATTGTCAATCATTTAAAAATGAATTATTATTTTAGTGTAAAATATTCTGCCAAAGGACCTAAAGCCAACGCTGGAAAGAATGATAAGGCTGCAATAATTGCGATTACAGCAAAAACCATTACTCCAAAAATAGAAGTATCTGTTTTTAAAGTTCCAGCACTTTCAGGTATATACTTTTTATTAGCAAGTAAACCAGCAATAGCCAATGGTCCAATTATAGGAATAAAACGACTCAATAGTAATACGATTCCTGTAGTAATATTCCAAAACGGATTGTTATCTCCTAGCCCTTCAAAACCAGAACCGTTATTGGCAGCACTAGAAGTATACTCATATAACATTTCAGAGAATCCATGATTTCCAGGATTGTTTAGCCAACCAGTTGCATTTCCGCTAAACCAAAACCCCATAGCAGTATCATTTGCTGCAAAATAAGAAGCCAAAGCCGTTCCTGATAATATTAACAAAGGATGAAGAATAGCTATAAAAGCAGCTATTTTAACTTCTCGAGCTTCAATTTTCTTTCCTAGAAACTCAGGAGTTCTACCAACCATTAATCCAGAAATAAATACAGCTAGAATAATGAAAACATAAAAGTTTAGAATACCAACTCCGCAACCACCATAAAATGCATTGACCATCATGGCAAGCAATTCCATAGCACCAGACATAGGCATAGAACTATCATGCATACTGTTAACAGAACCCGTAGAGATTACTGTTGTAGCAATGCTCCAAAAACCTGAAATAGCGGGTCCAAAACGAACTTCCTTACCTTCCATAGCCCCTGTTGCTTGGGCAATCCCCATTCTTTCGATAGCCGGGTTTCCATTAATTTCACTAATAACTGTTGGAATAACTAGCAGTAAAAATCCTAGCGTCATAACGCCAAAAATCATATATGAAAACTTTCTTTTCTTTAAATAAAAGCCCAAGGCGAAAATCATTCCGAATGGGATAATTAATTGCGCCCACAATTCGACCGCATTCGAAAAATAACTAGGATTTTCTAAAGGATGCGCTGAATTGGACCCGAAAAATCCTCCTCCATTTGTACCGATGTGTTTTATGGCAATAAATGATGCTGCAGGTCCACGAGAAACTTCTACAGTATCTCCTTGTAAAGTCGTAATTGCATCTTTACCCTCAAAAGTCATTGGTGAACCGCTAAATACCAAAGCAGTTGCTACAATAGCCGAAAGTGGTAATAAAATACGAGTACAGCTTTTTATAAAATAATTATAAAAGTTCCCTAATTTATCAGTAGTTCTATCTTTCATGGCAGTAAAAACCATAGCTGCCGCAGCCATTCCAACACCTGCTGAAACAAATTGCAAAAACATTAAGAACATTTGAGATAAATAAGAGACCCCACTTTCTCCCGAATAATGCTGTAAATTACAGTTAACTAAAAACGAAATAGCAGTATTAAATGCTAAATCTGGGCTCATCGATGGGTTGTTGTCAGGGTTTAAAAATAGCGACCCTTGAAATAATAGAATAAAAAAGCAAAGAAAAAACCAAACCATATTTATACTTAAAAGAGCTTTTAAGTGTTGTTTCCAGTTCATTTCTTCAGTAGAATTTATACCACTGATTTTAAAAATAAATTTTTCAATTGGATTGAAAATCGGATCAAGTAGTGTTTTATCCCCCAAATAAACTTTAGCAATATATTTCCCCAAAGGAATGGCTAAAACTATCGTAAGAATAAAAATACTGATGACGCCAAATAATTCTGTGTTCATAGTTTAATTTTTTTATGAGTAAGAAGTAATCTGTGAAAAGTTAAATGATTGTGGCAAAATTATTTTCTTGACATTTTACATTTTACAATCCACATTTTACGCTGTTAAAATTTTTCGGGTTTGATTAATACATAAATCAAATAGCCAAAAACGGCAAGAGCAATGATAAATAGTGCAGTCATGATTTAAATTTTTTCAAAAAATTCGACAGATTTAAAACAAATCGCAAACAGCAAAACAGCCAATGCGAGTAAAAGAATAGTGATTAACATAGGTTATAGATTAAAATGGTGAAATGTTCTTTGTGATGTGTGAAATGTGAATCAGTAAAACCTTTTTACTAAAAAACACATTTCAAGAGTTATACCCCCGAAGAGTTAATTTGCTTTATGTATTCTGCTTTCAACAATTTTGGAAACAGATCTGAAATAGTACAATGACGCAACTCCATAAAAGAAGAAACGGAGAAAACATACACATTCGAAATAGCGCTTTTAGTTTCGTAGCTTCCCGTAATATATAGTCGCTCTGCAAGTGCGAGACATTTTTTTGCTCTAAGAATATTTCCAGTAATGATTGCTGTCTTAGTGATTTCTGCAAAACGTTCTGCTTGTTTATAAATCGTGGTGACTTGATTTTTCATAAGAATGATTTTTATGTTCTCTTCCCTTATGCCAAAATACATTCCAAAAAAAAATAAAAACCACAAAACACTACAAACTAAGACCTTATCTGATTTCCTTTGAAATAGGCCATAAAAAAAGCCTATCAAAATGATAGGCTTTTCTCAAAATAGTATGTTCTATTAATGAATATTATATTCGTCTAATTTTCGATAAAGAGTGGCGACACCTATTTCAAGTAAGCGTGCCGTTTCAGCTTTATTGCCTTTAGTATAATTGAATACTTTCTGAATATGAAGTTTTTCTACGCTCTGCATAGAGAATGCAGAAACTATTTTATTTGTTTTATCTATTTGATGTTGCATTTCATAAGGCAAAACATCTGAGGTTAAAACATCACCATTTACCAAAATAACAGATCGCTCTATGACGTTTTTCAACTCACGAACATTTCCTGGCCATTGGTATGATTCCATTTTTTGCATAAATCCTTCATCAATAGACAATGCTTTCTTATTGGTTTTATCAGAGAATTGCTTTACATAATAATGAGTCAATGGTTCGATATCTTTTGCTCTTTCTCGTAAAGATGGAATTTTAATTTCAAAAATATTCAACCTAAAATATAAATCTGAACGAAAGCGATGTTCTTCACTTTCTGTTTTTAAATCTTTATTGGTTGCTGCAATTAATCTAAAATTAGATTTACGAGGTGTGGTGTCCCCTAACTGTATGTATTCGTTGCTTTCCAAAACGCGCAATAATTTAGCTTGCAATTCTAATGGCATTTCACCTATTTCATCAAGAAATAGAGTACCTCCATTGGCTTCCTCTATAAAACCTTTTTTATCCTTAATTGCCCCTGTAAAAGCACCTTGCTTATGTCCAAACAATTCACTTTCGAGGATTTCTTTACTGAAAGTACTGCAATTTAGTGCCACGAATGATTTTCCAACTCTATTACTATTTTCATGAATAGACTGAGCAAAAACTTCTTTACCAGTTCCAGTCTCTCCAGTTAAAAGTACTGTCGAATCTGTTTTAGAAACTCTTCGAGCCAAATCAATCACTTGCTCCAGTCCTTTTGATTTTCCTATAATATTATCAAATGAATATTTATCAGAGATACGTTTTTCTAATTGTTTAACTTTCTTTTGTAATTGTACTTTTTCTAAAGCTTTATATAGAAGCGGAATAATTTTATCATTATCATCCCCTTTCACAATATAATCGAAGGCACCATTCTTCATGGCTTGAACACCATCAGAAATTTTACCATAAGCAGTTAACAAAATAACTTCTGTAAGAGGAAATGCTGTTTTAATTTTTTGAAGAAAATCAACTCCATTTCCATCAGGAAGCTTAACATCACAAAGCACAACATCAATATCATTCTGTTCCAATTTCTTGTAACCAGATTTTAAATCTGGTGCTTCAAAAACTTCGAAACCTTCCGAACGTATAATTCTAGCGAGAAGATTGCGTAATTTTTCTTCGTCGTCAATAATAAGAGTCTTTTTCAAAATAGAATTTTGTGAATTTATTTTTCAAAATTAGTTATTTTAGTTATTTGTTAATAAAATACTTCTAAATACTTTCCATTAATAGTAATTCTTCAAAACTATTACTTCCCATTTTTATATTCCCAATTAAAATTGGATTTAAAAAAATTCTATTTGTTACCTTTACGGGTTCAAAATATAAATCAATCCCGATAATATCGGACCTAAATCATAGATTACAATGTCTGTAGCAAAAAAAGATTATAAAAGAATTACAACTAAATCATTAATTGAAATGAAAGCCAATGGGCAAAAAATTTCAATGCTTACGGCTTACGATTATACCATGGCCAAAATTGTTGACACTGCTGGAATTGATGTAATTCTTGTAGGAGACTCTGCATCAAATGTGATGGCAGGACATGAAACTACATTACCAATTACCTTAGACCAAATGATTTACCATGCCTCATCTGTAGTAAGAGCTATCGAAAGAGCATTGGTTGTTGTTGATTTACCTTTTGGAAGTTACCAATCGGATCCAAAAGAAGCTTTACGTTCTGCTATCAGAATTATGAAAGAAAGCGGTGGTCACGCAGTAAAACTAGAAGGTGGAAAAGAAATTAAAGAATCTATAAAAAAGATATTAAACGCTGGAATTCCTGTTATGGGACATTTAGGTTTAACACCACAATCAATATACAAATTCGGAACCTATACTGTTCGTGCTAAAGAAGAAGATGAAGCAGAAAAACTAATTGCTGATGCCAAAATGCTAGAGAAAATTGGTTGTTTTGCTTTGGTTCTAGAAAAAATCCCTGCACATTTAGCTCAAAAAGTAGCTGAAAGTATCTCAATCCCAGTAATCGGAATTGGAGCTGGTGGTCAAGTAGACGGTCAGGTTTTAGTAATTCATGATATGCTAGGAATGAACAATGAGTTTAGTCCACGTTTTTTAAGACGATACATGAACTTATACGAAGGAATGACAACTGCAATTAGCCAGTACGTAGACGATGTAAAATCTGGAGATTTCCCTAATTCTAGTGAGCAGTACTAGATTGTTGGATTTTTAGACTAGCTTAGATATTTAGACTAACTTAGACTTCTTAGATTGCGAATGTTTAAATTTATTAAAATTTTATATTGCTTAATTAATCATAAAATTTAAAGATAAATTACAAAAATAATAGAAAATCTAAGAAGTCTAAATCGTTACAAAAAATCTAAGCTAGTCTAAAAATGCATCAATTTAAAGAATTAGGAATATGGAAAAAAAGTAGATTATTTTGCTCTAAAATTTATGAAGCAACATCTACTTTTCCTAATGAAGAAAAATTCGGAATAACAAATCAATTAAGAAGAGCAGCTGTCTCAATTCCTTCTAACATAGCCGAAGGATCTTCTAGAAATTCAAATAAAGATTTTGCTAGGTTCTTAGAAATTGCCATTGGTTCTGCCTATGAAGTCGAAACACAACTTCTAATTTCTTCAGATTTAGGATTCATCAATGAAGAAAAAACAATTGAACTAACAAAATTACTGGAAGAAATTATTAAAATGACATCTAGATTTAGAACCACTTTAATCTAAAAAGTCTAAAATTCTAAGCCAGTCTAAGTAAGTCTAAAATGAAGATACTATCTAACAAAAATAACTTGCAAATTTTGCATGAAGACAACCATATTATTGTGGTTAATAAGCGTGTAGGCGATATTGTACAAGGTGATAAAACAGGCGACAAACCTCTTTCTGATATTGTAAAAGAATATATAAAAGATAAATACAACAAACCTGGTGATGTGTTTTTGGGAGTTATTCATCGTTTGGATCGTCCTACAACTGGAATAGTTGTTTTTGCTAGAACGAGCAAAGCATTAACGCGTATGAACGAATTGTTTAGTAATCGCGAAACTCAAAAAACGTACTGGGCAGTTGTCAAAAATAAGCCTAAAGAAACGACAGCCAAATTGGTTCATTTTTTAAAAAGAAATGAGAAAAACAATACTTCAAAAGCACATTTAAAAGAAGTTCCTGACAGCAAATTAGCTAGTTTAGATTATACCGTTTTTAAAGAACTACAAAATTATGTAGCATTAGAAATCAATTTACATACAGGCAGACATCATCAGATTAGAGCCCAACTTTCGGCAATTGGTTCGCCTATAAAAGGAGATTTAAAATATGGCTTCGACAGAAGTAATCCCGATGGAGGAATTCACCTGCATGCTCGAAAACTCACTTTTATACATCCAGTAACCAAAGAATCACTTACTATTATCGCTCCTACTCCAGATGAAGTCATATGGAATGCACTATGATTTTTAGAGAAAAACTATTTTATTTGATATTTTAAAATTAACTTGCATAGTGCTAAACTAAGCTGATTTAAAAATGGACTATAAAAATGACATCGGTTACAGAAAAGAGACGCTTAAAAAACTATTGTTCAACATACAAAAAAGCGAAGATTTAATTATTAAAGCCCTGTATGATGATTTCAAGAAACCTGCTTTTGAAGCTGTTCTAACCGAAACTAATTATGTCATTTCTGAACTAAAAGACACCATAAAGAATATTCACAGTTGGGCAAAACCTCAGCGTATATTCCCATCAATACTTAACTTCCCTTCTTCTGATTATATCTACAAAGAACCTTACGGAAAAGTATTAATCCTTGCTCCTTGGAACTATCCTTTTCAATTGGCATTATGTCCTTTAATTTCAGCTGTAGCTGCAGGAAATAAGGTTGTTTTAAAACCATCTGAACTGACTCCTAAAACTGCAGAGATAATAAACGAAATTATCCAGAAAACCTTCCACATCAATCATGTCGAAGTAATACAAGGCGCTGCCGATGTTTCACAAAAACTTTTAGAAAAACGTTGGGATTACATATTCTTTACTGGAAGTGTAGCTGTTGGGAAAATTGTTGCAAAAGCTGCAGCCGAGAATCTGACTCCTGTTACGCTAGAGCTTGGAGGAAAAAATCCATGTATTATTGATGAAACTGCTGATTTAAAATTAGCAGCAAAAAGGATTGTATGGGGTAAATTTATAAATGCTGGGCAAACATGCATTGCTCCCGATTATATCTTGATTCATAAAGACATGAAAGCTCATTTTATAGGATATCTAAAAGATGAAATTAATAAAGCTTATGGTCAAAATCCACAAGAGTCCCCTGATTTTGCAAGGATAGTCAATACCAAAAACTGGGTAAGACTGGACAGCATGATTGAGCCTGCTAAAGTGATTTTTGGAGGACAAACTGAGGCAAAAAACCTTTACATCGCTCCAACCCTTATTGATGAACCGACCATAGAAAGTAATATCATGCAAGAAGAAATTTTTGGACCGATATTGCCTATCCTCTCCTACAAAACAGAAGCTGACATAAAAAACGTCATCGATCAATACGAAAAACCGCTTGCACTATATGTATTTAGTGATAATAAAAATTTCACTAAAAAGATAATTGCACGTTACTCATTTGGTGGAGGATGTATTAACGACACAATTGTACATTTTTCAAATAAAAGACTTCCTTTTGGAGGTGTTGGCCATAGCGGTATTGGAGCTTATCATGGAAAATTAAGTTTTGATACTTTTTCTCATCATAAAGGCATTGTCAAAAAAGCCAACTGGCTAGATTTACCAATGCGATACGCACCATATAAAGATAAATTAGCTACCATAAAAAAATTATTAGACTGGATGTAAACACATCCAATTCTAACTATTATTAGCCAAATTAGACGTTCATAGTAAATCAAATAATTGCGCTAAATCCTACGCCAAAATTTTTTTTTTAGCTTGGTCAAGTTAAAAAATATATTATATTTACTACTGATATTTTCAAATAAATGATCTAAAAAAACTAAATATAATCGAATAACTACTCTAAAAAATTATGAATCTTACGCAACAACGAATTGAAGAAATCAAAAAAATTGGTTATGAATTAGATTTTTCAAATGTGTTTAATCATGCATTCGAAAATTATAAGAAAATAGCTCTTTATGCAGGATCGTTTATAATTATCTTTTACTTTTTACTTGGTGTTTTTGGATCTGGTCTTGTAATCTCAATTTTTGGAATCGAAAATTTCACAAGAGAATCTTTAGAAAATGTACAAAACATAAAATTATCTGGACAACCACTTGTAATTTATATGGCAAGTATCCTTTTATTAGCACTAATTATTGCCCCATTTACTGCTGGTTTTTTAAAGATGGCAAATTGCGCAGATAAGGGCGAAGAGTTTAAAGTATCTACAATCTTTTATTACTACAGATTACCATACCTAACAAATATTAGTGTAGCTACATTACTTATATCAATTGTAAATATTCCTGTATCGGTGATAACACAAAACTTGAACTTATCATTTTTAGGAACAGTAATTTCATTGTTAATTTCGCTTTTTACTTATCTAACAATACCATTAATTATTTTTGGTAATTTCAATGCCGTAGATGCAATTAAAACCAGCCTTATGATTGTCTCAAAACAACCATTAATGCTTACTGGATTATTAATTGTTTCTGCATTAGGAGCTATGGTTGGATTTATTGGATGTTGTATTGGAGTAATTTTTACTATTCCTTTTATTTACTCTATGACTTATGCAATCTATTCATCAATTATTGGTACAGATGCATTAGAAGAAATTGAAGAATCTAATTCAGGGCCAAAGACCTTTCTATAAAAGATAGAATTAATATAATATTTCCAAAAATATATTTAATTAAACCTAAATATCTCCAAAATCTATGGTTTTATACTATAGTTTTATAGCAATGATATCTTCATGGCCAAGCCCGTTGGGTTTGGCCATAAAATTATTGTTATTTAACGAGATAGTAAGTAATAAAATATTCATATTCTATAACAGTCCTAAATTTCCTGCTCTAGGGCTAGCCCTATTTGGGTTTATTGTTTTCTTAATCTACCATTTCTTCAATATAAAAAAGCAGTTAGGCAATTTTATTGAAAAGGAAAAAGAGAACAATACTACTGACAAAGAGTACCTACTCTATTTCTTATTTTTAGGAATCACCGTTATATTAATAGAAATCATTAATGAGATATTTAAAGTAAGACCTGAGAGCTTGCTTATCATAAATACCTCAATTGGACTATCTCTTTTATTGTTCTATTTTATAACTACAAAAGTTGACTACTTACGTAAAAATGTGCAATATATCTTTATCACATTATTTTTACTCTTATTTAGTCATATAGTACGCAATGTTATAATTTACCCCAATGATACCATCCCCATAATTAGCTTTATTGTATCTTTTTACTTTTCATATAGCGTTTTAAAACCCATAAAATTATATTGGCTTTTTTCGGCTTTATTGTTCTTGTTTTTAATTGATGTAACAATATCACAGCTAGTTACTTTAAAAACATCCATCATTTTAATCAACTTTTCTCTTATCATATTTGTCGTTAATTATGTAAAATATGCAGTCTTATTAAACGAAAACGATAAATTTCGTTTTTCTAATGCAGTTGTACATAAGGGAAATTCGCTTACTATTGCAAGCAATCGTAAAGGAGAAATTTTATTTTGCAGTGAAACCATAACTAATATTCTTGGATATACCCCAGAAGAAGTCATGGGAATGGGATTTTGGAACCTTACTGAGGATCCTGAGTTTATTCCTGAGGAATACCATTTAAATTATACTGACGACAAACTCTACATTCGGAAATTAAAATGTAAAAACGGAGAATACAAACACATTCAATGGAAAGACAAAAAATTTTCTGAGGACTTAATAATTGGAATTGGACAAGATATTACAGAACAAATCAACACCAAAGATTTGTATAAAAATCTAATTCAATCAGCCACCGATTTAATTTTTGAAACCGACGATGATGGTAATTTTACTTTTATCAATGAATTTGCAATTTCAACGTTAGGATATTCTGAATCAGAAATTATTTCTCATAATTATTTAGAATTCATTCGACTAGACTACATCACTAATACGATGAGCTTTTATGAAAATCTAGAAGACAATCTCAAGAAAAAAGAAAGTGATTTTCCCGCTATAGAAATTCCTTTACTAACAAAAAATAGGGAAGAGTTATGGGTTTCTCTTAAAGTTATTATCCGCAAGAATGATTTAGGAGAAATAATAGGTTATGCTGGTATCGCAAGAGATATCACTAAACTGAAAAATATTGAAATTGAAAACAAAATCAGGCAAGAAAAAATCGAAGATTACAATACGGTATCCAAAAAATTGTCGACTACCAATTTTAGTAATTATAATGACATCGACAGTGTTGTTGAACTAATCATCAAAGAAGCTGCAATAGCTTCAAAAGCCAACCGAGTTAGTTATTGGAAATATACAGAAGACGCAATTACCTGTACAAACCTATACGGCACAGATAACCATAAACTTGACAAAAAAAGAGTCCTAAAAAAAGAAGCCTATCCGATCTATTTTAATTCTATAAAAAGTAAAGCTATAATTAATGCTCCAGACGTATTCAATCAATTAGAAATATCTGAATTTACAAAAGATACTTTCTTAAAGAATAATATTAAGTCAATGCTGGATGTCCCTATTTTTACAAATGGACAACTAACAGGTATTCTTTGTTTTGAATCTACTCCGAACAAAAGAATTTGGGATAATGAAGACATTAGTTTTGGTCGAACAATTTCAGATATTATTTCTCTGGCCGTTTCCTCCCAAATGAGATTAATAGCAGAGAAAAAACTAGAATTCAAGAGTCAGTTATTATCTGCACTGGCATTATGCACCGAAAAGTTTTTACTGAGTAAAAGCACCTCTAAAATGTTTGAAGAAACCTTTGACATAATAGGAAAAGCTACAAAAGTAGATCATATGTTTTATTATGAAAGAGATACCAATACAAATCTTGTAAGTCAAAAATACAAATGGGCAAGAAAAGGAATTATAAAGCAAATCACAAAACTAAGAGGTTTTAGCACCGAAAACTTACATGAAATATTTGCTCAAGCACAAAACAAAAAAATATTAAATACACTAACTTCTAAACTTAAAGATTCTTTTTTTAAGGAATTATTGATCGCTAATGAGATCAAGTCTATTTTGATTCTTCCACTATATATAAATGATGAATTCACAGGATTTATAGGATTTGATGATTGTACTAATGAGAAAAAATGGACCGAAGATGAAATTTATATCCTCCAGTCTCTTGCAAATAACATTTCTTCAACCTTAGAAAGAAATAGAAACGAAACTAGAATTCACGAAAGTGAAGAAAAATTTAAACTAATAGCCAATAACATTCCTGGTACGGTTTATTTATCAAAATTTGATGAGCTATCAACCAAAGTATTCCTAAACGACGAGATAGAAAATTTAACTGGATACCCAAAATCTGAGTTTCTAGAAAACAAATTATCTTTCCTTTCATTAATACATCCAGATGATAAAGAAAACATCATTAAAAGTCAGGTTTCCGATTTAAAAAGAGGGATACCAATACACTATGTTTACAGAATAAAAAGAAAATCTGGTGAATATATTTGGGTAGAAGAATTTGGTGATGTAATCAAAAAGGGAAATACTATTGATTTTGTTGGTGGAATTTATTTTGACATTACAAGCAAAAAAGAAACTGAAGACGCTATAAAAGCGAAACAATTGGCTGAGGCAGCAAATAAATCAAAATCTGATTTCTTAGCTAATATGTCTCATGAAATACGGACTCCTCTAAACGGTATTATTGGTTTTACCAATTTGTTGATGAAAACAAATCTTGAGGAGATTCAACAAAAATATATGATTACTGTTAATCAGTCAGCACAATCATTACTAAATATTATAAATGACATTCTTGATTTCTCTAAAATAGAAGCTGGAAAACTAGAGCTAAATATCGATCAATATAATATTAGAGAAATACTCAACCAAGTGGTCGATTTAATATTATACGAATCCAACCTTAAAAATCTCACATTAGAACTTAACATCAATGAAGACATACCAAGTTGCTTCTGGATAGATGTAGTTCGAATAAAACAGATTCTAATTAATTTACTCGCAAATGCAGTTAAGTTTACCGAAAAAGGTACTATAAAACTCAATGTAACGATACTAGACAGAATAAACGATACCTACACAATACGGTTCTCTGTTTCTGATACTGGCATCGGAATACTCGAAGAAAACAAGAAACGTATTTTTCAAGCTTTTTCACAAGAAGACAGTTCTACCACTAGAAAATTTGGAGGTACAGGACTTGGACTAACTATTTCGAACAAGCTACTCAGCTTAATGGACAGCCATTTAAAATTAGAAAGTAAAGTAAACGTAGGAAGTACCTTTTATTTCGACCTCGACATACAAAGCTGCGACATACATGATCCTGTATTTTTTGAAAACACAATTGAAGACAGCAACAATACAAACTATGTTTTAACAGAAGAGCAACTTGCCAAAGAAATAAAATTCCTGATCGTAGAAGACAATAACGTCAACAGATTATTACTAAGAGCTACTATAAAAAACCTGTTTATAAATGCTATCATATACGATGCTGAGAACGGTAAAGAAGCTGTTGAACTGTACAAAACGGTAGATCCAGATATCATATTCATGGACATACAAATGCCTGTTATGAACGGATATGAAGCTACCGTAGCGATACGTAAATTAAAATCAGGAAAAAAAATACCTATAATTGCTGTAACTGCTGGGGCAGAAAAAGATGAAAAGCAAAATTGTATCAATGCAGGAATGACAGGTTATATATCAAAACCAATCATTAAAGGAAGCATCGAAAAAGCCATAATCAAATCTATTATCTAAATGTTAAAGAAATAGAAGATTGAAACCATTATTTCGAAAAATATATATAAATTCGTGTATAGTAAAACTTGAACTAAAACATTAAAACCATATAATTATGAAATGGCAAGGCAGAAGACAAAGTGATAATGTTGAAGACAGAAGAGGAATGTCATCAGGTGGAAAAACTCTTGTAGGAGGTGGAATCATTGGTATTATAATTTTACTAGTGAATGTTTTTGGTGGTGAAAATGCGCAATTTATAACTCCCGTCTTAGAACAAATGCAAGGCTCTCAGCCGAGCCAAACCGAAGCTGCAGCACCATTAAGCAAAGAAGATGAAGAAATGGGCAACTTTGTTAGAGTGAATTTGGCCGACAATGAAGACATATGGGGTAAAATATTTGCCGAAAACGGAATGACCTATAAAAACCCAAAACTAGTACTTTTTAGAGGTTCTGTAGAAACTGCTTGTGGAGGTGCTACAGCAGCATCAGGTCCTTTTTATTGTCCGGGAGACCAAAAAGTATATATGGATTTAGCCTTCTTTGAGGAACTAAAATCTAGATTCGGTGCCGAGGGTGGGGATTTTGCAATTTCGTACGTTATAGCGCATGAAATTGGCCACCACATACAAACATTATTAGGAACATCGGCTAAAATGCGCAAAGCACAAGAAGGAAAAAGCGAAGCTCAAGCCAATAAACTATCTGTTGCATTAGAACTTCAAGCCGACTTTTACGCAGGAGTTTGGGCACATTACAATGAGAAAAACTTAGATTCAGGTGATATTGAAGAAGCATTGAGTGCTGCAAATGCTGTTGGTGATGACGCAATACAAAGCAAGATGCAAGGACGAGTAGTTCCAGACTCATTTACACATGGTACTTCAGAACAACGAATATATTGGTTCAAAAAAGGATTTAGTACAGGAGATATCAAACAAGGAGATACTTTTGCAGAGATTAGATAACAATGCCTCTTTTCTCCAAAGAAAGAAACAATTTAAAGCAGCTATTCTACAATAGCTGCTTTCTTTTTTTAGAGCTCATTATATAATTTGTATTTTATATAATGCTGCCTATATTGCCTAGCTAATTCATGATGATACTATTTTTAAAAAGTGGTTTTTTTCTTTTACCTCACACTTCTTTTTAAGTAGCATTTTTCAAGAAATATAAACGCACAAAAAAAGCCTCGAATAAATTCGAGGCTTTTGCTTTTGGGTGGATGACCGGGTTCGAACCGGCGACCCTCGGTACCACAAACCGATGCTCTAACCAGCTGAGCTACAACCACCATTTGCTTAGCGGTGGCAAAGATACAACTAAAGTTTAGTTGTGCAAGCAAAAAATAAAAAAATTTACAATAAATTTTCTAAACTATTGACTGCCAAACACCTCTCAACAGTAAATCCTTCAGCAAAATCTACCCCAACTAACCTACCTAGATCTTGTGCACGATAATTTAGGCTTTCAAGGAAGTTTTTACTCGTTATTGGAGTAGCAGGCTCCTTAGAATTTGCATCATAAAACTGCGAACCATACGCCAAAATAGATTCAATCTTCTTTTCAGTGAATCCTGTGATGTCTACAACGAAGTCTGGCTCTATATTTTTCCATTGGATATAATGATAAACTACTTTAGGACGCCATGCTGTTTGCTTCTCTCCATCAAGAGTAGTTCCTATTTTCATTAAACCAGATAAGAAACAAGCATCAGAAACTAATTTACTTCCTTTTCCATGATCAATATGACGGTCATCGATTGCATTACACAATACAATCTCAGGTTTATACTTACGGATCATTTTTATTACTTCTAATTGATGCTTTTCGTCATTAACAAAAAAACCATCACGCATTGCTAAATTCTCTCGCACAGAAACGCCCAATATGTTTGCTGCAGCTGCAGCTTCTAAATCTCTAAGTTCAGCAGATCCACGTGTTCCTAATTCACCACGAGTTAAATCTACAATCCCTACTTTTTTCCCTAGAGAAATCTCTTTTAAAATTGTTCCAGCACAACCTAACTCTACATCATCTGGATGTGCTCCAAAAGCTAATATATCTAATTTCATTCTTCTAATTATTTCAAGTTTTTATTGTTTCGGGTTTCAAGTTGCTGCTACAACTGAAAACTGTCAGTAAAAACTAATTACTTATTTTATATTCAAAACTCTTTTCATCGTCATCGACTTATTCACGCTTTCCTCCCACTCGTTTTCAGGAATACTCTCTTTTGTAATTCCGCACCCCATATATAAAACTGCTTCAGAATTGCGTATTTGCATGCTTCGTAAATTTACAAATAAATCAGAGCTTATCGAGTCAGAAGTAAAGCTACTATTTAATTCACCTAGAAAACCAGTATAAAAAGTCCGATTATAATTTTCATTTTCCAAAATAAAAGTTCGTGATTTCTTTTTAGGATAACCACAAACAGCAGGAGTTGGATGCAATAAATCAATTACTTCTTCTAAACTAGAATCTGTTTTTAAAGCTCCCGAAATATCAGTTTTAATATGCCAAATACTTCCCGCATTAGCACTATAAGGCTCAGTAACCTCAACCGAAGAAGCGACATCCTCTAATCTTTTTACAATAAAATCAGTAACATATTGCTGTTCGTCTTTTTCTTTTTGGTGCCAAACTACTTCTGTTGCCAAAGTAGCTTTTTGAGTTCCTGCTAAGGCAGTGGTTTCAAAAACATTCCCATTTGCTTTAAGCAATTGCTCAGGTGTTGCTCCCATCCAAAAACCAACTTCAGGATGAAAGAAACAATAAGCCAATGTTGTTGGGTATAAATTGGCTAGATTTTGAAAAGTTTCGATAAAATCAAAATCACTCAAAGAAACAATTTCACTACGTGATAAAACTACTTTTTTGAATTCCTCATTCTTAATAGCATTAACACCATTCTCAACTAATGCTTCAAATTGTTTTTTAGCCTCAGTATCAAAGTTCAAATTAACGACATCAACTAAACTTACAGACTTTGCTTCTAACTTGCTAGTACAAATTTCAGATTCATTTTCAGGAATAAGAACAATTTGTTTTTTATCAAAAGAAGCAAATACAAAACCTTTTTCTTTATAATCGACAACTTTATGCAACGTTTTATTTTGTTGCAACAAAGCAATAATTTCATCCGACTTAGGTTTCTTATAAAGCACAAAAGGCATATCCTGCTCTTTGTGTTTTTTAATTTTAGAAAAAAAATGATTCATGTCTGGACTACTTTTTTTGTCTATCTAAAACCATATTCGTCAGTTTACACAATGAAACCAAATTACCTTCTTCATCAGTAATTTTTATCTCCCAAAGGTGCAAGCTTCTTCCTTTATGGATAATTCGCGCAGTTCCATAAACAAAACCTTCACGAATACTTTTTAAATGATTTGCCGAAATTTCGATTCCGCGTACTTCTTGTAATTCAGGATTTATATAAAAAAAGGATGCTGCACTTCCTACACTTTCTGCAAGTGCTACTGATGCTCCACCGTGTAATAATCCCATTGGCTGATGAACAGCTGGATTTACAGGCATTTTGGCTACTAAAAAATCTTCTCCAGCATCTATATATTCAATTTTAAGCGTTTGCATCAAGGTGTTTTTAGAAAACTGATTGCAATGCTCTAATATTTGTTCTTTACTAAAATTCATTTGTTTGGCTTTAAAATGTAAAATTAAATAAAAGATAAGTCACAAAACAGGAAATACAATTCTAAATTAAAAATGATACGTTAATCGAATTACTTTTTTGCTATTTTTACATAAATTCTATTCAAATGCGTACTTTTTTTTTACTATTTACTATCGGAATACTTTTAGCTACAAGTTCATGTCGAAGTGATTTTGAAACCGTTGCCAGTACTGGAGATTTAGTTTTCTCAAAAGACACCGTGTATCTAGATACTGTTTTTACCAATATTGGTTCAAGCACCTACCAACTAAAAGTATACAACAAAAGCAAAAAAGACATTACGATTCCAACAATCAAATTAGGCAAAGGCTTAAGTTCAAAATACAGAATGACTGTTGATGGTATGCATGGAACTGATGGTAAAATCTTTAACAACGTAACATTGTTAGCCAAAGACAGCATGTATGTTTTCATAGAAACAACAGCAGCAATTACAGACGCAAATCCAACTGATTTTTTATATACCGATCAAATCCAATTTGATAGTGGTGCAAATCTTCAAAATGTAGAATTAGTAACACTCATCCAAGATGCAACTTTTTTATATCCAAAACATTTTGCCGATGGAACCACCGAAACGTTACCAATAGATGGCAAAGAAGTAGAAGGCTTTTTTTTAGAGGATAACGAATTACAATTTACAAATCAAAAACCATACGTCATATATGGTTACGCAGCTGTTCCCGAAGGAAAAACCGTTACGTTTGATGCTGGTTCAAGAGTTCATTTTCACTCCAACTCAGGGCTTTTAGTTAGCAAAAAAGCAAGTATTAATGTAAATGGAGCAATATCATCAACAGAAAAATTAGAAAAAGAAGTCATTTTTGAAGGGGATCGTTTAGAGCCTTTATATTCAGATATCCCTGGACAATGGGGAACTATCTGGCTTGCTAATGGAAGTACAAACAACACCATCACTAATCTGACTATTAAAAATGCAACTACTGGTTTGTTTATAGAAAATAGCGACCAAACTACGGTGCGTATTAAAAACACACAAATCTACAATTCTGTAAATCATGGTATTTTAGCACAAAACGGTAAAATAAAAGGCGAAAACATTGTAATAAATCGTGCAGGATTGTCAAGTTTAGCTTGTTTGTATGGTGGTAATTACGAATTTACACATTGTACTTTCAATAACAATTGGCAAAGCTCTCAACAAAGCACAGTTTCTCTTAGCAACACACTTGCAGGTGCGAGTCCAGAAACCAGAGATCTAACACAAGCTACTTTCAATAATTGCATCATTTACGGCTCAAATACCAACGAATTATCATTAGACAAAAAAAGCAATTCCGCTTTTGTGTACCAATTCAATAACTCATTAATTAAGCATAGTAGCACAAGCACAAACCCCGATTATCAATTCAATACAGATACCCAGCATTATAATGGGATTATACTAAATCAAGATCCAAAATTTTACAAAGTATCACAAAACAAATTTAATATCGAGGCAAATTCTAGTGCTTTCGCAAAAGGAAATCAGTCTTATATTATCCCGTTGGATATTATAGGAAACACCAGAACTTCTCCACCCGATTTAGGAGCTTACCAGAGTATGCCTTTCCCTAAATAAAACTCGCGAAGCCACAAAGCCTCAACAAACTAATATCTCATAGATATAGCTTACAAAAAACACAAAGAAACAAGGCAATAATTTAGAATAAGAAAAAAGCTGCAATAAATTAAACATCTCTTAACGCAAGGCATCCTAAAAATATGTAGATTTGTTTTAAAGTAAAACTAACCCATTCAAAATCAGTTTTTTGAAATAGTTTCACAAGCCCCTTTTTTAACCTTAAACCAATTAAATTATGAAGAAAATCTACTCTTCCCTTTTTCTATTGCTCTTTACTATTGCAACTTTTGCTCAAATTCCATCAGGATATTACAACACGGCAACTGGAACAGGTTACACCCTGAAAACTCAATTATACAATATCATTAAAGGACATACCGATAATGGATACGCTGGTTTATATACCACGTATCAAACATCTGATATTGATAATTTTTTCGAAAATGACGGAAGTGTCTTAGACATGTATTCTGAAAATCCATCAGGAACTGATCCGTATAACTATAGCATAGGAACGACACAAAGATGTGGTAATTACGTATCAGAAGGAGATTGTTATAACCGCGAACATATAATTCCACAATCGGTATTTAGCGAAAAAGCTCCGATGGTATCGGATGCACATTTCATCACACCTACAGATGGAAAAGTAAATGGAATACGATCTAATTATCCCCATGGAGTGGTAAATACACCAACATATATTTCTCAAAATGGTGGAAAACTAGGCGCCAATTCTACATCTGGGTATTCAGGAACTGTTTTTGAACCTATCAATGAGTTTAAAGGAGATATTGCTAGAATGTATTTTTATTTTGCAACACGTTATGAAAATACCGTTGCTGGTTATAGTTATCCTATGTTTGATGGTTCAGGAAACAAAGTATTTACTGCTGCTTTCTTGAATATTCTTTTAGCTTGGAATGCACAAGACCCAGTAAGTCCAAGAGAAATTGCAAGAAACAACGCCATTTATGCACGTCAGAATAATCGAAATCCATATATCGACCATCCAGAATATGTAAATCAAATCTGGAACCCATCTGCTGACACACAAGCACCAACAATACCAACAAGTTTAGCGAGTACTTCTAAAACAGCCACTACTATTTCTTTAAGCTGGACTGCATCTACAGACAATGTAGGAGTTACAGGTTATAACGTTTATACAAATGGTGTTTTAAAAACTACCGTAACAGGATTAACTGCTACCATAACAGGGTTGACAGCTGCAACAAGTTACAATATTACTGTCACTGCAAGAGATGCTGCAGGAAATACTTCAGCAGTAAGCAATACTATCACAGTAGTTACAGATACAAGTGGCGGACCTGGACCTGGAACTAACACTGACTTATTATTTACGGAATACATAGAAGGTTCTGGAAACAACAAAGCATTAGAAATCCTGAACTCAACTGGAAGTCCTGTAAATTTATCTAATTACAGCATCAAAAGACAAACTAACGGAACTGGTGCATGGAGCTCAGGACTTACTTTGAGCGGAACCTTAAATACTGGAAGCAAATTCACCATTGTAAATAATTTAATGGCATCAAGCTGTTTCCCGACAAGCTCAGCCAATCTTTCAACAACTGCCCCAGAACTTACCTTTAATGGAAACGATCCTGTAGGTTTATTCAAAAACGGTGTACTTATCGATATTATCGGAACTTTTAATGGTGGATCTGCAAACTTTGCTGTCGATGTAACTTTAAGAAGAAAATCAACTATCACCTCTCCGAGCACAACCTTTAACTTAAGTTCTCAATGGGATTCCTTTAGCGTTGATACTTGCAATAATTTAGGAAATAAAACTTTGGGGGTTACAAAAGAAAAGATCGTTTCAGATTCAAATGAAATCTTACTATATCCAAACCCTTCAAATGGTAATTTCTTTATCAGTTTCGACAATTCAAACGCTCCATATTCAATTGAAATAATTTCGGTAACAGGTCAAAAAGTGTTCGAAAAACAAAGCACAACACAACAATCTATAGCTGTAAGTAATCTTCCAAAAGGATTATACGTAATAAAAGTGATTAAAGAGGAAAAAACTCTCATTAAAAAGATAATAATCAACTAATTAAAAATTAGACAATCAATAATTAAAAAGTAGCAAATTGCTACTTTTTTTTTTGATCTTAATTAACTAAATTTGCAACTAAATACAACAAACTACACAACACAATGATTCATTTCTTTGAAAACCAAAGCAAAACTGTTTTTGCAGTACAAACGCAAAACGAAATTTCGGCTCAAGACATTTCAAAATTAAACTGGCTTTTTGCCAACTCCAATAAAATAGAAAAATCCGTACTAACGGATTTTTTTGTTGGTCCTCGTGCCACTATGATTACCCCTTGGAGTACCAATGCTGTAGAGATTACTCAGAATATGGGGATTTCTGGCATCATCAGAATTGAAGAATTTTATCCGGCAACTTCTGATTTTTCAGATTTTGACCCGATGCTTTCGCAAAAGTATACTGAATTGAATCAAGAAATCTTCACTATCAACGTACAACCAGAAGCAATTTTGGATATCGATGATATTGCTGCTTACAACAAAACCGAGGGGTTAGCTTTAAGCCAAGAAGAAGTAGATTATTTAGACAATCTAGCGATTAAACTAGGACGTAAATTAACTGACTCTGAAATTTTTGCTTTCTCACAAGCGAATTCTGAGCACTGTCGTCACAAAATTTTCAACGGAACTTTTGTAATTGATGGAGAAGAAAAAGAAACGTCTTTATTCAAATTAATCAAAAAAACATCTCAGGAAAACCCTAACGATATCGTTTCGGCTTACAAAGATAACGTAGCTTTTGTAAAAGGACCACGCGTACAACAGTTTGCTCCAAAAACAGCCGACAAACCTGATTTTTATGAACTAAAAGAATTTGATTCTGTTATTTCATTAAAAGCCGAAACACATAATTTCCCTACAACTGTGGAGCCTTTTAACGGTGCTGCAACAGGATCGGGAGGAGAAATTCGTGACCGTCTTGCAGGAGGACAAGGTTCATTGCCACTAGCAGGAACTGCTGTTTATATGACATCTTACTCACGTTTAGCAAAAGACCGTGAATGGGAAAATGCTGTTGACGAAAGAAAATGGTTGTACCAAACTCCAATGGATATCTTGATAAAAGCTTCAAATGGAGCATCAGATTTTGGAAATAAATTTGGTCAGCCATTAATTACAGGTTCCGTTTTAACTTTTGAACATGAAGAGGATAACCGCAAAATTGGTTACGATAAAGTAATCATGCAAGCTGGTGGAATCGGTTACGGAAAATTAGACCAAGCCATAAAAAAGAAACCACAAGAAGGAGATAAAATCGTTATTCTTGGTGGAGAAAATTATAGAATTGGAATGGGTGGAGCTGCAGTTTCATCTGCAGACACAGGAGCTTTTGGTTCAGGAATTGAATTAAATGCAATCCAACGTTCTAACCCAGAAATGCAAAAACGTGCTGCCAATGCCATTCGTGGTTTGGTAGAAAGCGATAACAATCCAATTGTATCTATTCACGATCACGGGGCTGGAGGACACTTAAACTGTCTTTCAGAATTAGTAGAAGAAACTGGAGGTTTAATCGACTTAGACAAATTACCTGTTGGTGACCCAACACTTTCTGCTAAAGAAATAATCGGAAACGAATCTCAAGAAAGAATGGGATTAGTAATTGGTCAAAAAGATATTGATATCCTACAAAGAATCGCTGATAGAGAGCGTTCTCCAATGTATCAAGTTGGGGATGTTACTGCTGATCACCGTTTTACTTTTGAATCTAAATCGACTGGAGTAAAACCAATGGATTATGCTCTTGAAGACTTCTTCGGAAGTTCTCCAAAAACTGTAATGACCGATAAAACTATCGATAGAAATTATGCTGCTGTAGCTTATACTGCAACTGATTTCGAAAATTATTTGCAAAATGTTTTACGTTTAGAAGCTGTAGCATCTAAAGATTGGTTAACAAACAAAGTAGACCGTTGTGTAGGTGGAAAAGTTGCCAAACAACAAAATACAGGACCATTACAATTGCCTTTAAACAATTGTGGTGTAATGGCTTTGGATTATTTAGGAAAAGAAGGAATTGCAACTTCTATTGGGCATGCTCCTATTGCAGCTTTAATTGATCCCGTTGCTGGAAGTCGTAATGCTATTGCAGAGTCATTATCAAATATTGTTTGGGCTCCAATCAAAGGTGGAATGAAAGGAATTTCGTTATCTGCAAACTGGATGTGGGCTTGTAAAAACGAAGGTGAAGATGCTCGTTTATATGCTGCTGTAGAAGGTTGTTCTGAATTTGCTATCGAATTAGGAATCAATATTCCAACAGGAAAAGATTCTCTTTCAATGAAACAAAAATACCCAAATGATGAAGTAATTGCACCGGGAACGGTTATTATTTCAGCAGGTGGAAATTGTACTGACATTAAAAAAGTAGTAGAGCCTGTTTTACAAAGAAATGGTGATTCTATTTATTATATCAATTTATCACAAGATGCGTTCAAATTAGGAGGTTCTTCATTTGCACAAATCAGAAACACAATAGGAAACGAAACATCAACTATAAAAAATGCTTCGTTCTTTAAAAATGCATTTAATACAATTCAGGAATTAATAGAAGACAATCAAATCCTTGCAGGACACGATATCGGAAGTGGTGGATTAATCACTACTTTATTAGAAATGTGTTTTGCTGATGTGAATTTAGGAGCTAAAATTGATTTCTCTGCTTTCGCTGAAAAAGATCTTTTAAAAATTCTTTTCGCAGAAAATATCGGAATTGTTTTCCAAGCAAAATCTGATTCAGCTGTTGAAGCTAAATTAAACACAAACAATATCGAATACTTCAAAATTGGAGCTGTAACAACTACAGAAACTTTAGAAGTTGGAGATTGGTCTTTAAACATTCCAAAATACAGAGACATTTGGTTTGAGACTTCTTATTTATTAGATCAAAAACAATCTAAAAACGGAAGAGCTCAAGCACGTTTCGAAAATTACAAAAACCAAGTTTTAAACTATACATTCCCAGCACATTTTACAGGAAAAAAACCAGTAATCGATGCTTCGAAGCCAAAACCAAAAGCAGCTATTATTCGTGAAAAAGGAAGTAATTCTGAGCGCGAAATGGCAAATGCAATGTACTTGGCTGGTTTTGATGTAAAAGACGTTCACATGACCGATTTAATTTCTGGTCGCGAAACACTTGAAGACATTCAGTTTATTGGTGCAGTTGGGGGATTCTCTAATTCAGATGTTTTAGGTTCTGCAAAAGGTTGGGCTGGAGCTTTCTTATATAATGAAAAAGCAAAAACGGCGCTGGATAACTTCTTCAAGAGAGAAGACACACTTTCAGTAGGAATCTGTAACGGTTGCCAATTGTTTATGGAACTTGAAGTTATTAATCCAGAACATGAAGTACACGGAAAATTGCTTCACAATGAAAGTAACAAACACGAAAGTATCTTTACTTCAGTAAAAGTACAAGAGAACAACTCAGTGATGTTATCATCACTTGCAGGAAGTACACTTGGAGTTTGGGTTTCACATGGAGAAGGAAAATTCAATTTGCCATTGGCTGAAGAAAACTACAATATCGTATCTAAATATGCTTACGAAGGATATCCTGCAAATCCAAACGGATCTGATTATAACACAGCAATGATGTGCGATAAAACAGGTAGACACTTAGTAATGATGCCACATATTGAGCGTTCTACTTTCCAATGGAACTGGGCGCATTATCCAAAAGACAGAAACGATGAAGTTTCTCCTTGGCATGAAGCTTTTGTAAATGCAAGAAAATGGATTGATAAAATCTAATTTTTACACCTATACTAAAAAAACTCATTCGTAACTGAATGAGTTTTTTTTTATTAAGTAAGACAACTCTCATGCACAAAGAGCAATACAAAAAACACAACAAGTTAATTCTCAATACTTCTCATTTCAGGCATAAAAAAGATAAAATTAGTACACTGATTTTATCTTTTTTTTTGAGCTGATTTTATTAGTTTTGGCCCTCTGTATAAAAAATACCCCTATTTATTATGCATCAAAAACGAATAAAATAATACCCTAAATACAATCTTAATGAAAATCAAAAACCTACTTTTTGTAACCCTTACGCTTTGCCTAACTAATGTTTATTCTCAAATAAAAACTAGTAAAATAATTGCCAACAATCAAGAACGTTTCATTACTACAACTATTGCATATCCTATAAATGGTATCTATTTATATGATGGAAAAAAAGAACCAATTACTCAGCTAAATACAAATGGAACTGGCGTTTATCAATATGAAGATTTAACTAAAAAAAACATCACTTGGGGAATTGAATGTTCTGAGGTTGGAATACCTATATTTAAAGAAGGATTTGATAGTGCCTCTTATTCCCTTTGGTACAAAACCAATGACAAAGAAGACAATGAATGGATTCATGCTCAATTCTCGATTCATTTCAATAAAAAGAAAATGTATATTTCGGGAGAAAGAGTAAAAGAATATATCGAAGAAATAAAAAAATCTTAAATAACATAAGATTTAGCCCATTTGTATCTTTATAAGAAAAAAAAACAGCTATAACTAACACATATAAGGCATTTTAACTCAATAATGAAAATTGGTTCTCTAAACAAAAAACAACATTATAACATTACAAATCACCAACATAAACAATATAAAATATACCGCATAAAGAAATCGATTTCGTAATTTAAAATAAATAAAATTAAAGTTTTCATATTTAATTTATTAAAAAGAAAAATTAACGATAAATTTTATTAATTTGCGGTAAAATTCAATCTAAACGCCATGGTTACAATTACGAGACTTTTTGATTTTCCTTATTATCAGAAAGAGAAATACAATAAAAAAGATGCTTTAGTTACCAAACGTAATGGTGTTTGGGAGAAAACCTCTACTGAAGAATATATTGCAAAAGCCAATGCCGTTTCTCGCGCATTATTGCGAATGGGAATTCAAAAAGATGATAAAATTGCCTTAATCACTTCTACAAACAGAACGGAGTGGCATATCATGGATATTGGAGTTTTACAAACTGGAGCACAAACTGTTCCTGTTTATCCAACTATATCTGAAGAAGACTACGAATATGTTTTGAATCATAGTGGTAGTAGTTATTGCTTTGTTTCAGATAAAGAAGTCTTGGACAAAGTATTAGCCATTAAACAAAATGTACCAACGCTAAAAGAAGTTTATACTTTTGATGAAATCGATGGAGCTAAAAACTGGACTATTTTATTGACCGAAGGAGCTGACGAAAGCAACCAAAGTGAAGTTGAAGCTAGAAAAGATAGTATTGTTACCGAAGATTTAGCTACAATAATATATACATCAGGAACTACAGGACGTCCTAAAGGCGTAATGCTTTCGCATAAAAATATTGTTTCAAATGTACTAGATAGTGCACCAAGAATTCCTTTTGAACCAGGTCAAAGTGTAGCCCTAAGCTTCCTTCCTATTTGCCATATTTTCGAGAGAATGATATTATACATTTATCAATATTATGGTATCTCGGTATATTTTGGAGAGTCTATTGATAAGTTAAGTGATAACCTAAAAGAAGTTAGACCAAATGTAATTACTGCTGTTCCTAGACTTCTTGAAAAAGTATATGATAAAATTTATGCTAAAGGAGCTGATTTAACTGGAATCAAAAAGAAATTATTTTTCTGGGCTATCAACTTAGGTCTAATATATGAACCATACGGAGCAAATGGTTTTTGGTATGAGTTTCAATTAAAAATAGCACGTAAATTAATTTTCAGTAAATGGAAAGAAGGTTTAGGTGGTAATATCGATTTAATGGTTTCTGGAAGTGCCGCTTTACAAACAAGATTAACTCGAGTTTTTGCAGCAGCAGGAATTCCAGTTATGGAAGGTTACGGACTATCTGAAACTTCACCTGTAATATCTGTAAATGATACTAGAAACAGAGGATTCAAAATTGGAACTGTTGGAAAACCAATTCAAAATGTAGAAGTTAAAATTGCCGAAGACGGAGAAATTCTTTGTAAAGGTCCTAACGTAATGATGGGCTACTACAAAGATCCTGAAAAAACTGCAGAAGCTTTACAAGATGGATATTTCCATACAGGAGATATTGGTGAAATCGACAGCGAAGGTTTCCTTAAAATTACAGACCGTAAAAAAGAAATGTTCAAAACTTCTGGAGGTAAATATATTGCTCCTCAGATGATTGAAAACATGATGAAGCAATCTCGCTTTATTGAGCAAATTATGGTTATCGGTGAAGGCGAAAAAATGCCAGCAGCTTTTATCCAACCAAACTTTGAATTTGTAAAAGAATGGGCTAAAATTCACAAAATAGCATTAGGAAATTCTAATACAGATATCATTACAAATGTACAGGTTATCAAACGTATCAATGAAGAAGTTGAAGCTGTAAACGAAAAATTTGGTCACTGGGAAAAAATCAAACGTTTTGAGCTTACTCCAGATGTTTGGTCTATCGATGGCGGACAATTAACACCAACTTTAAAACTGAAACGTAAAATAATCAAAGAAATTTACGCACCACTTTATAAGAAAATCTACGGCGAATAAAATACAATCGCCTGTAATTGCACATAATAGATTTAAAAGTTTAGTATTTAGCTAATAGATAGCAAACTGTAAATCTTAATATTGAACACAAATTCCACTTATTAATACCTATTAATTCGTGGAATTTTTTGTAATAACACAATTTGGTATTAGTCTATAAAAACGAAAAATCATGAAAGTAAAAATCATCATTTGTTTCTTAAGTATTCTCTTATTTTCTAATTGTAAAGAAGAAAGTAAAACCGATCCCGTCAAAGCAAATTATTTAGATTTCTCTAAACGAGATGATCAGCTTACTGGCGGTATAAAGATGATTCCCATAACTACACCTGTTGGAAAATTTAAAGTATGGACAAAAACTGTTGGTAACAATCCAACTATAAAAGTTTTACTATTACACGGTGGTCCGGGACTTACCCATGAATTATATGAATGCTTTGATGGCTATTTTCCCAATGAAAGTATCGAGTACATTTATTACGACCAACTAGGCTCTTATTATAGTGACCAACCTACCGATTCTAGTTTATGGACTAATGCCCGCTTTGTTGAAGAAGTGGAACAAGTACGAATTGCATTGGGATTAGACAATTCTAACTTTTATATCCTAGGACAATCTTGGGGCGGAATCCTTGCCATGGAATATGCTTTAAAATATCAGAAAAATTTAAAAGGCCTTATTATCTCCAATATGATGGCGAGTGTTCCTGAATATAATAAATATGCAAAGGATGTTCTCGCGCCACAAATGGATCCTAAAGTGCTAAAAGAATTACAGGATATTGAAGCAAAGAATGATTTTCAAAATCCAAAATACAGTGAACTTCTTTTTAAAAATTATTACACGCAACATATATTAAGAATGCCACTTGAAGAATGGCCAGAATCCATAAACAGATGTTTCAAACACATTAACCCAAACGTATATGTCTATATGCAAGGACCAAGCGAATTTGGGATAACCGGAAATGCTACTTTGAAAGATTGGGATATAAAATCAAGACTAAAGACTATTACAGTTCCTACTCTAGCAATTGGTTCTAAATATGACACTATGGATCCAGAACACATGAAATGGATTGCTAACGAGGTTCAAAATGGACGCTTTTTGTTTTGTCCTAACGGAAGTCACCTTTCTCAATATGATGACCCTAAACATTACTTTCCTGGTGTAATCAAATTCCTGAGAGATGTAGATAATGGAACTTTTAAAAAAGGATAATTTTTTCAATTCTAAAATAAATAAAAAACCACGAATGTATAATTCGTGGTTTTTGTTTTTAATCCATTAATAATTGAGTAACTGCCGCTGAATTAATCGCCCAATTTGTATCGTAAACCTCATCAGCATTCGTTGTTTCTACAATTTCCAAACCTTGCGCTTCGGCTTTAAGAACTAACAAACTACCAATACTTAATTTACTACTCAATTTAGACAATAATGCTTTTACTCCTTTGTAATCTAATCCTTGTACAACTTGACCTCCAAAAGTCATCTCTAACCAAATAATTTCTTTTTTGGCTACATCCAAGACTCCAAAGACCAAACCTTTCGTAACATTTTGTGTCACTCTCACTTGATGATCTACACAAGATGGATCATAAGCAACCCCTGATCTTTCGGATATTTTCATAGGGTGTTTACTATTCATCCAACCAACAATTAAATTTGGAGTGATACTCCCATTACTATAGGCATTGCATGTAAAAGTTACAAACTTAGCATTTGCTTCCGCTAATTCATGAATGTTTATATTGATATATTCAGCAGTACCAATTTTATTCGGAATACTTCTGATATCACCACTATGCTTACATCCTACAGTTTCTAATCGGCTAAAAGAGCAAATATCTGCACTGTTCTCATATGCAATATGACAGCTTAAATCCATATCCAAATGTTGAGCAGGTAAATCTTTTCCCCATTGCATAAACAATCGTACTTCGTTACCTTCAATTGGAAAACGTGTTCCCATTAAAGCAACTGGTAAATCCTGAACACTTTCACTTCTATCTCCTATCGCAACAGGAATATTAAACAATTGTGGATCGATATAAATTGTTTTATTAGCATTCGGAATAACTGCAAATCTTTTCGTCATAGCCAAAATACACATATCCTCAATTTGTTTTTTCATAGCCTCCAATTGCTCCTCATCATACAATGATAACAACTGATTTGGTTCAATTCTTTTATTAGTACCCCCTAGTGGTTTCACACTTCTTTGAATTGTTTTATCAAAATAATTTTGAGCATACATATTCAAGGTAAAAACCAAACGTGCTGGCACTTTATCAATAATTTGATTAAAATGCATAACTGTTTCGTTAGCACCAAACCAAAGCATATTCGAAAATAATGAGCGAGCAAATAATCCTGGTCTTTGTTTTAACAAAGCAAACGTTTTATCTGCATCCAATTTCAACCGAAAATGATTCAGCTTTCCTTGCCAAACTTCATAGGTTTGGTTATAAAAAGTATCCAATAAGACTGCTAATTTTTCAAAACCTTTTCTTTTGCTATATTCTGGCAAACGCAATGCTCGGATAAAACGAACCCACATTCCTCGTTTTGGATGCATGATTTCGCAAGCAACCTCAGCACTCATTTCAAGATTATTTAACCAATCAGCAACCATCAAACATTCTTTTCTAGAATATTTAAGTTTTAAATTCTCTTTAGCAAGCAATTTAGATTTAGCACTCGTATCCAAAAAACTAGCCAAATGTTGATTATTTTTCTCTACTCTTTGTATAATTATCTTTGGATCTATAATCTGCAATAAATTAGTTTTCTTGTACCATAAATATCTCAAAATATCTGTTGGTGATTTAAAATATTGTGATGCTTTTTCAGCTTGACCTTCTTCAATTAATGCATCAATAACAAGCATCAACGTCTCTTTCATCGCAATGGCAACATCTGGCAATGGCAAATAAGCAATCAACCCTTTTAAGCTTTCTATTTGTGTAGCATCCAAAGCAGTTTTTGAGGTTAACAGAGAAATGAAGAAATCATTCAATTCATTTTCAGACCATAATTCCAACACCTTAAGTTTACTTCCTTGACCGTAATTTTCAATTTTTCCAAACTCAAATGGAGTTCCGCAAAAAGGACAACCATTATATCGTTCTAATGGAAAAGTCCCATTAGGAATAATATGCCCACACTGTAAAGTAACTCCCTTACTCGATTTGAAAACATTTGCAAACAAAGTAGCGACATGATCAATAACAGATTCACCAGTAGGAACATCCCAACCTTTCACTAATGGAGTCCAATTTTTATCTGTACCTAATACCGACTGCAACGTTGTTAAAACCGCTGCTTTATAATTTGGATTAACATTGTTTAACTCCTGTAATAATACTTCTGAAAATGTAAACCCTAGTTTTGAAACATTAGCAACCAACATTGATGTTGATCCAGATAAAGTTTTAGAATTACCTACAACCAAATCTTGAGGGATATAAATAGCATTTTGACGTAAACTGATTTGTAATAATGTTTTTGTTTTCATTTTTTAATATTTTAATAATTAGATAATTGTGTTTCTAGTTCTACCCAAAAGATTTTTGAAGTAAGAAACACTTGACCTTAAATTTGAGGATAATAGATTAACTAGTTCAAAGTGACAGTTTGGTGGGTTTCCCCTGAAGTAAGTTAATCTTGACCCTCATTTTAATCAATGATAATTTTAAAACTTGTTCGGATTCGAACCGAAATTAGCCGTGTTCTGAAGTATGTTTTTATTGACCATTAATTGTGGAGCAGGTGGGATTCGAACCCACGACACGGGCGTTAACAATGCGAGAAGTAAGTTAAGATTGACCCATTAAGGATAATTTCAAAACTACCTGCTCTACCACTGAGCTACTGCCCCATATTTTATAAATGCATTAATCGATAATTGTCGAAGTATATCTTATTGGTTATTGAAGTAACTTAGACTTGACCCGATTAACTCATTTATTTTATTTAAAAGAACGTATTTTATTTTCTTAAGCAAATATTCAAATCCAACTACGCAATTATTCTGCGTAGCATTCTTTTATAAACCAAACTAGTTAATAATAGCCACAGACACTTTTGTTTTATGCAGATTAAATCCTTTTAATCTTATTAATCTGTGGTAAAAAACTAGAAGTTAAAAACAGGTAATTGTCAAAGTATATCTTGAAGGTTATTGAAGTAACTTAAACTTGACCTGATTAACTCATTTACTTTATATAAAAGAACTCGTTTTATTTCTTAAGCAAATATTCAAATTATACTACGCAGCTATTTTGCGTAGTTATAAAATTTTCTCAAATAGATATTAATTTCTTTTTCAAAATAAAATACTTCACTTCTGAAATCCGATTTTACTTTACGTATTCCCTTTCTTATTTCTCTAAAAAGCAAGTAAAATCACTTGCCGTGTTATTTCATTATATTTCTTACAAAAAAACACACATATATCTAAAAATCAAGTATTTATACCTGAATTGTTTTTAAATAAATTCAGTAGTTTTATTCGCTTTAAAAAAAACAACTATAAATAAATGATACATTCTAAAAAAAACTGGAAGTTAAATTATTAAAGAAAGCCAATTTAGTAACCTTTTAAATAAAAAATTATGAGAATTAAACCAACTTTATTTTATGAATTTACAGGGATAATTCATGACAAAAGTCCCCCCTTATTCTACTCATAAATGCAATAGAATATAAAAAAGTGATTAACCCCCAAATCAAACTATATGAAAAATTTATACAAAATTATCTTGTTTTGTGTATGCGGAATCACCTACTCGCAAACTCAAAATGACATAGAAAAAATTCGATCTAACTCAAATGTATCTGAATTAGAATTTCTGAGTCAGAAATTTAAATCTGAAGCTGAGCAAAAAAAACAAAGAGCACTCAATGTAGCAAAAACCAATGGCTGGAGTACATCTTTCACCAATAAAGATGGAACAACTAGCGAATTGATGGCTATTAATGCTGATGGAAAATCTCCGATCTATTATACACCCGACAACGTAAATGCAGCTAAATCTACCCGAGCAAATTTTTTGAACACAGGTGGCGGCCTAGGACTCAATCTTAACGGACAAACAATGACTGCTTATGTTTGGGATGGTGGAGCTACACTTCCTACTCACAATGAGTTTGGCGGCAGAGTCTCTATTTCAGATGGAGTTACTATTATTGGTGGAGGTAACAATAGTCAACATGCAAATCATGTTACAGGTACTATTGTCGCAGCAGGTACAGTAGCAGCTGCAAAAGGAATGGCTAATCAGGCAAATGCAAAGACTAATGAATGGACTAATGATGTATCAGAAGCTACAGCAGCAGCAGCAAACGGAATGTTATTATCTAATCATTCATACGGATGGGGATTAAGAGATGGCTCTGGGAATGTTATCATGCCTTCATGGCTATTTGGTGCTTATGAATCAACCGCAAGAGATTGGGATATTGCAATGTATGATGCGCCATATTACTTACAAATAAAATCTGCTGGTAATGATGGGACTGATAATACAGCAAATACAAGTCCATTAGGAGGCCCAAGCTACGATAAACTTACAGGATTTGCGACTGCCAAAAACAATCTAGTTATTGCTAATGCAAATGATGCAGTTATAAGCACAACAGGAGTACTAACGAGTGTAACGATTAATCCATCAAGTAGCCAAGGACCTACAGATGATCTAAGAATAAAACCAGATCTTACAGGAAATGGAACTGCTGTATATTCTACTGCTACACTTACTGCTACACCAACACCATTAACAAACAGTAGTTATGGTAACGCCACAGGAACCTCTATGGCAGCACCAAACGTTACAGGAACTTTACTCTTGTTGCAACAACATTACAAAAACATTACCAATAATTTTATGCGTGCAGCAACATTAAAAGGATTGGCACTACATACCGCAGATGATGCTGGAACTACAGGTCCAGATGCTATTTTTGGCTGGGGTTTATTAAATGCAAAATTTGCTGCCGAAACAATTACCAAAAACGGAACCAACTCTATTATTCAGGAGCATACTTTGGCTACAGGAGCTAGTTATAGTTTTAATGTGGTTTCAGATGGTATAAATCCGCTAATTGCTTCTATATCATGGACAGATCCTGCAGGTGTCGCCTACTTTGGTAGCACACCAAATATTGGTACAGCAAGATTAGTTAATGACTTAGACATACGAGTTACTAATGGATCTGGTACTTTTTTTCCTTACAGACTTACATCTGCTACAACAAATGGATTAGGAGATAACTCCAAAGATCCTTTTGAGCGTATTAGTATTAATGGAGCAGCTGGTATTTATACTGTTACCATTACTCATAAAGGAACATTGGTAAACGCGCTTCAAAGATATTCGGTAATTGTAACCGGAATTGCATTGCCTACTACCGATTTATACATAAAAGACAGACCTTATGATACTGGTGTACAACCAAACCCAGATTCAGGTCCTATGTGGATAAGCGATGATATTTGGGTAAGACAAAACATCGATGCAGGGCTTGTACATGAAAACCCTGAATTTAAATTATCTTCTCCAAACGCTGTTTATATAAGAGTTTATAATAGAAGTACAAATACAAGTGCATCTGCAAAAGTAAGATTGTATTTTGCCAAAGCTTCTTCAGGATTAACCTGGCCTACTAATTTTGTGAACTTTAATATTGGTACTGTTAAGCATGGAGATGAAATAGGAGAAGTAAGTATTCCGTCTATTCCTGCCGGAGGTAATACTATTGTAATGATTCCTTGGTATCCACCAAATCCAGCATTATATTCTACCGACCAACATCATTTCTGTCTGGCTGCAAGAATAGAGTCACCAAATGATCCTATGTTTAGTGAATTAACAGGTGTTGGCATAGGTGTAAATACCAAAAACAACAATAATATCGCTTGGAAAAATTTAAGTGTTTACAACTTAAATACAACAGATATTGTTCCTCCTACAACAGTATTTGTAAGAGGTATAAAATCTAAATCTGTAAATCTAAGATTTGTAGATAAAGGCTTTAATGAGCAATTAAAAAATAATTTCTTTGATTTAGGCGGAGTAATAGAAGCTACTCTAGATGACAAACTATTTGAAAGAGCTCAAGCAAACGGATCTTTAAAAGGTATTGAGGTTATTGGTAAAAATAAAATTCTGATAAAATCCAGAGAGACTGCCATTGCAAATTTACCTATTGATTTAGAAGAAACTTTTGTAATATCATTCGATTTTAGAGTTGCAAAAGTCTTACCTGCTGACGAACAAATCACAATAGATTTTATTCAGGAAGATGCCATAAAAAAAGAACTTGAAGGAGGGGAACGTTTTGCTCTTGTAAGAGAAGGCAAACCTAATACTAAAACAGACATCCCTTTAGCGGCCGAAGCATCCGAATCTAAAATAGTTACAATTTATCCTAATCCTACTAATGGAATATTTAAAATAAGTATCAACAGTGAGGACGAAGGAACTTTAAGAATAACTACTATTCACAACGTTCCTGTTTTCCAAGAAAAAACTAGCAAGAAAAAAGATTTCAGTGTGAATATAGCAAATCAAGATCCTGGAATTTATGTTGTTCAATTTATTTCTAATAATGGAACAGTTACTACCAAGAAAATAATAAAAAACTAATTTCATTTAAATTCATAAACTAGATTAACTCAATTAAGCTGAAAAACCACGAATGTAATATTCGTGGTTTTTCTTATTTAACAAAATGCTCTTGTAATTGACCAATGCCAAGAATAAGTCTTCTAATTATGCAGACACCAATCTAAAATTTTGGCAATATTCTTCGCATCATCAACTCCACGGTGATGGGTACCTTCTAAAGGAATATTCAATAAATGCAAAGCACCATTCATTCCAGTTGGCTTTTGCAGTCCAAATTTCTCTGCAAACCATACTTTTACATTTATATGTTCGTCTCCCATCGGATAAGGAACACCGAACGACCTGCATTGTTTTTTAAGCATATTCAAATCGTATTGACCGTAACTTACCCACGTATATAAATCAGGTTGATATTCATCCGTTAATTGTTCTATCGCTTCTTCAAAACTTACTCCGTTTTTATCCAGTAAATCCTGAGTAATTGTCGTTAGTTCAGTACAAAACGGACTCACCGTTGATCGCTGTGGTTTAACTAAAATACCTTGATTTTTAGTAATAACTCCCGTTTGGGAATCCAAGACTGCTAATCCAATTTCAATAATTTCATTTTGCTGTCCTTTCGGGACATCGCCTTGCCAACAAGTGGCTTCTAAATCTATGATAATAATTTTATCTGTAGTTTTCATTTTTGTTTCTTTAATAATTTAAATTTCTTTCTTGTAGAAATTTCTATTTCACGAAAATCTCTTTCAATTGACCAATGACGTTACCGCCTCCAGAAATTGTGATTTCACCAATCTTATCAGCGATTTTCTCTACATATTCCATTTCTTTCAATTTCCACAACATCTCGTTTTCTTCCATGAGTTTTGCTGTGTTCAACAAACTCCTTGTAGAAGCTGTTTCTTCTCTTCTCATAATACTATTAGCTTGTGCCTTTTTTTCAGCAACCAAAACTTGATTCATGATTTCTTTCATATCTCCTGGCAAGATTACATCTCGAATACCAGCATCAGAAATTACCAATCCCAACTCATTAATCTTAGTTGATACCTCAGCTAAAATAGCTTCGGCTATAGTATCTTTTTTACCTAACAATTCATCTAAAGTTAACCCTCCTACAAATGCTCTCAAAGCAAGTTGCATAGCAATGTATAATTGTTTTTCAAAATCTTTATTATCCACCAAAGCTTTCATAATATCCACAACTTGGTATCTCACAAAGAAATTAATTCTCAATCCTGCTTTATCTTTAGTCAATAATTCTTGACCAGAAATCTCAACATGTTGTTGTCTAGCATCAACTGTTTTGACTTCAATAGTAATGGCATTACTCCAGAAATAATGTGTTCCTGCTCTTAATTCTGTTGTAAAAGCTCCGTTTACAAATAACAAAGCTTTATCATTACTTGCCACAATAAACTTTCTTGTATACATCCTTAATTTTGCATTCTCCAATAAATTCATTGGAATATTTTCGGTGATATAAATCTTAGATAAATCTATTTTAGCAAACTCGTTTTTAATGACTCCTTTCCAGAAAGCATACCTTCCTGCAGTTAAAACTTCTTTAAAATTACCATTTACAAATTGCATTACAATTTCATTATCAGCAACCTCAACTATTTCAAGCATAGAAGCTAATTCTTCATTTTCTAATAATACATTCAACTCATAAGGAACCTGAAATTGAAGATTTTTTTCATAGATAGCAACATCTTTATATCCTAAAACCCAATGCAAACCTTCATTCAATACAGCAATTAATTTTCTATTCTCGAATACCAAACCTACTTGGTACGTATCGATTTTAACTCTTTTAATCATAATTATTTCTTTTGATATTTTATACTTATCTTATTTTACTTTTTACTGTTAACCCTATTCTTTATTCTGCTAACAGCCAATATTTATTTATTTAATAAAAAAACTTCATTGTCTTTCTCCTCCGAGAAAAACGGACAAACAGTTTGTTCTTTGCTTACTCCAATTGTTTAGCGATTCAATTTTGTAAAAGCGATTATGCAATCACCTGAACAATCAAACCGAAAAGAAAACGAGTATTTCAAAATACATTTCTGTTTGCACTGGTTTTATCGTGAGTGTGCAATTTTAGATTTTACAATCCTAATTCCACAGACAAAGACAAATCAGTTTTCTTTGGAAGCATCTTTTTTAGAGTGATGCGCTCTGAAAAACAGATTTTAAAGTCTGTTGACATACCAATCGTCCAACCGAAACAAGTTCGGCGTAGGATTCGAACCTACTATTTTCTATTGTTCTAACCTGACTGAACTATCACATTACTGTGAGTGGGAGTCGAACCCACGACCGATAGATGAGATAATTTTTTGGAAAACTACCAAAACCTCCAAATCAAGTTGCATAGAAAAACATAATACGCTTTCGCGAAAAGTTCCCTACAATGGTGCTATACAGAAACACGCAACAGGACTTGTTTGATATTTTTAATCAAAGCCTAAACTTTGATGTATTTCAGTTTATAAAAGAACCTATTTTATTTCTTGAACAAATATTCAAATTACACTACGCAATTATTCTGCGTAGTATAATTTTCTACCGAAATTAATTGTTCAGCCATTCAATAACAGTTGATAAATAGACTGCTCTTACGGCTTCAAACCGAGTAATGTTAGGAATATGATTTACCTCTAATAAATATTTAGCTCCATCTTTTGCAACGATATAATCATTTCCAATCATGTCCATTTGTAAAACATTTTTAATATGAAGTGTATCAGCAAGCAAATCATCATCAACAGTCATAAATTGAGCTGTTTCAGGATGAATCGATTTTAACCATCCATCGCCTTCTAATTTTATCTGTCAATAGCTATCACCAATCATCATAATACGAACTGCATCCCCTTCAAAATAAGATTCAGTAGTTGCAGTAAATTTACTTTCCCACTCCCCTATAAAACGATATTTATTTTCACCACAATGCCAATTTCCCCATTTTGCAACAGTATCTTCAGATGCAGTTACAGATGCTCCTGCACTTATAAATCCCCTAGGAGCGCTAAACTTTGAAAGTGCTAAAGCCTTTACTAAACAAGGTATCTTAAATCTGCAATCAAGCATAGCTACAGGATTAGGATAACAAGCGCCATTCCTGCTTAATTTGTCCCCGAGATACTAAGTCCAATCCATTATTTACTTTGTAACGCTGTACTTTGCATCTCTGCAACTTAAAAAATTGTCTGAGAAGTAGGATTCGAACCTACGACCTCCCGCGTCCAAGGCGGGTAAACAACCACCGTTATCTTCCCAGTTTATTTCATGGTGACTTTAGAATAAAACATTAAAGTCAATCCATTTGAAAATCGTATTTTTTTACTTAGAGCCTCTGCACCATTGAACCTCTGTCACTTTGCACCTCCAAAAAATTAGCGGCTCATACGGGAGTCGAACCCGTTTCTCCCGAGAGACAGTCGGGAAGGTTAGCCAGTAACCCCAATGAGCCAGTTCCTTCTAGAGAACAATTGCGATTTCGGAAGGAATCGAACCTTCAGCCAATTGATTAACAGTCAATCGCTCTACCAATTGAGCTACGAAATCATTTTATTATAAGACATAAAAAAAGCACCCGATTAAAGGTGCTTCATGAAATTTATTATAAGACATATCTATCCTATTGCCTATGTTCATGCACCTGTATTGTTATACATCCAAGATCAAAACTCGGGTTCAACAGTTGTAGCTTATATGTGTTATTATTGAAATTCATTTTATCTATTCTATTATATATTGAAATCATTATTATTTAGAAATCCGTGTTCCAGATTTTCTTCGGCAAAGATAAAGTCTAAAAAATCAATTATCCAAATCTTTTTTAGACTTATTTTGCTAAAAATCAATTAGTTATACCTTAATTAAACCCATAAAAAGCCCTGTCCGCTTACTTAAGCAGATTCTTAATTGCATCAAATGACTGTCTCTCATCAGATTACTTTTCAAGATTATATTTCGCTATTAGGTTTAATCATTAAACATTTTATCCTTTATTTTTTTAATTATTTTTATTTAAACATCATTTTTAGCCCTATTAGGTCTGATTATTGTCAAAGTGAACAAAATTAAAGTGCCAATAAATCCATCCTAAACAAAAAAAGCGTCCCGATATCAGGACGCTTTTATATTTTTATGTTGAATTGGCAACTACAATTTACTCTTCAATTCTATAAAATACATATCACATCCACAACCATCAGCAGGGAAATTCCCTACTAGACAATCACTATATTGTTTTGTTGACAGATTCATATGTATATTTTTTATTTTCATTTCGAGGGCAAATGTAGGTCTTTTATTAATATAATTAAATAATCCCATCTAATTAATCCTGAAAACTTCATCATTTCACTAATAATTTTAACAAAAATTTTCACTTAAAAGCCCAGTCAATATCTTAATAATTTCTATTTTTGAGAGAATACAAATACAAAATTCTTTAAAAATTCAGTCCCTAAAATAGCATGAAAAAATACCTTAAATACATAGATGGTAATTCCGATAAGTTTTGGCAAATTGAAGTTACAGGATTAGAATATACTGTTACTTATGGAAAAAATGGAACCAGTGGAACAACTCAAACAAAAAGCTTTTCAACAGATGAAGCCTGTTTAAAAACGGCAGAAAAAATACTCGCAGAAAAAGTCAAAAAAGGATATTCTGAAACGGGTAATGTTACCGTAACTGCTTCTACAAAAACAAAAAGTCCTAAAAGCACAAATACTGATACCGTTTTAGAAGAATATGACTCAATAATAAAATCAAAAAACATCGACTTATTATTGCCTTTCCTTCAAGAAAAATCAAAAGGATATATTGAAGCTTTAAAAAAACATATCAAAAAAAGTAAACGATATTGGATGACCTATATCGACTTATCAAAAGAACCTAATTATGTAAAAACTGGTAAACATGATTACGGTTGGGGAACTCGTGCAGATAGAAATCAAAGCAATATTATTACATTAAGTGCTATTGCGTTATTTGATAAAACAGATATTAATTCGTGGGATGAGGCTTTCAGTTTACTCAACGAAATAAATGTAAAAAATCAAGTTTTAGATGTTTTGCTATGGGCAAAACCCAATTGGGTAGAGACTTTTATTTTAGACAAAGTCAAAAAACTAGATTGGGTTAATTTTAATTATCATAACCTTCTCAAACTAGAAGACCATGATTTAATAAAATTTAATCCAGAATTATATGCTTCATGCTTAGCCTCAACTATAAATAGTGAGTGGCGATATAAAATAAAAACAGAATCCTTTAATGATATAGTACTAAATAATAAAACAACCTATCAAAGAGATGTTCCAGAGTTATTTAACTACGAGACAACCCTTCATGATGCTGATAATACTTGGAATGTTATTTACAAATCTTTATTAGACGATAAGAAAATGGATCGCAACTTCTTTATAGAAAATGCCATCCTCATACAAACTAAAGAATGGAATAATAACCTGAAATCTTTTTTCAAAAAAAGATTAGAAGAATTTAATGTAACAGCAGATGAACTTATTATCCATCAGGAAAACATTTTCTCTTACTTACATAATGCGTATCCTCCAATAACGAACTACGGAATTGAGCTTGCAAAGAAAATCTATGAACACCCAAAATTCAAAACAAAGTCTTTCCTCGAATGGCTAGAACCTTTAATGATGCGAAGCGATTGCAAAGCAGCCATAAAAAGCGTGTTACCCGTTTTAGAAAAAATGAACAAGTCAAATCCTAAATTAAGTAAAAATATTACCTTAATTATTGCAGACATTTTTGTAATCTCTGATTTAGCACTCCAAGAACGAGCTAGTAAAATTATTGTAAAAATTGCTACTGAAAAAGATACTGCTCTTAAAGAAAAATTATCTTCTTATGTTACATTAATGCAAGGTAATATCAAATCTGGCTTGAGTAAATTTCTAGACGATGATGCATTAGTTGTAGATAACTCCGCCTTTGAAGAATACAAATTTGCCCCTAAAAAAGAAAGTTTACTTATTGAAGAAGTACAGCTTCTTAATGACTGGAACGACGTTGTATTTCAGTTTGGTAACTTCATAGGCTCTGAAGAGGTTCTGGACACCGAAATTCTATTGAATGTATATATCATGCAAAGAGATTTGTTCCCATCAGATTATTCAACTCAATTACAGCCTTATTTAAAACAGCTTCAAAAAAGTTACTTTGAAAGTGTAAATAAAGATTTTGTAAAAACATTTTTGATGGATAAAATCACAAACATCGAAAATAAATTCAATAGCAAGCATAAACATTATTCAAAAATAAATACGCTGTTATTAGCCCAACCATTGCTGGAAAAAGTACAGCAAAAAATAGATGAGAATTCTGCTTTGCCACTACTCTCTTTTCCAAGTCATAAACCATATTGGGTTGCTCCAAAAGTTTTATTGGAGAGGGTTATTGCCTATCAAAATACAAATGAGGAAATTGACTTACTTGATTTAAGCATTGCCATAGCGCGAATGCCAAGAGAGAATGTAGAAGAAGCAATTCCGCTATTGGATAAGGTAGAAGGAGAAATAAAACAATTATTGTCCTTTTGTTTGGGTGCAACCGAAAAATTAATTTTAGACCCTACATCCCTAGATTCTAAACCATTGGCTACAATGGGAAAAAGAACCAAAGAAACGGGGCTTTTATCTCTTTGGGCAGTTGCCGCTAGAACTTTTTATCCAAAGGATACTTTCACCGAATTTGAAAACACCTATTTAAAAGATGTTCCACTTGTGGTTTCATCATTTGAACCTAAGGTAAAGTTCAAAGAAAAATGGAATGAATGGACCGATTATAAAACTAAGAAAAAAGAAAGAACACCTTCTTGGTATGAATTACAATTTGACTCCCCTCATTACTCAAGAATTCCAAATTATTTATTGTACAGTCTAGATATTTATCTGCGACCAAATAGTTGGGACTACTTAATCAATTCAGCAGGAAATACCAATTATTGGCATAGTCTTACACCACAAAATGATGATGCACTTGCTTTAACTTTATTGCATAATTGTGAAACTGGCGATGGCGCAAAACCTGATGTAAAAGGGTTTCTAGATATTATAAATCGTCCTGAATTTTCATTCTCAAGTACTAGTTTGCTTTTATATGCCTGCAGTTTCTTTCAGGAAAAGAAAGACATCCGATTAATGGCATCTGAAGTTTTAATTAATCTAGTCGAAAAACAAGCTATTGATATAGAATTATTTGCTGAGAAATTAGCTTTTCTAGCAACTGGAAAATATGGAGTATTCTTACGTCTTGTAGATGGATTGATTGCTATTAAAGATGTTTCTCCGCTGCATAACGATGCTTTACTGAAATTATTGAACTCCTTTTTTGAGAATCTTGATTTAAAAGAAAAGTTACCAACGAACTTCAAGAAAATCATTGAAAACTATCTTGATGTTTTAACCAAAACAAATCAAACGCCATCGCCTAAAGCAATTGTATTCTTTGAGCAATGGAAAGACAATGCTTCGCTTAAATCATTGATTAAGCAAATTTTAAAATAAAAAAAATGACTGATTTAGAATATAATTACAAAGGAGTCTCTACTTATAGCAAAACCAAAGGAATCAACAATCTAGTATTGGCACATCAAACCGAAATTGAAGAGGTTAATAATATACCTTGCTTTTTTTGGGGAAGTTTGACCGATCCTTATGTTACTGCAAAATGCTGGAGTACAATTGCTAAAGTAGTTCGCTCAAGTTTTGGTCCTGTTCCTCCAAGCCTCCGTGATCCAATTGTATCGGCGGGAGCAGAAAGATTGCGCTTTGAAGGTTTTTCTTCCTGCAATGGAGTTTATGTAAGACTTGATATGAAACCTGAATCAATTGATGGAGAATTTATTGCCAACGGAACAACCAATGTCGATTTTAATGACCCAATGCTAAACGCATTAAATGCCATTCAGAAAAATGAAAAAGTAACTCTAGCAGTCGGACAACAAGAAGTACAAGTTATAACAACCAAAGCAAAAGTAACCGAAAAGAAAGTAACCTTACCCATGCGATGGATTAAAGGCTTAACTAGTGTACAGTTATACCTTGCCGATATGGATGTTAAATATGAATTGAATAAAATTCAGACTATTCAATTATTTCAAAGTTTGCCAAAAGGAAGTGTGAAAGGAGACTTTTTTATAACCAAAAGAGCAGGCAAATTTATGTTCTCGACTCTTGCCACAAATGATAGTGTACGAATTGGTGGCGTACAACGATTGCGTTTATTAGAAGGCATTCTCGCTATAGTAGATAAAATTTATATCTACGAATCTACAGACAAACAAACCTGTGCTATTGTTTCTGAATTTGGAAAAATGCAATTATTGATGGCGTTTTCTCCTGATTCCTATCGCGGTTTTTCGGGGGAAGGAAATGTATTAGAAACCATGACCGAAAACTTACCCGTAGAATGGGTTTATGGTTTAAACAGTTTATTAAAATCAAATGAAACATTTGATCCAACCATGCTTTCTATCGAAAATGACATTGATTTTGGCACTATGGACAATCTTACTTCCAATTTATCATCTATGGGATTATTGGGCTATGATTTAAGCGAAAAAGCCCATTTTTATAGACGTCTCCCTTTTAAAACTGAACGCATCTTATCCTTAAACCCAAGGCTTAAAAATGCCAAAAAGTTAATCGATAATGAAGACATTGAAATCGTAGAACGCAGAGCCGATTATATCGAAGCCAAAGTAAAAGGTTCAGGTGTTATACACAAAGTAATTATTGAAGGATCAAACCAAAGATGTACCTGCGATTGGTTTACCGCTTATCAAGGTAAAAGAGGAATTTGTAAACATATATTGGGAGTTAAAATGACTATTTCATAAACAATCAAATTCTAATATAACAAAAGCGCCCTGAAATCAGAGCGCTTTTATATTTTTCATTCTAAAGAAAAATGGATTTGTTCTAAGCAAATTTTTTATCAATTTGACTTAAAATCGTAGGGTCTTGCATCTCATTATCTTTAGCTAATAATAGTACTTTAGACATCACCTCAGCCGATTTAGGATCATCGTCAGCAAACGGAAGGAACAAACGCCCTCTGTGTTGCGAATGAACTGGCAAGATTGATAAATACTTTCCTGGTACCTGATGCACTACCGCACTTCCTAAATGAACACTGTAATCTGCCATTTCACCTTTTATCAGTGCATGATTTCCTTTAATTTCAACATTCTTAATTTTAAACAATCGTAACGTTTCCCTAAGTAAAACAGCTCGCATTTCTATAGATGAATGACTTGCTTCTGGATCAACTCCTCCAACATGAGCTACACTTACCACTAAATCAATATCACGCATTATCTCTGAAAAAATACGCGGATTAACATCCTCAAATGCTATGTTTTTATAGTCTTTTAAAGAATGAAATTCAATCGTTTCTAAAGTCGGACTTTCTACATCGGCAGGAGAAAACCAATCTGCCATTGCATACATTTTAACCTGATATCCTTCTTTATGGAAAACTTTTTGTAATCCTTCTTCATAATCTACTTTCCAGCCACGAGATTTCAGTAAAGCCAAAGTTTGCTTCGGCTGTACCTGATGTCCAGCATATCTTCTAGAGATTGATTTCTCATTTAACTCATCAGCTGTTGGTACATACAATTCTCTAAATACCTGCTTAAAAGGTTGCTTTAATTTTTTATCAAAACAATAAACCTGATAATCTGTCCAAACATTGTTTTTATGCAAATCATAACAATGTGCAATTCTAAACGTTTGATTTTCATTCAATGTAATTACTTCTCCCAATGGAGTTACAAGACTCCCTCCTATATAAAAACCAATTTTATCATCATTTGATATAAAAACTAATTTCTCTAGATGTTTCGAAATTATTGGATGTTCAAAAAGGTTCTGTATTTCTGCAAATAAAAATTCGTCACCACGAATCATCCCTTCTTCAAGTCCTTTCTTAGATCGTACCCATTGCTCTCGCATTGTTTTTCTGTAATCTACTAACTCAAGAATTGCTTTTTCTTTTTTAAGTTTCGGCGGAATTGCTTTTAATTCTTTATTCGTTTTTAAACTTAAAACAGCCAAATCTGCTTTTCCATCTTTATTGATCACTAAGCTCACTGTTGTTCCATCGATTGTTACATTAGTGTCTTTAGATAAAATATTCTGAATTTGCTTTGTTTCCATTGCCCAAGTCAATCGCATCGGATCTGAGTAACCTGCATTTCGAGCTAAATTCTCTAAAGCTACTCTAATGGCAAGCGCCTCACTGGCTTGCTTCATGGAACCAAACTCTCTACTTTCTTTTTTAAATTGCTGAATATATTCGTAACGCGATAAGATATCTTTTTCTGGACTTGTTTTACTCAATGGCACTAATCCGTACACTCTTAAGTAATCTTGATCTCTTTTATCTTTTACTTTTGCTGTTACTTCTCTTATTTTAAGATCTCCCGTTAGCGTATTTGCATATAATCTTGCACGTCTGTGGCCATTCCCGTCTGTAATATATTTTGCAGCTTCATATAATAGCTCCCATCTTGCTTTTCCTAATTCTTTGTAAGCAGTTACAAACCAATTTTTATCTACAGCACCATCTTTAAAATCCTGAAGATCTATAGCCGAGAATTTTGCAACTTCACTTTCTAATTCAGAATTCTCTTCTCCGTATGCCGATGTTTTTGTATGGGCATGTAACCACCAAATCCCTTCATCTAAACCTTTCCAATCTAAATATTTACTAACATACTTTTGCCATTGTGGTGCATATATAGCTGCTTGAACAAGACTTTCTTCAGATATTTTTTCATTTTTAACCAATTCATTAAATGCTTCTTGTGGATCTGACGACAACGGAAAACATCTTTTTAGTAAGTAACTAAATAGCTTTTGTTTGTTTAATTCAGTATAGTTCCAAGAGTAGATGTACCCTTTGTACAAACTCGATTTTCCTAAGCCACTAAGTATTTCTACAAACCTATTGGTACCGTATATTTTTTGGAAACTTTGTACCAAATGGGTAACTGATGTATTCGAATCGCCTCTTTTTAATTCTATATCTAAAAACGTTTTCCTGATTTTATCAATCATTAAAATCAAAAATGGGAACTTTTTTGTTAAATCTTCACTTTCAGAATATCTATGATACTTTTTCTTTCCTGTAATATCAGATATTCTATCACTATCCAGAATTCCTTCATACATTTCTTCTTCTGAAATTATATTTTGTTCATAAGCAATACAATACAAATGAATAGGAGGCTTGTTGTATTCTATATTATTTTCAAATCCTCCAAATTGTCTCCATCTGTACAAATTCCAAACCTTTATATTTTGCTCATCAGTTAGGCTATTCAAATCAATAGCATTCAGATAAATATTTAAATACGCCTGATTTTGCCAACCACTATTTATGTTTGCATCATTATAAAAGAATTCATTTTTACTAGGTTTATGCTTGTACTCTAAAATAGATTTTGGCAAATTAGAAAACAAATTACTACAAGCATCAATCAGAAAATCTTGCTTTTCTATAAATGAATATTTTACTTGCAATGCTTCCAAAATCTTCAGAATTGGATTGTTCCAATAAGATCCATTTTTAATCGGATTCGGAAGAAAATCCTGAGAGTAAAACACCTGTTTCTCTAGAAAATCTTTCCATTCCTCTTTATCATGACTATAAACAAGCGTCAGTAAAAACAAATCTCTTTCAACAAGGCCTGAATTAGTAAACCAATCTGACCAAACATTATATAAGGGATAATTAGTCTCCTTTTCTTCCTGACTCGCGTTATCTTCTAATCTTTTTATAGAACTAAAAGTGTTTCCTAGTAGTACATTTTCTTTAGTATTTCCATAATATTCAACCTCGTATTCATAATCTTTATTTTCCTCGAATAACTTATAAAGCTTCTCAATTTCAGTTTTTATATGTGAAATAGGTTTAGAAAAACCATATTGCTCTACTTTTGTTGTTTTTAAATACAACGAATCTTGTTCTAATTTTGGTAATCCATAACTAGAAACTACATTTGGATCATAAAATCCAAATCCATTTTCCTTACTAAGAGTATCTTTCTTTTTTTCTGGCTGCAACTGTTCAATGAACTTTGTTTCTTTTTCTGTTATTTTTGGTCGAGCCAAATAATCACTTATCCATTCATTTACTTTTTTATCAAGCTTATTATTTTTTTGCAACTGAAGCAATAAATCTAAAACAGACATGCGTTGTTCTAAATCACCTTTTTCTAAAATTTTATCTACAAAATAGGCTATCTTTTTATCTTCTTGTTTAAGCAATATCTCAATTAAGGCTTTCTTTAAATTTGAATTTTTACGTTTAAACAATTCAATAAAAATCTCTATTTCAGAATCTTCTAACGCTACTCTATTCAAAACATTAATTGCCGATGCAACAATAGATTCTCCTCTATCTTTTAGGATTCGGAGTGCAAAATTTCTCTGAAAATCAGAAGGTTGCTTTTCATATTTTTCATCGCTTGTGTCCCTTCCATAATAAGAATACCTAAAAAAGTTTTTTAAGATTATGCTTGTAAGTTGCGTTCTTAAATCGATAGACAATGTCTCGAACTGTTTTAATATTAGTTCTAATCGCTCCTCATTATCTCCAATCAAATGAATTACAGCTGCAAAAAGGGAATCTTTTTCAAACTTTACTCTTAACCATGAAAATACTTTTCCTTCAAAAACTTTCTCTTTTTCTGTAGTTGTTTCTGTTAAAGCATATACTTTTTCAAAAAAGTTCGGATAATCTATATTTTCAACATAATATTTTGACTTAAGATTTGCATTTAATAAAGCATTCATTCGTGGCATCGTAAAAGCTAATACCTGTAGATTATCTTCATTCAATGCTTTAAAATACAAAGGCATTTCGATATATGGGTCTTCTGTTTCTCCTGCAAATTTTATAGCTAGACATTTTTTCTCAATTGATCCTTTCTCTAGCAATTCATGTAAGTATGGAACTGTCTTATCGATATCTATAACCCCTTGAGCCCAAAGCGCCATATAAACTTCATTGTTATTTTTGCTCTTAATTCCTGCCGAAATAGATTCTGGATTTGCAAAATAACCTGCTGCTAACTCAATAATACCTCTAACTGTAGTTTCTTTTTCTGATTCCCATCCTAAACCTGTCCAAGTATCGATGGCTCTTACAACTGATGAAAAACGCGTTAATTTATTCTCTATAATGACGTTAATCATATATTGCATCGCACCAGTACTGGTTTCATCTAATGCTTCTAAAATCGTTTGACGTAACCCTTCTTGTCGTTCTGCAGCAAGCAACAGTTTTTCTACAAGTTCCCAAGATTCTTTTTTATTACTATTTAAAAGTGCTTTAATGATATTACGAGATACTTTTCCTCTTGGATCTTTATTAAAAATAATATCTTCAAATAATTGAAACAAAGGACCATTGTCCAAATCAATAGCTGCCGACCAAAGCATAAATTGATTTAATGGGTTTGTTATCTCAGTGTCATATCGTATTTGATCTTCAATACTTAAATCGTAAAAAAGACTATTTTGGTAATTATACAAATGCGGACCACCTAATAAAGAACGCAAAAAATTAATTTGATTTATAAGCAAAAATCGTGGATTATTTGGTGCTCTAAAAGAGCGTCTGGTATACCCGCTTTGATAAATTTTTTGTGGCAACAAATCCCAAGCAACTTTAATATATTTTGCGTTTTCTACTCCAAAGAAATAAACAAGCAAATCATAATAATTCTTATCATCCCAAATAGCTGGCTTTATTAATTTTTCAAATGCTGTAGCTTCTTTAGAACCTAGAGTAATAAAATTTCCATAATAATTATGGGTAAGCTTTGCTATTAAAAGGCCTAGTTCTGCAACCTCTTTTTTTAGCTTATTCCTAGATAGCAATTTAGTTATTAAACCACTAGATTCAACTGCTTCTAGTTCTCTTGTATATCTTTCAATTGGATTCTCAATTATTTTACTTTTAAGAAGATCTTCTATAGACATAATATTTTGTGTTTGTTATGAAAGGTGAAATGTAAATTGTGAAAAGTGAAATTGTTATTGTTATTGGCATTTCTTTACCAATAACTCCCTGCTAAAAAAGTGAGTCTGATAAATGTGATTGTTTTATTATCAGATAAATTCACTTCATCTGATAAAGTTTCTAATTGATCATCTCCATAAAAAACAGCATATAAACCATCCTCAAAAGCTAAAACCGCATTCTCCTGTGCAACTGTAGCATTTACTTTATTGTGATTGTAAATGGCGCCAAAACCTATTTTACCCGTATCTGTTAAGATTGGCAAGTAATTTTCTTTTGGCAAATGAGTTTTATCCTCCTCATCCCATTCAAATGAAGAAGTATTAAATAGTTGTACTTGATAATCGACAACCAATTCTATAAGTTCCCGGGTAGTAACAAAGGGGGTTTTAATAGCTAACTCAATCCTCTTTTCATGAAGAATAGGATGTTTTTTCCCTAATTGCTTTACAGAAATAATAAGATCCATTTTTTATGTACTAATTTGTTATATCCATGCAAAATAGTAAATAAAAAGCTACAAGCAAATTAAGATGCTCATTTTAACAAAAACCGTTCTTATTGCTAGTGTTCTACTCAAATTTATATCAAAAAACGAAGTGTATTTAGCTCTTTTTTAACTTTCTGATAAAAGCGACATACTCAATATTCTTTTCTTAAGCGGAAATGACAATCGCTTAGAGAAATTATTTTATATAAATAACAAAAGCGCTCAGATATCAGAGCGCTTTTATGCTATTCTAAATATACCTCAACTCTCCTAAATGTTCTTAATTAAAATCAAGATTACTGTAGGGAGCTAGGAAACTTTATGCAGCAGAAACTTGAATTTCGCACTTCAACCCAACTAACACAAACCTCTGTTAGTAGAAGTGTTTTTAAACTAGTTAGCTTTCCATTGCCATATAATCCAATTCTCCTTTTTCATCAGTATTAATAACTACTAAATAATTTGTTATTTCTTGTCCAATTGAATAATCAAAAATGGCAAAATTTTCTTTATCATGAGGATACAAACCAACTCTTACCATTTTTAATTTATCTAATAGCTGTTTTTCGGGTTCGCTTGTCGTGTCATCAAAATTAATTAATGTTGAAAGTTCTTCTTTTCCAACTTCATCCAAATGATGCTCTAGATAAAATTTCACAGTATCTCCTTCGTCGTCGTTGTAATCCTCAAGAATATATTTCTTGTTTTGCTCATCAAATTTTTCAATGTTCTCAATAAGTTTTTTTATTTTTTCAAACGTCGATGTGTCAAGAGTTTCACTTTCAAAATTTAAGTCAACTTGAATTTGATTGCCTTTAAAATCAATATCAACAACGTAATATTCTTCTAAATTATCAGTCGGTATTTTTCCAAAATGTGGTAATGTATTTTCTTCCATTTTATCTTTATTTTTTAGTTATTTTTTAGTTATTTTTAAAATTGCTTGTTCAATTTCACAATCAATTTGTTCATCGTATAATTTCGCCTTTTTCGTTCTCATAAATTTCTATCTACTCTATATTCATATTCTCAGGCAAGTTCTTCCTCAACAATTACAGTTAAGTCACAGCTAACTTGTTTTGCTAAATTAATTAAATAAACGTAAGATAAAACTTTAAAATAGGAAAGTAAATACATAGCCAATTAAAAATGCTTTCTAACTATATAATTCTTCCCTAATCTTAATTAAAGTCTTTATTGCTTTTTCTTCATTTGGAGTTTCTTGCAAAGCCGAATTTTTATAATGATTTTCAATAGATAAGATTAAACCATCTGCCATTTCAAGTAAAGCATCATACTCCATATTTCCAGCTTTTATATCAAGCAATTCTTCTCGATTTGAAACTCTAATATTTAATTTCCCAGTGGCAAGAATTTGTTCGGCAGTTTGCAAAAGACGAATGGTATGCATCATGTTTTTACTATCGTAATTTTTACCATGTTGCTGGTTGGTATTATATCTGTCTTCGTTTCGTTTATCAATCCAACTCCAATATTCTGTATATTCTTTACAATACTTAGAATAACCATCTTGATTACAAGATAAATACCCTATTAACTTTTCATTTTTAGGGATTGAAGAAAGTGAAACTTCATTTGAGGTTTCTTTTTGAATAATTCCTTTATATCCTAAAACATTATCTGGATCATAAAACAAGGCAAACATCCCTCTTGAATTAGGTAAACTAATCAAACCACATTGTTCTTGCTTTAAATTATTCTCTGATAAAAAACTAGACAATAAAACTGTTTCATATCCTTTTACCACATAACAAAAATCTAAAAGGCTTTTCTTTTCCTTTGGCATTGGATTTACAATTTTCTTATTTAAACCTCTCGCCTTCCTGATTTGCGTAACGGCATAACCTGCAAAAGAATCTTTACAGAGTTTAGATAAAAAATCTTCTATCTTTAGATTATCCATCAGCGGATGTTTATATAAAATACAATCTTCGGGCGTTGCTAGAATCTCTAATATATTTGGGTTATTCTTTAAAAGTAACTCTACAAATCGACCAATTTCGTAATAAACCTCATCATTGGTCTCATTTGCAATCTGTGGAATATAATTGAGCCCAAAGAATTTTTCTTTAGGCAAATAATAAACTCCTTTTATATCTGTATCTGATGCTGGTGTATTTAACCCAAAGGATTTACTTCCCGAAATAACTTCAAAAAGAATCAGATTTTGGGATTTTAGGTTTTGGATGGTCATGGTTTTTTGGTGATGAAATCGTAAATTTCAATAGTTAAATTTTTAATTTCTTTATTTTTAGAAAAAACAGTCCAAGGAAAATCTGCCTCAAATACTTTTTCACTTAATCCTCTTTTATCTATAATAGTACCATAAGTACCATTTTTTTTAATTTCATAAAATGACTTATTAAGAATATAAACATTTCCTTTTTTAGAAATTTCTTCTCTCAAATCATTTAAAAAATTACCAATGTATTCTTTTTTAAGTTTATTAGCATCAATTTTTCCTAGTGCTAGTTCTATTTTATTTTGAATTTCTGCTTCGTATTGATTCACTAATTTTTCATTACAGAAATTAATCAAAACCTTTTTCCAAATGTCATTGGTAAGCAAATTTTCAATTTCTCTTACATCCCAAATAATTTTAGGCTTAAAATTATCTGATTCCGCATTTTTTAAAGTTTCTAATCTTACAAACTTTTGTTTGTTTTTTGTTTTTGTTACTGCATCAGAATCTGCTAATAAAAATATCCTATTACTAAGTGCTAAAGATTTAATATCTTTTATGAGAAGTTCTTTCTTTTCATCTTCTATTTCATCTTCAAAAATATAATGATCGACATTAGAGCCAGCATACTCAAAAAATGCAAAATCTATATCTTCTTTTGGATAAGATTTTCCAATTGAATCACAATATGATTTTAAAAATGCTTTTATATAGTTTCTATCTGATATTCCTTCAACCCAAATGCTACAATTTGCCATAAAAACTGACGAGTTATTTACACCTAATTCTTTAAGCAATGAATTATTCCCTCTATTTACATTTTTTACAGTAAACTGTTTATCGTTTAATTCATTATTTCTAGGAGAAAATGAATAAATAGAAACATTGTCTTTTTCAATTGTTAGATCTAAAAAATGATTTGAATGCGTAGTAAGTATATAAGTTAGATTTTTCTTTTTTAAATCTTTATTACTCGTTATCTGCTCTAAAAATAATCTTTGCATCCCTGGATGAAGATTTAATTCTGGTTCATCAATATATATAAATGAATTATCTTCAGCCATAAATATTTTATACATTAATATTATTAATGCTTGAATTCCATCTCCTAATTCATATAAAGAACGTGTTTCTTTTTCTCCTTCGACATGAACACTAATGATTTCTAAATTATTATTCCCCTTAAGGCTTTCATCTTTGTCAAATTCAGCAACAATATCGATCTTCTTCCCGTCAAAAAAGTTAAAGCGAATAAAATCTTCAAACTGATCAAACTTATTTCTAATTTCTCTTCTAGAATTTCTCGTATTTAAAATTTCTTTGTAAAGATGAATTCCCGTAAAAATTTCAACTTTTTTTTCTTTTAAATCATAGTAATAATGGAGAGTATCTAAGTAAATATCTTCTTCAATTTTAGAATATCTTTCTTTTTCAAAGTTGAATAACGAATGCGCTGTTCTCAACGTAGGAATAAAATAATTTTTTACTTTATAAACTTTAAAAAAAGATTCGTCAATTTCTCTAAAATGAATTAATGTAACATCTGCCACACCTAAAGAAAAAATATTTTCAAGCTTTTCTTTATTTTCATATATTATTGATAAAAAGTCATTACTTTTATCTTCATCAAGTAAAACTGGTTTGTTTTGACGTAATATTTCTGCATTATCTTTATCTGGAGTACTACCATCTACATATCTAGTTGTTTTAGATCTTTCTTCAAACGAACTAATTTTAGAATTAATTATTTTATTTACATCAATAACTTTTTTATTGTAAGTATTTATAATACCCCTAAAAACATGAAAATCGGGCACTGCATTAAAATTTGTGTAGCACATTAAGTTTCGAACAAATCTACTTTTACCACTATTATTCGCTCCAACAATAATATTTATAGTATTAAATCTTGGAAGAAAAGTTATTGGATAATCTTCATCATTTAGAAAATAATCATTGAAGTCTTCACTTTTAGGAAAAATTAAATCATAACCTTTTCTCATATATCTTAAAATTATTTTATCATCTTTCTAAAAAACAAATCCAACTCCTCATTCAACTTCTTTCCACTTCCCAAGCTACTTGTATTATCCTGATTAAACTTAACCGTTTCCAATAAAAAATCAGTTATTAAAACTTCTTTTTGGTGTAAATATTTTTCATCTTGATTGGCTTTTATTTCTATTAATTCTGCTACTTTTTCTTGTACCTTTTGTGGTGCTATCAGTAACAAATCGGCAAAGGCAACTGGCGGAAACGTATTGTTTTCTATTATCCATTTTCCTGCTAATGCGGTTCTCAAAGCATAGAAATAACTTTTTAGCTTTACTTCTTCTTTCTCGCAAACATCCATGAAATTTTTTGTTGTTCCCAAATAATGATGTAAAACAGCTATTGGCGAAAAACAAGCTGTCGCAAGTGATCTCATTTGAGACAAAAAAACATCATCTCCATCATACACCACAGGCGAAAACAACCACTCCATCAAAGGAGCGTTAGACTTTGATAGTAACTGTAATGCCTTTCGCAAATCCCAACCTGAGCCATCTAAATCATCTTCAGTCATAAACTCGATTACATCTGATTTTTCCCAAAGTGAAAGATAATAATCAGAATCATGCATGTATATAAAACGAATATCATAATCACTGTCTGGTGATGCAAATCCCCAAGCGCGACTTCCTGACTCACAAGCAAAAAGTATTTTTACATTCTTGGTTGTTTCTATTTCTTCTAATTTTTCTAGTATTCTAGTCCTCATATTCCTCTTCTTTTGGTGCTGTTTTTTGGCGTGTAGCAATTTCCCAATTCTCCGCTTGGTACGGATTATCAATTTTATCAATTTGAATTAAAAACCTTAATTCATTCTTGCTTTTAGCATTCTTTTCAATGAAAATTCTAAACCCATATCCCTTTACTTTTTCAATATATTCCTCTGTTATAGGGTTTTCATTGTAGTAATTTGTAACAATATCAATTTCTTTAGAAAATTGAGTATTCTTCGATAAAAAACTTAAAAGTTGTAATGCTGTATTCTTTTTGAATTCGTCATCATTCATTTTACTGTTATCAACTTTATATTTAGTATCAAAACTTAAAGATAAATTATCGCAGCCACCTAAACTTGCAGAAATTAATGTATCCTTATTTACATAATTCTCTTCAATAGTTTCGGTATAATTATGTATCTCAATACTTCTTACTCGTGATGATACCTCAGGAATATCCTTAAAAATGGTTTTTGATTTTAATTTTGACAATTTACAATCAGACAAATATGATTCTTCATATAAATTGCCATTCTTGTAAACAAAAGAAAGCGAAGTCGATTTTAAATCCTCTGCGCCTTTATTATAAGTTCTAAAGTTCTGTGTAACATCCACTTTAAATTTATCTCCTACAAATTTTGCAACATCAATTATATTATAGGAAAAAGGTGCATAGCCCAAAATATAATGATGTTCCTTGACATTAATTTCGTCTTTCATAATGTAATAATCATAGCTTTGGTTAGTATTTGCATTTCCTCCCAACATCCCTTCGGATGAAACATCGACTACATAATCTATAATACCATCATTATTAAAATCGCTTTTCTTTTCAATTGAAAATGAGACTGAATACGGATCTCCATCGTTAGGAAAGTGAACTGAATAAGGAGAATATTCTGTTTCTAATCTGTCATACTTTTGATTGCCAATTTCTTCTTTTATAAGTTTCTTTAGAAAATTACTTTCTACTTCTGTGAGGATTATTTTTTCGACAATAGGCTCTACTACTGAAATTGTATCCTTTTTAATTTTTTTCTTTTCTATTTTCACTTCCTTTTTACATGAAAACAGAAATACTGATACTACTAATAATAGAATTACGTTACTCTTTAGAATGTACATTTTTAGTTACTTGTTTTTAAATTAAAATCGAAATCTGGAAATAAAGATTAAACAAAAGACCTTTTTTTATGTTACTTTTTTGCAATTCTTAAAGCTTTTTATTTTCTATAATTCATTTTCAAATTAACAAATAAAAAACCACAAACTCATAAAAAAAATCACTGATCTGATGCAAAAAAACCAATAAAACATCTATTCTGAATCATAAAAAAAACTTTGTAATTACTCCTATCTCTTCAGACACTCTGTCTAAAGAACTCCATTCAAACTATGCAATTGTTTCTGCTACATCTCACAAAACGATGATTTGTATCAACATTTGTGCTATTTCTTAAAAGACTCTTCGAAACATTTTTAATGAGTATAAATTTTATTTTACTCTATTTAACAAATCCTTCTATTTATTCTAACATAAAAACTGATTCAGTCTATATTTTTAACACTATTTTTACCGCATTAAATTAAAAGCAATGAACGAATTTATCAATACAATTAATTGGTCTGAAACCTGGATTTTTTTAAAGCAATATATTTTGCCAAACATAGGCTGGCTAGTATTCTGGATTGTGTTATTTATTTTAATAGGGCTTGCAATAAGTATTGTCTTAAACATTTATCTCTACAAGAAAAAATATTTTAATCGAGATCGAAAGTATTATAACTGGATTGCTAAACTTTGGATTCCTTATATAATACTAGTTTGTTTATACTTTTTTGGAATGTTTGGCTTCATTTATGGCTGCCATATTATTCTGGATAAAGAAAACACTACGATTACCACAAACATCTATTCTAAAACTATTGGTCCTGCCTTTTCATCTGAAGAAAATAAAAAAGAGTTTTTGGCATCTCTCCAAAAATTAATGAATTCATCAGAAGACGCAAGTAAATCGCTATCTCAATCATTAGCACTATACATTGAAAAAAACAACAGCGGAATTGCTACTGTAGATAATTTCAAAAATTCTTCTTCTAATTATTTACTTCAAAAATACGAATCGGAAATTTTTAGTGCTACTGCCTATGGTTTGATAAAAACTGTTGACAGCAAAGTAGATATTGCAAACATTAAAAATGTTGATTATTCTCAATTTAAATCACTCTTAACGAAACTCGACAAGATCAAATCGGAACAAATTGAGAAGTCTATTCAATTGGAAATGGGGCTTAAAGTAAAAAACATTTCTGATTATTTCTATAAAGGAATCATGAAACATGAAGTTTTGTTCTACTTGCTTTTTATGTCGTTTCCTTTTATAGAATATCTAATTTATTTGAAATTCTATAAAACCAAAAAGAATTCAGAGCCTATTGACTCTCTATAATATTCAAACTTATTTGGTATACTAAATTCCAAAAAAGTCTTTAGAATTGAATGTTGTCTGCTCTGCTACTTTATCTAAAGTTATTCCTTTAAACTGTGCAATTGTTCCTGCTACATACGGTAAAAACGATGGTTCGCATCGGCGCTCGTGGTACTTCTTCAAAAGGCTGTTCGGAACATTTTTTGGTAGCATAAAAGGCGCATCTGTTTCAATCATCATTTTATCAAGCGGCACGTATTGAATTACTTCTTTTAAATGTTCAAAGCGTCGGCTGTCTGAAATTGCTCCCGTAAAACCAAGATATAATCCATTATCGAGATAGGTTTTGGCTTCTTGCAATGTTCCAGTAAAACAATGTACAACAGCTTTGGGCAATTGTGGTAAATACTCGTTTGTAATACTCATAAATCGAGTAAAAGCAGCTCTTTCATGAAGAAATAACGGTTTTTGAACCTCGATAGCCAGTTCTAATTGTGCTTTATAGCAAGTTTCCTGCATGGCTCTTGGCGAGAAATCGCGATCAAAATCAAGTCCACACTCCCCTACTGAAACTACCTGTTTTTGCATTAATAAATTTTTCAGTTTCGAAACACTCTGATTGTCAAAACTTTTCGCATCATGCGGATGGATTCCTGCAGTTGCATACAAAACTCCTGGATATTGCTTTGCCATTCTTGATGATTCTTCACTATTCCTTACACTTGTTCCTGTAAGTATCATTTTTGTTACATCGGCATCTAGTGCGTCTTGTACAACATCGTCTATGTCATTGTGGAATTGTTTATTCGTTAGATTAATTCCTATATCTATATATGTTTTCATTTTTTGTTTTTTATTTTTAAGAAGCAAAGACTAAAAGGTACAGAGATTCAAAGGCTAAAACTTTGTGACTTCAACTCTTTGCATTATTTTTTATTCTGTGAAGATTTTGTTTCACGCAGATTTAAAAAGATTCAAGCAGATAACTGTAGATTATTAATAAATCTATAAAATCTGCGTGAAAAAACTATTTGTTTTCGTAAATCAGTTGGTTCTGATATTCGCCTTGGATTACTTTGCCGTAGACAATCTTTGTCCAACCATTTTCGAATCCTTTATTATTGGCAATTAAAAATCCTTTATTGGTATCGATTTTTATGATTTTGTGGGCATCTATATACCTCCCTTTTACTTTACAAAATACAATATCTCCTATTGCATAATTGTCACTTTTTTCGAAAGTTAAGAGGCTTCCACTTTTTAAAATTGGTCGCATTGAATCTCCAAACGCCTTCATTTTTCCATTTCCGACTGTTTCTAATTCATTTTTCAGTCGTTCATACTTATTCATAATTTTTTAATTTTTATTCTATTTTATTATTTAAATCCAATCGTTTTCCCATACTAAACTACCGCGACTTATGGGTTGCACAGGGAGGATTTGAACCTCCGTCTTTTGGATTATTTTTTCTAGCAAAGGCGCAGAACAACAAAGTACTTTTCACTTTTCACTTTTCACTTCTATATCTTTGCAACTTTGAACCTTTGTACCTACGAAAAAAAGCTAAAAATCCCCATAATACACTTGGAAACAAGGCAATTTTAAATCGTTTCTCCACATATCTACTACTTGATTTCTATCGTCTAGGGCAAACTCTACAAAGTATTTATCTTTGATAAAATCATTATAGATTTCGGTTTTTATGATAGAATCTTTTCGGTTGTCTTGACTTTTACGCATCATTAGCTCATCAAATTCAATTGCATGTTTTTCAAGAAATCTCAAAGTCGGTTCTTTGTATCGATCTTCCCTTCCTGAAACCAATAGTATTTTATAATCCAATTTCTTGTAATTCCTTAATACGTTTGCTACTGGTTCATTTAATAAATCTTCATCACATTTGCTTGCATCAAAAGGATTTCTCCCATTCATTAATGCCAATGTCCCGTCAAGATCACAGATGATTGCTTTTGGCAGTTCTGAATTTTGAATTTCATATTCCAATAATTTATTTACTTTTCTTATTGATTTAAAATCAAATTTAGATTTCATAGTTTGCAATTGATGGAACATATTTTCAATCACTTTTTTTGGAACTTTTCTTTCTCTATTTTCATTTCGAATCAAAAGTTCTTCTAATGGTAAATCAAATAATTTGAATTCTATATGAGCCATTTCCGAAAAATCTTTTATAGGCTGCTTGATGTAATCAAATTTTGTATTACAATTATCCAAAATAACATTCCATCCATTTAAAAGCAATGTTTTTATTTGCTCATAAATAATTTTTGAAATTATACTTTCAGAAGCAGCATCCATTACTTCCTGAAATTGCGAAAATCTGATTTCATCACGGCTAATTCGCATTGTTTTAGATTCGGTTCTCACTTGCCATTCTGCATAAGTACTTTTTCCAGATGCTGGACAACCAATTAATACAGTTAATGTTGGTGTTTTTTTCATTTTTATAATCTTGGATCTAATGTTTTTTCTATTTCTTCGTTATTGATACGCTTTAAAAGCAATAAACGCATCAAATAATTTTCATCATCAAGGTTCTTATAAGGAATCTGAAGCATTTTCTGGTTGATTTCCCAACCGTTTATAGATTGTTCTAACTTCTTTTTTACATTCCTTTTTTCTAAATAATGATTAAAATCCTGATGGAAATTCACTCCGTAAATCATTGTCAAATAATTGTTATTTCTAACTTTAAAACATGGTGGCAAATTTTTAATATAATTCAGAACAGGTTTAATCATTATGCCTTCCTCATTCTCATTGGTCAGTTTTTCGAAAAACGAATAAACTTCCCTTAGCTTTTCTTCTTTATTAGAATTTGTAATTTCTAAATGTAAAAAAGCATCATTATTTACCAATTCATAAGTCAAGTTACTATTTGGTATTACTTCTTCACCAGAAGTATGAACTACTTTTAAAATCGTGAATGGTTTAAAATGCAATTCACCTTCATTTCCAAATGTATTGATTTGATTTTGAAATACTTTTAATGATTCTTCCTGCTTGGTTATATTTGGTATTTTTACAGTTATCAAAGCTTCGTATTGACGTAATATATGTGATTTATGTTTACTACCAAATTCTTTTTTAGTCAGCTGTTTTTTATCTGAAATGTATGTCGTAAACGTTTGAGATTCTCTAACATTTTTCAACTTTTCGAGTAATCCCGAAGATTTCAAATACTCATTGTGCGTTTTTAATGCATTATAATATCCTGTAAATTCTTTCTCAATTAATCCTGCTCCTAAAACTTTCCAAGGCAATAATTCTGAAGCTATCAAAATCGTTTCAAAATCTGGAAAAATAAGAATCATTTTAGCATGCAAATCCTTCAAACTGCCAATTGCTTTTTCTACATCGATATGATCCATTTTAAAACCATTTCTCGAAACAAAATAAGTTTCTTCAAGATTTCTTTTTAAGTAAATTGTACAATATGACCCCATATACTTTTTCTGAACCACAAACTCAGTTACACCTTTTTCTAAATAATAATTTACTGCTTCCTCGATGCTTTCTATTTCATTCTTTGTCTTGCTTTTTGGTGCTGGAGATATGGTTGGTGAAAAATCGTTTATCTTATTTTTGCAAAACCACTCAATTCTATTTCTTACTCTATAGTCTAACATCTTTTACTTTTTTTGAATGATTACGGCACTTGTTGGGTAAACTCCTTTTACACAATCTCCTACTCCATGATAAATTTTAGGATTTGAAAAAATATTATCGATCAATTTTATAAATTCTGTGTTTGAAAGTTCAAAATCGTGATCATCATGCCTAAATTCCTCCGTCAATTCATAATTTACATTAAAATCTTTGTCAGGCGTTGTCACAAATAATTGTGTGAACTTTGTATTATCACGAATCCAGATTAACAATGCTTTTGCATCTTCTAATGAATTATGCTCAATCACTTCACTCAATATAATCTGACCTTCAAACCCTTTTATATCTTCTAAACTTTCAATCCAATGTAAGTTATCAGCATTTTCTATTACTTTGATTTTATCTGCAATATGTTTAAAATCAACTTCGTCATATGCGTGATATTCTTGTGTAAATCCTTTTTTTAACAACAACTTAAAATATTGCATTTCACCACAACCAAAATCTAAAACAGGTACATCAAAATTGATTTTATTGCAAATGAATTCTTTTCTGGATTGGTGTGTATCTGTAAAAACAAATTGAACTTTGTTATCAAAATAGGTTTCTAACTGTGGCTTAAACTTTTCAAACTGTACAGGAGAACGCATGATCCTTTTTATAAAAAGATAAAACACAAAATACGGAATACCAGAAATATTGGTTAACATGGTGATATGCTTTTGAATAAAATAATCATCAATATAAGTATAAACAGCATATTTGTTGGTAAAATGCGAAAACAAGGCTACAAGCGAAAATTTCTGTAATGCTTCTCTAACTGTCTTACCTTCTATCTTTAATTCATAGTTATTCCCTATTTTATGCTGAAGTAAAATTCCGTCAATGTATTTTGACAAAAGATAATTACCATTTTTATACCAACCTGAATCAATGAAAAAAGTAACAACTTCAATAGTACATTTTTCAATATCAACCTCATCGTAGTTTTTCTCTAACCATGAAATTACTGTTTCACCCAAACCTGTATTTTCTTTATACAAATGATTAAAAAATTCACTTCCCATATTTAAGGCTAACAGCGGACTGCAATAACTTTGAAAGTCAATCTGATTTCCTTCTTCTGGCAAATAACTATTTTTACCATCCAGAAAAACACAATGATACTCTGTAGCAGAAATAACATTTCCTATAATAATTCCATTTTTTAATTCTTTCAAATAAAGGCCTTGATCCGTATTTGGATTTTTATAAAGGATATCTAAAAAGTATTTATTATCTGATTTAAGTTTTATAATCATTGTGTTTATTTTTGTTTGACAAATATAGCTTTGCTACTGTGCAGTCATTTTGCGCAGTTAAATTAAAATTTTAATCTTCTTCTTTATTAAATGGTTTTTCGAATGTTGGTCGAATCATTTTCCAAATTATCTCTGAATAGTCTCTGTTTTTTAGCATTGCAAATAACACTCCTGGGTGTTTACATGTCAAGAAATACAATGCCGTTTCTTTGACTGTTCCTAGTACCTTAAAATCTTTTTTACATTGATTTGCTTTTAAATTCTCCCAAATGTTCAAATTAGAAACCTGTGTAATGATTCGATGCAATCGAAGGTATTCTTCAAACTTTATTTTTACTCTGTAATTGTTCGAAAATTTAATAACAAACCCTTCTTTATTCTCTTTATTCATTTCTGCTAAAGAAAGGATATCCTTAATTCCATCATATTTTTCTGCAACAGGAAATCCAATATCCTCAAGTGGAAATTCTTCTCCCGATTGTACATCGATAATGGCCAATAAAACCAATTCTTCAGAAATACCATAATCTAAAACAATTCGGTTTTGAGGGTAAATAATTTCAAATAGATAGGTTTTATTTTTATCTAGAAACCTCCATGAATCTTTATATTTCCCATGTAACATTTCATTCGCCTTATCTGATTGCTCACTTGTAAATGAACCTCTACTTGCCATAAAAGGTACCTCATCAATCCAATATAAAATCCCTAATGAACCATCCATTTTATCATACACTTCAAAACTTGTATTAGGAATCACTTGATTCTCCATTTCTCCTAAATTAAAAAACTTAGGAAATGGTCTTGCTATCACTTTATAATTTTCATCAAGAATTAGTCCTCTACAGCTTAATGTAATTTCGTTCCATATTCTTTCGAATTGTGCACTTTGAGTATAATTATAAATATACAAATCATAATTAGGGTGTTTGTTTACTCTAATATAATTTTTGGACATCATCTCTTTTAAAAGTACTGTATTCATTTCTTCTTTTATTTAAACAAAGATTCAAAACTTACTACGCAGTCATTTTGCGCAATAAAAAAATCTTAAAATTCATTCATTAGGTATTCATTTAAATTATCTCCAAACATGATAACATCCGCTTGCCATACTGAAACAACAGGTGAAAGATATTTATCTTTAAAAACCACTAAAGCCCTATGAGAATGCAACGGAATATAACCAACAATTTTGGAAATGTCGAAGCCTGCTTCATCAAGCACTAACTCTACTTCAGATTTAAACTCATTAATTTCATCTATCAACCATCTTGATTTCTCAAAATCTTCAGGATATTGATAGAAAAAACTATCCTTACTATACTCAATATCCATCTCGTCATCAGGATTAATTGAAATTTGAGATACATCTAAATCACCTAAAATTAAAAGCATTTCTCTATAATTCCAAGGAAAAACAAAGCCAAACAACACTTCCAACTCATCAATTTCTTTATTACTTATTCCTTTTTTAAATTTGGTATTACACTGAATTTGAAGCCCATAAACATCGCTTCTAAGCTTGATTTTTTCAAACTTCTTTTCAATTTTGAATTTTAAATCTATAACTCTCATCACATAAATCTATTTTTCTTTTCAAATATTCAAAAAGATTATTACTTAATTAATAGTTGCTTTTTTGTGACCTTGATGAGATTCGAACTCATATTCCCTTTCGGGCATTGCGGCTCTAAATACGCTTCCCTACTTTCCCTAACGATTTCGGTGCTTCTGTAAATTCTACCCATTAGTCCGCACGGGTCTAACCGGAATATCCGCAAACGCTACAGCTCGTATTTTTCTGTAGGCTTTTCCTTTTAAGCTACAAGGCCTTTCTTTTTGATGGTACAAAGATTTAATCTTAGTGCGCAATTATTTTGCGCAGTGAAAAAAGAATTCTATTTTTGAGTAAATTACTGCTATGGATTTAAAAGAAAAATATACCAAACTACTTATTAACACTGGCTTTGAGGAAAAAGAGATTCAGCAGAATTGGTTGAATTTAGAAAGTGCCTATTCTAAAAAATCAAGACATTATCATAACCTTACTCATATAAATGATATGATTGCTTGTTATGAATCTTACTTAAATGACCTAGAATTTCCTAGTGAAGTTTTGTATGCTATCTTTTATCACGATTATGTATACAATAGTCGCAAAAAAGATAATGAATTAAAAAGTGCTGAATATGCAGTTAAAATTCTACCTAAAGATTCAACGCTGAATAGTAAGATAATTTATGATATGATTTGTGCTACCAAAGATCACAAGTTCGATGGTATTGAGGATGTGAAATGGCTTATTGATTTTGACTTGAAAATCCTTTCAAGAGACTGGGAAGAGTATAAGATTTATTTTGAGCAAATAAGAAAAGAATATAGTATTTATCCCGATTTTCTATATATCCCCGGAAGGATTAAGGCATTGAATCATTTCCTTGAAAATGATTCTATTTTTCTAACGGAAGAATTCAGAAATTTATATGAAGCGAAAGCTAGAAAAAATATAAGAATGGAAATTGATTTTTTAAGTAAATAAATTTTATTCTCTTTTAAAAATCAAAGCTTATTTCATTAGCGAATTTGCGTGAAGGATGGAAACGGCATCCTTTTTTGGGCTTTTTTCAGCCCAAAAAAGATACAGTGAACAGCCTGACCCAGAGGGACACGCCCTTATTATTTACTAAAGCTGTTTTAGATAAACTGTTATTAATTACCCGTTTTTATCTTCCAGTATAATTTGGACAGCCAAAACATTTTACACTTAGGTTGAATTGGTAGGTTAGTAAAACTTCAAAAACACCGCCTGTTCTTCCCATACTAGTAGTATTTAAATCGTAAGAAAGTCCTAGTTTTAAATTTTGATATTGTAATCCTGTGAAAAGATTTACAGAGGTAAGTAGCTCTCTATTCATCCCATTTTTTGAAGGATTTGTAACTGCTGTTGCTCCAAAGTATATCTTTTCAAACTGTATTGATGTTCCTATATCAAATCGATTGTAACGCCCTTGTTGCATATAATTTGAGGTAATAAGCATTTTGGTTTCATACGGAAGGAATAATACATCGACATAATCGGCTAAAAGAAATTCATAACCTGAACTTAGAGAGAAGAACGTGTCTAATGGTACATTCCCATCTGATGCAAAGGAAATATTCGGTCTGTTAAGGTGCTTCATCGACAAACCTATCCAAAGACTTTCGGTATTAAAAACCATCCCTGCCGATACATCAAAGAAACTTACTTTATCATTTTTTAGCATTGGATCCATCGAACTTGAATTTATAACTCCTGTTCGTATATTAATTTGATCTTCGAGCAATAAATTTTGAAATGCAAATGATTTTAATCCAAAGCCTGCTTCGACAGCTGGTCTAAAATACCATGTATCGTTTAGCTTTACTCTGTAGGCATAATTAGCATTTATTTGCGTGTAATTATACTTAGTTAGGTTTTCTCTTTGATTTAAAACACTCACTCCAAAGCCACTATTCATTTTTTCGCTCCAAGTATTTACGAATGCATAATCGGTATCTATTTTTAAATCTAAATCTGGCCATTGCTCACGATGCACTATACCCGCATAGGTGGTTTCCATGAATCCTGAAAACCCTGGATTTAGGGTTTCCGGAACTAAAAAGTATTGAGTGAAAATTGGATCTTGTGCTCTTGTTTCTGAATAAAAGCAACATGCAATTAGTATTGTAATATATAGTTTTAATCTCATTGTAATCTGTTGCTATTATTTAAGTAATGTAAATGCTCCTTTTTCGGTTATCGTATGGTTATAAAAAGTCTTTGCAGTGATTTTGAAAAAGTAGTTTCCATTTTCGGCTGCATGATTTTTTATTTGCCCATCCCATCCTCTGATGTTCTTTCCTGTTTCAGAATATACAATTCCTCCCCAAGTGTCGTAAACATCCAGAGTAATGCTATCGAAGCCTAAGAACACTGGTGCAAACGTGTCATTGTAACCATCATTATTTGGTGTAAAGGCATTTGGCATTATTAGACTATATCCTTTTTCGACTACTATTGTAGAGGTATAACTATATTGACAACCAAAAGGATATGTAACTGTTTGTTTTATTGTATATGTTCCTTCTCTTGTATAAATATGTTTTGGGTTTTCTTCATTTGAAAATTTACCATCACCAAAGTCCCAAGAAATATTTGTAAAATCTCCCGTTGCTAGATTGGTAAATAAAATTGGATCATAAATTGAATACAAATCAAAAACATCTTTACCATACGAACTTGTCGAATAATTAGCGATTCCTAATACTGGTGTATTAACATTGTATGGGAAATCGGCTGTACAACCAAAACTATCGGTTACACTAAATATAATTAAGCCTTTATTTTCAGTATTCATAATCTCGTTGTTTGGACCTGAAACAACTCCATCTGACCAGCTTAATGTATATGGTGGTATTCCTCCTTTAACGTGTCCTACAAATGTTTGATGTACATACTTCGTATCACAATTAAAATCTGTTAACACTTCAATAGTTGGTGTAAGTTGATCGAATCGGGTAATTTTCCATTCTTCCGATTTTTTACAACCATTGGCATCAGTAACTGTGACAGCATACGTTCCTGGAGGAAGTTTAGTCAAATCTTCTGTTTTAGCTCCATTTGACCAAGAGTAACTAAATGGAGGCAGACCTCCTGTTACCACTAAATTAATTTCACCAGTGTTTGCATCTACGCAATCTAATGGGTTTGATACATCAGCTCTTAATTCTAATAATAAAGGCTCAATTATAATAAAAGTTTCTTTTATTACACATGATTTAGCATCAGTAATTGTTACACTATATTTTCCTGGTCCTATATTATTACGTTCTATTCCTGCTGTCGAATTATCGTCCCAGACTAACTTAACTGGTGCTTTTCCTCCTACAAGGTTCAATCGGATGTGACCATCATTTGCACCAAAACAAGAAACATTCATTACATCTGGATTTATAGTAAAAACAGGAGCATTATCTATAACTATAGTAAATACTTTTGGACAACCTAATGAATCTGTAATTGTGATTATATAAGTTCCTGCTGATAAGTTATTTTGAACTAAACCTGTTCCTAAATTACTCCATTCTATAATATAAGGCTCTCCTGTTGTAAAAGGAACTCCTCCTGTAATACTATTGATAGTAATAGATGCATTGGAATAATTATAACATGCAATTTCGGTTTTACTGTAATTTAAACGGATTTCATCATTTTGAAGTAATACTACTCTTAGTTTATCTGTACAACCTGAATTGTCTGTAACAGTTAAATCATAAGTACCTGCTGCAAGATTTTTTGGGTTTTGAAGATTACTTCTAAATCCGTTTGGACCTGTCCAACTGTATCGGTAATTAAAAACTCCTGGAGATAATTCAGTATATCGACCTCCTACTGTACTTACATTAATTTCTCCTGTATAGTATCCATAACATAAAATATTAACTTGACTTTCGAAACTTACCTTTAATAATGGTGGTTCGATAATTATATAGCTTCCTGTTAGTATATCACAGTTATTAGCTTCAGTAATCGTTACTCCATAAACTCCTGATGCTAGATTATTAATGTTTCCAGCTGTTGCAGTGTAAGGATTTCCGTCTTTTGTCCATACATATTTATAAGGTAACGTTCCTCCTGATACTGATAGATTAATGTATCCGTTATTTAACCCAAAACATGTAATGTCATTTTTACCTCCTGAGAATTGAAATTTCCCCGGTTCATTAACATAGTACGTTCTTGAATATGGACAATTACCATTATCATTGATTCTTAAATTATAGCTTCCTGGCTTTAAATTAGAAATATCCTTATCGGTACTTGTAAACCCATTAGGACCTGTCCAAGAGAAAGTATATGGATTTCCTGTTGCAAAAGGAATTCCTCCAGTTACTGTTATAGCAATAGAAGCATCATTTGAACCATAACAAGTACTATTTTTTGTAACATCAACTACATTTATTAATGGGTCTACTATTACAGTTATTGTAAAATTAGGTCCAGGACAAACTGTAGATATAGGCGATACAGTATATGTTACTGTTGCTGGATTGGCTGTATTATTTATTAAAGTTTGACTAATAGTTGTTCTGGGAGATGATTGCCCACTTGCTCCACTCACAGCTCCAGCTGGAGAAACTACTGGTGTTGACCAAACATAGGTCGTTCCTGCAGGTACATTATCTATACCATTAGTAACTGGGGTAACTTGAAAGCCAGTACCACTACATGTTTTTACTGACTTATCTTTTATAATAGGAGATAGAACTAAATCAACAGAAAAAGGTCTTTTGGCTTCAGTTGTACCACAACTATTGGTTACTCTAAAAATTGCTTCATAATTACCACTAGTAGTATAATTTATAGGGCCTGGATTAAGTAAAGTAGATGATGAAGGGGTACCTCCTGGAAAACTCCACTCATACGTTATTTCTGAGCTTGGAGAACAAGTTTCCTCTACTGTTCCGACTGGATTAATTGTTGCCGAATTACAAAAATCTGAAATTGGTTTTAGAGTGATAACTGGTTTCTTTTTTACTGGAATTAATTGAGAAGAATAGTTATAAACTCCACAAGAATTTGTTGTTCTTAATTGAACATTGTATGATCCTGGTTTTGCAAAATTAAAAACTGGATTTTTAGAATATGAATTTGTACCATCTGCAAAATTCCATTGACCAGTTGTTCCTTTACCGCAATATCCTTCGTAGTAATATGTAACTTCCCAATAATAAGACTCCGTACCACAACCTAAACTTGTATCAGTAGTATTTATCATTTGTACATTAGTCGAAGCACAAGCATTACCATAGGTAAATTTTGGTTGTAATATAGGCTCAACGCATATTGTTCTTGTAGTTTCTGTTCCTACTCCACAAGGCGTTGTTGCATTTAACTTAATCGTATAGGTACCTGGGGTTGTATATACATGAACTGGGCTAACTTCTCTAGAAAATGTTCCGTCTCCAAAATCCCAAGTATATACATTATAAGTACTACAATCATTGGTATAACCTGCTCTAGTTGTATTATTGAAATTAACATAGGTATTGGCACATACAATACTATTTACATTAAAACTTATCACTGGCACATCTAATATAATAATAGGGCCTGCTGTAAGATACGTACGCCCACAAGATGTTGATATTGTTAAACTAACCGTATTTCCAGAAGGACAATTGGCACTTGTGAATTTATGTGGTACAGGGAAATTTTGTGAAGCTTGCGGATTTGCAGCATTATAATAAGTAGAGCTTTCTAATTGTCCTTGGGTAAAATTTAGAACCGTTCCGTCACCATAATTAACCAAATAATTGGTATCAGAAGGATTAAGTCCCCATGCACCTATTGCAAAATCCATTGGAGCAACTGGAATACATAAATTAGTTGTATTACCTGGAGCTATAAGTGCTCCTAGTGGATTATTTGAATTTTTAACAACATAGGTTACAGAATTATTGCAACCGTTTCCTACAGCCGTAATAACCATATTAAAAGAGCCTAATTTCTGATACTCATGCGCTTTCGGAAAAGTAACGTTCGTCTCAGAACTACCATCTCCCCAATTTACATTATAAGATGTGATACATCCTATTGAACCTGAATTATTCACTACATTAATTGTGTATTTAGGGCTAGAGTTATTATCTCCACATCTTTCAAAAGAAGTACTTCCGCCATTTACAAACTTTAAATCTGGTTTTTGCTTTACAGAAACAGTCTTAGTTGCTGTATTTACACCGGTAGCATCAGTTACCGTTAGCGTCACAGTAAAAGATTGCAATCCGCAACCTACTGCTGTAAAAGAATGGCTCGGATTATTATCAGTAGACGTGCTTCCGTCTCCAAAATCCCATTTATATGTAAAGGGAGCTGTACCAGTTACAATAGGATTAAATGTAATAGGAGTTCCTGAACAAGTTCCATCATTAGTAAAATTGAAATCGACATTTGGGGCTAAAACTAAATTTTTGTAAGCTTTATTAGTAGTAAAGTCACTTTTATTGACAGTACCAAATCCATAAACCGAAGTAGTAATTATTAAAAGAAAATATAAGTGTAAGAAGTAATGTTTCCCCATGAAGTGTCATTTATTTTAGCTGCCAAAAGTATACGTTTTTTTTAATCAAAAAAATATTATAAAATAATCTTTTTTTGATTTCAATAATTTAGATTAAAAGTGATTTATTAATTTTTATAACGTGCTAAAAATAAAACAATTGAGTTTTTATCTTGAAACTAAAAACTGTCATTTACTTTATTATTACTATTATAAATTCTTTAATTCATCATTTAAAAACACAGTAATTGATGATACAAATAACCTTAACAAGTACGCAATAGTTTTGCGTAGTAATTTTAAAAGTGTATTTTTATCATTGATGTTGTTTGCGTGAAGGAAGGAAGCGGCATCCTTTTTTGGGCTTTTTTGACCAAAAAAGATATAGCAAACTGCCTGACCCGAAGGGACACGCCCAAAAATTTAAATTATGTCACAAAACAAGAATGCATTGATTCGATACAAAACAATTGATAAATGCCTACAGAACCAATACCGAACTTGGACACTCGATGATTTAATCGAGGCTTGTTCGGATGCTTTATTTGAATACGAGGGTCGAGAAAACCCTGTAAGCAAACGTACCATACAAATGGATATTCAACTTATGCGCAGTGAAAAACTCGGATACAATGCTCCTATTGTGGTTTATGACAAGAAATTCTACAAATACGATGATGAGGATTTCTCAATTACCGATATTCCACTAACTGAAACTGACATGAATGTCTTAACTGAAACGGTTTCTATGTTAAAACAATTTAAAGACTTCTCTTTGTTTAGTGATGTCTCTGATATTTTACAGCGCTTAGAAGACAAAATCTATTCGGAGAAATCACATACCAATTCAGTAATTTATCTCGATAAAAATGAGAATCTAAAAGGATTGCACTATTTGGACGAAATTTATCAAGCCATCATTAAAAAAATTGTTCTTGTTATTACCTACAAATCATTTAAATCCAGAGAGGAGCAAAAGTTTAATTTTCATCCTTTTATTTTAAAGGAATTTAATAATCGTTGGTTTCTGATTGGCAAAAAAAAATCGAGAGCACCAATAACCAATTTAGCACTCGATAGAATTATAAAAATCGATTACGATTTTAGTATGCCTTATATAGAAGAGATTTTTGATGCAGAAGCTTTTTATAAAGATGTAGTTGGTGTAACTGTTAATGAAGGATTGGACGCTCGAACTATAAAACTATGGATTGATAAAGAAAATGCTCCTTATGTTCTAACAAAGCCATTCCATAATTCACAAAAACTAGAAAATGAAAATGAAGATGGAAGTATTATCATTTCGTTAAGGCTTAAAATTAATTATGAAATAGAACGTTTACTTTTAGGTTTTGGTGATGGATTGCAAGTTATTAGTCCCAACAGGTTACGATTACGGATAAAAGACAAACTTAAGAATGCTTATCTTAATTATAAAGATTGATAATTCTTATTTTTAAATCGGAGAATTATCTCTCAAGAAACAGCAATCTGAAGTCCTAATTCCCTGAGATGAAGTAATTTTTAGAATATTAGAATAATTATAATTTTAAAAAAATCAGTATATTACATTCAAAAACAAAAAACTTAACCAACTCTATTTCAGAGTAAATTTTTAATTAATTAAAAAATATTTTTTGAAATACTATGCATGCATAATATTTTTTTATTATATTTGAAATCGATATAGTTGCCAATAAAACGAATTCGATTTAAATTAATGCAAAAGATACAATGAAATGTATTTCACATTAAAATTAAATAATCAAATACAATCTACAAAATGAAAGAAAAAACTATAGATTATATTTTACGAGCAACCTGGCAAGCAGTATCAAGGATGTACAATGAAGAGGCTGCAAAATATGATGCAACAATGGCTACTGGTTTTGCACTATTAAGTATCGATAAAGAAGAGGGTACTCCATCGACAGCATTAGGTCCGAGAATGGGAATGGAAGCTACTAGCTTAACCAGAACGCTTAAATCTATGGAAGAAAAAGGTTTGATTGTTCGCAAGAAAAATCCAACTGATGGTCGAGGAGTTTTGATTTATCTAACTGAATTTGGAAAAGAAAAAAGAGATTTATCTAAAAATACAGTCTTGAAATTTAATGAAACAGTTAGAAACCACGTTTCTGAAGAAAAATTAAAACATTTTATGGAGGTCTCAGAAATCATAAATGAATTAATACAAGATAAAAATATATTTAATCAAACAGAAAAAATAGAAAATGAAACGCACAATTAAAAAAGTTGCCGTAATTGGATCCGGAATTATGGGTTCAGGAATAGCTTGTCATTTTGCAAACATTGGTGTGGAAGTTTTACTCCTAGACATCATTCCTCGTGAGTTAACAGAGGCCGAAACTAAAAAAGGCTTAACTCTAGAAAGCAAAGCCGTAAGAAACAGAGTTGTAAACGAACATCTTGCTAACTCATTAAAATCTAAGCCATCACCTATTTACAGTCAAAAATTCGCAAATAGAATCACGACTGGAAATACAACTGATGATATGGCAAAAATTGCCAATGTTGATTGGATTATTGAAGTTGTTGTAGAACGTCTTGATATTAAAAAACTGGTTTTTGAACAAATTGAAAAATTCCGTAAACCAGGAACTTTAGTAACATCAAACACTTCAGGTATTCCAATTCATTTTATGAGTGAAGGAAGAAGCGAAGACTTCCAACAACATTTCTGCGGAACACACTTTTTTAACCCTGCGCGTTACTTAAAATTATTTGAAATTATTCCTGGTCCAAAAACTTCAACTGAAGTATTGGATTTCTTAAATGAATATGGTTCTAAATTTTTAGGAAAAACTTCGGTAGTAGCCAAAGATACTCCTGCTTTTATCGGAAACAGAATAGGTATTTATGGTATTCAGAGTTTATTTCATTTGGTAAAAGAGATGGGATTGACTATCGAAGAAGTTGATAAATTGACTGGTCCAGTAATTGGGCGTCCAAAATCAGCTACTTTCCGTACTGTCGATGTAGTAGGTCTAGATACTTTGGTACATGTTGCCAATGGTATTTACGAAAACTGCCCAACAGATGAACAACACGAATTATTCAAACTTCCAGATTTCATCACAAAAATGATGGAAAATAATTGGTTAGGAAGCAAAACAGGACAAGGTTTCTACAAAAAAGTAGATAAAGACATCCTTACTCTTGATTTGGACACACTAGAATATCGTGCTGCTAAAAAAGCAAATTTTGCTACACTTGAGCTAACAAAAACTATCGATAAACCAATCAATCGTTTTAAAGTTCTTGTAAAAGGAAAAGACAAAGCTGGTGAATTCTACCGTAAAAGTTTTGCTGGTATGTTTGCTTACGTTTCAAATAGAATTCCTGAAATATCAGACGAATTATACAAAATTGACGATGCTATGAAAGCTGGTTTCGGATGGGAAAATGGTCCTTTCGAAATTTGGGATGCAATAGGTGTCGAAAATGGAATCGAAATCATGAAAGCCGAAGGTTTAGCTCCAGCTGCATGGGTAAATGACATGATCGCATCAGGAAGCAAAAGCTTTTATACTGTAAAAGAAGGAGCAACTTACTTCTACAACATTCCAACAAAATCACAAACTAAAGTTCCAGGACAAGATGCATTCATCATTCTAAACAACATTCGCGAAAGCAAAAAAGTTTGGAGTAATAGCGGTGCAATAATCGAGGATTTAGGAGATGGAATCTTGAACTTAGAATTCCAATCAAAAATGAATACAATTGGAGGCGATGTACTTCAAGCAATTAATAAAGCAATTGACTTATCTGAAAAAGAATATCAAGGATTAGTTATTGGTAATCAAGCAGCAAATTTCTCTGTAGGTGCTAATATCGGAATGATTTTCATGATGGCAGTTGAGCAAGAATACGACGAGTTGAATATGGCAATCAAAATGTTCCAAGACACAATGATGCGCGTTCGCTACTCAGGAATCCCTGTTGTAGTAGCTCCTCACGGAATGACTTTTGGTGGTGGATGCGAAATGAGCTTACATGCTGATAAAGTTGTAGCTGCTGCAGAAACTTATATGGGATTAGTTGAATTTGGAGTTGGTGTACTTCCTGGTGGTGGTGGATCAAAAGAAATGGCTTTAAGAGCATCTGATTTATTCCGTAAAAACGATGTAGAATTAAATGTACTTCAAGAATATTTCTTAACAATCGCAATGGCAAAAGTATCTACTTCAGGTTATGAAGCTTTTGATACTGGACTTTTACAACACGGTAAAGATATCATCGTAGTAAACAAAGACCGTCAGATTGCCGAAGCTAAGAAACATGCCTTGTTAATGGCTGAAGCTGGTTACACACAACCAATTAGAAGAACTGATGTAAAAGTATTAGGAAAGCAAGCTCTTGGAATGTTCTTAGTAGGAACTGACCAAATGGAAGCTGGAAAATACATCTCAGAACATGATAAAAAAATCGCTAACAAATTAGCTTACGTTATGGCTGGTGGTGATTTATCAGAAGCAACATTGGTATCTGAACAATATTTATTAGATATCGAACGTGAAGCATTCTTGAGTTTATGTACAGAACGCAAAACTTTGGAAAGAATCCAATACATGCTAACTAAAGGGAAACCATTAAGAAATTAGTATCAAGAACTAAGTATTAAGTATCAAGAATCGTGTATTAAGGATTAAAGGTTATGCATCAATTTGAAAAATTAAAAATTTGGCAAAAAGCAATGAATATTACAGAAGCAGTATATAGAGCTTGTGCATCATTGCCTAAAGACGAAAAATTTAATCTTACGAGTCAAATAAAAAGATGTGCAGTTTCAATTCCTTCAAATATAGCTGAAGGTTCAGGAAGAAATTCTAAAAATGAGTTTGTACACTTTTTAGGAATCGCAAATGGTTCAACTTTTGAATTGATAACACAATTAATGATATCTAAACGTCTTGAATTAATAGATGGAGAAAAAATTTCATCTATAATAAATGAATTAATTGAAGTAAGTAATATGAATTTTACGCTTCAAAAATCTCTTAAAAACCAATAATTATAACGATTGGAAGTCTTAATACTTAATACTCCAATCTTAATACCAATTATAAATGAAAACAGCATATATAGTTAAAGCTTATCGTACTGCGGTAGGAAAAGCACCAAAAGGAGTTTTTAGATTTAAAAGACCTGATGAATTGGCTGCAGAAACCATTCAGTTTATGATGAATGAATTGCCTGATTTTGACAAAAAACGTATTGATGATGTTATGGTAGGAAATGCCATGCCAGAAGCAGAACAAGGTTTAAACGTAGGTCGTTTAATCTCTCTTATGGGATTAAAAGTAGAAGATGTTCCTGGTGTAACCGTAAACCGTTACTGTGCATCTGGATTAGAAACTATCGGTATGGCAACAGCTAAAATCCAATCAGGAATGGCTGATTGTATCATTGCTGGTGGTGCCGAAAGCATGAGTTTTATTCCAATGGGAGGTTACAAACCAACTCCAGATTATAAACTTGCTTCTGAAGGACATGAAGATTATTACTGGGGAATGGGATTAACTGCCGAAGCTGTTGCTAAGCAATATAATGTTTCGAGAGAAGACCAAGACGAATTTGCCTATAACTCACATATGAAAGCCTTAAAAGCACAAGCTGAGGGTAAATTCGACAAACAAATTGTACCAATTACTGTTGAGCAAACTTTTATCAATGAAAACGGTAAAAAAGAAACAAAATCATACATAGTAAACAAAGACGAAGGCCCACGTGCAGGAACCTCTAAAGAAGCTTTAGCTGGATTAAGACCGGTTTTTGCTGCTGATGGAAGTGTAACTGCTGGTAACTCATCTCAAATGAGTGATGGTGCTGCTTTTGTTTTAATCATGAGCGAGGATATGGTAAAAGAATTAAATCTTGAACCAATTGCAAGATTAGTAAACTTTGCTTCTTCTGGTGTTGAGCCAAGAATCATGGGTATAGGTCCTGTAAAAGCTATTCCAAAAGCTTTAAAACAAGCAGGATTACAATTAAAAGATATTGATTTAGTAGAATTAAACGAAGCTTTTGCTTCTCAATCATTAGCAGTAGTTCGTGAGTTAGGAATAAATCCTGACATCGTAAACGTAAATGGTGGAGCTATCGCATTAGGACATCCACTAGGTTGTACAGGTGCAAAACTATCAGTACAATTATTCGATGAAATGAAACGCAGAGGTAGCAAATACGGAATCGTTTCTATGTGTGTAGGAACTGGACAAGGTTCTGCTGGGATTTACGAGGTATTGTAATCTAAAATATTTTCATCCGTTTGTCTTTTCGACGAAGGAGAAATCACACCTACTGATTAATTGAATGCGATTTCTCCTTCGTCGAAATGACAATATTGAGAAGTTCAGATTATAGATAAAAACATAGTCAAATAAAAAAACAAAATAATTGAATTTCAAAAAGATGACAACAGGTTTCATAAGCAAATTAGACAATAATCTTTCTTCTTAAATCTTTCATCTTCATTAAAAAATAAAAAAAATCAAGCCATGTCAGACAAAACAAGAGGAGGTCAATTCCTAGTAAAAGAAACAAAATGCGAAGATATCTTTACACCAGAAGATTTTTCGGAAGAGCAATTAATGATGCGTGACTCTGTAAAAGAGTTTGTAGACAAAGAAATTTGGCCTAATAAAAATCGTTTCGAGAAAAAAGATTACGCTTTTACTGAAGAAAGTATGCGTAAGGCAGGTGAATTGGGACTTTTAGGAGTTGCAGTTCCAGAAGAATACGGTGGATTAGGAATGGGATTCGTATCAACCATGCTAGTTTGTGATTATATCTCAGGAGCTACAGGTTCGTTCTCAACTGCATTTGGAGCACACACAGGAATTGGAACTATGCCAATCACTTTGTATGGTACTGAAGAGCAAAAGAAAAAATACGTTCCTAAATTAGCATCAGGTGAATGGTTTGGAGCTTATTGCTTAACTGAGCCAGGAGCAGGATCTGATGCAAACTCAGGAAAAACAAAAGCTGTTTTATCTGAAGATGGAACACATTACAAAATTACAGGACAAAAAATGTGGATTTCTAACGCAGGTTTCTGTAGCGTATTTATCGTTTTTGCTCGTATTGGAGATGATAAAAACATTACAGGATTTATCGTAGAAAACACTACTGATAATGGAATCTCGATGAATGAAGAAGAGCACAAATTAGGAATTCGTGCTTCATCTACACGTCAGGTTTTCTTTAATGATACCAAAGTTCCTGTTGAAAACATGCTTTCAGAAAGAGGAAATGGTTTCAAAATCGCAATGAATGCATTAAATGTTGGTCGTATTAAACTAGCTGCTGCTTGTCTTGATGCACAAAGAAGAGTAACTTCTGGAGCAGTAAAATATGCTAACGAAAGAATCCAATTTAATACAGCAATTTCTCAATTTGGAGCAATCCGTTCTAAATTAGCAGAAATGGCTACTAACTGTTATGCTGGAGAAAGTGCATCTTACCGTGCTGCAAAAGATATCGAAGATAGAATTATCGCTCGTGAAGCTGAAGGAGCTACACATCAAGAAGCAGAATTAAAAGGTGTTGAAGAATATGCTATTGAGTGTTCAATCCTTAAAGTTGCTGTTTCTGAAGATGTTCAGAATTGTGCTGACGAAGGAATTCAAATTTTTGGAGGTATGGGATTCTCTGAAGATACTCCAATGGAAAGTGCTTGGAGAGATGCAAGAATTGCTCGTATCTACGAAGGTACAAACGAAATTAACAGAATGCTTTCTGTTGGAATGTTAATCAAAAAAGCCATGAAAGGTCATGTTGATTTATTAGGACCAGCAATGAAAGTATCTGAAGAATTAATGGGTATTCCTTCTTTTGACACTCCTGATTTCTCAGAATTGTTTGCAGAAGAAAAAGGAATCATTGCTAACTTGAAAAAAGTTTTCTTAATGGTTGCTGGAAGTGCGGTACAAAAATACGGTCCAGATTTAGATGCTCACCAACAATTATTAATGGCTGCTTCTGACATCTTGATTGAGATCTACATGGCAGAAAGTACTATCCTTAGAACTGAAAAATTAGCCAAAAAAGAAGGAGAAGCTAAAGTACAAGAGCAAATTGCAATGGCAAAATTATACTTATATAAAGCAGTAGATATTGTAAATCAAAAAGGAAAAGAAGGAATTATTTCTTTTGCTGAAGGTGACGAACAACGTATGATGTTAATGGGATTACGTCGTTTTACAAAATATACTAACATGCCAAATGTAGTTGCTTTAAGAGAAACGATAACTTCAAAATTAGTTGCAGAAAACGAATACTGCTTCTAAAATAAAAATAGTTTTTAGTAAATTTAATTTGTTCAAAACCGCAGCTGTCCCGAAAACACTGCGGTTTTATTTTTTTTATTTAATTAGACTTCATAATTAAATCATTATCACGGTTAGAACCCAGATTTAAAAAGCGTTCGTACTCTCTTAAAACATCCGAGATAATACCGTCTTTACTTAAATATTGAATATCATAGCCCATTCGATGATCACCAAAATAAGTAAAAGGGTAAAAAGAAATTTCAGAATCTATATCAGCAGTATTTTTTTCATTAATTAAAGTTTCAGATATAGTGAGTGGCTGGGCCATTACACCATATTTAAAACTCCTCAATTCATCGTGTTTAATCTCTAATTCAATGGCATGTTTAGGAGTATGAAAGAGATTAATATTGGCCTCTACATTATTATTCGCTAATTCAATTTTAAGTTCATCGAATGCTTTTTTTACAGTAGTATCAATAAACTTATGTACATCTTTCTTTTCAGAAAACGTAAGGATTTTTTCGAGATGCTCTTTCCAATTATTATTATTCCAGTTTAAACTACCATGCGAATATTTCTTCGCACTATATTCATTATCTGCAACAAGTGCCTTCCATAAATTATAACACAACAAAATCATTATAATTCCAAAAGGCAATGCAGTTATAAGAGTCATGGTTTGTAATGAAGCCAATCCTCCAGTTCGTAACAAACTTAAAGACAAGACTGACAATAGCACTCCCCAAAAAATACTTTGCCATTTAGGAAAACTAGTCGCTCCTTTCGAAGCAATTCCATTCATTATAAAAATACCCGAATCTGCAGAAGTAATGAAAAAGACACAGATTATAAGTATTGACAACACATTTAAAAGTGTAGTAAAAGGAAAATAATCGAAAAAATTAAATAATAAAGTATCTGGATTGCTTACTAGCAAACTTAAACCTCCATTCGCAACATGCTCATCAATCCATACAGCGCTACTTCCAAAAACGGTCATCCATAAAAAATTAAAAAAAGCAGGAATAAACAAAACGGCTAAAATAAATTCTCTAATAGTTCTTCCTTTTGAGATTTTTGCAATAAATAATCCCACATAAGGTGCCCAAGAAATCCACCATGCCCAATATAAAATAGTCCACTTAGAGAACCATTCTTGACTCCCTTTTTCATAAGCATAAGTATTAAAAGTAAGAGAAATAAAATGACTAATATAGTGCCCTAACCCTTCTGTAAAAGTGCTTAAGATATAAATTGACGGCCCAAAAACTAATATAAATAACATTAGTAAAACAGCCAGTATAATATTCAATTCACTTAGTTTCTTTACTCCTTTTCCTAAACCTGAAATTGCTGAAAAAACTGCAATTACCATAATAACAAGTACAATTGCAATTTGATACTTAAAATCAGAATCAGGAATAATTTTAAGACTTACTAATCCGGCACATAACTGTACAACTCCAAAACCCAAAGTTGTAGTAATTCCGAAAAAAGTACTACACAACCCAAAAACATCAATAATATCACCAAATCTACCATGTATTTTATCCTTTAGCATTGGGTAAAAGCCACTTCTAATCGCAAGTGGTAGATTGTGTCTATATGTGAAATAAGCTAAAGACAATCCAACAACACCATATATAGACCAAGCATGAAAACCCCAGTGAAAAAAGGTATACAATTGTGCCTCTTTAGCTCGAAGATCTACAGCTAAATTAGCATTAGCAGGATTTGCATAATGAGACATCGTTTCACTTACCCCAAAATACATTAACCCAATTCCCATTCCTGCTGCAAAAAGCATCGCCACCCATGAGAAAAAGGAATAATCAGGTACAGAATCGTCATTACCAAGTTTTATTTTTCCCAATTTACTAACTGCTAATCCGATTAAAAAAAGCACAAAAACAGTTACAATTAATACATATAACCAACTCAGATTTTTAAAAACAATTTCCTTAATAAAATTAAAGGCACCTTCAGCTTCACCTGAGAAAAAACCACAGAATAACGATATAGCAATAATTATTGTTAAACTTGGAAATGCAACAGATTTAGTGAAATTTGTTTTAAAGATGCTTGAACTGGATAATCTACTCATAATTAGGTATATATATAAAAGAATAAAATGCAAGATAGGGCTTTAAATTAAAAAGAACAAAAAACAGAGATAACCAATTCATTTACAATGCTTTAAAAAATCAAAAATAAGCACATAAAAATTCAGAAAATAAAGGAAATCAATCTAAATAAAAACCAATCAAATAAAAATCAGTGCTTCAAAACGAAAATTGAAAAATAAAATTCAGTTTAAATATTCTATATTTAACATTCAAAAAACCTATTAAAAACTAAAAACTATTAAAAAAATGAAAAGATTAAAACCAATTGCTTTCTTTCTCTTGTGCTGTTTTGCCACAAATACGTTTGCACAATCAGCAAAAAAAATTGACGTTATTGCCTATTATACAGGAGATGACAAACTTATTAATGAATATGATGTAAGTAAGCTTACACACATAATTTTTAGCTTCTGTCATTTAAAAGATGGAAAATTAAGTGTAGACACACCTAAAGATTCTGTTGCAATCAAACACTTAGTTGGATTAAAAAAAACGCATCCAAAACTTAAAGTTATGCTTTCACTAGGCGGATGGGCAGGATGCGAACCTTGTTCTGAAGTTTTCTCAACTGCACAAGGAAGAAATGTTTTTGCAAAATCAGTAAAAGAAATTAACGACTATTTTAAAACTGATGGATTAGATTTAGATTGGGAATATCCTGCTATCGAAGGACTTCCTGGACATTTATATCAAGCTGCAGATAAGCCAAACTTCACTGAGCTTGTAAAAGCATTACGTACCTCTTTAGGAAAAAAACATGAACTTAGTTTTGCTGCTGGAGGTTTCCAAAAATTCTTAGACGAATCTATTGAATGGAAAATTGCAATGCCATTAGTAGACCGTGTAAATATAATGAGCTACGATTTAGTAAATGGATACTCAACAGTAACAGGTCATCATGCTCCTTTATATGGTGGAACACCTGACGCGCAATCTACTGATAGAGCAGTATCCTATTTATTAAAATTAGGAATTCCAGCTAATAAATTAGTAATTGGTGGAGCTTTTTACACTCGAATCTGGAAAGATGTTGCCAATGTAAATAATGGTTTATATCAATCAGGAGTACACATTGAAGGGGTTGCATTTAAAAATTATGCAACTACTTTTACTGAGGCTAATGGGTGGAAATATTTCTGGGACAATAAAGCAAAAGCAGGCTATTGGTATAATGAAAAAGAACAAAAATTTGCTACTGGGGATGACCTTCCATCGATAAAAGAGAAAACAGCTTATGCTATTTCTAAAAAATTAGGTGGTATTATGTTTTGGGAATTACCACTGGACACTCCAAAAAATGGAATGGTTGATGCTATATATGAACTGAAAACAAAAAAATAAAAATACCATAAAATAAAAATGCGTTAACACTTTCATGAATTGTTAACGCATTTTCAACAAACTAAAATTTCCCTTTTTAGTTCACTTTAGATCTTTCAATCTCCCCAATAAAAGGAATAGAATCCTGTATTTCGCTACTAATTGCTGTTTGTAAATAAAATTCTAATTGTACAAATTTTGCAGCATTAATTGCCCCTATCGCCTTTTTGGCTTTAGTATACGTTTTGCTATATAGTTTTTCATAGCTAAGATTATTTTTCAATAGCCCTTTAGCCAATTCATCTGCTTTGGCATCTGTAAGGGTGGCATAATTCAGAGCATAATCATCTACTAATTTTAATTTTGTCAAACCTAATGATTTGCGTTCAACCTCATACCCATCATATACTTTTTGGAAAGCTGCAGTTTGCTCATCAGACAAATTCATATATTGTTTTACAAGTTCTGATTTAGACCTTCCATATATACTCTGAATAACATCTAGATCTTCTTTCTCCAAAGATTGAGCAAAAGAATTTACAGAAACCACCAGCAATAATGCAATAAGAAACTTTTTCATAATTTTAAATTTAATTTTTATAATACTGATTATATTCTATTAGTTCTGAGAATTGGATATAGACAATTTTAAATCATCATAACTTAATTCCATTATTAATGAATACTTCTACGTAAATTTCTAAACCTAATATTTCTTATCAGCATCTACTTTTGGAGCACTTATCTCTCCATAATAAGTTATTGATGAACGATTATTACTATTTACTGAAAGTGTAGTGCTTCCATTAAAAAAAATAGAAAATATCAAATTATAAATATCATCTTTCCCTTTAACAATAGCCTTAAGATTATAGTACTTCTTCTTTTTTTCAACTTTTACATTCTCGGGTACCCCTTCAAATTTTATACCTCCCTCACTACCATAACCAATATTAAAACCGCGTCCAAAAAATGGCAGATCACAAGTTACTTTTTCAGGATTAAATTTTAAAAAATAAGTATTATAATCCAATATGATAACCCTCCCTCCTTGTGGAGAAATTTTCTGAGCCTCAAACACAAAGTTTTTAGAATCGATTAGAGCTTCAATTTGTTTTTGCTGCTGTAATTCCTTTTCAGCTTTAAGCTCCTTGGATGTTTTTTTTTGCGCAAAAACAGAGACACTTAGAAAACATGACAATACTAATAAAATAGATAATTTAGTTTTCATAAAATTAATATTAGTTGCATTAAAATTAAATAATCCTATTTTTTGGTAAATCGCATCATAGCAATATCACCTGAAATAAAATTCAACGTCTTCCCATTATCAGTAATATCGTAAGAAGTTATTTTTAGCATAGTGTCCATAAAAACTTGTTCACCTTGATTATCCATGCACATCATTTTAGTACTTGCTAATCCATCTCTAAAACTAATTTTATAACCATCAACATTTAATTTACCTGTAAAAGAATTACAACTATTGTTTCCTGAAACTCTGTTCTCTTTAGTATCAAAAGTTATCGTTGGTTTTCTATTAGGATACAAACCGTCAAAAGCGATTCTTGGTCCAGTTATATAATTTAACTCCCAAGTACCATTAAGCTCTGCTGCTGAATTTGTATTTGTAGTTTTATTCTGTGCAGAATTACATGAAAACAAAATAATTCCTAATACCGCGAAAATTGTCATTCTTTTTATCATAATTGAAAGTTTTAAGTTTTATAAATTACTATTAAAGACTATGTTCAGTATTATTTACAATTAAATTTACACACGAATTTAAGCAATATTTCATCTATACTTGTAATTTTAAACTTATTTTTAACTTTACTCAGCAATGTTTTTTGCCTTTCCAATGTTTTTGGTTTGATATTTTTAAGCTAACTTTACTTTTGATTAAAAAAAACACACATTATGAAAAAAATAATTCTATCTCTTGTAGTAATTGCTACGATTATTACTGGATGTAAAACCAAAAATAACTCAGAAGATTCAAAAAAATTAACCATTGCACTTGAGCCAAAAAGTAATAGTTCTGTATCGGGTACAGCAACTTTTGTAGAGAAAAAAGGCGAAGTTACTTTTGTAGCAAAAATTAGCGGCTTAAAGCCTGGAGTTCATGCAATCCACATTCATGAAAAATCAGATTGTACTGCTGCTGACGGAAGTTCTGCAGGAGGTCACTGGAATCCAACATTTAAGAAACATGGAAAATGGGGTGTTGGAGAATATCACAAAGGGGACATCGGAAACTTTACAGCAGATGAAAAAGGTAATGGAACAATTACATTGAAAACAGACGAATGGTGTATTGGTTGTGGTGATCCAACAAAAGATATTTTAGGAAAAGGATTAATCGTACATCAAGATCCAGACGATTTTACTTCACAACCAGCAGGAAATGCAGGTGCAAGAGTAGCTTGTTCAGCAATCATAAAATAATTACACAAATCAAAAGAACCATTTTATTCACAAAGTAAAATGGTTTTTTTATTTTTAATCAATCCTCAAATCATAAAAAAAAGATAGCTTTGTAGCTTCAAATTAAAGCAATGATTAACCCTTCGGCAACAGGTTGGATAGATAAATTTTTTAGTAAACAAAAGTTCCCAGAACATGTAGTTACTGAAACTAATAATTCATTCTATCAAAAAGTAAGAGCAACAGGCTTTATTTATGGTCATATAATTGCCATAGAAACTCCAGTACCGATTAAAACAAAAGGTTGGTTTAAAACCGAAATTTCAAAAGTAGCTTTATTAAATACTTTATTCAGTGTTTTTTCCCTAACCAAAAACGATACTAATTCAGAACATTTCATTACCGAAGCATTGGCTTTTTATAATCAAATGAACCCTGAAGGTTTTAATCTATTCAAAATATTACTCCCAAAAAGTAGTGATTCACTAACTTTAGAAAGTATTATAGACGAACGTGTTCAAACGAACGACAGTATCATTAGTAAAAACTTTTCTCATTTAGTTACAAATGCTTTGCTATTCATTGATGTTTTGGCTTTTCGCCAGTATTTAATTCATGGATCTATTCCAGAAAAATACCTCAAGAAAATAGAAGAAACTGTTATGAGCATTGTAGCACTAGCTTTAAAAACCAAAACCAATAAATCACAGTACGACGATTTATTAATTAAACTTTTTGAGGCATCAATCCGCTATAGCAAATTTTCTAAAGTAACAGTAGCAACTTTAGAAACATTACAATTGCATCATTTTACAAATGAATTAGAAAAATATTATCTAATTGATATGGCCGGAATGGCTTTATGGAGTGATGGTATTGTAGAAAATGAAGAAGCTTATTTTTTACATACTCTAGCTAACATTTTAAACGTATCTGATGATTTCGTGGCAGAAAGTATTAAAAGTACTAATGCTTTTATTACAGAGCATAAAAAGGAGATTCCATATTTTAATTACTCCAATCCTGTAAAGCATTTTTATGATCAGATGACAATGGGTGTAATTACGCTTATAAAACGTAATAAAAACCGATTAATCAAGGAAATCATCCAAAGCAAAGAATTAATGCTTCTCCTAGCCTATTCTACCCGTAGAGACCTAGAACCTAGCGAAAAGAAGAAAGTAAAAAAACAACTATTAGATATCTGTAAAACGATTCCATCATTAACGATATTCTTACTTCCTGGTGGAAGTTTGTTATTACCTATACTAATCAAGTTCATCCCCACTTTATTGCCTTCGGCATTTAATGAGAACTTAGATGATGAAAGTGAATAAAAACAAAAAAAATCGCCTTAAAGGCGATTTTTTTTATTTACAATTTCAATTGATAAACTTCATCAAGTTCATCATTCGAACTAATATTTACATTTAAATCAGTTACAAATCCTGAATTCAAACCATACACCCATCCGTGTAACATTAAGTCTTGACCGTTTTTCCATGCCCCTTGTACAATTGAAGTCTTTGCTAAGTTATAAACTTGTTCTTTAGCATTTACTTCTACAAAAGCATTAAAACGTTCTGTTTCATCTTCAATAGAATTCAAATATTTATCATGTAAACGGTATTCATCTTTAATGTGACGAATCCAGTTATCAATGATTCCTACTGATTGATTTCCCATAGCAGTTTTTACACCACCACAACCGTAATGTCCACAAACAATAACGTGTTTAACTTTTAAAACGTTTACTGCATAATCTAAAACACTTAACATGTTCATATCAGAGTGAACAACCATATTAGCAATATTTCTGTGTACAAAAACCTCACCTGGTTTAGCTCCAATAATTTCATTTGCTGGAACACGGCTATCAGAACAACCAATCCACAATAAAGGTGGTGTTTGTCCTTTTGCTAAATCTGCAAAATAATTAGGATCGCTTGCTAATGATTTTTCAACCCACTTTTTGTTATTATCTAATATTTGTTTATAGAACTCTTTCATCTTTTTATTTTTTTTAAACTGTCAATTTCTTGTATTTAGAGGATTCTAAAAAAGTCTCATGTAAAGTTACCTCTTTTTAATCCTCTATAAACACAACACTACAGCATTATTTAGCTATTAATTTTAAAATTTTTCTTTTTCTGTTTTTTTAACCATTGCTCTTTTTGCAACATCATAATAATGTTCTATAGAAACATGATTGTTTAAATCTGGAGAGTTTTCTAACTCGTATGCCTTTTTAAACCCTTTAAGTTTGACCTTAATATTCTGATCAACAGCTCTAGTATCTTTAAATTCTTTAATTAAATCAAGAATATCATGAGCAATATACACTGTATCTTGTGCATTGATAATCACTTTTGAATTTTCTGGAATAGAATTTAATGTAAGTTTAATAGCCGCTTTATTCAAGAAAGAAACTTCTTGAGCAAGATCGATATGAATTACATCTCCATCTTCATACTCTTCTTTCTTGAAACTGTATGCTCTTTTTAAATTCCCTCTTAACACGAAAATTACACTAATTACAATTCCTAAAGCAACACCTTTAAGTAAATCTGTTGCTACAACAAATACTAAAGTGGCAACAAAAGGGATGAATTGGTATTTTCCTTTTTCCCAGAAGTGAATAAAAGTTGCTGGTTTAGCCAATTTATAACCTACTAATATTAGTATAGTAGCCAAAGTAGCTAATGGAATTTTATTTAAAATTACTGGAATAGCCAATACACTTATCAATAATAAAACACCATGGATAATTGCTGACATTTTTGATTTTGCTCCAGCATTATTATTTGCCGAAGATCTTACAACAACAGATGTCATTGGCAAACCACCTAAAAGAGAACTTACAATATTTCCAATTCCTTGAGCTTTAAGCTCAACATTAGTATTTGTATATCGCTTTTGAACATCCATTCTATCAGCTGCTTCAATACATAATAATGTTTCGATAGAAGCTACAATTGCAATTGTCAAACCTACAACCCAAACCTGTGGATTAGTTATCCCTGCAAAATTAGGAGTTACGATGATTGCTTTAAATTCGTCAAAAGAAGTTGGAATTGGTAACGATACCAAATGTTCTTTCCCAATAGCCAATGGGCTACCAGATGAAACAAAAATTTCATTTACAATTATCCCAGCAACAACTGCAACAAGTGCACCTGGAATTAATTTAAGTTTTCTCAAAAATGGAACTTTATCCCATGAAATTAATATAACAAATGAGATTAAGGTAACGATTACTGCTCCCATATGAATATGGTTGAATATTTCAAACAATGATGAAATTGAGTTGCTTCCATCATGTTGAACAAACGCTTGATCTCCTTCAAAATCAGCATCATATCCAAATGCATGCGGCAATTGTTTCAGAATAATAATAACTCCGATACCTGCCAACATTCCTTCGATTACATTGGTTGGGAAATAATTAGATATACTACCTGCTTTTAAGAAACCTAATCCTAACTGGATTAATCCCGCAATAAAAACAGCTGTTAAAAATACATCAAAGGCTCCTAAATCAGTAATTGCTGTAAGAATGATTGCTGTTAAACCAGCTGCTGGACCTGATACACTAATATGTGATTGACTCAAATAACCTACAACTATCCCTCCGATAATTCCTGAAATAATTCCTGAAAATAATGGAGCTCCAGAGGCCATTGCGATACCTAAACACAACGGAAGAGCCACTAAAAAAACTACTAAACCTGAAGCAAAATCAGATTTAAGATTGGCAAAAAGATTTACTTTTCTTTTCATAATACAATAGTAAAAAATGTTCGTAAAATATCTACTGTACTACTAAAATACAATAAATGTTTAAAAAAATATAACTGGATGTACTATGCCAAATTAGGTGGCGGTGCAAAAATGGTTGCAGAAATCTTATCGTGTTTAGATAATTTTTCTGACAATATAAGATTTGATTTATCAAACATAGGTAAAACGAACTCACCATGAAATACAGGATGATACACATAAACTTTGACTTCTTTATGTGAATGTTCTTCTTCTGAAAAACTATAAAATGCAGACACATCGCATGTTTTCTCTATCATCGTCACAATTGGTGGCGTCGATAAGAAAGCAATAAATATGGTTAATAATATGTATGCAATTTTTTTCATTAGTGCAAAAGTAGAGCTAAACTGATAAAATCAAAACAGTAAGTTGAAAATTTTAAACAAATTTAACATTAACAAAAAAAAACCAGAATAGCTTTTTAATACTATTCTGGTCTTTTAGACATTCTATTTTATGATTTTACAAATCCTCTTCTAACCATGCTTTCATCATCCAAATGGTTTTTTCTTGTTCAGAGATAAAATCACTCATCATAGAGTTGGTTCCCTCGTCATTGATTTCATCTGACTGTGACAAAATTTCTCTTTCAATCTTCAGTAAATCAGTTAATGAATCTACAATTAAGTGTACTGCTTTTTCATCATTAGAGATATTCTTTCCAACTACTATTTTATTATTTTTGATATAGTCATCAAAAGTATGCAACGGAGTACCTCCTAATGTAAGGACTCTCTCAGCAATTAAATCAATTTTTAATTGAGCATCTGTATATAATTCTTCAAACTTTACGTGCAAATCAAAAAAACGTTTTCCGCGAATATTCCAGTGAATTCCTCGCAAGTTTTGATAATAAACTTGGAAATTTGATAGTAAGACATTTAATTCTTTAACAATTAATTCTGACTCTTTTACTGGCAATCCTAAAATATTAGTTTTCATAGTGTATTAATTTTATATTTCTAATAATTGTAAATTTAAAATAACTTTTTCGGAAAAGCCATAAAAAAAAATTATATTTTCTTATTTTTGCATCAGAAAATACTATTAAAAATGACTATAACTCAATTACAATATGTTTTAGCCGTTGCTGAACACAAAAACTTTACACTTGCTGCCGAAAAATGTTTCGTTACTCAACCTACGCTTAGTATGCAAATACAAAAAATAGAAGAAGAGCTTAGCATTTTAATATTTGACAGAAGCAAGAAACCAATTCAACTTACTGAAATTGGGCAAAAAATAGTAAATCAAGCAAAAAACATTGTCAATGAAGCCGACAGAATAAAAGACATCGTCGAACAACAAAAAGGGTTTATAGGTGGTGAGTTCAAATTAGGAATCATCCCAACTGTTATGCCTACTCTTTTGCCTATGTTCTTGAATAATTTTATTAAAAAATATCCAAAAGTTAAGCTATTAATCGAAGAGCTTAATACCGATGAAATTATTACCAAATTAAAAAACGGCCATCTTGATGCTGCAATTGCAGTGACTCCATTAGAAGACGAAAAAATAAAAGAAATCGTTCTTTATTTTGAACCTTTTGTAGCCTATATACCTGAACAACATTCTATTTTTCAAAAAGAAGAAATCGAAGTATCTGATTTAAACATCAACGAAATTCTACTTTTACAAGACGGTCATTGTTTTAGAGATGGTATTTTAAATCTTTGCAAAAACGGCACAGATGTAGAAAATAATGCGTTCCAGATACAAAGCGGAAGTTTTGAGACACTTATAAAATTAGCTGACGAAGGTTTAGGCACAACATTATTGCCTTATTTGCATACAATAGATTTAAAAGAAACAGACAAATTAAAGCTTCGTCACTTTAAGGAACCTAAACCTGCCAGAGAGGTAAGTTTAATCTATCCGAAGAGTGAATTAAAAATCCAAATCATCGATGCCTTACGAAGTACGATTGCTGGTGTTGTAAAAGGAGCTATTGTTTTTCAAAATGTTCAGATAATAAGTCCAATCCAAAAGAAATAAAAAAAAGGAACCTAATTAGGTTCCTTTTTTATTTATCTATACTTTAACTATCAGTAGACATTCTTTTAATTCGGGCTTTCCGATTGTAAAATTTAATAACCACTCTTCCAGTTGTTCCATTTCGTATGGTAATAGTGTTTTGATAGCTTTCTCTAATTCTTTTAAGAAAAGTACCGGGTCGAAACTTACTCTTTCAAGTATTGATTTCGTGTAATCAAACATCATTTTAGACATAATAAATTAAGATTATGGGGTTATCTCATTATTTTTTAACTCGACGTAAAAATAAGCAATTTACAATCAAGTGCTCATGTTTTAACTTATTTTTTTGTTTTATTATTCACGAATTCGTTTGCATAAATGAATATATAGCAATTTAAAATTAATCTAAATAGTGTGATTTACATCACTTTACGAGCTCTAAACATCTCTCTTTTTCCTGGAGGTCCAGCAAGTTTCTCAACTGTAAATCCCACCTCAATCATACTCCTTTTAACAACGCCACGGGCAGCATAAGTTACAAGAACACCATTTGGCTTTAAAGCAGTATACATTCTTCTGAATATATCAGTACTCCATAGCTCAGGTTGCACCTGATATCCAAAAGCATCAAAATAAATTAAATCAAAAACGGCAACATCATCAATTTCTTGAAAAAATTGTTTTCTCTTCGTTAATGCAAACGAATCGGTAAGTTCAATTGTTTCATCCCAATTACTTTCATGCATTCTTTTAAACACACCATCATCTTCATCTGCAGCCAATTCTGCTACATAATTCATCATGAGTACCTCATCGGCTGCAACAGGGTATGCCTCTACTCCAACATAATTTATGCGCTGATTTTTCTTATTTGCTTCTAAAAAAGTAATAAAAGCATTCAGTCCGGTTCCAAAACCAATTTCTAATACCGAAATAGGTTTGTCATCAAATAAAGAAAATCCATTTTTTATAAAGACATGCTTAGCTTCTTGGATTGCTCCATGTTTAGAGTGATAACATTCACCCCATTCCTCCAAATGAATTGTAGTTGAGCCATCTAGAGTTTGAATAATTTCTCTTTTCACAATTTATAAATCAGTTTATTGATGTTTTTGTCCTATTTAGAAGTCAAAATTAATCAAAACAAATGCGTAAAGCCTTAAAAAACTATTGTTTTTTCATAAATTTCATATAAAATTAAGCTGTTTTTTTAACTTTTTTAGAAAATAAATAAATCCCATTCAAACGTTATAATTAACACCATTTTAGCAGTCAAATTATATATATATTACTTAATTTTGCAATTAATAAAAATTTATTTCATTTTCTTCAATGTTTTAGATTACAATCATTAAACAATGAATATAGTTCATAAAAACCACACTTTATCATGAGTACAACTCAAACAAACAAAATTGAAATCATTAAAGCTACTTCGTCAAAAATAAATGATGTAGACTTTGAAAACTTAAGCTTTGGTGCTGTATTTACAGACCATTTATTCGAATGTGATTTTAAAAATGGACAATGGCAAACACCGGTCATTAAGCCTTACGCTCCAATTTTAATGGATCCTTCTTCAAAAGTCTTTCATTATGGACAAGCTATTTTTGAAGGAATGAAAGCTTATAAAGATGATAAAGATGCTATTTGGCTTTTTAGACCTGAAGAAAACCACAAACGTTTTAATGCTTCTGCAGTAAGAATGGCAATGCCAGAAATTCCTGAGTCTATTTTTCTAGATGGATTGAATGAGTTATTAAAATTAGATGCAGAATGGGTTAAAAGAGGAAACGGAAGCAGCATGTATATCCGTCCATTTATGATTGCTACTGGCGCTGGTGTTGTAGCAAATCCATCTGATGAATATAAATTTATGATTTTACTATCACCTGCAAAATCATACTATGCTGGAGAAGTAAAAGTTATTATTGCTGAGCATTACAGTAGAGCTGCTAATGGTGGTATCGGAGCTGCAAAAGCTGCTGGTAACTACGGAGCACAGTTTTACCCAACAAATTTAGCAAACAAAGACGGATTCCAACAAGTAATCTGGACTGATGATGCAACACATACCAAACTTGAAGAAGCTGGTACAATGAATGTATTTTTCAGAATCAACGATACTTTATTAACTGCACCTACAAGCGAAAGAATTCTAGACGGAATTACTCGTAAAAGTTTACTTGCAATTGCAGAAAAAGAAGGGCTAAAAACAGAAGTTCGTTCCGTATTAGCTTCTGAATTAGTTGAAGCTGCAAAAGACGGATCATTAAAAGAAATTTTTGGTGCGGGTACTGCTGCAGTAGTAAGCGTTATTAAAGGATTCTCATATAAAGATGAGTACTATGAATTACCTAAAACAGCTGATTCTTATGCTTCTCTTTTAAAAGAAAAACTAACAGGCATACAAAACAAACTAGCTGAAGATACTTTTGGTTGGACTGTAAAAGTCTAGTTATTCGTTTTCAGTCTCAGTATTGAATATAAAAAAAAATGGTTTTCAAGTTGAAAACCATTTTTTTTATGCCTTATATTTTTTCAATTTAACAACTGCAAACTAAAACTAAGTGCTATTTTAAAATCTTAGAAAAATCAGGTTTAAAATAATTTGGTCCCTTCATTACTTTTCCATCTTCACGATAAATCGGTTGTCCATCTTCACCTAGCTTACTCATATTACTTTGTTGAATTTCATCAAAAACAGCTTCAATTTTACCTTGCAAACCATGTTCGATAATTGTGCCACATAAAATATACATCATGTCTCCAAGTGCATCGGCAATCTCTACCAAATCATTGTTTTTTACTGCCTCAAGATATTCTTCATTTTCTTCTTTCATCAAATTGTAACGAAGTATATTTTTCGTTTCTCCCAAATCGGCAATTGGTGATTCACTATGTCCAATTTTAAAAGCAGTATGGAATTCCTTCACTGCATCAATTTGTTTTTGCATAATTATATTTAATTAAATGATATACTAAATTAACAACTATTCTTAAACTAATGCCTAAATTTGCCACAAAAATTTTAAACTTATGTTTAGTCAAGGACAATTAATATTTGCATTGTGTTTTTTTATCGCTTTTGTTATCGCAATGATATTTGCTTACAGAAAAGATGTAGGCCTTCACAAAATATTCTACAAAGGAAATTATAAGGTTTTGCTTGTCTTCATAGCTTTTATCGTTATTCTATTTCTGATAAAAATATTCTTCAAACGATAATCTATCTCATAAAAAATGCCCGCTAACTTAGCGGGCATTTTCATTATCTATATATACTTATTAGTTCTCTAAAGGCAAGAAACCAAAGTTTTTAGAGTAGTTCAACATTTGTTCTGCAAATGTTTTAGGTTGTTTCACTTCAATAGAAATAATCTTTCCTTTTGCATCTAACTTAGGCTCCAAAACAGGATTCACAAATCCGCTATATGGCGCTGATGGGAATTGCTTGTTACGCTCTAAAACCTCAGCATGTAATTTCTGGTCTACTTTTACACCATAATTTTCTACCAAAGCTTTTCCAGCATTATAATCTCCCTCAGATTTTATACGTTGTACTTCACGCAATAATTGTCCGAATAAATCATGTAATTTATCGTAATCAGTAATATTGAAATAAGTTTTACCATTACGAGTAATTTTCTCAATTACATTATCTTTCTTCCCTTTTTCATAAACCCAAGCACTTACCCATTGACGGTTTCTCATGTGAGCCTCTTCGATGTTAGCACCTAAGTCCAAACGAACCAATTGAGTCATTAAACCATTACGGATATAACTATCATACGATTCCATTCCAACTTTTTTCCAATCATCAACCAATCCAAGTTCTTGTAATTTCGGATTGTATAAATAAAATAAACCTACTAAATCAGCTCTGCCTTCTTCAAGAGTCGAAGCATAACTTTTTAATGTTTCTTTTGGAGTTCCAACGCCTTCATTTATTTGCCCTGAAGCATGACCTACAACTTCGTGTAAAGCAGTATGTAATTTATCTCCAAGTTCTCCATATTTTTTTGCCAATGCAATTTCTTCTTCATCATTAGCAAATTCTTGTAATTTACCACTTCCTGATGATTGCGAGTAAGCATCGATAATATTACCTAATGAAACTGATTTTGAACCATGCTCTGCACGAATCCAATCAGCATTAGGAAGATTTACACCAATTGGTGTACTAGGTGAAGCATCTCCAGACTCTCCTGCTACGATTACAGTTTTGTATGAAACCCCAACAACATTTTTCTTTTTATGATCTGCCATTAATGGTGAATTATCTTCAAACCATTGTGCACTTTTTGAGATCACTTCCATTTTAGCCGACATATCAAAATCTTTGATTTGCACAACTCCTTCATAAGAACCTCTATATCCTAATGGATCATTATATACTTCGATAAAACCACTTATGTAATCAATATTACCTTCTGTAGCATGCAACCAAGCAATATTATAATCATCCCAAGTTTTTAAACTTCCTGTTCTATAATATTCAATTAGTAATCCTATAGCATCACCTTGTTTTTTATTTTCGGCTACTGTTTTAGCTTTTTCTAACCAAAAGATAATTTTATCAATAGCAGCTCCATACATTCCACCGCTTTTCCAAACTTTTTCTTCTAATTGTCCTTTTGAGTTTTTAACCAATTTAGAATTCAATCCATAAGAGATAGGTTTCTTTGGATCTGGGCTTGTTTGCTTTTTATAAAAATTTTCAGCCTCTTCTAATGTTATTCCTTTATCATAAAAATTAATAGCTGAACCTGCTAACAATCCTTTAGATTCATCCAAATTTACTTTTTTGCTATCTATATTATTAAACAAAATAGCTGTAACATCTGCTGCTAATTTAGTTTTAGTAACTTTTAACAAACCTTCAAAGTATGCTTTTGAAAAATCAGGTTTGATCTTCTCATTAGAATAATGATGGTGAATACCATTAGAAAACCAAACACGCTTAAGATAAATTTCAAAATTTTTCCAGTCAGAACTCTTTTTATCCCCTTTATAACTTACATAAATCTGCTCAAGTGCTTTTCTGATTTTTAAATTATTCTTGTAGTTCTGATCCCACATTATATCACGACCAGCAGTTCCTGCCTGCGTAAGATAATATACTAATTCTTGTTCTTTCAGTGTTAAATTTTCCCAACCTGGTATTTGATAACGTAATACTTTAATGTCGGCAAATTGCTCTACTGTAAAATCAAAAGGCTTATCGATGTTTGTTTTCAGTGTAGATGTACTAGCAACCTGAGCGTTACAAATAACCGAAATACCAACAGTCATAAAAATTCCTGCAGCTTTAAGTAATTTCATTATTAATGATATTTAGTTTATAAAATTATTATTATCCATCAAAGATACATTTTCTTTAAAAAATATATAAAAAACATCGTTAATATTACCTTTAGGTTATTTTTAAAAGTCTTTTTTATTTATATTGCTCAATTATTTTTCCTCCAAATATTTTTTTATAAAACTATTCGGAAAGCAAGAAAATTAACAAAAAAGACCTAGTTTTGACTTTTTATTATCCCCCATCGGATATTAATAAAATTTATAACTTTACACCTGAAAATAACCAAGATACTATGAGAATTTTAAAATATATATTTCTTCTATTACTATTAAGTTTAGTCTCATTAACTGTATTTGTAGCTACTCAAAAAGGTGATTTCACAGTTGAGAGAAGCAAGGTTATTAAAACACAACGTGCTCCTTTATTTAATTTTGTAAATGATTACAGAAACTGGGCAGATTTTGGTTCTTGGGTAGTTGAAGATCCTACTATGCAATTCGTCTTTCCACAAAATACTTCTGGATTAAATGCTTCTTTTTCATGGAAAGGAAACGATGGTAGTGGAGACATGAAAACCATTGCTGTTACCGATACACAAAGCATTACACAAAAAATGAATTTCGATGGAAGTTTAGCTGATGTTTCATGGGTTTTTAAAGACACACTTGGAGGAACTAAAGTTACATGGAAATCTAAAGGAACTATGAGTTTTCTTTTCAAAATATATTCGGCACTTAACGGTGGAGCTGATAAAGTTATCGGTACTATGTACGAAAAAAGTTTAGCCAACTTAGATAAAATATTAGTTTACGAAACCAATACATTTGATATCAAAGTAGATGGTGTTGTAAAAAAACCAGAAACATTTTATATCAGTCAATCATTTACTAGCGAGATTGCAAAAATCACTAAAAACGTTAGAGTAGTTGCTCCTAAATTAATTTCGTTTTGTGAAGCGAATGGTATTGAAATCAATGGAAAACCATTTGTACTATATCATACCTATGATACAACAAACGGATTAGCCAAAATATCTATTTGTCTTCCTATCAAAAAAGAAATCTTTACAAGTGCTGGAAGTGATATTTCAACAGGTAAATTAGAACCATTTGAAGCTGTAAAAACAACGTTGAAAGGAGACTATTCACATACCAAACAAGCAATAGAAAAAGCTAAGGCGTATATCAACAATCAGAAATTATTCCCAGATCTTAATTGGTCACATCTTGAAATTTATTCAGTAAGTAAATCTGAAATTCCAAATCCTTCAAAATGGGTTACTGAGATTTATTACCCTGTAAAACCGAAAGTGGTTCCAGTAGAGACACCAGTAGTTCATACCCCTAGAACAGAAACTACTCCAACTCATACTCCTCCTCCCGCAAAAGAAGAGGAATCTGAATTTTAAAAAATCCGAAACGGAGATTAAACCTTTTCGAAAAATTCTATTCTAACTTATATAATTTATAAAGTTGACAGACGAAAAGGTATTTATACAAGAGTTATTGAACCCCAAGACGCAAAATATAGCGTTTCAAAAACTCGTATCCGATTACCAAAAACCGTTATATAGTCATATCCGAAATATTGTTTTGGATCATGATGACGCACACGATGTTTTGCAAAATACTTTTGTAAAAGTATTTCGTTATCTAAGTAAATTTAAAGGAGATAGTAAACTATTTTCATGGATATATCGAATTGCAACTAATGAAGCTATAACTTTTTTAAGTCAGAAAGCTAAGCTAAGTGGAATAACCTCTGAAGCGTTACAGAATAAAACAATTGATAATCTTCAAGCCGACATTTATTTTGACGGAAATGAAATTCAGATAAAATTACAAAAAGCTATTGTTACACTTCCAGAGAAGCAACAATTGGTTTTTAAAATGAAATATTTTGAGGAATTAAAATATGAAGAAATAGCCGAAATATTAGGCACTTCTGTTGGAGCATTAAAAGCATCTTATCACCATGCGGTAAAAAAAATAGAAGCTTATGTTATATCCAATTAAACCTTTTTCAACTAATATAGTCTTACATACATCATGAAAGCATTTAAATTAGAAAACGAGCCAAAAATAGAGACTGGATTTAAAACTCCAGAAAATTACTTTGAAAATTTCACAGTAAATCTACTTGAGGAGCTACCACAAAATGAACCTAAAACAATTTCTTTATTTGCAAGAAATAAAAAAACATTCATTGCAGTTGCCGCAGTACTTGTCATTGCTTTAACTGTACCGATAGTATATAAATATGTAACAAAATCTAAAGAACTTGACGAAGCTACCTTAGAGACTTATTTATCTTATCAATCAAATTTAAATCAGTATGATTTAATTCATGAACTAGACACAAATGATATTAATAATTTAGATCAAAATATTGCCTTAGGTGATGATACCCTAGAAGATGTTCTAGCATCGAATCCTAATATTGAACATCTAATTTTAGAATAAAAATACAATTATATTAAAAATGATGCAGATGAAAATTAAAAACATACTTCCGCTATTTATATTCTTAATTACTCTTCCTTTTTATGCTCAGAATGAGAAAATGGATGAAAAGAGAGAAAAAATAAAAGCATACAAAGTTTCTTTCCTTACAACTGAATTAGACTTAACTTCAGCTGAATCAGAAAAATTTTGGCCAATATACAATACGTATGATGACAAACAATTTGAATTGAGACATCAAAAAATGAAAGCGTATACAAGGAAGCTAACTGATGAGAGTTTAAAAAATATGACTGAAAAAGAAGCTGCTACACTGCTTTCTCAAATAGAAAGTACTGATGAAGAATTGTATCTTTTACGCAAAAAATACGCTACCAACTTGAAGAAAATACTTCCTGCGAAAAAAATCATAATCCTTCGAAAATCAGAAGATGATTTTAATCGCAAACTATTACATCAATATCGAGACAAAGCAGGTAAAAACTAAACCTTCTTAAAAATAACAACAGCGGAGAACCCTTTATAATAATTACTTTATTATTTAGGGTTCTCATTTTTTAAAGTGGATTTGAACCATTTTATTGTGACCCGCAGCAATTGCAGTATTAGAATTCATAAATCGTATTGTAAAAAGACTTGAATCTGTAGACAATTGCTTCCATGTATTTCCGCCATCTGCCGAGTAGTGCAACCCTAAAGCTCCTATCACGACAAGCTCTTTGCCTTTGCTTTTTGGCACATATTGTACGCAAGAAGCATAACCGAAACCAGCATTCTGAGCTATTAAATTCCAAGTTTTACCACCATCGGTAGTAATTGCCTTATTATCTGAATTTTGCTCTGGAAATTCATAATCACCACCTGCAATAAAGCCATTTTTTGAATCATAAAAATCAGCTGTAAAAATTCCTGTCATCGTTTTTCCTTGTACGATAGGAGTTTCTGCAACTTTCCAAGTTTTTCCTTTATCCTTAGAATAAAAAACCCTTGCTCTTTTTCCACCAGAAACCAACCATGTTTCTTTTCCTTTTATAACAATATTAGTATTACTTGCTGCAAATGCTGCTTCCCCTTTTGCCATCGTAGGCAATCGGTCTGACAACAACTTTACCCATGTATTGCCGCCATCGCGTGTTATTAATATCGAAAAAGTATCCTCAGTAGGATCGCCTACCGCAATTCCTTCAGAATCATTCCAAAATTGCATACTATCATAAAACACTTTATCATTAACTTCTTTATAAACCAATCTCGTTTTTTTAGTTTCTTTTGATACTTGATATAACAAAGCTGGATTTGCTACACTTAATAAAAAAATGTTTTTTGATGTTTGTGCTATACTTCTAAATTCTAACTTTAAAGTATCTCTATAAATATGCTCTACATATTTTTCTTTATCTTTTAAATCATAATATCCAAATCGCGAATTATCAGCCCCAAACCACACTTTATTTTTATCAATCACCAGCGCTCTAATACTAATTTGGTCTTTAAACAACGTATCGATTTCTACCGACTTAAATTCTTTATCGTTTACCTTATAATCCACTGTCTGACAATGCATAACCAAACTAAAAAAACTTAAAAAGAGAGCCAATTTCTTCATGATATTTTTAATTATTTTGTGCTAAAATACAATTATTTACAGAAAATCAAAACGCTAAATAATTTTTATGGCACAGTAATTGGATAATTTAAAACAACAATCATAATACGATACGTCATGAAAACGAAACTACTTTTAATAGGTCTACTAACTTTAGGGTTTGCTACTATGCAAGCTCAAGCTGGAGCTACTGTATATGCTAAAAATTCTGATATTAGTGATAATTTAGATTTAAGAGCTGTAGCTTCAATTTTTGGAGAATCTTCAAATCTTCAGGATTTTGAAAGAAGATTAAACGAGCCAAAATACCAAATATCAAATCTTGATTTAAATGGAGATAATCAAGTCGATTATTTACGTGTAATCGAAAGTGTTGAAAACAGAACTCACGTTGTTATCATACAAGCAGTACTTGATCAAGATGTGTATCAAGATGTAGCAACTATAGACTTAGAAAGAGACTCTTTTAACAAAGTACACATTCAGGTTGTTGGTAACGACTTCCTTTATGGTCAAAACTATATCTATGAGCCTGTTTACACAGTTACTCCTGTAATTTACACTTCGTTTTGGGTAACCAATTACCGTCCGTATTATTCAAGCTGGAGATGGAATTACTACCCAACTTACTATACTGCATGGAGACCTTACCCAATTTATAGATATAGAAGCAATATTAATATCTGTATTAACGTAAACAACCATTACAACTATGTAAACCACAGAAGAAGTAGTGCTGCTGTAGTAATATACAATTCAAATCGTTCTTATGGATATGAAAGACGTAACCCTAACAACGGATTTGCACAACGTAATAACAATGTAAGCAACAGATATGAATTAGATCAAAGACGTGTTGCAAGTAGAGAAACAAATACAAGAAACAATTCTTATTCTAACAGAACGGGATCTAATACTAGAGATTACTCTCAAAACAGAACAAGTTCTTCTAGAGAAAATAATACTACTGTAAGACCAACTACTCGTGATTATTCTCAAAATAGAACAACCTCAACCTCGACAGGAAGAACTGAGGGAACTAGAGATTACAGCAACCGTAATACTTCTCAAAGAACAGAGACTGGAAGAGATTATAATCAAGGTAGACCAAGTTCTACTGTAGCAACTACACCAACGCAAAGAACGGAGACTACTAGAGATTATAGTCAAAACAGACCGAGCTCAACTGTAGTAACACCAACACAAAGAACAGAAACTACTAGAGATTACAGTCAAAACAGAGGGAATGCTTCTAGAGATTATTCATCTCAAAGAACGGAGAGTTCAAGAGGGAATTCTGAAAACAGAACTAGTTCTTCTAGACAATCAAGCCCACAAGGCTATGAAAACCAAAGATCAAATTCAGGTTCAAGAGACAACTCAGGCTCAAGAGAAAGTGGCTCTTCTGAAAGAAGCAGCAACCGAAGAGGCTAATTTCAATATAGATAGCGGATTAAAACAAAAACACGATGCAACCATCGTGTTTTTTTTATCTTTATTGTTCATAATTTGGTGTTAATTTGTTTTAAAACAGTAAATTTGACGCGACTTTTATAAAATTAAAAATTAAATGAGCGCATCACACAAGAACTTACATAGTAAGTTAACTTTCGGAGGTTTATTAATCACACTAGGGATAATTTATGGTGATATAGGAACCTCTCCTTTATATGTAATGAAAGCCATACTAGGCAAACATATAATTGATGCTGACATTGTTTTAGGTGGTATTTCATGTGTTTTTTGGACATTAACACTACAAACTACTATAAAATATGTGCTCATCACATTAAGTGCTGATAATCATGGCGAAGGTGGAATTTTTGCCTTATACGCTCTGGTTAAAAAAACAAAAATAAAGTGGTTAATCGTCCCCGCTATTATAGGAGGAAGTGCCTTACTTGCCGATGGTATTATTACACCACCAATATCGGTTTCTTCTGCTATTGAAGGAATTAAGACGTACTATCCGAGTATAAATACTGTTCCTATTGTTATAGCGATTTTATTCGTTTTATTTACAATACAGCAATTCGGAACCAAGTTAGTGGGTAAATTTTTTGCTCCAATGATGCTAATCTGGTTTACCATGCTTGGTGTTTTGGGAGTAATACAAATTGTACACCACCCTGAAGTTTTTAAAGCAATCAATCCTTATTACGCTTATCGTTTGTTATCTATCCATCCTGATGGTTTCTTTGTACTGGGCTTTGTATTCTTATGTACTACAGGAGCCGAGGCTTTGTACTCTGACATGGGACACTGTGGAAGAAAAAACATTCGTATTAGCTGGATATTTGTTAAATCGGCATTGGTTCTAAACTATTTTGGACAAGCTGCTTTTCTTATTCATCATGAAGGTCAAACGTTACAAGGTTTGGGCGGAAATGGAAATCCATTTTATTTAATCATGGCCGATTGGTTCCAACCTATCGGAATTGTTATCGCAACTCTTGCTGCAGTAATTGCTTCTCAAGCTCTTATTAGTGGTTCATTTACATTGATAAATGAAGCAATGCGATTGAATTTCTGGCCTAAAGTGAAGATAAAATATCCTACTGAGGTTAAAGGACAATTATACATTCCTTCTATCAACTGGTTGTTGTTCTTTGGTTGTGTTGGAATCGTATTGCACTTTGAAGAATCTGGAAAAATGGAGCATGCTTATGGTCTTGCAATTGTTTTATGTATGATCATGACAACTATTTTGCTTAATTTCTACTTGATTATGAAACGAGTAAAATTATACTTCATGGTTCCATTAATTACAATATACTTAGCAATCGAAATTAGTTTCTTAATTGCCAATGTAACTAAGTTTGCCGAAGGTGGTTACGTAACATTAATCATTGCTTCTGTTCTTATTTTGATTATGACAATTTGGTTCTTAGCTAAGAAAATCAATAAAAACTACACTAAGGTTATCAAAATTGAAGATTATAAAAAGGTGTTAATGGAATTGAGCGAAGATTTATCTATTCCGAAATATGCAACGCATTTAGTTTATATGACCAATGCTAGTCGTGTAGATGAACTTGAGGAAAAAGTTATTTACTCTATTTTGCAAAAACGCCCTAAAAGAGCCGACATCTATTGGTTTGTACACGTAAATATTTTAACTGAACCTTACAAAACACAGTATAAAGTAACCGAAATTGCTAAAGACGATATCTATAGAGTTGATTTTAATTTAGGATTTAGAGAACCTACCAAAATCAACTTGATGTTTAGAGAAGTTATTCGTGATATGGTAAAAAAAGGGGAAGTGGATATTACGAGCCGATACGAGTCTTTGAATAAAAATAATATTATTGGAGATTTCAAATTTGTACTATCTGAGAAATTCTTATCTAATGACAATGACTTAAGATGGCATGAAAATATTATCATGAACTCGTATTTCTTCATCAAGAAATTAAGTCTTTCTGAAGAACGCGCTTTTGGATTAGACAGTAGTTCTGTGAAAATTGAAAAATTCCCAATGGTGCTTCATGCTCCAGAAAACATAGGTTTAACTAGAGTACATTAAACCAAAATACACCTTACTTAAACACTCTTTTAATTCCTAAAAGAGTGTTTTTTTTTGGATGAAAAATATAAAAAGAACATTCAAAATTAAAAATTTAACTTTCAATCAATTAATAGTACCTTTGCAGCTCAATTATTTAAAATGAGATTACACAGAAATTTAGTTTATACGACCATCGATTCTTTAAATGCTATATTTAATGAAGGAGAATATGCAGATAAAGTGGTTGCAAGAGCATTAAAAAAAGACAAACGTTGGGGAAGTTCTGACAGGAAATTTGTCGCTGAAACGATATACGAAATAGTTCGTTGGAAAAGATTATATGGTGAAATTGCCGAAGTTAAAGAACCATTTGACAGAGATAACCTTTGGAGAATGTTCTCGGTATGGGCTGTATTAAGAGGATACCCAATTCCTGATTGGCGCCAGCTAGAAGGAACTCCTGAAAGAAAAATTAAAGGTCGTTTTGACGAGCTTTCTAAAATTAGAGCAATTAAAGAATCTATTCCTGATTGGATGGATGAATTAGGTGTAAAAGAATTAGGTGAAAAACTTTGGGCTACAGAAATTGCTGCTCAAAACCAGCCAGCTAAAGTTATACTTAGAGTAAATACTCTAAAAACTACCAAAGAGCAATTAAGGGCTACCTTGATGGATCTTAATATTGAAACTGAATTTTTAAAAGAACAACCAGATGCTTTAGTTCTTAAAGAAAGAGCCAATGTATTCTTAACTGATGCTTTTAAACAAGGTTTCTTTGAGGTTCAAGATGCTAACTCACAACGTGTAGCTGCTTTTCTAGATGTAAAACCTGGAATGCGTGTAGTTGATACTTGTGCTGGTGCTGGTGGAAAAACTTTGCATATTGCTTCTTTGATGGAAAACAAAGGGCAGTTAATTGCAATGGATTTATACGAAAGTAAACTGAAGCAATTAAAATTAAGAGCCAAACGTAATGGTGCTTTTAATATTGAGTACCGTATTATCGACACTACTAAGGTTATTAAGAAATTACACGAAAAAGCCGATAGAGTTTTAATCGATGCTCCTTGTAGTGGATTGGGTGTTTTAAAAAGAAACCCTGATGCTAAATGGAAATTGAAGCCTGAATTTATCGATAATATTCGTAAAGTTCAAGCTGAAGTTTTAGAAAGCTATTCTAAGATTGTAAAACCAGGTGGTAAATTAGTTTATGCTACTTGTTCTATTTTACCTTCTGAAAACCAAGAGCAAGTAGAGAAATTCTTAAAAACAGAAATTGGTAAGGAATTTACTTTTGTAAAAGACCACAAGATATTGGCTTCTGAGTCTGGATTTGATGGATTTTATATGGCTTTATTAGAGCGTAAAGAGGCTAAAGAATCGAAAGAAGTAGTTGCATAATTACTCCTTTGTCTGAACATAAAAAAAGAGCAACTTGTATAAGTTGCTCTTTTTTGTTTATCCCAACCAGCCATCACGATCTAAACTGCGATATTGTATTGCTTCGGCAATATGTGATGCTATAATACTTGGAGCTGCATCAAGATCAGCAATAGTTCTTGCTACTTTCAGAATTCGGTCGTAGGCTCTTGCTGAAAGATTCAGTCGCTCCATTGCCGTTTTTAATAATAATTTAGATTGTTCATCAAGTACACAAAACTCTCGAATTTGCTTTGTGTTCATTTGTGCATTGTAATTTATATTCTCTAATTCCTCAAATCGCTTTGCCTGAATTTCTCGTCCTGCTGTCACTCGCTCCCTAATATGCACGCTACTCTCTGCTTTATTATCATCTGCTAATTTTTCAAAAGGAACTGGTGTAACTTCTATATGAATGTCGATTCTATCCAGTAAAGGTCCTGAAACCTTACTTAAATACCGTTGCATCTCATGTGGAGATGATTTTTGTGGCGCATCAGGATCATTAAAAAATCCACTCGGACTAGGATTCATACTTGCTACAAGCATAAACGATGACGGATAGGTAACCGTAAACTTTGCTCTCGAAATTGTTACTTCTCTATCTTCTAGTGGCTGACGCATTACTTCTAATACATCTCTTTTAAACTCAGGTAATTCATCTAGAAACAAAACGCCGTTATGTGCCATCGAAATTTCTCCCGGTTGTGGGTAACTTCCTCCTCCGACTAAGGCTACATTTGAGATTGTATGATGAGGAGATCTAAAAGGCCTTTGGTTCATTAAGCCAACTTCTTTTAGTTTCCCAGCAACACTATGTATTTTGGTTGTTTCAAGTGCCTCTTTTAATGTCATTGGTGGCAAAATACTTGGCAATCGTTTAGCAAGCATTGTTTTCCCTGCTCCTGGTGGTCCAACAAGAATTATATTATGTCCGCCTGCTGCTGCAATCTCCATGCATCTTTTGATACTCTCCTGCCCTCTTACATCCGAGAAATCAAACTCTGGAAAATCCAACGTTTTATAAAATTCTGCTCTAGTATCGATTGTTGTCGCCTCTAAACTCCCTTTTCCTTCAAGAAAATCTATTACTTCTTGTACGTTCTCAACACCATAAACATCTAAGCCTGCTACTATTGCAGCTTCTTTTACATTTTGCTTTGGCAGAAAAAAACCTTTATATCCTTCTTCTTTTGCTTTTATTGCAATGGGCAAAGCACCTCTGATGGGCTGTAAACTTCCGTCAAGCGAAAGTTCTCCCATTATGATATACTTATCTATTTCGTTTGTTTTTATTTGGTCTGAAGCGACTAATATTCCAATTGCTAAAGTTAAATCATAAGCCGAGCCCTCTTTGCGTAAATCAGCTGGAGCCATATTTATAATGATTTTTTTGCCCGGCATCTTATACCCATTATTTTTTAAGGCAGCTGCTATCCTAAAACAACTTTCTTTAATGGCATTATCAGGCAAACCTACTAAATGATACCCAATTCCTGTATCCATATTTACCTCAACAGTTATCGTTGTGGCCTCAACACCAAAAACAGCACTTCCGTATACTTTAACTAACATAAATCTTATTCATTAAATTATTTTTAAAACTAATGAAAATAATTTAAAATTGTAGTTTTTGTATTACAAACTTACCCTCTTCTTTTAAATCCAAAACATTTGAAAGATCCCGAAGTAGTGATAAGATTTCATTTTGGCATTTAATAATAATCCTAAATGTGCAATAATTCTACATTATAGTCCATCTATCTTTAAAACCAAAGTTATCTATTTTGTTCCTGTAATTTAAAATATATTTTTCTAATCTATTAGCTTATATCTAAGTACGAATATTTTGCATATTTAAAATTCACCAAATACTTTCTTTTAATTTAATTATCAAACACTTATAAAATTAAAATTGAATGATATTTAAGTAAAAAAAATAGGACAACCTAACATTGAAGAATTAAATAAAAAAAAATAAAAAAATAAGAAAAAAGATTGAAACATATATTTTCATAAATACAAACGTATGTTTCAATAAAACAAACTCAATTATTGATTTAATGCGGTTTTAAAGCCTTTTGCAAGGTTATTTGTATTGTATGGTATTCCGTAATACATTTTAAAAAAGACGTCTTAAATCAAGTATTTTGAAAGTTTTCCGAATTTGTAATTTAAATATATATATCTTTGTAAGTATAAAAAACAAAAAAAGAGGCTAATCTTCACAGACAGCCTCGTAATTTAATTTTTAAGAAATCTAAAAACAAACAATTTTAAAATTATGACAAAAGACAAGAACTCGCTAAAGACCAGCCTAGGTTACATTAGAAAATTGAATATTAACTTAAATTTAAATACATGAAAACAAAAAAAAAGAATCAAAGTTTTTTAAATCCTAAAAAAAGACTTCGCTTATTCAGATTAACTAGACAAGTGATTGGGATAATACCCATTGTCCTTAGTCTAAAGGATTATTTTCAATTTTAAAAATTTCCCCAATAGTTCCAGCTATTGGGGTTTTTTTTGTTTGAAGCCAAAATTACAAATTTATTTTAAAAAACAATATTTACATCAAGAAATTTAACACCTTATAGAATATAAACTATTGATTTTCATATTAAAACAAAACTTAATAAAGGCAATAATTTATAGTGCCTTTTTAACTTGTAAAGTTAAAACTCTCACAATTCGGAGAACATCTTCAGAAGAAGAAGAAGAAGAAGAAGAACCTTAAACAGAAAAGCAGTACTTTTTGAAATACTGCTTTTGTTTTGATTGCTAAAATTGAGAATTAAAGTTAGCTATTGTTTGGTTAAGGTCATTTTGGTTTTTGGAAATAATTGTGGAGCTGCACCATTAGGGCAATATTGTTCAATTATAAAACCTTGTCTAGGAGTAAGAAACAGTTCCATAGTGGTATTATTTGTGTTTTTTGGTAACATAACAAATAATTCTCCCCCTTGTCCACATTGATATTGACGCCCTCCATAAGTTAAAACAAAATAGCTTTTGTCGAAATAATAACTTTTTGTAGTATAAGGGCTATCATCAGGCTCTGTTCTGGTATCTTCTAAAACAGTGCCATTTACATCTGTAATTAAATAACGCATTATTAATCCGTCTTCAGTTAATCTGTCGTCAGAGGTGGTTTTTTTTTGAAAGACTAATTCATAATTTTTACCATTATAATTTCCTTTCCAAGTACCAACATATTTATCTCGAATACCATTTACATCTTTTAAATAAGTGATACTTTCAGGAACATCTTTTTCTTCCCGCATGTATTCTGCTAACTTTTCTATTGGAACAGTGGATTGTGCTTTGCAGGATAAGTTGCATATAATCAGAATACATATAATAATTATCTTTTTCATCGTATTTGTTTTAAGTGTTATGGACATGGGGTTGTTGTTAGTTTATCTTTAACATCTAGAGTTTTCTGTGCAGAAGTACCATCATTCTCTATTTTAAACAATGAAATACCAGTGATACCATTTTCTTTCATGAATTTCAAAAAGCCAAGCTCTCTAGAGCTTTTATTCTTTCCCATTGTTTTCATATATTTATCATCTAGTGCTTTGTTAAAATTCAATCCTAGATTAAGATCACTATAAACCCCTTTAAATCGAAGGCTATAATTCCCTTTACTAGAAACCATAGTTCCATAAACATCTGATAAAGGAATTCCATTTTTATTGGCATTTACCAAAAGTACCATAAAAGATTGTACATCTGAAGGAGAAAACATTTTAATGGGTTGATTTATTAATGGATTACCGTCTGGATCTACAGTTCCAGAATCATAATCGTCAAGATGGGTATGCATATAACCAACGGTATTAGCATCGTATGGGAGCCTCATCGAATCACTACTTAAATTAGTAAGAGCTGTTAATGGTCCGTTCTTACTTTGCAAATAACCAGTTTCCATCTTTAGATTTGTTTTCTGACTTAATTCATCAATTTTGGATTTAAAATTAGCATTTGTATTTTGTTTTTTTAATTCATCACAAGGGTCAGCCTCATCAGTATTTGGAGGAGTGAAACCATCACCTCCGCCACCACTTCCACTTCCAGAATCCCAACTATAATCGCCAAAACCACCACCCGAATCATCTAAATCATGATATAAATATAGCCAAGGTGTTGCTGCATTAGGTCTGCGATAATTATTATCAATTGTAACTCCAGTTAACTTTTCTCCATTAAAAGGAGTCTCTTCACCTCCTTCTCTTTTAGTGATATTTTTTGTTGTTTTTTGAATTTGATATTGATAGACATAAATCCCATTCTCAACACGAAATCCATTTAAAAAATCACCATTGATGTTGCGAATCATAATTTTTCCAGAAAATTTCTCTGTCAAGATATCTTTATCTGAATACATGCTAAAAACGACCACTCTTAGTACACCACTTACCCTAGACATTAAAATCCTACTATACTCTTCTTTATTATTAGTTGATAGAGGGATAACCGTTAATAATTGGTCACTACCGTTTATTTTTTCCTGTGAGATAGCACTTAAATCAGGTAAGGTTAGTGTTTTTTTACCAGTTTTAGAATTACTATTAATAGAGTTTTGTTTTAGGAAAGAAACTGCCTCATTGACACCCACAGTTTGAATACTGCTTTCTTTCTTATCAAGCTCCTCTTCTACCTGACAATTGCTTAGTGTTAGTGCTAGAAAAAAAAGAATCAAAAACTTAAGAATATAGATTCCTGATTTATATTTTGTGTTTTGTTTCATAGTTTTTTGAATTATTCAATTAGAAAATATTGAACAAATGTAGATTATGAAAGCAATAAATAAAATACCCACTTTTAGTGATATTATAAAAAATATACTACAACTTAATAGGGCTATTTTATTATAGTTGAAAAAATGAAATGTACATTTTCATATACTGGAAATATCCCCAAAAGCCTAGTAAATATTGAGGTTTAACAAGTAATTCTTTGTATTGTACAAAAAAAATGAAATGTACATTTTGAAAAATAAATGACGTGAATATCTACCATAAAACCCTTATAAAGGCTTTTAGTATATGTTATTAAGTCAATGGGGTGCCTAATGGGTATACTCAAAAATTATCTAAACTGTTTATTTTCAATATAAAACTGAAAAGCAAAATGTATATTTCATTTTAGTTTTGTGTACATTTCATTTTTTCGCTCATATTAGTCAGTTTAGCCCCCTCTAAATTACAAGAATGAAAAGTAATATCAACCATAGTATTAAACTTAAACATTTCTTCAGGAGTTAATGAATTATATTTTTCTAGTAGTTTTTCCATACTTATTTAGACATTTCACTTTTGTTCATTTCATAACTATAAAACTTATCCGCTTTTTTAGAAACCCAAACATTTGAGACCTCACAAAACAGTGGTAGGATTTCGTATTGGTATTTAATTTAAAATATCTACTTTCAAAAACAAAATTATTTATTTTGTTACTGTAATATAAAATATATTTTCAAAATCTGTTAGTTTATATCTAAATTCTAGCATTTTGTAAACTTCTAATTTACAAAACCTCCTTAAAGAATGTTAAATTTATTTATGCTTTTTTTTTTAGCTGTTGATTAAAAACAGACATCTCTAAAACTAAATTTCTTTCTCCTACTCTCTCATTACCTCCAAAAGTTAATTTTCATTATCGACATACGATTTATACTATTTTTGAAGTAATTCGTCAATATTAAGCCCATCATTTTCAGTAGTATCAATGATGAATTTATATATAATCTGCTTATCAACTGTCACATAATATCCAAGAGATTTTAAAAAATCAGAAATAAGCTTTGGTTGTTTTGCTTTTCTAGTACCTCTTATAAAAGTTATAACATTATGATAATTTAAGTTATGAACCCGACAATGATTCATGAGCTTATTATCTTTTACAAGATCATTTGATAGTTCTTTTGCAAGTCTAATTGCATCTACATAGTTTAATACTTTCATTTTAAAATAATCTTAATTATACTAATTTATGTTGGCATTCATCTAATGCTTTAATTTTATTTTAAAATCCTCAGTTATGATTGAGAATAATAAAAATTCTTTCTAAAAACTTTCTTTTAATAATAATTTTCGTTTTCACTAAAGATACCATTATTAAAAGCAAAACAATTGTACATATTGTCTTTAATACTACCCAAGGATATTTTTCTTAAATTTCTTCGGAAAGAAAACTTTTCAAAAAATCATTTTTTTTCTTCGCATAATTTTTTATCACTTACTAATATGATATTATTAACAACTTATGTAAATTATCATTTACTAATGTATTTGACAGCAGCTGCTATCCTAAAACAACTTTCTTTAATGGCATTATCAGGCAAACCTACTAAATGATACCCAATTCCCGTATCCATATTTACCTCAACAGTTATCGTTGTGGCCTCAACACTAAAAACAGCACTTCCGTATACTTTAACTAACATATTTGTTTATTTATGATAGGTAAAAATATTCAAATATAAATCAAAAAAGCACTTATTTGTAAATTAAATATTACAAATAAGTGCTTTTATTAAATCCAGAATGCAAAAACTCTCGGGTTACAATTCTATACTAAGCGATAAAATTCTACATAAAATCGTAAAAAACACTGACCTAAAGAGTAATCACTAAAGTACAATCTAATGACTATACTTCCTTTCTCATTTGTACAGAATGTTTTGAGAAACCTACCTTTTCATATGCTTTTATGGCCGATTCATTGGCTTGATATACTTCTAAGCGAAGTTCTGTAATTCCTTTTGAAGTAGTCCATTCAGTCAGTCTTTCAATTATTTTATGAATCACACCCAAACCACGGTATTTGGGATCAACATACATAAACCCTAAATAACCATATTGCGCATATTTAACATATACTTTCGCATGGTCTATTCTTGCATAACCACAACCGATAACTTCTCCGTCTACTTCTGCAACGAGTAATTCTACTTCTGTTGAAGTTATCATTTTATCAATGTCATAATAAGTAACATCTGACGATTTTAATGTCGGGTCAAATGGTCTTTCGGCTTTTATTAATTCTTGCTCAAAAAAAAGAAGCTTCTTCATATCATCAAGGGAAGCAGTGCGTATAATTGTATCATTCAGTTTCATAATATTCTTCATTATTTTAGAAAACAATTGAGCAATGTATCAAAACATTCTGAGAAATACAATATCAAAACAAATACTACAAAAGGTTTAATGCAGTACTCATTTTATACTAACAGTAAATAGACACTTAAAGAAACATATTTTTTGTATCCTTAATCCTCTTCAACAGCTATTATTGTGGCATCAATACCAAAAAGAGTATTTCTGAATACTTTAACTAACCCCTCTACTTTATTTATGATAGTAAAAGTATTTGAAAACTAAAACGCTCTATTCTCTCAATAAAAGGAGAGAATAGAGCGTTTAAAGCCTTTTGAGGCCTATAGCTACTACCAATTGGTATCATAATAAAAGATACTCTCAGAGAGGCAATCTTATTATTATTTTGCAGATCCCAAATAAAAATTAAAAAAGGTGCCACCACCACCCTTACCAATATGAGTAATGATAATTTCATCAAACCAAGACCCTCCAACATTGTAAAGAGCCCCAGCCGTAGTAGAACCACTAGATTTGGTAATTTGTGTTCCCGAAACAGTAAACTGAGTATTACAATTTTGAGAATAAGCTGTGGACAACGCTATAACTCCTGGCACTATAACTCCATTGAGTTTTAAAACATAACTAACTCCCTCACCTAGATCAATAGCATTTTGGTATACTTTTAGATTACTTACAGACCTATTAAATTTAATAGTCATGGAAGAAGAAGAATTGTTATAACCAAGCCACCACAATTTATTACTATCGTTTATAGTGACCCCACAATGAGTATATTGAGCAGAGCTGGTATTAATATTAGTATAACCACTAAATGTAGCGCTAACCTGTTGCTCATTTACTGTCCCACTTATAATGCTACCACTACTTGTAAATGGCAACTTAAGCCCTATAGGATTAGCTGACATATCTGGTGCAGGAGGAAAAGAATCCTTAAAAGTAATACTCTTATTGCAAGTTGATGTATCCATTTTAAGCACAAATGCAAAATCTCCAGATGCATCAGGGGTTCCTGTGGCTGTCAAGGTAATATTCTGTACTCCTGTTGCATTGAATATACCATTCCCGCTAAAAGCAATTCCATTTGCTACATCAGAAAAAGCACTCCATGGGCCTACCTCCGTTACCGTAACTAATAAGGTAAGCGTATTTTGAGCAGTCATTTTTTCACCTTTTTCATAAGCTCCACTCACTATTCCAGCACTGCAATCTTTAAAGACACCGCTTCCTGAATTAGTACATTGTCCGATCCACTTAGTCCCATTCCAGTATTGAAGGCAGTTAAGATCACTGTTATAAATCATCAATCCTGCTGGTTTTGAATCAATCGCATCTCTTTGGATTGTTGTAAGTCTTGGTGGAAGAAATCCTTTAGACGTAGAAAACACCTCAAGAACCGCACCTTCATTTGGTGTCTTAGTATTAATTCCTGTGCTTGATTCCTGAGCAAAGCTCGAAAAACTTATCCCAATTAGGATTAGTAGCACTAATTTAATTCTTACTTTCTTTTTTTTATTACATAACAACTTTGTTATTGTTACAACATTACACTTTCCATTCATAATTGATACATTTTAATTATTTTATCATAGATATATCAATCTACTTAATGTAATTATATACAAACGTTGTTTTAATAATCTTTAAAATTAGATTATCAAAAATAGCACATATATGAATCTACTTAACTTAGAGACATTACATTTAGAAGTCCAAAAAAAATATTTTTCCTTCAAGTAAAAAGGGGGGAGGGAGATATTCAATAATTATAAGTAAAAAGTAAGATCAATAATGCAAAACTATCTCTAATTACTTCAAAATTATTTTGCTCAAAAATAGCATTTTTTTTATTATTAAAGAATTATCTTCTTTAAACATTAAAAACAGTCATTATTTTTCTTTCATTTTATAAATAAAGGAAAACATCTAATAAAAACTTAAAATAATTCATTTCTCTTATTTACAGAATACTTCTACTATTATTTTTTTCGATTACTATATGTACAGGATAAAATCAATTAAAAAGTCAGCTAATGGAAATCTAAAATTATGACTGCATTAATTCCACTTTCCATCATACAGATTTTAGCTACAAATTGCATTCTAGCAATTAAAAATTACTTTTTTATTTATCCATAGAAAGCCCTCATTTTACAATCAAATATCAATAAAACTAGCCTTCTTGATATTTGCTAAAAACAAAATAAACGGCCTTTTTTAGTCATTTTACGGTTATTATTCCTTAAATTGCAAAAATATCTATCACTTTTTTAGTCAAAATTATTATTTGCCATTTATCAAATATTATTTTACCTATCTGGAATCTGACTATAAAAAACGTGTCAATTTGCAATTTGTATTGCATCTTTTGCCCATCGAAAAAATTTCATAATCGGGCTCAAATAATCGAAAAAGAATAACATAATGGAATTCAAAATAATTACTCCTGAACAAGAAGAGGATAAAACTTTTACCAATAAAATTATCGCCAAATTTCTTCATTCGCATCTAGAACAATATGGCGATACAATCGAAGACATCCTTAAATGTATTGCTTATGCAATGAACCCTGCTAAAGGGGGGACAATCGTTCTTGGACTAGATGAAGAAAAAATTGTAGGCGCCTGTATCTTAAACAATACTGGAATGAAAGATTACATTCCTGAAAACATACTTGTATATATTGCCGTTGATCAATCTCAAAGAGGCAAAGGCTACGGAAAAAAATTAATGGAAAAAGTAATTGCTATTTCCGAAGGAAATATCGCTTTGCACGTAGAACCCGATAATCCGGCTAAAATTTTATACGAAAAACTAGGTTTCACAAATAAATACCTCGAAATGCGTTTGAATAAATAAACGGCAAACTATTAATTCAAATAAAAAAGAAAAGGAACGCAATGGCATTCATCAAATTATACCGTAAAAAATTAGAAGAGAATTATACCTTTCTCAACAACATTTTCATTTCCAAAAATATCAAATGGGGAGTTGTTTCTAAACTTTTATGTGGAAACAAAATATACCTTAAGGAAATAATCGCTTTAGGAGTTACCGAAATTCATGATTCACGAGTTAGTAACCTCCGAAAAATTAAATCATTAGATCCAAACATTCAAACTGTTTACATTAAACCTCCTGCAAAACGAAGCATTGCAAGCATTGTAAAATATGCAGATGTTAGTTTTAATACTGAAATTTACACTATACAATTGCTCTCGGCTGAAGCTGTTAAACAGAATAAAATCCATAAAATCATTATCATGATTGAGATGGGTGATTTGCGTGAAGGTGTAATGGGCGAAGATTTAATTGCCTTTTATGGTCAAATCTTAACTTTGCCAAATATCGAAATTCGCGGTATTGGCACTAATCTTAATTGCTTGAGTGGTGTAATGCCTACCCAAGACAAACTAATTCAGTTAAGTTTATACAAGCAACTTATCGAAGCTAAATTTAACATTAGTATTCCGTGGGTTTCTGGTGGAACTTCGGTTGCATTGCCTTTAATAATAAAGAATGCTAGACCAATGGAGGTAAATCATTTCAGAATTGGTGAAGCATTATTCTTCGGAAAGGATTTATTTACTGGCGAAACAATTGAAGGCATGCACAATGATGTATTTAAACTCTATACTGAAATTATTGAAATAACCGAAAAACCTGATACTCCAACGGGGGAATTAGGTGAAAATGTTGCTGGAAATACTTTTTCTATGAATGATACCGAAGATTTCGGAGGAACTTCTTTGCGAGCAATTCTAGATATTGGCTTACTTGATATGCAACCTCAGTACTTAGAACCCGATGATGCAGAAATTAGCATTGTTGATGCCAGCTCGGATATGTTGGTGATTGACATTTCTAAATCAAAAAAAGAATATAAAATTGGTGACTTAGTATCGTTTAATATCAAATATATGGGTGCACTATATCTTTTGAATTCTGATTATATCGAAAAAACTATAGAGTAAAATATAAAAAGCGAGATGAATATCATCTCGCTTTTTATTTACCGCTACCTCAATATCTCTATTTAGCAGCCCATATTTCGATTTCTAATTTAATCTCTGGTAGTCCCAATGCTGAAATATATCCTACAGTCATTGATGGATATACTTCTCCAAAAAATGCATTCCAAACAGCGTAAAAAGCATCCCAATCTATTTCTTCGGTTGCCCAGATATTCACTTTTATAACATCATCGGCTTCCAATTCTTGGCTTTCCAAAACAGCCTTTATATTTTCAAAAGTATTTACTACCTGCTCATTAAAATTTCCTGGCAACTTACCGTCTTTACTAGTCCCTATTTGACCTGAAAAAGTATAAATATCAGCATTACCTGAAATCTTTGTAACATGCGAATAGTTCCCCACTGGTGCTGCTAATGTACTTGGGTTTGATCTTGTTACTGCTTTTATCCTTTTGTTTTCATTCATTTCGTTTTTCTTTTCTTTTTCTAATAATTATTAAATTTTGGTGATCTTAATTTCTTAAAATAATTCCAAGCCTAACAAACTTAAAGAATACAATTATAAAACTAATGGGCGTTTTAAAACTTTTAACTTACCATATTGCTAGGAAAAACAGCCAAAATAGACACATACATTTAATAACCAAGCTCTTATTAAATTTTCCATTTTAATTCATATATTCGTTTAGCAAAATTATTGCAATCAAAAATCAAAAAACTTTATCAATCAATCAAATCTGAGTAATTATGAAAAACACATTACATCCCCCGAAAAACAAGAATTTATTCTTTAATTACAAGTTCATTTTTTTTCTAATTCTGTCTTTTACTTTTACAATAAATGCAAACAGTCAACAAAAGAAAATAACTGAAAAATTTAAAAAAGAAACCGTTTTAAAAATCGATTCTTTATTCCAAAAAAATTATGTATTCCCTGACAAGGCCAAATTAATTGGGGATCATTTAAAAAACTCTTATAAACAAGGTGTCTTTAAAAAATATGATTTATTAGATTCTTTTGCAGCGGCATTAACAAAAGAAGTTCGTTTCATCAATAACGACAAACATCTAAGGGTTAAACCTAAATTCATTCCTGCAGAAGAAAAGAAAGATTTAAGTAAAAATTACTATGAAATTTATCTTCATAATTTTACTGATAATCGCAAACTAGCAAATGGTTTTAGAGAGGCTAAAATTATAGATGGAAATATCGGATATCTTAATTTCAAATTTTTTATAGACGATACTGAAAAAACAATTGATTCTTATATGAATCTACTAGCTAGCACTGATGCTATCATTATAGACTTAAGAACCAATGGTGGTGGTAGCCCAAAAACAGTACAGTATTTATGCAGTTATTTCTTTAATGCTCCCCTATTATTAAATACGTTATATTTTAGAAAAGACAACTTTACTGAGGAATTTTGGGTAAAAGATGTAAACGGAAAAAAGATGCTTGATGTTCCTTTGTTCGTTCTTACTGGTCCAAAAACTTTTTCGGGAGCAGAAGAATTCAGCTATAATATGCAGACACAAAAAAGAGCAACCTTAGTTGGTGAAACAACTGGAGGTGGCGCTAATCCTGGTGACATTTTTGAAGTTAATAATCTGTTAGAAACATTCATTGCTACGGGAACTGGTATAAATCCCATAACAAAAACGAACTGGGAAGGCACGGGTGTAGTCCCTGAATATAAAACGACCGCCGATGCAGCTTATGATAAAGCTGTAGAATTAGCAAAAAAAGCAGCTCAAGATTATAGAGATAAAAAGGCTGCCGAAGCCAAAAAACTATATCAAGAACTACAAACTACTATTGCTCAACAAACAAAACCTCTTAACGAAGCTGATGCAGCTAAAATGGATAAACAACTATTTGATGTTATAAAAAAACTAACTGAATCTGAATTATACAAAGAAGAAGACATCGATTTTTTATCTTCAGAATATAGTAAAACAAAGCCTTTTATAACTGAGTCTATCTTAAAAAGCAATACGGAGTTGTATCCCAACTCTCCAATGGCTTTTTTAAAGTATGGAGATGTTCTTGAAGAAAATGGTAAAAAAAGTAATGCAGCAGCCGTTCTAAAAAAAGCTATAGAAATTGCTACAGTAATCAAAGCGCCCTATATAGAAGGCTTAAAAGCTCGCTATGAAAGCATCTTAAAGGGCAGCTAACAACAGCCCTAATCTATATCAAAATAAATCAATAGCATTTATTAATATTTTATTCTTTTAAAACTTGATTAAGTATTAATATTTGCTATTTTTATGAAAAAATAACCTATATATTTATGAAAAAAGCCTTATTATTGCTCTTTTTGAGCACTATTTTAACAAAAATACACGCCCAAGATTATTTCCCCAATAATGAGAGTATTCACAGTAAAAACAATAATTATACGGTTTTTACCAATGCAACTATTTATGTTACCCCAACACAAAAAATAGAAAAAGGTACTTTACTCATTCAAGATGGAAAAGTAATAGGTGCCGGAAATAATATCGCTATTCCCAAAAACAGCGTTACAATTAATCTAGAAGGAAAAACAATTTATCCTTCGTTCATAGATATTTATACTTCGTTTGGAGTAGAAAAACCAAAAGGTAATTCTGGAGGACGTAACCCTTTATATGACACCAAAAGAGTTGGATATTATTGGAATGAGAGTATTCGCTCAGAAGTAAATGCATACGAAAGCTTTAAATATGACCAACCTAAAGCCGAAGAACTACTAAAAGCAGGTTTTGGAGTAGTTGGAACTCACATTCCTGATGGAGTGGCTCGTGGAACTGGTGTTTTAATAGCATTAAATAATAATGAAAGTAGTACCCGCATACTATCTAATAAAGCAACCAATCATTTTGGATTTACACGAAGTGTAACAACTAATCAAGCGTACCCAAGTTCTTTAATGGGAACTATGGCATTGCTTCGCCAAATGTATTTGGATTTAGATTGGTATAAAAAAGGCAATTCGACTACCAAAGACCTATCATTAGAAGCCTTAGCCAGTAATGATAAATTAACACAAATATTTACTACAGAAGATAAATTGAACAGCTTAAGAGCTGCCAAAATAGCCAAAGAGTTTGGATTAAATTATGTGTTAAAAGGATCAGGAAATGAGTTTGAAAGAATTGAAGAAATCAAGAAAACAAATTCACAATTTATTATTCCAATAAATTTCCCAGAAGCATACGATGTTTCAAATCCATATCAATCAAATCAATTAGAATTAGCCGACTTGCGCTTTTGGAATCAAGCTCCAACAAATCTAAAAGTTCTTTCTGACAACGGAGTTGTTTTTGCTTTGACAACTGATAAATTGAAGAAAACGGAAGATTTTAAAACTAATTTGATAAAAGCAATTAAGTACGGTTTTGATAAAACAAAAGCCTTAGAAGCCTTAACAACTATCCCTGCTGCTATATTAGGTAGAAGCAATGAAATAGGAAGTTTAAAAAATGGCAGCTATGCAAATTTTGTAATTACTTCTGGAGAAATATTTGATGAGAAAACCGTTTTATATGAAAACTGGGTTCAGGGAAGTAGATATGTAGTTACTGATGTTAATACAAAAGACATTCGTGGTAATTATGATTTAACAATCGATGCTACAACTTATAAATGGAAAATCGACGGTACAATTAATGCTCAAAAATCGGAGGTAACAACTGCTGACTCTAAAAAGGCTGAAGCTACATTTTCTGTTTCAAACAATTGGGTTTCCTTATTAATTAGATCTAAAGATTCTACTAAAGCTGATTACACACGATTAACTGGACTTATAGAAGACACTCAAAAACTTTCTGGAAAAGCCATTTTACCTAATGGAAATGAAACGCAGTGGACAGCAATAAAAACGGCTCCATTTACAACTGAGAAAGATTCTGCTAAAACAGAAAAACTAAATCCAATAATGCCAGTTACTTTCCCAAACATTGCTTTTGGTAACTCAAAAAAATTAACTGCACAGACTATATTATTTAAAAACGCCACTGTTTGGACTAACGAAAAAGAAGGAATCCTAGAAGAGACTGATGTCTTAATCAAAAATGGAAAAATAGCTGCTATAGGAAAAAATTTATCCGATGCATCAGCAACTGTTATTGATGCAAAAGGCAAACACATCACTAGTGGTATTATTGATGAACATTCGCACATTGCAATATCAAATGGTGTAAATGAAATGGGACACAACTCTACTGCAGAAGTAACTATTGAAGATGTTGTAAACTCTGAAGACATTAATATTTATAGAGATTTGGCAGGTGGAGTTACAATCTCACAATTATTACATGGATCTGCCAATCCAATTGGTGGCCGCTCAGCAATTGTAAAATGGAAATGGGGACAGCCTGCAGATGAAATGTTATACAAAAATCAACCTAAATTTATCAAATTTGCCTTGGGTGAAAACGTAAAACAATCTAATTGGGGAATCACAAATCCTACTCGTTTTCCACAAACAAGAATGGGTGTTGAACAAGTTTTTACCGATTATTTCCAACGTGCAAAAGAATATGATGCTTCTTGGAAAAAATACAATTCAGGTTCTAAGAAAGGAAAAGCTCCTAGAGTTGATCTAGAATTACAAACCATTGCCGAAATCTTAAACAAAGAGCGTTTTATTACTTGTCACTCTTATATAGAATCGGAGATTTTAATGTTAATGAACGTTACTGAAAAATTTAATTTTAAAGTAAACACTTTTACTCATATTCTTGAAGGGTACAAAGTAGCTGATAAAATGAAAGAACACGGAGTGGGCGCTTCAACTTTCTCTGATTGGTGGGCATACAAATTTGAAGTTAACGATGCAATCCCTTTTAATGGTCCAATTATGCACAATGAAGGAATTGTAGTTGCCTATAACTCAGATGATGCTGAAATGTCTAGAAGATTAAATCAAGAGGCTGCCAAAGCTGTAAAATATGGTAATATATCTGAAGAAGAAGCATGGAAATTTGTTACGCTCAATCCAGCAAAATTATTACACATCGATGATAAAGTGGGTAGTTTAAAAATAGGAAAAGATGCTGATGTTGTATTATGGAGCACTAATCCGTTATCTATTTATGCTAAAGCAGAAAAAACAATTATTGAGGGTGTAGTATATTATGATATTCTAAAAGAAACGGAACAAGAGCTAGCCATAACGAAAGAAAGAAGCGATCTGATAGGGCAATTGCTACAAGAAAAAAACAAAGGAGCAAGTACTCAACAACCAAAAAAGAAAGAGAAAAAAGAATATCACTGTGATACTTTAGAACAATAAAATCAAAAGATTCACAAATAGAAAAACAGAGAACTATGATAAGTAAAAACATATATATTTTACTATTGGCATTTTGCATGCCAATAGTTATAATAGCGCAGCAAACTCCTGCTCCAAAACAAACAAAATCAGTTTTAATCCTAAATGCTACTGCGCATCTAGGCAATGGAACAGTGATAGAGAATAGTGCTATCGGATTTAAAGATGGAAAAATAACATTGGTAGCAGATTCTAAAACAATCAGACTGGCAGCTAATGCATATGATACCACAATTGACGCTAGTGGAAAACATGTGTATCCAGGATTTATTGCTCCAAATTCAACATTAGGACTTGTAGAAATTGATGCTGTAAAATCATCTAATGATGATGAAGAAATTGGAAGTTTCAATCCTAACGTGAGAAGTGTTATTGCCTATAATTCTGAGTCTAAAGTAATAGAAACTGTTCGTCCTAACGGAATTTTAATCGCTCAGGTTACTCCTCGTGGCGGAAGAATTTCTGGTACCTCATCTATAGTACAATTAGATGCATGGAGTTGGCAAGACGCTATACTAAAAGAAAACGACGGAATTCATCTTAATTTCCCTCCTAGCTTTAAAAAAAGTGGCTCTTGGTTTGAGCCTGGTCCTATTGAAGCCAACAAAGATTATGTACCCCAAATTGAAGAAATCAATGCTTTTTTAATTAACTCTAAAGCTTATTTAGGTGCTGAACCTAAAGAAAGGAACTTGATTTTTGAATCAATGAAAGGTCTTTTTGATGGAACTCAAACATTGTTTATTCATGCCAATGGAGAAAAACAAATCATTGATGCTATAAAATTAACTCGTGATAATAAAATACAAAAAGTAGTTATTGTTGGTGGTTATGAAGCATACAAAACTGCCGATTTATTACAAAAAAACAATATCGGAGTATTACTAAGACGTGTTCACGATATGCCACAAAGCGATGATCAAGATGTTAACCTACCGTATAAAATGGCTAAAATATTAACCGATAAAGGTATTTTGGTTGGTTTAGAAAATAGTGGTGACAACGAGCGAATGAATACTCGAAACTTAGCATTCTTAGCAGGTACATGTGCTGCTTATGGCTTAGATAGAGAACAAGCATTACAATTAATAACATCTAATACTGCTAAACTATTAAATATAGATGAACTTTGCGGAACATTAGAAACTGGAAAAGATGCTACTCTATTTATCTCTGAAGGGGATGCATTAGATATGAAAACTAATAAACTAACCAATGCTTTTATACAAGGAAGAATGATTAGCCTAGAAACGCATCAAACTAAACTATATAAGAAATATAAAGAAAAATACAATCAGAAGTAAAACGCTACTGATATATTACGATCAAGTAAAAGGTCCTAAACGAATTGTTCGTTTAGGACCTTTTCATTTAGAATACTTAAATCTTACGGTTGTAAAGTAGTAAAACTGACAATTTTAATTAAAATCCAAACAACAAACCACTTCTTAAATAAAACTCGTATCAAAAAAATCTCAATTTTAAAACAAATTTTAACCAATACCCTAAAAATAATAGGGGTCAAAATGAAAATTTAATAAAAATAAAGCACTAATCGTCATTTTTAAAAGGGGTGTTAAATCATTTTATACTTTTATCAAAATTTAAAACCAACTAACCATGCGAAAAATTATTTTAAGTGTGATTCTTATCACAATTTTGGTATTAACCTTTCTATCTAATTTTATCTTAACCGAAAATCCTGTTCCATCTGAAGCTGTTAAATTTGACACTGGAGATACTGCTTGGATGATTGTTGCAACTGCATTTGTATTGCTAATGACTCCTGGATTAGGATTCTTTTACGGAGGTATGGTAGGCAAAAAAAATGTAATCAGCACCATGCTTCAAAGCTTTATGGCAATGGTAATCGTAACAATTTTATGGGTAGTTATAGCTTTCGGACTAGCATTTGGTCCATCTATAAAAGGTATTATAGGCAACCCAACTTCTAATTTATTTTTTCAAGGTGTAGGAACGAATACTGCATGGGGCCTTGCTCCTACTATCCCGTTTATGTTATTTGCATTGTTTCAGGCTAAATTTGCTATTATAACTCCTGCTTTAATAACTGGTGCATTTGCAGAGCGTGTCCGTTTTTGGGCCTATTTATTATTCATGGTTTTATTTATATTAATCATATACGCTCCTTTGGCACATATGACTTGGCATCCAGAAGGTATTTTCTTTAAAATGGGAGTTCTTGATTTTGCTGGTGGAACAGTTGTTCATATGAGTGCTGGTTGGGCTGCATTAGCAGGAGCAATCTTTTTAGGAAAAAGAAAAGTTCAAAAAGTAAATCCTGCTCGTATTACTTATGTTTTATTAGGAACTGCTCTATTATGGTTCGGATGGTTTGGATTCAATGCAGGTTCTGCATTAGGTGCCAATGGTTTAGCAGTTCAAGCATTAGGAACAACCACAGTTGCTGCCGCAGCTGCTTCAATGGCATGGGTATTCCTTGATAAGATATTAGGTCACAAATTATCTGCACTCGGAGCTTGTATTGGAGCCGTTGTAGGTCTTGTCGCTATCACTCCTGCTGCTGGTTTCGTAAGTATCTCTCATGCAATCTTTATCGGAGCTTTTGCTGCTATTGTAAGTAACCTTGTAGTTAGTAAATTCCCTAAAGGAAAAATCGATGATGCCTTAGATGTTTTTGCTTGCCACGGTGTAGGTGGCATGGTAGGAATGTTGTTAACTGGGGTCTTTGCTTCTAAAGCGATTAATCCTGCTGTTGGAGACAATCAAGGGCTTGTTTTTGGAACTTCGACATTATTTACAAATCAACTAATAGCAATGGTTATCGTGTCTATTTTTGCTTTTGTAGGTTCTTATATTCTTTTTATTATTGTAAATAAAATTACCCCTCTAAGAGTAACAGAAGAAAAAGAAGAATTAGGCTTGGATATTTCTCAACATGGAGAATTCTTGTAGAAAGCAATCACAACCTAACACAAATAAAAAAGCACTCTAAGTATAAACTCAGAGTGCTTTTTGTTTGAATTAACTTCAACCATTTATTTTTTACTTGATACTTAAATCATATAATCTAAAAATCAACAAACTTCATTAATTATTTAAAATTTGAAATTCCTTCTTTTAACCAACTCAAATATTCGTCTGTACCAACGTAACTGATTGTAGGTTTAGATTTATTTAAATTATTACCTTCTAAATCAGTTAAAACATACAGCGGTTGTGTATTGGTTTTATACTTAGAAATCATAAAATCTGTCCATTTATCTCCAACAGTAATGATTTTATCTCCTGATTTCGTAACATATTGCTCATCAACTGGCAACTCTCTTTTATCATCAACATATAAAGAAATAAGAACGATATCATTTTTCAATATTGGCAATATTTTTTCATCCGACCAAACATTGTTTTCCATCTTTCTACAGTTCACACAAGCATAACCTGTAAAATCTAACATTATAGGCTTCTTAATTGATTTAGCAAAAGCTACTCCATCTTCATAATCATGAAAAACCATAATTCCGTGTGGTCCTAATTCTGCTCCATCAGGTAATCCTTTTTCTAATCCAGCATTTGAATTACTTGATCCCCCTACTCCAAACGGGCTTTCACTATATAATGGTGGTGGTGGAAAAGCACTAATTATTTTTAATGGAGCTCCCCAAAGTCCTGGAATTAAATACACAGTAAATACTAAAGTAAGTAATCCTAAATACAATCTACCAACCGAAATATGCGACAGAGGACTATCGTGTGGCAATGTAATTTTGCCGAATAAATATAATGTTAGTGCTCCAAAAATTGCAATCCAAATGGCAATGAAAACTTCTCTTTCTAATAAATGCAATTGTAGAACCAAATCAGCATTTGATAAAAACTTGAATGCTAAAGCCAATTCAAGGAATCCTAAAACAACTTTTACTGTATTTAACCATCCTCCCGATTTTGGTAATGAATTTAGCCATCCTGGGAACATTGCAAATAACATAAATGGTAATGCTAAAGCCAATGAGAAACCAAACATTCCAATAATTGGCCCAATAATACCATTTGTTGCTGCTTCAAACAAAAGTGTTCCAACAATTGGACCTGTGCAAGAAAATGATACAATAGCTAAAGCCAAGGCCATAAACAAAATCCCAATGATTCCACCTCTATCAGCTTGTTGGTCTACTTTATTTGCCCATGAATTTGGCAACATAATTTCAAAAGCCCCCAAGAATGATGATGCAAAAACCACTAATAAAATAAAAAACAGAATGTTAAACCAAACATTAGTTGCCAATGAATTCAAAGCATCAGCTCCAAAAATCCAAGACACTAAAAAGCCTAGTAAAACATAAATTACTATAATCGAAATACCATAAATGATCGCATTTCTAATTCCTGCTGCTTTAGTTTTACTTTGTTTTGTAAAAAAACTAACCGTCATAGGAATCATAGGAAACACACATGGAGTAAGTAAAGCTGCAAAACCAGACAAAAATGCAATGAAGAAAATAGACCATAAACTTCTTTGTGGAGCTGGATCTGGCATATCCTTAACTGGCATATCTGCATCAGCATTATCTTTTGCTACATCAGCAACTACAGTCCCAGCCGTAGCTTTTGCAGTATCAACAACCACCCCATCTTTTGGAGTTTCTTCCGCTTTTACTTCATCTATTTTAGCAACTGGTGCTGTTGCATCCATCTTGAATGAAGCTGGAATTGCAATAGAGAATTTTTTATTTAAATTGATACATACCTCTTTACAAATCTGAAAATCAAATTCGACTTCAATTGTTTTTATATCTGGATTTGTAATTGTTATTTCTTGTTCTATATGGGCTTTCCCTTCAAAGAAAGTCTCATTAACACCAAATATATCATTAAATGCTGTTCTGGTTTTTCCTTCTTTGGCCTTCCCAACCAAATTATAATTTCCTTTTTGGTTTTTAAAAGAAATCTCTAATGGTAGTGGTCCTCCATCTGGGGTAAATTGAGAGTATATATGCCAATCTTTCTCAATAGCTCCATCAAAAATTAATACAAAATTATTTCCTGATTTCTTTTCAATTTTAGAAGTCCATTTTACTGGTTCTAATATTTGTGCATTCCCTTTTGCAAAAGCAAAAAAGAAAAACAACAAAAACACGATCGAATTATTCCAAAATTGTTTTGATAGTAGAGAGGTTGATTTCATTATTGTAATTCTATTTTTAGTATCTTGTTTGTAGTATTTTCTATTTTAAAACGCTCATCTTGTCTGATTCCTACAACCCAAACAATTTGATTTTCCGAACACAAAATCCATGTGTTTTCTTTTTCAATCAACGATAATTTTTCATCTTTAAAAAGCTTACTTACTTTTTTAGATTTTCCATTCATTCCAAACGGATAAAAAACATCGCCTTCTTTCCATTTTCGTAAAAGCAAAGGAAACCGGATTTTTTCGGAATCCACAAATATAGCTTTATTTGAATCTATTGTTATGTGACCTACGTTACAGAGTTTTAATTTTAAGGGAAAATTAACTTCTTTATCGTTAATCTCTATGTAAAATTCTTCTTCTTTTATTTCAGGAATTGGGCTTAAAATTAATGTTGTTCTGTCTTTTATTAATCTGAATTCTGGCGAAAAAACTTGCTTACCCGACTGACTTTCAACCAATTCATAAATATCATCCCAAGCCGAAAATTCATATTCCTTTAGCCATTGATACAGATACGACTTATAATTTGCTAATCGTTTTAATTGATTCAAATCAAAGTGAATTTCATCATCAATTTCTTTAGCAACTTGCTGATATATCATAATCGAAGCATCTTCGACCATAATTTGTGCTTCTTGTAGAAACTCTTGAGTCTTCTGAAAGGCAGTTAAAAAATTAGGATTTATTTCCTTTAAAATTGGAACTAAATCATGACGAATTTTATTTCGTAAATATTTATTTGAAGCATTACTACTATCCTCACGCCATTCAATGCTATTATCCTCAGCATATTGTTTTATTTCTTCTCTCGAAAACAGTAAAAGTGGGCGAATAAGAGTATCGTTTTGCTCTGGAATTCCAAGTAGTCCTTCTAAACCTGTTCCTCGGCTCAAATTAATTATAAATGTTTCTAGGTTATCATCTGCATGATGTGCCGTTAAAATATAGTCATACCCTTTAGTCTCCAAAAGTTCATAAAACCAATTGTATCGTAATTCTCGCGCTGCAACCTGCGTTGAAAGCTTATAATCTTTAGCAAAAGCCTCGGTATCGAATTGTGTAACAAAAAAGGGGCATTTTAAAGTATCCGCAGCGGTGCTAACAAAATCTTGATCACCAAAACTTTCCAATCCTCGCAACTGAAAATTACAATGTGCTATCGCAAAATCATAATCAAGTTGAGCAAATAAATGTGCCATAACCATACTATCCAGACCACCGCTTGTAGCTAGTAGTAATTTCTTTTTTTCTAAAAAAGGAAATGTTTGAGTAACATGATTTTTAAATTTTTGAAGCATATCTTAATTTACGTCTTTTATTGAAATTTGGTTTTACAAATCGACTGGTTAAAAATACAAAATAGATTTGTTAACTATTGCAATACTTGCTGCATCGCTTTTGCCTTGAGCAAACACTCTTCGTATTCTTTTTCGGGAGTCGATTGTGCTGTTATGGCACTACCAACTGAAAACGAAATATATTTTTTTTCTTGATTGTATAAAATACTTCGGATAACTACATTAAAATCAAAATCCCCTTCTGGTGTAAAATAACCTACTGTACCACTATACAAACCTCGCTTGGTTTCCTCTAGTTTGTCAATGATATTCATTGCTGAAATCTTTGGTGCTCCTGTCATACTTCCCATTGGAAAAGTTGTTTTTAAAACATCAATCGCTGAATATTGAGCATCTAACTTTGAAGTAATCGTAGAAATCATTTGATGTACCTGCAAAAAAGAATAAATTTTGCATAATTCCACCACTTTAACTGAGCCTTTTTGAGCCGTATGTGATAAGTCATTCCTAACTAAATCAGTAATCATAATATTCTCAGCACGTTCTTTTGAATCTGCCTCCAATTGCATCTTAGAATTCTCATCTGCTGTGGTATCCACAAAGCGTTTAGAAGTTCCTTTTATAGGCTGTGAGATTATCTGATCTCCTATTTTACGAATATATCTTTCTGGCGAAGCCGATAATAAAAACTGTTTGTGATTTTTAAAGAAAACAGTTAATGGTGCTTGAGATATTTCATTCAGTTTTTCAAATTTTTCTAATGGATTGATAGCAGCTTCTTCTGCGTAAAACTCCATACAAAAATTAGCTTCATAAATATTTCCACGATGAATATGCTCCAAAACTGAATTTACTTTCGAAATATAGTCTTCTTTCGAAATTCGTTGCCTTACCTCTACTTCACTCAGTGTACTATATGGCTGCGACTCAAGTTCGATAATCTCGCTATAATCATCTTCTAGCTCATCATCACACATCGATAAATATTGAATCTCTAGTTGGTTCCCTTTCAACAAAAATATTTTTTTAGGCTGAAAGAAAAATAAATCTGGAAATTCTAAGCCATCAAAATTAGTAGATTGTAATTCTTCGATGTCATTTTTTAAATCATAGGTAAGATAGCCAAAAAGCCAATCTTTAGTTGTTTGTTGGTATTGTTTTAAATCCTCGAATGCGTTATGGAAATCGGTTTTTATTGATGTAAAAGCATCGACAGCCAGCAAACAATCGAAGCTTGAATATTCTTGTGGATATGAATTACTATCCATAAAAACGACTTCTCGGTATTGTTGTGCCCAAACTAAAAGCTGCTGTTTAAAAGCTGCTGGATTTGGTATATGCTTATAAATTGAAACTCTCAAAAATTATTTTTTTTTAATGCTTCAAAATTACGACAAAAAAATTCCTTCAATTAAGTAATCTCAAAAAATATTGGCACGCTTTTTATTACACCACATAATAACCCTTTTTTAAAATTGATACGATTATTGAGACAAAACTACTTATCCCCTATTTTTAAAAAAACTATTTACGTAACCCATTTATTAATTAATAATTATATCAATCACCTATGAAAACAATTGCAAAATTTAGCTTGACTACATTAGTAATCATCGCTGTATTATTTTCCTGCAAAAAAGCAGATACTATGACTGAAGATTCTATTTCTGAATCTTCTAATAGTACAGATAATATTATTTCGTCATCGGCAGCCGTTGAGAAAAAAGATAGCAGCCATAAATTTATTCGAACCGCCGATATAAAATTTAAGGTCAAAAATGTAGCAAAATCTACTTATGCAATTGAAAACGCTACCATGAAATTCGGAGGTTTTGTTACTTACACCAATTTACAAAGTACAATTCATGATGAAATACAAACCAAAATAAGTCAAGACAGTACTTTGCAAACCACAAAATACTCTGTAATAAACGACATAACAATTCGTGTTCCTAACACACAACTAGATACCGTTATAAAAACAATTGCCAAACAAATTGATTTTCTGGATTATCGTATCATCAAAGCCGATGATGTCTCATTAAAACTACTTGCTAACCAATTAGCACAAAACAGAAGTGCAGAAAACCACAAAAGAATTGAAAATGCAATTGATACTAAAGGCAAAAAAATAAATGATGTAATGGAAGCTGAGAATACGCTTGCCGCACAAAAAGAACAAAACGATTCTAGTAAAATTGAAAAATTATCTTTAAAAGACCAAGTTAATTTTAGTACCATTACTTTACAATTATATCAAAATCAATCTTTAAAACAAGAGGTAATTGCCAGTATTAAGGATAACAATACCTACAAACCAAATATTGGTATCGAAATTATAGATGCTTTAAAAAGTGGCTGGTACATGTTACAAGGAATAATTGTATTTTTCTTAAACATTTGGCCTTTTATCTTAATAGGTGCCGGAGGATTTTTTCTTTATAGAAGATATGTTAAAAAACAGTCATAAATATAAGAAATCATGTATTTATTTATAGCGTAAAAATCACTACATTTGATATAGACTTAAACAAATCACAAAACCAAACCAAATAGTTTACATAATTCATAATAAATTAATAATTAAACACGTTTTTCAATTATTAAAATCAAGGTAGTTTTACATCAAAAATTGTATTTTTTTTAACCTATAAAAATCATCTATATCATGAAAATCGCCACTATTATTATCAGAACTTTAATTGGTCTTTTGTTGCTTTTTGCTTCTATAAGTTACTTTTTACACTTAATGCCTGAGCCCGAAGTAACAGGGAATTTTAAAGCATTTAATGTAGGTTTAATTGCCTCGACTTATATAATGCCATTAGCAAAATCAATAGAATTAATTTGTGGTATTGCCTTTGTAACTGGTCGTTATGTAACTCTTGCCAACATTTTAATTCTCCCTATTACCATAAATATTTTATTTATTAATTATTTTATGACTCCTGAGAATTTGCCTATTGCTGGATTGTTGTTTTTAGGGAATCTATTTTTAATTTACAGATATTGGGATAATTATAAAAGCGTATTTACCGCTTAATTTACCTCAATAATTTCCATAAAAAAACCCGACTATGAGTCGGGTTTTTTATTTTATATCAAGATGTACTACTATACGTGTAGTGCTCTATTATCTGTAGCTGCCAAAGCTGCTTCTTTTATTGCTTCTGCAAATGTTGGATGCGCATGGCTCATTCTTGAAATATCTTCAGCTGATGCTTTGAATTCCATAGCTGTAACTGCCTCTGCAATTAAATCAGCAGTACGTGCTCCAATCATATGCACTCCTAAAACCTCATCAGTTTTAGCGTCTGCAATGATTTTTACAAATCCGTCTAAATCTCCACTTGCTCTTGCGCGTCCTAAAGCTTTAAATGGGAAACTTCCAACTTTATATTCAGCTCCTGAAGCTTTTACTTGCTCTTCTGTTTGTCCAACAGCAGCAACTTCTGGCCAAGTGTATACAACACCAGGAATTAAATTATAATCGATATGTGGTTTTTGACCTGCAATGATTTCAGCAACCATTGCTCCTTCTTCTTCAGCTTTGTGTGCCAACATTGCTCCACGAACAACATCTCCAATTGCATAGATATTTGGAACATTTGTTTGTAAATGGTCATTTACTTCAACTTGTCCTCTATCTGAAATTTTCACTCCTGCCTTATCAGCATTCAACCCGTCTGTGTATGGACGACGTCCTACAGAAACTAATGAATAGTCTCCTTCTAAAGTAATTGTTTCTCCTTTTGCATTTTCAGCTTGAACTACAACAGCATCACCGTTTCTTTCTACTGATTTTACTTTATGAGAAACGTAGAATTTCATTCCTTGTTTTTTCAATACTTTAGTTAATTCTTTAGACAAAGCTCCATCCATTCCTGGAATAATTCTGTCCATAAATTCAACTACAGAAACTTGCGCTCCTAAACGTAAATATACTTGTCCTAATTCGATACCAATAACTCCACCACCAATAATAACTAGGTGTTTTGGAACTTCTTTCAATGCTAATGCTTCTGTAGAAGTAATGATTCTTTCTTTATCAATTTTGATAAAAGGTAAAGACGAAGGCTTAGAACCTGTTGCAATAACTGTGTTTTTAGCTTCGATAGTTTCTGATGTTCCATCTTCTTTTGCAATAGCAATGTGTGTCGCATCAACAAATGAACCTAATCCTTTAAAAACAGTAATTTTATTTTTATCCATTAAATAATTAACCCCACCAGCTGTTTGGTCTACAACCGCTTGCTTGCGAGCAATCATTTTCTCTAAATTGATTTTTACATCACCAGAAACTTCAATTCCGTGATCTGCAAAATGCTTAATCTCTGCATAATGGTGCGAAGATGCCAATAATGCTTTTGAAGGGATACATCCTACATTTAAGCATGTTCCTCCAAGTGTATTGTACTTTTCGATTATAGCTGTTTTGAAACCTAATTGTGCGCAACGAATTGCCGAAACATATCCGCCGGGACCTGAACCTATAATGACTACGTCAAATGAACTCATAGTTTTTGATTTTTTATTTTTTAGCGATACAAAATTAAGGAATTAAGTTTTGTTTAAACTTTAAAATTAGAGTTTTTTCTCAGGATTTCTTGATGTATGGAAAACTTATTGTAATAAATGCATAAAAATGTTAAATTTTCTCTCAGATTTAGCAAAAAAAGCAGATTCCTGAAAAATTATCTCTGAGACAAAAAGTAAAACTGCAAAGACACTAAATTTTAAACAATTTAGCTAAAGCCTTTACTCCTAAAAAAACTTAGAACCTCAGCGCCTTCTATAATTACTCACACAGATTAAACAGATTGAGCAGATTTTTTCAATTCTCATAAAAACGCGAAGACACAAAAGATTTAAAACAATTTAGCTAAAGCCTCTACTCCTAAAAAAACTTAGAACCTTAGTAACTCAAAACCTCAGCACCTTTCATAAAAACCTTTGTTGCTTTATCCCTCTGAACCTTTGCTACTAAAAAACTTAGAACCTTAGCAACTCAAAACCTCAGCACCTTTTATAAAAACCTTTGTCGCTTTGTCTCTCTGAGCCTTTGCTACTAAAAAAAACTTAGAGCCTTAGCAACTCAAAACCTCAGCACCTTTTATAAAAACCTTTGCTCCTATAAAGAAATCACTGTTGTATTCTTCACCTCACTAATCATAAAAGTACTTTGTGTACTACCTATATGCTGTAGCGTTGTAAGTTTGGTGACCAAAAACTCTCTATAAGCTTCCATGTCTTTTACAAGCACTTTTAGAATATAATCATAATCGCCACTTACATGATGGCACTCAAGAACTTCTTTTAACTGAGTTACTTCACTTTCGAATCTAGTTAAGAACTCTTTAGTATGCTGAATAAGTTTGAGGTGACAAAAAACTACAAATCCTTTTTCTATTTTAGACTTATCCAGTAAAGCTACATATTTATGTATTATACCTTCTCTCTCCAGTTTTTTTATTCGTTCGTAAACAGCCGTTACGGAAAGGTCTAATTTTAAAGACAATTCTTTGGTTGTTTTCTTACTATCTGTTTGGAGTAATAATAGTAGTTTTTTATCAATTGAATCTAGTGTCATTGTTTAGTTTTTTTTTAGACTGAAAAATAATCTATTTAAATCTTATTTTAAAAGTAAAATTAGACAATAACTCTAAACAAATAACATTATACAGATTAAAAATCTAAATATTAAGATTATAATTGATTATTATTCTAATATTTTATTATTTTGAGTAAGAATTCTAAGCTACTCGAGTTTCATAGCCCCGATAGTAGCGGCATCCTTTTTCTTGCCATCCTGACAAAGGAAGGATTACAAGGAAAAGATATAGCGAATAGCGGGATTAGCTCCTCACTCTTTGGCTTTGCTTTGAATGAAAAATAAATACTAACTAGAGAATGAAATTGCTTCGTTTCTCATAATAACATAACAATGGAAAATTTTAATCCGGCTGATAAGATTCAGGATTTGCAGTATTTTGGGGAATTTGGCGGTGTAAACCCTTCTATTTCGGACTCTTCTACCTATACTTTCCTTTCGGCAAAAACAATGTTTGACACTTTTGAAGGGAATATGGAGGGTTGCTATTTGTATTCACGCCATTCATCGCCGAGTAATTTATACTTAGATCAAGCACTTGCTGCTATGGAAGGAACGGAAACCGCAAATGTTTCGGCTTCAGGAATGGGAGCCATTACGCCTACGCTAATGCAGTTGTGTAGCGCTGGTGATCATATTGTTTCGAGCAGAACTATATATGGTGGAACGTATGCTTTTCTTAAAAATTTCACTCCAAGGTTTGGTGTAAAAACAACTTTTGTAGATATTACAAAACTTGATGTTGTAGAAGCTGCCATTACTCCTGAAACTAAAGTTTTATACTGCGAAACAGTAAGTAATCCTTTATTAGAAGTAGCAGACATAGCAGGCTTATCTCGTCTTGCAAAAAAACACAATTTAAAATTGGTTGTCGATAATACGTTTTCACCTTTATCTGTTTCACCAGCGAAATTAGGTGCCGATATTGTAATTCACAGCTTAACAAAATACATAAACGGTAGCAGTGATACTGTTGGTGGTGTGACTTGTGCCTCTAAAGAATTCATAAATAGTTTAAAGAATGTAAATAGTGGTGCTAGTATGCTTTTAGGGCCTACAATGGACAGTTTGCGTTCGGCTAGCGTGATGAAAAACTTACGTACTTTACATATCCGTATCAAACAACACAGCCATAATGCTCATGTTCTAGCTGATAAATTTGAAAAAGACGGACTTAAAACTGTTTATCCTGGCTTAAAAAGTCATCCTAGCCATGAGTTATACAAAACAATGATTAATCCTGAATATGGTTTTGGTGGAATGCTTACAATAGACGTTGGTTCTCTGGCTAAAGCCAATGAATTGATGGAGTTAATGCAGAAACGAAATCTTGGATATTTAGCGGTAAGTTTAGGTTTTTACAAAACTTTATTTAGCGCTCCTGGAACCTCAACTTCTAGTGAAATTCCACTAGAAGAACAAGCTGAAATGGGTTTAACCGATGGTTTAATTCGTTTCTCGATAGGATTAGATAATGATATCGAAAGAACCTATCAGATGATGAAAGCCTGCATGGTTGAGCTTGGGGTTTTATAAACACGAAACATTTCTTTATAAATAAATTTGCTTAATTTTAATTGGTTTGTTTGGATCCGCTAGAGATATCTCTAAGCGGATTTTTTATTATAAAATTAAACTTCCCTAACCTACTTAGATTTTGAAATGCTGTTGCTTTTTTACTAGAGCTAAAAATAAAAATCCGTTCTGAATTATTCAGAACGGATTTTTATTTTAGACTTCTTAATTTTTCTAATCTAGTTAGCTCTCAACTTTTAAACTGAAAACTGTAACTAAAAACTAAGACTATTGTTTCTCAAAATTAAGTTTACTATTTTTTCGGCTAAAGCTAAAGTAAATACATAGTCCTATCAGTAACCAAACTGTAAAGTAAATCCAGTTCCAAACGCTTAATTCTGCCATCATATACAAACAGCAAATTAACCCTAATAATGGAATTAATGATAAATTTTGTTTGTAAGCCCAAACAGTCAATCCTACCAAAACAATTAAGAAAATCCACATTGGTATTTTGTGTTTAAACAAGCTTAGTCCACTTTCGTACTTAATAGAATCTGCTACTGGTAAACCTGCAATTACGCTTGCATACTTAGCTTCATCTTTTTGATATTGCTTTAAGATTTGTTCTAAATCTGGCTTTTCTGTTGTAGCATTATTAGCATCAACAGTTACTAAATAATCGTATACTTTTTTTGTATGGCTTTTATCCAAAGAAGTGATTATATCTGCTGATTCATTAATTTGAGTTTCATTCATAATAAAACTCATGGTTGCTTTCTTGTTGTATCCAAAAGAAAACACTAATCCAATAATCAATAATATTGGCATTATAAACTTTGAATTTATATAAGGTGTCTTAAATTTTCCTCTTGGAATATTTGGCTTATTCTGTAATACTAAAACTCCTGCACAAACCAATACAAAGGCAAACAAAGTTCCGATACTACATAAATCGGTAACCATTGTAAGATTTAAGAATAAAGCAGGAACAGCAACTACAAAACCTGTAACAATAGTAGCGTATGATGGTGTTTTAAATTTTGGGTGTACTTTAGAAAAACGTTTTGGTAATAATCCATCTCGACTCATGCTCATCCAGATACGAGGTTGTCCCATTTGGAAAACCAATAAAACGCTCGCCATAGCTACTACAGCACTTACTGCTATAATTCCAGACATCCATTTTAGATCTAATTTCTCAAATACAAAAGCAAGTGGATCTCCAACATTAAGTTGATTATAGCTCACCATTCCAGTAAGAACCAATGCGATTGCTATATATAAGATGGTACAAATTATAATAGCCCACATCATTCCTCGTGGTAAATCACGTTGTGGATCTTTACACTCTTCGGCTGTTGTTGAGATAGCATCAAAACCAATATAGGCAAAGAATACTGCTGAAACTCCTTTTAAGACTCCTGTTACTCCATTTGGTGCAAAAGGATCCCAATTGGCAGTATCTACATAGAAAACACCTACTGCAATTACCAAAAGCACAACACATAACTTTACTACAACCATAATATTACTTGCATTACGAGACTCTTTCATCCCACGGTAAATCAATGCTGTAATCAAGATAATAATCAATAAGGCTGGTAAATCGGCAACAAAATGAAATGAACCTATCAAAGGTGATGTTGTCCATGCTGTATATGCTGATTGTAAGGCTGGTTCTAAATTCTCGAATGATTTCCCTCCATGCATTAAAGCTGTAGCATCATTAAACCCATTAGAAGCTGTTAAATAATCCATCTGAACCCATTGGGGTAAATGGATTCCTCCGCTGGCGAGCAATCCTGTAAAATAATCACTCCACGATATGGCGACGGTTATATTACCGACCGAATATTCCATTATCAATGCCCAACCAATGACCCAGGCTATAATTTCACCAAAAGCAACATACGAATATGTATAAGCACTCCCTGAAACAGGAACCATCGAAGCAAATTCCGCATAGGCAAAAGCAGCAAAACTACAAGCAATAGCTGTAAAGAGAAACAAAAAAATAACAGCTGGTCCACCATCGGCACTAGCTTTTCCAATTGTACTAAAAATACCCGCACCTACAATTGCAGCAATACCAAAAGCTGTTAAATCACGCGCTGTTAAATGCTTACCTAATGAATCACTTCCATTGGCGTTGTTCTTCTCAACTTGACTTAAAATATCTTGTACTGTTTTTTTTCGAAATAGACTTGAAAATGACATAGATGTAGTTACTATTAATAATTAATTTATTTCAGGCTTTTTGCTTTTATTTTACAAATAATGCAAAAATTATCCTGAAATCAAATATATAAAACGATTTTGTTTTGAAACACTTTTGATTAACTTTTTATTAATACCTAATATTAAGTAAAAAAAGTGACATTGCGCGAATCCAACCTCAAGTTATACAAAATGAGATCATTATCTCCTTTATTTTTTATTTTATGTCAAGTCTTTTTATCATCAATTTTTGCAAAATATAAAGCTACTATTTTTCTTATCCATCGAAAATCTGTTCTATATTCTTTTTGGAACAGACATATAATAGTCCCATACAATAATCTAAAAAAAGATTTACTTATTAAATTTAATAACTTGAATTAAATTCTAAATACAAAAGTAACATCTAAAAGTCTGAATTACAAAAAATTAATCATTTTTATAAGTAATAACTTATTTTTATAGCATACATTATATTTATTTGTAATAAATTGCATCCTTATTTTTAATTATAAATATATCATACTACACCCCCATGAGAGAAGAAACAAAATTATATCGAAATGCCAAAAAAACCAGAAATTTATTTTTATATGTAAGTGCTATTAGCATTATATTGGCCCTAATCTTTTTATACTGCATAGGATTTTTTGGTGGTGAACTTAAAATTAAACCAGCTGTAATTTCAGGTGCTTTTCTTTTGATTATGCTTTTCCTTACTCTTAAAAACTTAGCAGGAATAAAAGACAAATCTCCATTAATTGAAATTGATGTGACTGGTTTTTCTGGAAAAACTACTCCACTATCTAAAGCTTTTGGAAGAGTTGAATGGTCTGATGTAATATATATTCATTTAGAGGAAATCGGAGGTGATACTTTAGTTATTACTACACTTGGCAATGCGCTAAAATACCGTGACCGTCTTTCAACAATAATGTGGAAAATGGCTTATGACAAACAAAATTCAAATTTGAAATTAATGTACTCCGCCTCTGAAATAGATATTAATGCAGAAGAGTTATACAATTTACTTGTAAGCTACTGGAAAGTTCAAAAAAACTAATTAATTTCTTCTCTTGATAATCAAAGTAGGGTTACAATTAAATAATTGTAACCCTACTTTCTTAGTTATAAAGCTAATTCCCAATCTGTGCTCTAATAATAGAAAACTAAAGCTTATAAATTTCAAGAACATAAAAATACAAATCCACACTATCGAATCCTTTAAACTACACCTAATTATTTCTTAAAATCGTACAGAAAATAAAAATTAATTTATAGTACGAATCTGTAGTTTAGAGTTTTATTTAGTTAAAATATACTTAACTGTAACTATTTTAATAGATTTAAACAATCCAAAGTCTAAAGATTCTTGTTTATCAAAAGTTAGTATACAACTAGAATTTGCATTGATTCCGTAACAAGGTGATGTAGAACCAGAAGTGAAATTTCCTGATGATACAGTGCCATCAACATCCATCGTTATTACAGGAATCCCCACAACATTAGCATCACTATTATTATTAAGTTTGATTTCGTATTGAAGTCTTGAAGTGTTTTTTCCTGTGTCTGGAGTATATTTAAAGTTTATAATTTCATAAGAAAAGTTTTTAAGCTCAACATTGTTTTCTGATATTGGTTCTATTTCAAAATCACAAGCTACTTCCATATTATATGCTGGTCTAGTTGAAGTTCCAATAGGAGTTGTAAATATAGCTTCTGGAATGGTAATTATTTTAGTACAATCATCATTAGAAGCACATCCATAAACAAAAAGAAAAGGCATTAATAAAAAATTAAGTTTTAAAGTTTTAATCATAAATATTGAATTTGAAGTAGATAACATAGATTTATAGTCGATGTAGAAAAGTTTTTTTTTATGCGCAAGATATCGAATTTATATTCAATTTCTCAAGACTTTTATAATCCATGATACTATAGAAAATACTCTGATAGCAAGGATTGAAAACGCAAGTTATTTGATTAAAATAAAAAAACTCGTTTATTTTTATAAAAATTCCGCATAGTACACAATATCAGAAACATAAGAATAATCTCATTCTTTAAGTTTACTTGGTAAAATCCCAAATTTCTTTTTAAATGCTACTGTAAAATGTTGTTGGTTTTTGTAACCAACCATTTCAGAAACTTCGCCTACATATTTTTTTTCATCCAATAATAACTGTTTTGCCTTATTCATTCTTAAATCATTTATGTATTCGAATATGGTTAGTCCAAAAAGTTCTTTGAAACCTTGAGTCAGTTTCCTCTCATTAATACCAATAGAAGAGGCAATCTGCTTAATCGTGTAACTTTCCATATAGTATTTATTCATAAATTCTTGGGCTTCATAAAATTTAATTTTATCAGAATTTTTAAATGAAAATGGTTTTAAAGAATCTACTTGACTAAATAATGTGGCTTGTAACAACAAAAGCTCTGTCATCTTAGCTTCTAAAAACAACATATTTAATTTTCCTAAATAAGGTGAGTTACTTATTTCATTTATTACATTGTACACACTAGGTGTAATCGACAAATGATTTCCTGGCCATACCTTATTACTTCCTGACTCTATTAGATTACTTAATACAGGAATTTCACTTGATAGTAGGCGTTCAAAATGTTTAGCCCCTACACGGATTTCTAGAAAATTACCATTGTTGGTTGGTGACATAATAATTTGTGGATTGTTGTCCTGTTGGTAAAACAATGTATGACTTCCACCACTCATATTAATATTCTCTGGATGAATCATTAGACTTTCTCCACTTAACCTGAAATGCATTTCAAGTACTGCATCTTCTATATTAAGCTGAATTTTTTTAGGATCTTTTATCTGATATTGACATCTGATAAATTGCAATGCATCAAATGAAACTTCGTTGAAATGAAAAAAACCTTCACTTTCTGTTTGCTCGATTATGACATCGTTTTCTCGAAAATTCAAAAAATCATTACTTGTCAAACTATTACGGTCAATGGCTAACATATCCTTAAAATTATAAATTAAAACCCAATTACGTCACTTTTAGTCCTAAGTGCGTTAACAAGGACTTATCCTTTCCCAGCACCTTTGTACAAATATAAACATATAAAAATAGTAGGTAATGGAAGCAAAGAACAAGATATATAATACCATTGTAATAGGTGGTGGACAAGCAGGATTGGCTGTCAGTTTTTATCTAAAACAAGAAGGTCATGAACATTTAGTTTTTGAAAAAGGACAAATTGGAAACTCATGGATTTCACAACGATGGGATTCTTTCACCTTGAACACTCCAAACTGGATGAATACTCTCCCGGGATTAGAAATCAACAATAAAAGAGATTCTTTTATGAATAAAAATGAGTTTATTAATTATCTAAAATCTTATGCTGCTAGGTTTAGTTTACCCATAAAAAACGATTTTGAAGTCGTTTCATTATCCCAAGATAAAAATGAAAACTGTTTTTGCATTGTTACTCTACATCAAGGAGTGTTATCTGAATGGAAATCTAATAACGTAATTGTAGCATCTGGTGCAATGAGCAAAGGCTCATTACCTCCGTTGAATAAAATTATCCCTGATTACATCACACAATTACACGCCTCTGAATATAAAAATTCTATTGATTTACCCGAAGGAGACGTAATTGTTGTTGGTAGCGGGCAATCGGGATGTCAAATTGCAGAAGAGCTTATTTTGTCTGGACGAAATGTTTACCTCGCAACTAGCAAAGTAGGACGTACACCAAGGCGTTATAAAGGAAAAGACCTGATGGAATGGTTAGTATTAACAGGGTTTATGGACATCGCTACCTCAACAGTAGATGCTACTACCATAAACAACCCACAGCCACAGGTTTCAGGTATTGGCCCTTTGGGACATACAATTAGTTTGCAATCGCTACACCGTCAAGGTGTTCTTATTTTAGGAAGACTTAATGGCTTCGAAAATAAAACTTTTACGTTTAATGATGATGCAATAGACAACATACACTTTGCAGATAAATCGTCAGAAAAAATAAAAAAAATGATTGATGATTATATCCTCAAAAATACTATTTCAGTAAAAGACAATGAATTTGATGATGCTGATGCACCTGATCAAGAAAGCATTTCTGCAAGTCATTTGAAATCGTTGCCACTTTCAGAATATAAAATCAATTCAATTATTTGGACTACAGGTTTTTATTCTGATTTTAGTTGGATTAAAATTCCTGCTTTGGACAGCTCAGGAAAACCGATTCATGAAAATGGGATATCCCCTGTTTCTGGTCTCTATTATATTGGTTTCCCTTGGTTGAGTAAACGAAAATCCGGTATTATCTTTGGCATTAAAGAAGATGCGGAACGAATTGTAAGTGGAATAAAAAACTAATATCTCATAGTTATTAAACTATATTAACTAACAAAAGGATAAAAAGACTTTAAAACCTTTTTATCCTTTTGTTTCCATTGGTCAATGAGTCAAAACTTAATTATAATTCCCTTAGAAAGAACTTACTACTACAACTTTTGTTTTTTAACGAATTCGTAGCTCTGTTCTATTGCTTTTTCTATGTTCATTTGTTGTGCTAAAAATTTATTTCTTTCTGATGGTTTTATCTTAAATATATCATCATTTAATTGAAAGTCTTTTATCATATTATGAACTGGTAAATTCACCTGTATTGCCTGATTATCAATTAAACACTCTAGGAAACGTACCGTTTTGTTTTGGCTTTTATTTATATAAGCTTCAAATCCATTTGGTGAAAATTTAATATTTTCGATCGGCAAATTCAAATCAAAAGCTAAAAAACCATAGATATCTTTAATTGTTTCTTGTGTATCAAAATCTAATGGTTCTTTTTGTTCAAGATTATAAAACAATTCTCCTTGTAATACGATATCCTCTAATATTTCTTTTTCTAAGTTTTTATCAGACAATCCCAGCTCTTCGCGACAATAATCTGCGAAACGAAAAATAGTATGTTTATGGCTTATATTTAAGGTTAGTACTTGGGTTTCGGGAACATAATTATTGCTTATATTCTCATATAATGATTTGAACTCTTTTATCGTTTTGTCATTACCAATCATTATCATCTTTGCTAATAAAAATTCGATTTGTGTAATCTTAACATGACTAACCTTTATTTTATTTGCACTATCTAAGTTTTCATAAATAGCTTGCAGATTATCCAGCACCTGATTAAACAACACAATTTTTTGTTCAAAGACTTTTTCATTACGGCTACGCTCCTGCTCCGTTTCGGATTGTTTGTTTAATAAAACCATTGTGATAACAGCTGCGAAGATGGTTCCAAAAATAGCGGCCGCAAACTCCTGAGATGCTTTTTGCCCTAAATTTTCAAATAAAGGTTCAAAGGCAAGAAAAGAAGAAAAAGCAATTATAAAAACAAATAGTGCATTCCTGAAATTTTTATCTTTTTTCAAAAAACTAATCATATTATTTCTCTTTTTTAAATATCTCCTAATATAAGGATAATACTTACAATAAGATAATATTTATAGGTATATTGACTGATTCTTTTTCAAATTCCTAAGTATAAACGCAAAATCGAAATTTCCATATTCAAAAATCAAAATTTCCTTTTTAAAATAAAAAGACCCAAGACTATCAGAAGTTTTATTCTTTCTGATTGTCTTGGGTATATTAATATACTTATTCTTTTAAAAATTATTCTCGTGCTTTATCCTGAATTTTATACATAAAAGCAATTACCTTAGGTAATGTCCAGCCAATTCCGAGTGCATAAAACATCGTGACATCTACGCCAAAATATTCTACTGAAAAGCGTAATGTTAAAAAAATAGCTAGGATTGAGAATACAAGCTCAACTAAATTATCCTGTGTAAAAAAAGATAATGAAAAATAATACGGTGTATTACCAGAAGCTTTATCTCGTTTGGCAATTTTACCTTTATAATAAAAAGCTAAACCAATTAAAGCAAAAAATAGCCCTGCTAAATAAGTGGGTACATCAGTTGTACCAAGTATAAGGTTTAAAAATTTTGTCATGATTTTTTTATTTTTAAGTTTAAGGCACTTGTGTTACTGGAAATTGAACCCATCCTATGGATGTTTTTTCATAAATTAAAGCACCATCACTAATATTCATACAATGCACTCTGAAGCCATTAACTGCGCTAGAATAAGAAGTACTTAATGTGCTCCTAGACAAAGCAGATGTCGTTAGATTATCAATCGCTAAATCGGTAATTAATGTTCCGCTATGATCCGGAAACTGAAAAACTCTACTATCTGTAACTAAATCTGATTTTAAATTAGCAATAGCTAAATTTAATTGATTATTGGTTTTTATTACTAATCCATTATTAGGAGATAACTCAGATCGATAAAAAGTTCCTGTGGTTAAATTTGTATATTGAGTAGAAAGCCCTCCAATATTTATTAGCGTATGTGCTCGAAAATCTCCATCTTTAGAGTAATTAAACATTTGCTTTTCATTCGATATCTCTAAAAAACTCGAATACGCTTCCCTAGAAAGGGCAAATGATATATTATTCCAACTAGGACTAGTGTCAAGTACTTTTTGTAGGGTCAAATCATCGCTAGTTGCAACAACATAACCACCTGAAGGTTTAGTAACTGGTAAATCAAAATATACTTCTCCAGTTGCAGGTTTATCAGCTCTAAAAATAGTTCTGTTGCCCACTCCACCTGTTGATATTGCAAAGGCACTTGGAGTTGTTCCTATAGCCGATTTATTGCTTTCAAAAGCAAAACTATCTGGAGCAATTATATCATCTATGATTAGATAATTATTGTCTTTCATCCAAGTTCTACCATTAGACAAAACTTCTTGCAATGTTGGAATCTCTCCAGTATCCCCTCCAATTACAAGATTTCCGGTACCTAGAATAGATTCTCCATTTATGGTTTTAAAATCAGATTTGGCTGCAAGATTTTTATCACTTAAAATAACATTTCCATTTTCATCTAATGTTAGTAAATGTTGTTCTCCTTGAGGCGCTATTTTTATAAGATTATACGAACCACTATTACTTGCATAGACAATTCCTGAATTGGTAACTGCCATATATCTAGGAGACTTACCTGCAGCACCAAAAAGGGTAACCTGTCCTGTTGGTGAAATTCTGTAAACTAAGCCATTATCATAATTGTTGTTATTTACGTATAAAAACCCATTTTTAATTAAACAAGGAAATGATGGTTTATATGGTAATGATGCTAATACTGTAGTAACGCCTGAATTACTTACCGAATAAATATTTTTATCTTCATAATCACCTGCTAAAACATATAAGGATCCATCTGGTTTTACGCAACCAAAACTAACTTCAAAACTTAAAGTTGCATAAGTGGATATTAATCCATTTGTATCAAATTTATATATTAAATTCTGATTTTCATATGAACTAAAATAGCCATTCGATTCCGGATCAAATCCTAAAGCATTTAAAGATGCAACTCCTGAATAGTACTCAAAAGTGCTTAGTGTTACTGCATTTATCCTAAGCACTTTTTGTGCACCATATTCTACTATATAAAGATTATGGTGATTATCTATGGTTAAATAACGGTAATTTTTAGTAGAAGAATATATTACAGATACTATTCCGCTTTGGTTTAATTTCACTAAACTGTATAATGAAATTCCATCAAAATATTTCACAAATAAACTTCCATCAATTGGATCTACGATTATATCACTTTGGATAAAACATCCTTCAGGAAATGAATAATAATCTGTAATAGTTTTGTCTAAATTTACTTTTTTGACAATATTTCCGAAACTAAAATAAACTGTCTCATCAATTCCTGCAGTTGGTGTAACATCTTGCTCAAACACAACCTCACTTAGTGTTTTGAACTCATTTTTTAATTTGCTAAACTTTAAACCACTTTTCCCTTCAACTTGGCTATCTATTTCAGTAGAAACATTAATACGAATGTTAGAACCATTATCTGAGATATTACTATCCTTAATACCAATACCCGTTTCGTTTATTCTTGGAATATTGTTTGGCGTACCTTTAATAGTTCCTTCACCAAACTCACTCCTGGGAATAAATCTTACTTCATTATTCAAGCTATGAACCAAAACATTGTCTGTTAGTTCACCTTCATTTACTATATCTAACTTTAAAGTTTTATTTATCCCATATGTATCTGTCGATGATTGAATTTCATCCGATTGCATTTTTGTAATCTCTTTCATATCTCAAATTGCTTAGAGCAAAGTTTTTTTCTCTAAGCTCTTAATTAATGGTAGTGATCAATACTTTATTTTTGATTATTAACTATGGATATACTCTTATTTCTACCATAGAATTTACTAATTGCCCATCTGTTGCTACCAATGTATCTAGCTTTTGAGTACTTATAGCAGCTATATTAAGGGTAGTGCCAGATGCTACTGAAGAGTCTGATGTAGTCACTGAAGCACTCATAGTTGTTTTACCTACAATAAAAGTTCCAGCGAGAGTTCCATGATAAACCCCAGCACTACTTCTTGACCAAACAATTGTATCACCCAAAGTATTTTCTAAAACTGTCGCTACTGGAGGATTTGTTCCTGTTTGGGTTAAAAGAGCTACATATGTTTTATAGCGTGTTATAGGTTGAAGCTTATTATCTACATATTCTTTATCAACTATCCATCTCGGATTAGAAGCATTTGATGAACTAAAGTCAGATTTATATTCTAAACCTAAAGAATTAGTATTAAATATCTCAATATCATTAACTCCAAATCGAATAGGTTTGTCATTTAAACTTACAATAATTGGTTGAGCATCTCCGCCCCATCTGATAATTCCTTTATTTACTTTATTATAGCCTAATATAGTGCCTCCCTTTGAGTAATTTACCCCATAATAACTAAAACCGATTGAACTAGGATTTATTTCCCAATCACTTCCTTCTAAATCCATATTAGCCTCATCTACAACTACAGATCCTCTGGCATCTATATTGGCTCCATTGGCTCCCCCATACACATACAACTGAGCTTCTTGAGGAATTCTTCCTTCAAAATTACCAATAGACATCTTTGGTTGACTTGCTGAAGTTGGACCATCAGGATTTTCTATTAGTAGCATACGAGCGCCATTTTTACTTTTTACAAGCAAATTACCACTTCCTAAACTACTATTAGTGATATCCCATCCGTAATTATTAAGAGGTTCTCTAACAGATATACTAGGTCGATTACCATTTATTTCTAATTTACTAGAACCATTATCCCATAACAATCTAGTACTATCAGATAGTGTATTAGCAGAAGATACAAAAGGTATCCTGCCAGAAATTAGTGATGTTATATTAGCTTTTTGTTCTAAATCTGATGTAGTCGATAAAATATAAGTTCCCTCTTCCTTTGCTGGTAAACTCCAAACGGCAGTTCCTTTTGCTATAGGATTAGCAAATTCTAACCTAGTCTCGGCTCCAGTAGATTTATTCCTTTTTGAAATATAAACCTCGCCATTAACTGCACCATTTTTAGAATCATAAATCTCCGTTGTAGAACTCAATAAAGCTTCATTGGTACTACTAAATGCACTCAATAGTAATCCTGAACTACGGGAAAGAGTTGGATCTATTAATTCTGCCTTAGCATAATTTGCTCCACTTACAATAGCACTCTCAGTTACAACTTCTTGTAAAGTAGCAGCCTTTCCTCCATCAAACTCACTTCTAGGAATAAATTTAACTTCATTATTTTCTCCTTGAACCAGCACCTTATCTGTTGATTCTCCTTCGTTTACGATATTTAACTTTAAAGTTTTATTTATTTTATATGTATCAGTTGATGATTGAAGTCCATCCGATTGCCTTTCTGTAATCTCTTTCATATGTTCAAATTGTTTTTTAAATTAATGCGGATAATTATTCCTAGAAATATTATTTTATCATTGCTAACTAATACTTATATCAAAACATTCTACCAAAAAGTAATACCGAATGTTGGTGTATCTTTTAACTTATTATTATTCTATTGCAAGAATTAAAACTCATTGAAAAAAATGACACCAACTATAATTCAGCTTTCTTTTTTGAAATTAAAATCATATTTATATAACTAAAACTGCTGTCTTAATCCAACCGTTAGCTATTTTCTCATAAATTACTTTTTCCGATGGTATATTTAGTGCCATAACTCTAAATCCTACTGTTGCTGCTGGATAAGTTGTATTTAAATCTGCAGATGTTAACAAAATAGTAGTTTGATTTACAACAGTTCTTGAAGCTACATACGCTGCAATATCATTTGTAGTTGCAAGGGTTTGAGTTCCTCCTACCTCTATGTTTCCTGGTAATTGAAATGTATAGTTACTGGTTAAATTATCTGCTTTAATTGTAGCCATCCCACCTATAGGATTAGTCTTTAAACTCAACCCACCGCTTGAAAGAGCATAACCTCCGTATCCAAATGATGAAGATAAATTTCTAACTGGATATATTCCGTCCTCATCAAAAATATATCCTCCACCGTTAAATTCTAATCTTATGGAATTTCTTTTAAAAATCATATCATGATAAGGTCCTCCATCATAAAATTGGCTCCTAAGTTGAAAATGATGATCTTGACCTGTTGTAGTGCTAACTTTTCCTGTATTTAATACTTCTTGAAAAGTAGCAGCTGTTGGAGTCCCTCCAACTACAATATCACCAGTACCTATAATACTTTTTCCATTGATTGTTTTAAAAGATACTGCTGGAGCTTCTCCAACCACAATATCACCAGTACCTATAATACTTTTTCCATTGATTGTTTTAAAAGATACTGCTGGAGCTTCTCCAACCACAATATTACCAGTACCTACAATACTTTTTCCATTGATTGTTTTAAAAGAATCTTCATAAGTAACAGCTCCACCTAATGGATTAAATCTAACTTGAGTTGTCTGATTTATAGGACCATCTACCATGAACGAAACATTATGCCTTCCTTCAGAAAAAGCAAAATAAAAAGGATTTGCAATAAATCCACTATCTCCTTGTTGGGAATAAAAACTCCATTCATCACCATCTAATCCTATAGTATTGGTTCCATAATTTACAATTTCCTCCTCAATAGCAATACTTTTTTTATCAATTAATACTCTAGTTTCAATTTTATCTTGACCTGAAAAACTAGTTTCTAAAAGGCTTATGCGATCTTTATTAATTAATGTTTTATTCTCTATAGGACTAAGTCCTAAAGTACCAAACTCTGAAGTAGTACTAATTCTAGCTAAAGTTGGATCTGGTCCTGAATCTCTAAAACCAGTTTCCGAAAGACTAATACTATTTTTGTTGATGAGCATTTTAGTCTCAGTAACTCCAGAATCAGGAGCTCCAGGTTCTGAAATTGTAATATTCGCTTCAGTAATTGAGGCTTTACTATCATTAACTGTATTATTAAATACAACCTCTTTATCTGTTATGATAGCACCCGCAGCTGCAGCTTTATCTAAAGTAATATCTTGTGTCGTTGCTAAAGTATAATCACCCGCAAGAGCAGGAGCAGGTACATAAATATTTGAAGCCACTGTAGGCTCATTTATTTTTAATTCTGTTCTTATCGTTCCATCTGGATTACATTGCAAGATTTTTATCTTTCCATTTTCTGTAATATAACTTCCAACTGAAGTTGAAGTTAATGAAGCAATGGCAGCGCCCATAAGTACTCCATCTGTTTTTCCTACTATAAGAGTTCCTTTTTTTGATGCATCTACAGAATCTTCTACTGAAGCAACTGCTGCACCATCCATATCAACAGCACTCTTGGTAACTACATCTTGAAAGCTCTGAGAACCGCCTCCAAACTCACTTCTAGGTACAAATTTTACTTCCTTATTTATGCCATGAACCAAAACATTATCTGTTGGTTCACCTTTGTTTACTGTATTTAACTGTAATGTTTTATTTATTTTATATGCATCGAACAAAGATTGCTCTTCTGTAATCTCTTTCATTTATTGAAATTGTTTGTAATTAATTCTGTAGTTATCTTGAAGTTTGTTTCTGTAAATTTTATTTTATATTTAATAAACAATCATTAATACTCCTGTTGATGTTCTATAAATATCTCCGCTGACAAGCCCTCCAGCTAGCGCATTGGAATTGTTGCTAAATTCTCGTGCCTTAATATTTACCACTCCCGAATTCTTAACCACAAAGAGATTTTGACTGTTTTTATCTAAAATCTGTAAACCGTTACCTACACCTAGGTTCTCTATAAGCAAACTACTTTTTGCACTTGAATTATATATCCTTAAAGGAGTAGCTTGCCCATTAGCAGTGATATTTAAACCAATCCCAGCATAAGGCTTGATTATATTAATTGCATTTCCGTAGGTAAACGACGCCGTTGAAGGATTATCTTGTATCTGTAAACCAAATTGATAATTTCCATTATTCTCTACTAAAGCTCCAATATTATTATGATCCAATATTAGAGATGACCCATTATCTCTTTTAATAACAGAGATGCCTGTTTTACCTGCAAAAAACGAATGCTTAACTAAAAAACCAATCTTATTTGTATAGTCTACCATATTTAAACTATCCTTACTAATAACCGTTTTAGTAGAACCATCATTAAGTATAATTGTTTTATTAGCACTATTACCAGAAGTCAGTACTTCATTTAAGGTTGGTATAGTTGTACTAATAACATAAGGACTAGCATTTGCGCCTGTTCCTGTAACAGTAGTATTGGTTCCTGCAGTTACTTTCGTTTCAGAACCACCCATAGTGATATTTCCAGTACCAACAATATTTTCACCATTGATTGTTTTAAAATCACTAGTTGTTGCCAATACATATATTCCAGTAGCTTTGGTATTATCCAAAACAAATCCAATGTTTCTATCACTGACTGTACTCACTTTGGCTTGAAAACTTATAGAATTAGATGTTCCTAATCCCGAATTAAGTCCCCAACCTTGTGGCGTATTTGCAAATTGTTGAGGACCTGAATATATTCCCCAACTATAAGCTCCTAATAAGTCAGGATCATTTATCGAAAACAGAGATAAATTTGGATTAGAAATATCATCAACCCAAGTTCTTCCTTTATCCATTGTTTGTTGTAAAGTCTGAGAACCAGCTCCAAACTTACTTCTAGGAATATATTTTACAATTTTATCAGCACCTCTCACGAGTACGCTATCCGATTTAGTTCCTTCATTAACGGTATTTAACTGCAATGGTTTTTCTATCGAATACGTTTTTTGTGCAGTACTGGTTAATGATACTATTAACAATAAAAACAAAAATATTTTTTTCATCTTTTTAAATTAAATTATTGTGTACACATCAAAACTTTCTATCTGAGTAATATCTCCCCCCAAATAATTTCCAGTTATCCAACTTGCATCAACATATCCAATGACCATATCTTTTGCCTCTAGTAAATAAGCATTTGCAGGATTAGAGTTATCAGGATGCTTAAAAACAAAGAGTTTACCTGTTGGAACGAAACCCATTTTTCCAAATAGATCAGCATGCGCATTGAGGTCCGTTTTATGTTCCTCAAATAAGGACTTATCTAATTTTCCTTTAAACAAATTTTCATGTGCTAGAGCATCTCCTATATGGGTATCAAACTGTGACTTCTCAGCTTTAGCGTTTAGTGTTGTCGACAAGTTTGCAATACTACTTTGTGGTATTTGCTCATCTTTGTGCCAAAATGATTGCCATGATGCCCAAAATTGGGCTTGTGTAGGTTTTAAACCTGTTTTAAACCAGCTTAAAATGGTATTTATATCTGTTGCCATATTGTTTTTATACTATTAAATATTTTTTTTGTGAGTATTATTATCAGATGATATTTGTAATACTGAGGTATTTGTTCTTCTTTATTTCAAAATGATTTCGAAGATGCCTAGAATTGTTCTTATATAAGTTTTAAATCAACTTAAGATGACATCTATAACTATTCATTACCCGATATATTCAATAAATAAGACTACTCTGTATGGATTCATGATTGAGAAAGGAATACCGCTTCCTGCAGTGGATGTATATCTACTCATTTCATGACCTCCATTATCATTATCTGATCGATTTGAACCGTATTTATTAGGTACAGCAACAGTTCCTCCGTTTTCTGAATAAAAAATATCCATATATGGATGGCTGTGCGCTGGCATTTCACTTTCATAAAGTTGCTTGCTTTTAGCACCTCCAATTTTCCCCATAGTATTAAACTCAGTTTGAAAAGCATCAAAACCAATAGGCATACGTCCGCGCCAATTAATTACTTCTGCCCATCCAACGGGTATTTGATTTGCTGGTTTATTCCATAAAACCATCCCACCGCCTGATTGAAAAACAGCATTTTTCTTTTCAAGAATTTCAAGTCGAGATACTAAATCGGTAGGGATTGTTTTTGTCTCGATTGGCTTCTTAAAATTTGCCCACGGCCATGATGTAGCTGCAGTACCAAAAGTTGCGTAGCGGATAGTATATACATTTTTTAAAAAACCATCTTGGAATTCCTTATTGACTGGTTCTTCTATAATAATAACATTTGCTGCAACGTATCCTCCTTTAAAGCTTATAACCTCATTATTAATTACAACAACTCCATCTGATACGCTAGAACCTGTAGTGATACATCCTGAAAGTATAGATAAGTTTCCTGCTATATTACCCAAATGATTAAAAATTTCATAAGCTGTTTGTAACTCTTGAAGTCTTTCTGTTTTTAGTGGAAAACCACCTGTCTGATTAAAATTTGTTTTATTCATTACTTTCTAATTACTTTACTGCGTATACCGCCTGCTTTATAAAATTTTACATGAGCTTCTATGCTCTCTAATCGTGCTTCGTAGATTTCTGATGGGACTGAAACTATAAAGTCTAATCCTGTATCTGCTGTTTCTACTTCTGTTCTGAGCCAAATTGTCTCAGATATATTATCATCTGGGAATACATATTTTTCAAAGCCTTCCCCATTTGTATATACATAAATTGTCTCATACAAACTGCCTGTCCCTATTAGAATTCTCTCGCCTCTTTCATCAAATTTAGCATTCAATGATTTTCTAAGATGACAAACTTGCCCTGTATGATAGAGTCTGAATATATTTTCATTTCGTACTATAATCCAATCATCATAGAGTGTAATTATAGGTTTCATTAATACCTGAACAAAAGCTATAAAAGCTGGCTTTCGTAAGAAAGTGGGTAATAACTGTATTACCAACACATTAAAATTTACTTTATACCACATATTCTACCCCTTTAAAATCAGTAATTTTAAAATAACCACTAAAAGGTATTGTCGAAATAAAAATATTAAGTGGTTTGCCATAATCACCAGTCTCTGGATTAATCCAGGCACTTGTTGCACCGACAACTGTTGCATCTAGAACTCCTTCAACAGATTGTAATTTATCTACCAAAGCAGATAAACGTAAATCACCATCAAATGGAAGCTCTTTCATAAATTCCTGAATTGCAATTATAACAGGGTATTCTCCATCTTTAATTCTCATTCCTGTACTATTCAAGAGCATAGCATCTCGTTTAATTTGGATCGACAAAGTCAAAAGATCTGGTTTATAATTTAATACAGAAACCTTAACACCCGCTACCTTTATTTCGTTTATATAAGTTTCAAAAGCTTCTTTCTCACTTTCACTTATAGGAGCTAAAACACCATCTCCATCTTCTCCTGCAATTTTTATAATCACACGACTACTCTCAGGAGATTCATTTACTGCAGCATATTTTACAATCTTTGATGCTTCAATTTTTGATACTCCAATTTCATTTCCATTCTTATCTCTATTATCAAAATAATCTTCGTCTTTCACTAAATCAAAGCCTTTTTGAAAACGCAAAGCCATAGTACGATACCAAGGCAAAGTCCCAGATTTTTGGTTAGCGAGTTTTTCATCAACCTCTTTTTTATGTTGATCAAAGAAAACTTCCAACATCCATATAGCTGTGGCTACAATAAAAGTGAACAATCTAGCTATAGATGTTTTGCTAGTCGATGTTATTGATGTGAGTTGTCCTGAAAGAATTTGGTTTGCTTTAATGGCCTCAACCATTCTTACTTGTATTTCTGATATACTTCTTGCCATTTTTTTATCTTACTATAAATGTTTCTTCTATTATCATTTCGCCAATACCTTCGTCATTTGCAGAAATTGGTCCAGCATAATTGAAAGCTGGAACATGTTTCTTATTGGTGTAGAAACCAACAATGTCTGAGTCCTTCCTAATATCTACCGGAATCTCCAAAATCTTTTTAGGCTGTAAATCTTGGGTTATACTAGAATCGTTTGCAATAGCCATTGCAACAAGACTTTCGATTGTACCACAGTGATGTAGGGTAAAATCTATTAACGATTGGTTATGTAATACTGTTTCTTGCATTGGTACGTAATGTTCTATTTTCTTTTTTTAATTCGGTAATCTCTTGTTGCTGCAACTTAATTTTCCGATCCTTTAGCTTGAGTTCTTCCTCCAGGAGTAAAACTTTTCTATTCATCATCTCTTCAAACTCTTTGTACCGAGTTTCATATCGGCTTTTTAAGTCATCTAGAATTTCTTTATAATGTCCAGATAGTTTAATATCGTTTTCAATAGCAGTAGTATCAGCATATTGTCTGGCTTGCAAAACCTCAACCTTTAACTTTTCTACTTCTTGTTTATACTTGCTTTTGGCAAATAAAAAAGTAAAATAACCAGTACCTCCAGCAGTTATTAACCCGGTTAATGCAATTGTGAGCTCATTCATTATTAACTTATCGTGTGATTTATTGTTCCTGTAACTGGTCCATTTGGAGCAGCAAGTCCTGCTATATATTCGATTTTTGCATTCTTAATCTCCTCAACAATTGCATTGGCCAACTTTGATGAAATTCTGTCTAAACTAGCATTATGATCTACTTCTTCGTTTTGCTCAGCTTCAAATGCTGCACGAATTTTACTTTTTAATCTATCTGCACTTAACATTATTTATCTTTTAAAAATTGATTAAATCTATCTTCAAGGGCTGTAAAATCGGCTAGATTTATTAAATTTATTGTTGGTCCATTATTCGTTGTGAATTTTAAACTCTTAATTGCTTTTATCAAATCAGCCATCAATTTCTTTAAGTTTTCATTTTCTTTTTTTAATAAAAACCCATCTTTATCAACCTGAAATTGAACCTTATCAATTACAAGACTCAGACTTTCTATTTCTGAATACACTTCAATATACAATCGATGTAAATCTTCATTAATCGGACTTACGATAACTGAACTTTTTTCTTTTGGAAACAAATAAAATTTTTGATTACTCTCATTTATTATCGAAGCCAATTGCACATCTGAATACTCTAGCTTCCCATCCGAAATTTTACATGTCCCTTTTTCTTTATCAACAGAAATAACATGTGCAATGAAGGTATCTACATCCCGTTGTTTTATTTTTCTAAAAGCGTCCTGCAGGTCTTTTTCCATTATAATTTATTTCTTATACTTACTTTTCTTCTTGCTCCGCTCATCCCAAAAGTGGTTACTACTTTATTAATAAAATAGCTTCCTTCTCTATCTGTGTGCTCTTTATCTACTAAAACCGCTTTCATACCTCGTGTAGCATAAGGAATTAAAAAACTAGTTACGTCACCGTTGTAACCATCAAATCGTAATTTTTCAAGCTCTACTTTTACTAGTTCTTTTAATTGTGCTTTATCTGAGACTGTCGAAGTATTGTAGGTTCTTTGTTCACCATCTTTATCTCCGTCTTCAACAATAGTTCGTTCATTAGTTTTGGGATCGATATAGGTATATTTTACCATAATCTTTCGATCCTCTTTGGCTTTATATTCAAGATTATTTTCAACCAAATTGTAGTTTAAATCATAAGCAGCTACTTGACCAATATTGGTTAGCTCTTGTAAGCCGCAATGCAACTTGCCATCATCAGTTATAAAAGAGGTGAAACCAAAGTCTTTTTTTAACTTTTCTAGTGCTTGTGCTCCATTCTCATTGATAATCCATTTCTCTAATTCAAAATCAAGAACAGGTTCATTAAGTACTATATTTGTCCCTTCTATAATTTTATTTAAAACAGCTTCAAGTTTAACTTTCTCTTTCCAACTCGCGCTTATATTCTTTCTTCTTAGCATCCACATGGCATCTTCGCAATGAATTTCGAGAGGTATTTTGGGACTAATTTTTTTTATATATCCTACAAATTCCACGTTAGAAATTTTCCCTTCATAACCTAAAGTGATTGTTACCTTGTCTCCAACTTGCAATGCTTTTTCGGTAAACTTTTGTGTACCATTTTGTTTTATTTTAAATTGAGTTGGCAATTTTATAACTGCAGTATCACTCAGTTCATCAACAGACTTGGTTATTTCGATTTCATGAATAGCATTAAAAGCATAACTAGATTCTTCTGCACCATCCTTAATTCGAGCAAACACAACTTTACTTTCAAGTAGAAACATTTTATGGTGTTTTTATTAGTTCACTTTTTGTCTTATTCTTTTCTTCTAAATCAGCGTAGAAATCTTGATCACTAACTGCTGAAATCGTATATTTTTGCATTCCTCCTTGTCCCATCATATCCTCAAACTGAATGTCTTTGATTACAATTTTTCCAATATCGAACAATGTGAAAAATGGATTACTTTTTATCTCAAGCGCTTCGTTAACATCAACCATATTTCTTAACATGCTTACTTGTTCTGAAGGATATGCGTTTGGATTTTCTTCGTTAAAACAAATTCCTTTTATAGAAATGGTATAATCTTCAGTGCAGATATACTCCTTAACAGTTCCTCTACGATACTTTCCTACTGTAGCTGTTTCAACAATTGTTTTACTTAATCCAAGTGAGATTAAAGGCTCATTTGGCAATTCATAATCAACACCTTTATGAGTAAGTGTAAGAGTTAAAAAATATTTCCCTCCAGAAAAGCTAGAAATATTGATAGAATTAAGATCTATTTTCTTTCCGTTTTTTTTTACCTTGAGATTTCCACCTTTCATACTAACATCGAACAAGAAACCTGGATATCTTGGACCTACATAGTCTAAAAACGCTCTTGCTGTAATCTCTTTTAAATTAAATTCTGCCATTATACTGCTGTTTGCATTTGGTTTACACTATTCACGGCTCTTAAAAGCATTTCTTGTACTTTCTCGCCCAAATTACTTATCCCTTTTTCTGATGATTCTACATAAATTTTAGTATCATCTTGTAATTTTTGTATGTTAATTATAATATTAGTAGCCTTTGGTCCTCCTGAAACAATTGAGTCAGATGAACCTACTGTATTCGTTTTTGCTGTCTTTGCTGTTTTTGCCATTTTAGCATTTACAACTGGTGAATTTGGTTCACCTAAAAGAGCTTTTTGTTGGATTTTAAGTTGACTTGTCGGATTTTTTTTAGCGATTTCGCTTTTTGTTGTTATTTCTGGAGCATTCATTTTTACCCCTTTATTATATCCGGTATTAAAACTTTTTGCAGCTTTTAAACCATCTTCTATAAGTTGTTTTTTTGAATTAACGCCCATTAAATCCCCAGCCGCTTTTTTTCCTATTTCCCATGCCTTTTTAAAATCACCACTAAAAAATGCCGCCAATGCCTGCCCAATACCTGTGACTCCAGATAGTAATTCATGAAAACGATTAATGACATAATTTTTTATCATCATCCCAAAACCTTTCATTACTTCCCAAACTCCCATTATGGTTCCACGAACAGATTCAAATCTATCCCACAAAGACCAAACAATCGCAACTAATGCCGCTATCCCGATAATTACTAATGAAATAGGATTCATAGCCATAACAAAATTCCAAGCTGCAGTAGCACCTTCTACTAACCAGATTACTCCTTCTAATATCCCAAGCGCAGCACTAAAAGCATAAGCTTGAATATTTGCAAGTAAAAAATTGACTCCTAAACCAAGGAGAATCCCCCCTAACGTAATCATAATAGTCCTAGATTCTGTTATTCCGATTATTAAGTCGAGAATTCCCATAGCTAAATCTTGTACCATTTTTACAATTGGTTGTATAAAAATCCATAAGACACTAAATGCTGCCGAAAGATTAGGAAGTTGTTGGGTTAAAAAAGATACCCCTTTGTTTAAAAATGAGATAAATCCTTTAAATGAATCAGTGGTATCTCCACCAAGTGAAACTAAAAATGTATTCCATGCTGTTGCAAATTCACTTTGACTCGTTTTGAGTTTCTCAAATTCGTCACTTATCCCCCCTTTTATTCCATTAAGTTTTTCATAGGCAACACGTGCGTTAAAGACTTCCTTTCCAAAAGCTATAATTGTATCTACAGAAAAAGTATCTTTAATTTTATTTTCAATACTTGCTAAACCCGATTTAAAAAATCCAATCGAAGAGTTGTTTTCTTTTACTGCTTCGCTAAAATTATTTACTATGTTTTCTGTGTTTGCAAAAGAATTATTCATAACATTTATCTGATTAATCGCAATTCCGAGAGATTGTGCAACGTTCAAAATCGGACCGTTTGCATTTTGTATGGCTGTAATGTAGTCGAAGGCGTTCATGATGGTGTTTGTGAGGTTTCTTTCTCTTTAGTTCTAATAAAATGTAAATTCTGAATTTCTTCTGCCCAATCTTCATCACTTAGTTTATGAGGTTTTGGAATGTGCATGTAAAATTTCAAGTACGCATCAAATAATCGAATGTCGATATTCTCTGCAATTGTAAAGGAAGAGGCATCATCGGTATCGATAATGGCCCCTTTTAAAGCTTTTTTAGCGTTGCCACTTTTTTGTTTTGGAGTTTTTCTATTGCTTGGTAAAGCGGAAATCGAATCGAAGCATTTTCTCTATCGCTAAAAACATCATCTTTTTTGATACAAATCATTTCGAATAATTTTTCCTGAGTAACAAATGGTTTCGCTGAAGGATTTTTCTTTTCGGCAGTTTTAATATCCTGACGTGTAATCACTCTCACGGTACATTTTTCTTCTCCAATTAAAATAACTGAGTTATTTCCTTCCGAAATTATTTCGGCATCATCAAAATTGAAAAAATTAGCAAGCTCTTTACGTGCTGCAAAGAAATAATCATCATTTGTCTTGATTTCTTCATCTCCACCAATAAACAATTCGTTTAACATAACCTCTCCAAAGGTTATTTCGCCATCTTTTTGCATAGCACTAAAGGCATGCTTAAAAGTTGTCATTTTCGGTTCGCGTAAATAAGCTACTTTATCCTCTACAGGAAGCTCATAAATTTGACCGTATTTTTCTTTCCACTCATTAATTTGTTCTTGTTTTATTTGCTGTTTCATTGTTTGTTTTATTTAACCAACCAAAGCAGTTTAAGATGCTTTGGTTGGTTTTAATTAAAATTATTATTGTTGTGCTTTTACACCTAAAAAGACAATTGGCAATTCGACTACCATGTTTTTATCTCCTTGTTTCATGCTTTTCTTAGTTTCGGTAAATTCGCAACCAGATAAAACATCAATTACCGTTTTTCCTCCATCAGATGGAACATAAGAAACGATAACATCAAAGTTTAAATCAAGGATATCAAAGTTTGGAGCACTTAAAACCATGGCTTCCAATTCGCTTTGCCAAATAGTAATTTTTCCTTCGTAAGATTTATTACCACGAGTAACTTTATGTGGTTTGTTACCACGTCCTCTTAAAGTTTCCTTTTCCTGCTTAACAGTGTATTCAACTTCAGTAATTCCTTCTATAATTCTGCCTCCAATTGAAATGGAAACATCTGACCAAGCGTATTGCTTGCTGCTAAATGTGCTCATATTTATTCTAAATTTGTTGTAAATCCGATGTTTACAGTTATATAATCGCTATAACCTACTGGTAATAATTGTAAGGCAATATTCAAGTTGTTTGTAACCAATACATTTTGGTTTTCATCGATATATGCTTTTACCCCAGATAATTTTCCGTTTTGAACCATTAAACCATCGATTTGTCTCTCGATAGCATTTTGCCAAGATTTAATAGTAACAGGATGAATTTTTCCAGCATCAGTTACTGGAATTTCGTCTGATAATTCGTCAACCAATGTATCATAAGCAATAAGTACTGCTTCGTCCATCACTAAACCTCTTGATAAGGTGTTGAAATCATCTGTAGATCCAGTTAAAGTTACATCGCTTGTAAAATAATAACCAGAACGGTTAGCAAAGCTGCGTAAAAAGATATAGCCTTTGTTATGAATAGCATCCCAAGATGTATCTAGACTTTCTGCAGTTCCGCCATTAGTAAAATAAGCTGTAAAATTTTCTACTGGGCCATCTTTTACACGAGAGATTTTTCTTTGAGAAGGAATACTTGCGATTCTTCCTAAAGCCAAACCTACAGAAGCTTCTTTAGAACCATCTGTATTTGCCAACAAAATAGATACTTTGTTGAAGCTTGCAGTGGCATAATCTTTTAAATCAGCAACAGTTCCTGAGAATTTGTTACCCGAAATAATTGTACGAACTGGGAAATATCTGCTTGCATAATCTTCGTTTAAAGCTTGTGCTTTTGCAACAGCAAGAGCAACGTCTGCATCTAATCCGTTTGTGATTGTTTCGGTAGTTCCTGATTTTTTAAGAAGTCCTAAAATTCTAATTTTTCCTGATGCATCAGCCAATAGCTTTTTTGCATAAGGTTTTGTCAAATCGGCCATATCTTCCATTGTAATGGTAGATAAAACAAGCATGAACCAAAGCTCTGCTCCTTTTTTGGCTTCGTCGTAAAATGCTTTGATATGCTTGTAAGCAAAAGCATTTGCACCTGTCTCTTCGATACCAAGATTTACTGCTTCATCAAGCGAGAAAATCTGATACGAACCACCTACAGCAACTTTTCCTGTTCCTGCAACTGTAACTCCAGTTAATACCAATCCTGGTACTTTTTGGATGTCTGATTGTAACAACCCTAGACCCTTGCTAGAGATGTTGAATTTTATATTTGGTAAACTCATACTATTTTAAAAAATTTAATTATATAACAAAATGCAAATCCGAGTAAAAAAGCAATCCCGATATTGATAAAAGAATATCCTGTTTTTTGTTTGCTTTCGATGTTGTTGTTTTTAATAACATTTGAACTCTCTTTTTTGAACTCATTTTTTATCTTGGCCACTATTGCAAGGCTATCGCAGGTTGCAGATATTAAAATTGTATCGTGTACAATTTTTAATTTAACCTTTGCCTGGGCGTTTTTCTGAACATAAAAAATGGGCTGTGAATCTGTTTTCAATTGGCTCTTTGCAACCAATTCAGATAAAGGGATTCTTAGTTCCGTTTCTGCTCTCGGAGCATAAACTGTAGTATCTTTATAGATGACTACTTTTTCAGATGTTATCTGAGTCTGATTTTCAATTTTTTGAGTTTCCTGTCGCGTCGTACGACAGGAAATCAACAAACAACTAAAAATAAACACTGATAACAAAAGTGTTTTTTTATACATGTTGATATTCTTTTTTAGCGTCAAAACTCGGGCATGCTTTCTTTACATTCGGAAAATCTCTGTGTCCTTGAATAATAGCTTTTGGGAATTTTTGTCTTAACTCCTTAAGCAATTTTAACAAAGAAGCTTTCTGGGCAAGCGTTCGATTATCCTTCGGAATAACTTTTTCATCAATTCCACCTACATAAGATATGTTGATACTTTCATGGTTAAATCCTTTTACACCATTCGAAACTTGTTCTATTGGCAATAACGAAACTACTTCCCCATCTGGCTTTATAATAAAGTGGTAACCTGGCATTCTCCAACCCAATTGATTTTTCCAGTAGTTCTGTATGCTACTTATTGATGTGTTTTGAGAGGTTGCTGTGCAATGCACGGCTAAGTACTTTATTTGTCTCACTTTGTTTATTTATATTCTCGGTTCACTACTCATTTTTTGGTTTTACTTAAAGAAGTATCTCGTATTAAAAAGTAATTTTCCGATTGATTTCTGAGGCAAAGTTGTGGGCTTTTCTGCTGCAAAAAAAATAGTCTTCCAAGCCTTGTATTGGATCAATACAAAGTTTGGGGACATTTTACACAAGCATTGGAACTTAAATTTTATGATACGTATCTAAAGCCGAATTTTGCTTTATGAATGATATAATAGTAGACACAAACGGGGATTTAGGCTTCCATAATGGAGACCTATTGATTGGTTTTTCAGAAAACCTGCATCAAGAACATATCTTGATTGCCAACAAAGGCGAGTATCGTGAATTTCCTGAACTGGGAGTAGGTATTTTGCAAATGTTAAACGACGACAATTACATGAACGTTTTAATTGAAGCCAAAAAAAATCTGGAATACGATGGTATGAAGATTAATAATATTGAGCTCGATGACGATGGGAATTTAAATGTTGATGGACAATATAAATAGACTTTAAAGAAGAGTCTATTTTTTTAGTAATTAAAAGCTGCCATAAATCAGCTTCAAATTGTTATGCCTATATCTCAAAAGAGTTAGGCAAACTAATCATGTAAAAACAAAATTTAAATGACACCACGCAACGAATTATTTGTAAAAATAAAACAAGCTTTAAAGACAATTCCTGAGTTGGGATTAGTCGATTTACAACGCAAACAAATTTCTAATCCAGCCTCAGGTGATCCTGTTTATTGGACTGCAGCTCTTATTGAAGTAAAAAGTATTGCTTGGCAAAACATGCCAGAAAGTAATCAAGAAGGAGATTGTGTTATAGAAGTACTTTTATATTGCAAAAATGGATGGATTGACCATCTTAATATAACAGTCGGAAATCCAGATGAATTAGCTGAGTTTAACTTAATTCAGAAAATCTCCGAAAAACTCCAACACTTAAAAGGAGATTTATTTGCCCCATTATTACAAGTAAATGAGGAAACAGATAATGCTGTAGATGGTTTTATGAGTTACAAATTATCATTTAACAGTACAATCTGCAGAGAAATCAATCCGTTGTATTTGAACAAAAAGCTAACCATAATTTCTTAGGCATAAAAAAACCTCCTGGATAAGGAGGTTGTTTTATTGTGGACGAAAAATAAAAAAAGCATAGCGTTTAAACACTATTTAAATACTGTTTAAAACATTTTTAATTGGCTATTTTTATTTGAATCTTTTAGGTTGTCATTGTAAATACCTTCGTAGTTTACAATAGCATCCACAGTTCTTGTGGATAAGAAATACTTTTTTGCAACTTCCTCAATTACAGCATCAATCCTCCATTTTGGATTCTTTGCCATTAATGAATAAAAGTGCTTACGTACTAAATTATTTCTTTCGAGAAGTCTTTCTTTGCGAGTCATATTACAAAGATAAACAGACAATTTTAATCCTGCAAGGCGATTTTTTTTGAGTATTGAATCTCCTTTATTTACCTATTTTATTACTTATTTCCGTAATATTGGAGTCTATTACCTATTTCTGTAATTATTTCTAATCATGAAGAAATCAATCCTACTCTAATACAATTATAGAATTTTCCTTAAGTGGTTTTGACATATCTGTAAAATTCATGACTCCTAACATAATCACACCTGTATTAGCTTGAAGAGTTACAGTACTAATAAATGCTCTTAAATATGGATAAACAATAGGAATCGAATTGGTATAAAAATAATTTGGTATTTCGTCAAATTCAATTTTATTAGTAAATTTAAAATCCGCAATTCCACTAATTACAATTATTGGTTTACGTTTTTTACCTTCCTCATAACCAATAAAATTTATTGACAATTCAAACCTACCTTCTTTCGGAAAGTATTTCCCTGTAGGATTAAATTGTAATTTTAGTTCGCTTTCTTTTTCTCGAGTTTCATTATAGGAAAAACTCGGTACTTGAAATTTAATAAATTTAAACTCTGCTTTTTTTGCTTCTAACATATTGCAATAATAGTTAAAAAAAAAGACTCTGTGAAATTACAGAGTCTTTTTTTATTTTTCTTTTTCTATTTGAAATCAATTTTGGTGGATCAGCCAAAAAAGCAAATGTAGTTGCTGTAGCTCTAATATATTCTACTTCTACTTCCGAATTATTACAATCTATCAAAATTGAATTTTCATCTATAGATGTCAAATATTCATAATAAGTAGGACCATCAATATCACTCTTTTTATGCTTATTGATAATTTCTTGTACTTCATCTGGAGCAGAAGCAATAAATTCATTTAATAAATCTAGCGCATTGCTTTGTATCTCTTGTTTTTTCATAATCTTATATATAAAGTATTTAACTAAACAGAATAAATCACATCATATGTCGGCAAAATTAGTTCATTCTTTTCAAATAAACAAATAATATACATTGGTGTCAAAATAGAATAGTTTTTTTTATTATTATCATCAGAAAATTTATATTTAACTTGCTCAAACTTATTCTTTGCTAAATTATCAACAGCTCTAATTGCCTTATAAGGAAAAATTCCTTTCTTTTTGAGTTCCAAATCTTTTAATGCACCAATAATTTTACCTAGTGCTTCCCCTGTCATCTTTAGTTTTTCAACTAAATCTAAAAAATGAATCTGATCTTCCCTACTACCAACTAAATCTAAAAAATCGTTTTTAGGAAGTACAAATTTACTTTCACAAACAATATATTTATTATTACAATGCACTTCTCCCCAAAATTTTGCCAATTCTAAATGATTATCCCAAAAATAACAGCCTTCTCCTAGAAAAGACTCTTTAATATTTTGAACTGAAAATGGACCGTTAGCCTCTACGTATTCATCATTGTTACGATTTTCTAGAGTTTGGTGAGCTACTGTTTTAAACATTCATTGTTATTTATTTTACAATGATAGGAATAAATTTTTATTCAATTATAAAGGTAAGCATATATTATCGCTTTATTATTAAAGTTTATGTAAATAATTCCCCTAATTACAATAACATATAATAAAATATTCTTTTTATTCTTCCTGTAATTGCTTAATCATAAAGAGCAATCCTGCTAGAACCAAATAGGTAAGAATTAAACCAAACGGAACTATAATTGGTGATGAAACCAACCACCAACTCCAACTTATCAGATTGGTTATTTTTAAGATTGTAAAAACTATTGTAACTATTGTTAAAACTCCAATCGTGTCTAATTTTGTTTTTCTGCTGCTCATACTATTTTTATTTAATCGTTATACGTTGCTTTGGTGTGTTTTTTAAATCGAGGATTCTGAATAACAATTTTGGTGTATTGACTAAAAGCTCGCTGTTCTTTTTCGGATAAATCAGATTTGGATATCCAATTATTTAAGGGGTCTTTATAAAGCAAATGTCCGTTTACCTCATAGGCTTCGTGATCAGTTATTGGTTTGATTCTTACGCTCATATTTTCTTTGTTTGTACATTATTTTAAGTTTAAATTTCAGCCATTCAATATAGATTCTAATCGGTTTTAAGTTTGTACCGATGAGTACTACCACTAATAAGATTATTGTATTATTCATAGGCTCAGTTTCTATATTACTCTGGATTGATTATAAGCTTGCCAGTTGGTATCTTTTATCTTTTGAAGTGTAAACTGAATTTTAGTTTCTATCTTAGGTGGGCACTTATAATCTCGAACTTCATTTTCGGATATTTCATCCAATAAGAAAGAAAATTTGCTGTATAAAGCACCTCGCTCCTGGTTGATACAAATACGTTGAAACTTGCTGAAAGTGGCATGTTTTTCGGAACAATACAAAAGAACATTGTATAAAATGTCTAAGCGGTTTGTGATTTCGTTTGCTGTCATATTAATTTTGATTTAAATTTTTGGGTAATTATTATTTGGATTTATTTTTTGATATCACTTCCATGATACAATAGGGCTGTTTTTTCGTTTATCGCTATTATTCCTCCCGGGCATCTTCCGGCAACAAAAGCTGTTAAACCTTCTATTCGTATGTAAATCTTAGCCAGCTTTTTGGCCAGTTTAGCTGTGGCTGTGTAGGGTTCTTTTTTTTCCTCATGTGCCAGAAATATCATTGTCGTATTCTGAAACTCTGAAGTAAATCGCCTGAAGGCTCCATTTTTTAATTCATCATTGTAAATCGTCATATTATCAAACAGTACAATTTTTGGTGCTTGACGTTTTGATAATCTTTCTTTTACCACTTCGATTTCGGTATATTCAGAGAACTTTATTTTTCTCGAGGCTGGATCTATTTTTGCTCGTTGTGCATTGGCTTGGAATTCTTTTCCTGTTCCTTCCTCGGCAGATATGTACCAAACATTTTCATATTTGGTTAGGAATTCAGCTAGTTTAAGTGCAAAGAGCGTTTTTCCGTTTTTTTCGGCTCCATATATAATCCAAACGCCTCCTTTTTCGGGTTTGCCAAATACGTCGCCCCAGATTCCTTCAAAATCAAACTCGTCGAACTTCTTTTCAAATAATGTTTTGGGAGATATTGCTCGTGCCATTTATACGCCTATTTTAATGAGTGTTTCTAAATACCTAAGTGTTGTTTCTTTTCCGATACATTTATTAACCAGCATTTTGGTTCTGGAACGGTCTATTAAATTCGCATTGGCTACGTCACCAATTAATTGAGTATAAAAAATCGTTCTATCTACTTTTCCGTTGGGAACCAACTTGATAAATTCGTCTGAAAACCGACTGAATATTTCGGCAAAACCTACTTTTTTATTACTGATTCCTTTTTGAATTTTGGCTCTCAATCCATCTGCTCCGATCATGTACCAACCACAAGCTCCATCAGTTCCGTTCCATAATTCTTTAAGTTCCAGAAACGCGTTATATTCTAAATCTCCAGCTTCATCAAGAACTATCAATGGTTTTTCGAGCGTTGTGACATAGTATTTTAAATTGGCTTTTACATCTACATATTTTCCTTGATTGTCTATTCCTACTGTTTTAGCAAGAAGCCTTATAAATTGCTGTTTGCTTTTGGCTTGTGAACAATCGACATAAAATGTGTTTTTCATTTTTTTGATAATATGCTTGGTACAAAAAGTTTTACCAATCCCGCAATCATCAACTAAAACCATAGATTTACTTAGTGTTGCACAGAAATTGAGATTATCTTCTATTTCTGTATAAACTGTTGTTCTAGCTACTTTCCAATTGTCTTCAAATACTTTTACCTGAAGCTCTCTTCCTAAAGTAATCCAAGTAGTATCAGATAAGATCCTTTCGATTTCTCCATTCTTTAATCGGGAATAGATGGAAGGTTTTATTCCTTTGGACTTAGAAAAATCGGCATCTGAGCCTCCATAATTTTGACGAGCTTCAATGAGTGCCAGTCTTACTTTTTGTTTAAATTCGTTTGTTAGGTTCATTGTTTTACTTTTTATTATTACATAAAATTTCGTTTCCAACTTGGTATTGCATTTCCTTGTGGGACAAATGCTAGATCATCTTCGGCTTCATCGTCAAATATTTCAACTGGTTGCTCTTCTTTTGCTTCAAAGCGTTTTATATTCGAAAACTTAAAATTGGAATTAATCGTTCTAGGCGTATTATCAATAATGTTGATTCTTTCAATTTTATCTCTTTGGCGTTTTGCAAAAGCTTCTACCGATGCCACATAAGAACTCTGCAAGGCTCTTGCTTCATTATCTACTTCGGTTCTTTCTATCGTTGCTCGATTGTAGCGAGGCATTTCCATTATTTCGCAAATCAATCTATCATTAACATATACAAAGGCTTTAAGAACTTGCCCGTCGTTGGCATCAAGCCAATACACATTGACTTCCTTACTCTCGATAACTTTCATTACATCGATCAAGGCTTCACCAGTTAAAATCTTTCCTTCCTCGGCGATAGCTCTTCTTTTTCCTTGAAGCGTTACATAGCCTAACTTGCATGACGTTTCGGTTTTGTAACCAATAATTGGTAGAATTGCTTCCCAGTTGGTTGGTTTTAAATCTGGATGTTGTTTGCTTAGGAAATAATCAAAACGGCTCATCGTTGTTTCTTCAGGATGTGGCATATTATTCCATTGTTCGATTTCTAGCATTCGCTCATTAATCAATTGGTTGTACGGAATAATTTTATTCTCTCCCGGGCCTGCTTGATTGGACTCTTTCTTAGCACTCGGACGTCCGATCCATCCAAAAGCTTCTTTCTCGACATCGTACCTAACTTTTCCAAACATTCGCTCTATATATTTTCCACTCGCTTTATTGGCAATAATTCTTGTGCTTTGGAACATTGCACCAGGACGAAGCAGCGTATTTCTAAAACTGCTATTTAATGAACTCTCACATTCTAGTTCATTTGGCAAAGGCAAATTCCACTCTGTATAATTTCTAACCATTTGTCGGTAGAAGTCAACGATAATACCTTCTTTCGTTTTCCCGTAAACTACTGTTGTAAAGCACTGAGAAGCAATATCACACCCGATATAAAACCAAGCTCTCTTTCCTTTTTCATACCAAAACGGTGGATTTCTATCATCTATAGATAAAATAGATCCTGAATAAACTGGCAAATCCATTTGATGCGGAGTCGTATATTGACTCATATATTTTTGTCTATCACCACTTCTGGTTAAATGCGTTGCAATTCTATTTTCCCATTTATTGATATAATTAATAATCGTGGTATTTGATAGTTTTTTATATTCTTTTGGATCAAACATTTCTCCGGTTTCTTCATTAAAAACTTCGGCATAACCATTTAAAAAAGCTTCATAATTGCGGGCAATTTCTGTAGGCGTAGGTTTATGCATTTGATTTTTGAATAGCCCATTAAAAATCATTTCGGTTTTGTCGTCCACCTTTCTGGCATTGTTTGTTTTTCCGCCGTTAGGATCTTTTATTATCGGATAATACAAATCCTCTTTACAAGCTTTTAAAAGCTTTTTAAATTGTTTTTCGCTCGCTGGCAAATTGTGATTAACTTCATGTTTTATCTTTAATGTATTATTGAAGTTTTCTACATCCTTAACCAATATTGCTGTAATTCCACGTATTGAACCTCTTAATTTGATTCTTTCTTGTATTCGCGCTTGCTCCAGTTTGATTGCTGCATTCATGACGCTTGCATTAATTATGTATCGCTCTTGTTCATCGGCTTCTAATGCATTTCCTGCCCTTTTGAACTTGGCGTAATACCGAACTGCAGCTGCATCAAAATCAAAAAAAACTTCCAACGGATTATCAATCCTTCTTGGATCACCTAATGCATCCTGAATTGTTGTTCTTAAACTATCAAAGTCTATCAATAATTTTCGGCCATTCCCTCCTACTTGTAAGCGCTTTATACCAAAAGGTTTCTGCTTGTAACGATTAAGTTCAGATTGTAAACTTTTTAAACAATTCCAATATGCTGGAACCAATTCTTCGTGTTCTACTGCAACCTTATTATTCATCCACAGATAGGGCATAATTGCATTTTTTAGAAAATTTTGTTTGTGATTATTTCTAAGAATCAAAACTATAATCGATAACTGAGTCTATCATTTAGTATTGAATTGCTTGATGGTTTCTTTCAGCTCTTTTTCGAGCATTTTATAATCCATTCTTATTTTATCTGCTGTAATACTGTTGCGGTGTCCAGATAAACATTGTCGAATAAAAAAAGGTGTAAATCCATGTTTATCAACCAATGCTTTAATTATTTGCTGATTGTAAGTGTACCTTTTGTTTTTTTTAGTTTCTTTATCCATTGCTCTGTTTGTTTTTTATGATGTAGCAAAGATAAAGTAAAACAAAAGTATTATGCAAGTAATTTGAATAAAATAATTGCATTTTACTTTTAATAATGAAACACATCAAGTAAAACAGGCTATAAACGAGAGAATCATAATTTAAACTCTACAAGACTCCTAAGACTGTAAAGAACATCACAAGCCATAAATAAGAAGAATAGAACACAACTTTTGATAATACCTGAAGAAAACAACCAATCAACAATCTAAAAATCAACCTATTAAACAAATAAAATGAATTTTTAAAGAAGCTATTAACTAGCTTGAGTTGAATCATTTTAAGCAAAAAACTCCCCAAAAGAGCCATTATAACCCCATGAAACAATCTTAAAAAACACTCTTTTGAATACCCAAATGCATACCCAACCCAGAAAACAAGAAAATAAAAACTGAATTACAACTGACTTTATTCCATAAAAAAAGCCGTAAATAAACTCGTATGAGCTTTATTTACGGCTTTTATGCCTTTTTATATTTATATAATCCTAAACAAGACAAGCAGTCATCAAAGAATCAAATGAAAAGAATAATAAGGAAATTTTGTTTTTTATTCAAAAGAACGCTCTATTCTTGTAACTAGCTTGTTTTAAATACCTTTAAACCTTTTTTAGTGTTTTATTAATTGGAAATATTGTTTTATTGAGGATATTAGAAAGTTCTTTTTATAACTTTAAAGATCTGCTTCACGTCATTCAATTCGATAGTAAAATCCTGATATTCTGGGCTTTGATTTCTAGAATGACATGTTATCGTTCCATTTTCTAAATCCTGAGCAATAATATCTTTGCAAACAATTGTATCCTTATGCACAATTATCCAACCGTATTGAGAACCTCTAAATCCATCTTTCCAGTGCTGACGATTTAATTCTCTGCAAAGTGTAATAGATCCTTCTGGATTATCATACAATCCACCATTATCCATACTATCCCCTTTTATTTCAAAAGCGACATAATTACCTCTCGCATATTGATCTACATAAAAATTCACATCATTAAACCCATCCACAAAATCACCTTCACAACATTCACTTATATAAGTAGCATAAGCCTTTACAGGTACTAAGGGTACAGTCATAATAAATTTTCCGTTCTCTAATTCTTTAAATCTGTTACCGTTTTTATTCTCAAGATATTCTTCTTCTTCCATCACAACTTCCTGCTCACTTTCGGGCAAAAAGTAATTTCCTGGAACATTAAAATAATCTGCAAGTATTTTACGGTTTTTAATATTAGGCTTAGAGTCCTTATTTATAATTCTACTTAAAGTCGATTGCGAAATACCCGTATTCTCAGAGAGCTCATAAGGCGTTATACCTTTATTTCTGATAAGGGTTTTTAATCTTGACCCAACTGTATCCATTTCTCTTAATTATTTATAATCGTTATAAATAAAAGTAACTTGCGCTAATTTTAATCAAATTACTTGCGTTTTACTTTCGTTTTACTTTATATTTGCACTGTACAAAAATAACTAATCAAAAGTAGGCAATTAAAATGGAACTAACAAAAGTAGCTAAAGAAAAACTTGGAACCGATGAGGTTAAAATGCAAATAGCATTAGAGTTAGGTAAGTCCTATTTAACCATGAGAAGATGGATAAATAAGAATCACGACAACCTAACCAAAACAAAATCTATTGAAGCAATAACAAAATTTACAGGGCTAAAAGAAAACGAAATCTTCGAGTAGCCAAAACCCAAACAAAACAAACAACATATTAAAAATCAAACAATTAAACACTAAAAAAGTAAAAAAAAGACCAATAAAAAAAAACCGCTCACGGGAATGAGCGGTCTTAAATCCAATTTTTTATAACGCCCGGACAAGGGGCATTAATTCCAAATAGAATGGCAAAGTTAGAAGAAATTTCAGAGAAAATACAAAGCATCAAAAAAAACATTTCTGCACATGAAAAATTAAGAAATACTTGCTTAAAGCTTTCAGTTTACTACTATAGAGAAGGAAATACTGCAATGAATGACTGCATGAAACTACGATTGGCCAAAGTAAAATCGAGAATAAATGATTTGCATAGCGAATTAATTCCGACAGAAAAGGAGAGAATACAACTTCTTAACCAACAACCAAAAATTATAGTCCGTCAAAGTATCACTTTACAAATCAAAAATTACGAATCATGGATGCATTAACCACCAAAGAAAAAAATATTCTGGCAACTGCACTCCGAATACTTTTTGACAAAAAAGAAAGTGATTACGAAACCTGCTTTACAATCTCCGATTTGGCCTTCAAATTACAAATAAGCAACGCCAATGAGATAAAAAATGATTTACTATTTGTAACCCAAAATCCTTTTTGATCATGAATATAGATGCACAGATACGAACCGTTTTTGATACAAGCAAAAAAATGGCACTAAACAAACCTGATTATCTATTTATAACATTTTCAAAAAAGGATAAAAAAACAAACAGTACCATTTTTAAGGTTTATAACAATGATAAAGTTCCGTTTTTCAGTCTTATCACTACAAATAAAAAATTATTAGCACATTCCTTAAAAGAATTTCTATCCACCGAAAAGATTCCGTTTCGATTTGAAACCACAACCGACCCAAAAATTCTAAACATAGAAACCGAGATAAGGAGGCTATTCTTTAAAGACTGGCTAATTAAAACAAAGAATATATACCAACATCATCCCATATGCATGCAAATGGCACTAAAAAAAAATCAAATAACAATGAAACATTTAGAGCAAGAAAAACCAAACAAAGCCTTTCATTTTTACATCATTAGCATACTGATTGCATTTTGGATTGGTCTAGCAGCAGGAGCTGGAATAGCATATTTAATGTAAGTGAAAAAATTATGGCAATAGAAAAAAACCAAACATACAAAACCACCACAGGATTACTACTAAGAGTCAAAACAGTTCGAAGATCTGGAATGCACACACTAGAACTCGTTGACGAAAAAGGCAATGCGCTTCCAGAAAGAAAAAACACTGCCGGACACATAATCAAGAAATCCGAAAGAATGTGCTCCGAAGAAACAATTAAAAGTTATCAAAAAACAAATAACTAAACTATATCATCCCAAAAAAGATATTATGACAAATTTAAACCCAACTATGGCAATCGAAAAAGAAATCCAAACCAATTCAATCGACTTTACTCGACCATTAAGCGAATATCCAACAGCTCAGTTTATTGCTGAATTCATCAAATCTGAAGTAAAACCAAAGCATATTTATACCGAAACATTAAATAACAATGGATTAGTAATCCAGGACGAAAAAGAAAAGTACTTAAAAAACGATGCTTTGAGCCCTTCAATGCTAAAATCAGCTTTAAAAACGCCATTGCATTTTGAATATGCAAAAAGCGAAGACAAAGAAGAACTAAAAAAACTAACCGAAACTGCCGACCACTTTAATCTAAGCACGTTTCTACATCAAGCTATTTTAGAACCAACAAAATTTAGCCGAGTTATAATCGAACCAAGTATCCCCCTAAATACTAATGAAGGAGTTACAAAAGCAATCGAATTCTGGGAGCAATTAATCACCGAAAGAGGATATGGCGTAATCAAACTACAAGAAACACCATTTGATTTTGTTTTGGAATATTGCCAAAGAACCGTTGCAGAAACATTGGGCTTGAGTTTAGACAAAATAGATGGAAAACGAGCTTACATCAAAATTCTAAAAAACTGTTCGGATGTAGAACCCGTTACTGAGGAGAATATGGCTAAAATCAAAATCCTAAAAAAACATTACGACCAATACGGAAACGGAATCTTAAGAAGACTTATACTCCACTCCAAAAGAGAAACATCTGTTTATTATAATGATACAAAAACAGGTTTAAAACTAAAGGTAAGACCCGATGCCATTCAATTTAAAGAAAACATTGGTGTAGATGCTATTATATCAGTCAAAAGTTCAGCAATCGAAGACATCCAAGCCTTTTACAATCAAGCCTCAAGATTGCATTACGATCTACACGAAGCAATGTGCCAAGAAATTGTTTCAAATGCAACAGGACGTGATTTTAATACCACAATAATGGTAATGTTACAAACCGTTGCACCATTTGCAATAGCGATATTCGTTTGGTCAGCCGAAGATATCGAAACAGGAAAACGCAAATACCAACTAGCACTCAATAACGCCAAAGAAATAATCGAAAAACAATCTGTAAAAGGATACGAAATTTTATCGCAAGAAAATAACTTAGGCTTAATACAAATGTCTTTACCCGCTTGGAATAAACAAGAATTCGTGTCAAGAAACCTATAAAATAAAACCAAAATGACCTCAGCAACTCAACCCTATTTTCTGCTATATATTGATGATTGGATGAACAATACACAATTAAAAATGTGCTCACCAGCGGCACACGGAGTTTTAATTTCAATCCTGTGCATCATCCAAAAAGAAATGAGCTCAAATAAACTCATTCTCAAACAAAAGTTCAAGCAAAGCAACAACCAAACAACAAATTTTGCTTTACAAATTGCCAAATTAACAGCTTTTGATTTGCATGAAATAGAAACTCCTCTAATAGAGTTGGTTGCCGAGGGAGTTTTAACAATCCAAGAAGATTTCTTGATTTACAAACCAATGCCACGAGATGAAAATAACACCCGAGAAGAAAACACAAAAGAACTCGTAATTGCACCAAAAAATGAAATTATAATCAAAGAATCAGAAAAAATTGATTTCGAAAAAATAATTTCAATCTTCAATTCCGTCTGTAACAAACTGCCAGTTGTTCAAAAACTAACGCTTCAGCGAAAATCAGCCATTAAAAACCGAATTTCAGAATCTGGTCTTGCAGGTCTAGGTGATGCATTCCAGAAGGTAGCGCAAAGCCGATTCTTAAACGGCGAAAATGAACGCGGCTGGACAGCCGATTTTGATTGGATTTTAAAACCTGCAAACTTTATAAAAATTATCGAAGGAAAGTATAAAAACACCGAAAATGGAACTAATAAATCAAACGAACAAATCTTTACCGCCGCAATGGACAGCGAGGTTGGAAGAGACTTTAAATTTAAGTAAGTCTATTATTTCTGGAAATGCGCAAATGGCACTTATCGAAATGAACCTTTCCGTAGAACAGACCCTTTCTAAACCAAACATAAGAACTGTTTTTAAAAACCAAAACGGAACCATCGGCTTTAGCGTAGTAAATGTACTCGTAAACCGATTCATTAATTCATTTGGTTTTAGCACCAAATTATCCAACGACCAAATCGAAATTCTAACCGTAGATACTCTCGAAAACTTTAAATACGAAAGCCTCGAAGATATTATAGTCTTTTTTAAAATGGCACGCACCGGGAAGTTTGGCAGTACAATGAAAGGAGTCGATTCTAATTTAATCTACGGAACATGGTATCCTGCCTATTTAGACCTAAAAGCCGATTTGAGAGAACAGAAGTACTTGAAAGAAAAAAATGCCTTAAATAGCAAGAAAATCACTTTTGAAGATGTGCAAAAAACATACTCAAAAAATCAAGAAAAAAACTTTGAGAAAAGAGTTATCGCCTTTGTAGAAGAAATAACAAAAGACATTGACCGCCAGATACTCGAAGATTTAATTATCGATTGGGAAAAAGACCCCGCCCGAAAACCCTATCTCAATATCCTAAAAAAGAAAAGAATTACAATTAAGTAATTCCAAAAAACGAGATTCAAAACCCTAAAACATAATTAAAACAAGGAGCTATTTACTTCATCAGTTCACTACCCTTACCTCATCAGGAACTGACAACAAATCTGTGTTACTATTAAAAACAACACCCTCATTTGTATCACTCTTATTAAATCACATCAGAAAGTTTAAAAGCTTGAAAGAAATACTTTTTTTATAAAATTGAAAATTTATTTTTATTTAATTGACACAACAACTATATTTGTATCAATTATAATCATCACAATCAATTTAACATGAAAAAAAACAATCCAACAGGAACTGTTCTCTATACAGTTGAGCAGACAATAAAAGAGTATAGAAAGATTTCACAGAAAAACATAAAAAAAATCGTAAGTGATATAACAGTCGATCAATGTTTGTTACTAATTATGATTAATAAAAATTCTGATTATTCTCAAAAGGAAATAGCCGAATTAATCTTTAAAGACAATACTTCGATTACTAGAATTATAGAGTTAATGGTAAAAAAGGAGTATCTAACAAGAACAATAAACGAATTAGACAGACGAAAATTCAACCTTGAAATTACAGAAAAAGGAAAAAAAACAATTGAATTATTAACTCCCGTGATAAACAAAAACAGACAAATTGCTCTTGAAGGATTGTCTGAAGATGAAATTGAATTACTAGATAAAATGCTAAGCAAAATAATTTCAAACTGCAAAAACTAAAATGGAAAAAATATATCAAACAACTAGATCAGGAGTATTATTAATATTCCTTCTTATTCCAACACTATTTTTTGGACAAAAAGACATAGCAACCAATCTTGCAAAATACATGCAAGCACAAGTTGATATCAATAATTTTAGCGGAACGGTTATAGTCACAAAAAACGGTTCGGTTTTATTAAAAAAGGCTTACGGATTGGCTGATTACGAATGGAATATTAAAAACACTGTAGATACCAAGTTTCAGTTGGCATCGGTAACAAAACAATTTACAGCAACGGCTATTCTTCAATTAGTAGAACAAGGAAAACTATCCCTTGATGATAAACTAAGTAAATTTTTTCCAGATTATCCCAAAGCCGATATTGTTACCATTCACATGCTTTTATCTCATTCTTCAGGACTTGCCTTAGGTTTTAAAGAATTGGCATTAACTACCATTTCGACTGATTCGGCATATAATGAAATAAAGAAAATACCTTATGAGTTTGCACCAGGAACCAAAAGTGAGTATAGCAATGTTGGATATTATCTATTGGGAAAGATTATTGAAAAAGCATCAGGTGAAAAATATGCCGTTTATTTAAAGAAAAACATATTTGAAAAAGTAGGAATGAAGAATACAGGAGTCAGTAATAATGATTCGATAATCCCAAAGAAAGCAAAAGTTTATCATATAACCGAAAACGGATATGTTCATAATCCATATATCAATTGGCAATTTAACCTTGGACATGATGGCGTTTATTCTACCGTTGAGGATTTGGCACTATGGGACCAAGCGCTTTATGGAACAACTATCTTATCTTCAGAAATGAAAAAGAAAATGTTTACTTCTTATAACAACCAAAGTTACGGTTATGGATTTATGGTTAATCCATTTTATAATCATGGTCATCAACTTATTGCACATGATGGTGGTTTCTTTGGAACAATGACTTCCTTTAACCGATTTACTGATGACAAGATTTTTGTTGCCGTACTTTCTAATAATGAATCTCCGTCACATATCATCGGTTATGCATTATCTGCAATTGCTTTACAAAAAGAAGTAGAACTTCCGTACAAACACCATCAAATTAAAGCTGACATTACGCAATATGATAAATATATAGGCAAGTATGGGGAAGTTGAAATAATCAAAAATGGAGAAAAGCTATATTATAACAACTCAGAAATGGAACTCTTACCTGAATCAAAAACAAAGTTTTTTAGAGCTGACAATAACGACAGAACTGTAGAATTTATACAAAATAAATCAGGTATTTACGATTCTATAATTTTGACAAAAGGAGGAGTGAGAGAAATTATAATGAAAAACAAACCATAAATACTATTTGTCTATTTCTTTTGCTTAATCTTATTTATACAAAAATAGCTTATATAAAGAAATCTTTATATAAGCTATTCTAATCAATATAGTTGTCTTACTGCTCCGTAACAGTTTCTTGTACTTTAAGAACATTAGGTCCCATAGCACTTGTAGTTGTCAATTGAATGAAATAAGTATAAGGTCCATTTGGGCTTCTTTCAGCAATGTAAGCACAATTCCATCCTGTGCCCCATTTTTGTCCTGAATCCCAGTTTTGGTTGTGTTCGTTATCCCAAGACCAAGCTTTAGTTTCTTTTGTAGGATCTGAAGGGAAACCCGCATTATATACGTGAATTTGCCCTTGTTGTGCTCTAAACGGTGAATTGGTACTCCATCGTAGCCATAAATTTCCACGAGACTCATAAGCCTCTAAGGACCAAGTAAATGTTGATTGTGACATAATAAAAAGTATTTGGGGATTTCCTACTCGTTTAAGGTTTTTCGGATGCGACCTGTTGTTTCATAATAAAACTATTTTATAGTTAGTTTTACAGGGCATCTAAATTAAACAAATATAACATACTGATTATGAGTGTTTTTACCTGTTTTTAAAAACAAGTAAAACTACTTCAGTAATTACTTACAGACCAAATACTTATACCATATATCAAACCATATATCATTAATTACAACTGTCGTCTTTCCCAAAAAGGATGTTTGTGCCAGCGTTGTTCCGATTGATATTGGTTTTGTAATAATGCAACTGATTTATTAAACAAAGCCATTTGAGAAGTAATATATTCAGACAATGAATCCGTATTACCATTTAAAGAATCCGAGATTGCATTGGCAGCATTATGACCACTTACCAGTGCATTTGTAATTCCAAAAGAAGTTAATGGGTCGTAAGTACATAATGCATCACCTACAGCAATCCATTGCTTACCACCTGGTTTTTCTAATAAAGAAGTTGTGGCGGTTTTAATGCGTACTTCGGTTGTTGAAGAAATTTTTGAAGGAAAATAATTTTTAAGATACTGGGTTGTAGCTACTTTATTGAACAACCAATCTTTTAGCAAAACTGACTTTGTAGTATGTAAATCGCTATCCGACATAAAATTGACAATTACCTTATTATTAGCTAGCGGAGCGGCATACCACCATCCGTCTTCTACTGCCTCTATAAAGGTCATTCCCTTTAAAGATTCCCCTGATTGCTCTGTAATAAAATAATAGGAAGCCAGATTATCGATGGTCTGCTTCTTAATTCCCATTTTTTTAGCCACTATTGAAGCTCTGCCACTACAATCGGCTATAAAATCGGCAGTAATTATTTTTGTACTATTATCAGAATCAGAACAACTTACGATAATTTTATTGTCTTCTTCTATAATGTTGGTAAGTCGGTGGTTTTCTAATAAAACTACACCTCTTTCGATAGCAACATCCTGAAGCTGTTTTTCAAAAAGCGTACGATTCAAATGCCTTCCGTCGCCGTAAGGTTCATTAAAAAAATAACGCTGGCGGAGCGATGAATCGCCCCACACAACGTTATTGCCTACATATAAGCTATGGTGCTCAGAAGCCAACACATCTCCCAAACTTAATTTTCGGAAGACGGTATTGGCACTTGGAGCCAATGATTCCCCAAGTTTAACGGTACTTTCCATATGATTGTTTATTACAACACATGGGATATTATGTTTACGTAATGTTATTGCAGTTGCCAGACCAGCCGGACCTCCACCAATAATCACTACGGGTATAGAAATTGAAGTTGCTATAATTCGTGTCGTTTTAATGGATGACTCTCACGCGGAACTGCTCTTAATAATTTAGCCCCTTCAGTGCTTTCTCTTTCGGCATGTCTTACCTGTTCCAAAGTAGGATCAATTCCTTTAGGTCCTTCCCTATCAGTTTCTACCCATAAAGTATCAGGCAAAAATTTCGATTGAGCATCAAGTTCCTGTTTGGTAATAATACCCAACTGATGCCATTTGGCAACCATATTATTAATACGAGGTACATAATTTGAAGTAAAATCACGCATCCAATCCACACGATAGGAGAAATGTTTCAACTTCTGCCCTTCGTTTGTAGTCGTTGCTTTTAATCGGTTATAACTATCTGTTGATAATACAGTATTTGGAACCCTAACCGACCAGAATGAAGGCAATGGCAAATAGAGAGTAACATCATAACCCGACATACAACTGGCTTCATCCGTTTGCCAAGGCACACCTAACCAACGTGTAAGCGATCCAGGTCCTGTTCCGTCCAATGGTCCGTTTACTGACAAGGCAATTTCGGGAGTAATGATACCTCCATAATCATCTCTGACTTTTTCATTTTCAGATAGCACTTTCAAACGAAAAGGCTCTTCCCACATCATAAGGTGTCGGAAAGGCCATGTAATCTCAATTCCGGGATGAAAAGGACCTCCTAAACATTCTTCTAAAGGGGCTTTTGATAAGGCATCAATCTGTTCGCTTACTGATAATTCTTCAAAAGGAACAACTACTTTTGGTGCTCCAGTAATAAATTTACCTTCAGACCATAGACGTAGCATTTCATATTGAGTAGCAGTTACTGATAAATCAACAGCTGGCAAATCTTCATAATCACCAAATAAATCACCATAATGAGGAGGCAACTTGGTAGGTTCATATTCAGTAGATTGATGATCTCTAAACCATTCAAATACTCGTTTTCTCTCTGATTCAAATTGAACATCTGGATTTTCAAGCTGCTTGATGAACTCAGGGTTATTAAAATCACTTGGAGAATCAGTCCCAAACAATATAAAGAAACCTTCATTAACCCATTGCGTAGTGCTCATTCGGGATAATATAGGATAGATATCTTCATAGAAATTTACTGTTTCTTTTGATGTTATCCAGCCTTCCTTTAAATACAAATCTTGAACCACATCCAACATACTTACCACTGGGAATAATCCCTGTCCAAAATTTGGAGGTGTACAAGCAACAACAGCAGGCTTGGCATCAAATGTTTGTCCACCAATAGTTACCTTGGCTCTTACAACACCATCTGATGTATCATCATGCCAGTCATCATTATTCGCAAAAGTTATGGCACGAATATTAAGTCGGGATTCACTATTTCCGTCCCCACCAAAAAATAACAAGCGTCCTTTGTCATCTGTTTTCAACTCCCCTAAAGAAACTTCCTTATCAAAGAATTTCCCAGTATCCAACTGATATTCTTTTCCAGATATATTCTTACCACTAATTATTCTAGGTCCTGGATCAATAACAAGTTGATCTCTTTCTGTACCTGTAATACCTCCATTACGCTTCAAACTCGGAATACTATATTTTCCTAAATCCAAAGCGTTATTAAACTGATACCATGCCGCTTTTCTATTGGCCACATGCACATTCCATTGAATGGTGACATTAGGTTCAGTATCTAAATTAATTTCATAAAGTGGATTGTCTTCTTCATCCAACGCATAAATACGGAATAAAGGCACTTGTTTTTTAAACAAATTGTCACCGTCTTTAAAACCACCTTCTGCAACTGGCGCTACGCCCGGTAAATCAGAAGCCAGATAATATTCAGGTGAATTTCCAATTCTAGCTATTCCGATTGCTGGATAAATAGCTACTTTTTTTATAATTTTAGTATCCATGATGCTAGCTTATTGGTTATTTAATTGTCTTGGTACAATTGGTTCTACAGCTGGAACACCGTTTTTAAAACGTCTTAACGCTGCTCCTGCCTCATATACAATTTTGCGAGCATCACTAATAGTACCTTGTGGTTTGTGCTCTTCTAAAGTACGCCAAGGATTAAAAGAAAGATTCTCTCCATATTGTGCTTGTCCTTGATTCGTAATATCTTGTTTATGAATAACCAGTGTCGCAATATGAACTGGAACTGATTCCTCCTCATCCCAAGGAGTCATAGCTTTATCCAATGGCATTGTTACAGAATCTTTACTAAACTGAACCATAAATTTAAATTGTGCTTCACCCATATTCAAACGGGCTTGAATATCTGCTTGTAGATAATCTGCTGAATTTTGAGATGGAGGTGCACTAAACGGTGGACCAATTGGTTCTAATTTGTATTTTACAAAACGATTTTCTCCAAAAGAATAAGGAAGTCCACTCCAGTAAGGTGTCGTTAAACAGCTAGAAACATCTTTTTGCATTTCATTCAAAATACGGTCAGTTTCCGGATGGTCTTTTAAATACAGATTATAATCGTGATCGACTACTCCAGCCTTAGTAAACTTGCACATTTCGGTAGCATTATCTACAAAAAACACATTCATATTTTGTAGAATAAAGTCGGCAGTAGTAGCATTTTCACTGGATTCCAATAACTTTTTACCTGCCACCCCAAATAGTTTGATTCCTATTCCCACTGTAGTTTGCATGTCGGGGGCATGAGGAACAGTATCGCTTGAAAAACGTACCCAAGCTTCAAAATGATCATGAGCAAAGATTCCAACTTTGTACTCTGCTGCTAATCCCGGCATTATGATAAAATCTGCCTTGGCAACACCATGAGGTTTTAAAAACACACCTCTACGTACAGGGCATTGTCCAGCAATGATACGATTTCCCATAGTCGTATCGACAAACATTTTCTTGAGAGATAAAGCTGGATTGGCATCGCAATCAATAGCAGCTTTCTTTGATAATTCGTTTTTCATATAGTGTAGGTTATAGATTTGTTCACTGCAATATAAAAAATAAGAAAAAGATGACACTAGGTAATACTACCTGATTTTAACATAATAAACAAAAACCCAAAATGACAATTCTTAGGTTTTAGAAAACTGCAATTTTCCCTATTTGCTCTCCACCTAAGCTTGTTATTATTTTATAAATATAAATTCCTGAGGCAATATTGTTGAGGTTGATAGTATTGATTTTAGAAAGTAATGGAGAAGTAATCGTGTTTTGCCCACTAATACTGTACAAATAAAAAATAGCGTTTTCTTCGTTTTTGGCTTCAATATTTAATTCTTCATTTTTACTTAATAAGGTGGGGTGAACAAAGAATAAATCATTACCTAAATAATTAGCATCCACAATCAGAGAACTCACTACATTATTGTTTTCTAAAATTATATTGATTTTATATTTATTACTGCCTTTTATTGGGCTAGCATCTAAAAAAGAGAATTCTTTTGAATTGATATCATTTATTGCACTAATAACGCTTTCGGTAGTATTAACTATTTTTACTAGCTCTATTCTTTTGATATTATACAAGCTAAAAAGACTAGCACTGACTTTTACTTTATTCTCCTCATAAACTTCTGCCTGAGTCAATTCGAAATAACAATTTGAATTTTGATCATACTGCAATGTAGACTCACTTTTTATTCCTTCACTATCGTCAAATACAGGAATAACAGTGTGAATTTTTCCATCAGTATAGGTATAATTAGCGTTTGTTATTTGTTCTTTAAATTCTAAATGATCCCCTGTCAATTGATAAATATTAAATGAAGCAACATCAGTAGGCTTATCCCAATTAATTTCTGTTGTGCCATCACAAACCAAACTAGTTCTGATATTTAAATCATAAGAAATCGTAAAGCTATCAGAGATATAATCAATAGCATCAATGGTCATTTTTAATTTAGCTTTTGAGAATTTTTGCTCTGTAGGGGTATAAGTAAATTGTTCGCTATCTAAATTTATACCACTTGCTATAATTTCCCAAGTCTGTCCATTATTGTAACTAATAGACAATTGCCCAACGCTTCCCGAAAATGAAGAATTCCATTTGAAAGGAGAAATCGTTTTACCATCGTATGGAAAATTATCATTACTTACAGGATAATTCCATTCAAATTGACTTCCTATTTCGTATTCATAAGCAATGCTGTAATCCTGAGATGCATTTGAGATGTATGTACCAATAACAGTGATATTATAGGATCCTGATGTGGGATTTTCAATAGTCACCTGTTCTATATTATTAAGCTTGTCTTTTCCTCTTGTAGCTTGGTCTTGAGGAGCATCAGGATTAAGAATCCATGGCAAAAAAGCAGTATTGTTATCCGAAATGACTTCTATGTCTAAATCGTTTATCAAACCTATATTACTATTGATTGCAGCTGGTAAATCGTTCCAAACTAATGTGATTTTTAAGTTTTTTGCATTTGCTGGAAGTGTAATCTCATGTGAATTTGTCTTGCCTGATATTAGATTACCCGATATAATTCTATTTTCACTGATTGTTTTTAGGCATTTATCGGCATTGATATTACCATAGCCATAAGTGAAATCTGGGCCAATGTTTCCCAAATCTTTTGCACTATTAATTAAAATTGCTTTTGTTGAGGCATTAGTCAAAGAGGTATTGTTTATAGTCTTATAATGTTGCTTCATAAGAGTAATAATTCCTGTAGCTAATGCAGTAGAATTTGAAGTCCCTTGCGTGCTAAAAGCTACTAGCTCAGGTTTTATTCGACCATCATAAGCTGGACCTTTTGAGGAAAATGGCATAATTACTTCGTTTTGGTCGATACACCCCAATACAATACTATTTTTGGATTGCTTAAAATTACCAGTAATAGATTTATACCCCACAAGTCCTATATTACCAGAAGAAAAACAATGAGTCAAATCAGTATTTGAGAATAGTTGCGAATCATAAGCATTTGCGAGCGAGCCATAAAAATTCTCAATCTCTGTTCCGTAGGAATGATTTTGAATGGTAGCACCTTGTAAAGTCGCTACTTCATCAGGATAGATATTCTTAAAATCAGACGATTGTATCTTAGCCTTTTGAACTACTCCTTTTCCTAGGGCAGAACTATTTCCTAATCCAGAAACGATAGTTGCCATAGCTGTTGCGTGACTTGATACTGTAGCCGATTGTGTTGAAGAAGGAATATGCTTATTTAATAAATCAATATCATTTAGATCAAAAAGGTCGTCTTTGATGGATACAATTTGATTTTCGCCATTTAAAAGAGGGAAATTAGCATTGACCTTATTTATATGATTAATACTGAAATTTTGATCAATTATTTTAGACTCTCCTTTTGGTTGTAACGATTCTTGCGAAATAGAAGATACACTGCTCAATGCTATAATCTCATCCATAATTTTTTTGGAATCACTTTTTACAATTACAAGATTGTTATCTAGTATTTGTATATCAAAAATATTCATTGATTTCAAGTCAGCAATTAACGATTCGATACTATCTGTTGCTAAAATATACTGCTTGTCTTCCCTATGATTCGAAAAATTTGGTGGTAATTTCCATAAATTATTAACAGGGACTACTTTTTTTAGGGACTCGTTAGATCCTAAACTTTCGCTTTCAACAATACAAAAAGCATTATCAAGTTTTTTTACAATCTTGTATTTGTTATAATGTGCATTTTCTAAAGTAGTAAAATAGTATTTCTCAACTTTTCTTTCGTTTTCTTCTTTTATGTATTGCTTCCATTTTTCAGAACTTTGAGAGAGACTGATAGTCGTTATCATAAAAAAGAGAAAAGTAATTTGTGTCTTCATTTACTGTAGTTATTAGGGGCAATTCTAACTGTTTTTATCAATGTTAGACAAAAATTTGACAATTGTAACTGTTTATCACTTCTTAATTTAGATAAATAAAAAGATAAAATTCATTCATAATGATTTCTATTTTAAATATTTATCCCTTCTCGTTAAGTCAAAGTTATTAAATTATTTGTAATAATTTTATGCGTTTTTATTTCATCCTGAAACCTCAAAGTCTGCAAGAGGACTATTCCCTTTTTATAACCCTGTTTGTATTTTATTATGTAACTAAGAATTTCAAAATCATTTTTAAAACTTACTAAACAAAATAGAAAATTTAAAATAGTATACGATATAATTTTTCATAACACACTGGTTTTTACTCAATTATTGATTTTACTGGGCTCACAATGATAATCAGATAATTATTACTAAAAATAAATATAAAATAATTTAACAAAAACTGTTAATTTTGTTAAATCACTATTTTTGTAAGTATTTTTTTGGTTAAAATTATATAAATTTGGTAACAAATAGTACTAATGTTTTGTAAAGCCCTTATAAATCAACCTATTAAAACTAACCCCAAAAAACTATTAAATGAAGAAAATTAAATCAATTTTAGCCTTGTCATTCATAGCACTGACGCTATTATCATGCAACAAAGAAGATGAGTTGAATCAATCAAACGAAGAAGCTCTAAAAGTAACGCCGGAAGTGTTAACTAAACTTAGATCACTTTCACTAAATAGCACAGATGTTAAAGTGATTAAAAATACTAAGCTAGATGGGACCACTGAAGATGCATTCTTGATTGAAGGATGTATTGTCATGACAGAAGATCAATTAAATAAAATGGATCTTCACGGAGGTATTACAACAGAACAATACCGCACTACCAATTTAGTATCTCCACAAACTATTAAAATTGTTGGACTATCAGGAACTGGCACAACAGCTCTGTCTACAAATATGCGTGCTGGATTACAAGCAGCAGTAAATAGATACAACAATTTAGGATTGACTATTAAATTTACTCTAACCTTTAGTTCAAGCACTGCAGGTGCAAACATTGTTGTAAGAAGACAAGTTGGATCTGCTGGAGGTGTAGCTGGATTCCCTTCGGGAGGAGCACCATATAGTTCAGTTACATTATATTCTGGATTAGATACTTATTCTACTGGTGTAAATGCACACGTAGCTGCACACGAAATAGGTCACTGTATTGGTTTACGTCATACTGACTGGTTTAGCCGTCAAAGTTGTGGACAAAATTCAAACGAAGGAACAGCTGGTGTTGGAGCAATTCTAATCCCAGGAACCCCTTCTGGATATGATTCAACTTCATATATGAGAGCTTGTTTTGGTTCAAACGAAACTGGAGCATTCAATTCTAATGATATTATAGCTCTTAATTATTTATATTAAAAGTTGAATTAAAGTTATCTTTACAAAACATAAGAGGCTGCTTCTTGATTTATGGAGCAGCCTCTTTTTTTGTTATGTCTCATTCTGAAATTGGCTCGCACTAATTGATTTTTTTCTATAATAATTACTTTGATTTGGAGCCTTATACCTTATTTTACATAGATATAAGGGTCCCATGCAAAAATGATACACTTTCGTCACAGTCCAAAATGGAGATTTACGCTAAGATAGCTGCGCATTCCTCCTCACCTGACGAAGTATTGTTATTCGCCAATAAATTGTTAGCAATGGCTTCGAATAATAAGCAGTTCACTTATATAATCGAAGCCTATCAATCTAAAGGTGTAGCATACAGGTTAAAAGGCAATTTAAAATTGGCTTTAAAAAATCTTTTTAAAAGTGCTGATCTTGCTATCGAATATAAAAATGACAAACTACTAACGAGTGATTACTTGGAAATTGCCAATACGTACATGTCAAATAATGATTTCAAAAATACAATTGTCTATAACAAGAAAGCCATTGCCATCATACGTCTGCACGGCAATAAAGAACAATTAGCTATCAATCTACTCAATACGGGATTTAGTTATTACAGGCTGAATGAACTCGATTCTGCCTTATCACTTTATAACGAAGCAGCACCCATTTTTGATGACATTGATCTTAAAATTGGAAAGGCATATACCATTGGGAATCGCGCACTAGTTTACTGGAAACAGGGAAAATATGTTATTGCCGAACAAGATCTTCTTAGAGCTATTAAAATGCTTGATGCCCTTGGCGATACATTTGGCATGGCAGATTATCACAACCAGCTGGGACGGATTTATTCTGAACAGAGACAAACCGAAAAAGCGATCAATCATACTCTCACAGCACTCAAGATGGCAAAAGACCTTGACCTGAAAGAGCAAATCAGGGATGCCACTCTACTTTTATCAGAATTATATGAGGTAGTGAAAGACTATCCAAAAGCATTCACTTATCAATCACAATATATAGCTTACAAAGACAGTATAGAAAATACCGAAGCAACAAAACAACTTGCCAACCTTCGTACAGATTTTGAAGTAAGCCAAAAGGAAAAAGAAATCGCATTGTTAGAAAAAAGGCAACTAAGCAACCGGATTTATAGTATCGTTACTGTTTTTCTGTTGCTTTTTGCCATATTATTATTGTTGTATTTTCGGCAACGGTTTAAAAACACTCGGCTCATGGTCCATAATGAACGCAACCAGCATGATGAAAAAATCAAAAAACTGCTAACCACACAGGAAACTAAAACGCTTCAATCTATGGTGCAGGGACAGGAAAATGAGAGAAAACGCATCGCACGGGAGCTGCATAACCATTTTGGAAGCCTGATGGCCACCATAAAAGTGAACTTAAATGCAATCGATGAAAATACTATTTCCAACCACCATACACTGACAATATTAGTAGATCAGGCTTGCACTGATATTCGAAACTTGTCACATGAACTCAATATGGGAATATCGGATAATTTCGGACTTGTACCGGCCTTAAAAGAACTGACATCACATTTACAACAAGCCAACGGCATTGAAGTTGAGTTTACAGCAGCGATGTGTCAGGAGCAAATGAGCTCAGAAAATGAAATAATTGTATACCGCATCGTACAAGAACTCGTAAACAATGTACTGAAACACGCATCAGCCACAAAACTATCCATATTACTGACTTGTTTCGATGATGAAAGCCTGATTAATATAATTGTACAAGACAATGGAAAAGGGTTTAGTACAACCGAAAAATCAAAAGACGTTTCTGGAATGGGTCTCAAAACTCTTAAAGAAATAATATCTGATTTAAACGGCAGTATTAAATTCGACAGCAATCCGGCAAGCGGAACTACTGTAAATATTGATTTGCCTTTTTAATATCACCTAATTAAATAATTGCAGATTATGATAAAAGTATTAATAGTAGAGGATCACCACCTGTTTGCTGAAGGTGTAAAATCGATGTTCAAACCAGAAGATGGTATTGAAATAGTAGAACATACAAAAAACGGAAATGCCATTCCATCTATCTTGGATACTGTAGCAATCGACGTTATTCTTATGGATATTGATATGCCAATATTGGACGGAATACTCTGTATGGAATTACTAAAAAACAAGGGGTATGACGTGCCAATATTAATGCTGACTATGCACCAATCCATGAAGCAAATCAAGAGTGCGCTTGAAAAGGAGCTCTCGGTTATATTCTTAAAGATGCTTCAAAAGCCGAACTCATACAGGGCATTATTGATACCAGTCAACGCAAGAATTATTTTCACAGTAAAATCAACGAGCAATTGTTTAATTATTTCCGAAACAAAAATCTAAATAAGAACAACATGCAGGAGCTTTCTGAACGTGAAAAGGAAATCATAAAATACGTTGCCGACGGAATGAATACTAAAGCAATATCCAATATCCTTTATATCAGCGAGCATACTGTAAAAACGCACCGAAAAAATATCATGCACAAACTACAGGTAAAAACATCGCCAGAACTAATCAAATTTGCTATTGAAAAAGGCATTATCTGATCCATTTCTCTTCAATATTTTTTTTGATTAGAAAAGACAAGTAAAACGGTCTTATAAAACATAAGTCCCTTTTTCTATCTTTTAACCAGCAGGCTTTCATGTAGATTCCTAAAAAATATATGATTTTATAAAATAAGAAAAGTATTTAAATAAAAAAAGCACCTCGATGAGGTGCTTTTCGCGGAGAAAGAGGGATTCGCCACCTGTATCGTAAGCACTAGTAAACACTGGGTGTCATGTTATGTCAAAAAAAGAAGGGCACTAATAGGTCACTCTTAAAATTCTTAGGTTTATTGACCTCTGTAAATGTAGGAAAAAAAATCGAGATATAGTCGGAGAATTTAGAAAAAACAGGAGGTAATTTTACCTTTATCAAATGTGTAGTATTGGTATCTAGCCGAGCTATTAAGAATATATAAGTTAGTGATTTTGATTAAAGTAATAAATGACAAATGCCATAAGTATTAAAAATGTAATAACAGAAAAAACAGCAAAAATTGTTATTATTATTTTTTGTTTTTTTAGAGTTTTAATAAAATGCTCTTCTGATTTTGAATTTATCAATTCTTGAACAAGTGCTATTTTTTTTTCATTTTCAATGTTTTTAGCATTTAGTTGAGTCAAATAATAATCAATTCCTTCAAATTTAGATTGAATTCTTTCTGTTTTAACTTTCTCTTCTTTAATTTTGTTAATATGAGCTAAAATAATACGTTTAATTTGAACAGCTTGCTCTGAGTTACCATTTGAACTTTGTTCTAAATTTACAGCCATTTTCTCCAGCTGAGCTGTTGTTTCGCTGATTTTTTCAAAAGACAAACCAGAGAGCATAGCTAACTTTCCAATCATTTCAGCTAGAAGCTTTGAATTGTCATTGCTATTTTGGATAAGTTTAGAAATTGAAGAGAATGAAGAGTGTGTTATATTTCTACTCTCGATAATAAAATCAAATAATGTTTCTGATTTCCAACCCAAAAATCTTCTAGTAAAACTCTCGTCATTCTTAGCTTTTTGAAGCGAATTTGATGAGTCATTAATATTTCTAATTAGGTTTTCCGCTGTTTGTTTTGATTCTTCTATTTTATGGTTTATTCCTGAAATAGATTCAATAATTTTTTTTGCTTCAATAACGCTTGTGTTTTTTTCCGACATAAATATCTCTTTCGTATTTTTTATAAACTTTCTAATATTTTTAACAAATCATCATTCTCATCAATGTTTATTTTTGTCCGTTCAATATTGTTCGTGATTAATAAACTTGAGTTTTGAATGTTTTTTAAATTTTCATCAATAGCATTTCTAAATGATTGGATTAAGGGTAAAGTATTTTCAAAAATAACTATTGATTTAATTACAACTTCTGTAGTTGTTACATTGTTAATTCCTAATTGAGCTAAATTTACTTTTTCCTTTTTTTCTAATAATGAATTTTCATCTCCTTGAAGTTTTTTTAGTTCAATATTATTCTTATATTTTTGAAATGCTTGAAGTACCAAAACTGAGCCAATTCCAACGATCAGGCCACTTAAAATAAATGAAATAAATCCAGCGAATGGAGTTGTGAAAGGTAATGCACTTATTAATGCTTTTTCAATTATTTCTTCTAAAGCAATTCCTACTAAACCTAAAACGGCTACTCCAAGAATTTTGAGTGCTTCATTAATTCTTTCTTCCCATGAAAGATTTGAGTCAAAAAGTATTTTAATCGAACTTAAAATTGAATTAAATGCGGTTTTAATAAATTTGAAAATATTCTTGGCAATTTTAAATAAACTATTTAACAACGCATCTACCAAAGATGAAATAAAACCGTTAATTGAATGATTTTTAAATGTTTCCAAAACATCTTTAGCTCTTTCTTTAATATTAGAAGTGATGTTTTTTATACTTTCTTTTACATCGTTTTCTTCTTTTTTTTGGTATTCATTAACTATTTCTACTATTGTAATAGTTAATAATTTTCCAACTGCTGCTTTAGCTGCACCTTTAGCAACATTACCCACAACTATTTTACCTTTCGTTTTTAGACTATATTCAACTGTTTTACTTTCTTTTATATCATTTAATTTGTTAACGCTTTTTTCTACTGTAGCGGACATTTTCTCATTATCGACTTCATGATATTCTTTGTTTGTTTTATTATTGTCCTTACTTGATTTTTGTTCTTTCCATTCCTCGATATTTTCAATTTTAGTTTTGCCTAATGATTGATTCAATTCGCCTCCAATTGCAACTAAATTTTCTTTTGAATTTGCAAAATCTCTCCTTTCTTCAATTGTTGTAACATAATTAAGTACTCTATCTTGACTAATTTCATGAGTTGATTTTACATGTTCATAGTGATAATTTTCCCCATGTTTGTAAAATTTTCCAGTATAAGCACAAATAAAACCTTCAGGATTTTCTTTTTTTAATTCATTGATTGTTTTTTTAAAAGAATTACCTGTAATTTTATCTTTTGTAAGTTCATTTCTATTATAACTCAAATTATTAGTTTTGTTTAGAAAATTTTTGAATTCATCAGGATGGATATTTGTAGTTTTATATTCTTTAGATTTCTCATTTGCTGGTCTTTGATCCCACTCTAAGTATTTTTTATACTCATTCTCTAAATCTATTCCATTCTTAGGCGAAAGACCATCTACTAAGTCAGAAATACCTAGAGACAAAGCAATAGAGTTAATTGCTGTGTTTTTTATAGAGTCCAAAAGTTGTATACTTAACTTTTCTGGATCTATCTCTTCCTTTTTTTTTCTTAAATCATCAATTTCATTTAATAATTGATTGTCTTTATTGCTTAATTCTATTTCAATTTTTTCAAAACGCATATTTTATTTTTTATAAATTATTTAAATCAATTTTTATAGACTATAATTCAAATGTAATATTTTTAGTAAAATTTTAAATTTAATAATTCTCAAATCCCTTCCGTAATTCCTCCTTAATCTCCTCTGACAACCATTTTGGTTCAATAACCCTAACCAAACTGCCATATTTAAAAACTTGTTGTCGAAATTTAAAATTGGGAAAAAAGTTTGAGTTTTTAATACTGAAACTTTTTTTATGATACGTAACTATAAAAATGATAATTCTATTGGCGAAAACTAATATGAAATTAATTTATGAATCATTTTGCGCAGTTTGACATCACGTTTTCTTGTAATTCTAAGTCATTCGAGTTGAATTGTAATTTCTTCTGTTGCTTTTTTGTTTTATAATTCGAATTGAGTCATTTTTTTTGTTACAGGATTGATAAACTTTTTTAGAGATTGAATGAATTTTAAATACGATTATTTGGACCTTATTTTATCTTGTAAGTTTTCAATTTGGGATGTACAGTAGGTATGAAAAAAAAATTACTAAATTGATTTTAAGAATATGCATTTAAGATTAAGCTTCATGGGGTTTAAAAAGAAAAGTAATAGAGGTGAAAGTTATAGTATGCTATAAAAAGAATGAAATTGTAAAGGCATATAATTGGAACTATTTTTTGCATTCTATAATTAAGGGGAAGCTGACTTATCCCCTTAACTATATTATGACTATGAGTAAGAAAATCGGAGTTATTTGTAATTGACGTAACGGTTCCTTTGATAAACTTTTACAAACTTAGACAGTCTTCGTAACTTTTCACCATAAAAAGCAATAGTTATAAAGGCAATTTAATAGTCAGTGTGACAATTTAATGTTTCGGATATCAAAGGTTTTTATTCTTAACATCTTAATTCTCATTTTTTTTTTAGTTTAAGTATGATTGAAAATTAATGTTTTTTTTTGATGATCTTTAAGCTAATTCATTAAAATAGATTTTAGCTCCAATATGAATTTAGATATTTCAGATTCAATATAATTTGTGTTTTTTTCTATTTCACAATTATAAATATTGCTCAAATCAGCTAACTCTCGTGCTACCAACCAACCTAAATTTTGTTTTGAGTGATCTTCTAATTCCTTAACTTTATTTGAACTGTATTCCAGGCCATAGTAAATTTTATCTGGTGCAAACTCGATTGTTAACTTTGCATTCTCTATCACATAAATCGCTTCATTTATCTTGAGATTAATATTGCCTATTTTATTTTTTAAATTAATTCTCCATCCCTTGTAAAAGGTTAAACCTGTTTGGTTACACGTAAGTGTATTCCAATGTTCTGATTCATTTTTGTAATCAGTATTATTTGCTAAAAAAGAAGTAATAAGTTCATTTCTATAGTTAGAAAGTAGAAATTGATTGTCATTATTGTTCCAGGTTTCTTTGTTGTACAAGAAAATATTATTCCAATATGACTGAATTTTTTTGGATTGAGAGTGAGTACTATTTAAAAGGTTTTCACACTTTACTAAATAGTATCTCCATAAAACACTCATGTCTTCATAACCTGAGATAATGTTTTTTAGTGTTTCTTGATAATTATCAATATTAATTAATACTGTTATTACATTATTTACAGCTTTTTGAATTTTGTCATTATCCAATAAAGTAAGCCAATTTTCTTGAGTATTTAGAAGTCGAATATTTTCATTTAAATCACTTTTAGCTAAAATTGCTCTGGTTACCAGATAATTTTCTCTATGTTCTTTGTAGAAAATGGCTTTTGCACAATCTTTTCGCAATATAAATTCTTTTAATTTATAATTTTCGGTTAATAGAAAATCTATTTTTCCTTTGAAAAGTGGATGATTTTCGGTATCTAAAAGCACATTTTCCCAATCTTGCTTCTGAGCGGTCTGTGCATAACGTATTATATTTGCTTTTTTAGTTTCTTCTAAGATTTGCTCTTTTTTAAAACCATTAATCTCTCCGCCTTCAGCAATGAAAGCTATGATGTTATTGCAGTTCTTGGATAAATTATCAATACCTCTAATTGCTCTTGAGAATGATGAAATATCTTCTATTGATGAGTTTTGAACTAGATTTCGAATAATTCTCATCCAACTTTTTATTGATGCAGGATTGTATGAACCATTTTGGGATTGAACTAAATAAATCGCCAAACCATAAAACCTTGCCTTATCAGGATAGGTCATTGTACCGCTAATAAATGATTCAAAAAGAGTTTTAGTTTTAGTATTAAAGAACTTAATTGAAGAAAGGTCTTTTTCAATCTTTTTCATACCAATTCCATTGTCGGATAAGATATTAATTATTGAAAAACTGTCATTCCATCTTTTTTTTGTAAAAACAGGAAGTGTTAATGGTTCTTGATTACTATTTTTAGAATTTACGGTAAGTTCTTCAAAATAATTATTTGGTATATATTTATATTCCCCATCAGATCCCTTGTCGGTAAAGAAAACAACAAGATCTCTAATTAATTTTTCCTCATCAGTTTTTCCATCGGGTTTAAAGTCTTCACTTTGAGCACAAAATATTTGTGCCATATTTCTAAAAAAACGAATGTATTCTTCGTCAATAAGCATATTCTGATCATCTTTGTATTCCCAAAAAAGATCTGCCCATTTGGTGTCTAAAAAATCTTTCCACTCTTCCAGTTCAATATATTTATTGTGGAATTCTTTTTCTTTTCTTTCAACTAATTCCATAAGCCAAGCTTTGAAATTTTCAAAAGAAGTTAAAGGTTTTCCTCTGGCATTCATCTTTACATATAATTCATCGGTAAGGTTGTAATCATCCAAATCAAGAAATTCAAAATTGATTTTATTTTGTTGAGTTAAACAATCCCAATAACCGGCTAGATCCTCTTCATTGCCAAATTGCTCGTAAATTTCATCCAGCATAGTCAGCATTCCTTTTACTGTAGGATCATTTTTCCAGTAGGAAAAAAACCAAGGTGCATTTTCTATCTGTTTTGAAATGAGTTTACTTTTATCTATTTCATTTTGATTTTCTGATAGTGCATAGCAAAAATCTTTTGAACTTGATCGAATGCGATAGCTAAAATTCTTTATGGTATTTATATTGTTTTCATTTAAAGGCATGAGATACCAATGCAATAAATAAAGTGTAGTAAGTCTTTGTTGTCCATCCAATGGAATGAAAGAAGTTTGATGTTTACCTTCAGTTAAAAAGTCTTTTTCTTTGATTTCACAGATAACGTCCAAATCCATATTTTTAGAATATGACTGAACTGCATTTAACATTGCTTTGATAGCGGATTTATTGTCAGCTATTTTTTTAGCATTCTTTATCCCGTTTATTTTTCCATAAACAAAATTAAGGTGTAACTCTTCGCAATTATTTGTGAGCGTTTTTTTTACTTGTTCTATGAAACGTGTTCTGATATCCTCAGATTTTGAATTGTCTCTGCCTTGGGCATAATCTCTTTGTATTATTGGAATTTCGATGCGATGTTCATTAATTAATTGCCAGAAAGTAAAATTTTTATTGCTCATTTGTGTTTTGTGTTATAATGAAATATTTTTTTAAAGTCAGACTAATACTCTCGATATAATTTTCCCTATCAAGATAACCCCAAATGTCCATTTGTGTAATGTTCTTTGTGTAATATTTCAAGAAAACATTTTTTGTACATATTGGTATAAAATGTTTTTCATTATCACTTTCCTGCCAATGCACTTTGTCTGTTTTTATTATATATTTTCGTTTTTCAATAAATCTTTTCTTCCCTAGGCCGCTATTTGTATTGCCATCCAAGAGTGCCATATTACTTAATTTGTGAACACCCATAATGTCTTCGATTGATTCTATTATTTCATTTAAATAATCTCGTTGAACGTTATTTATTTCATCTTCATTCTTAAGATCATTCCAGCTTACTTTTAGTTTTTCAATTAATGGAATAGTTTCTACTTTAAAATTTTCAAAGTGTATTGACAATCCATTCAGTTCCTCAATTTCAATTTTAGATTGATTTTCTTTTTTTCTGAGGTATTCAATATGTTTTTTTATTTCAGTATTCCATGACCTCAATTCATTTTCAAATATTTTCAATTCTGCAATGTTTTCAAAATCATCAGCATTTTGAGCATGTATGTGCTCTAAAGTCCATTTTTCATTTTTAAATTTGTTGAAAGGAAAACGAAATTGCGCTTCACTTTTTTGATACGTTTCGATGTTAAACAATAACAATATCTTAAGAGTATCGCCATAAGAATTATAACTCAGGTTTTTTAAATCGTTAAAATGTACATTTGATTCTTTAAGGTCTTCTTTGATCATTGTTATCAGTTTTTCTAAAAAAATGTCTTTTGTTACATTTTCACTAACCTTAATAATATGTTTTAATGATTTTATTTTTCGATCGACGATAAACCCTATCAGATGGTATTTTTCTTGATCATTAAACCATTCTCTTAATTTTAAAAACAGATTTTTAATTTCGCTCCAAATTAATTGATGCTTGCCCTCTGAGTATTGATGGTAGGCATACAGCTTATCATTCTTTGAGTTGGTTCCTACAATAAGCTCAAACAAAAAATCAATCCGAGTTTCATATTTAGTTTTGTCTTTTTCATTATTGATAAAAAACCAAAATACGTCATCTTGCAATGTTTGCTCTATAGTGTCCCATTCTGATGCAAGCGAGGTTTGTTGGAGTTGTTGAATCTCTATGTTTTCATGTTTTAAATTATTTATAAACAGTGCTTTAATAAGCTCGGCATTGGTAAGTTCAATTTTGCCACTATTTAAATTTCGAAATACGGATTTTGAGTTTTCATGTCTTTTATCTTCATACCATATAAAATGGGTGTGATTCAGTAGGTTTTTCAAAAAAACATCAACTTCACCAATAGAATAAAACCAAGCTTTTATTACCAGATAAGCACCAAAAAAATGATAAACATCTATGTTTTTAAATTTATTCTGGTTTTCGATAAAATTTCCCCACTGAAATTTAATTGATGCATCATTTTTTTTTGCATCATTGCTAAATTCAATAGAATATTGTTCTAATTCATTTGTAATTATATTTAAAAAGCGGGCGCTTTCATCTCTTGTTTGGTATTTAATATTATAAATTGAAGAACTGATAGTTTTTAATATAATATGAATAGTAGTTAGACGTTGTTGTCCATCTATTACTTCAAAACTTTTCTCGTAATTTGAATTAAAATGTTCTTTAATTTTATCTTCAGAAAGTAGTTTTACTGCCAAAGGCTGCAGACAATAAAACACTTCATTTTTAGGATTGAAATATTTGATATCATTTAATAAATCAAGTACTTGTTGTGAAGTCCATTTGTAACCCCGTTGGTATTCATCAATGAAAAAATTATACCCTTCCAGATCTTTAATAGGTCGGGTATATAAATTATTGATTTGATCAATTCCCTTTGCGGGATTCGACTTTTCCGGATTTATTATTTTTGGATTTGTATTTTTTACTACTTCTTGAATATTATCCATACTATTTTTTTATCGACAGCCTTAAAAAGGATTTAAGCCGTATTGTTTGTCTTTTTTTATATTAATAAAATGAAATAATTGTTTTGGTTCTTCAAAAGTACATCTTCACAATGCCAAAACGTCAAACTGTAAAAATGTGTCTGTATTATTTTTGAATATGAAATTATATAGCTTTACTTTATCTGTGATCAATGCTTATCGCATTATAAATATGAAGCTGTAAGTTGTGCATTTATCTGGTGTAAAAAACACATTTACTCGTTTGGCTAAAGTAGAGAATTAAAAAATAGAATAAATACGGAAATACGTAAAGGACCTGATCATTGATGTAAAATTAATTCAAAGCAGACTCCGTCATATCTAAAGCTAATTTTTCGTTTTCCTATTTTAAAATTATAAAAGTAATGGCGCTTACAAGGCGCCATCATCTCTTCTAAAGGAGAACAGTTATAAAAGTATTGAAATAGATTTGTAAGTTAGCAAGACAATATGAACTTGAAAAAAATAGAATTTAATATTTAAAAAGTCGTAAGAATCTGTCCTATAAGAGGTAGATGCTACATCTGTATTATACAGATTATTATAAATATGATCTATTTAAAAGATGTAGATAATGTTCTCTAAATTTTTATATTAAGAAAAGCCTGAAAATATAAATACTTTCAGGCTTTTAGTAACTCAGTCGGAAATTTATGATTGATTTTTAGAAAAGTAGAATGCAATTTTTTAGAAATTGATAAAATTCAATTGCCTAACCATTTAGAATACTCGAGAACATCAATCATTGGAACAGTACCACTAAATTGAAGTTGCGAAATTAATTTAAATAGAAATGCTGTGGCTGGCTTGCCTCCCTGTATAAATTTATATTCTTTACTTTCTGCTTCATAATTAAAATATCCATGAGATGCTATACACCCCATATCTATAATACCTTCTTCTTTTTTTAGTAACGCCATTAAAGATTCTCCCATACCTGGTGTCCAATCACTTTCGAATGTAAGTATGCCGCCTATTATCTTAATTGGTGCTTTAGCAGGAAAAGTGCCGCCCGCATGAGGTATTGGAAGACTTGTTCGATACAACTTTCTCACACTTTCAATTTTTTCATGTGCATAATTAACATACGTTGCATTTATAGACTGTTTAGCCTCAAATACTGCATATACACTTTCTGCTGGGATGATATATTCATCTTTGAAGTTAAAAATGAAAGGTGAATATTGTCTATCAAATATTACAATATCAATCTGTTGACTAAAATTTCCCTTACTGTCAACCACATGTGCTTTTTCTGCGCGGTAGCGTTCCGGCAAATATTTTTGAAGTAATTCTAGCCATATTGTTTCACTAACATCTCCTTTGCTTCCAGGATGATTAAAAGATTTGCGGGCAATCTCTAATTGTTGATGAATATCATCATGTAAGCTCTGAAGCAACGTTTCTAAGGACCAATTTGCCATAATTATATTTCTTTAAAGGGTGAGGTTGGTATAATAGTTTTTGTAATATCAATTGATCGCTTAGCTGTAACGGCATGATTTGGATAGGCATCTAATACAATTGCTGGTAGAAGACGCTGTACAATGTCAGAAAAAGTGTAACCAAACGTTCTCCCTTCTTGAGGACCAGTCAAATCAACGATCTGTTGTACCTCTTCATTTGTGAATCCTAGCTCTTTTAATGGAGTATTCAAAACTTTAGTACGGGAATCTTCATTTGGCCTTTGAAAATAAATAATTTCGGCAGCTCTTCTTCTAATGGCTGGATCAAGTGAATTAGGTCGGTTTGTACACATGATTACAGCTGCGGGAAATTTTCCATTTCCTAAACTGTCGATTCCTCGAATAAAAGCATTTACGCCTGCTTTATCTTCATGATGCATTTGGTCATTTTCTCTTGACTGAGCAAGCGCATCTGCTTCATCAACCAATAAAATTACAGCTCCTTTTGATTTACCAGTTTCATTCTTCAATTTTTTGGCTCTTTCAAGAGTGTATTCAAAAGCTGATGAGACAAGCTGTGTCATTTGACCTACGCGACCTTGACCTCTACTAGATAAGCTCAAAGGAAATAATTCGACATCCAACTTTTCTTGTCTTGCTACAGCATCACCAATTGTGTAAGCCAATTCTGATTTACCGGATCCAACATCTCCAGCAAGTATTATAAGAGGAGGACGTCGATTAACGAAATTTAAAATTTGATTTGCTCCCGAGTGGTGCACACCTATCCATTCTTTTACTCCATTAGGATTAATAAGAAGACTTAATATTTTTTTTATCTTTTCTTTCGTTTCATCAAGGCCTATCAATAATTCAAAACGCATCTGCATTTCGTGATCAGGATAAGAAATAGTTGATTCAAATAATTCAGAAAAAGATGGTTTTATATTTTCCATTAGTAATTTTTTAATGTTGAACGATCAAGGGATTTTCCACCTGAAGAATATGTTTTGTCAGAACTCATGTAACCACTAATACCGGGTGTTGGAGCTCCACCTCGCAGAAAAGGAAGCGTTTTATCAAATGATTCTCTATCTGCATTTGCTAAATTGGAGTATTTAGAGTTGGTTATAAGATAAGAATAAAATGACGCTCCACTGATATCCGCATTTGGGCGTATTTGCCCAGGATCATCATCGCCTGACATTCCTGCCAAATCTTTTGCGGTATACTTAATGGTAGGTTCAATCCAGTTATCGCTACGTTTGAAACCATAACTGATTTCAGATAGGTAACCATTTTTTAAAAATTCTATCAATTCTGTTTCATAAGAACTTATTTCTAGGTCAGATGGCGAACCATAAAAACGTTGTATTCTCTTTAAATCTGTCGCCACTTTAGAAGCTAAATATTTAGCATGAGTGACAGTAAAAGTCTGTGTTTCGGAATTAGTATAACTAGTGCTCATAAATTTATATTTGAAATGAATGGCCAAAAACTTTTTGCCAATAATAAACTGTTTTCTCTTTAGTTGTTGCGGACAATGCTGCATCAATAGCATCTCCTGCATCAATTGCGGCTTCAACTATTAAATCTGCTTGCTCATTAGTATAAAGTCTTGCTGCATTATTTGCTGAATTCACAGGATCTATAATTTTAACAGGACTTGTATATTGTGGTATAGAAGATGATGAATAATAGTCGTTAAATACAATAAGATCGCGAAGATTGCTAGTAGCCAGATAAGTAAAAAAGTTTTGCAAAGCTTCTGGATAATCAGAAAAAGATTTCCCTTGATCAAGAAGTTTTGACATTACTAACTCAACCATAAAAGATTTGAATCGGAAGTTTGAATTCTCAAGTTTCATATTCTTAACCCAATATTTAGCTAACCTTATAACTTGTGCAAAATGTTGATCCTGCTTTTGCTTTCTCGTTCTAATGAATTCTAAATGTCTTGGAATACAGGTTTCTAACAAAGAACCATCTTCTTGGCTAACTAAGCAACCGTACCAATCAGGATCTCCATAGTAAAGGATAGGTACTATGTCAACATCTAATCCAGTACCTTTGAATGAAATAGTAACACAATAAGTTTTAGGTTGAACCTGGCTAGGATCTAAATTAGGAAAAGCCTTTCTTAATTTTTCTGCTAAATACGAAATTAGTTCAGCTATATCTTTAGGGGCTTCGGAACCACTAATATAACAGGCCATATCAATATCATTTAGATTCTTTAAAGCGGTTCCTTTTGCTAAACTTCCCGATAAAAGAATTTTTTTTAAGGAAAAATTTGGATGATCATTTAAATAACCTACAACTTTTTCTCTTACTCTTTGAGCTTGAGCTCTGTAATCATCAGCAATTTCCTTAGGTAAATTTACCTTATCTTTAGCAAATTGTAAGATGTCACCATGTGTTACGTGTTCTCTCGACATTTTTATATATTTTTATTATCTAAGTACAAAGCTCGTTTCTAACTATGCAGATTTAGTGCATAGAACTTAAAAAAATAAAAAACGTTATTTCAATAATTATGGCTATCACTAAAACTCCATTGACTCGATATAAAATTCTAGATATTTGTTTTAGGAACAGATTTAAAAATTTTGATATAGATAGTCTTCTTATTAAAGTAAATAATGATTTAATTGAGTTATATGGAGATAGCAGTCACTGTATACAAAAAAGACAACTTCAGCAGGACATTGCATTTATGAAAAGTGAAAAAGGTTGGAATATTGAGTTGCAAGAAGAATACGATGGCAAAAAGAAAATTTATCGATATAGTGACTTAAACTTTTCGATTAATAATGCACCTTTAAATGATGTTGAGATAAGCGAATTTCAATCAGCCTTAAAAACATTGTCTCAATTTGAAGGAATGCCTCAATTTAATGGCATTCAAGAAATTTTAGTGAAATTAAGATCTGATTTAAAATTTGCTGGTTCTGAAGAACCCTTTGTAAGCTTTGAGAATAATCAGGATTTAAAAGGTTTGCAATTCTTTAGAGAATTATATGATGCTTTACAAAATAAAACAACACTTGAAGTTACTTATAAAGATTTTAAAAGCCCAGAACCATATACCTTTATTTTTCATCCACATTATCTTAAACAATATAATAGCCGTTGGTTTATCTTTGGATTGCATCAGCAAACCGGAAGACAAAATTGTAATTTAGCAATTGACAGGATAATCTCAATCAATGCAAGTAATGTTCTATTTACAAAAAGTATTATAAATTGGTCTGATTATTTTTCTGATATGATAGGAGTTTCTAAAAGTGATGGCGCTCATGAAGAAGAAATAGTTTTACAATTTGATGAATTAACGGGAAAATATATGGAGAACAAACCAATTCATGAAACTCAAAAACATAAATGGGCAGGGGATAAATTGGAGTTAAAAATTAAATTAATTATAAATTATGAACTTGAACGCTTGATATTGTCTTATGGTGACTGTGTAAAAGTTATAGCTCCAGATCATCTCAAGGAAAAGATCAAAGAACGCTTAAAAAATGCTCTAGATTTAAATCTAGAAATTACAGATTTTAATTAAAAATAATTTCCAGTTATAGTTCTTAAAAATTATATTTATTTTTTAATCAATGCAATAAATATTACAGTAACAACAAGCAAGGCTATGATAATGAAATTTAGTTTTTTATTCAGAGCGGCTTCTTTTCTTAGTGATTCTGTTGCTGTAATAATTGATGATAATTTGGTTTCAGATTCATTTATTTTATCTAATAATTCATTTTTATTTTTTTCTTGGGTTTCAGTTAGTGAATCGATTTTTAGACAAATTTCTTTTTGATTTTTAGCAAGTGTTTGTTCAATTTCGCCAAAGTTTTTAATAATGTTATTAAAGTTTTGTGATATGGATGTCAAAATGCTATTAATTCCATTTACAGAAATAAAAACTTCTGATAGTTTGCTTTGATGCTTATTAAAGTGATCTTCTAGATCAATTTTTGATAAACGCGTAATTTCAGCTTTAAAATCGTCATTTACCTTTTGAAACTGTGAAATATTACTTTCTATTTGATTTATATTTTTAACCAATAAGTCATTGTTTCCATCAACGAATAATTTTACTGAACTTCCAAGGTTATTATTATATTCCGTTGCATGTTCAATTATTATTTGAAACTTTTTTCGAAACTCTTCGGGTAATTTCTCATTACTATCTTTTAACTCCTGAATTCTTTCTTTTAAATTTTCTATTTGTTGTAACTCTGATTTTAATTTGTCTAATTGCTCGTAATTATCAGATAAAATTTGGTCTATATTATTCATATTATAAATCGTTTAAGCTATTGTTAATTTTTTGTGCAAATTTGGTTGTAATTCTAAGCATTAACCTGTGTTTTGCTCTTTTTATAAATTCTTTTGAATTTTCAAACTTCACTTCTTGGGATAAAATTTGCTCAAAATGATATAACTTCTTTTCAAAATCTATATAATTGTTGCTTTTGTCATATAAATTTTCAAACCCTTCCATAAAATATTTTTCTGCTTCTTCAAAATAATATGAATTATTTAATCCGAAACTTGCATACGCATAAAGTAGTTTTAAAACATATTCATCATTAGTTTCTTCATTTGCAATTGAACGCCAAATCCTTTTGCAAGAACCTCGCATCATTTTACATTCATTTATGAATGATGCCTTATTGTTTAATATGTTGGTATATTTTTCAAAGAGTTTCCATTTTTTAAATTCATTATTTTTAAAATCATCGATTAACGAACGCGGCTCATCATCTTCAATAAATTCACTCTTAGCATATTTTGCATTAAAGTAATAGTACATAAGCTGTTTGAAATGACTATTATATTTTGAATTTATGAATCTCAGATTTGTTTCCTTATTCTGATCAATACTTTCGGTGATGAATTCTTTTATGTCGTCAATTGCTCTTTTTCTTTTCTTAACAATATCTGAATAGGTGAATTCTAGAATAATTTTTATCGATTTTTTAATTGTATTGAACGTGTTCAGATCACTGCAGATCTTTTCTAATTCTTCGATCTTTAATTGTGTTTTTTCTTTGGATAGGTATTTTAATAAATGATTTTTTGTAGCATTAATATAAAAGTTTTTATCGTTTTTATTTATGCTGATAGTAACCAATCCTTTGTTATAATCTATAGTATAATCTGAGATAAATTTAATGCTATATAAGCGGTAAATAATTCGTAGTATATCCTGCCTGTTAATATTTGAATAATATAATTCCTTATATTGTTTTTTATTATTGGCATAGGTACCAGAATTTAAAATTTCAATATTCCAAGTTTCTTCAATTCTTTGAATATAATCTGTAAAATCAGTCGATTGTTTTTCTAAGGCTTCTAAATAGATTTGGACATTGTGAATACTTTGGGTAGTTATTAGATCGAAATCTAAAATTATTTTATTAGATAAACTGTCTTTAGTTAAGTCTAATGGTACAATAAATTTTAAGTTACTACTTTTTGACTCAAAGAAATCTTTTAATGATAGACCATAATTAATTATGTTTTCAACTGGTTTACTTACATATTCGTAAAGGGTTGTATTTGGGCTGTTTCGTTTCCATTTTTTACATATAAAATCAAAAACATCATTTGTAAGAGTTACATCCATGACGCCACCAGTGTTTCCGAAATTAAAATCCACCGACAAATTACCAACTCCATTTGCTCTTATAATTTTACCAAAAACAATATTATCCGCATTTCTTAGCCAAATATTTCCTTGATAAGGACCATCCGGGGTTAAATAAAATTGTATTTTGATATCATTCTCAAGATTAAAAATGTCTGTAATTTGTTTAAATACTGTTTTGTTAATTACTTCTTTTCTAGTAAAAAAACGTTCTAATTGATATAATTCAGTTTCTATTCCTTTAAAACTATTTTTGTGAAAGAAATCATGTATGCTTTCATCTAAACTATACGATAGAATTGTGTTTTCTTCTCGTATTTCATTAGGGGCTATTTTAAAAGTTTCAGTGAGATTCGGAACAATTAACATTAAGTCATTTAGTAGTGATTCTTTATTTGATTGTCGTAATCGGGAGAAGTTTTCTCCGTCAAACATTTCATTTATGTACCTCAATTTTATTCTGGCTTCTTTCGGAAAATGTTTAATATAGTTAGGATTTAAGAAATAAAATTCTTCAGTATTAATTAAATTCACACACAAAGATTTTTTCTTATCTCTGCCTGCTCTACCTGCTTCCTGAATATAACTTTCAGGCGAAGAAGAATAGTTGACATGATAAACAACTCTTACATCTTCCTTGTCGATTCCCATTCCAAATGCTTTAGTGCAAACCATATAACTGGTTTTGCCATCTAAAAAATCATTAAAGTGATTATTTATTTCTTCACTCAAACGTCCTGCATCATCATTACCAATAAAGTAAGATTTGTTGGCATCATTTATTTTTAAATTTTCAAATATTTCTTTTGGGTTTTGGCCATTGTGTACTCTTCCGGTAACTCCTAATATTCCTTTAGTGCTAGGACAAAATATTATTGACGTTGTACGCTCAGATTTTAAGGTTTCTGGAATCGCATTGATAGCTTCTATTTCATTTTCAATTGCAGATTTCAATTCACTTTTTCCAATTTTATCTACCTCAAACTCATGGTAATGTTGATTTAAGGAATTTGAAATAACTTCATAATCAATGGTTTTTAATTTTTGAATACTATTTTGAACATACCCGTTTAATTTATCTCTTTTAATTAAACCGATTTTATTTTTTATGTCTCGATCTGTAATAGTATAATCTGAAATTTTTGCATTACATTCAATAAAATCGAAAAACAATTCTTTTCTAATTGTATTATCAATCAAAATTACTGCGTTTGCGGCATCATCATGGTTAATATTCAACTCTCTTTCAATATCAGCTAAAACGTCATATGAAGCTGTTGCTGTTAGTCCTACCAAGGTGACTTTGCCTTTTCTGGTTTTAATGAATTTTTGAGCATTTTTGCCCAACATTAAATAGGTAGAACGGAAGTCATGTCCCCATTCAGATAAACAGTGAACTTCATCAATAATGCAGAAGGAGAAGGCTAATTTGTATTTTGTATTGTCAATAGTATTTATTATACCTCTAAAATCTTCCATTACAAATCTTTCTGGAGATACAAACAGAAATTGAGTTTGCCCAAACTTAAGATCAATTAACTTACTTTGTTTTTCCTCTCTTTTTAAATTGGAATTTATGTAATCGCAGCAGTCAATCCAATTATTGTTTAAAACCCTAACTTGATCTTCCATTAAGGATTTAATTGGATCGACGATTAAGCACAAGCCAGGTTGTAAAAATACTGGCAACTGGTATGTTAATGATTTTCCGCCACCTGTTGGTAATAATCCTATAACTGGTTTTTGTTGTAGTGATCTTGAAATAATTGGTAATTGACCTGGTCTAAAATTTGATTTCCTGAAAATATTTTTGATAAAGAAATTAATATGTTTTTCATACTCTACAACATTAATAAAAGAGCCGTCTCCTTTTTTATTTACTAATTCTTTATAATGCAGTAAATTAGCGCAGTATACTTTTTTATTACTTTCAATACTATTATCAAAATAATGTGATGAACGAATATCTATAACCTCACGAATAGTATATTTTTTCTCTCTATAGATTTTAGAACGCTTGAGTATGGAATGATCAATTATTATATCGAAATCATTTGATCCGAAATAAATTTCATTTTGAGGTTTGACATTGCAATGTAACTTTTGATTAATTACCCATTTTTCATTTTCAAAGATGGATAATTCTATTTTTGGTAACTGCAACTTTTCTGTTTCTTCTAATAAGGCGTTTAGATTTATAAAAATTTCTTCTAAGCTTTTTAAAGCCAAAGCACCACAAGGTAAATCTCTTTCAATGATTGCTATTTGGATAGATTCTTTCTTAAATAAATCTGGATTTGCAATTAAGTGCTCTAGGAGTGTTTTTTGAATTCTTGCAACAGCAAAAGGTATGAAGATTAAACTGTATGCTTCTAAAAATTCATGAGGTTTTCTAAGGAAGTTTTTTTCAAAAATTTTATATAAATCTTCAGAGAACAATTTCTCATAGGGAATTGAATTTTCATTTATATCCTTTTGTTCAAACCTAAATGTTTCCGCATCAGCTTCTTTTGATGCTAGATCTCGATTTGTATCATAATGTAAATATTCATCCAATAAATGATGAGGACCATCTATTTCAAAAATTCTAGTTTTATATTCCGATCTATTTTTATTATCATTCCAGTATAGATACGGAGATGTAAAGCTGAAATCAACTGTTTTTCCACCAATCATTTCGGGGTTTATGCTGGCAAAATCTCTTTGTGTTTGGAAAAGCTGCTTAATAAACTGATGATTTCCTAAAAATTTATGCTCTAATTTGCTACCTAATTCCCCAACATAATTTTCATCATTAATCTTTAAACTGGGTTCTATGACGTGAAACAATTCAAAGACAGTCTTAAAACTTAATTCTTTAAGCGATACAGGGTATTCTAATGCATATTCATTGCTATTTTTCTTTACCAAGCCAATTTCCACAAATTTTTCTTCTACAATAATTGGAGCTTTTGTTGGTAAACCTCTTGTAATAATATTATTTATAGTGGCTAAAACCGGATGTATATTGTTGTGATCAATTTTATGTTTATATGGAAATTCAACATCAAATGAACTGAGATTTTTAAGCAGTCCTTTTACTTTGTTGATTTCTTCATTTCCATTTTCATTAAAGTAATTAAGTGGCTTGAAATTCTCAGTAATTAAATTACTTACAGCATCTACTATATATCCTGCTTTGAATTGTTTTATCATACTTAATTCAAGATTTAAGCTATAGAAGCATTTTCGTTTATCTTTTCAATAATACTAATCACTCTATGTGCATCACTATCTTCGAAAATACCTAATAAACCGTTGTCATTAATGTCAGTGAAAGGTGACTCGAAAAGCATACTTGGTTCAATCGTGCCGTTTTTCGTTAAATGCGTGATTATATTTTGAATAAAAATCATTTGGTCGGCTCTAAGGTTTCCGGCTTGCAGAAACTCTGAAAATGCATCCTGTGCTGCTTTAACTTCGAGTCCAATAATACTGCGGATAAATTTACCTAAAGGTTCAGTTCCGTATTCTTTAGTAAAGTCTAAATAAGTGCCTCTCTCAGTTCCATCAAACAAAATTTCTTGTAATAAAGCAAGTTCTTGTGAGGTGATAGGTTGGTTAGAAGACAACTTTGAAATGGTAATGTTGTGTTTATTTTCTCTAATAAAACTTTCTACTCTTCTTCTGTAGGCATTACCATAGGTTGATGCCATTTGTGGTTCATTAACAACAGTAATTATATCTTCATCTTGCAAGTCTAAATAGAATATCTCTTTGTTTGCTTTATCTAAATAGTGAATCAACTCGCGAAGTTCTTCTCGTACTTCATTTAATTTTTTTTGTGAAATTGCTTTGAAAAAGTCGGCTCTCTTGATGTCTTCAATTAATCCTTTTGCTCTTAAAACTGCTGGAATAGTATACTTTTGACTTAATCCCTCACATATTTCAACCAGTGCTTCTTGGTATTTTACTTTGTAGTTGTTGGTCATTAAAGTTGCTATTTGAAGCTTTAGCATCATCAAATCAAATCTTCGTGCTGATTCATTTATGGTTTCAGGTGCAGGTAAATCAGACAGGAACTCTTCAATAATATGTACATCACTAGAGTCAAGATTTGACCAACGACTTCTTTCAGCAAATTCAGCAACATGTCTGGATTGCATATTTACCTGAAACCTGTCTTTGTCTAAGTGACTAATAGCATAATGTAAAATATCTCGTAAGTTGTTGGCTAATTCTATATCATCAGGCTCACCAGTTTCAATTAATAATCTGCTTAAATGCAAACGGTCTTCAAATATTTGTTGCGTTATTGGTTTGGCTATTTTATTTTCTTGTCCTTTTTTCTCAATATCAAAAAACTCAAAGTTTTTACAAACATCAAAAATTAAGAAATGATCTTTAGGCATATTTGGTCCATAAACATCCGGACACAAACGAGTACCTCTACCAATCATTTGCCAAAATTTAGCATAAGAACGTACTACTTTAAAAAAGACTAAATTCAGTACTCTAGGAGCATCAATACCAGTGTCCATCATATCTACCGATACAACTATTTGTGGATTATTTTCGATGTAATGGTCACAAAATAGGTCAATTAGACTTTGTGAATGTGACACTTCATTGTGAATCATAGAAATAAAACCGGAAGGCTGTTCTGGATAACGTTCTAAAAAGCAATCAACAATAAATTTTGCATGTGTTTGATTTACGGCAAAAATTAAAGTTCTACCTAGTTTATCGCCACCTTCAATTTTCAAACCTTGTTCCATTAGAGTGTCTAAAACTTTGAAAACAGTGTCTTTGTTAAATAGCCTTTTGTTCATTTCATTGGCTCTTATTTCCTCGGGAAAAATACCTGTGGTTTTGTCTGCAAAAGTCTCTTCGTATTTGGTTTTATCGGTATCAGAAAGTTCACTGTACTTAATTCCCTCTCTAATGAACTTGGTAGAAATATCAATGTTTTTATACGCACTTAGATAAGTAGGTACTGCTTCGTGAAGCTCATACAAGAAAGTAGGATCTTCATTACTACAACCAAAAAGTTCAAATGTATTGTGGTCAATACCATCTTTTGGGGTTGCTGTCAACCCAATTATTGAGGCATCAAAATAATCAAAAATAGCTTTGTATCTATTGTAAATAGAACGATGTGCTTCATCTACTATGATTAAATCAAAATGTCCAACACCATAGAAACGTTCTTCTGCGTTTCGGATATTGTCAATTTTATTCATCATAGTAGGGTAGGTACTAAACACTAATCGTGTAGTGTCGTTCTCTTTTTCCTCAGTTAAATCTATAGAAGTTAGATCGGGTAAATGTTCGCCAAAACTTTTCTTTGCTTGTCTCACTAAAGCATTTCTATCTGCTAAGAATAATACACGTTTTACCCAATTGTTTTTAAACAGTACATCAACCATTGCAGCAATAGTTCTAGTTTTTCCACTGCCAGTAGCCATAACTAATAAGGCTCTTCTTTTATTCCCACAAATTCCATTTTTGTTTTCTGTAACAAAGTCTTCGGCAACATTTTGAATGGCTAGAAATTGATACGGTCTGTTTACAATATTTGTATTAATAATAGCCTTACGAATGTCTTTGATGGTGTTTCTTTTCTGAATCAACCATTGCAATTCTTCTTTAGTGTAAAAGCCATAAATACGTCTGGGCGAACTATAAAAAGTATCTTCCCAAATTTTAGTTTCGTAACCATTGGTGTAAAAAATGATAGGTCTTTGCCCATGTATTTTTTCAATACAATTGGCGTATAAGAATGCTTGGTGTTTTCCCACTTCAATATCTTTGGTAGTACGTTTAGCTTCTATTATAGCCAAAGGCTTTCCGTTATCATCCCACAATACATAATCTATAAAACCATTTCCCTTTGGATTATCGACGCTGATTGGCATACCCGAAACGGGATATTCTAAATCTCTTCCAATGCTTAAATCAAACCAACCGGCTTCTTTTAGTAAAACATCAATTAGATGTTGTCTGGTTTCGGATTCGTTGTATTCTGAAGTAAGGGGTTGTAAACGGGTTTGTTTTTGTTTTTTTAGTTTTACAACTGCTTGAGCAGTTTGCTCTTTAAAGTCAATTAATGAGGCTTCACTTTCTTCTGCTTTCGCTAGAATTTCTTCTTTTTCCTTTTCTAGTGTGGCAATTTGCTCTTGAAGTAATAAAAAGGCTTTCTCTTGTTCTTTCTGTACTTCTTTTAACTGTCTTTGTTTTTCGCCTAATTTAGGAACGAAACCGGCATCAAAATGTTGTGGTAACTCAGGAATGTGTTTGCTGTAGTTTAAAGCAAACCACTTGACGAAATCATAAGTATAACGAATACTAATATTGGCTTCTTTACTTGAAATACGTTGTCCAAAATGAACGGCATTGTTTCCCGTTTTTCGAACAATATGTAATCCCTCAGTTAGATGAAATGGAATAATGTTTTTAATTTCTTCGGAAGTCATTAAGTTAACCAGTTCCGTATTAAAAGGTTTTTCGATATGTTCTATATTATACATAAGGTACATACATTCCTCTAATGCTAAACGGCAATAAGTGGCAGTAGAAACAGGTTCTGTACTTACCCGTTCTTCTGCTGTTTTTAACTTTTGATAAAGTGATAACCACTCTTCTTGAAGAAATTTAAAGTTGCTCATACTAAAATTCAATTATATATTGTGATTCAATAGATTTTACAAGTTTTCTTTTCTCTAAATTATCTAATGACCCATTTGTATTTATTTTATAATGATTTTCGTAAATTAAGTTAAATGACTGATTGAAAAAAGGCTGGTTTTCATAAAGATGCCTACTTGAAACATCTTGTTCCGCTTGTTGTAAATTATAGGTATATTCCGCAATTTCTGTAATGTAATTCGTAGAAATATTATCTACAATTATATTATTGTGCAAAGGCCAAGTCCAATCTGTGTCAGTTAAAATATCGGGTTCATAGGTATAAATAGGTAATGCATTTACAGGAATTTTAATTGTAACTAAAATAAAAATGTCACCATCTTTTATCTCATGTAGCTGAGAGTTTATGACTACATTAATAATTCCTTGGTCATTAGTCCTTAAAACACAGATTCCTTTTTGAGAACGTTTTATACCATGAGTTTCTATACTAGCTCTATTTTTAACGGGACTTATATGGTAAAAAACACCCGTATTTTCTAAATAATTTCTCATGCCAACTCTCCTTTAAATGCCTTTTGCAATAGACTATTAAACAACTCCTCTGATTTTTCTAAACTCTTTTGCGCAATAGCTTTTTGTTCTTCTATTAAAGTAACTCGCTCTTCAAATTGGTTTTGTAATTCAATTGGTGGAATAACTAATTTAAAAGAATTGATTTTAGTTAATGTATACCTTTGAATAGCTGCGCCAGACATAAATTCAGATAAAAGTTTGCTTTTGATTTTTGGATTATTTAACCAATTACAAAGAAAATAACTGTTGATAATCTTCTTATTTGGTTTAATTAATGCTAAACTTGACAACATACTAAATGGTTCATTAAATGTATTAATACAAGCAATTCCAGTTGTAGCACCATCCTTTATATAAAGTACATCACCATATTCAGGAGTACATCTTTTGTAAATCTCATTATGAGCTTCTTCGCTTATATAAGTGGGTTTTGAATAAAAATCAAGTCCATGCTTTTTAACATGTTTTGCAGTAATATATGGAAAACCTTTATCTTGTGGTTCAGGTGAGAAATGTGTTCCATCCGTAATTTTAGTACTAACAGACTTCAAAGATGCCTTTTTCCACCCCTTAGGATTACTCACAGGATCCCCAAACATATCCAAGAAAAGTGCCTGTGTTAGGTCATCATACTTTGCTATCAGTGCTTTGTTATTCTTTCTTAATTCATCTGTGGCATCGAGAATGTTTGCTATTTTTTGTTGTTGGGGTAATGGGGGTAATGGTATTTGTAGGCCTTCAAGAATTGGTCTTGAAAGGTGAGGTATTGTTGCACCTGTACAATTTTCTTGCAAATAAGTAAATTTTGATTGTAAAAATCTTCCAACAAATGCACTGTTAACTTCTTTTATTTTTGGAGTGAGTTTTGCCAGGGTACTTCCAATAACTCCTTCTAAATTATAACCAACAGTTCCTGCATTTGCTCCATCCCATGCAATTAGAACGTCATCTTTTGTACACAAAATATTTGAAGTAGAATTAGATGCAAACTTAATAACATCATCATTCCTAAGATCACCAATTTGTATGTACCTTAGTCCAGTATCTATGGAAGTTTCAGTTGCTTTTTTACCCTTTGAAATTTTAAAAACATCACCTAATTTTTTCATCCCAACAATTCTTCTAAAATTAATAATTTGGTTTTATTTTCTTCTTGAAGATTTTTGATGTCTCGAATAATATTAGCTGGTTTGCCATAAGCTACTTCTTCATAGACTACTTCCTTATATCTGTTAATTGACAAATCCCAATCATTGGCTTGAAGGTCAGCAACAGGTACTAAGAAACTTTTATCGGTACGTTTTCTGTCGACTTCAGCACTTAGATTAAGATATCTTGAAACAATATCAGGAATGTCATTGTCTTTGGTTTCACTACGTTTATCATCTAAAGTATACCCATCAGCTTGCATGTCATAAAACCAAACGTTATCAGTACCACCAGTTCCAGTTTTGGTAAAAAACAATACAGCAGTACTAACTCCTGCATAAGGTTTAAAAACGCCACTTGGCATAGAGATTACGGCATCTAATTTGTGATTTTGTACAATTTCGCTTCGTATTTGTTTGTGTGCGTTCGATGAGCCAAATAAAACACCATCGGGTACAATTACGGCACATCTTCCGCCAGTTTTCATCATACGTAGCATTAATCCTAAAAACAGCAATTCTGTTTTCTTAGATTTTACCACTTTTAGAATAGAACTTTCTACACCATCATAATCCAAACTTCCTTTAAAAGGAGGGTTGGCTAGTATCAATGAGAATTGATCTCTTACATCAGCATTACTTTCGCTTAAAGCATCTTTACCAATTAAGTTGGGGTTTTCTATACCGTGTAATTGCAAGTTCATAGCGCCAATACGCAACATGGTATTGTCAAACTCTACACCTGTAAACATTTTACTATTGTAGTGGTCTCTAAATCCTTTTTCGTGAAACCAATCCGGATGATTTTGGTGTAGGTATTCTCCGGCTGTAATTAAAAATCCGGCCGTTCCTGCTGATGGATCACAAATAGTATCTTCTTTAGTAGGTTGTACCATGTCCACCATCATTCTGATAATATGTCTTGGTGTACGGAATTGTCCGTTAGTTCCTGAAGAAGCAATTTTGGATAGCAAGTATTCGTAAACATCACCTTTGGTGTCACGGTCTTCCATTTTGATTTTGTCCACCATTTGCACTACTTGGTCTAGTACTCTCGGTGTGGGAATCATAAAGGTAGCGCCAGACATGTACTTTGCAAAAACACCATTTTCAGTACCTACCTGTTTCATGTGTTCAAACACAGAAAGTCCATCTACCACTGGTTTGGTAAATAAATCAAACATAGTTTGAGGATCATTATTTTTGAATGAACTCCATCGTAATGCATGTTGTACTTCTGTATAAATTACATTGGTAACAGGCTGTTTTATCATTGCTGCTTTACGTTCTTCCAGCAACTGTGTTTCGTCTAATCTGCGTATAAAAAGTAAGTAGGTAAATTGCTCAATTACTGTTAGTGGGTTTGAAACACCACCAGTCCAAAAGGACTCCCATATTTTATCTACCTGTGATTTAATTTCTCCTGTTATCATTATTCATTTATTAAAGTCATTTTGTTACTCAGCTATTATACCTCCCAATTTCTTCAGCAAATGCTAGTCATACTAATCTTAGGAAGCGATTTTACAGCTAAGAAGTGCCTAAATTAGCTTTTTTTTCTCTAATATCATTTTTGAATTTTTCAATTCAGCAGTATAGAAAACTTTGGTGCTTTTACCATGTATAATTAATAAAATCACAATTGTTTGATTCTTCAGTGTTTACTTATTCAATGATTTCAGAATGAAGATTATGGAGCTAATAATTATCAATACTTATATTATAAATTATGTCATGTGTTACATCTTTTCTGATTTCAAAAATTTGATTTTCCAAAGTCATCTCCTGCGAAGAAAGTCTTTCTAAAGGTTTCAATCCGTGAGCGATACCTCCATCTATTCTAATAGTAAAAGACATATCATCTGAAGTAAACTGAAAAATTCTATAATGTGGTAATCTTGCTTCATCATTTGCAGTAATTTTAAAACTAAAATTACTAGAGAGTTCATCCAAATCATAGATATAATCTTCGTACTCTTTATAATTATGAACAATAAATTCAGGGTAATTAAAATTTTTAAATCCTGTTTTTTCTAGATGAACAGTGAGTTCTGAAATAGTTATAGAACATAAATCTTTTAATTGATCAATAAATTGAAGCATTAAACGCATTGAAAATTCTGATTGATTAAATTTATCAAAATAGGAAACATTGAAATTTCTATCTTTAATTTTAGATATAAAATCACTTGAATTACCTAAATTGTCTAATACAATTTTGGCTAAATTATTACTTTGAGTTCCTCTCTGAATTGACTGTATTTTTAATTCGTACAAGTTACTAGAATCAAAATTTGGCATTATGAAAGAAGAATATTCAGGAATAATCATTTCTTCAATTTTGTATTGTTTATTGTCAAAATTATCTACCCAAACGGAATCTAAGTTTACATAATTTGATTTAGATATAAATCCAATTTTTTTATGATTTTCCAGAACTAAAGATAGATGTAAAGAGTAGTCTAAAATTCTATAATTATTCCCCTTTTTTAAGTTGTAATTATGGGAAAGAAGATATATTGATAATTTTTCCTGATTGTTTACATATTTTATTTCTCCTTCGATAATTAGATTTATTTTTATCCTATCTCTTTTTAAGTTTTCTAGCCAATCTAAGTTATCTATTTCCCAATCAGATATTTTGTCACTGACATGGATGTTTATTTCTTTGATTCCATAATGGTAATTTAAACTTTTTATTTCATCATTTAAGGATCCAAAAATAGAATTGATGTTGTGGTTTGCAGATACAAGTTCAACGGGTAATTGATTTGTAATTGCAGAACTTAACCAATCAACAGCAATTAATCGATCTAAATTTTCAATGTGCCATTGGGTGGACCTATCTATCAAACATCTGGTACATGCATTTTGACATTCACAATTGCTTAAAACTTTTAATGCCTGCTCAAGTATTTCTTTCGTATACATGCTAAATTGCGAAGCATAACCGGCACCACCTTTAGCAGTATCATAAATGAAAATAGTCCTGTAACTATTATATTTTTTAATACCAAACCCTAGTTCAGATTCTTCAATAGCTAAATGTTCCGCTAAAGCTTTAGTAAAGATTACACCTAATGAATAAGCTAGTTTTTTATCATTAACAAAAGAGTTATCTGCTTTTTTAAGCCTTATTTCTGTAAAATCAGTTTTAAATTTACTTCCTAAAATTATATGATCTCGAATATTTGTAGCAGTACACGCACGTTCACCTTCACCGTTTTTACCACCTCTTAATCTTGAATGCCCATTTAATTTTTCGTTGGTTGTTTCTACCTTACCACAATCTAGACATAAGCTATAACCTTCACCATCTCCGGTATTATAAAAAAGGATTTCGGTATCTTCCTCCGAATTAGATCTGAAATCGATGAAACTATTTTGTTCTGCTTTCCATGGTTCAATGTTTAACAATAAAGGCTCTAAATATTGAGGTTTGCTTTTTTCTGATATTACCCTCGTAGGAGTGCTGTAAAGATCGATTGAAAAACCCGCAGGTTCGACCAGTTCTGTATAATTTCCTTTGTGATCTCCTAAGTCTATTCCAATAAAGGAATCAGCATTATCGCATTTTGGGCAATTACCTTTTATCTTTCCAAATTCAATTGTTCTTTGGTAGCCACAATTTTTACAAGCTTGTAAAGTAGTACGCTCTGCAGTATTTCCCCAATTATTCTTCATTATTATCCCAGAAGATTTATAATTTAAACCATCAATAAGGATATTATTTCCAGGAGCGAATTCAGTAAGAGCTCTCGCAATAGGATAGCTAGGATTAGATTTTAGTTTATCATTATTTTTAGCAGTTATATCAGAGATTGTTAATTTCTCGAAATCAACAATACCTGTTGGTAAACCAGCATTTGGTAAGAAATTTTCTTCAGAAAGATAGCCTAAAACAAATTTTTGGAAAAATTGTCCTTTTCTATAATTTACAGCCTTATAAGCTGGACTATTATCTCCAAAATCTTTTGCTAATTCTTTTAAGTTATTTTCATATCCTTCTTTCTGTTTTTTAATTCCTAAAATTATTTTCTTAAAGTTCTTTGTAACTATTATTTTTAATTGTTTTGGACTACAATTACTTAAAGGAGTCCCTTTTACTAAATAAATTAGTTGATTGTCATATTCCGTAATATTTTTATTTTCTAAAAAGTTTAAAAAGTTTTCCGCAATTGTAGGATTTCCATTAAAGAAAAATTTATCTATATTTTCTTTAATATTAAGTCCTTTATTTTCGTTGTCTTGCTGTCTTATAAAAACACCGAACATAAATGAGTTTACGTGTCTAGTGATTATAGTTTTACTATCAAAGGCTAAAATTGGCGGTGCTATTTTATGTTCTAATGCCCATTTTGGATTGTTCATGGTTCTTAACCCAATTGGATTTGGAGAACAGAAAGTGAGTGCTAATGACTTATTTTCAGCTCTACGACCAGCCCGACCTGTTCTTTGTAAATAGTTTGCCGGCATAGGGGGAACGTTACTCATTACTACTGCAGAAATTCCACCAATATCGACACCCATTTCCATTGTAGTTGAACAACTAAGAATGTTAATTTCACCTGTTTCAAATTGTTGTTCTAGTTCTTTAAGTCTTTTTTTGCTCTGTTGGGCAGAATGTTCACCGGCTAAATATAATTTTCCGAAATCAAATATACGTTCATGTAGATCATTCCAAAGACCTTTATTTCGAGCCTCTTGACTATTTTCTTTCAGCCATGTATCGACTTGGTTTTTATTAATAAGTTCATTCTCATTGCTTAAGTGATAGGGATCCGAATAGGTTGGAAATTGATAATTTTTATTATTGTCTATTTTATAGTTTTTTACATTTTCCTGAGTAAGGTTTCCTTTAATTGAAGGGGAATAACCTCTAAAAACCTTGTCTACTAAACGATTTGTAACAGGACAAAGGAATTCTTCACCAGCAATTTCAAATTGTGTTTTTTCTAAAAAATTTAATTTATACCCGGTACTATCAGCAGTAAGGATTTTTTCTTGGAGAGTGCGCCATATTTTTTCTAATAATTCATTAAGTTGATCCTCTCTTTCTGTTGTTATTTCATCTTTATCACACCAGCCTAATCCCGCACATATCAATAGAACTAATCTTGATTGAACAATTGAATTTGGGTTATAAGGCGCCCATTTTGCACCAACAGCATCAGAATTAGATGGGTGAATTAATTGCGAGCGATAAAATTTTGAGGTGAAAGACCACATTCCGTCGTCAAAGAAAAAATGAAATTTATACCTCAAGATATAGTCAGCTGCAATTTTTAGTAAACTTTGCCATTCATTTGTTGTAATATTTAAAGTGCTTGCTATTTGTGGTAAAATAATATTTTCCAGATCAGGATAAACAATATTAACTAAACCAAGATTTTCAAGAGATCGCTCTCTTGGAATTCTTCTGGCAAACTGATCATAAAGTAAAGATTTTGCATAAGTTTCATTTTCAGTTCTTATATTGTTACCTTTTGCACTCTTAAAAAAAAGTGTTTTGAAATCCTCTTTTTCCTTGATATAATCAATAATTTCTCTCCAAGTTGTTCGACTGTTTTGCAGTGTTTGTGAACCGCCATTATTTATGTCATTATTAATTTTATTAATTCTTTCTTGAGTATCTTTTTTCAAAAATATAGGTACTTTCTCTAATTGATCGACAAGATATGCTCTTTCCTCAATAAGTTCTTGTTGAGTTCTATCTGTTTGGTTACTTTTTAATTTTTTTAATAAAAAGTGATAAGTTTGATACCTAATCCAATCACTTTCACTGTCAATATTTATTAACGCAGATATTTTAGCAGTTCCTTGTCTGCTATCTGTGAAGGATATATATTTTCTACCTTTATATAAAGTTTTTGAAGTAATGTTTTTAGCATCTTGAGTTTGATCTAAAACAATATCCGATAAGATTCTATTTGTAAAAGCAGACGAAATTCTGAAATGTATAGGATATTCATTTTGATTTCTGCATTGAGGACAATGACTATCATCAGTCATTAGAAAATCGTCACCAGTTATTAGGTCATTATTTTCTGAAATTGAAAAAGGGAAAAGGTTTTGATTTCTAATATTGTCAATATTTTTATTTGCAATGAATCTCACTATGTTTCCAACCCTAGGAGTTTGTTCATTCTCATCTTTTTCTTCGGTTTCTTCATTTTCGATATTAAAAGCATCATAGCCGTTACTAACTTTTTGATTTATTTTGTCTTTACCATACTTTCCTTTTGTCCTTTCACCTTCTAGCATCATAGTTCCACAGCTTCTACAAGCTATTAACTCTAATAGTGGATACTTACAGCTACATTTATTAGCAGTAATTGTAAACATTGTTCCCAGTGCTTTTTCAGGTTTATTTTCTTTGTGTTTGTTACATTTTAAATTAGTACAAACATATACTCCGCCAATTCCTCGGGTGAAAAAATGCCCCCTTGTAGGTAATAAATTTTCAGATTTGATTTTTTGATCTGCAAGGAGATCTATAGCTTCTAGTTGTTTATATTTATCTTTAATATTTAGTTTTTTACCTATTTCTTCTAAACCTAATCCTGGAGAGTTTAGAAATTCATTTCTCAAAAGTTTAATATTGTTTTGAGAAAGATGAGTAGATAAATTAGGAATATCATTATCCGCAATTTGATTATTTACTCTTTTTCCTTGTATGATTTCTATTTGATCTATAGATATACCACATAGATCAGACATGAATTTTTTAAGAATGTCAGTATTTCCATTACCAACTGTTGCAGAGGTAATCGCAAATCTAATATTTGATATATCTACCTCAAATGCAGAAATAACTCGACGAATCAACAAGGCCATTTCTACGGCTTTAGATCCGGTTAAAGTGTGCGCTTCGTCAAGTAATATCCACCTTAGTTTTCCTTTTGATTTTTCAAGAATTGGTACATCCGCATTTCTTACCAACATATATTCTAACATAGTTGGATTAGTAAATAAAATTTGTGGAGGAGTATCTCTTATTTGTTCCCTTGAAATGAGTTCAGGAATTTTCTTTTTCTTTTTTTCACTGTTATTTTCTTTATTAGGAGTATCTCCAGTTAAAAGAGCGTATTTAATACCATCGAGAGAAGAACACCAAGCATGCATTCTTTTTCGTTGACTTGTAATTAATGCATTTAGTGGATATAGAAAAATAGCGTTAATTCCAATCTGGTCTTTACAATTTTCGTAAATATCATGTAACACAGGCAACATGAAACATTCTGTTTTACCTGATCCTGTGCCTGTTGTTACTGCTATGGATTTTTTTTGTTTTAGTAATGTATTCCAACTTTTTACTTGATGTTTATAAGGATGTCTTTCTTTTGGAAATTGAAAATCTTTGTCTTTAATAGAATCCAATGCCTGAATAAATTTTTGCTGAAATACAATATTGGTTTCTCCAAATTTTAGTTTGTCTTGTTCCCAGGGAAATGTGCCTTGAAATATAGGATCGGCCATTATTGGCTCTTCAAAAAGTAAATGCTTAAAATAATCTTGCATTTCCTTATCTCCGGTTGCCCAAAGAGAAAGAATGGCATCAGTTAATCTATTCTCTGTTTTAGTATAAAATTCTTGAAAGTTCATAATTTTTTAAGTGTTTTTCAATACGTGTAGTATTGTCTTAGTGTAAAACTCGGGATTCAAATACTGACTATATTGTATATTTCGACGGATATTTTCTCTGAAATCATTTCCACCCCATAAAGAAAGTTCGTTTTGTATATTGCTAATCGATTCTGCAACAGCAATAGGGGATTTTAGTAACAATTTTACAGGTATATGATCGTCGATAGTTATGTTATAATCATTTGTGATTTTTGGAGTCAATTGAGGAAGCTCTTTAAGAACTCTTTCTCCAAGTTGAGCTCTTAATTCACGAATATCACTATACATAATGTTTGGGTTTTGAATATTTTCTCCCATTATGAATTTTAATATATCATTAAATTCATTCTCTTGCATATATTTTGATAATATTCCAAGAATATTATCAAAATATTGACCATTGTATGATTCATTCAATTTATTTAATGCCGTTTCCCAATCATTCTTTTTTACCCAATGAAAGCATATACCTAGATCTTGTTCCATCTCTGTAATTTGTCTTTGGATGAAATCATTAATATCATATTGATTAATGCCCAAATAGAAAAAAGCTTTAGAAGCAACTTCTGAACTTCTCGAAATTGATCTTAATTGGTCAAATGTTGAAAAAGGTAAATCGTGTTTTACACATATATTAAAATAGGCAAGTAATCGATTCCATATATCATCATCGAAGTTTCGTTCAGAAAATTCAGCATGATAATTTTTAATTCTTTCATTTTTATCTGTACCAACGAAGGTTTGATCTGTATTAACGAAACGCGGCATTAATTGAGATTCTTTTTTCTTTGATGAAATTATGATAAATTGATTAAGAATATCGTTTTTAGGAATTTTATAACCTTCTTCATTTTTTGATAGTGGTATTAACTCAATAAGTTCAGATGAACAATTTAGCGGAACAGCGTATATTTCAAGTTCATCATCAGAATTAAATAATGACAGATTTCTTTCAAACTGATTTTCGACATTTAGAGTATGACTAAAACCCGAAATTTCATAAACAATTGACTTTTTACCTTCTATAAGTTCAATTTGAACTTTGTTTTTGTAATCCATTGCATCGGCTAAATAATACAAACGAACTATTTCATTTTTTAAATCTATAATTGGATACGAAACTTCTTTTATCTCTTTAGTGATTTTTACATCAGATTTTAATCTGTTTTTTATACTTATAACTGTTCCAGAATTTTGAGAACTTAAAATTCTGAGACCATACAAATTTGAAATAGACAACTTCTGACCTTCTGGAACTATATTGCCATTCCTATCTATAATAGTCATTCCTTGAAAAGGAGATTCTAACTCAAAATATAATTTTTTTTGATTTACTTCTCCTATATTTCCTTTTAATCCCGTAGGTATTTTTAAAGAATGGTTGTTTATTTTTAGGAAATAATTATTGTTTTTCTTTTCAAGATCAAAAATAGTTGATTGGTACAGAGTGAAAATTAAGGAATCAATATTTTTTACTTCGAGCTTCGAAAATTCAATAGATTTGGTGATATATTTGATTTGAAAATCTCCAATATTAAAAAACATATCATAAGCTACAAGATTGTCTTTTTCTATTTTAATATCAATACAACCGAGAGGTATATATTTAAGATTTAACAGTTCTTCCCAAATTGTATTTGAATTGTGTTTTTTTATCCAAATTTTAAATTTATTTTCAGGGAGTCTGTGGTTGTTTTCATCATAAATTATAATAATCGGTTTTCTTTGTACGATAACCATACTTCCTTTTATTATCCATTTTGGTTTTTGACTTACGATAGTCCAGTCAAAAGAGTTTACATCACTAAGATATTTTAGTTTTTTCTCCTCATTGTTAATCTCTACTTCGCCTTCAAATTCTAACCAGGATAATATAATATTATGAAGGGAGATTTTCAAAGATGGTAAGTTACTATTCCAATATTCTGGAAAAAGTATAGATGCTTCTTTATTAGACGCACTATTTCCTTTTATTAGTCGCCATTCGTTGTCTGAGTGTTTTGACCATAAAGTTGGCTCATATAAGTTGGGAAGAGTTTGGATGAAATCAAGTACTTCTGCTTTTTCACCATCACGAATGACATAAACATAAGGGAACGCATTTTCCCCATCCCATTCTTGATTTTGTAATTGATATCTGTCAGTTTTATAAATTCCGTTTGTCATTTTTCGAAACTTGCATATCAATTCATCGTTTAGATAAAATTGATACTCTTTTTCTGTAGCATCAAATCCTAAAATATTGGATAGTGACTCTGAAGTATATTTGTCAGCAAACCCAAGTCGTAGATGTATAGAAATAGTATCATTTTTAAAACTTAAAATCCAGTAATTTTTTGGTTTAGATAGCCGTTCTTTTTGATTAAGAGTACTTTTTCTTAATTTTAATTTACTAGTAATATTGGTTAAAACTTCATCAGAATTTAACAGGTCATCGTAAATGTTTTCGTCATTAAGAATTGATTTTACTATTTCAAAGCAATTTTCATAAATAATATCATTTTGACCTAATTTTGGAAGAAGATTGGTAATCTGTGGTTTAAACATAAAATCTTCCATAATTTCCGGCTGTTCTTCTAAAACAGCAAGCAAGAAATTTTGATAATTACCTTGATTCTCTACAATATGTGCTAATGGAAGTCCACCTTGTAGAAGTAAGGTTCTGAAAAATAGAGTGTTTTGTTTAGTTATCCATTTGATACCTAACATTTGTGCACCCTTAATTCCAAGTTTATAGTATTGCTCGCTTGTTAAATCAAAAGAGGTATTTATTGCTATTGAATTTAAAACTTCTTGTTTGCTTAGTTTGCCTCCATTATAATTATTCTTCCACCACTGTGCATAATAGAGCGTAACATCTCTAGGGTCAATGCGAGATGGTCTCGCTGTTCTAAGCTCTATTACAAGCTTCTCATAATCATTATTGCTCAACATGTATTTCCAAAGAGGCCTTCCGTCGTGCTTCGGTAAATTATTTTTTAGAAGTAAAGTAGAAAAGAAGCTCATGAATAATTTATTTTAATTTATTCGACAAAGTTTAAAAGCCTTTGTGCATTTTAAGTACATAGCAATAATCATGTTTCTATTTGTAATTTATTTGGTGCTTTCAACTTTCATATTATTTTGTGAATCAGAGTAGATTTGTAACTATAACATATTATGCAATTCTTTTAATTACGAAACTAATGGTTAAAATATAATGTATTTTACGGTTTTCCATATTTGAATTAAATCAGTTATATTTTAAAGAAGAATATTGGGATGTAATTAAATCATTTTTTTATTAAGAATTATCAACATGTTTATAACATGGTAAAATCAGGTAATTCTACGTAGCCTAAATTGTACAGTTAATTAATATTTAGATTGTACATATGAAAAAGTATAGATATAGTTAATTTTCCACTCTCAAAGAAATATCAGCTAAATCTCTTTAAGTTTTTGAATAATTCTAAATTTTTACTGTTTTCTAAAACTTTAGATTGTATAAAAGTTTTACTAATGAGAAAATTAAAATACAAGTTTATAAAAATGTTGCTACGAACGCAGATTGGGATTTTTAAGGAGAGAGTATAAAAAGTAACTTATCAAATATGAGAGTAGAAAGAAATTACATTTGGAGTCCTAGTAAAATTACAGAATAATACAGCTTTTAACTTTGAGTTAAAAAAAGATTTTAATGATGGAATAATTAAAGAATTGTTAGATAGACTTTTCAATCTATTCAATGTGAAGAAGACCAATGACAATTCAGCATTCTATAATATTTGAATTATTTAACAAATATAATCCTGCGTGGCTATCTATGTTTTGGGAGAGATCTAAAAAAAAGAAAATAACGTAGTTGTCCATTTATAATCTATTTTGATTTACCTTATACAATAATAATGCTTATAAGATAACTTCTATTTCGTTTTTGCAAAACGTTCTTATTTAGTAAAATTTCTGCACTAGATTATTTTTGTAGAAAATGATAACAGAATCTTGGAAACAACTTATTCTTTATCTAAAAGAAACTCGAAATTAAATAATTCTGAAGGATGTATATTTAAGCCTTTTGAAAGTTGTAGTACTGATGAGAGTTGAATGTTGGTTTCTCCTTTTTCAATTTTACTAATATCACTATGATCTAGGTCACATCTTTGGGATAATTGCCTATAACTTAATTTTTTTGCTGTTCGAAATTTTCCCAATTGCTTTCCAAATAATATTTGAAAATCTTTTTTGTCATGACTGTTACTCATTGTTAGTAGTTGAATAAGCAATTTCCGTAGTTTTATGAAAAATATTATGGGTTTTTAAACCCACAATACTTTTTAATATATTTGTTTTTAATTATTAAATTTGCGATTCTTCATATAAAAACATTTGAAGCATTCGCTTTGAATCTCGCTCTTGAAAACTGGTAATTTTTGCAACGAGATGATAAGTAAGATGCTCACACTTTATGGCGTGGGCTCACTTATTGTTGCGTGGGTATACCAGTACCTCAAGAGCAGTAAGCTGAGTTCCATGCCATTTTTTTTGGTACTAATTCTCCGCTTATATTCTTAGCGTTCCCCCTTCATTTTTCCTAGTCTCGCATTTAGTTAAATATCTAACCAAAACTATCTGCTTATGAATTAACTTTTAAAGTCATTTTTACTGCCTGCATTGTCATGATCTTATTTTGAATTAGTTACTTGTATAGTTGTAGGCTTTTAAAAAGGAAGAATTACTCAGGGCTTTATTAGAGCCAAAAAAAGCTCTCTAACCGGTCGCCAAACTAGCATAGAGAGCTGAATTAATAAAAACTTTCGTTTCAAATTAACTAATCCCAAAATTATGAAAACTATTTCATTGAACAAAGGGTTGGCGGCACTATGGTATCCGTTTATTTTCGGGTTCTACCTCTTTTGCACACCAGCCTTAGCGCGGAATACCTTATTCTCTAATTCACAACAGCAAACACAGGTGAGCGGTATTGTAACTGATGGTACAAACCCTCTTCCAGGTGTGAGTATTTCGGTTAAAAACCAGAGAAACACTGTCGTCACAGACTTTGATGGTAAATTTACCATAACAGTATCACCTGATGCGAATCTAATTTTTACGTATATCGGTTTTAAAAACATTGAAATTCCAGTTGCCCGACGTTTACTAATCAATGTGCAGATGGAGCAAGATCAGACTACTCTTCAGGAAGTCAAAATTAATGCAGGCTATTATTCTGTCAGGGAAAGTGAACGTACTGGTAGTATAGTGAAAATTAAAGCCGGAGATTTCGATAAACAACCCGTCAACAATCCTTTAGCTGTAATGCAGGGACGTATGGCGGGAGTAAACATCACTCAAAACACAGGAGTGCCGGGCGGCGGCTTTAATATTCAGATTCGCGGTCTTAATAGTATTCGCGGTGACGGAAATGATCCATTGTACATTGTAAACGGGGTTCCATATTCATCACAGTCGTTGGGAGATCCGACCGTTTCGGCATCTGCTATTTCCGGTGTTACAAATCCGCTGAACAATTTAAATGTATCGGACATAGAAAGTATTGAGGTATTGAAAGATGCAGATGCAACAGCAATCTAAGGCTCTCGCGGGGCAAATGGTGTGGTGCTGATCACAACAAAAAAAGGAAGATCAGGAGAAACTCGTTTTAATTTCAATGCATTTACTACAGTCGGCAAAGTGGCAAGAAAAATGGATTTAATGCAGACCAACCAGTATTTGGCGATGCGTGCAGAAGCTTTTGCTAATGATGACATCACTGAATATCCTGAAGGTGCTTACGATATTAACGGGACTTGGGATCAAAGAAACTGTTCGAGTTTAAAAACAAATGAGCTTGATAGTTCAGATGTGGGCATATCTTCCTTTTTGTAGGTATTGGTGATGAAATCCAAAAGTAAATCCTTCGCTCTTTTTTACTTCTGCAGTGAAGCCGGTGTGCGCTCTCCCGAATTGACTCTTTTGGTGAAGAATAAGTTGTAATTATCCATAATCTCAATTATGGTTGGGCCTTCAGGCTGGTTGATTTTTACTTTTCCTGTGAGTTCAGCTTTTAATAATTCTAAGTCACCTTCAGGGTCAATCCTGAAGAGTTCAGTAAACTTTTTTTAGGCATTAAGCTGCGTAAGATCAAGAGAGCTTTTAATTACCTTCTCTTTTTCCGCCTTCAATGTATTTTTCAAGTGATTTGTCTGAATCCATCTTTCTTTCGAGATGAATTTTCTCGAGGCGATTGTAATTTTTTTGTTTTTATAAGAAAGTCTTAGAATAATAGATGATTCTCCGTCTCGATTAACCCTCTCAGATTTTAGCAAGAAAATTACTTTTAACATGTTATTTAGTTTTAAAATCAGTAATAAAATTGAATTAAAAATTTTAAGAGAACCCATTGATAGTAGGGAATTCTTTTATTTTAGTACACAATTCTGGAAAAGTGAATCAAAAAAACTGAGGACACATTGGGTAACTATTCTTGGATAAAACATGTACTTTTTGAAAAGTATACAAAAACAAAAAAGCCTTTAAACACTAGTGTTTAAAGGCTTTTGACTTTTAAAGTTTCTTTTGAAACTTCTACTGGCGGAGAAAGAGGGATTCGAACCCCCGGACCTGTTACAGTCAACAGTTTTCAAGACTGCCGCATTCGACCGCTCTGCCATTTCTCCAGTATGTCGCTTTCATTATCTGATTGCGAGTGCAAATATAAGATGCTTTTTTCGATTATAAAAACTTTTTTTTAACCTATTTACAAAGAAAATAATATGCTAAAAAAAAGCCCCATTTAACATCAGTTAAAGAGCTAGATTACAGCAGAGAAAGAAAAACGGCAAGTAGCCGTTAAATTCTGAAAAGGAAGATAATGCATAAGCATTCTTTGAATAGTAATTGTTGAGCTCTTTTTAAGAGGTAATAATTATCTTTGTAATAGTTTTTTATATAATTACTCCCTTTTGAAATATACAATGTCCAAGTTATAAATACTAAAAGAATACGTTTACATCTATTTAAATGCAACAAATAAGTTTTTGAGTCAACTTAGGCCAGCTGAAAACTAAAATAAATATTGATTTATGTACGAAAGAAAGATAGAAAAGGATTATTCCTGTGGTTTAGAGATTACAAGTGAAATTATTGGTGGGAAATGGAAACCTACTTTAATAAATCTTATTCATGAAGGTATCATTAGACCCAGTGAACTACAACGAGCAATGCCAGCTGCGTCAAGACGTGCACTTAATATTCAATTAAACGAACTTCAGGAACATGGTATTATAGAAAAAAAAATATATGCTGTTTTACCTCCTAAGGTCGAATACTCATTAACAGATTTTGGTAGATGTCTGCTTCCAATAACCCTTGCTATGGAAGAATGGGGAAATAAGTATCGTAATGAATTTAAAAAACTCCTTGAATTAAAAAAAGAAACAGTCAATAAATAAAGTTGTTATAGGGAATAAGTATGCCCTATCTGAATCGTTATGCCGTTATTGTGGTAACTTTTTTTTGGTCTTAAATTTGTAAAAAAAAAGTTATGATTAATTTAAGCATATTAGATTACTCTCCGATTGATGAGATGAGTAATTCGAGAGAGGCATTAATTGCAACCACAAACTTAGCTCAACTAGCTGATAAATTAAACTTTAAGCGATTTTGGGTTTCTGAGCACCATGGAATGCAAACTTTAGCTGGAAGCAACCCAGAAATGTTAATGATGCACCTTGCAGCCAACACTAAAAACATACGCATTGGTTCTGGAGGAGTAATGCTACAACATTACAGTGCATACAAAGTAGCAGAAGGCATTAAGCTTATAGAGGCTTTGTATCCTGGTAGGATTGACCTTGGTATTGGAAGAGCTCCCGGAGGAGATAAAATTACGCACTCAGCACTAAATATCGGAAAAAGTAGAATTTCATCATATGGACAACAGCTCAAAGATTTAAAGGCCTATTTGAGTGGTCAGGAAGAAATAACTTCTTCATTTCCAGGTTTAGTTCCAACACCGGTTATAGATACATTGCCACAACTATGGTCTTTAGGAGCAGGTGGCAATGGAGGTTTACTTGCTGCCCAAGAAGGTACATCTTACATCTTTGCACATTTTATCAATCCTAGCGGAACGGGATTGCACGCAACAGACGATTATTTGTCTAATTTCAACCCCTCTGTAATAACTCCTAAACCACAAAACATGGTTGCTATTTTTGTAGCAGTTGCTGAAACAGAAGAGGCAGCCGAAATACTTGCTAAAGGATTTGATCACTGGATGCTAATGATAGAATCTGGGCGTGAAACTCCCTATTATATGAATTTTGAAAGCATTAAAGATTACCCTTATACATCAGAGGAAAAAGAAATCATCAAGAACAACAGAAGAAGGATTGTTGTTGGAAATGCTGATAGTGCAAAACAACAAATTGAGCAACTTGCTACCGCATACCAAACCAATGAAGTGATGGTATTGCCACAAGTTTTTGGTAAAGAAAACAGAATGAAAACCATCGAATTATTATCAGAGGCTTTTAAACAGAATTAGTTACTTCACTTATATAGAAGCAACAAAAATCTGCATGCTTCTTACTTTATAAATCGAAACAATAAATTTTAAAATTTCCCCCCAGTAGTATTATATACTAAGATTGAGGTAAACAATTAGCGCACTACAAATATGCATACAAAATGCGTAGCTGTATTAAGTAATTCTTTAATAATCGATGAGAAACTAAACATGAAACGGGATTCCGTTCTGAAGTTCCCTTTCCGCCAATAAGGCACTTTAATTAATAAAATTTGAATAACCGCGATAAGCATAAAACAAAACAATCATGCCGTACATAAAAATTGAAATTACGCGAGAAGGCGTTACAAGAGAACAAAAACAAATCCTTATAAAAGGTGTAACCGATTTAATTACACAAACATTAAACAAAGATCCACATTTAACCCATGTAGTAATTCAGGAAATAGATCTTGATGATTGGGGATATGCTGGACAACAAGGGTCAGTAATAAGAGAAAAGGCTTTACAAACGATAAAAAAATAATAAATCAATAAATAATAAAACAATGAAAAAACAGACAATAGTAGTTACTGGTGCAGCATCAGGGATTGGAAAAGGAATTGCAAAATATTTTTTAGACAGAGGTGATAATGTAGTTATTAACTCATTACTATCAAGTACGCTTGAAGACACATTCAAAGAACTTGGTGCAGGTGATAACCTTGCAATGGTTGCTGGAGATGTAAGCAACAAACAAACCGGAGAACAATTGGTAAACGTAGCTCTTGAAAAATTTGGCTCTGTAGATGTGTTGGTCAACAATGCTGGAATCTTTGACAGCAAACCTTTTTTAGAAGTAGATGAAACCTATTTGGATAAATTTTTGAAAACAAATTTCAAAGGAACTTATTTCACCACACAGGCTGTAATTCCTCAAATGCTACAGCAACAGGATGGAGTTGTAATTAATATAGGGACACCATTGGTTAATCACGGTTTTGGAGGGCTGCCTGCTACAGCATCAATTTCAAGTAAGGGTGCAATTCATGCTTTAACAATTCAATTAGCAGCCGAATTTGGTAAACAAAACATTCGTGTCAACACTATCGCACCGGGCATAATTCGTACACCAATGCACGGAGACAAGGCAGATCAAAGCGCTGGTTTACACTTGCTAAACCGTGTAGGAGAGATTGATGATATTGCAGAAATGGTGTACACTGTTGCAAAAAGTAATTTCATCACGGGTTCAATTATCAATGTTGACGGTGGTAAAGGTGCTGGACGCAACTTAAACTAAGAATAAAATGGATTCATCATACTTTAAGAATATAGATGTTCTCTGATAGTCCAAAAAGAAAAAAGCCTTTAAATACTTGTATTTAAAGGCTTTTTATTTTTAAAGTTTCTCTTGAAACTTATACTGGCGGAGAAAGAGGGATTCGAACCCCCGGACCTGTTACAGTCAACAGTTTTCAAGACTGCCGCATTCGACCGCTCTGCCATTTCTCCAGTATGTCGCTTTCATTATCTGATTGCGAGTGCAAATATAGTGTGCTTTTTCGATTATAAAAACTTTTTCAATGCTTTTTTTACTGTTTTTTTTACTCGATTTTCAAGTATCTAATTATCAGTATTTACGAATGAAACTTTTTGCTTTTATTATTCTGGATTATCCAAAATTGCCACTGGTTTCTTATGCTCGTCAACAGCAACAAACGAAAAAGTCCCTGAAACTACCGTTTCACGAATTTCAGAATACATTTGTTCCATGAAAATATCAACATGAATTTTACAGCTTGTTCTTCCAACACTAATAACTTTCGCTACTAATTCGATTAAAGTCCCCGCAGGAATTGCTTTTCTAAAGTCAATTTGACCTGTAGATATCGTCACAACTTTCTTTCTGCTAAATCTGGTAGCACATATAAATGAAACTTCATCCATAAGTTGTAATGCTGTTCCTCCGAATAAAGTATCATAATGATTCGTCGTATTTGGAAAAACAGCTTTAAATATATGCGTTTCAGATTTTGCAATTCTTTCTTCTAACGTCCCCATATTCATTAATAGTTTACGTATTCTGTTATTTCAAGACCGTAACCTATCATTCCAACACGTTTTGTTTGCTCTGTATTAGATACCAATCTAATTTTAGAAATATCAATATCATGTAAAATCTGAGCTCCAATACCATAATCTTTACTATCAATGATTACTTTTGGTGCTTTCATTACTCCTTGAGATTGTAACAACTTAAGTTCAGTAATACGGCTCAATAAGTTTACAGCTTGCATATCTTGATTAATAAACAACACTGCTCCTTTTCCATTCTCATTAATAACCTTAAACATATCATCTAGCTGTTGTTCTGGGTTATTGGTTAGTGTCCCTAATAAATCATTATTTACTTGTGAAGAATTAATTCTTGTAAGTATTGATTCTCCTAGACTCCAATTCCCTTTTGTCAATGCAATATGAATTTGCTTATTGGTAGTTTGCTCATAAGCTCTTAAACGGAAAGTTCCGAAACGAGTCTCAATGTCAAAATCTTCTTTTTTAACAATCAAACTATCGTGTTGCATTCTATAAGCAACTAAATCTTCGATAGAAACTAATTTTAAATTGAATCTCTTTGCTACCTCTACAAGTTGAGGTAAACGAGACATAGTTCCATCTTCATTTAAAATTTCACAAATAACTCCTGCTGGTTTAAACCCTGCTAATCTTGCAAAATCTATAGCAGCTTCAGTATGTCCTGTTCTTCTCAATACTCCACCTTGTTTAGCAACCAATGGAAAAATATGTCCCGGTCTTGCTAATTCATGTGGTTTTGTATTTGAATCTGTCAATGCCAATACAGTTTGTGATCTATCAGCGGCAGAAATTCCTGTAGTTACTCCATTTCCTTTCAAATCAACTGAAACTGTAAAAGCAGTTTCCATATGATCTGTATTATTAGTAACCATTGGTTTTAAATCCAACTCCTTACAACGGCTTTCTGTTAATGGTGCACAAATTAATCCACGACCATGTGTTGCCATGAAATTAATCATTTCTGGAGTTACTTTTTCTGCTGCAGCAAGAAAATCACCTTCATTTTCACGATCTTCATCATCTACTACAATAATTACTTCACCTTGACGAATAGCTTCAATAGCCTCTTCAATAGTATTAAGTTGTATTTTATTTGTTGACATAGTTAGGTTTTGTTTTGAGAAGAAATGAATCTCTCAGAGAATTTTTTAAATAACTTATTTAATGGCGCCAAGACAGCATCCATGCTTATTAATCCAATATCGTTTGTAGCGCGATACGTTAATAAAACAGCTAATGGCGTAAGTATAAAGGTAGACATCCATGCTCCCATAAAAGGAGTCAATCCGTCTTCTTGTGAAATTCTTTTTCCGAAGGTATTGATAAAATGAAAAGTAATAAATATCAATACTGCAAAAACTATTGGTAATCCAAGCCCCCCTTTACGGATAATTGCTCCAAGTGGTGCACCAATAAAAAACATTAAAAAACAAGCAAAAGCAATTACAAATTTCTCGTAAAGTGCCGTAAGGTGTCGGTTAATATTTCGTTGTTTTTCTTTTAATTCATTTTTTGTAGCATCGATAGAATACATTGTACTTGTAAGATTGCTACTTGCCACCTTAAGTACTTCTGCTTTTTTATCATTGGTATAAAGCGATAAAAGATCGTTTGGTAATGGTTTCTTCTTTTTATCCAGCTTAATTACCGGCAAGCCTTTGGCAATACCTACTTTTTGATTGATATTTTCTGAAAAGGAAAGAATTTCAGTATCTAGATTTTTAGTTAATGAATCTAAAGTATAGCGCAATTCACTAGCATTTAGCATTCCGTTAGTATTACCAATATCTTGATTATCCTCCACTTTATTTAGTTCTGACAAATCGATATTAATGATTTGCTTTTTAAATGCTCCTTTTATAAAAGGCATCTTGCTTCTATCTTCGTATTTCTTAGGCGTTACATCTTGGTAATAATAACCATCATTAAGCACAAGTTGAAGAATACTAGATTTATCATTACTGATTAATTCACCTGTTTTAGACTTAATAACCGTTTTGTTTTCACCGCTATTATTTGCTTTCTCATGAATTGTCACTCCAGTAAGAATATTTCCGTTTGTACCTGATTTTTTATTTACTTTAATATTATAAAAACCTACATCACTAAATTGCCCTTCGGCTATAGCCATTGCAGGCTTAGCTTGCGCGATACTTTTTCTAAAATTAATGAATTTATATTCAGCATAAGGAATTACATTATTTGCAAAAAAGAAGGCAACTATACTTAAAAAGCATATAAACACAATTAAACCTCTCATGGCTCGCTGTAGCGAAATCCCTGAAGCTTTCATTGCTGCAAATTCGTAGTTTTCGGCTAGATTTCCAAACGTCATAATCGAAGCCAACAAAACCGATAACGGTAACACCAACGGAATAATTCGAGGCATCGAAAATAATAAGAATTTAACAACTAAAATTAAATCCAAGTCTTTACCCGCCAACTCTGCTATAAATAGCCAAACGGTTTGAAGAATGAATATAAAAAATAGAATTACAAATACCGTAGCAAATGTAAGAAGGAAAGTTTTTAATAAGTATTTGTCTAAAATTTTCAACCCGTAATTAGTCTAGTTTATTGATATAGTAGTTTGGATATTTACTTTGCACAAAGGTAAACTGATTTTTTGATAATGGTTGATTGGTTTTAAAAGAATTAACGGTTAATGTAGTTTTTGTTCCGTTTTTCCCCATTTCAATTAAATTATAAATATGCTTTGTTTGTACGTCAATCCCTAAAAGAATTTCTTTACGTTGATCTTTAGCACTTGTTGGATTCAATTTAATATATTGGATTTTTCTTCCTTTTACGTTCTGAACAATATCCATTGCGTATTTATAACCTGAATTAAAAAAAGTCAACATTTTTGAAGGTGTAATCGCATTATCATCTTTTTCATTAACTCTAGAAATAGTAATTTCTTCGTCTTCTGGAACTATAGTATATGTTTTCTGACCGTCAAAAATCTTTGTAACTCCCATAAAATTCAACACAAACTGATTTCCTTTTATGGTAACATTTCCTTTACTATCTTGATTAATATTTTCTTTAGCATTATTCAAAGAATACTTAAAATCAATTACAATATTATCGTAGCTCTTTACTTTTGCTGTTACTTGATCCAATAATTCTTTGGCTTTTTTATCTTGAGCCTGAGTAGAAAAAGTGACAAGGAATAAAAAAACAATTTGAAAAACCCTTTTAGTCAGGCTGTTTGCGTTATTTTTTTTGAAGTTTTGAATCGTTGGTTTCATGATTTAATTATTTTGTTCATTGTTAAAAAATTGATCAAGAGAACTTAAATCTAAAATATTCACGCTTCTAGCCTTACTACCTTCAAAAGGGCCAACAATTCCTGCAGCTTCTAATTGATCTATCAATCGACCTGCACGGTTATAACCTAATTTTAATTTTCTTTGTAATAATGAAGCTGAACCTTGTTGAGCGTTTACAATAATCTCAGCAGCCTCTCTAAATAAAGTATCTCTTTCAGAAATATCCACATCAAGATTAATGCCACTTTCTTCACCAACAACCTCTGGAAGCAAATAAGCTGTTGCATATGCTTTTTGTGAACCTATAAAATCAGTAATTTTTTCTACTTCTGGTGTATCAATAAAAGCACATTGCACACGCACCACATCATTACCATTCGAATACAATAAATCTCCACGTCCTATTAGCTGGTCAGCTCCTTGCGTATCCAAAATAGTACGCGAATCAATTTTAGAAGTTACTCTAAAGGCAATTCTCGCAGGGAAATTCGCTTTAATCAAACCTGTAATTACGTTTACCGAAGGCCTTTGAGTTGCAATTATTAAATGTATACCAATTGCACGCGCTAGTTGCGCTAAACGAGCAATAGGAACTTCAACTTCTTTTCCAGCAGTCATAATTAAATCGGCAAACTCATCGACTACCAAAATAATATATGGTAAAAATCGGTGTCCTGCTTCTGGATTTAATTTTCTTCCTTTAAATTTATCATTGTACTCCTTGATATTTCTAACCATTGCATCTTTTAATAAAGAATAACGGTTATCCATTTCAACACATAGTGAATTCAGTGTATTTACAACTTTGGCATTATCGGTGATAATAGCATCGTCGATATCTGGAAGTTTAGCTAAATAGTGTCTTTCTATTTTATTAAATAATGTTAACTCCACTTTTTTAGGATCCACCAAAACAAATTTTACTTCGGCTGGATGTTTCTTATATAACAATGAAGTTAAGACAGCATTTAATCCCACAGATTTTCCTTGTCCTGTAGCCCCTGCCATCAATAAGTGAGGCATTTTCGCTAAGTCGACAACAAATGTTTCGTTTGAAATTGTTTTACCCAAAGCAATTGGCAATTCCATTTCGGCTTCTTGAAACTTAGCCGACCCGATAACACTTTTCATTGATACCATCGTTGGATTCTTATTTGGAACCTCAATACCAATAGTTCCTTTTCCAGGAATTGGAGCAATAATACGAATTCCTAATGCTGATAATGACAAAGCAATATCATCTTCAAGACTTTTAATTTTCGAAATACGAATTCCAGCTTCTGGTACAATCTCATACAATGTTACCGATGGACCTACAGTAGCTTTAATCTGTGCGATTTCGATTTTATAATTTCGAAGTGTATCTACAATTTTATTTTTATTCTCTTCTAATTCTTCCTGATTAATTGTAATTCCACCAGTAGAATATTCTTTTAATAAGTCGATTGTTGGAAACTTGTAATTAGATAAATCCAAAGTAGGATCAAATAATCCAAAATCAGCAACTAATCGTGATGCCAAATTCTCTTCGATTATATCTTCTTCTGGAGCTTGTTCTATCACAAAAGACTCTGTATGCGGCACTACTTCCTTTAAAGCAGGAGCAATATCCATTTTTATCGGCTTTAAAGCTGGATCTAAATTAATCTCAGATGAATGAGCAATCGTTGGTTTTAAAGCTTCTTTATTAATTTCAAACTGAGAATCTGATGTTTTCAAGTGAATATCATCTAACTCCTCATTTTCTTTAATTGCAAATTCTTCTAAATTATAAGCGCCTTTCTCTGTATTTAAAGAGGTCGCTGAATTTAAGTCAGAACGAATTTCCTTTTTAGTATTATCAAAAAATGACTGTATCTTATCTGGTGATATTTTGATTTTAAAAATCAAATAAATTATCAATCCAAAAAGCAAACTCAATAAAGTTCCTGTTTTACCTATATAATCTTGTAAAAACAAATTTAGCTCATACCCTATCGTTCCTCCTAATTCTGGAGCCGATGTAGCAAAAAAACCAAACAATACCGATATAATAATAATTACAAACAGGTCCCAAAACCAGATATTCTTAAGTTTTTTTAGCGAAAGCTCCAATACCAAAAACATTCCTGTTAAGAAAAACAAACGAACAAATATAAATGCTGCTAAACCAAATCCTTGGTATACCAACAAATCTGCTAGATAGGCTCCAAATTTCCCAAGCCAATTTTGCACAGGTTCACTTCGATCTGTAAGTGCTGATAATGCACTCTGATCTGATTGTCCGTAGATATAAAAGGAAATAAAAGCAACTAATAATGCAACTGAAAATAACACCAAAAGGCATCCCAAAACAATGTTATGCTGTCTGGTCATTTTCCAAGACGTAATAGTCCCAGATTTTGATTTATTTTTATTGTCTACTGTTTCTTTTTTTGTTGTTTTTGCCATTCTTATTTTGGGTGCTAATCGCTTAAATATTTTGTATATATGGTATATATATTGTTAATCCGATTGCTATTGCGGTCATTGCAGCAAAAAATACTGCGCCCGCAGCAATATCTTTGATAAAACCGATTCTCTCATGATAATTTGGATGAATAAAATCGGCTACTTTCTCCACAGCCGTATTTAATCCTTCCACACTTAATACTAATCCTATTGCTAAAATTTGAAAAAGCCATTCGGTACTTGTTATATGAAAATAAAAACCTGCAATAGTCATTATAATCCCTAACGAAAATTGTACCATAACGCTATGCTCGGTGCTTATTAACTTTAAAGCACCTTTATAAGCATAGGTAACGCTTTTTAATCTTCCTTTTAAAAAAGTATTATCTTTTTGAAACTCCATTCCTTGGATTTATAGTGCAGCAAGTGCAGCTTCGTAATTAGGTTCGTTTGCAATTTCTGCAACTTGCTCAGTATGGGTAACTTTTCCGTTTTCATCAACAACAATAATTACTCTTGAGTGCAATCCTGTTAATGGTCCGTCAACGATTTCTAATCCATTAGCTTTACCAAAATCTCCTGCTTGGAAATCTGATAAGTTAACTACATTTTCTAACCCTTCAGCACCACAAAAACGTTTTTGAGCAAAAGGTAAATCTCTTGAAATACATAATACTGTAGTATTCTCAAGATTACTTGCATTTTCGTTAAATTTTCTAACTGAAGTTGCGCAAGTTCCTGTATCGATACTTGGGAAAATATTTAAAACTAATTTTTTACCAGCAAAATTACTCAATGAAGCAACCGATAGGTCGTTCTGTACTAATTTAAAATCAGCTAGTTGTGAACCAACTTTTGGTAATTCGCCTGAAGTATGAATTGGATTTCCTCCTAATGTTATTGATGCCATGATGTTTGTTTTTTTTATGAGGTTCAAAAGTAATGATTAAAATTTGAATCTAAAAGAATTTATTGGGGTTGTGGGAAGAATTAGTCGAGTCTAAAGAGAACTAATTATTAGGGATTTTATTATCTCAAAATGCATATTTCTCTAGATTTTTAGCTACTTTTTATCATTTCAACGAAGAAGAAATCACATTCGTAGATTAACATCTAATTTGTTTTAATCATAAAATTTAAGGCAATTTTTTTATTTTTATTTTTGATTGTAGAGTTTCTTGTGTAATCTCTCCTTTGTCGAGATGACAAGATTGGGTTGAAACTCATAAATCTCTGATAAGACAGCGCTGAATACTGAAAACCCGAAACTGAATAGAAGACATAAAAAAAACGCACCCCGTAAAGAATGCGTTTCTAGATAACTTTTTAAGTTAAATCAACTATTTATCGATTGATCCTAAAACACGTTTCATGAACGTATTCAAAGCTTCTTTTTTATCAGTTCCTTGAACTACCATTTTATGTACTTCTAATGCACCGTACATATTAGAAATTAATTCACCAATTACATCTAATTCTTCATCTTTTAATGATGGAATTTCGGTCATTGCTTCCAAAACCTCAATAGTTTCAATGATGTAATCCTGATCATTTTCTTCTATAAACTGCGTTAATTGTTTTATTACTGGTAATTTCATATTTTAGACTTCTTAGATTTTTAGACATTCATTAAACTTCTTAGACATTTTTGAAAATTTTAGACATCTTCTAAGAGGTCTAAAAAGCCTAAGCTGTTCTAACGAATCTTATTTAAGCAATTTCGTTTACTAACTCGATTAAAACTTCTTGTTTATTAGTTTGCGTTTCGTTAACCAGTTTACCATTTACAAAAGTGGCAAATGTTGGCAAATTACTAACGTTTGCTAATTTTCTTGATTCTGGAGAATTTTCAGCATCAACTAAAACAAAAGTCAACCCTTCTTTTTCTGTCGCTAATTTTTTGAATTTCGGTTTCATTATACGACAATTTCCACACCATGAAGCCGAATATTGCACAACAACTTTCTCATTTTTAGCAACTAAATCTGCTAAAGTATCTTCATTTAATTCGATTAACATATCTTTTATTTTTAAGGTTCTTAGGGACTGAGATACTAAGGTTCTAAGTTTTAAAACTTAATATACTTTTCTCAATCTCTGTTATTTTTTTTAAAACTCTAAGGCACTAAGATTTTAAGTGACTAAGGCTTTAAGAATAAATCTTAGAACCTTAGCCTCTCTATATCTTAGAAACTTATTTTTAAATTAGTTTGCGCTTAAATACTCAGCTGTACTTAATCTATCTGCGCTCATTGCTTCTTTTCCAGCTTCCCAGTTTGCAGGACAAACTTCACCTTTTTCTTGAATATGAGTGTAAGCATCAACCATACGTAAGTATTCGTTTACGTTACGACCTAATGGCATATCGTTTACACTTTCGTGGAAAATTTTTCCTGTTTCATCAATTAGGTAAGTAGCTCTGTAAGTTACGTTTGAACCTTCGATGATAACTGAATCAGTTTCTTCACTGTACTCTGTAGAATCAATATCTAAAATCCCTAAGATGTTAGATAAATTACGGTTAGTATCAGCAAGGATTGGGTAAGTTACACCTTCGATTCCACCATTGTTTTTTGGAGTGTTTAACCAAGCAAAGTGTACTTCGTTTGTATCACATGAAGCTCCAATTACGATTGTATTTCTTTTTTCGAATTCTGGTAATGCAGCTTGAAAAGCATGTAATTCTGTTGGACATACAAAAGTAAAGTCTTTTGGATACCAAAACAAAAGTACTTTTTTGTTATTGTTTACTGCTTCTTCAAAAATATTGATTTTCAAATTATCTCCCATTTCTGAGATAGCATCTACTGCAATACTTGGGAATTTTTTTCCTACTAAAGACATATCTTTCGTTTTTAAGTTAATTATTTATTTAGTGCAAAAATAGTGCATAAATCAACCTAGAAACAATAGGATGTGATTATAAAAACTTATCGATCAATAACCTTTACTTATATCAAATGCTTTTAACCACGTAACTTATTGTAAGTCAATATTTACAGGTAGTTTTCCAACACTATTTTTATTTTCAATAATTTGAATTGCCGCATTTTTTTGGAACTCTACAAAATCCTGATATACTTCAACAAGTCCTAAAGCTTGTTTTCCGTTTGGAATAATTGGTAAAGCGTATGGATTACCAAAAACATAAAGAATACATTTTTTTGACTTTAATAATCTCCCTAATAATTCTAAAACTGATTCTTCGATATCAAAATTATTAAGTGGTTTTGCCTTTGGTACAAATAAAGAAATGATGATTGTGTCAAAACGGTCTAAATCTTTTTCAACAGAAGCAATTGTAGTATCTCCTGCATTAATTGCAAACTCAGGACTTGATAAGTGTGAGTTTAGTGTTTTAAAGAAATCATTATCTACACTTTTATACAAACTTAATTTTGCAAGTGTATTTCTTTTATGCGCTTCAAAAACCACCTCAGAATTTGAGTTATCAATTATTTTAGTGATGCTGCTTTGTGCTATTTTATCATTTAATAAAGCTGTTTTCTCAAAATCTAAAATCCCTGAACCTATTTCTGCTTGGTTAAGAATTCCAGCTTTTTCTTTGCATTTCAATATTCTATTAAAACTTTCTTCAATGCGCTCTGGTGATGCTTTTTCAAGAATTGCTTGAATTCCCTCTGGTACATTTTCAGCAAAACACAAAACATCATTCCCTGCATTAAAAGCTTCCCATTCTAATTGCCCTTTTACATCATACAACTTAGAGACACTATGCATATTTAATGCATCAGAAATAACCAATCCATCGTAACCTAATTGTTCTCTCAATAAGTTTTGAATGATCGATTTTGATAACGTTGCTGAGGTATCTTTTCCTGAATTTAAAGCTGGAACTGCTAGGTGACCAATCATAATCGAATCGACATTATCTTCGATTCCTTTTATAAATGGGTATAATTCGTTTTCTAATAATTCTTCTAAAGTTTCTTTTAAAACCGGTAATCCTAAATGCGAATCAACATTGGTATTTCCATGTCCAGGAAAATGTTTTAGGCAACCTAAAACTCCAACATCCGACATTCCTCTTAAATATTCTAGAGCAAAATGAGCTACTTTTTCTTTGTCTTCTCCAAAAGAGCGGTAACCAATAACTGGATTATTTGGATTGTTATTTACATCTGCTAATGGTGAAAGGTTATATTGAATTCCAACCGATTTTAGATCCAAACCAATTTGCTTTCCTACTTCATGAATCAAATGTGATTCACTCTCTGGCAAAGCTCCAAGTGTAATTGCATAAGGGTACTGTGGTGTTTTTTCTACACGCATTGCCAAACCCCACTCCGCATCAATACTTATTAAAAGTGGTGTCGTTGCACATTTCTGAAATCGCTCGATACGCTCTTTTAATTGCTTATAGCTATCATCATTGAAGACAATTTTTTTATTGCCTTCATAATTTGTTGCTGCACTGGCACGACTATGAAAAAAAGTAAGTCCACCAATATTATATTCACGAATCAGACGTTCAGTTTCCTGAATATTTTCTTCTGTATCATTTATAAAAACTGCAGGAAAGAAAAACTGTCCTACTTTTTGTTGTAATGTTTGTGGTATTTTATTCATTGGTTATAAAGTTTTTTTCATGCATACACTATTATCCATAACATCATAAGGTGGATAATTGGGAATTATAGAATACTCTTGTTTTTGATATAAAGCAATTGCTTCAGGTTGGTTTACGCCTGTTTCCAGAATAGTATATTTATAATCTACTTCGGCTGCCCATATTTCTAACTCCTTTAAAACAGTAGATGCGATTCCCCTTTTTCGGTAATCTGGATGCACAAACATACGTTTGATTTCGGCAGTATCCTTTTCTTTTTCTCTAAAAGCGCCACAACCTATAGCTACTTCACCTTCATAAAATACTATTGCATGTTTTATTGTATCGATACCATTAAACTGATTGTAAAAATCATGATCCTCTCCATCTCTAATTTTTAAATCCTGATTTAACAAAACCACCAAATTTATAAAGTCGATATCTTCTGAATTTGTTCTCTTTAATGTAATCATGATACTAAATATTATAAAGTTTTATTTTTACTTAAGCTTGCTTTTCTTTTGTTTGGCAAGCTGACTTTTAGTATGCAACGCTTTCTCTAATCGATTTTTAAATCGAAAGAGTTTTGGCATACCTTCAATCCTATCTTCGAGTGTTATTACTTCGTAAATCAGAATTGCTTTTTCTAATATCCGAATTTCATTATCGACATCATTTTGATTTTTATAAATGGTTGCCAATCTATCGTAAGAATGATTTCCTTTAAACCCTTCATTACTATTTTCTTCGTATAACGCAATTGCTTTCTCAATCTCTCCTGCTTTTTCAAATTCAATTGCTTTCAGGTTTCGTTCAACCTGGATGTTTTCATTGATTATCATGGGCGTTATATTCTAATTAAATCTTATTCTATCTTCTTACCGAAATCTTTTGGAAAAATTAAAAATCGAGAAAGAATTACTCCTGGAATTGTTGCCAAAAATACCCAAATAAAGAAATTTCCATATCCTAAATATTCTTGAATGTAGCCACTTACCATTCCTGGTAGCATCATTCCCATAGCCATAAATCCAGTCGCAATAGCATAATGCGACGTTTTTGATTCTCCCTCAGCGACATAAATTAAATACATCATAAAAGCTGCAAAACCAAAACCATAGCCAAATTGCTCCACAATAACCACTGCATAGATATAATAAATCGATGAGGGGTGAAAATAGGACAGTAAGATAAATCCAATAATTGGTAAGTGCATTGTTAAAATCATCGGAAGCATCCATTTGGTAAGACCATGTCTTGAGATTGCAATTCCTCCTAGAACTCCTCCAAGCATTAATGCAATTAAGCCAAAAGTTCCATAAATCAATCCGATATCTTCTGTATCAAGCCCCATCCCTCCTTTTAAAACCACTTTCTGAGTTCCCTTATTTGAAACCAGTTGATCCACAAAGTTCATTCTTGATTTATTTAAGTTTTTATATTCTTTTGAATCTTTATTTTCTACCTCTAACAAAGGTTTTTTAGCATTTGCCATTTCTGCTGATATTGGCAATTTTGAATAAAGCAATTGTAGCTCAGCATCTGATAATTTCTCTCCCTTGGTAACTTTTGAATTATAAACAGCCAAAGCTTTTGCCTGACTTTCATCAGAATCTGATTCAACTAATTCATATCTAATCGGATCCACTAAAAATGGAGTTAGCATTTTCATTAATTGCGATTCTCCTAATCGAAACAACAAGATAAAAGCAAGTACTAAAACGATTTGCTTCTTTCTAAAGAAACTTGCAAAAACTGAAGCAAAACTTTGGTCTGCAGTTTCTTTAGCAGTCCCTACAATAGTCTTTTCTGTTTTTGGTGTAGAAAAATAATTATAAGCTGTAATAAATGCCATTAGCAAACCAACAAAGATCATAGTATACGACCATGCTTTGCGGTTATCTCCATATTTATGTTCTAGATAACCTGCCAACAAAACTATTAATCCATTTCCAGCAAGCATTGAGATTCTGTAAAATGTACTTCTAATCCCTAAGAAAAAAGATTGTTGCTCTTTTGGTAAAACCAACAAATAGAATCCATCACTGGCAATATCATTAGAGGCTGAGGCAAAAGCAGCAACCCAAAATATGGCTAATGTTAATATGAAAAAATTATTGAGTGGGATAGTAAGTCCAACGATTAGAAAGGCAATTGAAATAACAAATTGCATTGCCAGAAACCATTTTCGCTTCGTACCGTGTAAATCGATAAAAGGGCTCCACAAAGGCTTTATAACCCAAGGCAGATATAATAAACTAGTATAGAGACCAATGTCTTCGTTCGTAATTCCTAGATTTTTGTACATCAGTACTGAAACTGATATAATTACTATATAAGGAAATCCTGACGCGAAATTCAATAATGGAATCCATAACCAAGGTTTATTATTTTCTGTTTTCATCTGTAATTTCAGCTACGTTTACTTTAAATCCTTTTTTTAAATCGATAATAGTTGGAGTACTTTCGTTTGCATAATAATCGATAAAAGTGATTGCACATGCTTTGTACCTTTTCATTGTTTTTTCTGAAAGAACAAAATAAATAGAACCATCTATTTCGTGAACAGTCAATTTATCAATAATCTGAGAAGGATCATTAATATCTATTTTAGCTTCACTCTCTGCTCCATAAACAACCATATAACGTACCTTGGTATTCAACGGATATTTAACATTGAACGAATAATTAACACTATCCTTTGCAAATTCATTTACAACAGGAACATCAACAACTATCTTTTTAAGATTAGGAACTGCTAATGGAAGCGCTGGATATTTATATTGGTTTTCTGCCAAAAGACGTACTACATCTTGATTTTTATTAATTAGTAATTTGGCACTAAAATAAGCACTTCCTGTTACGTTCTTAAATCCTCTAGCAAAATCAACCTGATTTGGAATTTCTGTTGCCAAGTTCCAGCTTTTATCACTGTCGGCTCTAATTTTATATGGACTATGTCCGATATAAATAGTAGTATTATTTGAGTTTTCTGACCACCATTTTACCAGTTTCGAATAATTAGCTCTGGGATTATTCATACTCCAATACAGTTGAGGTATAATGTAATCAATCCATTTCTGATCCATCCACAAAATAGGATCAGCATATAAATCATCATAATTAGATGTTGATTGTGTATCTGAACCTTTTGGATCTTTGGATTTATTACGCCAAACTCCAAAAGGGCTAATCCCAAATTGTACCCAAGGTTTACAACTTTTTATTGTAGTAGAGATAGTTTGGACAAAATTGCTCACGTTCGCCCTGCGCCAATCCGGTAGACTTAGACCGCTACCATATTTTTTATAAGAAGCTGTATCGTTAAATTGTTTTCCTGGTATGGTGTAAGGATAAAAATAATCATCAAAATGAATCGCATCAATATCATAATTCTCAACAACTTCTTCTACAATTGTTGTTAAATGTTCCTGTACTTCAGGCAAAGCAGGATCATAATATATTTTTCCACCGTATTCAATCATCCATTCTGGATGTTTAATTGCATCGTGATTAGAACTCAAACTATCTTTTTTCAAATCAAATGTTGCTCTGTATGGATTCATCCAAGCATGAAACTCGAATCCTCTCCTATGTGCTTGTTCAATCATCCAAGCTAGAACATCATAATATGGCTTTGGTTCTTGTCCCTCTTTCCCTGTCAAATAACGCGACCAAGGAGCTAATTTTGTAGGGTAAATAGCGTCACCTACACTTCGTATCTGTACAATTACAGCATTAAAATTTAATCTCTTATAAGTCTCTAAAATTTCAAGATAATCAGCTTTTTGTTTTTCAACATTATCTACTTTACTTTTCGGCCAGTCAATATTAACAACGGTAGCAATCCAAACTCCTCTAAATTCGTTTTTAGGATATTGTGATTTTTCTTGAGCACTTCCACTCCAACCTAAAAAAATAAAAAATAAAAAAAATAGTATTATGTGCTGATTTTTATGCATTTCAATCTTAATTTATACAGAATCCAAAAATAGTTTTTTTAGTGAAGTATAAATGATAATTTATTAATAAAAATTTATAACTCACAGAAATTTAAGCTTTAATACACACAAATAGCATTCCAACATTTTCAAACAACTATATATGAACCAGATATAATATTCTTAACTTGGAAATTTAATTTAAAAATGAAGCTCCATTATGGTAAACTCCTGCCCTGATTTAAAAAAAGTAATCTCAGTATCTATTAATCCAAATTTCTCATAAAAAGATTTTTTGCTTACTCTAGCATTACACCAAATTCGTTTTACTCCCTTGTTTCTAGCCTGTTGTAATATATATTCTAGAAGCTGTGTTGCAAAACCTTTTCCTTGCTCTTCAGTCAAAGTCGCCAATTTTCTAAATTGCATTTCCCCATTAACTTCGAAACAAGAAACAATAGCGACAAGTTTAGATTCATCATACGCCCCAAAATGAATACCTAAATCATCTTCTTTTAATTGTACAAATTCAAAAGGCATATCTGGCCACATCACTTTGTGCCGAATTTCCCATGTTGCCGAAGCTGGAATTTCCTTAATTACCATAATTACTTTTTAGATTGACTAAGAATCCAAATTTAGAATTAATTATTATATTCATCTTACACCAATACAATGTTTAACTAATAGGTCTCTTTTGCATATTTTTTTTTACAGAATTAACCTATGTAAAAACGTAAACTTCAAAATTATCTTGTGTTTATTAACTCATATAAAAAAATCACATTACATTATTTTTCAACTAAATACTGGCGATAGAAGTAAAATTGCCAAAAAAAATAAACGAAATATACCTTTCCTGTTCGACATATAATAATTAATTTTAATAGCTAAATAACATATCCCCTAAATCAACAAGTATGAAAAAGCTTTTTTTAATCGCACTATTATGTATCAGTGCAAATTCATTTGCTCAATTGCTCCAATTCGGTCCTATCGTTTCTTCAAATATAACTTCAATTTCTACAAATGATTATAACTCTGATAGCTCAGGTAGCTCTATAGGTTTTGGTGGATTTGCAAGAGTAAATCTATTGATGCTTTATGGTCAAGCTGAATTTGGATACGCACAATCTAAATTTACCATATCTGAAACTGGAATTGTGGATACCGATTACAAATTATCTGGAACCGAAGCAACATTAATAGTAGGTTACAAGCTAGTTCCTTTAGGCAAACTTGGAAACATTAGAATATTTGGAGGTTATAACTGGAAAAATTACTCCAATATAGATAGAAGTAACAATTTAAACAACATCGACATTGTAAGAAACAACAATAGCTTCCTTGGTGGTGTTGGGGTTGATTTATGGAAATTCACACTTGATTATCGATACTTAGGTGGAATTACAGATATTGATGCCTCTAATTTAAAAGCCAAAACTGCTGTTTCAAATATTAGCTTAGGTTTTAAATTCTAAAAAACGTTTTCACTATATAGCAACGAGAGCCTGATTTTAAAGATTATGCTCTCGTTTTTTTTATGTATCAGTTTAAAAATTTAATATTTTACTGTTTCCCATTATCTTTAAATTATTTTCTTTTGTATTTTTATGAAATAAAACAACTATTAAAACTATTTTTAACCTTAATCAATATTTAGAATGGGAAAATTTGTCATCACAAAAAGAACTAACGGAGAGTTTCAATTTAACCTAAAAGCCAACAACGGACAAACAATTCTTGCAAGCGAAGGATATTCAGCAAAAGCGGGTTGCTTAAACGGAATCGAATCAGTGAAAACCAACTCACAAGACGATTCAAAATTTGCTAGAGAAACTGCTAAAAATGGAAAACCTTATTTCAATCTAAAAGCTACTAATGGTCAAATCATTGGAACTAGCGAAATGTACGAAAGCGTTGCTGCAAGAGATAACGGAATCGAATCGGTAAAAAACAACGCGCCTACCGCAACTACAGATGACCAAACTGTTTAATAAATAGTTTAAAAACATATTCTATAAAATACCAAAACCACTCTTATCGGGTGGTTTTATTTTTAGGAGCATTTTCCAGCTCTTCACTATATCTTTTTACCTCCCAAAAAAGGAGATAAAAAGGATGCCGCTACGATCTGGGCTAAAAATTCCTTTTCGATTATAAAACCTCCAACTAAACAGTAAACTGATATAGAATTAAATTTTAATCCTCATCTAACAAAATCAAGGGGAAATTTAAAAAATCCTTAACGAAACGTTAAAAGATATAAAATTATTTTTTAAAATAAAAACTAATAATCAGTAAGTTAAATTTATTTTTCTCCTACATTTACTAATAAATTTAATATAAATTATGAAAACAGGAGTAGTAAAATTTTACAATGAAGCAAAAGGATTTGGATTCATTACAGAAGAAGGTACAGGACAAGACGTATTTGTTCATGCATCAGGCTTAAAAGAGCAAATTAGTGAAAATGACTCTGTTCAATTTGAAATAGTTGACGGAAAGAAAGGCAAAAATGCAGTTGAAGTTAAAGTAGTTTAATACTAATTAACATTAAGAATTGCATAGATTATGATTGCCTATTGGTTTAATATGAAGATAAAGAATACTAGTTCGATACACTCTCAATAATAAAACCCTACAAATCACTCACGACATTAGCAAAACAAAAAAATCCTGTAAACATCCGTTTACAGGATTTTTTTTGTGGAGTTACTAGAATCATTTGTTCATATAGCACCAAAACCCAATAAACAACTGACAATCTTTACTTTAAATAAAAATAAAACCGTTTAAGTACTAAATTTTAAAAGAAATTCGGTAAATTTATTCTTCTTAAAAAACAGAAATTATGAAAATATTAAAAGTAATCGAAGTTCTTTCTAGTTCAAAAACTAGTTGGGAAGATGCAACTCAAAAGGCAGTTAGCAAAGCATCTGAATCTTTAAAAAATATTCGCTCTGCGTACGTTCAAGATCAAAGCGTAACTGTCTCAGATGGGAAAGTCACTGAGTTTAGAGTAAATCTAAAAATAACATTTGAGCTCGAATAAATAATTAGCTGAAAAAGTCAACTAAATTGTCAAGTAAAACAAAAAATCCTGTAAACAATGTTTACAGGATTTTTTTTGGCTAGATGGGATTACAATCAAGAACTTTTATTCATATTAATGTTCATAGATAAGCTAAAAAAAACTTGAATGCTTTTATTTTTAGTCAAATTTTATTCTTAAGATTACTTCGAAATTTAATCATAACTTTTAGATAACTATCATTGCCTATTAAATGGATTAGTACACAAAACAAAAACATATTCATTTATAAAAATCAAAACACTAACATAACCATATATTTCAAAAACAAATAAAACCATAATCCCATTTAACGATGAAAAAGCTTTCCCTTAATTTTTTATTACTAATCATTCTAGTAACTATTACAACTAAAAGTAATGCTCAAACCTTTCACATGAATGCATTAGATGCCTATTGGGAAATGATTGAACCTCTAAAAAAAGGAGATTCTCTCTCACAGGAAACTTGGAAAAAATTCCTGAGCTTAGAACCCAATGAAATTTATATAAAGAATCAAGGTTTTGATAAAGATTATCTTGAAAGATTGAGAAAAAGCATCGAGGTAGTCTATATGCCTCAAAAAGCTGAAATATTAAAGAAAAGAGTTCTTGCCATTGAAAAAGACCCATCCTCAAGCTGGCTAACCTACAAGGTATATGTATACAAAACCCATGAAAAAGAACTAAAAGACTTCCAACAGAAATTAGTTTCATCTGATTACTTATCTCAAATTTATAAAAACAGTTTTAGCTGGCTTCCTACATACCTTCAGAAAAAAGACGACAATGTTAATATTTACTTACTCGGTATAGAAAATGACGCCATTGCAGGAAGCGGAACTGTAATTGCTACTTTATGGAATTTATATAACGCTGATAAAATTCAAACAGGAGCATTATTAGGTCATGAAATGCATCATGTTTTAAGAAAACCTTTTCATTTTAAAGTAGAGAAGCAAGATGAAGGTCTTATGTATTTCTTGAATGTTGTTCTAAACGAAGGTTCTGCAGACATGATTGATAAACCTTCCAATATCGCTAATCAAAACACCTTACCTTATGGTTTAGGATTAACAGATTTTTTAATTCCGCAAGCAGATAGTATCGTAAAGCAAGCCAACAAAAACATAGAGGAAATGCAAAAATCCAATGGAGAACTTTTTAAAACCGAAAAAGATTATAGAAATCTCGTAAAATGGTCAAGTGGACATAATCCGGGATACTTCATGGCTGACATTATTGTAAGAAATGGATACAGAAATCAGTTACTTAAAAATATTCAAAACCCTTTTGAATTCATATATCTTTATAATAAAGCAGCTCATAAAGACTCTAAAAACCCTCCTGCATTCACTGATGAGTCTATAAAATATATTAAGATGATGGAGAAAAAATATTGGCTAACAAAGTCGATCTGATTAATTATTTAATACTCCTTTTAGTTAATTTCTAAAAACTCACCTTATAGCCTTATACTCAATAAAAAAGGGAAGATATCTAAATATCTTCCCTTTTTTGTGGAGTCGCCGAGAATCGAACTCGGGTCCAAACAAGCAACTAAAGAGCTTTCTACACGCTTATTTCCTGATTGGGTTTTCGATATTGTGCTCGGCCAGGAACAGCCACACAATACTTATCTTCTTAATTTCGAAATCCACTCGAAGCTAATGGAAATCTAGGTTTATTTTTACGGTTCCCCTATATTGACCGCCACAAACCAAGGCTTTCAAGGAGAATCCAGCTTTCCTATCTGATAGGAACGTGGCTAATCGTACTATAATTCGGATTATGCAGCTAAAGCGTAGTTATTTTCGCCGTGTAAAAGTGTTGAGATCTTATATTTACGAGCAAGGTCTCAATGCTCGACGTGCTTACTGTTCAATTCGACTTGCTGTCAAAACCAGTCGACCCCATTTCAATAAAAAAATTGAGATTGCAAAATTACGCTTTTTAAACCATCAATTGAAATTAATTTCAAAAAAAATAAATTCAATTTTAACACCTCAATCTGTAGCTTAAATATTATTCGATATCCTTAAAAACAAAAGGATAATCTCCAAAAATTGGTGCCAATTTACGAACTGCGTATGTCTTACGAGTAAATTTATTTGACAAGGCTATAATAGTAACGTTCTCTTTTTGAAGTGTTATATACGATGAGGTATTTCCATGCCACCAACCGTTATGAAAATAAAAATGCTGACCAGAATACCAATTAATCATTCGGATACCTAATCCGTAGTTCTTTTCTCCTTTGCGTTCATTACTATATCCTTCGTAAACTTGCTTCAATAAAGCTGGCTTTAAAAAATCAGGAGCATTTCTAGCTCTATCAAATTTTAATAAATCGCGAGGAGTAGAATAAATGTTCTTATCACCATAAACTGCATCTAGATAATCTATTCCAATTTCTACATTATTCCCTTTATATGATGGAACTGCCGTTTTTCTGTCTTTGTCAATATCAAAAACATATGTATGTGTCATTCCCAATGGCTTAAAAATCATTTGAGTCATCGCATCCTTATAAGTAAGACCTGTAATTTTCTCAATAATTAGAGCCAACATAGCATAGTTAGTATTACAATAAGTAAAACGAGTATCGGTTTTATATTCCAAACCAATATCTTTTGTAGCCATGATATTTAAAATATCCTGGTTTGTTAATTGGTTGTGCCTGTCCCAAATAGTTTTGTCTTTATCTGTAAAATAAGCATAATTACGCATACCACTTCTGTGGTTTAATAACATTCTCACTGTAATATCTGGATAAGGAAATGTTTTTAAAATTGTATTTACTTTTTGATCTAAATCAATTTTTCCAGCATTAACCAATTTTAAAACCGCTGTTGCAGTAAGTACTTTACTAACCGATGCAATGTGCAACGGCGTATTCATGTCTATTTCTGTTTTTTCGTTTTTATTTGCGTAACCTTCATATTTTTCATAGATAATCTCACCGTTTCTTGCTACCAAAAAACTTCCGTTCATGGTATTGTTAGGCCAGTTTTTATTATAAAAATAGTCGACTTTACTTTTTATTGCTGCTACATAATTTGCAGGAAGTTTTTTTTCTTGAAGCAATGGCTTCATTTTAGGGAGTGTATCTTCTACAGTTCCGGCAACAGTTGCATTTGTATTTTTATCTTTTCCACAAGAGCTTAAAACTAAAATAAGGAAAAGGAATTGTGGTATATTTGCTTTTTTAATGAAATTCATGAGTTGGATTCTAGGGAAACAAATATATAGAATTGAATACTTTTGTTTATTTGTCTTTTTAAGATAAATTCACTGATTTTAACACAGTTTTAAGCTTAATTTTTGCCAGCCTATTGAACATCAGCTTTTAATAAAATGAGCTTCAATATTTTTTAAAAAAAACAACAAAACTTTAACTATATTTGTTATATTTAAAACAAAATTAACCAATAATGTTATATTTATACGAACCTAAACACCAATAAATGAAATTTGGAATTATAAAAGAAAGAAAAAACCCACCAGATAGAAGGGTTGTATTTGCTCCTAACGAACTGGCTCGATTGAAACAACTTTATCATGAAGCTACTGTAGCTGTAGAAAGTTCTGATATTCGAATTTTCACTGACATTCAATACAAAAGCTTAGGAATAACTGTTACCGATGATGTTTCGGATTGTGATGTATTATTTGGAGTAAAAGAAGTTCCTATCGAAAATTTAATTTCTGATAAGACCTATTTCTTCTTTTCGCATACTATAAAACAGCAACCATATAATCGTAAATTATTACAAGCTATTTTAGCAAAAAACATCGATTTATATGATCATGAAACTATTGTAAATTCTCATAACCAAAGACTAATCGGTTTTGGAAAATATGCTGGTATCGTTGGAGTATATAACGGTATTCGTGCATTCGGAATTAAATTTGAATTATTTAAATTGCCTAAAGCTGAAACTTTATCTGACAAAGAAGCTTTAATCGCACATTTAAAACGTGTTACTCTTCCTCCATTAAAATTTGTGGTTACTGGAACTGGAAAAGTAGGTACTGGTGCTAAAGAAATTCTTGATGCCATTAAAATAAAAGAGGTAACAATTGACAACTACCTAACTAAAAATTACACTCAAGCAGTTTATGTGCAACTTGATGTATTGGATTATAACAAACGTAAAGATGGTCAACTTTTAGATTATACCGATTTTTACGAACATCCTCAGGAATATGTTTCTGATTTTGAAAAATTCACTAAAGTAACTGATGTTTATTTTACAGGACATTTTCATGCTAATGCTGCACCTGTGATTTTGACTAGAGAAATGCTTCAATCTAAAGACTGCAAAATAAAAGTCGTTGCCGACATTTCATGTGATGTAAATGGCCCTATTGCCTGCACGCTTCGCTCATCGACAATCGAAGAACCTTTATATGGTTATTTTCCTGGAGAAAATAAAGAAGTAGATGTTTTTCATCCTGCTGCAATTGTAGTAATGGCTGTAGATAATTTGCCTTGCGAAATTCCTAAAGATGCCAGCGAAGGTTTTGGAGAACTTTTTATGGAACACGTAATTCCTGCCTTCTTTAATGGAGACAAAGACGGAATCTTACATAGAGCCAAAATAACAGAAAAAGGCAAGCTTACTCCTCGTTTTAACTACCTACAGGATTATGTGGACGGGAAATAAATTATAAGAAATGTAAATTGTGAAATGTAAGAGGCAAAATGTGAGTTGAGAAATATTTGATGCGAATTGGAACCTCTTATCACTCTTTTTGAATTATAGAAAAAACAAAAGCCTGCAATGTAAACATTGCAGGCTTTTTTATTTATAACTTATTACAATTAACTTCTAATTATTTTAAGCTTCCAACCATATCTTCTGGTTTTACCCAAGCATCAAAATCTTCTGGTGTTACATACCCTAGACGAACTGCTTCTTCTTTTAGCGTTGTCCCGTTTTTGTGTGCTGTTTGAGCTATTTCTGCTGATTTGTAATAACCAATTTTAGTATTTAAAGCTGTTACTAGCATTAATGAATTGTCTACTAATTCTTTAATACGTTTGTAGTTTGGCTCAATACCTTGTGCACAATGCTCATCAAATGAGATACAAGCATCTCCTAATAAACGTGCAGATTGCAAGAAGTTTGCTGCCATTACTGGTTTGAAAACGTTCAATTCGTAATGTCCTTGCATTCCTCCTACCGAAATTGCTACATCGTTACCCATTACCTGAGCACAAACCATTGTTAATGCTTCACATTGTGTTGGATTTACTTTTCCTGGCATAATAGATGAACCTGGCTCATTTTCTGGAATGATGATTTCACCAATTCCTGAACGTGGCCCTGAAGCTAACATACGAACATCATTTGCAATTTTGTTTAATGAAACTGCTAATTGTTTTAATGCTCCATGTGATTCAACGATTGCATCGTGAGCGGCAAGTGCCTCAAATTTATTCTCAGCTGTTACAAATGGATGCCCTGTAAACTCTGCAATATATCCTGCAACCTTTACATCGTATCCTTCTGGTGTGTTTAAACCTGTACCTACTGCTGTACCTCCTAAAGCAACTTCTGATAAGTGTGCCAAAGTGTTTTTAAGCGCTTTTAAGCCATATGTTAATTGTGCAGCATATCCTGAAAGTTCCTGTCCTAAAGTAAGTGGAGTTGCATCCATAAGGTGCGTACGTCCAATTTTTACAACATTTTTATATTCTACTGCTTTTGCGTGAAGTGTATCTCTTAATTTTTCAACTCCTGGAATTGTAACTTCTACAACTGCTTTGTAAGCTGCAATGTGCATTCCTGTTGGGAATGTATCATTTGATGATTGTGATTTGTTTACATCATCATTAGCCTTGATGAATTGCTCTCCTTCTCCAATTTCAAATCCTTTAAGAACTTGTGCGCGATTAGCAATTACTTCATTCACGTTCATGTTACTTTGTGTACCTGAACCTGTCTGCCAGATTACCAATGGGAATTGATCATCAAGTTTACCTGCTAATATTTCGTCGCAAACTGCAGCAATTGCATCTCTTTTTTCTACTGGTAAAACACCTAAATCATGATTCGCATAAGCAGCTGCTTTTTTTAAGTAAGCAAATCCTTCAACGATTTCTTTTGGCATTGATGCTGATGCTCCAATTTTAAAATTATTACGAGAACGTTCTGTTTGTGCACCCCAATATTTTTCTGCTGGAACTTGCACCTCTCCCATGGTGTCTTTTTCTATTCTAAATTTCATTTTAGTGTATTTATGTGTGTTATTATATAAAAATCTAATTCTTGATAATGATGTTGTCCAGTCCAGATGGAAGCGACATCCTTTTTTTAGGGCTTTTTAGTCCAAAAAAATGATGAATTTCCGGTCCCGACAGCTATCGGGATGCTCCAGAAGTAAATTCTAGGCATATTCATTTTAAATTGACCTCAAAAATACGGATAATTACTATTTTATAAAAATTGATTTGGTTTTTTATTGGTAAGAAAAAATATTAGGCATACATTTGTGCCTACATTCAAAAATTCCGGAAAACATGTTTGAATTTTCACAGTATTTAGGCTTTTTACTTTTCTTAACCATTCTAACTATAGGGTTTTGGTTAATGTTTTTTCTTGTAGGTTTCGTTCAATATTGGATTGGTGGAGCTTTATGGGAAATGTACAAAGAAAGAAAAGCAAAGAAAGAGCAATCAATTTAAAATTAATTTGATTACTACATAAAAAAAGGACCCGTTTTCACGAGTCCTTTTTTTTTTTATCTACTGATTTCCTTATCCAGGAAATTCTCCTCCACCTTCACCATCATTCTTAGGCCCTTTTTCTTTTTCATTTTTAGGCTTATTGAATCTATAAGTAAATGATAAATTAAACTGTCTCTTACGGAATTGCATTTCTCCATACGAAGTTTGATTCTCTAAATAAGTATATGATTTCATTATTCTAGAATTGAAGATATCACTTATGTTAAATGCTACTGTTGCTTTATCTTTAAGAATGTCTTTGCTAAAAGCTGTATTCATACCAAACATAGCTAAGTTTTTACCTTGAGCTGTTTTTTGCTCTCCATTATACATCGCTGTTAACTGCCAATCGATTTTGTATGGTAAAGTCAATTTTGAGTTGATTCTTGCATACCATGAATTTGCTTTATTGTCAAGGTTTTGCACAACAACAACATTGTTTGCATCAATATAACTATGCTCACCTGTAGTTTTTACGTTATAAAGATTAAAGTTACTGTTTACTCTCCACCATTTAAATGGCGTATAATTCAGTGTGAACTCGAAACCGAATTTTTGTTCTTTTCCTAAATTAATTGGTTTGCTCAAAATAACTGGAATTCCATCTTCGAATCTACCTGTAGGAGATCGTACAAAACTAAATACATCTTTTGTATCTTCGAAATAAGCTGAAGTATTAAAAGTTACTTTATCCCAACGCTTGATATATCCGATATCATATTTATCAGTTAGTGATGGATCTAAGTCTGGGTTTCCTTGAAAAATATTAATATTACTTGAGTAATTTGCTGCTGGATTCATAAAACGTCCTCTTGGTCTTGATAAACGTTTGCTATAACTAGCTGTAAAATTACTTTGATCTGATATTTCATAACTAAGAAATGCACTTGGGAACAAGTTGTTGTATTTCTTAGTATTGAATTCTTTAGTATCTAATAAATTAACTTCAATATTAGTATCCTCCCAACGCAATCCTAAAAGATATGAAAACTTAGTATCTTTTATTTTAGATCCAAATTGCGTGTAAAGTGCATTTATGTTTTCTTTATACTCTAAAGTGTTTGATAAAGCATCTATTCTTGCTTCTTGATCATCTAAAACAAAATATTTATTATTCAAATCCCCAAAACTTCCTTTATATCCTGCTTCAAACCTGCTTCCCTCACTTATAGGAAGTACATAATCTGCTTGTAATTGTACTTGCTTTTGAACCTGATCATTTAATGTATTATTAAACCCTTGAGTTCCTGTGATTATACTATTGTTATCATCTGTATTTCGAGAAATCGATGCATCTACAGTAAGCTTATGTCCTTTGTCGTTGAAGTTTTTTATCAAATTTGATGTGTACTCTACATTTTCACTAGCTGAAACACCATCATTCAAACGGTAGGTTGCTTTTGTAAAATTACGTCCTGCATCAAAATTATTATAGTTAATCAAGTCTGTGTCGTCTCCTGAATTCTTTTGATAATTTATCGCATTTGTCCAAAAAGTAGTTGGAGTAATTACCCATTCTACTCCTGCTCTTCCGTTAAAACCATTTCTGATTCTTTTAGTATCTCTATCTTCATCTAGAAAACGATTGGTTGTTCCGTCAGGATTAAAATACTCTGAATTAGTTAAACCTCCACCTTCATTTGTTCTGTGGTTATATCCTGCTGTAGTGAAATAGTTTAATTTTTCGGTTTTATAGTTTGCATTTGCACTAACTCCATACGCTTCTGGAATTCCTCCTGAGGCAATAAAAGTTCCATTAAAACCTTGGTTTTTTCCTTTTTTAAGGATGATGTTTATTAACCCTGAACCTCCTTCGGCATCATAACGTGCAGAAGGATTTGTGATTACCTCAACTTTATCAATTGCATCCGCTGGAATCTGACGCAATGCTTCGGCAACATTTATAGCGTTTGACGGTCTTCCATCAATTAAAATACGAATGTTATCACTTCCTCTTAAACTTACATTTCCCTCTGTATCAACAGAAACAGATGGTACATTGTCAAGAACATCACTTACCGTTCCGCCCTTTACAATCATATCCTGACCTACATTATATACTTTCTTGTCTAGTTTTATTTCGACTGTAGATTTCTCAGCACGAACTACAACTTCATTAAGTTGATTTGCATCTTCTGATAAAGCAAATTGCCCTAAATCGATATTATCTGTAATCTTCTTTTGATTGATTTCAATTACCTTAAATGAAATAAACTCAATTTTAATATCGTAAACACCTGGGGCAGCGTCTACACTAAATTCTCCTTTATTATTGGTAATTCCTCCTGCAAGTGCTTTGGGATTTTTGGCATTTACCAAAGTAATTGTGGCATATTCAAGTGGTTGGTTTGTTGTTTTCTCAACAACCTTTCCAGTAACTTTAACTTTTGGTCTTTGCGCACCTGGCTGCTGAGCAAAACTTAGCATGCTTGTAAAAAGGAATACAAGCATGAGGATTAATTGATTTTTTTTCATTTTTGGTAGTTTCTATTTGGCTTTTAGACTGCAAATGTAACTGTAGGTTTAAAATGAAAAATCATAATAATATGTTAACGGGCTTCTTTATAATGTTTCTAAAAAAGGCTTTACCAATTCTAAATCTCTTCCTATGATAGCTTTTCCCTCTTTAACCACAATTGGTCTTTCGATTAGAATCGGATTATCAACCATTGCCTGTATAATTTCGGTATCTGTTAAGGGCTTATTTTTGAAATTATCTGTCCAAATTTTTTCTTTAGTTCTAACTAATTCTATCGGTTTCAGACTTAATTTTTGAAGCAATTCTTTTAATGCATCAAATGAAGGTGTCTCGGTAAGATAAGGGATTATCTCAAAATCTTGTTTTGTGTTTTCGATAAAAGCCAGGCAATTTCTTGATTTCCCGCAACGTGGATTGTGATATATTTGTATCATTTTTATTTTTTTAAAGAAGTAAACATATTTAAAATAAAAAAAGGTAAATTAGTGCAAGCAAAAATAAGATTTATGCAATAAATCGAAGTACTATTTTAAATTTAAATACATGTTTTTAGAACAAGGAGTTAAAAAAGAAAACAAATTTTGGAAATACTTACTAGGATCTGCCTTTATAATATCGGCCTCTTTTATTGGTCAAATTCCACTTACACTTGCTATTCTATATCAAACTCTTGTTAATAAAATTCCGTATCCAACTAGCGAAGCTGGTATAATGAAAATTTTCGAGTCTAATGTAACGTTATTTCTCATCTTGATTTCGTTTGTATTTGCTTTAGCTGGAGTATATTTTGTTGTACGCTATATCCATCATCAAACCCTTTTATCAGTAACTACCTCTAGACCAAAAGTAGATTGGAGTCGCATCTTGTTTTCATTTGTACTTTGGGGAGTTTTTACAGCTATACTAACCGTTTTACTTTATTACCTAAGTCCTGAAGACTTTGTAATTAATTTCAAACCTGTTCCCTTTGCCATTTTATTCATAATTGCTACTATTTTAATCCCTATTCAAACCAGTACCGAAGAATATGTTTTTCGTGGTTATTTAATGCAGGGATTTGCAAATTTGGCTAGAAATAAATGGTTTCCGTTAATAATGACTTCCTCTATATTTGGGGTAATGCATATTTTTAACCCTGAGGTTTCTAAGATGGGCTACATCATTATGGTATATTACATTGGTACTGGCTTATTTTTAGGAATTATAACTTTAATGGATGAAGGTATGGAACTGGCACTCGGTTTTCATGCTGCCAATAATTTAGTGGGTGCACTATTGGTTACTGCCGATTGGTCCGTATTCCAAACACATTCTGTTTTTAAAGACATCTCCGACCCTTCTGCTGGCATCGATGTTATTTTACCAGTAATTATCATTTATCCTATCATGCTATTTATTTTTAGCAAAAAATACAACTGGACGAATTGGAAAGAAAAATTAACGGGTAAAATCGTTATCAAAGATTAAGTCTGAAACAATTAAACTATAACCAAATTCAAATGTCAAAAATAACATATAAAAACGTTCACAATTTCTTCAAACTAAATGGAGACCATTTTAATGGAGAAGACTTGTCTCAGATAGCGTATAGCTTCGTAAAAGAAGGCGAAGCATACGAAAGAGCCATTGGAGAATTCATTCTAGATTGGTTTGATAATAAATCATACATCAAGATAACAACTTCTGGTACAACAGGAGCTCCAAAGGTAATAAAGCTAGAAAAGCAAGCCATGATTGAATCGGCTCTTGCAACGGGAGATTTCTTTGATTTACATCCAGGAAACAAAGCATTACATTGCTTACCTACCCAGTATATTGCTGGAAAAATGATGATTGTAAGAAGTTTGATTCTAGGATTGGATGTAGATTTTGTTGCACCTAGCCTTCATCCTCTCACAAACAACAACACTAAATACGATTTTGTAGCAATGGTTCCTTTACAGGTTCAAAATTCCTTAGCTGCACTTAAAAATGTAAAGAAACTTATTGTAGGTGGCGCTGCAATGGATGCCACTCTTATAAAAAGTGTGTCCAAACTAAAAACAAAGGTGTATGAAACTTACGGCATGACCGAAACCATTACACATATTGCGGCTAAACAAGTTGGCGAAAAAGCATTTACTGTTTTACCTCATGCAAAAATATCTCAAGACGATAGAAATTGCCTTGTTATTAATGCCCCAACAATTTCTAGCGAGACAATCGTTACCAATGATATAGTAGAATTGGTAAACGATCATCAGTTTATCTTTTTAGGAAGAATTGACAATGTTATCAATAGTGGCGGAATAAAATTGATTCCTGAGCAAATTGAAGAAAAACTTTCTGGAAAAATAGATGCTCGTTATTTTGTAATCGGTGTTCCAGATACTGCTCTTGGAGAAAAATTAGTTTTGGTTATCGAAGGCGAAAAACATCCTGTTGACAATGCAATCTTTGATAGTCTCGATAAGTATCAAAAACCGAAAGAAATTATTTTTGTTCCTAAATTTAAAGAAACTGAGAACGGAAAAATCATTCGTAAAAAAAGTTATCTATATAATTTATAGCACTTAAAGCTACTAAAGTAAAAAACGACATTCGGAAATAATTTCTGAATGTCGTTTTTTTTATTCTTATCAGATGATTCACATCTAACATTTTACCTCTCACATTTCACAATAATCAATAATTAAGCGTTAAGCCAAATCCCCAACCCATATCACTATCATAATGTGTTGAAATTCCAGAATTCTTAGTTAGGATATACTTTAAACCTCCCATATATTCTTTATCTGTATTGACCATAAAAGCCATTCGTAATCTTGGCGAAATCGGAATATCTTCTCTGGATAACTGGAATCGTACATTCCCATCTGTAAAGACTTCGGCTTGAGCTATTATCAACCAAGGCAATGTATAATCGGCACCAATACTTAATACCGAACGATTGTCTTTAGTGTTTTTTTGTCCAAAGGCATTTTTTTCGACCTCATCATGTCCAAATTTTCTATAACGCCAATCAAATCCTATAAACGGCATGAACCATTGATTTTTACCAATATACCGCCCAATGTGGGTTTCAGTTTCATAACCGTGTTTGTCATTATACCCTAATCTCCATTCTGTACCAAAACTCCAACGTGCATTTTGCACCATTGCTCTACCGTCATTCCCATTGGTTGCAAAATCATTTTCAGCCATCAGATGACTCATATTACTTTCTTTCTGCAACTCTCTATACGCCCATTCTTTATCTGGTAATAACGGATTTGGTGCTGAGTTTTCATAACTAAAAACACGATTCATTCCCGCCATCATGTGATATAAAATGTGGCAATGAAAAAACCAATCTCCATCGGCATTTGCACTGAACTCAATTGTATCAGTTTCCATTGGCATAATGTCCAAAACATTTTTTAATGGTGAATATTCACCCTGACCATTTAACACTCTAAAATCATGACCATGCAAGTGCATTGGGTGTCGCATCATCGAATTATTATATAATACAATTCGTAAAGTCTCTCCTTTTTTTATTAAAATCTTATCTGACTCTGACAATACTTTATTGTCCATACTCCACATATACCGATTCATGTTTCCAGTTAATTCGAAACGTAATTCTCTAACTGGAGCATCTTTTGGTAATGTAGTTACAGTTGGTGATTTGAGCATACTGTAATTTAATGTTACAATATCTGCAGAACTATCCATTTGATGCTTTGAATGATCCATTTTCTCATCAGCATCCATTTTCATAGGTTCTTCTGAAGTATGTTTCATTTCTTTAGATGCACTTCCAGTTATTTCAGGATACATTACTGCATTCATATCCATCTTTTGCAAACTCATGCCCATTCCCATCTCATTCATGGTTCCATCCATGTTCATCATGCCATTCATCATTTTCATTCCTTCGAAATAATCAAGTTTTGGCAATGGACTTGTTAATTGTTTTATCCCTTTTCCTAAATAAATAGAAGTTGATTTTGTTCGGTCTTCAGGCGTTGCTAAAAACTCAAAAGCAGTATCATCAACTGGAATCGTTACAACAACATCATAGGTTTCTGATACTCCAATAATTAATCGGTCTACTTCTACAGGAACCACATCGTTTCCATCATTGGCTACAACAGTTATTTTTCCTCCTGCATAGGTCAACCAAAAATAAGAAGATGCTCCTCCATTAGAAATCCTCAAACGAACTTTATCTCCTGCTTTGAAAGGCCCAGGAAATTCACTTTCTTTTTTTCCATTAATTAAAAATGCATCGTAATATACATCACTTACGTCCATTGCCAACATACGTTTCCATTCGTTATTGACTTTGGTTTTAAAATGACCCGCTTTTATAGCTTCAGTATAACTTTGAGTTGTCCCTTTTTTAATTGCAAACCAATCCGAAGCATTATGCAACATTCGATGTACATTATCTGGATTATAGTCTGTCCATTCGCTCAAAATAACTGGAAAGGTTGGCAAATCGTCAATTCCTTTTCTGAAATCAGGATCATCCGTTTTTTTCTTCATTACCAATGAACCATACATCCCAATTTGTTCTTGCATACCGCTATGGCTATGATACCAATGTGTTCCGTTTTGAATAACAGGAAATTTATACACATGTGTTTCTCCTGGTTTTATTGGCATTTGGGTAAGAAAAGGAACTCCGTCTTCTTGATTTGGTAAGAATATCCCATGCCAATGCAGGGAAGTTGCTTCTTTTAATTGATTATGCACATGAATTTCGGCAATATCTCCTTCTGTAAAAGTGAGCGTTGGCATAGGAATTTGTCCATTAACTGCAATTGCTCTTTTTGATTTACCTGTGAAATTTACCAACGTATCTTTTACATATAAATCATATCTCACTATTTTTTGTGCCGTCGTACTTATCGCAAAAAGCAACAATATAAGTATTGAATAATTTTTCATCTCTTAGCGTTTAAAGTTTTAGACTTCTTAATCGCAATGCATTCACAATAACTGACACTGAACTAAAACTCATTGCCAAAGCAGCAATCATAGGAGAAAGTAATATTCCAAAAAACGGATATAAAACTCCCGCTGCAACTGGCACTCCCAATACGTTGTATATAAAAGCAAAGAATAGGTTTTGCTTGATGTTGTCCATTACAGCATGACTCAAGTTTTTGGCTTTTACAATTCCTTGTAAATCTCCTTTTACCAAAGTGATCTTAGCACTTTCTATCGCAACATCTGTTCCTGTTCCCATTGCAATTCCGATATCTGATTGTGCCAAAGCTGGTGCATCATTTATACCATCTCCTGCCATAGCTACAACTTTTCCTTCAGCTTGTAATTTCTCGATTACTTTTAATTTATCTTCTGGTAAACAACCTGCTTGAAAAGAAGTCAAATGCAATTCGTCTGCAACTGCTTTGGCGGTATTTATATTATCTCCTGTAAGCATTATTACTTCAACTCCTTGACGCATTAATTCTTTTATAGCAGCTGCACTAGTTGCTTTTATAGCATCGGTTATCGTTACAAACCCTACTACACTTTTATCTACTGCGATATAAGAAACTGTTTTTCCAAATTTTTGCTCAGTAACTATCCTTTCTTCAATAGTATCAGAAATAGCTGCTCCTACTTGTTCCATTAGTTTTTTATTCCCTAATGCAATCTTCTTATCGACAACAGTTCCGATAACCCCTTTACCTGCGATATTTTCAAAATCATCAACTTTTATCAAAGAGATATTTTTAGCTTTTGCAAATTTCACTACTGCCTCTGCCAAAGGATGTTCACTATACTGATTTAAAGATGCAATATGTTGTAGTAACTCGTCCTCTGAATATTGTAGTGCAACAATTTTTTCTACCGAAGGCTTTCCCTCTGTAATTGTTCCAGTTTTATCAGTAATCAGAACATTCACTTTATTCATATTCTCTAAAGCTTCTGCATTTTTTATCAGAATTCCTGATTGAGCACCTTTACCTACTCCTACCATTACAGACATTGGTGTTGCCAGTCCTAATGCACATGGACAAGCAATTATTAATACTGCAATAGCATTAATAAATCCGTAAACCATTGCTGGCTCTGGACCAAATTTAGCCCAGATAAAAAAGGTAAGTATCGAAATAACAACAACAATTGGAACAAAATATTTTGCTATACTATCTGCTAATTTCTGAATCGGAGCTCTTGAACGGCTCGCATTATTAACCATTTGTATGATTTGCGAAAGCAAGGTTTCTGAGCCTACTTTTTCTGCAATCATAATAAATGATTTGTTTCCGTTTATAGTACCTGAAGATACTGCATCACCTAGCTTTTTATCTACAGGAATCGGTTCACCTGTAATCATAGATTCATCTATCGTACTTTCTCCATCTGTAATTTTTCCGTCTACCGGAATTTTATCTCCTGGTTTAACACGTAGTAAATCCCCTTTTTTAATATCATGAATAGCAATTACTTTATCAACTCCATCAATAACCAAAGTTGCCTCTGTGGGAGCTAATTTTAATAATTCTTTTATGGCACCACTTGTTTGACTGTGTCCTCTAGCTTCTAACAATTGTCCTAATAAAACCAGCGTAATAATTACTGTTGCTGCTTCAAAATAAAGATGAATTGTTCCGTGTTCTGATTTAAATTCATCTGGAAAAACATCTGGAAAAAACATTCCTACAATGCTAAACAAAAATGCTACCCCTGTACCAATTCCAATAAGGGTAAACATATTTAAATTCCAAGTTACTATTGATTTCCATGCACGAACAAAAAACATCCAGCCTGCATAAAACATCACGGGAAGCGAGAAGAGCAATTGTACTAAATTCCATTTCCCAACATCCATTATTTTAAGTAACGGATTATCGTGCATCATCTCAATCATGGCAATAAAAAAGATAGGAACAGTAAAGAGTATTGCTATTTTCATTTTAAACAACAACTCTTTATATACTTTATTTTCTTCTGTATCCGTTGGCTCCATGGGTACTAAATCCATGCCACAAATTGGGCATGAACCTGGTCCATTAGTTATCACTTCTGGATGCATCGGACATGTATATTGCTGAACCTGAATAGCGGCTGGCTCTTGTACTAAATCCATTCCGCATACAGGGCAGTCTCCAGCTTTATCATACATTTTTTCACCTTCACAATGCATCGGACAATAATATTTCCCTCCTGCATGATTATGTGGCACAACTACTTTTTTATGATCATGACCTGCAGTTGTACTGCAACATGATTTGACTGCAGGTTTCTCGTGTTCATGATTCATTGCCATTTCAATAGTATACTTTCCAACAGCTGTTAAAGCTTCTTGTAGTTGTTCTGTTGGAATATGCTTTTCCATTGTAATAGTCGCTAATGGAGGATTTAAAGTAACATTTGCCTCAATTCCTTCAATAGCATTTAATGCTTTTTCTACTTTAGAACGGCATCCATCGCAAGTCATTCCAGTGATTGTATACGTATGAGTCATAACTTTATTTTTTTATGATTTTTAACATAGCAAAGCTCTAAAATAATGCTTCTATAAGTTTGCACAATTCTGGTTATGATTTATAAAATTTACAAATCTTCTATTTGTTTCCGTTTTTTACCTTTAAGCTGTTTATAATAACTTGGAGAAAACCCAGTTACTTTTTTGAATTGATTACTCAAATGTGCCACACTGCTATATTGAAGCTGATAAGCAATTTCGCTTAAATTTAGCTCATCATATATAAGTAACTCTTTTACCTTTTCAATTTTTTGAGAGATAAAATATTTTTCAATAGTTGTCCCTTCTACTTCTGTAAAAAGATTACTCAACGAATTATAATCGTGTTGCAGTTCATTTGCCAAATAATGGGATAAATTGGAATTAAGATCATTATTTTTATGATGTACCAAATCGATAATCAATGTTTTGGCTTTCTCAATAATCTTACTTTTTTTATCATCAATAAGTTCAAAACCTAAAGAGTGTAAGACATTCACTAAGTCCTCTTTTAAAGAGTCAATTGTTGCTTCTTGTATTTCGACTTCTCCTAGTTCAACAGTAATCGGATGAAGCCCGAGTTTTTCCAACTCAGACTTCACGACCATATTACAGCGGCTGCAAACCATGTTTTTAATGTATAGCTTCATTTATTTGATAGTTTCTACAGTACTACCACAGCTCAACATTTTTGAACCATAATATGGATTTTTAATTGTGTTTTCTTTACTCAACCAATTGGCACCTTTCCCATTATTTGCCATTGGGCAAAATTGATAGTAGGTCGTTTCTCCCGTTTTTGAAGCTTTTAATAAAGCGTATACACTTTTAGACAATGTATTAAAATGATCTCTTTGGTGTGCAGCATCTTTAGTATCTGCAATATGTTCTGCATCTTCTTTTAAGTCTTTTAAAACTTTCATCCAAACCATATGAACGTCCATTGGCAAACTTTCCATTTTCACTCCATTTATAGCAGCTACTAATATTTTAGCTTTTGCCGAAGCTGTAGCTCCATCAGTTTTTACCAATGCATCTTTGATTCCGAAATAAGCTTCAAAAACTGGATTTAAAACAAACTCTTTTAGATCAACATCTGAAGAAGTCATTTTGTGGTTTGAATGCGCATCATGATCCATTTTCTCTACAGGAGTAACCATTGCCATTTTTTTATTATTTCGTTCGTACTGGCAACATTCAGGAAGTTTTGCATAAACATCGTTTGGAGCTAGAAACTCATTGCTATCATATCCTGCTAATGCAATACGTTTTAAAATTTCATCTTTATTTGTTTTAATAGCATCATAAGTAAGCGTTGCCATTTTAGTTTTTTCATTCCAATCTACTTCAGCAATGTTTTTTAAGTTTCCTGCTTTTTCAATTACTTTTTTACACATTCCGCAGTTACCAAATATTTTTACTGTTTCGGTTTTTGCATTTTTTATTTTTGCATCACAAGATGTGAATGATAGCAATGCAACGACTGCTATCAATACTGTTTTTATTGATTTCATTTTTTTATAAATTATGTATCAAGGATTCATAAACCCCTGAACGTTAATAATGTTGTTTATTAAAATACCTAAAGTTACCATTTTTCTATTAGACGCACTTATGGCTGTCACAGAAAACTTTTAGCTTATTTTTGGTGGAGACCAAATAGTATAAAAGCCGGAAGATAAATCGGCTGTATGAAGATAATAAGACTCTTCTTTATTCGAAAAATTAAAACAATTCAATGTGTTTTCATTCCACTTTTCGAAAGTCAGTACTGAAATAATGCTAACACAACGGCAGTTAGAATGATTGCATTTATCATTACAACCCTCTTTTCCTTTGTTATTCGTACTAGAATTGCAACAATCATCAGTCGTTTTTGTTTGCACTTTTTCAGTGGTATGCTTCTTTTTTTCAGATTTCATTCCACATGCCTCTGCTTGAATTGGCAAGAAAAAAAAGCCAATCAAGAGAATAAAAAGTAGTATGTGCGTTTTTGAAATCATCTAATTTTTTGAAATCCAAAGATACAATATATTTTTTTTAATGATATAAAATATACTCAATTACACTTCTATCGTAATAACATCTTTTAGTTTAGTTGAAAATTTTGGGGATAATCTATCCTGTTTCATTTTCCATTGTCGTCCTAATGATTGCATTCCAAATTTAACTTTGTTATCCCCGTAGCTTAAATTCATTTTATCGATAACACTCATTAAGGGCTGATGTTTGGGATTGGAAGTACTAAATAAATTAAGCTGTGTTTCGTCATTTGGCGTTAAGCCCATAACAATAACTCCTGCTCTTTTATATGAATATCCTGTTTTATAAATTTCCTTTAATCCTTTTTGTGCTGCTTGATTCAACTCAATTGTTGAATTAGTGGGAAAATCTGTATTTATGGTAATACTACGTGAATATTGTGATTGGTCGTTTGCCAAATAGTTAGTTTGAATAAAAACCGTTACCATATTGCAATGACAATTCTGACGTCTTAATTTCTCGGCACACGAAGCTGTAAAAGTGCTTACTCTTTCCGAAATTTCATCATAAGTAGTATATTTAGTTTCGAATGAACGGGTGGTTGCAATCATTTTTTTGCTTCGAGGCCCTTCTAAATCAAGTGTTGGCTTGCCCTCTAAATCATGTTTTAATCTCAGCCCAACTACTGCCATTTCTTTACGAACCCAAGCATCCGATAATTGTGTAAATTGATATGCTGTTAAGACATTTTTCTGTTTCAGGCGCTTAGCATGCTTTCTCCCTATTCCCCAGACATCTTCAATTTTTGTCCACTTTAACGCTTTAATTCTTTTTTCTTCAGTGTCAATTGTATAGACATTCTGAGTTCTTTCGGCAAATTTTCTAGCAATTTTATTAGCTACTTTTGCTAAAGCTTTTGTTGGTGCAAAACCGATACTGATAGGAATTCCAGTACCTCTTGTAACCTTTTTTTGCATACTGATTCCCATCTCATTCAAATCAAACAATTCAAAACCAGTAAATTTTAAAAAGGCTTCATCTATACTATACAATTCTATGTCGGGAGTATAAGCTCTAAGCAAATTCATTACGCGATTACTCATATCTCCGTATAGAGCATAATTAGATGAATACACGAAAATATTTTTTTCTTTAAATAATGCTTCAAATTTAAATGCTGGTGCTCCCATTGGAACTCCTGCTAATTTGGCTTCGTCAGAGCGCGCAATAACACAACCATCATTATTAGAAAGGATAACAACTGGTTTTCCTATCAAATGTGGTTCGAATACCCTTTGGCAAGAGGCATAAAAATTATTACAATCGACTAAAGCAAACATTTTATAGTATCTGAAATTAAAACTACACCTCTAAATTGTATGTTGATTAAATGGATTTACTCCGCGTTCTATTCTATTAATAACTAAAAAGATTTTATCGAATGAATTACGATTCCCCAAATCAGAAATTCATTTTCTGAGGTTACTTTTATGGGTTCATAATCTTCGTTTTCAGCAATAAGCCAAACACTATCTTTCTCTATTTTAATACGTTTTACAGTAAATTTTCCATCAACTTGACAAACTGCAATTTTATTATTTTGAGGTTCTAAACTTTTGTCTATAATCAACAAATCACCATCGTTTATTCCAACATCTTTCATAGAATGCCCTTTTACTTTGGCAAAAAAAGTAGTGTCTTTATTTTTAACAAATTCTCTGTTAAGGTCTATTGTTAACTCGATAAAATCATCTGCAGGTGATGGAAATCCAGCACTAATTCCAACATCAAAAAAAGGAATTTCTAATTTTGATGAATAATCCGGAATGTAAAATTCTAGGGTTGTGCCGTCGTTATTTAAACTTCGTAATTTCATAGTTTTACAAAATTACGGAAGTTATATTTTCGCTGTTATTATTTAACACAAAATAATTATTAACGATGTCAATTATTTAAGTATTGGGAGTAACTTTTTTTTGCAACCTTCTTCGGAATTTATGATATGTATTATGGTATTTATTATGACTTGGATATTTTCTATACGAAGTAAGATTGTTAAATATCAAAGCTATAATAAGTAATATCGTAACTCCTGTTAATACTGGAGAAAAAACATACCAATATCCTAAATCTTTAATCTGGCTAGAACCTGTAACTGCTATAAGTGCGGTTGCTCCCCCTGGTGGATGCAAAGTTCTCGTTATTTGCATACAAACAATAGAAAACGATACTGCCAAAGGAGCAGTAATCCAGATAATATCTGGTGCGAGTTGTTGCACTGTAACCCCTACGAATGCAGAAATAACATGTCCGCCAACGAGATTACGGGGTTGTGAAAATGGACTTCTAACTTCTCCATAAACCAAAACACTCGAAGCTCCAAAGGATCCAATTAAGTACACTAAATCTGAACCTGAGAAATGTTGAGTTTGTACAAAGGCAATTAATCCGATACCTACAAATGAGCCTAAAAATGACCAAAATATCTCTTTAGAATTGATTAAAGTTTCTTTGTAAAGAATATATCTCGTTTTGCGGTAACTTCTTTTTATCTTGTCAACACCCATAAATTATTTATTTTGATATGCTTGGTAAAAATGTATAAACGGTATGTGGATAAATCATTTTTGCGGTATATTTAGAAATCAAGCAAACAACTAATATTGGCAAAAATAAAGTGTAATCATTTGTTAGTCCACAAACTAAAAAGATTGCGGTAAATGGAGCATGAATACTAGCACTTAAAACAGCTGCCATTCCAATTACCATAAAATTTAAAGGAATTACCTGTGCATTAAAAAAGGTATTTAAAACGGATGCCAGTAGTAACCCTAAAAATGCTCCTATAAAAAGACTCGGTGCAAAAACACCTCCGTCACCACCTGAAGCCAAGGTTATAGAAGTAACTATAGGCTTTAAAAATAAAATACCAATAAAGCTCAAAGTTAAGGTAAGCGTTAACGGAACTGCCGAATTACTAAAGATTCCTTTTATAGCATGATATCCTTCTCCATAAAGTTGTGGAAATACAAACAATGAGACACTCAAAACAATTGAGCCTATAATAATTTTATAATAATGCTTTTCTATTTTAGAGAACTGCCCTTTAAAGAACAAAACACAACGCGTTAAATAAACAGAATTGATTCCTGCTAAAATTCCTAAAAGAATGAAATATGGAATTGCTTTTAAATGCCAAGTCGTAATCGTTACAGCAAATAATGGTCCTTCATTTAAAATTGTAATTAATCCAAAAGCTATAGAGACTGCAATTAAATTAGAGATTATAAATGCTCGTGTTACTTTTCTCGAAATAACTTCAATTGCAAATAAAATTCCTGCAATTGGGCTACTAAATAATGCTGTAACTCCTGCAGCAACTCCTGCACAAATTAATTCGGTTTTATACTGACGGAAAACATTCTCTTTTTGGTGGGCTACTGAACCGATAGCTGCAGTTGCCACTACTGTAGAAACCTCAATTCCGGTTGACCCTCCAAAAATAACTGTCAACAAACCATTAATAAAGTGGGAAGGAATTTTATAAATGGGTAGATTTTTAGACTTTGATTGCGTACTCTCAAAAACTTCTTTAATTCCTTTATTTTCTTTTTTCTTAAATAAATACTGACGTAAAAAATAAATTATCGAAAGCCCAAAGACTGGAAAAATGACATAATAAATTGGATTTATTGTAGCTTGATGAAAGAATATCTCTTCGTAATATTCTGTTATTTTCTTGAGAGAAATTCCTAAAAATGCTGAGAGAAAACCAATTAAAACAGAAACAATAACTAATTTTCGAAATTTAATAAACTGATAATTTTCTTTAATTTTCGCTGTTTTGTTCATCAGAAGTTTGAAGTTTTAAACTCACTTTTTATAAGTGGTTTGCAAATTTAGAGAAACATAGTTGTATTTATACTTAAATATCACAATATTACATTTTTTTAACAGTAAAGTAAGAAAATTAACACTCGTAGAATTCAATTGGTAAATCGTCTGGATCAGCAATAAAAGTAAATCGTTTATCAGTAAATTCATCTACTCGGATTGCCTCACATGTTACATCTTTTGAAACTAAAAATGCAACAGTTTGATCTAAATCAGTTACCTCAAAAGCCAAATGCCGCAAACCTGCAGCTTCTGGTCTAGAGGTTCTTTCTGGCGGATTTGGAAAAGAAAACAACTCGATAATATAATTCCCATTTAAAGCCAAATCAAGTTTATATGACTGACGTTCTTCGCGATAAACTTCTCTAATTATCGTTAAACCTAGAATCTCAGTATAAAACAATTTAGACTTATCATAATCACTACAAATAATAGCGATATGGTGAACTTTATTTAATGATAACATTATTTATTATTTTCTGATTCTTGATTTAATTTTCTGATTACTTTGGCTGGATTTCCAACTGCTAGCGAATTATCTGGAATGTCTTTTGTAACAACCGACCCCGCTCCTATTACACAACCTTTTCCTATGGTTACTCCAGGACATATTACAGAATTACCACCAATCCAACAATCATCTCCTATAGAAACTGGTAATGTACTTTGAGTTGTTTTTCTTAATTCTGCGTCAAGCGGATGTGTAGCAGTATAAATTTGAACATTAGGAGCAAAAAACACATTCGATCCAATAGTAACGGGACCACAATCTAGAACAACACAGTTTACGTTAAAATATACATTATCGCCACAATAAATATTATATCCGTAATCACAATGAAATGGTGGCTCTATATAAAACCCCTTACCTACATTTGGAATTAATTCTTCTAAAATTAGCTTTGCTTTTTTAGTCATGCAGTATTCTGTAACATTTAAACGATGCAATAGATTTTTAGCTCTTCTACGCTCTTTTGCTAAAATTGAACTACCTGCTATGTAGTTATCTCCTGCAATCATTTTTTCTTTTTCAGTTTTCATATAAGGTAACTATATTTTTTTCTTGACGCTGTTTTTCATGTAACGTGTTTTTAAATTTTAAAGTAGCTTTTTGAGAATAACAATTTGACCCAGATGATAAATATCGTGTTGGATAATTCCATGAATATGCTCATAATAGGTATGACCATTATTGACGTATATTTTATCTAGATTGGAATCATCAAAATTCTCAAAAAATGAATTCCATAATTCTTGTGATTTGGCTAGATTTTGAAGAGATTGTTCCCAAGCTGCTTCAGATGAATCTAAAACTGGAACAAAATAATTATGGTCAGGAGTCGTGATAGTTTCTCCCTGAACACGTCTTAAAATATTTCTTCTCCACTGTATAAGATGATTGGTAATTTCCCAAATCGTATTTAAATGAGGATTTATCTTCCTATAAGCCTGATTTGCACTTACATCTTTTAAAGTATTTGCCAAAGTGACTTCTAGCCACGGATTACCATTATAAATGGATTGGTATAGATTCGAAATTCTTCTATTTTCTGACATAATAAATCATTTTTAAAACCCAGAAGCTAAGATACAAATAAGTATTTTACAACTCATCCTTGAATTTCTACAATTGGGTTATTTAATATTTTTTAACTAAAACTGTTAAAATATATTTGTTCTATCAAAATCAAAAAACATGAAAACCAAGTTCCAAAAATTAAATAAAAACGAACTAACATCAAAAACCCAATCGTTTTTTACAATCGCATTTTTGCTAATCAGTTCAGTCATTTTTGCTCAAAATACACTTTCTGGAAAAGTAGTAGATACAAAGGGAAAACCAATTGCAGGTGCCAACATCTATATAGACGGTACTTATGATGGAGCTACAAGTGCAGAAAATGGCGAATTCTCTTTTACAACCGAAACTAAGGGAAATCAGATATTAATAGTAAGTTTTTTAATTTATGAAACTTCAACCACATCAATAGATGTTGCCAATTATAAAAACCAGATTATCAAACTCAAAGAAAATATAAATTCATTAGATGCCGTTGTTATCACTGCTGGAACTATGGAATCTGGAGATAAAGCTAGAGTTTCTGTTTTAAAACCTTTAGATATTGTTACTACTGCTGGAACTGCCGGAAACATTATTGCTGCATTACAAACTTTGCCTGGAACTCAAAACGTAGGTGAAGACGGACGTTTATTTGTGCGTGGTGGTGAAGCAAGCGAAACACAAACATTTGTTGATGGTATTAGAGTTTCTCAACCTTATGGAGCATCAGTACAAAATTTACCAACACGTGGGCGTTTCTCTCCTTTCTTATTTAGCGGTATTGCTTTTTCAACAGGAGGTTATTCAGCTGAATATGGAGAAGCTTTATCAAGTGTATTATTATTAAACACCCAAGATGAACCTGACCAAAACAAAACAGATATTGCTATGATGACTGTAGGATTGGGAATTGGAAATACTCAAAAATGGAAGAAAAGCTCTTTGAGTGTAAATGTAAGCTACATTAATCTAGCACCTTATCAGGCTGTTATAAAACAAGATGTTGATTGGAATCGTCCATATCAATCGCTATCTGGAGAAAGTGTCTATCGCTATCATTTTAATAATGGGATTCTAAAATTATATGCCGCTTTTGACACTTCAAAAATTGATCTTAATCAAAAAAATATAAATTTTGAGAACCCAATTCGAGTGAATTTAGTTAATAATAATTTTTACTTAAATACAGTTTACAATGGTACTTTTGGTAGCAACTGGCAAATTACTTCGGGATTGAGTTATGGGTATAGCAACAATAAAAAAGACATTGATGTAGCTCATATAAATGATGATGAAAATGCTGCTCATCTTAAACTTAAACTAAGAAAGAGTCTTTCGAACAGAGTAAAATTATCATTTGGAACTGATTATTTTATTACAAAGTATAATGAAGATTTTCAAGATAATTTAACCCCAACAGTTACTAATGGTTACGATTCAAGTATTGCCGCTGTTTATGCTGAAACTGAAATTTCTTTTTCTAGTAAACTAGCTGCAAAAGTAGGACTTAGAGGTTCGTATAACGATTTATTAGATGAAACAGCATTAGCACCAAGAGCTTCGTTAGCATACAAAGTGGCAAAAAACAGTCAGTTTTCACTTGCTTATGGAGACTTTGCACAAACTCCCGTTGTTGATTACATCAAATATTCTAAATACCACCAGTTTGAAAGTGAAAAAGCATCACATTACATCTTAAACTTTCAGTACAATAAAACTGGACGTACTTTTAGAGCCGAAGCCTATTACAAAGATTATAGTAATCTAGTAAAATATGACACTCAAAACATTCAATACAATTCGGTTTTCAATAACAATGGTTCTGGTTATGCCAAAGGATTAGATATCTTTTGGAGAGATAGCAAATTATATAAAAATTTAGAATATTGGATTTCATACTCTTATATTGACACTAAAAGAGATTATAAAAATTTCCCAACAAGTGCAACTCCCGATTTTGTTGCTGACCAAACCTTATCTGTTGTGACCAAATATTTTGTTACTGATTGGAAATCTCAAATTAGTTTAACAAACAGTTTTAGCACAGGAAGACCATACAACAATCCAAATGAGACAAAATTCATGAACGGAAAAACAAAATCATACAATAGTTTAAGCCTTAGTTGGGCCTATCTATTAACTACTCAAAAGATTTTATACTTCTCTGTTTCAAATATTTTAGGAACTCAAAATGTATTCGGATACGATTATGCCAGAACTCCCGACGCAACTGGAGTGTACAACAGACAAGCTGTAACACCTACTGCCGATCGCTTTTTCTTTGTTGGTTTCTTCTGGACTATTAGCCAAAATAAAAATGAAAATCAATTAAAGAATTTGTAGGGGAAGATGCTGAGAGTCTGAGGTACTGAGCGCCTAAGGTTCAAAGTAGCAAAGGGGCAAAGGTTTTTACTTAGATTATTTGAAAAAAGGTGCTGAGGTACTAAGCGCCTAAGGTTCTGAGTTGCCTAGATTACTTGAAAAAGGTGCTGAGGTACTAAGTGTCTAAGGTTCAAAGTTGCAAAGAGACAAAGGGGCAAAGGTTTTTACTTAGATTACTGAAAAAAGGTGCTAAGGTACTGAGGGTCTGAGGTACTGAGTTGCCTAGATTACTTGAAAAAGGCACTGAGTATATGAGGGGCAAAGAGACAAAGGGGCAAAGGTTTTTACTTAGATTATTTGAAAAAAGATGCTGAGGTACTGAGCGCCTAAGGTTCTAAGGTCTTGCCTAGATTACTTGAAAAAGGCACTGAGTATATGAGGCGCAAAGTGGCAAAGAGACAAAGTGGCAAAGGTTTTTACTTAGATTACTGAAAAAAGATGCTGAGGTACTTAGCAACTAATCCTAAAAAAACCTTTGCGCCTTTGGACCTTTCCAAAAAAACCTTAGCAACTCAGAACCTTAGACACTTAGTAACTTATCTCAAAAACCTTTGCGCCTTTGGACCTCTGAGCCTTTGAACCTTTCCCAAAAAACCTTAGCAACTCAGAACCTCAAACACTTAGAACCTCAAAAAAGAAAACAATTCATCCCTAAAAATCAACAACTCAGTAACATTAAATTTAAAGAGATTAAAATCTATAATACTTTTGAAGTATAAATTAACAAACGTTTCAATCATCAAAAAATAACTAACCTTTAAACAAGAAATCATGACAAAATTAATTACAGCAATCACATTATTTATCTGCAGTCTTTTATCTGCACAAACACAATTCGAACAAGGAATGGGAAAAGCTTTTGGACTTTGGAAAGAAGGAAAAAATACGGAAGCATCTGATTTATTTGAAAGAATAGCTGCAGCAGAAAAAACAAGCTGGTTACCTAATTATTACGTTGCATTAGTAAACACTACATCAGCTTTTAAAACTCAAGATAAAACACAAATAGACTTGTTACTTAATAAAGCGCAAAATGCATTAAACGTTGAAATGGCAAAAGACGAAAATAATGCCGAACTTTATGTAATGCAAGCTTTAATCTATACGGCTTGGGTTGTAGCTGATCCTATGACTAACGGAATGAAATACTCATCGAAGACTATGGAAATGTACAATAAAGCCGAAGCATTGGCACCAGAGAATCCTAGAGTTGTTTTTGGCAAAGCTGATTTTCAGTTAGGTGGTGCTAAATGGACAGGAATTGACACCAAACCTTTGTGTGCTCAAGTTAACAAAGCTATTGGTCTTTTTGCTACTTTTAAACCTGAAACTCCTTTTTCTCCAAAATGGGGTCTAGAAAGAGCACTTGAAGTTCAAAAGACTTGCAAATAAATAATAGTTAAAACAAATAATCTCTAAAAGACAAATAATGCATCTAAAACCACATATAATTAAAGCTTTATTTATTGGGGTAATAATTTTTATAGTATCCTTCTTAATCAAATTCATTTCATTTGGAACTGAAGTATTTACTCCATATTTATTTACAGCTTTTTTTTACTGCATGTTATATAGTACTTTACTGTATATCGTTAATGCTTCGTTATTTGCCTTTTTAGATAAAGTATTCAAAGCCAATCCTTATTCATTAAAACGCATAATTATTGGCTTTATCAGTTCTTTTTTCTGTTCGTTATTTGCCATATTTGTACTCCGTATTTTCTTGAAAGTTATCATAGATAAACATTCAATAACTGAATTTTTAGCTAATGAAGATGCTGAAAATTATATAGAGTCATCTATTATTACTTTTATCGTATTAGCGGTTTTTCATGCCTTACATTTTTATAAAGTATATAATGAGAACCGAGTTAAGGAACAAAAAATAATTGCTGGAACTGCTTCCGCAAAATTTGAAACTTTAAAAAACCAGATTGATCCACATTTTCTCTTTAATAGTTTAAATGTATTAAGTTCACTGATAGAAGAAAATCCAGATAATGCCCAACGTTTTACAACTTCATTATCTAAAATTTATCGCTACGTTTTAGAACAAAAAGACAAAGAACTCGTATTTGTAGAAGATGAACTAGCCTTTGCAAAAACGTATATGAATTTATTAAAAATGCGTTTCGAAAATAGTTTATTCTACGAATTGCCAACTGAAGGTATTAATCCAGATGCAAAAGTAGTTCCCCTATCATTACAACTTTTACTTGAAAATACAGTAAAGCATAATGTGGTAAGTGAGCAAAGACCGCTTCATATCCGAATATTTATTAAAGGAGATTATCTAGCAGTTCAAAACGATTTTCAAAAGAAAGAAGTCTTGCAAGACCGCCAAGGTGTAGGCTTGCAAAATATAGTAAACCGTTATGGTATTATTACCAACAGAAAAGTGTTGATTGAGCAAAATGCAGCAACATTTACTGTTAAAATACCTATTCTAACAAAACAAATTGCTGTCATGGAAACAACAACCGATTATAACGAAAACAATGCTTATTATAGAGCAAAAAAAAGAGTTGAAGAACTTAAAGGCTTTTATGGAAATTTAATTTCTTATTGTTGTGTAGTACCATTTCTAGTCTTTATCAACTTAAAATTCTCACCTGGATTCCAATGGTTTTGGTTCTCGGCTCTAGGATGGGGATTCGGATTAGCAATGCATGCTTTTAAAGTATTTGGGTATAGCACAAATTGGGAGGAAAGAAAAATTCAGGAAATCCTAAGAAAAGAAGAAAACAAACAAAACTGGAAATAATCATGGAGACAAATCGAAATGAACTTGACAGAAATGAATTACGGGAACTGGCACGTAAAAAAGTAATCAAAATAAAAGGATTTTATATTCATTTATTCTTTTACACTCTTGCTATTACAATTTACATATTAAAAGTATATGCGGGAATACGATTTGATTTTCTTCCCTTCAAATTCATCAATGGCTTTGTAATGACGATATGGACAATTGTTTTTTTGTCAATGGCAGTTGACCTATTTATTTCTTATCGAATGTTTGGAATAAAATGGGAAGAGCAGAAACTGAACAGTATTCTAGAAAAAAAACAACATTTAAAAAAAATGGAAATAACAGAAACATATAATAAATATGATGACCGTTATCTTGAAGCAAAAAAGAAAGTAGAAAATATTAAAGGTTTTTACGGCAACCTCATCTCGTTTATAGTCGTTAACCTCTTTTTGCTCGTTATAAACTTAGTTTATTCTCCAGAGCATTTGTGGTTTTTCTGGCCTTTAATGTGGTGGGGATTAGGAGTAGTCATTCATGGTTTAAAAGTATTCAATGCTTTTCCAGTTTTTGCAAAAGATTGGCAGGAAAAAAAGATAAAGGAATTAATGGATAAGGAAAAATCCAGAAATGAAAAATGGCAATAATTTTTAAATTAAATCAAAATGGGACGATTAAGAAGACATATGTTCGAAGATTATACTGGTTATAATGAAACCCCAACAAACGATGAACGTTATAACCTAGCCTATAGAAGAGTAAAAAGAATAAAAGGGTTCTACTCTCACTTAATGATATATATCTTGGTAAATATATTCATTCTTATTCCTAGTACAAACCAAGGCATTTTCGGGAATGAGGAATTCTGGAGATGGGATAATTTCTCTACAACATTGTTTTGGGGAATTGGTCTGGCAATACATGCAATATCAGTATTTGGAAGAGATCTGTTTTTTAGTGTGAACTGGGAAGAAAGAAAAATAAAAGAATACATGGAAAAAGAAGCCAATCAAAAATGGGAATAAATTATATTATTCTCTACTAAATAAAAAGATTGAAAATCATTTCCAATTAATTTTTAACTACTACTTTTAACCAACCAAAACCTTTGCTAAACCAAAAATGAGAACAATAATTATAGAAGACGAAAAACCAGCCGCACGGTTATTGCAACGTAAACTTGATAAAATAAACGTTCCTGTAACTATAATGCTTCACTCAGTTGTAGAGGCAATTGATTGGTTTTCTAAAAATGAACATCCTGATTTAATATTTCTTGATATTCAATTATCTGACGGATTATCGTTTGAAATTTTTGAAAAAATAGATATCAAAAGTGCTGTAATTTTTACAACTGCCTATGATGAATATGCCTTAAAAGCTTTTAAACTCAATAGCATCGATTATCTATTAAAACCAATAGACGAAGATGATCTGGATGTAGCGGTAACTAAATTCAAATCTCGTTTGCCAAAAACAGAGAACCCGACACAAAATATTGAAATTGATTTTGAACAGATTAAAAAAATGCTTTCAAATCCGTTTGAGAAAATTTATAAAAAAAGATTCACTGTTAAAGTCGGGCAACATTTAAAAGTTATTGTAACCGATGAGATAGAATGTTTTTTTAGCGAAAACAAAGGAACTTATTTACACACTACTGATAATCGAAATTACTTAATTGATACAACTCTAGAAATTTTAGAACAAGAGCTTGACCCAAAAGATTTTTATCGTGTGAGCCGAAAATTTATTGTTCCTCTTCCTGCTATCAAAGAAATTGTATTGTACAGTAATTCTCGTTTAAAAATAATCTTGCCTACGTATAAAGAAGAGGAAGTAATTGTAAGTCGTGAGAAAGTTTCTGATTTTAAAAACTGGATAGGATAATATTATTTTTGAATGGGATAAAAATATTTTCTAATTCCTATCATCACAAAGATTAAGACAGAGTAACCAATAAAAAAAGGAGCGATATACTCAATGCCGTCCATTGCCAACATTAATGCAATTAGCAATAACTGAAAACCTAAACCATACAAAGAAACAAAGGTCATAAACCAATTCGGAAACGTTTTCACCTTATAAGCATCGCTATCGAGTGTGTGAATTATTTTATCAAAAAGTCCATAAACTACTATATAAACCTGATGCAGAAGAATGACTGTTTTTTGTTTTTCGCCCGGTAAAGCTTTTGGAATTTTATCTTCAAAGATCTTACTTGTTCTATCTCCTCCCACCGATTTATTTCGTAAAATCACATAGTAGTAATTATACAAAGTGCCTTGTAGCTGAATACAAAAAAAGGCAAGTACAGTAATTGGAAAAGTTGTTTTAGAAACATAACATATACTTATTAAAAACAAAAAATTCAAGACAATATCAAATATACTATCTAGATATCTTCCTGTATATGAAGGGGTCTTTTTTATACGCGCCAATTCTCCATCGGCTGCATCGATAACTGACTTTAGTATTATAAATAAACCAGCTAAATAAAAATAGTTTTCTAGAATACAATAAATCGCAACTAACCCCGAAATTCCAAAAAGCAAGGTTACATCAATAGGTGTAAATCGTGTATTTTGTAACTTTTTCGCAAAAAACCTTCCAAAAGGTCTTCCATAATCTGATAAATCATAAAATTTATCCTGTGCTGCAAGTTTAGACATCTATGTTTTTATAAACAAAAGAGTTTCGACAATATAGTCAGTCTAATTTACGAATAAAAATTAGTTATTTATTTACTTAATCTATGTAATGTATAAGTCATTGCACTTAAAAGGAAAAATGCCATTATTTGGTGAATTAAACCTAATGCAATAGGTACATGATACAAAAGTGTAAAAACACCTAGAATAAACTGCAAAAACACAAAAACAACTAATACTTTAATCCCTGTAGATTGTGTCTTGTTAAGAGCAAATTGTGTGCTTTTAAAGTATAAGAAAAGTATAATAGCAACAACTACATAAGCAAATGTTCTGTGTACAAACTGCACACCACTTTTACCTTCTATCAAATTTTGGATAAGTGTAGGCTGTTCAATAAAAACCGAATCATGAATAAATTCTCCATCACTCATTAATGGCCAATGATTGTGTATTAATCCGGCATTTAAACCAGCTACAAATCCTCCATAAATTATTTGTATCAAAAGAAAAGCCAAAGCAATCCTAGCAATATTACGGAGTGTAATATTAATGGTTATTTTATTTCTCTCTGGATATATTAAATCCAACGCTACCCATAATGTATAAGCAAAGGTCACAAAAGCAAAAGTTAAATGTAGTGAAAGTCTAAAATGGCTTACATCTGGATTGTCAATTAAACCGCTTCGTACCATAAACCATCCTAAGAAACCTTGGAAACCACCCATTGCCAAAAGAACGATGCATTTTTTTATTGTAGAGCTGTCTAGTTTCTTCTTGATTAAAAAATAAACAAAAGGAATAAAGAAAACCATTCCAATGATTCGCCCGATAAAACGGTGAAACCATTCCCAGAAATAAATCATTTTATAATCTGAAAGCTGAAAATCATTATGAATATTTATCTTTTGATATTCTGGAAACTTTTTATATTGTTCAAAAGCCTCATTCCATTTTGCCTCGCTCATAGGAGGAAAAGTATCTGTTACCAAATGCCAATCGGTCATTGATAATCCTGAGTTTGTTAAGCGGGTAATCCCCCCTACTACAACCATTAAAAACAATAAAAAACATCCTGACAAAAGCCAAATGATTACTGATTTATTTTCTCTTTTCATTTTATTTCTTTGAGATGCAAAATTGCAAAGATGCAAACTTACAGAGTCTCTATTTTTGGGTTTATAATGAATTTATTTTTAAAGTCATAGCTTCTCAGTAACTTAGAACCTTAGCCACTTTTAAAAACTACTTTCCAACTTTAACTAGTCCTAACTTTTCTCCTTTTTTCAGCATAAATTCATACGCTGCATCGTATTCATTTGGAATTTCACCTTCAAGAATAGCTTCTTTAATGGCTTCTTTTAGCATTCCGATTTCTTTAGAAGGTTTTAGATTATAAATTTCCATAATCTCTTCTCCCGAAATTGGTGGTTGAAAATTACGAACATGATCGCGCTCTTCTACCTCAACGATTTTCCTTCGTACGATTTCAAAGTTTTTATGGTATTTCTTAAATTTATTAGGGTTTTTGGTTGTGATATCAGCCTCACACAGAATCATTAAATTCTCTACATCTTCACCTGCATCAAAAACCAAACGACGCACAGCGCTATCAGTCACAATATCTTGTGATAATACAATTGGTCGTGAGCTCATGATAACCATCTTTTGCACAAACTTCATTTTGTTGTTCAATGGCATATGCAAACGCTCAAATATCTTTTTGACCATTTTACCACCTAAAAACTCATGTCCGTGAAATGTCCAACCTTGTTTTTTGCTAAAACGCTTTGTTGGTGCTTTTCCAATATCATGCAATAAAGCTGACCAACGCAACCAAACATCATCCGTATTTGGACAAATATTATCGACCACTTCTAGTGTATGGTAAAAATTATTTTTATGAGTATGCCCTTCTATTTCTTCAACTTGATTCAATGCCGTTAACTCTGGCAAAATAATATCAAGAAGTCCTGTTTGAAACAACAATAAAAACCCAATTGAAGGTTTATCTGTAGAAAGGATTTTATTTAATTCATCAACAATTCGCTCACCTGAGATAATATTGATTCGCTCCGCATTTTTAGTAATTGACTTCAAAGAGTTTTCTTCAATTTCAAATCCTAGTTGGTTTGCAAATCGAATTGCACGTAACATACGCAATGGATCATCAGAAAAAGTAATATCTGGATCAAGAGGAGTTTTGACAATTTTATTTTCTAAATCGGTTAATCCATCAAAAGGATCTGATAAATCTCCGAAAGTAGCTTTGTTTAAAGATAATGCTAATGCATTTATAGTCAAATCACGACGGTTTTGGTCGTCCTGAAGTGTCCCGTCTTCTACAACAGGATTTCGACTTTCAAAATGGTAGGATTCTTTTCGTGCGCCAACAAATTCAATTTCAGTATCTTCAAAACGTAACATTGCTGTTCCGTATGTTTTAAAAACCTGTACTTTAGGTTGTTTTGGTAGTAATTCTGAAACTTTTAATGCCAATTCAATCCCACTTCCTACAGCAACTATATCAATGTCTTTTTTGGAATCTCGATTTAAAAGCAAATCTCTTACAAACCCACCAATTACATAACTATCTACATTGAGTTCTTGAGAAGCTTGCGAGATAATTTCGAAAATTTTATTTTGCAGAGCACCTTTATAATTTATTTTTTTAGCCACGAATTCTCTAATTTTTATAAAATAACAGTAAAATAATATCTAGATAATTTTACCACGCGCAAATTTACAACATACTATACGCCTTTTATAATCTAAAGCATACTTTTTTTGTTTTTTAGCATTTCAGACTGCATAATTTCATCAAAAAACTACTTTTCTAAAAAATTTAGATTCTTCAAAACTGTTTTTGTGCTTATTCGTCTCTTTTTACATTCATTAATATAGTAGCTCTATATGACTATCAAACAAATCAATCTATATCCGTTATTCTTTTAATTTCTATTTGTACTTTTGAAACTGTACAAAAAAGTAGAAAATGAAAATTGTTATATCGCCTGCAAAATCTTTAAATTTCGAAAAAGAATTACCAACTTCTCAATATACTGAAGCTAGTTTATTAAAAGAAGCTAGACAAGTTCATAAAATTTTAAAACAAAAGAAACCTTCAGAATTATCTGAATTAATGCATATTTCGGATAAATTGGCTCAATTAAACTGGGAACGCAATCAGGAATGGAAAACTCCTTTTACTCCCGAAAATGCTCGTCCTGCAATATTTACTTTTGATGGTGATGTATATACTGGCTTAGATGCTTATACGATTCCTGTAGAGAAACTAGATGTTTTACAAGATAAACTACGCATACTATCTGGTTTGTATGGTATTTTAAAACCATTGGATTTAATTCAAGCTTACCGATTAGAAATGGGAACTAAATTACCTATTGGCGAAGCAAAAAACCTATATGAATTCTGGAAAGAAACTGTTACAAAAACACTAAACAAAGAGCTTAAAAAAGACGAGCTGTTTGTAAATCTTGCAAGTAATGAATATTTCTCAGCTGTAGACGTTAAAACTTTGAAAGTTCCTGTAATTACTCCTGACTTTAAAGATTATAAAGACGGAAAACTTAAAATAATTAGCTTCTTTGCTAAGAAAGCAAGAGGAATGATGGTGCGTTACATTATAGATACCAATGCAGAAACCATTGATGACTTAAAAGGTTTTAATTATGAAGGTTATCAATTTGATGCTAACCTTTCTAAAGGAAATCATTTGGTTTTTACACGATAAAAAAACTTAATACCAAAACAAAACCCGACAGTTTTCAGGAACATGTCGGGTTTTGTTTTTTAAATCTAAAACTATTACTTAGCGATCCAAGTATTATTCTTTGGTGTAGCATCTACAAAAATTCCACCATCGACTGTTATTGATTTGATTTTTTTGGTAGCATTAAGAGTAATTCTAGCATTTTTCTGGTTGGCTTCCCATATTGCAGGAGTTTGATGTAGCGTTTCTTTTGTATCATCAGCATAAACAACATTTACATCAAAAGGAATCGCAAAACCACCTTTATTCTTAATAGTTACAATAGTTTTCTTCGCTTTAGTATCTACTTTATCTACAGCAATATCTATATAATTATTAGTAAAGAACCAATTATTAAAAAACCAATTCAAGTTTTTCCCAGAAGCGCTATTAAATGAATTAAAGTAATCCCAAGGAATAGGATGTTTACCGTTCCAATTATCCATATAAGCATGTAATGATTTTTTGAAAAGATCATCCCCAAGTAAATCTTTTAAAGCCAAATAAGACAATGACGATTTACCGTATGCATTATTGCTATATCCAGCACCAGAAAGCTGTGTTGACATTGATATTATTGGCTGATCTTGTTCTGCAGATGGATCATTGATATATTTATTAACTCTAAACTTTTTATAAAATTCATCTGCCTCTTCTTTTCCACGTTGTGATATACCTATTAAATATTCGAATGTAGTCGCCCAACCTTCATCCATAAACGCATAACGAGTTTCGTTTGTCCCCATATAGAAAGGGAAGTAAGTATGTGCTACTTCATGATCTTGAACAAGTTGTGCAAAAATAGGATCCCCCATCTGAGAATCATTACACATCATTGGGTATTCCATATCAGCAAAACCTTGGAAAGCAGTCATCTTAGAAAACGGATAAGGGATACCTGGCCAATTATTCGAAAACCAATCCAAAGCATATCTATTATTTTTTACAGAAACAACAAAGTCAGTTCCTTTTATATCATAAGCAGCCTGAACACTTGCACGACGATTTGTTTTTTTATCTACAACAACACTACTTGCATCCCATAAATAATGATCACTTAAACCAAAACAAACATCTAAAATATTTTTAGCTTCAAACTTCCAAACATTCCAATCGTTCTGTTTGGTAACAAGTCCACTTTTCATTTCTTGCTCGTTAGCTATATGCAAAATGGCATCTGTAGTATAGGATTGTTTTAATCGTGCCGAAAATTCTGGTTGTAAAACCTCATCTGGATTTAATAAATCACCTGTTCCATAAACCACATAATTTTTAGGCGCTTTTACAGAATACACATAATCATTAAAATCATTATAGAACTCTTGGCGGTCTGTATGTGGCAACATATCCCAGCCGTAATAATCATCAAAAACTGTAACACGAGGATAACTATACGCCGCAAAAAATGTTGTGTTATCTATTTGCCCTTCTCTTCCACTTTCTTTAGACAATGGATAATACCAATCAATATTGATTGTAATTTTAGAATGAGGAAGCATTGGTTTATTCATTTTCACTCTTCCTATTGTTCCCCAACTTCTTCCATCTTCTTTATATGTCTCACCTTCAATTTTTAAAGATGTAATTGTCAGACCATCACTCAAAAAATCATCACTAACAGCTCCACCTCTTGGTGAAGATGGCTTATGAAGATTATTTACAAACCGAATCGGCAAATTCCTTAACGTATCATTACTATTATTTTCATAAATAATAGTTTCAGTTCCGCTTACAATTCTAGTATCAGGATTTACTGTTAGATCTATTGTGTATTTACCATGATTCTGCCAATAGTTTTTTCCGGGTTTTCCGTCCATAGAACGGGTTCCTTTTGCATATGCTTCTTTTATATTTCTTGGCATATACAGTTCTTGTGCAAAACTATATTGTGCCACACATACAAATGCAAATAATAGCAATTGAGATATTTTTCTTTTCATAATTAGTAATTAGGTTTTGGTAATTATAAATCGCATTCCTCCTATTAGTTCTGAATAGCGTTATATTGTTACAATTATTCTCCAAATTTATCCTATTCTCTTATACTTCCATCAAAATAAACATCTTGAATTCTACAACTAGTACTATTTCCTAGAGTAAACAAAAAAAACCGTCTTATTCCCAAAAGATTAAGACGGCTTTAAACATTAAAAAATAGCTACTACAAGATATAATCGGTATTTATAAAATTCGATTCTTTACTATTTAATAATTCTTGCAAAATGGCATTATTGTAATCATTATCTTTTGATGCTACAAAGGTTCTAATAGAGAACGAACGCAATGCATCGTGAATACTTAAAGTTCCTACAGCCGAATCTTTACGACCAGTAAACGGGAAAACATCTGGCCCTCTTTGGCAAGAACTATTCAAGTTTACTCTGCACACTAAATTTACCAATGTATCGATAAGTGGTGCAATCGTTTTGATGTCTTTACCAAACAGACTCACTTGTTGTCCATAATTAGACTCAGCCATATCATTTAAAGGTTCTTGAATATCCTTAAAAGTTAAGATTGGTACAACTGGTCCAAATTGTTCTTCGTGATATACACGCATTTTTTTATTTATAGGAAATAAAACTGCAGGGAATATATAATTCTCCGTATGTAATCCTCCTTTTTCATTAATTATTTTTGCCCCCTTATGCGTTGCATCATGAATTAACTCCTGTATATAATGTGGTTTTTCTGGCTCTGGAAGAGGTGTTAATGAAACCGATTTATCCCAAGGATTTCCAAAAACCAAGGCATCTACTTTTGCTGAAAAGCGTTTATTAAATTCTTCGGCTATAGATTCGTGCACATATAAAATCTTCAATGCTGTACAACGTTGCCCGTTAAATGATAGTGTCCCTGTTATGCATTCCTGAATTGCCAAATCTAAATCGGCATCAGGCAAAATTATGGCAGGATTTTTTGCTTCCAGTCCCAATACTAAACGCAATCTATTTTTATTCGGATGCTGATCTTGTAAAGCAATAGCCGATTTACTATTTCCAATTAAAGCTAGAATATCAACTTTTCCAGATTTCATTATTGGCGATGCTACTTCTCTACCTCTACCATATACAATATTAATGACTCCTTTTGGGAAACTACTTCTAAAAGCTTCTAATAAAGGAGTTAATAATAAAACACCATGTTTTGCTGGTTTAAAGATTACAGGATTCCCCATAATTAATGCTGGAATAAGCAAAGAGAATGTTTCATTTAATGGGTAATTATAAGGTCCAAGGCACAATACTACCCCAAGCGGTCCTCTTCGAACCATGGCGTTTATTCCTTGTACTTTAGTGAAACTAGCTCCACGAGTATTCAGCTCCTTATAACTTTCGATTGTATCATAGATATACTCTACCGTTCTATCAAATTCTTTCTCTGAATCTCCTAATGATTTTCCGATTTCCCACATCAATAGTTTTACAACTTCTGCACGAGTGGTTTTCATCTGAGAAACAAAATTCTCCATACATTTTATACGATCTACAACTTTCATTGTAGGCCATAAACCTTGTCCTTTATTGTAAGCCGCAGTTGCAGATTCAACAACTTCCATAGCCTCATGCTCACCCATAAAAGGAATAGATCCCAACAAAGTTGGAGTATATTTTTCAGTAGAAGAAATTGTAGAAAATACAGGTGTGGTTTGCCCTGTCCATTTTTTTAATTCTCCATTTACAAGATACGTATCCTGTACCAATGGAGTATTTATTTGGTATTCCTCTGGTATAAAATTCATTATTTGGTTCTTTTAGTTTTTTGGTTATTAGCTTTTATAAAATAAAAAAGAGGCGCGCGCCTCTTTTTTATTTATGGTGTAACAGTATCTCCTTCCCAGGCCAGTATTCCTCCTAACAAATTATAGGCGTTATCAAACCCCATTTCATTCATTATTTGGCACGCTTTAGCACTTCTGGCTCCAGAACGACAATACACATAATAGTTTTTATTTTTATCTAATTCTTCTAGCTCATATATAAAAGCCTGTCCTTTATTGATATCAATATTAAGAGCATTTTCTATATAGCCATCATTATATTCGTCTTCAGTTCTTACATCAAGTATAACTGCATTTTCGTCAGCTTCAAATTGAGCTACCCAATCTTCTTGTGATAAATTCATGATATCGTATTTTTAGGTAAAATTACAACGTTTTTGGCAAACAATAAACCCCGTATTTGTAAATTATATTATAATTCGTAGAAAACGTTTTAGCAAACATATAATAATCAATGAATTCGAACTTCTACAAATTATTTTCAAAAATATAGTCTATAAAACCCATAGAAAATAGGTTTTTATTATTTACACAAATATGCTGTTAAACATAAACCCTACCTAATTAATACCACAATAATCGGCTATATTTGTAATAAATTATAATTTAAAAAATCAATTTGATAAAAAAATATAATTTCAAAATTTGCTCCTATTTAAGAAATTAAGTTTCAAATTATAAGATTTCTTAATTCCAAAATGGTTCAATTATTATTCCCCTTAGTATAAAAAAATAGCTCATGCAAAATCCTTTAAAAAATATTTTTCCAAATTTCTCTAATGAATTAATTTCTGCTATCGAAGAAAATGCAAGTCTACAAGATTACGAATCTGGAACAATCTTAATGCGCACTGGGCAATACATCAAAAACACAGTTTTAATAACAAAAGGAAAGATAAAAATATATCGTGAGGGCGAAGATGGCGGTGAGTTTTTCATGTATTACTTACAACCAGGACAAGCCTGTGCTATATCAATGATTTGCGCTACCAAGAGCGAGAAAAGTCAAATTATGGCTAAGGTAGTCGAGGATGTTTCAGTAGTTATGATCCCATTAAATTTAATGGATAAATGGATGATGGAGCACCGCAGCTGGTATGAATTTGTAATAGAAACATACCGAAACCGTTTTGAAGAAGTCTTGGAGGTTGTAGATAGTATCGCTTTCCGTTCTATGGATGAACGATTGGAGTTTTACCTCAAACGTCATAAAGATGCTTGTGGGTGCAATGAACTAAAAGCATCACATCAGGAAATTGCTACTGAACTCAATACATCAAGAGAAGTAATTTCAAGATTACTAAAAAAAATGGAACAACGCGGTTTAGTAAAATTAAACAGAAACCAAATTGAACTTTTGAAATAAATTTATTTGCTAAACCTAGATTAATACAATCAAAGGTTGAAGTAGGTTCAAATAATAAGAAATTTTTCGACTTTGCTCCTTCCCTTGCAAAATCATAAAATTTCTTATGTGATAAATGTTACTGTGCCTTACGAATTAAGAAACAACCTTTGTATCAAAACAAACATCAATGGAATATTTAGGTTATTTTGCTTCAATCATCATAGGAATCTCATTAGGTTTAATTGGCGGTGGCGGATCGATATTAACTATTCCAATTCTAGTTTATCTATTTAAAATAAATCCAGGACAAGCAACCACCTATTCATTATTTATAGTAGGTATTACAGCTTTATTCGGAAGTTATAGCCATTACAAAATGGGGAATCTTAAACTAAAATCAGCATTGTATTTTGCTGTTCCATCAGTTGTTTCGATTCTAATCATACGAGAAGTAATCTTCCCTCAAATAGCTTCAACACTATTTTCTATTGCTTCCTATACCGTTTCCAAAGATTTTCTAATCATGCTGATTTTTTCAGTGCTGATGATAACAGCAGCAATCTCGATGATTCGAAAAAACAAACCAGAACTAAAAACAACCACAACAAATTACACTCAACTTAGTATAATTGGGTTTATCGTTGGAATCGTAACTGGTTTTCTTGGTGCTGGTGGAGGTTTTTTAATCATTCCAGCCTTAATATTCTTCGCTAATCTACCTATGAAGCAAGCTGTAGGAACTTCATTGCTTATTATTTTCATCAATTCGTCGATAGGGTTCGGAGGTGATTTATACATTGGAACACCTGTAGATTATACCTTTTTAATAGAAATTTCTGGTATTGCTCTTTTGGGAATGCTAATAGGAACCCAACTTTCAAAGAAAATTGATGGCACAAAACTAAAACCAATATTCGGTTGGTTTGTACTAATAATGGGATTTTATATCATTACCAAAGAAGTTTTCTTTTAGATTTTTGGACTCACGCAGATAAAGCTGATTTACATTCAATAGTTATATTATAGCTCTTTATTACCCAATCCTCAACTGGCTTAATTAAGTTAATTGCATCTTTTCTGAATTCGGTATATGTCATTTTTTTTCATTTTTAATACCAGCGAAAATAAAAACCTCCAAAATCATTTAATCTAAAATTTCTACTTTCAACTTTAATCAATATTAAAAGTCTTTGAGAAAAGATTAAATGCCTTTGCGCGCTAGAAACAAAAATATCAATCAGCATATGAGCATTTTTTATATTTATAGTATCCAAACTATCAAATACAACAACTAAACCGTTATCCTGAATTTCAATTTCATTCAAACATTCCTGCAGTGCATCCCAATTATGGCCGTAATAAACTGGAAAATCAAATTTACTATGTAACGAGTTATGAAGCATTTCGTTATTTACCCATTCAGAACAATCAAATGTGATAATTTTATAACCTTCTGAATGTAGCCATTCTGTATCATTTCCTAAAACCGAATAATCATTATAGGGTTTTAAAAAACCACTTGCTATAATTTCATAATCTAGTCTTTTCCAACTTTCAGGCTCATTTGTAAATTTTATCATTTTTTCTACTACTCCCTATTTATCGCAATTAATCCTTAATCTAATTAGTTAACAAAACTTGATACTCCTTTGTTCTTTTAAATTGTCATCAGCTTTAGCTGAAAGTTAACAAATCTACACAAAAAAGGCTTTAGCCAAAATTGTAGTTTTTGCTAAAGCCTTAAATTAAAATCTTTATTTTTTTCTCCAACTGAATCAAGAGGAGATTTACCTATTAATGCTCTCCATATCCAATATCATCCATTTTACCACTAAAGACTTTATATTGAATAACAAAATATACAATTACCAAAGCTAGAGCAATAAAAAACCAACTCATTCCTACAGACAATCCGTATTCATGTGCAGCAGTATTATAGATGGTTAATGAAGGATTCACCTTATTAGTTGATGGCAATACATTTGGAAAAATAGAAACTGCCGTTGAAGCAAAACCTCCAACAAGAAATAAAGTCGAAAAGATAAATGCAGAACCGTCTTTTTTATACGAACGCACTTTAAACAATCCAACAATCCCGATAAATGTAATCAGAGGAAATATCCATAATATTGGCGTTTCAATAAAATTATGAAATGGTTTTGGTTCAATAAAATGCCAGATTTGCAAAGAAATAAACACCAAAATCAGCAATACTATATTCAATCTAAAAACTACATTTTTAAGCTTTTCATTTAATGAAGAATTGGTTTTAAAGATAATCCAGTTAGCTCCATGAATCGTTAAAGCAACTACACTCACTATTCCAAGAAACAAAGTAAACCAATCGATAATCCCTAATTCATTAGCTTGTGGGCTAAAAGTAGAATTCCACAAAGGCAAAAAGAAAAAATGTGCTTCTTGAGTAGAAACTCCATTTACAACCATTCCTAAATTTACGCCACGAACAATATTCCCTAAAGCAATTCCGAAGAATAAAGCCAGTAGCAAACTTGCAATCCCAAATGCTTTATCCCAAATTACTTCCCACATAGGGTGGTGAATTTGCCCACGCATTTCTAATCCGATTGCTCTAAAAATAAGCAACCACAAAATCATGATTAATGGCAAATAAAACCCACTGAACGAAGAGGCATATAAAATTGGAAAGGCAAAAAACAAAACACCTCCCGCTGCAATAATCCACACCTCATTGGCATCCCAAAAAGGACCAATTGCACTGGTTATTGCTTTTTTATCTTTTTCTGTTTTAGCAAAAAATAAATGAATAATTCCTGCACCAAAATCATAACCATCTAATACAATGTACACGGCTAGGATTCCCATTAAAACTACGTACCAAAAAAATTCCATAATTATATATTTTCTGTGTGAGGTCCTTTATTGATGATTTTCCCAACCAGTAGCAAAAACAACATGCCCAATAAAAGATATAATCCTATAAATCCAAGTAATGTAAACAACGTATTCCCTGAAGAAACCGTTGGTGAAGCACCTTCGGCAGTGCGCAATAAGTTATAAACTAACCATGGCTGACGTCCTAACTCGGCAGTATACCATCCGGCAGTATTAGCGATATATGGAAACGGAAGCATGAAAAGCAACGACCATAAAATCCATTTGGTTTCGAATAATTTTTTCCTGCAAAGCTGAAAAACTGCAAAAGCCATTAATCCTATAAATATAGTACCCAATCCTACCATAACATGGTATGCATAATACAGTCCCGAAATATTAGTAGGATGAACACTTTCATCAAACTGATCGAGTCCTTTTATTTCTTCATGCCAACTTCCGTAGGTTAAGAAACTCAAGATATTAGGAACTGCTATTTTATTATCTAACTTTTTATCTTTTACATCGGGTTGCCCAATAAGAACAATTTCTGCCCCTTTTTTCTCAGTATGAAAAATTCCTTCCATAGCTGCAAAAGTTACAGGTTGGTATTTCACCACATTTTTAGCAAGCAAATCACCTGTTGGAACAGCTACAATTACACAAGAAATTAATCCGAAGATAACTCCCGTTTTAACGAATAGTTTCCCGTAAGCAAGATTCTTTTTGCTTAAAAGGTAAAAAGCTCCAATTCCAGCAACAACAAATGAACTTGTTACCATAGATGCGGCTTGATTATGCAAGTAAGAAGGCCACAACCAAGGATTCAGAAACAAAGCACTAAAATTGGTTAGTACAAATCTTCCGTTTTCAAGAATTTCATATCCTACAGGATTCTGCATCCAAGAATGGGTTGCAATTATTAAATATCCGCTAGCCCACGACCCGATACATATCAGTAATCCTGTGACAAAATGCCATTTATGCCCGAGCAGTTTTTCGCCAAATAAAAATATTCCCAGAAATGAGGATTCTAAGAAGAAAGAAAACATTCCTTCCATGGCAAGTGTTTGTCCTATAATTCCGCCGGTTAATTCTGAAAACTTAGCCCAATTGGTTCCAAACTGAAACTCCATCGGAATCCCCGTAACAACCCCCATTGCAAAGTTTAGAGCGAAGATTCTCATCCAAAAATGAGTCGCATGATTGTATTGTTCGATTTTAGTTCTTAGATATTTCCATTTAAAATATACAATGATTAAGGAAAGTCCCATTGTAAGTTGAGGAAAGAGATAGTGAAAGGTAATTGTAAATGCAAATTGCATTCGATCATAAAAAAGCATTTCTTCCATACTAGTCGTATATTATTTAATTATGAAGTCTCGCAAATTTACCTATTAAAACTAACATAAACTACCTATAAAAATACTTTATCACTCCACAATTGTAAAAACTTTTAATTCTCTAAAAACACTCAAATAGTTAATTATTTACAAACTATACAAACATATAAGCTCTTTAATTCATATATAAAATAAACTCAGACTTATACCTCTCACATAATGAATTTTATAACAAATTTTGGCTCAAAAAAAAATCTGTAACATTAGTCACTTATTTTCCAAAAAAACAAAGTTACCTTTGCTAAACATTATTTAAGATTACACAACAATGAAAATTGAACAAATTTATACTGGATGTTTAGCACAAGGCGCTTACTACATTACTTCAAATGGAGAAGCTGCTATTATTGATCCGCTTAGAGAAATACAACCCTACTTAGACCGTTTAAATCGTGATCAAGTAAAACTAAAATACATCTTTGAAACTCATTTTCACGCCGATTTCGTTTCGGGACATGTCGATTTAAGCAAAGAAACAGGTGCACCTATTATATATGGTCCAAATGCTGAATGTGGATATGATTGTGTTTCGGCAACTGACGAACAAGAATTTAAGTTAGGAAACATAACTATAAAAGCGTTGCATACTCCGGGTCATACTATGGAAAGCACCTCTTATTTATTAATAGATGAAAACGGAAAAGATTATGCTGTTTTCTCTGGAGATACTTTATTCATAGGAGATGTAGGACGTCCTGACTTAGCTCAAAAAGCTGCTGGAATGACACAAGATCAATTGGCAGCAATATTATTTAATTCGCTACGAACAAAAATAATGACTTTGGCAGATGATGTTATTGTATATCCAGCTCATGGTGCAGGAAGTGCTTGTGGTAAAAACATGAGTAAAGAAACAGTATCGACAATTGGAAATCAAAAAGCAACCAATTATGCTTTGCGTGCTAATATGACTGAAGCTGAATTTATCACTGAAGTAACTGATGGATTATTACCTCCTCCCGCTTATTTTAGTATGAATGTGGCTATGAACAAAGCTGGATATGAAAGTTTCGAGTCTGTTTTACACAATGGAATGAAAGCTATAAAAGTTGATGAATTTGAAGCTGTAGTTGAAGAAACTGGTGCTTTAATTTTAGACACTAGAAACAATAGTAATTTTAGCAAAGGATTTATTCCACAATCAGTAAATATTGGTATCAATGGGGATTTTGCTCCTTGGGTTGGGACTTTAATTGCCGATGTAAAACAACCTATTGTATTAGTAACTGAAACAGGATTAGAAGAAGAAACAGTAACTCGATTAAGCCGCGTAGGTTTCGATTCAATTATCGGACATCTTGAAGGTGGATTTGATGCTTGGAAAGATGCTAATTATGAAACTGATACAGTAAACAGAATTACTCCTGACCAATTTGCAAACGAATTCAAACCAGAAGAAAACAAAGTAATCGATATTCGTAAAGAAACCGAATACAGTGCAGAACATATTGAAGATGCATATAACAAACCATTAGCGTATATTAATGACTGGGTAAAAGATATCGACCCAAAAGAGCATTTTTATTTACATTGCGCAGGTGGATATAGAAGTATGATAGCAGCATCAATATTACAAGCAAGAGGATTTAGAAACTTCACTGAAATTGAAGGAGGCTTTAATGCTATCGCAAAAACTACAATTCCAAAGTCTGATTTTGTATGTCAAAGTAAAGTTTTAAAATAAATTAAGTAACAAAGGTACAGCGTTTCAAAGCGACAAAGGTTTTAGCCTTTGAACCTCTGAATCTTTGCCTCTCAAAACCTAAAAAAAAATGAATTTAATTGAAATTATAAAAGAACCGTGGCCGTGGTATGTTTCAGGTCCGTTAATTGGTTTAACCGTTCCTATTTTATTAATTTTTGGAAACAAAGCATTTGGAATTAGTTCCTCATTACGTCACATTTGTGCAATGTGTATTCCTGCAAACATTTCATTCTTTAAATACGATTGGAAAAAAGAAAGCTGGAATTTATTTTTTGTCTTCGGAATATTTTTGGGCGGAGTTATAGCAACTGCTTTCTTGTCAAATCCAAATCCTATCGAAATTAACTCAAACCTAACTACCGAATTAGCTACTTATGGTATTACTGATAATTCAGGACTAATGCCTGCTCAGCTTTTTTCATGGGAAAGCCTATTAACGCTACGTGGATTTATAATGATTGTAGTTGGTGGTTTTCTTGTAGGTTTCGGAACGCGTTATGCTGGCGGATGTACAAGCGGACACTCTATCATGGGAATTTCTAATTTACAATGGCCTTCACTAGTAGCAACTATTTGCTTCATGGTTGGTGGTTTTGTAATGGCAAACCTAATTCTTCCTTTTATACTTTCACTGTAAATCTTTAAAAATGAAAATTTCAAACTTAAAATATATGCTAGTCGGAATTGTATTCGGCATAGTATTCGTAAAAGCCGAAATCATAAGCTGGTACCGTATTCAAGAAATGTTTCGTTTACAATCATTCTTTATGTATGGCGTAATCGGAAGTGCAGTTATGGTAGGAATGGTATCTGTTTTTTTGATAAAAAAATTCAATGTAAAAACAATCCAAGGAGAACAAATCAAAATTGAGCCTAAAACTTTTAGCAAAGGACAAATTTATGGTGGACTATTATTTGGTTTTGGTTGGGCAATAACTGGGGCATGCCCTGGTCCTCTTTTTGCACAAATAGGAACTGGAGTTACTGTAGTTGCTGTTACATTAGTAAGTGCAATACTAGGAACTTGGGTTTATGGTTACTTTAAAGATAACCTCCCTCACTAATAAAAGCGATACCTTTTATATTATATAGAGCCTCATATGTTATTCATATGAGGCTTTTTCATTTAAACAAATTCAATATTAAATTAAGTTTAAACATATAAAAATCAGAAAATTATAAAATAATTTTACTTAATTTTAAACTTAATTTCCGACTACAAAAAACCTCCATAAATAATATTAACGAAATTTTAACGATACATTTGTATATACAAATATAAAACATGAGTACATTTGTATATACAAATTAGACACTGACGACTATGACTATTGAAGATGTAATAAAAAGTACCGTTAAGATGGATAATTCAAAAAGAGTTATTCTAAATATAATGTACACACAAAATGTGCTTCAAGATAAATTCAACGAGGTATTAAAACCTTATGATTTATCTGGGGAACAATATAATGTGTTACGCATATTAAGAGGACAAAAAGGGAATCCTGCTAATATGTGTGTTATTCAAGATCGCATGCTAGCAAAGACAAGTAATACAACTCGACTGGTTGATAAGTTATTACTAAAAGAATTTGTTACCAGAAATGTATGCCCAGCAAACCGAAGAAAAATAGAAGTATTAATTACTGAAAAAGGACTAGATGTTTTAACTGAATTAGATCCAAAAGTAACTGATCATGAAAATGTTTTTTCTGAAAACCTGACTACAGATGAATTAGAATTACTAAATGAATTATTAGAAAAATTTAGAAATCAAAAAAATTAATACAAATAAATAAAATGAATAAATTCCTAGAAAATCAAAATTGGAGATACGCAACCAAAAAATTTGATGCGACCAAAAAAATATCTGCTGAAGATATAAATATATTAAAAGAAGCAATACGATTAAGTTCTTCTTCATATGGATTACAACCATACAAAGTAATTTTTGTTGAATCTCCAGAATTAAGAGCTAAATTGCAAGGAGTAGCTTGGGGACAATCACAAATTGTAGATGCTTCACATTTAATAGTTTTTGCAAATGACACTAACTTAGATGACTCTAAAATTGAAGATTACATCAAAAACGTAAGCGAAACAAGAGGAATCCCTGCTGAATCATTAGTAGGTTATAGCAACCTTATGAAAGCTAAAGTTTCATCACTTCCTACAGATTTAAAAAGCACATGGTCAGCTAAACAAACTTACTTAGCTTTAGGTAATTTATTGAATGCTGCAGCAGAATTAAAAATTGACGTTACACCAATGGAAGGTTTCGAGCCAGCTGCATTTAATGAAATCTTAGGCTTAGATGCTTTACATTTAAATGCTGCTGTAATTGCAACAGTAGGATACAGACATGATGACGATGCAACGCAACATCATAAAAAAGTAAGAAAATCTCAAGAAGAATTATTTATCACACTATAATTATTAATCCAAATTTATTAAAATCAAACAAAATGAAAAATTTAAAAACAATTGCTTTAGCCCTAGTGGTAGCTTTATCTTCAGTTTCAATCAACGCACAAACTAAAAAAGTTGACGTTAAAACAAGTACTGTTAAATGGGTAGGTAAAAAAGTAACTGGAGAACACTCAGGAACTGTAAACCTAAAAGATGGTGCTTTAGTATTTAAAGGAAAAAAACTAGCTGGTGGAACTTTCACTGTAGATATGACATCAATCAACGCAACTGACCTTTCTGGTGAATACCAAGGAAAATTAAACGGTCACTTGAAAGCTGATGATTTCTTCGGAACTGAAAAATTCCCAACTGCAAAATTAGTTTTCAAAACTATTGGAGCAAAAGCAACTGATGTATATACTGTAACTGCAGATTTAACTATCAAAGGAATTACTAAACCAGTAACTTTTGATATTACTGTAAACGGAAACACAGCTACAACTGCATTTAAAGTTGATAGAACTAAATATGACATCAAATATAACTCAGGAAACTTCTTTGAGAACTTAGGAGACAAAACTATCAATGACGATTTTGAATTGGCTGTAGCTTTGAAATTCTAATAGTACCACTTACTAATTCAGAAAATCCCAACAATTAAATTGTTGGGATTTTTTTATGCACTAATTTTACTTTAAAAACTCTACTAGCCTAGGAACAAATAAAATAACGTTCGTAAAGTTATAATAACACTTTCATAATATCTTACCATTCTTTGATTAACAAACCTCTTCTAATTTTGGACTAGTTAAAAAAAAGCTCTTTTTTAAACAAAAGACTTTTATCCAAAAAATCAAATTTTGCAAAAGACACCACTATGAAAAAAAATTTACACCTTGTAATTATTTGCTTAGTAAGTAGTATTATAGTCAATGCTCAACAACAAAAAGGAATTGTTGGCGCATCAAACTGGATGAATAAATGGACCAATTTTAAACCTGCTTCTACAGAATATAATGAAGCTACAAATATTCTGGCAGGAACTATCGATAAGGACACCAAACTATACAAACGAAATACATATCAATTGGTTGGTGTCGTTTACGTAACAAAAAATGCCGTTTTAACAATCGAACCTGGAACTGTAATTAGAGGAGATGATAAAACTTGTGGCACGCTGGTAATAACAAATGGTTCTAAAATAATTGCCGAAGGACAAGAAACAGATCCAATTATATTTACATCCAATAACAATGTTGCCGAAAGAAAACCAGGTGATTGGGGCGGAATAATCCTCCTTGGGAAAGCGCCTATTAATAAAATGGGAGGAATAAGTTTCTTAGACTTTAACCTAGATCCTGGTGTAAATCTTTATGGAGGACAAGATGCTGATGATAACTCTGGTATTATAAAATACGTTCGTATCGAATATTCAGGTAGAAAATTAAATGCACTAAAAGAAATTAACGGACTATCACTAGCTGGAGTAGGTCGTAAAACCAAACTTGAATACATACAAATAAGCTATTCAAACGACGACTCATTTGAAGCTTATGGAGGGGATGTCATTATGAACAACTTAGTATCGTATCGAGCCACCGATGATGATTTTGACTTTACTCAAGGGGTACAATGCACCATAAATAATAGTATTGCCATTCGTCACCCCTACTCATCAGATATCTCAGGTTCACGATGCTTTGAAATAGATTCTTACGATAAAATTGAAAATAGTGACACGAGTAAAAAACTAACTAAGATAACGGCAAATAATGTCACTTTAGTAAATCTAGAAGAAAGCAATCAAGGGCTTGTTCGTGAAGCAGCTCATATTGGAGAGAATAGTTATTTTACATTAAACAATAGTATTATTTCGGGCTTTACACCATTTATGGTACTTCAAAGTAAAATTGGAGATGGAATTGTCAATCTTGAAAAAATAAATTTAAATGGAGTAGTAATTAATAATTGCAAAGGGGGAGTTTTAAGTGAGAATTCAAACTTTGACTTGGGGATTAAAAACTGGTATCAAAACCCAGCTTTTGGTTTAGATTACACCAATAAAAAAAATATCGAACTATTTACTGAGCCCAATCTTAAAGGAAATCCAGATTTTAGAGTAAATGTAAATAACACTTTAGTAAGTGGAAATTAGACTATTAAAAAGGACGTTCTAAATAAATTTAACAAAAAATCAAAAAAAAAATATTTTTTTTTTAAAACAATGTATGCGAATACTCAAATTACATTTATATATTTGTACCAATCAAAACAGTTATGAAAACAATTACAAATAATACTTGGTGGTGGAATAATTTACGTCAGTCGTCGTGAACTAAGCTTCCTATGGTATTATTCAAACTATAAAAATGAAAGGCTTGTCATCACGACAGGCCTTTTTTTTGTACCTATTTTTTTTAAAGAAACAATATACTAAACCTTAAAAAACAAACACTTTGAAACCTTTTATACTCAACACACACTACAAACAAATCCTTGCAGACACTGTAACACCTGTAAGCATCTATTTCAAAATTAGAGATAAATTCCCTAATAGCTTACTTCTGGAAAGTAGCGATTATCACGGAAACGACAATAGTTTCTCGTATATCTGCTGTAATCCTATTGCAAGTATTAAAATAGAGAACGAAACTATTTCTAAAACCTACCCTGATGGAACATCAGAAAAAATAGCTATAGATGATTCTACTAATATTCCAGAGATTATTCAGGAATTTTCAGGACAGTTCAAATCGGAGAAAAACAACTTTAAATTCATCAACAACGGATTATTCGGATATATTTCATACGATGCTGTTCGCTATTTTGAAAAAGTAACTATTGCAAAAAAAGACAATAGCATTTCTATTCCAGATGTATATTATGCAGTATATCAAAATATAATTGCAATAAATCATTTCAAAAATGAAGCATACATCTTTTGCCATAGTGTAGATGGAAGAAATAATATCTCAGAAATAGAACAATTATTACAGTCTAGAAATATAGCATCTTACCAATTCTCAAAAGAAGGTGAAGGATTTTCTAACTTAACCGATGAGGAGTTCAAGCATAATGTGGCTTTGGCAAAAAAACATTGTTTCCGCGGTGATGTATTCCAATTGGTTTTATCACGCAGATTTACACAAGGATTTAAAGGAGATGAATTTAATGTGTACAGAGCATTAAGAAGTATCAACCCTTCACCTTATTTATTCTTTTTTGATTATGGAGATTTTAAAATATTTGGTTCTTCGCCCGAAGCACAAATTATTGTAAAAAATCGTAAAGCCGAAATTCATCCTATTGCTGGAACTTTCAAAAGAACTGGTAATGACGAACAAGATGCTGTTTTAGCAAAACAATTATCAGAAGATAAAAAAGAAAATAGCGAGCACGTAATGTTAGTTGATTTGGCTAGAAATGATTTAAGCCGTAACGGACATGATGTAAACGTAGAGAAATATCGCGAAGTTCAGTTTTTCTCTCATGTTATTCACTTAGTATCAAAAGTTACAGGGCATCTACATGAAAAAGCAACTACTATGCAAGTTGTTGCTGACACATTTCCAGCAGGAACATTAAGCGGAGCACCTAAACACAGAGCCATGCAGCTTATTGAAGAATACGAAAAAACCAATCGTAATTTTTATGGTGGTGCAATTGGATTTATGGACTTTGAAGGCAATTTTAATCACGCTATTATGATTCGAACCTTCTTAAGCAAAAATCACCAATTACATTGTCAGGCTGGAGCAGGAATTGTAGCAAATTCTGATGAAGAAAGCGAAATGCAAGAAGTTTACAATAAATTAAGAGCATTAAATACTGCCTTAGAAATGGCAGAAAACATTAAATAAAAACTAACAACCTAAAAACTATGAAAAACACTATTGCATTATTATTGGTTATGACATTTTTAAGTTCTTGTAATGATAAAAAACAGCCAGAAACTACAACTGCTAAAAAAGACATTGAAGGAACCTGGCGACTAATTTCGGCAGAGACAACTGAAAAAGATTCCACTTTTTCAACATTCAATCCAAAAACCAAAATGATAAAAATTATAAATGACTCTCACTTTGCATTCTTTAACCATGACTTAAATAATGGAAAAAAAGAAGATGCTTTATTCTTCGGAGGTGGAGGAAAATATACTTTAAAAGATAGTACATACACAGAGAATTTAGAATATTTCAATAATAGAGATTGGGAAAACAACAAATTTGAATTTACAGTAAAAGTTAAAAACGATACTTTAACTCAAAAAGGAGTTGAAAAAATTGAAAAACTTGGAATCAATAGAATAATTATCGAAAAATACGTTCGAGAAAAATAAACAAAAATTAGTTTTAAGTTATTGGATTATGCATTTAATCGCAAAGAACGCTAAACTATAGACCTCTTTGATTTTATAAAAACACAAAGTTCGCAAAGCTTTGAATTGATTTTAACTTTGCGTTTTTCAACAGCTTTTAAATAAAACACTTTGCGCCCTTTGCGGTTAAATACCCAAAGCTAAGCAACTTGAAACCTGACACGAGGCTTTAGCCGAATTGGCGAAGCAAACAAAAATAAAAAAAAAAATGAAAAAAATATTAGTAATAGATAACTACGATAGCTTCACTTATAATCTTGTACATTATTTAGAAGATTTAGATTGCGAAGTAACTGTATATAGAAATGATGAATTTGATATTGATGAAATTGCTGGTTTCGATAAAATATTGCTTTCACCAGGGCCAGGAATTCCAGACGAAGCAGGATTACTAAAAGCTGTTATTCAAAAATATGCACCTACTAAAAGTATTCTTGGTGTATGTTTAGGACAACAAGCAATTGGTGAAGTTTTTGGAGGAACACTTTCAAATCTTGATAAAGTATATCATGGTGTTGCAACAAATGTAAAAACGGTTGTTGACGATGAGTCATTATTCGAAGGTTTAGGAAAAGAATTTGAAGTTGGTCGTTATCATTCATGGGTTGTCGACGCAAGTTTACCTGATGTTCTTGAAGCTACATCTTATGACGAAAATGGTCAAGTAATGTCACTAAGACACAGAACCTTTGATGTACGTGGGGTACAGTTTCATCCAGAAAGTGTATTAACACCAAACGGAAAGAAAATGTTAGAGAATTGGATTAAGAGTTAGTTATTAGTAAGCCGTTCACATCTCACCTTTAACATTTTACATTTCACAATCTAAAAACAAATGGAAATATCAATTTTAGCAACCAAAGAAATTAATCTCGAAGACATACTACCATTGTATGAAGCAAACGAATGGAGTTCAGCTAAAAAGCCTGATTTATTATACAAAGGACTTTTAAATTCTGAAACTTTAATTTCAGCTTGGGAAGGAAAAAAGTTAATCGGACTTGGCAATGCAATTTCTGATGGTTATTTAACAGTTTATTATCCGCACTTATTGGTACTTCCTGAATATCAAGGAAAGGGAATTGGAAAATTAATTTTAGATAAATTACAAGAAAAGTACGCTCACTTTCATATGCAAATGCTAACAGCAGATGGAAGGTCAGTTGATTTTTATAAAAAGAATGGTTTTGAACGTGCAGGAAAAACGGAACCAATGTGGATTTATCAAGGAAATGAACATTAAAAAATATTCAGTCGCGCTTTGTAGTAAAAAAACTTAGAACCTTAGTCACTCAGTACCTAAGAACCTTAAAAATAAAAAATGAAAAATATATTAAACAAATTAATCAATCATGAAGTCCTTACGAAAGAAGAGGCAAAAAATGTATTGATTAACATATCAAATGGAGATTATAATCCAAGTCAGATATCGGCATTCCTTACTATATTTATGATGCGAAGTATTAGCATCGAAGAATTGTCAGGTTTTCGTGAAGCCCTATTGGATTTATGCATTCGTATCGATTTATCAGCTTACAATACTATTGATTTGTGCGGAACTGGTGGTGATGGAAAAGACACTTTCAACATCTCAACTTTAGCTTCTTTTGTAGCTGCTGGAGCAGGGATAAAAGTTGCCAAACATGGTAACTACGGTGTTTCTTCTATCTCAGGATCTAGCAACGTAATGGAAAAGATGGGAATCAAATTCACCAATGATGCCGATTTTCTTGAAAAATGTATTGATAAAGCAGGGATATGTGTACTTCACGCTCCATTGTTTCACCCTGCTATGAAAAATGTGGGACCAATAAGAAAAGAACTAGCAGTAAAAACATTCTTTAATATGTTAGGACCAATGGTAAATCCTTCATTTCCTAATAACCAATTAGTTGGAGTATTTAATCTGGAATTAGCTAGAATGTACGCCTATTTATATCAAAATACTAATGTGAATTTTACGATTTTACATTCGCTTGACGGTTATGATGAGGTTTCATTAACTGGTCCAACAAAGATTATCACAAGCACAATGGAAGGAATGTTGAATCCAAGTGACTTCGGTATTCGTCTATTAGCGCAAAGCGAAATAGAAGGTGGAAAAACAATCGAAGAATCAGCAGAAATATTTACAAATATCATTTCAGGAAAAGGAACTGAGGCACAAAACAATGTAGTTTGCGCTAATGCAGCAATGGCAATTGCAACAGTTACAAAATGCACACCTCAGGATGGTTTTGAATTAGCAAAAGAAAGTCTATTTTCTGGGAAAGCACATGGTGTGATTAAAAAATTGAAAGATTTAATGAATTAAAAAAACACTGAAATGACAAAATCTTTTAAAAATTTCGAAAGGAAGTTGCGCAGAAGTTAGAAGTATGTTAATACAAGCACGTGAACTTAACTTCTGTGACCAAAAAGAAATTCAAGAAAGTTATCAGATAAGTATTGAGATTTCTCAAAACCTGTCCAATTTCATAAAATACTTAAGTACTAAAATTAAAAATTAATTGATATACGGAATTTTAAAATTTTTCAATCTTTTAATTTTTAAATAATAATAAAAAACATGAATATACTCGATAAAATAATAGTAGATAAAAAAAGAGAAGTAGTTCTTAAGAAATCAATAATTCCAGTTTCTCAGCTAGAAGCGTCGGTATTCTTTGAGAGAAAAACAATCTCATTACGTCAGAGATTAAGTGAAAGCAGTACTGGAATCATAGCAGAACATAAACGTCGCTCCCCTTCTAAATCGATAATAAATCAAAATTTCACAGTTGAAGAAGTAGTAAAAGGATATGAAAATGCAGGTGCTTGTGGAATTTCTGTATTAACTGATGGAAAATATTTTGGTGGTTCACTTGACGATTTACTTTTAGCCAGAGCTTCGGTAAATATTCCGCTATTGCGAAAAGAATTCATAGTTGATGAATATCAGATATTAGAAGCCAAAGCACATGGAGCTGATTTAATTTTGCTTATTGCTGCTGTTTTAACAAGAGAAGAAATCAAATCACTATCTTCATTTGCAAAGCAATTAGGATTAGAAGTTTTACTAGAAGTACACAATCAAGAAGAGCTAGAAAAATCAATCATGCCAACATTGGATATGATAGGTGTTAATAACAGAAACCTAAAAACATTCGAAGTAAGCTTGGATTTCAGCAAACAACTGGCAGCCCAAATTCCTGATGAATTTGTGAAAGTTTCAGAAAGCGGAATCTCATCTATCGAAGCTATTACTGAATTAAAACCTTACGGTTACAAAGGATTCTTGATTGGTGAGAATTTCATGAAAACTGATAATGCTGGACAAGCAGCTACCGATTTTATCAAACAGCTTTAGACTATTAGCAAAAAATAATCAGCACAAAACTTTGTGACCTTTGCGATTTTAATGATTTAGAATATAAGAAACCTTGCGCCCTTTGCGGTTAAACTTTAAAAATATGAAACTAAAAATCTGTGGTATGAAATATCCCGAAAATATAATTGAAGTGGGCTCACTCCTACCCGATTATATGGGATTTATCTTCTGGGAAAAATCAGCTCGGTATTTTAACGGAATCATACCTGATTTACCAAAATCGATAAAAAAAGTCGGAGTATTTGTAAATCAAAGTCAGGAAGAAATTAGCAGCAAAATTTTGAAATACGATTTGCAAGCCATACAATTACATGGTCACGAATCGGTTGAATTCTGTAAAGAGCTAAAAAATAAAATAGATCCCAAAATTGAACTCATCAAAGTATTTTCTGCCGATGAAGATTTTGATTTTGAAGTATTAAAACCATACGAATCGGTTTGTGATTACTTCCTTTTTGACACCAAAGGAAAATTACCCGGTGGAAATGGAACCACGTTTGATTGGAGAATATTAAATAAATACAATTCGACAAAACCGTTCTTCCTTAGTGGCGGAATTGGAATTGAAGAATTAGAAACAATAAAGGAAATTTCGAAAACCAATTTACCTATTTATGCCATCGATGTAAATAGCAAATTCGAAATCGAACCCGGATTAAAAAACACACAACAATGCAAAGATGCAACACAATACATCGCTGCAAATAACAAAACAAAAGAGTAAATTATGTCATACAATGTTAATAAAAAAGGCTATTACGGCGAATTTGGAGGAGCTTACATTCCCGAAATGTTATATCCAAATGTAGAAGAATTACGTCAGAATTATTTAAAAATAACAGAAGAACCAAGCTTTAAAGCAGAGTTTGATGCTTTACTAAAAGATTATGTAGGTCGTCCTACTCCACTGTATTTTGCAAAAAGACTTTCGGAAAAATACAACACCAAAATCTATTTAAAGCGAGAAGATTTGTGTCATACAGGAGCACATAAAGTTAACAATACCATTGGGCAAATTTTACTAGCAAAACGTTTAGGTAAAAACCGAATCATTGCCGAAACTGGAGCGGGACAACACGGCGTTGCAACTGCTACTGTTTGTGCATTAATGGGTTTACAATGTATTGTTTATATGGGTGAAATCGACATTAAACGTCAAGCTCCCAATGTAGCTCGTATGAAAATGTTAGGCGCCGAAGTTCGCCCAGCACTTTCAGGTTCAAAAACCTTAAAAGATGCTACAAACGAAGCTATTCGTGATTGGATTAATAATCCTGTCGATACTTATTACATCATTGGTTCCGTAGTCGGTCCACATCCATATCCTGATATGGTGGCTCGTTTCCAAAGTGTAATTTCTGCCGAAATAAAAGCACAATTATTAGAAAAAGAAGGTCGCGAAAATCCAGATCATGTTATCGCTTGCGTAGGTGGAGGAAGTAATGCTGCCGGAGCATTTTACCATTTCCTTGACGAAAAAGAGGTAAATATAATTGCTGTTGAGGCAGCTGGTTTAGGTGTTGACTCTGGCGAAAGTGCAGCAACATCAGCATTAGGAAAAATAGGAATCATCCACGGAAGTAAAACATTATTAATGCAAACTCCTGATGGACAAATTACCGAGCCTTACTCAATATCAGCAGGATTAGATTACCCAGGAGTTGGTCCAATGCACGCACATTTATTTGCTTCAGGCAGAGCCGAATTTATTTCGATTACAGATGATGAAGCTATGCAATTTGGTTTACAATTATCTAAAACAGAAGGGATCATTCCAGCAATCGAAAGTGCGCATGCATTTGCAGTTCTAGAGCAAAAGAAATTTGGACCCGACGAAATTGTAGTAATCAATTTATCTGGTCGAGGCGATAAAGATTTAAACACATATATCGATTATTTCAAATTATAGTTGGGCGTTCCCACCTAAAAAAGGTGGTCGGGCTATCCGCTATATCTTTTTTAAGACTGAAAAAGCCTAAAAAAGGATGTCGCTTTTATCCCTAACGCAATAACAAATAAAACAACAAGACAAAATGATTTTAGCTGCAGCACAGACAAAACCAAAACGAGGAGATATAAATTCAAATTTATTGGATCATTATCGTCTTATAGAATTGGCTGCAACAAACGGAGCGAATTTAATTGTATTTCCAGAGCTATCAATTACGGGTTACGAAAGAGAAAATGCACAAAAACTCATTTTCATAGAAAATGATATTCGTTTAGATACTTTAAAGAAATTAGCTGTAGAAAACAAAATTGTCATCGTTGCTGGCGCACCAATAAAAATCAAAGACCAATTATTCATTGGTGAATTTATTATATCACCAGATAATTCTGTTTCAATTTACACCAAACAATTTCTTCATGAAGGCGAAGATGTTTACTATCAATCATCCTTTGATTACAATCCGACTATTGAAATAGAAAACAAAAAAATATCCTTTGCTATTTGTGCAGACATAGATAATCCCTTGCATCCTAAAAATGCAAGCAAAAACGGAACTGCAATTTATATCGCAAGTATTTTCTTTTCACCAAACGGAATACCTGTAGCTTATAAAGCATTACAAAACTATGCTAGTATTCATAATATGAATGTGCTAATGTCTAATTTTAGTGGAGAATCATGGGGACAACCTTCTGGTGGTAAAAGTGCATTTTGGAACAACCAAGGAGAATTAATAGCACAAATGAATGACTCCGATTCTGGATTGTTACTGATTAAAAATCAAAATGATTCTTGGACAAGTCAGCTTATAATTGATTAATTACAAATTAAATAAAAACACCTAGAGAGTTTTAAAAACCCAATAGGAATAAAATACAAATAGCAATGAACAGAATAAATCAAAAATTACAGGAAGACAAAAAGATACTTTCTATCTATTTTTCTGCAGGATATCCTAATCTTAATGATACTGTACAAATCATACAGGATTTAGAAAAAAATGGAATAGACATGATTGAAATCGGATTACCATTTAGTGATCCTTTGGCCGATGGGCCAACCATACAAGCCAGTTCAACTCAAGCCTTACATAATGGAATGACAACACAGGTTTTATTTAATCAACTAGAAAACATTCGCGAAAGCGTAAAAATTCCGTTGATTATAATGGGTTATTTTAATCCTATATTACAATATGGTGTAGAAGAATTTTGCAAAAAGTGTGCTGCAATTGGTATCGATGGATTAATCATTCCAGATCTTCCAGTAGATGTTTATGCAGAACAATACAAAGCTACTTTCGAAAAATATGGAATCATAAATGTATTCTTGATTACACCGCAAACATCTGATGAGCGTATCAAATTTATCGACAGTGTTTCAAACGGATTCATATATATGGTAAGTTCTGCTAGTGTTACTGGCTCACAATCTGGTTTTGGCGCTACCGAAGAAAGTTACTTTGAAAGAATTGCAAACATGAATCTTAAAAGCCCACAGGTAATTGGATTTGGAATTTCGAATAAAGAAACATTCAATCAAGCAACTAAATTTGCAAAAGGAGCAATTATCGGAAGTGCTTTTATCAAACATTTATCTGAAAAAGGAACACAACATATTGCCGAATTTGTAAAAGCAATAAAATAATACCATTATTCTATTGTCGTTTTTTAATCTAATTTAAAATGGACTTAGCTACTCATTATACTAATTTGTTCACAGAATCATGTGAGAAGATATCAAATGACAATTATGTTATCGATACACAGATAGATAATTTGAGCGACAACCGTTTTGGAATTACATTATTAATTCGGCCTACAGAAGAGATTAAAAATAGCATTCAACTTTTTTTAAATGAATTAAAAGAAGTTGATGCTTCTCAATATTATTATCCCAATTCGGATATACACATTACAGTAATGTCTATTATATCTTGTTATGATGGGTTTAATATAAACCACATTACACTACAAGATTATATTGCTGTAATAAATACATGCATTGCTGGCCTAAATAAATCTATTATTAATCTACAAGGAATTACTGCTTCTCCTTCGGCAGTTATGATTCAAGGATTTCCCAGCGATACAAGTATAAATGAACTACGTGATACGCTCCGTACTGCATTTAAACAAACCACACTCGAACAAAGTATCGACAAACGTTATTCTTTATTCACGACACATTTAACAGTTACACGGTTCAGAAAACCAATAAATAACAAGGATTTATTTTTAAAAACACTCCATAAATACCGTGATTATAACTTTGGGAAATTTGAAATAAAAAATATAGAATTAGTTCATAATGATTGGTACCAAAGAGCCGATTTTGTAAAACATTTATTTGACTTTAATCTCAAATAATTCCTTAACGTAAAAGTAAGCTACATCGTTATAATTAAATCAAGCAACTGTAAATCAATAAACTATAACAAAACGAACATTCACTTACAGAGCGTATTTTTAGTTAATATTATGTTAAATAAAAACTAAACAGCTGTTTAATTTAAACACTTGTTTAATTTTGTGCTCGATTAGAAACACACTCATGTTAAACATTGAATTAAACGAGAAAAAAATTCAAATTCTCGAAGTAGCAGAAAAGCTTTTTTCTGATAAAGGATTTGAAGGAACTTCGATACGGAATATTGCCAAAGAAGCAAAAATTAATATTGCCATGGTATCGTATTATTTTGGATCTAAAGAACGATTACTCGAATCGTTAATTATATACCGAACATCAGATCTGAAGCTTCAAATAGAAAATTTACTACAAGAAGATTTAGAGCCAATTGACAAGATTAACAAGTTAATAGAACTTTATATTAATAAAATTAACTGCAACGGAGGGATTTTTAGAATCATGCATTTCGAATTAACTTCTAAGAAGAGAGAAAAGGCCTTAAATCACTTTACCGAATTAAAGAAAGACAATCTTAAATCATTAGAAAGTATTATCAAAGAAGGGCAGGAAAAAGGAATTTTCAGAAAAGATGTAGTTATTCCATTAATAACTCCTACCATTCTCGGAACCTTTTTTCATTTCCATATGAACAAAATCTTCTTTCAGAATATTTTGAACTTAAATACTGAAGCTTTATATACAGATTACATAAAAACACATTTAACAAAACACATTCAACAAACTATAAAAGCCTTACTTGTTTATGAAAATTAATCCAATTATGCTCTTTGGGGTTTTCCTAATCGGACTATCCTCGTTAGAAGCTCAAGAAAAAACGAGTCTTACCCTAGATGATGCTGTAAAGATGGCATGGGAGAAGAGTGACGAAGTCACGTTGGCAAACACAAAAGTCAACACTAAAAAGTACGAACTTAAATCTACTAAGAACAATCAATACCCAGATTTAAAAGCCTCAGGGCAATATCAAAGATTGGCTGGTGCAGATGTAAATTTAAAAATGAATCAAGAAAGCGGTTCTGGATCAGCTCCAAATGTTGATCAATTAATGTTAGGACAGCTTACTGCAAGCCTACCTATATTTGCAGGTTTTAAAATTCAGAATAGTATTAAACTATCTGAAAATTTATACCAAGCCGAACTTGCAACTTCATTAAAAACGAAAGAAGATATTGCATTGAGAGTTGTAAATAATTATGCTAATTTATACAAGGCTCAAAAAACAATTGAACTTTTAAATGAAAATCAAAAACAAGCAAAACAGCGTGTAGCAGATTTTATCGAATTAGAGAAAAACGGAATCATTCCAAGAAATGATTTATTGAAATCACAATTATTAGTTTCTAAAATACAACTATCAATAGATGAAGCTAATAAAAACCTGAACATTCTGAATTTTCATTTGATAACATTACTTAAATTAGATTCTTCTACTAAAATAGCTGTTGGAGAAAACGATTTTATCAATTACAAGACAGATAATATCCCAACAAATGAGCAACCAGCTTTAGAGAATCGTAAAGATTTAGAAGCATTACGTTATCAAGAAAAAGCTAGTGAATCTAGTATCAAAATGGCTAAAAGTGCTTACTACCCTACAGTTTCTTTATTAGGTGGTTATGCAGCTGTTGATGTTAGAAACATACTTACAGTACAAAATGCAATGAATTTTGGAGTTGGAGTTTCATACGACCTTAGCGGAATATTAAAAAAAGGAGCTGATATAAAACAAGCTCAAAGCAAAGCTGATGAGGTAAAAAGCTCAGAAGAAATTTTAACAAATTACATTAAAGTTGAAGTACAGCAAGCAATAGAGAACTATAATTTAGCTTTAAAACAAAGCTCGGTTTATGACTTAGCATTAGAGCAAGCATCTGAAAATTATAGAATCTTAAAAGATAAATTCGACAACGGTCTAGCTGATACCAATGATTTACTTGAAGCAGATGTTGAACAACTTAGCGCTAAAGTAAATACAGCTACATCTAAAGCCGATATAATTCAAAGATATTACGAAATGCTTTCAGCAACAGGACAATTATCACAATCATTCAATCTTACAAAAATATAATCGATAGCCCACATGGAAAAGAAAAAAACAAATACCAAATTTACAATTATACTAGTTATTTTGGTTCTAGTTGGTGGATCTTACGGAATCTACAAATACATGCACTCTCTTGCTCACGAACAAACGGATGATGCACAAATAGAGAAAAAAATGAACCCAATTATTCCAAGAGTATCAGGATATGTTAGTAAGGTTTATGTAAAAGATAATGACTTTGTAAAAAAAGGAGATACTTTATTCACAATAGATAAAAGAGATTATCAATTAAAAATCGACGAAGCTAATGCTGCGTTATTAGGTGCTGAAAGTTCATTTGAAGCTGCAAAAGCAGATATTGGAAGTGCTATTGCAAATATCTCAGTATCAGATGCAAACATAAAATCAGCAAGCGGAAATATAGAAAGTGCAAAAATTAGATTAGTACAAATAACAAACGACTATAACCGTTACAACAACTTGTACAAAAGCCATACTATTACAAAACAACAATACGAGAAAGCACTAACTGCAAAAGAAGAAGCAGAAAGTCAAGTACGTGTTTTGCAACAACAAGAAAAAGCAAGTTCATACCAAAAATCAGTTATTCAGGCAAAATCTAAAGCTACAGACAAACAAACAGAAGTAGCAGCGGCAAACATCAAAAAAGCAAAAACATTATTAGATGTTGCTAATTTAAATCTGTCTTATACTGTAATCACTGCTGCAATTGATGGTCAAGTTTCTAAAGTAGATATTCAACCAGGACAATTGGTACAACCAGGACAATCTTTATTTTATATCATCAATAACTCAGAAGCTTGGGTTGTTGCTAACTTTAAAGAAACACAGCTTAACAAAATGGTAATTGGTCAAAAAGTAACTCTAAAAGTAGATGCTTATCCTAATTATGATTTTCAAGGAACTATAACTTCATTTTCACCTGCAACAGGAGCACGTTTTTCATTACTTCCTCCTGATAATGCAACTGGAAACTTTGTTAAAACAATTCAAAGATTACCTGTAAAGATCAACTTGGACGCAAGTAATGATGTCGAAAAAATAAAATTATTGAGACCAGGAATGAACGTGGATGTAGATGTGCATTTAAAATAAAAATTAGACTTATCAGGAAATCATTTTCCTATAACAAGAATTATACATTCATTTTTGAAAAGCATTCTAATAGAACAAAATGGTACAAGCACAAGATGATTTAGTAGAATATGGCTACAGACGAGTTTTAATTACAATAACCGCAGTACTTTGTGCATTGCTGGAAATTGTAGATACAACCATCGTAAACGTAGCATTGACAGACATGAGAGGAAGCCTTGGTGCTACATTAACAGATGTTGCATGGGTAATTACTGCTTATGCTATTGCAAATGTGATAGTAATACCAATGACAAGCTGGTTGTCACAACAATTTGGAAGACGAAATTATTTTGTAACATCAATTATAATTTTCACCATATCTTCTTTCCTGTGTGGTAACGCAACAAATATTTGGGAACTTATTGCATTTCGATTTATTCAAGGACTTGGTGGTGGTGCTTTATTAGTTACAGCACAAACTATTATAACCGAGAGTTATCCTATTGCAAAGCGAGGAATGGCACAGGCTATTTACGGAATGGGAGTTATTGTAGGTCCAACGTTAGGTCCACCTTTAGGAGGATATTTAGTAGATAACTATTCTTGGCCTTACATTTTTTACATAAATATTCCACTTGGTATTATCGCTACAATTTTGGCAATCTCTTTTGTTAGAAGTCCAAAATACGGTGAGAAACTAAAAGCCAATCAAGTCGATTGGTGGGGAATTTTTTTCCTAGCCTCATTTATCGGATCATTGCAATTTGTCCTAGAACACGGACAGCAAGACGATTGGTTTAATGATTCATTAATTACAACACTAAGTGTCGTAACAGTACTTGGATTAATATTATTTATATGGCGAGAACTCACCTATAAACATCCAATTGTTAACTTAAGTGTACTTAAAGATGGAAATTTACGTATAGGAACAATAATGTGTTTTATACTTGGTTTTGGACTTTATGGATCAACATTGATTATTCCGATTTATACACAATCAATCTTAGGATGGACAGCCACCGATGCAGGATTGTTGCTTATTCCGGGATCGATAACAACCGCTTTTATGATGCCAATTATTGGTAAATTAATTCAGCGAGGAGTGCCACAAGGATATATGGTAGGAGTTGGATTCTTAATCTTCTTTTTCTTTACCTTGATGATGTATAACAATATGACTCCTGATACTGGAGTAGAGCATTTATACTGGCCATTGATATTAAGAGGTATTGGTTTAGGATTACTTTTTGTACCAATAACAACATTATCGCTTTCTACCTTACAAGGGAAAAATATTGGAGAGGGAGCTGCTTTTACAGGTATGATGCGACAATTAGGAGGTTCATTTGGTATTGCAATTATTACCACTTTCATCACGAGATTCAGTCAGAAACATCGTGTTGACTTGGTAGCACATCTAGATACAACTAAAGTCGAAGTACAACAAAGAGTTGAAATACTTCAAAGAGGATTCATGTCAAAAGGATTTAGTAGCAATGAAGCATTAAACAAAGCCCATCAAGTACTAGATTATTCGATAATGAAACAAAGTACCGTTTTAGCATATATGGATATATTTTTATACCTAGGTATGATGTTTTTATTGTGCATTCCAATCATATTTTTAATCAAAAAAGGAAAGAACAAAATAAACCCTGCTGATGCAATGCATTAATATCGCAAGCATCAAATAAACAGGCTTAGTTTATATAGTAAACCATTGTAAAAGTTTTTTTTTACAATGGTTTTTTATTTTCAGATACAAGATTAAAGGATAAAAAACTATCTTTATTATTGAAAACTAACCATATAATATTCAACTCCCATAATGAAAAATTATGCGGTATTCTGAAACACAATAAAGATTTATTTCATTGTGAAATAATATTTATCGAGTATATTTGCACTTGCTTTTCAGCAGCAATAAAAAACAAAAAAATAGTTAAGTTATGGTTTATAAATTTAGAGTAATTCTAGATGCAGAAGAAGATATTTTTAGAGATATAGCAATTCTTGAAGAAGATACTTTAGAAGATTTACACAACGCCATCTTCAATTCTTTTGGTTTTGATGGAATGGAAGTAGCTTCGTTTTATACCTGCGATGAAACTTGGAATCAAGAAGAAGAAATTCCTCTTTTTGATACTGGAGATGTTCTTGGTGAACAAAAAACAATGAGCGATTATACTTTATCAGATCTATTAGATAAAGAGAATACTAAAATTATATACGTCTACGATTTTATTCATATGTGGACATTTTTGGTTGAATTAGCTGCAATAGAAGATCAAGCTATTGGAAACACTTACCCAGAAACACTTTTCTCACATGGAGAAATGCCTGATGATTCAGGAGAGAAAAATTTTGAAGCAGATATGCATGACGATATCTATGGCGAATTTGAAGATGATCTAGACGAAGATGATTTAGATATGTTCGAAGGAGACGATAGTTTCGAAGATTATGGATTTGAAGAGAATTGGAATTAGTTTTCTTTTTGAGGTACTAAGTTTTTGAGTTGCTAAGGTTCTAAGTTTTACAAATTAAAGATTTTTCTTATATTTATTGAATTAAATTCTTTAAATATGAGTGATTTCAGAAAACTTCTAATTTGGCAAAAATCAATGTCTTTAATTACCAAAATCTATATCTCAACAAATAATTTTCCAAAAGAAGAAATCTTCGGATTAACTTCACAAATAAGACGAAGTTCAATTTCAATTCCAAGTAATATTGCAGAAGGACTTGGTCGAGAAAGTAATAAAGAATTTTTACGCTTTTTAAATATTTCAATAGGTTCCCTATTCGAAATGCAAACTCAATTAGAAATAGCAAAAAATATTGCATATCTAAACGAAAACGAATTTAATATTTTATACGAGGATAGTCGAGAAGTCGAAAGAATGTTAGTTTCATTTATCAAAAAACTGAAACAAAGAGACTAAATCTTAAAACCTTTAAAACTTAGAACCTCAGAACCTTTGCCACTTAGCACCTTATAATTATATGATAAACCTGTTTAACACCCACATCGAAACCCTTGCTATACACCGTGTAGGGAATAAAAGTAGAAATGAAGCGCTATTTTTATCTGAACAATCTTTCAATCTAAATGATGAAATTGTTCCTTTGATAAAAGAATACTTCTTTAAACCTTTTAGAGAAAAAGAAGAGAACTATTACCAGTTTGCTCACGAAGTCGATTTGGACTATAACGATATGTACAAATTTGCTACAGAAGTTTTCGATAATCCGGGGAACATACAAGAAATTTCTAAAAAAATCACAAAACATTTATACGAACAATCAAACCATCCACACATTAAAAACGGAGAAGTTTATGTAACGTATTTAACAAATCTTAGTATCGACAATAATGTTGTTGATGCAATTGGAATTTTTAAAAGTGAACTACAAGCAGACTTTTTACAATTTGAAGAAAAAGACAGCAACCTTGAAATGATTTTGCAACAAGGAATCAACCTAAGCAAATTAGATAAAGGATGTTTAATCTTTAACTATAAAAAAGAAGAAGGTTACAAAATCTTAACTGTAGATAGCAACCGCTATGATGCACGTTACTGGTTAGAGCATTTTCTATCAGTTGATGCATTTGAAGATGAAAACTTCATCACTAAAAAATACTTGAAATTCTGTCAAAGCTTTGCAAAAGATGTAGTCTTACCAGCAGAAGACAAAAAAGAAGAAGTAATGTTCATGAACCGTTCTGTAAATTATTTTGCAAAGAACGATCAGTTTGAAGAAACTAACTTCTTAAACGAAGTATTAGATAACCCAGATTTAATCCCTGAATTCAAAAACTACAAAGTTGACAAAGGTGAAAAATATAGCATCGAAGATGTTACAACCTTCCCTATCGCTAACTCAGCAGTTTCTGATGCAAGAAAATCAATCAAAAATGTTATCAATCTAGATACTCATATACAAATCAAGATGGATTTCATTAATCCAGAAAGTGCAGAAAAATTTGTAGAAAAAGGTTGGGATGAAGAAAAACAAATGTATTACTATTTGGTTTACTTCAACAAAGAAGAGAAAAGCTAGTATTTATTCTTTTCAATTTCACTTTTACTTAAAATCAAGGCCTCAACTACTACAGTTGAGGCTTTTTTTATAAAATAAACCCAAAAAACACGACTTAAATTACGTATATTAGTAATTTTGCATACCAATAAATAATAGTGCCATGAAATATCATTTATTCAAAGAAAGTCCTTTTAAAACTCTAATATCTTTTCATAAACTTATTGAAGCTTTAGAGAAAATTGCACAATCAGATATTGATTACCGATCTAATTATGCCAAAGCACTTTTGAAGGAAGTAGAGGACGTTCCTGAATTTCAAACAGGGATTGGAGATTTCACAATGATTAAAAAAAATGAAACTCTAATCAATCATTTATTAGCCGATTTATTCCCTACAGCATTAACAAATAACGAAATTAAAGCCGTTACAGTTCCGTTTCAAAACTTTACATTCAATTATACCGAAAGATTTAAAAAAATACTAAAAGATGCAGGTACAAATTTTGATGTAACTATTCGTGACTTTGATGACCAACAATTCTACATTGCTAATTGCTGCTTAATACTTGGTGTTTACTACAAACAAAATATAGATTTCAATAAACCTTTCTTTTATGATATTCCAGATTCTAATGGAATCATAAATCACTACCGTATTTTATATAATGCAGATTTCTTAGAAATAATCCCTTCAGATAATGCACCAAAACTAACACAAGAGGATATCGATTTATTAATCGACAACTATGATGATATCGATTTATGGAAAGAAAAATTTCCTATTGGAAGCTGGACACTAAAAGGATTTGGTATTATTATTTTATTTGATGCCACTACAGAGAATGCTATTTCTAATTTAAAAACTAATTTGTTAAAATCAGATGCACAAAAAGCAACTTCTACTAAAATTATCGAAAACATATTTAGATCTATCTTTAAAATACCCAATCTTAGAGTAGGTTTCTTAATTTACAACTCAGAACAGGGAAAATTTATAAAACCTCCTCAGTTAGATGAAAATGCTGAAATATCAAGCTTCTTACTTCCTTATAATCAAGAAATGGACTGTAAAAATGCAATATTTGGATGTTCCTTTGAAAACTTGTTAGAGCATAAAGAGCCTTTGGTAATTTCGAATCTAGAGAATTTTATAGAACAAAATGAAAATATAAAACTTGGAGAACTTTTACGCAACCAAAACATTAGCAGCTGTGTTTTTGCACCAATTATAAAAGACAATAAATTATTAGGCGTTGTCGAATTAGTTTCGGCTACCCCAAGAGCACTTAACACCATAAATGCACAAAAATTAGATCTTGTACTGCCTTATCTAGTCGATACCATAGAAAGATACAATACTGATATGCAACATCAGATTGAGGCAGTAATACAAAGAGAATACACTACAATTCACCCAAGTGTATATTGGAAATTTAGAGAAGAATCAGAAAAATATTTTCAGAATAGCAATCATACGAAAGATTATATTTTTAAAGAAATTGTCTTCAAGGAAGTTTTCCCTTTATATGGACAAATTGATATTAAAGGTTCATCAGAACATCGAAATGAAACAGTCAAAACTGATTTAAAAAATCAGCTAAAAATGTTATTACAAATTTTTGCAACTCAAAAAGAAAACTCAAATTTAATTCTCTTAGAACAGCGTAAATTCGAATTAGAATCACTTCTTGAAGAACTCAATGCGCCATTAAAAGCAGACTCAGAACAGCATATACAACGCTATATAGAAGATGAAATTCATCCTATCTTAAAAAACACTAAAAGCAATTCTAAAGCAGAAAAACTTGAACAAAAATACTTTGAAGGGTTAGACGAAAAAACAGGTTTATTTTATCAGGAGAGAAAGAAATTTGATAATGCAATGTCTATTATCAATAAAAAACTTGCGGTTATACTTGACAAGAAACAAATTGAGGCGCAACAAATATATCCTCATTATTACGAACGATTTAAAACCGATGGTGTTGAACATAATCTATACATAGGAGCCTCGATTGCTCCTACGAAACCATTTGATGTAATGTACCTCCATAATTTAAGATTATGGCAATTGCAAACATTATGCGAAATGGAATTAGAACATCATCAGCTTAAAGCTTCATTACCATATAAACTTGATGTTACATCTTTAATTTTGGTGTTTAGCTCCCCTATTTCTATCCGTTTCCGAATGGACGAAAAGCGTTTTGATGTAGACGGAACCTACAATGCCCGATATGAAGTTGTAAAAAAACGTATCGACAAGGCACATATCAAAAATACTAAAGAGCGCATAACCGAAAAAGAAAAAATCACAATTGTATATTCACATGCAAGTGAAGAAGCAGAATATTTAAAATATGTAAAGTATTTACAGTTTAAGAAAATACTAGAACCTCAAATAGAACAATTTGAGGTAGAAGATTTACAAGGTGTATCGGGATTAAAAGCTATTCGAGTAAAAGTAACAAACAACACACTTTCAACTGAGAAAATTACCTATCAAGACTTATTAGATGAATTAAACTAACTTAAAGAGCTCTAAAGGCAAGTATAAATGCTATAACTGTGATGATAATACCAACCATAAAAAGATTGTAAGCAACCCTTAACAAACGGTATTTTCTTTCAAGAACGACACCCAGAAAGTATAAATCTTTAATCATAGTACCGTATAAGTATTCTTTGTCTTTCATCATCTCGTTCATAGCCCACTCATATTCATGCAAAGGCATTTTATAAAAATTCCCGAAGAATAATAAATTAATTTTTTTTGCTTCGATGTCTTCACGTGTAAACACACCAGTAGTGACCTTTGGTCTAGTTGAAAGTATCGCAAAAACTATAGTAATAACACTAGATATCAACATTATGAAAGTAGGAATAACCAAATGGGCATTCTTTGGACTATCAAGTTTAGGAATAATTGTAGAAAGTGCTATCGAAATAATAATAGCATTTACAGATAAAAGAATATTGGCTTTGCTATCAGCAATTCCGCTTAATCGAGTGTGATTTCCTAGTGTCACTCTAAAAAGAGTATCAATTCCTCGATCAGGTTTTTCAACCTTATCTTTCTTTTTCTTGATTACTTCACCAAATTCATTGGTGATTTTTGATTCTTTCTTCTCCATTATTTTATGAATCCTTTTTAAATTCTTTTCTTTTAAAGGCTGCCATTTTTCTATAGCATAATCAGTATAAAATCGATGGGCATTTTCTAAAAAGTTTACGTTTTCTATTGCCCATTCTTGATCTGAAAATACTTTATTATCTGTATATTTTAGCTCAGTTCTTAAAAGTTCACAACTAATAACATACTCGCTGCTAGCAATATGTATAAAATCGGCATCTTTAATTATTTTTTCTAAATGATTTTGAGGCTCATAACATTTTGCAGTAGCAGCAATTAAACTAGAAACTGTTTCTATAAATTCAATTGACTTATCCTTATCACTTAAAAATTCAGTTACAATTTTTATACTCTCTTTTTCATGGTCTTTATAACCTTTAATATAGCCAGTATCATGAAACCATGCAGCTACCAAAAGCTTCTCATTGTCATCACTTCCTATATTCTCATTGGCACATAACTCTTTAACCGCATTTACAACACTGGTTGTATGAAAAAAATTATGGTACGAATATAAAATAGAAAGTTTATCTTTGAGTAAGTTATAAACAAAATCTTCGGACTGCTCTAATAGGCTCATAAACTTATTTTTATACGACTAAATTATGAAATTGTTTTCGGATAATCATTTTACAAATAGGATTAACACTTATTTAATTGGAATTTCTGGTTTCTTTTTAATTCAATCATGCGCAACACACCATGTACAAGTTGGAAAAGATGTCCAAAATCCTATTTCACAAAACGCGTTAGATACCACAAAAATTGCACATACTTTATATTTAATTGGAGATGCTGGAAATGCCGATGAGGAACAAGCACAACAAACTCTTGAACTTTTACACAAAAGACTACAAAGTTCTGATAAAAACTCGACACTTTTATTTTTAGGAGACAATATTTACCCTTATGGGTTTCCTAGTCAAAAAGATCCAGATGCTGTGGCTCTAGCCGAAAAAAAACTAACAAATCAGTTAGAATTGACAAAAGGCTACAACGGGAAAACAATTTTTATCCCTGGTAATCACGATTGGTATAGTGGGATTGAAGGAATAGAACGTCAATCTAAATTTGTAACAACATACCTAAACAACAAAAAAGCCTTTTTACCACAGAAAAGCTGTGCTATCGAGCAATTAAAGATCAATAAACAAACTGTTTTAATTGCCATAGATAGCCAATGGTATTTAGAAGATTGGGACGACACTCCTACTATGAATGACAATTGTGACATTAAAACCCGTGAAGGGTTCTTTGAAGAATTGGAAAGCATTTTAAACAAAAACAGAGAAAAAACTGTTCTTATAGCAATACACCATCCATTAATGAGCAATGGTACTCATGGAGGTCAATTTTCATTAAAAAAACAATTATTCCCTTTAGAACAAAACATTCCTCTTCCTGTTATTGGCTCTGTTATAAATTTAATTAGAAAAACATCTGGAGTAAGTCCACAAGACATACAAAATAAAGTCTATACACAATTTGTAAAAAGAATAAAAACGCTCTTGCAAAGTCAAGATAATGTTATTGTTATTTCTGGTCATGATCATAACTTACAATACATTAACAACGAAAACATTAAACAGATTATAAGTGGTGCAGGCTCAAAATCAGAAGCTGCAAAAGCGGTATATCCGAATGATTTTTCATATGGTGGTAATGGATATGCATCATTAACTCTTTACAAAAATGGAGATGCTAGACTTGCTTTTTATGGCAATGAAGACAAAAAAGAAAAAGTACTATTCGATCAAAATATCATTTCTGTAAAAGATACTGTCTATCATGAAAACTTACCTTCTAAGTTTAATGCAACAACACAGGCTTCTATTTATACAAGTGAAATGACTAAGAAAAGTTTTTTTCATAGTTTTTTATTTGGGAAGCATTACAGAAAATATTATAGCATGCCAATTGAAGCTAGAACAGTTTCTTTAGACACCCTTTTTGGAGGTATAACTCCAAAACGAGAAGGTGGAGGTCATCAATCAAAATCACTACGAATTGTAGATAAAAACGGAAAAGAATATGTTATGCGTGCTTTGAAAAAAAGTGCATCCCGTTTTCTTCAATCCGTAGCATTTAAAGATCAATTTGTTCAAGATCAATTTGACGATACCTATGCTGAAAACTTTTTATTTGACTTTTATACCACTTCTCACCCATACACACCCTTTGCAGTAGGTAATTTGGCAGATAAAATTGGGCTATCACACACGAATCCAGTTTTATATTATATTCCTAAGCAAGAAACTCTTAAAGGTTATAATTATAATTTTGGGGATGAATTATATATGGTTGAAGAGCGTCCGTCTAGTAGTCAAATAAGTTTAAAAACTTTTGGAAAACCACTGGATATAATCAGCACTGATGATGTCATGAAAAACCTTCATAAAGATGAAAAATATACCATTGACGAGAAAGAATACATAAAAGCTAGACTATTTGACATGCTTATCGGTGATTGGGACCGACACAGTGACCAATGGCGTTGGGGTGAATATCACGAGGGAGATAAAATAATTTACAAACCAATTCCTAGAGATCGAGATCAAGCTTTTACAAAATACGATGGCGCATTACTTTCGCTTTTAATGCAGATGCCAGCATTACGCCATATGCAATCTTTTAAAGATGATATTAGAAATGTAAAATGGTTCAATCGTGAACCTTATCCACAAGATATAGCTTTCTTAAAAACAGCTCACGAAAATGACTGGATTAATCAAGCCAAATACATACAGGAGAATCTTACTGATGCAGATATTGATGCTTCCTTCAATAATTTGCCAAAAGAAGTGCAAGATGAGACGATTGCAGATATCAAACACAAATTAAAACTACGAAAAAAAGAACTCCAAAAATATGCTATCGAATATTATAGAGTGCTCCAAAAAACAGTTTTAATAGTTGGAACGGATAAAAAAGATAAATTTATAATTACACATAAAGCAAAAAACAAACTTGATGTAGAAGTATATCGTATCAAAAAAAATGGTGAAGAATTAATTTACACAAAAAATTTCACCGCTGGTAAAACAAAAAATGTTTGGGTTTACGGATTAGATGATGATGATGTTTTTGAAGTAAAAGGTGATTTTAATTCTCGAATAAACATTCGCTTAATTGGTGGTCAAAACAATGATTCATACATAGTAACCAACGGAAGAAGAGTAAAAATTCATGATTTCAAATCAAAAAATAATACTTACGAATTAGATTCTAAAACCAAGACAGTACTCACTGATGATTATCAAACGAATCTTTATGATTATGAAAAACCAAAATACAATTCTTTCTCAGGTCTACCCTATGGTGGTTACAATCCTGATGACGGAGTAAAATTAGGTATTATTGCCAATTACACAGTAAACAAATTTAACCAGAACCCATATACTCAAAAACACATCTTAAAAGCCAACTACTTTTTTGCAACAGATGGATATGAGCTTATTTATGATGGTCATTTTCCAAAAGTCTTAGGTAAATGGGATTTTGATGTACAATCAATTTTAACGAGTCCAAATTTCACTATAAACTATTTTGGTTATGGTAATGAAACTGTAAACAATGATGAAGATTTAGGGATGAATTACAACCGTGTTCGTATGCGTGCTATAAAAGTAGCTCCATCTATTAAGAAAATAGGCAAATACGGAAGTGAAATTAATTTTACAACATCATTTGAGAAAATCAGAATCGAAGAAACCTCAGGTAGATTTATAAATGCTCCTGGAGTAACTAATCCTGATGTTTTTAAAAGCCAACAATATGCTGGTGCAACAGTAAAATACAGCTTTGAGAACTACGACCTACAATCATTCCCTTCAATGGGATTTGGATTTTCGATAGCTGGAAGCTGGAAAGTAAACCTAGATGACAACAAACAAAACTTTCCAACATTAGAAAGCAAAATCAATTTCAATCATAAAATTGATTCAAATGGCAAGCTAATTTTTGCAACTATAATCAAGTCAAAAATACTCTTTAATAATAATTTCGATTTTTTCCAAGGGGCAACTTTGGGAGGTGACTATGATTTAAGAGGATACCGAAATCAACGTTTTCTAGGAAATCAATCTTTTTATCAAAGTAGCGATATCCGTTGGAGTTTAGGAAAAATAAGAAAAGCCATCTTACCAATGTCTTACGGAATTCTTGGCGGATTTGATTATGGTCGTGTTTGGGTTACAGGAGAAAACTCCGATAAATGGCACCAATCCGTTGGTGGAGGTTTATGGCTCAACGGATTGGATGTAATTACTGCTAGACTTACTTATTTTAAAAGTATTGACGAAAAAGCAAGAATTGCCTTTGGTATAGGATTTGGGTTTTAATTATTTTTTAAAACTATACTCATATACATTACCACCAATCTTTTTAGTTTTTTCATCAGCAATTAATAATGTTGTATTGTCTTTAAAGACAACAGCTTCCTTTTGAGAAAAGTGACCTAAATCAATTTCAGTTTGAGTTCCTTTATGAAAATTATCACCTTTGAAACCTTGAAAAAGTATTAATTTATCGTGACACAAAACAACTACTTTTTTCATATCAGGGCTAATTGCAACACTAGTAATTGCACAATGATTGTAATTACTACAGGTCTTAAAGGAACCAATTAAAGTTGCTTTTTGTTTTCCTGCTGCATTTGGTATTTTATAAATAGAAGCTGTACCGTCAAAATTTTTGCTTCGATTTTTGGTAAATAAATAGAAATTATTTTTGAACTCAAAGAAGCCTTCAACATCATAAAACAGTTGAGTTTTCTTAGGAGGAAAATCTTTTTGCTCAGGATATGCGAACGAAATTTTATAGCTAGAAACAGCATTTTCTTTTCCTAAAGCCGATTTATCTATTTTATAAATACATAAATCTTTACGCATATTATCGTTATTCCCAAAATCACCAATATATAAATTTCCTGCTTTATCTTTGGTAATATCTTCCCAATCAACATTAGTAGCATTTGTAATTGTAATTGTTTTGGCAATTTCACCTTGCGCATTTAATCCATAGATTTTATTAGCATTACCACTATCCTCTAAAGCCCAAAGCATACTTGTTTCAGGGAAATAAGTAATTCCTGAAACTTCTTTTAACTTTTTAGGCAAAGGATATAATGTTTTCAACACACTAGAATCTTGCTGACAAGCCAACAAAATAAATGCAACAATAAGAGAGATATAATTTTTCATATAATAATTTTAAGATTCTAAATCAGATTAGTGTTTTTGAAATTCCTAGTAATAAAACCAAATGCAGCCGACATAATATGCCCCATTGATTTTGCATTTTTAAAATTCAAATCATTAGTATAACGGTATAATTCCATTTTTAGTTGATTTAAATTTGCTTCTGGCGAAATAGTATCTTCGCTCATGATATGCAATAATTTTTTTATTCTGTTATCTGCTGAGTGGATGCGCTTTGCAAGAATAGCTCGCTCTTCATCTTTGTATTGTACAATCGATCTATCTTCTAGTTTATCCTTAACCAATTCAATCATTGGATAATTTTCTTTAAAAAACTGGGGTCGATACACTTTAAAATTCCCTTCATAACATTGTTGATCAAAATCAATAGGGCGAATTTTATATACTACTTGATCAAAATCATGAATAGGAACGATTACATAATTATATGCCCGCATATCACCCAAAAGCCTAATCATGCAACGCTCATTAAATTTCACAAATTCTTTGGCAATTTGGGATTTCTCCGTTTCTGTACAATTTTTAAGTAGTGTACTCATAAAAATATCTCCAGGAATACCAATTATATGCTCTTCAATTAAAGTATCCTTATATACCAAAAAGTTAATCTTATCAGGGGATAATATTTCCTCTAATTCAAGACCATAAATCCTAGAGGCATCAGCCTTTTTAATATAAAAATGCACGTAATTATCATTTAGAATATTTCGAACTTTAATTCTAAAAGGCTTGGAGTTCCCAAACGTACAATAATCAATTGCATCAATATTCAAAAATTGGATAATATCGGTATTACCATCAGAATGTAAAAGAGAGTAGATTTTTTTTAAATTCAAATCAATTTCATTTCTTTCAAACTCATTATAATAAACCCGAATCCATAAGGTATCCTTATCGTATTTATCATATACATTTATAGCTCCTGAAAAACGCAATAAATCATCATAAAAAACGGACACTTTCGAGATCCGTTCATAACGTTCCAGATAATCCAAAAGTGAATTTGTTAATGGGTACGATGGTTTTTTAAAAAACATTAAAGGTTCACTCATTTTGAATATATTTGATACAAATTTATATTAAATATAAATCATTCGGTAACAAAAACCAAAGTGACACGTCTTACTAAAAACTAAAACTGTAAATAAATTTGGAAACAATACTCACAATACAGAACCTACATAAAAGATATGGGCGAGTTCAAGCTCTGAAAGATATTTCTTTCGAAATACAAAAAGGCCGTGTTTATGGAATTCTAGGTCCTAACGGAAGTGGAAAGTCAACAACATTGGGAATCGTTTTAAATGTAGTAAACGAAACTTCTGGGCGATACAGCTGGTTTGGTGGAAAAATACAAACCCATGATGCATTAAAAAAAGTAGGCGCAATTATCGAAAGACCAAACTTTTATCCTTACATGAGCGCTGAAGAAAACCTGAAACTGGTTTGTAAAATCAAGAACATTGATTATTCTAAGATAAACGAAAAATTAGAATTAGTAGGTCTAAACGAGCGAAGAAAAAGCAAGTTTAGTACTTTTTCATTAGGAATGAAACAGCGTCTAGCTATAGCGTCAGCCTTACTGAACGATCCCGAAATATTAATTCTTGACGAACCTACAAACGGATTGGATCCTCAAGGAATTCATCAAATTCGTGATATCATAAAAAAAATAGCCTCACATGGTACAACAATATTACTTGCTTCCCATTTATTAGATGAAGTTGAAAAAGTATGTACTGATGTAGTGGTTTTAAGAAAAGGAGAAATTTTATATTCTGGTCCGGTTGGTGGCATGTCCTCAAACGAAGGTTTCTTTGAAATACAAGCAGATGATACTGAAAAATTAATTTCTGTAACAGAAACACATCCTGCTGTAGATAGCGTTATAAAAGAAAAAGAAGTGGTTTTAGTTTATTTAAAAAGTGACTTAAGCGCTGCAGAATTAAACCAATTTTTATTCTCACAAAACATCTTCTTAAATCATTTAGTAAAACGTAAAAACAGTTTAGAAGAACAATTTCTAGAACTAACCAATAACGCTTCTATAAAAAACAAATAAGCTATGAACAGACTTCTCTCTATAGAACTACAAAAAATTTGGAAAAATAACGCCAGTCGTATATTAACCTTAGCCTATTTTATCCTCCTTACGTTTATTGCATTAATTGCTTCTATAAAATTTGACTTAGGTACTTTTAAATTTCATTTAGCCGAAATGGGAATTTTTAATTTCCCTTTCATTTGGCATTTCAACACCTACATTGCAGCTTGGTTAAAGTTTTTCTTAGCAATTGTAATTGTCTCTATGATGGCAAATGAATATAGTTATGGTACCTTAAAACAAAATCTTATCGATGGCTTAAGTAAAAAAGAATTTATTTTATCGAAGTTCTATACCGTAATTTTATTTGCTTTTTGCTCTACAGTCTTTGTATTCATAATGAGCTTAATTTTAGGATTATCTTTTTCTTCTTATACCGAAATTGGAATTATTTTTTCAGGAATGGAATATCTTTTTGCCTTTTTTATAAAACTAACTGGATTCTTTTCATTCTGTTTATTTTTAGGAATATTGGTAAAACGCTCTGCATTCGCATTGGGTTTTCTACTGGTTTGGAGTATTCTTGAAGGTATTATAAAAACTGTTCTTATGTTTGTTATTTTTCCTGATAGCAAAATTGCAGATTATTTTATCCGATTACTTCCTCTTGAGGCCATGTCTAACTTAATCGTTGAACCTTTTACAAGGCTATCAGTTATAAAAAATATCGGTATACAAATGGGAGTTGAAAACACAAAAAATTATAATGTTGATTACATTTCTGTAGCAATTGTTTTAATTTGGACGTTCCTTTTCATTTTCTTTTCTTATAAATTACTAAAGAGCCGAGATCTATAGTATATTTGTTTATACTCTTTTTAGTTAGTAATGAAATCAGCAAAAATATTCATATCAACACTTTTCATCTTTTGTTTTGGGATAAAAACCAATGCACAATCTATAATCATTGATGATACAAAAAGTCCTCAAGAATTAATAGAAAAAGTATTGGTAAATAGTTCTTGCGCCTCAGTAATGAACCCTCTCACAAAAGGAGACGAACATACTCCAGGGCGCAATAGTTTTGCTTATTTTAATGCGGGTACAAGCAATTTCCCATTTAAAGAAGGTGTAGTACTTAGCACTTGGACTAGTGAGAACTCCATTGGGCCTTTAATTAAAGATGATGGTGGTGGTGGAAACAGCTTATGGCTGGGAGATTCTGATTTGGATCAAATATTAGGCATTAAATCTATAAATGCTACAGTTTTAGAATTTGATTTTTCACCATTAACCAATTTTATAAGCTTCAATTATATTTTTGCGTCTAATGAATACCAAAATGTGTATCCATGTTATTATTCTGATGGCTTTGCCTTCCTAATAAAAGAAAAAGGCAGCAGTGAACCTTATAAAAATTTAGCAGTATTACCAAACACTACTATACCAGTTTCATCTATGACTGTTCGCCCAAAAGTTGAACCAGTTACAGATAATAAAGGCAATGTCATTCCTGGATGCCCTGCTGTAAATGAGACTTATTTTAATGGTTTAAACACTATAGGTACAGGCGCTACAAATTACGCAGGACAAACTATTGTAATGAAATCCGAAACCAATGTAGTTGCTGGAAAAACGTATCATATAAAATTGGTTATTGCCGATGATAGAAACGTATATTATGATTCAGCTATTTTCCTTGAAGCCGGAAGCTTTACTTCAAAAATAGATTTAGGAGAAGACCGAGAATCTAGTACAAATAATCCGTTATGTTATGGAGACGAATTAGTACTAGATACAAAACTTTTTTCTCCTCCTGGTTCAAAATACGTTTACGAATGGTACAAAGACGGTGTCAAAAACAACACAGCTACAGATCCAACATATACTGTTAAAGAAGCTGGAACATACAGAGTAAATGTTTTAATGGCTCCTTCTACATGTACCGCATCTGATGAAATAAAAATTGAATATGCACCAGAAATCACTGTTACAAATACCACATTAATTCAATGTGATATTGACTCTGATAATAGTACTACGTTTAATCTAACCAAAGTTGACGCAATAATAAAAAACAACAATCCAGATCTAAGCATTGTCTATTATAAATCGTTAGCAGATGCTCAAGCAAAATTAAATCCAATTGTAGATCCTAAAAACTATATCAATAGCTCCCCTACAGAAACTATTCATGCAAGAGTTGAAAATAAAAATGGCTGTCCTAAGTATGCAGAGCTCCAATTAAAAATATCAGATAACATCATTCTTCCACAAAATCCTATTGCAGTTTGCGATCAAGATACTGATGGACTGTATGAATTTAATTTGAATACTGAAGTTACACCACAAATCTTAAATGGCTTACCTTCTGGTTTATTGGTCAATTATTACTTAAGCGAAAGCAATGCAATTACTGAAACTAACGCTGTATCCAATAATTTCAAAAATACAATTGCTTTTAACCAAACCATATATGCGCGCATTATTAATGGTCCAGATTGTTACGCTGTAATTCCAATTGAATTAATAGTCAATGTATTTAACCCTCCTAATTTTGATTCTGAAACTGCCTACCTATGTAAAGACTCAGTAATTGATTTATCTGTTGCAACTGGATTTGAAAGCTATAATTGGAGCACAGGATCTGCTTCCAACACAATTGCTGTAAATACTGTTGGAACATATTCCGTTACAGTAACAGATATAAATGGTTGTGAAAAAACTAAGAAATTTAATGTTGTTGCCTCAGATGTGGCTACAATTACTGGAACTCAAATTAAAGATTTTTCAGCAAATGAAAATTCAGTTTTAGTAGAATATACTGGAATTGGAAATTATGAATTCTCTTTAGATGGTTCAAATTACCAAGACGATCCTTTATTCAGAGGAGTTCTTGCTGGAATTTACAAAGCATACGCAAGAGATAAAAATGGTTGCGGAGCAACTATATCATCAATCTTTTATGTTCTTGATTACCCTCGATTCTTAACTCCTAACGGAGACGGACACAATGATACTTGGAAAATTAAAAACCTAGATCAAATGCCTGATTATTCCATCTCTATTTTTGATCGTTATGGAAAATTATTAAAACAGATGAACGCTACTAACATAGGATGGGATGGAACTTATGCTGGCCGTGATCTTCCTTCTGATGATTATTGGTTTACTTTAAAATTTGAAGACGGGAAAGAAGTCAAAGGTCATTTTAGTTTAAAAAGATAACAATCAAATAATTTGGGCTTATTCCTTACTTTCTAAGTTCCATAAAAACAATATTCATTCAAAAATACAAGTCATAAAAAAAGCCATTCACTGTGTGAATGGCTTTTTTAAAACTATATAAGATCTTATTAGATTTTAAATCTTTTTCTATCAGTTTCAGTCAAATAGATTTTTCTCAAACGAATAGATTTTGGTGTAACCTCTACATATTCATCTTTTTGAATGTACTCTAAAGCTTCCTCTAATGAGAAAATAATTGGAGGAATGATTCTTGCTTTATCATCATTTCCAGATGAACGAACGTTAGATTGTTTTTTCTCTTTAGTTACGTTTACACACATATCATCACCACGAGAATTTTCTCCAATAACTTGTCCTTCGTAAATTTCAGCATTTGGCTCAACAAAAAACTTACCACGATCTTGTAATTTATCAATAGAATAAGGAATAGCTTTTCCTTTTTCCATAGAGATCAAAGAACCTTTGTTACGTCCTGAAATTTCTCCTTTGTAAGGCTCGTATCCTATAAAACGGTGTGACATGATAGCTTCACCTGCAGTAGCAGTAAGTAATTGATTACGCAATCCAATAATTCCACGAGATGGAATATTAAATTTAATAATCATACGCTCACCTTTAGTTTCCATACTCAACATTTCTCCTTTACGAAGTGTAACGAATTCAACCGCTCTACCTGAAAGATTTTCTGGTAAGTCGATTGTTAATTCCTCAATTGGCTCACACTTTTTACCATCAACTTCTTTGATGATAACTTGTGGTTGACCAATTTGTAATTCATATCCTTCTCTTCTCATTGTTTCAATAAGAACAGATAAGTGAAGTACACCACGACCAAAAACCATGAATTTATCAGCAGAATCAGTTTCACCTAACTTCATAGCTAAGTTTTTCTCTAATTCTTTTGTCAATCTTTCTCTGATATGACGAGAAGTTACAAATTTACCCTCTTTACCAAAGAAAGGAGAGTCATTAATTGTAAACAACATACTCATAGTAGGCTCATCAATAGCAATAGAAGCTAACCCTTCTGGTTTTTCGTGATCTGCAATAGTGTCACCAATTTCAAAACCTTCAACACCAACTATAGCACAGATATCACCTGCAATAACTTGTTCTACTTTTTTACGTCCAAGACCTTCAAAAGTATGTAATTCTTTGATTCTTGATTTTATTACAGTACCATCTCTTTTTACTAAAGAGATTGGCATACCTTCTTTTAGAATACCTCTTTCAAGACGACCAATAGCGATACGACCTGTAAATGCAGAGAAATCTAAAGATGTAATCAACATTTGTGGAGTTCCTTCTGAAACTTTAGGAGCAGGAACATTAGCAATTACCATATCTAGTAAAGGCTCTATGTTTTCTGTTTGATTTCTGAAATCATCAGACATCCAGTTATTTTTAGCTGATCCATAAACAGTTGGGAAATCCAATTGTTCTTCTGAAGCACCTAATTCAAACATTAAGTCAAAAACTTTTTCATGTACTTCTTCTGGAGTACAGTTTTCTTTATCAACTTTATTGATAACAACGCATGGCTTCAAACCTAAGTCGATTGCCTTTTGTAATACAAAACGAGTTTGTGGCATTGGCCCTTCAAAAGCATCTACTAGCAAACATACACCATCGGCCATGTTTAGTACACGTTCTACTTCACCACCAAAATCGGCGTGACCAGGGGTGTCAATAATATTGATTTTTGTTCCTTTGTATTGAACTGAAACGTTTTTAGAAGTAATAGTAATACCTCTCTCGCGTTCTAAATCATTATTATCAAGAATTAAATCACCTGTGTTTTCGTTGTCACGAAATAACTGACAGTGATACATAATTTTATCAACCAAAGTGGTTTTACCGTGATCGACGTGGGCAATAATTGCAATATTTCTAATAGATTCCATCTGAGATTTTTAATGGGTGCAAAGGTACACTTTATTTTGATAAAAAAATATATTTAAGCAATAGTTTACATATTCTTAACTGATTACACCTAAAAACTACATTAAAATCAAGCGTTTTAAATATCTTATAATTGATGTTTAATAATTTGGTAATTATTAATTATATTTGAGTAATGAAAAACAAAACCAATCAAATTACATTAATTTACTTTGTCATTTCTCTATTTTTGGCAATCATTTGTCATAAATATCTACTTAACAATATCTCAAATACTCAATATTACTATTTCAGTTTTATAAAAGATCTTGTTTTCATTATTTTAACTGGCCTACTCTACCGATATATCCTATCAAAAAATGACGCCAGAAACATTACTGTATTCGAAAAACTAAAAAAATCGAATGACGAAATTAAAGAATCAAACGAAAAATATAACATAGTTGCCAAAGCAACTAGTGACACAATTTGGGACTGGAAAATCCAAGAAGACAGCATCACTTGGAACAAAGGAATCGAAAACATTTTTGGATATAAACAAGAAGAAGTTGGCGACAGCTCGAGATGGTGGTTTGACAAAATTCATCCCGAAGACAGCATCAGAATGTCAGTAAAACTATATTCATTTATAGAACAAAAAACTGAAAAATGGCAAGATCAATATCGTTTTAGATGTGCAGATGCTACTTATAAATATGTTCTCCACCGAAGTTTTCTCTTAAAAGACGAAAATGGGAGAGCCATCAGAATGATTGGAGCAATACAAGATATAACAAAACAAAAAGAAGAAGAACAACGACTAAAACTACTTGAAACTGTAATCACTCAATCTCGAGATTCAATACTAATTACCGAAGCCGATTCGCATGACGGTAAGATTCCTCAAATTGTATATGTAAATCCATCTTTTTCAAAAATGTCTGGATACCAATCTGAAGAAATCGTTGGTAAATCTCCTAATATCTTTAAAGGCCCTAAATCCGATTCTAGTGAACTCCGAAAACTCATAAAAGCAATAAAAAACAAAGAAGAGTGCTTAATAGAAACTATTAGCTATACCAAAAGCAAAGATGAATATTGGGTACGCTACTCCATGATACCTATCTTTAATTCCGAAAATGAGGTTTCTCACTGGATATCAATACAAAGAGATATAACAGAAGAGAAAAAACTTGAAAAAGAAAAAGAACACCTTATTAGAGAACTAACTCAAAACAACAAAGATTTAAAACAATTCTCTTATATAACATCACACAATCTTAGATCCCCCCTATCAAACCTAACCGGATTATTAAATCTTATAGAAGATATTCCGATTGAAAACGAAGAACTAAAAGAAATACTAAACGGATTCAATAAGTCCACCCACTTATTAAACGAAACCATCAATGATTTAGTAAAAGTTATCATAATCAAAGACAACCCATCAATTCAAAAAGAAGAGGTTTTACTAAATGAAGTTTTCGAAAATGTATTCAACCAACTAAGCTTTCAAATCGAATTACACAAACCTATAATAAAATTAAATTTTGAAAAAGTAGCCGTTTTAAACATCAACAAAGCCTACATAGAAAGCATATTATTAAACCTACTTACCAATTCCATTAAATACAGATCTGAAGATCGCAAATTAAAAATCACTATTTCAGCCAATCAAATCGAAGACAGGATAATACTAACTTTTAAAGACAACGGAATTGGAATTGATCTTGAAAGAAACAGAGATAAAGTTTTTGGACTTTATCAAAGATTCCACAATTACCCCGACAGCAAAGGACTTGGATTATACCTAGTAAAATCTCAAGTAGAAACAATGGGAGGAACAATTAGTATAGACAGCGAGGTTAACAAAGGAACCTCATTTACTCTAATATTTAAAAACAAATAAAATGTTTGACCAGATTTTATGCATAGACGACGACCCCATAGCACTAATGTTATGTAAAAAAGTAATCACAAAAGCTGAGTTTTCCAAAGAAATAACAACAGCTCAAAACGGAGAAGAAGCTTTATTATACTTCAATACTCTTAAATACAACACCAAACCCACTGATCTTAACGATAAGAAACCACGACTTATTTTCCTAGATCTAAACATGCCTGTAATGGGAGGCTGGGAATTTTTAGACCACTTTTCCACATCAAACTACTCAGACTTCAACAACACCAACGTAATCATACTATCTTCCACAATTGACCCTGAAGACCTAGAAAAGGCAAAAAACTATCCAATGATACTTGATTTCCTTTCAAAACCCATCACACTACAAATGCTAGAATACATAAAAAACAAGATGAGCGTTTAAACAAAAAACCTCTTAATAATTATCAATTAATCATTAAGAGGTTTTTTTATAGAGCACAAAAAAAGCCCTCAAAAAGAGGGCTTTTTATATATTTTAGGCAAATTGTTTTAATTACAATTTAGCTACTAGCTTAGTTAATTTAGATTTTAAATTAGAAGCTTTGTTATCATGAATGATATTTTTCTTAGCTAATTTATCAATCATAGAAATTACAGTTGATAATTTTGAAGTAGCATCTTGCTTATCAGTAGCTATTCTTAACGCTTTTATAGCATTACGAGTAGTCTTATGTTGGTATCTGTTAAGAACTCTTCTTTTTTCGTTACTTCTTATTCTTTTTAATGCTGACTTATGATTTGCCATTTTTTTTTAAATTTTAGAGATAATAATTATAAATACTAGTTAAAAAAGAAAAGCCTCCCACAATTGTAAAACAATCACTTTAGCTTTAACTAATAAAACAAAAACCGAGACACCAGTTTTTATTTTACAAAACTTATTCACAACTAATTCTTGTAGTCCGTAAGGGAATCGAACCCCTGTTACCAGGACGAAATCCTGAAGTCCTAACCCCTAGACGAACGGACCAGTATTCTTCTAAGTTTTTTTTCAATCTTAAATGAGAATTGAATTAGTAGCCCGTAGCGGAATCGAACCGCTCTTACATGGATGAAAACCATGCGTCCTAACCGATAGACGAACGGGCCATTTTATTATTCAATCTTCAAATAACTTTTAACACGCAAAAAAAGTAGTAGCCCGTAGCGGAATCGAACCGCTCTTACATGGATGAAAACCATGCGTCCTAACCGATAGACGAACGGGCCTGCTTCCCTAATGCGGATGCAAAGATACATCTATTTTTGAGTTCTACAATAGCTAAAGCAAAAAAAATAAAAAAATTTAATATGCCTTAGCAAACAGCACTCTTCTAGAAGAAGAATTACCAGTAAACACACAGCTTCCCGCCTCTTCTACTCCATCCAAAGGAACGCATCTAATCGTTGCCTTTGTCAAGTCTTTGATCTTCTCTTCTGTAGCCATAGTTCCGTCCCAATGTGCTGATACAAAACCACCTTTATTCTCTAAAACCTCTTTAAATTCTTCAAAACTATTTACTTCGGTAATATGCGAATTACGATAATCCAATGCTTTATTATACAAATCAGCTTGAATTTGAGTCAATAAATCATTTACATAAGTAACAATTCCATCTTTCGAAACTATTTCTTTTGTCAACGTATCTCTTCTTGCAATTTCAAAAGTTCCGTTTTCTAAATCCTTAGGACCTACCGCAATTCTAATCGGCACTCCTTTTAATTCATATTCATTAAACTTAAACCCTGGCTTTTGTGTCGTTCTATCGTCATATTTCACAGCAATATTCAACTTTCTCAATTGAGAAACCAATTCATTAACCACAATCGAAATTTCTGCCAATTGCTCATCTGTTTTATGAATAGGAACTATCACCACTTGTATTGGAGCTAAATTTGGAGGCAAGACCAATCCTTTATCATCTGAATGTGTCATTACCAAAGCACCCATTAATCGAGTAGATACTCCCCAAGAAGTCCCCCAAACATATTCTTGCTTTCCTTCAGCATTAGCAAACTTCACATCAAATGCCTTTGCAAAATTCTGACCTAAGAAATGTGATGTCCCAGCTTGTAACGCTTTTCCATCCTGCATTAATGCTTCAATACAATAAGTCTCTTCAGCACCTGCAAATCGTTCTGATTCTGTCTTAAGTCCTTTTACAACTGGAATCGCCATAAAGCCTTCAACAAACTCCGCATATACATTCATCATTTTCTCTGACTCTTCAATAGCTTCATCTTTTGTAGCATGAGCCGTATGCCCTTCTTGCCATAAAAATTCAGCCGTTCTTAAAAACAGTCGAGTTCTCATCTCCCAACGAACTACATTTGCCCATTGATTGATTAATAAAGGTAAATCACGATAAGATTGTACCCATCCTTTATATGTAGACCATATAATAGCTTCACTTGTTGGACGAACGATTAACTCTTCCTCTAACTTAGCATTAGGATCAACCATTAATTTTCCAGGTTTATCCGGATCATTCTTTAATCTATAATGTGTTACAATAGCACACTCTTTTGCAAATCCTTCGGCATTTTTCTCTTCTGCCTCAAACATGCTCTTAGGAACAAATAATGGAAAATAGGCATTCTGATGCCCTGTTTCTTTAAATTTTCGATCTAACTCAGCCTGCATTTTTTCCCAAATAGCATATCCGTACGGCTTAATAACCATACATCCTCTAACTCCTGAATTCTCGGCTAAATCCGCTTTTACAACCAGCTCGTTATACCATTTTGAATAATCTTCTGATCTTGTAGTAAGGTTCTTACTCATATTGAATAGTTTGGCACAAATTTTGTTTAACTTATTTTAACTAAATAGTTTCACAAAACTAACTATTTTTGTATTGTCCAACAATAAAAAACCCACAGATATGAAAACTAATATTTTTTCCCAAAAAAACACAGTACTTTTTTCAACAATAGCGCTACTGTGTTTGCTAGTAACTTCATGTGGTTCTTATCAAAATAGCTCTTATTATGACAACGATGGAATATATGGAGCATCATCTAATAATTACACTGAAAGAATTACTACAACTGGCACCAATAATCAATATAAAGATTATTTCAGATCCCTACAAAGCAATGACGAACCTACTGAAATCTTCACAAATGTTGACAATTACGGTTCTTACAATGAATCTGATGACAATGTAGCTAGTTCAAGCATTAGCTATCCTGCTTGGGGAAGCAATGTTCAAGACGTTTCTGTAAATATATACCCAAATACTTGGGGATTATCTTTTGGCCTAGGATGGGGTTACCCATATTATGGTGGTTTCGGATATGGATACGGCGGATACGGTGGATATTATGGTTCAGGATGGGGTTATCCTTATTATGGTGGCGGACTTGGATGGGGCTACCCTTCTTACTATCCATATTACGGATACAGACCTTATTACGGATACCGCAACAACTATAATTACTCATACAACGCTGGTCGCAGAGGTGCTATGTACAACAACGGTGTAAATCGCAACAATTACTACTCTAATAGAAGTTACTCTAGAAACTCTGACTACTCTGTAAACAGAAGAGGAAGCAGTAATATGAACTATACTGACAGAAGAAGTAGTACTCAAAACTCAAATTTCACAAACAGAAGAGGAAGCAGTAACACCAACTATACAGATTACAGAAGAAACGATTCATATAATAATACAACAAGAAGCAACAACGGTAATTATAACTACACCAGAAGAGATCAATCTTCAAACAGTACTTATAACCCGACACGTAGAAACCCAGCATCTGGTTCACAAAACAACACTTATACACCAACACGTAGAGATAACAGCAACAATAATAGCTATGCACCTAGCAGAAGCTACAACCCTAGCAACTCTTCAAGTGCCCCAACAAGATCCTATACCCCTAGCTCATCAGGTCGTTCATATGATGCCAGTGGTGGAGGCAGATCTTCTGGCGGTGGTGGCGGAGGAAGATCTTCTGGCGGTGGAAGAAGATAACCTACATCTTCTTTAAAATGAACTAAAAATTTATCTGAATTATGAAAAAGTACATATTCCTAATCCTTACTGGACTAACTATTAATGCAGCACATTCTCAGGATATTTCTGACGCAATGCGCTATTCTCAAGACAACTTAAACGGAACAGCTCGTTTCCGCGCTATGGGAGGTGCATTTGGAGCACTTGGTGGTGATTTATCTTCATTAAACGTTAACCCAGCTGGTTCTGCAGTATTTGCAAATAACCAATTTGGAGTAACATTAAGCAATTACAACACTAAGAATAATTCCAATTATTTCGGAACAAAAACTAAGGAAAAAGAAAATTCTTTTATACTGAATCAAGCCGGTGGAGTTATGGTTTTCAAGGATTCATACTCAAGCAGTAACTGGAAAAAATTGTCTGTAGGAGTTAATTACGAAAACACTAACAACTACAATAACGATATATTCTCTTCCGGAGTAAACCCAACGAATTCTATAGATAAATATTTTTTAAGCTATGCTAATACTAGCAACGGTGGTGCGCCAGTACCACAAGAATATGTCAATACACAAAGTGGAGAATCCATAAGTCGTTTGTATCGCTATCTAGGTAGCAATTTCCCAAATTCTCAATATCCTGGGTTAAGTGGCTACGCTGCTCAACAAGCAATGATAGGATATCAAGGATTCATAATTAATCCAACTGATATAAATAACCCAAACAGTCCTTACTATTCACTTGTTCCAGCTGGAGGAAATTATTATCAAGAAAATGAAGTTCATACTAACGGGTACAATGGAAAACTATCTTTTAATGCTGCAACCTCATATAAAGACAAATTATTCATAGGAATAAACTTAAACTCTCATTTTGCAGATTACACGAGAAACACTAGTTTTTACGAAGACAACACTAACAATAACAGCGCAGTAGACCAAATAAATAGATTACGATTTGACAATCAGTTATACACTTACGGAAATGGATTTTCTTTTCAAGTAGGTGCCATTGCAAAAGTAACAGATCAAGTACGACTAGGTCTTGCCTATGAATCAAACACTTGGTATAAACTCTACGATGAAACCACACAGAAATTAGTATCTGTAACCAGCAATAACACTGGAGAACTACCTCCTACTATCGTTGACCCGCAAATTATTAATGTGTATGAATCATATAAACTGCAAACTCCTGGGAAATGGACTGCCAGTTTCGCATATATTTTTGGAAAAACTGGATTATTAAGTGTAGATTATGCCATTAAAGATTATGGTAATACCAAGTTCAAACCTACAAACGAATTTAGAGGTGCAAATACCACAATGAGCGACCAATTAACTAACAGCAGTGAAGTACGAGTTGGTGCCGAATACAAAATCAAACTACTAAGCCTAAGAGCTGGTTATAGATACGAACAAAGCCCATACAAGAACAGCTCTACTATGGGCGATTTAAATGGGTATTCTGGTGGTTTAGGATATAATTTTGGAGCAACTAAAGTAGACTTAGCTTACTCTTATGCAAAAAGAAACTCTCAACAAGCTTTCTTTAATCAAGGATTCACAGATGGCGCTAATATCAATACAAAGTTTAGCAATGTTTCATTAACTATGTTATTTGAATTATAATCAAACACTAACTAACACACAAATTAAATCCGTCTGATTCTTATCAAGACGGATTTTTTTTAGCCCTGCTAGAAGCGTCATCCTTTTTCCCTTCGCCATAGCAAACAGAAAAGATATAGCATACAGCAAGGTTCCGATAACTATCGGAAAGCTCCTAAATCCAACAATAACAACTTCAGAAAAAAGAAGGAATCATGGTGTTTCTAGGAATAAAAAATGTAATTTTGCACTCCAATTTATAAAAGTATGAGAACCAAGTCTTTAAAAAAGAATAAAATCAACGTAATCACTCTTGGGTGTTCGAAAAATGTATATGATAGTGAAGTACTTATGGGCCAACTTCGCGCTAACGGAAAAGAAGTAACACATGAAGCTCCTGCTGCAGAGGAAGGTAATATTATTGTTATAAACACTTGTGGTTTTATTGATAATGCTAAAGCAGAGTCGGTAAACATGATTTTAGAGTATGCTGACAAAAAAGAAAAAGGAATAGTAGACAAAGTTTTTGTGACAGGATGTCTATCTGAACGTTACAGACCTGATTTAGAAAAAGAAATCCCAAATGTGGATCAATTCTTTGGTACAACTGAGTTGCCTCAATTACTAAAAGCATTGGGTGCTGATTACAAGCATGAATTATTAGGAGAGCGTTTAACAACTACTCCAAAAAATTACGCTTATTTAAAAATTGCTGAAGGTTGCGATAGACCTTGTAGTTTTTGTGCGATTCCTCTTATGCGTGGAAAACACGTATCACAAACCATTGAAAAACTGGTTAAAGAATCAGAAGGATTAGCCAAAAATGGTGTAAAAGAATTGATTTTGATTGCTCAAGATTTGACTTATTATGGTCTTGATATATATAAGAAAAGAAATTTAGCTGAGCTACTTGAAGCTTTAGTAAAAGTAGAAGGTATTGAATGGATTCGTTTACATTACGCCTTCCCTACTGGTTTCCCTATGGATGTTCTAGAGGTTATGAAACGCGAACCTAAGATTTGTAACTATATTGATATTCCATTGCAACACATTTCTAATTCGGTTTTAAAATCGATGCGTCGTGGAACAACTCAAGAAAAAACAACTCAATTACTAAAAGATTTCCGTAAAGCTGTTCCAGGAATGGCAATCAGAACTACTTTGATTGTGGGGTATCCAGGAGAAACTCAAGAGGACTTTAACATCCTTAAAGACTTTGTTCAGGAAATGAAATTTGACAGAATGGGTTGCTTTGCTTATTCACATGAAGAAAACACTCATGCTTACTTATTAGAAGATGACGTTCCTGATAATGTCAAACAAGATCGTGCTAACGAAATCATGGAATTACAATCTCAAATTTCATGGGATTTAAATCAAGAGAAAGTAGGACAAACTTTTAAATGTATCATTGACAGAAAAGAAGGTGCTCATTTTGTTGGAAGAACTGAATTTGATAGTCCTGATGTAGACAACGAAGTATTGATTGACGCATCTAAACATTATGTAAAAACTGGAGAATTTGTTAATATTAAAATAATAGAAGCTACAGAATTTGATTTATACGGAGAACCTGTTTAAATTTACATTACATTTTTTTGAATTTTTTATTTTAAAACATAAAACATGAAAACAATTCAAGCAGCAATAGTATTTGCATTTATCTTATTTTTTGCCAACCCCGTTTTTGCACAGTACGGAAATGGTTATGGAAACGGTTACGGTAACGGATATGGTGGCGGTGGCTACGGAGGAGGTAGAATGAATGGCGGGATGAGTCAAGGAATGGGTATGGGCCCAACTGCTAACACATCTAAACCAAAGGAAATCCCTGTAGAGGAAACTGTTGCCAAAATAATGGAAAACATGAAGCCTGAACTTAATCTTGATGCTCTTCAGGAAATTGCAGTATCAAATGTTTTAGTTGAAAGCTTAAAAGAGCAAGGAATACTTTTGAAAAACGAAAGTAGTAGCCAAGACGAAAAAATAAAACAAATCCAAGCTCTTTCTGAGGTAACAAATAAAAAAGTATCTGATTTTTTAAACCCAGATCAAAAGGAGAAGTATACTCTTTATATGGAGCAAATGAGAAATCAAAGCGGATCTAAAAAATCAAAGAAAAAGAAAAAGTAATTGTTTTCAAGAAACACAAAACAATTTTAAGACATGAAAAAGTATTTTTACTGTTTGACTATAGCAATTGCGATTACTTCTTGCTCAACTAATCCATATAAATCGAGCGAAAAAGTATACGACCAGCAGCTTAAGTCCCTTGAAGATAAGATTACAAGCAAGGAGGCACAACCTATACCACCCACTAGTACAACTATAAGTATAGACACTTCATACGCAAATCAGTTACATATTTACAAGGACTCACTTTCGCAAACTGGATCGACCTCGCTACAAAATGGAATTAATACACAATGGATAGGTACTGTAAATTTTAATTTACGTAAACCTAACTTTATAATTATTCACCATACAGCACAGGATTCTTTACAACAAACTGTAAATACGTTTACTAAAACAAAAACACAAGTAAGCGCTCATTATATTATCTCTCGAGATGGTAAAGTAGTTCAAATGCTAAATGATTATTTACGCGCTTGGCATGCTGGTAATTCTACTTGGGGAAAAAATACTGATCTTAATTCATCTTCATTAGGTATTGAACTTGACAACAACGGAGTAGAACCATTCTCTGAGACACAAATGAACAGTTTAATTGCTCTTTTGACGAGATTAAAAAAAGAATACAATGTTCCAACCCAAAATATTTTAGGTCATGCTGATATTGCACCTGGAAGAAAACAAGATCCAAGCAAGTTGTTCCCATGGAAAACCCTTGCTGGACTAGGATTTGGGATTTGGCAAGATGAGATATTAGAAGAAGCTCCGTTTGATTTTAGAATTGAGCCTGCATTGCGAGTTATTGGATACAATACTAAAAATCTAACAGCAGCAATTACAGCCTTTAAATTACATTATATCCAAACAGAAGTTGATGCTGTGTTAGATAGAAAAACAATAAATACTATTTATTCTATTTACAAAAAACAATAAGAAGCATTCCTCTTTATATTATATAAAAAAACACGTTTTAGAAAATTCTAAAACGTGTTTTTTTTGTTACAGAAATAAGTAAATAAAAAACTGCCAAAACAATAGTATGTTTTGACAGTTCAAAAAAAAAAAAAAATATCAATCTTAATATCTTAAAAAGAATAGGTAGCGGCGACTAATGCGAAGACCATCTTGCCAGTTGGGGCAGAATTACTATCAAGAAAAACATCTTCTGAAGCACTATCTAATCTTATCTCTGGAATTATCGTCATATTTCCAACTTTGTAATTAAGTGATACGGTATTAGCAAAAATACTTGAACCCGCAACTACACCTAAGCCTGCAGCAGCATTTTTTGCATCAAAATATTCCATTCTATAAGCCAATCCAAGATTAGCTTTAAACTTATAATAAAGATATCCTACTAATGAGAACCACTCTCCATCAAGATTGTTATCAAAATCATTTGTTGTTTTTGCATAAGTTCCATTAAATCCCAAAGAAAACATATCATTAATTGTCTTCGTCCCAACAAAATCAAATTGTGTTTTATTATCACCTGTTGGCACCACTGTCGTGCCAGGAGTGGGATTTGTACTTCCAGATGTAAAATTCAAATAAGCACTTCCAGTGTCAGCAATATAAGCCAATTGCCCAACATAAGTCTTTTGGCTGGAACCGGCTTCCATCGCCGATTTGAAATCAGTGGGATTTGTAATACCCAACATAGCACTAAAATTACCATTTACGTATTGTGCCTTAACACCTGTATTAAAAAAAGGTCCATAAGAAAACGCATAGGACATACTGTAATTTTTATTATCAACAGCATCCAATAATTCATATCCAATATGGGTACCAAAACTACCTGCTGTTACAGAAAAACTATCTGATAAATCATACTTAAGAAATAATTGTTTTATTAAAAAAGAAGGCTCATTATTATTATACTCATTATAAGAGAACTCTGTAGCCCGTGTTCCAAATCCTAAATCTACAAAAGCGGAAGCTTTTCCAAACTTGTGTGAAGCCTCAAGAGAAACCATTCCTAGTTCAAATGAATCTTGAGAATTAGTAAAACTGGTTAAACCGTTTTGTTGTTTAGAAAAATCATATTTGTAATAAATATCTGCCGACCCTCCAAAAATTGTCACTGGAGCAGTCGTTTCTTTATCTTCTTGGGCAAAAGCAAAAGAACTAGTCAACATCAAAGCTAAAATATGTATTACTCTTTTCATGTTTTAAATGGTTTGATTAATAATTGGTTTGGTTATTTTTTATGAATGCCATTTATATTCTATATAATATCAAAGAACTGCAGTACTGATTTATACCAATAAATAGCCTTGGTAAAACATGTTTCTGAAGCGAATTTATTAACTTTTATATTAGATAATCTTATAAAACTTATTTTTTTAGCTTCATTTAGAAAGAATTATGGATTACAAAAATTACCATAGCCAATTATCATTATTTTACATTTTAGACGTCCATTTTTAAAAAAATCAACAACCATTAAAATTGCAAAAATCAAATTAAAAACAAAAACAAAACAAAACACCCTAAAAAAAATAGGGTTGCAAAAATAAAAAACAAACAAAAAATAAATTATACCCCATAAAAAATACAGTTAATGATTATTTTAAAATAAAAACAGAAACAAACCATAAAAACAAGTAGCTACTAAACAAGAAAAAACATTTGCTTAACAATTCTTACAAAAATAAAAAACACATCTCCCTTCTATAACCCGACAAAACAAACGAAATGGAACACTCTAAAAAGTAAAAAATAGCACCATAGACACAACACAGTAACACAACTACAAAACACTTCATTTAAGCCGTTAAAAAAGTAGAAGAATCCCAAAAGAAAAGATTTTACTTTCAAAATAATCTAAAAGCACAAAAAAAAGTCCCAATCCGAAATTCGGATTGGGACTTTAGTAAATTTATTTAAAGCTAACTATTTCTTAGCTAAAGCAGCACTCATTTCCATTGAAATTGCAGAACGCTCCATCTTCAATTTTCCAGACATTGTTTCGATAACTACAGTTGTTTCTGCTAGCTCTGAAACTTTTCCATGAAGACCACTTTTTGTTATAATTTTATCACCTACTTTTAGGCTACTTTCAAATTCTTTTTCATTTTTTGCACGTTTTTGCTGTGGTCTAATCATAAAGAAATAGATCACCACAAACATTAATAGAAACGGTGCAAATTGAGTTAATTGTTCCATAATTTAAATTCTGTTTTTATTTAATAATTATTACATTAAACCACGACCAGCTTTAATCATTTTTTTGCTAGCCTCTAGTTCTTTCACAAGATTATCTAAAATCCCGTTGATAAAAATACTACTTTTTGGAGTAGAATACTCTTTTGCAATTTCTAAATATTCGTTAAGAGTTACTTTTACAGGAATTGAAGGGAATTTTAAAAACTCACAAATTGCCATTTTTAAAATAATTGTATCTATTTCTGCAATACGATCACTATCCCAATTTGGCGTTTTATCTACATATTCTTTAGCAAATTCAGATTCGTTTAATACTGTTTTTCTAAACAAGTCTTTTACAAAATCTCTATCCTCGTTGTCTTTATACAATTTCGGAACTCTAAAATTATCATCTTCACCATCTGTAATCGCTTTTAACTGCTTGATAATATGCGTGTTTACCACAGGAATATCATCTACCCAAGTAAGCTTATCATCTTCAAGATACTCGTATAATTTTTCATTAGGAACGATTACTTCCGTGAATAAATCAACAATAAACTGTTTGTCTTCTTCAAATGTATTAACAGCATTACTCATGTATTTCGCATACTGCTTACTTGCTTTAATATCATTAAGTAATAGTAAAATATAATCGTCATTTAATGTCCAATTATTGATTTTACGGTTTTCTAATGCTATACTAAGTGAATTATTCTCAGCGAGAATTTGAAAAATAGCATTCTTAATAAATTTTTCGTTTGGATTACGCTCTTGAGGAGTTGCAAGATGTTTTTTGCTTGATAAGTGTAAATAGATTGTCTCTTTTTTACAAATTTCGATTAACGAAGAAACCATCACAAGATATAAATCCTGAATATTATCAATACTATAAAAAAGAAATTTTTCTTCTTTTTCAAGATTATCAGAACCGTTTTGATGCATCGCATAAATGGACTGCATTACTTTAACGCGTATGTGTCTTCTATTTACCACCTTGTAAGAACATTTTAAAAATTAGTTTGCAAAAATAAGAATTTCATGCCTGATAATAAAATTTATACCCAATTTATTTAAGAATAATATTAGAGTAACTATCAGCCTTTACTGGTGTAAAAAAAATCTCAGTTTTCAATTTCAGTATGCACTTAAGAACTGAAACCAAAAACTGAGACTCAAACTAAACCTGACAGGGTTTTATTTTTTACTATTCTCGATTTTTCTTAAATCTATACGATTTTGAGCAATCGTTAATGCAGCATGATGTGTAGTCATACCGTTTTTGATAGCATAATCAAAAATTTCAAGTGTTGTATTGTAGATATTTTCTGTTTTACGCATGATTTCAGCTTTATCATAATGCTCTAATTCTGCATAAACATTAATAATTCCACCTGCATTAATCAAGAAATCTGGAGCATATAAAATTCCTCTTTCTTTTAATATTGCACCATGAACATTTTCGTTTGCTAATTGGTTATTAGCTGCACCAGCAATAACTTTAGCTTTTATTTTATTTACAGTTGCATCATTCAATACTGCTCCCATTGCACATGGCGCATAAACATCAACATCTGCACTATACAAATCATCTCCAGCAAAAATAGTCGCTCCATATTTTGCAGCTACTTCGTATAATTTTTCTTCGTTGATATCTGTGATAGTAACTATAGCTCCTTCTTTAGTTAAATACTCAACCAAAGCCTCACCTACGTGACCAATTCCTTGTACCAATACTTTTTTACCAGCCAAATTATCAGAACCAAACTGTTGTTTTACAGCAGCTTTCATTCCTAAAAACACACCGTAAGCAGTAACTGGCGATGGGTTACCTGAACCACCTCTTTCTTCAGAAATTCCAGTAACATAAGGAGTAACATCTCTTACGATGTCCATATCCCTAGTTTCCATTCCAACATCTTCGGCAGTAATATATCTTCCGCTTAAAGAATGTACAAACTCACCAAACTTACGCATCAATTCAGGTGTTTTTTGAGTTTTAGCATCACCAATAATAACGGCTTTACCTCCACCAATATTCAATCCTGTAATAGCTGATTTGTATGTCATACCTCTAGAAAGACGCAAAACATCGTTTAATGCTTCCCATTCGTTTGCATAATTAAACATTCTTGTTCCTCCTAAAGCTGGTCCCATAACTGAATTATGAATACCAATAATTGCTTTTAAACCTGTATCTTTGTCATTACAAAATACAATTTGTTCGTGATCATCAAATGATAGTTGACCAAAAACGGGATCCATTTTTTGAAGTTCCTTTCCAGTTGCAAAAGCTGCATTCATAGCAAATAATTTTTGTTAGTTAAAATTACGAATTTGTCAAAAAGACATTTCAAATTTATACAAAAAATATACATACAGCATTTTTTTAATTAAAAAATAACAATCTAACAATTGAATATTTTTTAATAAACATATTGAAAATCGTCCAAAAACGACAATAATCAACAAAACAAGCTCATTTCAACACAGAATATCTTAAAAAAATGAAAGAATTACGTTATTTAAACAAATATTTTATTAAATATAAATATAGTTTTTCCTTAGGAATTTTTATCACAATAATCGCACAAATATTTTCTCTATTTACTCCTAAGCTGATAAGCAAATCATTAAGTGCTATTGAAAAGTTTGACAAACTCCCTGAATCCGAAAAAGCATCAGAAGCTGTATTGTCTTTTTACAGAGAAGGACTCATACACAATGTCTTACTAATTATCGCTACAACAATTGTCGCCGGCTTCCTTACTTTTTTAATGCGTCAAACCTTGATTGTAATGTCTCGTCATATCGAATTTGACTTGAAAAATGAGGTTTTTCAGCAATACGAAAAACTATCTCAAAACTTTTACAAACAAAATCGTACTGGAGATTTAATGAACCGTATTAGTGAAGACGTTTCTAAGGTACGTATGTATGTAGGTCCTGCGGTAATGTACACTATCAATACCTTCATTCGTTTTACAATCGTAATCATATACATGTATAGCGTTTCGCCGCTTTTAACACTGTATACTATATTACCATTACCGATATTATCGTATTGCATTTTTAAATTAAGCACCGAAATAAACAAACGAAGTACTGTTTTTCAGCAATATCTATCAAAAGTTTCAAGCTTTACACAAGAAATATTTTCAGGAATCCGAGTTATTAAGGCTTATTCTTTAGAAAATCAACATCAAAATAATATGATTGACTTAGCAAACGAAAGCAAAAGCAAAAGCTTAAACCTTGCCAAAGTACAGTCTTTATTCGGTCCGTTGATGATTGCTTTAATAGGGATTAGTAATCTTGTAGTAATTTATTTTGGAGGTGTAATGTATATTAACGGAAGTATAAAAAGTCTTGGAACAATCGCTGAGTTTATTCTGTATGTAAATATGCTTACATGGCCCGTAGCTTCTCTAGGCTGGGTTTCGTCAATGGTACAAGAAGCCGAAGCATCTCAAAAAAGATTAAATGAGTTCTTAAAAATTGAACCTGAAATTAAAAACAACAATCCAAACCATTCAACTATCGACGGAACAATTTCTTTCGAAAATGTAACTTATACTTACGAAGACACCAATATTACTGCTCTTAATGATGTAACTTTTACAGTAAAAAAAGGAGAAACTTTGGCTATCTTAGGAAAAACTGGTTCAGGAAAATCGACTATACTGTCTTTAATTTCTCGCTTGTATGATGTTCCACAAGGGCAAATTACTATTGACGGCAATGAAATAAACCAATTAAACCTCAATGACTTACGCAACAATATAGGTATTGTACCACAAGATGCTTTCTTATTCTCTGACAGTATTAAGAACAACATTAAATTTGGTAACCAAAATGCAACTGACGAAGAAGTTATTGAAGCTGCAAAAAATGCAGTTGTTCATGACAACATTATTGGTTTCAACAAACAGTACGACACTATATTAGGAGAAAGAGGAATTACGCTTTCAGGTGGACAAAAACAGCGTGTTTCTATTGCCAGAGCAATCATAAAAAATCCAGCTATTTTACTTTTTGATGACTGTCTATCCGCTGTAGATACTGAAACTGAAGAAACAATTTTAAATAACTTATTTGAAATTTGTAAAGACAAAACTACCATAATTGTGAGTCATCGTGTGTCATCAGCCAAAAACGCAGATCGAATTATTATACTTGAGGAAGGAAAAATCATCCAACAAGGTTCTCATAATCAATTGATAAATCAAGAAGGGTATTATTCAGCGTTATATTTAAAACAACTTTCCGAAAAAGAATTACTTTAATTGTTGTATAATAGATAAATTTTTAAGATTTTTGATTGCTATTAAATAAAAAATCGATAGAACGGATTATGAGAGAAAATGACATGTTAGAAAAAGAAGAGATTTTTTCTAAAGTACTACGAGCAGGAAGAAGGACCTATTTCTTTGATGTAAGAGCTACAAAAGCAGACGATTACTATATCACAATTACCGAAAGCAAAAAATTCACAGAAGAAGATGGATCATTCCATTTTAAGAAACATAAAATTTACTTGTACAAAGAAGATTTTAGTGCCTTCGCAGAAATTTTAGGAGAAATGACTTCTTATGTTTTAAACCACAAAGGAGAAGAAGTAATCTCTGAAAGACATCAGAAAGATTTCAAAAAAGAATACGGTTCTGATAAAGAAGAGCCAGTATCTCACAGGTCGAGTTTTACAGATATTGATTTTGATGACATCTAATCGATTCTCTGTCAAGAAGTAGAAAGTCCAAAATCTAGTCAATTTTTGGACTTTTTTTATATCTTTTAAATTTCAAAAAACACCAACAATGGAAGCAAATTTATTAATACTACCTGGTTTAGGAAATTCAGGCGATAAACACTGGCAAACGTATTGGCATGAGAAATTTAAAAACTCAATTCGATTAGTTCATGACAATTGGGACGAACCTATCCGTGAAGAATGGATCAAAAAACTAGATGAAGAAATTTCGAAACTAGACAAACCAACTATTTTAATAGCCCATAGTTTAGCTGTTTCTTTAGTTTTACATTGGACAACATTTAGCACCAACAAATATATCATTGGAGCTTTACTTGTAGCCCCTGCCGATGTAGACTCTCCCCAACACACTCCTGATTGCATCAGAAACTTTTCCCCTATGCCAATTATCGAATTGCCATTTCCATCAATAGTTGTAGCTAGTGAAAATGATCCCTACGCATCCTTTGAAAGAAAAGAATATTTTGCTAAAATGTGGGGAAGTGACTTTGTTAATGTTGGTCAACAAGGACACATCAACTCCGATTCAGATTTAAAATACTGGGAAGAAGGACAAGAAATATTAAATCAGTTGATTACTAAGATTGATTTGAGTATTTAGTCGCAGCTGTCAGTTTCAGTCACGGTCTCAGTCTCAGTCACAGTTACTGGGGAAAATGCAAACTAAAAACTGCAAACTAGTTACCCGATTCGCAATCCGTTTTCGATTTTAAAATCTGGTGCTAATAAAATAACATCACCATCTTCTCCTACTGCTCCAATTACTAGACATTCACTCATAAATTTGCCTATTTGTTTTCTAGGAAAATTGACTACACCAACAATCTGCCTGTCTTTTAGTTCTTCTTTTGTATATCGTTTGGTAATTTGTGCCGATGATTTACGTATTCCGATTTCATTTCCAAAATCAATTGTAAGCTGATATGCTGGTTTACGAGCCTCTGGAAAATCATCTACTTGAATAATTGTTCCCACTCTCATTTCGACTCTTTCAAATTCCGACCAAGTTAAATCCATATATTTTCTCTGATTTATTATTCCTACAATCTATTAATATTGTAAGTATTACAACAAATTCTATAACATTTTTTTTTTCACGGCTCCTACTTTTACAAACGTAACCGAACAAGCTCTAATTAAAAATATAAAAATGGAAAGTACTCAAACTAACACCTGCCTATCTCTTAGAGATTCTAAATTTGACCTAACACAACCATCTACAGACAAATATATAGAAACTGCACCAAATGTAAAACTCTATGTAAAAGATTATGGACAAGGAAAACCCATTATTTTAATTCATGGTTGGCCACTTTCTAATGAAATGTGGGAATACCAGATAGACTATTTGGTTCAAAATAATTATAGAGTAATTGCCTATGATCGTCGCGGATTTGGAAAATCTTCTCAACCTTGGGACGGATATGACTATGACAGCCTAACTGATGATTTAAAAGAAATTATCGAACAACTGGAATTAGAAGATGTAACTCTAGTAGGTTTTTCTATGGGTGGTGGTGAAGTAGTACGCTATTTTAGCCGTCACGGCGGAAGAGGAGTTACTAAAGTTGCATTAATTTCTTCAATCATTCCTTTTTTACTAAAAACCGATGATAATCCTGAAGGCCTTCCAAAAGAAAAAAATGATGCTACAGCTAATGCTCTCAAAGAAGACAGAATAGAGTTTATAAATACTTTCGGGAAAACATTATTTGGGGTAACAATCATCAACAGACCATTAAGCACTTCATTATTGGAATATTATAGTGCTTTGTGCACAGTAGCTTCTCCTAGAGCTACATTAAAATGCGCAGAATCGTTTTCGACAACTGACTTTAGAGATGAGCTCAATACCTTAAATGTGCCAACACTAATTATTCATGGAGATGCTGACAGAATAGTTCCTATTGAACTTACATCAAAAAAAGCGGCTCAATTAATTCATGACAATACCTATATTGTTTATGAAGGGGAACCACATGGGATATTTTACACAGAAAGAGACAGATTAAATCTAGATTTACTGAATTTTTTAAATTCATAAATCACTTATAAATATCCAAAGAGCCATGTACTTTTAAATAAAAGCTTCTTTGGATATTTTTTTTGCACTTATACCCTCTTATGCAGATTTTTAAAGTTAAATTTGAATAATTAATTTTTCTACAAAAATGGCAAAGACTCTTTCAAACATGTTACCTCTTGGTACTTTGGCTCCGGAATTTAAACTAAAAGACACTAATTCTAATTTTGAATATTCTTACAGTGATTTAAAAGGCACAAAAGGAACTCTTGTTATGTTTATATGTAATCATTGTCCATACGTACTACATGTAATTGAAGAAATTGTCATGATTGCCAATGATTATCGTGTACAAGGAATAGGAATTATAGCCATTTCTAGTAACGATGCAACTAAATACCCTCAGGATGGTCCTGAATTAATGACGGAGTTTGCTTTTACTCATAAAATGAACTTTCCTTACCTATATGATGAGAGTCAAGAAGTAGCCAAAGCTTATGACGCGGCATGCACACCAGATTTTTACTTATTCGATAATCAAGATAAATTATTTTACCGTGGACAGCTTGATGACTCAAGACCTGGAAACGGAATTACTCTTAGCGGAAGCGACTTAAGAAACGCTATAGACTCCCTAATTTACAATCGAAATATCAAAAATCCACAGAAACCAAGCATGGGTTGTAATATTAAATGGAAATAAAGCCCATTCATTAAAAAAGTTTGATTAACTTTGATTAACTTTGCAAATCATAATAAATCATCCTCATGTTGAGCATTATACAATTGACGGTTATTACGTTGTTGTTTTCTTTTACAAGAAAACCACGTGTCGTTGTATTAAATTCGCACACCAAGGCCTTCGTTAATTAGGCCTCCGTCTATTTCAATTTCTTCTTTCAGGCGGAGGATTACATTTTAAAATTTAGTTATTTATTTTATTTACAAAGATTTTTCTCTTTGCAATAAAAGCTACCGTTTCTAAGCATTTTTACATTTCAAATTTCGCATTTACAAATAAATATTAATCTGTATTTTAATTCAAAAAGAAATACAAGGTTTTTGAGATTGCCTAAAACAAAATCTCATTCAAATAAAAAAACACAATAGATATGAAACCAACACCCACTTTCTGTACAACAGATTATCAACTCTTGAGGGAATTAATACTAAAGAGTAAAAACGCGACAAACTCTAAAGAAGTTGGACAGCTTGCTCAAGAATTAGATCGCGCTATAATTAGCAAAGGTGATACACTAGACAATTCAATTATAAGAATCAATTCACACGTTACCATTGAAGATGTTAAGGCAAAAAAACAAATGAAAATTCAAATTGTTTTACCTTCAAATGCTGATGTAAAAGAAGGAAGAATCTCTATTCTAGCCCCTTTAAGTGTTGCGATAATTGGCTTTAAAGAAAATGACGAAGTTGATTGGGAATTACCTGCTGGAATAAAAACTTTAAAAATAATTGCTGTATCTAACGTACTACCTGTAAGCAATCAATAATTTTTTAAACACCTCACTCGTGAAGGTGTTTTTTTATGTCTTATTTAAAACAAAAAAACTATCCAGTTCTCACCGAATAGTTCACAATACTAATTATATAATAGTTACTTTTTTATAATTGAGAAGAAATATAATCTGAAATCGAAGCCATTTCCGTATCGTCAAGCTGTGCTTTCTTTTGCATACGTATCAAAATAGGTTTCCAATCTTCTTTAGAGAATGCAGCAGGTTTGTATAACTTATGACAACCCCCACAATTATTGCCATAAAGATCCTGTCCTGAGACTACTACTGGAGTTAACTCTACCGCTTTTACTGGTTCTGCAACAGCTACAACTTTAGGAGCTTCTTTTTTTGTAGCACACGAAAATATAATCACGGCCAAAGCTGCTACGGTTAAAATTCTTGATTTCATTTTTGGTTATTTTTTTGAGTAAATATAAAAAAAATCCCAAAACTCTCGCTTTGGGATTCAAATATTACAAAATATAATATTCTGTATTTATTATTACTTAACGTCCATTAATTCAACGTCAAAAATTAAATTTGCGTTTGGTGGAATCACTCCTCCTGCTCCAGATGGACCGTATCCTAAATGAGATGGAATTACGAAACGTGCTTTGTCTCCCACTTTCAATAAAGCAATTCCTTCATCCCAACCTTCGATAACTTGTCCTTGACCTAATCTAAATTCGATTGGTTTTTTTCTTGGGTAAGAAGAATCAAATACTTTACCGTTATCTAATGAACCTTCATAATGAACTGCAACAGTTTTTCCGTTTTCAGCTTTTTTACCATCACCTCTTTGGATAAATTGGTAACGTAAACCACTTTCTGTTTTTTCGAAACCAGCAGCCAATTTTTCAATTGCAGCTTCAGCCTCAGCTTTCATTGCAGCATCACGTTTGTTACGTTCTCCTTTAAAAGTGATAAAAGCTTCTATAGCATTCCATTTTTCAGCTTCTTCACCTACTCTTACGATTTCAACGTTAGTTAAATCATCTCCTTGAGCAATTGAATCAACAATATCTTGACCTTCTACAACGTGACCAAAAACAGTATGTTTTCCATCTAACCAACTTGTTGGAACGTGTGTAATGTAAAATTGTGAACCATTACTTGCAGGTCCTGAATTTGCCATTGCCAAAACTCCTGGTCTATCATGTTTTAAACTTGGGTGAAATTCATCATCAAAGCTATAACCAGGACCACCTGTTCCTGTTCCTTGTGGACATCCACCTTGAATCATGAAATCAGGAATTACACGATGAAATTTCAATCCGTCGTAATACTTATTCCCTTGTGGTTTAATTTTATTCTCTAGATTTCCCTCAGCTAGTCCAACGAAGTTACCAACTGTTCCAGGTGTTAAATCGTGAGCTAACTTTACTAAAATCGAACCTTTGCTCGTATTGAATTTAGCGTATATTCCGTTTTCCATTGTATATGTTTTTTATTGATGTGCAAATTTACGAATTAATTTGATATCCGTTTATCCTTTATTTTTTTTAGATTTATATGTTAACCCATAAACGGTTAATGCTGATAATGCCAAAACAGCACATCCTATAGTTACTGCATGCCAACCTCCTAATTTCCATAAAAACAACCCGTAAGCTGAACCTGCTGCTGTTCCTAAAAAGCTAAATGACATAAATACTGTATTTAATCTATTTCTAGCTTCTGGCAACAATGAATAAACTCTGGTTTGATTAGAAATATGAACTCCTTGAATTCCTATATCAATACAAACTATTCCGATAATGATTCCTACGATGCTAGTTCCTGAGAAGTAGAAAATAATAAAACTAATTAGCATCATTAAACAACCATACCCTACTGCTATTCTTGAATTTCCTTTATCTCCTAGCCTACCTACTAATGGAGCTGCCAAAGCTCCTGTAGCTCCAACTATACCAAAAAGACCAATTGTTGAACTAGTAAAATGAAAAGGGGCATCTGATAACAACAACACCATTGTTGTCCAAAATGCACCAAACTGTGCAAAGCAAAATGCATTGATTAAAGTTGCTTCTCTTAATAAAGGTTGTGTTTTTATAAGTGTAAAAAGCGATTGTAACAATTGTCCGTATGAGCCATGAAATACTGGTTTGTTGTACGGAAACTGTTTTTGCATAACAAAAAAGATTAGCAAACATATCCCAGCTGCAATCCAAAACATGGATCTCCAACCCCAAATATCTCCTATGATTCCGCTTAAAGTTCTTGATAACAAGATACCAACTAGCAAACCACTCATTATTGTTCCTACTACTTTACCTCGTTCACTAGGATCACTCAAAGAAGCCGCCAAAGGCAAAATTAACTGAGGAACTATTGAGGTGATACCGATAAGGAGTGATGCAATTTCTAAAACAAAAAAGCTTTGAGCTGTGGCCGCAATAACCAATGCTATTACAGTTGCAAGCGTAGTAACCAAAATTTGTTTTTTACGCTCTATTTTATCTCCAAGTGGCACCATAAAGAAAAGTCCGATGGCATAACCTGCTTGAGTAAGATATGTTATTGTTCCTGCATCAGCTTCAGGAATCTTAAATTCATTGGCAATTAAAACAATTAAAGGCTGACAATAATAAAGGTTTGCAACTATAAGTCCAGTGCAAACTGCCATAAACATGACACTAGTTTTGGATAAATTCATTTTGCAAAAATACTACTCTAATTTTTAACAAAACTTTAAAAAAAGCATAAAATTCCTCGATAGCAATTCCTCAGCAACTTAATGCTCTATAATCCAAAAGGCTAAATTAATTCTTTTGCTATAAATTGACAACTTGTTTTTATTGACTCAATTTCATTTGGTTTATAGTTTGTTTCTTGTTCCACAAAGAAATATTTCATCCCAGAAAGTCGGGCTTCTTCAAAAATAGATTTGAAATCAATACTACCTGAACCAATCTCTGTATTTAAAGTTGCGTTATTTTTATCCATGTCTTTTACATGCCACATTGTAAAGCGACCCGAATTTTGTTTGAACAATTCTATTGGATTAATTTTAGAATACACAATCCAATATAAATCCATTTCAAAATAGACTAGATTTTTATCTGTTTCTTTTAGCAGAATTTCATAACCTGTTATTCCATTATACTTTTTAAACTCGAAATCATGATTATGATAGGCTAGTTTCAAACCAGCTTCTTTACACATTTTTCCTGCTTTGTTTAACAACAAGGCTATTTTTTTATAATCATTGGCACTTGTTCTTAAGCTTTCATCCAGCCAAGGAACTGTTATATACTCACTCTTTAAAACTTTAGCTGCCTTTATAGCTGCTTCTAGTTCTGAAGTGTCTCCATTAGACAAATATGTACCTAATCCATAATGACCGCTTACTGCTTTTAATCCGTTTGTATCTAATACCTTTTTCAATTCCTTAGGTGACAATCCCCAAAATTGATCTTTAATTGAAAAACCATACAATTCAACTTCAGTATAGCCAGCTTGTGCTACTTTCTCTAAAGTGCCTTTTACATCTTTTGGCAATTCATTCCTTAAAGTGTACAACTGTAATCCAATTGCCTTTTTATTTGATGCAAATGCAAACGAAGGAATTAAACAGACTGTGGCTGTAGCCATGCCCGTATTGATTATAAAGTTTCTTCTTGATACCATATTTAGACAACTCTTTTTTTTTCTACCTCAACTATTTAGTCTAACGACAAAGCGAATTTCACTGCTGCATCTGAATGAATTTTTGTTGTGTCAAAAACAGGAACTGAAATATCATCTTGGTTTATAATCATTGGTATTTCAGTACAACCAAGGATAATCCCTTCGGCACCATTTTCAATTAGTTTATTAATTACCATAATATAAGCTCTTTTGGTCTGCTCATTGATTATCCCTCTTCCTAATTCTTCTTTTAGTGTTTTCTGAATATAATCACGCTCATCCTGAAGAAAAGGAACAATCGTCTCAATATTATGTTGTGCAAGTTTGTCTTTATAAAAGTCCATTTCCATGGTAAATTTCGTTCCCAACAAACCCACTTTTTTCAGTCCTTTCTTATTTATCTCAGTAGCAGTTGCTGTAGCAATATGAATAATAGGCAGTGAAATTTCTTTTTCGATTCTTTCTACAACTGCATGTGCTGTATTAGCACACAAAACAATTGCTTCGGCACCACTTTTCTCTAGACTTTTACACGCATTGTTTATTAGTTCGAATGTTACATCCCAATTATTGGCTGTATTATTTCTTTGAAAATCATCAAAATTTAAAGAGTAAATAATACACTCCGCAAAATTAAGTCCTCCTAATTTTTCGTTTATTCCTTCGTTTATAAAACGGTAATAATCTATTGTCGAAACCCAACTAATACCTCCAACAAGCCCAATTTTTTTCATAACTACGTTTTTTTACTGATTTTAAGCTTATGGCTAAAGTAAAACGGTTTCAAACGATTATAAAATAAGTCTATGACTCAAATCGTTTGAAACCGTTATTGTAAAAGTATTTTTTTATTCTTTAATAGCTAAATTATCTCTGGTATTTTTTTGAACTGCAATTGCTCCAAAAATCCCTAATAAAAATGCAAAAGCATAAAATCCTTTTTCGCTAGGTAAAATCGTAGCATTCCAAAGTCCGATCGTTAATAAAACAATTGACAGAATTGTTCCAAACCAGCAGATTCCATAATAAATATCTGTTACAGGAAATCCTTCTAATCTATCTCGTACACTTTTTTGTAATGAGATTACTGCAAACAATCCGAACATTAAAACTGTAAAGTAATATCCCTTTTCATTTAATAACATTTCTGCTCTAGCAAGTCCTACTAAGTAACCGACAATTCCTGCTCCCATAGCAATCCAAGATGCTGCAATAAATGCATTCGACGTTTTTTGTACCATTTTTTAATTCAATTTTAGTTTAGGTTAATTAATTTGTTTCGTATTTTGAAAAGATTGCAGAATCTATTGGTGTCCAGAAACAACACTTTTGCCCACTTGCTTTTAGTGCATTATTTGCCCAGGTATTGCAGGTATGAAGTAAACTGTAACTTCCTGTTCCTTCATAAAAAGCATCTCTTTTACCGTAGTTCTGATCTGTTTTGATGTGCATGAATTGCCCCTTTTCATCTTTCTTGAAACTATTTTTTATATAATCTGCTAAGCGAACATATTGCTCCTTACTGATTATAATTTTTTTACAACTTTCATTTTCTTTTATGTTTGAAAAATAGGTTGCGTGTATTGCAGTATTACTTAATCCTGAAGCTGCTTTAAGTGCTGTCGAGACTTTAAGATCTGACCAATTAGGAGTTTCTAGATAAAATCCTTTATCTCCCCATCCCATAGCCAGATATTGATACGTTGTATCTTTTGAGATTGTATTTTCATACTTTACCTCTTTACTCCAGTCCATAAATTCGTTACGAGTAGGAACCACAATGTCGGTGTGAACTCCATTAGTCATGATGTAAATCGTAACTTCTTCTTTTGTATTTGGCTCTCTCTCAACTGTTATTTTTGAAATGGAATAAGCAAGAATAACATACAACAAGATAAAGGCAACAAATCCAATTAAAATTTTACCAATAATTTTAAATATTTTTTTCAATGCTAGTTTGTGGATTAGTTAGGGTTTGTTTGTTTTTGCTAAAATAGTAGTATTTTATTTAATAAAACAAATTATTTTTCAACCATCATCCTTCTGTAGAATTTTTATGCCAATTATAATTTTTGAAGATTCTTCAATGCTTCTTTAGTCGCATTCAATCGGATTGCTATAAAATCATCTTTATTGGTTTCTTTTGTTGGTTCTATATTTGTTGCAAAAAAGTAAACTCCATTTTTATTTTCTAGATATCCCACAAACCAACCATTACGTTTTTCATTTTCTACAGACAAACCTGTTTTTCCTCTTAGCACATAATCTTCCTTTCTTTCAACTTCCATAATATCTTTCATTATCAATTCCGTTCTTTTGGAAATAGGCAATTCTGAGAAATACAATCTTTTTAAGAAATCGACTTGTTGCATTTGTGATATCCTTGATTTTCCTTCTAACCAAAAATTATCTATTGTTAATGTATCAAAAACCATTGTATTGTAATTGAGTTTTTTCAAATAAGCTTTCATTCGCTTCACTCCCACTTTTCTCGCAATTTCCTGATAACAAGGGACACATGAAACTCGAAACGCTTGTTTCAGTGTTAAATCTTGCTCCCAAGCTTTCATCCATCGCTTCTCTCCATTCCATTTAAAAATAGTCGAATCACTTTTTACAACTCCTGTCTCTAATCCAATAATAGAATTAGGAATTTTAAATGTTGATGCTGGTAGGTTTCCTTTTTTAGCCCAAGCAAAATCATTAGAATAATAGGTCTTTTTATTGATGTCATAAATCAGTATTGAGCCTTTTACTTTTAAACTATCTAGGATTTTTCCAAATTGAGAAACTACTACTTCTGTGTCTTTTATAGCTTCTTTTTTGGGTCCTGTTTTTGTGTCTTTATTTTTTGATTGACAACTTACGTTTAAACTTATCAGCATAAATAAGAAAAAAGATAGTGCTTGATTTTTCATTTTGATTGTTTTACTTTTTGTAAGCAAGTTAATAATTAAGCTATATTTTCTATTAAATCTTTTTTAAATCATTCTGCATTAATTCAAATTCATCGGTTAGATTATTCCTTTTAAAAAAATTTCCTAATTCGATTACTCTTTTTTTATTATCATATTTTATACTCGAATTGAGTTTTCTTTGACAAAATGAACATAGTCTAATTGAGCTTTCATCTGTTTCCTGCAAACTAATTGTCCCATTCATCACACAATCGGCTTGGATACAATGATACAGTCCAAACATATGTCCAATTTCATGTGAACATGTTTTTAACAGCCGAGACAAACATAAATTAAAATTAGCTGCTGTTAATTTTTCATCTTGTAACCTATAAATTGAACTCACTCCTACTCTGTCTCTATAAGATGCTAATCCAAAAACATAGTTCCATTCTGGCTTAGGGAATAAATCTTTTTCTGTTAATCCCATTAAAGCGATTCTATTTAATGGCTTTTCATTTTTTAAAACACTATCTAAAATATATCCTGCCAAAAGCTGCTCGTTATCTTCGAATCCAATCCTTCTGGCTGAACTAGGTATTATATTATCAGAAACATTTTCTAAGGTTTTAGTTTTTAATTGAAAGAAAATCTCCAAATATCCTCTAACTAACTCTATTTGCTTCTTTTGTAATGAATCAAAAGTTCCAATAGGTCTTATGTAAATAATATTAGAATTATTCGTTGGAACTATGTGTTTTGAGTTTGTAAATTGTTCAAAACTTTGTCCTTTTTCTTTATGACTAAATAGCCATTCTCCTTCAATTGGCTTAGAAAGTTTAATATCATTGTCTGCTATATTTTTGAAATATTTATTTTCTACATTCTCATTACATGAATAAAGAAACAGAAGCATTAAAAGCAATATTTTTTTCATAATAATCTATCTAACATTACTTTACCCATTATAATACATCGCTGTTATTGTATTTTCTGTTATTTCAATCTCCAATAAATGGTCTCGATACAAATCATCTCCTCCTGAAATTGCTGTAAAAACTGCTCCCGATTCTCCTATTATAATTTGAGCACTATAGACCTCCAAAGTATCAAACCAATCTTCATTTGCTTTTTCTTCATTATCCTCTTTATTATAAAAGTCAATTAGCTCCGTTTTACAATTAGCCAGCCATATAATATGATTGTAAATTTTGTTTAAATAAATTTCAATATTTTCATCAGGAAGATAGATTGAAAGTGTGTCATTTTTAATTATTTTATTAAACACTACAATATCTTTATTAACGATTTCAAATTGCCTTTCTCCATCCTTTAATTCAACAAAATCACTTAATTCAAGCTTGGGTTGTTCTTTCTTCCCTCGGTATTTCCGAATATCTTTTATAATGAAATTATTTTTATGCGATTTGGCTTTTTCTTCCATTACATACATTTTAGTTGCATCTTTTCTATTGGTCAAATCTGCAACTGTCTTGAAAACTTCATAAGCTGATTTATGAAAACCTAACAAACTATAAACATTTGAAAGAACTAAATCCTCGTCTTCCATCCTGTATGTTTTTTCTAAATCATAAAGGAAATCATAAAGTTTTTCTACACTTTCTTTTGAAGCATTCGATTTCCTAAATTCATTAGACAACTCAATATAATCTATTTTGTAAAATCTCAATTCATTTTCATCTATTAAACTATAAAAATCATTGTATTTATCTTCTATCTCATCAGGTCTTTCATGATCCCATAATACAATTGGATAATTATTATTTTCTTTGTTTCTATTGGTATCAAAACAAAGCAATCCCCAATCACTCCAATTTGCAAAAGGAATATATCCACTCTCTAATATATCTTTATAACCTTCGTGAAGAATGATTTCCGCTAAACTTGTTTCTAAACTATTAATTGGATGTTTAAAAAAATTTATTTCTGAAATCTGAAGTTCATAAAAGTGCTTGTGTTTTAAAAATATTTTATAATCTTCGGGGTATTTATAACCTATTCGACTTTCAAATTTTTCAATATCTTCATTTGTTATTTTGCTTGCAATAGGAAACCAAGTTCTCCATTCTTCTTCTTTATCTTGATTTGGATCTGCCATTTCTTCATCGATATTTCCAGGCAAAAGATTAGCACCTACATCAACCCATTTTTTAAGCCAACCGTCAATTTTTTTTTCTATTCTCTCTTTATTCATCATACATCTCTTCAAAAACATTAACTAATAAAAAACATTTCGTTTATAAAAACTATAGTCTTTTTCATTCGCTAATTTATTAAAAAATACCTTACCTCATCTTCTACTCCTAATGGCTGTGAGATGTAAAATGTGAGAAGGGATTGATTAATCTAAAAATCTTTTATCTCACAATCTCTTCCACTCTAAAATCTTTGATTCTCCGCTTCGCGAAAAAAACTTTGTATCTTTGCAGCCTAGAACCTTTTGAATAAAAAAAATGCGCATAGATATTATTACTGTTTTACCTGAGTTATTGCGAAGTCCGTTTGAAGCTTCGATTATGAAACGTGCTATTGACAAGGGTATTGTCGAAGTTCATTTTCATAATTTACGCGACTATACAACCAATAAACAGAAGAGTGTTGATGACTACCCTTTTGGAGGTGGTGCTGGAATGGTGATGACGGTTCAGCCAATTGATGCTTGTATTACGCATTTAAAAAACGAAAGATCTTACGATGAGATTATATATATGTCTCCTGATGGTGAAACGCTAAACCAAAAAATGGCTAACACAATGTCGATGTATGAAAACATTATTATTTTGTGTGGACATTATAAAGGTGTTGACCAAAGGGTTCGTGATCATTTTATTACGAAAGAAATTTCGATTGGTGATTATGTTTTATCTGGTGGTGAATTAGGCGCTTTGGTTTTATCGGATGCTTTGATTCGATTGATTCCTGGTGTTTTGAGCGACGAAACTTCAGCTTTAACGGATAGTTTTCAAGATAATTTATTATCTGGACCTATATATACTCGCCCTGCTGATTATAAAGGTTGGAAAGTTCCTGACGTTTTAACTAGTGGCCATTTTGCAAAAATTGACAAATGGAGAGAAGATATGGCTTACGAACATACTAAAAACAGACGCCCTGATTTACTTGAAGGGAATTAAGTATTTTTATTCTAGTTTACAGTTTCTAGTCGCAGTACTCAGTAACCTAAAAATTCTTGACATATTAAAAATTGAGAGTATATACTATAAACATGAAACAAATACTGTAAAGTAGTAAGATCTGAAATGCAAACTAAAATCTGTTAACTGACACTGAATACGCTACTCAAAAGCGCTACTAATAAAAAAAGTTGTAAATTAAAACTAAAGTTGTACTTTTGCATCCAAATTAGACCAACCTCTGGCGAAATCCGTGTATGTTGCTCTATTACAAAACCATAATTAAAGATATCATGGCAGATTTAATGAAATTCGTTCAAAACGAATTTGTTGCAAAAAAAGATTTCCCAGTTTTCGGAGCTGGAGATACTATCACAGTTTTCTACGAAATTAGAGAGGGTGAAAAAACAAGAACTCAGTTTTTTAAAGGAGTTGTTATTCAAAGAAGAGGTTCTGGTAACACAGAGACTTTTACAATTCGTAAAATGTCTGGTGCTATCGGTGTAGAGCGTATCTTCCCAGTTAACTTGCCAGCTTTACAAAAAGTTGAAGTTAACAAAAGAGGAGCTGTACGTAGAGCTAGAATTTTCTACTTCAGAGAACTTACTGGTAAAAAAGCTAAGATTAGAGACAAAAGAAGATAATTTTTTATCTCTTTACCATAAAGATCCCGATTCATTCTATATGAATCGGGATTTTTTTTGTTCTAAACAAAATATCGAAACGGTAATTCTTTGGCTTGAAAACCATCGATTTGTCATTTATAGCTACTTAAAATAGCAATCTGTTAATTTAAGGAATTCTATAAAAAACGCAACCGTTTTCGGACTGTTTTTCTTATATTTGCTTCGCTCGTTTTGAGCCAACCTATACCTTTTACATCGTCATTTTTTTGACGATACGATTATATTAAAAAAGAAAAAAAAATGACACAGAATTCAAAAATTGTTTACACCTTAACTGATGAGGCGCCATTATTAGCGACTTATTCTTTCTTGCCTATTGTACAAGAATTTACTGCTACAGCGGGTATTGCTATTGAAACTAGAGACATTTCGTTAGTGTCTCGAATTTTATCTAATTTTCCAGAGTACTTGACCGATTCTCAAAAAACAGGGGACGCCTTGGCTGAGTTAGGACAACTTGCTACTAAACCGGAGGCAAACATCATTAAGTTACCAAACATCTCAGCTTCGGTTCCGCAATTAAAAGCTGCCATTGCTGAATTACAATCTCACGGATATAAAATTCCTAATTTCCCTGAAGATCCACAAAACGATACTGAAAAAGAAATTAAAGCTAAATATGCTAAAGTATTAGGTTCTGCAGTAAACCCAGTTTTACGTGAAGGTAACTCTGATCGTAGAGCACCTAGAGCAGTGAAGAATTTTGCAAAAGCAAATCCACACTCAATGGGAGCTTGGTCATCAGACTCAAAAACTCATGTTGCATCTATGCCAAATGGTGACTTTTACGGAAGTGAAAAATCACTTACTGTTCCTAATGCTACTGATGTGAAAATTGAATTTATTGCTAAAGACGGAACTTCTACTATTTTAAAAGCAAGTACTCCTCTAAAAGCAGGAGAGATTATCGATAGTGCTGTATTAAACTTAAATGCCTTAAAAAGCTTTGTTGCTACAGCTATCGAAGAAGCAAGAAAAGAAAACATATTACTTTCAGTTCACCTGAAAGCTACAATGATGAAAGTTTCTGATCCAATTATTTTTGGTGCTATTGTAGAAGTTTACTTTAAAGATGTATTCGAAAAATATGCTACTTTATTTAGCGAGTTAAATATTGATACAAGAAATGGATTGGGTGATGTTTATGCTAAAATTGCAGGAACTCCTCAACAAGCTGAAGTTGAAGCTGCTTTAGACGCAGCTATTGCTAAAGGTCCAGCACTTGCAATGGTAAACTCTGATAAAGGAATTACTAACTTACACGTTCCTTCTGATGTAATTGTTGATGCTTCTATGCCTGCAATGATCCGTACTTCTGGACAGATGTACAATAAAGAAGGAAAACAACAAGATACTCTTGCAATTATTCCAGACCGTTCTTATGCTGGTGTTTATACTGCAACAATTGATTTCTGTAAAAAACATGGTGCTTTTGACCCAACTACAATGGGAAGCGTACCAAACGTAGGTTTGATGGCTCAAAAAGCAGAAGAATATGGTTCTCATGACAAAACTTTCCAAATAAAAGGTGATGGTGTTGTTCGTGTTGTTGATGCTAACGGAACCGTATTAATGGAACAAGCTGTTGAAGATAAAGACATCTTTAGAATGTGTCAGGCAAAAGACGCTCCTATTCAAGACTGGGTAAAACTAGCTGTAAATAGAGCTCGCTTATCTAATACTCCTGCAGTTTTCTGGTTAGACGAAAACAGAGCACACGATAGAGAGTTAATCGAAAAAGTAAAAACTTACCTTAAAGATTATGATACTTCAGCTTTAGATATTCGTATTTTAAACCCAATTGAAGCTACAAACTTTACTCTTGACAGAATAATTAAAGGATTAGATACTATTTCTGTAACTGGAAACGTATTACGTGATTACCTTACAGATTTATTCCCAATTCTTGAAGTTGGAACTTCTGCAAAAATGTTATCTATCGTTCCTTTAATGAATGGTGGTGGATTGTTTGAAACTGGTGCTGGTGGTTCTGCGCCTAAACACGTTGAGCAATTTGCACAAGAAGGATACTTACGTTGGGATTCTCTAGGAGAATTTTTAGCTCTTGGTGCTTCATTAGAGCACTTAGGTCAAACTTTAAACAACTCTAAAGCAATTGTTCTTGCTGAAACTCTTGATGAGGCAAATGACAAATTCCTTGCTAACGATAAATCTCCAGCTCGTAAGATTGGACAAATCGATAACCGTGGTTCACACTTTTATTTAGCTTTCTATTGGGCTCAAGCTTTGGCTGCTCAAGATAAAGATGCAGAATTAAAAGCTATCTTCACTCCTATCGCTGCTGAATTTGCTGAAAATGAGGCTAAAATAAACAGTGAGTTAATTGCTGCTCAAGGAAAACCTCAAGATCTCGGTGGATATTACCAACCAAATCCTGAGTTAACTAGCAAAGCAATGCGTCCAAGTGCAACATTTAATTCAATCTTGGCTAAAATAGCTTAATCTATCTAAACATTAAAGATACATTGCGATGTATCTTTTCAGATAAATACTTAAAAGACAACCATTTTGGTTGTCTTTTTTTTAACGCTTATTTAACATAGCTTTTTGTAATAAAAAACAACTAATACCGTCTTATTTAGGTAATTCTAAATCTAAAAAATGATACCCAAAAAAGTTAGCTCATTACTTATTGTAATCCTCGTTTCTTTTTCTTCATTCTCCCAAGAAAAATTTACCTTAAGTGGCACCATTTCTGACTCCAAAAATAATGAAACCCTCATCGGAGTTAATATTTACATCCCTTCATTAAAAACCGGCACTACAACGAACGAATATGGTTTTTACTCAATTACAGCTCCAAAAGGAGAATATCAGATAGAGATAAGTTATGTCGGATACCAATCATTTGAACAAACGATTTCTTTAACAAAAAATACAAAAAACAATTTCTCTCTAAAAGAAGGAGGCGAAGAACTTCAAGAAGTGATCATTACTGATAACAGAGGAAGAGCTAATACTCGTACTCCCGAAATGAGTGTAAATAAACTTTCTATTTCGTCCATAAAAAAAATGCCTGTTGTTATGGGTGAAGTCGATGTTTTAAAATCGATTTTATTACTTCCGGGTGTTACCAATGCTGGAGAAGGAGCATCAGGTTTTAATGTACGTGGTGGTGGTGCAGATCAAAATTTAATACTTCTCGATGAAGCTACTATTTTTAATTCTTCACACGTTTTTGGGTTCTTCTCAGTATTCAACCCAGATGCCATTAAAGATTTAAAACTATACAAAGGAGGAATCCCTGCTCGTTATGGTGGTAGAGCATCTTCTGTTTTGGATATTTATCAAAAAGATGGAAATAGTAAAGATTTCCATATGAATGGTGGAATTGGATTAATTTCTAGCCGTCTTCTAGCCGAAGGACCATTAGTAAAAGATAAAGGATCATTCTTAATTGGAGGAAGAGCTTCATACGGGCATTTATTCTTAAAACTAACTGATGATATGAAAGACAACTCTGTTTATTTTTATGACTTAAATGCTAAATTCAGTTATAAATTAAACGACAACAACAGTTTGTATCTATCTGGTTACTTTGGGCGTGATGTATTTAGCATAGCAAATAGCTTCGCCAATACTTACGGAAACACAACTTTAAACCTGCGTTGGAATCATTTATTCTCAGATAAACTTTTCAGTAATCTATCTTTGATTTACAGTGATTATTACTACGGGCTTGATTTAGATATGGTAGGATTCAAATGGGATTCTGGTATCAAGAATTACAATATCAAATATGATTTCAAAAATTATATTTCAGACAAATTCAAACTAAATTATGGTATAAATGCTATTTACTATGAATTCAACCCTGGAACTATTAAACCAAAAGGTGACGAAATTAGAATCAACGCAGAGCAATTAGACAAAAAATACGCATTTGAGCCTGCCGTTTACATTGAAGCAGAAAATCAAATCGCTAAAAAGTTAACCCTTTCATACGGACTTCGTTTTAGTATGTTTTCTCGTTTAGGTTCTTCGACAGTAAACCTATATGAAAATAACAATCCTGTTGTTTTTGACCCAGTTCGACAAATTTACGAAAAGGCTACGCCTATAGGAACGAAACAATATGGCAAGAACAAATCTATCTATGATTATAACAATATAGAACCTCGCTTTTCTATCGGATATCAAATTGACGAAAACCAAGCTGTTAAGGCTAGTTATAACAGAATGGCACAGTACTTACAATTAATCTCAAACACCTCATCCCCTACACCTCTTGATGTATGGATGCCAAGCGATCAGTTTATCAAACCTCAACTTGCAGATCAGGTAGCTTTAGGTTATTTCAGAAACTTCCAAGATGGCGATTACTCATTAGAAGCTGAAACCTACTATAAAAAAATCAAAAACAGACTTGACTATATTGATGGTGCTGACTTAATAGCAAATGATGCTATCGAGCAAGTACTTTTAAATGGACGCATGCGTTCTTATGGTATTGAATTAATGCTTAAAAAGAACACAGGAAAATTAACTGGATGGGTTTCTTATACGTTATCAAAATCTGAACAACAAACTCCAGGAAGAACTCCTGAAGAAACAGGAATTAATAACGGACAATGGTATAATTCAGTTTATGATAAACTACATAATTTAGCTGTAACAGCTGCGTATGCACTAAACGAAAAATGGTCATTTGGTGCTAACTTTGCATTACAATCAGGACAACCGGTAACCTACCCAAATAGTTATTACGAATATCTTGGTGTTAAAGTTCCTAATTATGGTTTACGAAATGAAAACAGATTACCAGCTTATCACCACTTAGATATTTCGGCAACATTAACTCCAAGATCAAACAAAAACAGAAATTGGAAAGGAGAATGGGTTTTTAGTATCTATAATCTTTACAACAGACAAAATGCTGCATCGATCAATTTTAGACAAAACGAAGATACAGGATACAATGAAGCTGTAAAAACATCTATTTTTGGAATGGTACCAGCGGTTAGCTATAATTTTAAATTTTAATTCACTTCTCTCAAGAGAAATAAAAATATATTCAAATGAAAAAAATAAATATATTAATCTTATTTATGTCAGCATTGTTTGCTACTAGTTGCGAAGAAGTTGTTGAAGTTGACTTAAAAACGGACCCACCTAAATTAGTAGTAGAAGCTGTTATTAATTGGGCCAAAGGAACAACAGGAAACCAACAAATGATAAAATTAACGACAACAACTGATTATTACAATCACGTAATTCCAGTTGTTTCAGGAGCTACAGTGTCTATAAAAAACAGTACTAACAAAGAATTTACTTTTATAGAAGTTCCTAAAACGGGACAATACGTTTGTACCAATTTTGAACCTGTAATTAACGAAACCTATGTCTTAACCATTATCACTGGAGGAAATACCTATACGGCGACCGAAACCTTAAAATCTGTGGCGCCAATTACAAGAATAGAACAAAAAAATGATGGTGGTATTACAAAAGACGAAGTTGAAGTAAAAGCATATTATAACGATCCTGCTAACGAAACAAATTATTACTTATATCATTATACTTACTCTAATAAAGTACTGTCAAGCTATTCAGCTGTTGAAGATCGATTCTTTAACGGAAATGAGTTTTTCAGCTCTTCAAATAACGATGATTTAAAACCCGGCGACAAAGTTGAAATAAGTCATATTGGTATCTCTAAGAGTTATTATAATTATATGAATATCTTAATAAGTATTGCTGGTGATAATAGTGGTGGACCATTTCAATCTCCTCCAGCTACAGTAAGAGGTAATGTTATAAATACGACAAATGTAAATGACTATCCTTTAGGATATTTCTCTCTGGGAGAAATAGAAACTAAAAAATACACTATCGAATAATATCTATATGATCCCAAGAATAGAAAATTTAGTCGAAAAAAAAATTATTGGAAAACGAATCACGACCTCATTTACTAACAATAGAACAAAAGAACTTTGGCAAGGTTTTATGCCAAACCGAAAAGAAATAAAAAACAATATCGGTTCAGAGCTATATTCTATAGAAGTATATCCAGAGTCTCATTTTGCCAATTTCAACCTAAATAATGAATTCGAAAAATGGGCAGGCATAGAAGTAAACGATTTTCTTTCCGTTCCTACAGATATGGAAACTATAGTAATCCCGACTGGACAGTATGCCGTTTTTATTCATAAAGGTCCTGCAAGCAACGGAAATAAAACATATCAGTATATTTTTACTGATTGGTTGCCTAAGTCAGAATACTTATTAGAAAATAGACCCCATTTTGCTGTAATGGGCGAAAAGTACAAACATGAAGATCCAACCTCTGAAGAAGAAATTTGGATTCCGATAAAACAAAAAAATTAATATTCTGAAAATGCTCTCGTAATTGAGAGCATTTTTTTTTATATCAAATCTTAAAAAACGACCAACTCTCAACATATGTACATGTATAAAGATTAGAATTAGATAAACTTTGCAAATAATTAATTCAAAATTTTAAAGACATGAAACATTTACTTCTCACCTTATTCTCCCTATTTGCATTTAATGCAAAAGCACAAACTTTTAAAAATCCAGAACCTCTATTCGATCCTACTCCTTATGGTTTTAGTCATGCATCCTCAGTCAAAACACCAGGCGAACTTGTTTTCATATCAGGACAAAGTGGTGGATTGGGTAAAGAACATACACTAAGTTCAAATTTTAGAGAACAAACACAAACAGCATTAAAAAATATAGTTACGGTGTTAGACAGCTATAAGCTGAAACCAGAGAATATCATGAAAATCACCATTCTAATTGTAGACCATAATCAAGAAAAACTAAAAATTTGGAATGAAGAAATTAGCAAAATATGGAAAAACAAACCATTCCCTGCTAGCACACTAATTCCAGTTCCAAGATTAGCCATTGACGGAATGTTAATAGAAGTAGACGCAACAGCATTCAAAACAACCAAATAAATTAAAATATAAAATTAGCATTCAGATTCTGTTGCATAAAAATCCACCATATAAGTTATAGAAGCCAAGCACTTAAAAAACGTATATTTCCTTTTATGACTTATATGGAAAACCTCATCTCTAAATCTTTATAATCTAAGAGAAAACAAACACTTTACTTCTCTTAATCTCTTAATGATATTAAAAACGATTCCTATTTACCCAAAGAATATACTTTCGTACATTTACGGCACATTTTAAATCTAGAATATAAATGTCCTCACACCATATCGTACGCGACGACCAAGAACCTGCATTAATCATAGCCAACGGAGCTGCCTGTAATTCTGAATTATTAGGACAATTATTAGAATGGTCCCCTTTGGTAATTGTATTAGATTCTGCTATTGAACGTGTAGTCGATTTAGGTATAAAAGTCGATGTGTTACTAGGTGATTTTGATCATGGATTCGACCCCGAAATATACAAAACCACACAATACCCAATCGAAATTGTACATACTCCAGATCAAGACAAAACCGATTTAGAAAAAGCATTTGATTATTTAATCGAACGAAAAATACCAGCTGTAAATGTAATTTGGGCAACCGGAAAAAGAGCCGATCACACCATTACAAATCTAACCAACATTGTTCGCTACCGAAATTTGTTAAAGATTGTAATTCTCGACGACCATTCCAAAATATTTTTATTACCCAAAAAATTCGAAAAATGGTATACTGCCAACACCCCAATTTCACTTATTCCAATTGGAGTTGTAAACGGTATTTTTTCAGATAATTTAGTATACCCTTTGCATGATGATACGCTTACAATAGGCTACAGAACCAGTAGTAGCAATGCTGTGTCCAAAGATGGGCTCATTACAATTACTCATACAGATGGTGATTTATTAATGATGGAATGCTTTGATTAGTCCCTTTTTCAGGAGCTAATTCCCGCTTTCGCCTCAATCTTTTTTGGCAAAAAAAGCCCAAAAAGGATACCAGCTCAATCGGGGCTAAACCAAATAATTTCATAATACTAATATAACTTATTTCCAAATTAGGAATGTGTACCTTTGCACGGAAATTAAGAATAATGAAAGCTATAAATAACTCCGAGAAAACAAGTCTACATTCTAGAAACCCGCATCGTTCGCGTTATGATTTTGAACAACTAATCGCTGATTGTTCCGAATTAAAAAAACACGTGGCAATAAACGAGCATGGAATCGAAACAATTGATTTTAGTAATCCCGACGCAGTAAAAGCTCTTAATAAAGCTTTATTAGTTCATTATTACGACATACAAAATTGGGACATCCCCAAAAATTATCTTTGCCCTCCAATTCCTGGAAGAGCCGATTACATTCATTACCTAGCCGATTTATTGGCAACAACAAATAATGGAGTTATTCCACAAGGCGAAGGAGTTTTAGGTTTAGATATTGGAGTTGGTGCCAATTGTATTTATCCTATTTTAGGAAATGCATCCTATGGATGGAGTTTCGTAGGAACAGATATCGATGAAAAAGCAATCGAAAATTGCAGTAAGATTATCGAAGCCAATCCGAGATTAATTGACGCTATCAGTTTACAACAGCAAACAGAGTCACGTTTTATATTCAAAAATATAATTACGCCAGAAGATAGATTTGCATTCACAATTTGCAATCCTCCATTTCATTCTTCTCCAGAAGAAGCAAATAAAAGTGCTGTTCGAAAAGTAACAAACCTAGACCCTAAAGCAAATAAAAAAGCAACACCCGTTTTAAACTTCGGAGGTCACAATGCCGAATTATGGTGCGATGGGGGAGAAATTGGATTTATAACACAAATGATTTACGAGAGTGTCAAATATCCAATGCAATGTTTATGGTTTACTACACTAGTCTCTAAAAAAGAAAATCTATCAAGTATCTACAAAACATTAAACAAAGTTAATGCTTCAGTTGTAAAAACTATCGACATGGCACAAGGTCAAAAAACAAGTCGTATCGTAGCTTGGTCATTTCTTACCGAAGCACAGCAAGCAAAATGGAGTTTTAAAAGTGATCTTTAAATTGCATTAGCAATCCAATCACTGAAACACCACTTAAAACATTGTAATTATGTTAGATATAACTAAAAAACTGATACTTTAGTTAGTCTCTTTTTAGTACTTTTAAAAGTAATTGAACTTAGCTCCTATGCAGAAATTATTTTTAAAAGTTATCACCGTTATTTTGCTCGTAGGTTGTAGTGCCACAAAAGAAAAAAAGATTGACGATTATGTTTTTAAAACTAAAAGCGAAAAAACAAAATACATCAATTCTTATAATGCTGCATTAAAACTTTGGAACATTCCTTATCAAGAAGAAAACATAACCACTTCTTATGGTACAGCACATATAATTATTGCAGGTCCAAAAGAGGGTGCCGACTTGGTATTACTTCACGGAATGGATGCCAGCTCAACCATGTGGTTTCCTAATATAAAAGCATTAACAAAGAACCATCGCGTTTATGCAATAGATTTTTTAATGGAAGCTGGAAAATCGCAATCTCCAAAAAAATCGCTTACAAGTGAGGAAATAGTTATTTGGTACAATGAAATTTTCAATCATTATAATCTAAAAAACTTCAGTGTAATTGGTGCATCCCGAGGTGGTTGGATAGCGACATTAATGGCAATCCAAAAAGAAAGTAAAATCAATAAATTGGTATTACTAAGCCCTGCACAAACATTTAAGAATATTGATAAAATGAGAAAAGCGTCATCCGCATTCTTTTTAAAGATTTTTCCAAATGAAAACAAATTCAAAAAGACCTTAGAAACCTTTTCTTATTATCCCGAAAAAATAAATCCTATTTATAAAAAGCAATTCTATTTAGCCAACAAATATTCGAAATCAAATACCAGTTTTTTGCAGATGCAACCTTTTTCAGATGAAGATTTAAAAAAAATAACCATTCCTGTTATGGTTCTCATTGGCGATCATGATGTCATTAACTCTGATGAAAGCATAAAACGAGCTGAAACACTTTTAAAGAATAATAAAACAGAAACTATAAAAAATGCAGGCCATTTTTTAAGTATTGATCAATCCGAAAAAGTAAATAAACTGATTGTCGATTTTTTAAAACAATAAAAATCAGAAGTTCAAAACAAGAATCAAAATTTTAGATTTTTACTTTGTAACTTTACATCCCAACAATTCTAATATATATAAATGAATTTTCAAGTAGCCTCAGATTACAGTCCAAAAGGAGATCAACCGCAAGCAATTGAAAAATTAACCCAAGGTATAATTGATGGTGAAAAATACCAAACCTTACTTGGGGTAACCGGTTCTGGAAAAACATTTACAGTTGCTAACGTTATTCAAGAAGTGCAAAGACCAACTTTGGTATTGGCACACAATAAAACATTAGCAGCACAATTATATTCAGAATTCAAACAGTTTTTCCCAAACAATGCAGTAGAGTATTTCGTTTCATACTATGATTACTATCAGCCAGAAGCTTTTATGCCAGTAACTGGAGTTTTTATTGAAAAGGATTTATCTATTAATGAAGAGTTGGAAAAAATGCGTTTGAGTACAACCTCATCCCTACTCTCTGGACGACGTGATATATTAGTCGTAGCTTCCGTTTCTTGTTTATATGGTATTGGAAATCCTGTAGAATTTCAGAAGAATGTTATCGCAATAGAGCGAGATCAGGTTATTTCGAGAACCAAACTATTACATAGTCTGGTACAAAGTTTATATTCTAGAACCGAAGCCGATTTTATTCCTGGAAGCTTTAGAATAAAAGGAGATACTGTTGAGGTTTACCCTAGCTATGCAGATGATGGATATCGAATTCATTTTTTTGGAGATGAAATTGAAGAAATTGAATCCTTTGATATAAAGACCTCTCAGGTAATCGAGAAATTTAATAAACTTACTATTTACCCAGCTAATATGTTTGTGACATCACCAGATGTACTACAAGGAGCGATATGGCAAATACAGCAAGACTTGGTAAAACAAGTAGACTATTTTAAAGAAATAGGAAAACATCTAGAAGCCAAACGACTAGAAGAACGTACCAATTTTGATTTAGAGATGATTCGTGAACTAGGTTATTGCTCTGGTATCGAAAATTATTCTCGCTATCTTGATGGAAGAGAAGCAGGAACAAGACCGTTCTGTTTGCTTGATTATTTCCCAGATGATTATCTTATGGTGGTTGACGAAAGTCACGTAACATTATCTCAAGTACATGCTATGTACGGAGGAGATCGAAGCCGTAAAGAAAACCTTGTTGAATATGGTTTCCGTTTACCTGCTGCAATGGATAATAGACCTTTAAAGTTTGAAGAATTTGAAGCCATGCAAAACCAAGTAATTTATGTTTCGGCTACTCCGGCAGATTATGAATTACAAAAAACAGATGGTGTATATGTAGAACAAGTAATTCGTCCAACTGGATTATTAGATCCAATTATCGAAGTACGTCCGAGTTTAAATCAAATTGATGATTTAATTGAAGAAATTCAGATACGATGTGAATTAGACGAACGTGTTCTAGTTACCACTTTAACTAAAAGAATGGCTGAAGAATTAGCCAAATATCTAACAAAAGTTAGTATTCGTTGTCGTTATATTCACTCTGATGTAGATACGCTGGAACGTATCGAAATTATGCAAGATTTACGAAAAGGGATTTTTGATGTCCTAATTGGAGTAAACTTACTTCGTGAAGGTTTGGATTTACCCGAAGTTTCACTAGTAGCTATTCTTGATGCAGACAAAGAAGGTTTTTTACGTAGTCATAGATCATTAACACAAACGATTGGTCGTGCAGCGAGAAACATCAACGGAAAAGCAATTATGTATGCTGATAAAATTACAGCAAGTATGCAAAAAACCATTGACGAGACCGATTATCGCCGTACAAAACAAATGAATTTTAACCTAGAACACAACCAAGTTCCGCAAGCATTAAATAAGAAGATTGACAGTGCTTTTACCAAAAATCCATTGGTAGAATATGAATTGGGTCATACGTTAAGCGAAGCAGCCGAGCCAGAAACAGCCTACCACTCTAAAGCAGAATTAGAGAAACTGATTCGAGAAAAACGAAAATCAATGGAAAAAGCTGCCAAAGAACTAGACTTTCTTCAAGCTGCAAAATTGCGTGACGACATTAAAAAACTCCAAGAACAATTACCTTAATTGTGTTGTTCCTGAAAAATTTTCAATAATACCTCAGGGTCAATCATTGCGTTTGGTGCATTCTTCATTAAGTTAAGAATACGTTTAGTTGCTATAGGATTTAATCCCATATCAATAGCTATTTGTTGTATTGCAGTTGCTTCTTTAGTATGCAATACACCGTCGCAATGCATAATTAAAGCCAATCTATAAAATTGCTGAATGCGCTGAAATTCCGATTTGATAACTAATGGAGGGACTTCTTGATGAAACAAATCTTGAAAAGTTGCTCTATCTATATTCAATTCGTGAGCAACCATTGACAAAAAATCCAACTCTCTCTTATGCAATTCTCCATCGACAGTTGAGAAAGATATTAGCTCTAAAAGTAAACTTATTTTTTCTGCATTAGTATTCATCAAATTCATATTTTTAGCTAAAATATTGCTTTTAAATTTAAAATACAAAAACGGCAGCTATGCAATTAATTATCAGAGCATACAATTTAAAATTAAAACACACCTTTAGGATTTCAAGAAAAACAATAGATTTTCAACCTACAGTAATTGTCGAATTAAAAAAAGATGGCTATTCCGGTTTTGGTGAAGCAACATCCAATCCGTATTATAATATTACTATCCCAATACTAGAAAATGATATTGAAAAAATTCGCCCAATAGTAGAAGCGGTCGAAAATGAAACACCTGAAGAATTTTGGGCAAAAATAAATCCATTATTACAAGAGAATAAATTTGCATTATGTGCCTTAGATAATGCCTACAATGACTGGTATGCTAGAAAAAAAGGTGTCAAATTATATCAGTTGTGGAATTATTCTATTCAAAATAATCCATTGACCAATTACACTATTGGAATTGATTCTATTGAAAAAATGGCTTCAAAAGTAAAAGAATTGCCATGGCCAATTTATAAAATAAAATTAGGAACCCCCGAAGACATTGCCATTGTAACTGAATTAAGAAAACACAGTGATGCCATTTTTAGAATTGATGCCAATTGCGGATGGAGCGTTGATGAGACAATCAAAAATGCTATCGAATTAAAAAAACTTGGAGTCGAATTTCTAGAACAACCACTCAAAGCAGATGACTGGGAAGGACATCGAGAAGTTTTTAAACATTCCGTTTTGCCTATCGTAGCCGATGAAAGCTGTATCATCGAAAGTGATATCGCCAAATGTCATAATCATTTTCACGGTGTAAATATAAAATTAATGAAATGTGGCGGTACTACTCCTGGGCGCCGAATGCTTCATGAGGCAAAACAATTGGGACTAAAAACAATGATAGGTTGTATGACCGAATCTACCGTAGGAATTTCGGCTATTGCACATTTATTACCAGAACTCGATTATGTCGATATGGATGGTCCCTTGCTATTAGAAAAAGACATTGCTAGTGGCGTTATTATACAAAATGGAGTAATAAAATATGCCGAAGGCAATGGAACTGGAGTTATCTTGTATTAATCACAATTTCAGTACAAGGAAAGTGACTATTCAATTACTTTTAAAACGTACCTTTGTAAAAAATTAAACGATGACAAATAACGATATCCTAAAAAAACTACGCGTAGCCTTAATGCTCCGTGACGACCAAATAGTTGAAATATTAGAATTGGTAGATTTTAGAATTTCAAAATCAGAGTTGGGTGCTTTTTTTAGAGCCGAAGACCATGAAAACTATATGGAGTGTGGGGATCAGGTATTGCGTAACTTCTTAAACGGATTAGTAATTCATTTAAGAGGAACAAAAGAAAATCCTAAAAACCCTAATGATGTTTTAGCAAAACACAAAGCAGAAATACCTGCTAAAGGTAGTACAAAGGAAAGACCAGAGTTTAAAGCCAAATCAAAAGATGAGGAAAGATCAAGAGGAGATCAAGCACCATCTAATAAATCTGGAGCTGCTGCAAAAAAACCTTTCAAAAAGAACAACAGTAAATCTACTCCAAAAATACAAGTAGTCGAAAAAGTAAAATTCAATTTCGGTAAAAACAAAAAATCCTAAGCTCACACTTAGGATTTTTTTTTATGTAGTTATGTTAAAGTAAAATGATTTTTGCGCATTCAATCTCAATTCTGAATTCTTTTTGAATTTGAATCAGTATTTTTGTTTAAAATTAGATATTAAAACAATGAAAAAACTTATTTTATTTTTAGCATTCGTATTCGTTACCCAAATAAATGCACAAGAACGCCCAAAACTAGTAGTTGGAATTGTTGTGGATCAAATGAAGATGGAATACCTCTATCGTTTTTCAGATGACTTTACTGCAAATGGTTTCAAAAGGCTTATTAATAATGGATACACGTTTCAAAACATGCATTACAATTATATGCCTACTTACACTGCACCAGGTCATGCCTCTATTTACACAGGGACAACTCCTGCTACACATGGAATTGTAAGTAACGAATGGTTTAGCCGAAAATTAGGAAAGCAAATGTATTGCACTGATGATGCTGGAGTAGCAACTGTAGGTGATGGTACAAAAGAAGAAGGCGCAATGTCTCCAAAGAACTTATTAAGCACAACCATTACTGATGAGCTAAGAATGTCAACCAATTTTCAAGGAAAAGTAATTGGAGTAAGTCTTAAAGATCGTGGAGCAATTTTACCAGCAGGACACTTTGCAAATTGGGCATTTTGGTATAGTAAAACAGGAGCTTTTATTTCTAGTACTTTTTACGGAGATAAATTACCAGAATGGGTTACACAATTTAATAGCGAAAAACATTATTTACCATACATAAACAAAGGTTGGGATTTATACAAACCTCTTGCTACTTACAACGAGAGCTTACCAGACAACAACCCATACGAAGGAAAATTATACAATAGTACAGCACCAGTTTTCCCATACAACTTAAAAGATATGTATGATAAAAATGACGCTGGAGTTATTCGCTCTACTCCTTTTGGAAATGACTTATTAGCTGAATTTGCTAAAAAAGCAATCGAAAAAGAAGAGTTAGGAAAGGATAACATTACTGACTTCTTAACAGTTAGTTTTTCTTCTACAGATTACGTTGGACATTTATTAGGCCCACGATCTATGGAACTACAAGATACTTATTTACGTTTAGACCAAACTATTGCAGACTTTCTAGCTTACCTAGATAAAACTGTTGGTAAAGACAACTACCTACTTTTCTTAACAGCAGATCATGCTGGAGCAGAAAATGTAAATTATCTTAAAGACAATAAATACAACGTAAATAATGTTAGTCCTAAAGACACTCGTAAAAACCTAACCGATTTTTCAGTAAAAACTTTTGGTGAAGATTTAGTTTTAAACTATTCAAGCTTTAACTTGTTCTTTAATAAAGAAAGAATCAAAAAGAAAGGATTGGATTTAGTAAAAGTAAAACAAGCCTTCAAAGACTACTTAATGGCTCAAGATCATGTGAAAAGAGTATATACTGAAGAAGAAATCTTAAATGCTACAGGTAATGATTACTATTTAAACTTTATTGTAAAAGGATATGATGTAACTCAAAACGGAGATTTAATTATATTAGATAAACCAGGTTATATCGAATATCAAGGAACAGGAACTTCTCATGGAACACCTTATTCTTATGACACTCATGTACCAGCTATTTTTTACGGTTGGAATATTAAAAAAGGTGAGTCGTATAATAAAAAGGTGATTACACAAATTGCTCCAACTATTGCTCAAAAAATAAAAGTAACATTCCCGAATGGAACTGAAGCAAATGTTCTTGAAGAAGTTTTGGATACTAAAAAGTAATTCATTTCATGAAATAAAAAACGGCTGTATTATTAAATACAGCCGTTTTTGTTTATAGTTGGTTTTTATATTATCCTCTAAATCTATTTCGGATAATGATATCTTTAAGCTTGGCTTTTAAATCTTCACCAGTATCATAAACCATTTGCTCATTGTTAGGAAATGGCACAGCGCGTTTATTAAAGTAAGACATATAACTATCCTCACAAGCACTTTTATCTCCTTTGTAGGTTGCATAAACATAATCAAAAATAAACTCGCTCGTTACAGGAAATGATTGCATTAGCTGATTTGTTTTTAAGTCAACATAATCCACTTTTGCTGTTACCTGACAAGATTTGAATTGTTTAAACTCATATATATTTGCTCGAAGCGTTCTAAAATTATCTACTTTTATTTCTCGACCTAAACTATCTTTAACTGGCTTACCTCTACTATCCAAAAGTGTTCTTACACCGTCTTTAACCTGTTTTTCTTTAATAAACTCTTTTTCTTTAATTTGCTCTGGCGAAATAAGTATCTCTCTAAAATTTAAGATTAAACTATAATCGTAAGCAACATTTTTTTGCTTGTTGCTATGATAAACAGTCCATTTATCGTTCAATCCGTAAGTACTAAAATCTAATAAATCATCTTGAAGTCGCTTCGGAATAACCATATTGGTTTCATTCTTAGCATATACATTTACAAAATCAGTTCCTTTAAACAAGGCTTCATCCATAAGCTTTTTTACATTCTTATAACCTGGATTAATACTTTCCAAGTAAGCGAAATCATCATATGCTTTTCTAAAATCTAATTTGTTTTTAGATTTTAAAAGAGCCGAAGCATTTTCATATAAATATTTTGATAGTGCATTTCTGCTGCTCACAATCTGCTCAGAATAATTATCAAATGGGAAATAAGCATTCTTTCCTTGTTTTAATAATTGCAGTGGCAACAAAGGTCTTATTTTTTCCTGACGGTTGTTTAACTGTATATAAGTATTATAAACACGTTCAATATTAGCCGGATTTGATTCTCTTGACATCATATCAAGACTTCGTAAGTCTCTATCTTTTGCCTTTGCAAAAGCTTCTTCAAGCAAGTAAACATAGTCTTGCCTACCCTTAGAATCTTTTTTGGTTCTTAATCCTTCGACCGCACGATCTATTGCTCCATCATAATTTCCATCACTCAACATCGATTGAGTGTTTTTTACACCACATGAAGAAAGTGCTAAAAAAAGTATTGTAAAGAGTATTGTAATTTTTTGCATCAGTATTAATTTAAAGATGCAAAGATATCTGTTTTAGATTAATTCAGATAAGTAGTTACTTTATTTTAAATTTAAGAAGCAGAAACTTTCAATTTCAGAATAACCTCCTCCGCGATAGCTATAAGAACTTGGTTAGATTAGAGCATTTACTATTTATAAAAAGTTTTAACCAAATTTATTACTAACACTAGAACTTCAGGAGCCATAAGTCATCACTTTAAATTCGATTTTATCTTTTCTATTTTTTCATTTTGCAATTTTAAAATTTGTTTCAATTCGTCAATAGTTTCATTCTGTTTTTCCAATTCTATAATTTTCTTATTCTGATCGATTGTGTACAATGTCAATTCTTCAATTTTTTGTAGTAACTTAGAAGTTAGTACTCCCAAATCTGTTCCGTTTTCCTCCATTTCATTTGCAGATTGTATTTCAGGCAAATGCTTTTTATTTTTAACAAATTTCTCTAACTCACTTAATGGCATTAATTTATAAGTTTCTTCAAAAACAAAATCAGCGCCATTAAGATCTACTTTAATTTCTCTTGCTCGTATTGTTCCTACAACATCAAGTTTATAACTTGGAGAAATTGTCCCTATACCGATATTACCTTGATTATTTATTACTAGCCTATATAGCATGTCATCGCCAATAGAAAATTCACCATTACCTAATCGCCCCGGATGCAAGTACCAAGAAGATGTAACTCCATCAGTTTTACTTAGATGTATACCTGCGTTCATTCCTGCCCCCTGAATATCAAGTTTATATGTAGGGGATGCTGTACCAATTCCTACTTTATCGCCTGTATCAACAATTTGAGCATTTATTGTAAATATTGAACTTATTAATAATACTAAATTAATTAAAATTTGCTTCTTCATTATTTGTTTATTTTTTTTAGTATAAAAAGTTTGTTTTAAAAACGTTAGATTTCCATTTCACCTATTATTTGAATAAATTTAAAGTTTCTTATCTGATCCAAAGTAAATACTAAGTCCTGAGAATCATTTGAACTAGGAAAACTTCATAATTACTATTGTGATAACAATTAGGACTGTTTCTTCATCTTTATTTGGTAAGCAATTTCCCAAAAAAGAACCGACAAAATAGCGTTAGTCATTAATGCTGTTTTAATGCCTTGTGCATCAAATTTTCGAAAAAAGTGTAAATCGCCAATCTGCAATGCTAAGTATAAAGCCAAAGAAGCAATAATAGCAGAGCATACTATATTAAACAAAGGAGTCCACTTTAGTACCAAAAAAGAAAAAATCAGGTTGATTAGAAGAAAACCACAACCCAAAGTTATAAACCTATGATCTTTTAATTTCTCACCCAATTCTAGAAAAAGTGAAGTTGATAAACTGTAAGTAAAAAATAGTAAGGAGTAAACCAGAATTCGTATTTGCAATTTCATTTTAATGTTTTATTTTAATTTGTCGAAATTACGAATTAAAAATGAAGGTTAGATTAGGTTAGAAGTGATAAATGATTGTTAAAAACTTGCTTTGTTTTACAAAATCTCTTGCCAAGCCCCTTCCTTTCTTGGAAAGATATGTTTGTAAAAAATAGAAGTTGCTAATTTATTCTTGTTGAATCCATTCATATTTTCCATTCTTTAAATAAATTACCCCACCACCGCAACTTTCTTCTGCGTGAATAAATATTCCATCATTTACTAATTTTATTTTGTCGGCTTCATTTACTTCTTCGTCAGTCATTATTTCACCATCCTCATTTACATTGTTCCAGTATATTTCATTTTTAGGTGCTTTTTCAAATATTCCAGCCCAATCAATCTCATCAAAACCTTGTTCTAGAACATTGTTTCCCAATCCCAGATAATCTGTTCTATTTCCGTTCCCGAATGTGATTCTTAAACCACTTTTATCGCTTTTGATACTTCTTACAATTTCAACCGTTTCATTCAATCCATCTCCATCTAAATCGCAAGTAATCTTATTTGTTTTATGCTTTTTAGAAACTACAATTGTATCAGAATTATTGGTTTCTTTCTTTTCTACCTTATGGATTGTATCCGTTTTTTCAATTGCAACTTTTACATTTTGTTTTTTTTCTTCGTTTTTACAAGAAATAAAAGCGATTGCAATAATTATTAAAATTCTAATCTTCATGTTTCTAAATCCAGTGTTTTTATTATGATTTATTAAGTCTTATCTTTTTCCTTCATTCCAAAGTTTGTCAATTTTTTCAGCATTAGTAAACCAAAACACTTTTTTATTCTTGTCTTTTTGTTGCCCAAATATTCTTTTGTAATCGTAAGTCTTAAAATTTATTTTTAAAAACTCATGATAATACTGATCCATGTAAAAACGAAACTGTTCATTAAAACTCTGCCCTTCAATGTCATTTTTTAATTTACATTCTTTATTGCATTCAATTCGATTGCGAACAATTTCTGAAAGTTCCTCTTTGGTAACATTATCTACTCTTATAGGATTAGGCAATGCAATTCTGAATGCTAAGACCTCAGCTCCTTCTTCTTCCCACCATTCCCAAAGATTAAATTTAGAAATATCTTTTCTAGTCAATTTATGAAGTCTATTTTCAAGTTTTTCATACTCAATATTCCCTTCATCTCCATTTTCATCACAAAATTCAGCATAATCTATAATAGATTTTAATATTTCTGGATACCGTTTTTCGGCAATGTCAAATTGTGCTTCTATTTCTTTTCTTAATTCCATATTCACTTATTACTAAAGGCTAATTTTATGAAACTGTTCTAAATTAATATTGTTTTTGGCAATTCTATCTGATAAATATTGAGCCTATACTTGTGCTAAAATATAAAATAACACCTATAATTATTGAATATTTTTTAGGTTTAACTAAGCGTAAAAAACAGAAGTGACGTGCTTTCGCACAAAAAAACAAGTATAAAACAAAGCAAAAATTCTGATTCAGAAGAGCTAAAACAGTCCAATTTATTCACAATCTTGCCATTTCAACATAAGTTAGATTATCCACGTATTGCGATGGAATCGAATAAAAAACTTAGATAAAATACTTTTTCATTGATGCGATTATTTATATTCTTTTTAATGACTACTTATCCCTATTTATTTTGAATCATTAATACTAGCATATTCTTTTAATAATTCTTCGCTTTTGGTATCTCCGAGATTGATAAAATATTTTAATATACCGTTAATTAATTCTCGAGATCCTAGATCGACAATTCCATACTTTTCTTGTAAATCATATTCCTCCATGAATTGATTATACGTTTCTATCCCTTTTTTCTCAAAATCTAATGTAATCCAAAATAAAAATACAGCATCATTTTCGTAAGCAGGGTAATTGAAAGTGTACAATTCGGCAATATCACTAATATCGATATTCGAATTATTGTCTAAGATAGTCCTAAACGCTTCGTTACTTTTACTGCCTTGGTACGCTTTTGAATCAGCTTTGTAATTATTTAAAGCTTCTTTAATTTGTATGTCACTCAAATTAAAAATAGGATTGCGATGTGTTCGTAAGTGTATAACGTAATTTAATATTTCTTCATCAGACATTTTTGCGTTGATATGATCACTGATTATTTTTAATAAAACATTATCCGAAACAGAAGTAAATCCTAAGATGTCTTTTTTATTTAAACTTGCTAAATGAGACTCTTCAATATAATTTCTGCCTCGATGAGACAAACAAACAGGGTCACATAATTCTGTTGCATTGTGTTTAACTAAAATTCGTTCAAAATAGATTATCGCTAAATATTTTACACAATTTACATTCCCTAATTTTGCCCCTTTTTTAAAATGATTTATAGGGTGTCCGTCGGCAATACTAAAATATCCATACGATTCCATTAATCCTGCAGTATAAAAACTTTCAGGCATTTTTAAATCATTTTTCGCTTCGATAAAACTGACCAACTTGTCGTTTATATCTACAAAATCTGAATCTTTAAGAGCATTATGATTAGCATATATTTCCATTGCACCCTCTACTCTGTTATTTAAGGTATCAATGGATTGTTTAGATGCATTTTGATTTAAGAAATCAGTTAAAAAAGCTATATATTTTTTTCTCTCAGCAATTTCATCTTCACTACTATGATCTGTTGAATCATCACTTTGCGATGCTATGGTATCTGCTGTAGTAGTATTATATTTTTTTTGAATATTACTCTCTTTTGTTTTGCAATTAAAAAACAGCAAGAAGAATAATAAACAAAATACGTGTGAATATTTTTTGTTGCTGTGATAAAAATTGTTGAATTCAAATTTCATTTTTTAGGTTTTGGTTTAAGGTTTAATAATTATAATGATGTATGTTTTTAATCTGTACTAACTATTATCCTTTCCATTTGGAATAAACAGTTATTCCATTTTTATCCCAATCTATTTTTAAGGTATCTCTTGTCACATCTTGAATGATTCCAACACTTACAAAATCATCATAGTATACTTTAATTGAATCCTCATTTATAAAGTAAAGCATGTCTCCATCTCCATCGTAATCTACAACATAAAAGGATTTTTTGCTTAAATCAAAATCAGCATGTGGACCTTCAGGGTCGCTAGTCCAAATACCAAAAAGTAATTTTGTATCAAATTTAGATTTGATTATTCTACTCTCTTTAGGTACTCCTATATTTTGTTTATCTTCTAGATCTGTATTCTCCTCAGAAATTGTTTTATTGGTTGTATTCTCTTCTTTTTGTGGAATTGCATATCCTGTATTATTATTTTTACCATTTTCCATCTTCTTGCAAGAAACTAGAATTAGGATACTAATCAGTAATAAATATTTTTTCATTGATCTTTTTATTGAGTCTTTAGATTATTAGTTCTAATATATTTAGTCCTACAAACGCTAAATGTCTCGCGAAAATATCAAAATAAAACTTACAAATTTTTAATTGTTTTATTTTTTTATTACGTAAAAGGGGCTACGTGAGGGATAGCAGCAGTATCCTTTTTGAAGTGTCCCGATAGCTATCGGGACGGAATAAAAGATATAGCAAATAGCCCAACCCAGAGGGGCACGCCCAAAATATTAAGATTCAATTTATATGTAATCTTGTCATTTCGACGAAAGGAGAAATCTTCGCAAGAAACTCTACAAAGAGAGGAAATGTTACCCTGAGATCTGCTTATGAAATCATGCAAATAAATAATTCAAAAAATCCAAATTTGGGTTAATCGTTTTTATCAATTCGATTTTCTTTTCCCTACGCCAGTCTTTTACTTCTTTTTCACGAGCAATTGCTTCTTGAATCCAAGCAAACTTTTCATAATATAGTAAAAAAGTAACATTATACCTTGATGCAAAAGTTTTGTTTCCATTTGCATTGTTTTCTGTATGTTGACTTAAACGAATTTTCAAATTATTTGTAACTCCAGTATAAAAGACTGTTTTAGATTTATTTGTTATTATGTATATGTAATAAGTATGATAACCTCCTTGTAATTGCATCTAATTTATTTTTCGATAAAGTTAAAACATATTAATTAAAGATTTTTCTTATGTATTTTTTATTTTAATGCGATATACTTTATGGAGTTTCTCGCGAAGATTTCTCCTTTCGTCGAAATGACAAGATTGTGGATAATTGGAATTTTAAATTCAATATTTTTGAGTATTTGCTCTGCGAAGTCTCCCAACTTCATACCCATTCTTATATTCTTATTATTCTTGTTATGAGGTAGACAGCCTCCGAGCAGATTATTTTTTTTACTTTCTTATTTCTAATTTCAGAATTAGATTTATTTTTTTTTCTTTAATATAATTTATCCTTACATATTTAGTTTCGTCTATTGCTCCTCCATGTGACTTTGCATTATTGTATCCAAATCCAGATATTTCAAAATCTGAATATTCAAATTCTACTCCGTTAACAATAAATCTTTCACTATCATGACCGCCAGATGGCATAGGATGAAAATTTGTAACAAATCCTTCTGTTTGTAATTTAGTACTTGAGTATAAATTATTTGTTTTACAATATGCAAGACCTAGTAATATCGAGAATACGAAAAAAGAAAATATTGATGCATATTGAATTATTAACACTACAAATTTTTGTCGTGAAGGTTCTTTGAACAAATCTTCTTCTATATCATTTTTAATTAAGAATAAAAAAAATCGTGCTATTAAGAAAACAATAATTGGTATAAATAATATCTGAAATTTTTTAATTCCATCTAGAGATGAAAAATCATAAATTATCTCAAAGGAATTCATAGTTTTAGAATTTAAAATTTACACTAAATTATATATAAGAAAAATTTTCGTTTGAGTATAACATAGAAGATTAACTAAAATTGATCTCTTTATTTTCAAATATAGATTTTTTTTACTGTTGAATAAATTTATTTCTAAATAAAACGATTTACTTCATCTATTCGCAAATGCTCGAGCCTCATTATACGGAATGACATCATTGGCTAAACAAAAAAATCCCATTTCAGAAGAAACGGGATTTTAAAAAGTAATATTCTCTTTTTTATTTTAAACTGCTGCAGCAACTTCTTGTGGCAACGGAATTTGATTTTTAAGAAGATCTTCGAATGTTTCGGCTTGGCGAATTAAAATTCCTTGACCGTTCATCCATAAAACTTCGGCTGGTTTGTATCTTGAATTGTAGTTTGATGCCATTGAAAAACAATATGCCCCTGCATTTCTGAAAGATAAAATATCACCTTCGGTAATTTGTGCAATTCTACGGTTGTTAGCAAATGTATCTGTTTCGCAAATATATCCTACTACTGAGTAAAAACGCTCTTTCCCTTTTGGATTTGAAATGTTTTCGATATGGTGCGAAGAACCATATAACATTGGACGAATTAAGTGATTGAAACCACTATCAATTCCAGCAAAAACAGTTGAAGTTGTTTGTTTTACTACGTTTACTTTTGCTAAAAAGAATCCTGCTTCGCTCACTAAAAATTTACCTGGTTCGAAAATCAGGGTTAAATCTTTACCATATTCTGCACAGAATGAATTGAATCTTTTTGATAATTTTTTACCTAATTCTTCAATATCAGTTTCTATATCGTCTTTTTTGTAAGGTACTTTGAAACCACTTCCAAAATCTAAAAACTCTAAGTTTTTGAAATTTTTAGCTGTATCAAACAAGATTTCAGCAGCATACAAGAATACTTCGATATCTAAAATATCAGATCCTGTGTGCATGTGAATACCTACGATATGCATTTTTGTATTTTCTACAATTCGTAATATATGTGGTATTTGATGTACCGAAATTCCAAATTTACTATCAATATGCCCTACAGAAATATTTGCATTTCCTCCAGCCATTACGTGTGGATTAATACGAATACAAACTGGTGTATTAGGATATTTGGTTCCGAATTGCTCCAGAATAGATAAATTGTCGATATTTATTTGCACACCCATTGCAGCAACTTCTTCAATTTCTTCTAAAGAAACTCCATTTGGTGTATAAAAAATTCTTTCAGGCTCATATCCGGCGTGAAGTCCTAGTAATACTTCTTGAATAGATACTGTGTCTAACCCAGACCCCATATCCTTTAACAACTGAAGTATTGCAACATTGGACAAAGCTTTCATGGCATAGTTAATTCTAAGATTCTCTACTTTAGAGAACGCTTTAGTTAACCTATTGTATTGCGATTGGATTTTTTCAGCATCATACACATATAATGGACTTCCAAACTGGTCTGCTAATTGCAGTAAATCTTTTGATTGCATTGTTAAACTATTTTTGACAAATTTATTACTCTTTTGAATACCCACCAATAAAATGTAAAATAATAACAAATTATAACAAATTGTTTAAAATCAAACATTTTACATGTTAATTTAAATTTATATAAAAATAATAAAAACCCTTGAATAAATAGCATTCAAGGGTTTCTTTGTTGTGTTGTTTGTTGGTTTATAGACTTGGTAAGTCCCCGCTTCCTTTTGTTGGTAAATTTGTAGATCCCATTAAATATAAATCTACTTCTCTTGCTGCCTCACGGCCTTCAGAGATTGCCCAAACAATTAAGGATTGTCCTCTTCTCATATCACCAGCTGTAAAAATATGTGGAACATTTGTTTGATAATTTGTCGCTTTGTAATTACTTCTCATATCTAACTGTAATCCTAATTGATCACTTAATGTTTTTTCTGGCCCAGTAAATCCAAGTGCCAATAATGCTAAATCACATGGCCATATTTTCTCTGAACCTTCTTTTTCTATTAGTTCTGGTCGTTGTCCTGGAGTCATTTTCCAAGCTACTTCAACGGTTTTCAAACCTACTAATTGACCACTTTCGTTTGCAATAAACTCTTTAGTATTAATTAACCAGTTTCTATCACAACCTTCTTCGTGTGAAGATGATGTTTTAAGTTGTAATGGCCAAAACGGCCAAGGTGTAGTTTCGCTTCTTCCAACTGGTGGCTTTGGTAAAATCTCAAAATTAGTAACCGATTTTGCCCCATGTCGGTTTGATGTTCCGATACAATCTGATCCTGTATCTCCACCTCCAATAACAATTACATCCTTACCAGTTGCTTTTATTTGATTCGGAATTTCTTCTCCAAATAAAACTTTTGTTTGCTGTGTTAAGAAATCCATTGCTTGAACAACTCCTTTACTTTCAATCCCTTTAGTTGGCAAGCTTCTTCTTTCGGTAGCTCCCCCACATAAAACAATTGAATCAAATGCGTTTAGTTCTTCTATGCTGTAATTAACTCCTACATTTACATTTGTTTTAAAAACAATTCCTTCAGCTTCTAATATTACAACGCGTCTGTCGATAATCCCTTTTTCTAATTTAAAATTTGGAATTCCATAACGCAATAATCCACCAATTGCATTGTCTCTTTCAAAAACAGTAACTGTATGACCCGCTCTGTTTAATTGCTGTGCTGCTGCCAAACCTGCAGGTCCTGAGCCAATAACTGCTACTGTTTTTCCAGTTCTCTTTTTTGGTGGTTGTGGTTTAATCCAACCTTCTGCAAAACCTCTTTCGATAATATTCTTTTCGATATTTTCAATCGCAACAGGCTCTTTGATTATTCCTAACACACATGATTTCTCACATGGCGCTGGACATAAACGACCTGTAAATTCGGGAAAGTTATTTGTTGATTGCAAAATTTTTAATGCACTCTCCCATTCTTCTTGATGTACCATGTCGTTAAAATCTGGAATTAAATTCCCTAACGGACAAGCACTGTGGCAAAACGGAATACCACAATCCATACATCTTGAGCCTTGTTCTTTAATCTTATCTTTTTCTAAGGTAATCGTAAACTCATTATAGTTTGATACACGTTCCTTAACAGCAATATTACTTTCGTCTGCTCTATTATATTCTTTAAATCCACCTATCTTACCCATGACTTTTCTATTAAATTTCAAATGATAAATTATGATTTTTTAAGTTCCAATTTCTAAATTTTTAACCGCAAAGTGCGCAAGGCTTTTTTATTTTATTTCCTTGAAAAACGCAAAGTCCACAAAGCTTTTAGGCTAAATTTTTAATAATCTAAAATCTGAACTCTAAAATCTATAAATCATTTAATCTGCTATTAGTTCTTCGATTTGCTTTTCTTCTGCTATTCTTTGTAATGCCTTTTTGTAATCAGTTGGCATTACTTTGATGAAATGTTCCTGTTCGTTTTCCCAGTCTGTCAAAAGTCTTTTTGCTAATGGACTGTTGGTGTACAACGAGTGGTTTTTTATTAAACGTCTCAACTTGATAAAATCATCTTCTTCTAATGGATCGAATGCTACCATCTCCATATTACATAAGGTTGAATCGAATTTTTTATCCTTGTCATAAACATAAGCAACACCACCGCTCATTCCCGCAGCAAAATTTCTTCCTGTTTTACCCAAAATAACAACAGTTCCTCCGGTCATATATTCGCAACCGTGATCTCCAATTCCTTCTACAACTGCTGTTGCTCCAGAATTTCTCACACAGAAACGTTCTCCGGCCATACCATTAATGTATGCTTCACCTGTAATAGCTCCATAAAGAGCAACGTTACCAATAATAATATTCTCCTCAGGTTTAAAGGTAGCCGTAGGTGGAACTTTGATAATTAGTTTCCCTCCCGAAAGTCCTTTACCTAAATAGTCATTACAGTTTCCGTGGATTTTAAATGACAATCCATTAGTAGCAAATGCTCCAAAACTTTGTCCTGCAGAACCTTCAAAATCAACTAATATAGTATCTTCTGGTAATCCTTGCGCCCCATATATTTTTGAAATTTCGTTACTTAAAATTGCACCTACAGAACGGTCTGTGTTCTTAATTTTAAAATTAACTCTTGTTTTCTCTTTTCTATAAATAGAAGGAATTGCCTCTTTAATAATTGCAAAATCCAATACGTTTTCTAATGCGTGATCTTGTGTTGTTGTATTGTGATTCGGAACTGTTTTTGCTTTCTCTGGTTTATAAAGAATCGAAGACAAATCCAATCCGTTTGCTTTATAATGCTTGATAGCTTTGTTCACATTTAATTTTTGTGATTGTCCTACCATTTCTTTTAAAGTTCTGAATCCTAATTGTGCCATAATCTCTCTTAGCTCTTCTGCAATAAAATACATGAAGTTAATTACATGCTCTGGAGTTCCTTTGAAATTTTTTCTTAATTCTGGATCCTGTGTAGCAATACCAACTGGACATGTATTTAAGTGACAAGCTCTCATCATAATACAGCCTGAAGCTACAAGTGGTGCAGTTGCAAAACCAAATTCTTCTGCTCCTAATAAAGCTGCTATAGCAACATCTCGACCTGTTTTTAATTGACCATCACACTCTAAAACAACACGACTTCTTAAATCATTTAAGATTAAAGTTTGCTGTGCTTCTGCCAAACCAAGCTCCCAAGGAATACCTGTATGTTGTAAAGATGTTAATGGTGCAGCTCCTGTTCCTCCATCATAACCTGAAATTAAAATCACATCTGCTTTTGCCTTAGCAACACCAGCAGCGATTGTTCCAACTCCAACTTCTGAAACTAATTTTACATTTACACGCGCATCACGATTGGCATTTTTTAAATCAAAGATCAATTGAGATAAATCTTCAATAGAATAAATATCATGGTGAGGTGGTGGAGAAATAAGTCCCACGTATGGAGTTGAGTTTCTTGTCTCTGCAATCCAAGGCACTACTTTTTCACCTGGTAATTGTCCTCCCTCTCCAGGTTTTGCACCTTGAGCCATTTTAATTTGAATCTCTTTGGCATTTGTCAAATAATTGATAGAAACACCAAATCTTCCTGAAGCAACTTGTTTGATAGCACTATTTCTAGAATCTCCGTTAATTTCTTTCTGGAATCGTTTTGGATCTTCTCCTCCTTCTCCTGAATTACTTTTCCCTCCAATTCTATTCATAGCAATTGCTAGGTTCTCATGTGCTTCTCTACTGATTGATCCATAAGACATTGCTCCTGTTTTGAATTTTTTCACAATCTCTGTCCAAGGTTCTACTTCATCAATAGAAATTGGATCTAGATTATTGAACTCAAACAAACCTCTAATTGTCATTAGGTTTGAGCTTTGCTCATTAACCATAGTAGAATATTCTTTATAACTTTCTGGACTGTTTAAACGAACTGCCTGTTGTAATTTAGCAATAGTCGTTGGGTTAAACATATGCTTTTCACCTGATCTTCTCCATCTGTAAATCCCTCCAATTTCTAATGGCAATAAATTGGCAATTTTTGAATTTGGAAATGCTTTTTGATATCTTTTCTTAACTTCTTTTTCTATTTCCATCAAACCAATTCCTTCTATTCGAGATGGTGTGTATGGGAAATATTTAGTAGAGAATGTTTTATTTAAACCTAAGATTTCAAAAATTTGAGCAGCTCTATAAGAATGTAATGTAGAGATACCTATTTTATTCATAATCTTAAGAATACCTTTTGCAATCGCTTTATTGTAATTAGCAATAGCATAATCTGCTTTTACTCCTGTAATAAAACCTTGTTCTACCTGATTATGAATAATTTCATTTACCATATAAGGGTTAATAGCACTAGCGCCATAACCAAATAGTAAGGCAAAATGATGTGGCTCACGAGGTTCTGCCGATTCGATTATAATTCCGAATTTTGAACGAACCTGCAAAATATTCAATGAATGGTGAACATAAGAACAAGCCAACAACATTGGTATTGGTGCTAATTCTTTGCTTACTCCTCTATCTGAAAGAATAATGATATTGTGTCCTTCATTTACTGCTTTGTAAGTTGCTTGAACACATTTTTCTAAAGCACGCTCTAAACCATTTACTCCTTTTTCTATTTTATATAAAGTAGAAATAGTCGCTGTTTTAAAATCGGCATGGTCTATATTTTTAATTTTATCTAAATCCTCTTTAGAGATAACTGGATTTTGGATTTTTAATTTTTTGCATTGTTTTGATTCAATTTCAAAAATATTAAAATCTCCTCCTACTGCTAAACTAATATCTGTGATAATCTCTTCACGAATACCATCTAAAGGCGGGTTAGTTACCTGCGCAAATAATTGTTTGAAATAATTATACAATAATTGTGGTTGCTCTGACAAAACGGCCAATGGCGTATCATTACCCATTGAGCTAATTGCTTCAGCCCCCTGAGCTCCCATTGGGTTAATTATTGTTTTTAAATCTTCGATTGTATAACCAAATAATCGTTGTCTTGTTTCAAAATCAATCTTTTCTACAGGAGTCGGATTATTAGTATATGGTACCTTTGCTAATGGCAATAAATTTTCATTTAACCATTTTTTATAAGGACGTTTAGTTACAATAGCATTTTTGATTTCGTCATCTTCAATAATACGACCTTCGTTCATATCAACCAAGAACATTTTCCCTGGCTCTAAACGACCGTGTTGTATTACATCTTCCGGATTAACATCAAGAACACCAATCTCTGATGACATGATTACAAAACCACTTTTTGTTAACGTATAACGAGAAGGACGCAATCCATTTCTATCAAGTAGAGCACCAATTACATTTCCATCTGTAAACGGAATTGAAGCTGGGCCATCCCAAGGCTCCATGATGCAAGCATTATATTCATAAAATGCTTTTTTATCTTCTGACATTGTTTGGTGTTTCTCCCAAGCTTCTGGAACAACCATCATCATTGCTTCTGGTAATGATCTTCCAGTCATTAACAGTAATTCAACCACCATATCCATAGAAGCAGAATCAGATTTTCCTTCTAAGATGATAGGAAATAATCTTTTTATATCGTCTCCGAAAATATCACTTTGCATCAATTCTTCACGAGCTCTCATTCTGCTAATGTTACCGCGTAGTGTATTGATTTCTCCATTGTGACACATATATCTAAAAGGCTGAGCCAACTCCCAAGATGGAAATGTATTGGTAGAGAAACGCTGGTGTACTAATGCCAAACGCGTCACTAAATCAGTATCTTTTAAATCGGTAAAATAACCGCTGATATCCTCTGGCATCAACAACCCTTTATATATAATAGTTGTTGTAGATAAACTAGAGAAATAAAACATATGACTTTCAGAAGTCTTAGAATTTCTGACAGCATGTTCTGCTATTTTTCTTGCTGCAAATAACTTAGCGTTAAATTGTTGTTCTGTTAGATCTTGCCCATTTTTTCCAACAAAAACCTGTTTAACGGTTGGTTCTTTTTCTGCCGCAATCTCACCTAAACTATTTACATCAACTGGGACGTCTCTCCAGCCAAGAATAGTTAGGTTTTGCTCTTTAATGTTTGTTTCGAATGCATTCATACAAAATGCAACTTGGTTTTTACTTTTAGGTAAAAAAACCATTCCTACTCCATACTCTCGTGTTTCAGGGATTTCAAAATCACAAACTTTCTTAAAAAAATCATGTGGGATATCAAATAAAATTCCAGCACCGTCTCCAGTTCTTCCATCAGAACTAACTGCACCACGATGTTCCAATTTTATTAAGATATCCAATGCTTTATGAATGATGTCGTTAGACTTAATACCATTCAAATTACAAATAAATCCTGCACCACAATTGTCGTGTTCAAATTCGGGCAGATATAGCCCTTGTTCTTTAACTTTCATTCTTGATATTTTTTTTACAAAAATAAAGATTCCATTAAACATAATTTACCAAATAAACCGTATCACTTACATTTTTATAGTAATAATAGAAAAACAATCCTAAATTATCAAAAACATTATTTAACCCACCCCGAATTGACAAAATCATAATGCGGATTTCATTTTTATAGACAAAACAGCCATTATACCTTAAAATCAGCACTATTTTATGTTAAATCTCAAACGATATAGTGTCTTTGATTTAACATTCTTTACACAATTATTTAACTCAAATTTTCAATTAATTTTAAAGAAATCGTGGAGCAAAATAAGTCTTGCTTTTTATTCCAAAAAGATTTCTTTTTAAAGTTGATTTTTGCTATTTTTGTCCCACTTTTATTCTGAAATTAATTCAGAACCAGACAAATTCTATATTATGAACATACACGAATATCAAGGAAAAGAAATTTTAGCTAGTTACGGAGTACGCATTCAACGCGGAATTGTAGCTAATAATGCGGTTGAAGCTGTAGCTGCTGCAAAACAATTAACTGCTGAGACTGGAACAGGATGGCACGTTATTAAAGCACAAATTCACGCAGGTGGACGTGGAAAAGGTGGTGGAGTTAAGTTAGCTAAAAACTTACAACAAGTTGAAGAAATAGCTGAACAAATCATCGGAATGCAATTGATTACACCTCAAACTTCTGCTGAGGGTAAAAAAGTAAATAAAATTTTAGTTGCCGAAGATGTTTACTATCCTGGTGAAAGCGAAACTTCTGAATTTTACGTTTCTGTTTTATTGAATAGAGGTACAGGTCGTAACATGATTATGTATTCTACTGAAGGTGGAATGGATATTGAAGAAGTTGCTGAGCACACACCACACTTAATCTTTACTGAAGAAGTAGATCCATCTGTAGGATTACAAGGTTTTCAAGCAAGAAGAATTGCCTTTAACTTAGGTCTTTCTGGAAATGCTTTTAAAGAAATGGTTAAATTTATTGACTCATTATACAATGCATATATTGGTTCTGATGCTTCTATGTTTGAAATCAACCCAGTATTAAAAACTTCAGATAATAAAATTTTAGCTGTTGATGCTAAAGTTAATATCGATGATAATGCACTATACAGACAACCAAAGTATGCTGAAATGCGTGATATCCGTGAGGAGAATCCAATTGAAGTTGAAGCTAAAGAAGTTGGCTTAAACTATGTAGATCTTGACGGTACTGTAGGATGCATGGTAAACGGAGCTGGATTAGCAATGGCTACTATGGATTTAATTAAGTATGCTGGTTTTGAGCCTGCAAACTTCCTTGACGTAGGTGGTACTGCTGATGCAAAACGTGTTGAGACTGCTTTCCGTATTATTTTAAAAGATCCTAATGTAAAAGCTATATTAATCAACATCTTTGGAGGAATCGTTCGTTGTGACCGTGTTGCTCAAGGAGTTGTAGATGCTTACAAAAACATGGGAGACGCTATTAAAGTGCCAATCATTGTTCGTTTACAAGGTACAAATGCTGCTATTGCAAAAGAATTAATTGATAACTCTGGAATGCCAATTTTATCAGCTGTAGAATTTCAAGAAGCTGCTGACCAAGTTAAAGCTGCACTTTCTTAATTATTTAAGAAACCAATTTTATATAAAAAATCCTAAGCATATGCTTAGGATTTTTTTTTTGCTTTAGATTCACAACTATTTCAAAATTGTCTCCAACTCTATTATTTCAAAATTAGGGTCATATTTTATAAATTCTCTTATCATTGCCGCATGACTAGCTCCTAATAAAACCACTACCTTATTATCCTTAGCATCTGTAAGCTTTTGAACTAAAGAATACATATAAAGATTTCTTCGATACCATTCTGAAACCAAATAGGAACCTACAAAATTATCATTTTTACCAGCTCTATTAGCCGTTCCAATATACCATTCGAGATCTTCTGCAATTGATTTTTTTGAATTCAAATCCAAAAGAAGCTTAGTTAAAGTATATTTAGAAATTTTTTCATTTTGTGATTTTTCATAATCCGCCATTAGCACTTCATTTCTTTTTAATAAATCCAATTGATTCGCTTCTTTCATACCAGTCAATAAACTATCATAAGGAAAATTAGTTTGATTATAATCAATCGCAAAAAGCTGTTTATGTCCTAATTTCTTAGCAGCTCTTAATGCCAATTGCACTATTTCATTGGCTTTTTCACGAAGTAAACTATCCGTGTTTTTAGCATAAAATTTATCTAGCTTATCTTGTTTCTTATAATCCCATTCTACAAAAATTTTATCTGGACCAAATTTTTTGATTTTGTCTGTAATACTCTCAAGTTCCTTCTGACTTTTATCTGTCATAACATTAAAAGTATTCACTTTAGCCACATCTAGTCCTGGGTTTTCAAAATGGAAACTTCCAATTAATAAAATTTGTTTTTTCTTAGTTTGAGCAAAAGCATTGCTGAATACAATAATAAAGGCAAATAATAAAGCGATTTTTTTCATGATGATTTGTTTTAAATTCACAACAAAAATATAAGAGCATTTCTAATGATTTTTTCTTTTTTGACAAACACCAAATTTCAGATTACAAACATTCAGAAACTGTACTTAAAAGATATTCATATACCATTTCTAACCGTTCATCCCAAAAAATAAAGGTTTTATATAAATATGATTTTCAATCAAAGTCATAGTTGTATTTTTGAAATAATAAAGCCCTCACCATGAAGCTAAAAATTCCTTTCTATTACCATATCTATCTTTTTATAGGATTATTTATAATCTTTACCTTATGGGAAATTGGCATAACCAACCAAAAATTGGAATTCGTCTTCAATAAAAACAGCTTCATGTTCAACATAGGCTATATATTAGCCATTTTCATAGTTTATCTTATTAATTTTTATACCTTTTGCAATTGGTTTTTAAATAAGCAAAAAATACTTCTCTATTTTTTAAGTATACCAATTTCATTATTGATCTTTTCTGGATTTCGCTATCTCCTACAAGAAATCATTATTTTTGAAATAATAGGAATTCATAATTACGCCGAAACAACAAGGGAAATAACATACTATATCAGAGATAATTTTTTCTTCGGATTACCAGCGGTAGTTTTAAGCACATTGAGCTTCTTATTTTGGCAATTTCAAGAAACTCAAAAACAGAATCAACAATTGCTTTTAGAAAACAAAAAAGCCGAATTTCAAATGTTAAAATCACAAGTAAGTCCACATTTCTTATTTAATACTTTAAACTCTTTTTACAGTCAATTAATAGGTAAAGATGATGAAATTGCTTCTGACATATTAATACTATCTGATTTGCTTCGTTATGTGATTACTGAAACCGATAAAGACGAGGCTTTGCTTTCAAAAGAAATTCAATTTATTAAAAACTACATTCATTTACAGCAAAAAAGATTTGAAGATCAGCTTCATTTGGATTTCTCTATAGAGGGAGATTGCAACATTGAGAAGATACTTCCATCTGTATTAATTCATTTTATAGAGAATGTATTCAAACATGGAAAACTAAACAATGCAGATGAGAAAGCTATTATTTCAATAACTATCAATAAGGAATTCCTAGAGATTACTACCTTTAATTACTTCACTGAGAGCGAAAACTATTCTTCAACTGGAATAGGTTTTAAGAACCTAACCAAGCGATTAGAATACACCTACAGTAATAAATATACTTTAAATAAAATATCAAAAAACAATACCTTTAAGACTTACTTAAAAGTACCTTTAAAAAATAGTCTATGAAATTCAAATGTATAATTGTTGATGATGAACCACCTGCAACTCGTATTTTAAAAAACTATGTTGAAAAAGTATCTTTTCTTGAAGAAATTGGAATTTTTAATGATTCATTAAAAGCTTTAGAATTTATAAATTCAAATAAAGTTGATGTGGTTTTTCTAGATATCCAAATGCCACAATTAACAGGATTACAACTTTCCAAGATTCTTTCTAAAGAAGTCAAAATTATTTTTACAACTGCTTACCCTGATTTTGCACTAGAAGGCTATGAACTAAATGCTGTTGACTATTTATTAAAACCGATTGCCTTTGAACGCTTTTATCAAGCTGTATCAAAATTAAACCCTGATTCTAAAATAGAAACCACAAACACTAATACTACATCTGAATTTGTATTTATAAAAACTGATGGTAAGAATAAATTTCAGAAATTACTTTTAAGAGATATATTATATTTAGAAAGTCTTCAAAATTACGTTTGCATCCATACTTCTAAACAACAAATTATCACACATTCTTCTTTAAAAAACATAATCGAGTCTTTACCTGAAAATGATTTTATTCAAATTCACAAATCATACGTAGTCGCTTTTAAACAAATTGAATCTACAGATAACTTTTCGGTTTTTATTAATTCTAAAGAATTACCTATTGGAGCTACGTACAAGGATGCTTTTTTTATCCAAATTGATAAAAATAAAATATAGCTTTAACATACTTTCTGTTTACTACTTTATGTAATTCCTCCTTCGTTGGAATGACAAGTTTGGGGAGAAAACTTTGTCACTATGCTTATAAAACTTAGCACCTTAGAGCCTCAGTACCTCAGAGCCTTAAAAAAACCTTTACCACTTTTTAAAAATGTGATTCCTCCTTTGTCAGAATGACAAGTTTGCGACTAAAAAAGCTCTACAACCCAGAACCCTTTGCTCCTTTGCTACTCTGAACCTTTGCCACTTTTTAAAAATGCGATTCCTCCTTCGTCGGAATGACAAGTTTGGGGAGAGAACTTTGTCACTATTCTTATAAAACTTAGCACCTTAGAGCCTCAAGAGCCTTAAAAGAACCTATACTACTCTGAACCTTTGTCACTTTTTAAAAATGCGATTCCTCCTACGTTGGAATAACAAGTTTGGGGAGAGAACTTTGTCACTATCCTTATAAAACTTAGCACCTTAGAGCCTCAGTATCTCAGAGCCTTAAAAGAACCTTTGTCTCTTTTAAAATTAACTTACTTTGTGTTAGCTTCTTTGTGCGATTCCTCCTTTGTCGGAATGACAAGTTTGGGGAGAGAACTTTGTCACTATGCTTATAAAACTTAGCACCTTAGAGCCTCAGTACCTCAGAGGCTTAAAAGAACCTTTGTCCCTTTCTAAAAAAAGTTTAAAACAAAAAAAATCCCCATCAAATTCATGATGAGGATTCTAAAGAAAGGCGACGACATACTCTCCCACATAACTGCAGTACCATCTGCGCAGGCGGGCTTAACTACTCTGTTCGGGATGGGAAGAGGTGAGCCCCGCCGCAATAACCACCTTAAGGTCGTTAGTTGCTTTGGACAACTTTTCAATCGTTTGTTATCATCTAGGATAACAACCAATCAAACAATATCTTAACATACTGAGATAAAGAAACATAAATACTATTAGAAAGTTTCTCCCCCACACCGAAGTGTGGGGAAAAGCGTACATAAGCTTACGGATTATTAGTACTACTCGACTATGACATTACTGCCTTTACATCTATAGCCTATCAACGTGGTCATCTCCCACGATCCTTAAAAGAAATCTCATCTTGTGGTGGGTTTCGCGCTTATATGCTTTCAGCGCTTATCCCTTCCAAACGTAGCTACTCTGCGGTGCTCCTGGCGGAACAACAGATACACTAGAGGTTTGTCCAATTCGGTCCTCTCGTACTAGAATCAGATCCACTCAAATTTCTTGCGCCCACAGTAGATAGAGACCGAACTGTCTCACGACGTTCTGAACCCAGCTCGCGTGCCACTTTAATGGGCGAACAGCCCAACCCTTGGGACCTTCTCCAGCCCCAGGATGTGACGAGCCGACATCGAGGTGCCAAACCCCCCCGTCGATATGAGCTCTTGGGGGAGATCAGCCTGTTATCCCCGGCGTACCTTTTATCCTTTGAGCGATGGCCCTTCCATGCGGAACCACCGGATCACTATGCTCTACTTTCGTACCTGATCGACCTGTATGTCTCTCAGTCAAGCTCCCTTATGCCATTGCACTCTACGCACGGTTACCAAGCGTACTGAGGGAACCTTTAGAAGCCTCCGTTACTCTTTTGGAGGCGACCACCCCAGTCAAACTACCCACCAAGCAATGTCCCCCGCAACGCGGGGTTAGGCCTCAGATAAACAAAGGGTTGTATTTCAACAATGACTCCACAACGCCTAGCGACGCCACTTCACAGTCTCCAACCTATCCTACACATCATTTATCCAAGGTCAATACTAAGCTATAGTAAAGGTGCACAGGGTCTTTTCGTCCCACTGCGGGTAAGCGGCATCTTCACCGCTACTACAATTTCACCGAGCTCATGGCTGAGACAGTGTCCAGATCGTTACACCATTCGTGCAGGTCGGAACTTACCCGACAAGGAATTTCGCTACCTTAGGACCGTTATAGTTACGGCCGCCGTTTACTGGGGCTTCAATTCAATGCTTCTCCGAAGATAACATCTCCTCTTAACCTTCCAGCACCGGGCAGGTGTCAGGCCCTATACTTCATCTTACGATTTTGCAGAGCCCTGTGTTTTTGATAAACAGTCGCCTGGACCTCTTCACTGCGGCCAGCATTGCTGCTGGCGACCTTTCTCCCGAAGTTACAGGTCTATTTTGCCTAATTCCTTAGCCATGAATCTCTCGAGCACCTTAGGATTCTCTCCTCGACTACCTGTGTCGGTTTGCGGTACGGGTACTTATTACCTGAAGTTTAGAGGTTTTTCTTGGAAGCCCTTAGGCGCACTATCTCTTTGACCGAAGTCTCCGAGTACTATCGTATTTCCCCAAGCCGTGTGGATTTGCCTGCACAGCTTATAGGTAGGTACTTCAACGAACTATTCCGTCAGTTCGCGGCGCTTTCATCACTCCGTCACCCCATCACAGTAATAAGTAGTACGGGAATATTAACCCGTGGTCCATCGACTGTCCCTTTCGGGTTCGCCTTAGGTCCCGACTAACCCACAGCTGATTAGCATAGCTGTGGAAACCTTAGTCTTTCGGTGTGCGGGTTTCTCGCCCGCATTATCGTTACTTATGCCTACATTTTCTTTTCTAACCAGTCCAGCATACCTTACGATACACCTTCAACCCTGTTAGAATGCTCCCCTACCACTTTGACCTAAGTCAAAATCCATAGCTTCGGTAATATGTTTATGCCCGATTATTATCCATGCTCGTCCGCTCGACTAGTGAGCTGTTACGCACTCTTTAAATGAATGGCTGCTTCCAAGCCAACATCCTAGCTGTCTGGGCAGACAAACCTCGTTCTTTCAACTTAACATATATTTGGGGACCTTAGCTGATGGTCTGGGTTCTTTCCCTCTCGGACTTGGACCTTAGCACCCAAGCCCTCACTGCTGAGAAACATTATATAGCATTCGGAGTTTGTCAGGAATTGGTAGGCGGTGAAGCCCCCGCATCCAATCAGTAGCTCTACCTCTATATAACTTTAAATTCAGCGCTGCACCTAAATGCATTTCGGGGAGTACGAGCTATTTCCGAGTTTGATTGGCCTTTCACCCCTACCCACAGGTCATCCGAAGACTTTTCAACGTCAACCGGTTCGGTCCTCCACTGTGTGTTACCACAGCTTCAACCTGCCCATGGGTAGATCACACGGTTTCGCGTCTAACACTACTGACTAAAGCGCCCTATTCAGACTCGCTTTCGCTACGGATCCGTGGCTTAACCACTTATCCTTGCCAGCAACGTTAACTCGTAGGCTCATTATGCAAAAGGCACGCCGTCACCCCACGAAAGGGCTCCGACCGCTTGTAAGCGTATGGTTTCAGGATCTATTTCACTCCGTTATTCACGGTTCTTTTCACCTTTCCCTCACGGTACTGGTTCACTATCGGTCTCTCAGGAGTATTTAGCCTTAGCGGATGGTCCCGCCAAATTCAGACAGGGTTTCACGTGCCCCGCCCTACTCAGGATACCACTATCCTTTACACTCATTACCTATACGGGACTATCACCCTCTATGGTTCTACTTTCCAGTAGATTCTAATTCTTTGTGCAAGAAATGTCGTGGTCCTACAACCCCAACATTGCCGTAACAACATTGGTTTGGGCTAATCCGCGTTCGCTCGCCACTACTTACGGAATCACTTTTGTTTTCTTCTCCTCCGCCTACTTAGATGTTTCAGTTCAGCGGGTTTGCCCACCTATCGGTGTACTATGTCTTCAACATAGTGGGTTGCCCCATTCAGGTATTTACGGATCAATTCGTGTGTGCCGATCCCCGTAACTTTTCGCAGCTTATCACGCCTTTCATCGCCTCTGAGAGCCAAGGCATCCCCCATACGCCCTTATTTTGCTTATTGTACCAGCCTTAAAATTAATTAAGACCGTTTTCTTTATTTACAGTATTACTACCGTCAATAAAAAATGCTTTCTACTTTTTATTATTTTCTTATCTCAATATGTCAATGAACTTTTTTCCTTTCGGAATAGTGGAGAATAACGGAGTCGAACCGTTGACCTCCTGCGTGCAAGGCAGGCGCTCTAGCCAGCTGAGCTAATCCCCCAATTTCAATTTTAGAATTTTGAATTCAGATTTTAAACCCTATTTCAGATTCAATTTCTTTTGGTGAATTCCAACTTCTAGAATTTCCTTTTTTTTAAGTTTAAAATAGTAGTCCCGGGCAGACTCGAACTGCCGACCCCTACATTATCAGTGTAGTACTCTAACCAGCTGAGCTACGAGACTCTGTTTTTACTTAAATTGTATTATTTGAACTAACAGCAGAGTAATATAATCTTTAGAGATGTAACAAATAGACATTTCGTCTTCTTTCCCTAGCGTGCATAAATGCTAACACTAAGGCTCTAGAAAGGAGGTGTTCCAGCCGCACCTTCCGGTACGGCTACCTTGTTACGACTTAGCCCTAGTTACCAGTTTTACCCTAGGCAGCTCCTTGCGGTCACCGACTTCAGGCACCCCCAGCTTCCATGGCTTGACGGGCGGTGTGTACAAGGCCCGGGAACGTATTCACCGGATCATGGCTGATATCCGATTACTAGCGATTCCAGCTTCACGGAGTCGAGTTGCAGACTCCGATCCGAACTGTGACCGGTTTTATAGATTCGCTCCTGGTCGCCCAGTGGCTGCTCTCTGTACCGGCCATTGTAGCACGTGTGTAGCCCAAGGCGTAAGGGCCGTGATGATTTGACGTCATCCCCACCTTCCTCACAGTTTGCACTGGCAGTCTTGTTAGAGTTCCCGACATGACTCGCTGGCAACTAACAACAGGGGTTGCGCTCGTTATAGGACTTAACCTGACACCTCACGGCACGAGCTGACGACAACCATGCAGCACCTTGTAATTTGTCTTGCGAAAAATCTGTTTCCAAATCGGTCAAACTACATTTAAGCCTTGGTAAGGTTCCTCGCGTATCATCGAATTAAACCACATGCTCCACCGCTTGTGCGGGCCCCCGTCAATTCCTTTGAGTTTCATTCTTGCGAACGTACTCCCCAGGTGGGATACTTATCACTTTCGCTTAGCCACTGAGATTGCTCCCAACAGCTAGTATCCATCGTTTACGGCGTGGACTACCAGGGTATCTAATCCTGTTCGCTACCCACGCTTTCGTCCATCAGCGTCAATCAATTAGTAGTAACCTGCCTTCGCAATTGGTATTCCATGTAATCTCTAAGCATTTCACCGCTACACTACATATTCTAGTTACTTCCTAATAATTCAAGTTTAGCAGTATCAATGGCCGTTCCACCGTTGAGCGATGGGCTTTCACCACTGACTTACTAAACCGCCTACGGACCCTTTAAACCCAATGATTCCGGATAACGCTTGGATCCTCCGTATTACCGCGGCTGCTGGCACGGAGTTAGCCGATCCTTATTCTTACAGTACCGTCAAGCTGGTTCACGAACCAGGGTTTCTTCCTGTATAAAAGCAGTTTACAATCCATAGGACCGTCATCCTGCACGCGGCATGGCTGGATCAGGCTTGCGCCCATTGTCCAATATTCCTCACTGCTGCCTCCCGTAGGAGTCTGGTCCGTGTCTCAGTACCAGTGTGGGGGATCTCCCTCTCAGGACCCCTACCCATCGTAGCCTTGGTAAGCCGTTACCTTACCAACTAGCTAATGGGACGCATGCTCATCTTTTACCGTTGTGACTTTAATAGTGACTTCATGCGAAGTTGCTATGCTATGAGGTATTAATCCAAATTTCTCTGGGCTATCCCTCTGTAAAAGGTAGATTGCATACGCGTTACGCACCCGTGCGCCGGTCTCTGCTTCCGAAGAAGCATACCCCTCGACTTGCATGTGTTAAGCCTGCCGCTAGCGTTCATCCTGAGCCAGGATCAAACTCTTCATCGTATATTTTTTATATTATATTGCGACTAATGATTCTATCGGTTATATTCAAATCTTGCGATTCTATTACTCTTTATTCTGTGTTTCGAAATCTCTTTCGAAACGGCTGTCAATTCAATATGTCTAGGAACGTGTTCTTTTTATTTGTGTCGCTTGTTTCTCAAAGCGGGTGCAAAAGTAGTGAACTTGTTTTTAACTGGCAAGACTTTTTTGAAGTTTTTTTTAAGAAATTTTTCTCTTAAAAATCATTCGTAAATCTTAGCAGTATTTCAAAGAACTCCGTGTTTTGCGGGGTGCAAATGTAACTTTCGTTTTCCAAACTCACAAGCTTTTTTTAATCTTTTTTCAGGAAAAATTTTCCGTTTGATTAAAGTCTCTTGTCAGTATTTCAGATGAACGTTTTTGTTTGTTGCGGGTGCAAAACTACCACCTTTATCTAGATAAACAATACTTTTCAATCACTATTTTTAGTTTATTTTAGCTTTAAGTCTTAACCATCTGATAACACCAACTTTACAAACTCTTTGTTTTTGTGTTTTGTGGGGTTTTTCTGTATATCGATATGATTTTAGCAAAAAAGAACCAACACTAAGCATCATTATTAAGTAGTTTTCATCAAAAAGAGCAATTTCCCAACAACAACCTACAACAAAACCTGTTTTAAACAATCTCTAAACCCAAACAGAAATAATCTCCTCCTTATATATAAGGTACAATCAGTAATCCCGATTTACTTACTAAACTCGCATAGTCTATAACAAATACCCATCCTTATAACACTACTCACTAACAACTAGACACACATATCCTCCTCCTCCCTACCACATCCTCTACAAAAGCCACTACGTTAGCCTCAATAGAAGTGAAAATCCTTTTATACTGGAGTTCGGCATAAAAGATTTGAAAGTATGATAGTAAATCTAGACAACCCCATTTTTAATATACATAGAAAAATAACCATATAGACACCTTCACAAACCACACAACCAACAAAACTATATAATCTCACCACTACAAATCAATACAGCAGAAAAAAAACTAACTCCTCTTCTATCATAATACCATAATACTTCTAGACACAACTTGCTTTATAGACATATGTCCAATAGAAAAAAAGTTAATCAATATACTTTTGTCTTTAATATAATACAATCAAAAATATTACTCCTGAACAATTACTCCTAACACAAGCAACCTAATATTTCTTAATAACGAAAATATATAGAAACAAAGAACATCCAAACCCATTTAATAGCCTAAATAAAACATTCATACCTATAATAAAACCTGCAAACATTAACATTCAAAGAAATATCATAATAAATTAAATAAAAACAAATGAAAAAGAAAAAATTCCAAAACAAAAAAAGTCTCGATATTGACATGACTGCAATGGTAGACATAGCTTTTCTATTGTTAACTTTTTTAATACTTACAGCTCAACCAAAAAAACCAGAAATCCTACCCATCGATTTACCACTAGCCAAATCCATTACCGAACTACCAAAAGAAACTGCCATTATATCTATTGGACAAGGAAAAATATTCTTCCAAATCAACAATCAAAACATAAAGAAAAGAACCCTAGAGAGAATGTCTGAAAAATACGGCGTTATACTTTCAGAAAACGAAAAGTCAAATTTTATTGAAATGGAAGAACATGGGATTCCACTTTCTCAGTTAAAACAAGTTCTAAACTTAAAACCAAGCAACAGACTGGAATTATCTCAACATAGCGGAATACCTAGTGATTCTATTAATTCCAAACCATCAGAACTCTATGACTGGATAAAAGAAGCTCATATTGCCGCAAACGAAGTAAATAATGGAAAATTAGAATTTGCAATTAAAGGTGATGCTAACGAATATTACCCAATAGCTAAAAAAGTAATGGACATATTACAAAGTCAAGACATCAATAGTTTCAACTTAATTACCAATCTAAGAAGCTCAATGTAACCTCCCCCTATCAACAATCAATCTAACACTAACCAACTTTCATAGACACAATCTTATTAGTAACTTATAATCATAAAAAACAAAAATCATTTCTTTGACAAAATACCTACAGAAATAATCACACATTATAAACTTTGACCATACATTTTATTAGATTAATATTATATTTGCATTCATAAAATTATAAACAATGATTAAGATTACTTTACCCGATGGGTCAGTTAGAGAGTTCGCTTCTGGCGTAACTCCTATGGAGGTTGCGAAAAGCATTAGTGAAGGATTTGCCCGAAATGTGATTTCGGCTTCTTTTAATGGTACAACTATTGAAACCGAAACTCCACTGACGACCGATGGTAGTCTTATCCTATATACTTGGAATGATGCAGAAGGCAAAAAAGCTTTTTGGCATTCGACTTCTCACGTAATGGCTCAAGCCCTTGAAGAGCTTTTCCCTGGAATTAAACTAACTCTAGGACCTGCAATTTCAAATGGTTTTTATTATGATGTTGATTTTGGAGACCAAAAGATAACTGATGCTGATTTTAAAAAGATCGAAGATCGCGTTCTTGAAATTTCTAGAGGGAAACACGAATTTAAAATGCGTCCTGTAAGTAAAGCTGAAGCTTTGGAACTATACAAGGACAATGTTTACAAAACGGAATTAATCTCTAATCTTGAAGACGGAACTATCACTTTCTGTGATCATGCTACTTTTACTGATTTATGTCGTGGTGGTCATATTCCTAATACTGGAATTATCAAAGCGATGAAAGTCATGAGTGTTGCTGGTGCTTATTGGAGAGGTGATGAAAAGAACAAACAATTAACTCGTGTTTACGGAACTTCTTTCCCTAAACAAAAAGACTTAACTGAATATCTTGAACTTCTTGAAGAGGCTAAACGTCGTGATCACCGTAAACTTGGTAAAGAACTTGAATTATTTGCTTTCTCTCAGAAAGTTGGTCAAGGATTACCTTTATGGCTACCTAAGGGTGCCGCTTTGCGTGATAGACTAGAACAATTCTTGAAAAAAGCTCAAAAGAAAGCAGGTTACGAACAAGTTGTAACTCCTCATATTGGTCAAAAAGAACTATATGTAACTTCTGGCCACTATGCTAAATATGGTGCTGACAGTTTTCAACCTATTCATACTCCTGCTGAAGGAGAAGAGTTTCTATTGAAACCTATGAACTGCCCTCATCACTGTGAAATTTACAATGTAAGACCTTGGTCATATAAAGATTTACCTAAGCGCTATGCTGAATTTGGTACTGTTTACAGATACGAACAAAGTGGTGAACTACATGGTTTGACTCGTGTACGTGGCTTTACTCAGGATGATGCTCATATTTTCTGTACTCCAGAACAATTAGACGAAGAATTCAAAAAAGTAATTGACTTGGTTCTTTACGTATTTGGTTCTTTAGGCTTTGAAAACTTTACTGCTCAAATTTCTTTACGTGATAAAGAAAATAGAGATAAGTATATTGGTAGTGATGAAAACTGGGAAAAAGCAGAAAATGCTATTATCAATGCAGCAGCTGATAAAGGCTTAAATACTGTGGTTGAATATGGTGAAGCGGCTTTTTATGGTCCAAAACTTGATTTCATGGTAAAAGACGCCTTAGGAAGACAATGGCAATTAGGAACCATCCAAGTTGATTACAACTTACCTGAGCGTTTTGAACTTACTTACAAAGGAGCTGACAATGAATTACATAGACCTGTAATGATTCACCGTGCCCCTTTTGGTTCAATGGAACGCTTCATTGCAATTCTACTAGAACATACTGCAGGAAATTTCCCACTCTGGTTAATGCCTGAACAGGCTATAATCTTGTCTTTGAGCGAGAAATATGAAATATATGCTAAAAAAGTTTTAGATTTGCTAGAAAATCACGAAATTCGCGCCCTAATTGACAACAGAAGTGAGACCATAGGTAAGAAAATTAGAGATGCAGAAATGCAAAAACTACCGTTTATGCTGATTGTAGGTGAGGAAGAGGAGAAAAATGGTACAATTTCTATTCGCCGTCATGGTCAAGAAGGTAAAGGAAACATCACAGTTACAATTGAAGAATTTGTCGCAATTGTAGACGAAGAAATAAAAAAGACATTAAAAGTATTTACAGTTTAACTTAAATTATAAAGTCATAGCAATAAGAAGCAACAGAGGTTACCAACCTCGCGTAGAAAAAAAAGATGCACACAGAATAAACAACCTTATTCGTGTTCCTGAAGTACGCCTTGTAGGCGAAAACATTGAGCCAGGCGTTTATAAAATAGCCGAAGCTCTAAGATTAGCTGATCAATTTGAATTAGATCTAGTTGAGATTTCGCCAAACGCAGAGCCACCGGTTTGTAAAATCATGGATTACAAGAAATTTGTTTACGAACAAAAGAAACGTGATAAAGTCCTGAAAGCAAAATCGACTCAAGTTGTAGTGAAAGAAATTCGCTTTGGTCCTCAGACTGATGAGCATGATTATGAGTTTAAGAGAAAGAACGCTGAAAAATTCCTTAAAGAGGGTGCTAAATTAAAAGCATTTGTATTCTTTAAAGGACGTTCTATCATCTATAAAGATCAAGGTCAAATTTTACTATTGAGATTAGCTACTGATCTTGAAGAATATGGTAAAGTAGAAGCAATGCCTGTTCTTGAAGGAAAGAGAATGATTATGTTCATTGCTCCGAAGAAGAAGAAATAGTTTTCAGTCACAGAGTAGCAAGTCTCGGTTATGAACTTGAAGCTTAAAATTTGGAACAAAAAAATAAGTAAGTAAGAATAAATTAAAACACTAGGAAAAATGCCTAAAATGAAAACAAAATCTAGCGCCAAGAAACGTTTCAAAGTTACTGGTTCTGGAAAGATTAAAAGAAAGCATGCTTTTAAAAGTCACATCTTGACTAAAAAATCTAAAAAACGTAAATTAGCTTTGACACACTCAGCGTTAGTTCACTCAACAGATATGAAAAGCATCAAACAACAATTAAGAATTATCTAATAATTCTTTAGGTTAAAACATTTAAAAATAACCTTGGAGTTTGGCCAATAAGTTCCCTTGATTAAATTCGGGACGCCAGCTACAAAAACACATAAAAATTATGCCAAGATCAGTAAATTCAGTTGCTAAAAGAGCAAGAAGAAAAAAGATAATGAAGCAAGCCAAAGGTTTCTTTGGTAGACGTAAAAACGTTTGGACAGTTGCTAAAAATGCGGTAGAGAAAGCAATGTGCTACGCTTACCGTGATAGAAAAGTGAATAAAAGAAATTTCCGTGCATTATGGATTCAACGTATCAACGCTGGAGCTAGATTGGAAGGAATGTCTTATTCTCAATTCATGGGGAAAGTAAAAGCTAACGGAATCGAATTGAACCGTAAAGTTCTTGCAGATTTAGCTATGAATCACCCTGAAGCTTTCAAAGCAGTACTTAATAAAGTAAAATAAACGTTTTATAAACTCAATTTATATTACTTACTTATATAAAAACCCAATCTTTCGATTGGGTTTTTTGTTTTAAATATGTGAACAGAAAAACTTCTTCTATCCTAACTATTTATCCTTAGCAATTTTGGCAACAAAAGAAGAGATTTCTTTTGTACCTGTATCTTCTTTAACCACATAAATCCCTAATACATTATTTTTGTATACCGTATTAGCACTTGTTACGCTTGAACCTGGGAACTCTATATCGATCCAATTCGCTTCTCCAAATGTCCCATCTGAATTTCGACTAACAGAAACAAATGACGCACCATTTCCATCTCCTTTCAAAGTTATCCAATCGGCAGGCATATTATATCCATTATCTTTGGAAACTGTAATTCCTTCAAAATGCGTAATTATTGACAAAGCTGTTTCATTTTTATAACTAAATGATTTTAAATTACTGATACTTTTATTTTTAGCATTATAATCTACAAGAAAAGCTTGGCTTATCTTACCTAATTTAAGACTTGAATAACCTCCTGCTAATGTATAACTATCTCCTCCATTATGCCAGATACCATACAAAGTATTGGTTACTGAATCTGGTAACTTAAAATCTGTATACTCTTTGGTTGCAATATTATATAAAAATGCATATCCATTTTTGTCATTCTCTATATCATAATTTCCAACCGCAATTCCTCCCATAATACTATGAACAAAAACATTATTTGTATTTCCATTATTAGGCGATACTCGTATCCAGGTTCCTGAACCATCTAAAGGACCTTCGTAATAAAATCCAAGATTTCCACTTGGCAATCCTCCTGTACTTGACGATATTTTATATGAACCAACAATTTGTATGGCTCCATTTGGCCCATTATTAGGCCCATAACATGAAGTATTAGTAACAACCTCTGATGCTGTACTCGGGAAATTGACAACATGCCATTTTCCGCTACTACCATTTCCAATTAACTTTCCTTCATAAACTAATCCTTGAACAATATTGTTTTGCCCAAGTAAACTAGCTGTGATGTATACATTCTCGGAATCTGAAACTTCTCTAATTCCTTGTATAGTAGTTTGACCTGCTGGATTATTAAAATCCATATAACTGACTGTATTAACTTCGAGATTTAAATTCTGTGACATAATGTGTAGGTTTATAATATTAGAATTTGTGCTTTATGATTTACTCTTTTAAAATTTGCTTAGTTAAACTTTATAGTACTAAAAACATCTGTTGGTGTATTTACCCATAGTTTTTCGACTTCTAATTGATGCAATTGTTCTTCTAAATCCCTTCTAATCTCATTATATGCTGGATCGTAAGCTAGATTAGTGATTTCTAATGGATCATTCACCAAATCATACAATTCGTATTGTCTGAAATAAGCAGTAGATGCATCGAAATAGTAATCATATTTCCACTTTTCAGTTCTAATACAACGAATACGATTGGCTGCTCTTACAATTGTCCAATTACTATTAGAACCTGCTTTTATATCATCATAAGTAAACAGTATACTATGCTGAACAGCTGTACCATTATCCATTATAGGTAACAAACTAGTTCCTGCTAGTCCAATAGGTGGATTTGACACATTAGCAATATCTAAAAACGTAGGCATAATATCTACTAATGTCGCCAATGCCATTGATTGTTTGATACTATGGTCTTTAAACAGAATAGGGTTTGAAATCACAAGCGGAACTCTTATCGCTTCTTCATATGCAACAAAAGTTTTTTGACGTAATCCTCCATGGGCTAATCCCATTTCTCCATGATCTGATGTCAAGGTAACAATTGCTGAATCTGCCAGCTTCTTTCCATTTTCATCTTCCTTATATAATTCTTTTATTAGATACCCAATTTCTGTATCAACATGACTCAACAAATGACCATAAAAATTAATATAGTTCAGCTTTTCTTCTGGTGTGGCTATTTCTCCTAAGCTTAAAGCCATATTAATTAAAATTTGTTCTTGTGCCATTGGTTTCTTATTCTCAAGTAAATTTTCATTAACTGTAGTTGGAAGCCCAATTTCTCTGCCCAACCAACTATCTGGATGATATCCTGAAGTAGCTGCCGATTTAGGATATGCCAAAACATCATGCGGATTAACAAGTGAAAGGACTAAGCAATATGGTTTATACTTACCAGCAGCTCTTTTTGCTTTTACTTCTCTCAAATACTGTATCGCTTCTGCTGTATATCTAGCATCATGATTTGCATAACCTCCACCAAAATTAAGTGGATTCACATCTTCACCGGCATCAGGAGCAATCCAGCCCATTGCGCCAAATAATGAGATATCGGCTGCTGTTAAACTTTCATAATTTGTCTTAGTACCATTTGGAGCGACTCCTTTGCTCATATGCCATTTCCCTCTGTATTGCACATCATATCCATCTGCCCAAAGTACATTCATAATATTTGGCAAAGTAGTATTCAATGTTGGCTCTTGTGGAGATAAAAGCCCACCCTCCGTTAGCGTTTGACTTACTCCATGTTTTGCGGGATAAGTCCCTGTAAATAATGTTGCCCTACTTGGAGAACACATACATGTATTACAAAATGCTCTATCAAAGCTAAATCCATTTTCTTTTAGAAACGTAAGGGTTGGGAGATTTTTCTCTTCCCAGCCTGGTGGAAAATGTTGGGTTGCACGTTGTTCATCTGTAATGATAAGGATGATGTCTGGCTGTCTGCCAATTTTTTGGTTAAGTTTTTCTTTTAAGTCCATTGCTTCTTGTTTAAATTATTAAATAATAAAATGCAATTACCTATGTGCCTGTATCAGCACATATCTATTTATCAATTTGGGATGATCTAAAAAATAGTGGTTTTGGAACTTTCTTAAAATTTAAGTAGATGTAGTTATATTATTGTGGTATTCATTTAGAAACTAAGTCAATTTAAAAAACTAATAGATGAGCAAATAAAACAATCATCTAATTGACTTTTTAAATCAATTTATTGGATGTAATTAAGAATAAAGTAACGATAATAAAGCAAACCCACACAACGTATAAACACCTGTTTTACAAATAAGTACATCTTTTAATATTCAACAATCATAATTTATTTACACAAAAAAACCAATCGTTCGATTGGTTTTTTTATTAGATCATTATTTAAATAGACTTATACTTAATTCTCATTCTTTTTTAAAATATGCTTGTCAATAATATACTGTGTTATAGGCTTTAGTGTTTTTTCTGTTTCTGGATGTAAGCCTGGCGCTGTAAAACATTCATAAGTACCATCAAAAGATTTACCATACCAAACACAAGGTTTACCCATTTTGAAAAAACTTGTAGTATCACAAACTTTAATCTTTTTGAAATTAGAAATTAGCCCTTTCTCCTTTTTAACTACAATAGGCCCCAATAATGACATAGCATTTGAAACCTTCTCACAAGGTACTTCTTCATAATGGTCCTTATTCCAAACCATACAATCGCTCTTATCGTAAAAATTCCAAACAATTAAACCCATCATCAGAACAAATAAACAAAAAGCCGAAACTAAATAAACAATCTTAGTCTTAGGTTTACCTCTAACTGTATCATTAGTTGAATTCACAACAAAAGATCGTGGTTGCAGCTTTTCAACAACATCAACCAATGATTCTTCATCTATCATGTCTTGACTAGGTCCTTCCGGGATAATATTAGTTTCCTTAATGGCTAACTCATTTCTTAAAAATTTGTTATACGGCCTCTTCTCAAAGTTGACTAAAATTGCTGCCAACTCAATTCTTCCACTATTATCAGAATCTTTCTCTCCAATCAAAAAAGAAATAATAGGTCGAAACTTAGCAATTTCAAATTTCTCAATAGCTCTTCTTAAATCCTCTCCCTCTTTAACATTTAAAAATACTCTAAGTGTATTTTCATCATTTACAGATAATGAATTATCAAAAAGAATCAAGCATAAATTACGCAATTGTGCTGGTGAAGGATTTAACAAAATACCTGTAGGTTCCTCCAATTTATAAGATTGGTATTTTGATTTTACAGCACTTTTATATCCTTCAAAAGTAATTTTACTCATAAGCATTTATCGGAATTATTAAACATTTTAAAGCACTCAACAGAATTACCAGCATTACTGGAATTCCACCTCAATGCCCCGCCAAAACTGACATTTCTTTGCCTCAGAATTAGTTACCGGTTTAATCTGCAGGTTAAAACAAATGTACAAAACTACTTCTTTAAAAAAGTGCGTGAATCCGTAAGACCGAGTTTATCCGGGAAGTATAAATAAAATCATACTGCTCTGTGCACTTCACTTCCCAAGAAAAAAATCTAACAAAGCAATCCACAAAATGTGGCTTGCAAATCAGCTAAAAAAATTTCGATTTCAAATCGAACAAGCTGGTCTATGTCTAAAATTTAAACCTAAAGAAGATGAAAAGAATTTTTATAGTAGCGTGTTTTATAGCAGCCAATTTGGCTTTCGTATCTTGTACAAATGATGATATCGAAGATACAATAAGTAAAAACAAAGTATCCGCAACCGATACTACTCCAGGCGATTCTGGAGGTGGTTCTAATGGTCAAACACCAATTCCTCCACCAAAATAATTCAATTACAAATCAACTAGAATATTGTAATTAATTTTCAGTATTTTCGGGAAATGAAACTTCAAAAAGTCCATTTCCCGATTTTTATTTTAGTCTTGATTCTAACAATCTCTTCTTGCAAAAAAGAATCTGATCTAATTGAGCCAAAAAAAAATAACACTGCATACAGCAATTATTTATCCATAGCTGACAAACATTTTGAAAATCAAATATATGACAGTGCATTTTATTATTACAACAAATCTAAACTGGCTTGTAATGCAAATGAAAATGAGAAAATAATCTACTCATTATTAAAAATGACCGTTATTCAGCAAATACAAGGTGACTATTTTGGTAGTGAAACTAGCGTAACGGAAGCCATCCCTTTTTTTACAAAAACAACAAATCATTATTACAAATGTGCTGTCTACAACAATCTAGGGATAAATTATGAAAGATTAAATGAATATGATGATGCTATTTACAATTACAATCAAGCCATTAAATTTGCTGAAGTAGAATTGCAAAAAGATATATTAAATAATAATATCGCTGTCGTTTACCAAGGAAAAAACAATCATAAAGAAGCTGAGAATATACTCTCCAATCTAAGTAAAAAGAAAAACATCTTAGATAATCCTGAAAATCATGCACGAATACTGGATAATTTAGGTTATTCTTATTTCAAAACTGGTAACCCAAAAGCACTAGAATGCATAAACAAATCAATAGAAATAAGAAAGAAGTTAAATGATGACTTCGGATTAACCACAAGTTATTTACATCTTGCTGAATTATATGCGGACTTAAATAATAATCTCGCAAATAAATATGCAAATTTAGCCTATCAAAAAGCAACCAAAGTCAATAATATTGATGACCGACTACATTCATTACAACTATTAATAAAAAAATCTGATGGTGAAAAATTAAAAAAAACAACTCTCCTTTATTTAAAAATAAACGATAGTATTATTAAAGCCAGACAGAAAGCTAAAAATCAATTTGCAAAAATAAAATACGATTCTAAACTGGATCGTGAAGAAAATTTAAAACTGAAAACACAAAAAGCAGAGAATGCATTGCAATTGGAAAAGGTTAAAAACAGAAACTTAACCTTATATATTATAATTGGACTGGTTTTAGGATCTATTTACTTTCTTTATTACTATTTAACAACAAAAGGGAGACGAGAAAAAACCGCAGCAATATATGAGTCTGAAACTAGAATTTCTAAAAAACTACATGATGAACTTGCCAATGATGTATATCACACCATTGTTTTAGCAGAGACTAAAGATCTATCCACATCTGAAAACAAAGAAATTCTCCTTTCAAATTTAGATACTATATACACTGGAACCAGAAACATTTCAAGACAGAACAGTACTATCGATACTGGAGAAAACTTCGAAAATGAATTAAAAGAAATACTATCTAGTTATAATGGCGATAAAACTAACGTAATTATAAAAAATAATAATGACATTAATTGGTCAAAAATTCAATCTGAAAAGAAAATTGCAATTTACCGTGTCTTACAAGAATTACTTGTCAATATGAAAAAACACAGCCAATGTACTTTTGTTGTTATTGGTTTTGACGAAAATGAGAAACAAATACAAATACAATATTCTGACAATGGAATTGGTTTTAGTAAGAAAATGAATTTAAAAAATGGTCTCAAAAATGTGGAAAACCGTATTCACAACATAAAAGGAACTATTACTTTTGAGTCAGAGCCTAATAAAGGATTAAAAGTAAAAATTTCATTTCCAAAATAATTCAAGTAATATGTTTACAAAAGTTTTAATAGCAGAAGATATAGATTTTAATGATATAGCAGTTGTACAAGTCCTTCGAGAACTAAGTGTACCCGAAATAGATTATGCTAAATATTGTGATGATGCCTTACTTAAAATGAAAAAAGCTCACTTTGATAATAATCCTTATCAATTATTAATTACTGATTTGTCTTTTAAACCAGACCACAGAGTAAATAACTTAAAATCTGGCGAAGAACTTATCGCTGCTGTAAAAGAATTATTTCCAGAAATAAAAATAATTGCATTTTCTATTGAAGATAAATCCTACCGTATAAAATCTTTGTTTGACAAATTTAATATCAATGGCTTTGTAATGAAAGGACGCAATAGCATTTCTGAATTAAAAAAAGCCGTACAAAATGCTTTTAATTCTGACGAAAAATACCTTTCACAGGAATTAAACTATATTCTACGTGACAAAACTGCAAATGAAATAGACAATTATGACATTCAACTTATCAAATATCTGTCTATAGGTATATCTCAGGAAAATATGGAGAGTAAGTTTAAAGAAATGGGAATCACTCCTAACAGCAAAAGCACAATCGAAAAACGCCTTAACAAGCTTAAGATTTACTTCAAAGCCAATAATCCAACTCATCTTGTAGCAATTGCTAAAGACTTAGGTTTAGTATAACCCCTTTTAAATAGTATGTTTTACGCCTTACGGATTTCCGTAAGGATACTTTATTGCATAGTTATAAGTTTGACAAACCAAATCTTATCGCATGAAAAGTAATTATTTTATACTATTATTAAAAAAATACTTCGCAAAGGGCATCTCTCCAAAAAACAAAATTGTACTTAAAACAATAATACTTTGTTTCCTTCTCTCTTATGGAATAACTATGTTAGGTACTATATCAGGATGTATTGAACTAGACTGGAAATTACTGTTTATTCCAGCAATAACAATTTTTCAAATTGTATTACTAATTCTTGCTGTTAAAGATAGATACAAAAAAGCATAACCAGCTCAAACAGACTATCAGCATCCATAGAATTGTTTTAAAATACTTATTCAATCCTAGATTACTACCAAATATTTTTTCTCTACTATAATATTATCAATAAAATGAAAAATATCTCTACTAAATTTAAAGTTCTAATCTGTAGTCTTTCTTTTGGATTCTTAGGATGCAAAAACGAACAACCTAAGGTAGAAATAAATAAACCTCAACCATTTTATAAAGCAGCTATTACTCCAGATGATGTAAAATCTATCACTCCAGAGGAAGCAAAAACCTACCATAAAGACATAAATTACCAATATGAATATCGTACTGGTATATCTGGAAGTTATGAGTACACCTATGATGTAAGCGGTTATGATCAAGATGGAAATCTAGTTTCTGGGATTATAAACATTGAGAAAAAATATGGCGCAGGAGTAATTATAAATAATAATGATGAGGAAATTAATATAAAAGCTGAATGGATTAATTATGGAAGATTAAAAGCTATAGATGAAAACGGAAATGAATACAATCTTGTAGTAGATTAATTTGAATTAACGCTAAATCAAAAAATATGAAATTTATTATATCTATTTTTTTCATTACACTAACGTCATTTAATTTCGTAGAAACCAACGTTTATATTTGTGGTTTACGTGGTGCAAAAAAATATCATTATAACGAATCTTGTCGAGGCTTAGTCGCTTGCAAAAGTCAAACCACAAAAGTTAGTTTAAAACAAGCACAAGGATATGGCTTAACACTTTGTGGCTGGGAAGACTAAATAACTCTAGGATAATCTTTATATTTGAAAATTAATGCTTACAAATGAAAATCCAGTTTACTGCCCTATTTCTTCTACTAACAACATTCCTATACGCACAAACTAAAATCCTTTCTTGGAATATTGAAAATTTTGGCAAATCTAAATCAGACCAAGAAATTAGCACTATTGCCAACACAGTCAAAAATCATGATATTATTGCAATTCAAGAAGTTGTAGCAGGCCATGGAGGCTCACAAGCAGTAGCTAGACTAGCAGATGAACTAAATCGAAAAGGGGCTAAATGGGATTATTCTATCAGTAATCCCACAAGTAGTAGTGCATACAAAACGGAACGATATGCTTTTATCTGGAAAACTAATAAGGTAAAACTAAAAGGAAAGCCTTGGCTTGAAAAGCAATATGAGAAACAAATAGATCGTGAACCTTACTTTGCTACTTTCGAGAAGGATGGCAAAAACTTCACGATTGTAAGCTTCCATGCCATTACAAAAAGTAAACAACCTGAAACTGAAATTAAACATTTCAAATTTTTACCTCAACAATATCCTAATCTAAATTTGATTTTTGTAGGCGACTTTAACTGTCCTCAATCACATACTGTTTTTAATCCATTGAAGAAGATTGGATATGTACCCATTTTAGAAAATCAAAAAACTTCTTTGAAACAAAAATGCGTTAATAACCAATGTTTAGCCTCAGAATTTGATAATATTTTTTATCATTCATCAAAACTGGAAATAATAAACAAAGGAATAATTCATTTCTACAAAGATTTTGATTCTTTGAAAGAAGCAAGAAAAGTATCTGATCACATTCCGATATGGATGGAGTTTTCTTTAAACTAAATTAAGTCTTAAGTTTTTTCTTTTTTGCAGCAGGAAATAAAACATTATTAAGAATTAAGCGGTATCCAGGTGAATTTGGATGTAAATCTAAAACTGTTGGTGGATCTCCTACTTTATGCTGATAATCTTCGGGATCATGACCTCCAAAAAAAGTAAACATTCCTTTCCCTTTTTCTCCATGAATATATCGTACCTCGCCATTAATCTCACATGTTCCCATAACTAAAGCACTCGATTTGACAAAAGCAGCATCAAATGATGTTGTTTGCCCCATAAATCCTTTTACTAACTGTGTATGATTTTGACACAACATACTAGGAATTGGATCCCATTTTGCCGAAAATTCCATTAAAGTAAAATAATCTTTTTCCATTGAAACACGTCTTTTGGGAGTCATGTCTATATCTGAGAATTCATATACTTCAGGTTTACGCTCTAAAGTAAAATCTCTAAAAGCAAATGAATTAGCATAATTAAGTTTCGATTGGTAGTTTGGTTCACTCGCATCTCCATCAAACATTGCTTCACAAATATCGACACCATCCGCAGCTAAGGCTATATCAAAGCTATCTGTTGCTGAACACATTGCAAACATAAACCCTCCTCCAATAACAAAATCTCTAATTTTTTTAGCAACAGCTCCTTTTTCTTTTGATACTTTATCATATCCTAATTTCGCAGCTAATTCCTCTGTATTTTTCTTTTGCTCTATATACCACGGTGTATTTTTATAAGCAGCATAAAATTTGCCATATTGTCCAGTAAAATCTTCGTGGTGCAAATGCAGCCAATCATATAATAACAATTGGTCACTTAATACTTCTTCATCATAAATAGGTGTAAAAGGTATTTCTGCATATGTCAAAACCAGTGTTACCGCATCATCCCATGGTTGCTTCCCTTTTGGTGTATAAACTGCTATCTTGGGAGCTTTCTCCAGAATAACAGTTTCCATATTCTGAGAAGGACTTGAAATTTCATTCAAAATAGAATTTTCTTCGCTATCTGACAGTACTTCAAAACTAACGCCACGGATTTTACATTCTTTTCGAATCTCTTCAGCATCTGGTAATAAGAATGAACCTCCTCTATAATTAAGTAGCCAACTAGCTTTGTAGTTTTTACTTAAACACCAATACGTTATCCCATAAGCTTTTAAATGATTTTGCTGCGTTGTTTCATCCATAGGAAGTAAAATATACGAAGCCCTGCCATTGAACGATAATAAAAAGAAGAAAACACAAGCAATATAATATTTCATTTTAAATCTATTTTATTTTAATCTTACCTAATACTAGATTGTACTAATTATCTTCTTTTTTATAAAAAACACGTAAAAACACGCATAAATGTATGATTAAGTCTACCTAAATTTGTTTTTCTATAAAAACTATTTACAAATTAACTATGAAAAATCAAATAATGGAACTTAATGATAATAAATCTAAACATACAAATTTATTTCGAAAGATAGGCATCTGTTTACTAGTACTAACTGTTATACTATACTATGTTTTATCTATTCAATTTTTAGCAAGTAGCGAAATTAATTAAGATTATCAATTAGCAAGAGCTGCGATTTTATTTTGAATTGCATAAACAACCAAACCTGCTGTATTTCTAGATTCCGTTTTTAATAATAAATTATTACGATGTCCTTCTACAGTTCTAGGACTAATAAAAAGTTCTTCTGCTATTTCAGCTGTACTTTTTTGCAAGCAGATTAATCGTAGTACTTCGATTTCACGAGCTGAAAGAAAATTAGTATCTAAATTGCACCTAGTATTTTTACCAGCTTTTGCTATTTCTTGAATAATTTTAAGCACGTTTTCATTATAATAATACCCTTTGGTACTCACTTCATTAATTGTAAAGATTAAATCTCTTGGTGTTGCATTCTTTATTAGATAAGAAACAGCACCTACTTGTAACATATTTGCAACAAAAGATTTGGTATCATAACTTGTCAAAGCAATAATTTTTATCTCAGGGAATTTTTTATGAATAATTTTGGTAGCTTCTACTCCATTTAAAATTGGCATCTTTAAATCGATAATAATAATATCTGGTTGACTAGATGACTTATTGAGATAAGTTATCAATTCGCTCCCATTTGATGCCTCATAAACAACCTCCAAATTTTCTTCTCGTTCCAATAAAAAGATAATTCCTTTGCGGAATAAAACTTCATCATCAACTAAAATTATTTTTATGGGGGTTTTCATTTTGTCAAAGTTTCACTAGTTAACTTGCTTATTTTTAATAAATTAGATATATAAAAACAAAAAAAAAGCTATTTATCCTACGAAAATACAAAAAATGTAAACTTAAACAATAACTTTTTAGTTCTAAAAAGTAAAAACAATTGAAACGCCTTTATTTATAGCTGAATTTACGTACAAAGTTCCGTTTAAAAAAGAGATTCTACTTTCTATGTTCTTCATTCCAAGCCCTTTTAGATTATCAGCATTATCGTTATCAAAACCAATTCCGTTATCAGAATATGCCCCTGTATTTATTCCATTTTTATCTTCAAAAGAAATTGAAATCTGCGTGGCCTTTCCGTGCCGCAATGAATTATTCATCAATTCTTGTAAAATTCTAAAAACATGTAAATGTTTGTCTTTATATTTTTCATCAAATTGAATTGTATTTTGATAATCTACCTTTACAGATTTACTGCTTTCAAACTCTAAACATAACTCTTCTATACCTGCATGCAAGCCAAATTTTTCTAAAACTGGAGGAAATAAACCATGAGCAATTTTTCTAGAATTATCCAGAGCTTTAGCAGTTAAATCTATAATATTCCCTGTAATCTCTATTACTTCTTTTTCTGTTAGATTTGAAGCTCTTAATAGATAACTATTTAATGAAACAACATTAAGCTTAGAACTAATATCATCATGTAAATCTTGTGCAATCCGCTTACGTTCTTCTTCTTGTGTTATAATAACTGCTTGAACCTGTTCCTTTTGATATTGAATTTCTAAATCTTTTTTTTCTAATTGTTCTTTTATAATTTTCTTTCTTGAGAAATAAAAAAATAATACAAAAACAACTCCCATTAGTATGAATGACAAACATCCAAATATAATTGCAGCCACAATCTCACTTTCTGGAATTAGATTGAAATTCATAAACATCGTGGTTTTCTCTTATTAGTATATGCAAATTTACGAATAAATACATCGCATTTAATCTGAAACTTGATAGTAGTAAAATAAAAAAATCTCTGCCGAAATTGTTATTTTGACAAAGATTTTTTATTTGTATACCTAATTTACAAAATATAGAGTTATACCTTGTTTATATTATCTTAGATAATTTCTAGCATTACTCTAATTTGAAAAACATCATCTTATGCTATTATCATATTATGAATAGAATAAATTAATTCAGAGAATTAGTCTCCTTCTTTTTAAAGAAACTTTTTCTCCATTCAATTAAGATAAATAATTGAAAGACTATATATAAAATATAATTTATGCGAGAAGGTACTTTGTAATATTTTGAACTTAACATTACTGATAAATTACCTACCAAAAATAAAATTGTGCTTCCAAACAAATACAATATAACGCCTATGTTAATATAATAAAAGACTTTTTTACCATTCAACATATTATAAAAATGGAATGTAGCGTAAATTATTAATAAAAAAGAAGTAATGAATATTTCATATAAATTGAATTCAAAAAATAAATCTGGTCTAATACTATATTGAATTACTAAACTCAATAATGCCAAAACAAGTGTGATTTTAATTACCTTTTTTTGAAATTTATCTGCTATCAAATTAAAATAAAAAAGACCAAGCATAAGAAACTGCCCAATAAAATAAAAATGTGACAAAAACAGGTTGTTAACACCTAGCTTCCTTAAAACAAGCGTAATTATCTGGATGCATACAATTAAAAAAAGATACACTGTAAATATCACATAACATTTTTGTTTCTTAGAAAGACCAATTGCAAATACAATAAAATTAATTAGCAAAAGGAAATATCCAAAATTAACAAGAAATGAATACATAAATTACAGATCATTAAGTGGACTAGCTGGATCTCCTTGAGGAGGACATGGCTGACTAAAGTCATATATAGCTGGTGATCCCTCTTCGCCGTATGCCCCTTTAAGATTAGTCCCTTTAGGTAACATATCTTCGTAAATACCTGTTTTTTCGTTATATTTAGTTCCAACAATCATTAATGTTTGTTCCCCAGCATCATTTATTCCGATGTAAGCTCGTGCAGCATCAATTCCTTGCTTTAAAACCAATTCTAAATTTACTTTAGGAATTAAATAAGCGCGTACTTTATTCTTCGAATCAGCTTCATTTTTTGGGTCTCTCCATTTTTTTGTCCATTTTTCAGCTGTTTCTAATGAGATCTCTGTGTCTCTCTCTCTTAATTTGTTGTTCTCTGACATAATTTAATTTTTAAAAAAATTTAGTTAAAATTTAACTCTAGGGTTGTTAATATTTTATGCTAAACTACTGTTTTTTTATTCTTTTAACAAAATAATAAACTTTAAAAAAGCTTAAATCCCAAAAAGTTAAAAAAAACATATTTTTAACTTTTTATTAACAATATTAATGTTATTAAAAACATAATTTTATGATACTAAACTTATAATCTATTACATACCTGATTGACAAATAACAAGTTACTACGTTTACTATAAAACACGTATTTATACGTGTATCCATATTTTCATTATAATCTAATTTTGAATTTAACTAATTAAACTAAAAAACTATGTCTACAGAACCATTTGTCGGAGAAATTAAGATTTTAGCATTCAATTTTGCTCCTAGAGGCTACATGACCTGCCAAGGTCAGATTATTGGTATCCAACAAAACACAGCACTATTCTCTCTCATAGGCACTTACTATGGTGGAAATGGTCAAACAACATTTGCACTTCCTAATTTACAAGGCCGCATGCCCATTGGACAAGGACAAAGCTCTTTAGGAGCAAGTTTCGTAATGGGTCAAGCCTTAGGAACAACGTCTGTTTCAATATTAACAGCAAACATGCCAGCACACGTTCACACTTTAAATGGTGTATCTGTAAAAATTAAGGCTTCAACAGCCAATGCAGATGAAACGTCGCCAAATGGTAATTTTCCAGCAGTTTCTCAAAACCCAAGTTATTCTGGAAATGGAGCCACTAATAATATTTATAGTGGCGGAACTGCAATTACAGGAACTACAGATATAACAGGATCAGGTATACCAATTGATGTGTCCAATCCTTATTTAACAATAAATTTCTCAATTGCTACACAAGGAATTTTCCCAAGTAGAAACTAATATAAAGAGGAAATTTTCTATATGAAGATTTCCTCTTTTACTATTTAAGATATATGCAAACTATAGGAATTTTGCTAGCACGATCTAACTACTATCAAACCATAGGTTTTGATTTATATGAGGGTCTTCGCTCTGGATTAAAACATTTAGGGCAAAATGAAATTAAAATCGTCACTGAGAATATAGGGTTTGGAACTGATAAACAACAATGTTATCGTAGTGCCGAAAAGCTTTTACTAGAAGAAAATGCATCAATTATAATTGCATACATAGGGCATCGCACGGCACAACTATTACGTCCTCTTTTTCTTGCTGCTAATAAAATATTGATTGTTTTAGATGCAGGAGCAAATATGCCAAATGAATGGCCAGCCTGTCCAAATATTTTTTATCATTCCCTGCATAATGCTTTAGGAACGTCGCTTGCTGCTAAAGAAGCAACAAATGATGGTTATAAAAATGCTGGTATGGTAACAGGCTATTATGATGGTGGATATTTACATACCTGTAGTATTAAAACATTTCAAGATACTGGGGGAGCAATCTTGTTTAATCATGCAACGGGTTACCAAACTGATGATTTTACGATGGAACCCTTAAAAGAACATTTAAGTAATTACCCTGATAGTGCATTATTAAGCATCTTTAGTGGAGACTATATTGAATGGTATTTTGAACATATCAAAAAGATTTTTGAGGGAGAAAATTTGCCCGTTTATTTACCTCCATTTGGTTTAGAAGAAACGATGTTAAGCAATTCAATTTATCCTGGTAAAAATGTAAAAGGGATTGCAGCTTGGTCAAAAAAAATAAAAACGCCAGAAAATCAACTATTTGTTGAAACAATAAGTGAATTAGGCAGAACACCTAATCTCTTCTCCTTGCTAAGTTGGGAAAGTGCAACTATTGTCTTAAAAACATTAGAGCTAATTAAAAAACATAAAAACAATATAACAAATATTGCTAAAGACCTTCACTCGTTCACATTTACGAGTCCAAGAGGTCTAATTTATTTTGATTCAAATACTAATACATCTATCTCCCCTTTATATAAAGTAACTGTTATTTCAAATGCTGATGGCAAATGTGAATTACAACTAGAAGGAGAAGTAATAGAGGTAAACGAATATTATAAAAAGCTAACAAACCAAGACTTGAATCAGGCTACTTCTGCTTGGCACAACAGTTATGTCTGTATCTAATTTATGGAAACACAGAAAAAAATAATGGTCTTATGTGGCGGAAAGTTCGCCTTTAAAACATTGCAATTACTAGCATATGAAAACTTCATATGTGCAATCGGCATCGGAAAAAGTAATAACACAATAATAGATGCTATAGAACGAGAATCAGAAGAGAATAATTTAGCCTTTAAATCATTTCCTAATAAAAAAAGTATCGATGAGATGAGGGGGTGGATTGACATGATTAAACCTGACTATATATTCTCCATCACATTTCCTTATCTTATACCTGAATCTGTTTTATCATATGGAGATAACAAATTCATAAATTTCCACCCTGGTCCTTTACCACAATATCGTGGTTCAATGCCAATTTTTGAAGTGTTAAAAAATCAAGAAACTGAGACAGCAATCTGTGCTCATTTCATGAATGAAAAATTTGACGAAGGGAACATCATCTTCAATGACTCAATAAAAATTGAAGAAAATGACACATACGGAAGTCTCGCATTAAGGCTAAGCGATTACATGCCGCAAATTGCATTAAACATGGCAAATATGCTACAATTTGCCAGTAATATTCCCAATCAGTCTCAAGATGTATCACTTGCTTATTATCATGAAAAACCGGAACTAACTGATACTTATATTAATTGGAAGCGCATGACTGCTGAAGAGATTATCAGCTTAATAAATGCATGCAATCCATGGAATTCAGGTGCTGACGCTACTTTAATGGATGAACAAGTTAAAATAATTGTAGCAACATTATTAGATAGACCTCATGAATACCAGCCTGGAACAATTATTTCTATAAAAAAAACTGTCAATATAGCATGTCAAGACAATAAACAAATTGCAATAGAAATACTTAGTACTGACGAAGGTATCATGACAGCTAAGCAATATAAATTATCAAAACCTTTAATAATAAATCAATTTAACTAATTACCCCCTCTATTAATTTAAAACTACAAAATTATGAAAAAGAACTTTACTTTTATTTTTGCGATAATGCTTTGCCTTTTTTATACAAAGGGCAATGCTCAGACGCAATTTTGGTCCGATACTTTTGAAGATACGGGCGCTCCAAGTGCTGGACTAAGAGTCCCATCTGTTGCAGAGTTTTCTAATGGATCACCAGCATTTAGCTATTTTTTTAGAACATTACCAGGAAATATAATACTCCAGGCTGGTCCATACAGTAATATTCAAGGGTCTAAAATATGGGCAGCAGAAGATATTGACAAAGGCTCTACAGGTGTAAATAATTCAATAAGTCCAAATCAACAAGTTACATGGACTGCAATTAATATTGCAGGGAAAAGTGGGCTATCCTTTAAAGGAATTTTTGCTGCAAACAATCTAAATGCAGGCTGGAACGGTACTAGCTTTGCACCAAATCAAGATTTTCTTGCTATTGAATATCGAATCGATGGAGGTTTATGGACAAAAATTATTGCATTCTATGCTGGTTCAACTACAACAACAAATGCTTTGTCTCTAGACACCAATGGAGATTTAATAGGGGATGGAGCTTCTTTAGGATATGCCTTTAGTGAATTTTCTGCAAACATTACTGGTACAGGAACTCTATTAGAAATTAGATTAAATTGTTCTGCTAATGGTTCCGATTCACAAGAATTTGCCGTGGATGACTTTCGTTTATTTGAAACACCTGCTTGTACTGCACCTGTAGTTACAACTAACCCGCCAAATAGATCAATCTGTAACAACAGCAATACAACTTTTACTGTAGCAGCAACTGGAGCAACAGCTTATAAATGGCAGGTTGATCAAACTGGACTAGGAACTTATAGTGATATTGCAAATGGAGGAATTTATTCAGGAGCAACTACAACTACATTAACTATAACTGGAGCAACAGGAACAATGACAGGATACAGATATAGAGCTGTAGCAATTAATGGAGTTCCTACTTGTTTTACAAATTCAAATTATGGTACATTAAATGTTTCTAATATAACTATTTTAGGCACTCAAGACAATATTATTTGTGCTGGTAGCCTTACAGGTAGTGCTTCTGTCATTGCTAGTGGAGGGATTGGCACCTACACTTACAGCTGGTCACCTTCTGGCGGAACAGGGGCAATTGCATCAAATCTAGGCGTAGGAACATACACAGTTACTGTGACGGATGGCATAGCATGTACCGCTACAAAAGTTTTCAATATTATTGAAACTGGAACACCAATTACAATTACTCCATCACATACAAATGTATCTTGCTTTAATGGAGCTAATGGAACCGCAACGGCAACTGTTACTGGAGGAACTGGCGTGGGCACATATAGCTATTCTTGGGCACCTTCAGGAGGAACAGCAGCTACAGCAGCTGGTCTTACAGTTGGACCTTATACTGTAACTGTAACCGATGGAAATGGTTGCTCTAAACAACAAGTATTTAATATTACTGCTCCATCTGCTATTATAACATCAATTGTTGGACAAACAAACGTATCATGTAATGGTGGTTCTAATGGATCAGCTACTGTAGGTGCAACTGGTGGTACCGGACCTGGTACATATACCTATTCTTGGGCACCTTCAGGTGGAACGGCTGCAACAGCATCGGGACTTACAGAAGGAACTTATACCGTAACTGTAACCGATGCAAATATTTGTTCCACAACTCAAGAATTCATTATTACCCAACCAAATGCTATTGTAGCATCAATTGCCGGACAAACAAACGTATCTTGTAATGGTGGTTCTAATGGATCTGCTACTGTAAGTGCAACTGGTGGTGCAGGTGGATATACCTATTCTTGGTCACCTTCAGGTGGAAATGCTGCAACAGCATCAGGACTTACAGAAGGAACTTATACCGTAACTGTAACCGATGCAAATACTTGTTCCACAACTCAAGAATTCATTATTACCGAACCAATTGCAAGTATCTTAAGTATTACTCGTTCAAACAATACATTAACAGCCGATCAAGCTGGTGCAACTTACCAATGGTTTACTTGTCCTGGTACTGATATTGCTGGAGAAATTAGTCAATCATTTACACCTACGGCTAATGGTTCTTATGGTGTTGCTATAACATTAAATGGCTGTACTGTTCTTGCTCCATGCGTTAATGTAACTAACTTAGCAACAAAGGATTTTGAAGAAAAATCTAAATTCATGATTTATCCAAATCCAAGTCAAGGCATCATAAACATAAAATCAGAACTTGATACTGATTTAAATATTATCAATCAATCAGGGCAAATTGTGAAAACAGTTAAAGTTACTGCTGATAATATTAACACAATTCATATTGAAAACTTAAGTGACGGTATATACTTTATTCGAGATACGAAAGGTAATAAACCATTTACCCACAAATTAGTACTTAAAAAATAATCTACTTATGGGGGATATTAAATATCCCCCATATATTTATTACCCCTTACTATAAGAGGGTACAAATCATTGTGAATCAATCTCGTTAACAAAAAAAACAAACCACATGGAAAGAAGATTATTTGTAAAAAAAACAGGTCTATTAACTACTGGCATTTTAGTTTTATCAACTGATTCTATCTTAGCGACAACTACTCAAAAAGATGTTACTAATCTGGATTTGACACCAGTACTAACCACAGGTAAAAACATAATAATTAAAGGTTTAGTTTTAGATGCAAGAACAAATCTTCCAATAAATACAGATATAAATATCAGTACAAAAAGGAATCGTTTCTACTCTAAAAATCATTTACTAACTGCATTAAATGGAATTTATTCGATTCATACAGGCTTTTCAAATTCTGAAAAAGTATCCGAAAAAATGAATTTTAAAATAAATGTAGATGGTTACAAACCCTATAATGGAAACCTTTATATAACAAAAAGCGGATGTAATATTCATAGTGATCAATGGCAATACAATCCTGATTTTAAATCAGAAAATCGTCCCATTAATAATGAACAAACAAATACTTTTGTTTCTACATTTAATTTTTACTTAGTAAAAGCATCTTAAAATAGTTTTATTAATTCACATAAAAAAAGGAGAAATTATCAATTGATAGTTTCTCCTTTTAATTTTATATGATTCGGTTACTCTTAGCTACATTAAAAAGGAACATCACTGTCATCATCGTCATCGTCATTAAAATTGCTTCCGAAGGCTTCATTAGCTGAAGGAAGATTTTTAGTAACAAATGGATTATTATCATCTACATTCATTTTTGAAGGCAAATCATCATAATTACCAGAAAAATCATCAAGGTTATCAAATTTTCCAAGGTGTCCGATAAATTTCAATCTAACGTTTTCAATACCACCATTACGGTGTTTTGCAATCATTATCTCTGCCTGACCAGTGGTAGACGAAGCTTCATCATCATCCCATTCTTCAATTTTATAATATTCTGGTCGGTATAAAAACGAAACAATATCGGCATCCTGCTCAATTGCTCCAGATTCACGAAGATCCGATAGTAAAGGACGTTTACTAGATCCACGCGTCTCTACCGCACGGGATAGCTGAGAAAGTGCAATCACTGGAACGTTAAGTTCCTTAGCTAAAGCTTTTAAGTTACGAGAAATTGTTGAGATCTCCTGCTCACGATTTCCTCCTCCTTTACTATTTCCTCCAGCAGTCATCAACTGCAAATAATCAACAATGATGATTTTGATACCGTGTTGAGAAACCAAACGACGGCATTTTGCTCTTAAATCAAAAATAGAAAGTGATGGAGTATCATCAATAAACAAAGGTGCTTTTTCTAAGTTCTTTACTTTGGTACTCAACATGGTCCATTCATGAGGCTCTAATTTACCTGTACGTAATTTCTCTGATGACAATCCTGTTTCAGACGAAATTAACCTTGTTATCAACTGAACTGAAGCCATCTCCAGAGAGAATAATGCTACTGCATGTCCAAAATCGATGGCTATATTTCTTGCCATTGAAAGTACAAATGCAGTTTTCCCCATCGCTGGTCTAGCTGCAATAATAATTAAATCACTTGGTTGCCATCCAGAAGTCAGTTTATCTAAATTAGTAAAACCAGTTTCAACACCACTTAATCCTTCTTGCTTAGAAATCTCTTCAATACGTTTCTTTGCTTGTAAAACTAAACTCTGAGCAGTTTCAGAACTACGTTTAATATTTCCTTGTGTAACCTCGTATAATTTTGACTCGGCTTGATCTAATAAATTAAAAACGTCTGTAGTTTCATCATACGATGCTTCAATAATTTCTGAAGAGATTCGAATCAAACTACGCTGAATAAATTTTTGAAGTATAATTCGCGAGTGAAATTCAATGTGGGCCGAAGATGCAACTTTTTGTGTAAGTTGAATTAAGTAAAAATCTCCTCCAGCTAAATCTAACTTACCATTTTTCTTAAGTTGCGACGAAACGGTTAATAAGTCAATCGGTTGTGTTTCGGTAAAAAGCTGAATAATTGCTTCAAAAATATATTTATGAGCATCCTTATAAAAAGCATCTGCTTGCAAAATATCAATTACATCATCAACACCTTTTTTATCAATCATCATTGCCCCAAGCACGGCCTCTTCTAAGTCCAGCACCTGTGGGGGAAGTTTCCCTTTTTCTAAATTAATAATTGCGGTTTTATCGACCTTAATTGGGTTTATATTTTTGAAGTTTTCCATATAGCGAATGTAACAAAATTTAGAAAAGAAAAGTCATCTACTTGTTACGAATAATTGTTTATAAGTTAATGTATATTGTTTAAAACCAAAAAAAAATCCGAAACAATAAGGCTTCGGATTTTTTATAAATTTGTAAGAATTTACTCTTTGAATTCGCCCATTTTACTGTATTTGTCCATTCTTTGGGCAATTAAGTCAGCTGTTGATAAGTCTTTCAATTCATTGTATCCTTTAGTGATATATTGTACAACAGTTGCAAATGTAGTTTCTCTGTCATAATGAGCTCCACCTAATGGTTCTGGAATAACATCATCAACTAATTTTTGCTTTTTCATATCTGAAGAAGTCAATTTTAATGCTTCTGCAGCTTTCTCTTTATATTCCCAGCTTTTCCATAAGATAGAAGAACATGATTCTGGAGAAATTACTGAATACCAAGTATTCTCAAGCATATATACTCTATCTCCTACTCCTATTCCTAAAGCTCCTCCTGAAGCTCCTTCTCCCACTATGATAGTGATAATAGGCACTTTTAAACGTACCATCTCAAAGATATTTCTAGCAATTGCTTCTCCTTGTCCTCTTTCTTCTGCTTCTAACCCTGGGTAAGCACCTGGAGTATCTACTAAGGTTAAAACAGGAATACCAAATTTTTCTGCCATTTTCATTAATCGCAAAGCTTTACGGTATCCTTCTGGATTTGCCATACCAAAATTACGGTATTGACGTGTTTTAGTGTTGTATCCTTTTTGCTGACCAACAATCATAAATGATTGTCCATCTATTTTTCCTAAACCACCAACCATTGCTTTGTCATCTTTAAAACCTCTGTCTCCATGAAGTTCTAAGAAAGTATCACCACACATAGCCTTAATATAATCTAATGTATAAGGTCTATTTGGATGTCTCGACAATTGCACACGCTGCCAAGCCGTTAGGTTTTTATATATACTCCTTTTAGTTTCTTCTAATTTCTTATTAATTTGTTTGCACGTTGGCGTTACATCAACATCTGATTCTTTCCCAATGATAACACACTTTTCTAACTGCTCTTCTAATTCTTTGATTGGAAGTTCAAAATCTAAATATTCCATAGGATTTTTTGAATTTTTGTTTTTAAATCGAACCGCAAATATAAAAATATTATATTGTTTGGCGTGTTTATTTAGTATTAAAGTATAAAAAAATAAAGAGTAAAAAAGTTAAAAAATTATACTTTATCATCTTTTTTATAGTGTTTAAAAACACCATTTAATATAACTGTGATTACAATTATTATTGCACCAATATAAAACTCAGTGCTCATTTTCTCTTTTCCACCAAGAATAAAATAAGCTAAAATAATTCCGTAAACTGGCTCTAAATTAGTTGTGAGCATAACTGTATATGGTGTGAGCTTCCTCATTACTTTCACCGATGCAGTAAATGCATATGCAGTACACACTGAAGCTAAAAGCAGTATCAACAGCCAGTTATTAACTGATAAAGTAAAAAAATCTGCAGTAAATTTACCTTGAAATAAAAAGTAAATAGATATAAAAAAAACACCTGCTCCAAATTCATAAAAGGTAATAACTGATGGTTCATGATCTGCAATTAACTTCCCATTCATTAATGTAAATAAAACTCCTAAAATTATAGAAGCTAGAGCATAATACATTCCACTTAAGTAGTGAACTTCAACTTGCATTATCAAGGCTAAGCCTGCAATAATAATCAACCCAAAGAAAACTTCATACCATAACACTTTTCTTCCAAAAAAAATTGGCTCCAATAAAGATGCAAAAAAAGCACCTAATGAAAATATAGAAAGTGTTATCGAAACATTGGAAACATGAATTGCCCTGAAAAAAAATATCCAATGCAAAGCAATTAACAATCCAACAAAAATTAACTTAAAAAAAGCTTTTACTGGTACCTTAAAAGATTCTTTTTTATATACAATAAATGCACCTAAAAAAATCCCTGCTAAAAGCATTCGATACCAAACTAAAGCTTCTGCATTTATAGTAATTAATGCTCCTAAAATAGCCGTAAATCCCCATATAAAAACTATAAAATGAAGACTTAAATAACTTTTTAATTTATCGTTTTGCATTACGTAATAAGTAAATTGCTAGAATTCCAAAAGCTATATTCGGGAACCAAACAGCAAATAATGGTGAGAAAGTCGATTTTTCGGCTAGTGTACCGAATATTTTATCAAAAAACACAAAAGCAAAAGCAAGTGCGATTCCTATTGCTAAATTTGTTCCCATTCCACCACGACGTTTCATCGAGGAAACAGCAACTGCTATAATTGTTAAAATAAATGCTGAAACAGGTACACTTATTTTTTTATACAAGACAACTAGATATACATTAATGTCTCCTGAACCTCGTTTCTTTTCTTTTTCAATAAAATCGTATAATTTACCAATACTTAAAGTTTCTGCAATATAAACAACAGGAGTTAAGTCTTCTAAATCGAATGTAAATACCGCTTTTTTCTCTGGTGCTTTTTCAATTTTATCATCTAGCTCCCCTAGGGTTCTTTTTGTATAATCATACATCGTATAAGTACTATCCTTAGGATTCCACTGAATACGACTTGCAGTAATTTTAGAAACTAACTTTTCTCCTTTAAATTTTTCTAATGTAAAATTAAAAGCAGTCTTAGAAACATCATTAAAACTATTTACATAAATAAATTCATTGTCATTTATCTGTCTGTATACATTGGTATTATTACCATGCATAGCTTCCTTCCCTCCTCCTTTGAGATAGGTATACCGAAAATTATTAAAGCCCTCACTTGCTGCTGGAACAATATAAAATCCCATCAATAAAACAAATATCGAGACAATCGAAGCACCTATGACATAAGGCCGTAAAAATCGTGAAAAAGATATCCCTGAACTAAGTATAGCAATAACCTCTGTATTATTAGCTAATTTTGAAGTAAACCAAATTACCGATAAAAACAAAAATATCGGAAACAAAGAGTTCGCAAAGTAAATGGTAAAATTATAATAGTAGACAACAATATCCAAAAATGGAATTTTGTTCTCTAGCATTTTATTAATCTTCTCCGAAACATCAATTACAATCCCAATTGGAATAAATAACAACAACATCACTGTAAAAGTTGCTAAATATCTCTTTAAGATGTATTTGTCTATTATTGTCAGCATATATCTTTTATGTTTCATATTTCAAATTTCATGTTACCTCCGTAACCTTGAAACTTAAAACCAAAAAAACTTTAAACTTTTTATAGTCTTTGACTCATATTCTTAACCATCATTTCTTTCCATGGTCTAAAATCTCCTGCTAAGATATGTTTTCTTGCTTCACGAACCAACCACATATAAAAACCAAGATTATGAATAGTAGCGATTTGTTTTCCCAAATACTCATTGGCAGCAAACAAATGACGCAAATAAGCTTTTGTATATTCTGTATCTACAAATGTAATCCCCATTTCATCAATTGGAGAAAAATCTGCTTCCCACTTTTTATTCTTGATATTTATTGTCCCATTTGCAGTAAACAACATTCCGTTTCTTGCGTTACGTGTTGGCATAACACAATCAAACATATCAATACCCAAAGCAATATTTTCTAAGATATTAATTGGTGTTCCAACACCCATTAAATAACGAGGTTTATCTTCTGGCAATATTTCACAAACCACTTCTGTCATCGCATACATTTCTTCTGCTGGCTCTCCTACCGATAATCCACCGATAGCATTTCCTTGTTGCCCAGCATTAGCAATATATTCTGCCGACTGGCGACGTAAATCTTTATATGTACTTCCTTGAACTATAGGAAAAAAAGTTTGCTCATAACCATATTTAAAAGGCACTTTATCCAAATGATTAATACAACGATCTAACCAACGGTGTGTCATATGCATAGAACGTTGTGCATAACGGTAATCACAAGGATATGGTGTACATTCATCAAAAGCCATAATAATATCAGCACCAATGGTACGCTGAATTTCCATTACATTCTCTGGAGTAAAGAAATGGTAAGAACCATCAATATGTGATTTAAATTTCACACCTTCTTCTTTAATTTTTCTATTTGCAGATAATGAATACACTTGGTACCCACCAGAATCTGTCAATATATTTCTATCCCAGTTCATAAACTTATGCAAACCACCAGCTTTTTCAAGAATTTCTGTTTGTGGACGCAAATACAAATGGTATGTATTTCCAAGAATAATATCTGGATTTATATCATTTTTTAACTCCCTTTGGTGCACCCCTTTAACCGAAGCAACAGTACCAACAGGCATAAAAATAGGAGTTTCAATAACTCCGTGATCAGTAGTAATACTTCCCGCTCTAGCTTTAGATTGCGGATCTTTCTGTAATAAATCAAACTTCATATACACGTTTTTCAGTCGGCAAAGATAGTCTAATTTGAAAATTAGATAATTACATAAATCAAAAAATTAAAGATGTTTTATGAATTAATTTGGGCATATCCCTTCGGGTCGGGCTATTCGCTATATCTTTTGCTTAATTTTATTACGCAAAAGGATGTCGCACCTATCCCTTATGCAAAAAAAATCACCTAAATTTGAATTGCAATCATTGAATACAAATCGACCAGAATGAATTTATCACAAAAATTAGGATTCCCCGAAGACAGCAAACTATTAATCATTCATGCCGATGATGCTGGATTATCACATTCTGAAAATAGAGCAACAATTCAATCACTTCAAAACGGAATGGTGAATTCTTATAGCATTATGGTGCCTTGTCCATGGTTTTACGAAATGGCAAACTTTGCCATAGACAATCCACATTTTGACAATGGAATCCATTTAACACTTACTTGCGAATGGGAAAATTATAAATTTGGTCCAATATTACCCATTGCCGAAGTTTCATCATTAGTAGACAAAAATGGTTATTTTCATAAGAATAGAGCTGCCTTTGTAAATAATGCAAAACCAAATGAAATAGAAAAAGAGCTTCATGCTCAAATTCATAAAGCTCTTCATTTCGGATTAAATCCGACTCATCTCGATTCACATATGTGTAGCGTTGGAGTAACACCCGAAATTTTAGAAATCTACAAAAAATTAGGCAAGACATATAACTTACCTGTTTTCATTAATAAACAATTCATAGAATCAGTAAGCTTATCTGACGAAAAATACAATTATGAAAACACACTACTAGCCGACAATCTTCTTATTGGAAATTTTACTGACTTTGAAAAAGGAGAGCTTAAAAAATCTTATGAAAAAGCTTTAGAAAATACAAAACCAGGATTTAATGTCTTCTTGCTTCATCCTGCATTTGATGATAGTGAAATGCAGGGAATCGCAAAAAATCATCCCAATTTCGGTTCAGAATGGAGACAAATAGACCTCGATTATTTCACAAGTGAAGAATGTAAATCCAAAATCAAAGAAAACAACATACAATTAATCACTTGGAGAGAGATACAAAAAATCATCTAATCAAAATTACCTTTAAACTAAAACAAACGCTTTTTTTAGATATTATTTATGTTTTTTATCATAAAAACATACCAAGTTCATATATTTACTTTAAATAAAAAGAGAATAGAAACTAAACCAAATAAACACTATAATCTAAACAAAATGAATTTACCTTGCAAAAACTGCGACCAAGACTTTACAGGTAATTACTGCAATAACTGCGGACAATCAACCGAAACCCACAGATTGAATTTTCATTTCTTATGGCATGACATACAGCATGGGCTTTTTCATTTTGATAAAGGCGTATTGTACACTGCAAAGCAATTACTAACAAGACCAGGCGCCTCTATCAGAGAGTTTCTGGAAGGCAAAAGAGTAAAGCATTTTAAGCCTCTATCTCTCGTGATTATCTTGGCAACTATTTATGGTCTTTTATATCATTCCTTTCATATTAACATATTCAACGAAGTCGACCTTGGCAATTCACCAAATGAAAAAGTAATCTTTGAAAAAATTAATGAATGGATGTCCTCCCATTTTGCTTGGGCAACACTAATTACCATTCCTTTTTATGCCTTGGCAACTCTTATAACTTTTAGAAAACAAGGATATAATTTCATAGAACATTTAGTTCTCAATTCCTTTCTAGCTGCACAAAGACTTATTGTACATATCACAACATTTCCTCTTATTTATATTTATAATGGCACCCCATCTATAAGCAAAATAATGGCAATTATTACTTTTATAGACTTCGCATTAATGATTTGGGGATACACCCAATTTTTCAACAAAATAACAAAAGTAAAATCCTTTTTATTATCCATATTAAGCTATATCATTTTTTTCATCAGTATTTTCATATCAAGTATGATTATTGGAATCCTTGTGAAGTTAATTCTAAAACCATAACAATAATAAATATTTTCAAATATTACAAAGCCTGCCCAGTTTCTCTAAGCAGGCTTTTTTATAAATTCTACACTCAAAATTATAAACCCTGATAATCAACAACTGCACTTAATTAGAATCTTAAATATTCAAAAAATCATTTGTCTTAACCCCAAATAAAAATTACATTTGCAATAGTTTAACTTTTACACATAAAATGAAGCCTAACACACAACAATTAAGCGATTTAACTATCCAAGTAAGAAGAGATATTCTTCGAATGGTACATGCTGTCAACTCAGGACACCCAGGTGGGTCATTAGGTTGTACTGAATTTTTGGTGTCTTTATACCAAAATATCATGGACCGCAAAGAAGGTTTTGATATGGACGGGATTGGAGAAGATCTTTTCTTCCTTTCAAATGGCCATATTTCTCCAGTATTTTATAGCGTTTTAGCAAGAAGCGGTTATTTTCCAATTTCAGAATTAGCAACTTTTAGATTGCTTAACTCTCGTTTACAAGGGCATCCTACAACTCACGAAGGATTACCAGGAGTTCGTATTGCTTCAGGTTCATTAGGACAAGGATTATCTGTAGGAATTGGAGCTGCACAAGCTAAAAAACTAAATGGTGACAATCACATTGTATACACATTACATGGTGATGGAGAATTACAAGAAGGACAAAACTGGGAAGCTATCATGTATGCTTCTGCAAAAAAAGTAGACAACCTTATTTCGACTATCGATCTAAACGGAAAACAAATTGATGGAACTACAGATGAAGTTTTAGCAATGGGAAGCATTCGTGCTAAATTTGAAGCTTTTGATTGGGATGTTATCGACATTAAAGAAGGAAACAATATCGATGCTATATTAGCTGGTATGGCAGATGCCAAATCAAGAACTGGAAAAGGAAAACCTGTTTGTGTTTTATTACATACTGAAATGGGGAATGGTGTTGATTTTATGATGCATACACATGCTTGGCATGGTAAAGCTCCAAATAATGAGCAATTAGAAAATGCTTTAAATCAAAACACATCAACTTTAGCAGATTATTAAAAAAGCATTCAGTCTTTATACAATAAGCTATTATCTTATTATCTATAAAGTCTATTGCTTATAGCAACAAAAAAATGAAAAAATACACAAATACAGGAAGTAAAGATACTCGTTCAGGTTTTGGAGCGGGAATGACTGAATTAGGTCAAAAAAACGAGAATGTTGTTGCATTATGTGCTGATTTAATTGGTTCATTAAAATTTGATGACTTCAAGAAAAATCACCCAGAGCGTTTTTTCCAAATCGGAATTGCAGAAGCAAACATGATTGGAATTGCAGCAGGTTTAACTATCGGGGGTAAAATTCCATTTACAGGAACTTTCGCTAACTTTTCTACAGGAAGAGTTTACGACCAAATCCGTCAATCTGTAGCTTATTCAGATAAAAATGTAAAAATATGCGCCTCTCACGCTGGTTTAACACTAGGAGAAGACGGTGCAACACACCAAATCTTAGAAGATATTGGTTTAATGAAAATGTTGCCAGGAATGACTGTTATCAATACTTGTGATTACAATCAAACTAAAGCTGCAACACTTGCTTTAGCAGATCACCATGGTCCTGCATATTTACGTTTTGGACGTCCAGTTGTACCAAACTTTACTCCTGCTGACGAGCCTTTCGTAATCGGAAAAGCAATTTTATTAAATGAAGGTACTAATGTAACGATTGTTGCTACTGGGCATTTAGTTTGGGAAGCTCTTATTGCTGCAGAAGCATTAGAAGCAAAAGGAATCTCTGCTGAAGTAATCAATATTCACACAATCAAACCTCTTGATGAAGAAGCAATATTAAAATCTTTAGCAAAAACAAAATGTATTGTTACTGCAGAAGAGCACAACATACTTGGAGGTCTTGGAGAAAGCGTTTCTAGAGTATTAGCTTTAAACAATCCAGCACCACAAGAATTTGTAGCTGTTAATGATAGTTTTGGAGAATCAGGTACTCCTGAGCAATTAATGGAAAAATACAAATTAAACAATCAAGCTATTGTTGAAGCTGTAGAAAGAGTTATCAAAAGAAAATAATTTTCTTTTATACATTTTTATACATAAAACTAAAAACCTGCTCAATCGAGCAGGTTTTTTTATGCCTATATATTAAATGAACAGTAATTAATTAAAACTACTTACAAGACATATTATTTTATTTTTGAATAGTTGCTTACAAAGACAGAAATACTCTTTACAAAGCTCTTATTTCGCAAAATCATATAATAAGAACAGAAGAAACTTTATCATACTTTGTGTTAGCTTCTTTATGTGATTCTTCCTCCGTCGGAATGACAAGTTTGCGCATAAAGTAGCCCTACAATCCAGATTCCTTTGCAGCTTTGCAGCTCTGAACCTTTGCGTCTTTAAAATTAACATACTTTGTGTTAGCTTCTTTATGTGATTCCTCCTTCGTCGGAAGAACAAGTTTAGGGAGAGAACTTTGTCACTATGCTTAAAACTTAGCTCCTTAGAGCCTCGGTAGCTCAGAGCCTTAAAAGAACCTTTGTCACTTTTTAAAAATGCGATTCCTCCTTCGTCGGAATGACAAGTTTGGGGAGAGAACTTTGTCACTATGCTTATAAAACTTAGCACCTTAGAGCCTCAGTACCTCAGAGCCTTAAAAGAACCTCTGTCCCTTCCCTAAAAAAAGTTTAAAACAAAAAAAATCCCCATCAAATTCATGATGAGGATTCTAAAGAAAGGCGACGACATACTCTCCCACATAACTGCAGTACCATCTGCGCAGGCGGGCTTAACTACTCTGTTCGGGATGGGAAGAGGTGAGCCCCGCCGCAATAACCACCTTAAGGTCGTTAGTTGCTTTGGACAACTTTTCAATCGTTTGTTATCATCTAGGATAACAACCAATCAAACAATATCTTAACATACTGAGATAAAGAAACATAAATACTTTTAGAAAGTTTCTCCCCCACACCGAAGTGTGGGGAAAAGCGTACATAAGCTTACGGATTATTAGTACTACTCGACTATGACATTACTGCCTTTACATCTATAGCCTATCAACGTGGTCATCTCCCACGATCCTTAAAAGAAATCTCATCTTGTGGTGGGTTTCGCGCTTATATGCTTTCAGCGCTTATCCCTTCCAAACGTAGCTACTCTGCGGTGCTCCTGGCGGAACAACAGATACACTAGAGGTTTGTCCAATTCGGTCCTCTCGTACTAGAATCAGATCCACTCAAATTTCTTGCGCCCACAGTAGATAGAGACCGAACTGTCTCACGACGTTCTGAACCCAGCTCGCGTGCCACTTTAATGGGCGAACAGCCCAACCCTTGGGACCTTCTCCAGCCCCAGGATGTGACGAGCCGACATCGAGGTGCCAAACCCCCCCGTCGATATGAGCTCTTGGGGGAGATCAGCCTGTTATCCCCGGCGTACCTTTTATCCTTTGAGCGATGGCCCTTCCATGCGGAACCACCGGATCACTATGCTCTACTTTCGTACCTGATCGACCTGTATGTCTCTCAGTCAAGCTCCCTTATGCCATTGCACTCTACGCACGGTTACCAAGCGTACTGAGGGAACCTTTAGAAGCCTCCGTTACTCTTTTGGAGGCGACCACCCCAGTCAAACTACCCACCAAGCAATGTCCCCCGCAACGCGGGGTTAGGCCTCAGATAAACAAAGGGTTGTATTTCAACAATGACTCCACAACGCCTAGCGACGCCACTTCACAGTCTCCAACCTATCCTACACATCATTTATCCAAGGTCAATACTAAGCTATAGTAAAGGTGCACAGGGTCTTTTCGTCCCACTGCGGGTAAGCGGCATCTTCACCGCTACTACAATTTCACCGAGCTCATGGCTGAGACAGTGTCCAGATCGTTACACCATTCGTGCAGGTCGGAACTTACCCGACAAGGAATTTCGCTACCTTAGGACCGTTATAGTTACGGCCGCCGTTTACTGGGGCTTCAATTCAATGCTTCTCCGAAGATAACATCTCCTCTTAACCTTCCAGCACCGGGCAGGTGTCAGGCCCTATACTTCATCTTACGATTTTGCAGAGCCCTGTGTTTTTGATAAACAGTCGCCTGGACCTCTTCACTGCGGCCAGCATTGCTGCTGGCGACCTTTCTCCCGAAGTTACAGGTCTATTTTGCCTAATTCCTTAGCCATGAATCTCTCGAGCACCTTAGGATTCTCTCCTCGACTACCTGTGTCGGTTTGCGGTACGGGTACTTATTACCTGAAGTTTAGAGGTTTTTCTTGGAAGCCCTTAGGCGCACTATCTCTTTGACCGAAGTCTCCGAGTACTATCGTATTTCCCCAAGCCGTGTGGATTTGCCTGCACAGCTTATAGGTAGGTACTTCAACGAACTATTCCGTCAGTTCGCGGCGCTTTCATCACTCCGTCACCCCATCACAGTAATAAGTAGTACGGGAATATTAACCCGTGGTCCATCGACTGTCCCTTTCGGGTTCGCCTTAGGTCCCGACTAACCCACAGCTGATTAGCATAGCTGTGGAAACCTTAGTCTTTCGGTGTGCGGGTTTCTCGCCCGCATTATCGTTACTTATGCCTACATTTTCTTTTCTAACCAGTCCAGCATACCTTACGATACACCTTCAACCCTGTTAGAATGCTCCCCTACCACTTTGACCTAAGTCAAAATCCATAGCTTCGGTAATATGTTTATGCCCGATTATTATCCATGCTCGTCCGCTCGACTAGTGAGCTGTTACGCACTCTTTAAATGAATGGCTGCTTCCAAGCCAACATCCTAGCTGTCTGGGCAGACAAACCTCGTTCTTTCAACTTAACATATATTTGGGGACCTTAGCTGATGGTCTGGGTTCTTTCCCTCTCGGACTTGGACCTTAGCACCCAAGCCCTCACTGCTGAGAAACATTATATAGCATTCGGAGTTTGTCAGGAATTGGTAGGCGGTGAAGCCCCCGCATCCAATCAGTAGCTCTACCTCTATATAACTTTAAATTCAGCGCTGCACCTAAATGCATTTCGGGGAGTACGAGCTATTTCCGAGTTTGATTGGCCTTTCACCCCTACCCACAGGTCATCCGAAGACTTTTCAACGTCAACCGGTTCGGTCCTCCACTGTGTGTTACCACAGCTTCAACCTGCCCATGGGTAGATCACACGGTTTCGCGTCTAACACTACTGACTAAAGCGCCCTATTCAGACTCGCTTTCGCTACGGATCCGTGGCTTAACCACTTATCCTTGCCAGCAACGTTAACTCGTAGGCTCATTATGCAAAAGGCACGCCGTCACCCCACGAAAGGGCTCCGACCGCTTGTAAGCGTATGGTTTCAGGATCTATTTCACTCCGTTATTCACGGTTCTTTTCACCTTTCCCTCACGGTACTGGTTCACTATCGGTCTCTCAGGAGTATTTAGCCTTAGCGGATGGTCCCGCCAAATTCAGACAGGGTTTCACGTGCCCCGCCCTACTCAGGATACCACTATCCTTTACACTCATTACCTATACGGGACTATCACCCTCTATGGTTCTACTTTCCAGTAGATTCTAATTCTTTGTGCAAGAAATGTCGTGGTCCTACAACCCCAACATTGCCGTAACAACATTGGTTTGGGCTAATCCGCGTTCGCTCGCCACTACTTACGGAATCACTTTTGTTTTCTTCTCCTCCGCCTACTTAGATGTTTCAGTTCAGCGGGTTTGCCCACCTATCGGTGTACTATGTCTTCAACATAGTGGGTTGCCCCATTCAGGTATTTACGGATCAATTCGTGTGTGCCGATCCCCGTAACTTTTCGCAGCTTATCACGCCTTTCATCGCCTCTGAGAGCCAAGGCATCCCCCATACGCCCTTATTTTGCTTATTGTACCAGCCTTAAAATTAATTAAGACCGTTTTCTTTATTTACAGTATTACTACCGTCAATAAAAAATGCTTTCTACTTTTTATTATTTTCTTATCTCAATATGTCAATGAACTTTTTTCCTTTCGGAATAGTGGAGAATAACGGAGTCGAACCGTTGACCTCCTGCGTGCAAGGCAGGCGCTCTAGCCAGCTGAGCTAATCCCCCAATTTCAATTTTAGAATTTTGAATTCAGATTTTAAACCCTATTTCAGATTCAATTTCTTTTGGTGAATTCCAACTTCTAGAATTTCCTTTTTTTTAAGTTTAAAATAGTAGTCCCGGGCAGACTCGAACTGCCGACCCCTACATTATCAGTGTAGTACTCTAACCAGCTGAGCTACGAGACTCTGTTTTTACTTAAATTGTATTATTTGAACTAACAGCAGAGTAATATAATCTTTAGAGATGTAACAAATAGACATTTCGTCTTCTTTCCCTAGCGTGCATAAATGCTAACACTAAGGCTCTAGAAAGGAGGTGTTCCAGCCGCACCTTCCGGTACGGCTACCTTGTTACGACTTAGCCCTAGTTACCAGTTTTACCCTAGGCAGCTCCTTGCGGTCACCGACTTCAGGCACCCCCAGCTTCCATGGCTTGACGGGCGGTGTGTACAAGGCCCGGGAACGTATTCACCGGATCATGGCTGATATCCGATTACTAGCGATTCCAGCTTCACGGAGTCGAGTTGCAGACTCCGATCCGAACTGTGACCGGTTTTATAGATTCGCTCCTGGTCGCCCAGTGGCTGCTCTCTGTACCGGCCATTGTAGCACGTGTGTAGCCCAAGGCGTAAGGGCCGTGATGATTTGACGTCATCCCCACCTTCCTCACAGTTTGCACTGGCAGTCTTGTTAGAGTTCCCGACATGACTCGCTGGCAACTAACAACAGGGGTTGCGCTCGTTATAGGACTTAACCTGACACCTCACGGCACGAGCTGACGACAACCATGCAGCACCTTGTAATTTGTCTTGCGAAAAATCTGTTTCCAAATCGGTCAAACTACATTTAAGCCTTGGTAAGGTTCCTCGCGTATCATCGAATTAAACCACATGCTCCACCGCTTGTGCGGGCCCCCGTCAATTCCTTTGAGTTTCATTCTTGCGAACGTACTCCCCAGGTGGGATACTTATCACTTTCGCTTAGCCACTGAGATTGCTCCCAACAGCTAGTATCCATCGTTTACGGCGTGGACTACCAGGGTATCTAATCCTGTTCGCTACCCACGCTTTCGTCCATCAGCGTCAATCAATTAGTAGTAACCTGCCTTCGCAATTGGTATTCCATGTAATCTCTAAGCATTTCACCGCTACACTACATATTCTAGTTACTTCCTAATAATTCAAGTTTAGCAGTATCAATGGCCGTTCCACCGTTGAGCGATGGGCTTTCACCACTGACTTACTAAACCGCCTACGGACCCTTTAAACCCAATGATTCCGGATAACGCTTGGATCCTCCGTATTACCGCGGCTGCTGGCACGGAGTTAGCCGATCCTTATTCTTACAGTACCGTCAAGCTGGTTCACGAACCAGGGTTTCTTCCTGTATAAAAGCAGTTTACAATCCATAGGACCGTCATCCTGCACGCGGCATGGCTGGATCAGGCTTGCGCCCATTGTCCAATATTCCTCACTGCTGCCTCCCGTAGGAGTCTGGTCCGTGTCTCAGTACCAGTGTGGGGGATCTCCCTCTCAGGACCCCTACCCATCGTAGCCTTGGTAAGCCGTTACCTTACCAACTAGCTAATGGGACGCATGCTCATCTTTTACCGTTGTGACTTTAATAGTGACTTCATGCGAAGTTGCTATGCTATGAGGTATTAATCCAAATTTCTCTGGGCTATCCCTCTGTAAAAGGTAGATTGCATACGCGTTACGCACCCGTGCGCCGGTCTCTGCTTCCGAAGAAGCATACCCCTCGACTTGCATGTGTTAAGCCTGCCGCTAGCGTTCATCCTGAGCCAGGATCAAACTCTTCATCGTATATTTTTTATATTATATTGCGACTAATGATTCTATCGGTTATATTCAAATCTTGCGATTCTATTACTCTTTATTCTGTGTTTCGAAATCTCTTTCGAAACGGCTGTCAATTCAATATGTCTAGGAACGTGTTCTTTTTATTTGTGTCGCTTGTTTCTCAAAGCGGGTGCAAAAGTAGTGAACTTGTTTTTAACTGGCAAGACTTTTTTGAAGTTTTTTTTAAGAAATTTTTCTCTTAAAAATCATTCGTAAATCTTAGCAGTATTTCAAAGAACTCCGTGTTTTGCGGGGTGCAAATGTAACTTTCGTTTTCCAAACTCACAAGCTTTTTTTAATCTTTTTTCAGGAAAAATTTTCCGTTTGATTAAAGTCTCTTGTCAGTATTTCAGATGAACGTTTTTGTTTGTTGCGGGTGCAAAACTACCACCTTTATCTAGATAAACAATACTTTTCAATCACTATTTTTAGTTTATTTTAGCTTTAAGTCTTAACCATCTGATAACACCAACTTTACAAACTCTTTGTTTTTGTGTTTTGTGGGGGTTTTCCTCTATGGTGTTTAGATTGTCTTTGGTTTTGCTGGGGTTTCGAAGGTTTGGTTGTTTCTGTTTTGCTCCCCTAGCCCTGATAGCAGCGCAAATCCTTTCTCTTTTTCCTTTAAAAAGGGAAAGATTGAAGCGAATAGCAGGTTAAAGCTCCCGAAAATTGTACTGCTTACTTCTTTTTGCCTCTTCTCTCCTATTATATATAGCAAAAACACGCTCCTATATATAGTATCATAAAAAAAGCGACTCCTATATATTGCTCCATAAAAAAAGCGGCTACTATAATATATAGTAGCCGCTTTTATTTATCTAAACATTCAAACCTATGGTTTCTTTGCAGGAACAACAGGCTTAGCTGTATGATGTGCTTTATCAACATGTATTCTAAGTCTTCCTGGCGAAGTATAATCTGGCTCACCAGTTTCAGCATACTGTGGAATCCCATGAGGCTCTCTTTCATCAACTGGAGTAAGAGGATTATCTATCAAAATAGGATCATACGGATAATACTTACTTGCCCCTGGACTACCAACAGGCTTTGTAATTTCCAATTTAGTACTATAACCATCTCCATCGTCATCAACATCTAAGAAATCAGGAACTCCATCTCCATCTGTATCATCTGGATTAGCTAATTGTTTTGGATACTCTGTCGTATTACGCATATCACGCACATACCCATCTTTATTAATATCTTCTTGATATGAGAAAACTCCATCTCCATCATGATCCAAACGCTGTAATGCATATAGTTTAAAACTAAAAACTAAAGGCGCATAAGAAGGTATTGAACCTCCACCTCCAGCATAGTATGCTAACCCCGAAGGCAAGAACATAACACCAGCTCCAAAATCATTGTATTTTATTGAACCATTTCCTCCACCTACAGCCGTACCAACCTTAAAGTTTGGAAAAGTCTCCCCCCAACCCTTAATTGTTTGAAACAAATTTAAAAAATTCTGTGGAAATACTACTTCTTCAAATTGAGTAGCCGTAATAACAGAAGGATCTGTTGTTGTTGCAGCTTTTCTAGTTAGATAAGTCCCATTATATGACGTTAAAACTCCATCAACATTAATTGGCGACTCTCCTACTCCTTCACGCAACACCATAAAATACAATTTATACTCAATACCATGCAAATCTACAATCTTAGATTTTAAAGTTGGAAATGTAGGACTATCCAAATACGACATTATCGATTTCTGGTTAGCTGCATCTGTAATTTTCTCAATTTTCACATTTTGATCCTCAGCTTCACCTGGTTTATTAGTAATCGTTATAAAATTATTTTTTAAATAATCTTCAATATCAGCAATATCTGTATTATACTGCTCTTTATAATCCCTTAAAGGCTCTACAGACGCAGAATCGCTTTTCGAACAAGAAAATAAAGAGAGAGTTGTAATTGTTAAAATAAAATAAAATTTAATTTTGTTCATTATTGTTGATTTTTAGGTGCGCAAGATACAATATTGATTTATTTTTGTAAAGAATTTAACTCCGATTTTTGAAAATTTATGAGAATAGATAAATACTTATGGTGCGTGCGCTATTACAAGACTCGAAATTTGGTTACTGAGGCATGCAAAAAAAACCATGTCACAGTGAATGGCCAAGTTGCAAAACCTTCAAAAGAAGTTTTTCCAACTGATAAAATTACATTTCGAAAAGATCAAATCACTCAAATCATAACCGTCCTCGACATCCCAGAAAATAGAGTTGGCGCAAAACTTGTCGATATATACAGAAAGAACGAAACTCCAGCTGAGGCATATGCTCATTTGGAACTACTAAAACTTTCCAAAGAACATTACCGAAAAAACGGCACTGGTAGACCAACTAAAAAAGATCGCAGGGACATTGATGAATTTGGAAATGACATCCCTGATGACGAAGACGAATCTTAATAAGATTCAAATTAGATCAACACAACTTTTATTATTTTAAAAAAAAACTATAATGAGCAAGAACATCATCTTAACAAATCAAGAAATCGAACATAAAATTAAACGAATCGCTTATCAAATATACGAGACCTTTGTAGAGGATGATGAAATCGTAATTGCCGGCATAGCTGCTAACGGATATATCTTTGCCGAAAAACTAGCAACAGCATTAGAATCTATTTCTTCTATTAAAGTATCTCTTTGCGAAGTACAGATAAACAAACAGAAACCAGAATCTCCAATAAATACGTCCCTAACCAAAGATCAATACGCAAACAAAGGATTGGTTCTTGTAGATGATGTATTAAACTCTGGTACAACTTTAATATATGCTGTTCGTCATTTTCTTGATGTACCTCTAAAAAAATTCAAAACTGCTGTCCTTGTAGACAGAAACCACAAGAAATATCCCGTAAAAGCAGACTTTAAAGGAATATCTCTTTCAACATCATTATTAGAACACGTACAAGTTGTATTTGATGAAAACAACAACAATTACGCCTTCTTAAGCTAAAAGCTCAAGAATATCAGAAACCGTTTCGTCTATTGTCTTCTCGTCAACACTCACCTTATACTTGGCTTGATTGTAATAGTAACTTCTCTCAAAAAGATGTGTAGCTATAAACTCTCTCATCTCTTCCTCATTTTTATCAGCAATAAGTGGGCGTTTACTCTTATTATAAAGTAAGCGTCCATATAATGTATCAATAGATGCTTTTAAATAAATAGAAATCACACCTTCATTATTCAATAATTCATGATTATTAGCATAACAAGGTGTCCCCCCTCCTAAACCTATAATGATTTTTTCAGGCGATTGAAGCAATTCTAAGAATGTTTCATGCTCTAATTTCCTAAAATATATCTCTCCATGCTTATCGAAAATCTCATTTATGGTTAAATTAACCTTATTTTCGATGCATTGATCCAAATCTAAAAATGGAATTTCTGTAATTTTTGATAAATTTTGGGCAATTGTTGACTTACCGCAACCCATATACCCCAATAACACAATTTTTTTCATACTAATAAAACCTTATAAACTAAGACATTGGATTTTTTTCCAAAAAAAAGACAAATTTATAACAAAAATGCTTGGAAACTTCGAAAATAACTCCTTATATTTGCACCCGCATTCAAGGAAAGAATATGACTCGATAGCTCAGTTGGTAGAGCACATCACTTTTAATGATGGGGTCCTGGGTTCGAGCCCCAGTCGGGTCACAAAATTTGTGATTAAACAAAATACTTTCTTTGATAGCAAGACTCGATAGCTCAGTTGGTAGAGCACATCACTTTTAATGATGGGGTCCTGGGTTCGAGCCCCAGTCGGGTCACAAGAAGGTCGAGTATTCACTTACTTGACCTTTTTTTTTGGCCACGTGGAGAAACGGTAGACTTGCCATCTTGAGGGGGTGGTGCTCGTAAGGGCGTGTGGGTTCAAATCCCACCGTGGTCACAAATTTGTGATCAAACATAATATTTCATTGATAATTAATGACTCGATAGCTCAGTTGGTAGAGCACATCACTTTTAATGATGGGGTCCTGGGTTCGAGCCCCAGTCGGGTCACAAATTTTGTGGCAAAACAAAAAGATTACATTAACAACAATGACTCGATAGCTCAGTTGGTAGAGCACATCACTTTTAATGATGGGGTCCTGGGTTCGAGCCCCAGTCGGGTCACAAATTTTGTGGCAAAACAAAAAAGATTACATTAATAACAATGACTCGATAGCTCAGTTGGTAGAGCACATCACTTTTAATGATGGGGTCCTGGGTTCGAGCCCCAGTCGGGTCACAAATTTTGTGACAAAATAAAAATACTTCATTGACAACAATGACTCGATAGCTCAGTTGGTAGAGCACATCACTTTTAATGATGGGGTCCTGGGTTCGAGCCCCAGTCGGGTCACAAAAGGTCAAGTAATTAATTTACTTGACCTTTTTTTTTGAGCCATACAGAAATAAAAGTCTAACCATCTTATAGAAACAAACCCCATTATAATCACAGTTTCAGCAAATAGCCAAAAATAAAGCTCCAATGCTAATATTTCATTTTTTAGCTATAATAAACAATCCCAAAACCCGTTAAACAATCTAAACCTACTAATTAATTTTTATATGAAACAATCATTACTTATTCTATTATTCTTAGCAACAAGCGTTAGCTGGAGCCAATCTGGATCTGATTATTTTGATCAAGCCCTAAGAAAAGCTGAAAACGGAAACACCAAAGGTGCTATAGCAGATTACACCAAAGCCATTAAATTAAAAGCAAACTTTACCGAAGCCTACCAAAACAGAGGTGTTGCCAAACTAAAGCTAAATGACACTAAAGGAGCTCTTGCCGACTTTAACAAAACAATTGAATTAGACCCAATGAACGCTGATGCCTTCACTGGAAGAGCAAATGTAAATTACAAATTAAAAGACTTTCAAGCGGCTATTAAGGATTGTACTTCATCAATTGCATTAAATCCTAAAGACTATATTGCCTATAACCTAAGAGGTACTTGTTACACTCAAGTTCAAGACAAGAAAAACGCCTGTAAAGATTTCACTAAAGCAATAGAATTAGGTAGTCAAAGCGCTAGCAAAAACAAAGCTACTTTCTGTAAATAAAAATCATAAAAAAAGCACCCAACCTTTCTTTTCACAAAGCAAGAGTTGGGTGCTTTTTTGTATTCTAACTTATGCTTATATTTGATAGGATATTCAACCAATCAAACTGACTTAGTCTAAAACTTATTCGATATACATATATGTCAATCCTAAAAAAGATAAACACCAAAGCCGAAACCGATAAGAACTCTGGTTTTGGAACTAACTCTAATAGTTACGGAGGACGTTTTGTAAATAAGGATGGTACTCCAAATATTGAAAAAAGAGGAATGCATTTGTTACGCCGCATTAGCTGGTACCATACCATGATTGATATGCCAACATGGAAATTCATGCTTATTTTATTCTCTTTTTACATTGCTCTCAATTTCATTTTTGCAGTTGCTTATTATATAATTGGCATCGAACATCTAGACGGAATTGTTTCCTCTCAAAGCGAATGGGCAAAATTTGGACAGGCTTACTTTTTTAGCGCACAAACCTTCACAACTGTAGGTTACGGACACATTAGCCCAACTGGATTCATAACAAGCTCTCTATCGGCAGCTGAAGCTTTAATAGGTCTATTGAGCTTTGCAATCGCAACCGGACTATTTTTCGGAAGATTCAGCAAACCAACTGCATTTCTTAAATTCTCACATAATGCTTTAATTAGTCCTTACGGGGAAGGTAAAGCTTTGATGATTCGTCTTGTTCCTTTTAAAAATACCAATTTCACTGATGCGGAAGCAAAAATCACCTTAGGAATGAGTATTGAAGAAAACGGTATAATGACTAATAAATTCTATTCTTTAGAATTAGAATTAAGTAGAATAAACGCACTCACCCTAAGCTGGACATTAGTACACCCTATAACAGAAAAAAGTCCGCTGTATAAATTCACAAAGGAAGACTTCGCCTCTACACACGGAGAAATTCTGGTATTCATTAAAACTTTTGATGATATGTATAGTAATACTGTAGCAGCAAGAACTTCATATACCTTTAAAGAAGTGTTACACGGAGCTAAATTCGACACCATGTACAATCGAAATAATGACAACACCAAAACAGTATTACATCTAGATAAACTCAACTCCTATCAGGTTGTCAATCTTGAATAAACCAAAATTGATAAATCTCTTATTTTAAGTATATCTATAGAAATTAAGTTACATTTGTTTATCAAATATCAATTAATGATAAACAATATAAAAAGTGTTTTTAGCATAAAAGACCTTGAAAACCTTTCAGGGATTAAAGCTCATACTATTCGTATTTGGGAAAAGAGATACAATATCCTTGAACCTATGCGTACAGACACTAACATTCGCCTGTATGATTTAGCTAGCTTACAAAAACTATTAAATATTACATTACTGCATGAATATGGATATAAAATCTCGAAGATAGCAACCTATTCACAAGAAAAAATCCCACAATTAGTAAGAGAAATTATCTCTAACAAAAATGCAAAAAATCATGCCATTAGCTCTTTCAAAATGGCAATGATGAATTTTGACCAAGAATCATTCTCTCATACATTCAATTGGCTCTCTTCTGAAAAATCATTTAAAGAAGTTTTCCAACAAGTATTTATTCCGCTCTTAAATGAACTAGGCCTATTATGGCAATCTGAAACCATATCTCCAGCTCATGAACATTTTATGAGCAACCTCATAAAACAAAAACTACACATAAATACCGAAAAGCTCCAAGTTCAAAAACCAACAAAAACCGATAGAATATATGTACTTGCATTACCAATGAATGAAATTCATGAACTTGGGTTAATGTACATACAATACGAAATACTTCTTCAGGGCTATAAAACGATTTATTTAGGAGAAAGTATGCCTATAGAAAATCTAAAAGAACTTAACAATCATTTTGACAATATCACTTTTGTTTCTTATCTCACTATCCAACCAGACCGTAGTACCGTCAACCAATATGTAAGCTGTATGTGCTCCGAACTACTAAATAACTCCAACGAAATATGGCTGATTGGTAAAATGGTCGAACACATTCAAACAGATAATTTAAATCAAAGAGTACACATTTTTAACTCCATCGAAGAATTAGTGATGCAGATATAATTATTTTGTTTAATATTTTTGTAGATTTGTTAAACAAATGAAAAAAACAATCTCAATTATTGGCTCTGGTTTTTCGGCTTTATCCGCTTCGTGCTATCTAGCCAAGCATGGCTATGACGTAACTATTTACGAAAAAAATGCATCTATAGGCGGTAGAGCCAGACAATTAAAAAGTAATGGCTTCACATTTGATATGGGACCAAGCTGGTATTGGATGCCCGATGTATTCGAAAATTTCTTTAATGATTTTGACAAAAAAACGAGTGATTACTATGAGTTAATAAAACTCAATCCTGCATATCGTGTGTATTTTGGGGTTAATGAATTTATTACCATCACTGATAATTTAAAAGAGATTGCCTCAACTTTTGAATCTATCGAGAAAGGGAGTGGCAAAAAACTTGTTGCCTATATATCGAAAGCGAAAAGTAATTATGATATTGCCATAAAAAAGTTAGTATATCGCCCAGGCATTTCTGCATTAGAATTGATAACTCTTGAGACCACACAAAAATTAAATCAGTTTTTTGGAACGGTCAGTAAAGATATTCGCAAAAAATTTAAAGATAAGAGACTGATTCAAATTCTTGAATTTCCCGTTTTATTCCTTGGCGCAAAACCAACCAATACTCCTTCTTTCTATAATTTCATGAATTATGCCGATTTCGGATTAGGAACTTGGCATCCTAAAACTGGAATGTATGATGTAGTCCTTGGTATTGAAAGTCTAGCAAAAGAACTCGGAGTAACTTTTAAAACCAACTCTAACATTGATAAAATCATAGTCAAGAATAATACTGCAACTGCATTAATTGTTAATGACGAAATTATTACTTCGGATATAATCCTAAGTGGTGCTGATTACCAACATACTGAAACTTTATTAGACAAAGAGCATAGAGCCTATTCTGATTCTTATTGGGAAAGTCGCATTTTTGCTCCATCTTCTCTCCTATTTTATATAGGGTTCAACAAAAAAATACAAACCATTTCTCATCATACTTTATTCTTTGATGTTGATTTTAATCAACATGCTATAGATATATATGATGACCCTAAATGGCCCGAAGCCCCTTTATTTTATGCAAATTTCCCATCAGTAACAGATAGAACAGCTGCACCTGAGGGAATGGAAAGTGGTTTTTTTCTTATTCCACTTGCTCTAGGAATTGAAGATACAGAAGCACTTCGAGAAGAATATTTCGATAAAATAATTACTCGCTTTGAAACTGTAACGCAACAATCTATTAAAAATAATATTATATTTAAGAAGTCTTTTTGCAAAAATGACTTTATCGAAGATTACAATGCCTATAAAGGAAATGCATACGGAATGGCTAATACCTTATTACAAACTGCATTTTTAAGACCTAAACTAAAAAGCAAAAAAGTAAAAAACTTATACTTTACTGGACAACTAACTGTTCCTGGACCTGGCGTCCCTCCTGCTTTAATATCAGGAAAACTAGTATCTGAATTAATATACAAATCCTTTTCATCATAAAAATATGAAACAGTTATTTGATAATGTCTCGTTTAAATGTAGTAAACTAGTAACCAAAAGTTATAGTACATCTTTTTCTATGGCAGTATATATGCTTGCCCCAAGCATAAGAGATGCAATTTATAGTATCTATGGTTTTGTACGTTTTGCAGATGAAATTGTAGATTCCTTTCATGGATTTGATAAAAAAAATCTAATAGATGATTTTGAAAAAGAATACTATAAAGCAACTGCTACTGGTATAAGCCTTAATCCTATTTTAAATTCTTTTCAGCAAACCGTAAAACAATATAATATCACTGATGATTTAATTCAGTCTTTTTTAAAAAGCATGAAATTAGATTTAATCAAATCAGACTATAATAAGGAAGAAATAGAAGATTATATATATGGCTCAGCCGATGTTGTAGGCTTAATGTGTCTTAAAGTTTTTGTTTCTGGTAATGATTCAAAATACGAAAAGCTTAAAATGGAGGCTATGCGATTAGGTTCAGCATTCCAAAAAGTAAATTTTTTACGAGACTTAAAAGATGATAATCTCATTTTAAATAGAAATTATTTTCCGGGGATTGATTTGAACTCATTCGATGAAATTGCCAAAAACAAAATTATAAAAGAGATTGAAGAAGATTTTAAAATAGCCTATCAAGGAATTATAAAACTTCCCGTCGAAGCTAAGTTTGGAGTATATACAGCTTACATATATTATAAAAAGCTTTTAAAGAAACTAGAAAACACTCCTTGCCATGAGATAGGTAATGAAAGAATTCGAGTTTCAAATTATTCTAAAGCTGGATTACTAGCCAAATCTTTTGTTTCTTACAAACTAAGAATGGTATAATTACAAACAAAAAACACAACAATGATTTCTTTTTTAATTTTTATAGGCGTGTTTCTCTTTATGGAATGTGTCACTTGGTGTACTCATAAATTTGTCATGCATGGTTTTATGTGGTATTTTCATTCTGATCATCATCAACCCAAATACACAAATGTATTTGAGCGAAACGATATTTTCTTTGTGATTTTTGCAATCCCAAGTATTTTACTGTTTTATTTTGGAACTATAGATGGCATCAATTATTTATTTTTTATTGGTTTGGGATTAACCTTTTATGGGTTTTGTTATTTTATGATTCATGACGTATTGATACATCAACGCTTTAAATGGTTCAAAAACACCAAAAACAAATACCTTATCGGATTAAGAAAAGCACATAAAGCGCATCATAAACATTTAGGTAAGGAACATGGAGAGTGCTTTGGAATGTTGTTTGTGCCATTCAAATACTATAAAATATAATAGAAAGTCATGAAAGTATATAAAAAAGAATCAGTTCAACATATCAATGCTAGCTTAGAAGAATGCTGGACTTTTTTTTCTAACCCGAAGAACTTACAAGTAATAACTCCTAAGTCTATGGGTTTTGAGGTTACTGATTATGATAATAAATTAATGTATCCAGGACAAATCATTCAATATAAAATTACTCCTCTTTTAGGAATTAAGTTAAACTGGATGACTGAAATAACAATAGTAAAAGAAAACAATTACTTTATAGATGAGCAACGTTTTGGGCCTTACACCTTATGGCATCATAAACATTTCTTTGAGGCTACTGCCAATGGAACCAAAATGACTGATGTAGTACATTATGCACTACCGTTAGGTTTTATAGGTCGAATCATGAATGCTCTTATTGTAAAAAATGAATTGAAAATGATTTTCGGATACCGTCATAAAAAGATAGAAGAACTTTTTAATACTAAATAATGAACAAACAAAAAGTTAGTTTTTTTTGGTTCAGACGTGATTTACGTTTAGACGACAATCGCGGTTTATTTCACGCACTTGAATCTCCATTTCCTGTCATTCCTTTATTTATTTTTGATGATGCAATTCTTGAAAGTCTTCCTAAAGATGATGCTCGAGTTAGTTTTATATATGATTCTCTAGAGAAAATCAATATTGAATTGAATTCAAGCGGAAGTTCTCTTTTAATTAAAAAGGGGAAAACCACTGAAATTTGGAAATCTCTTATCGAAGAATTCAATATCCAAAACGTTTTTTTCAATAAAGATTATGAACCTTATGCAATAAAAAGAGATTTATTCATCTCTGATTTACTAAAACAAAATGGCATTCCTGCCTTTTCATACAAAGACCATGTTGTATTTGAAGAAAAAGAAATCACAAAATCAGATGGACTACCTTATACTATATATACTCCGTATAAAAATAAATGGTTGGAGAAATATAAAATGGATGGAGAAGCTATAGCATATACTACTGTTGGTCTTTTTTCTAATTTTTATAAAAGTCAATTTCCTTTTCCATCGATAAATCAAATCGGATTTAAAAAAAGTACAATTGTTGTACTGCCACATAATCTGAAAAATATTTCGAATTACCACGAAACACGTGATTTTCCAGCTTTAGATTCAACTTCATATCTATCTCCTCATTTACGATTTGGTACTGTTAGTATCCGAAAATTAGTAAATTGGGCTGCTCATAAAAATCAAGTTTTTTTGAGTGAATTAATATGGAGAGAGTTTTTTATTCAAATTTTATTTAGTTTTCCGAATGTCGTTGACCGCAATTTTAAATCAGCTTACGATGGAATTCAATGGATAAACAACGAAAATGATTTTAAACGTTGGTGTTCCGGTACTACTGGCTACCCAATGGTTGATGCTGGAATGCGTCAGCTTAACGAAACTGGATATATGCACAATCGCGTTCGAATGGTTGTTGCTAGTTTTTTATGTAAGCATTTATTAATAAGCTGGCAATGGGGTGAAGCATATTTTGCAGAGAAATTACTTGATTATGAATTAGCGTCAAATGTGGGCAACTGGCAATGGGCAGCAGGAACTGGTTGCGATGCAGCTCCTTATTTTAGAGTTTTTAATCCCGAAATCCAGCTTAAAAAATTTGATGAGAAAGGAATTTATATCCGAAAATGGATTCCTGAATTTGATTTAGGCTATAACGAACCAATGATTGAACATGCTTTTGCAAGAGATCGAGCTATTGCAACTTATAAAAAGGGAATCTTGAGGTAAGTATTACCCGTTTGTGAGTAAAAAATATTCTTATGAAACGCTTATTCTAGCCCAGATAGCAACGGCATCCTCTTGTGGTGGGGTTCACCACAAGAGATACAGTGCAGAGCTGGATTGTGCTCCTAATATTTTTGATAATTATTTACTTGAATTTTTGCTTTTAAATCGAACATTAGATTATATAACCCGAAGAAAGTACGGTTCATGTATATAAAATGTTTCGAGCCACGGTTGCCATTCATTTTTTTGAGATTGGTGTCTTTAGAAAAACGTTCTCCTAATTGGGCAATATTATCAAAAAACTCTTCATCTGAAAAATCGAATGTATCGGATTGGAATGGTTTTGTGAATAATGATAATAAATCATGAAACATTCCTGTAAAATAGGTTATCTCTTCTTTAGTATCATCTGTTCGTAGAATTTCTAATTCGAATAGTTTCTCATTAAAAAGCTTTTCATCAGTTATCACTTCCTTATTGATTAACTCAAAATAAGGGATATAAAAATCATTTGGAATTTGTTTCATGCATCCAAAATCTAAAGCTACCAACTGATTTTTATCGTTTACCAAGAAATTTCCAGGATGAGGATCTGCATGTACCTTACGCAAAACATGAATTTGATACATATAAAAATCCCAAAGTGCCTGACCAATTGTATCTGATTCTTCTTGGCTTCTACTCTTGGCAGTATATTCTGAAAGATGAATTCCTGTCATCCAATCCATTGTGATGATTTTCTCTGAAGAAAACTCTGGATAGTAATTTGGGAACTCTAAATTTTCTATCTTTTTACAAGCATTTACTACTTCCTGACTCTGTTCTAATTCTAATAAATAGTTAGTTTCTTCTATTAACTTATCCTCTACTTCCTTAAAATATTTATCTGAATCTTTTCCCTGTAGATTAAACATTCGTATCGCCATTGGTTTTACCAAAGCCAAATCTGATGAAATACTATTGGCAACTCCTGGATATTGAATTTTAACTGCTAACTGCTTGCCCTCTTTTACAGCTAAATGCACCTGACCAATACTTGCTGCATTTACTGAATTAGGGTTAAACTCATCAAAAATTTCATAAGGTGTTTTACCAAAATTAGTTTTAAATGTTTTTAAGACTAATGGTGCTGAAAGTGGCGGAACTGAAAATTGTGACAAGGAAAATTTTTCAACATAGGCTTGTGGCAAGAAATTCTTATCCATGCTTAACATCTGTGCTACTTTAAGCGCACTTCCTTTTAAGCTTTTAAGCCCATCATAAATATCTTCGGCATTATTTTCGTTTAATTTATCACGAGTTACATCAGGGTTTACAATTTTTTCACCGTAATATTTCAAATAATTCACTCCAACTTTTGCTCCAGTTTGAACCAATTTGCTCGCCCTTTCTATTTTGGAAGTTGGGATATAGTCGATAGTTTTCATTGTTTACTATATATTTTTTCTTTAAAAATAAATTTACCAAAATCAAGCAAATGATTCATCGGTGCTACATTCATCAATTCAAAAGATACATTTACCGATTTTTCGATAAAAATATCTGTTTTTTCAAAAGCTGGAGATGCATCGTCTACCCAAAACTTAAGCGTAAGCAAAAGTTGCATCCATGCCGTTTCTTGAATTGCTTTTTCTTGAAAGTTTTGAAGCTTTTCTTGCTGAACTCGAAAATCATCCGTTATAATTAAACTAATATATTTTTTAAAACTATCACGAAGTGTAGTTAGTTTTACCAAGTTTTTTATTGGGTTTGAATTATTTTTTAAAGCTTGAACAGCATAGCTACGGTTTGCTGTTAATAATTCAAAAAAAGTAAAGTAAAAACTGAGCATCTTATTTTTCATATCATACTCTTGATACTCTGGATTTTTATCTAATAATTCAAGTGTGTTTTCAAAAAACAGATTAAAAATTTCTTTCTCTAGTCCTTCGAATGTCCCAAAAAAAGTATAAAATTCAGTTTCTTCAAAATCATTTGCTTTTGCAAAATGAAAAACAGTTTTAGGATTTTGTCCATGTTCCAGAACGTAATTCATATACAGAGAAACAATTTTATCTTTTGTCAATATTTCTTTTTTAGCTCCCATACCTCTTACTTTTTTATTTGCGTATAAAGGTAAGCAACGTTTAACTATATTTACGTAATGCTAATGAAAACAAGGTGTTAAATATATTATAAACTATTATGTCCAAAAACATTTTATTAACTGGTGGCTCTGGTTTTATAGGAAAGAAACTTTCAAATTTATTAATTAGTCAAGGCTATTCAGTCTCAATATTAACTCGCACTGAAAGAAAGGCTAGTGAAAATATTACTTATTATAAATGGAATATAGAAAATAATTATATAGATGAAGTTTCTGTTTTAAAAGCAGATTACATTATTCATCTCGCAGGCGAAGGTATTGCCGAAAAAAAATGGTCTAATAAGCGTAAGAAAGAAATTATTGATAGTAGAGACAAACCTATTAATCTCATTTATTCCGTTTTAAAAAAGAACAATAAATCCTTAGATGCTTTTATATCTGCATCTGCCGTTGGAATTTACGGTGCCTTTACAAGTGAAAACATCTGTACTGAAGAATCACCTGCAGCAAATGATTTTCTTGGAGAAACTTGTCAGAAATGGGAAACTGCTACTGAATGTATTAAATTACTAGGAATTCGTACTGTTATAATACGAACTGGTTTGGTTTTAGGTAAAGGTGATGGTTTCTTAAAAAAATTAGTTCCTCTTTTCAAATATCGCTTAGGATCAATTATAGGAACTGGAAAGCAATACATGCCTTGGATTCATATCGATGACTTATGCAACATCTACCTACTTGCTATTACAAATACCAATATGAATGGTCCATACAATGCTGCCGTTGCTGATGATACAAATAATGCTATTTTTTCTAAAGCTTTAGCAAATATATACGGGTATTCTATATGGTTACCTAAAGTTCCTTCTTTTGTAATTAAATTAGTGATGGGCGAAATGAGCAAAATTGTATTAACTGGTCAACGGGTTTCTGCTCAAAAAATAAAAAATGCAGGTTTTAAATTTAAATATTCAAATTTAAAACCTGCACTTATAAGTTGTTTGAAATAACAATTATTTCATCACTCCCTCCAAACTTGTATTTACTCTTTTGGATATTTTGCTTTCTATCATTGATGGTATCTTAATATTAAAATCATCTGTATTAAGCGGAAAATCTGAAATAATTTCTATACCTCCGGCTACTTTTTTAAGTAGTGCACTTACTTCAATTTCTTTTGTCTTCCCATGAATCTGAAGTTTCCCTTTAATAGTATATGCCTTAGGTATCTCATTAATATCTTTCATGTCGAATTTTCCAATTTTGCCTTTAAATATTGCTTTCGGATATCGATCACTTTCGATATAATTTTCATTAAAATGGGTTTCCATTAAATCCATTTTAAATCGAAAATCCCTCATTACAGCCACGCAAACAAAACTACTTGTTCCTGGCTCCATAACCATAATTACCGCTTTATTGACTGCATTTACCTCTTCAAAAAAAGGTACAGAAGCTTCAAAATTAATAACACCTATTGAAGTTCTCATTTTATCTTGTGCTACAATAAAATTAACGGTAAGTAATAAAAATAAAAAAGTACTTTTTTTCATGACCTTCAGCAATTAAAATTAAACTCATTGCATGATATTTTTTGAAAAAAGTCTATCGAAAAAGGCAAACAAACAACAGACAGAAATCAAAAATAGAGCTATCCTTAAAAGAGATTAAACTACTAACAATGTTAAATACTCTCTCTCTCTCTCTTAAAGTTACGAATTTTAATCTACTTTGGTTCTTAAAACAACGCTAAAAGTTATCTTAAAGCTTCCTTAATTTAATTCTAATAAAACATTGTATTTATTTAAAGTTGCCAATGTTTCGATAGAGCTATAATTAGATTCTACTGCATGATTTTCTATTTCTTTTTTTACCTCAATTTGCTTCAAACATTTACAAAAACGTCTTACTTCTTCTAGGCTAGACAAAATAAGTCCCGGAACAGGAACACTTTTCCCTTCTTTATCTTTTGCGACCATAGTAAAGTAAGAAGAATTACAATGTTTTACAGCACCTGTTTGAATATTTTCGGCCTCAACTCGAATCCCTACAATCATTGAGCTTTTACCAACATAATTAACCGAAGCTTTCATAGTAACCAATTCCCCTACTTCAATAGGTTTTAAAAAATTAACTGTATCTACTGAAGCAGTTACACAATAATGACCTGAGAATTTAGATGCACTAGCAAAAGCAATCTGATCTAACAATGATAATATATAACCTCCGTGTATCTTACCACTAAAATTAGCATGCGATGGAAGCATTAATTCTGAGATGCTTATTCTAGAACTAGCAACTGTTTTAAAGTTTGTATCTGAACTCATTTTTATATTTATTTTACACCTAATGGTGAATCATTTTTTATTACTTGTATTATGAAATCACTTGTTTTTTTCCTCCAAGGGACTATTTTGTATCTTATCTATCCAATCTTACAAACTGATTTAAAGCCTTTAAAAACTTCTATAAATCTCTATCTATACGTTTGTACTCCTGAAATACTTTACCTGAATTAGACCGAATAAATCCCTTTATTAAAGTAAGAGTCATAAGTATGAAGACTATACAAAGGAATCATTACCATTCTGCTATTCGTTTAACAATTTAGTTTTCATTATTATTTGCTCTTGTCAATATACTTTCTGGAAGTGATTTCTTAGCCTTTGCTCCCATTTTCTTTAATTTCTCAACACTTGTAATTAAATTTCCTCTGCCTTCTACTAGCTTGCTCATAGCACTTTCATACTCCGTTTTTGAGTCATTTATCTTATTTCCAATTTTAATTAAATCGCCTATAAATCCCTCAAACTTATCATATAATGCCCCTGCTTGACGAGCAATTTCAAAAGCATTTTCTTGTTGTTTCTGATTTGTCCACATACTGTCAATAGTTCGCAGAGTTGCTAATAATGTAGTTGGTGTAACAATTACAATGTTTTTTTCGAAAGCTCTATTATATAAGGTAGCTTCTTCATTTAATGCTATTGCAAAAGCGGGTTCTATCGGTATAAAAAGCAAAACAAAATCTGGGCTTTCTATTTGATATAAATCATGATAATTTTTATTCCCAAGTTGCTCAACATGACGTTTTATAGATTGTACATGCTCCTTTAAGTAATCGGCTTTTAGGTTATCATCTTCTTCGTTGATCCATTTTTCATACGCCGTTAATGATACTTTTGAATCTACAATCATTTTTTTGCCATCGGGCAAATGAATCACCACATCAGGTAGAACACGAAGACCAACCTCATTAGTAAAACTTTGCTGTACTTCGTATTCCCTTCCTTTTTCTAATCCTGATTTTTCAAGAACTCGTTCTAAAACCAATTCTCCCCAATTCCCTTGCATTTTACTATCTCCTTTCAAGGCTTTTGTCAAGTTCAGTGTTTCTTTACTCATTTGAGCGTTCATTTCACTTAACCCAATTATTTGTTGACGTAAGGCAGCATGGTAATCAATACTTTCTTTATGTGTATCCTCTACTTTTTTTTCAAAACCCAAAATTTTATCTTGTAAGGGCAACAAGATATTTTTCATGTTTTCATTATTCTGTGCAGTAAATTTTGTCGATTTTTCTTCAAGTATTTTATTCGCAAGATTTTCAAATTCTCTGGTGAATTTTTCCTGAAGTTGTTCTACTTCATTTTTTTGTTCTTTATGACGTTCCCACAAATTCTCAAAATCAACTTCTTTTTTTGATAACTGAATTGCAAGACTATCTTTTTCGGTTCGGATAATTTCTTTATCCGAATTTGTTACTTGAAATTGTTTTTCAAAGTTATTTTTTTCTGATTGAAAATGTTCTTTTTGCTGTTGAAACTGATTTGTCAAAGCAATTAACTTTTCGTTCAAGCTTACCTTTTCTGATTGAAATCGTGCAGAAAAAATAAGCTTACCTATAAAAGCTCCAATAATTAAAGCAATAATAAAAACGAATAAGAAAGGAAACAGATTTGACATAAAGGGACTTTTAAAAGAGTAAAAGTACACAATAATATGTACTCCTAAAGAAGAGATTGTTTTTTTGAGTTTTAAAAATTTCCCTTTTCAATGAGCAGCCTCCAAACACAAAAAATAATTTTTTTTGAAAAAAAAATAATTTTAGACGCAACCTTTTTGACATTAGATCATCTATCTAGGTATAATCTTTTAAAAAATGAAAAAATGAAAAAAATTATTTTAGGTCTATTTGTTGCTTTTGGTATCAGCTCTTGTTCTTTGAACTCTGATAATGATTATCAAAGCTGCGGTGATTATAGTAATGTTGCTTTTTCTGGTTTTCCTTTAGAATGCAACTATACTATAAAAGACATGCCTGCTAAACCTACTGCGATAGCAATAAAAACACAAGAAAAAATGGATTCTTTTTTTGTCAAAAACACGAATCCTTGTACTACACCAACTCCTGTAAATCCCAACATTGATTTTACCAAAAATTACTTAGTAGGTATTCTTGCTGGACCAAAACCTACAGGTGGATATGAAATAAAAATTAGCTCTATTGTAGAAAACTCTTGTGAAGTAATAGTTCAATATTATGAAAAAGAGCCTTTACCTAATGAGTCTGTTACTCCTGCCGTAACAAACCCTTATGATTTTGTTTTAATACCTAAAACAGACAAACCTATTTATTTAAATAAGGTAAGTCAAAATAAAAACTTTGTTGTTCTAGGAAGCTACAGTAGCAAATGTACTGGTCCTGATTGCCAATTATTTTTTAACATCAATAATCTAAACATACGTCAATATTTTAATGTAGTAGTTGGTCAATATGATTTTAGCAAATACAACTATAAAACATTGACCAAAAAAGGAGATTATTCTGACTTTATAAAGCTAGTTCCTACAGAAATTTTAAACCTAAATGTTGAAAATAAAACCTACGGGAACCCAGATTCTGGTGATCAAGGAGGAATTTATTTTGAATTAAGCCAAGGCACAAAAGTCACTAAAGTACTGATAGACAACAACAACACACCTGACCAAAGCCCAGAAATCATCACGTTTAAAAAAGCAATTAAAGATAAAATTGCAGTATTAAGAAACTAAACTAACTTTGCGTGTTAAACAATTAACATAATTTTATTAATTTCTTAAAATGAAAAAAACAATTTTAGCTCTTCTAATTATCATTTCGGTCTCAACTTATTCAGCAAATGTAGTTTTAAAGTACAATAAAGCAACTAAGCTTTACGGAAGCTGGACTTGGCAAAAATCTACAGGCGGTCAAAACGGTAATTACACCTCAACTCCTAAAAGTATTGGGAGCACTAAAAAACTTGTTTTTACAACTGAGGGTAAAGTAATTACATATAAAAATAATGTAGAAATAAGAAATAGTAAATATCAGATTACTAAAGGCATCAGCGTATTAGATAATCAAGAGCGTGATTTAATTACTTTTGAAGGAATAACTTATATTATCGAAAAATTAGATTCTAGTAGTCTAGTTATTGTAAACAATTCAGTTGAAGGATACACTTCTACTTATAAAAAGTAGAATATTAAATATACAAATACCTATTGCAATCTAATTTACTTTAAAATTATTTTTTGGAAGACAATTTAGACTTACTTATAAAAAAGTGCATTGACAATGACAGAGGAGGGCAATTGAGAATTTATCAATTGTTCTCTCCTGTATTGTATGGAATTTGTCTAAAATACATGAAGAATGAAGATGATGCAAAAGATGTCTTTCAAGAAGCTTTTATAATCGTTTTTCAAAAGATTAAGCAATATAAATTCGAAGGGAGTTTTGAGGGATGGATGAAACGAATTTTCATCAATAAACTTATAGAAACTCTAAAAAAGAAAAAAAGAGATTACCATTTTTTGGATGTTTTTGACTCAGAAACAGAAATTATCGAGGAAGAAGAACTAGAAACTATTCCGATAACGCAAGAGAAACTAATCGAATATATTCAGGATTTACCCGACCAATACAGAATGGTTTTTAATCTATTTGTTTTCGAAAAAATGAAACACAAAGAGATTGCCGAAATGCTCCAAATTACCGAAGGGACTTCTAAATCAAACTTAAATAGGGCGAAAAAAATATTACAAACAAAAATTTTGGCCGTATTAAATTTTAAAACAGCATGAAAAAGAAAAAAATAGAAGATATTTTTTCTTCAATAGAAAATTTTTCTAGTGTACCTCCACCAGAATTATGGGCTAAGATTGAAGAAAAATTAGATGAACCTAAAAAGAAAAGGGTAACAGCCATTTGGTGGTCGTTAGCAGCTAGTCTTTTAATAGGTTTAGCAATCACGTCTGGTCTATATTTTAACTCAAATGAAAATGACACTTTAAATAATAATAATAATAATAATGTTGTTCTAGATAATCAAGAGAACAACTCAAAATCAAATACAACGCCTGCTACTATTAATGATACCACTTTAGATAGTACAACTACAATATCAGTTGCCGAATCAGTTAGTTCGACAACTAATAAAATTTCAAACAACAATCAAGAATCAACCAAAACCACAACAACTTCAATCAACAAAAAAGAAAAACCATCATTAAACAACAATGCTAATACCTCATTATCTGAGCAAGATAGTATTGAAATTAGCAATAACATAAACAACAAAAAAAGTAAAAGTATTGCTTCAAGCAAAAATAATAATGAAGCTAGATTGGCTAAAGAAGATACAAACACATCTTTAACAAAGCAAAACGAGACTAAAGTTAGTGATCATTTGAACATAAATAAAAAAGAAGAAATTGCTTTAAATAGTAATGGAAAATCTTCATCTCAAAATGACATTAATAGTTCTTCAAATAGACTAAGTACAACTAGAGTTGATAACGATTTAAAAACAAATCAAAATAAAGAAATAGCTCTAAACACTAGTTCTGAAAAAAATATTACCTCTTTTAATGATTCATTGAATAAAGCACAAATTGCACTCGAATTGCAGCAGTTAGAAAATAGATTAAATAATAAAGAAGATAAAGACGAACCAAAAACTGAAAAAGATCTTTTAAAAGAAAAATGGTCAGTAGGCCTTTATGCAGGTGTTGCAAGTTCTCAGAGTTACGGTAATAAAAAATCACTGGGTAATGAGATCGAATCAAAACAAAATACAGGGTATGGTATTAAAACGAATTATAAACTCAATAAAAAATGGGCTGTAAGTTCTGGTTTAAAAGTCAATGAACTAGGACAATCTGTAGCTAATGTTTCTTATTACAATAAGCAACAAAACACATTAAGCGCTGGAATTACAAATGATTTTTTCATTTCAAGCCCAAGTACAGAATATATTTCTACTAATAAAAACTATGTCTTTTCATCGGACAACAGCAATCAAAAAATTCAGGGTAATGGCTCAAATAATCTAACAGGTAATATCGATCAACAATTACAATACCTTGAAATGCCCTTGGAAATTTCTTATTCCGTTTTAAGCACAAAAAAAGCAGCTATTATGCTTAATACTGGTGGTTTCATAGGAAAGTTGATTTCCAATGAAATTTTTCTAGATGGTAATTCTATAGGAGGAAATCTAGATGTGAACAATTTCGTATATGGATCTAAACTAAGCAGTACTTTACAATATGAAGTCCTTAAACAAACTCGTTTATTTGTTGAACCTGGACTAAATTATTATATCAATCCCCTAAAAACCCAATCTTTTAACCAATTTCAGTGGGGTCTGAATTTTGGGGTTAATTTTGGGTTTTAATTCTCTCTTTTGTTGTAATAACAATTGCAGACCAAATTATATCCTATAAAAAAAGCTAGATTCTAAAAATAGAATCTAGCTTTTTTAATTTATAACATTAGTGTTTATTTTTTTATAATCTTATCTCTAAAAACAACTTTATTATTTTCTGTTAAAGTGTAAATATAGATACCCGATTTTAAATCACTTACCTGAATTACTGAAGTACTCTTATCCTGTCCTCCACTTACGTCAACAGGATCACCTATCATACGCCCTGTAATATCATAAAGCCTCAATTTTAATTTCTTATCATCATTTGTTTTCACAAAAATGTTAACGACATCTGTTGCAGGATTAGGATATGCTTTTACTGCAAATTCATTATTTGTTTCAAAATCTATTGCACCTAAATTGGTTGCTTTTAATTCAAAACGAGCAATTACTGGTCCGTGATCCGATGTTGTATTTACATAATTAGAAATGTCATTACGAGGATCATAAACTGCAATAGAGTTAGCAATGTATTCGCTATTCAACTCATTAGATATCATGATATGATCCAAAAATCCACCCGAGCTCAAGAAGCTAAAAGCTCCAGCTTTACTAATTTCTAAAGTAAGTGCATTATAATTAGAAGTATCATCTACGAAAGCCTTATATGATGATGGATTTGGTGTAATAACTGATGCTTTGACATCATCATTATAATCTCCTAAAATGATTAAATTAGACTTTGAATAATAACGATCTAAACTATCCTTTAATACTTGAGCATCATATTTACGCATGTTGTATTTACTTATATCTGATCCACTATTGGCACGTGCATGAAGATCGACCAAATTAATTAGTTTTTTCACTCCTCCAATATTTGTTTCTATTTGTACCATATATGGTAAACGCCCAGATGAAAAAAAGTTGGCATTGGTACCTGGATAATTTACTAAAGTTTCGGTTCCATTACGAAGTCCATCGTAAAAATCCTTAAACATTACGCGTTCACTTGTAACCGTTGCTGTTTCAGTATTATAAATCACAACTAATTTTTGTGGAGGGAAATTAGGATCAGCTGGATTAAATGAATAAGACCAACTAGGTGAAGTTACTTTACTAAATGTTTTACCACCTACACTTATTTGTTTAATTAATTCATCCATAGCAGCATCATTTGACACTTCTTGTACAGCGTAAACATCGGCATCTAACTTAATCATTGCTTTAGCAACATTAGCAATTTGCAATACATTATCTGTAGGACCAAATTCTTTGCCAGAAGCATCCTTAACATCTGTACCAAAAAACTCAAGATTATACGTTACAACATCAAAAGTATCCACTTTTGGTAAAGAAGAACCAGTTAGTGTGCCAATCTCTTTATTTAATGCTGTTCCCGTTACAGTTAAAGGGCCTGCAATTTTTAAAGCTTTTGTTGATGGTGTAAATTTCGCATAAATCGTCTTTCCTGATAATGCATCAGCCTCAAGAACATTAATACTAGATTGAAAGTTAGAATTATCAAGAGATAGTTGGTAATCTGTAGGTGCAGTAATAGTGATATCACCATAGCCACCCGCTTTAAAAGCAAAAGATTTACTAATAGAAACTCCATTCGGACTAACATCACCAAAATCCAAATTAGGATTTGAATCGACATAACCTAATTCATTAGTTATGGCTACATCATCGATTGTCCACTCAGCAGCATTACCGCTACCTCCACCGATTGTCGTTTCGTAAACCCAAGCCAAATAAGTATGATTCGTTTTATAAGCTCCTAAACTAATATATTGTGATTGTACATAAGTAGCTGTTACAGCAGGAAAACTTCCATCTAATTCTGTCCAAGTAGCAGTTTCAGGGCTACTTACACCATCATAATCTACAGAAACCATCAATTTTAAACTCGGTCCTGCAAAATATTTACGAGAGTAAAATGACAATAAGGGAAATTTATCAAAAGTATCTAACTGTAATTTAGGAGAAATCAACCAATCTTTACTTGGACCATTATCTGAATATCCATTCATTACTACGGCTCTAGGAGCACTTTTCGCATTAGTCGTCGTACTTATCCATTTATTACTAGTCCCAGCTACATTATAAGCTGTCCAACCACTATTGGTTAAAACATTTGCATCATTAAAGTCTTGAATATATGGATTGATTCCAATACCAGATAAAGCAACTATTTTATTTGTCGCTCCAGTAGATTCATGAGTAATTTGTCCTGAAAAATCGCCAGTTGCATTTGGTGCAAAACGAACATATACGGTTGGTGTCGCATTTCCAGCAAAATCGGCTACATTATATTGTACCGAAGATAGAAAATTGATATTATCTTTTGAAACTGTAAAATTAGCAGGTGCAGTAACTGTTACTTCACTAGTAAGATTAGTTGCGCCTATTTGGTAATTTAAAACAGCCGAATTAAAATTTTGCTCAACTGGTACTTCAAAATTAATTGCTGCGGTACTAGTTGTTAATTTTGGTAATACAACACTTGAAGTCGTAACGTCTAATTTGTTTGCACTTGTTTGTATATTGCCATATGGGTCTTCAGAAATAGAGTAAACACTATATGATGTATTCAATGTTAAACCTGTAAACGTTTTTGAATAAACCTGAGTCTTATCAGTAATATCTAATAGCCCTGATTGCAAAGCTGCAGTTCCACTAGCATTTAATCCATTTTTTATTTGTGAAGTAGTTGGTGCAGCATCAGTAGAAGGTACTAATACATAATATGTTTTACCAATTTCATCTATTTGATTAGAAAAATGAAACTCGTCTGATAATACATTATCTATTTTTGGATAACCTACACTATTTATTGGAGCAACATTATCGCTTTTAATAGTTATATTGTCAATTGCAAAAGATTGACGAGAACCAGTTGTACCTGATACTAACCTAGCAATCCATCTTATTTGCACTACAGGTTGATTATCACAATCTGAAGGCAATGTCACAGAGATTCTTGTAGTTAACATATCTAAAGGCGTAGTAACAGCTCCGGTTTGTTGAGTTATACTATTATTTAAATAAGCTGTAGATGGTAAAGTAATGAAAGCTCCTGTTGTACCAACACGATATTGCAAAGCCATCTCTTGAAGACGATTAACAGATGCTCCATCGTATAGATTACGAATTATCATAGCATCATATTGAACTATTATTGCAGTATTATTAAGACTTGAAAAAGCAAAACCTAATGCAAAATCAGCAGAAGTTGTATTCAAGAACCCTATTTTACCATTATAGTTATGAACATTACCGCTAGTTGTAGAAGCAGTACTTCCCCCTACTAACGCTTTATCACCAGTCAAACCAGTACCATAAGTAGCATTATTCTGAGTCGCACTAACTTGCCATCCTTGAAATCCAGCTGGATAAACTGTAGCTGTTGCAGGCAATGCATCAAAATTTTGTGTATAAGGCAATGCCTGAGGCAGTGGTTGAGTCTGCGCAAAAAGATTCCCTGAAAAGCAATAAAAAAAACTAAAAAAAGCCATTAAATGGCGCAAAGAGTAAATGTTTTTCATACGATTAAAAATAGAGTTTTTAGAATTCAAATTTATAGCCTTTAAAGTTAAGCGAATATTACAAAACCTTAAAGTTATTGTTTATAAATTTATCAAATATTCAATACCAAACAACATAATATTGATTATTTGAATTCGATATATTTAACATTTTAATAAATTAAACATATAATTCACACTTTTTCCTTTTTTAAATCTGAGTCAAAACACCTCAACAATCCGAGCAATAGTAAGGCTTTTCAAACAAAAAAACACATAATAATCCCTCATTAATCATCCTAATAATTAACCTATTTAATATTCATTAAATGAGAACTATCTCGGAGTTACTTGCAAAAATTGTACTTTTATTTAATTATCCACTAATACTAAAAATCACATATTATGGACTTCTTCAAAATCAAAACTAGTTGGTCAAATGCTGAGTTTATTATATTGAAACTTTGTATTGCTTCGGCATACATTTTAATTGGTTCCTATTTCCATGATTTTTTTAGCAACTACTACCCTCCTTTAATTATCTTATTTGGTATTACAGTAATTTGGTCTGTTTATTTATGGTTGAATAAAATGAGAAACAGCAAGTAGTGATAAGGATAAATTGGAATTAGTCCTCAAACAAAACTATCTTTGCACAAAAATTTCAGCATGTCGCATCAACATTTTATTCTTTTTAAACCATATGGTTATTTGAGCCAGTTTATATATGAGCTAAAGAGAAAGAAAAAACTTTTAGGGGAATTACATAACTTCCCAGAGGGTACAATGGCTATTGGTAGACTTGATGAGGATTCGGAAGGATTACTTTTACTCACTACTGATGGAAAAGTGAGTGAACAAGTAAGGAGTAAAAAAGTTGATAAAGAATACTATGTTCAAGTTGATGGAATTATTACTCCTGAGGCTATTGAAGAATTACAAAAAGGAGTTGAGATTGGCTTTGATGGTGGAAAATATAAAACGAAACCTTGTACTGCTTTTATAGTTACCGAAATACCTGATTTTGGACCAAGAGGAAAAAAAATAAGAGATGAACGACATGGACCAACTTCATGGGCATCGATAACAGTAAATGAAGGAAAGTTTCGCCAAGTACGAAAAATGACAGCCGCAGTTGGTTTTCCTACTTTACGGTTAGTACGTGTTCGCATAGGAAATGTATATTTGCAAGGCTTAAAAGCTGGCGAAGTTTTGGAAGTTGATGATTTTCAGATTAACAATTAAACAAATTAAACAATAATGCTAAATATAGTTCTCGTAGAACCCGAAATACCTAATAACACTGGAAACATTGGTCGTTTATGTGTAGGTACTCAAAGCCGATTACATTTAATTCATCCTTTTGGTTTTGTTATAAATGATAAAAACCTAAAACGCTCAGGATTGGATTACTGGGTTCATCTTGATGTAACTGAATATCAAAATGTAGCAGAATGGAAAGCTCAAATCCCTGACCTATCTCGCGTTTTCTTGATGAGTTCTCATGCTGAAAATTCATACCTTGAAGCTGACTTTCAAGATGGTGATTGGCTAGTATTTGGCAAAGAAAGTGTTGGACTAAGTCAAGAAGTTTTAGCTCAGTTTGAAAATCATCTTACAATACCAATGTCTTCATTAATCCGAAGTTTTAATATTGCAAACTCTGTTGCTTTTGTAGTAGGAGAAGCCAAGAGACAGATCGGTGTAAAACTTCGTTAGATTGTTTATTCCTTTATAAAGTTTTAAGTAATTACAAATTTACCTTTTTCAGCATCAAAAGTTATATGGTCATCTTTGAATAAATTTGCAAAACTTCCAGTTGCAATTAAATTACAAGGTTCATCCTGTATAACTTTTTCAGGTGTCATTATAATCATTTCATCACTTAATTGAATTGCTAAATCAATATCATGCGTAGAAAACAAAATGCATTTCCCTGTTTCATGTGTTAACTTCTTAAGCAATTTAAATAAGGCTACTTTGTGTAATAAATCGAGGTGTGTTGTAGGTTCATCAAGAATAATAAGTGGTGTATCTTGTGCCAAAGCTCGTGCAATTAATACTTTTTGTAATTGTCCATCACTTATTTCATAATGCTTTTTATGCGACAAATGACTTATTTGTGTGAGTTCTAGCGCCTGATTTACTTTCTTAATATCGTATTGCGTTAAAGTCCCAATCCAGTTTGTATAAGGTTGACGTCCTAAAGCTACTAATTCAAAAACAGAAAGATTACTTGATGGGAGCTTTTCGGTTAAAACTATACTCAAATTTTGAGCTAAATCAAGTGGTTTATATGCAAATACACTCTTATTATTTAGCAAAACTGTTCCTGATAATGGATTCTGAATACCTGTTATTGTTCGTAGTAAAGTTGATTTACCTATCCCGTTTGCACCAATTAAAGCAATGAGCTTTCCTGGCTCAAAGTTTAAATTTAAGTTTTGAGCAATAGTCACAGTAGCTTTCTTGGTCTTATAACCAATACTTAAGTCTGAAGTAGTTAGGATGCTTTCCATTTTTTAAAATTTTATTCTAGCCACAGATTAACAAGATTCTCATAGATTATTCAAATTTCTTTTTAATCTATGCAAAAAAATCATTCAAAATTCCTTTTTCGCACTAATAACCAAATCACCACCGGTGCTCCTATTATAGATGTTATTGCATTAATAGGTAATGTAGTTTCTAATCCGGGCAATTGTGATGCAATATCACAAAACAACATAATTATCCCTCCATAAAAAAGGGTACTCCAATATAAAACTACATGATTACTGGTTCTAAATGTAAGCTTGGCAATATGTGGAACTGCTAATCCTATAAAAGCAATTGGTCCTGCAAAAGCAGTAACACTTCCTGCAAGAATACTTGTAGCAAGTATAATTATTAATCTTGTTTTTTTAAAATTAAGCCCCATACTTTTTGCATAGTTCTCTCCCAATAACAATGCGTTTAATGGTTTTATGCTACTAGCACTTAAAAGCAATCCAATACTAACGCTAATTGCTAAAACAACAATCGATGACCAAGAAAGATTTCCAAGGCTTCCTAATGACCAAAAGGTAAATTTTTGCAATTGCTCTGCAGAACTAAAATAAGTTAGAACTCCCACTATAGCACTAGTAAAACTACCAAACATAAGTCCGACAATTAAAATAGCCATTGTATTTCGTAATCGCTGTGAGACCAATAAAACTAAGAATAGAACAGAAATACTTCCTAATGTTGAAGCTAATACAATCCCGTAACTTGACAATACTATTGTATTTAAAAATGGAGGCAATAAACCTGCTCCTAAAATCACAATGGCCACTGCCAATATTGCTCCTGAACTTAACCCTAGAACATCAGGACCTGCTAATGGGTTTCTGAATAATGTTTGCATCATTAATCCGCTTGTAGATAATCCTACACCAACTAATACTGCCGTTATAGCTTTAGGTAAACGATAATTAATTATAATATATTCCCAAGTCGACTTACTCGCTTCTCCTCCTGTTAAACTAGTATAAACTTCTTTAAAAGGGATTGTAATCGACCCGAAACTAATATCTAAAAAGAATAGTACCAAAAGTGCTAAACCGAGTATGAAAAACAAGATAGTATTTCGCTTTTGATTCGCCAACTTGAAATTAATTTAATTTAGATGCAAAAGTAAATTCATAGCTTCGCAATAACTCTGGATGAAATATCTTAATATAATCTTTAAGAACTAAATCTGGTCGGCTTGGTGCTAATTCGTAATAAATTGTACCTCCTGTTGCCCCAAATTTACTCTCGAAAGTATATACATTTTTTGTTTTGAAAGCGTCAAACTGACTGTAATGCGGATTGCTTTTTTCTAATTCTGCCAATGACTTAAAAGAACCTGTTGCAATCCAAACCGAAGCTGTTTTGGCTTTATCTAATATTTTTTCAAAGGACAATCCTTGGCTTCCTGTACCCTCTAAATTTGCCCATAAATAATTAGCCTTAGCATCGTCCATAAATTGCGCTACCCAACTATTCCCTTTGGCAACATACCACTGATCCATATACATCGAACCATATAAAACTGTCGAAGTAACTTCCTTAGAAGCAACTAATTTTTTTGCTTCCTTGTAGCTAGTTACAATTTTATCAAAAAGTTCTTTGGCTTGTGCTCCTTTTCCAAATAATGCTCCGTATAATTTAATCCATTCCGCTTTTCCTAGTGGAGATTGTTCCATCCAATCTGCTTGAATAAGAACTTTCAGACCGCTCTTTTGCAAATTATCCTGCATTGAATTATTATTATCAACTCCGAAAGTAACAATTAAGTCTGGTGCCAATTCGATAAGCTGTTCGATATTTAATTTTTCATTTTGCCCAACATTTTTAACAGCTCCTTCATCAATTAATTTTCTAGTTTTCTCTGAAGAAATATAATCGGTATGTGGAAACCCTACCAAATTATTCTCAACATCTAACATTTCTAAAAACGGAATATTAGTTGTTGATGTTACTACAATTGTTTGTAATGGGACCTGAATTGTAGTGTAGTTTTTTAAACTATCTGGCACTACTCCATCTTTTTCCTTTAAAACATAAGTATAATCCTTATTCGCTTCTGGCCAAGGATTTGTAACTTTTACAACCGAATAACCTGTAAATTTATTAATAGAGAGCCCTGAAGCATATTCAATACTATTTTGCCCAGTTTCGGCTTTTATTTCTGTAGTACTTTCACTTTTCTTACAACTAATTAATACTAAAAAAGAAAAAAGAAAAACAACTTTATGTAATAACGATTTCATATATAGCTCCTATTTATTTTTTAAAAGAATTATAGCATCACTATTTAACCTCATATCTGATTTTAAATTATAGCAATCCCATATTTTACAATGTTGGATAGCAACAAAGGTAGCGCAATTTCTAAATTTCTTGTTTACTTTTAAACTTAAAAAATTAAACAAATAGTATCTTTACAGCATGAATGGTCTTAAAGTAAAAAACTGCTCAAGCTGTGGAACCGCATTTAATTGTGGTGATTCTCCCGATGGAAACAAATGCTGGTGTAATGACTTCCCTCCAATTTTTGTACCTTCAGAAGTTGTGGATTGCCTTTGTCCAAATTGTTTTAAAAATGCCTGTACAGTAAAAATAGATGATTTTGTAAATAGAATTACTCCCGATATTGCGGTTGATAACAAAGCTTCCACTTTACCCAAAAACAATACCCTTATTGAGGGAATTGATTATTATCTAGAAAATGGGAATTATGTTTTTAAAGAATGGTTTCACTTAAAAAGAGGAAATTGTTGTGGAAATAAATGCAGACATTGCCCATATAAATAATTGTTTAGTTGTTAATTATAAATGATGAAAAATAATATTGTAAAAGATAAAAAATTTGATTTTCCCATTCGTATAGTTAGACTATACCAATACTTATGTACCGTCAAAATGGAATTCATACTTTCTAAACAACTTCTTAGGTCAGGAACAAGTATTGGCGCAATGATTAGAGAAGCAGAGCATGCTGAAAGCAAAAATGACTTTATTCATAAATTTACAATCAACAACTAATAATTAAAACGATGATATACCTAATTACTGGTGGTGAACGTTCAGGAAAAAGTGGTTATGCACAAGAACTTGCATTACAACTTACAGATACGCCAATGTATGTGGCAACTGCCCGAAAATGGGATGAAGATTTCCAAAATCGGATTGGTAGACACCAACAAGAACGTGATGAACGCTGGACGAATATTGAAAAAGAGAAACATTTAAGCGAAATTAATTTTTCTGGTAAAGTAGCCTTAATTGACTGTGTAACGCTTTGGTTAACCAACTTTTTTGTGGATACCAAAAATGATGTTGCATTATCACTAGAAGAAGCTAAAGCTGAATTTTTAAAAATTGCCAATCAACCCGACGCAACTTTAATAATTGTGACCAACGAAATCGGAATGGGACTTCATGCAGACACACATGTGGGAAGAAAATTTACAGAATTACAAGGCTGGATGAATCAGTTTCTGGCTAAAAATGCCGATATTGTTGTGCTAATGGTTTCTGGAATTCCAGTTAGAATAAAAGGGTAAATTGAATCGGGTCTTTAAATTAACTTTTCAATCTTATAAGTTCCACTTTTAACCCCTCACTTTTTAAACAAAAAAACATGAGTTATTTAGATGACATATTAAAATCACGCCGTGACACACGCCATTTTACAAATGATGAAGTTCCTGATGAAGTTATTCAGAAAGCTTTACAGGCAGGACATTGGGCTCCTTCGGTTGGTTTAACTGATGCTACTAAATATTACATCATAAAATCTAATGAAGTAAAAAAGGCTATCAAAGATTTATTTTTAGATTATAATAAAAAAGCTGAATCCCTAACTGATGATGAAGAGCAAAAACAACATTATAAATCCTTGAAATTAGAAGCTATAGAAGAAGCTCCAATAGGGTTAATAATTGCTTATGATCGCTCGGTATTAAACAGTTTTACCATAGGAACTGTCGGTAGTAATGAAGCTGTCAAATTCAGTTCTGTTTGTGCTGCACAAAATATATGGCTATCTCTTACGGAACAAGGATATGGCATGGGTTGGGTTTCTATTTTAAATTATTACCAATTCAAAAAAATAATTGACTTGCCCGAAAACATAGAACCTCTAGGTTATTTTTGTATCGGTAAACCAGCAACGAACTATGATAACCAACCGATGCTGCAACAATTAAACTGGAAACAAAAATCGGAAACTTTTAATTGTACAGAAATCAAAACCATAAATGAGAACTTTATCCCTAAGACAGATTTTGAAAACAATTCAAAACCTGAACTTTCAAGCTCATTTAGTGAAACACTACAATTTAAAATCGACTCTAAAACAAAACCAACTGGTTCTCTTGGAGCTCTAGAGAAATTAGCATTTCAGATTGGAACTATCTTTCAGACTTTAACTCCTGAAATTATAAAACCAAACATTGTTGTTTTTGCAGCAGACCACGGTATTGCTAATCATGGAGTGAGCGCATATCCACAAGATGTGACCCGACAAATGGTTGGTAATTTCCTTGAAGAAGGAGCAGCAATCAATGTATTTTGTAAACAAAACAAAATTAAACTATCAATTGTAGATGCTGGTGTAAATTATGATTTCCCAACAAATGCAAATTTGATTAATGCTAAAATTGCCAAAGGAACACAGTCATTTTTACACGCTCCTGCAATGAGCGAAAACGAATTACAATTGTGTTTATCTAAAGGAGGTGAAATCATTGATGCTATTGCAAAAACAGGAAGTAACTGCATTGGTTTTGGTGAAATGGGTATAGGAAATACATCTACAGCCTCGGTTTTAATGAGTGTTTTAACCGGAATCTCCATCGAAGAGTGTGTAGGTAAAGGAACTGGTGTTGACGCAGATAAATTAATTCAGAAACAGAATATCCTAAAAAAAGCCATTCAAAATTATTCTGGTCAAGCCAAATTACATGAGCAACTTGCCTTTTTTGGTGGCTTTGAAATTATGCAAATGGCAGGTGGAATGCTAACTGCTTATAAAAACAACATGCTAATTCTTGTTGATGGTTTCATTTGCACAGTTGCTTTTTTAATTGCTCATAAAATAAATCCCGAAATCAAAAAGAATGCTATTTTCTGTCATTCTTCTGCCGAACAAGCACATCAAAAATTATTGAATTACTTAGAGGTTCAACCCGTCTTACAACTAGATTTACGCTTAGGCGAAGGAACAGGCTGTGCAATTGCTTTGCCTATAATACAATCGGCTGTTGCTTTCTTGAACGAAATGGCTACTTTTGAAAATGCAGGGATTAGCAATAAGTAATTAATACCAATTAAAAAAAACATCTCTTTTTAATGAAAAAGCAACTCCATATTTTTTTCACAGCTTTAATGTTTTACACTCGAATCCCATGTCCGAAAAACATTGACCACAATCCTGATTATTTAAATAAAGCCAGTCGTTATTTCCCATTGATTGGATGGATTGTTGGAACCCTTTCTTTTTTAGCTTTTTATGGTGCTTCCTTTTTGGTTTCTACTGCAGCATCAGTAATTATAGGAATGATTACTGGAATCTTAACAACTGGAGCTTTTCATGAAGACGGTTTTGCCGATGTTTGTGATGGTTTTGGTGGTGGTTGGACCAAAGAAAAAATCTTATTAATCATGAAAGATAGTGCCATTGGTGCTTATGGAGCCATTGGTGTTGTGTTGCTATTATTATTAAAATTCCAATTACTTACTGAGTTAATAACCACTGCAAGTCAACAATCAATCTTTACTATTCTTCTATTGTTTATTGCAGGACATTCGCTTAGTCGCTTGGCAGCAATAAGTATTGTGTTCACACATGAGTATTCACGAGAAGATGCTTCAAGCAAAAGCAAACCTATTGCAAAGAGTTTTAGTTGGAAAGAAGTTTTAGGAGCATTCGTTTTTGGGTTATTACCTCTTTTAGTTCTTTCCTATTTTCAGTACCAATTAATATTGGTTGTAATTCCAGTATTCTTAACGCGTTACTTTCTGGCACGTTATTTTCAAAAATGGATTGATGGTTATACTGGTGATTGTTTAGGTGCGACCCAGCAAGTTTGCGAAGTTATCTTTTACTTAAGTGTTATAGCGATATGGAGATTTATTTAGTTCGTCATACTGAAACGGTTTGTGAAAAAGGAATCTGTTACGGTCAAACCGATGTAGACATAGCCACTCCTTATAATTTAATTTTTGAAAATATTGCACAACAATTACCTCAAGATGCTTTATTATATTCGAGTCCACTGAAACGCTGTGTATTACTTGCCAAACATATTCAAAAGCAAAATGACATCACAAATTACAAAGAAGACAATCGCTTAATGGAAATGAATTTTGGCGATTGGGAAATGAAAAATTGGAACGAAATCTCTCAAGAAGATCTAAATCCTTGGATGGAAGATTTTGTAAATGTTCGTGTTCCAGATGGAGAATCTTTTGTTGACCTACACAAAAGAGTTAGTGATTTTATAGAAAATGAAATACATACTAAGACGCCTCAAAAAGTAATCATTGTTGCCCATGCAGGAGTTGTAAGAAGCATATTGTGTCTCTTAAACTCTCTTCCTTTAAAAGATGCTTTCCAAAACAAAGTCGATTTTGGTCAGGTTATAAAAATCATAATTTAAAACGACGAATAACCTCTTTTATTTAGGCTTATAGGTTAAAAACCAAACAAAATTGATTTTTAAGTATTTTTAACTTTATATTTGCATTCACATTAAGGTTGTGTTATTTTTTGAGACACATTAAAAGGGAATCAAGTAAATGAAGATTGAAAATATCAACATTCAAAAATCTTGAGCTGTACCCGCAACTGTAAACTTAGTTCCGTAAGGAATGTTTGTTGTTAACTACAAAACCACTGTTTTAGAACGGGAAGGAAAACAACAAGACGTAAGCCAGGAGACCTGCCTTTGTTAACTAATATCGAACTCTCGGGAAGAAGAGTTTAGAAATTATGACATTACAAAAGTTCTACATCTGTTTTTCGCTCTTAGTTTGCCAATTCATTTCGGCACAAAATGATTCTATAACAAAACTAAAAGAAGTTATCGTTTCGGATGCTAATCTCAAAAAATATTCTGATTCACAATCGGTATTAAAACTCAATGACTCCATTATTAATAAAAATGAAGCATTACTTACTGATTTGTTAAACTTCAATTCTACTATATACTTTAAAGAATACGGTCGTGGAATGCTTTCAACAGTTGCGTTTAGAGGAACAACAGCCTCTCAAACAGCAGTTATTTGGAACGGTATTAATATCAATTCCCAGATGAATGGAAGTACCGATTTCAATACCATTTCTTCCAATGATTATAATTCGATAAGTGTAAAAGCTGGTGGTGGAAGTGTTATTTACGGAAGTGGTGCTGTTGGAGGAACTGTACATTTAAACAATGACTTAATCTTCAACGATCAATTTAGCAATAGTTTAAGACTTGATTACGGTAGTTTTAATACTGCTGGAATCAACTACAAAACAAACATTTCGAACAAAAAGTGGAGTGCACAAATTGGTTTTTCTAAAAACAGTTCAACGAATGATTATCCTTATGTAAATACATACAATTGGAAAGGCGAACAACGCTATAATACTAATGGACAATATGATGTGATTGGCGTAAATGCCAATTTTGGATATAAAATAAACAAAAACAACACCATAAAATTATACAGTCAAACTTCAAATACTGACAGAAACACATCATTGATTTCAGAATCAGAAACCAAGTCAAAATACATCAATGGTTTTAGCCGCAACTTAATAGAATACAATGGTGACTTTAATAAATTAACTGCCAATTTTAAGACTGCATATATTCTAGAAAATTATCAATATTTTGCCGACATAGACCGTGATTATTATAGTTATGGAAAAACACAAAACTTAATAACTAAACTTGATTTAGGATATCAAATATTAAAATCTATTCAAGTAAATGGGGTTATAGATTATAGCAGGACCAAAGGATATGGGACTAGTTTTGGAAATAATGTTCGTGAAATAAGTTCTGTATCATTATTAGCAAAACAGCAAGTAACAACCAAATGGCTGAATGAATTTGGTATTCGGAAAGAATTTACAAATAATTATAAGTCACCTGTATTATTTTCATTAGGTTCTTCTTATGAGTTTAGTAAATTCTATAATCTAAAATTAAATCTATCCCGAAATTATCGAATCCCAACTTACAATGATCTCTATTGGGATGAAGGGGGAAATCCTAACTTAAAACCTGAAAGCTCTTATCAAGCTGAAATTGGAAATGTTTTTTCATATAAAAAAATAACACTTTCTCAAACTGTTTACTATATCAAAATTAAAGATTTACTACAATGGGTACCTGGAAACAAAGGAATATGGTCGCCACAAAACACCGACAAAGTAAACTCTTATGGAACAGAAACTATGCTAAGCTGGAAAAACAATTATGGTAAAAACTATTTTAGTCTAAATGCGACATATGCTTATACTGTTTCTAAAAATGAAGAAACCAATAAACAAATATTTTTTGTCCCATTTAATAAAGCAACTGGAGCTATAGCTTATGCCCGTGGTAAAATATCTGCCAACTATCAAATTTTATACAATGGCTTTGTATATACAAGAGCCGATAATAACCCAAAAGAGATTGTCAATGATTATTTAATATCAAATATTGGTATCGATTATGATTTTCACTTCCTGTCTTCTTTCAAACTTGGTTTTCAAGTTCGTAATTTATTCAATGAAGAATATGAAAGCTTAGAAGACCGAATTATGCCTGGAAGAAATTTTAATATGTATTTAACCCTTAAATTTTAATATAATGAAGTTCAGTAAATTATTTTTAATAGTACTCAGCGTCTCATTGTTCGTTTCTTGTTCGAATGATGATAACAACGATTCAGATGACCAGAAAGGAGCATATGACAATGGCATCCTGATTTTGAATGAAGGATCTGCAGGTCAAGGATCTGTTTCATTTATTGACAATAATCTTAATAATTTCGTACAAGATATTTACACTGCTGCAAACCCTAAAGATTTAATGGGTAAATATGCTCAAAACATCTTCTTTGATGGCGATAGAGCTTATATCATTGCTGGTGGCTCTAATGTAATTAATGTTGTAAACCGATATACTTTCAAGTTAATTGCAAAGATAGAAACTGGACTTAAAAACCCAAGATATGGTGTTGTAAAAGACGGAAAAGCTTATGTCACTAACGCAAATACATATTATTCTTATGAAAAGCCAGAGGAAAATCCTAATGGAAACACTGATGATTATGTTGCAGTAATTAATTTAGCGACAAATGCTGTTGAGTCTAAAATTGAATTAAATGCAACTGCTAATAGAATCCTATTAGAAGACGGTAAATTATATATTACTGAGCCCCTAAACAATGATAAATTATTAATTGTAAATATAGCTGACAAAAAACTAGAAACACCTATAATTATTGGTTTAAGCTCTGATACTATGGAAGAAGAAAATGGGATTATATATATCTTAAGAGGACCATATGATGGCACTAGAAGTGAAATTACAAAGGTGAAAATTTCAGACAAAACAACTTCAAAAATTGAATTTCCAGCATCTTTAGATGGAGCAGGGAATTTAGATATTTATGAAAATAAAATTTATTATACTGCAGGAAGTTCGGTTTATGCTATGAACTTAAACGACACTACAGCCTCTACAACAACTATTTTAACTTCTAGTGCCGGGTATTTATATGGCTTTGCAGTTAAAAACAATCATATTTTTGTAGCTGATGGTGGAAACTTTAAATCAGACAGTAAAGCATACATCTATTCTCTTACAGGAACTCTACAAAAAGAATTAGTTGTTGGTATAGGTCCAAACGGTTTTTACTTTAATGATTAATTAAAATCATCCTTTTTACATTTTACTTTATAAAAAAGGCTTTCATAATGAAAGCCTTTTTTAATTCTTTATCTATCTTGTAATGCTCTCAAAAGTCCTTCTGGAGCTTTATCTAAATACATCTGATTTCGTATACCATCTATCGCTTTTGAATCCGTAAAGTATTCCAACTCTTTTCCTTCTTTACGCTTAATCATTTTAGCAGTTACTGAAATTTTCGATATAGCAGCATTTAACAACGGTTCTGATTCATCACCTAAAACCCCTAATGAATTTATATATTCTGGCACACTATAAGTAGGAGTCAATCCATTAGTATATTCTCCAAAATCAAGTGAGTTCACAATCTTCAAAACAATGGGTTGCATTGCATATTTATGATTTGGATTACGATTAGTTTTCCCAAAAGTAGGCGAATCATATAAGGTAACCGAACCTACATTTTTACCTATAGTAACATCTCCTATTTGTACTACATCAATATATGGTTTTAAACCATTAATAATTAATTCACTTGCAGATGCAGTACTTTTAGTCGTTAATATATATATCTTACCTAAATTCAAACTATTTATAGCAACTCCATTAAATTTATCTACAAAATTATTATTAAGTGATTCTGGATCTTCACTTTCAAAATATTTATTGATTTTGGCATTCCATTTTTGTTTAGAGAAAACCTTATCTGTAAACTGTCCAGTAATCATACTTGCTAATCTGGTTGCAGTTTGTACAGAGCCTCCCCCATTATAACGTAAATCAAGAACTAAATCAGTAATTCCTTGATTTTTTAAATCTCCAAATGCTGCATTTAATTGATCATCATAGTTACCATAAAAGCCATTATACATCAAGTAACCAATTTTATGCCCTCCTGAATTTATTACTTTATTAATAAAAATTGGATTTTCATCCAAAACTGTTTTCGTTAATGTAAACGATTTGCCATTTGGTGTGAATGTCGTTCCATTATAATCAGTTAGATTTATCGTATAACTATCTGGAGCAAGCAATGCTTTATAATTACCATAATTAATTTGCGTGCCGTTAATACCATAAAATAAGTCTCCGCGCTTCACTCCTTTACTAGCAGCATCAGAATTAGGCAAAACATAACGAACAAAACCAATTAAATCGTTAGATCCTTTAGATACTGGGCTCAATTTAAAATCAATTCCATTATTTTTAGATGTACCCTGAAGCTCTTGTTCCAACACAGTGTAGTCGTCCACGATCCAACTAAATCGATCTATCGAAGGGTCTACACGTAAAGAATTAAATAATGTTTCAGGATCAGGATAGCCTTTTAAAAAAGAATTCAATTGTTCTTGAGTTCCAAAACGATCATCTGCTAAATTAGGGACATCACTTTGCCATAAATAGTACTGATTCAATCCTTTCCAGATAAAATCCTGTACCTGTAAATTCCTAGGGGCAGCCACATCATCTTGATCTTGGCAAGCTTGAAAGCAGAATATAGCTAAAAATAATAATATTGCAGTTCTAAATATTGTCTTCATAGTATAGTATCAATATAGTATTAACGTAAAAATACTACCTTTAGTTTTATTTAACACACATTTGTAACAAAAATAATTCTGTTTCGTCTTGATATTATAAGCGAACCTATAATTTGTCATTTTTATGAATCAAATCGTTTTCATTCAGTTAGTAAATCCTTTCAAAGACAAAGTATTTCGTCTGGCAAAACGATTGCTCACAAGTACAGAAGAAGCTGAAGATGCTTCGCAAGAGATTTTAGTAAAATTATGGAATAAGAAAGAAACTTTAAATACCTATAATAATGTTGAAGCTCTTGCCATGACAATGACCAAAAATTATTGTTTGGATCAACTAAAATCTAAACGAGCCAGTAATATTACTCTTGTACATACGAATTACAAAGACAGGGAGCCACAATTAGATCAAAAAATTGAAGATAATAATAGTTTAGAATGGGTAGAAAAAATAATGAATCAGTTGCCTGAACAGCAACAAATTTTAATTCAGTTACGAGATGTCGAACAATATGAATTTGACGAAATCTCCAAAATAGTTAATATGAATGAAACTGCTATACGAGTAGCACTTTCAAGAGCTAGAAAAAAAATAAGAGAATCTATGCTTAACACACACGAATATGGAATCAAATAAAATAGAAATAATATTAGAAAAATACTTTCAGGGAGAAAGTACTATTGCTGAAGAAAATGAATTAAAAAACTATTTTTCTTCTTCGAATGTTGCGCAGCATTTGGAACAATACAAACCACTTTTTGGTTATTTCTCTCAAGTAAAAGAACAACGTTTAACGCAAGAAATTCCACTACAAACTAAAAAACGTAATGTTGCGTGGTTATCAATTGCTGCTTCGGCTGTTATTTTACTAGGAATAAGTTCTTATTTATACTTCAACAGTACCAATAACACGGTTCCTGTTGTTACAAATTCAGATTTAGGAACTTATGACACTCCAGAAGAAGCTTTAGCAGCAACACAAAAAGCTTTGGCTATGGTGTCACACAATGTAAATACTGGTATAGAAAGTATCCAGTACATCAAAGAATACGAACAATCAAAAAACTTAATTTTCAAACAAAATAAAATTCGATAAAATGAAATCAACTATTCACGAAAACAGTAAAAACTTGAGTAAAAAATTCATAATAACACTAGTATTTATATTTGTTAGCCATGCTTTTTATGCCCAAGGAACTTTTGATAAATATGACGGACAAGATGATGTAACATCTGTAATTGTAAATAAAAAGATGTTTGATTTAATGAGCAAAGTAAAAGTTGACGCTTCAGACAAGGAAACGCAGCAATATTTAAGTCTTATTAAAAAATTAGACAATCTAAAAGTGTTTACCACAAAAAGCAGCCGAGTTGAAGCCGACATGAAACTTACAGCAGATAAATATATAAAAACTGCTGCATTAGAAGAATTAATGCGAGTAAATGACAATGGAAGAAACGTGAAAATCTACGTAAGATCTGGATCTAGCGATACTCAAATAAAAGAATTATTCATGTTTATTGATTCAGGCAAAAACGAAGACACCGTTTTACTATCACTAACTGGTAATTTTGATTTAAATGAAATTTCAGTACTTACTGATAAAATGAAATTGCCAGGAGGATCTGATTTGAAAAAAGCATCTAAAGGAAAAAAATAACATGAAACGAATAACCACTATTTTCGCCTTTTTAGGATTATTACTTTTAATAAGCTGTAATTCTGAGCCTTCATTGCAAAAATATTTTGTCGAAAACACTGAAAACAAAAATTTCATTGCACTGGATGTTTCACCTACTATTCTTAACATAGATAAAACAAAACTATCTACAGAACAAAGTGAAGCACTAAAATCTTTCGACAAAATGAATATTTTAGCTTTCAAACGAAATGACAAAAACCAAGCTGATTACGAAACAGAAAGAACTAAGGTAAATACTATTTTAAAAAATCCTAAATACCAGCAATTAATGAAGTTCGGTTCTGGTAAAGATGGTGCTTCTGTGAGCTATGTTGGAACTGACGAAAATATTGAAGAATTCGTGATTTATGCCAATAGAAACGAAAATGGCTTTGCCGTAGTTCGTGTTTTAGGAAAAAATATGAATCCAAACAACATTATGACATTAATGAGCGTTCTTAAAGAATCTAATATCGATATGGAACAACTCAAACCGTTACAACAACTGATTAAATAATTCTTACTTTAGAATCTGAAAAAAGCTCCAATTATGGAGCTTTTTTTATTTCAGATATAATTTCATCTAACCTATTTTTTTTACTTCTACAATAAAGAAAGAATTTTCTTTATTTTTATTTCATTAAATTGTAACTTAATCAGAAAAAGACATACTAATTAAGTAAAAATGCCATGAAAAATAAAAATCAATCAAGTATTTTAAAAACAATGTGGAGAAATTTAGACTTTACAAATATAAATATTGAACGTTCAGAATTATTTAGTATAATACACTTACGCTCCTATTCTATTGTAAAAAAGATTCTAATAATAAGTATTTTAGAGTTTTCAGTTTCTTTATTGATGTCTTATATTGCAAATCAACTAGAATACACAAAAGAAATATTAGCAGTAGAACAGAATACTATAATTATATTTCTAGACTATTTATATTATTTTATATTTTTATATTTTTTTGTGCAATTTTTTATTAATTACAAAAGAATTGATATAAGTTCAAACTTAAACGAATTATCTAAAAGCATCATAAGAACTAGAAAATCAGTATATTACTATATACTTTCAAGCTTAATATTGTTTAATCTAAATGCAATTGTTTTTTCCTATATATATCTTAAAAACAATAATTCACAACTAATTTTCTTAAACCCAAATCAATCAAGTAACAACTTATTTATTTCTCAAATTTCTTTTTATTTCATACTCACACTGTTATTAATAATTCTCTCCTCATTTATTTGGTCCATTTATAAAATCCTTTATTTAAAACTGATAAAAAAATTAAATCAAAATTTTAAAGAATTAAACTGCATAGATTTTTAAAAACAATTTAAAAATCAACTATCTACTTTTAGGAATAAAATATTGACTAGTCCTAAAATAGGTTGACAAGTTTTACATATTTTCATTCTTTTTTAACTGCTCTATTATTTCATCTTTATCTTTCAACCGTTCTTCAAATAAAATTTCTATTTTTTTTACTTTTTCCTTATATTCTGCAAAAAAAAAATCAAAAGAAGTACAATCTCCGAGAGAATCTTTTTTGCGTCTAATATTATTCTTCACACCTATTCCTTTAAAAAAACATTCAGGTGAAAGATTAAAAATTATCAAAATATCTTCCAAATATTTTCCCCAAGTGAATGTTGTTCCTGACTCCAAACGAGAATATGCAGAAAGATCAATATTTAACTTTTCCGCCATTTCATTTGGAGAAAACCCTTTTTCAATACGAATTTTCTTAATTTTAACTACAATTTCAGTTTGCATAAAATGTATTATTTTAAACAAATATAGCATATAAAACTAAATCCCAAGACAAACACAGGGTTTTAACTTACAATAAAAGCTTTATTTTATGCGTTTTTTACTACAATAAAGTACAAATATCTTATCAATTTTACTAACAAGCAAAAAGGTATTTAACGACTTTTTGAAATTTATTATAAATGATAAAATACTTATATCATGAACCACGGAATCGCACAATTTGTAATTTGGTTATTAAAACAACTATAAATTTAGATGTTAACCAAACTAACAATCACTACTTTTTTTAATTAAATAACATTGATTGTAGTCAACTTTTTCAGAACGAGATAGTTATAAAAAAAGCCTCAAAATTTAAACTTTGAGGCTTTTTTTTATAACTAGACTTGAGTTTATTTACTCAAATACATTTTTCTTCTTGAATACAATTCGTAGAATTGATCATCTTTTAAGTCATCGATAAACAAGATGCTCTCTCCAGTTGATTTCATTTCTGGTCCTAATGCTTTGTTTACATTATGAAACTTACTAAATGAGAATACAGGTTGTTTAATTGCAAATCCTTTTAATTGTGGATTGAAATCAAAATCAGTTACTTTATTATGTCCTAACATTACTTTTGTAGCGTAGTTCACATAAGGCTCACCGTATGCTTTTGCAATAAACGGTACCGTTCTAGATGCTCTTGGGTTTGCTTCGATGATATAAACTGTATCGTCTTTTATTGCAAACTGAATATTAATCAAACCTACAGTTTTTAAAGCTCTCGCAATTTTAACCGTATGATCTTTTATTTGTTGCATCACAAATTCACCTAGGTTAAAAGGAGGCAATGTTGCATTACTATCTCCCGAGTGAACTCCACAAGGCTCGATATGCTCCATAATTCCTATGATATAAACATTACCGTCAGCATCACAAATCGCATCAGCCTCTGCCTCGATTGCTCCAGCAAGATAATGATCTAAAAGCAATTTATTACCTGGAATCGTTTTCAATAAATTGATAACGTGCTCTTCTAACTCTTTTTTATTGATTACAATTTTCATTCCCTGACCTCCTAATACATAAGAAGGACGAATCAATAATGGAAAATCTAGAGTATCTGCTAAAGTTGAAGCTTCATCAGCTGTTTCAGCAATTCCAAATTGAGGGAAAGGAATATGTAATTCTGTCAATAATTCTGAAAAACGCCCTCTATCTTCAGCTAAATCTAAGGCATCAAAACTAGTTCCTATGATTTTCACTCCGTATTTAGATAATTTTTCAGCTAATTTCAATGCTGTTTGTCCACCAAGCTGTACAATTACACCTTCTGGTTTTTCATGTTGAATGATATCGTAGATATGCTCCCAGAAAACTGGCTCAAAATATAATTTATCAGCCGTATCGAAATCTGTCGAAACTGTTTCAGGGTTACAGTTAATCATGATAGTTTCGTAACCACATTCTTTAGCAGCCAATACACCGTGAACACAAGAGTAATCAAATTCAATTCCTTGTCCAATACGGTTTGGTCCTGATCCCAAAACTATTATTTTCTTTTTATCTGTAACAACACTTTCATTATCTACATAACGTTCTCCGTTTGCTTTTTCAATTACTGCTTCAAAAGTTGAATAGTAATAAGGAGTCTTTGCTTTAAATTCGGCGGCACAAGTATCAACCAATTTAAACACACGGTTGATATCCATTGTCATTCTTAAAGCGTGAACTTCACTCTCTAAACAATTCACCATGTGAGCAATCTGTCTGTCTGCAAAACCTTTTTGTTTCGCTTCAAGTAAAAGTTCCTTAGGTAGATTAGTTACTTTATAATTTGAAATTTCTTTTTCTAAAGTATAAAGCTCTTCATATTGTTTCAAGAACCACATATCTATTTTTGTAATTTCATGGATACGGCTCAATGGAATTCCCATTGCAATTGCATCATAAATTACGAAAACACGATCCCAACTTGCAAAAGTTAGTTTCTCAATAATTTGTTCGTAGTTTTTATATCCTTTTCCATCAGCACCTAAACCATTACGTTTGATTTCTAATGATTGAGTTGCCTTGTGTAAAGCCTCTTGGAATGAACGTCCGATTCCCATAACCTCACCTACAGATTTCATTTGTAGACCAAGAGTTCTGTCTGCTCCTTCGAATTTATCAAAGTTCCAACGAGGTATTTTTACAATTACATAATCCAAAGTTGGTTCAAAAAGAGCCGAAGTAGATTTTGTAATTTGATTTTGTAATTCATCTAGATTATATCCTAGCGCCAATTTAGAAGCTATTTTAGCAATTGGATATCCTGTCGCTTTTGATGCTAATGCTGATGAACGAGATACACGTGGATTAATTTCAATCGCAACGATATCTTCTTTTTCATCTGGTGAAACTGCGAATTGTACGTTACAACCTCCTGCAAAATTTCCAATACTACGCATCATTAAGATTGCATAGTCACGTAATTTTTGGAATGTTGTATCAGATAATGTCATTGCTGGCGCAACTGTAATCGAATCTCCAGTATGAATTCCCATTGGATCCATATTTTCGATAGAACAAATGATTACTACATTATCATTTTTATCTCTCAAAAGTTCTAATTCGTATTCTTTCCATCCCATTAAAGCTTTATCAATTAAAACTTCATGTATTGGAGAAGCTTCTAGTCCTCTTGTTAAAAGCTCATCGAAGTCTTCTTTTTTGTAAACCACTGCTGCTCCAGTTCCTCCTAGAGTAAATGAAGGACGAATTACTAATGGAAAACCAAATTCCTGAGCAATTTCTTTTCCTTCTAAATATGAAGTAGCTGTTTTTGCAGGTGCAGTTGGCACATTAATTTTCTCAAGAAGTTGTTTAAACTGCTCTCTATCTTCAGTAATATTGATAGCGTTTACGTCAACACCAATTAATTTCACTCCAAAATCTGCCCAAATTCCTTTTTCATCAGCTTCTAAACATAAATTCAAAGCCGTTTGTCCTCCCATTGTAGGTAAAACAGCATCAATTTGTGGATGTGCTTTTAAAATTTCAATAATCGATTTTGTAGTTAATGGCTTCAAATATATATGATCGGCCATACTTGGATCGGTCATAATAGTCGCTGGATTTGAGTTTATCAAGATAACTTCAATTCCTTCCTCACGAATAGAACGTGCTGATTGTGATCCTGCATAATCAAATTCGCAAGCTTGACCAATAACAATAGGTCCTGAACCTATTATTAAAACTGATTTTATTGATGTGTCTTTAGGCATTTTAATTGTATTGTGTAGTTATATTTTGGCTTAATGTTCAACTCTACTTATTTAGAAATTAAAACATTACTTATTTTTTAATGACAAGGTATAAAAAAAGGCGATACTAAAAAAAGTAACGCCTTATTTATGTTTATAGAAACATTATTTTTTGTGTCTAGGTTCGCTAGAAACAGTTAACTTATGTCTTCCTTTAGCTCTTCTACGTGCAAGAACTTTTCTTCCATTCGCAGAAGCCATTCTGTCCATAAATCCGTGCTTATTTCTTCTTTTTCTTTTCGATGGTTGAAACGTTCTTTTACTCATTGCTTTGTATCTTTAAATATGGTGTCTAATATCTTCTTTTTGATTTTAGAATTGTCTTCCCCTAAAACCGAGTGCAAATATACAAAGACTTTTTTTTCTGGCAAGTAGTTTTATAAAAATATTTTTAATTCATTTTACTATCTTTGCAATCACAAAAATACACCTATTATGTTTCACAGAAATATTAAACTTATTTTAGCCGGACTATTAGTAGTTGCTGGCATTTGGCAATTCACAGAAAGTAATATTGGAAACGGAATCTTCCTTATATTATTAGCTGGAATCCCTATTTTCCTTTATTTTAAAAATGAATTCATCTTATTAGCCTTCTTAAAACTAAGAAAACAAGATTTTGAAGGTGCTAAAAAATGGCTAGCATACATCAAAAACCCAGAAACTGCTTTAGTAAGAAAACAACAAGGTTACTTTAACTACCTACATGGTATTATGGTTTCTCAAACCAATATCAATCAAGCTGAAAAATATTTCAAAAAAGCAATTGAGCTTGGTTTATCTATGGATATGGATTTAGCTGTAGCTAAATTAAACCTAGCTGGTGTTGCTATGTCACGCCGAAGAAAGCTTGAAGCTACAAATTTATTGAATGAGGCTAAAAAGCTTGACAAACAAGGTATGCTAAAAGAGCAAATTACAATGATGAAAGATCAAATGAAAAAAATATAATTTCAAGATTACCTTTTACAAAAAAAACCATCCGCAAAACGGATGTTTTTTTTTATGTCCAAAACTAATCGAAGGACTTATTCCAAAATGATTTTTGGCAAGTTTTCATTTAACCATTTGTACTTATTCAAAATCATAATATGTGTACCTCCTTTTACCACTTTACAATTGGCAATATATTTTATAGGGAAAACCTCATCTTGATCTCCATGAATATGAATTACATTATCATCAATTTTAGTTCTATCCCAAAGAATCACTTGTTCAACTGCCCAATCTAAATAACGGATATCGCGCACAGACAAAAACTTCTCATACAGCTTTAACCGCTTATTTATCTTTTCTCCAAAAGAAAACTTAGCTAGACTTTCTACATTTAATATCAATCGCATCGGGATTAACTTATATGCTTTGGTCGTTTTAGCAATTTTCATCCTTCTCGGAAACTCGGCATTACTCTTCACACTTGAGATAATAATTACTTTTCTAGCCTCTATATGCTTTGCCATTTCCTGAACTAAGATACCTCCAAAAGACACCCCTATCAAAACAGGATTTTCATGTTTTATGTTTCGGGTAATCCTTTTTGCATAATCAGGTAACGATTCACCATCAAGTGGTATTTCCCATTCTAATAAATACACTTCAAAAGCATCTTCAGGCAATGCAATTCTTTCAAAAATAGCAGTACTTGCTGCAAGACCAGGCATAAAATAAACAGGAACTTTACTCATAATCATATTTCAAATATTAATAACAACAAAAAAACTATTATTGATATAAAATTATTGCTTTTTAATGAGTACTGCTCTATTTTTCTAATAATATTATTACTTAAAATCATAGCAAACTCGCCTGCTAGCATGAATTTCAAAAATGTAAAACATTTCCCATTCACTAAATCTTTTGTTATTGAATATCAAATGATTATATTTGTAGTAGAAATAATTTGTTTCTGACAATATATTATAAGAAGTCCACCTGAACTTATTACAAGATTCATTTCTTCTATTTTTTTTAAAATACCACGTAAAAAACAAATAATATGGAACCCATTTCAGTAATGGAAATCAAAGACAATGCCTTTGCAAGACAATTTGAAATCTCAACACCTACAGGATTACTTACAATCGAATACTCTTTTCAAGAAAAAAAGATATTTCTAACAAAAGTGAACACACCCGAATCATTTGATGACCAAGAGCTTCTTTTCAACATGCTTAAAAGCATAATGGAAATTTCGATTGAACGAAAATTAAGAGTAGTTCCTATTCATCCTAAAATTGCAGATTTCTTTAAGAAAAATCCAGTTTACAAAGAACTACTCCCACCTGGAATTAGAATTTAATAATATCCAATTATATTCATCCATAGACCTCCTATCACCATATATATGAGTAATAGGACAAGACCTGTTACAAGACCTTTTACCCACCAACTCTTTAAATCAACATAACCACTACCGAAAAACACAGGAGCTGGTCCATGACCGTAATGCGTTAATGTACCATAAAGTGATCCTACAAACCCAAGCATAAAAGCCAACAGCAATCCCGGAATCCCCAAAGAAACCCCAACTCCTAATAAAGCAGCATACATTGCCGCTACGTGAGCTGTTGCACTTGCAAAAAGATAATGACTAAAAAAGTACACAAGAATTATAATTGGAAAAGCCATTTGCCAGCTTAACCCTCCTATTTGCGCTTTTACTAAATCACTAAACCAACCAATAAAACCTAATTCATTTAGCGAGCTTGCCATCATTACTAAAACCGAAAACCAAACAATAGTATCCCATGCTCCTTTTTCAGATTTTACATCTTCCCAAGTTAACACAGAAGTAAGTAGCAAAATCACCAAACCTATAAAAGCTGTTGTTGTAGCATCGATAGAAAATAAATCGCCTGTCATCCAAAGAAACAATAGAATAAAAAACGTTAACAACATCAACCATTCATTCCTAGAAATCGGCCCCATATCTTTTAGCTTTTGCTTAGCAATTCCCGGAGCATCTTTTGTTGATTTTAATTCTGGTGGATAAATTTTATATAAAACCAAAGGAATCACAAAAAAAGCAACTAATCCAGGTACAATAGCTGCAAGCGCCCAAGACATCCAAGTTATTTTGATTCCTAAATTCAATGCAAACTTTTGGCACATCGGATTACTTGCTGTTCCTGTCAAAAACATTGAAGATGCAATAAGATTCATATTATAACTATTCAATGTCAAAAATGAACCTAATTTCCTATGTGTTTCAGGCTTATCTGGTTCTGAGCCAAAACTTATTGCCATTGATTTCATAATAGGATAAATAATCCCTCCTCCTCTTGCTGTATTACTAGGAACCGCAGGAGCGAGACACAAGTCAGCAAGCCCCAATCCGTAAGCAAGTCCTAATGAACTTTTTCCAAATATTCGTATAAAAATAAAAGCAATTCTATTTCCTAGTCCTGTCTTAATAAAACCACGTGCAATAAAAAATGATATCCCAATTAGCCATATTACTTTATCTCCAAAACCTCTTAAGGCAAGTGTTATTGATTTTCCAGCATCTCCTGGAGCCAATACCTGTGAGAATGCCGTTACTGCTATTGCAATCATACACATCGTTCCCATTGGAGCTGCCTTTAAAATAATTCCAACAATAGTAGCTACAAAAATGGCAAACAAATGCCAAGCTTCTTCTTTGACTCCTTCTGGAGCCGGAATAACCCAAAGACCAATAGCGATTGCAACTGTTATTAATGTCTGGGGAATTTTTACTTCTTTCATAATATGGGAATTAAGTTATTTTTAAAGTCTTGTTTGAAATTGAACAATAAATAAATTGTTACTATACATAGATGTATTGGGTATATCCTTATCAAACCTATCAATTTGAAATCCTAATCCAATCCTTCCTGTATATGCCTTTCCAAATTCAAGACTAAACATTGGTGTATATGTTTTGCGAACATTTGAATTTAATTTAAAATTGGTATCAAAAGACTCATAGCGACATGAAAATTCTAAAGAAGTCAATTTTTTATAATCTATGCGATATCGTAAATTAGGCATAACATAATAACCTCGCATCTGATAATCATCAGCATTTAAAGTTCTTTCATCTACAGGTAATGAAAAATATAAATTATGGTTTGTTCCTTGTTTATACTCAACTTGCAAATCAAAAGTAAGCTCGTCAGTAAACTTAAAATCACTTGCAAAATCAACGCCCAAAGCAAAAACATCCTGATCGAATACTTTTCCTATCCCACCATTCAATCCTAAATTAATTTTATACCGTTTAGACAATCCAAAAAGCCATCTTGTCGAATATTGTTTTCCGCTGTCTTTATCTTTTTCCTGATTCCTTCCTGTTCCATTTAAAATAGAAATAGCATAACTTACTGGAATAATTCCAACATCAAAAGAACCTGTTGCCGAAGCTCCAATTTGAAAACTCGTCCATCCATTTTTTCCAAATTCATAATATTGATTCGAAAAGTCAAAAGATTTAATCACATCAACAGGAACAAGCTCCTCTATACCAAAGGCTGGTCGAAACTGACCTCCAGTTACTGCAAAATATTTACTAAAAGTATATTTTGCATACGCATTTTCGAGGACTTTATTTTTAGGATCTGATTTAAAATCTGCTAGATTAACTAGAATCACCACCTCTGTTTGCTCACTCAATTTTGTATTTAACCCAACACGCATTCTTTTAACATCAAATGAAGTTTGTGTAGCATCTCCTGTTGAGTTATGAACTCCAAGAACATCTACATCCTCTGAAAGTGCACCTAAAAATCGAGCTTGAAAAAGTCCTTTAAACTGAAACTGTGGGTATTTTACAACCTCTTCAGAATTTGTTGTAGCCTGATTTACATCAGATTGAGCATTCATAAAGCAAGGCACCATTAAAATGGCAAAAACAATTTTAATCAGCTCAAGTTTCTTCATATATATTAAATAAAAAATTTAGACTAGTAACTAGTCAATATTATAAATCTGTTTCTTTTTATCTGTAATCTTATCTTCTTTCAGAACGACCATTTGCTGGTCTTGGCGTTGCTGGTCTAGATGTCGCTGGCCTAGTCGTAGGACGCGTTACTGGTTGCGCTGGTCTAACAGCTGGACGTGTTGTGGGATTCGTTGGAGTAACCGGACGTGTCGTTGGTCTTGTTGTTGGCTGCGTAGGCCTTGTAACTGGACGCGTTGACGGATTAGTTGGAGTAACAGGACGTGTTGTTGGTCTAGTAGTACCCCCTCCTGGTCTGGTTGATGGATTTGTTGGTCGAGTCACCGGCCTAGTAGTATTCCCTCCTGGATTTGTTGGACGTGTTGTACCTGGTCGAGTAGTATTACCTGGTCTAGACGGCCTTGTAGAAGTAACTGGTGCAGGTCTTTTATAATCCCGACCATTATAAGTCGAATTATAGCGTCCATTAACTCGGTTGTCTCTAACTACCACCGATGTATTTCTTCTACTAACATAATTATTATAATATCTAGGATGTCTAATAACTGCTGTTCTTCGGTAATAAGGACTTCTATAATAATGCCCATGGTATCCCCAATAATCATGGTAATAAACCGGACGCCAAGGGCGCCAGTAAGGAGGATAATACCCCCAATGCCAAGGTGATCTATATACTACATATACTGGTGAAAACAAAAACAGAACCACTGGCCACGCACTCACACTAGCACTTACATAACTTGGACTAGTTGTAGTATTATAATTATTGACTGTATTATTATTTACAATTACAGTCGCATCTCCTTTGTACCCTGGATTAGGTGTTCCCGACACATTATCCGCAGGCTCTACAACATAATTCTTACCATATAAATCTTCATCTCCTATAGCCTGAACATGAACATTGTTCTTTTTATCTTTAACGACCTCAATAACAGCAACATCTTGAGTTTCTTTGTTATTTACAGCAACTTGAAGTACAATTACATGAGTATCACCTTCCTTATGTCCTTCGACCTCAATATAATCGATTTCTCCATCATTATTTAAGTCTAAATTATTGACCTTACTATCTGGATCATTTAATGCTTTTTCAAAATCTTCTAATGTTTTCGATTTCTGAAAAACATCCAACACTGCGTATAAATTAAGATTATCTCCTGGCAAGCCTAAAGCAACAGGCTCATCATTTGTTTGAGAAAATACAGGAAGACTAAACAAACTAGTCAACATAATAGCTAAAAATAATATATTTTTTTTCATGTTAATAAGTAGTTAATTTACAAATACGAATACTAAGGTATAAAAAAACAAATAAAGTCCAACATCATCAGAAAACTTTCTGTTTTCCCAATGAACATCGCATTAAAAAAAAATCCTGTTCTCCATTTACTTCTTAATAAAACAAGGATTGTAAGACTAATATTCTTAACTTTGTAAATAACCGCATTCCACACAAACTCATTTCATTTGTAACATCTTACAAAAATCTGTTTACGATTTATCATATAATAGAAATAAAAAAAATACAATGAGAAAACTTTCACCTATTTTCTTTTTCCTTCTTTCCATAACTTATGGACATGCCCAAATTGAAGTCTCACCAACTTTAGAAGGAGCCATCTATAAAGCCATAGAAAAAAGTACTTCATTAAAAAACAAAGACTTAGATATTGAAAAATTAAATCTTCAAGAGAAAGGAGTTTGGAACAAATACATCCCTACTGTCGAAGCAAGTGCGTTATATTCGTATTTTGACAATAAATTAACTGTAGACCTTCCTACTGCAACTATTCCCATTGTAAATTATCCTTTATTTGATGGGAAAACTGCCTTTAAAAATTACGGAAACATTTTTAACGCAAGCGTAATGGCAAAAACGGTCTTGTTTAGCGGTATGCAAATTCCAAATGGAGCTAAGGCGATACAAGAAAAGACTAAAGGAACTGCATTTTTAAAAGAATCTGAGAAAGACGCAATCATAAAAGATGTCATTAATACATTTGACCAATTAGAACTATTAAAGGAAATAGATAGACTAATAAGAGAAAGCGAAAAAAGATTGGACACCGAAACCAAACGTGTCACAAAAGCAATAGAACAAGGTCTTGCAATTCCATATGATAGAGATAAAATAAAATTAGCTTCACTTGAACTAGCTTCTAAAAAAATTGAACTAGATGGAAAACGAAAGTTAGTTTATAAAAAAATCCAGTACTTAACAGGATATACTCTTGCCGAAATAGAGAGCGTACATTATGACTTGGTTCCTTATTTAATTACTGATGGAAAATTAAGCACTCAAAACAAACAAGAAATAAAAGCTTTGGAATCTTTTAAAACTGCATATGAATATTTGCTAAAAAAAGAAAAAGGAACCTATTTACCAACTTTGGGCGCATTTGGAGGAGTTTCTTATTCAAGCCTATTTAATGCTAACGCTACAACACCAATAGTCACTGGAATAAACCAAGCACTATATTTAGGACTAAATGAAGCAACCATAAGCAATAACTGGGTGGTAGGAGCAGCAATGAAATGGGAAGTATTCTCTGGTTTTGAAAGGAAACACAAGGTACACGAAGCCAAAATCAATATCGAACAAATGCAAAACCAAATTGATGACACCAAAGAAAAACTAGAGTTACTACTTGAAAAAAATTTGGTTGACTATAGTGTTTTAACACAAAAGATTGATATTACCCAACAACAAGAGAAAGTAGCAGACAACAACTTAAATCTTGCCATTAAACAATATAAAGAAGGCCTTATCAACATTTCAGAACGTCTTGATGCCGAAAATGATTCATACAAAGCATCAGTAAACAAAACAACTACTTTAATTGATCAGCGATTATCAGCAATTGAAACAATAATTGCCACTGGCGATTTATCAAAAAAACTATCTAAATAAAAGTTCTATTTTATGAAAAAAGCAATTATTATAATCAATTTAATTTTCATTTTTACAAGTTGTGGAAAAGAAAAAAAAGAGAATTTGATTCAGGGGAAAATAGAAAAAGAACAGATTGCCGTAGTTAGCAAGGTTCCTGGCAAAATTTTAAAAATATTTGTCAAAGAAGGAGATATTGTCCAAAAAGGAGACACACTTGCAATTCTTGATATCCCAGAAGTAGATGCTAAAAAAAATCAGGCTGAAGGTGCCGTTACATCTGCAAAAGCTCAATATAAAATGGCTGTAAAGGGAGCTACTGAAAATCAGATTAAGCAGCTTGAAGCAAAAAAAATGGGATTAAAGGAACAATATGAATTTGCTCAAAAATCGATTAGACGATTAACAAACATGCTCAAAGATTCTTTAATATCACAACAAACTTATGATGAAACTTTTGCTAAATATCAAGGAGCGCAAGCACAATATAATGCTGTTATTGCTGAGCTCGATGATGCAAAAAAGGGAGCTCGTATTGAACAACAAACAATGGCTTTAGGTCAACAAGACAGAGCTCTTGGCGCATTACAAGAAGTAGAAACTGCCGACAAAGAACGTTATATCGTAGCTCCTCAAAACATGAGCATCGAAACCATAACTTTAACTGTTGGTGAACTTGCATTGCCTGGCTATACTTTATTTAATGGCTATATTGCTAATAGCGCTTACTTCCGCTTCACAATACCTGAAAATCAATTAGCAAATTTTAAAAAAGGACAAGAAATAACCGTACACGTTCCATATAAAAAAGCAGACATCAAAGGAACCATTAGTACAATAAAACAACTGGGAGCTTACGGAAATATTGCAACTGCATACCCAGATTACGAAATGCAGGAAAGTTTATTTGAAATAAAAATAACTCCTTCCAACAGCAATGAAACAAAAGATTTAATTACAAAAACAACTGTTACCTTATCTCTTTAACTATGCAAAACTTCTTTTCATTGCTTAAACGGGAATTCAAATTATTCTGGAAAAACAAAGTGCTCCGATTACTTTTTATTGGTGCACCAATACTTTACGGCGTTTTATTAGGTTACGTTTATGGCAAAGGTAAAGTTACCGACTTACCTATAATTGTTGTAGATCAAGACCGTACTGAATTAAGCTCAAAAGCAATTCAAATGTTTGAAGACAACGAAGTTGTACACATAGCTTCAATTCTATACGATCAAAACAATCTTTCTGAGATTGCCATCCAAAAAGAAGCTGCTTGTGTTGTTATCATTCCTAAGGATTTCGAAAAAATGACACTCACAAAAAAGTATCCTGAGATTACAACTATCGTAAATACATCCAATGTTCTAACCGCCAATTATGCATCAACAGCGATACAGGTTTGCCTTGGAACATTAAAAGCAGGAGTTCAAATTGAAACTTTAAGAAAACAAGGTGTTCCCGAAAACTTACTTGCTTCACAATACGAACCTTTTAAAACCACATTTATAAAAAAATACAACCGTAGTACCAACTATATGTATTTTCTTTGGCCGGGTGTTTTAGCAACTGTTTTACAACAAGTTCTTCTATTAGGACTAGCACTTTCTTTTGCCTCTGAATTTGAAAATGGAACTTTTAAAGACTTAGTAAAAAGATGCCCCTCAATTCTAAATCTCTTTGCAGTAAAAATTATTCCTTATATGATAATGAGTTTTGGTGTTTGGCTTATTTATTGGCTCTTTACGCTATGGTTTAGACTTCCCTTTTACGAAAACTTACTCCCACTTACATTCATAGCTGGGATATTTGTACTCTCCGTTTCTTTCATTGGAATCCTAGTAAGTATTGTAGTACCAAATCAATTAAAAGCAACAGAAATCTTAATGGTTATTGCAACCCCAAGTTTTATCCTAAGCGGATTTACTTGGCCTTTAAGTCAAATGCCTCAGGCTGTGCAAGCAATTGCCAATGTGATTCCATTAACACATTTCTTAAAAGCTTTTAGAATCTTGATTATAGAAAACGGAACTTTTTCGCAAACAACAAGACCTATCTGGAACATGATTATTATAGGCTTAGTTTGTTCTATTGCAGCATACATCGCTTTATACTACAAGAAGAAAAGCGTTTTAAAAGAAGCATAACGTTTTTAATTAATAGACATAAAAAAACGGCATAAGTTAATTAAACCTTATGCCGTTTTTCATTATATACGATATAGACTATTTTTCTATTTCTCTCATTGAATCCATTTTTTTGTGCGCTAAGAAACCAGCAACATCTTCAAAATGTTCTTTAACACGTTTGTTTCCAAATTCAAAAACCTTAGTCGCTAATCCATCAAGGAAATCACGATCGTGAGAAACTAAGATTAGAGTACCATCAAAATCACGTAAAGCATCTTTAATAATATCTTTGGTTTTCATATCCAAGTGATTCGAAGGCTCATCAAGAATCAACAAGTTAACTGGCTCTAACAATAATTTTATCATTGCCAAACGTGTTTTCTCTCCTCCCGAAAGCACTTTTACTTTCTTTGTAATATCATCTCCCTGAAACATAAAAGCTCCAAGAATGTTCTTAATTTGTGTTCTAACATCTCCAACAGCAATCGCATCGATAGTCTCAAAAATAGTAGCATTTTCATCTAACAAAGAAGCTTGGTTTTGAGCAAAATATCCAATTTGTGAATTATGTCCAATATCAACACTTCCTTCATCAATGCCTATTTCTTTCATGATGGCTTTAATCATAGTTGATTTTCCTTCACCATTTTTACCCACGAAAGCTACTTTCTGACCTCTCTCAATAACTACATTAGCATCTTTAAATACTACATGATCTCCGTAAGACTTTGATAAGTCCTTTACCACAACAGGATATTGCCCTGAACGTGCTGCTGGTGGGAATTTTAATTTAAGTGCCGAATTATCTACTTCATCAACTTGTACAATAACTAGTTTTTCTAGCATCTTAACACGAGACTGAACTGCATCTGTCTTAGAAAAAGTACCTTTAAAACGATCTATAAATGCTCTATTATCAGCAATCATTTTTTGTTGCTCATCGTATGCCTTTTGTTGGTGTATACGACGATCTTTTCTTAACTCTAAATAATGAGAATATTTGGCTTTGTAATCATAAATTCTTCCCATTGTAACTTCGATAGTACGATTGGTAATATTATCTACAAATGCTCTATCGTGTGAGATTACAACAACTGCTTTTGCCGAATTTATTAAGAACTCTTCTAACCATTGAATACTCTCGATATCCATATGATTGGTTGGCTCATCTAACAAAATTAAGTCTGGCTTACGCAAAAGGATTTTAGCTAATTCGATTCGCATTCTCCATCCTCCAGAGAACTCAGAAGTTTGACGTGCAAAATCTTCACGCTCAAAACCTAATCCAACTAAGATTTTCTCAACTTCAGCTTCATAATTAACTTCTTCAATCGCATAATACTTTTCGCTTAAGTCCGAAACTCTTTCAATTAATTTCATATACCCATCACTTTCATAATCGGTACGAACAGTTAATTGCTCGTTTATTTCATCAATTTCAGCTTTCATTTGGAAAATTTCACCAAAAGCTTTTGAAGCTTCCTCCATTACAGTTGATCCATCTTTGGTCAATAAATGCTGAGGCAAATAAGCTACTACTGCATCTTTTGGAGCCGAGATACTTCCAGTAGAAGGTTTGCTTTGACCAGCAATTATTTTTAAAAGTGTCGATTTTCCCGCACCATTCTTACCCATAAGGGCAATTTTATCATTTTCATTTATAGCAAAAGAAACATCGCTAAAAAGTGTAGTTCCACCAAACTGAACTGAAATATCATTAACTGTAATCATTAGACTGTGAATTTGTTTATTCGGTTAATCGTTAATTTGTCAACCCAAATTTTCGAGGTGCAAAGATAGATTAATTAGAGTATTAGACAATATAATTACTTCTTAGACATCTCCTTTTTTATGTTTTATAATTTCTCCTACATATTTCATTGTATTTTATCATACCTTGTATAAGAATTTAAAAATCAGAAAATATGAGAACGAAATTAAACTTGGTAGTTTGCCTTATCGCAGGATTAATATTTGGACTTTCTGCTAATGCACAAAAAACTGTAATTAAAAAATCTGCATTACCAGTAAATGCACAAACTTTTTTGAAAAAACACTTCGCTGGACAAGAACCTACATACATCCTAGAAGACAAAGAAATCCTCTCTAAAGAGTACAAGGTTCAATTTGCAAATAATACTCAAATCGAATTTGACGGAAAAGGGAACTGGAAGGAAGCTGACGGAAAAAACGCTGCAATTCCAGCAACCATAGTCCCTATTAAAATTACTACTTATATAAAAGTCAATTTCCCTAAAACTAAAGTAACAAAAATAGAAAAAGAGTCTTTAGGTGGCTACGAGGTAAAATTAAATAATGACCTAGAACTAAAATTTAATTCTAAAGGAGAATTTATTAAGATTTCTAAATAAAATTAATCCAAAAATAAAAAACCTCGATTTCTAGAAATCGAGGTTTTTTATTTTTAATCTTTACGCCATTTTTTTGTTTCTTCAAAAATGTGCTCCAAAATTGCAGCTTCTTTTTCGTCAAAATCAATATTTCTGCGCCCCATAACTAATCGAGCTGTTTCAAAAGCTTTTTTAGTAACATAGGTTGTAAAGCCAGCTGCTCCTCCCCAAGAAAAACTTGGCACAAAGTTGCGAGGAAATCCTGTACCAAAAATATTAGCACTTACTCCTATTACTGTTCCTGTATTAAACATCGTATTGATTCCACATTTACTATGATCTCCCATCATTAAACCACAAAACTGAAGTCCGGTTTTAGCGAATCCTTCTGTTTCATAACTCCACAATTTCACCTCCTCATAGTTATTTTTAAGATTCGAATTATTAGTATCTGCTCCAATATTACACCATTCTCCTAAAACTGAATCTCCCAGAAATCCATCATGTCCTTTATTTGAATTTGCAAAAAGAACCGAATTCTTAACTTCCCCTCCTATTCTAGAACCTACCCCTACCGTTGTAGCTCCGTAAACTTTGGCATTCATTTTAACCTGCCCACTTTCGCATAAAGCAAAAGGACCACGGATAACTGAACCTTCCATAATTTCGGCATTCTTACCTATATAGATTGGTCCTGTAGACGCATTCAAAGTAACAAACTCAAGTTTTGCACCCTCTTCTATAAATATATTTTCGGGAGCGATAGTATTGACACTTTTAGGAATTGGTTGCGACTTTCTGTCTTCTGTCAAAAACTCAAAATCCTCGCGAATTGCAGCATCATTCTTTGAGAAAATATCCCAAGTTTTCTCTACCGTTATACAATTACCATTGTACTGAATAATTTCATAGGTATCAAAATCAACTTCTTCTTGATTTTCGCTTGTATAAAAAGCAATGACTTCATCTCCTTTAAAGATAGCCTGATTTTCCTTTAAATCCGAAACTAGCTCTGCTAGTTCATAATTTGGCAAAAACGAAGCATTTATCATTACGTTTTCCTCAAGCTCTACCATTGGATATTTCTCTGATAGATACTCCTCAGTTATTGTAGTTGTAGTTGATCCTAAATGCATTTCCCATTTTTGACGTATCGTCATTATTCCGATTAAAATATCGGCAACAGGTCGGGTAAACGTAAAAGGCAACAAGGCATTCCGGACGGGCCCGTCGAATAGAATGTAATTCATATATTAATTTAATTTGGCAATATTTTAAAATCTTGATTTGGTTATCGAGTCCAAAGTTACAAATATTTTATTTGTTTCATTAAATGATAAGGCTTCTTAATCAAGCATTAAGGCTATATAATATACAAAAAAAGCCTTCCAAAATAGGAAGGCTTTTATTTTATTCAAAAACAAACTAAAATTATTTAGCGTGTTTAGCGTATTTAGTTTTGAATTTATCAATACGTCCTGCAGTATCGATAAGTTTAGATTTACCTGTGTAAAAAGGGTGAGATGTTCTAGAGATCTCCATTTTTACAAGTGGGTATTCAACTCCATCAACTGTTATTGTTTCTTTTGTATCTGCAGTAGATTTAGTAACAAAAACTTCTTCATTTGACATGTCTTTGAAAGCAACTAATCTGTAATTTTCTGGGTGAATTCCTTTTTTCATCTTTTCTTTTTATTTATTGTTTAGAGCGTTTTAATTTTGAAGCTTCTTCGTGGTTAGAAAAAGGTGTAAATGCAACTACTCTTTTTGTTTAAAATCTTTTAATTATTTCAGGTTGCAAATTTACAATTATTTTTCAATAAACAAACGTTTGCCCTATTTTTTTTATCTAAAATCGAAAAGCATTTTTTATCTACGAATATATTGGGAATTGTTATATTTGTGGATTAATTTTAAAACATACAAATTATGATTAATGAAGTTATAAAAAAGAATGGAATTACTTATGGTATAATAATAGGTGTTGTTTTATCCCTGATTACTGCAATTATGTATTCAATAGACCTAAAACTATTCGTTTCTGGTTGGATTGGAGGTATAACATTTGTTATTTTTCTAGCAATAACTATTACTTTATTATCAAAAACTAAAAAAGATTTAAAGGGCATTTTTACTTTTAAAGATGCATTTACAACATATTTCGTTGCCATCCTTGTTGGGATTCTAATTTCTACTTTTTTCAACATCCTTTTATTTAACGTTATTGACCCTAGTGCAAAAGACACTTTAGGTGAGTTAATCAGAAAATATATGGCTGAAACATTACAGAAATTTGGAACACCAGCAGCGACAATAAATGAAACAATGGTAAAAATGAAAGAAAGCAATCCTTATGCTACTGCTGAATTATTAAAAGCATTAGTTTTTAGTATTGTTGGTTATTCAATATTAGGATTAATTATGGCCGCCTTTTTTAAAAGCAAAACTACATATCAAGAATAAAATAAATGAATTTATCTATACTTATACCGCTTCTTAACGAAGAGGAGTCACTTACGGAACTATACACATGGATCATTAAAGTGATGAAATCTAACAATTACTCATATGAAATCATTTTTGTAGATGATGGTAGTACAGATAATTCTTGGAACATTATTGAAGGTTTTTCTAACGAAAACCCAAATGTAAAAGGCATTCGATTCATGAAGAACTTTGGTAAATCGCAAGCTTTACATGCTGGTTTTGCCAAAGCTAATGGTGATGTTATTATCACCATGGATGCCGATTTACAAGATAGTCCAGAAGAGATTCCTGGATTATTTGAAATGATTACTAACCAGAAATTTGATTTGGTTTCGGGTTGGAAAAAGAAACGTTACGACTCTGTTGTAGCAAAAAACCTACCATCAAAATTATTCAATTGGGCTGCCAGAAAAACTTCGGGTGTTGAATTAAATGATTTTAATTGCGGATTAAAAGCTTATAAAAATACTGTTGTTAAAAACATTGAAGTTTCCGGCGAAATGCACCGATACATCCCTGTTTTAGCAAAAAATGCTGGTTTTAATAAAATCGGTGAAAAAGTAGTACAACATCAGGCACGTAAGTATGGCGAAACTAAATTTGGTATGGAACGTTTTATTAACGGATTCCTTGACCTTATTACAATTTGGTTCCTTTCAAGATTTGGAAAAAGACCTATGCACTTATTTGGCGCCATTGGCTCACTTATGTTCATAATTGGTTTTTTACTGGCTGGTTATATCGGAGTATCTAAATTATACCATATGTATATGGGAATGCGCTATAACTTGGTAACGAGTAACCCTTGGTTCTTTATCGCATTAACAACTATGATATTAGGAACTCAATTATTTCTTGCTGGTTTCTTGGGCGAAATTATTTTACGCACTAAAAACAACGAGGAACGCTATAAAATAGCCAATCAAGTTAATCTATAACATAAACCCTAGCCCTGATAACAGCGGCATCCTTTATGTTTTTTCTTTAAAAACATAAAGATATAGCGAATAGCAGGAGATTGCTTCAAGAGATTGTAACAACTCCTCAAATCGCACCATTTTTTTGACTTACAATTTAAAATAATATACAAATGAATATAGCACCAAACATTTTAACTGCTGTAAACGAATGGCTGACGCCAGCATTTGACAATGAAACACAAGAGGCGATTAAAGAGATGATGACAACATCACCTAAAGATCTTGAAGAAAGTTTTTATAAAAATTTAGAATTCGGTACTGGTGGAATGCGCGGTATTATGGGTGTTGGTAGCAACCGAATCAACAAATACACACTTGGAAGAAATACACAGGGACTTTCTGATTACATGCATAAGGTTTTCCCTAACCAAACTCTAAAAGTAGCAATCGCTTACGATTGCCGTCACAATAGCAACACTCTTGCTAAAATCGTTGCTGATGTTTTCTCTGCAAATGGAATTCATGTTTATTTATTTTCAGACATGCGTCCGACTCCAGAATTATCTTTTGCTCTTAAATATTTAGGTTGCCAATGTGGTATTGTACTTACTGCATCACACAATCCACCTGAATATAATGGATATAAAGTATATTGGGAAGACGGCGGGCAAATTGTTCCTCCTCAAGATGCAGAAATTATTGCCATGATTGAGAGCTTAGATTATGCTAAAATCAAATTTCATGCTAATGAGAAATTAATTGAATATATAGACAAAGAAATCGACAACGCTTTCATCAAGTCGTCTATTGAAAACGCTAGTTTTAATACTCCGGCTAAAGCTAAAGAAGATTTACAAATCGTTTTTACATCTTTACATGGAACTTCTATAAAATCAATCCCTCCTACTTTATCACAAGCGGGTTACACTAGTGTACATATTGTACCTGAGCAAGCTGTTCCAAATGGTGATTTCCCTACTGTAAAATCCCCTAATCCAGAAGAGCCTGAAGCACTAACAATGGCATTGGTATTGGCTGATAAAACAAATTCAGATATTGTTGTTGGTACTGACCCTGACTGTGATCGTCTAGGAGTTGCTGTTCGTAATAATGAAGGGAAAATGATTTTGCTAAACGGAAATCAAACCATGATATTAATGACTTCCTTCTTATTACAAGAATGGAAAAAAGCTGGCAAAATTAACGGAAAACAATTTATAGGATCAACTATTGTTTCGACTCCTATGATGATGGAACTTGCAACAAGCTATGATGTTGAATGCAAAATAGGCTTGACAGGATTTAAATGGATTGCCAAAATGATTAAAGATTTCCCTGAACTTGAATTTATAGGTGGTGGAGAAGAAAGTTTTGGTTTTATGGTTGGTGATGCTGTTCGTGATAAAGATGCCGTTGCTGCTACTTTATTAATTTGCGAAATGGCTGCTCAAGCAAAAGCAAACGGAAGTTCTGTTTACAAAGAACTCTTGAAGCTTTATGTTGAACACGGATTTTACAAAGAACATTTGGTTGCCTTAACAAAAAAAGGAATAGAAGGATTAGAAGAAATTAATCAAATGATGATTAATCTACGTGAAAACCCTGTAAAAGAAATAGACGGTCAAAGAGTAATAATGGTAGAAGATTACCAATCTTCTACAGCATTAAACTTATTGAGTGGTGAAGTATCTGAAATGACTATCCCTAAATCAAATGTGTTAATCTATTATACTGAAGATGGCTCTAAAATTTGCGCTAGACCAAGTGGAACAGAGCCAAAAATCAAATTTTACATTAGCGTAAATACTGAGTTGCATGCTGTAGAAGATTTTGATGCAACTGAAGCAATTTTAGATAAAAAGATAAAAAACATTATCACTGCAATGCAATTGAATTAATTTTTTTTATTTCTAACCTCTTAAAGTTGATTTAAAAAATAAAAACATCTTGAATGAATAATTTCAAAAGAATATTTCCTTTTATATTTCCTTATAAAAGATACGCATACATGAATATTTTATTTAATATTCTTTATGCCTTATTTAGCACGCTTTCGTTTATGGCATTAATTCCTATGATTCAGGTTTTATTTGACCAAACAAAAAGAAACACCACTATACCTGTTTACAAAGGGCTTTGGGAGTTGAAAGATTATGCTGAAAATTACTTAAGCTACTTCATCACACAAGCAACTGACAATTATGGTGTAGGATACACCCTATCTATAATGGTAGCTGTGATTATTTCGATATTTTTATTGAAAAACTTATGTGATTACCTCGCTATGTTTTTTATTACTTTCCTAAGAAATGGTGTTTTAAGAGATATGCGAAATGCGATGTACAAAAAAACACTTGAATTGCCTTTATCATTTTTCTCAGAAAAAAGAAAAGGTGATGTTATCTCTCGTATTGCAGGTGATGTTAACGAAGTACAAACTTCATTTCTTGCCATTCTAGAGCTTATCGTAAAAGAGCCTCTTACTATTGTATTTACAATTATTGCAATGCTTGCAATAAGCCCACAATTAACTCTTTTTGTTTTTATTTTCATTCCTGTTTCTGGGTATATAATATCATTGATAGGAAAACAATTAAAGAAACAATCAACAAAGGCTCAGCAAGAACAAGGAACATTTTTATCTACTATTGAAGAAACTTTAGGGGGATTAAAAGTGGTAAAAGGATACAACTCTGAAAATTATTTCAATAGTGTTTTCCAAAACTCTACTCAGCGTTTCTTTAAATTATCAAACAGCATTGGTAATCGCCAAAACCTAGCTTCTCCTGCGAGTGAATTTATGGGAATCATGGTAATCGCAATTTTACTTTGGTATGGTGGTCAAATGGTTCTAATTGAAAAGACATTAAACGGTGCTTCATTCATCGCTTATATGGGATTAGCTTACAATATCCTTACACCTGCAAAAGCGATCTCTAAAGCTTCTTACGGCGTAAAAAGAGGAAATGCAGCAGCAGAGCGTGTATTAGAAATTCTTGATCAAGAAAACCCTATTACAAGCAAAGTTGATGCTATCGAAAAAGCCACTTTTGACTCTGATATAACAATCAAGAATATCAACTTTAAATATGAAAAAGAGAATGTACTAAAAGACTTTTCTCTTCAAATAAAAAAAGGACAAACTGTTGCTCTAGTTGGACAATCTGGAAGTGGAAAAAGTACCATTGCCAATCTCCTTACTCGTTTTTATGATGTAAACGAAGGCTCTATTTCAATTGACAATATTAATATAAAAGACATTTCTTTACACTCACTTCGTGATTTAACGGGATTAGTAACTCAAGATAGCATCTTGTTTAACGACACCATTAAAGCGAATATTTCATTAGGAAAACTTGATGCTAGCGATGAGGAGATTATTGAAGCCCTAAAAATTGCTAATGCTTTTGAATTTGTAAGCGAGTTACCTCTTGGTATTTACACCAACATTGGAGACAGTGGAAACAAACTTTCAGGTGGACAAAAACAACGTTTATCTATTGCTCGCGCTGTTTTAAAGAATCCTCCTATTATGATTCTTGACGAAGCAACATCTGCATTGGATACTGAAAGCGAAAAATTTGTACAAGTAGCCCTTGATAACATGATGCAAAATCGCACTTCAGTTGTTATCGCACACCGTTTATCTACTATCCAAAAAGCAGATCTGATTGTGGTTATGCAAAAAGGCAAAATTGTTGAGCAAGGAACTCATGAAAACCTAATAGCTTTAAACGGAACATATAATAAATTGGTTACTATGCAGTCGTTTGAATAATTTTTCATAAATTAGGTATACGTAAGATGTAAACCTGTTGAAAGTAAAGACAATTAACACATAGAAATATAATTCAAGGTGTTTCATTTTTCAAATAGTCTTATTGACTAACTTAAAATGAAACACCTTTTTTTGGCTTTATAAACTATGAATTAAAAACTCCTACAGCCCCAACGGATTAATATATACAAATACCTATGTATCGCCACAATTCAAACATTAACCTTCCTGAAGACCCTAATACAATAGTCTGGAAATACTTGGATTTATCCAAATTCCTAGACTTATTGATGTCTAAAAAGCTTTTTATGTCCCGTTCTGATAAATTTGAAGATCAGTATGAAGGCACCTTTAGCGAACCCACTTACGAAGAGATTAAAAAACTTGCTATAGACAATCCTGAATTTATAGATTACTACAAAATACACCGCGAGAAAGTAGCTATAAGCAGTTGGCATATCAATGAATACGAATCGTTTGCCATGTGGCAGATATTTACCCAAAATAACGAAGGATTAGCTATTCAATCTACTATTGGGAGGCTACAAAAAGCATTGAAACCTGAGGATAATTTTGATCAATATATAGGCGAAGTAAACTATATTGACTACAAGAAAGAATACATTCCTTTTGATGATTTATTCTTTCCGTTTTTATTTAAAAGAAAAAGTTTTCAGTACGAGCGTGAAGTACGCATAATTACAGATTCCTCCAAAAGCGACATTAAAATTAATGATGGATTAAGAGTTAATGTCAATCTTAAATATCTTATCGAAAAAATATACATTCACCCTAAATCAGAGAACTGGTACAAAAAATTGGTAACTGATTTAGTTCATAAACTAGGCTATGACTTTGATATAGAAAAGTCAGACCTTGAAAGCGATATTTTGATATAATTACATGTATTAAATTGGCTTATAACTAACCACTTTCCAATCTTTAGCCCCTAGGTTAATATAGTTATAATGCAAAACATCATTTTTATCAAACTGCCCATTTTTGTTAGTATCTTCAATGGTTCTGAAATACAAACGGTTTTTTGAATCTATAACATTCCAATCTATTAGCTCTTGAAAATCTTCAGAAACTTTAACAAATCGCTCTCCACTAATATCACTTAAATACAATGCTTTTATATCGCTAGTATCTAATTTCCCATCTTTATTAGTATCCATATCCACCATCGTATATACCATAACATGGTTATGAGTTTTATTGGCAATTGTTTTTAAATAGGTTGCGGTTTGAATTAAAACTGCTTTATCTGTCAATGGTCTTATGGAATCAGAATCTATCTTCTGGAATTTTAAATTTTGCAAATAACCCGTAATTTCATATTCACCGATATTTGAAATTGTAAAACTAATGTCATTTACACTCGATGAACCATAGCGTGCCTTAACACCTCTTTCATATACGCGTACATCTCCAACTGGATGAATCAAATAATCTGTTCCTTCCATCTGAATTGGCAAATCGGCAATTGCAACTTGTGTCGAATCGACTTTAGCAATTACTTTTGAAGCTGTTGAAGCGTCATAAGTAACCTTTGGTTTTTCGACTTCATTTTTGCAACTCACTAAAAGTAAAACAGAAAGGCTTATGATAGATATATGTAATTTTCTCATGTTCTTTTATTAAAAAATAATTTCAAATGTAATGAATTTTAAAAATGGTTCACCAGTTTGCAGTCAATTTATACATTCTAAACTAGCTTTTTCATTGGTTATTATAACCTAGCAGTTAATTTTATATTAAAAACTCTCGAAGTCATATAATTAGGAATTGCATATTGATTTTTAGAATACACATCACGAACCCAAGTATTTGTAATCGCATTTTTATTATCAAAAAGATTAAAAATCTCAAATCCTAATGACAATTCTTTAAACTCTTTAAAAAGTTTACTTTTTGCAACTCTATTATTATCAATAAAAACTTTAGAGAAACCAACATCGGCTCGACGGTAATCTTTTAATCTATTTTGATACAAATACGGATCTGAATACGAAGGTGAACCTCCAGGTAATCCTGTATTATAAACTAAATTCAAATACAATTTGACACTTGGTATATTAGGCATATAATCCTGAAACAAAAGTGCAAATTTTAATCGTTGATCAGTTGGTCTTGCTATATATCCTTTATTAGCATAATTCTCTTCGGTCTTTAAATATCCAAAGCTAAACCAAGATTCAGTTCCTGGTACAAACTCCCCATTTAATCTAAAATCCAATCCTTGTGCATAAGCTGTTGCATTATTATCAGCAGCATATCGAATTCTAACATTGTCTATTGTATAAACGTTTACATCTGATAATGTTTTATAATACAGCTCTGAAACAAGTTTAAATGGTCTATTCCACATTTTAAAACCATAATCATTACTTAAAACCACATGTACCGATTGCTGTGCTTTAGTATTTGGTAATACTTCGCCACTGGCATCACGCAATTCCCTATAAAAAGGCGGTTGATGATACAATCCCCCCGAAAGCCTAAAAACCATATCCATATCCCAATCTGGCTTTATAGCAAATTGCGCCCGCGGACTAATTACAAACTGGTTTTTACCCTCAACTATTCCTCCTGACACTTTCCAATCCTGAAAACGAACTCCAGCATTGTACCAAACCTCGCTAGATCCTAAATTTCCTTTTCGGCTCCATTGTGCATAACCTGAAAATCGGTTTATAGTATTAAAATTTATCGCTCTTACATTTTGATAAGGAAAAAGCGGACCAGTATAAGGTTCGTATGGTTGATTATTTTTAGGCAAATTTACAATTGGTGGATTTACCGAAAAACCTGCTGAATCAATTACCTCCCACTCTGCTACGCGGTCACGGATAGATTCGCGAGTATACTTCACTCCCCATTCTAAAAGATTTTCTTTCCAATTATAAATCCCTTTTAATTCGGCATTTACAATTAAAGCATCTAAATCATTTCGTGCATGATTTAATTGCGAACCAATTCCTTTAGTATAATTCACCTCTTGCAATACTACCGAACCATCACTATCTACCTCTCCTAAACGATATTGTGCCAAAATATCATAATGCTCTTGTTCTTGTGTATGAAATATAGAACCTATGAACTTTAAAGTAAAATCTGGAGAAATAGTGTATGTTGATTTTATCGCACCAAAATAAGTATCATACTTATCTCTTTCTTGCCCTTCATAATACACTGCAAGCGCCATTGGCTTATCGATTGTACCAAATTTAGTTTCTCGAGTTAATGGCTCATACAAATATTTATTTTGAGAAATAGCCCCTAGAAAACTCCATTGCCATTTTGCTGAAGCGAAATAATTGATGTTCGTTTGAATATCTGTATATGAAGGTCTATAATTCGTTTGTGTATCTTGACTGTTTACAAGCATGCTATTGTTTCGATAACGAACTCCTGTAATTGCCGACCATTTTTTGTTTTTAGAAACAGCATCAACAGCAACACTTCCTCCTAGTAAACTAGCCTCGAAAGATGCTCCAAACTGAGTTGGTTTTCGGTATGTAATATCTAATACTGACGATAATTTATCTCCAAATTTTGCTTGAAATCCTCCTGCTGAAAAATCAACATTCTGAACCAAATCGGTATTTGTAAAACTCAATCCCTCTTGTTGCCCCGAACGAATTAAAAACGGGCGATACACTTCGATCTCGTTTACATAAACAAGATTCTCATCATAATTCCCGCCACGAACTGCGTATTGCGTACTCAATTCGTTATTAGAATTTACTCCGGGTAAAGTTTTTAAAATATTTTCGATTCCAGCATTAGCACCTGGAATTTTCTTTATAGTGGTTTGATCTACGGTAGTGATTCCTTGTATCCTTTTTTTATTTGCCATGACAACAATCTCTCCCATTTGTTCGGCATAACTATTCATAACAGGATTAAAAACGAATATTTCATTCGGTTTTAAAGTCACTGTAATCGTCATCATTTTCTGCGAAACGTGAGTAAAAACAAGAATCACTTTTTTATTAGATGGAATCGAAATATCAAAAAAACCATCCGAATTAGACTGTGTTACATTTCCTGAGTGAGAAACATTTACATCAGTAACTGGAAAATTGCTTTCATTAAGAATTATTCCTTTTACTCGGGCATTTTGAGCAAGTGAAACAAAGCCAACACACAATAAAAGGGCAACAAATAGTAGGTTCTTCTTCAAACGTTATATTTTTATTTTATTTGACTTCTAAAAAAACGTGTCTCAAAGATAGCAGAATTCCCCACATTATCAACAACTTCTATTTTTAAATCATTCGCTCCTTCAGCAACAATACCGTCATCAAAGTCATGTGTTATTTTTTTTGTTTTATTATCATACTCAAACAAAATCCATTTTCCGTTCAAATACCCATTGTAGGATTTAATCCCCGACATACTATCACTAATTGTAAATTGAATTTTCTTTACATCACTTATCCACTTTCCTTCAATTGGTTTTGCAATACTAATTGTTGGCTTAATAGTATCCATCACCAATCCGAATTGTCCCAAAATTCTTGACTTTGCTGTATACACTGCTCCTTTACGCGATGTAGCGTTATAACTACTATTCTTTCCTGTAATTCTACCTATGTATACTTTGTCTTTAAGATTTTCAGGATATTTATCATCTTCAATAGTTATAGTAAAATTAGAATGCACGGGAACTGTATCGTCATGAATATAAATACGATCATTTTTTACATCAAAATTCAAATTAAAATCATCATAAAATGTTCCTGCTGGAAAAAATACTGACATATTGTTCTTAGAAAAATTAGCGTCTTTATTGTATTTCACCAAATAATCAGAAACTACAGGTGTTGGATTTACAACTACTGGTAATGAATTATACTGAACTGGAATATTAATTGTATTGGTATTTCCATAATAATCTGAAACCTCTACACGATATGCCGAAGCGAGATTTGGTACTATTGGAAGCACTCCATTAAGTGAATCTGTTTTAATAATACTCAAAGCAAAAGGTGTTTTCATAAACAGCTTTTGTACTCTTTGACCTGTTTTTTTATACCTAGGATAATCAATCAAAGCGTTTATATAACGCATTTCATCAAATGAGTAGGTATTAAACTGATATCCATAATTAGATTTTCCGTTGTAAAATGATTCTACTTTATAAACTCCATTCTTATTAAAAGACACATCATCGTAATCTACAGCAGTAATTCCAAAACCAATCTTACCATTTGCTGCAACACGATCTGATAGATAGGTGCCATCTTTTTGCAATGACATATTAAGCATTAACGGCACTTTCGATTGATTAACTGTTGTATTATCGTCAAGCGGATAAACATATAAATTTGAAACTACAGGCTTTCTAGTATCTTTTATATTTTTGTCAAAACCAAAAAACATTGGATTTATAACAAATTCTGTTTTTGAATCACGGAATTCAAAATGCAAATGCGGCCCTTCTGAAGATCCAGTATTCCCCGACAGTCCTATCAATTGCCCTTTGGTAACTGCCATTTCTCCTGGTTTCAAAAACATTTCAATTTCAAAAGATTTCTCTTTATAATGCGTCTGCTTGATATATTCCTGAATCGAACCAACCATACTTTGCAAATGGCCATATACAGATGTATATCCATTGGGATGGGTTATGTACAATGTTTTCCCATTGCCAAAAGTCGAAATTTTAATTCTTGAGATATACCCATCTGCCACAGCATACACTTTCAAACCTTCTCTTTGGTTTGTTTTTAAATCAAACCCAGCATGAAAATGATTCGGTCTTAACTCTCCAAAGTTCCCTGAAAGTTGCATCGGAATATCAAGAGGTGGTCTAAAGTAGTCTTTTGGATATTCTGTCTGAGCAGAAATAAAATTACAAAACAGCAAAAAAAGTACAGAATATTTCATGATTTACATTTTTGCTAAGATAAAAAAAACTTGGCAAAATATTTAGTAAAACTGCGAAATACAATACCTTGAATTCCATTAATTTGCTATTTTTAATGCAAAAAAATCGATAAAATATTGCATTAATAAAAAGGAATACTAACTTTGTATGATTAAGTAATGAATAGGATTTATAATGAGTGTAATTGCCGAAATAATTGATACTCTTGAATATAAAGTAGAAAAACTTTTTGCGAAGCTAAAAGGTTTAGAAAAGAACAATCAAGAACTAAAGTCAGAATTAATAGAGGCTAAACAGACTATACAAAGACAATCCGAGGAGATTGAGGGCTTGAAAAAGCAGTATGAAACACTCAAAATCGCCAATTCTTTACTTGGCAGTAACGATAATAAAAGAGATACAAAGCTTAAAATAAATTCATTAATTCGTGAAATTGATCACTGTATAGCACAACTATCAGACTAGTAATAACATGGACGAAAAGCTTAAAATTAAAATATCAATCGCTGACAGAGTTTACCCATTAACGGTAGATCTCTCACAGGAAGAAGGCCTTAGAAGTGCTTCTAAAAAAATTGATGTGATGATAAAGCAATTTGAAGAAAACTATGCTGTTCGTGACAAACAGGACGTTTTAGCCATGTGTGCATTGCAATTTGCCTCGCAAGTAGAACAAAAACAAATTGATAAAGCAACTGATAGTGATGAAACTATCGAAAGAATTAAAAGATTAAATACCCTTTTAGATCAATATCTCGAAAATTAAACGTTCTTTACAGAAACTAAGATACTGCCTACATTAGTTCATATTTGGTAAACTCAACACTAACAATTTAGAATGAGCAAATCATCACTACTAAAGCATGCCACGCTTCGGCGAGGAAACTTGAACAGTGAGTTAGCTCAAAACTTGTCTTTTCGAGTTTATACAAGCAACCTAATGTAGGCTTTTTTATATATAAATTTTAATAACCATGGACAGTATAATAACGATCATTATTTCAGGAATCATAGGTATTGCAGCAGGTTTTGGAATAGCCAAAATCATTGAAAAAAGCAATATTTCTAATTTAATCAAAAATTCAAAAAAAGAAGCAGCATCAATTTTAAAAGATGCTAATCTAGAAGCCGAAAACATTAAGAAAGACAAAATACTTCAAGCTAAAGAGCGTTTTATTGAATTAAAATCAGAGCACGAACAAGTAATTCTTTCAAGAGATAAAAAAGTAGCAGAAGTAGAAAAAAGAGTTCGAGACAAAGAATCTCAAGTTTCTAATGAATTATCAAAAGCTAAAAAGACTAATGATGATTACGAAGCTAAAACACAAGAATACAATACTAAAATTGAAGTTTTAGACAAAAAACAAGCCGAAGTAGATAAATTACACAAAAGTCAATTACAGCAATTAGAAGTAATTTCAGGACTTTCTGCTGAAGAAGCTAAGAACCAATTAATGGAAGGTTTAAAAGCTGAAGCAAAAAGTAATGCTATGTCGCATATTCAAGATACTATTGAAGAGGCTAAACTTACTGCTCAACAAGAAGCTAAAAAAATCATCATCAATACAATTCAAAGAGTTGGAACAGAAGAAGCAGTTGAAAACTGTGTATCTGTGTTTAACATAGAATCTGATGATGTAAAAGGAAGAATTATTGGACGTGAAGGTAGAAACATTCGTGCGCTTGAAGCTGCAACTGGTGTTGAAATCATTGTAGATGATACCCCTGAAGCAATTATCCTTTCTTGTTTTGACCCTGTACGTAGAGAAATTGCTCGTTTGGCATTACACAAATTAGTTACAGATGGTCGTATTCACCCAGCACGTATTGAAGAAGTAGTAGCTAAAACTGCTAAACAAATTGATGATGAAATCATTGAAGTAGGTAAACGTACAGTTATCGACTTAGGAATTCACGGTTTACACCCTGAATTAATAAAAGTTGTTGGACGTATGAAATACCGTTCTTCTTACGGTCAAAACTTATTACAACACTCTAGAGAAGTATCTAAATTGTGTGGTATTATGGCTGCCGAATTAGGATTAAACGTAAAACTAGCAAAAAGAGCTGGTTTACTACATGATATTGGTAAAGTTCCAGATACTGAAAGTGATTTACCTCACGCATTATTAGGAATGCAATGGGCTGAGAAATACGGTGAGAAAGAAGAAGTTTGTAATGCAATTGGTGCGCATCACGACGAAATCGAAATGAAATCACTATTATCACCAATCGTTCAGGTTTGTGATGCTATTTCTGGTGCAAGACCTGGTGCAAGAAGACAAGTATTAGATTCTTACATCCAACGTTTAAAAGATCTTGAAGAAGTTGCTTACGGATTTAATGGAGTAAAAAACGCCTATGCTATTCAAGCTGGTAGAGAACTTCGTGTAATTGTAGAAAGCGAAAAAGTATCTGATGATAATGCTGCAAGTTTATCATTTGATATCTCTCAAAAAATACAAACTGAAATGACTTATCCTGGTCAAGTTAAAGTAACAGTGATTAGAGAAACTAGAGCAGTAAATATTGCTAAATAATTCTCTTCTTATATATAAAAAAAGCTCATCTATCGATGAGCTTTTTTTATGCCTTTTTTTAAAGTTGAACCTTGAAAACTCTTTCTAAAATTTTTTGGAGTGTTTTATCTATAAAATAGAGTACATACTCAATGTGTTTTAAGCTTACCTAGCAATCTTTGTCCCTTTGAACCTTTGTTACTCTGAACCTTTGAACCTTTATCAGCCCACTATAAATCATCATTAAAAACAATTTTAAAAACAGTTCCCTCTCCAACAACACTTTCTACAGAAACCTCTCCTTTCATTGATTCTATCTGATTCTTGGTAATATACAAACCAATTCCACGCGCTTCTTTATGTTTATGAAACGTTTTATACATTCCGAATATCAAGTCACCATATAGCTCTAAATCAATTCCGATACCGTTATCTTTAATTTTTAAAGCTTTCCGACCATCAGGTTCAATCGCAAAAATAAATTCAATTACAGGGTCTCTATCAGGATGTGCATATTTAATTGCATTAGTTGTAAAATTCAACAATACACTTTCTAGATAAGCTGGATTAAAACTAATCGTTACATAATCAGGCACACTATTGAGTATTGTAATTTTTGTTTTACTACTAAAGGCCTTTATTATAGAAACCGTTTTATCTATACTATAACTTAGCTTAAGTGGTTTTATAACAATATTCAAATTACTCTGAATCTGCACAATCTGCGTTAAATTAGAAATTGTATCATTTAAATCATTAGAAACAGTTCGTAAATGAACCAACATTTCATCAATAGTTTCTCTACTGTGATCGTCATCTATAAAATCAAGAATACTTTTAATATTCCCTGCTTGTGTATTTAAATTATGCGAAACAATATGTGAGAAATTAAGCAATCGACTGTTTTGATCACTAAACAACTTCATCGTTTTTATGAGCTCCAATTCTTTCTCTTTCTGATAAGAAATGTCTGTGTGCGTACCTAAGACACGCAGTGGTTTTCCGTTTATATCTCTTTCAATAACCTTACCTCTATCTAATATCCATTTGTACTTACCGCTAGACGTTAGTACACGATGGTAATTTTCATAAAACGGCACCTTATTATCAAAATGCTCTTGAATATCTGAGTAATATTTTGGCAAATCATCTGGATGGACAATTTTATCCCAACGTTCTGGATCATCAAAAATATCATTGGATTCCAATTCTAAAATCTTCAAAGACAAAGATGAATAAAAAACCCTATTAGTCACCATATCCCAATCCCAGACCCCTACAGTAGAAGCATCTAAAGCAAATTGAAAACGCTCTTCTGATAATTTAAGTTTCAGTTCTTGATCTTTCAAATCTGTTACATCCGAAATACGCCCATAAAAACTAACCTGCCCCTCTGGAGAACCTTCAGATTTTGAACAAACTCTCAACCAACGAATTCCTTTCTTAGGCAAAACTACTCGAAATTCTAATTCCCAAGGCGTTAAGCTTTTTCTAGCTATAGAAAGCGAACTAATAAATGTATGTTGATCTTCGGGATGCACTCTTCCGTAAATAAAAAATTTACTTCGATTAGAAAATTCAGTTGTAGACAACTCAAATATTTCTTCCATAGACTTACTTACCAAAGGAAAGGTATAGGTATTATCGATATCGACAACAAATTGAAAAATTAAGTCAGGGATCTCAGCAAATAATTTTTTGTAAAAATTATTCAACTTCTGACAATTCTCATCTTCATATAAATCAAAAACCATAATCATGTTTGTGTAAGTTGTCTATTTTATTTAAAACAGAACAAAATTGATACTATTATTTAAGGCTTAAAAAAACACAACAAAAATTCGTTTTTTATTTCTTATTATAAGTATGAGAGTAAATTCTCTTTATTACAAACAATATAGCTCCAAGATATTATTTTTTTTTAAGACAAAAACAAAATCTTATAAAAATTTTTAACAAAAACAGCTATCTTCTAGGATGAAAAGCATGAATTACTTGCGTTAAATACGTTCTGTCCAGATGAACATATATTTCGGTTGTGGTAATTGATTCATGCCCTAACATTAATTGTATCGATCGTAAATCGGCACCATTTTCAAGCAAATGTGTAGCAAAAGAATGCCTTAAAGTATGTGGACTTATATTTTTATTTAACCCTATTTTAAATGCCAAATCCTTAATGATAGTAAAAATCATCGCTCTGGTTAACTGACTCCCTCTTCTATTAAGAAATAAAGTGTCTTCATGACCTTTTTTAATATTTAAATGAAGCCGAACCGAATTGACATAAATTAAAATATATTTTTGAGTCGATTCTCCAATAGGCACAAAACGTTCTTTGTTTCCTTTTCCAGTTATTTTTATGAATCCTTCTTCAAAAAACAAATCAGATATTTTTAAAGCTACCAATTCCGAAACTCGAAGTCCACAGCCATATAAAGTTTCTAGCATGGCACGATTTCGCTCTCCTTCATTCGAACTCAAATCGATTGCTGCAATAAGTGAATCAATATCATCAACAGATAAGGTATCGGGTAATTTCCTTCCTGTCTTTGGAGACTCTATAAGTTCCAAAGGATTGCTATTACGATAATCTTCAAAAATTAAATAATTAAAAAAACTTTTCAAACCTGAAATGATACGAGCTTGAGAACGTGCATTCACTTCTTTGGAAACGGAATAAATAAATTGCTGAATCGTTTCTTCACTAATTTTTAAGGGAGAAATTTCTATTTGGTTCTGAGCCAAAAAAAGACACAAACGCTCTATATCAAAAGCATAATTTTCGATTGTGTTTTTAGATAAACCACGTTCTATCCTAAGATAGGATTGATAATCTTTTATATATCTATTCCAGTTCATACCTACAAAGTAAAACATTTTCCGCATAAAAAAAACCTTCTACTGTGGTAGAAGGCTTTTAAATTATATTTTTAATTTTAAAAATTACAGTTTATAACTGAATCCAACATTGATTGAAGAAACTGTTCCTCCATCAGCAGAAATTCCTTTATAAGCAGCATAAACTTCAAACTTTTCTGTTTGGTAACCAAATTTTGGCTGATAGATAACTCCACCGTCTCCATCTCCACTACCTGCATAAATTGCATATCCTAAATTTATCAGCAATAGAATATTGTGCTGTAGCTGCAACTGGAATAAAACCAGCCGCATCTCCTTTAATCTTATACGAATTAAAACCATCTGAAAAAGTATAAGATTTAGCCAAATAAGTAGTATAACCTGTAGTTGCTCCTGCACTGAATTTATCAGCTATGTTCCATAAGTAAGCAACATCAGCACCTAAATTTACAGAAAACGAGTCTTTAAAATCTCCCATAGGCAAACCAACGTGTGCTCCTACTTTGAAATGACCATCTTGTGCATTTGCAAATCCAAATGCTAAAACCGCAATAATTGATAAAGTAATTTTTTTCATTTTTTATATTTAGTTAAAATTTAGGAGGCAAACGTAAAAAACAAGCTTTTAAATACCAAAAAACTATATTAAAAAATCAAAAAACAAAGCACAAAACCTTTTCCTTTTAAACCTGTACAATAACACCTTACGCCATATTATTACTGCTTTTCTCACTAAATCAAATAAATAAAATTGAATTATTTTGTGTAAAAAAATTAACATAAAAAAACCTATAAATTAATTCCAGATAATAGTTTTAGGTATCTTCCACACATAAAAAAAGCCCTTAAATAATAATTATTTAAGGGCTTTAAAATTGTAAAAAGTAAAACTAAGAATACTTAACGTATCCGATTAGTTATTAGAATTTGTATCCTACTGATAAAGAGAAAACACTGTTTTTAAGTTTAGAATTATCACCTTCTTCATTTTTAGCGATATTAGATAAACCTAAGTTATATCTAGCTCCAACAGAAAGATTTTCAGTAAAGTCATAACCAGCTCCAAAGTTTACACCAAAATCAATTGATTTATAGAAATCTTTTATGTCTTCATTAGAACCACCAGACATTTTACCTTTAGCACTTACAAGAAAACCAATTTGTGGTCCAGCTTCTAAGCTAAATTTTTCAGCAACATAATATTTTGCCATAACTGGCACATTGATGTAAGCCAATTTAACTGTAAAATCAGTAGAAATAACTTCCATAGTATCAAAGTCAAAGTCACTTGTTTTTTCTTTAGCACCTTGAGTAGAGTACAAAAGCTCAGGTTGGATAGAAAACTTGTCAGATAATTTAATTTCAGCGAAACCACCTACGTGGAAACCTACTTTTGAAGAAACATCTTCAACATCTCCTGTTAAAGTAGAAACGTTTAATCCTGCTTTTGCACCAAATTTAACTTCTTGTGCATTTGCAAATCCAAATGCTAAAACCGCAACAATTGATAAAGTAATTTTTTTCATTTTTTTGTTTATGTTAAAATTTATGCGGCAAACGTAGATAAGTGGCACCAAAATTCCAATAATAAGGATAAAAAAAACCAAATTATGTTAAAACCCACCAAGCAAATAAGTCACACACATACAGTTCACAATCACACGATTAATAGTTTTTCTCTCACTAAATTTAGTGAGGGTATTTTTATTTTTTTAACACTAAAAATTAACCTTAAAAAACTTATAAAATAAAAAAAGCCCCTCATGATTAACATGAAAGGCTTACTAAAACTTACTTATAATTTTCTAGAAATGTAGTGCGAAACCAATTTGAAATTGCAACGCATCTTTTCCAGTACCATAATCATCATTTAAGGTAACATTATAACGAACACCTGGCTCCACTGAAATGTTATTCCCTACAAACCAAGCATATCCTCCTTGAAATCCGATGTATGATGGATTTTCATCAGCATCTTTAATACTAGCTCCTGTATAAGAAACTTCTAAAGGGAATTTGTTTAGTAAATAATATTTTGCTCCAACTTTATAAGAGAAAATTTCACTTCCAAAATCACCACCATTATCTCCATAACCTAATCCTCCTTTAACAGCAAGGTTATCCATTACAAAATATCCTCCTTCTGCACCAATGTTCCAAGCAGTATCACCGTCTTCATTCCATAATCCAAATGAGGTGCTACCGTTTCCAAGTGAACCAAAACCAGTGTTTGCTTCAATAAGCCACTTCCCTTTTGCTGTTTGCTCTTGTGCATTAGCAAAAGTAAATCCTAAAACTGTTAATACAGTTAAAATAATTTTTTTCATGTTTGTGTTATTATAATATTATTATTACAAACATACACAAACTTTAATATAAAATACTACAAAAGTAAAATAACATGCAAATCCTATAAAAAAAATGCCAATAAATATAAATTAGAACTAATAATAGCATGTATTTTTGCTCATGAACAAACAAATTTGCTGATGATAATTTAATACGAAAGACCTGAGTCTTTTAAATTATTTAAGCAATATTTGTAATTTATAAACGTTTTATCTACAGAAAAATCAATCAAATCGTTAAAAGAAAATTTATGAAAAAATTAATTTTAGTAGCTGTACTGTTCATAGCAACATCAGCAACAATGAATGCTCAATTTTTACAAATTGGAGCAAAAGCGGGGGTAAACTTTGCAAATCTAAATGGAACAGACATTCAAACTGATGCGATAACAAGCTATCATGCTGGTTTAGTAGCCGAAATTAAATTATTGGATAGATTCTCAATTCAACCTGAGCTTTTGTACTCTACACAAGGAGCAACTTATAAAAATGCCTTTGGTGAATTTAAAGATGAATTAGGTTATTTATCTATCCCAGTAATGGCAAAAATTTATTTGAGTGATGCATTCAGTCTTGAGGTAGGTCCACAAGCTTCTTTTCTTTTAAGTCAAAAGAATGATTTTGATGTAAAAGATGCTAAAACATTTGACTTTGCTCTTGCTGCTGGATTAGGTTTTAAAATCACAAAAAACATTTTTGTTCAAGGTCGTTATGGCTTAGGATTAACAGAAATATCAAAAGAAGCGAAAGCTAAAAACTCTGTTTTCCAACTTTCTGCTGGATTCATGTTCTAAAAAATAATATCACATACTTTTATCAAAACCGTTCTATTTATTGGAACGGTTTTTTTATTTTTACACAGTTAGTATAATGTTTTCTCTGAGATATAAAATGAATTCAAATACTAATCAATAATACATTAAATTACACTAAATGAAAATCATCATTATAAACGGACCTAATTTGAATCTTTTAGGAAAAAGAGAACCTGAAGTTTACGGATCTCAAACTTTTGAAGACTACTTTGCGACATTACAAAATTCTTTCCCAAATATCGAGCTAAGCTATTATCAAAGTAATATTGAAGGAGAATTAATAGGCAAAATACAAGAGTTTGGCTTTACTTATGATGCAATAATTTTAAATGCTGGTGCATATACACATACTTCTATTGGTATTGGTGATGCTATAAAAGCGATTACAACTCCTGTTATAGAAGTTCATATATCTAATACTTATGCACGCGAAAGTTTCCGTCACCAATCATATATATCTGGAAATGCCAAAGGTGTAATTCTTGGTTTTGGCCTAAAAAGTTATGAGCTTGCCATACGCTCTTTTTTATAGTTAAAAGACTATAAATAGTTTAACATAGTTTTAATATGTTCATTATTAAGTTCTTCTATTTTTGGAACAAGAAATGAACTTATTTATGAAAAACTCTATTTTATTTACTTTTTTATTATTTTCTATTTCAAATTTCGCCCAGATAAAAGGCACAGTTTCGGATGAAAACGGAAATCCTCTACCGTTTGTTTCTATCTTTGAGGAAAACACATACAATAGTACTACCTCTAACGAACAAGGAAAATACCAACTCCATGTAAAAGAAATTGGTAAGAATAAAATCGTATTTCAGTATTTAGGATTTAAATCTCAAAAACTAACTATCTCAAATACTTCTTTGACCTCTTATACCTTAGATGTTAAATTACAACAAGAAAATTTTACGCTTAATGAAGTAATCATTAATCCTAAAGACAATCCTGCAAATGACATTATAAAAAATGCTATTGCTAATAAAAAAGAAAATGCAGAAAAAACAGGGCGTTATACTGCTGACTTCTACTCTAAGGGTTTATTTAAAATAAAGGATTTGCCTAAAAAAATAATGGGTATGAAGGTAGATATCGGAGAAGAAATGGCATCTAATCTTGACTCTACCGGGACTGGGATTTTATACCTATCTGAAACTATTTCTAAAATTACATTTGAGAAACCTAATAATTTAAAAGAGAAAATTATTGCCTCTAAGATATCTGGAAACAACAAAGGTTTTAGTTATAATACTGCCAGTTTATCTACTTATGATTTTTACAACAATACTTTAAAATTTGGTGTAAATATGATCTCGCCTATTGCAGACAATGCCTTCAATTATTACAAATACAAACTTGAAGGAACATTCTTTGACGAAAACAATAAGGAAATCAATAAAATAAAAGTTATCCCAAAACGTGATAAAGAACCTGTTTTTGAAGGCTATATTTATATTATAGATGATAGTTTTGCTATTTATGCTGTTGATCTTGACATCAAAGGATATAGAATTAAAAATGAGTTTACACAAATAATGAATCTAAAACAAAGTTTTAGCTATAACTCCAAAAATAAATTATGGGCTAAAAATGCTCAAAGCTTATCTTTTACAGCAGGAGCTTTTGGCATACAATTTACTGGTAATTTTAATTATGTATATACTAATTATGAGTTTCCAACATCTTTTGAAAAGAAAACGTTCTCTAATGAAATAGTAAGTTTTGAAACTAATGCAAATAAAAAAGACGACTCCTATTGGAATACTATTCGTCCAATTCCTTTAACAATCGAGGAAAGTACCGATTACACCAAGAAAGACAGCTTACAAACCATACGAACTTCTAGAAAATACACCGACTCTATCGATGCTAAAAACAACAAGTTTAAAGTTTCTGATGCAATACTCGGATACCAGCACAAGAATACTTTCGAGAAGCATACTTTTAATTATAATGGTTTGTTAGATTTGAGTGCACTTAGTTTTAATACCGTACAAGGTTTTAATGTCGGCACTGGTTTTTCATATAAAAAATGGAATGATGAAAAAGGCAAAGAAACTTTAATAAGTACAGGAATCAACTACGGATTTTCGGATCAAAGATTACGTGTAACGGGAGAATTCAAGCATACTTTTAATCGTCAAAATTACGCAACTATTTCGGCTTCAGGAGGAACTAAGGTAAAACAGTTTAATAGCAGTGAACCAATTAGTAAGTTCATTAATTCAGTTAGTTCTTTATTCTTCAAGGACAACTACATGAAAGTTTACAATCTTGAATTTGCCCAACTATCCTATTCCCAAAATATTGCTAATGGCATAGCCTTGAATGCAAAAATTGCCTACGAACAACGTAAACCGCTCTTTAACACAACTGATTATTCTTTCTTTAATAAAGACGATTTATACTCTTCTAACAATCCACTTGCGCCAAATGATTTTGAAAATTCTCCATTTGAGAAGCATCATTTAATAAAAACCAATCTAACTACAAGAATCAATTTTGGTAATAAATACATTTCAAGACCTGACGGAAAATACAATGTTAGAAATGATAAATACCCTACATTGTACTTAGGTTACGAAAAAGGATTGGCTGCCAGTGAGAAAAAATATGAATTTGACCACCTAAATGCTGCCGTTCGATATGATTTAGCGCTAGGAAACAAAGGGCTTTTAGGAATCAACATTAAAGCGGGTAAATTTTTCAATGCAGAGAATATTGCCTTTATGGATTACAAACACTTTAATGGTAATCAAACTCACATTGGCCAAGCCAGTCGCTATTTAAATGTTTTTAACCTGCTACCCTATTATAGCAACAGCACAAATGACAGCTATTTTGAGGTTCATATGGAGCATAATGACAATGGTTATATCATGAATAAAATTCCGTTATTAAATAAGCTTAAATCAACTTTAAATATCGGCTTCCACTCTCTTGAAATTCCGAATGCAAAACCATATTCTGAATTTACAATTGGATTAGATAATCTTGGTTTTGGAAAATTTAGAATGCTTCGTGTAGATTATGTGCATTCTTACCAAAACGGAATAGAACAGAATGGTGTTGTTTTTGGATTAAAATTTCTTAATATTTTAGAGTAATTTCACTAAAGCTACTTATAAAAAATCCGTTTATTCTCTTAAAGAATAAACGGATTTTTATATTAAGTAATAAAACTTAGCTCCTCAAAACCTTTACAACTTATAAACTTAAATACTAATTATAATCATCTGGCTCTATATGAATTAAAACATTTCCTAATTGAGGAATTCTCTCTTTTAGAGTATCTTGCAATTTATGTGATAAATCATGTCCTTCTTTTACCGAAATTTTGGCCGATACTATAGCGTGAAGATCTACATGATATTTCATTCCTGCTTTACGGATAAAACATTTTTCGGTTCCTAATATACCCACAACGGTCAATGATTCAATTCGGATTTCTTCTACTAAATCATCATTAAGACTTTCGTCCATTATTTCGCCAAGTGCTGGTCTAAAAATTTTATAGCTATTGTACAAAATAAAGAATGCAGCAAAAAGCGCTGCCCAATCATCTGCTGCTTCATATCCTTTTCCCATAAACAGTGCTATCGAAATCCCGATAAATGCAGCTACTGATGTAATTGCATCACTACGATGATGCCAAGCATCTGCAGCTAATGAGGAACTATTGGTTTGTTTGCTACGTTTCATTACCAATCGAAAAGAATATTCTTTCCATACGATAATTGCTCCCAAAACATATAATGTCCACGATTTTGGTAAATCATGTGGGTTTTGGATGTTAGCAATACTTTCGTACCCAATAATTGTTGCCGATGTAATTAAGAACCCAACAACCAAAAAGGTTATTAATGGTTCTGCACGTCCATGACCATAAGGATGATTTTCATCAGCAGGTCTGCTTGAATATTTGATTCCGAATAAAACCAAAAAAGATGAAAATATATCTGTAGTTGACTCTATTGCATCAGCTATTAGAGCATAAGAATTGCCAAAAAAACCTGCCAAGCCTTTTATAATGGCCAAGCAGGTGTTTCCGACTATACTAAAGTATGTAGCTTTTATAGCTTTTTCTTCATTCGTCATTTGAGAATTTTATCTACGCTCTCACGATTTTTGCTCCAATTGCTCTCAATCGCTCATCGATACGTTCGTATCCACGGTCGATTTGTTCTATATTTTGAATTGTACTTGTTCCCTTTGCTGATAAAGCTGCAATTAACAATGAAATTCCAGCACGAATATCAGGAGAAGACATTGTAGTTGCTTTTAATTGTGATTCGAAGTTATGTCCCATAACAACAGCTCTATGCGGATCGCACAACATTATTTTTGCTCCCATGTCGATTAGTTTGTCTACAAAGAACAAACGGCTTTCGAACATTTTTTGGTGAATTAAAACATCTCCTTTTGCTTGTGTTGCTACAACCAAAACGATACTTAATAAATCTGGTGTGAATCCTGGCCATGGCGCATCGGCAATAGTTAAGATAGATCCATCAATATCTGTTTTTACTTCATATCCATTTACGTGAGCAGGGATATAAATATCATCACCACGTTTTTCTATTGTAATTCCTAATTTTCTAAATGTATTTGGAATCAATCCTAAATTTTCCCAGCTTACATTTTTGATAGTGATTTCACTTTTAGTCATTGCTGCTAATCCAATCCAAGATCCAATTTCGATCATATCTGGAAGAATTCTGTGCTCGCAACCTCCTAGGCTTTCAACACCTTCGATAGTTAATAAGTTTGAACCTACTCCTGAAATGTTAGCTCCCATTGAGTTTAACATTTTACACAATTGTTGTAAGTAAGGCTCACAAGCTGCGTTATAAACTGTTGTTTTTCCTTTTGCTAAAACTGCTGCCATTACGATATTAGCAGTTCCCGTTACTGATGCTTCATCAAGTAACATATCTGTACCTGTTAATCCTTCTGGAGCTTCAACACCGTAAAAGTGATCTTCTCTGTTGTATCTAAACTTAGCTCCTAGATTAATAAACCCTTCAAAGTGTGTATCTAATCTACGACGTCCAATTTTATCTCCTCCTGGCTTAGGAATATATCCTTTTCCAAAACGTGCCAAAAGCGGTCCTACAATCATAATTGAACCACGAAGTGCTCCACCTTCTTTCTTGAAAGCTTCTGTTTCAAGGTAATTTACATTTACCTCATCGGCTTGGAATGTAATTGAACCTGGTTCGTTTTTTTGAATTTTCACTCCTAGATTTCCTAGAAGCGTAATTAATTTATTGATATCTATAATATCAGGAATGTTATTAATCTTTACTTTTTCTGAGGTTAAAAGTACTGCGCACAAGATTTGTAACGCTTCGTTTTTTGCTCCTTGTGGAGTGATTTCTCCTTTTAAAGGAATTCCACCTTCGATTTTAAAAATTCCCATATTCTTTGTTAAGTTTCTGAGGTTCTAGAGTCCTGAGATTCTAAGTTTTCTGAGATCAATCTCAGCACCTTAGCTTCTTAGTAACTTAGTACCTTTTTATACATTCTTTTGATTATTATTCTTTTGAAACGGTTTTGGCTTTCCTTGACCTTTTGTATTCTTATTGTTCTGAATTTTAGGTTGTCCAGCTGGTGTGATTTTATTTGATATACGTTTATTTGTACGCAATAAATCAGTTGTATTTAGTAGTTCTTCTGAACTTTGTAAAAGGTTTATTTTTCCATCTGACAGTTCGTACAAATGCTCAAAAATAACATCATCTTTTACAGTGTCTTTATTCCAGCTCAAGTATGATTTTTTCATATGATTGGCAATTACCAATACTAATGCATTCTTCATCTCACCATCTTCCCATTTGTTAGCAACATCAATCATGTACTTGATGTTGTTACCATAATACCTGTATTTTGGGTAATTTTGCGGATATTTTAATACATCTGGTTTTAGTTGTAATACTTCACGAGATGGTATTGGATATGGTGATTCTACATCTAATTTAAAATCAGACATAATAAAAAGCTGGTCCCAAAGTTTGTGTTGAAAATCGGGCACGTCGCGCAAATGCGGATTCAAGCTTCCCATTACCTGAATAATATATTTGGCCGCTTTGTTACGTTGTTCGACGTCTTCAATAGCAGTAGCCTGGTCTATCAATTTTTGCAAATGACGACCGTATTCTGGAATGATTAAATGTTGTCTTTCAGAATTATATTCTAAATTAAAAACAACATCATTCGCATTTTCTTTTTTATATTTTTCGTTCATAATTATAGTGAAACTATACCTTCAATTATTGAAACTTCTTGGTATTTACTGATTACTTCATCTGAGCTTTTCATAGTAACATCTATCGAAACACTAGTAAATTTACCTGTTTTAGATTTTGTAGTTTTAATTACTGCTCCCATGCTATCAAAAGCTTTCTCTACGCGCTCAACATTATCACCTACTGAAGGCATAATAAATTTATACAAATACTCTGCTGGCCAAGTGTTAGTATTATCTAACTCAACCTTTAATCTTGCGTAAAATTCGGCGGTGGTTTTTTCTTTATCTTCGTCCATTATCTCATTAAAATAGACGCAAATATACGGTTTTGATTTGAGATTTTATATTTAGCTTTTGCGATTTTTTCACAATGCGAAACATTACCTAGAATTAGCTTTATTTTCCTCTTTTGCAAGGCTAATTACTATTGGCTAAAATTGTTAAAATAACAGAATTTAGCCTATCCTGTTTTATTATTTTATCTTTGATAAATTGAATTTGCCTTATAATAAAAAATACCATTACAATGAGAATGCCCTTTTTCTATTTATTACTTATCCTTGCTTTTACCTCCAATTCTATTACCGCACAAGAAATCAAGACGTTAACTTATTTCCAAAACGACTCGATTAAATTGGAACTTGATTTGTATTTACCTCTAATAAAATCTGATAAAAAAACACCTCTTGTCATTTTTGCTCATGGTGGCGGTTTTTCTGGTGGAGATCGTTTTGGCGAAAAAAACTTCGCAATTAGCCTTGCTCAAAAAGGAATTGCTGTTGCAAATATTTCATACACTTTATACATGAAAGGTAAAGATTTTGGTTGCAACTCAACATTGTCTGAAAAAATTAAAACCATACAAATTGCCGTTAGCGATACTTGGCAAGCAACTTCATTTTTAATTAAAAACAAAAACACCTACAACATCGACGACTCCAAAATATTCATTGCAGGAATTAGTGCTGGTGGCGAAATTGCTTTCCATGCTTCTTTTTGGGATTACAAATCAATGAATTTATATTCTAACAATCTACCCAAAAACTTCAAATACAAAGGTTTAATTGGAGGCTCTGGAGCTATCATGAATGTAGATTTAATTACATCCAAAAATGCTATTCCAATGTTGCTTTCACACGGAAGTAAAGACTCAACTGTTCCTTATGGCACAGGTTCGCACCGCTCCTGCCCTACAGATTCTATGGGATTTATGACTCTTTCAGGCTCTTACGCTGTTTACAATCGTATGACTTCGTTAAAAAAGGACATTCAACTCATTACTTCTTATGGTGCTGAACATGAATTTTGCAATTACCTATTCAGTAAAGAACCAAATCACGTTCTTAACTTTATAGATGATGTTATTGCAAAAAGAAAATTTGAATCGCATAGTATCATTCCTTCTGAGAAGAAGATTTAGAATATTTAACTAAAGCCAATTCATAAACATAACAAATGACCTGTTGGTCAAAACCAACCGCAATTCACAAAAAAAATAATAGCACTAGATTATGTTTAGTGCAAACTTTCCAAAACCTTGTCAATATCCATGACTATTTTGGCAAAACTTAAAAGTTATACTCTTTAAATATTTCTTCCAACAGTCTAAAAATCTAATGCATCCAAAAAAAACAAATTCTAACCTCCATAGCCCTGATGGAAGCGAAAAATCCTTTTTCTTTCTTCTTTAAAAAGGAAAAGATTGAAGCGAACAGCAGGAAGTTTACTTACTAAAACAAACAAATCACTCGCTTCAAGAAAAAAAACCTTGTATAATACCAATAAGTTTAGGTAAATTTGCACTTTATTTTTAGAAAGTGCAAAAAGAAATTATTGTTATTATTGGTGGCCCAGGTACGGGAAAGTCTACAATTATTGATGGTTTAGTAGCCGATGGATATTGCTGTTATCCCGAAATTTCTAGACAAGTAACCCTTGAGGCTCAAAAAGAAGGAATCGAACAACTGTTTCTTGAAAAGCCCTTGTTATTTAGTCAAAAACTATTAGAAGGACGGATAAAACAATTCGAAAACGCTCAAAAAGAGCCTGCTGAAGTAGTATTTATTGACCGAGGAATTCCTGATGTTGTAGCTTATATGGACTATATAGGAGACAATTACCCTGAGCACTTTAAAGAAGCTTGTGAGGTTTGCAAATATTCTAAAATTTTTCTGCTTCCACCTTGGGAAGAAATCTACAAGAGTGACGGTGAACGTTACGAAAATTTTGAGCAAGCAGAAACCATATACAACCATTTAGTAGAAACGTATAAAAAATACGACTATGAACTAATTGAAGTTCCAAAAGACACTGTGACTAACCGAATTCTTTATATCTTAGATAAAATTTAGTCGGAGTTTTTAAGGTTGGTAAAACTAGAAACTGTTTTCTAAATTGTTAACTTTAATCCTGACAAATGCAAGAAGCATTAGCCATTCTTCAAAAATACTGGAAACACGATAGTTTCCGACCTTTACAAAACGAAATCATTGATTCGGTTTTAAATGGTCAAGATACTTTTGCTTTATTGCCAACTGGTGGTGGGAAATCGATTTGTTTTCAAGTACCATCAATGATGAAGGAGGGAATTTGCCTTGTAATTTCTCCTTTGGTTGCCTTAATGAAAGATCAGGTTGCCAATTTGCAAAAACGCGATATTAAAGCAATTGCCCTTACTGGTGGAATTCATACTGAAGAAATCATAAATCTTCTAGACAATTGCCAGTTTGGAAATTATAAATTTTTATACCTATCTCCTGAACGACTTCAATCGGACTGGATTCTTGACCGCGTAAAAAACTTACCTATAAATTTTATTGCCATAGATGAGGCGCATTGTGTATCGCAATGGGGACATGACTTTCGTCCTGCTTATCTTAAAATTTCAGAACTAAAGAAATTTTTTCCTAAGATTCCTTTTCTTGCATTGACTGCTACAGCAACTCCAAGAGTTATTGAAGACATCAAAACCGAATTGGGATTAAAAGACACTAAATTTTTCCAACAATCATTTGCCCGAGAAAACATTGCTTACATGGTCTTTGAAGTCGAAGACAAACTATACAGAACTGAACAGATTTTGAGAAAAAATCCGCAACCTTCTATTATATATGTACGCAATCGAAAATCTTGTTTAACAATTTCAGCTCAATTAGAATCTTTAGGTTTTAAAGCTACCTATTATCACGGTGGTCTTTCGACTAAAGAAAAAGATAAAAACATGCAATTGTGGATGAGTGAAAACGCTCAAGTTATTGTTGCTACAAATGCGTTTGGAATGGGAATTGACAAACCGAACGTAAAAACTGTAATTCACACTCAATTACCTGAGAATATAGAAAATTACTATCAGGAATCTGGTCGCGCAGGACGTAATGGTGAAAAATCTTTTTCTATTCTGCTCACTAGCGCATCTGATACTGCTAATGCTGAAAATCAGTTTATACAAACTTTGGCCGACAAAAATTTTTTGAAGACCATGTATGTCAAACTTTGCAATTATTTCCAGATTGCCTACGGCGAAGGAATCGATGAGGAGTTCTCTTTTAACCTGAATCGCTTTTGTCATAAATACGACTTCCCTACTTTAAAAACATACAACGCATTACAATTTTTAGACAGGCAAGCCATCATTACTTTATCTCAAGGCTTTTCGGAAAAAATCACCATGCAATTCCTGATTGAAACTAAAGAAGTTATTCGATATGTAAGTCTAAATCCAAATGATGAGGAAATCATTCTTGCTATTTTACGTACTTATCCAGGAATTTACGAGATGAAGACCCCATTCAACCTTCAACTCATTGCAAAAAAATCAAGTAGTACAGAAGCACAAGTTCATGCTGTTTTACAAAAACTAAAAGAAAAAGAGATTATTGAGTATAATAGTAAGAACAATGATGCCTCAATATTATTTAACGAAATTCGTGAAGACGACCTCACAATTAATAGAGTTTCAAAGTATCTAGAAAAACAAAACAATCTAAAGAAAGACCAATTGAAATCGGTTTTGGATTATGTAAATGAAAAGGGCACATGCAAAAGCAAGCTGATTCTAGATTATTTTGGAGAAAAAATAACTACTGACTGTGGTATTTGTTCGTATTGTATTACCAAGAAAGTCAAAAAACCGAACAACTCTATCGCACAAGACATTCTAGATTTATTAAAAACTGAAGAACTAAGCTCTAGAGATATTCAGACACGAACTAATAATACTGCTGATGATGTCGTTCATGCACTACAGGAGTTACTAGAAGATAATTACATTATAATAAAACCGAATAATAAATACACTTTAAAATCATAATGGAAAAATTAAGAATCATATTTATGGGGACTCCCGAATTTGCAGTTGGAATTCTGGATACTATAATAAAGAACAATTATAATGTTGTAGGTGTTATTACTGCAGCAGACAAACCCGCTGGTCGTGGTCAAAAAATAAAATATTCGGCTGTAAAGGAATATGCATTGGCTAATAGTCTTCCTTTATTACAACCAACCAATTTAAAAGACGAAGCTTTTTTAGCTGAATTGAAAACCTTGAATGCCAATTTACAAATTGTAGTGGCTTTTAGAATGCTACCTAAAGTGGTATGGGAAATGCCATCCCTAGGAACTTTTAATCTTCATGCTTCTCTACTTCCTAATTACCGTGGTGCAGCACCAATTAACTGGGCTATAATAAATGGAGAAACCAAAACGGGTGTTACTACCTTTTTTATAGATGACAAGATCGATACTGGAGCAATGATCCTTAGTTCTGAAATAGAAATAGAGCCTACTGAAAACGCTGGACAGCTACACGACCGATTAATGCATTTAGGAAGCGAAACCGTTATTGAAACTTTACAAGCAATTGAAGCTGGAAATGTAACTACAATAATTCAGGAAGAATCTGCTGAAATCAAAACTGCATACAAGTTAAATAAAGAGAATTGCAAAATAGATTGGACAAAACCAGCATCAACAATTAATGATTTGATAAGAGGCTTGAGCCCTTATCCTGCTGCTTGGAGTTTCTTAAAAGATCAAAGTGATGAATTAAGCATCAAAATATACGAAGCAAAACCAATTTTGGAAGCACACAACCTCCCTATTGGCAGCTTAATTAGCACCAAAAAAGAGATTAAAATTGCGGTTAATGATGGTTATATTCAATTATTGAGTTTGCAATTGCCAGGTAAAAAAAGAATGACTGTTGCAGAATTGCTAAATGGAATCACTTTTTCTGACAACGCAAAAGTCTACTAACATCAACAAAATAAGGCTACTCACTAAATTTAGTGATGTTTTTAGGTAGCTTTATGAACAAAAAAAGCAAGTTATTAACAATTCAACCTAAAATTAAACAAAACGCTTGCAAGGAACGTATTTCCTACTAAATTTGTGTATTGACAATTTTTTTTAACCAACAATTAATAACTAATTATTATGAACAAATCAGAATTAATCGATGCTATTGCTGCTGATGCAGGAATTACAAAAGCTGCGGCAAAATTAGCTTTAGAATCATTTTTAGGAAACGTAGGTGCAACTTTGAAAAAAGGTGGAAGAGTATCATTGGTAGGTTTTGGATCATGGTCAGTTTCAGCTAGAGCGGCTAGAGATGGTAGAAACCCTCAAACTGGAAAAACTATTCAAATCGCTGCTAAGAATGTTGTGAAATTTAAAGCAGGTGCTGAATTAGAAAGTGCAGTTAACTAAGAACAAGTTACATACGCTTTTAATATAATTAAAACCTTCCATATGGAGGGTTTTTTTTTGCTGTTTGACGATTTTATTTACGATTTTAGAAATTTTATTCTTAAATTTAATAAAAATTGTAACGATATGATTTCAGAAAAATTAAAAAAAGGACATCTACTTATTGCTGAGCCTTCTATAATTGGAGACTTATCATTTAATAGATCCGTGATCTTATTAGCAGATCACAACGAAGAAGGCTCGATAGGTTTCATCATAAATAAGCCACTAAAATATACCATTAATGACTTAATTCCAGAAATCCACGCTACATTCAGAATCTATAATGGTGGACCAGTAGAACAGGATAATCTTTACTTTATCCATAATATACCCGATTTGATCCCAAATAGCATTGAGATTTCAAATGGTATATATTGGGGAGGTGATTTTGAATCCACAAAAGACCTAATTAACAGCGGCGCAATCAACAAGAACAACATACGTTTCTTCTTAGGTTACACCGGCTGGGACGAACATCAGTTAGAAACAGAAATGCAGAATAACTCTTGGATTATTGCAGATAATAATTATAAAAATAAAATTATCGGAAAATCACCAACTCATTTTTGGAAACAACAAATTATTGAACTGGGAGGAGATTATCTTATTTGGTCTAATGCACCTGAGAATCCGTACCTCAACTAATACCTAAGCAAGACTTTCATTAAGTTTTTGCGTCAATATACCTGATAATTTAGTTGTAAACTCTTTTTTACGGTATTTGGTTATTGGCTGAATCCCTTTTATCACATTAGTAAGAAACAATTCGTCGGCTTTTTGTAAATCAAACGGCGATATTGCTTCTTCTACAACTACTATGTCTGTTAGTTTTTTTGCCAAAGCCAATATTTGTTTACGCATTACTCCATTTAAACATCCTTCAGAAACTGGTGGTGTAATTAACTTATTGCCCAATAACATAAACAAATTTCCTTGTAATGCTTCGACAACATTCTTACTGTCGTTTAACAAGATACAATTATCCAGTCCGTTTTCGTTTGCAAAAATACTTCCTGTAATGTTTATTATCTTATTAGTTGTTTTTATTGATGATAACAATTGTTTGGTAACATAAAAATCCTTGTACAAATCAACTTCATACTGATTTTCATTTATCTCATACGCTTTATTATCTAAAGCTATTGCGTGAATTAAAAATGAAACTGTATTGTTTTGTGGCAAATAATATCCACCATCGTTACGATATACAGTAATTCTTGCTCTAGCCGAATCGGAAATTGAGTTATAATTAAGTAACGAAAGAATTTGTTCTTCTAAATATTCCATTGTAAAGTTCATTGGAATTTCCATTCGAACTACTCGCATTGAGGACATTAGTCTAAAATAATGATCCTCTAGAAAAAGGATTTTATTATCTACTACTTTAAATGTTTCAAAAACACCGTCTCCATATAAGAAAGCGCGATTTTGAATTAATAAATTATCGTCCTGTGCTACTATATTCCCGTTAAAATTAATCATAAAAAAAACCCTGAATTTTGTTCAGGGCAAATATAAGTTATAAAATAGACTTTTACTAAACTGATCCAATAAGATGTTTAAGGTCTGAGATTTGATTTTCCCATAATTGTTTCGCTTCTCCAAGCTCATCTTTTTCGGCAAAATCGACTACCATAAGCGAAACATCTTTCGTTATTTCGTCTACAAGAATATGCAGTTCAAAGAAATACTCGGTGTCTTTGCTGCTCTCGTCAACCCATTTAAACTTAACTTTTTCGCCCGTTTTTTTGGATGCTAAACGTGCTTTTTCCTGAGAATCATTCCAGATGAAAGTAAAAAACTCTCCACGTGAATTCACATTATCTGCAAACCATTCAGATAGTCCTGATGGTGTAGATATATACTGATATAATAACTGCGGAGATGAATTTATAGGAAACTCAATTTCGTAACGTACTTTTAGATCCATGTGCCAGATTTAATTTTTCGGAAATATAAGAATATATCCGCGTAAAAAAGAGTTTTTTAAAAATATTTTTTTTTCTTTCATTTCTGCTTGCCAACTATAAAATTATTTCTATATTTGCACCCGCAATGAGAGACATACTCTTACTGCCAAATGGCGAGATAGCTCAGTTGGTTAGAGCGCAGGATTCATAACCCTGAGGTCCCGAGTTCAAATCTCGGTCTCGCTACCAAGACAAACCCTTAAACAACAATTGTTTAAGGGTTTTTTATTGAAATTATATTTCGAAAATGATTCCTTTAAACACTGAAAACGAAGAATCAGACTGTAAACTTTACAAAACTTAGAGCCTAAAAACGATTCCATTATTCAGTACTCCAAGACATAATTTGACGTGTTGTTCAAGAAAAATTCAAAAATTAAAGCTCCGACTCCCTACATTAACCATTAAAAAAGGTATTTCTTCTATTCTATACTACTTTATGAAATTTGATTACTCCATATATACCAACAACAGGATTATGAATACAAAAAACTTTGGGCGCATTTATAACGCATATAAAGCCGAGTGAATTTGCGTAGCAGATATCCACTCAAATTCTAAATTTTAAAGGGAGCTATTTTATATAATTAATTATAATTACAATAACTTTGCAACATCATAAAGCAATACATAAATAACATGGACATAGTTAAATTTAAAATCACATCAAAAACGATAAAAGTAGAAGTACGCAATTCGAATAATTATGTTTTTAATTTTAATACTGCTTTAGAAATTGAAAAAGAAGACAAAGAGGTTTTATTAAGACTATACAATGCACTAGACCTTCTTTTTAAGAAAGAAAACGCCAGCGAAATCAAAAACTACGTTTCACCTAATCAAACGAACATACTTGATCAGATTTCTGCTATTGACAATTTAGAGCAAGAGAAATAAATTAAAGATTAAAATATAGCAGCAAGAATACTTAGTCTTGGCTACTTAAATAAACAAACCCTTAAGCAAAATTGTTTAAGGGTTTGTTTTTTAGATTAGATTTCAAAACAATTGATTCCACCCGCTCTCATCATATCATGCTACAGTAAATCTAGGAAAACTCGATTGACTCATTCCATTATATAATTATTACTTTTGTAATACAGTATATAGATTACACACAATGATTATAAAGAAAAAAAGCAATTGGTTTAAAATGTTGTTCGAATGGAATGGTTCTGTTTTGCCACAACTTATGCCCAGATTACTATTGTTATTAGTATTTTCGATAGTGGTGGTGTATTTAAAACCATTTTTATTAGAGCATAATCTACATATCAATCCCACTATATTTACTTTATTTGGGATAGCCCTTGCTATATTCTTAGGTTTTCGCAATAGTGTTAGCTACGACCGATTTTGGGAAGGCAGAAAACTTTGGGGAGCATTACTCAATGACACCAGATCGTTAGCCCGGCAAAGTCATTCATTAATAAATAGCACTGACTACAATAAAGAACGCGATGAATTCATCAACTTGCTTATTGCTTTTGTTTATTCTTTAAAACACCAACTCAGACATACCGATGCTAGCGACGATATCGCTCGTCTTGTTTCTAAAGATTTTGCAAATAGTCTAAAAGAAGTTCATTTTAAACCTATCATTATTTTAAGAGCATTGGGTAATTGGGTTAAGAACGCAAAAAAAGAGGGGAAACTAGATAGTATGTCTCAATTGGCTTTTGAAGAAAATCTAAATAAACTTTCGGATATTGTGGGAGGTTGCGAGCGAATTGCCAGTACTCCGATTCCGTATACCTATAGTGTATTATTACATCGAACGGTTTATATCTACTGTTTTATGCTTCCTTTTGGTTTTGTGGAAACATTGGGTTGGATTACTCCCTTTGCCATTGTATTTATTGCCTATACCTATGTAGCCATAGAAGCAATAGCAGATGAATTAGAAGATCCTTTTGGAATACAGCCTAACGATCTTGCGCTTGACACCATGTCGCAAATGATAGAGAATACACTATTAGAATTAAACGACAAAAAGACAACACCTCAAAACAATTATTATAATTCTAACAATTATTATATTACCTAGTAAAACGGGGTCTAGGAAACTTTAAGAATTTCATATCCCAACACTATTTTGTGAGCAACTCAAGAATGAGAATAAAAAACCCTACATGGGTTGATTATTTTTCTTCTCATTTTCAGATGTCTTTTTTTCTGTAACATAAAATAGAACTCCAAATTCAACTAATAAGATTACTGCAATTACATTTTTATTTATTTCATCTATAAACAATGATGTTATATAAAGCCCGATAATGTTACATGCTGAGAACAACAGCATACCAATTGCTGCAAAACGATTTGAAAATTTCCAGTTTTCAATATTCTTCTTTGATCTCCTCGTTCGATACCCATAAAAATGATTTATCCTTTTTGGCGGAAAAAGAAGTAGTGCTATTGAAACTAGTAACAAAAGTATTGAAACAAAATAAGCTGTATTCATAATTATTGTTTTTAGGAAATAAAACATACTACAAAAAATCTATCAGACAAAATACAACAAAAGCCACATCAGATAGAATAATATAAAGATAAGATGAGTCAAATTACCACCTTATTACATCCAAAAAAAACGAAACACCAATAAAGACTGGTTGGCTAATCCTCTGTATTGGCTCATATTCTCTGCATCCTCGTTTAAAATCATCAGAAAATCCACCTTCAAACTGCCTATATATTATTATAAAATCATGTTTATCAGCATCAAAACAGATAACATAACATCATTTAATATTAATATAATATAAACACTCCACAATTCACTACTGTACTTTTATCAAAAAAAATCATCTAGCTTAAAATCAAAACCACGTATTCTATCAATTTTAAAATTTCAAAAAAAAATTGATAATACTGATTCTAAGCTAGCTACAAATTAATCCAAAATTTTATGAAAAAAAATTACTTAGTTTTTATGTTTTTCTTGCTCTTTGCAATAAACTCATCCGCTCAAACCATGATGGGTTGCGGAACTAAATTATCTCAAACAGAGCAAGATTTATTTAGACAAGCCTTACCTAAAATTGAAACTGCAAAAAAAGCAAGGTTAAGCAAAAAAATAGATGCTGCACCTTATATTATCCCTGTAGTCTTCCATATTTTAAGTGATGGATCTAACATTGGGAAAACATTTACCAAAGCTCAAATGAAAAGTAGAATCGATGATGTAATAGCCATTTGCAACAAAGATTTTAATGGTTTATTTCCTGCATACAACACGGTAGCTCCACGTTTTAATGCTGTAAAAAGCAAAATGAACATTCAATTTGTTTTGGCCACTGTTGATCCTGATGGCAATCTATTAGAAACTCCCGGAATGAATTGGCATCCAAATGCCCATATTTCTGATGGATATGATTCTAAAATATATGATTATATGTATTATGGAAAAAACGGAAAATATTACCTAGATATAGTTGTTGTAGACGAACCGAATCCTTCCGATGGCGTTTACGGTTCTGGACATGCTTTTTTACCTGTTCAGAATGTTGTGCCTCATGTTACTTTTAATCACAGATATATAGGTACTACTGGTGGATCAGATGCAAATTTTCAATTTGCTAAAGAAATGTCACATGAGTTCGGACATTATTTTGGTCTACAGCATACTTTTCAAAATGGTTGCGATCCTATTAATGATGGTATGGCCGATACACCACCAACGACTCAAGGTTTTGGTTGTAACCTGTCTGCAGTAAATAGTTGCGGAGTTGTTGCGAATTATGAAAATCTAATGGATTATAATGTTGATTGTCAATCTATGTTTACCAAGGATCAAACCAATGCAATGACTTTTTGGTTGGATGATATGGCAACTGCCAAATACCCAAGAGGTTTTTTATGGCAAAATTCTAATCTTGCTTCAACAGGAGTTATAGCAACTATTCCAACAGCCAATTTTACTGTTAGCACAACTGCTATTTGTTCTAATAAAAGCGTAACATTTAATGACTCTTCGTTAGGATTACCTACTTCTAGAACATGGGCTTTTTCAGGAGGTACACCTGCAAGCTCAACAGCAACAAATCCAACTGTTACCTATACTACATCCGGAACGTACGCTGTAACGCTAACTTCGACTAATGGATTGGGAAGTGACACTAAAACTATCACTAATTATATAAAAGTTGACCAAAAATCTATTGCTAATATGGTTGAGAATTTTTCGGGAGCTTTTCCTCCTGACGGATGGACTATTACAAACCCTGATGCTGGCTTGGCATGGGAAAAACGCAAAGATGCTGGAAACGGAGATTCAACTTGTATGATAATGAATAATGCAGACAACGCCATTATAAATGAACTAGATTACATACAACTGCCTTATTATAATTTTACAAATGGAGTAAATAGTCAATTGTACTTTGATATCGCCTACACAAAATTTGATGACCAAAGTCCCGATGTTTTAGATGTAGAAGTTTCTACTGATTGTGGTACTAGTTGGACGTCGGTATATTCTAAAACCCATACCGATCTTGAAACAACTACTACTCCTATCGCTCTTCCTAATAATTGGATTCCGAAAACTGCTGAAAATTGGAGAAAAGAAGTTATTGATCTCCGTGCCTACATTGGAAACCCGAATGTTACATTTCGTTTTAAAAACAAATCTGGTTATGGAACTCGCATTTGGATAGACAATGTGGCTGTAGCAATTACACAAAGCGCTACTCCAATATCTGATTTCTCGGCGGCTGTTACCAAAACAAATTGCACCAGCATGACAGTTCCTTTTAAAGATGCTTCAACAGGAAATCCGACAACTTGGGCATGGTCATTTCCGGGAGGAACTCCATCGACCTCAACAGCTCAAAATCCTACAGTGACATATAATACTAATGGTTCTTACTCTGTTACGTTAACAACTACAAATGCAACGGGTCCGGGTACTATAGCTACAAAATCGAATTTTATTACTTTAACTACTCCAATAGGAACTTCATTTACTGAAGGCTTTGAAGGAACTTTTCCTCCTGCAGGATGGGAGATTACTAATTTAAGTAATAATATAACATGGGAGAAAAGTACCGCTACAGGTAGAAATTCATCTTCTTGTATGATTATTAATAATGCTGATAATGCAGCAGATGATGTAGACGAAATTACATTACAACCTTTAAACTTAGCTGTTGGAGTAACTGATTTTTCTTTTGATGTTGCTTATGCAAAATTTGATGCTAACAGTCCTGATGTGTTGAGTGTTTTCATTTCTAAAGACTGTGGAGCTACTTGGACAAGTTTATATTCAAAAACACATACCGTATTAGAAACTGCTGTAAGTGCTGATGCTAATAATTGGATACCAACAGCCGATTCTGATTGGAGAACCGAAAAAGTTTCATTAACTGCTTTTAAAGGAAATTCTAACGTTCTAATAAAATTTGTAAATAAATCTGGTTATGGTGCGAGAATTTGGATTGACAATTTAAAATTTACTTTTGATAGTAAAGAAAAGCCATATTCTGATTTTAAAATTACAAGCGAAATGGTTTGTAGTGATTTGCCTGTTCAATTTGAAGATACTTCTTTTGGCGAACCAACCTCATGGTTGTGGTCATTTCCTGGAGGAACACCAGCAACTTCTACAAGCAAGACTCCAGCTGTAATATATAACACTCCCGGAATTTACGATGTTACATTGATAGCAACCAATACTTATGGACAAGGAACAACTATGCTAAAAACAAATGCAGTAACGATAAAAGGCAAAAACACGATACCAGTTACTGAAAACTTTAATAGTACATTCCCACAACAAGATTGGCAAATATTAAATCTAGATCGAGATCCTATCACATGGGAGCAACGTACTGATGTTGGAAAAGGAGATTTATCTTGTTTGGTAATTAACAATGCCGATGCACCAACGGGAATGATTGATGAATTAATTTTAAAATCTATGGATTTTACAACTGCCGACAAACCTCATTTGCATTTTGATCTTGGATATACTCAATATTTAAATGCTTACGACCCTACGCCTGCTCCAGATAAAATTGATATTTTGGTTTCTTCAGATTGCGGTGTTAGCTGGACAAATGTATATTCTAAAAACCAATTGCAATTACAAACTGTATTCCCTCCTATTCAAGATGATCCTATTACCACTCAAGCAAATGAAACAAATGATTGGAAACCTACTCAGGATTCTGATTGGAGAAGCGAAACGGTAGATTTGAGTGTTGTAAAAAACCAAGCAAGTGTTTTAATCAAAATCCGAAACACATCTGGTTATGGCACTCGAGTATGGTTTGATAATTTTAAAATCAACAACAGTGCAACGTTAAGGATCAAAGAGAATAAAATTGAAGGAATCGTTGTATCTCCAAATCCATCCAAAGATTTGTTTACCATATCTATTCCTTCCTCAGATCAAGAAGAATACGAAACAACTGTTTATAGTATTACAGGACAAGTAATACTAAACACAACCTCATCTAAGATAAAATCAAATAACATGACAATAGATCTATCTGGAAAAGTAAATGGTATTTATATTTTAAAAATTAAATCCTCTAGTGGAAAAATATCAGTTAGTAAACTAATAAAGAAATAGTAATCATTAATTTTATAGCGCTACAACCATAGCGCTATAATTAATCTAAAATTACATAAGCATAATGAAAAAGTATTTTTTACTATTATTATTAATCTCTTCGGGTGTTTTTGCTCAGGAAAGTATTGATATTAATCAATTAAATTGGTTACCAAACTCACATTCTTTTTGGGTTAATACTCAAGGAAATGTAGTTGTTTATGATGTGGATAAACTAAACCAAAACACCACAATTTTAACCCAAGCGCAGTTAAGCCAATCTGGTTTTACTGGAGAAATAGAACAATTAGTTTGGAACGAAAACAAAACAAAAGTACTGGTTTACACCAATTCTAAAAAAGTTTGGAGAGCCAATACCAAAGGTGATTATTGGTATTTTGATCTAGCAACTGGTAAGGGAAAGCAACTGGGTGCAAGTTTAGAGAAATCATCGTTAATGTTTGCTAAGTTTTCTAATGATAATGAAAACGTAGCCTATGTTTCACAACATAACATTTACCTTGAAAGTTTAGTTACAGGAAAAATAACCCCATTAACTACTGATGGAACTGACAAAATTATTAACGGTACTTTTGATTGGGTTTATGAAGAAGAGCTAGCAGCTCGAGATGGTTTTAGATGGAGTCCTGACGGAAAAAGCATTTCGTTTTGGCGCGTAGATGCATCCGAAACAAAATTCCATTTAATGATAAATAATACAGATGCGCTTTATCCATTTACAGTTCCTGTAGAATATCCTAAAGCTGGCGAAAAGCCATCATCTGTAAAAATTGGGGTAATCGATATAACGTCATTAAAAACAAATTGGTTGGATATTCCTGGTGAGCCTGATAATAATTATTTGGTTAGAATGGAATGGATCAACAATCAAAACGTAATGATTGTACAATTAAACAGACTTCAAAATCAAGCTTCTATTTATAAATGTGATACAAAATCTGGAGTAGCCAATTTAATCTACCAAGAAAAATCAGATTCATGGATTGATGTTTTTGATATCTCTTCAGGTGAATATGATGTTTTTCCTTGTCAGTTTGTAGATAACGGAAAAGCTTTTTTATGGAGCTCAGATGCTGATGGTTGGATGCATGTTTATAAAATTAGTGTCGATGGTAAAAAGAAAGAATTAGTTACTACCGAAAAATTCGACGCCTATTATAAAGCATTTAATCTGGAAACAAATTCTATCTATTATATTGCCAGCCCTACAGATGCAACACAACGTTATTTGTATGAAACCAACTTAAGCACTAAGAAAACAAAGCGCATTACTCCTAAAGAATTTGAAGGAACAAATGAATATCGTTTTTCTACAGATGCTAAATATGCCAAACATACTAATTCGAACATTAATCGTGAGTACAACACTCGCTTGGTAGCATTACCAAGTCATAAAAAAATACTACCTCAAACTCCCGATGCATTTTCGGCTCCACAACGTAATTATTCATTAGAGAAATTTAAAGTTACTACTGTTGATGGTGTTGAAATAGACGGAATAATGGCTAAACCATTAAATTTTGATCCTAATAAAAAGTACCCTGTATTCTTTTATGTTTATGGTGAACCAATGGCATCTGTGGCAAATGACGAACCGTATTTTTATCCGTATATCGCCTATTTAATTCCTGAAGGCTATATAGGAATTGCAATGGATAACCGAGGAACGCCCGTAATGAAAGGTACAAAATGGAGAAAATCTATTTATAAAAACATCGGAATCATTAATACTCGCGACCAAGCTATGGCTGCAAAAGAGGTGTTAAAATGGAAATTTATTGATAACGATAGAGTTGCCATTCACGGATGGAGCGGTGGAGGTGCTGTAACCTTAAACTTAATGTTTCAGCATCCTGAAATTTACAAAACTGGAATTGCTATTGCAGCTGTTACCGATCAACATTTTTATGACAATATTTATACCGAAAGATATATGGGATTGCCAAGCGAAAACGAAGCTACTTATATTAAAGCCTCGCCAGTAACTCATGCCAAAAACCTACAAGGAAACTTATTATACGTACATGGTACTGGTGATGATAATGTACATTATAAAAATGCCGAAGTTTTAATTAACGAGTTAGTTAAATACGACAAAATGTTTGACTTGATGATATACCCAAATCGTTCTCACAGCATACGTGAAGGAGAAGGAACAGGAAAACATCTCGCAGATACCTTTATGAAATACATAAGAGAAAATTGTCCTCCGGGAGCAAAATAAAAAGTATTTAAAATTGTCAACTTTCTCAGTCTTATTATTCTTCGGAATGGTAGGGCTGAGTTTTTTTTTAAAAGATACTGAGGTGTTGAGTCACTAAGGTTCTAAGTTTTGTTGAAGGCTTATTTTTTATTTGGCAAAAACAAATTTGCATGTAACCGTTAAAAACAACCCTTAATTTATCACAAACCTATCTTTCTTAGAAATGGGTACTCGTCAATTTTTACTGAATTATTAATGAGGGTATTCCTTATTAAAAAGGAAATTCTTCAAGTAAAAAATATTGATAATTAATCCTATATTAGCTGAAGAATTCAATTTCAGCAGCTTGAATATCACTAATCTATTTCATCATAAAAGAACTTAACCATGTCTACAAGAGAAAAAATAATTCAAAGCTATATCGATGGTTATAACCAATTTGATATCGACAAGATGACTACAGATTTTGATGAAACCATTGTTTTTGAAAATATTCAAGGAGGTGAAACAAATATGACTCTTACAGGGTTAACAGCATTTAAAGAGCAAGCTGAACAAGCTAAAACCTATTTCTCTACCCGAACACAAACCATAACCTCTTTTAAACATTTGAAGGACGAAACCGAAATAGAAATTGACTACTTTGCTATTTTAGGAATGGACTTCCCGAATGGATTTAAAAAAGGACAAGAACTAAATTTAAAAGGAAAATCAATCTTTGAATTTACTGCTGATAAAATTTCTAAACTAACCGATATAAGCTAATCCAAAATGACTATAAACATTGACCAAAACATAAAACTGGAATTAATAAACGAGAATCATGCACAACCAATCTTTGACCTTGTTGACGCTAACAGAATGCATTTAAGAGAATGGTTGCCTTTTGTTGACAGAATGCAAACTGTGGAATTTGCTGAGAATTTTGTAAAAGGAACTATGCAACGAAATCAAGATGGAAACGAGTTTGCTTTTGTAATCATTGCCAACGGAAAAGCGGTGGGAAGAATTGGTATTTATAAAATTGATGGTCAAAACAAAATTGGAGAAATTGGCTATTGGCTAGCTGAAAATTTACAAGGAAAAGGAATTATTACTCAATCTTGTAAAGCAATTATCGACTTTGGTTTTTCTAATTTACAATTGAACCGAATTGAAATAAAATGCGGAACCGAAAACTTAAAGAGTAAAACAATCCCAGAAAAACTTAACTTTACCCACGAAGGCGTTCTTCGTCAAGGAGAATTACTTTATGACAAGTTTATCGACTTGCACTTATATTCTCTTGTCAAAAATGATGTCAAGTAAAATACCTGAGTACTTCTAAAAAAATAAAAGCATAAAATGAAAAACCTAAAATTCACAAAACTCATCTTCCTATTTGGTCTCATCTCATTAGTTTCTTGTAACAACGGAGCTGAAACGATTGATGAATTTGCTGAAGAAATTACAAATAGCATTAAGAATAAAGATTCAGAAGAATTGTATTCTTTATTTATATCACCTAAAGAAAATGCTTCGTATGGTTTTGCAAGTGCTACAATTACACCCGAAGAATCTTCGAAACTAAAATCAAATCAGGATTTAATGAAGTTGATTATACGAAAAGGAACTCTGAAAAAACCAGATGATATTAAACGTATAAATAATTTTATATCAGAAGCGCATGCTTTATTTGATTGGAGTCAAATCAAATCTATAAAAACAGAATCAGCCTTATTAGCAACCAAAAAAGTAAATACTATAAGAAACAAAGTCATGATCGATTCTGATACTTATGACTTAAAGATTATAATCGAATTAAATGACAATAAAGTATATCGCCTAAAAGTAAACAAAGCAATGAAAGTAAATCATCGCTGGGTAATATTCCCTACGGATAGCTTTGGACTTGAAATCGAGAAATAAAACACCTTTTTAATCTCTGTTCTCACTCCATAAATTTTACTAAGAATACCAAACACGAGCAGATGAAGGCGGAAAAAGATGAAACTATAAGAACCTACAATGGAAAAGACTTTCGGGATAAATTCCTAGAATCTGAAAACACGGTAGAGCATCTTTTTAAATCAAACTCAGAACATTTTTTTTGCTTGAGAATTGAAGATGTCAATCAACTAAAATTCCCAGTACCGCCATCTAAACACATTTGTCATACGTTACTTTTTATTACTTCTGGAACTCACAAACTAAAAGTTGGTTCTGAAGAATATACCACCAAGACAAACGAAATGATTCTTGTTCCTGCTGGGCAGATTTACTCTATAGATTTTATGAGTAAAAAAATAACAGGCATTATTTGTCAGTTTCACCAAGATATTTTAATTGGGAAATATGGCAATCGAGAAATGATTAATGAATTTGATTTTTTAAAAATTTGGGGGAATCCTGCCATAGCTTTTCAAAAGCGAGAAGCTGGATTTATTTCAAATCTACTAAGTCGGCTTCTTATTGAATATACAGAAACTGGCAGTACCAATCTAGAAATCATACAATCTTACCTTATTACTTTACTTTTTGAGATAAACAAAAATGCTGTAAAAACGAATAAAGTTCTCACAGCAGCTACCACACTTACAACTAAGTTTAAAGAGCTTATTTATTTACACATAAAAACGCAGCATAAAGTAAGTTATTATGCTTCAATGCTTAATGTAACTCCAAATCATTTAAACAAATCTATAAAATCGGTTACAGGCAAATCTCCTACCAAATGGATTGATGAAACAACCCTCCTAGAAGCCAAATACTTATTGTACCAAACCAATCTTACCATTAATGAAATTGCCATACAGGTAGGTCATTATGATCAATCTTACTTTAGCCGTATCTTTAAAAAGCAGGAAGGCATCACTCCTATTGAGTATCGCAAAATGATTGAAAAATCCTAACTCTTGCTTATTGAATCCTAATAGGATTGCTTCTTTATTATTGACATTTGCAAACTAAAAAAAGCAAATAATGATTTACGTTTTCAAAACTTCGGTAGACTCAGAATTGAAATTAAAATCGGCTACAGCCTACCTTAACGATATATTATCTGATGCCAAATGGAATTTTGACCTTGAAGATTGTGACAACATTTTAAGGATTGATAGCCAAAATGAAATAGTCGAAATGCTACTAAACAACACCATTTTTGACTGTATCGAATTGGAATAAACACCGCATTAGCAACAATTAATTTTTCACCACCAAATTTATTATGGACACACAACTTCATCAAGGCAAAACATTTGAAAATATTGATTACTCTGAAAAGAGAGTAACTGATTTCGAATTTTTTAATTGCGATTTCATAAACTGTAACTTTTCAAAAAGCGACTTAAGCAATACTGATTTTATAGATTGCAATTTTAAAAACTGCAATTTTTCACTGGCAACATTACGAAACACAGGATTAAAAAACATAAAGTTTACCGATTGCAAGTTAATGGGATTAGACTTTAGCGCCAGCAATGCTTTTTTATTCTCCATGAATTTTCAAGGTTGTATTCTAGATTATTCCACCTTTTTACAAAGAAAATTGAAGAAAACAAATTTCTTTGATTGCACGTTAAAAGACGTAGATTTCTCAGAAGCCGATTTAACACTATCCGTTTTTAAAAACTGTGATCTTACCAATGCTACTTTTGTACGAAGCATTCTTGAAAAAGTAGATTTTCGTACTGCAAAGAATTATTCTTTTGATCCTGAAGAGAACAGAGTTAAAGGTGCAAAATTCTCCCGATTAGAACTTGCTGGACTTTTAGAGAAATTTAATCTTGAGATTGAGTAGGGTTGAATTGAAGAAGATTTCCGTTTCGGTAAAATTTCTTTTTTATTTGTACTTTCGTTTAATAGGAATAATAAAATGCTAGTATGAAAAAATACTTCTTGTTACTAATCTTAACTATTATTAGCTGTAATCATTCAAAAGAAAAAAGAACTCCAAAAAAAGAACTTGAAAAATTCTTTGAATCTGATAAAATTGATCATTATTATTTAGACATTTCAGAAGACAAAATCATTAACATTCTATGCATCAAAAACAAAACTAAAGATGAAAAAGAACTAGGAGGACTATTAGCAAGCCATTATCCAGATTCTATTTCAGAACCTGATTTTGAATTGAAATTAAAAAAATTTCATTTTATAAAGAAAGAACTTAGCGAAAAAAAGAAAAAAGAAGTTGAAACCGTTTTTAGCCAAAAGGATTCATTACAAAATGAATACTCTAGTTGTCTCCCTAATTATCGTGATATTTTTATTTTTAAAAGAAAGAATTCTATAATTGGAATAGCAAAGGTTTGTTTTGGATGCGGAGTTACCCAATTCCTAGGAACTAAAGTCGATACAGATGGTTTCGGATTACCTACTGAATTAGATAAACTTGAAAAAATCATCCGAGAATAGAAACAAATAAAAAATGATATTTAGAATTGAAGCTCACAGAACAAGTCTTATAACCCGAGAGGAATTTTCTGCTACTGAATGGGCTGAAAAGTTTGATGAATTCATTAGCTGCACTTCTTTTATTAATGATAAGGAACTTGTAATGGAACTTACTCATGAATTTAATCTTAATCAAACTCAGATTGAAGAAATTGAAAAATGTCTAACAAACGAAACAATACTTTCGCATAGATATTCGTGTACTAAATACGAGCATTTTAAAATTGAGCCTGTTTATTTGAATATTAAAAAGGGAACAGGAAAACTTATTTATTGGCGAGATTGGGATTACATTTTTGAGAAAAGAGAAAACGATTATTTCCTTTGGTGCTTTTTGGGAGGTTTTGCCGATTTGCAAAGAGAGATAAAGCTAAGTGAAGAACACGTAAAAAAATATAAAGAAATAGGTCTTGCCCAAATAGATTATTTAATTGAGAATCTCAAAAAACTACACCAGTCCGAAGAATATGAACTAGCATTAACAGAGAATAGACGAGTAATGTAAGCGCTACTTTTTATATTTTTCTTATATTTCAACTTCCATTTACAATTTTATGAAACGATTACTTCTAACGCTTTATTTACTTATCGGAATGTCTAGTTCTCCATACGCTCAAAAAATTATTCCTTTATATAATAGCAAAGTGCCCAACTCCAAAGAAATTACAGGAGTAAAAGACACTGCTATTGTTTATAATGCTGGAAATAAAAAAATCACTGTAATTACAAGAGTTGCTTCTCCTGACCTTACTGTTTTTCTTCCCGAAAAAAACAAAGCTACTGGTATAGCTGTAATTATTTGCCCCGGTGGTGGCTATTCGGGAGTAGCAATTGATCATGAAGGGTATGCTATTGCAAAAAGGCTAAACGAAAGCGGCATCGCAGGATTTGTTTTAAAATACCGTTTACCTGATACAGAATATGTCGAAAACAAATCAATCGTTCCTCTACAAGATGCTCAACGTGCAATAGAGTTGGTGAGAGAAAATGCCAAGCAATGGGGGATTAATCCCAACAAAATAGGAATTCAAGGAAGTTCAGCAGGAGGGCATTTGGCCTCAACTGCAGGTACGCATTATTCAAAATCCTATATAGACAATCCAAACAAAACCAATCTACGTCCCGATTTTATGATACTTACCTATCCTGTTATTAGCATGACAGATAGTTTAACTCATCTAGGTTCACGAAATAATTTGTTAGGCGAAAATACATCTGCTGAAGAAATCAAAGAATACTCAAACGAATTGCATATTACACCAAACACGCCTCCTACATTTATTACACATGCTGTAGATGACGATGCAGTGAAGGTACAAAATTCACTTGTATTTATTGCTGGATTGCAACAAAACAAAGTTCCAGTTGAATCTTTCTTTTATACCAATGGTGGTCACGGTTTCGGGATGGACAATCCTACCAGCACTATTCAGTGGATAGATAGTTGTATCGATTGGATTTTGAAAATTAATAAAAAATAAAACTATAATAATGACAACCTCAACTTGGGAAATTTCAAGTTCTATTCCTAAAGATTTACTTGAAGCAAAAGAACACCTATACGATGCATGCAACCTTGCATGTACCCAACCAATAGCTGAAGCTGAAAGTGCCGATTATGCTGCTTATACTTTTCAGATAAATAATCAATCGGCTGTATATCGCATAGCGAAAATCACTCCAACAAAAGTGGGACAATTTGTTACGCTCTGGAAAAGAAGCGAGAAAGGTCCTATTGCCCCTTTTGAAATTACAGACAACATCGATTACTTTATTGTAAGTACTAGAAATGGTTCTCATTTTGGACAGTTCATTTTTCCAAAATCAATATTACATCAAAAAGGAATTTTGTCTGATGACAAGAAAGAAGGCAAACGTGCCATACGTGTATATCCGCCTTGGGATACAACAACTAGCAAGCAAGCGCAAAAGACGCAACAATGGCAATTAGCCTATTTTGTGACTATTCTCAATGACAAACCCGTTGATACTGATTTAATAAAAAAATTGATTCCTTAATAAATAAATTATATTTTAGCTAATGCTTACAATGTAAGCAACCAATTATTAACACTAAAAACAATAGCCATGACAGGAATAGACAGTTTGGGAACATTTATAATAGCCGCAACAATTGTTATTATTACTCCAGGAATCGACACCATCATGGTATTAACAAGAAGTATTTCTTTGGGTAAAAAAGCTGGATTATATTCGGCTATAGGTGTTAGTTTAGGACTTATCATCCATACGCTTGGAGCAACATTTGGACTTTCGCTAATATTAGCGAAATCTGCTTTTGCTTTTAGTCTCGTAAAGTATTTAGGAGCTGCCTATTTATTTTATCTTGGTTATAAATCGCTTACTGCAAAAACTAACCAAACAGAAATAAAATCTATTGAAGTTAAAAATACAGCAAACAAAAAGTTGTTTCTTACTGCACTTTTAAGTGACGTTCTAAATCCTAAAATTGCTATTTTCTTCTTGGCATTTTTACCTCAGTTTATAAAAACCTCTGAGATAAACAATCCCGTTCCTTACTTAGTACTAGGATTCATTATCTTTATTATTGCCTTAATATGGTGTTCGTTCTTGGCATTAATGGGAAGTAGTGTTGCAACTCTTTTTAATAAAAATAAGAATGCCGAAAGCAGATTAAACAAAATGACTGGAATTGTTTTTATTTTGCTTGGTTTAAAAATCGCTTTTACAAAAAGGTAAATCAACTCCTAAGCGTCATTAATTACATTTCTTATACAAGCAACTCATAATAATAAATGCCCGAAAATGATTCTGGCACTATCTAACATATGAATCCTGATTATACAAAATTAGACAATCCAGTTTGGTATTCTCTATCCGAAACGCATCATGAATTTGCAGTAGATTATAATACTATCAAATTTTATCATCCCGATTATTGTCCTTTTGGAGGTTTTACAACACAAGAGAATATCACTAAATCTATTGATGTTTATTCTGAATTAACTGATAACTTTTTTATTGTTGGCGAGAAACCTCAACTTTCAAATCAGCTAGAGTTGAAAAAAGAATTGATATGCCTGCAAATGATTATCAATAACCGACTAGATATTGAAATTAAAGAAAATATTGTTGCACTAACTACTAGTGAACATATTGATGCTTTATTTGAATTGGTTAGTCTGGTACAGCCGGGTTATTTTAAAAGAAAAACGGCTCTATTGGGCAATTATTTCGGAATATTTAAAGACAACAAACTTATTGCAGTTACAGGCGAACGCATGAAAATGAATGATTTTACCGAAGTAAGTGCAATTGTTACACATCCTGATTATACAGGACAGGGATATGCAAAACAACTAATTGCTCATGCGGTAAACACTATTTTTGACCAAAATAAAACACCTTATTTACATGTAGTCGAAAGTAATATTAGCGCAATTAAGCTATACGAAAAACTAGGATTCACAACCAGACGAAAAATGAGCCTTTGGCATATTTCAAAATAAAGAACCAACAATTATGACAAATATGTTTAGACAAGGAGCCTCTGGTGCATTACTTGATGTATATGAGCGCACAATTACTGAGTTACAACAAACCATTTCGGATATTTCAGATACTGAACTGATAAAGATTGTAGACCATCAAACAACTGATGATAGTTGCAGATCAATCCAGACTATTTTATCACATGTTATTTGCTCAGGTTATGCTTATGGAACTTATGTCCGACGTTTTAAAGGAGAGCAAATAGAATTTGATGATGATGATATCTTTTACCCTACTATAAATGATTACAATAATCATTTAAACGATTCTTTTATTTTTATGGTTGATTCTTTTAGAAACATAAATGACAATGAACTCGAAGAATCTGATAACGCAAAAAAACTAACCACTTCTTGGGGTCAAGTATACGATATCGAACAAATAGTAGAACATGCCATTGTACATGTTTTAAGGCATCGTCGTCAAATCGAGAAATATAAAATAATAATCCGCAATATGGAGTAATACAGTTCTACAGTAACAGTTTACAATTTACAAACCCACTTTTCATGAAAAAAACATTCTACCTCTTTATCTTCCTTATGTTTGCTAGTTCAAATTTTGCACAAACAAAAAGCAAGCAAACTGCAACTGAAAATCAACCAATCGTTCTTGGGATTACTGATAAATTAAAATCGGCTGAACTTGGTGAAACTAGAACAATAAACATCTACTTACCTCAAGGTTACAATAAAAAAGATACCTTAAAATACCCTGTTATATATATCCTTGATGGTGGTGTTGAAGAAGATTTTATCCATATTACAGGAATCGTTCGTTTTAATACTGAAGAGTGGATTGCTCGATTCCCAAAATCGATTGTAGTCGGGATAGAGAATACTAATCGAAGACGTGATTTTACTTTTAGCGTTCCTAATCTAGATTTTGTTGAAAAAATAGGATTCAAAAAAGAAAGCTTCTCTAAACATGGTGGCTCTGATAAATACATTGCTTTTCTCGAAAAAGAATTACAACCTTATATTGATAAAAAATTCAATACAAGTAATCACAAAACTGTTATTGGTGAATCGCTTGCTGGGCTTTTAGCAACCGAAATTTTATTAAAACATCGTAATTTATTTGACAACTATATAATCATTGCTCCTAGCTTATGGTGGGGAGATCAATCGTTACTAACCGAAGCTCCTAGCTTACTTAAAGCAAAAAACAATAAACCTGTACAAGTATATATAGCCGCTTGCAACAAAGAGGAAGATAAAACCATGTATGATGTTGCTGTATCTTTAAGTGAAACGCTTAAGCAAAATGACGAAAAGAACACCAAAGTTTATTATGATTATATTCAGAACGAAATACACTCGACTGTAATTCATCAAGCAGTTTACAATGGATTTAAAGCTTTTTATCCAAAAAGCATTTATCAGAAATAAAAAAGCAACTATATATGAATACTACTAAAAAAAGCACCCTAAGTAAAAAGAACCTATTTCGTATTGTTCTGTTTACATTCATTGCTGCTTTATTATTCACCCCTATTTTTGGAAATCTGTATTCTCTTCTTATTGAGAAAGAATACTTTATTCCGAAACAATCTTCTATCTTTACTTTTAGCGAAACTGTACATAATGATGGTTCTAGTGACGTATGGAGATATGGGAAAGATTTTAATAATTACTACTACAATTTAAGCAATGAAAATAATGATGTGCTTGTTTTGCCTAAAAGTAATATTGATAATTGTCCAGAATTTGATCCTGAGGATATAAGTACTTGGTGCGGATTAAAAACACCAATAACTGAACCTTAAATTATATTGAATACACTAAAAAAGTAGTAACACATAAATAAAAAATCATGACCGAAGATCAACAATACATCTATGATTCATTAGTGAACCAAATAAAAATGGGATTTTTTCCTGTTGATGAGATTAAAGAAATGACATGGGAACAAGTCGAAGATGAAGAATTTGAAGATGAAATTTCAGAAAAATGGGTTAATACAACTGTTGATACCGAATTTAAAAAACACACAGAAGCAAGCAAAAACTGGAAGACTCCAACGGATACCCAAAAGCTTGTAAAGGCTTTTAATGAGTTAAGTGAAGCAAAAATAATAGCGCTTCATAATGCAGGCTACACTACTAGCGAGGGCGAATACGAAGTTGTTGAGGTTGAAATAGAATTAAGAAAACACCAAATACAATCTGACGGATATTGTTTTTACCACCAGCAGGATTTAGAAAGAGCTATTGATCCTGATAGTAGAAACCTGATGATAGCATTCCAGAAAATTGACAATTCAGATGATGCTGTTACAATTAGTGTTGGTCAAAAAGTAGCAGAAAAGCTAAAGGAAAATGGCTTTGAAGTAATTTGGGATGGAACTGCTCAAACCAAAATTGAGATTCCAAATTTTAATTGGGAGAAAGTTTATAGTGAGTCTGATGAAGATTTACTAAATCACAACAGAGTACTACAGTTTATGAAGTCATAATAATTTCACTTGCAATCTTGTCATTCTTCGTTCTTCTGAATGACAAGATTGTGATTGTTTTTTAGGTTGAATCCTAATCTTTACATTATAGAGTCTCAACATCTTCATCTAAGAGAACCAACTGTTTACTACTTAGTTGAATTTTTACAAAAAGATTAACATTACACTTATTCTTACAAGCATTAATTCCTATTATATTTGACTCATCATTTTAGAAATATCTAAAAATGAAATCATCACCATTCAAAAAAAAAATAAAATGACAAAGGTAATTACTGTTCTAACTATTGCTTTATTTACTATGGGTGTAAATGCTCAAGAAGCTAATCCAACTGCAAAAAAAGAAGCTACTTCTAAAACAATGAGCAAAGCTGATATTGAAAAATGTAAAGCTAAATGCAAAGCAGATGGAAAAAAATGTGACAAAGACATGGCTAAAAAAGATGCCAAAAAATGTTGTTCTAAAAAGTAATCCTTTTTAAAATCCATAAAAAAAGCTTCAGGAAACTGAAGCTTTTTTTTATACTATATAATTTGTTGTTTTATTTTACGCGAATACTCCACTCAAAATCCATCTCGGATACTTGAACTCCCTCTTCGTTGGTACCTATAGATTTCATCCAGAAGGTTTGCCCCTCACCTGTTTCAATTGTTTTTTGAATGGCTTCGGCTATTAAATGACCGTCGTTGCATACAAATGTAATACGTCCAGTTGCTTTCTTGGTAAAGTTTCCTTTATTATTGGCTACAAGCATTGAAATCTTACGTCCGCTTTTTTGAATTGCAGCTATTACCAATGCTCCTGTTGTAAGCTCGGCTGCCATAGCTTGTACTGCAAAATACATAGAATTGAAAGGATTCTGATTTATCCAACGGTGCTTTACTGTTACAACGCATTTATTCTCGTTGATTTCTTTTACACGTACCCCACAAATAAAGGCCGATGGTAATTTGAATAATACAAATTTGTTGAGTTTAGAAACTGAAATTGCCATTAGATTTATTTTTTTATGTAAAAATACAAAAAAACTATGCACGCACAATAAATTGTTTTTACTTTCACAAAACACCAATGAAAACGGCTACTCCCACTGATTTTCAATGCTTATTTGAATGAATTTAAATTTTAAACTTGTTAAAATTTTGTTAATAATTAGTACTATGCAAAACAAGATACTGTCTTTTAGCCATATATTTGTATAAGAAATTACTATATACTTTTAATCATGGAAACAACAACACCACTAATCATGGAAACACCTTCAGAAAGAAACACAGCTACGTTCACACATTTGAGTACATTGACTCAATATTTTATTCCGTTTGGGAATTACATCTTCCCGATTTTAATTTGGTCGAGTAAGAAAGACAAATCCGAATTTATAAATCATCACGGTAAACAAGCTTTAAATTTTCAATTGAGCTTATTGTTATACACTTTGATTCTTGCCTTAATTGCTATTCCGATTTTTGTTTTTGTAATCTTCAAAAACATTCCGATGGATGTAATTATAAATGACAATGATTTCACAATGAATAATTTTAACCTTAGTGACAATATTGGAATATTAAGCATTGGAGTCTTAGCTATACTAATTTTTGGAATGCTAAAAGTAGTTGAGTTCTTCTTGGTTATTTACGCTTCTATAAAAGCTTCAAACGGGGAATTATACAAATATCCGCTTACAATACCTTTTATTAAGTAATGCCTTTCTTCAAGTCTATTTTAGGACAAGAAGAGAAAAAGTTAAAAGTTATATACAATAATATGAGCCTAGCCCTGATAGAAGTGGCATCCTTTATCTGACTTCTTTAGTCAGGTAAAGATAAAACGGAGAGCAGGTATTAGCTTCAAAAAAAATCATCAATCATCAATCATCAATCAAAAAACGAATTGCTCAATCTAAACAAAACAAAATGAAATTATGAACATTGAAAACACAAAAGCACAGATGCGCAAAGGTGTTCTTGAGTTTTGTATCTTATCTGTACTGAAAGAAAAAGATGCTTATACATCGGAAATATTAGACACTTTGAAAAACGCAAAATTACTGGTAGTAGAAGGAACTATTTATCCATTATTAACCAGATTGAAAAATGACGGTTTACTTAATTATCGCTGGGAAGAATCAACTTCAGGACCACCACGAAAATATTATGGATTAACCGAAATAGGTCAAACATTTTTAAACGAACTAAATGGCACCTGGAATGAACTTTCGGATGCTGTCACACTAATCACCAATCAAAAACAATAGTCATGAACAAAACTGTAAATATTAACTTAGGAGGCATGTTCTTTCATATAGATGAAGATGCATACTTGAAACTGACGCGCTATTTTGACGCAATAAAACGTTCTTTGGGTAACTCTTCTGGTAAAGATGAAATCATTAAAGACATTGAAATGCGTGTTTCGGAATTATTAACCGAAAAACAAAAAAGTGAAAAACACGTTGTGGGAATAAAAGATGTGGATGAGGTTATTGCAGTAATGGGGCAACCTGAAGACTACATTCTAGAAGAAGAAGCTAATTCATCTAATCAATCATTTAGCGACTCTGGAACTAGAAGAACCAAAAAATTATACCGTGATAAAGAAAAAGGTATGATTGGTGGTGTAGCAACTGGTTTGGGACATTATTTTGGAATTGACCCAGTTTGGTTAAAAATCATGTTCTTGATATTTGTTTTTGCTGGATTTGGAACTGGAATCATCGCTTATCTTGTTTTATGGATTGTAACTCCCGAAGCTGTAACAACTTCGGAAAAACTAGAAATGACTGGTGAGCCTGTTACGATTTCTAATATCGAAAAAAAGGTACGTGAAGAGATTGAATCTTTTTCAGAAAAATTTAAAAATGCCGATTATGACAAAATGGGAAACCAAGTAAAGTCGGGTGCTGAAAGAATAGGAAGCGGATTTAGTGACTTTATCATGACTATTTTTAAAATCTTTGCTAAGTTTTTAGGAATTATTTTAATCATCTCTGGAATAACTGTATTGATATTTTTGCTAATCGGAGTTTTTACTCTAGGCACGAATCTTTTTGTTGAATTTCCTTGGCAAAACTTTGTAGATGCCGGAAACTTTACTGACTACCCTATCTGGATGTTTGGCTTATTGATGTTCTTTGCTGTTGGAATTCCGTTTTTCTTTATGACCCTTTTAGGTTTTAAATTATTGGCTCCAAACATGAAATCTATAGGTAATATTGCAAAATACACTCTGCTTGCTATTTGGATTATTGCAATGGCATTAGCAATAAGTGTTGGAATTAAACAAGCTACTGAGGTTTCGTATGAAAACAAAACAGTACAAAAACAACCTATAGACATTAAAACGACTGATACGCTTTTTGTAAAGTTTAAATACAATGATTATTACTCTAAAGATCTTAATCACCGTAATGAATTTGAATTTGTACAAGACTCTGCAAACAACCAATTGATATATTCTACCAATATAAGTTTACATGTATTACATACTGATTCAAAAACAGCATACATTCAAATTGAAAAAAATGCTAGAGGAAAATCTTTTATGGATGCGAAACAAAGAGCTGAGAAAATAAACTATAAATACGAAATAAAAGGAAATCAATTAATACTTGACAATTATCTTTTAACTGATGTTAAAAACAAATACAGAGATCAAGAAGTAAAAGTATATTTATACTTACCTGAAGGTCAAATATTAAAACCAGATGCTTCAGTAGAAGATTATGATGATTCTGATGATAATTTCTTTAATTTGCATTTTAGTTCTGATGATTACGTCTATAAAGTAGGAAGTTCTAAAGTTAAATGTTTGAACTGCCCAATATCTGAAAATGATTTTGATGATGTTGAATCAGATCAAGATACCAATATAGACGATACTATAAATGAAGTTTCGGTTAAAATAAATGGAAAAGAAGTTCTGAACGGGAAAAAAACCTCAGGGCACTTGACTACAGATAAAAACGGAGTTATAATTAAAATTAACTAGTCATGATCAAGATTATTATTTGTGTTACCAAGTTTATAGTTGTTGCTTTAACAGCTTTATTATTTGCTTCTTGCAACTTTTCGAATAATTTCAAATCGATAGAAGGAAGCGGAAACGTGATTACTGAAAAAAGAAATGTTCAGGGAAGTTTTGAAAATGTAACCGTTAGCAATGCTATCGATCTAGTAATCGAACAATCAGACAAAGCAGAAATTACTGTAGAAGCTGACGATAATTTGATAAACAAAATAACTACTAAGATTGAAGGAAATACTTTGGTTATTAAATGTGACTACACCTCTTTTAGAAATATAAAATCTAAAAAGGTTATTGTAAAAATGCCAGTAATTAATAACATAAAAGCTTCAAGTGCATCAACTGTAAGAAGTGCAAGTGTTTTAAGAGGTGAAGACATTAGCTTAGATGCATCAAGCGCAGCTGAGATGAATGTAAATATAGAATCAGATGCTGTAACTTGCGAAACAAGTAGCGCTAGTAATATAATTATTGAAGGAAAAGCACTAAAATTAAATGCATCTGCTTCTAGCGGAAGTGATATCGATGCCAAAAGAATGTTGGCAAATGAGATTGACGCACAAGTTTCAAGCGGAGCTTCAATACATGTACATCCTATCGTAAGTTTAAAAGCAGAAGCTAGTAGCGGAGGAAATATCTATTACAACTCAGTACCAAAATCTATCGATAAAAAATCGAGTTCAGGAGGAAGTATTAATCAGGAGTAATCCTAAATAGTCCTTAAAATTACATTAATCATCCACCGAAAGTGGATGATTTTTTTATATTTGTAAAAAACTAAATTTAATGAAAAAATACACGCTAGTGCTTCTACTTTTAGTTGCCTCAATGACAACTTTCGCACAAAAAAAGGAAAAGATAAAAGGATCCAAAACGGTAACCATCGCATCCAAAGAAATAGGTGAATTCAGTAGTCTTGAAGTTAATGACAATCTTGAAGTTTACTTGGAACGTGGAGAGAAAAATGAAATAAAAATCGAAGCCGACGATAATCTTCATGAGATTATTGGAATGGATTTAAACGGGAACGCACTTCGTATTTATACATCCAAAGACGCAAGCATCTTTAAAAAACTAATTGTAAGAGTAACTTACACTAAGGATTTAACTAAAGTTATTGCAAAAAATACTACTGTAGTAAACGCTATTCAAGAACTGCAACTTGATGATATCACTTTTAATTCTGTAGATTATTCAAAATTATTTTTGAATGTAAACGCTAAGAAATTTGCTTTGATAGCTGATGATAAATCAAAAACTGAATTGAATTTAAAATCCGAAAATGGAAGTGTACAATTAAGCAAAAATGCAGGTCTAAAAGCATTGGTTGTTGCAACAGATTTTAAATGTGATTTGTATCAAAAATCAAATGCAGCTATTGAAGGTTCTGCTACAAATGGAACTTTTAGACTAGATAACAACTCTACTTTTACAGGAAACAAATTCACAGTAAAGAATGCTAATCTTACTGCCGAAAGCTATTCTACTTGTAGCTTACTTGCTGAAACTACAATTACTATTGCTGCTGGTGACAAAGCCGAAGTACAACTTTTAGGTACACCAAAAATTGATCTTACCCGTTTTACTGGAGAAGCAAAATTGATTAAAAGATCGAAATAAAAAAATTACCGCAGGGTTCGCAAAGGTTTTACTGAAAACTGTTACTAAAAACTGAGTACTAACCGCAAGGTTCGCAAAGGTTTTACTGGAAACTGTTACTGAAAACTGAGTATTAACCGCAAGGTACGCAAAAGTTTTTTTACTGGAAACTGTTACTGAAAACTGGGTATTAACCGCAAGGTTCGCAAAGGTTTTACTGAAAAATATTTAAAACAAAAAAGTCCCTTTCAAACGAAAGGGACTTTTTATTTATATCAAAAGTAACAAGGAGAACTTGAAACTTTATGTTTAGTCTTTTGAAGCCAAATATCTTTCAGCATCCAAAGCAGCCATACATCCTGTACCTGCAGCAGTAATTGCTTGACGGTATACATGATCTGCAGCATCTCCTGCTACAAAAACACCAGCTACATTAGTATTTGATGTTCCTGGAGTATTGATTATATATCCTGTTTCATCAAGTGTTAAATAGTCTTTAAAGATATCTGTATTTGGTTTGTGACCAATTGCAACGAAGAATCCTGTTGCTGGAATATCAAAAATTTCACCTGTAGTTTTGTTTTTAGCTTTTACAGCAGTAACTACTTGTTCGTCTCCAATTACTTCTACAGTATCGTGGTTCATTAAGATCTCGATATTTTCGGTTTTACGAACACGATCTTCCATAATTTTTGAAGCTCTAAATTTCTCACTTCTTACTAACATCGTTACTTTTTTACAAAGTTTAGATAAGTAATGTGCTTCTTCACAAGCTGAATCCCCTGCTCCAACGATTACAACTTCTTGGTTTCTATAAAAGAATCCGTCGCAAACAGCACAAGCAGAAACTCCACCTCCCATTTTTAAATAATGTTGCTCTGAAGGCAATCCAAGATATTTAGCAGATGCTCCAGTAGAAATAATTACTGTTTCGCAATGTAATTCGATAGTATCATTAATCCATACTTTATGTATATCTCCAGAAAAATCAACTTTGGTAGCCCATCCATCACGGATATCAGCTCCAAAACGTTCTGCTTGCTTTTGTAATTGTATCATCATTTCTGGACCTGTAACTCCATCAACGTATCCTGGGAAGTTTTCAACTTCGTTTGTAGTTGTTAATTGTCCTCCAGGTTGCATTCCTTGATATAAAACTGGATTCATATTAGCTCTGGCGGCATATATAGCTGCAGTATAACCTGCAGGTCCAGAACCTATAATTAGGCATTTAATTTTTTCGATTGTGTCTGACATAATTTTATTTTTTCTGAAATACAAATGTATACTTTATTCTAAAAATTAGCGACTTAAATAAATCCTAAATAACTATACCAAAATAAATTTTATTTATTTTACAAAAACGCTTGGATAAGGAAATAATTTGTCTATCTTTGCACCCGCTTTCGGGGTGTAGCGTAGCCCGGTTATCGCGCCTGCTTTGGGAGCAGGAGGCCGCAGGTTCGAATCCTGCCACCCCGACAAAAGTCTTTTTATAGACAGAATGTCAAATCCCCTTAAATCATAAGATTTAAGGGGATTTTTTTATTTAACCCAAATTGTAACAAATAAAATGGAACCCATTCGACTACCCATTTTGTTTTCATAAAAATTAAGGACACCATCTACTTTAAAAAAAGAATCCTTTAATGTATTAAACAAAAGTTCAGAAAAACAGTTGTTAATGCCTTTCTGAACTTATTCTAAAATAAACTGAGCTTACATATTCAAAATAATAAACTCACTGCGTCTGTTTAACTGATGCTCTTCTTCTGAACAATCCACTCCATCTGCACAACCATTTACCAATTGTGTTTCACCATATCCTTTTCCTGAAAGTCTTTCTTTTGCAATTCCATTTTTGACAAGCCAAGCAATTGTTGATTTTGCTCTTGCATTTGACAATCTATCATTATATGCATTGGTTTGACGACTATCTGTATGTGATCTTACATCTACTCTCATCGTTGGATACTCTTTCATGATTTCAACAATTTTTGCCAAATCAGCCTGTGCATCTTTACGAATATTGAACTTATCAAGATCAAAATAAATCATCTTAATATTGAGTGTTTTTGCCAAATCTGTTCCGACCTTAATTTCTTTAATTTTCTTAGTGATAGCCAAAGGAACATCCTTCTTAGCACCTGATTCAGGAATTACAACACTTTGCTCATTTGTATCATAATCCGTTTTCTCTGCTCTAACATAATATTTCTGACCACAATTAGCCATAAATTTATAAGCAGCCTTATCATCAGCAGTCATTTTAGAAATCAAATTAAACTTTTCATCAAATAGAGAAACTAAAGATCCCGGCAAAATATTTCCTGTTTCCTTGTCAGTTACAATACCTGTAAGTTCACTTGTACAATCCAAAGCCAAAGGTTTATCCTCAATGAAACTATAAATATCATCTCTTCCTTTACCACCTGTTCTATTAGAAGAGAAATACCCTTTTCTTGTTGCATTATCAATTATAAAAGCAAAGTCATCCATCGGTCCATTAAGAGGTGCTCCTAAATTTACAATTTTGCCAATCGTGCCATCAGGTTTAATTTTAGTTACAAAAACATCTAACCCTCCTAATCCCTGATGTCCATCAGAAGCAAAATACAATTCGTTGTCTTTAGTAATAAAAGGAAATGTTTCTCTAGCTTCTGTATTAATACCCCCTGAAAGATTCTCTGGTTCACTATATTGATTATCTCCTAAGATACTTACTCTAAAAATATCCGATTGCCCTTTTGTACCAGGCATGTTCGAAGCAAAATATAAAGTCTTTTCATCAGGACTTAAAGCTGGATGGGCAACACTATAAGAATCATTATTAAATGGTAATTCCACAACATCTTCCCATTTTCCATCTTGTAAAATTGCCTTATAAAGTTTCAGATTAATTACTTGTTTTTCATCCTTTCCAACTTTCCCATCAGTAAAGTTATTTCTTGTAAAATATACCGTTTTCAAATCTTTAGTAAATACTGGAGTATCTTCATGGAATTTTGAATTAATCACTTTTGAAAAACGTTTCGGATTAGCTAAATCATTATCATCTGTTCTGTTTGAAATGTAAAAATTAGTAAAAGATTGATTCGTCCATTTGGTCTGTATCTTTGCAAACCCAGTGGAATCACGCGAAGTAGAAAACACTACTTTGTCCCCAAAAAAAGCAGTCCCATAATCCGATTGCGAGGTGTTTATCCCTGTTGTTTTAATCTGATATCTACCAGAATTTGCATCTATAACTTTCTTATAGTCTCTCTGCTGATTATACAAATTCCCACGAATATCACTAACAGAAAGTTTATGAAACGCATCCAAAATCTGATCTGATTTCTTATAATCCTCTATAGCTTTTAATGTTTGTGAATAACGATAATAATATTCGTTCTCAACTGGTTCATTAAAATTAAATAGTTCCGTATACCATTTATTAGCTTCCTTTAAATTGGCATTAAAATAGTACGAATCTCCCAGTTTCTGAAATAATTCTTTTGACTTATATCCTTTATTAGCCACTTTAAGATAAGTTTGAGTTGCATCAACATAGGCTAAATCATTATATTGGGTTTCCCCTTTTGCCATTTTTGCTTCTTGTGCCTGCATATGCAATCCAAAGGACAAAGCACATATCAAATAAATTTTTTTCATACTGATTATTTTTAGAAGAATCTAGGAGAGACTACTTTATCATATTTTTTAAACAATTCATAACGAAGGAAAACTTCATGCGACCCAGAGTTAAAATTCCCTAAACGCGTTGTTTCTTTATCATAAGCATAACCGATCATCAATGAATTAGATATTTGAAAACCTGCCATTGCACTAACAGCAGCGCTCCATCTGTATGCTGCACCAAGGGTCAGCTTGTCGAAGAATAAAAAATTAGCCGAAAGATCTACCTGCAGAGGAGCCCCTTTGACTACCTTACTTAAAATAGACGGTTTGAATTTAGTATCTCCTCCCAAATCAAAAACATGTCCTGCCATCACATAGTAGTGCATGCGTTCACTGGCAACATATTGAATGTCATTATCATAATAGTTATTCTCCAAAAAGTACGGTACTGAAACCCCTACATAGGTTTTATCCGAATACAAAAAAACACCTGCTCCTATATTACCTGAAAACCTGTTGTCAATATCTTTACGATTGAGATTATCATTAGGGTTGAATAATTTTACCTTGTTAAAATCAACATTAAACATATCAGCAGTTCCCTTAACCCCGAAAGCCAATTTAAAGCTTTCAGAGGTTGGAACATAGTAACTTAAGTCAAGTGAGATAATATTATTGTCTGAAGGTCCCAATCTGTCATTGACAAAACTCACTCCTAAGCCTAGTTTTTTTGAAGCACTTAGCGGTGTATGAATTGCTGCTGTATTGGTAACAGGAGCTCCATCTAATCCTACCCATTGTGTCCTATGCATTATCAAGGCGCTCAAACAACCTCTTGAACCAGCATAGGCAGGATTAATGTTTGCCGTATTATACATATATTGAGTGTACTGCGCGTCTTGTTGGGCGTTGACAACAAATCCATTGAGTACTAATCCTAATATAATTAATTTTAATTTCATAATCATTTTTTTAAAATTGTATAGACCTAACATCTATCTGTTCAGATATAAGTATCCAGCTTTTTCTTTTGTATTCCCATCCGTTTTCACATATCTGACGATATAATAGTAAGTCCCTTCAGGTAGATTATCGTTTGCATTTACTGTTGTTCTTCCACTGGATTTTCCATTAAAAGCAACAGTTTCATTGTCATATCCTTTGGCCTGATACACCAGAACTCCCCATCTGTTATAAATTTCAACAGTATTATTAGGAAACTTAGTTATTCCATCTATATAGAATACATCATTATCACCATCACCGTTTGGCGTGACATGAGTATAGATATCAATATCTTCAATGGTATTAACAATAACTGTTACCACAGCAGTTGAACAATTCACAGGATTTAATTTCTCACAAATAGTATATGTTATCTGATAAGTTCCCGCTGGTGTTCCTGGTGCCAAATCAACTTTGCCATCTGCATTTAATACAATATGTCCTGTTGCGTCTGGAGTATCAACTGTAAGTGTAACTTCACTTAATCCTGTTGGACTTCCATTTAATGTATCATTTTCAAAGATGTTGATGATTCCAGTTGTCCCAGTAGATCCTGATATTATAGTAGCTGAATCATCGTTTGCATCTACATGTGCTCCCACAACATGAACAACACTTGTTATCGTAGCACAATTTCCTGGATTACTTACTTCACAAATTGTATATTGAACATCATAAAAACCTGCTGGTGTATTCAATCCTACAGTTACTGTACCGTCAGGATTTAGTGTTAATCCTGCAGGAATACTTACTAGAGTAAGTACTACATGACCTGAATTAACTCCAATTACTACCGTTCTACCATCTAAAGTATCATTATCTATTAATGATCGAGTTGTTCCACCTGCACTACCATTGATAGGCCCCTCTGTTTCTGTTACCGCATTAATAATACTTATGGGTTTAGGAACTATTGTAGATATATTATCACCTAATATTGGATCTGCTTCGGTACCTGTTATAATTGCCGTATTGGAATACGAACCTGTTGCGTTTACGGTAGCAACTATGACTAAAGTCGCACTTCCTCCATTGGCTAAGTTGCCTATTGTCCAGTTTGGTGCTGACCAAGTTCCTGTTGATGGTGTTGCACTAACAAAGGTATACCCCGCTGGAAGTACATCACTAACTGATACTCCTGTTGCATCACTTGGTCCTGCGTTTGAGGCAGTAATAGTGAAAGTTACATTACTACCCACATTTGGAGTAGCATTATTTACGGTTTTCACCACAGCAAGATTGCTTTGTGGTTTTGGTGTAGGAACGGTTGTCGATGTATTGTCTCCTGGTGTTGGATCTGGTTCGGTACCTGTTATGGTTGCCGTATTGGAATACGAACCTGTTGCGTTTACTGTAGCTACAATAGCTAAAGTAGCACTTCCTCCATTGGCTAGATTGCCTATTGTCCAATTTGGTGCTGACCAAGTTCCTGTTGATGGTGTAGCACTAACAAAGGTATACCCTGCTGGAAGTACATCACTAACGGATACTCCTGTTGCATCACTTGGTCCTGCGTTTGATGCAGTGATGGTAAAAGTTACATTACTACCCACATTTGGAGTCGCGTTATTTACAGTTTTTACCACAGCAAGATTGCTTTGTGGTTTTGGTGTAGGAACGGTTGTCGATGTATTGTCTCCTGGTGTTGGATCTGGTTCTGTTCCTGTTATCGTTGCCGTATTGGAATACGAACCTGTTGCGTTTACGGTAGCAACTATAGCTAAAGTCACACTTCCTCCATTGGCTAGATTGCCTATTGTCCAGTTTGGTGCTGACCAAGTTCCTGTTGATGGTGTAGCACTAACAAAGGTATACCCTGCTGGAAGTACATCACTAACTGACACTCCTGTTGCATCACTTGGTCCTGCGTTTGAGGCAGTAATAGTGAAAGTTACATTACTACCCACATTTGGAGTAGCATTATTTACGGTTTTCACCACAGCAAGATTGCTTTGTGGTTTTGGTGTAGGAACGGTTGTCGATGTATTGTCTCCTGGTGTTGGATCTGGTTCGGTACCTGTTATGGTTGCCGTATTGGAATACGAACCTGTTGCGTTTACTGTAGCTACAATAGCTAAAGTAGCACTTCCTCCATTGGCTAGATTGCCTATTGTCCAATTTGGTGCTGACCAAGTTCCTGTTGATGGTGTAGCACTAACAAAGGTATACCCTGCTGGAAGTACATCACTAACGGATACTCCTGTTGCATCACTTGGTCCTGCGTTTGATGCAGTGATGGTAAAAGTTACATTACTACCCACATTTGGAGTCGCGTTATTTACAGTTTTTACCACAGCAAGATTGCTTTGTGGTTTTGGTGTAGGAACGGTTGTCGATGTATTGTCTCCTGGTGTTGGATCTGGTTCGGTACCTGTTATGGTTGCCGTATTGGAATACGAACCTGTTGCGTTTACTGTAGCTACAATAGCTAAAGTAGCACTTCCTCCATTGGCTAGGTTGCCTATTGTCCAATTTGGTGCTGACCAAGTTCCTGTTGATGGTGTAGCACTAACAAAGGTATACCCTGCTGGAAGTACATCACTAACGGATACTCCTGTTGCATCACTTGGTCCTGCGTTTGATGCAGTGATGGTAAAAGTTACATTACTACCCACATTTGGAGTCGCGTTGTTTACAGTTTTCACCACGGCAAGATTGCTTTGTGGTTTTGGCGTAGGAACGGTTGTCGATGTATTGTCTCCTGGTGTTGGATCTGGTTCGGTTCCTGTTATCGTTGCTGTATTGGAATACGAACCTGTTGCATTTACGGTAGCAACTATCGCTAAAGTAGCACTTCCTCCATTGGCTAGGTTGCCTATTGTCCAATTTGGTGCTGACCAAGTTCCTGTTGATGGTGTTGCACTAACAAAGGTATACCCTGCTGGAAGTACATCACTAACGGATACTCCTGTTGCATCACTTGGTCCTGCGTTTGATGCAGTGATGGTAAAAGTTACATTACTACCCACATTTGGAGTCGCGTTGTTTACAGTTTTCACCACGGCAAGATTGCTTTGTGGTTTTGGCGTAGGAACGGTTGTCGATGTATTGTCTCCTGGTGTTGGATCTGGTTCGGTTCCTGTTATCGTTGCTGTATTGGAATACGAACCTGTTGCATTTACGGTAGCAACTATCGCTAAAGTAGCACTTCCTCCATTGGCTAGGTTGCCTATTGTCCAATTTGGTGCTGACCAAGTTCCTGTTGATGGTGTAGCACTAACAAAGGTATACCCTGCTGGAAGTACATCACTAACGGATACTCCTGTTGCATCACTTGGTCCTGCGTTTGATGCAGTGATGGTAAAAGTTACATTACTACCCACATTTGGAGTCGCGTTATTTACAGTTTTTACCACAGCAAGATTGCTTTGTGGTTTTGGTGTAGGAACGGTTGTCGATGTATTGTCTCCTGGTGTTGGATCTGGTTCTGTTCCTGTTATCGTTGCCGTATTGGAATACGAACCTGTTGCGTTTACGGTAGCAACTATAGCTAAAGTCACACTTCCTCCATTGGCTAGATTGCCTATTGTCCAGTTTGGTGCTGACCAAGTTCCTGTTGATGGTGTAGCACTAACAAAGGTATACCCTGCTGGAAGTACATCACTAACTGACACTCCTGTTGCATCACTTGGTCCTGCGTTTGAGGCAGTAATAGTGAAAGTTACATTACTACCCACATTTGGAGTAGCATTATTTACGGTTTTCACCACAGCAAGATTGCTTTGTGGTTTTGGTGTAGGAACGGTTGTCGATGTATTGTCTCCTGGTGTTGGATCTGGTTCGGTACCTGTTATGGTTGCCGTATTGGAATACGAACCTGTTGCGTTTACTGTAGCTACAATAGCTAAAGTAGCACTTCCTCCATTGGCTAGATTGCCTATTGTCCAGTTTGGTGCTGACCAAGTTCCTGTTGATGGTGTTGCACTAACAAAGGTATACCCTGCTGGAAGTACATCACTAACTGATACTCCTGTTGCATCACTTGGTCCTGCGTTTGATGCAGTGATGGTAAAAGTTACATTACTACCCACGTTTGGAGTAGCGTTGTTTACAGTTTTCACCACGGCAAGATTGCTTTGTGGTTTTGGCGTAGGAACGGTTGTTGATGTATTATCTCCTGGTGTTGGATCTGGTTCTGTTCCTGTTATCGTTGCCGTATTGGAATACGAACCTGTTGCGTTTACTGTAGCTACAATAGCTAAAGTCACACTTCCTCCATTGGTTAGATTGCCTATTGTCCAATTTGGTGCCGACCAAGTTCCTGTTGATGGTGTTGCACTAACAAAGGTATACCCTGCTGGAAGTACATCACTAACTGACACTCCTGTTGCATCACTTGGTCCTGCATTTGATGCCGTAATAGTAAAAGTTACATTACTACCTACGTTTGGAGTAGCGTTGTTTACAGTTTTCACCACGGCAAGATTGCTCTGTGGTTTTGGCGTAGGAACGGTTGTCGATGTATTGTCTCCTGGCGTTGGATCTGGTTCGGTACCAGTTATTGTTGCTGTATTGGAATACGAACCTGTTGCGTTTACTGTAGCTACAATAGCTAAAGTAGCACTTCCTCCATTGGCTAGATTGCCTATTGTCCAGTTTGGTGCTGACCAAGTTCCTGTTGATGGTGTAGCACTAACAAAGGTATACCCTGCTGGAAGTACATCACTAACGGATACTCCTGTTGCATCACTTGGTCCTGCGTTTGATGCAGTGATGGTAAAAGTTACATTACTACCCACATTTGGAGTCGCGTTATTTACAGTTTTTACCACAGCAAGATTGCTTTGTGGTTTTGGTGTAGGAACGGTTGTCGATGTATTGTCTCCTGGTGTTGGATCTGGTTCGGTACCTGTTATGGTTGCCGTATTGGAATACGAACCTGTTGCGTTTACTGTAGCTACAATAGCTAAAGTAGCACTTCCTCCATTGGCTAGGTTGCCTATTGTCCAATTTGGTGCTGACCAAGTTCCTGTTGATGGTGTAGCACTAACAAAGGTATACCCTGCTGGAAGTACATCACTAACGGATACTCCTGTTGCATCACTTGGTCCTGCGTTTGATGCAGTGATGGTAAAAGTTACATTACTACCCACATTTGGAGTCGCGTTGTTTACAGTTTTCACCACGGCAAGATTGCTTTGTGGTTTTGGCGTAGGAACGGTTGTCGATGTATTGTCTCCTGGTGTTGGATCTGGTTCGGTTCCTGTTATCGTTGCTGTATTGGAATACGAACCTGTTGCATTTACGGTAGCAACTATCGCTAAAGTAGCACTTCCTCCATTGGCTAGATTGCCTATTGTCCAATTTGGTGCTGACCAAGTTCCTGTTGATGGTGTTGCACTAACAAAGGTATACCCTGCTGGAAGTACATCACTAACGGATACTCCTGTTGCATCACTTGGTCCTGCGTTTGATGCAGTGATGGTAAAAGTTACATTACTACCCACATTTGGAGTCGCGTTGTTTACAGTTTTCACCACGGCAAGATTGCTTTGTGGTTTTGGCGTAGGAACGGTTGTCGATGTATTGTCTCCTGGTGTTGGATCTGGTTCGGTTCCTGTTATCGTTGCTGTATTGGAATACGAACCTGTTGCATTTACGGTAGCAACTATCGCTAAAGTAGCACTTCCTCCATTGGCTAGGTTGCCTATTGTCCAATTTGGTGCTGACCAAGTTCCTGTTGATGGTGTTGCACTAACAAAGGTATACCCTGCTGGAAGTACATCACTAACTGATACTCCTGTTGCATCACTTGGTCCTGCGTTTGATGCAGTGATGGTAAAAGTTACATTACTACCCACATTTGGAGTAGCATTGCTTGACACTTTTATGATTTTTAAATCAGCGTTACAACTTTCTGTTTGAAAATCTTTAGTGGTAACTGATGTACCACCACAATCTGTAGCTACCGAATACTGAACTTTAACGACACCTACTCCTGTAAAATTTAAAGTATTTGCCACCAAATTACCTGGTCCACTTAAAACTGTCAATGTACCTCCAGCCGGAGATGGTTCCAATAGTACTGAAGATCCAGTACAATAATTAGAATTAGGTCCCCCTCCTGTTGTGACGGGTTGTATAACTGGTAAAGATTCTACTCCACAAATTTGCACGGCAGCTGTAGCAAAATTATAACTAGCTTCTGTAGTACTAGCATTAGTACCATCTCCCATACTTCCTCTAATTCTGTGTCCTGCATAACCAAACTTAAGATCACATTTTCTCACAATCATAGAGGTATGTCCACCGGTTTCAACAGCTAAAATATTGTCCGTAATAGAAATTCCATTAGGCATAACAGGATTAGCAGGATCTGCTACTGTCCCTAATAAAGAATTATTATTATCACCAAAAGCATAAAGATTTTTCGCACTATTGATAATATTTACACTAGCATATTGTCTATCATGTTCTTGTGAACTAAACCATTTGACATTATTCATAACTGGACCTGCAGCCGACGTATAACGTGGTTGTACCCAGCTTAATCTGTCAGTTGTTGTCCAATCTCCTAATTGTCTTGATGAATTCTTTCCTAATGCATATAAATTTTCATCAGTTGACAAAATATAGTATGATCTACTAGTAACACTTCCAGTAGATCCAATCATTTTTGGTATTACTCCTGAAGGCAAAGTCATTTGGGTTGCTCTGTTTTGAATTGGAATGATTGCTGAATTATTTCCTAACAATACATTTTCCCCCCAAACATATACTGTACCATCAGATTTTAATGCCATTAAGCCATTAACGTTTCCTCTACAGGCAACCACATTATCTAAAAATGGATTTCCCGCTGTAGCAGTAGTGACTTTATACCAAGTTAAGGCATCCCCGACACCTCCATTACCTCTTGTATTAGCATTTTGAGAAATCACCCAAACATCCCCACTACAAGTTGTAATAGCAAGTGTTTGATAAGTAGCGAATATCATTTTAACATCACCTGGATTCACTCCTGTCGGCAATCCGTTTGCATTTCCTTGAATTGCTATTTTCTGAAATGTTGTACTCGAAGTAATAGATGCATCCAAAACAATTCCTTCTTTGGACCATGCATATAATCCATCGGTTGCCAAAATAATTCCCTGAACATTATTTGCAGAATTACTTCCCAAACCTGCCTTTAGAGGAATCGCTGTTCCCAATGCAGGAAAATTTGTAACGTTAATTGTCAATGGTGCCAATACATTAGCAACTCCATCATTTGCTACATTCTCACCCCAAGTCTGTAAAGACCCATCTGAAGTTCTTACAATCGTGGTATGAAAAGAAGAGATAAAATTATCATATTCTATTGTCGTTGCATTATTATCCGAATCAACTCCGAAGTTTGACAAATCTGTATTTGGACATCCTACTGGCGGTGAAGAACACTGTGAATTTGCCGTATGGATAAACAGGAACAACATGAAAAATAAACATATTAAATATTTGAAATTCCGCATTGGTTTAGTTGCTGAGTAGTCTTTTATCATAACTAACACTATTAATTAATTTATTAATTGACGAAGATTATAGGTTTGAACCTGACTATTGAAGTCATAGAAATCGAACATTAGGTATGTTTCCTTAGATATACCTCCCGATACTTTGTACTTGAACAATTGGACTCCATTTTTAATCTCAATTGTTTCATTTAGTGCTTTGGCTGTTAGCGAAGTCCCTATTCCTGTTATTGATAAAGCTGGTGCTGTTAAATTTGCAATCGAATTATCTTTTGTTGAAATTTTTACTGGGATACTGATTATAAAATCTTCATAATTCCGTCCTCTTTCTAGCTTTTCTGCAAATTTTATTTTCGAAAAATCGAATGATAATTTCACAGGGCTCACCTTTACAATCATTTTATCCTTAAACAGAGGATGGTTGCATTCTTCATTATTGTTTTTGATTTCAATGAATTTTATTTCATATTCACCAGGCTCTTGAAATACATAATCATTAATCTGACTTCCCGTTAAAGTCACAGCAATTCTCTCTTTCGAATTTATGATTGTCCATCTAACCGAAGAATCGAGATTTCCAAAATCGATCTTCTCTCCAAATGAAATTATCTTATAGAATTGCCTATTCGCTCCCCCATTAAAATAATTATCATTACTCCTCTCATTTTGTGCTCCAACCTGAAAACTTATTATAAGAAAGTTGAAAAACAAAAAATACTTCATCATAGTTTGCATAGTTTAAACTTTACATTTTGAATTAATAATTTTTATCATTTTACTGCATTTTTATTCAACATTATAGTTGTTCGTAATATGCGTACAAAGCTTATGATTTGTAGAACAAGAAAACATTGGAACTCTTTATCAATTACGTAAAAAAGAAATTATTTACTCCAATGAGCAAAATTCAAACAACTAACAACCAGTGTTTTAACAAAATTTACTAAGATTTTTTTTCCCAACATATTAAGGCTTTAGACCACTTTTAAGACAATAAAAGGGCTTTTTTTGCTATAGTTAGCACATGGATTTATTGAAAAATGGCGATGGGATTTCAAAAATCATCATTAATAGAAATTTGTAATTCCTTGTTATATGCTTAGGATGGAAACTTTAATTTTAAACTATCAATGCTTAAAATTTAAAAGAGAGTTAGAGAAAATTGATACGAATTCAAGCTAAAAGAATTATCAGAAGCTTAGTACTGTTACAATCATTAATTCAAAAAAAATCTGGCTGCATTAAATGAACCAGATACTTTCACTTCAAAAAAATTTCAATTCTTCTTAAGACATAATTTTAGTATTTCTATCTCAAAGAAAATAGCAATAAAAAGATCTTCTAATGACATTACAAATAATACGCTGCTTGAAAGACCAACAAAACTACATTTCGGTACCCTAAGGCTGGTATTTCCGTTTTAAATATTCTTTGACACAATAGTAATTCCCAACTATCTACATCATTAAACCATTCTCTTCTTCTATTGAATTGAAACTTTTATAGAAAAAATCTTTTTTGAAGGTTATCGAGTATTAGAAATTTTAGACCCAATAATTTTAGATTTGGCAATTTTAGATAATGCTATTAATTTTTCCCAATTGGCTAAACTAAGAGAGATCTCACATCCATTATGACAAATGTTCATCCAAATTCCACAATGGTCGTCTACACTAATAAAAATTTCTTGTTCCCCTAAATCATCTTGATCACAAAACAATTTTACTTTTTGAGCTACTGTTATTCCTTTCATATGAAAAGTTTTTTATTAAACTTCATTACAACTTTCTATTAGTTGAGTAATTTCTTTTGATGATCTAGAATCACTCCCCATTAGACTATTTCTACTTTTCATTACCACTCCATTTTGAGCTTTACAATTTTTAGAATTCTATTTTAACGAAGAAAATAAATCGCATTCCATTTTACAAAACTTACTGTTTTTTTATTGCGTAATTTGAAAAAAAGCAAACTCTTAATAGTTAATTTACATCATGTAAAATGCTGTTTTGTCCTAGAAAACAAAGAAATTTTATAAAAATATATTCCCATAAACATCAAACCGCACTAACCACCTTTTGTTTTAACACGAATTTTACATTAAAAAGTAAAATTTTCTTAAAATTTCACCTTAATATTGTTTGTTTTGCGCAATACGTAAAAAAATAAAGCATTTTAAACGTTTTCATTAGGTAGCTTTGTGAAGTATTTTCCGTAAAAGAGCTAAGTAAAATAACGCCCCTATTTATTAAACTTTTCTTCCACAAAATACGCTGAAAGAAAGCATTCAAAAATCAAACTTCTAAGATGAAAATATTCATAACGTCTATTTGTATCAACTTAAAAGAATCATTAAATTGTCCCTTTCTTAAATAAAAACAACATTCACAAAACACCCCACCATTTGACACATATATAATATCTAAAACTCGTTTAATCTATCCCTCCCCCGTATGCGCCTAAAATTACTATTCTACTGTATAATTGTTAATTTATTACATTTTCAATGCTACGCACTGGACTCCGAATACGATAAAATTTATTCAGAAACTGCCCAAGTATTAGTGAGTACAAATCCCAAAAAAGCACTCACCAACACGAATTTATTATACAGAATTTCCAAAAATAATTCCCAACGCATCAATGCCTGCATGCTCAGAGCTACGGTTCTGCGACAATATGACATTAACAATGAAGCCATACGCTCACTAATGAAAGCTGATAGCTTAGCAACAATTGACAAAAATTATGCAATGTTATCACGTATCAATGGATTCTTATCTACACTCCATCGCGAGATTGGTGTTCCAAGTTTGGGCAAAACATTTTTAGAAAAAGCACTTAATTCAAGTAAAAAAATAAAAGACAAGGATGAAATGTATCGGTTTCAGGGAAACCTATATCAAGAACTATCCTATTATGAAATAGATGATCATAATTATAACAAAGCCAATACATATCTTAAAAAGGGAAACAAACTATTTGAAAAAATAAGTCTCAACATAGATAAACCTTTTCATTTGGCTGTAAACAACGAAGTCATAGCCAAAAACTATCTTGCAATGCATCAAATAGATTCAGCACTAATTATCTATGAAAAAGCTCAAAAACTACTTAGTGAATCTCAATCGCCAGAGAGCCCTTTAAAAGGATTCATCTATAATGGCTTGGGAAATGTTTATACTGCATATAAAGAATACCCAAAGGCTAAGGAAAACTATATCAAAGCTGAGGAAATAGCAGAAACCTCTAAGTTTTACACTTTACGACATGAGGTCTACAATTCTCTTTTAGAATACTATAAACAAACAAAAAACAACCAAAAATATGTCTTTTACAGTGAAAAGTACAATGAATTAAAGGATAATGAAGAAGGCAACCGCAAGCTCATTGCAGATAATCTAATTTCTACACTACACGCCAAAGAAAAGACCAACGTCTCAAAACATCAAAAAATCAATTTCATTATTCTTACTATTTGCATTTTAGCAATTCTAGTTACATTAGGAATTTATTCTTATAAAAGAAAACAGGACTATAGAAAATTCAAGGATTATATCACAAAGAAAGATATACCACTCCAGACCACATCAGTAGTCACTCAAATTGACTGTGAACCTAAAAAAGATACAGCCAAAGAATACATGTCTCAAGAAACGGAAGAAAGTATTTTAAAAAAGATACAAGAATTAGAACAGCAAGAATATTATTTAGGAAAAGAGACCTCATTGAATGTAATGGCAGCTGAACTAGGTATCAATCACCGCTATTTATCCTATGTAATCAACAAACACAAAGAAAAAGATTTTGCTGGTTATATCAATGAACTAAGGATTAATTATATTGTAGACCGCCTACAAGCTGATCCTAATTTTCTTAAATACAAAATCAGCTACCTAGGTGAAAAATGTGGTTTTTCATCTCATAGCCGTTTTACCATTACTTTCAAAAAAATTACAGGTTTGTCACCCCTAGCTTTCATTACATATCTTAAAGAAGAAACTAAAACAGATTCTAATAAAATAAGTTATCAAAATCAATTATAACAAATAACATAGTATTAGTTATAATTCACAAAATATATTACCCTTGTCAAGATTTTACAAAAATTGCTCCGTAACAATCAAAGGGTCAAATAGATTATAAAAAACTTGTCTGCTTTTGCTTTTAAAGCCTAAATAGCGATTAACCCCATCATATCGACAAAAGTCTTTTCAAATTCATGAAAAGACTTTTTTTATGTTCCAGCATTCTCTTTTATACAGATAAAAACTACCAAAACACTTTAACACTATCAAAATGTTATTATATTTACCGCGCACAACATTTTATTTATTTGTTTATGGAATATTTTCACTTAATACTAATATTAGGCTACTTAGCCTACACACACAAAGATCTCACTAAAAGATTTAATCAAATCGAAGATAATATTTCGTCTCTTAGTAAAAAACTAGACCTTCTAAAAACGATAGATAAACAAACAGAAACAATCCCTGTTGCTCCTATTCCTATTATAAAGGAAGAAGAGAAACCTACTATAATTGCTGAGGAGATAAAACCTCCTTCTCTTGAAACCATAAAAGAAGAAATTATTGAAGAACCAGTTCTTGAAAAACAACTGGCCGATATCACTCTCTCTCATCCTGCCGAAGATTCACCTAAACCAGCTGAACCTAAAATAGAACCTAAACCTTACGTTCCGCTTCCTCCAAGAAAATCTTTCTGGGAGAAATTTAAAGAACAAAATCCTGATTTAGAAAAATTTATTGGTGAAAACTTAATCAACAAAATTGGAATCCTAATTCTTGTTCTAGGAATTAGTTATTTTGTTAAATATGCCATTGACAAAGATTGGATAAACGAACCTGCACGAGTAGGAATAGGCGTTTTATGTGGTGTATTGGTAATGGGAGTTGCTCATAAATTACGCAAGAACTATGCTGCTTTTAGCTCCGTTATTGTAGCTGGTGCAATTGCTATATTCTATTTTACAATTGGCATTGCTTTTCATAGTTACCATTTATTCAGCCAAAGCGTAGCATTTAGTATAATGGTAGCAATTACAGCCTTTAGTGCTCTTATATCATTATCTTATAACCGAATTGAACTCGCAGTTCTTTCTTTAATAGGTGGATTTGCTGTACCATTTATGGTTAGCACTGGAGAAGGAAATTATATTGTCTTGTTTACTTATATTATTATCTTAAATATTGGAATTCTTGCTTTAGCTTATCATAAAAAATGGAATCTAGTAAACATACTTGCTTATGTATTTACTGTGATACTCTATGCAGGCTGGCTTGTTAAGGACTTAACCAGTGAGAATCCCCATTACTTAGGAGCATTTTTATTTGGCTTTGCTTTCTATTTCATTTTTATTTTAATGAATATTATCAATAACATAAGAACAAAAGGCGAATTCTCTCCAGCTCAACTAACCATTTTAGCGAGTAATACATTCTTATTCTATGCAGCAGGAATGGCAATTTTGAATGATTTCCACCCTGAATTAAAAGGTTTATTTACAACCACAATTGCATTGCTAAACTTGATCTATGCTTGGCTTTTATACAAAAAATTTGGCTTAGACAAAAAAGCAGTTTACCTACTAATTGGTCTAACCCTTACGTTTACAACACTAGCAATACCAATTCAGTTTAAAGGAAACTATATTACTTTATTTTGGGCTGCCGAAGCTGTCTTGTTATTATGGCTGTCGCAAAAATCAAAAGTTATAAGCTACCGATTTGGCTCTGTAATTGTTCACACTTTAATGGTAGTAAGTTTGGTAATGGATTGGGGCAAATATTATGAAAGCAACATCGCTTTAAATATCATCATCAATCCTATATTTCTCACAGGGTTATTTGCGATGGCATCTTTATTTGCAATCTACTATTTATTAAAATCAGAAACTGAAAACACTGAGATGCTAAGCTTTGTTTTCAATCCAGAAAAATACAGAAAATTCGCTTTAGGCGTAGGTCTTGTAATTGCCTATTTTGTTGGAATGCTTGAAGTAATACACCAATCTAATTACAATTTCGAAAGTTTAAATACAGCTGCTACATTTACAGTAGTATATCATCTATTGTTCTTTGCAATAGTAGCTGGTTATTTAGCAAAAAAGAAAACTTATTCTAACTATCAAGGTGCAACATTAATTGCTGTTATCAATATTATTCTATTTACATTTTGGTTCTCTAACTATGCCTTTAACGAACATGAAGAAATCATAAGTACTGGAACTGGGACCCCTTTTGCTTTTTACCTGCATTATGTTTCTTTGCTATTAATTATTTATTTTGGATATCTTTTGTACCAAATAAACACTGCAAAACACACTTCAAAATTATTCAGCAATAAAATATACACTTGGGTAGCTGCCTTTATTTTAATTTATATTGCAAGTACTGAACTAATGCTTCATGGATTGTTATTCATGGACGCACCAATAACAACAAATCAAATTCAGGCAAGTAATTTGTATGCGACATACAAAACAGATCTAGGATATATTAGACAAACTCTTGCCGAAGACACAATAGATTTAAGTAGAACTAAAATAATTAAAACTGGCTTTCCAATTCTTTGGGGAATTCTAGCGTTTGTTTTTCTTATTGTAGGAATAAAAAAACAAGCCAAGACAATTCGAATAATCGCTTTGACACTGCTTGGACTAACAATTGTAAAACTGTTTGTATACGACATTAGCAACATTTCTGAAACTGGAAAAATCATATCGTTTATATTATTAGGTATATTGATTCTGGTTATTTCTTTTGTTTATCAAAAGATAAAAGTGCTTGTTATAGATGAAAACAAACCCAATGAAACTGATGAAACCAACTAAATTTTTATTTCTATTATTCTTAGTAAACTTTTCGTTTGCACAGTACAATACTACTGCAAAAGTAAAAGCAGTAACAACAACTGGCTTAACCAAAATCGTTTTGCCTTCCGCTATACGTTCAGCATCCAAAGAAGATTTAAGCGATTTCAGAATATTTGATTCTAAAGGAATAGAAGTTCCTTATTTCATTGTTCAAAATAAAAAAGAAACGCTTTCTAATTCATTTGAAGAATATGAACTTGTATCTAAAACTGTTGTCCCAAATAAAAACACTTCTATTGTCATTGCCAACCCTTCAACAGAAAGCATCAATCAGATTTCATTATTTATTACCAACTCTGATGTGACAAAAACATACAGCGTTTCAGGAAGTGATAACCAAAAAGAATGGTTCGGATTAACCAGTTCTCAAAAACTATATGATTTAAATAGTACAGATAAGACATCTGTAATCAAAACCATATCATTTCCGCTTTCAGCCTATCGTTTTTTAAAAATAGATTTTGATGATAAAAAAACATTGCCAATAAACATTCTGAAAGTTGGGAATTTCAGTCAACAAATTAAAAGCAATTCTCTACAGGAGATCATTCCACAAAGTAGTTCAATAACTCAACTTGCTTCTGAAAAGAAAACAAGAATTCACGTTGTTTTTGATGCACCGCAAATAATAAACCAAATTGCTTTTGACATTTCAAAGCCTACGTTTTACAAACGAGAAGCAACGATTTATAAAATTGCAACTCGAAAAAACAAACGTAAAACAGAAACTTACAACGATAACATTACTTATTTTGAATTAAATTCAGACACAAACAACATCTTTAGTGTTCCACAAATATTCGAGAAGGAATTGTATATCTCTATCGACAATCAGGACAACCCATCATTGAAAATTGCAGAAATAAGATTCTATCAAATACCTGTTTCTATTATTACAAGCTTAAATGCAAATGAAGCATACACCATCAAAACTGGAAATGCAAAATTGAGCGAACCACAATATGATCTTTCCAATTTTCAAAACAACATTTCAACCAATTTGCCTGAAACTTCAGTTTCTGAAATAACTCATACAGCAGCAACCAATGCAACAATTCAAAGTAAATCACTCTGGCAACAATCTTGGTTTATGTGGATGTGCATTATTATTGGCGGAATTGCTATTTTATATTTTACTACAAGTTTGGTAAAAGACATGAAAAAGAACAACTAACCAACCACAATCTTTGTTTAAATCGTAATACAAAGTTTGTATCATAAAGACTAATTCCCAAATAATTAGACAACAATCAATTGATATTCAACTCCCTCTAAAAAGTTATTATTTCAAACAAAGTACAAATAGAAAAAAGGAAATCTTAAAGAAATAAATTGAAATCGTCTTTTAAGAATAATGTCTATTTTAAAAATAGTACGCTGTCAAACGACGATTAATCAAGGTTTAACAAATGTTAACAAAATAGATTTTCAAAAACCATAAATAATCGTATTTTTACGGTTCAAAATTCAGAAAATAAATGGGCAAAATCATTGCGATTGCTAATCAAAAAGGAGGCGTTGGAAAGACTACAACATCTGTAAATCTTGCAGCCTCATTAGGTGTTTTAGAAAAAAAAGTATTACTAATTGATGCTGACCCTCAAGCAAATGCTACATCAGGACTTGGTATTGACGTAGAAGTTGTTGAGATTGGAACCTATCAAATACTGGAACACAGTCATACGCCAAAAGAAGCTATTATTCAATGTACAGCTCCAAACGTTGATGTGATTCCGGCTCACATTGACCTTGTTGCTATCGAAATCGAATTGGTCGATAAGGAAAACAGAGAATACATGCTAAAAAAAGCATTAGAAAGTGTTAAAGATGAGTACGATTATATTATTATTGATTGTGCACCTTCATTAGGGCTTTTAACATTAAATGCTTTAACTGCGGCTGACTCAGTAGTTATTCCAATTCAATGCGAATATTTTGCACTTGAAGGTTTAGGAAAATTACTAAACACGATTAAAAGCATCCAAAAGATTCACAACCCAGATTTAGATATTGAAGGATTATTACTAACCATGTATGATTCAAGATTACGTTTATCAAATCAAGTAGTTGAAGAGGTTCAAAAACACTTTAACGATATGGTTTTTGACACCGTTATTCAACGAAATGTAAAATTAAGTGAAGCGCCTAGTTTTGGTGAAAGCATTATAAACTACGACGCTACGAGTAAAGGAGCTGTTAATTACATCAACTTGGCTCAAGAAATTATAAAGAAAAACAGTAAATAGTTTTTATGACAAAAGCGATTAAAAAACAAGCCTTAGGAAGAGGATTGTCTGCATTATTAAAAGACCCGGAAAACGATATAAAATCCGTAGATGATAAAAATGCTGATAAGGTTGTAGGAAATATCATAGAGCTTGAAATCAGTGCTATCGAAATAAATCCGTTTCAACCCCGAAGCAATTTTAATGAAGAATCGTTACGCGAGTTAGCCACTTCTATCAAAGAACTTGGTGTGATTCAACCTATAACTGTTCGAAAATTAGACTTTAATAAATATCAACTAATTTCTGGAGAGCGTCGTTTACGTGCTTCAACATTAGTTGGCTTAAATACTGTACCTGCATACATTCGAATTGCAAATGACAACGAATCATTAGTAATGGCATTGGTTGAAAACATTCAACGTCATGACTTAGATCCGATAGAGATTGCACTTTCTTACCAACGTTTAATCGATGAGATTCAGTTAACTCAAGAACAAATGAGTGACCGTGTTGGTAAAAAACGTTCTACAATTGCAAACTACTTACGCCTTTTAAAACTAGACCCGATTATTCAAACTGGTATTCGTGATGGTTTTATTAGTATGGGACATGGACGTGCAATTATAAACATCGAAGATTTAGATGTTCAAACCGACATTTATCAAAAGATCGTTAGTCGTAATTTGTCTGTACGTGAAACAGAAGCTTTGGTAAAAAATTACCATGAGAGCTTAAAACCAAAACCTGCTGGAAAACCAAATACTTCTTCATTTGATATTGAAGAAGAGCAAAAAAGTACATTTACAAATTATTTTGGCGCAAAAGTTGATATAAAGGTAGCTGGAAATGGAAAGGGAAAAATTACAATTCCGTTCCACTCAGAAGAAGACTTTGCCAGAATCATTAAATTAATAAACAGCAGTGAATAAAATAGTTCCCATAGGTCTATTATTTTTTCTAATAGGAAATACAACTATTTTTGCTCAGTCAAAAAAAGAAGATGCTGCCTTGGTAGCTAAAGATACCCTAAAATCAAATGATATAGACCCACTTACTCCTGCAAAAGCAGCTTTTTATTCAGCTATTTTACCAGGTTTAGGACAAGCATACAATAAAAAATATTGGAAAATCCCCCTTGTTTATGGAGCCATCGGAACAAGTTTATATTTCTATATTGATAACAATAAAAAATACCATCAATATAGAGATGCTTACAAACGAAGATTGGAAGGCTACAATGATGACGACTTTCAATATCTAGATGATAGCAGACTTATTGCAGGTCAAAAATTCTATCAACGTAATCGAGATTTATCTGCCCTAGTAACCTTGGGCTTTTATGTTTTAAATATAATAGATGCAAATGTCGACGCAGCATTAATTCAATTTAATGTTAACGAAAGACTATCGTTACGTCCAGAAATTTACCCCGACGATGTAACATTAAGACCAAACGTTGGACTAACTTTTAATTACCACTTTTAAAAACATAGCATACACTGCATTTTTTTAAAACATAACACATACACAAATGAAAATTGCGCTTTTAGGATACGGAAAAATGGGGCAAGTAATCGAAAGAATTGCTTTAGAAAGAGGTCATCAAATTGTCTTGAAAAAAGATGAATTTAATACTTATGATGGACTTGAAACCGCCAACGTAGCTATCGATTTTAGCGTTCCATCTGCTGCAGTTGCAAACATCTCAAATTGTTTTAACAACAATGTTCCTGTAGTTTCAGGAACAACAGGCTGGCTAGAACATTATGACGAAATGGTTGCTCTTTGCCATGAAAAAAAGGGAGGTTTTATCTCTAGTTCAAATTTTAGCTTAGGAGTAAACATCTTCTTTGAACTAAACGAGCACTTAGCTAGGATTATGGCTAAATTCGATAGTTACAAAGTAGACATGGAAGAAATCCATCATACACAAAAACTAGATGCTCCAAGCGGAACAGCTATCTCATTAGCCAAAGGGGTAATCGAAAACAGCACTTATACTAATTGGACTCTAGACGAAGCTAAACCTACGGAGATTCATATCGAAGCTAAAAGAATCGGTACTGTACCTGGTACACATACTGTAACTTACAACTCAGGAATAGACAGTATAGAAATAAAACATACAGCACACAATCGCGAAGGTTTTGCTCTTGGAGCAGTAATGGCAGCAGAATGGTTGGCTGGAAAACAAGGTATCTTTACGATGAAAGATGTTTTGGAATTTTAAATAAAACAATATTAAAAATATAAAATTCATCAGTCGAAAATTTATATTTTAAACTTTAAAACAAATTAGTATGACACTATATTTATGGTTTGTATTCTTCTTAGCAGTGCAAGTTATTCACTTTATAGGAACTTGGAAATTATATCAAGCTGCAGGTAGAAAAAGTTGGGAAGCAGCAATTCCTGTATATAATGCTATCGTACTAATGAAAATTATTGGTCGACCTACTTGGTGGACAATATTGCTTTTTATCCCGATCATTAACCTGATTATGTTTCCTGTAATATGGATTGAAACCTTAAGAACATTTGGAAAAAAATCAACTTTAGATACAATCCTAGGTCTTGTAACTTTCGGTTTTTACATCTATTATGTAAATTATACTCAAAAATTAGTTTATAATTCAAACAGAAGCTTAGTTCCAGAAACTAAAACTGCTGATACCGTTAGCTCTTTACTTTTTGCTATAATTGTAGCTACTTTAGTTCACACCTATATCGTACAGCCTTACACAATTCCAACTTCATCATTAGAGAAATCATTACTTATTGGTGACTTCTTGTTTGTAAGTAAGCTAAACTATGGTCCTAGAGTTCCAATGACTACTGTTGCTTTGCCAATGGTTCATGACTCTATACCAATGACTAAACAAAAATCATATCTAAAATGGCCACAATTGCCTTATTTTAGACTTCCTGCTTTTGAACAAATAAAACGAACAGACATTGTTGTTTTCAACTGGCCAATGGACACCGTTTACAGGTTTTTTGATACTTCAGGAAGAAGAGCAGACAAACCGATTGACAAAAAATCAAATTACGTAAAAAGATGTGTTGGTATTCCTGGAGATAGCTTAGCTATAAAAGACGGAATCGTTTACATCAACGGAAAAGTATTGGTTTTACCAGAAAGAGCAAAACCACAATACTCATATGCAGTAGCTTTAGACGGAAAAACTCCTATCGATTTTGAATCTTTATTAAGAGAATTAGACATTACAGATGGTGCTGGTTTCAAAGATGATGTAAAAAAAGACACTCTTTATTTCAGAGCATTAACAGAAGCTAGTGCAGCAAGATTAAGAAATGTTCCTGGAATTACTGATGTAAAAAGAGAAATTTCAAAAGGTGTAGATCCAGGTATTTTTCCACAATTAGATAATTGGAATGCAGACAATTTTGGTCCGATATACATCCCACAAAAAGGAAAAACAGTTGCTCTAACAACTAAATCTTTACCATTTTACAAAGCGATTATAAAAGAGTACGAAGGAAACGATTTAGAAGTAAACGGTTCTCAAATACTTATTAATGGTAAAGTTGCAACAACATATACTTTCAAACAAGATTATTACTGGATGATGGGAGACAACCGTCATAACTCAGAAGATAGCCGTTATTGGGGTTATGTTCCAGAAAATCATATTGTTGGAAAACCAGTATTCATTTGGATGAGTTGGGACACTAATGGTAAGGGAATAAATAAAGTTCGCTGGGATAGAGTTTTCACCACTGTAAATGGTGATGGTCAACCACAATCTTACTTTAAATATTTCTTATTTGCCCTAGCTGCCTTTTTCATTGGTGAGTACTTCTGGAAAAAAAGAAAAGAAAAAAAGAACCTATAACATTAAGTTCTTAAATAAATAATCTTGACCTAAAAAAAATAAATATGACGCTTTATACGTGGTTTGTATACTTCTTAATTATCCAAGTAATTCATTTTATAGGAACATGGAAATTATATGAGGCAGCTGGAAGAAAAAGCTGGGAAGCAGCAATTCCTGTTTACAACGCCATTGTATTAATGAAAATCATAGGTCGTCCAACTTGGTGGACCATATTGCTTTTTATCCCGATTATCAACCTGATTATGTTTCCCATAGTTTGGATTGAAACGCTTCGAACTTTTGGTAAAAAATCTACCTTAGATACCGTTTTAGGACTTGTTACTTTTGGTTTCTATATCTATTATGTAAACTATACACAAAAACTAGAATACAATGCCAATAGAAATCTAAAAGCCGAAAATAAAACTGCAGATACATTTAGCTCGCTTCTTTTTGCTATAATAGTTGCGACTTTAGTACATACGTATATTATTCAACCGTTTACAATACCAAGTTCATCATTAGAAAAATCATTACTTGTTGGTGACTTTCTATTCGTAAGCAAAGTAAACTATGGCGCAAGAATACCAATGACAACGGTAGCATTGCCAATGGTACACGATACCATTCCTTTCTTTAAAAAGAAATCGTATTTATTTAATGATGACATCACACAAAAGGAAACTTCATTTTTAAACAAATTTCAGTTACCTTATTTAAGATTACCTGGTTTTCAAGAAATAAAACGCAATGATATTGTCGTTTTTAATCAACCAGCCGACACCCTATTGGACATGAATAATTTTTCGCCAGATAGAAATTATTACAAACCAATTGACAAAAAAACCAACCTAGTAAAAAGATGTGTTGGCGTTCCTGGAGACTCTTTAGAAATCAGAAATGGACTTGTTTTTATTAATGGAAAAGAAACCAAATCAACAGAAAGAGTCAAACTACAATTCTCTTACAATGTCAAGTTTAAGGTTAAGTTCTCTACATACGAAGAGGTTACCAATCTTTTAAGACAATATGATATTACAGATGATCTAGGATACGATTCTAAAACTGATACTTACTATGTACAGGCAACTCCAGAAGCTGTAGCCATAGCAAAGAACAATCCATACATAGAAAGTCTTGAATTAAGAAAAGAAAACAAAGGCGAAAGAGACCCTAAGATATTCCCACACAATAAAAACTACAATTGGAACAATGATTTTTTTGGTCCAATATACATTCCTCAACAAGGAAAGACAATCAACATCAATTTGAATGTTTTGCCACTGTATAAACGTCTGATTACAGAATATGAAGGAAATGATTTAGTAGTTAAAGGAAACCAAATTTTAATTAATGGTAAACCAGCTACAACCTATACTTTCAAACAAAATTATTATTGGATGATGGGTGACAATAGAGACAACTCTATCGATGCAAGATATTGGGGCTTTGTACCTTTTGATCATGTAATAGGAAAACCAGTATTCATATGGATGAGCTGGGATACTCATGGCAAAGGACTTAATAAAGTTCGTTGGGATAGAGTCTTTACTACTGTAGATGGTGAAGGACAACCGCAATCATACTTTAAACATTTCTTATTCCTCTTGGCAGCTTACTTTGTTGGCGAGTATTTCTGGAGAAAAAGAAAAGAGAAGAAAGCATAATTAAAACACCTATCATTAAACAGTTAATTGCTTTTTTAATACTAAAACAAATAAGCGATTAACTGGTTAAACCATAATTCAATAAACAAATAAGCAAATGGAATCATTACTACTTCCGACCTACTTCCCTTCAATTAGCCATTTTTCAGTAATGGCACAATCTGAAAGCATTACGTTTGAAATAGAAGATAATTTCCAAAAACAAACCAATAGAAATCGTACTTACATTTATAGTCCAAACGGAATACAGCTATTAAACATCCCTGTAAAGCATTCTAAAAATGCACATCAAAAAACCAAAGAGATTCAAATAGAAAATGAATTTGATTGGCAAAAGCAACATTTTAAATCATTAGAAGCTGCTTACAGAAGCTCACCCTTTTTTGAATTTTTTGAAGACGACATCCGTCCATTTTTTGAAAAAAAGCACCAATTCTTAATGGATTTAAATTTTGAAGCATTAGATATTCTTTCGAAATGTTTACGAATGAAATTAGAGTACGCTAAGACCTCAGAATATTTTCACGACACAGATAGTACTATTTCAGACTTTAGAGCCTTAGCGAATGGAAAAAAGGACAACAACACATTCGAAACCTACACTCAGGTTTTTGATGACAAGCATGGGTTTATAAATAACCTAAGCGTATTAGACTTACTTTTTAATGAAGGGAAGTACGCAATGGAATATTTGAAGAATCAGAAAATATAATTTTCAGGATTACTCCATAGAAAGAGTTGCCATAACTGGGAAGTGGTCAGAATTTTCGAAGTCTGAAAAACTCTCAAATTTCTTTACTTTCATCATATTGTCAGCAAAAATATAATCGATCCTAGCAGGATAATAACGAAATTTATAAGTAGCTCCAAATCCTTCTCCAGCCTCTTCAAAGCTATCTTTTAGTTTTCCTTTAATATTGCGGTATACGTATGAAAAAGGGCTATTATTCATATCCCCACATATTATCAGAGGGTAAGTACATTCTTTTTTGTTCTCTCTAAAAATTTCTGCTTGTTCTTGCTGCTGCTTAAATGCTTTACTGATTCTAGAAAGAATTAGCTGTGATTTTTCTTGATTCATCACATCAATATTCTCGGATATTTCATTTACATCAGGCGAAATTTTTATCGACTGCAAATGCATATTATAAACTCTAATAATATCCTTACCACGCTTTATATCAGCATAGATTACATTATTATTTGATTTAGGAAAAACAATATTTCCTTGATACAATATAGGAAACTTAGAAAAAATTGCCTGACCCGTTTTAATCTTATTCCCTTCCATAAAGATGTAACGATGTGGATAAGCTTTTAAATCAATATTTGCAGAATTGGAGAATTCCTGAATACATAAAATATCTGGATTTTTTTCGTCTATAAAAGCCTTTATATCAAGAGCAACATCCTCTCTATCAATCCATTTAAAAACGTTAAACAGTCTCACATTATAACTCATCACTGTAAAATCCTTTTCATTTTTGACATACTCTTTAGTCGAAAATTTATAGAACTTATTTATAAAAGTAATTCCCATCAAGAGAACTAACCCCGATAGAATCATGCGTTTTTTAAACTGAATTGCCCAATAGAAAAAGAATAGCCCATTGAATACAAAAAACAATGGCATAAACAACGTTAATACCGATAGAAGAGGGAAAATCTTGGGAGCCAAAAAGGGTAAAATATAAGCACTAAATGTCAATACAGTAAGCACTATATTCAAAAAGAACATTATTTTATTAAACCATGAAAGATTCTTCATTCCCCTTTAATTAATGATTTTTATTTCCCAGCTTTAAATAAAAATTCTTTTTCTTCTTTTGTTAAACAATCATAACCTGACTGACTAATTTTATCTAAAATTTCATCAATTTGCTGTTGCGTCTTGTCTTTAGTGACGATTTTTGAAGTGGTTCTTTGATTAGGCACATTATTGTAATTTTTATGCACCTTCTTAAAAGGAGTCGATGGTGATTTCTTAAATAAATTAATAAAGAAATCTAAAACACGAGTTACAATCTTACTTAAATCTAAACCGTTTTGTAATAACTTAATAAAAACAAAACCGAAAATTGCACCTGCAAGATGAGAAATATGACCTCCCATATTCCCTAAACGAAACTGCATAAGATCCAATACTAAAATAACGACTGTAATATGCCATAATTTTACATTCCCAATAAGCAACAAGCGCACGGTCATTAATGGCTGATACGTTGTTGTAGCCACTAAAATTGCCATAATAGCAGCCGAAGCACCGACAACAGAAGAATTAAGGCTTAAAAAATAAAAGCTAAGTGCAAATACTACTCCTGCAAAGATTGCACTTAAAATATACAATCCCAAATATTGCTTTTCTGTAAAAAAAGTCAAAAACAAAGAACTTGCAAAGTTCAATACTAACATATTAAATAACAAATGCAAAAATCCGTCATGAAAAAAGGCATACGTAAGGAATGTCCAAGGTTTGAATAAAAAATCTGACGGATCAGATGATAAAGCCAACCAACTTGGAAAAGCAAATTGCCCTACCGTGAACTGATAAAAAAACACCAATGAAATTAAAAAACAAGCAATATTCCAATAGATTACTCGCTGAGCAATTCCGCCTAATTTGTATTGCAACTTTAAATCGTCTATAATATTCATATGTGTTTTATGTTTTAAAATTTAAGTAATAAAGCTAAAAAATTAATTCCAACGATTATTATTAAACTGAGTCTTTTTCCAATACCACATCATCAAATATCCAACGAGTGCACCACCAACGTGAGCAAAATGAGCTATACCTGTTCCTCCACTTCCAAACAATGAATTTCCTTTAAATCCTAAAAACAAATCAATTGCAATAATTCCTGGAACAAAATATTTAGCTTTAATAGGCACAGGAATAAACATAAGTGCTAACTCCGCATTAGGGAACATAAAAGCAAAAGCAACTAAAAGTCCATAAATTGCACCTGAAGCTCCAACCATAGGAGTCTGGTTAATTACTGAAGCATCAAACAAACTTTTAAAATTAATCTCATTTAACAGATTCGTTTTTCCTGCTTTATCTAAAATAGGTCTGATACCATCCATAAATAAATCTCCACGATAGATCGTACCATCTGTAAAATTCACATTTAATATTTGGTGCAATGAACTATCTGATAAACCTAAACTAGACGCTCCTTCTAAAGTATTTTGTATTTGAAGATAATTAAACCCTAATTGCAACAAGGCCGCTCCTAGTCCACATGAGATATAAAAGAATATGAATTTTTTCCCTCCCCAAAAATGTTCCAATGCTGATCCAAAAGAAACCAGAGCAAACATATTAAATGCAATATGCATAAATCCTCCATGCATAAACATATGCGTAATTGGCTGCCAAAGTTTAAATTGATAGTTCTCTGGAAAATACAACGAGAAGTACTCATAAGAAACTGGCACTAATTGTGAGCCAAGGAAAAAGATAATATTAATTATCAATAGTTGTTTTACAACAGGAGTCATGTTCATCATAATGCAAATTTTTTATCTATATCTTCCACACGCATGGTAATGAAAGTTGGTTTTTGAAATGGAGAAATATTTGGATCTTTACAAGCAAAGAGCCCATTTACTAAATTATCTTGTTCTTTTTCTGTCAAGTACGAGCCTGTTTTTACAGCCATACTTTTTGCCATCGATTTGGCAATTGTATCATTTTGAGAAAAACTACTTTCTGGAATTCCACCTTGTAAATCACTCAACAATTGTTCTATAACCAGTGACACTTCGCTCTCTGTACTGTTAACTGGTATTCCTGAAATCACAATATGGTCCTCGGATGTAGGCTCAAAAACAAAACCAGTATTCACAAGTGATAATTGCAATTCCTTAATAATTTCTAAATCTGTAGATGAGTAAAACAAATTCAAAGGAAACAACAATTGCTGACTTGAAGCTTGATTAACTGTCATGTTATGCAAAAACTGTTCGTATAAAATACGTTGGTGAGCACGTTGCTGATCAACAATCACCATTCCAGATTTTATAGGCGAAACAATATATTTTTTATGTATTTGATACGTCTTATGAACCGTTTGTTCAATCTCATCATCATTAAACAAAGACGAAGTTACTTCTTCATTCTCAAAAGACATCATCCCTATTTCTTCAATATCCTGTTCTAAGCCAACGTATAAACTTTCCCAACTAGCAGTTGATTCTGGTTTTTTATAACTAGAATAAGAATTAGAACCAGAGCTACCTCCTGAACCAGAGCTACCTCCTGAACCAGAGCTGCCTGAACCTGAACTATAACTAGAACCAGAGCTAAAGCTAGATTCTGAACCTAAATTAGCATAGTGTTTATTTGTTTTATCATCAGTAAAAGGATTGAAAGTACCATCAACTTGAATTGTAGGCGTTTCTCCTTCTAAATCTTTATAATGGTAAGGCGTATCTAAATTAGCATCACGATCAAAATCCAAAACAGGAGCAACGTTAAATTGTCCTAAACTGTGTTTAATTGACGCTCTTAAAATAGCATATAAAGCTTTTTCATCATCAAACTTAATTTCAGTTTTAGTTGGATGAATATTAATATCAATAGTATTAGGTGGTACAGACAAATACAAGAAATAACTTGGTTGTGCGCCATCTTTTAAGATTCCATCATAAGCAGCCATAACTGCATGATGCAAATAGCTACTTTTAATAAATCGGTCGTTAACAAAGAAAAACTGCTCTCCCCTACTTTTTTTAGCAAATTCAGGTTTGCTTACAAATCCTTTTATTGCTACAATTTCAGTTTCTTCATTTACAGGAACTAATTTTTCATTTGTTTTACCTGCAAAAATTCCAACAACACGCTGTCTAAAACTTGAAGGAGGCAAATTATACATTTCACTTCCATTATGATAAAAAGTAAAATGAATATTAGCATGTGCCAAAGCTACACGCTGAAACTCATCCATAACATGACGAAATTCAACTGTATCTGACTTTAGAAAGTTTCTTCGGGCAGGAATATTAAAAAATAAGTTTTTAACCGCAAATGAAGTTCCTACAGGCAAGACAGCAGCTTCCTGAGAAACAAACTTACTGCCTTCAATAACAATATGCGTTCCAAGTTCTTCCTGATCTTGCTTGGTTTTCATTTCCATATGAGCAATCGCAGCAATAGACGCTAACGCTTCTCCACGAAATCCTTTGGTATGCAATGAAAACAAATCTTCAGCTTGACGTATTTTAGAAGTTGCGTGACGTTCAAAACACAAACGTGCATCGGTAACGCTCATTCCCGAACCATTGTCAATTACTTGTACCAATGACTTTCCTGCATCTTTGATGATTAATTTAATATCTGTTGCCTTAGCATCCACTGCATTTTCTAAAAGTTCCTTCACCACCGAAGCAGGTCTTTGAACCACTTCTCCAGCAGCAATTTGGTTGGCAACATGATCAGGAAGTAATTGTATAATACTCGACATTAAAAAAAATTTGGGTTTATGGTTTAGGCTTTTGGTTTAAAACCAAAGTTTACAAATTTAATGAATTTATACTGTCTTTTATGACTTAATAAATCATAAAAAAAACAAAAAACCTATACTATTTTTACACAGTATAGGTTTCAAAATTCTTACAAATGTATTTTTATTTTTCTAGTTCCAAAGGCTTGTCTTCTATTTGAAGCGCCCCTGCTGACAACAATTGTTGGTCTTGAAACTGATTTAAAGATGCTTGCTGACGAATGTATGCCATTTTTATTGCTGCAATAGCAGCCTCGGTACCTTTGTTACCGTGAATACCACCACTTCTGTCAATAGATTGTTGCATGTTATTATCTGTTAATACACAAAAAATAACTGGAATATCAGTTTGAACATTCAAGTCTTTAATTCCTTGAGTTACACCTTCACATACAAAATCAAAATGCTTCGTTTGCCCTTGGATTACACATCCAATAACAATTACAGCATCAACGTTTTGAGTTTGCAACATTTTTTTCGCTCCATATATCAACTCAAAACTCCCAGGAACATTCCATCGAATAATTTGTTGTGCAGGAACTTGGTTCTCAATGAATGTTTCAAAAGCGCCATTATAAAGGCCTTCTGTTATAGTGTCGTTCCACTCAGAAACAACAATCCCAAATCGAAAATCTTTCGCATTTGGGACTGTGTTTTTATCGTAATCGGATAAATTTTTATTTTCGGTAGCCATCTTTACTATTTAAGATTTTAGAATTTAATTTCAGATTGCTAAAATACAAATCTTAAATCTAAATTTCTAACTCTACAATTATTTATTGTGCTAAACCAATCAAAACATCTACAGAAGCTGCTTCTGGAGTCGCTTCATAATTCTCCTTAATATCTGTAAAATATTTAAGAGCATCTGATTTTTGACCTAAAGCTAAAGCAGTTTTACCAGCTTTTAACAAGAAACGTGGCGTAGTAAAATCATTTTTATTTAATTCAGCAGCTTTAACGTAATAGTCTAAAGCTTCTTTTGGTTGATTTTTTTGAGAATGAGCATCACCTATAGCACCTTTTGCCAAAGCACCTAAAATTAAATCTTTAGACTTAAATTTATCTAGATAAGAAATTGCCTCATCATATTTACCAGTATTTAAATATGCAATACCAGCATAATAGTTTGCTAAATTTCCAGCATCAGTTCCAGAATATTCATCTGCGATTTTTAAAAATCCGAATTTACCTTCTGAACCGTTTAATGCTAATTTATACAAAGAATCACTAGCTACACCGTTAGTTGCTTTTTCAAAGTTTTGTTGAGCAACAAACATTTCATTAGCAGCCTCTTCTTGTTTAGGAGAAGCAATAAATTTTTGGTAAGCTAAATAACCTATAGTCCCTACTGCAATTGCAGCAACTAATCCAATAATAATTTTTTGGTTTCTAGCAACCCAATCCTCAGTTCTAGAAGCAGTCTCATCTAATTTAGAAAAAACTTCAGCAGTTTTACTGTTTTTCCCATCAAGAATTACTTGTTGTTCTTCATTAACAACTTCATCTTTAACTTCTTTTTCTTTTGGTGCTTTATATCCTCTTTTATTGTAAGTAGCCATTTAAAATTAATTTAGTGAACGGCAAAAATAAAATTTTTATTGAAACTTACATGAAAAAAATCAATTTTAAATTAATTTTAAAAAAATATCCTTCAAAATAGCGCTTTTTTATGTAGCAAAATCAAAATAATTCACACACAAGCCTCCAAAAAACGGTTTATATCGATATTTTTCAATAATTTGCACACGCTTAAAAATTGTTACATTAAAACAACAACAAGCTTTATTTCAGCAGTTTAAAAATGTATTTAAAAAAGATTTCTTTATTCAACTATAAAAATTTTTCAGAAGCCAATTTCGAATTTGACAAAAAGATAAATTGTTTCGTTGGAAAAAATGGTATTGGAAAAACCAATGTACTCGATGCTATCTACCATCTAGCCTATGGAAAAAGCTATTTCAATCCCTTGGCAGTGCAAAATATCAAGCATGGAGAAGAGTTTTTTGTAATAGATGCTGAGATAGAAAAAAACGAACGAAATGAACAAATCGTCTGCAGTTTAAAAAAAGGACAGAAAAAAATCCTAAAAAGAAACGGCAAGGCCTATGATAAATTCTCAGACCATATAGGTTTTATTCCTTTGGTAATAATTTCGCCAGCCGACAGAGATTTAATTGTTGAAGGAAGTGAAACTCGCCGTAAATTTATGGATACTGTGATTTCACAATTAGACCCACAGTACCTACAACAACTTATCCAATACCAAAAAGTAATTAGTCAACGCAACGCACTACTTAAATACTTTGCATTAAATCATGTTTTTGACAATGTCACCTTGTCTATATATAATGAGCAATTGGATGGCTACGGAAAATCTATTTTTGAAAAAAGAAAACAATTCATCGAAGCTTTCATTCCAATTTTCAATGCACACCATCATGCAATAACAGGTTCAGAAGAAACCGTTCAATTAGTCTATGAAAGTCATTTATTCGAAAAAGACTTACTCATTCTACTACAAGAAAACATCAATAAGGACCGCGCTTTACAATATACTAGTGTCGGAATCCACAAAGATGATTTATCATTTGAAATCGATAACCATCCTATTAAAAAATTCGGTTCACAAGGACAGCAAAAATCTTTTTTGATAGCTTTGAAATTGGCACAGTTTGAATTCTTAAAAAAACAGAGCGGCGTGAAACCAATTTTACTTTTTGATGATATTTTCGACAAACTAGATGAAACTCGAGTAGCCAAAATTATCGAGATGGTAAACAATGATACTTTTGGACAACTTTTTATTTCGGACACGCACCCAGATCGCACTGAATCTATTGTAAAATCAACGCATCAGAGCTATAAAATATTTAATTTATGATTTTGTAAAGATTTGTAAATTAAAAAAAAACTTAAATTAGCCTACACATTAAAATTAAAGATTATGAAATCCCCAAAAGTACTCCTTATTATAATTGCATTTGTACTCGCATCTTGCAACGGACAATCATCTAAAAATATCGAAATTATTGAACCAAGCGTTTTCGCAGAAAAATTAAGCGCTACTCAAAAGCCTCTAATTTTAGATGTAAGAACTCCTGAAGAATATACAGCAGAACACATTGAAAATGCCGTAAATGTAGACTGGAAAGGTAAAGACTTTGCTACAAAGGCAGCAACCTTTGATAAATCAAAACCTGTTTTTGTATATTGCTTAAGCGGTGGCAGAAGTAAAAAAGCAGCTCAAAAACTACAAGAATTAGGATTCACAACCATATATGAGCTTGATGGCGGGATTATAAAATGGAACGCAGAAGGCTTTACAAATGCAAATCCTAACAACAAAACAATAGGAATGACAAGCCAAGAATATGAGACTTTATTAAATTCTGATAAAAAGGTTTTGGTAGATTTTTACGCAGAATGGTGTGGTCCTTGTAAACAAATGACTCCCTATCTTACTAAAATGCAAAAAGAACTTGCTGATAAAGTAGTTATCATTCGCATAGATGTTGACAAAAACAAAACCTTGGTAAAAAACATGAAAATTGACCAGCTTCCAACTCTAATACTTTATGAGAACAAGGAAGTAAAATGGAAAAACACAGGATTTATTAGCGAGACTGATTTAAAAAAACAACTATAATAAAAACTAAAAATATGCTCACCAAAGAAAGTTTACAGTTTTTAGATGACTTAAAAGCCAACAATAACAGAGATTGGTTTTTAGAAAATAAAAAGCGATATGAAATCTTCAAAAAAGATTACCATCAGCTAGTTGCCAATTTTTTAGATGCAATGAAACCTATGGATCCTTCATTGGAGTTATTAGAAGTAAAAAATTGCACATTCAGAATCAACCGAGATATTCGCTTCTCTAAAGACAAATCGCCATACAAAGCACATCTTGGAATTTGGCTTTCTACTGGAGTAAAAGGACAAAACCGTTCTGGATATTATGTACACATTGAGAAAGGTGCTAGTTTTATAGCTGGTGGCTTATACTCACCTGAAGCCGAAGACTTAAAAAAAGTACGTAAAGAAATAGCTTTTTTTCATGAAGACTTAGAAGCCATTGTAGCCGATAAAAATTTCAATAAAGAATTTGGAAGCTTAGATGTAACCGAGACCAATTCGCTAAAAAATCCACCACGTGGATACGAAAAAGACCATCCTGCAATTGATTTTTTGAAACTAAAAAGTTTTACTGCAATGCAGAAATACGACATAAAAGAAGTAACTCAGAAAGATTTTGTCTCAAAAATGAGTCAAAAACTTATCGCCTTAAAACCATTAAATGAATTTATCAATCGTGCGTTGACCACTGATGAATTCTAATTAATAAGAATGAAAAAAAGAAAAATACTTTTTCTTGGAGAATCATATCGAGCCGATGCCATTACATGGATGAAAGGCTTAAAGGAGTTTGGCGATTTTGAAATTTGCACTTGGGAACTCAAAACGCCAAACAATACCAAATTAAATCGTTTCAAGCGAATAGCTGAATACGCTTTTGCTCCTTTTACAATTAAAAAAATCATTCGATTAGAAAAACCCGACATGGTTATTGCTGAAAGAACAACTAGTTATGGTTTTCTAGCTGCATTATCAGGCGTAAATACAATTGCAATTGCACAACAAGGGCGAACTGATTTATGGCCTGAAAAATCTATATTGTTACCCTTAAAAAAGATAATTCAGAAATATGCATTCAAAAAAGCACATTTAATACATGCTTGGGGACCTGTAATGACAATTTCCATGAAAGCCATTGGAGTTGATATGAATAAAGTTTTGGTCTTACCAAAAGGAATTGACTTATCTCTTTTTTCTGCTACAATCAACAATTCTGATAAAATCGAAGCAATTGTCACTCGTTCACTACAACCCGAATACAGACACGATTGTATTTTAAAAGCATTTGCCATTTTAGATAAAGAAAATATTGATTTCAGTCTAACAATTGTTGGTGACGGAACTAGATTAGAATATCTAAAAAAACTAGCATTAGAATTAAATATTCAAAACAAAGTAATTTTTACTGGTCGAATTGCAAATACAATTTTACCCCAATTATTACAACAAGCCAACTTTTACATCAGCATGCCAAGTACTGAAGGGGTTTCCGCCTCATTATTTGAAGCTATGGCTTGCAATTGCTACCCCGTTGTATCTGATATCCCAGGAAATCAAAGCTGGATACAACATCGCTACAGTGGACAATTAATACCAATTGACAATGACAGCAAACTTGCGGAAGAACTTATTTGGTCATTTAAAAACACGCTATCTCGAAATCAAGCAGTTATTGAGAATAGAAAATTTGTTGAAGAAAAAGCAAATTATTCTACCAACATGAAGATTATTGCTGATAAATACCATGAGTTATTGAATTCACGGTCTGCATAAAAATTGTTTTAACCGCAAGACAAGCAAAACTCACAGAACTTTATTAAAAAACTTTGCTTGCCCTGCCGTTAAACATTCAAAATTTTCAACTCGATATTTATCTCAAAGACAACTCAAAATAGATTAAAATCCTTACTTTTGAGCTCTCGATTAATTCTACAAAAAAGTTTCGCATTTATGGAAATTCTATCTCAATTTTCTTTAAAAAATCACAATACATTTGGCATTGAAGCAAAAGCAAAACAATTCGTTGCTGTACATTCAATTGCCGAATTAAAAAAGGTATTGGAAGAAAATAAAAATCAAGAAAAATTCATTCTCGGAGGAGGAAGCAATATGCTTTTGACCAAAGACATCGATGCCTTGGTAATTCATATTGACCTAAAAGGAAAAAAGACAATCAAAGAAAACGACGATTACGTTTGGGTCGAAAGTCAAGCCGGAGAGACTTGGCATGATTTTGTACTTTGGACAATCGAACAAGACTTTGGCGGATTAGAGAATATGTCTCTTATTCCGGGTAATGTAGGGACTACTCCTGTTCAAAACATAGGTGCTTACGGAACGGAGATAAAAGACACGTTTGTTTCATGCGATGCGATGAATATCGAAACTCAAGAAATAAAAACGTTTACCCATAGTGAATGTAATTTTGGATATCGAGAAAGCATTTTCAAAAACGAAGTAAAGGACCAATATATTATAACATCAGTAATTTACAAACTAACAAAACGCAATCATAAGATCAATACATCTTATGGGGACATTACTGCTGAATTGGCCAAAAACAACATTACAAATCCGAACTTAAAAGACGTTAGCAATGCTGTAATTGCAATAAGACAAAGTAAATTACCAGACCCTAAAGAATTAGGAAACAGTGGTAGTTTTTTTAAGAACCCAATTTTATTGAAATCAGATTTCGAAAAAATCCATCAGAAATTTCCAGAAATGAAATATTATGATGTTTCTGAAACTGAAGTAAAAGTTCCTGCAGGCTGGCTTATCGAACAAGCTGGGTTTAAAGGAAAACGTTTTGGCAATGCTGGGATTCATAAAAACCAAGCACTGGTACTCGTTAATTACGGGAATGCAACAGGTCAAGAAATTTTGGCAATCTCAAAAGAAATTCAAAAAACAGTATTTGAAAAATTCGGAATACACATAGAAGCAGAAGTTAATGTGATTTAAATCTAAACAAATGAGTGAAACTCTTTCTATCAGAACAGCAAATCCCGATGACGAAAATGTAACTTCAATACTAAATGAATTATGTTTAAACCTTCAGGAACGTTTTGGCAGCAATGGTAAAAACTCATTTATCGATTGGAAAAACAACAACTCAAAATATGTATTTATTATAGCCAAACTCGATAATGAAATTGTAGGATGTGGTGCAATAAGACCCCTCTCGGAAACTACTGCAGAAGTAAAAAGAATGTACGCTAAATATCCTCGAAAAAAAATCGGCCAAACTATTTTATCTTTTCTAGAGGCCAAAGCCAAAGAAATTGGTTACTCCAAATTAGTTTTGGAAACCCGGATTAAAAATTTAGAAGCAACTCAATTTTATCTAAAATCTGATTACACAATCATTCCAAACTATGGCAAGTATGCGAATAACACAGAAGCCATTTGTTTTGAAAAAAAATTAATATAAAATGCACATACCAAGTATATTTAAAAACGAGGATCCAGAAGCAATTAGATCTTTCCTTAAAGAAAACAGTTTCGGAATATTGATAAATCAAACAAATGGAAAATTATGGGCAACGCATATTCCATTAGAAATAGAAACAAGAGAAGGCAACAAGGAAGTACTATGTGGTCATATTTCCAAATTAAACCCACAAGGTGAAGGGTTCGTTCAAAACGATCAAATCTTAGCTGTTTTTTCTGGAGCACACAGTTACATCTCATCTTCATGGTATGACCATGAAAATGTACCTACTTGGAATTATAGTGCTGTACATATATATGGTCGAGTAAAAATCCTAGATCACGAAGCTGCAATTGAATCGCTAAAAAAATTAGTAGATAAATATGAAGCTAGCTCTGAAAAACCTACCCGTATAGAAGAGTTATCTGAAAAAACAATGCGACAAGCACATGGGATTATTGCTTTTGAAATTGAAATAGATGAAATTCAGGCAACTAAAAAAATGTCACAAAATCGAGATGACGTTAACTACAAAAACATAATCACAGCCTTAGAAAAAACAGAAAACCCTCAGTCTATTGCGGTTGCAAAAGAAATGTCAAAATGCCGAAAGTAATTACACTTTAAAGGTTGAAAATCGAGAATTGATAATTACATTTGCACTCGCAAGATTCAAAATCAAAAGACATTAAAATCAGATGCTTACAATTATTTTATACTTTTTTATTGCTATCGTTGTAGTACAGCTTTCTTATTATTTGGGTGTATTTAGTAAATTTTCTTTTGCTAAAACACAGAATATCACTACAAAGAGAATTCCAATTTCAGTTATTGTCTGTGCAAAAAATGAAGCTGAAAATGCAATTAAATACATTCCATTATTAATTGAACAAGATTATCCAGATTTCGAAATTGTTTTAATAGATGACGCTTCAAGTGATGAAACGTTAGAAATTTTTGAACTTTTCGAAAGTCAACACCCAAACCTTATCCGTTTAGTTAAAGTAAAAAACAACGAAGCTTTTTGGGGAAATAAAAAATACGCCTTAACATTAGGTATCAAAGCAGCCAAAAAAGAGTATTTATTATTTACAGATGCCGATTGTTATCCTACTTCTAAAAATTGGATTACAGCCATGAGCTCTCAATTTACAATGAACAAAACTATTGTTCTAGGATATGGCGCTTATGACAGAATAGAGAAGTCATTCTTAAATAAAATCATTCGTTTTGAGACTTTACTTACTGCAATCCAGTATTTCTCTTGGGCAAAAGTAGGCAAACCCTATATGGGAGTTGGTCGTAATTTAGCATACAAAAAAGAAGAATTCTTTAATGTAAACGGTTTTATCAGTCACATTCAAGTTCGCTCAGGTGATGATGATTTGTTTATCAATCAAGCTGCCAATAGCAACAATACAACTATAGCTTACTCTCCAGAGAGTTTCACATATTCAAAACCAAAAGAAAAATACAAAGACTGGTTTATTCAAAAAAGAAGACACGTAGCTACTGCTAATTACTATAAAACTTTTGACAAAATACAATTAGGGATTTTTTACAGTTCACAATTGTTGTTCTTTATATTAGCAATTATTCTATTGTCTTTCCAGTTTCAATGGATTATCGTTTTAAGCTTATTTGTAGTGCGATACATAGCGGCTTGGCTGGTTGTAGGATTTTCTGCCGGAAAATTAAAAGAAAATGATTTAAAATTTTGGTTTCCTATTGTAGAAATTGTGCTTATATTCACTCAAATTAATATCTTTATAACTAATATCTTTTCAAAACCGGTACATTGGAAATAAATTCTAAAATAGAGAAAGCAAAAAATGGAGACCAAATCGCCTTCACTTTTTTGTTGGACCATTATTGGAATGAAGTTTATAGCTTCATGCTTAAACGCACAGAAAACGAAACAATTGCCGAAGATATTACTATCGAAACTTTCTCTAAAGCTTTTGATAAAATAAAGACTTACAATCCCGAATTTCAATTCAATACTTGGCTCATTGCAATCGCAAAGAATGTCCACATTGATTTATTACGTAAAAAGAGAGCCAATCTTTTTATCGAAATTACCGATCAAGAAAACCAACAAGCTTATAATATTGCCGACACTACTCCGTCTGCAGAGGATGAATTAATCACTGAACAAAATTTATCCCGATTGTTACATTGCATCAAAGAATTAAAGCCCCATTATCAGGAAGTAATTCAGCTACGCTATTTTCAAGAAATGAGTTATCAAGAAATTGCACTCAAAATAAATGAGCCATTAAGCAATGTAAAAATAAAATTACTTCGTGCTAAAAAATTATTAGCAGAAGTAATTAAAAACAAAAGATAATTTACTATCTTTAGTCAAAGGATAAAATATCTACACGTTTATTCTTAAATAAATAAAAATCCCGCACAACAAAGTTCTTATTATTAACATTAACTAAGTAAACCATTTTGCTTATGATTTAAACTGCTACTTAACCTTTAAAACCATGAATTATGTTAACATCAAACATCTACGAAAACAAATGGATTGACCTTGTATTCGAAAACAGAAACAAAGAGTATGGCGCGTATCAGTTACGACATGAAAGTTCAAAAAACTCAATTAAAGCTCTTTTCATGGGATTATTACTTATTACGGCTATTGTGTCAATTACAATGTTAATTAGCAACCTAAACCACATCAATGTGCAACCAACTCTACCCGATATTCCGGCTGTAGAAATTAAATTAACGGACATTCCGTATGTAACTGAGAAATCAGCAGCAATGCCTGCGGTAAAATCACAACCTACTGAAACGGTTATTGAACAAAGCCAACTTGTTAACCCTACCATTGTAGAAGCAAGTCAAGCAACTCCAGAAATTGCCAAAAACACAGAGAATACTGTGGTAAAAACTCCTACTGAAGGAGGTAACGGAACAATAACTAATGTTTTGGCAACTGAAGGAAATGGAACTGGAACTGAAATTGTAAAAACGCCAAGTACAGGTAACGAACTTATGACACCTGGTTCTCTTGACAAACTACCAGAATTTCCAGGAGGAATAAATAAGTTCTATACTTATGTTGGGAATAATTTTAATCGTCCAGAATTAGACAGCGACAAAACAGTTCGTATTTATGTTTCGTTTGTAATAGAAAAAGATGGAAGTATGACTGACATCCTTGTAAGAAACGATCCTGGTTACGGATTAGGAAAAGAAGCTGTTAGAGTTTTAAAATCTTTAAGAACCAAATGGAGCCCAGGAATGGTTGATTCAAAACCTGTACGCACCGCATATAATCTGCCAATTACAATAAAGGCAGAATAACAATAAAAAGCAGAATTTAGGTTCTGCTTTTTTTATGTTTTTTTGTTTCAAAAAAATGATTCTTACCTAATAATCCAAAGCAAGTCTTTTATAAAAAGATGTATCTTTACTGATTAAAATCGCTTTTTGAATCATCAAAACAAACAATAAATTATGGGAATATTTTCAGCAATACTAGGTAATGCAGGATCAGTAAGTCAAGAAGATTTAGTTAAAAGTTATGGTCTACTTTTAACTGACAATGAAGAAATCGAAATGGGTTTCAAACTTATTCGTGACACCTTTATCTTCACTACCAAACGATTAATTCTAGTTGATAAACAAGGATTAACTGGCAGCAAAACCGAATACAAATCGATTTCATACAAAAGCATCACACGATTTAGTGTTGAAACAGCTGGAACTTTTGACCTTGATGCCGAATTAAAAATTTGGGTTTCTAGCGAATTGAATCCAAGCATCGTAAAACAATTTAACAAATCGGTAAATGTTTATGAAGTTCAAAAAGTATTAGCTCATCACGTTTTAAAATAAAATAAAAAAGCAGAACCTAGGTTCTGCTTTTTTATGCTTTAATCTAAAAAATAAATTTAATTATTTCTTAGTGCTTTTCTTAACTGGTTTTTTAGCAGTCGTTTTCTTTGCTGCTGTTACAGTATTCACTATTTTTTGTTGAACATACGGTTTGTACAATCCGTCTTTTTCTGCTCTTTGTTTAGCATCATCAGCTCTTTGTTTAGGATCTGGATGTGAACTCATCATTTTATCCAAGAAAGAACCTTCTGCTCCCTCACTCATCTTTGCAAGGATTCTAAATGCAGATTCCTCAGCATTAACATTATAACCATTCTTTTTCAAGAAATCATACGAAAACGAATCTGCTTCTGATTCTTGTGTTCTACTATGTTTACTATCAATCATAGCACTTCCAATTTTCCCTAATTGAGTTTCAGTCAGCGCTGCAATTTTTCCTGATTGTGAAGATACTGCATCAATTAAAGCTTCTTTTTTATAAGCTGCTTTCATTCCATCTCTTGAATCGTGATTAGCTACGTGACCAATTTCATGTCCAATAACTGCAAGCAATTCATTATCATCCATGATATCCATTAAACCTGAATACACACGAACGCTACCATCAGCAGTTGCAAAAGCATTTACTTCCTTCAGCATATAAACTTTATAATTTAAAGTATATCCATTACCTGAAGTATGCTTTCCAAACAATCTATTTAATCGTATTGCATACCCATTTGTTGCTGGCGCAATTTGATTTTTGGTATCCATTTCAGTAACTGCTGCTTTTGATAAAGCAGCTGCATCAGCATCACTAAATGTGAATCCTGCATACCCTTTTTGAACAGCTCCTAAAGCTTTTTCTCCTAAATTTATTTGCGCATTAGCTTTTGTTAAACCAAAAGTTGCTAGCAACACAATTAATGCTATTGATTTTCTTTTCATCTTTTTAATGTTAAATTACCCATAACAAATATAATACATCTTTAAAACACTCATCAATGGGAAACCAATTAATTTTAGAAGAAAAATATAGTCCCTAATTTTACAAATCAGTGCTAATTATCCCCGTTTTATCAGGATAAAATTCTTCCATATCAATTTACTACCATTGCTTAAAATAGATTTCAACACCCTTTTTGTTATCAGTTTACAAATTAAAGCATAAAGAAATCTACAAATAAACAACATTGCTTATCTTTGTACTTTGAATATTGAATATGGAAACTGTTATAGATAATAATTTACCTGTCGGAAAACCAAAATGGTTGAAGGTAAAACTCCCAATTGGACAAAAATATACTGAACTACGTGGTTTAGTTGATAAATATAGTTTAAACACGATTTGCACCTCTGGTAGCTGCCCAAACATGGGTGAATGCTGGGGAGAAGGAACTGCTACTTTTATGATTCTTGGTAACGTTTGTACACGTTCTTGTGGTTTTTGTGGTGTAAAAACCGGAAGACCTGAGACTGTAGATTGGGACGAACCAGAAAAAGTAGCGCGCTCTATTAAAATCATGAATATCAAACATGCCGTTATAACAAGTGTTGATAGAGATGATTTAAAAGATGGTGGTTCGATAATTTGGATTGAAACTGTGAAGGCAATACGCCGTATGAATCCAAATACGACTTTAGAGACATTAATTCCTGATTTTCAAGGAATAGAAAGAAACATTGATCGAATTGTAGAAGCTAATCCTGAAGTTGTTTCTCATAACGTAGAAACTGTTCGTAGATTAACTCGTGAAGTACGTATACAAGCCAAATATGACCGTAGCCTAGAAGTATTACGCTACTTGAAAGAAAAAGGAATCAACAGAACTAAGTCTGGAATCATGCTTGGACTTGGAGAAACTGAAGAAGAAGTATTTCAAACTATGACTGATTTGCGTAATGCAAACGTAGATGTAGTAACAATTGGACAATATTTACAACCTAGTAAAAAACATTTACCTGTAAAAGAATTCATCACTCCAGATCAATTCGCTAAGTATGAAAAATTCGGACTAGAATTAGGCTTTCGCCATGTCGAAAGTGGTCCGTTGGTACGTTCTTCTTACAAAGCGCAAAAACACATTCTATAGTTCCTAAATGTTGAAGATTTTATTTTAAATGAATAAAAAAATACGAATTGCTATTAATGGTTTCGGAAGAATCGGTCGAAACTTATTTCGATTACTTTTAAACCATCCCGAAATTGAAGTTGTTGCTATAAACGATATTGCCGACACTAAGACGATGGCACACCTAATTAAATACGATAGTATTCATGGGGTGTTACCATTTGTAGTAAGCAGCGACGAAAATGGAATAATCGTTGACGGAAAACATTATTTGTTTTTCCACGAAAAGTCCATTTCAAACTTAAATTGGAAAGACTGTGACATAGATTACGTCATAGAATCAACTGGAAAATATAAAACGCATGAAGAAATAAATGCGCATATTATTGCTGGAGCAAAAAAAGTCATTCTATCAGCTCCTTCTGAAGTAGATACTATTAAAACTGTAGTTTTGGGTGTAAACGAAGAAATACTAGATGGAACTGAAACAATAATTTCAAATGCGAGTTGCACGACAAATAATGCTGCTCCCATGATAAAAATAATAGATGATCTTTGTGGTATCGAGCAGGCCTACATTACTACGATACACTCATTCACAACAGATCAGAGTCTGCACGATCAACCCCATAAAGATTTGCGCAGAGCTAGAGGTGCGAGCCAATCAATTGTTCCTACAACAACGGGCGCAGCTAAAGCATTAACAAAGATATTCCCCAAATTGCAAAATAAAATCGGTGGTTGCGGTATTCGTGTTCCTGTTCCTGATGGTTCATTAACCGACATTACATTTAATGTAAAGCGTGCCGTTTCAATTGAAGAAATAAATGAGGCATTTCAAAATGCAGCTAAAACTAGTTTAAAAGGAATTTTAGATTATACTGAGGATCCTATTGTATCTGTTGATATTATTGGAAATCAGAATTCCTGTTTATTTGATGCGCAACTTACTTCTGTAATCGACAAAATGGTTAAAGTTGTAGGCTGGTACGACAATGAAATTGGCTATTCGTCTAGATTAATCGATTTAATATTGCTGACAAAGAGAAAATAAACTAATTATAAAAAGTATTACAACCCATGAAATATCTTTTTATTATAATCGGTTTTTTCAGTTCATTTTTGTATTCTCAATTTATCCGGAATACGGATAGTGTTGTGTATTATAATCTACTAGCTAACTCTAGCCTTAAGGAAAATAAATACAGTCAGGCACTTGCATATACCGAAAAATCAATTCTTTTTTGCGAAGTCAATCACAAAACAGAAAACCAAGCCAACCAAACTTTTAAACTTGGTAAAATTTACTACAACCAAAAAAAGTACAATGAAGCTTTAACCAACTTCAATAAAAGTCTTACCCTACTTAAGAACAAGCCTGCAACAATCACCAAAGCGCTTGCTCTTCACTATATTGGTATAACAAACACAGAGAAAGGAAATCACAATCTTGCAAGGATCTATTTTAAAAAATCAGAATCTATTTTTGATCAGCTAAACATTGTTGACTCTACTCAAGCGCTAAATCTTCAAAAAGGAATCGCTTTAAAAGCCAACAAAGAATACGACTTAGCTATCACTACTTTTAAAGAAATAATAGCAAAACCTGATAGCAAATCTCTATTAAGAACAAAAACTGATGCTTATTATCAACTTGGGCTTATAGAAAAAAACTTAAAAAGAAATAAAACGGCTATATATTATCTGGACAAAGCACTAGAACTAACGTCTAAAAGCAATGACCTCAACCAAAAAGCTACTATCCTACTCGCACTTAGTCAGTTTTACAAAACACATCAAGACTACGATAGAGCTTACGCTTATCTAGATGAACATTACCAATTAAAAAACTACATCTACAAACTAAAAAACTCAAAACTTGATTTTGATGATTTTAAAAAATTTAAAGATAAAGAGGTCATAAACACGGCTATTCAAAAAGAGAAGAAAGATCTTGAAGACAAAAAAACATACAAGTATTCTAAATTGATAAGCATTCTTGCAATTGCATTAATCTCTATATTATCTCTTTTAAGTTTATCTCTTTATAAAAATAATATTATCCGAAATCAGAACAACATTCTTTTAAGAGAGAAAAACAACGAATTGATTGTTGCAAAGAATAAGGCCGAAAAAGCATCAAAAGCAAGATCTGAATTTTTATCGACTGTTAGTCATGAATTACGAACTCCACTTAATGCAATTAATGGAATCACTCATTTATTAATAGAAGATAATCCTAGAAAATCACAGAAGAAATACCTAGAATCATTAAAATTCTCAGGAAATTACTTAACTACATTTATCAATGAAATCCTTGAAATCAACAAAATCGACTCTAATAAACTTGAAACTGAATCGATAAGTTTTAATCTAAAAGAATTATTAATAAATATACAAAGCTCTTTAAAGGAATTGGCTACTGCCAATAAAAATTACTTTAATCTAGACATCGACAAAAGCATTCCTGACAATTTAATTGGTGACCCAACCAAATTGTCTCAGATTATAATGAACCTGATTAATAACGCTCTAAAATTCACTGAAAATGGACGCGTGAATGTGATTGTAAAACTGCATTCATTAAAAGACGAAGAAGCAACTGTTTATTTTGAAATAGTTGATACTGGAATAGGAATTCCAGAAGACAAACTACAAACTGTTTTCGAAAGTTTTTCACAAGGCTCTATAGAAGTCAACCGAAAATACGGAGGAACTGGTTTAGGTCTTACAATTGTAAAAAAATTAACCGAAATGCTAGGTGGGGAAATTAATCTTAAAAGTGAAGTTGGCAAAGGTTCTACTTTTACTTTTAAACTAAAATTCCAAATAGACAACGAACCATTAGCTATAAAAGAAGAAACCAAATTGTATAACAACTACGAACTAAAAGGCAAAAACATTCTGTTGATAGAAGACAATAGAATTAATCAAATGATTACTCGAAAAATGCTTGAAAACAAAGGCATAACCTGCGAGGTAATCGACAATGGAGAAGAAGCAATTGAGTTATTAAAAATCAAACGATTTGATATGATTTTAATGGACGTTCATTTACCAGGAATAAATGGAACAACTGCCACAAAATACATTCGTGAGTTTGACAAAATAACACCAATCATTGCATTAACTGCGATTTCATTAGATGAGAACAGGGAAATGTTATTGTCTTTCGGAATGAATGACGTAATAACAAAACCCTTTGTCCCTGATGAATTTTACAGCATTATTGCTAGATGTTTCAATACAAATATCAATTAATACTCTAAAATCAAGTTTTTTATCAAAGCTCTTACTTTAGGTTCGGCCATTTTTGCTGCCTCAAGAACTTCATCGTGTGAGATGGTATCAATACTTTCTTCATTACCCATATCAGTAATTACTGAGATACCAAAAGTTTCTACATCCATATGACGGGCTACGATAACTTCTGGTACAGTAGACATTCCTACGCAATCAGCTCCAAGAATTTTTACCATATTATATTCAGCCAAAGTTTCAAAAGTTGGCCCTTGTAGACCAAAGTAAATTCCATCATGAATTTCTATATTCAATCTTGATGCGATTTCTTTGGTTTTGATAATCATTTTTCTCGAATAAGGCTCACTCATATTTACAAATCGAGGTCCAAAACGCTCATCATTTTTACCACGTAAAGGATGCTCTGGTGTAAAATTGATATGATCTTTAATGATAACAATCGATCCCACTTTGTAAGCTGCATTTACTCCTCCTGAAGCATTTGAAACTAATAATTTATTAACTCCCAAAAACTTCATAACACGAACTGGAAAAGTAACCTCTTCCATTGAATATCCTTCATAAAAATGAAAACGACCTTGCATCGCAACCACTTTTTTATCTCCAATAGTTCCAAAAACCAAAGCTCCTTTGTGTCCTTGAACTGTAGATACTGGAAAATTAGGAATTTCATTGTAAGGCAATGTAAATTCTATTTCGATATCATTTGTAAAACCACCTAAACCTGAACCCAAAATCACACCGTATTCTGGAGTGAACTGTGTTTTTGATTTTATATAACTAACTGTTTCTTGAACTTTTTCCCACATAATTTAAAATTGTTGTATCAAAATTGTTTTGATAATTAATAAAAGAACTTTTTATCGGCAAATAATACAATTGCGGCGCAATATTAGTGTCTTTTAAGCGAACATAATCCTTTTCTGTTGTAATAATTTTATATTCTTTTGCTTTATTCGCAATCGTTGTAATATCTGCCTCTGTAAAATGATGATGATCAGGGAATGTAAGACATTCGTCATCATTGGATTTTAAAAACTTAAAAAATGGAGCCGGTTTCGCAATCCCTGCCAAAATTAACTTTTGTTCGTTTTTAATTTCTTCGATTGCTATTTTCTCTGTTTGAGAATAGACACAATCGTCATAATCAATATAAGTAAAATAGAGCTGCTGTGAAGCTTCTAATTTTAATTTTCTACGAATGTTTTCTTGTTCAGATTCCTCAAGACTTGCGGGACATTTAGTTACAATAATAATGTTAGCACGTTTTGCTCCTCCTCTACTCTCTCGCAAATTACCTGTTGGCAACATCCAATCGTCTGCATACAAATCACCATACGAAGTTAGCAAAATATAAAATCCTGCTTTTACTTTTCGATGTTGAAAGGCATCGTCAAGCAAAATAATTTCTGGCTTTTGAGGTTGCGAAAGTAATTGTTGAATTCCATTTGTTCGATTTGCATCTACTGCAACCTGAATGTTCTTAAACTTTTGAAAAAACTGAAAAGGTTCATCACCTAAAATAACCGCATTTGAAGTTTCATCGGCAAGAACAAAACCTTCTGATTGCCGCTTGTAACCACGACTAAGAGTTGCAACCTGATATTTATTTGACAATAATCGGATTAAATATTCAATTTGAGGCGTTTTCCCTGTTCCTCCTACACTTAGATTACCAACTGCAATAATCGGAATATCAAACGAAGTAGATTTTAAAACTCCTTTGTCAAAAAGAAAATTCCGAATACTAGTGATGATTCCATATAAAACGGCAAAAGGGAAAAGTATTTTTCGAAGTAAATTCATAATACGAAAGTAAATTTTTTATTTCAAAGTTGATTTGTTTATTCGTTAATTTGTTGTTCAGAAATTTGATTGAATTATTTCATAATCCTAAAATTATAACGATTCAATCATCTAAAAATCTAAAAATGAAAATACAAGAAATACTTTCTGTACTTGAAGAAATGGCTCCTTTAGGCTATGCAGAAGATTTTGACAATGTTGGATTGCTAGTAGGAAATGCGTCAACAGAAGCTACAGGAGTTTTGGTTTGTCATGATGCACTCGAGAATGTAATAGACGAAGCAATTAGTAAAAATTGCAACCTAGTGGTTTGTTTTCACCCTATTTTATTTTCTGGCATAAAAAAAATAACAGGCAAAAATTATGTTGAACGTGCTATTCTTAAAGCTATCAAAAATGATATTGCTATTTATGCTGTTCATACTGCACTAGACAATCATTCACAAGGTGTAAATAAAATATTCTGTGATGCTTTAGGTTTAGTAAACACTAAAGTCTTGATCCCAAAACAAAAATATATTCAAAAACTAATAACCTATACTGTCCCTGACAATTCTGAAGAAGTTCGCAATGCTTTATTTGAGGCTGGAGCTGGAAAAATTGGCAATTACGACAATTGTAGTTTTAATACTGAAGGTTTTTTTACTTTTAAAGGAAATGAAAATAGCAACCCTGTTATTGGAGAAAAAGAAAAGTTACACACTGGAAACGAAATAAAGATCGAGGTTGTCTTTGAAAAACATTTGCAATCAAAAATTTTAAAAGCTCTTTTTAACACTCATATTTATGAAGAAGTAGCCTATGAAATTTACGATTTGCAAAATGCTCATCAGAATATAGGCTTAGGCATGATTGGAGAATTTGAAACTCCGATGAATGAAACTGACTTTCTGCCTTTTGTAAAAGAAAAAATGGTAGCTGATGGCATTAGACATTCTGCTTATATTGGAAAAAAAATCCATAAAGTTGCCGTTCTTGGTGGATCAGGAAGTTTTGCTATAAAAAATGCAATTCAGGCTGGTGCTGATGCTTTTTTAACTGCTGATTTAAAATACCATCAGTTTTATGAAGCCGAAAATCGATTGCTATTAGCCGATATTGGACATTTTGAAAGCGAACGCTATACAAAAAATTATATTGTTGATTATCTTCGGAAAAAAATCCTTAATTTTGCAATCATTTTATCAGAAGAAAATACAAATCCAGTTAAGTACTTATAGAATATGGCGAATACGAAAGAATTAAGTGTTGAGGACAAGTTAAGAGCAATTTACGATTTACAGTTAATTGACTCTAGAATTGACGAAATCAGAAACGTAAGGGGAGAACTTCCATTAGAAGTGGAAGATTTAGAAGATGAAGTTGCAGGTTTAGGCACACGTTCAGAAAAATTGAAAAGCGAACTAGAAATAGTTGAAGAGCAAATCAAAACTAGAAAAAATGCTATTGATGATCATAAAGAAGCCATCAAAAAGTATACAAAACAACAAGAATCTGTTCGCAACAATAGAGAATTTAACTCTTTGACTAAAGAAGTTGAATTTCAAGAATTAGAAATTCAATTGGCTGAAAAGCAAATCAAAGAAATGAAAGTTTCTATTGAGCATAAAAAAGAAGTTATCTCTGGTTTAAAAGAAAAACTTGAGTCTAAAAGCTCACATCTAAAACATAAAAAATCTGAATTAGATGCGATTATGGCTGAAACTCAAAAAGAAGAAATCTTCTTATCTGAAAAATCAGCTGAATACGAAGGTTTAATTGAAGAGCGTTTATTAGCTGCTTACAAAAGAATCAGAAGTAGTGTTCGTAACGGTTTGGCAGTAGTATCTATCGAAAGAGGTGCATCAGCAGGTTCTTTCTTTACTATTCCACCACAAACTCAAGTTGAGATTGCATCTAGAAAAAAAATCATCACTGATGAGCATTCTGGAAGAATCTTAGTTGACAGTACATTAGCAGATGAAGAAAGAGAAAAAATGGAACAATTATTCTCTAAATTCTAAATAATATAAAGCCTCGAAGTTCGGGGCTTTTTTTTTATATTAAAAATTACAATTTTGGGACTTAAAGAAGGGATTCGTTTCATTACACTAAAATCTGTTGGGAAGTATATTAACTTTTTGAGTTATGTTCGCCCACAAAAAGCAGCACAGATTTCATACGCTCTGTTTAGCCAACCTAGAGTAGGGAGATTAAACAAAGACAGCTTACCGGAAATATTACAAAACACAAAAACAGAGACTTTTCATCATAACGAGCATCATTTTCAAACTTACACTTGGGAAGGAAATGAAACTAAAATTCTACTCGTTCATGGCTGGGAAAGTAATGCTGCACGCTGGCAAAAAACACTTCCCCACTTACAAAAATCCGGAAGTACCATTATTGCTATTGACGCACCTGCTCACGGACAAAGTAGTGGCAAAGAATTTAACATCCCACTTTATGCTGAATTTATTAACAAAGCAGTCGAAAAGTACCAACCTTCTATAATAATTGGTCATTCTATTGGCGGAGCAGCTTGTGTCTATCATCAGCACTTATTTCCTGAAACTAGTATTCAAAAAATGGTTATTTTAGGAGCTCCATCCGATTTACAAACTCTTATCGATAATTACATCGCTATGTTAAGTCTAAACGAAAAAATGATGCCTCTTTTAGAAAATCGTTTTATCAATCGTTTCAACTTTAAACTAGATGATTTCTCTGGGAAAAAATTCGCTTCAAATTTCACTGTGAAAGGATTAATCGCACATGATACTGCCGATAATGTAGTAGCATTTGAAGAAGGAGAAAAAATAGCTAGTACTTGGAAAAACAGCCAATTTATTGTCACAAATGGTCTCGGTCATGGCATGCATGATGATGACTTATACCAAAAAGTAGTTGATTTTTTATTTCTTGAAGAGTAGTACAAAGACTCAAAGCTCTAGATATTCTTAAGTAAAAGGCATTTTACTAAACAACTATCTTAAAATACCTCAATAACTCTTTCTCTCCTTTACCTGTAATAATTATTGCTCTAGAATTTGTAGTTTTTCGTAACCAATCATTAGCTATCATTTTATTCAATAACGAAGCAGCAAGCGAACCTGCCATATGATTTTTCCTTTCACTCCAATCAAGACACGGCTTTAGAAATAAACGTCTTTGTTTCTTGAGTTCTTCTATATTTATACCAAAATCTGAAAACCACTTTTCGCCTTCTAAACTAATTTCAAAATTAGTATTAGCATCAATAATTATATTTTGCTCTAATAAACTATTCGTTAACGCCACACCTATTTTCCCTGCTAAATGGTCATAACAGGTTCTACAATATTTTATTGGTGGAAGCTTTCCAACAATTTTCTTATCAGAAGCTACAGGTCGTGAAATAAGGTTTGCCATTCCTTCAATAGCATAAGCAATCTCTTTGTTTGAAAAGCGATAATATTTATGACGCCCTTGTTTTTCTACACAAAGCAAATCAGCATCCAAGAGCTTTCCCAAATGCATACTTATATTTTGCGGTGATGTATTGGCAACAATTGCCAGTTCTGTAGCTGTAAATGCTTTTCCATCGAGCAATGCCCACATTATTGATGCTCGGGTTGGGTCTCCGATTAATGTTGCAATTTTTATAAACTGTTCTTCCATTTTATACAATCATAGTTAAATCTAAACTGAAGTATCTATGTGTAAAGTTAAATAACTTTGCTAAAAATCACCGTTTATGCCATCTACTTTATTTTTACAATCAGACATTAAAAATCCTTATTCTATATATGAGACTATGCTTAATAGTCATCCTATCTTCTGGGATGAAGCGAATCAAATCTGGGCAATTTATTCTCACAAACACTGTATTGAAATTTTAAACAGCCCACACGTCCACATCCCTGTCAGTAACCAGAATAACGAACAGCAACTTAACAAATATGCTTTAAAAATTGTCAATCATTTATCTCGATTATCAAATGGAATTCAACATGAAATAGCAAAAGAAAGTGCAATACTATTATTCTCTAACATGAAATTAGTTGACACAACCGCAATTATAGCAAAACTAGTAAGCGACGACTTAATTGATAACAAAATCGATTGGGTAAGTTCTGTCTGCAAAAAGTTCCCTCTACTGATTGTTTTAAAAAGCTTTGGTTTTGAACAGAATGATTGCAATTTCATTTTAGAAAAAATGGAGCAGCTTGTAAAAATAATGATACCAAACAAAACTACCGAGCAAATTAAATCAATTAATGAGATATCAGAACATCTCTTTTTAATAACAGAAAAACAGTTATCTAATCTTAATTTTTATCAGTCTTTATTAAATAAAATTTCAGAGCCACATACCATTTCTTTAAAAGAAACCTCAACCTTATGTGTGAGTAATTTAATTGGACTATTTATTCAAAGCTATGACGCTGGCAGAGGTCTTTTAAGCAATTCGTTATTACAAATAACTAACACAATAAACCTTATATCAAAAAACAACATCAACAAAAACTTAATTCAAAAGTCAGTTATCGAAACACTACGCTTTGACCCACCAATTCACAATACCAGAAGGGTTGCCATTGCCCCCATTACATTAGGCAAAACCACAATTAAGAAAAATGACACGATACTATTGGTTCTTGCAGCTGCAAATCGTGATTTTGAAAAATTCGATAACCCGATGAATTTTGATACAGAAAGAGTTAACAATAACGAGAATATAACCTTTGGAATTGGTGGTCACATGTGTCTAGCCAAACATTTTTCGATTCAAATCACAACCGAAGTTTTATTCTATTTATTTGAGAATTATAAAACAATCTCAATCCTAGAAGACAACATTCAATACGAACCCATGATAAATGCACGATTACCCAAAAGCATATGGATTTCAATTCAATAATTTAAAACAAACAATTATGATAGCAGTAATTTTTGAAGTAATTCCAAACGAGGGAAAAAGACAAGAATACCTTGACATTGCAGCCAATTTACGACCTGAGCTTGACAAAATCCCAGGCTTTATATCTATAGAACGATTTCAAAGTTTTAATGATCCTGAAAAAGTCTTGTCTTTATCTTTTTGGAAAGATGAAAAAAGCATCCAACAATGGAGAAATCTCGAAATGCATCGCATAGCTCAATCTAAAGGTCGCCAAGAAATATTTAAAGATTATCATTTAAGAATTGCCGATGTAAAAAGAGATTACGGAATGTTTGATAGAAAAGAAACGCCAAAAGATAGTGCTAGTTATCTCAAATAGTCTGAGGTTCTGAGGTTCTGAGGTTCTGAGGTTCTGAGGTTCTGAGGTTCTGAGGTTCTGAGGTTCTGAGGTTCTGAGGTTCTGAGGTTCTGAGGTTCTGAGGTTCTGAGGTTCTGAGGTTCTGAGGTTCTGAGGTTCTGAGGTTCTGAGGTTCTGAGGTTCTGAGGTTCTGAGGTTCTGAGGTTCTGAGGTTAAAAAAAGCATTCTGCTTTTTTTTGAAAAATCTAAAGAGCCCATCAATCTAAAGAGTCTAAATTTTGACTACTTTTGCATTATGGAAGAAAATCTAAAACGCCTCAACAAATTTATTGGAGAAACTGGATATTGCTCTCGTCGTGAAGCTGATAAACTTATCGAAGAAGGTCGTGTAACCATAAACGGTGTTGTACCCGAAATGGGGACAAAAGTTTCGCCTGATGATGAAGTACGCATAGATGGAAAGTTAATCGTGGAGAAGCACGAAAAACCTGTTTATTTAGCTTTTAATAAACCTGCCGGAATAGAATGCACTACTAATCTAGAAGTTCGCAATAACATTGTAGATTATATTAACTATCCTAAGCGTATTTTCCCAATTGGAAGATTGGATAAAGCTAGTGAAGGTTTAATATTTATGACCAATGATGGTGATATTGTAAACAAAATTCTACGCGCAAGAAACAACCACGAAAAAGAATATACAGTAACTGTAAACAAACCCATAACGGATCGCTTTATTGAGCGTATGGGAAATGGTGTCCCTATTCTAGACACAGTAACTAAAAAATGTAAAGTAGAGCAAATAAGCAAATACATTTTTAAGATTATTCTAACTCAAGGTTTAAATCGTCAGATTCGTAGAATGGCCGAATATCTAGGATATGAAGTTACTGCCTTAAAACGTATTCGTATTATTAATATTTCTCTTGACGTTCCTGTAGGTCGCTATCGCGATTTAACTGATGCTGAAATTAAGGAGTTAAATGAACTAATCGAACCTTCAAGTAAAACTGAAGAAGCTAGCTTACCTAAAATTGAAGCTCCAAGAAAGAGAACTGAATTTATAAAAAGAGATGATCCTCGATTTAAAAAAAGAGGTGATTATTAATCTAATCTTTTTTAAAAAATATTCAAAAAATCCTCAAGTTGCTTGAGGATTTTTTTTTGACTACATTATTATTCTAACCAACAAATAATAAATGTTATGGGCAATTTGGTGTTTTGTTCCAGTTGCCATTTCCATACCAATCATTAACAAGATTTCCTAATAAATCCACATTAGGTTGGTCTTGAAATGCATAAACCATAACTCCTTCATAATCATTATTTTTCAACCATGTAACAGCTGTTGTTGTTGGTTCAGGAGAAGTACCTGAAACAAAACCACATACTAGTGCATTTTTAGCCATTCCTAGTTCATAATAAACTGGAAGTCTATCCTCCGGCATCCCCCAATACGACATTTCCCAACCATAAGTAAGATTTTCAGCCAAAGTCCTATTTTCATATCTAGGACTAAAATACTGAGTATCTTGAAATAAAGCTTTAGAAATAATAATATTAGGCATAAGTTGTTTCATAATTGTAGTGACCATTACTAATGAAGACAAATTCTTTTTGGGATTTTTACTATACTCATCATCTATGTCAATTCCATCTAAACCGAATTTATCTACTACCTCTTTTAATTGTTCTGCAAAATTTGTTGCAGTTGCTATATCTAGAAACTCAGACCATCCTGAGTCATCCCAATTATTCAAAAAAGTAAGCAATACGGTTATTCCCTTACTCTGTAGCTTTTTAACTACTGCTGCAGTAAGATTAGTATATTCAGCATTTCCAACCGCATATGGATATCCACTGGGCACTTTTGTATTGGGAGCCAATTCTATCATCCCTGAAGGAAAAGGTTTCAGATTAATATTAGCTGCAAAAATGCAGACTACATCTACAGCTGCACTTCCATCTGCCATTGCATAACAGCCAGCTGTTTCTAATTTACTTAAATTCACATAAGCGACTGACATTCCTGCTTTTTGATATGAATCACATTGTGGGGCACTTCCATACCAAGGTTCACCGCTAAAAAACACTGCATCTCCAGGATTAAAAACCCCTTTATCTCCCAAATTTTCAAGAACCATACCTTCTCTACAAAAGAAAAAGAAACTGATCTTTGGATTTTTAATTGCAATACGTTTTGCTATTTCTGGAGTACAATTTGGAACTTTTTTAATTAAAGTATTCCAGTCTGCCCCTTTAAACATTGCTGAATTAGCTTTTTTTATCCAGGCCATTTTTTATTTTTTTAAATTATTTTTTTTCACCTATTTCATTTAAAGTACGCATCTCCCCTTTTAAATAAATTTCAGTACTTTAAAAAAATAAAAAAACTAGAAACACATGTAAGAGCATTTCTAGTTTTAGAATTAAGAATAAACTAATTAAAAAATTAAAAAGTATATTTAATCTCTATTACGCTCATCTGTCCTTGCACGATTGTTGACCATTGTCCTGTGAATTCTGCTCCATACGAAGCAGCAATTACTGAACCTACTTTTTGAGCCTCATCATTGCTCCATAATGGTCCTGCCAAAACATTCGTTTTATATTCGTTTTTTCCGCTGCTTTTAACGTTTAATTCTAGTTCAACTACACTCATTTGGTTTTCTACAACGGTATTCCATTGTCCTGTCCATTTACCTTGATGTGCAGCTGCAACTAATGGGGCTTTTTCATTTGCATCTTGTTGGTTCCAAATTGGACCTGCTGGGATATTAACTTTAAATGTTGCCATGATAAATTTTATTTATTCTTACTCTTTAGGCTTTTCAGATACGCCTCGTTTTTTTGAGTGGTTCCTGAACTCCACTTTTAACCGCTCTTATTCAAATAATTAACAAGTAACTTTTTAATAGATTACAAATAACGGTAGGTTACTACTTATCAACTACTTAAATCAAAATCAAAAGATGCTAGCCTTCCTTTTGACTTTCTATAATAAAGCTACATCAGAACATTACTTCTTACCAAAAAAATGTCATAAGACAAGAAATCATTGTTATAAGAATAAGAAAAAGTGGTATGGCATTTCAAATCAAAAAAATGCAAAAAAAAATCCTCCATATAGATGAAGGATATATTAGATTTATTTCAATATGCGAAAATTTCGAACAAAGTCTTTATACTTATCACTTAATGTAACTCTATAGTTCCCTTTTAAAACAACCAAATTATCACTAACGATTATCTCTTCTATTTTACTCGAATTCACAATATAGTTACGATGTGTTTGACTAAATTTATTTGGATCCAAAAATTGGCTAATTTTAGTTAACGACATCAAAACCACAAACTTTTCGATATCTGTAATTATATTACAATAGCGATCTTCTACTTCTATGTAAACAATATCTTCAATTCGTACTTTTTTTAAGGCTTTATTTTTTTTAATAAAAAGGTAATCTTCACTTATAACTGTATTTTGATCTTCATTAAGAAAAACGTTTGTTTGTCCATAAAATTTCTCAACAGCCATTTCTAGCGCGTATAAAATTTCTAATTCATTGAATGGTTTTAACAAAAAACTAAAAGGTCTAGTAAGTTTAGCTCTTTCAAAAATCTGACGATCTTTTGAACTTGTTAAAAAAACAAATGGTTTTATCCCATTAGGCGCTATTGTCATAGTCTCTGCGAAAGCAACCCCTTCGGGTTTTCCATCTAAAAAAACATCTATAATTACAACGTCAATAGTATTTTTATAAAATAGATTTAAGGCTTCCGCATACGTTCTTGCTACACCTACAATATTATAATTGTTTGCAATGAGCACTTTTGAAAGAGCATCACTTTCTGTAGGAGTATCTTCAATAATAAGAACATTTATATTATCCATTTTTTTTTACCTTTGGTAGTATTATTATTATTTTCGTCCCAATATTTTCTTCACTTTCAATTTCAAATCTTCCTCCGTTTTTAAGAATCATACTTTTACATAATTGCATTCCTAATCCCGTTCCTATTCCATCATCATTTTTCTTTTTAGACAACAAAACAGTCTTCCTTAAAAGTGCTTCCTTAGTTTCTAGATTCATTCCAACTCCAGTATCTTCTATTACTAAATAACAGAAGTCTTCGTCTGAAGGTCTTGAATAAATTGAAATTCTTCCATTCTCTTTTGAAAATTTAATTGCGTTATCAAGTACGTTTCGGATAATTATTTTAAGTGAGTCCATATCTGCAAACACAAAATCTGAGGTCGCAACTTTGTTTTCAAAATGAATATTTTTATTAAGCATTAATGGCTTATAATTATATTCTACATGTTGTACGATAATAAACAGCTGTAATGCCTCCTGATGAAAATAAGCTTGTTTTGTTTGTAGCAAAGCCCAATTAAGTAGGTTGTCTAATAGATTATAAGCGCCATTGGCAATCGTACTGTTGTTATGAAGCAATATATCAAGTTCTGCAAAATTCTTACTTTCCAGAGTCTCAATTAATTTTTTGTTGCTTATTTTCAAAGCGTTTACCGAAGACCTCAAATCATGACTTACTATCGAAAACAATTTATCTTTCGTTGCATTTAATTCATCTAACTCATTTTTTTGAGCTAGTATAATTTTATTTTTTCTTATTTTTTGTCTGTAAAAATAAACACCCGTTCCAAACAAGACCAACAATAATATGGATGAAAAAAGCAGACCGTTTCTTTCTGCTATTTTTACCTTATTCTCTGCTTCAAGAACGTTTACCTCCTTTTGCTTTTCCTTTATTGCAAATTTCTTTTCCAAATCGGCAATAGCCCATATTTTATTCTGATCGTTTAAAGAATCCTTCCAAGCTTCATATTCTTTTCGATATGCCAAAGCCAATGGGAAATTTTTTCTATTTTCCTCAACCACAGCCATATTTAAAGTTGCAGTTTGCTTCAATTCAAATGATTTCACTTTTTTGGACAAATGATATCCTTTTTCAAAATAAGGAATTGCTTGCTTGTCTTTATATTGTTCATAATACAAAGTAGCTATGTCCATATAAGATCCAATCAACAATAAAGTATCTTTTTCTGCTTCTTGCAAATTGGCACTTTTAAACAGATATTTTTCTGCTTCAGCAAATTCCTTGAGATGTAAATAACACAACCCTATGTTATGTAAAACGGTGCTATTTTTAAAATCATAAACAACTGCATTAGAAAGCTTTTCAATTTCCTGAAAATAGCGCAAGGCATTTTTAAATTCATTTTGTTCTAATGCAATTTCACCTAACTTCATCTTCACTTTATAAAAGAACTGAAAGTCTTTGGAAATTTTACTAAACTCTTCTTTAGATTCTTTAAGTAGTTTTTTTTCTTTAAAACTAATTCCTCTAAAATAATGACAGAAATCTTTTAGTTCTTTATTTTTAGCACTACTAATTTCTTTCATGGAATATACCAAAGTAGAATCCCAATTATTTTGTCTAAAGAACATCTGAGCTTTATTAAAGTTGGTCCTTTCTTTAAACTTTTGAGCTTTAGCTTCAATTACAAAAGCCATTAAATTACCAACAGGCTGTTGTCCTTGAGAAAAAAGAGAGAAAGAGAGAAAAAATAATACTGAAGTAGTTAGTAATCTAATTTTAGCCATTACACTCTTGTACTTTATATTTTACAAATTAAAGAATAAAAGTGTTATAGAATTTTACGCCTATTGCACTTTTATCCTGCATTTATAAGGCTCTATCTACCCAGCCTGAACTGTTGTTACTGTTCCTCTTGAGGCTACCGGATCTACATCCCAAAGGAAAGTTTCTATTGTTTTTATTTGTGAAAAACCTTCAAATGGTATTGGCTCCGCATCAAAAGAAACTTCATAAACATTAAACTCTTTTGCTACTGTCTCTATCATATCATAACATATAAAAAACTGTAACTGAGGAATTCCTTCAATGTTAACATAACAATTTTGAAAAATACTTAAAGATAATTCGCTTTGCTCGTCTTGAGCTATAAAAACGATTGCTTGAATAACAAGCCTTTCCTTATGATCTTTAAAACTTGCTTGGACAATTGGAGGCAAAAGTGCTTTCGATTTATTTTCAGGAAATGTAACCGAACCAATTGGTTCAACAGTACTATTTTCAATACATATTCCAGGGGGGAATTTTACTAAAATTTCTGAATTTAAGTTTGTTGTGCTCATAATTTTAAGTTAGTTAGATTATAGGTTTGGGGACCTAGTAAAAGTTAATAAAATATTTAAAAACTACGAAATAACCTATTTCACCAGTATCAACATGAAAACAGCGTTAATTCTACCTCAAATATAACAAAGAATTTCCTAATAACTTTTAAACATTTAAAAAATAATGAACTGATAACAAGGTTTTTAAAACATTTAAATAGTTTGCATAAAAAAACCTTAAACATTAGTTTAAGGTTTTTGCTCTATTTAAGATGTACCGTTTAGTTCTTTGCACTTCTCATTTTTCTTGCCAGTAATGTGTTTTTAAGCAACATTGCAATAGTCATTGGACCTACTCCACCAGGAACCGGTGTTATAAATGATGACTTCTTACTTACTTCATTAAAATCAACATCACCTGTAATTACATATCCTTTTGGGTGTGTAGCATCTTCAACTCTTGTAATTCCAACGTCGATAACTACAACTCCATCTTTAACCATATCCGCTTTTAGGTAATTTGGAACTCCTAAAGCTGTAATGATAATATCTGCGTTTTTAGTAAACTCTTCAATATTCTTAGTTCTACTATGTGTTAGCGTTACTGTTGAATCTCCTGGATTTCCTTTGCGACTCATCAAAATACTCATTGGTCGACCTACAATATGGCTACGTCCGATAACTACAGTATGTTTTCCTGCTGTTTCTACTTTATAACGCTCTAATAATTGCATGATTCCAAATGGTGTAGCTGGAATAAAAGTATCCATCTCTAAAGCCATTTTTCCAAAGTTTGTAGGATGAAAACCATCTACGTCTTTATCTGGATCTATAGCCATTAAAATCTTTTGTTCGCTGATATGTTTTGGCAAAGGCAACTGTACGATATATCCATCTAGATTATCATCTTCGTTTAATTCTTTAATTTTAGCCAACAATTCATCTTCTGTAATTGTTTCTGGTAAACTTACCAAGGTTGAATCGAAACCTATTTGCTGACATGATCTTACTTTACTACCCACATAGGTCAAACTAGCTCCATCGTTACCAACGATCACAGCTGCCAAATGAGGTACTTTCCCTCCTGCATCTTTAATCGCTTGCACTTCTATTGCAATTTCGTTTTTAATATCCTCAGCTGTTTTTTTACCGTCTAGTAGTTGCATTGTTTTAAGTTAAATGTTTTTTAGTTAGAAGTGAGAAGTTAAAATACTTCTCGATTTATTATCAATTATAGTTATAAAATTTAAGGTCTAAAATTCCAAGCAACTTGAAACTTTAAACCTTAATTATTTTTTTATTTATCTCGGCATTCCGCCTGGCATTCCTTTCATGCCTCCCATCATTTTCATTAAATTCTTTCCGCCTGGGCCTTGCATCATCTTCATCATTTTGCTCATTTGGTCAAACTGCTTCATCAGTTGATTTACTTGCTCGATTTTAGTTCCAGAACCTTTTGCAATTCTAGCTTTCCTTTTTACATCTATTACAGCCGGCTTACTTCTTTCTAACGGTGTCATCGAGTGTATGATTGCTTCAATATGCTTGAAGGCATCATCTTCAATCTCTACATCTTTCATGGCCTTAGAAGCTCCTGGTATCATTCCTACCAAGTCTTTCATATTACCCATCTTCTTTACTTGCTGAATTTGTGACAAGAAATCATCAAAACCAAATTCGTTCTTAGCGATTTTCTTTTGAATCTTTCTAGCTTCTTCTTCATCAAATTGCTCTTGCGCTCTTTCTACCAATGACACAACATCACCCATACCAAGTATACGCTCTGCCATACGAATAGGATAGAACACATCAATCGCGTCCATTTTCTCTCCAGTACCTACAAACTTAATTGGCTTGTTTACTACTGATTTAATTGAAATGGCAGCTCCTCCACGTGTATCTCCATCTAATTTAGTAAGGATAACTCCGTCGAAGTTTAATATATCATTGAATGCTTTTGCAGTATTTACAGCATCCTGACCTGTCATGGCATCCACAACAAATAAAGTCTCTTGCGGTTGAATTGCTTTGTGTACACGTGCAATTTCATCCATCATCTCCTGATCTACTGCTAAACGTCCTGCTGTATCGACAATTACAACATTGAATCCATTAGCTTTAGCATGCTTAATTGCATTTTGTGCAATTTCTACAGGATTTTTATTTTCTGGTTCTGAGTATACCTCAACCCCTATTTGATCTCCTACAACATGTAATTGGTTTATCGCCGCTGGACGGTAAATATCACACGCTACTAAAAGTGGTTTCTTATTCTTTTTAGTTTTTAAATAATTAGCCAGTTTTCCAGAGAAAGTAGTTTTCCCTGAACCTTGCAATCCTGACATTAAGATAACGCTTGGTGTTCCTGACAAGTTTATTCCTGCTACATCTCCTCCCATTAACTCGGTAAGTTCATCTTTTACCAACTTCACCAATAATTGTCCTGGTTGAAGTGTAGTCAAAACGTCTTGACCTATTGCTTTTTCTTTTACTTTGGTAGTAAAATCTTTAGCAATTTTAAAGTTAACATCGGCATCAAGTAAGGCACGACGAACTTCTTTTAAGGTTTCGGCAACGTTTACTTCTGTAATTTTACCGTGTCCTTTTAATATATGGAAGGCTTTATCTAACTTATCACTTAAATTATCAAACATACTATTTTCTTTATTTGAAGTGCAAAGATAATCTAATTAGACATTTCAGGCAATTTTTATTTAACTGCAAAGTGCGCAATTTTTTTTTGTTTCACGTTCCAAGTTTCAGGTTAAAATTGGTAATGTAAACTACCATTCCTTTTTTCTCTTTACACTAAAAAAAAACGCAAAGAATAAAACCTTTGCGTCTTTGTAACTTTGTAACCATATCTTAAAATTGGAAATAGATAAATGGTTGTGAACCTGCAACTGCTGTTGCATAAACGATCCAATACACAAATCCTAAAACAATTGCTTTTCCTATTAATGGCGTTTTATCAAAAACCAACTTCATTTTGGCTGTAATAACTTCTGGTAGAAAGTGCCATACATAACCGAAGAGCATTAATAAGAACACATTTTTATATCCTAATATAATTGTTTGCCAATGGTCTGGCTCAAATGTTAACTGCCCAATATTATTAATTACTTGTATTGCTGTATCGAAATCTTTTGCACGGAAGAATATCCAACAGAAAACTACAAAATGAAAGGTAAGTACTATTGAAAAGAATTTCCAGATAGAACTCAATCCATTGCTTTCTTTCTTAGAAGGAAAAAGCTCTACAACTATTTTATGAACCGCTAAAGCAAGTCCGTGTAATGCTCCCCAAATTATAAACTGCGCTCCTGCTCCATGCCACAATCCTCCTAAAAGCATTGTTGTAAACAGGTTAAAATTGGTTACCATTGTTTGCTTCAATTTACTTGAAAGTAAAAATGATAAACAAAAAACAACAATTCCTCCTCCTGCAATTATTAATGGGATAATACTCTCAGCTGAATTTGTAATTCCCCAAAGCAACAATCCAAAAAAGAATAAACTAGGAAATAAAAAACCAGCAAATGTTCCTTCTCTGTTTCCTCCAATTGAGATATACAAAAAGTCTTTTAACCAAGTTGATAATGAGATATGCCATCTTCTCCAGAAATCAGTAATCGATACTGATTTATATGGTGTTCTAAAGTTAGCGGGTAATTTGAATCCAAGTAACAATGCAATTCCAATTGCCATATCTGAATATCCTGAGAAATCACAATAAATTTGGATTGCATATCCATAAGATGCCATTAGATTCTCAAATGAAGTATAACTCATAGGCGTATCAAAAACACGATCTACAAAGTTTACTGAGATATAATTTGAGATTACAGTTTTCTTAATTAAACCTCCAATGATTAAAAACAATGCATTATTTACATCCGCTTTAGTAAGGTTTAATTTTTGGTATATCTGTGGTAAAAAATCTTTTGCTCTTACGATTGGACCCGCTACTAATTGTGGGAAGAAAGAAACGAAGAATAAATACTCAATATAATTTTTCGTTGGCTTAATCTCTTCACGATAAATCTCGATAATATAACTCATCGATTGGAAAGTATAGAATGAAATTCCGACTGGAAGAAAAATATCATGCAGCTCAAAATTACCTTGAAACATATCATTGTACGTGACAATCATAAAGTTCATATACTTAAAATACCCAAGTAATCCTAAGTTTAGGATTACACTGATTATTAAGTATATTTTCTTTCGAGTCTTTACACTTTCATTATAAATTACCTGACTCAATCCATAATCTACGACCGAGGAGACCAGTAATAACAAGAAATATATTCCGCTTGATTTATAATAAAAGAAAAGCGAGAATAGAATAACGTACGTTAATCTTAAATAAAATGTTTTGCGTAAAAATGCATACACAAAATAAAAAACTAAAAACAACCCTAAAAATAAGCCTGTATTAAATAATAGTTTTTCTTCTGGATTATATATAAACCAACCTTTAACCTGTTCTAATGTAAGCGCACCAAAATTTTGAACGAACCAATCATTAATGCTATCAACTGTTATCAACTTATTTTTTTAATTTAAAATTATCGTATTCGTTTAATAATGCTTTCGAGAACAAGCTTCCCTGTTTTTCGTATCCATTTTTGGAATAATGTACCCAATCTGGACCTATTAATCCTTCGGCTTTTAATCTTCCAATTCCTTTCATTCCTCCAAACTCGTTATACAAATCCCAAACTGCAAATCCATCTGACTGAGCTGTTTCAAATATATATTTTGTATAATCAGCAATAAATGTATTTGGCTTTCTTCCTTTTAATAACGATGGCGGTGGCGTCATAACAATTATAGGAACATGAATGTTCTGTGCTTTCAGATTACTTACAAACTCTCTTAATTGTTTTATATAACCTGATGCCTCTAATTTATCATAACTTTCGTTTGTTCCCAATGATAAAACAATCATATCTGGATGTAACGATTTTAATTGCTCAAAGAATACTGGATATTTATTATAATCTGAAAACTTTGCTCCATTTACTCCAATACCACTATAAATTACTCCTGATGAATTTTTCTCAAGAATCAATCCGTTCAGCTCATATTTCTTAGCGTCCTTATTTGGAATAAGATAAATTTTATCTAGCGCTTTTTCAGTATTATAATAATGTGAGAATGAATCTGCCTCTATATCTAAAGGAACATACTGCGATTGTGAAATTGTTTTAGGACGTGTTTCATTTGTTACAATTTTTAATGTCCTACCTGCTCTAATCGCATTCGATTTTAAATGATTAGCTCTCCTAATTTCTGCAATCGAAACGTTGTATTTATCTGCAATAACCGAGATTGCCTCTCCTCTTTTTATTTTATGTGTAATTACTTTTCGCTCAGAAGATTGAATCATATTCGTCTGAATGCGAGTTGCCAAGTCAAACATATGTTGATTTTGTGGTGTAATTATCTTGATTGTATTAAACTTATACACCGGATCTTTTACATTTACCTCAATCACAAACCCATCCGTATTTCTCCAAAGTGCAATTCCACTTAAACCCATCGGGCAATCTTTTACAGGAAGAATATTTCGGTAACTTTCCCAAGCTTTGTTCGAACGAAAACGCTCATTATACGAACCATTAGTTTTTGCTAATGAATATGGAAAAATTAAACCTCTACCTCCATTTCCTAACTCTTTCTGAAGATCTTTCCGAATTTCATTTGTCATCAAGTCACTCTGAACATGCGAATCTCCAATATGAACAATGTTTATTTTATGATTACTATGACTTTCATTGTCTTTTAATTTGCTAAAAAAATTATCTAACACTTTCGCATTATAAATTTGACTCCCTGACAAAGGTTCTACAGTTGTTGTATCTACGTTGCTAATCATCTTTTTAGTCATTAAAATTGGCTCTGCCTTTTGCGCTTTATTATTAGACGCAAAAAGAAGACAACAAAAGAAAATAATAAGTTTATTCATCTACACTATCTTTTATTACAGATATGGAATCTGCATTTGTTTTCTTGACTGTCTTGCCCTTTTTTATATCCGCTTCTCTTCTTTCACGCAAAACTTTATATTGTTCGTATCCTTTATTCAATTGATCATAAAGTAATCCGCCAATTGCTTTTGCTCCACGTTGATTAAAATGCGTATAATCTTTATTGGCTCTTGCAGGTGCCTCATCTACCCATTTTACCATTGAACCATCGCCACCCATCAGGGTATACAAATTGACAAATCCAGATTCTGTTTCTAAAGCATAGCGTTTTTGTGCTTTTACTAATGGAACAACAGCTGAATCAGTTTTCATTTGCAAATCATATTTGGTCGATTTATCAGCAGTAGAAATAATCAAAATAGAAACTCCTGGAAAAGATGCTTTTATTTTATTAACTGCTTTGGTCATTCCTTTTCCATACCAAGAGTAGTTTTTTGTACCATAATTCAAAACGTTAGTTCCGTAATGAAGTATAATCAAATCATATTTTAAATTAGCATTAAAGCTTTGCATTACATTAGCATCAAAAATAGATATTGGCATCCCCGAATTTCCTCTTTGCGAGAAGTTATCTACGTGAACTCCGCTTCCATTATCAAAATTAAATCCATAAATAGGAATTGAATCTGCATGAATAAAGTTAGCTTTAAATCCTTTAATGCTTTTTGAAGTTACCTTAATGGTGTTGACCAAATTATTTGGAGCAAGATTTTTAGATATAGTATCTTTTCCTATTATGAAATTTACCTTTCCTGCTTTTGATGATTTCCCATAATATAAAGTTGGATTATCCAAGCTAGTAGCAAATTTGCTTAAACCTGCCTCATAAGAAACCCATGTTGAATTTGATCTGTCGTTTGCAAAAAAGACATGTCCATTTACTCCAAAAGGGCTTATTGGTTTCTTTACATTAAGATATGATTGCGCTTTCCAGTTTTTAGAAGATGATGATTTTACCGAAGATCGTGATGCTGATGACTCTGAACTGATAGAAACAAATCCAACTCCAGTACCTCCAAATCTTTCTTGGTAATTATTTCGAACATCTTGTACAATTAAATCACCATCGGTCATAGAATCGCCATAATATGCAATTCTGACTTTTGCATCTGGGTGCTTTTCTAATTGGTATAATTTATCATAAAAAGAAATCAAGTATTGATATCCTTTATAATTATCGAAAGTTTCTGAAGGAAACTCTATTCCTTCATTTGAATTAAAAATGATATTCTCTTTCGCTTGTTGATCAGCATCAGTACTATCCCCTTTTTTAGATATGGATTCTTTTTCAAAAGACTCTAATAGCATACTATCCACAAGTACGTTTTTGGAATCCACTTTGCTTTCAGGAAAAATTTTATCTGGCAATATTTGCTTAAAACCAATGAAAGCTACAAATGCTAAAGCTACAATTGCAAAAGACTGAAAAAAATAAGATTTTGTATTCACTTTTAATTATAAATTTTGAAGAATAAAATCAATAAGAACCCTACTGTTCAAATTTCCTATTAATTTAAATAAAACGTTTGCAAAGATAGAATAAACAATAATCTATCTTTCTTTTTTTTCGATTAAATGAAAAATAAAAAAGAGGCTAGATAAATCTAACCTCTTTCCAAAAAAAAAATAAAAAAAAACCAAGTTACTATCTAATTGAATTTAACCATAGCCTGTCATAAATTTTGATCTACAAAGTTTACAATCAAACTAGATTAAGAGACAATAATCTGAGCATTTGAACAGCTCAGCAATCTTATTTTATTCCAAAAAATGGAATGTTTTTTTATATAATATTGATTTTGTTATATGCTTATTTTAAAAGTGCATACTCAAAAGACACATTTCCTCTTTGACCTGCCGCATTCATCATCGCAGTGAATTTCAATTTATAAATGTTCCCCTCTACATCTTTTATCACATAAAAACGATCTGTTTTAAATGCCAAAGGATATGTTGCTCTCCAGTTTCCTCCAATTACTCTTTGATCTTTTGCTAAATCAGTATCAAAATTAGATTGAGTTACATTAGCTAAAGTAAATTTATCATAAGCTACTTCAGTTGTTAGCACTTGGAATGCTTTTGTTCCAACTTTTGTATTGGTAATTGCATAATCAGGGAAATAATATGCTCCAGCTGATGCACCGTCAGTATAGAATGTTTCTCCAGTGAAAGTAGTAATATTCAAATCCCATTTGTTCTTTGTAGGCTCAACTTTAACTACTGATTTAGTATTTAAACTGAAGAAAGAAAAATTATAAGCAGCATCTTTAGTAATAGTAACTTCACTGTGAGTTGTAGCATTAAGATCTGCATATTGTAATTTATAATTATTACCATCTCTTAGAACTCTAATTTTTTTCCACCCTCTTGAAGCTCCAGTAAGCGCAACACCAGTTCCAGTTCCAGGAACTGTTGAAACCTCTTGTCCCATATTTACTAAATATACTTTATTGTCCGCATTATTAGCAGAAACCTCAGCAATAGCAGTACCTTTACTTCCTACAACTCCAGCAATTGGAGCTAAATTACCATAAGGATTATCTATATAATTAATTGTAGAAGCTTCATAATTACCAGTTGTAACATTTAAATCCTCAACTTGTACTTCATCAATATTGGTTGTATTAAGCTGCTTTACTGCAAATTTATTAATTGCTCCATTCGAAACTACACGAAATTCATTTCCTCCAGAAAAACCTAAATCCCAACTAGTTCTTAAAACTTTAGTCATTGCTCCAGAACTCAAATCAATAAATACTTGATTTGGAACCGTGTTTCCACCATTCTCAGGTGCTAATGTTTTACTTACAACTGCAGTTTCATTGAAATTAAGTTGAACAGAAGCTGTCGCTTGTGCAACTTTAACATTCTGATCTGAAACAGAAGCAATTGTGAATTTCACATTTTTAACCTCTCCTTCAATAGCGTCAATAATCTTTTTAAATTTAAAAGAAACTGAATTAACATTCGCTCCAAATGACAACACTATTTTTGTATTTTCTACTTGTGGAGTCGTTGTAAAATCTGTACCATAAACCAAAGCTGTAGGAACAACATTTAATGTTACTGTTCCGGCTGAAGAAGTTGGCTTAGAAAAAACAACTTTCACTTCGGTTTCCGCTTCTATAATATTTGTAGCCGAATTTACAAATGCAACTTCATTTGAATTCTCTACAGCATTATCATCATTATTACATGCTGTAATACCAACAAGTAAAAATGCAATAATTAAAAGGACACTTTTTTTCATTTTGATTATTTATTAAATTAAAAATTAAGGTTATATGTTAGTTTTAAATAATAAGATCTTCCATATCCTAGAAAGATATTATTTGAAGTTGTATGTGCATCCCCACCAGAGGCAATACTTTGCTGAATATTAGTTACATCTAAAAGATTTCTAGCCCCAAGAGTCACATCGAAAGACTTCTTATAAAAAGACTTTCTAACAGAAGCCTCTAAAAAACTATATGAATCTAGTGTTGATAATTTATAGACATTTTCTCCATTCTCGACAACTTGTCTAAATTGACGTTGTTCTCCATTAAATTTGTAGTAAACAGCAAACAAAGTGTTGTATTTAGATAAATTATATGTTACACTACTATTGACTTGTAGAGCATATAAAAACTTATCATCTGAAACTACTTTACCATTATCGATTTTTTGTGAAATCCCAACCAAGGAAGCCCCTAAATTAAAGGACAAGCTTTTAAAATTAACCTGATTTGTAGTGGCAACATTCCACATTTTATAAGAACTAATATTAATATTTTGATAAATAGGATCAGTAGTTCCAACTTCAAACCCTACAAAAGCCATATCAATTTTATCATTTACGTTTAAAAAAGAAGCAGATAGATTATTAGAAAACAATAATCCAGACTCAAAAGATGTCATCTTTTTTACACTAAAATTATATGACATACTTGTTTCAGGCACTAAAGCATCATTCCCATAAAACTGATGTCCCGAAAATTTAATTTTAGAATATAGCTCTTCAAAGTCAGGAATACGGAATCCTCTCCCTACTGATGTACGCAATTCGATTCCTTTATCAAATAAATAAAAAAGTCCTAAAGAAGCAGCATATTGATTATTAAATTGATTTTGGAATGAGAATCTTCCTCCTGGTCTAATCGAGAATTTTTTTGTAGCTTTAATTTCTGAAGAAAGAAAAACATCAAAATTTTGAAATCTTTTTTCAATCGGTACAAATGATTGATTTTCTCCATTAACTACTGAATAACCTAAATTATTCACATATTCGTATCCCAATTGGAAATCAAAAGATTTCTTAGGAAAAAAATTTCCTAATGTCCCAGTAGAATACAACAATTCTGTAGATTGATTTTTATTTTTTTTGTTATTTGACTCTTGATCTGTCTTAATATTATATTCAAATAATTCCGTCGAACGTGTTTGCTTCTGATGAGAAAATGAAACATTATAATTATACTGAGACGCTAATTTTCCATAAAAATTTAGATGATTAATCATTCTTTCAGTTAAATATCGTCTATCATACGAGTAACGAATATCATCAAAAGGAGGATTTGTTACAACTATAACCGTTGGATCATAGTAATCTATATTTTCATTTAGATAGTCGAATTTATAAAAAGCTCTAAAATCATTCTTTCTATAACTTAGCATTCCGTTAGCTATATGTTGCAATTTTGGAAGTAACCTATACCCTCTTTGTAAATCAGTTTCGCTGTATTTTTTACCTTTTTTTCCATCTAAATACCCATCTAAATCATTTCTATCAAAACCTACAGATGCAAACCAATTATCACTAATACTATGAGCTACTTTTAATGATTGTATATGTCTACCTTTATTAAAAGCTGAATATTCTTCACCTACAGTTTCTTCTTGTGCTGTAGCACCAATTTCCCATTTATAACGAGATGACTTTTTTGTAATAATATTAAGAACACCTGTTACAGCATTTGCTCCACTAGTCACTCCCATTGAGCCTTCTATAATTTCAATTTGCTCAATATCATCAAGATTAATCTGTGTTAAATCCACATTATTTCCTAAACTAGCATCGCTTACCATAGGAATATTATCTATTAAAATTTTAAAGTATCCTCCATCTAAACCGAACATAGACACTGTTGATCTCCCAGTTCCCGAATCTGGCATTATGGTTATATTTAAATATTGATTAAGCAAATCTGACAGATTATTAGCAGCTTGTTGATCAATATCTTTTTTAGAAATTACTGTAACATTAAAAATCGATTTCTTTATAGATTGTGGCTCAAACTGTCCTGTAACTACAACTTCGGATAATTCATTGGCACGAATACTGTCTTTTTGCTTTTCCTGCGCAGAAAGCGTTTTACAAAATACTAGTGCAATAAATAGGATAATTTTGATTTTCATTGTTTTTAATTAGTCTTAATAACTTTGGCAAATATATAATTATTTTAATTCATTCTAAATAAAATTTATATATTTGCTGAAAATTTAAAATAAAAAAACACAAGCTATGATTACAAAAGGTCTCTGTTTATCAGCCGTTATGGCGTTATCTGTAAATTTTGGATTTAGTCAGGAATCTAAAAAACAACAAGATATTAAATCGATAAAATCGATGTGTGGTTGTTATGAAGTAAAATTTAATTTTGTTGAAACTTTTAAGTACCCTAAAGACACTCTTACTTACAAACCTTCAGAAACAAAACATGAATCTGCTTTAGAGTGGGTAGAGTTATTAGAAGACACTCCTAACAAGATTGTAATGCAGCACTTATTAATCGTAAGTGATGACATGATTATCAAACACTGGAGACAAGACTGGTTATATGAAAACACTGACTTGTATTTATTTGATAAAGGAACTTCTTGGAAATATAAAAAATTAGACAAAAAAGACGTAAAAGGGCAATGGTCTCAAAAAGTATATCAAGTAGATGATAGCCCTAGATATGAAGGTTCTTCTTCATGGGTACATGTAGATGGACAAGATTACTGGGTAAATACTACCGATGCTCCACTACCTCGAAGAGAACAGACTAAACGTAATGATTATAATGTTTTAAAAAGAAGAAACATTCATGAAATTACTGCTACAGGATGGAATCATGAGCAAGATAATGACAAATTGATTCGCGATGATAGCGGAAAAGATGTTTTATTAGCACAAGAAAAAGGAATGGATGTGTACACTAAAGTGGCAGACATTAAATGTATCGCTGGGCAAAAATGGTGGAAAGAAAACAATATGCTTTGGAAAAACGTTCGTGATAAATGGCAAACTCTTTTTGACAGACATCAAGACTTAAACCTAGAAGCTAAAGTAGAAAGAAAAGCACTTTACTCTCTTTTGTTTGATTTAAAACCAACCGCTACAAAAGCAGAAACAGATGCAATCATCAATAAATTTGTAAAAAAATAAAATGTTTTGTGTTAGTTGTTAAAATAAAAAAGCCGTTAGTTTAAAACTAACGGCTTTTTTATTTTTACATTCTTTCTGGAACTTCAATTCCTAATAAACTGAAACTTGATTTTATAATCTCTCCTACTTTTTGAGAGAACTGTACTCTGAATATTTTTTTTGTCAAATCTTCTTCTCCTAAAATATGTACCGATTGATAAAATGAATTGTATTCTTTTACCAAATCATACGTATAATTAGCAATTAAAGCAGGACTGTGATTGTGTGCCGCATTTTGGATTACCTCTGGGAAAAGTTCGATTTGTTTTACTAATTCTTTTTCTTTTTCATGAAGCTCTTCGATTCCGCTTAATGTTACACCAAAATCAAAATCGGCTTTACGAATGATAGATTGAATTCTTGCATAAGTATATTGAATAAACGGTCCTGTATTTCCAGCAAAGTCAACAGATTCTTCTGGATTAAACAAAATACGTTTCTTTGGATCTACTTTTAAAATGTAATATTTTAAAGCACCAAGTCCGATTGTGCTATACAGTTTAGCTTTTTCATCTGCTGAAAAACTATCTAACTTACCTAATCCCTCAGAGATCTCTTGAGCTGTGTCGGTCATTTCTTGCATCAAATCATCGGCATCAACTACTGTTCCCTCACGGCTTTTCATTTTCCCTGAAGGTAAATCTACCATCCCGTATGATAAGTGGTATAAACTCGAAGCCCAATCAAAACCTAGTTTTTGAAGTATTAAAAACAAGACTTTAAAATGGTAATCTTGCTCGTTTCCTACTGTATAAACCATTCCTCCAACATCTGAATGATCTTTTACACGCTGAATTGCTGTTCCAATATCTTGGGTCATATAAACTGCTGTCCCATCAGAACGTAATACAATTTTACGATCCAGACCTTCATCAGTCAAATCAATCCAAACTGAACCATCTGGATCTTTCTCAAAGATTCCTTTATCCAAACCTATCTGAACAACATCTTTCCCTAATAAGTATGTATTACTTTCATAGTAATAACTATCAAAATTTACTCCTAGATTTTTATAAGTAATAGCAAAACCATCATAAACCCATTGGTTCATTTTTGCCCAAAGCTCTTTTACTGCTTTATCTCCAGCTTCCCATTTTAAAAGCATTTCTTGTGCTTCAAGAATAATTGGAGCTTGTTTTTTAGCCTCTTCTTCGGTTTTACCAGCTTGAATTAATTCATTGATTTGTTCTTTATAAACCTTATCAAATTTTACATAATAATTCCCAACCAATTTGTCTCCTTTTAAACCTGTACTTTGAGGAGTTTCTCCATTTCCAAATTTTTCCCAAGCCAACATTGATTTACAAATATGAATTCCTCTGTCGTTTATGATTTGAGTTTTATATACTTTTTTTCCTGAAGCTTTGATAATCTCAGCAACTGAATATCCTAACAAATTGTTACGAACGTGACCTAAGTGTAATGGCTTGTTTGTGTTTGGTGAAGAATACTCTACAATGATTGCTTTATCCGAAGGGTTAGGTTCTACAAAACCATAATTTTTCCCATCTTTTATACCATTAAAGAAATTCACATAGTAAGTATCCGCAATAACAATGTTCAAGAAACCTGAAACCACATTAAAACGTGCTACCTCTGGCAGGTTTTCTACAAGATAATTTCCTATTTTATTTCCTAACTCAACAGGATTACTTTTAATCACTTTTAGTAAAGGAAAAATAACCATAGTAATATCTCCTTCAAACTCTTTTCTAGTAGTTTGAAATTCGATTTTATCTACTGTTACTTCAAATAAGGCTTGTATTGCTTTTTGTATAGAAGGCGTAAGAATTTGTGATAATGACATGTAAACTTAGTTTTAAAGTGTGCAAATATACTGCTTATTCATCAATTACAGAAAATGTAAAAGATATAAAATCTATGAATATCAAGTGCAAATAATTCCAAAATAATTAAAATTTAAATAAATTTTACAACCATAAACTCCTGAAAAACAAAGCACACTTTATAAATCCTCTGTTTTTTTTCATTAATTCTGTAACATATAATCAAAATAATAGTCTTAATAGAAGCTTTAAATAAATTTTAAACGAGAGTAATCAACTTGTATTTAAAGATAATCATCAATCAAAAATCAATTAATCTATTCTAACTAAATCAAATCCTATGAAACTTAAAATTATCATGTTATTGCTTATCGGAGTAATAACATCGGTACAAGCTCAAAATTCTGGAAGTATTTCTGGAAAAGTACTTGAGAAAACCACTAATTCCCCAATATCTTATGCTACCATTGCTGTAAAAGGTGAAGGAAAAACAATTGCTAGTGGAGTAACTGATGACAAAGGAGATTTTACTTTAAAAAACATCCCCTTAAAAAACTACATTTTAGAAATACAATACATCGGCTTTAAATCATACAAAGCCAATCTTTTCTTTAGTGAATCAAAAAAAGAATACACTTTTAAAGTTGCTCTTGAAGAAGAAGCTACGCAACTTAAAGGCGTAAACATTGTTAGCGAACGTTCTACTATTGAACAAAAAATCGATCGAAAAGTTATTACTGTTGGTAAAGATCTTACTACTGCTGGTGCTTCGGCTTCAGATATTATGAACAATATTCCTTCGGTAAATGTAGATCAGGATGGTAAATTATCATTGCGTGGTAACTCAAATGTACGTGTATTAATTGACGGAAGACCATCAAATATTGACCCTGCTCAATTGCTTAAACAAATTCCATCAACATCAATCAAAAAAATTGAATTAATCACTAATCCAAGTGCTAAATACAACCCAGAAGGAATGTCTGGAATTATTAATATCGTTTTGCATAAAAATGCGAATAATGGTTTTAATGGAAACTTCAATGCTGGAATAACTTTTGGAGAAACTGCAAAATACAATAATTCATTAGACTTGAATTACAAGGTTGGAAAAGTAAATTTCTTTGGAACTGCTGGACGTAATTTTGGGCTTTATGCTAATGACGGTCTAATTAACAGATTAGACACCCCTTTAACTCAAAATATCGATGTCAAAAGCGATAATGATTCTCACCTTTATAAAATTGGTATGGATTATTACATCAATGACAACAATACTATTTCGGTGTACACCAATCAAAATGCATTTGATGGTTTTACAAAAATAAATACTGATATTAATTACGGCATCGATACTAAAAACATTTATGAAAAATCAAAGTATGATTCTGAAAATACTAATAACACGTATAATATAGCATACAAGCATCTTTTCAAAAAAGAAGGCCATACTCTTGATGTTGAAGGAAATTACAATGATTTCAAACAACCTCAAACTACTTATTTTGACAGAAAAGCTACTGATAATACCGGAAATTCAACTACATCAATTTACAACGATTACATAAAAGATGTTAGAAAAAATAGCACATTAAATATTGATTATGTCAATCCATTAGACAAAAAAACAACGCTTGAAGCTGGTGCCGAAGCAAGAATTACAAGAACTACAAATGATTACGCTACCGAAAATCCTCTAATTGCACCTACAGAGCGACTTTCAAATTATACGTATGATATTGATATTTATTCTGCTTATGTAACTTTTGGTCAGAAATTCAAAAAATTCAGCTACCAATTAGGAGCACGCTTTGAGAGTTATAAAGTTGAAGCTAATTTAAATCATGGACAATCTACATTTAAAGATGATTATATTACACTATACCCATCTGCTTATTTCACCTATAACCTAAATGATAACAATACATTTCAATTTAGCTATAGCCGCCGTGTAGACCGCCCAAGTTTAGAACAAACAAAACCAATCCGTGAGTTTTCGACTCCATTGGTAACTTCATTAGGGAATCCAGAATTAAGACCACAATTCACTAATTCTGTTGAAATAAACTATACCAAAATTTTTGGCAAAAGCACTTTTACAGCTGGAGTTTACGTAAGAAGCATTAATGACCAAATTAGCCGTACGCTAAAACCTGATGATAGTGATCCTACAAATCAGAAACAAATTATGAGTTATGCAAATTTCGACCGCAATACCGCATATGGTTTCGAAATGTCTGCAAATTACAAAGCTACCAAATGGTTGGACGTTCAACCCTCTATCGATTTTTCAAGCATAAAACAACGAGGAATTATTTTTATCACTGACCCGATAACTAATATCCCAACTACAGAAAACAAAGAAATTAGCGCTAACTCTTTTAATGCTAGACTTAATGCAAACTTTAAAGCCAACAAGCGTTTGAGTTTCTTATTATTTGGTTTTTACAGAGGTGCTGTTGACGGAATACAAAACAACAGTCATGACATGTACAAAATGGATGCTGGTACTCGTTACACTTTGCTAGACAATAAAATGACTTTAAGCTTACGTTTTAACGATATCTTTGATACTATGAAATACGCTTTCGATTCAACAAACCCTTATCCTCAAACAGGAAAATTTACATGGGAAAGTCAAACTGTTTATTTTGGTCTTAGCTACAACTTTGGTGGTGGTAAAAACAAAAGTTTGCAACGCAAGCAAAGAGAAGACAACACGAATAAAGGTGGTGGAGGAATGTTTTAATCTATCACACTAATTCGAACTTTAAATTTTTGAATTATTTTAGTAGTAAAGGCCCAGAGAATTGCCACTCTGGGCTTTTTTTATTTAAAAGGTTTTATAACTGTGCTTTTAAAGCATTAATTTCTATTGCACTTGCTGTTTCTCCAGAGTCAGTAATCGCTGATGAATGAAAAAAAGTATTTCCAAGTTTTTCTTTTAGCAGTCCTATATTCGAAGACCGAAGCCCTCCCCCTGGCATAATTACAATTCTATTATTCGCTTTTTGAACTACATCAACAAGAACGTCAATCCCTTCTACAACATCTTTACCTTGTCCTGACGTTAAGATTGTTTTAAACCCACAATTAATTACATCTTCAAGAGATTTAACCACATTTGAAACAACATCAAAAGCACGATGAAATGTACAAGGAAGCGGAGCTGCCAAATTAATTAACTCAGTATTTTGCTCTATATTGACACTCCCATCACTTTTAAGATTTCCGAATACAAACCCATCAACCTTGCAGTTTTTATATTCGATTATACTTTCTTTCATTTCCTGAAATTCGATATCGCTATAAACAAAATCTCCACCACGTGGTCTGATAATAACATTTAAATCAATCGTTGCTTTTTCTCTTGCAGCCTGAACTAAACTTAAACTTGGGGTCGTCCCCCCTTCTTTCATATTAACACATAACTCAATTCTGTTTACTCCATTTGCTTGAGCAATTTCTACAGAATCAAGATTAAAACACGCAATCTCTAATTGGCTTTTTTTCATTTTTAAATTATACTTAAACAATTACAGTAGACTGTGATTTAAATTCACACTGAACAAAATCAAATAGGCACTACCTAACAATAAAATTATGTAGAACCGAAATTAAACAAAAAAACCTATTCAGTACTGAATAGGTTTTCTTTTTAAAAACAAAAATATTTTAAATTACCATTTGATAATTACGCTTCCCCATGTAAATCCACTACCAAATGCAGCAAGAACCACAGTATCTCCAGATTTAATTTTTCCTTGTTCCCAAGCTTCTGTCAATGCAATTGGAATAGATGCCGCTGTTGTATTACCATATTTTTGGATATTGTTATATACCTGATCATCATTCAAGCCGAATTTCTTTTGAATAAATTGAGAAATTCTCAAGTTTGCCTGATGTGGAATCAACATATCAATATCCGAAACCTGTAAATTATTAGCTGCCAAACCTTCATTAATTACTTCTGCAAAACGAACTACTGCATTTTTAAATACAAATTGTCCATTCATATAAGGAAAATAACTTTCATCATTTGGATCATTATCTGCTATGATATCTGTTACCCAACGTGCTCCCATTCCTGGCGCTGTTAAAGATAGTTCTTCCGCATGTTGTCCTTCTGAATGTAAATGTGTAGATAATATTCCTTTTGTAGAATCTTCTTCTCTACTTAAAACTGCTGCTCCTGCTCCATCTCCAAAAATCACAGAAACTCCTCTTCCTCTAGTTGTCATATCCAAACCAGTTGAATGTACTTCTGAACCAATTACTAGAACATTTTTGTACATCCCTGTTTTAATATATTGATCGGCTACTGAAATAGCATATACAAAACCTGAACATTGATTTCTTACATCTAATGCTCCAACAGTTTTTAATCCTAAATCACGTTGCACCAAGACTCCTGGACCTGGAAAATAATAGTCTGGACTTAATGTTGCAAAAACAACAAAATCGATATCTTCTTTTGCTACTCCTGAACGTTGAATAGCTATTTCCGCAGCTTTTACTCCCATTGAAGTTGTAGTATCTTCTCCACGAATAATATGTCTACGCTCTTCAATTCCTGTTCTTTCTTGTATCCACTCGTCGTTAGTATCCATTATTTTTGACAAATCGTCGTTGGTCACTACATTTGAAGGGACATAATATCCTAATCCCGCTATTTTTGAATGATACATATTTATTTATTATTCGTTAAAAATTTGGATTGCAAATCTAAACATCTTTTAAAAATCATGTACACAATTTAGTCATTTTTTCGTAATTAACAATTCTATATATTATTCCTATTGGCTTCGCTTTATTACCACAATTACAATTGTAAGAAAATAACTCTAAATTTGAGAAAAATTCTATTACATTACTTTTTCATTACCAAAATGTAACAAGTTTGAACTACTTTAGACAAATTATAACAATCCTTAACCATTAATTATAAAAGTTTCAACTATGAAATTAAAAATTATCTTATTTCTATTTTTAAATCTTGGCTTAGTCGCTTCTGCTCAAGAAAATTTAACGTATCAAAAGCCATCAAAATCAATTTTGGATTTGGCTGATTACGAAAGAGCTCCTTCTGTATCAATGGATACAAAAAAAGAATACATGTTGTTAAGTTATAGAAATACTTATAAAACCTTAGACGATTTAAATCAAGAAGAACTTCGCTTAGCTGGTTTAAGAATTAATCCAGTAACTAACATTTCAAGCACAGTTACTTATGTGAAAAATCTTAAGTTGAGAAAAATTAGCGATACTAAAGAAATTGAAATAGCTAATTTGCCAACCAATCCACAGATTAGCTATACTTCATGGTCACCAAACAACAAAAAAATCTTGTTTGCTAATACTACAAAAACAGGAGTAGAACTTTGGATTATAGATGTACCTACTGCAAAAGCAACTAAACTTACTGATGCAACATTGAATGCTAATATTGGAACTCCATTTAGCTGGTTCAACGACAACGAAACTATTTTAGTAAAAATGCTGCCTAAAAACAGACCAGCGTTATTAGACTCTAAAAAAGATTTACCAACTGGTCCAATCGTTTCTAATGCTGATGGTTCAAAATCACAAAACAGAACCTATGCTGATATGTTGAAAAACAAAAATGATGAAGCTAATTTTGAAAACATCATTACTTCAGAAATCTATAAAGTAAACATTAATGGTACTGCTACTTTATTTAAAAATGCAGCGATGTATGCTTCTGAAAGAATTTCTCCTGATGGAAATTTTGTAATGTTAACAACAATCCAAAAACCGTTTTCTTACATTGTTCCATTAAGCAGATTTCCATCAAAATCTGTAGTTTACGAAAGCAATGGTACTGAAGTAAAAACCGTAAATGAAGTTCCGCTTTATGAAATTATGCCAAAAGGTTTTATGGCTGTTCGTAAAGGAAAAAGAGAAATGTCATGGAGAAATGACAAACCTGCAACGCTTTCTTATGTAGAAGCTTTAGATGAAGGAAATCCAGCTAATAAAGTTGATTTTAGAGACGAAGTGTTTCTTTGGAATGCTCCATTTAACACTGAAGCTACTTCATTGGCAAAAACACCACAACGTTATAGCGATATTATTTGGGGGAATGACAATACAGCAATCCTTACAGATGAGTGGTATGACACACGTAACACTAAAACGTACTTAATCAATCCAGCTGATCCAGCACAAAAACCAAGATTGATTTTTGACAGAAACTCACAAGATATCTACTCTAATCCTGGTAATTTTGAATATAAGAAAAACCAATACAATAGATATGTCCTTGCTATAGAAAACGACAATGCTTTTTTACTTGGGGAAGGTTTTACTAAAGATGGTCAATTCCCTTTTATTAGCGAACTTAATCTTAAAACATTAAAAACAAAACGTCTGTACACATCTTCATTTAAAGATAAAAAAGAAGACATATTAAGTATTGAAGATTTTAAAACTGGAAAAGTTCTAGTACAAATTCAATCTAAAAACGATTATCCTAATTACTATTTCAGAAATATTAAAAAACAAAATAGTTTAACTCAAGTTACTTTTTTCAAAAACCCATTTGAAAGCATTAAAGATGTAAGTAAAGAGGTTATTAAATACAAACGAAAAGATGGTGTTCAATTATCAGGTACTTTATACTTACCTGCTGGATACGACAAAGTAAAAAAAGAAAAACTACCATTATTAATCTGGGCATATCCTGCAGAGTACAAGGATAAAAACAGTGCAGGGCAAAGTAGCCAAAACCCAAATGAGTTTACATTTCCTTATTATGGATCATTTATCTATTGGGTAACTAAAGGATATATTGTTCTTGACGATGCTTCTTTCCCTATTATTGGAGAAGGAACTACTGAGCCTAATGATAATTTCATAACACAACTTGTTGATGATGCTGAAGCAGCAATAAATGCAGTAGACGCTTTAGGATACATAAACAAAAAGAAAGTTGCTATTGGAGGACATTCTTATGGAGCGTTTATGACTGCAAATTTACTAACGCATTCTAATCTTTTTGCTTGCGGAATTGCAAGAAGTGGTGCTTACAATAGAACTTTAACTCCTTTTGGTTTCCAAACGGAACAACGTAATTATTGGGAAGTTCCAGATGTTTACAATACAATGTCACCTTTTATGCATGCTGACAAAATGAAAACTCCACTACTTTTAGTACATGGTGAAGCGGATAATAATCCTGGAACTTTTACTTTGCAAACAGAACGTTATTTCCAAGCTATAAAAGGATTAGGTGGACCAGCAAGAATGGTAATTTTACCAAAAGAATCTCATGGCTATGTAGCTAGAGAAAACATCTTACACTTGCTTTGGGAACAAGACCAATTCTTAGAAAAATACTTGAAAAACTAATTTTCATTTCTTTTATAAATAACAAACCCGATTGATTTAAAATCAATCGGGTTTTATTTTTTTTATTAATCTCTTAAATATGTACGTTGAATGATATATCCCTGTATTAAATCCTTGAATTACTTTTTATAAATAATTCAGGCCTAAAAATATTTCCTGCTCAAGAGGCAAGTCTATTTCACTTTCAAAAAAGATCAATTGTCTTTTATAAACTGTTTCAATTAAATAATGATTCCCTCTAAAATAAGTTCTTCTTATTTTAACCGGCAAGTCTGATTCTGCAACCATTTTAAATTGATGTGGATAGACTAGTGTTTTATGCATTTCATCCTCATAAGGAACCAACAAATGGGTAGGAACTTCATTAACCTCCCCAAAAAGTGATGCTACATAACGAGTTTCAGGATCTTCATATATTTTTGTTGGATTATCTTTAATGATAACTTCTCCATTTCGCATAACAATCGCCTCATCTGCAAATGACAAAGCATCTGTACTATCGTGCGTTGCTATAATGCAAGTAATCCCTTTTTGCTTTAAGTATCGGAACAAATTTCGGCGTAAAGCATTTTTTCGAAAAGCGTCAATTTGACTGAAAGGCTCATCTAATAAAATTACTTCAGGCTCTAAAGCCAAAACTCGTACTAAAGCCACTCTTTGTTTTTGTCCCCCACTTAAGAGATTCGCTTTCACATTAGAGAATTGCTCCATTTCGACCATTTCTAATAATTCCTGAACGCGTAGTTTTTTCATATTGGCAAAACCATTCGAAAGAAACTTCCCAACATTTTCAGCAACAGTTTCAAAAGGAGACAAATCAAAATCCTGAGCCAAATATTTCATATAAGGCATTCCGGGAACCAGATTATATTTAGGACCTAAAATTGGCTTTTCATTATAAAAAATCTTCCCTTCATTTAAATCATATAATCCGTATATTAATTTAAGAAGTGTACTTTTTCCGCAACCACTTTCGCCAATAATAGCAATGTTTTCACCTTTATTTATGGTAAAAGAAACGTTTTTTATAACAGGTTTTTCGGTATACGAAAAAGAAATATCTTGAACTTGAAGCATTGGTTGGCATTGAAAAATTGAGGCTACAAAGATAGCTTCTTTACCAAAACTAATTTAGAGAAAGTTATTAAATTATATACAAAAAAAAGCCGCTTCAAAAGAAGCGGCTTTTAATTTATTTATGTAAGAAGCAATGCTTATTTACCAGCTTTTGCGTCATTTACCATTTTATCATTTGCAGTAATAGCAAACTCTACACGACGGTTTTGAGTTCTTCCTTCTGGAGTGTCATTTGTTGCAATTGGATCAACAATTCCCATACCTGAAGTTTTGAATCTGTTTGCATTTAATCCTTTTGAAATTAAATATGCTTTTACAGATGCAGCTCTCTGTCCTGAAAGTGTCAAGTTGTATTCAGCTCTACCTGTATTATCAGTGTATCCAAAAATTTCGATATTAGTATCAGCATACTCATTAAATACTGGAACCAATTTATCTAAATTAGCTTTTGCTTGCGTAGTTAAAGTAGATTTGTTAGTATCAAAACGCACAGCGTTTTCATTCAAAACTAAGTGAATTCCTTCTCCAACACGCTCTACATCAGCACCTGGTAAAGCTTGATCAATTTCTCTAGCTTGCTTATCCATTTTGTTTCCAATAAGAGCCCCAGTTCCACCACCTACAGCAGCTCCAATAGCAGCTCCTAAAGCAGCATTACCACCTTTTCCTAAATTATTTCCTAGAATACCACCTATAAGGGCACCTGCAGCAACACCTATTCCTGCACCTTTTTGAGTATTATTGGCGTTTTTCACTGAATCACAGCTTACAAAAAGACTGCTCAATACCAATAAACTGCTTATACTTAAAACTACTATTTTTCTCATATTGATTTAGATTTTATTAATTACTTCTTTGAAATTGGTATGTAACTTCTTTTGATTGACCACCTACATTGATATTGTCAATTAACTGAAATGAAGTTTCTGTTTGGTTAGCTACTTTTAATAAATATCCTTGAGTAACTGTTTTTGATTTTACTCCAGCTTCAACAATTTTAAGAACAAAAAGCCCTTGTTTATTAACACTCCAAACAATTGGAGAGCTAAATTCTGGACAGCTTGCATTAGTTAATGCCATACTACCTTTATTATTATTTGAGATAAAATTCCAAGTACTTCCTACAAAACACTTAGAATCTGCAATTTGAAAAGAATTCACTTTAATATAATCTGACCCTGGATAAGTAACATTTGTAATAACCCAGTTACCTTTAATTGCAACTTGAGAAGGTCTATCAAGTTTTGTCGAAAGTGGCTCAGCTCCATTAGATGCCACTGGTGTTGAAGCTGATTTACATGCAAAAACCGTTACGGCTAATATGCATATTAAAATAATTTTTCTCATCGTTTTAGCAAATTTAAAATTAATACTCCTACAAAGATACAATGCAAAAAAATTAAATATGTTTAAAAATTTGTTTTTTTTATTTCAGAATTAACACCTGCGACAATTTGTCACCCTCTCTGCAATTGGTATTCTATTTGAAGAATCTGAAAAGCATAATGTTAAACTTAAATTTAAAAAAATATGACAACAGGTAAAATTAATGTTTCAGTAGAAAACATATTTCCCTTAATCAAAAAATTCTTATACAGCGATCACGAAATTTTCTTGCGTGAGCTGATATCTAATGGAACCGATGCTACTTTAAAATTAAAACATTTAATAAGTATTGGTGAAGCCAAAGTAGAATATGGCAATCCAACTATTGAAGTTAAAATTGACAAAGAAGGAAAAAAAATCCACATCATTGACCAAGGTCTTGGAATGACAGCTGACGAAGTTGAAAAATACATCAACCAAGTTGCTTTTTCTGGAGCTGAAGAGTTTTTGGATAAATATAAAGACTCAGCAAAAGATTCGGGAATCATAGGTCATTTTGGTCTTGGATTTTATTCTGCTTTTATGGTTGCTGAAAAAGTAGAAATTTTCACTAAATCATACAAAGACGAGCCAGCTGCACATTGGACATGTGACGGTAGTCCAGAATTTACTTTGGAACCAGCTGACAAAACTACACGTGGAACTGAAATTGTTTTACATATTGCTGAAGATTCTCTAGAGTTTTTGGAAGATTCTAAAATTCATGAATTATTGAATAAGTATAATAAATTTATGCCTATTCCAATTAAATTCGGAACAAGAACAGAAACACTTCCTAAACCAGAAGATGCTCCAGAAGATTATGTAAACGAAACGATAGAAATTGATAACATCATCAATAATCCAAATCCAGCTTGGACTAAACAACCAACTGAATTATCTGATGAGGATTACAAAAGTTTCTACCGCGAGTTGTATCCAATGCAATTCGAAGATCCATTATTCAACATTCATTTAAATGTTGATTATCCGTTTAACCTAACAGGAATTTTGTATTTCCCAAAATTAGGTTCGGATATGCAAATTCAGAAAGATAAAATTCAATTATACCAAAATCAAGTTTATGTAACTGATAACGTAGAAGGAATTGTTCCTGAATTTTTGACAATGTTAAAAGGTGTTATTGATTCACCAGATATCCCATTAAACGTTTCTCGTTCTGGTTTACAGGCTGATGGTGCTGTTAAGAAAATATCAAACTACATTACTCGTAAAGTAGCTGATAAATTAAAAGCATTATTCAATGAGAACCGTGCCGATTTTGAAGAAAAATGGAATGACATTAAAATTGTTTTGGAATACGGAATGCTTTCTGAAGACAAATTTTATGAAAAAGCTGGAGCTTTCTTTTTATATCCAACAGTAGATAACACTTATTTTACTTTAGAAGAATTAAAAGAGAAAACAAAAGAGAATCAAACTGATAAAGACGGAAAATTAGTTATTTTATATGCTGGAAATAAAGATGCACAGCACTCTTACATAGAAACAGCAAAAGAAAAAGGATACGAAGTATTACTTTTAGACTCTCCAATCATCTCGCATTTGATTCAAAAAATTGAAGGAGACAATAAAGATCTAACTTTCGTTCGTGTCGATTCAGACCATATTGATAACTTAATCAAGAAAGACGAAAACACGATTTCTAAATTATCAGATGAAGAAAAAGAAGCTTTAAAAACTTCATTAGAAGCTTACATTCCTAAAGCATACAGCGTACAATTGGAAGCTATGGACAGTCAAGCTGCTCCGTTTATCATCACGCAACCTGAATTTATGCGTAGAATGAAAGAAATGAGTCAATCTGGTGGTTCTGGAATGTTCGGAATGGGCAATATGCCTGAGATGTACAACTTGGTAGTAAACACAAACTCTGAGTTAGCTACTAACATCTTGAACACTGAAGACAAATCGCACCAAGAACATTTGGTAAAACAAGCTTTAGATTTAGCTAAATTATCTCAAAACCTTTTAAAAGGAGAAGCATTAACAGCTTTCGTTAAAAGAAGTTTTGAAATGATCAAATAAGATTACAATTGGCTTATTAAGCCAATCTATTAAAAAGCCCCGCAAATATACTTGCGGGGCTTTTTTTTAAAAAGAACTAAAATAGCTGCATCTATTTTCACTCAACCAATTCATATAACTTCAACACAATTTACTAACACCTTTCAAACAAGAGAAACAAAACATTAACCAATCTCAAGTTATACCATACTCAAAAAACTGCTTCATCAAATAATTATGAATAAGTCAAAATAACTTCATTTTGAAGTGTTTTTAATAAAATAACCAACCAGAACAATACTCCAAATGCAATATCCAAATTAAAAGTGTTTTTTAAATCAATTACTAAAGACTATCTTTGCAGGCTTTATTTTTAAAAACAGAAGCAATAAATTACATAAAATGATAAAAAATAACGTATTAAAAGGAGTTTTTCTAGTAGCATTTGGCGCAACAAGTTATGGCATGTTAGCCACTTTTGTAAAAATGGCGTATGACGAAGGATTCACTACAGCAGAAGTAACCACATCTCAATTCATATTAGGAATAATTGGAATCCTAATCATTAACGCTTTTCAAAAAGCAAAACACAAAAATGAAGTTGTAAATGCAACTCCAAAAAACATTGCTCAATTAATGACAGCTGGAACTTCACTAGGAATGACGAGCTTATTCTATTATTTAGCAGTAAAATACATTCCAGTTTCTATCGGAATTGTATTATTGATGCAAACGGTATGGATGGGTGTTTTACTAGAAATGATTCTAGAAAAAAAATTACCTTCTAAACAAAAGGTAGTTGCTGTAATAATTGTTTTAGCAGGAACTGTTTTAGCAACTAATATTACTCAAAACGAAATCCAATTAGATTGGCGTGGTCTTGCATGGGGATGTTTAGCCGCTGCATCATTTACCACTACGATGTTTACCGCAAACCGAGTTGCTACCGAAATTTCATCGGCACAACGAAGCTTATACATGCTTTTAGGTGGGGCTGTTATTGTATTTTCATTTGCAATAGCAACACAAACAACTCCATTTAACTTTACTATTTTTGCAAAATGGGGAATTATCCTTGCTCTTTTTGGTACAATTATTCCTCCAATGCTTATGAATATAGGTTTCCCACTTACAGGAATTGGACTAGGTAGTATTGTTTCGGCTTTAGAATTGCCTGTATCTGTAATGATGGCCTATGTATTGCTAAATGAAAAAGTAATATTTCTTCAATGGGTTGGAATAATTTTAATCATACTTGCGATTATTATTATGAACTTAAATTTTCAAAAGCAAAAATAAGCAATCGATAATACTTGTTAAAAATAATTAAGATATTGTATTAAATTCCTAATTATTTCATAAATTCGTAATAAATAACTATTTATGAATTTACCTTGGCACCTATATCTAATGGCTTCGCTGTATATTATTGCTGGGATAAATCATTTTAGAAACCCTAGAATGTATCTAAAGATCATTCCTTCTTATTTTTCAAATCCAAAATTATTAAATATTTTAAGCGGTGTAGCTGAGATTATACTAGGATCACTCCTATTAGTCTCAGCTACATCTCATTTTGCAGCATGGGGGATTATAGCGTTATTAGCTGCTGTTTTCCCAACACATCTATATATGTATCAAAATGAAAAAGCTAGTTTTGGTTTGCCTCGATGGGTTCTATTATTACGCATGCCTTTTCAGTTAGTTTTGATTTTTTGGGCTTATCAATATACTTTTTAACATTTAAAAACTTTTATTATGAAAAAACTTTTTGCAGAATTTTTCGGAACATTCTGGCTTGTATTCGGAGGTTGCGGAAGCGCTATTTTCGCAGCTGGAATTCCAGATCTAGGAATTGGATTTGCTGGAGTTGCTCTAGCTTTTGGATTAACCGTTTTAACAATGGCTTATGCTGTAGGACATATTTCTGGTGGTCATTTTAATCCAGCAGTATCTTTTGGACTTTGGGCTGGCGGAAGATTCCCCGTAAAAGACTTAGTACCATACATTATTGCACAATGTGTTGGAGCAATTGCTGCAGCAGGAACATTATATACAATTGCAGCTGGTAAAGCTGGTTTTATGATCGACAATACCAAAGCTGGAGCATTTGCATCAAATGGTTTTGGGGCTTTTTCGCCAGAAGGATATTCTTTGCAGTCTGCATTTATTGCTGAGTTTGTACTAACTTTATTTTTCTTATTAATCATTCTTGGTGCTACAGATAAATTTGCAAATGGAAAATTTGCAGGAGTTGCGATTGGTCTAGGACTAACATTAATACACTTAATAAGTATTCCAATCACAAATACATCTGTGAACCCAGCTAGATCTTTATCACAAGCAATATTTGTTGGTGGTGAGCCATTATCTCAAGTTTGGTTGTTTTGGGTTGCCCCAATCTTAGGAGCAGTTGTAGCAGGGATCATATATAAAACATTGCTACAAAACCATGACGCTGCATAATTATTTTTTTAAATCGATTATTAATCCCTTAAACTTTTAAAATATGGAATTTTTATATTTCTTACTTATTGGAGCAATTTCTGGTTGGCTAGCAGGTCAAATATGGAAAGGATCAGGTTTTGGAATCCTAGGCAATATTGTCGTTGGAATAATTGGCGGTCTTATTGGAGGCTGGATTGCAGGAAGACTAGGCATCGGTGGAGGCGGTTTGCTTTGGCAAATTATTATTGCTGTTGGCGGCGCTTGGGTCTTATTATTTATTATTAGTTTAATAAAAAAAGCATAATTACCCTCCTATTTACTTGTTGCAATAACAAAATAGTAAACAAGTAATACCATTTTATATTTTAAAGAGAAGAAAAGAAGTTTCACCACTTATTTCTTCTCTTTTTTCTTTAATACCAGTACAAAATGTAATTCTTAAAAATGAGTTTGATTACAGCATTGGAGATAAAAAAAATAAGTACATTTTTAATTTCATATTAACAAAATCATTAATTTTGAGTAAAGACTTTAGTAATGGATGAAATTATTTCTTATTTCAGTACTATCCCTCCTTCACACAGAAGTTTAATTCTCGTTAGCGGAATAACCTTCTTTTGGCTCATAGAAAACACTTTCCCACTTTTTAAATTCAACTATAAAAAATGGAATCATGCTGGAATCAATTTCTTCTTGACATTAACCACAATTATCATCAATTTCGTTTTGGCTTTTATACTACTCAGAACTGCCAATTGGACCATTAAAAATAATTTTGGCGTTTTACAATGGTTGCCAGAAATCCCATTATGGATCTACACAATTACCGGACTGTTATTATTAGATTTAATAGGAGCTTATCTCGCTCATTTCACCCAGCATAAGATTAAATTCTTATGGCGTTTTCATTTGATTCATCACACTGACACTTGGGTCGACACTACAAGTGGAAATCGTCACCATCCAGGAGAAAGCATCATTCGGTTTATTTTCACAACTTTAGGCGTATTAATTGTAGGGAGTCCGATGTGGATGGTTTTTCTATACCAAACACTATCTGTTGTATCTACTCAATTTACCCATGCGAATATTTCTTTACCCGATAAAGTAGACTCTTTTCTAAGTTATTTTATCGTTTCTCCAAATATGCACAAAATACATCATCATTATGTATTACCCTATACTGATAGCAATTACGGAAATATATTTTCTATTTGGGACCGTCTTTTCGGAACATTTACAACCCTCCCAAAAGAGAAGATTATCTATGGAGTTGACACTCATATGAACCCTGAAGAACACAATAATTTGAAAAATCTATTACAAATTCCGTTTCAAAAACAACGTTCGCTAAAAAACGATTAAAATCCACAAAAAAAATCAACCATAAGCGATGAAGTAATTATTTTTTTCATTAATATTGATATCTAAATTGAAAATCAATCTATTATTAATCATTAACCCCTATTTGAATTAATTTTCACGTGATGAAAAAGAGTAACCGTAAAGAATTGAACTGGGAACAAACAGAAAAACTTGTTACATTAGCCCTAGAAGAAAAGAATCCTTTTGAAATTATCAAAAAAGAATTTGGATTGGCTGAAAAAGAGGTTTTAGAAATAATGAAAAAGAAAATGCCCGCAGAGAAATTTGAAATGTGGAAAAAGAAAGCTATTGCTAACAAACCTAAACCAAAGCCCGTTAAAATAGATGATTTTGATGAAGATTTGGATGGTAAATATTACATAAAGAACAAATTGGACTAACCATAAAACTCCTGACAAACAGGAGTTTTTTTTTACACATATAAATAAAACTAGACCGTTTTTTGTAACTTTTTTCAGTCTATAAAGACCTATAGTAAAAATAAACTCATAAGTAATGAAAAAAATAATAGTCACATTAGCATTAGTAGCTGCACTTATAGGCTGTAAAACAGCTAGTTCAACTAGCAGTATACCTACAAAACAAGAAGTTGGAGTTAACATCAACCTTACCGATGTAAAAAACGACAAAGTCCTCGTTACAGTTACAGCACCAAAAATCACTACAGATGAAGTAACTTACAGCATCCCTAAAACAGTTCCCGGAACATATTCGGAGGACAATTACGGTAGGTTCATTGAGGATTTAAAAGCTTACGATTCAAAAGGAGCTCTACTTACAGTAAATAAAACTGACGAGAATACTTGGTCAATTACTAATGCAAAGGCATTAAAAACAATTACCTATTTAGTTAACGATACTTTTGATACTGAAAAAGGAACAGGTTTTGGCAATGATGATGTTTTTTCTCCAGCAGGTACCAATATCGACGCTGATGTTAATTTCATGATAAATACACATGGTTTTGTTGGTTATTTCCAAGACAAACTAGACGTTCCATATAAAGTTACTATTGCTCATCCAACAACACTTTGGGGAGCGACTTCAATGACTGATGAAGACGCTAGCAACACTAGTGATGTTTTTACAACATCACACTATGCTCTTCTGGTAGAAAATCCAATTATGTATTCTAAACCTGACTACACCTCTTTTGATGTAAATGGAATGGAAATACAAATAGCTGTTTATTCTCCAACAGGAAAATTTACTGCCGAGAGTATCACTCCAGAGATGAAAACAATAATGACAGCTCAGAAAAACTTTTTAGGAAAAATAAATTCAACTAAAAAATATACTGTTTTATTGTATTTATCAACGATGAAACCAGATGACGCACATGGATTTGGAGCATTAGAACATCCTACTGTAACAACTGTTGTTTTACCTGAAATGATGCCTAAGGATGAATTAATAAAATCAATGAAAGACGTAGTTTCACATGAATTCTTTCATATTGTAACTCCTCTAACCATTCACTCAAAAGAAATTCAATATTTTGATTATAATGCGCCAAAGATGTCTGAACATTTATGGATGTATGAAGGTGTTACCGAATATTTTGCAAATCTTTTTCAAATCAACCAAGGTTTAATTGACGAAACTGAATTTTACACTCGCATTGCAGAGAAAGTTGAACATGCAAAAGCAATGAACGACACCATGTCATTTACTAAAATGAGTGCCAACGTGTTAAAACAACCTTACAAGGATCAGTACTTAAATGTTTATGAAAAAGGAGCGCTTATTGGTATGTGTATCGACATTATTATTAGAGAAAAAAGCAATGGTCAAAGAGGAATTTTAGACCTAATGCATAAATTATCTGATGAATACGGTATCACAAAGCCATTTAATGACAGTGAGCTTTTTGCCAAAATCACTCAATTAACATATCCTGAAGTTGGAGCATTTCTAGACACTTACGTCGCAGGAACAACACCAATACCTTATGACACTTACTTAGCCAAAGTTGGCGTAACTAAAGCTGTAGAAAAAGTTCCTGGAACAATTTTCTTAAAAGGACAGGTTCCATACATCACTATAAATCCTGAGACTAAAGAAATCATGGTTATACCAGAAATTGAATTAAATCCTTTTTTCAAAGCTCTTGATCTAAGAGGAGGTGACTACATTTTGTCTATTAACGAAAAGCCATATTCATTAGTAAACATATACGATATGATTACCGAAAGTCAATCATGGAAAGAAAATGACCCGATAACAGTTAAGATAAAACGCAATGGCAAGGATTTAACTTTAAAGGGAGTAGTTAAATTTCCTTACGAAGAAAAAAACACTTTTAAAGCAACCGACAACTCCAAACAAGCCCTTAGAAATGCTTGGTTAAAAGGATAATAAGAAATAAAAACAAGAAAATCCCAATTTAGAAATAGATTGGGATTTTTTTATAAATTAAAAGTTTAGCAATGTTTTTTTTAAAACTATTTTCTTTATTTTGCACCAAAATCTATAAACAATGAAAAAAACTATTCTTGCATTCGTTACCCTTGTTCTTTTAGCTTCATGCAGCAAAAACGAATCAAAAACCAATTTGCATATTACAGGAAATATTAAAGGATTAAAAAACGGAATCCTATACATACAAAGAGTTGTCGATACATCACTAGTTGCAATTGACAGCATTAAAATCGATGGTAATTCTGCTTTCGAAACTAACATCGAATTAAAATCACCAGAAATGCTTTACCTATCTCTAGATCGAGGAGTAAGTAATTCATTAGATAACAACATATTATTTTTTGCTGAACCAGGTAACATCAACATAGACACAAATTTAGATACTTATCTTGCTAGTGCTAAAATTACTGGATCAAAAAATCAAGAATTATACGAAGATTACCGAAAAATAAACTCTCGTTTTAATGATTCAAATCTTGATCTTGTTGCATTAAGATTTAAAGCAATAAAAGACAATAACCAAAAAACATTAGACAGTATAAACGAAAAACAAGAGTCTAATATCAAACGAAAATACCTATACGCTACAAACTTTGCCATTAACCACAAAGATTACGAAATAGCACCTTATATCGCCTTATCTGAGATATATGACATCAACATTAAATACTTGGACACAATTCAGAAATCAATGACTCCAAAAGTAGCCCAATCTCTTTATGGTAAAAAACTGACTGAGTATGTTACTAAAATGAAAAAGCAACAATAAACATACCCACACTATTACAATTATATTAATCCTGTTTTTATTAAAACAGGATTTTTTTTTGCTTTTCAAATTGGACTCTACAAACGATACAGCTTAAAAAGACATTTTAAGAAATGCATGAAATCAAAAACATCACCACATTTCGATTTACCAATAAAAATTAAAGCTTAAACAGTACCACATATCCTACCGACGCATTCTCTACTTATTTAATCAACAAAACAAGCGCATCCAATAGTTTTTCCTCCATATCCTAAATAAAAGCTTTTAAGGCTTATTTTAGAACTACAAGAAACCCAAATTCATCTTGGTATAGATTAGCTCTCAATTTCTCATATAAATGCACAATTTTAGATCTTGAGCTCAATCACGTCAGCTGAACAAAAAAACAGAAGATAATAATAACGACTAATTGAGTATAGCACAAAAAAAAACCATCATATTTCTATGATGGTTTTAACTCTGAGCCGGCGGAGGGACTCGAACCCACGACCTGCTGATTACAAATCAGCTGCTCTAGCCAACTGAGCTACGCTGGCGACTCATTACGGGTGCAAATATATAACTGTTTTTTTGATTTTCCAAAACAAATTTACACTTTTTTTAAAATAAAAAAACCACCCTAAAAAGGATGGTTTTATGTTGAGCCGGCGGAGGGACTCGAACCCACGACCTGCTGATTACAAATCAGCTGCTCTAGCCAACTGAGCTACGCTGGCGACTCATTACGGGTGCAAATATAAAGCTGTTTTTCGTTTTACCAAAATAAATTTGCACTTTTTTATCGTTTTTTCTGACTACAATTCGTTGATTTTAGCAATCAATTGATTAGCAGTTTCTTCCAATTCAACATTAATTTGTTTGAAGTGTGCTTTTTTATTTTCTACGTTCTTTGTGTTCACTTTTGTGATCAAAGTATCAAAAGCAGCAATAGCTTCATCGATTAAAGCATTAGTTTCTGTAGTTGGTTTTCCTGTAGTAGAAATTTCAAATAAGTAAACTGCTTCAATAATATCTCCTAAAACGTAGTTGATGTCTTTCTTTAAATTCTTAACGTTTGCCATTTTATTTTAATTTTAATTTGCGTTTGCAAAAGTACACATAATCTTTCTATTACTTGCTATGAAATGTAAATTTCTAAAATAGAAGCTTTTCCATTGAGAATGAACTCATTCATAGCTGCTGGAATCAATACTGTATCTCCTTTTATATATGTTGATTTATTTCCATTGTATTCTATTTCAAAAGCCCCCTCAATACACATATATACAGTAAAGGTTTCTCCATTTTTACTTACCTCAACCTGACCATCTAACGGAATAAAATTTGTGGTAAAATAAGAACAATCAACCACAACATTAGATTCGTTTGGTTTTTTATCATATTTCTTATAAGTATCTACCTTATTATAATTAATTGCGTCCAATGCCAAATCTACATGCAATTCTCTTTTATTTCCTTGTGCATCTACTCTATCAAAATCATACAAACGATACGTAATATCTGATGTTTGTTGAATTTCTGCAACTACTAACCCTGCTCCTATAGCATGAACTGTTCCTGTTTCCAGAAAAAAAACATCTCCTGACTTAACTTTTACATCATCAAGAATAGAGACTAATGAATTATTATTTAGATTTTCCAGATATTCTTCTTTACTTGAATCTTCTTTAAAACCAACAATTATCCTTGCATCAGTATCTGCTTGCATAACATACCACATTTCAGTCTTACCGAAAGAACCATGACGTTTCTTTGCTAATTCATCATTAGGATGTACCTGTATCGAAAGATCTTCTCGAGCATCAAGGTATTTAAAAAGCAATGGAAATTGTTTTCCAAATCGTTCATAAACTTTTGTTCCCAAAATTTCATTTGGCAACTCCTCTATTATAGCTGTAAGCGCTTTTCCTTTCAGACTTCCGTTTGCAACAACACTAACATCCCCTTCAACGGTGGACAATTCCCAACTTTCGCCAGTAATTTTAGAAGTGATTGGCTTATTAAGAACTGTTTTTAATTTTTCTCCACCCCAAATTCTATCTTTTAAGATTGGCTCAAACTGTAGAGGATATAACTGTAGACTCATCTATATTATTTGTTTTTTATACAAACTCACTTATCTAATGAAGCTTGTACAATACTATACTTTTAAATTGATACTAATTCTTTAATTGCTTCAAGTGCCTTAGGAATATGTTTGGCAGCAACCATACTATCATAAATCAGAATTATAACTCCATTTTTATCAACAACATAAGTCACTCTTCCTGGTAGTAATCCAAGCAATCCTGAAGGCACCCCAAAAAGGGTTCTTATTCTTTTATCGGCATCTGAAAGAAGCACAAAAGGCAAATGGTGTTTATTAGAAAATTTCTGATGAGAATCAACACTATCACTACTTACACCAATTACTTCGGCTCCCAAAGCCACAAAATCTTCGTATTGATCTCTAAAACTACAGGCCTCTGTTGTACAACCTGGTGTATTATCTTTAGGATAAAAATAAATAACCAAAGGTTTACGACCAAGCACATCTTTACTTTCAAACACCTCTCCATTAGCATCTTTAGCTATAAAATTCGGGATAATATCTCCTACTTTTAATGACATTTTATTCTCCTTTATAGGTTACAAAATTACGAGCAGTTTCATATAACACGATTTCTAAATCAAAATCGGGATTTATTTTTTTTCTAATTTTATTCCAAATCACCACTGCAATATGCTCTGCAGTTGGATTTAAATCTTGAAATTCAAGTACATCAAGATTAAGATTCTTATGATCAAATGGTAATTCGACTTCTTGATATATAATATCTGCCAATATTTTCACATCTATCACAAAACCTGTTTCAGGGTCTACTTCTCCAGTAACACTAACTGTTAAGTCATAATTATGACCATGAAAATTGGGATTATTACATTTCCCAAAAACGGCATCATTTTTCTCAGCAGTCCAATCTTTTCTATACAGTCGATGGGCAGCATTAAAATGTGCCTTTCTTGATATTGTTACTCTCATGTAGGTTTTGGTTTAAATTTTATGGTCTTCTAGAAAATGATAGAACTCGTCAAAAATTATCTTGAACCAAACGGTGTAAATTTCTGGATGTAATTGCATATCTGTCTTTACATCTTCGATTTTCATCCACTTCCAAGCTTCTACTTCTTCTGGATTTATTGTAGGCACTTCATTATAACGTCCAATCATAACGTGATCCAGTTCATGCTCTGTCAACCCGTTATCAAAAGGAGCCTTATATATAAAGTGGAAAAGCTCTTTAAGTGGGGTTTTAAATCCCATTTCCTCAAACAATCTTCGACTTCCTGCTTCGATATTAGTTTCTCCTTCACGCTGATGACTACAACATGTATTGGTCCAAAGTAATGGAGAATGATATTTATGATGTGCTCGTTGCTGCAACATAATTTCATTATTATCATTTAAAACAAAAACTGAAAATGCACGATGTAAAACCGCTTTTTCATGAGCTTCCATTTTAGGCATCAAACCTATTTGCTCATCATTTTGATTAACTAATATTACGTTTTCTTCTATCATAATTGGTATTAAACACACAAAAATACGAAAAAAGAAATTGCTTTAAAGCCTAGAAAAAGTTTGTGAAAAGTTTAACGAGCCTTACATTCACTAAAATTCTAACTTTATATCATGATTATGAACACATTAAAGACCTGCAAGCAGTAGTCTTTCATTTTAAAACTAAAATTACATTTTATACGTAAATAACAATAGTTAAAACTTACTTAAATACACATTCATTTGTAAAGTACACGACAATTTAACTATTAGATACATCTTACTTTTACAGTACAAAATCAATTAATTATGAAAACAAGAGCCCAATACTTAAGCTTACTATTTTTGCTGCCATTATTTGTCTTTCAAGCCTGTGGACAGAACAAAAAAGAGCAATATACATCAGTAAAAACAAATCCTATGGAAAATAAAATCAGTAAACCTGATAATCCGTACTACTCAAATACTGACACTACAAAACTAAACCTTACGGATGCACAATGGAAAAAAGTACTTCCTGATGATGTTTATGCTGTAATGAGAAAAGCCGATACTGAAAGACCTTTTACAGGAAAATATTGGAAGACCGATGAAAAAGGAACTTATTATTGCGCTTCATGTGGAAACAAACTTTTTCGATCAGGCGCTAAATTCGCAAGTAGCTGTGGTTGGCCAAGTTTTTTTGAGCAAGAAAACAAAAAAAGTGTAACATACAAACAAGACAACTCTATAGGGATGGAAAGAACTGAGGTACTTTGCGGGAGATGCGGTGGACATTTAGGACATCTATTTGATGATGGACCACCACCAACTGGAAAAAGATATTGCATGAACTCTATTGCCCTTGATTTTATACCTGATAATAAATAATACTATGAAAAATACAATTTTAATTAGTCTTTTAATCCTATCATTTAATGGATTTGGGCAAGCAAAAAAACAACCCAATTACGACACTATCACACTTGGTGGAGGATGTTATTGGTGCGTAGAAGCAGTTTACGAAAATTTGAATGGAGTAAAATCTGTCGTGTCAGGTTTTTCGGGAGGAAAAACAACGAATCCAAGCTATGAAGAAGTATCGACTGGAAGAACTGGATTTGCTGAAGTGGTCCAAATTACATACGATAAAAACATAACAAATCTTGATGAAATATTTAAAGTCTTTTTTACTGTACATGATCCCACAACCTTAAACAGACAAGGTGCTGATGTAGGCAGCCAATATCGTTCCGTAATTTTTTACAAAAATGAAGAACAAAAAAATGCAGCAAAAAACATTATAAACGCATTAACAAAAGCAAACATATACAACACTCCCATAGTAACCGCTGTAGAACCATTTACTAAATTCTATAAAGCCGAGGACTATCATCAAAATTATTATGACAATAATAAAAATCAACCCTATTGCAAAATGGTAATCCAACCAAAAATAGAAAAGTTTGAAAAAGTCTTTAAAGACAAATTAAAAAAGAAATAATTATTAATTCACTAGGCCACTTGTTTTATAAGTGGCTTTTTTATTTTAAAAATCAAAGGCATTTTTTTTGTAATTTGCATCAATCTACAAGGGCCTTAACCTTTTAACTAAACCAAGAAGAAATGAAGCATACACTCCTATCTCTTTTATTCTTATTGTTTTTTAACCAAAATAATGCTCAGGAAAATTTACCTACTGATTACCTTTCAAAAGAATTCCACAAAGACAGAAGAGATACTTTTAGAAATTTAATGCCTATAAATTCTGTAGCCATAATCTTTTCCTATCCCGAGAGGAAGTTTTCTAGAGATATTAATTATAATTTTCATCAAAATCCTGATTTATATTACTTAAGCGGTTATAAAGAGCCTGATGCTGTTTTATTACTCTTTAAAGAAACACAAGGAAGTGGCGAAACTATTTATAATGAATTGCTTTTTGTTAGAGAAAGAAATGCAGCTCATGAAATGTGGACTGGAAGACGCTTAGGCATTGATGGAGCAAAATCTAAATTAGGATTCCCGACTGTTTATAACGGAAAAGACTTTAAAGATTTTGATATCGACTTTAAAAAATTTGACAAACTAATTTATGATAAAATTCCAACCGACATTGAAAAAGACGCAAGTGGCTTTGATCTTTTTGGGTTGCTACAAGCTTTTAAAACAAAAGCATCAATTATTAATGAAGATATAACCTCTTTACTATTATTTGAAAATATCACGGCAACACTTCGAGAAATAAAAACTCCTGAAGAAATTAATTTAATGCGTAAATCTGTTAAACTTTCCTGCATTGCACACAATGAAGTCATGAAAGCTATTACTCCTGACATGAGCGAAAATGAAGCTGAAGGAATTCACGCTTATATTCACCGAAAATACGGAGCCGAAGGTGAAGGATACCCTCCAATTGTGGGAGCAGGAGCAAATGGATGCATTTTACACTATAACGAAAATAATAGCATCAAAATCGACAATCAATTGTTATTAATGGATGTAGGATCTGAGTATCATGGATACTCTGCTGATGTTACCCGAACTATTCCTGCTAACGGGAAATTTACTGAAGAACAAAAAGCCATTTATCAATTGGTTTATGATGCCCAAGAAGAAGTTTTTAAAATTTGCAAAGAGGGAACTCCCCTAGCCGATTTAAACAAAAAAGCTACAGAAGTTCTAGCAAAAGGTTTACTACAACTAGGAATTATCAAAGAACTGAAGGAAGTAAAAACTTATTACCCACACGGATGTTCTCATTTCTTAGGCCTAGATGTCCACGACAAAGGCAATTACAGTGGATCTACAAGTCTCCTTAAAGAAAATATGATTATTACAGTTGAACCAGGAATTTACATTCCTGCAAATAGTAAGTGTGACAAAAAATGGTGGAATATTGGTGTGCGCATAGAAGATGACATTCTTATAAAAAAAGACTCTTACGAAAACCTATCTATAGATTCCCCTAGAAAATGGCAAGATATTGAAAGACTAGCTTCTCAAAAAAGCAAATTCAACGAAATCAACTTACAAAAACTATAACCAAAAACATCTTCCCTCATTAGCATTTTACAGCTACAATTAAATAAAAATGAAAGCATTAACTTTTTCTACTTTTGGCAATTCTGATGTACTTGAATACATTGATATTCCTAATCCACAATTAAAAAACGATGAGATCTTAGTCGAAATGAAAGCAATTGGGCTAAACTTTGCCGATGTATATCGCCGAAAAGGAAATTATCACCTTAAAGGAAACCCTCCTTTTATAGCGGGTTACGAAGGTTCTGGAGTTGTCGTAAACACAAATAATCATTCCGAATTCAAAATTGGAGACAGAGTTGCTTTTGCTGACGTTCCTTTTGCAAATGCAGAACTTGTTGCTGTCAATATAAATCATGTAATTCCGTTACCTGAAGCAATTGATTTTAAAACCGGTGCTTCTATTCTACTACAAGGACTAACAGCACATTACCTAGCCACTGATAGTCACAAAACATTAAAAGGTGAAACTGTAATCATTCATGCTGTAGCTGGTGGAGTTGGACAATTCTTAACTCAAATAAGCAAACTTTTGGGTGCAGCTGTAATTGGTTTGACCTCATCTATCGATAAAGCAAAAGTTGCTATTGAACAAGGAGCAGACCATGTCTTTTTATACAACGACGACTGGAAGACTTCAATACTTAATATTATACCAACTGGTGCAGATGTCGTTTACGACAGCATCGGAAGCACTTTAAATGAGAGTTTCGAAGTAACCAAAAACTGTGGTCAAGTAGTATTTTTTGGAATGGCTGGTGGAGATCCAGAGTTTGTAGATCCAAGAATGCTCATGGATACTTCTAAAACTCTAACTGGCGGAGATTTATGGAGCTACCTAACCACTAGAGAAGAAAGAATAAAAAGAGCCAATCAGCTATTCACATGGATTACTGAAGGTAAAATTTCACTTTCAGAACCAACTTCTTTTAGACTATCTGACGGAAAACAAGCACATGACTACCTTGAGAGCCGAAAAAGTACTGGAAAAATAATTCTGGTTCCATAATTACACCTCAATAAAAAACCGCTTTATAAAGCGGTTTTTTATTTTATAATTTATCAATTCCCATTTCAACAATTTCCGATAACTCTAAAATCCTTGAGACTTCGTTTTTGTTAGCAATAAAAAACAAATAACTATCTCCTTTTGTATCATAACTCATAAGCTCTAAATTTTGTTTAGCCAATTCTGTTTGGATATAAGGAAACAAATCATGACTATACGTCTCTTCTGGATATTCAAAACTGAAATCCTCACCAAGCATTTCAGACACAAACCATTTGGCATCTTCAGGATCAAATTTCCAATCACTATGCCAACAATTTACTCCTTCAAAAAAATCAAATTCATCTTCACAATCATACTCATCTTCTTCATTTCCAAAATTATCAAAAAGAATCTGAGACTGATTTTCAAGCAGTTCTTCATCAATATCCCCCCTAGAAATTAACATCAAGAATTCTTTAAAATCCCCAACAGCAACCTCGTCAAGCATCAAGTTTTCTGAAGATGGCAAAACAACACTTTTAGGCAATTCAATATTCATATATTGACAAATCCCCTGTAAAATGGTTTCAAAGTTTTTAAATCCTATTCTTTGAATTTCATTTTTAGGATTTGCCATATCAACACTCTCAGAATCCAATAACCCTCTTGTATAATCAAAAAAATAATTATTTGTATACAACATTTTAAAATCATTTGTTTCAAGACTATTGGTACAACAAAAGAAAATAATAAAATTATGCAGTATATGCTTCAGATGTTTTTTCATTTCTGGCGTTGGCTCAGAATAAAATTGAATATGAATATAATCGTACTCTAATTCAGCCTGCATACTTTCCTCAGAAAGCACTCCAATATCAACTTTTTTGTACAATTCATTTAAAACTTCGTATGCATTATTAAAACCGCTTTTCTTAATTTCACCCCTCCCTTCTTCATGATCGAATGAACTTGGAAACGAATAAAACTTAACAGAAACAGTATCATGAACTCCTTTCATTTTAAAATCAACACTACTTACCTCATTATATAAATAAGAGTAAATTGAATTTATAACATCAAAAGAGACTATTGATTTTGGGTCGTTATTTCTATTAAAAAAATTAGAAAAAAAATCTTTCATCGAATTTATTATATATTTTAATTATTAAAGCTTGCAGTTATTATTCCTTCGAATATTCAAAACTAAGATCCATTTTATCAAATGGGATAACTTCATTTAATAACTGTTTTAATTCAATATCCGTTAATAATCCTCTTTTAGCTTCTTTGGCTCTTGGTAATACAATTTCATAGTCAATGATTTCTCGACTGAATACATTTTGCAAAACATCATTTTGCTTATTTGTCAGGTATTTTTTATGAGTTTTAAGAACCCTTTCTAGATTATCCCTAAATGCTTCATCAGTTACATTGTTATAAACATCTTGATCAGACATATCAACTAGAAGCATTCTAAAAATAAAATCCTGTAAGTTCTTTGCAAGATAATTTACCTCATTTGCATCATGCCAAACGAAAACAATAGGCATATCACCATTACTTTCTTCACTCAAAAAGAAACAATAATGATCTCCTGCACCACTCTGACCGAAAGGTATAAATTTGAATTCTTCTTTTATTTGACGATAATCTTCTGGATCCAAAAGCTCTTCTATCGCCTCATTGACATCTTTTGTATTGAGCAATTCAAAATCATAAGAATGCAATAACAAAGGAGGATTTTCTTTTAATTTTGGATAAACTGTAGTGTACCAATTGGGGCCATACTCTCCAACATTAAGCATTTCTCCCAAAGAGAGTTCTTTATAGATAGCTGGATATACGAATCCATATTTTGTTTCAACATCTAATAGTGTCATGATATATATTTAATAAATTGCTAGTGATTAAGCTGTATTCTAGAATTACAACCACTCACTTAAAGCAACTAAAATAACACTATTTTTACTGCAATAAAAAGTCTAAATAAATTATTTTAATGCTTCAGCAATCATTAAAGCACATTTTTCACCATCTATAGCTGCTGAAATAATCCCACCTGCGTAACCTGCTCCTTCACCGCAAGGATAAAGTCCTTTTATTTGCAAATGCTCATAAGTTACTGAGTCTCTAGGAATACGTACTGGAGATGAAGTTCTACTTTCTGGAGCATGAAGAATTGCTTCGTTGGTTAAATAACCACGCATAGATTTACCAAATTCAGAAAAACCTTCGCGTAATATTTGAGATAAAAATCCAGGAAACACCTGTCCCATTTCTACAGAAGTAGTTCCTGGAACATAGGATGTTTTAGGAATATCTGATGAAACTTTATTTTGAGTAAAATCGACCATTCTTTGTGCAGGAACTTTTTGAGTTTCCCCTGCTAAATGCCACGCTTTTTGCTCAATACTTTTCTGAAATTCCATTCCCGCTAAAGCTCCAAATTTAGCAAACGGTTTAAAATCTTCTAATTTTAATTCGATTACAATTCCAGAATTTGCTGTAGCTTGATCCCTTTTAGATGGCGACCAACCATTAGTAACTACTTCTCCTGGACTTGTTGCACATGGCGCTATCACACCTCCCGGACACATACAAAAAGAATACATTCCTCTTCCTCCCACTTGCTTCACAATAGAATATGGTGCTGGAGGCAAATGTTCGCCACGATAATCACAGCTATACTGAATACTATCTATTAAAGATTGTGGATGTTCTGCTCTTACCCCTAATGCAAAAGGTTTGGCTTCGATAAAAATTTTCTTTTTATCTAATAACTCAAAAATGTCACGGGCAGAATGTCCTGTTGCCAATATCAATTTATTAGCATTAATAGTATCTCCCTTTTGAGTTACGACTCCTTGAACTTCATTATTTTTTACAAGAATATCAGTCACTCTAGTTTCAAATAAAACCTGACCACCGCATTCGATAATTTTCTCTCTAATATCCTGAATAATCTTTGGCAACTTATTAGTTCCAATATGTGGATGTGCTTCTATCAAAATATCATCTGAAGCACCAAAGGCAACCAACAACTCTAAAATTCTAGTTACATCGCCACGTTTTTTTGAACGAGTATATAATTTCCCGTCAGAGTAAGTACCTGCTCCTCCTTCTCCAAAACAATAATTAGAATCTTCATTTACAAAATGCTCCGTATTTATTGCTTTCAAATCTCTTCGACGGCCTCGAACATCTTTTCCTCTTTCGAGAACTATTGGTTTTAAACCTAACTCTATTAATTGCAAAGCTGCAAAAAGACCTGCAGGACCTGCCCCTACAACAATTACTTCCTGTGTTCCTGATACATTTTTATAATCTGGAATTTGAAATTTAGCTGGTTGAAAAACCTCATTTTGCAAATAAATTGCTACTTTCAAATTGATTTTTATTGCTTTCTGACGGGCATCAATAGAACGCTTTAAAATAGATACATGTTGAATTTCCTTTGGAGAAACCTTAATTTGTTTCGACAAATGTTCTTTTAGCAACAACTCATTTGCGGCTATTTCGGGCGATACTTGAAGTAAAAGTTCTCTTGGCATTATATATTTCTGATTGAATATGTTAATCATTTATACGAAAAACAGAATGCAAAAATAGTATTTTGAAGTGGAATTTGTTCTGTTATCAAGCATCCATTTTTTAAAATAGACTTTGTACCTTTGTTACTTTCAACTCTGATCTAAAAATAAATGTCAAGAAAAATAAAATTAATTTGGGATTTTCGTGGTCCAGCATCCGCAAAAACAGCTGAACACCATGAAATTCATTTAAAAGAATTCATTGCTATAGAAAAGCTTCCTTTAAATATAACTGGTTTTACAATCCTTAACGATATGTATGCTATTGCTTACATGGTTGTAACCGATGAAAATATGATTCAGGTTCGTGATGCTTTAAAACCACACCGCGGAGAAGTATTTCCTGAAAATTAGTTTTCAATCACAGTTTTCAGCAATATTAAAAACTGAAAACTGTGACTATAAACTTTTAATTAGCTACTTCGCTAATAAATTTTATTCGCATTAAGCGTAATTCATCTATATCATACTCTCCATCAAATTCTTTGAGAGCATCTTCTATTTTATCTGATTCTGATTCCATGAAGTATTCGTGAATTTCTTCTTGCTGATCATCATCCAGCATATCATCAACCCAATATTTAATATTAAGTTTAGTTCCTGAATAAACGATTTGCTCCATTTCCTTAATCAAAGCATCCATCGAAAGTCCTTTTGCTGAAGCAATATCATTAAGTGATAATTTACGATCAATGTTCTGGATAATGTATAATTTATTTACTGAATTAACTCCAGTAGATTTTACAACCAAATCATCTGGACGTATAATATCATTTTCTTCAACATACCTATTTATTAAGGCTACAAAATCTCCTCCGTATTTTTTCGCTTTTCCTTCTCCTACTCCATGTATATTATACAATTCAGCAATAGAAATTGGATATTTTAAAGCCATATCCTCAAGTGATGGATCCTGAAATACCACAAATGGAGGAACGCCTAATTTCTTAGCTACTTTTTTTCGTAGTTCACGTAACATCCCCATCAAAACCTCATCGGCAGTACCTCCCGATTTTGATGCTGTTACTATTGCTTCATCTTCATTTTCGTTATATTCATGATCCTCAGACATCATAAACGAAACTGGTTTTTTAATAAAATCTAATCCCGCTTTGGTGATTTTTATAACTCCGTATGTTTCTATATCTTTTGATAAATATCCGGCTACTAATACTTGACGAAGTAAGGCCATCCAATATTTTTCATCCTGATCCGAACCTGACCCGAAGTAAGACTGCGAATCTGTTCTATGTGCTTTTATAACAGCATTTACACGTCCTATTAAAGTAAATACTATTTCTTTGGATTTGTAGATATGTTTTGTATCTCTTACAATCTCCAACAATTTCACTACTTGATCTTTCGCTTCAATTTTAGTTTTTGGATTACGAACATTGTCATCCATATCTGCACCTTCACCTGTTTCGCTATCAAATTCCTCTCCGAAATAATGAAGTAAGAACTTTCTACGCGACATTGATGTTTCAGCATAAGCCACTACTTCTTGTAATAAAGCAAAACCAATTTCTTGTTCAGCAACTGGTTTCCCTGACATAAACTTTTCTAATTTCTCTACATCTTTATACGAGTAATATGCCAAACAATGTCCTTCTCCACCGTCACGACCTGCACGACCAGTTTCTTGGTAATAACTTTCAAGTGATTTTGGAATATCATGATGTATTACGAAACGAACATCAGGTTTATCTATCCCCATCCCAAAGGCAATAGTCGCCACAACAACATCTACATCTTCCATAAGGAACATATCCTGATGTTTTGCTCTTGTTTTAGCATCTAATCCTGCATGATAAGGAACAGCACTGATACCATTTACTTGTAAAACTTCGGCAATTGCTTCTACTTTTTTACGGCTTAAACAATATATAATTCCCGATTTTCCTTTATGTTGCTTTATAAAACGAATAATATCCGATTCTATATTTTTGGTTTTCGTACGAACTTCGTAGTATAAATTTGGTCTATTAAACGACGCTTTGAAAGTATTAGCGTCAGACATGTCAAGATTTTTTAAAATATCTTCTTGAACTTTTGGGGTAGCAGTTGCGGTAAGTCCAATAATCGGCACATCACCCAACTGTTTAATAATATGTTTTAAATTTCTATATTCAGGTCTAAAATCATGTCCCCATTCTGAAATACAATGGGCTTCATCTATAGCTACAAATGAAATAGGTACATTTTGAAGAAATTGCACATATTCTTCTTTAGTTAATGATTCTGGTGCAACATATAATAATTTTGTCAAACCAGAAGTAATGTCCTTTTTTACTTGGGCAATTTCTGTTTTGGTAAGTGAAGAATTCAGAACGTGAGCAATTCCGTTTTCTGAAGAAAGACTCCGAATCGCGTCAACCTGATTTTTCATCAAAGCAATCAAAGGAGATACAACTATTGCTGTTCCTTCCTGAATTAAAGCGGGCAATTGATAACAGAGTGATTTTCCTCCTCCGGTAGGCATTATAACAAAAGTATTTTTTTTATCGAGTATACTTTTTATAACCTCCTCCTGCAATCCCTTAAATTGGCTAAAGCCGAAATACTTCTTTAATTCTTTATGTATTTCAATTTCGTTTGAATTCATTCTTTATTTTATGGTATTTTGTATAAATTTGCATCAATAAAGATACAACTTTCTTTTACACTTACAAATTTTAACTATTCTGTTTTGATAACAAAAGAAAATATATTAGCTATCGCTAAAAAAACAATACTATCTGAAAGTGAGGCAGTTGCAAAGCTAGTTAATTTTTTAGATGAAAATTTCACTCAAGCCGTTCAACAGATATACGAAACAAAAGGTCGATTAGTAGTCACCGGAATAGGAAAAAGCGCAATTATTGCACAAAAAATGGTTGCTACTTTTAATTCTACTGGAACACCTTCTTTATTCCTTCACGCGTCTGAAGCAATTCACGGAGATTTAGGAATGATTCAAAATGAAGATGTTATTATTTGCATCTCTAAAAGTGGTAATAGTCCAGAAATCAAAGTTTTAGTTCCTCTTTTAAAACGTTTTGGCAATATACTAATTGCCATAACAGGAAATACGACTTCTTTTTTAGCAAAAGGAAGTGATCATGTCCTGAACACCACCGTTGACATGGAAGCTTGCCCAATAAACCTAGCCCCAACTAATAGCACTACTGCCCAACTAGTAATGGGAGATGCTCTTGCGGTTTGTTTAATGGAAATGCGTGATTTCAAACCAGAAGACTTCGCTGTATACCACCCAGGAGGAGCATTAGGAAAAAAACTTTTACTTCGCGTAAAAGACATGATTGAACATTCGTTAAAACCAACTGTAGCCCCCGATTCTTCAATCAAAAAAGTTATATTTGAAATATCAGAAAAGCGACTAGGGGTAACCGCAGTTGTAGAGAACGACAAAATAATCGGAATCATTACTGATGGTGATATTCGACGAATGCTAAACGACAGAGATTCTTTTGCCGATTTAACTGCAATAGACATTATGACCAAAAACCCAAAGATGGTATCATCAGACACGATGGCTGTCGACGCCTTAAACATTTTAGAAGATTTTTCGATAACACAATTAATCGTTTCTGACAATGGAGAATACAAAGGCGTACTACACTTACATGACATTTTAAAAGAAGGAATCGTATAATGACAAAAAAGAAAAACCTAGGCGAAATGTCGTTTTTAGACCATCTTGAAGAGCTAAGATGGTTATTAGTTAGAAGTACAGTTGCCATAATAGTAATGGCTTTTATAACTTATTTTATAAGTGATTACTTATTCGATGTTATAATTTTCGGACCGACAAGACCAACGTTCTTTACCTATCAATTTTTTTGTGAATTATCACACAAACTAGGATTTGCAGAGAACATTTGTATTACCGAAATGCCTTTCATCATTCAGAATACACAAATGGAAGGACAGGTAAACGTTTTTGTATGGATGTGTATCTTAGCAGGATTCATCTTAAGTTTCCCCTACATCTTATGGGAAATATGGAAATTCATTAGCCCTGCATTGTATGAAAAAGAGCGCAAGAACGCCAAAGTATTTATTTTTATTTCCTCATTACTTTTCTTTCTAGGTGTAATTTTCGGCTATTATGTAGTAATACCAATGTCGGTAAATTTCGTAGCTACTTTTACAGTAAGTGATATTGTAAAAAATCAATTTACACTAGAGTCTTATATTGGAATGGTAAAAACAAGTATTCTTGCCGGTGGACTTTTCTTTGAACTACCAATTATCATTTATTTCCTTACCAAATTAGGACTTGTTACTCCTCGTTTTTTAAGAAAATACTGGAAATATGCCGTAATCATAATTTTAATTGTAGCAGCAATTGTAACTCCACCAGATGTTGTGAGTCAGACAATTGTAGCAGTACCAATGTTATTAATATATGAATTGAGTATCTTTATTTCGGTACTTGTATACAGAAACAAAAACAAAGAAGAAAATGTCTGATATCATTCAAGAATTTAACGACTATCGTTCTAAAATGAACGAGAAATTATTAGCTGATAATAACAAAATTGTAAAACGAATTTTCAACTTAGACACAAATGCATACGCAGCTGGAGCGCTTGATGTTAAAACAAAAGAACTTTTAGGCTTAGTCGCATCAGCAGTTTTACGTTGTGATGATTGTGTAAAATACCATCTTGAAACTAGCTTTAAAGAAGGTGTTACCAAAGAGGAAATGATGGAAGCAATGGGAATTGCAACCTTAGTTGGCGGTACAATTGTTGTCCCTCACTTACGTAGAGCTTATGAATTCTGGGAAGCACTAGAAGAAACTAAATAATTGTTAATAGATTTATTTGTTGATTCGTTTATTCGTTAATTTGTAGCGATTAAACGAATCAATCGTTTAAACGATTAAAGTAAAAAAATGAAATTAAGAGCCGATAATTTAATCAAAACTTACAAAGGCCGTAGTGTAGTAAAAGGTATTTCTGTTGAAGTAAATCAAGGAGAAATAGTTGGTCTTTTAGGTCCGAATGGTGCTGGAAAAACCACTTCATTTTACATGATTGTAGGACTGGTAAAGCCTAACTCGGGAAATATTTATCTTGATGATTTAAATATTACCGATTTTCCTATGTACAAAAGAGCACAACACGGAATAGGTTATTTGGCTCAAGAAGCATCTGTTTTTAGAAAATTAAGCATTGAAGATAACATATTAAGCGTATTACAATTAACCAAGTTATCAAAAGCGGAACAAGTAGCTAAAATGGAAAGCTTAATTGAAGAATTTAGCCTAGAACACATTCGTACCAACCGAGGAGATTTACTTTCGGGAGGAGAACGTCGCCGTACCGAAATTGCACGAGCTCTAGCTACTGACCCTAAATTCATCTTATTAGATGAGCCTTTTGCAGGAGTTGACCCTGTCGCAGTAGAGGACATTCAGCGAATTGTAGCTCAATTAAAAAATAAGAATATCGGAATATTAATTACCGACCACAACGTACAAGAAACTCTTGCTATTACTGACAAAACTTACCTAATGTTTGAAGGAGGAATTCTAAAAGCCGGAGTACCTGAAGAATTAGTAGAAGATGAAATGGTACGTCGTGTATATCTAGGACAAAATTTTGAACTTCGTAAGAAGAAGTTGGAATTCTAATAAAAGTAAAATATGAATGGTAAAAAGTAAAATGTTAGTTTATTTTTTACCATTTTCCTTTTGCATTCCCCTTTTTTCATCTCACAAAAAATCAATCAACCGTTATAAATTGCAATTGCTGTAGATCTCCGTTATAGATATTTACATCAACAGTATGCTTTATACCTGGCACCGTTGCTTTTTCTGTAAATTGCCAAAACAACCATTCGTCTTCCATTTTTTCTCGATAAAAATTATAATTGGCTATCCAAAAAAGATAATCACTAAATTCATCTTTTAAGAAATCATCATAATATCTTTCTCCTGTATAAATTATTGGTCGCACTTTATAATGGGCTTCCACCTTATTCAGCCATCTTTTTAATCCCTTTTTTAAACTATCAAGTGATTGATTTTTTGGCAACCTTTCGATATCCAAAACAGGAGGTAAATCACCTTTTTCTAGTATTACAGTTTTAATAAAGAGGTCAGCCTGTTCTATTGAGTTTTCATTTGGACGATAATAATGATACGCACCACGAATTGTCTTATTCTCTTTGGCTCCTATCCAGTTGCGTTTAAACTGAAAATCTTTTCTGTCTTTCCCTACAGTAGCTCTAATAAACACAAAATCTATAGGGTATTTTTTCTCTAAAGTATCTACATAAGACCAACTGATTTTTCCTTGGTATTCAGACACGTCCAAACCAATCGATTTGCCTTTATGATTTGCCAAAACCTGAAAATTCCTAACATCTGAAAGACGTTTATCTTCTGTTTCTTTTTCAAGAACTTTATCCGTTTTAAAACTAAAATAATAAGCCAATCCATTACGATAATGGTAGACGGCTCCTAAAAAAAGACCAATAAAAATTGATGTTATAAGAAACCTAAAAACTTTACCAAATGAACTGCTTGATTTGGATTTCCGATTTGAAGCTGGCCTTCTTTTAGTAACTTTTCTTTTCATTCAATAAAAAAACTACTTTTTAGAGAAGTTATTGTTTATTACAGATAATAATACATAAGTGATAATTACTAATGGGATCCCTAGATATTTAAAGAAAATCAATAGTAATAGTGAGAATACTAAGAACCCAACTTGCAAGAGATTGTCTTTTAAATTGAATTTCTTAATTTTTAATGCAAACAAAGGTATTTCTGCATTTAATATATAAGCACTAAATAATGCTATCGCTAATAAAATCCATTGATTTGTTAGAATTTCAAGAATCATTAATGAATCTGAAAATTTTAAAACCAAAGGTAAACTTAAGATAAACAATGCATTTGCAGGAGTTGGTAAACCAATAAATGAATCTGTTTGGCGGGTATCAATATTAAAATTGGCTAATCGATAACAAGAACCTAATGTAACGATAAACCCTAAAAATGGAGTAAATTCTGAACCTATTATATCATGAGAACTTGAACTACTAACAAACAAGCTATACATTACATAACCTGGTACAACTCCACTAGTCACCATATCAGCCAACGAGTCTAATTGCAACCCCAATGGGCTAGACACTTTAAATAATCGAGCAAAAAAACCATCAAAAAAATCAAAAAATATCCCTAAACAAACAAAATAAAAGGCCATTTCATAATCTAATTTAGAAACAAAAATAACAGCTATGCATCCACAGAAAAGATTAATTAATGTAATAGCATTAGGAACATGTTTTTTAATATTCATTGCAAATATATTTTAAGTATGATAAACGACAAATTTACTATAATAACTGAATGGAATGCACGTTTTCATTAGAGTTTTTTGCACAAAAGTAAGACTTTAGCATTATTTACAGAAAGGAATAAATAAGCTCAGTAAAAAATTATATTTTTGATAAAAATTAAACAGACTTCGGTTTATAAAAATTAGCTCTTGAGGAAAATTTTATTGTTTTTACTACTCTGTGTTTACACAGCCAATTACAGCCAATCTGTTAGAAAATACTCTAATGAGTTTATGAACATTGGTGTTGATGCCGCAGCTCTTGCTATGTCGAGTGCAGTCGTAGCATCTACTAAAGATGTAAATTCAGTTTACTGGAACCCAGCTGGTTTAACCAATCTCGAGGATCACCAAGTCGCTTTAATGCATGCTAATTATTTTGCCAATATCGCACAATATGATTATATTGGCTACGCCAGTCCAATAGATGACCAAAGTGCATGGGGAATTTCACTAATACGTTTCGGTGTAGATGATATTTTAAATACTACTGAATTGATCGATAGTCAAGGAAATATTGACTACAATCGAATTAGTCTTTTTTCGACTGCTGATTATGGTTTTACCTTTTCGTACGCAAGAAAATTACCTGTTCCTGGATTTCAATATGGAGTAAATGCAAAAGTCATACGCCGTATTATTGGTAAGTTTGCTAATTCTTGGGGATTTGGATTTGACCTAGGGTTACAATTTGAAAAAAATGATTGGCATTTTGGTTTAATGCTACGTGACATTACAACCACTTACAATGTTTGGAATATTGACGAGAAAGAATACAAAAAAATTTCGAATGCTATTCCGGGAGAAAATCAAGATTTACCCGAAAGCACCGAAATCACATTGCCAAAAGCACAATTAGGTATTGCGAAGAAATTTATAATCAGATACGATTATAGTGTTTTGGTAGCTACAAATATGAATATGCGCTTTGAGAGAACAAAAGACATTGTTTCTAGTAACTTTGTAAGCATTGATCCAGCATTAGGATTAGAGTTTGGTTATACTGATCTTGTTTTTTTAAGAGCTGGAGTAGGAAATTTTCAAAATGTAACACAATTAGACAATTCTGAAAAAGTAGGTTTCCAGCCTAACATAGGACTAGGTTTTAAATATAAAGGTATTCAGGTTGATTACGCTTTGACTGATTTAGGAAATCAAAGTGTTGCTTTATATTCTAACATATTCTCGCTTAAAGTAGATTTAGGCGTCTTTAGAAGATAAAAAAGAGTATTGATAATTCATTAAAAAAACATTTATGAAAACGTATTCATCAAAAAAAACATTCTTACTGCTTTTATTTTTTGTGCTTATCAACAATAGTTTTGGACAAAATATTTTATTATCCAAAGATTCTAAAGTTAGCGTTTTAACTTGTGGAACTGGTAATGAATCCTACTCTCTTTTTGGTCACACAGCTATTCGAATCAAAGATTCTATAAATGCTATTGACTTGGTGTATAATTATGGCGCCTTTGATTTTAACACGCCTAATTTTGTTGCAAAATTCACAAAAGGAGATTTACAATATTTTGCAACTGTACATCCTTACTCAGATTTTATTAATGAATACAACAGCGAGAAACGCAGTGTTTATGAGCAGGAATTAAATATCCCAGAAAGCCTGAAGCAAAAATTATTTGATAATTTAAATACAACAATACTATCAGAAGACAGATATTATACTTATAAATTTATCGATAAAAACTGTACTTCGATGGTCGTTGATATCCTTAACAAATCTTTAAATAGCACAGTAATCACAAAGAAAGGAGATACCGACAAAACTTATCGAACAATTCTCTATCCTTATTTTGATGGACATTTTTATGAGAAACTAGGTATCAGTATTATTTTTGGAAAAAAAGTAGATGAGTTGGGTACAAAAATATTTTTACCTTTTGAACTAAAAACCAGTTTAAACAAGACATCTTTTCAAAATCACCCCTTAGTTAAACAAACAAAAACTATCTTATCTTTTGATAAAGTACCAAACCATTCTTGGTGGAATAATTGGTATTCATATATCATTATATTGGCATTTATCATCTTCATAAATAAAAGAAGTGTTGATAAAGTTTACCTTTTAATAATGGGGTTATTAGGTTTATTCTTTGTCTTTATCGGATTTTACTCCTTACACAAAGAATTAGAATTCAATTACAACATTTTACTATTCAGTCCTCTTTTATTACTTCTTTTGATTTTTAATCTTATAAAGAATAAGAAATGGACTTATAGATTATCCCTAATTCATATAATCCTACTAATTACTTATGGATTGTTTATGATTAATAAAGCTTCTTTCTTTATCGTTTTACCTTTGATAATAACTAGTGGAGTTGTTTTGGTACGCATAGCTATCAAGAATAAGAAGCCAATTCCTATTATCATATAAATTTATTGTCCTCTGTAAAATAAAACAGTAGTAATAGTTTTAAAAGTGATACTCATATCAAGAAAAATACTTCTGTGTTTAATATAATACAAATCATATTGTAATTTTATTAAACTTTCTTCTATTGATTCTCCATAGGAATAGTTAACCTGTGCCCAACCAGTAAGCCCCGGCTTTATGACATGCCTTGTTTCATAAAACGGCATAACCTGAGCAATCTCTTTTACAAAAAAAGGACGTTCTGGGCGTGGTCCTATAACAGCCATATCTCCTTTTATAACATTAATAAATTGAGGCAATTCATCAATTCTAGACTTACGCATCATTTTTCCAAAAGGTGTTACACGAACATCATTTGCAGCAGCAAAAGCAACTCCTTTTGATTCGGAATTTTTCACCATTGTTCGAAACTTATATATTTTAAAAACTGCCCCATCCTTTCCTATCCTTTCTTGAGTATAAAAAAGTTTACCTCTATTTCCTATACAATTCCCTATAAGAATAAATGGTATTAAGAACAGCCCGATTAAGAGTCCTAACAAAGAAAAAGTAAATTCAAAAAAGCGTACAACCACTAAATATAATTTATTGCTATTGCTACGGCTAAAAGGGAAAAAACGATAAAAATCTCTCGCTATATATTGCACTGGAATACGTTGTGTCTTGCTTTCATAAACTTGGGTATATTCCCTGATTATCTTACCTGATTCAAGTAAATGCAATAATTGCTGGTATAAGTCAGCAGTAAGACCGTCTGTCTTTTGCGATGCTATAACAATTTCTGAAACTCCTTTTTCGAGAACAAACTCTTCCAGATCTTCTTTTTTAACCTCTTTTACATATTGATATCCTATCGGATTCTTATTTGAAGTATCTAGATTTACAAATCCAATAATTTTATAATTTGGATCTACATTCTCCAATCCCAAAACTAATTCTTCTAACTGATCTTGATCACAAATTAAAACTACATTTTGAAAGAAACGGTGCGAAGCGAGAAAATACACATAGAAGAAACGCCAAAATAGAACTACAAAAAGTATAGTGAAGTAAAATATAATAATCGAAATTCTTTGCTTGGGTAATTCTGGCGATAAAACAGGGGTTAACAAATAAACCAAAACCGTAGTCGAAACAGCAATAACAGTACTTTTGAGAATTTGAAATTGATTACTCGCTACTTGTAAATTATACATTTCGAAAATGGATCCGAAAAGATTGAGATAAATTACCAATACTATTACTCCATGATAATTAGCACTTGATATATTAAAATAACGGTAATCAAACACCTGACTCAAAATATATAAAGCACCTAAGACAAAAAGAGAATCAAAAAATCTAAGAATGACTTTCCGTTCTGATATTTCAAAATGAATTTTATTTTTTTGAGGCATTTAAATTAAATCAGTTAAGTTGTATAGTTAAATTTGGGGAAATTTAAAATTACAGGAGCAAATGTATTATAAAATTAATAGTTAGGCATTATTAATCCGAAATAGTATTTATTTTTATGTAATTATCGGTTTTATTCCTAATTACGCTAACCAAAGTTAATGCATATATAAATGCTGGTGCTGCAATTCGCATAGCGGCATGATTAATAGTTAAAAACCAGAAAGCATAAAATGATAAAAAGTATAGATTACTTCGGTCATTGTAATACAATACAAAAGGCATAAAAAAAAGTATTAACAGTCCTGATATACCAAATATACCATGCTCACTTAACATACGTGTTATTTCATTATGTGAAGCTACATCTACTCCAAAAATTTTTTTCCTATACTCTTTTCCCAACCCTGCTCCAATTCCTACTATTGGATTATCAAAAAAAGTTTTAAGTTCAATATCCATAATCACCTCCCTTCCTCCTAATCTATCCTTTTTTACTCTTCCAGCAGCATCTTGATTAGCATAGCGTTTCTCTATTAATCCAAAAGTTTGTATAGAAGTATATGTCCAAATTCCTGCTCCCATAATCGCAGTAATAACAAATACCATAGCTAACTTTCCTCTGACTTTTGCACTCGAATAATAATACAACAACAATAGTAATATAGCAATCATAACTACTCCAGTAATTACACCTCCTCTAGAGAAGGTTACAATGGCTCGATAACTAACAACTAAAAGTAATATTCCGTTTAAAACCAGCATTTTTTTTGATTTCGAGAAAAGAATTAATTGAGTAAAAAATACAAACATCCCTAACCCTAATATAGTAGAGACCTGATTAGGTCCGAATCCCCCAGAAGTTTCAAAATTAGACTGAGTCCCTGTAATAACACTTTGTACACTAGGATTATATAAAAACAAATAAGCAGTAGTTGTAAGAATAGGTAATCCCATTGCTAAAACTATATCCTGCAATTCCGAAAAGGTTATTTTTCGATTAAATGTATATATCGCACAAACTCCTAGACATAAAGGTCCCGAAAGATTAAAAAACAAAGCTTTCTTTACATCTACTGATAAAATATCAGTAGTAGCAGTGATCAAGCCACCTGGAATTAGTAATACCAAGAAGAGCCAATACACAAATGAATTAATTGTAAAGCTGCTATAAATCATCCCAACCAACATGAAGAAAATAACACTAATCTTAATGTACTCATTATTAAAATTACCTCCTGTCATTCTCAAAAACACTTCAACTCCTACCATATAAGCAGCAACTACAAGAACTTCATTATGTCTATTTTTAGTTTTAAAAACAATGTAAAACCCTAATATAGGTAGTAAAAGAGCATAAATTTTTGACAAAAAAGGCAACACAAAAACTGCTAAAGCAATTAATAAATGAATTAAAATCAATCCATAATAAGAGAAAAATTTGTTCTTCATAATTATAAAATTTTATAAGCAAAAATTATTTTTTGTATTACAACATCTTCTGTATAATTTTTTAATATAATTTTATTCAGAGACACTCCCAATTGATTTCTAAATTCTATATCTGAAATCAATTTTGTAATTTGATTTTCAATCTCTGTATTATTTAAAGGATTAAACAATAAACCTGTATTATTATTTTTAATTACCGAAGCACAATATCCTACATTTGTAGAAACTACAGGTAAAGCAGCAAGTCCATATTCTAACAATGTCACAGGAAAACCTTCATCCGTAGAAGCCAAAATCCCTATTGTTGCTTGAGATAAGATATGAGCAATATCATTCCTTGAATTATATAAATGAATATCATTATTCATATTATATTTTTCTATAAATGCCTTTATTGAATTTGAATAATCATCCAAATAATCTTTCCCAATTAAATGTAAACTCCATCCCAAGTCATTTAATTTTAAACTCTCAAAAGCATTTAATACCGTAATATGATTTTTAGGGTCTTTTAAGTTTGCTAAAAAAACAATCCGTTTACCAGTGACGCCATTTAAAAATGTTGCTTTCATGACCTCATTTGTAAATGTTGCAAAATTTGGAATAAAATATATGTTTGTACATAACATGTTTTTCTTATTCCATTCTTCTAATAGCGGATTAACAACAAAGATAGATGAGAAAAAAAAGGATAACAAGATTAAACTTCTATTCCCATTTTTAGTTTCATTTATTCGTTTACCATAATGGTCATGCCAAATTATTTTAATTTTTGGTAATGTAAATTTTAATAATACTGCAATAAAAAAAGAAGAACTATGTGCATGGACAATAGTAACTCTATTCTTTCTGACAAAATTCCTGAGCTTAAAAATTGCCTTAAAATCTATTACTGATTTTCTATTTATAAATAAATAAGAAACATTCGAATTTATTTGCCTTTTAAGACTACCTTCTTTACGTGTTGTTACTAATCCCGAAAATTCAATTGTTTTCCCTAGTGCATTTGCAAAGTTTACTGCCATACGCTCTGCTCCACCAGCTTCCAATGAATCTATCATTTGTAGAACCCTCATGATTGCAGCATTTTTTTTATTTCAGTTTCAAAAATATCTGTCGTAAATTTTCGTGACCATTCAGATGCTTTCATACTTTTATCAGTTATGCCTGCCTTATCTTTCAAGATTGATTCTAGCTGAAGAATATCATTTGATAAATTCATATCAAGCAAAACTCCCCTATTACCATAATCTAGCATAAAAGGAATACATGAAACTGATGTCGCTACTGGAATACACCCCCAAAACATTCCTTCGGCTATAGCCTTTGGCCAACCTTCACTTTTAGAAGGTAAGATAACAAAATGACTTTTTTGGTAGGCTCTTTTTAATATTTCATCGTTTTTATTTCCATGTAAAAAAATATAGTTTCCTAATTGATTGTTTTGAACATATTGTTCTAAAACATGCCTTTCAACTCCCTCACCGTATAAATTTAGAATTACATTTCTTCCTTTTCTAACAAATTGCTCAACTAACTTTATAGCATACAACGGGTTTTTACCAACAACTAAACTACCAACAAAAATGAACTCTATTCTTTCATTAAAATCAGATTTTTGAATAATTTCTTTTTCCCTTTCGGAATAGGTCGCGGTAAAAAATGATCTTATATTTTTAGATTGGTTTTCCCAATCTCCATAAACCAAAACTTGCATATTCTTAGTTAGAAAAGTATTATTCAAAATGCGTTTTTGTAATCTGTATGCCCATGGTTGTTTGCTTTTTTGATCCCAATTACCAGCATATTTAGCTGTTTTAATTTTATTTGGAAATAAAACCTGAACGAAGCATCCAATTAAACCCATATTACCTGGACATCGCAAATGAATATGATCTGCTTTTTTCATGGCCAAAAATATTCTCCAAAAAATTATTGGCAATTTAAAAATTGACAATACAGCATTATTTAAATTAATAAAACTAAAATCAGGTACTTTCCTAAAATCAATCTTATCGTGCTTATAAGAAATATCAATTTCTGTTGGTTCAATGTTTTTTAATGGAGCAACAATAATAACTTCATCAATATATTTTAACCAAATATTCATTTCACGAGTATAGGGTGCATAGGCAAAATATTTATCAGTATTTTGAAAGTGATTAACATGTGTGATTATTGCAAATTTCATTTATAAATTTTCTACTAATCTTGTTATAATTTTTTTGGGAGACAAGTATTCATCAAAATATTTCCTGCTCTCGGCTTCCAATTCTCTTTTAAAATCAATATCCGTTATTAACTTTTCTATTACTTCTTGAATATCTCTTCTACCATTTGTATTTACATAAACTACATGTTTATTATCCAACAAATCTACAGGTAATTTATTATAATGTGAAGTTGAAATAATTGCTTTCCCTAACGCTAAAAATTCAGCCAATTTCCAACCATGACATGAGAGAACAGCTGGCGTATTGAATACAAATGCTGAGTTTTTAATTTTTCTAAGATAAATACTTAAAGGAATTTTTTTAGAATATACTAAATTATCATACCCTAAATTATCACCATTACTTCTTGCTGCAAATCCACCTTCAAAATTCACATTTGGATTACTCTTGCAGATATCTATAAATAAAGCTCGATTTTTATTTGTTTGACTTTCCTGTTTCCAAATACTATTTATAAAAAAAACCTCATTAACAGATGATTGAGTTGAGTTGTATTCCTTCAAATACATCCTTTTATATTGCCTCCAATAATTGGCTATAAATTCTCTTTTATTTAAAATAGATTTTCTGAATCTAATAAAATTGAATCCCAAATAATATGATGTTTCTAACAAATTCCAAATTTTAATTCCAAAACTCGGTCCAATAGCAACAATTTTATTCTGATTTTCAATAAATAAATTATCTAAATTATAATTTACTTTTCCATATACGTCACACCATTCTAACTCGTTTATATTAATTCGAGTAGAGTCTTTTGAATCAATTATTACTCTCTTATAGGAATTATTACTTTCTATGATAAATGCAAAAGTCCCATTATCAAATTTTGGAAATTTCAAAAGATTAAACTCAAAATGATTATAATATTCCTTTAATCCCTGAATATAATAACCATCATAAAAAACGTCACAAAGCCCATAAACATAAACTTTTGTTCTCATTTCATTTCTCTTGGCTTATTAATAAATAAACTCCACCAACCAACTGTTCTTCCAATTGCTTCTGTAAAAGCTGCTTTTTTATTGTTATCCGTAATAGCATTACTAAATCGTATTAATGTGAGTAAAATGGTTATTGCGTTCCATTTAAAACGGTCTTTGAATTTTGGACTTGGGTTTTTAACATGCCAAACATACCAACCATTTCTCACTACCATTTTTCCATATTTATACAGATTTGGCCTTCCTGAAGCAGCATGAAAATGATACAATTTGGCAGCTGTATTTAAATATAATTTTCCAGATTTCGAAACTCTTATAGTAAAATCGGCATCTTCGTACAGACCATATCCCTCAAAATAAGTAGAAAAACTAAACACATCAAATACACTCTTTCGAAAAGAAGAAACACCTCCCATAAGCTGTTCTACCTCATACACTTTATTACTTGGCGGCAAAAAACCAACACTTCTTCCGTGTGAAAAAGAAGAAGAAAAACCAGGAGGACAATCACTATCCAATTTTAGTTTTTTTCTTAAAACAAAACGACTCCCATCTTTACGCTTCCATCCATCAAAATAAAATTCATTTATTTTAGGCACATAATAATCCGTTACCATCTCCCATTTTACTTCATTACAAATATAACCTCCTACTCCTAAAGCATCTGGAAAAGACTCATAAGTCTTTAATAAAATTTCAAAATAACCTGATTCTAAAACGGTATCATCATCAAGAAAGCAAACTATCTCTATCGGTTCACTTATTTTACTAATTCCAAAATTTCTCTGTTTAGTAAGTCCTCTATTTTCTTCAGAAACTAGAAAATAGTTTAGATTTTCAAAGTGGGTTTTATTTAAAACACGCTCTGTTTCATTATTTGTAGATCCATCAATAATTATAATTTCATCTGGATACAAACCTTGTTTCTTAACCGATTGCAACAATTTCAACAAAGGGTCAGGGCGCATATAAGTGCAAATAATTAAGGAAAACTTCATGATTTATTTATTAATTCATTAGCCCAATATAAACTCTGTTTCCATTCTTTTTGAAAATTAAAAAAATATTTTATTGGATTTTTAATTGATTGCTTACCATAGTATTTAAAAAACAAAACTATACGATATCCATTTATTTGCTCTTTCGTATCATGTAATATTTTATACAACATAACTGTTGGAGATGGCTTCGGTTTTATTTCATCATTACCCCAAGCTAACACTGTCTTTGTTCTAAACCCGCCAATTGGTGCCTTTAAATGCAGAATTTGTGGATTAGGAAAAAATAAAACATCAAATCCTTTATTTCTAATTTGCATTCCAAAATCAGAATCTTCTCCAAACCCATACTCATATCTTATATCAAAAAAAACATTTTTAACAACATCCCTTTTAACAATACTACATCCTGATCCAAAAGTAGTCCATTGAAATATTTTTTTATTAATAGTTTCTTCACCTTCTCTCAGACAACTAAAAGTAGCGACTTTGTTTTTATATTGTGAAATAATTCCAAATGCAGTTTCAATAAAAGAATTATTAATTCTAATATCGTCATCTGCAAAAAATATCCATTCACTCTCTAATTGATTAAATCCTATATTTCTTGCATTACATGCCCCAGTTTGATTTGTAAAAGTATGCTTAATAACAAATGGCCAGTCCTCTGAAGTTAAATAATCCAACTCTGATACACTTCCACATAAAGGGTTTTGTTCTATAATTATTACATTTTTAGGTAAATGTATTTGTTGAGACAAATCTTTTAGAATATCATATAAATATTGCTTCCTTCCAATAGTTGGAATAATAACATCAATAGTCTTTATTGAAGAGCTAACTTTAATAAAATCTAAATTGATATCTCCATTATTTTTATTCTTATAAAAAAAACTATTCAACATAGCCAAAACTGGAAATCTAAACTCCGAAATCATTAAGTTCAGAAATAATATAAATATCCATCGTGTTCTATAATGTTCCTTCACAAATTTAAAAAGAATGAAATCTGAAGTCTTCACAACATTCCTAAAGTCCCTAGACAACAACAGATTTGGCTCAGAATAACATAATAATCCTAATGGCATACATACTTTTGCTATCGAGTTTAAATAATAGTCAAAGTTCCGATTGAGTTTTATCTTACTGTTGATAGCTACTAATACGCTTGCATGTATAACGCCTACCAAACTACTCATTTGCCAAGTTGAATAAGAAACCTCCTTATTGATTTTAACGAAAAGAGATTCATCAACATAACCTATTTTTCTTCCTAAGAAATTTATATCACTTGGATTATACGATAACATCATTTTATCATGATGTAGAATATCATTTATAGCTTCGAAATCAATGAAGTTTTGATAATTTTGATTACACCAAACAATTTTTGATTTCGGATATTTTACAGCTAAATCTATAAATACTGATGCAATAGTAGCTTTTTTATTAAATTCTAAAACTTCATTATTCTTAGAAATAACCTTTACCACCCTACTCTGATTATGATATAATACTATCAAGGCTTAGATATTAATGATTTATAAAACTCAATATTTCGTTTCGCTAAAACTTCTGTATCAAAACATTCTTCTACTTTTTTTCTAGCTACTTTTCCTATTGATGAACATAATTTTTCATTCTCTAACAAATTATTAATATTTTTAGCAAAAGAACTGTGATCTGTTGGATGCCCTAAGAACCCATTAACTCCATCATCAATCATCTCATTAGCCCAACCAATATTTGAAGCTACGATTGGCTTTTCCATAGCCATAGCTTCTAACCAAGATACTGGGAATGCCTCAGCAAAAGAAGGAAACACACAAACTGTTGCTTGCTGAATTTTCTTTTTCATTTCATTATAAGGAACACTTCCCAAATATGCTACTTTTTTTAATGCTTCATCAGAAAAGAGAGTTTGCATCATTTGCCAAGTCGAAGAATTTCCTGAAATAATATCTGGAACATCTTTACCAATTAAAATCAATTTTACATCATGATTATTCTCTATAATTTTATTAAAGATTAAAGGCAGCTCTAGAAGTCCTTTTTTACGAATTAAACTTCCAAAATACAATATGTTTTTTTCTTTCTCAGAAGTTTCATTATCTACCTGAAATAAAGTTGTATCGATAGGATTTGAGATAATTGTAAATTTTCTATTTAAACTAAAAACTGTATTTGTAATATTAGCAGTGAACTGGCTTACAGACAATAATCCATCTGCTCTCTGTAGTGCTTTTTTTTCATGGAACTTATTAATCCATTTTACAGGGCGCTTATCCAAATGACAAAAATAAGTATCAGAACCGTGTAATCGTATTATAATCGGGCATTTTGTGGGGCTTATAAATGAAGTAATACCTGTCCAATCTGGTGCTTCTACAAGATCAATTTCTTTATTAGAATGTAATTCATTAATTATACTCTCAATTTTTTTTCTTGTCAACCACCATGATAAGCCTTTGAATTTTATATTTTTTATCTGTTGTATAAGAATTCCATCATCATAAAAAGTAGCGTCTTCTTTCTGTCCATATACTAAAACCCTAACAAAAACACCTTCTGCTAAAAGTCCTATCGCCAAATTCTTTATACTTGTCCCTATCCCGCCTGAGTTCCCTGTTTTCAGATGTGGATATTCAGGCGTCAAAAAAGCTACTTTCATGTCGCTTACTTATTAAAAAAATCATTTAAAATCCTAGCTGTAAAAATCCTAGCTCCAGCATCATTCATGTGCCCACATGAAGAGAAATATTTATCTTCTTTTACTACGTTTTCATAATTATGAATTTCTGGATACGCTTTTTTCACTTTATCAAAATAATTCATGCCTATGACATTCTCGCACATTGGTGTCATTACAGATATGAAATTGATATTGTTAATCTCACAAATATTTTTAATTTCTTCATAATATTTATTGCGAGGTAAAGGATTTAGATTAACAATATTGTTTTTCATATTGCCGTTTTTATGTTTCACTAACGGATAGTATCCTAAATTGTCTAAAACATTTGTTTTTTCGCCAGTTACAACTTTATAGATTTCTCTAAATCCAATCTTACCATCATACTTAACATATCTATAAAATGGGATATAATACAACTCATTAAAATTTTCTTCTGATAAAAATTGTTTTTTTATAACAGTAGAATTATGAATATATGGCAAAAATTTGGTAGAAACTCCTTCTGCTTCCTGATCATTTGAAAGATTTAAATCTGCTTCTAAAATCACATTCTTAATAACATATTTTCTTTCAATCATTAATTTTAAAAGTAAAGAGGCTTCAAATAAATGTCCACCACTCATTCCGTAATTAAATGCTTTTAGCCCTTTGTCCTCAAACATTTGTGTTACAAAATGATTATTAGCTCGAGAAGAACCTAAAATAACAACATCATATTTTTCAGCTTTAGAGTTAAAAACTGTTTCTATTTTTCCTCTATTCTTTGATTGCAAAAAGGCATAAGTATAGAGACTATCTAAAACTACAGCAACTAAAACAATTAAAATTAAAACTTTGACTATATAAATTAAAAAATGCTTCATTAAAATTGAAAATAAATAAATTCTTTATAATCTGAAAAAGTTCCAAAAGCAATAATAGCTGCTATTGCCAACGTCAATTTCAGCATACTCCTTTTTCCTGAAAGGGGCTCTATTTTATGGCGATTATACCATTCTACCAAAACAAATAAACCAATCATAAGTAACAATTCATAATTATATCGCTCATTATCTAAATATTGAAAATTAAAATCTCTATTAGTAATAATGCGCTTTAAATACTGAACTGCATCTGAAATAGTTTTTGCTCTAAAAAAGACCCAAGCTACGCAAGTCAATAAAAAAGTATATAGAATACTCATGATTACTCTTACCGAATCAAAATTAAATTTCAACTCAATTGTACCCATGTTATTTCTGTTACTACTTGATAAAAGCAAAGGCAGAAAATAAATGGCATTAATCAAGCCCCAAGCAACATAAGTCCAATTAGCACCATGCCAAAATCCACTTACAATAAAAATGATAAATGTATTTCTAATTTTCATCCAAATCCCTCCCTTGCTTCCACCTAAAGGAATATATAAGTAATCGCGAAACCAAGATGAAAGCGAGATGTGCCAACGACGCCAAAACTCCGCGATATCTCTCGAAAAGTAAGGGTAATTAAAATTTCGCAATAAATCTAAACCAAATAATTTTGAAACCCCCAATGCGATATCTGAGTATCCTGAAAAATCACCATAAATTTGAAATGCAAAATACACTGCTCCCAAAATTAAAGAGAAAGAATTCATAGAAGTATAATTATCAAAAATGGCATTCGCATATGTTGCACAAGTATCTGCAATAACTACTTTTTTGACTAATCCCCATATGATTTGATAAATCCCTTCTTTAGCTTTTTCAAAATCAAATTCTCGTTTTACTTTAACTTGTGGTAATAAATGGGTAGCTCTCTCGATTGGCCCAGCCACCAAAAGAGGAAAATAACTGACGAATAACGAATAATCTATAAAATTATATTCGGCTTTTATTCTTTTATAATAAATATCAATTACATAAGATAATCCATGAAAAGTGTAGAATGAAATTCCAACTGGAAGAATTACATCCAATAAAATTGGACTTGCTTGAATTCCGACATTACTTAGTAACTCCGAAAAAGATGCTGAAAAGAAATTATAGTATTTGAAAATCCCTAAAAAACCTAGATTGACTAAAATACTAAGCCAAAACCAAAATTTTCGACTTCTTTCAGTTTTCCCTTTCTCAATTTGAATTCCTGTATAATAATCCAGAAATGTAGAAAAAACCAATAAAAAAAGGAATCTCCAATCCCAACAAGAATAAAAATAATAACTAGCAATAATCAATAAAGCATTTTGACTACTTTTTGTTTTATTAAAGACAAACCAATACAAGAAAAAAACGATTGGTAAAAAAATAGCAAAAGCTAATGAGTTAAAAAACATCTGCGGTATTTATGTTTATATTTAATATATCTTTTAAAGTAGCTTGAAATGATCCTCTACCATTTTCGGCAAAGAAAAGGAATTGGCAATTAATTCTCTTGTATTCATAGATATCTTTTTGTTTCCAAAATAAATATCTTCTAGAATTATAGCCAATGCTTTTACATTTTTTGCTTCAAAAATATACCCATTTTCAGCATCTGAGACGACTTCTGTATTGCCTCCCACATTTGTTGTAATTACAGGAACATTTGCAGCTAGACTCTCTAGAATGGATAAGCTAAAACATTCCATATGTGTAGGCTGTAGCATATAATCATATTTAAAGAAAACTTCATTAAGATTTGATCTACTTCCAACAAAAACAAAACATTTTTCTAGAAAATATTCTTCTGTTTTTTCTATTAATTGTTTCTTATACGGACCATCCCCATAAACAGTTATTTTAATTTCATTTTTAATTTCCAATGGGAGAGAATTTACCGCTTCAATTAAATCCTGAATGCCTTTGGATTCTCTGAGATGGGAAGCTACCAAAAAACTGGGGTTTACTTCATTCCGCATATCTCTCATCAAAATTGCATCTAAAATAACTCCATTATAAATTGTCTTTGTTTTATATTTTAAATGAGAACCAAAATCTGCTAAAATTTCATTTACAGTATAATTAGACACGCCAACAAAAATGTCAATATATCTAGAAAACAAAATTCCTTTTAACCTTTTGTTTATTTTCTTTTTTAAAGAATACCCGTTTAGAGGTCTCGGATTATGATCTATAGCAATAATTTTAGCACTAGATATTTTTTTTATTTTATAAAAAAATGGAGTGCATAATTCTACAAAATGAGTAATAATATGGGAGTATTCTTTTTTGTTTTGACTACAAAAAACCAAAAAATCATTTTCTATGTTTTTAGTTTTACTACTATGAATAGTTAATTTTGAATAACCCAAATGATGAGATATATTTGGAAAAAACCACTCAATTTCAATACCGTTTTCTTTACATTTTTTATCAAAATCCCAGAAAAAATAATCCATACCTCCTACACGTTCGGGAAGTAATTCATAATTACAAATTACTGCTATTTTGCTCTTAATCATTGAATTCTAATAAAGTTTCAGCAATACGCTTACTAGTTCCTAATAAAGATTTACTTATTTGTAATTCAATCATTTCTTTTCTTTCTACTACTTTTTCATTTGAATATTTTAATGCCTGATTTATTTGAGCAATCAATTCCTCTTTGTTTTTTGCTATATCGACAGATTTACTATCGACTACTTTCTTATAATGGTCATATTTCAAAAATCTTTGATCATTATAAAGACCATTTTCTAAATTACCAAATACAGTATTTATTACTGGTTTATTAAAAAGCATAAAATCCAAACTCATTGTAGAGCACATATTTATATTCAAATCTACATTTTCTAATAATGATCGCAAATCTATAATATCTTCCTCACTTGGGATTCGTTGCGACCAACTTTCCTGATGATTCTCTCTCGTTAAAATCCATTTTGGAACATTCCATATAATCTCAGGGAACTCTTCTCGAATCATTTTAAACCTACTATCATCTTCAGCAGGAGAAGTTCTTACCAGAAGCTGTACAGATAATTTGATTTCATCATTTTTCATAGCTTCTGCAATTGCTTTAATTACTACAGGATCATTCTGTCCAATTGATACATCTGCACAGCTATAACAAATTGTTTTTTTATTGCTATCTAAATCAAATTTTGCGAAGAAACCAGCTTTTGTCGATTCGTATTTATTAAGAACATAAGGTTCGAATTGTGGTGTTCCAACAATTTGAACATCTTCATTTTTTACATTCGGATAAAAATACAACAACTCCTCTTTCATCAACTGACTCCATACCAAAAACTTATCAAAAGTACCCAACATTCTACCTTTCGACGCCAAATTATCCCAACTAAAGATAAAAGTACTCGTTGGAATCTTTAATTGAATCGCAGCATATAGAAATGGAGCTAAATATGGAGGTCGTTGATGTGTAAAAAACAAATGTGTTGGATTGTCTTCCTTTAGTATTTCAATATATTCTTTTGTGATTTTATTTCCAGAAAAAGATAAAAACTGTAGCTTTTCAACAAATAAAATACTTGAGTTTGAATTTATATGTTTCGTTAAAGAGTAAAGACCTTTTACAAATATTGACCGGACTGAATTGTTTTTAGGATAACCCGAAACCAAATTATCTTTCATTCCATAAAAAGAATTGAACTTTTGTAAATGTGCTAACTCTTTCCATTTTCTAGAAGCCCAAGTTGCTTTACCTTCTTTAAAAACACTAAGTTCTTTTATTTCAAGCCTTGAATTATTAAAATCTTTATAACAACTTTTGGGTAACCCCGAATAAATGACAACTTTATCAAATTGTTGCAAAGCCTCAGTTATGAAATCACTCATAACAAAATTTCTAAATCCAACACCGTCAGTTATTACTACTCCTAATTTTTTCATTTTATTCTAATATTGAACTTTCTGATTGTTCTCTTATAATTTTTCTTAATTTTTTTAATCCAAAAAAATGTATAATCTTTAAAGATTATAGGATCCAAAATTTTATTTTCTTCAAAACTCAACAAATTAAATATATCATCTATCCGTTTAGTATGCTTTGCACTATTTCCATATGCCCTTGCGAACCATGTATGATATAAAATTATTTTATCATTATACATTACCGAATTTGTAATCTGATCATTACTCATCTCAGTATTTAAAAAAATAAATTTTTTATTTTTTCTTCTTAGCCAGAGGTAAAAGCAATAATATGGTTCATAAAGACTATTACAATTATATTCAGCTTGAAGGCTAGTCAAATCATCATTAAATTCATTATTTAAAATATAACCATTTTTAATTACTTCATTTTTATCCCATATTTTTTCAAGTTCTTGAAAATTTATAATTGAGAAAAATGTATTGATTACATAAGGATTATAAATTCTATGGGCAATCATTCCTCCATCCCGAATTCCACAAACAGTATAGTTTTCAGATTGCATCTTATTTATAATATCAAAAACAATTTTAGCATCATAAAAAAGTACATCTTCATCTGCCATTATCAGCCACTCTATATTCTTATTTTTTAGCTTTTTCATCGTATAGAAAAGACTATCTATACCATACATCCCATTCCTACCATCAATCACATATTTTCGAATATTTTCAGGAAAAAGCCTAGAGCTTTTAGCGTATAAATCAAAATTTATAACTGTAGAGAGTATTGCTATTTTAGATTTTTCAACTACCATATTCTAAAATTGTATTTTTCTATATAACTTATTAACTCTTTCTTTTTAATATTGAAAATTAAAATTCTATCAATTTTTCTAATAGCTGTAAAGCATTTATAATATTATCAGCATAACCACCATCGAACGTAATGAGAATTCTTCTTTTTTTTAATGAAGTCCAATTTCCATCTAGCACAAAATATGACATTACATTTCTCTTTAAAATAGCCTAATTAATTCTCAAAATCATCAATACTACCGGCAAGATGGGTTAATTCATTTCCTATTATATTACTAGCTCTATGATACATAGTCACAAGAACTAACCAACCTGTTAAAAGTCTATTTTAAACTTTTGATAGGTTAAAAATATAAATCCTTAATTTTTTAGCATTCCATAAAAACTAATACACTGCCAAATATGAAAGCTAGACTGGATATTACCTTTAAAATAGTTTTCTAATTCATTTTGTAAAGATTCTTTATCAAACCAATGAGAATAAGTTGATTTTTGTAATTCTGCAAAACATTGAGTTACCCATTTCTTTAAATCTTCTGCCAACCATTCACGTTGTGGTGTTTGTAGTGGTCTTTTGGGTGCATAAACTAAATCATTTACAAAATATTCTGAGGCAATTTCACGCAAAATAAATTTAGAAATGCCATTTTTAATTTTATAGTCTAACGGTAGTGAAAAGGCAAATTCAACCAAACGATGATCTAAAAAAGGCTCTCTCAATTCTGTCGAATGTGCCATAGAAATACGATCATTGAACCGTAATGCCCGAGGAATTTTTGTGTAAAATAAATCCCTATATTGCTTATTTAATACTTCATCATTAAAAGGTCTTGGGTATAAAGGCTTTTCCGCTTGCGCTAAAAAAGAATTAGAAAGCATATTAACTTTATATGGAGAATCCTGAACACCTTGTATCGTAGAATCATTATTTTGAGTATAATAATCATATCCTGCCCACTGCTCATCCATTCCTTGCCCATCTAAAAGAACCAAAACTTCATCTTTTTGCGCTTGCTCAAAAATTTTAGCATATGCCAATGTAGGGATACCTCCAAAAGGCTCGTCTTGTTGCCACTGCATTTCTTGCGTCAAAGCTGGAACTTCATCAGATTCTAAAAGCACTTTTGTCAATGAATTTTGAGATTGGTTAATTATTTTTTCGACCCAAGGTAATTCATCATAATCGGAATTGTTAGTATAAAAAGTATAAGCATTTATTTTTGAATTATCTTCTTGGAGATTTACTAAAGCCAATAATAAGGAACTATCTACCCCTCCACTAACATTAAAACCTACTGAAACATCTGCTCTAAAACGTAGATTTATACTATCTTTTAAAAGTGCAACATATTCTTTTTTTACTTCTTCAAGAGTTCGTTTCTTAGATTGCTTAGCTATTTCTTCTTCAAAATTATACCATTTTTTTATAATTAAATTTTTATTTTCAAGCTCTAAAAAATATCCTCCAGGTAATTGATCAATATTTGTCCAAAAAGTTTCATCTGGCATTCCATAAGAACCAAATGCAAAATAGGAAGCCCATACTTTTTCGTTAGGTTCTTTTTTTATTCCAGCAACATGCAGTCCCTTTATTTCAGATGAAAAATAAAAACTATTATTAAAGAAACTATAATAGAAGGGTTTTACCCCAAATCTATCTCTAGCTGCAAATAATTTTTTCTTATGATTATCCCAAATGGCAAAAGCAAACATACCATTAAACATTTGCAAACATTCTTTTCCATAAACAATAAATGCTGCCAACAAAACTTCTGTATCCGAGCTTGTTTTGAAATCATATTGCTTTTTTAAAGCTGCTCTAATTTCTATATAATTATAAATTTCACCATTAAAAACTACAACATAGCGTCCTGAATTATCTTTAAATGGCTGATTAGAATCAGCTGATAAATCAATAATTGCTAATCGGTTATGCCCTAATGCCGAAAAATTAGAATCAAAATATTTCGCTGTCGCATCAGGCCCTCTATGCTTTTGGATAGCAAGCATTGCATCCAATTGAGTTTCTTTAAATTCACCAATTATCCCTGCAATACCGCACATTATTTCAACTTAGTTTGAATCATTTCTTCTGCTTTTTTCCAATCATCCATAGTATCAATATTAATATAAAATTTAGGATCCGATTCAATAAAAGCAGTACTTTTTCCATATAAGGAATATTCTTCTAAAAGTACTTTTGTCTTAGTAATATAAAAACTTCCATCTCTATGATAAGCAATAGGTAACTCTTGTCTACGGCTAATAATTTCAGTTTCTCCCGTAGCAATTTTTAAATTCCCTTCTTCATTCAATTCGAATGCCCAATGCGGATTATATTCATGTGGTACTCTTTGAACAGAAACCAAAGAATCTGATTCTTTTTCTATAAATTTCTCAATAGCTTTATCTAAAAATTCAAGTGTCCTAAATGGACTTGTTACCTGTAAAAGACAAACAGCATCAAAAAAAACATTTTGATTTTGGTACCATTGTAACGCATGGATAATTACATCGATAGTTCGTGTATTATCTTCTGCTAATTCAATAGGTCTCATGAATGGTACTTTTATTCCAAGATTATTCGCTACTACTTTTATTTGTTCATCTTCAGTAGAAACAATAACTTCCGTTAAATATTTAGATTGTAACGCCATTTCAGAGGTATACGCTAATAATGGTTTCCCATTTAATAACTTAATGTTTTTACCTGGAATTCCTTTGGACCCACCACGAACTGGTATGATAGCTAAAATTTTCATTTTAATACATTATGGTTTTATGAAAGTTCAAAGGTAATTTAGCTAATAACTCAGCTATTCGTATACCAGACTTTCCATCTCCATAAATAGATGATGAAATAGTCTTTCCATTTCTTATTGAAGCTGTAATTGCAACTTCTATTTGATCTTGTGAATAATCTACATCAACACTATTTCCTCCTCGATCTCTTCTGTTTTGACGGGAACCAATATTAATAACTGGAACTCCTAAAAAAGCACATTCTCGTATTCCTACACTAGAATTACCTATCAAACAATCACTATATTTCAGCAACTGCAAAAAGTCAATTCCTTCCATATTCTTGAAAAAATGAACATTCGGCAACTCATGCTGTTCTCTAAAAGCTCGGATCCCTGTTGATGTTCCATCTGCTCCAGCATCAACATTTGGCCAAAACCAAAGTGTAGGCTTGTCTAATTTATAAATTGCTTCTAGTGTAGCTTCTATATGCTTTCTTGAATTTTGATATTCTGTTGTAACTGGATGCTGCATAACTACTAAGTAGCCTTGTGACAAATCAGGTTTTGCCCCCACACCACCATATTTTTCATATGGATTAAATAAAAGTTCCTCACTTATAATCACCTCTTTAGCTAGATCAATAGAAGGACAACCAGTATTAAATACCATCTCTGGATCTTCTCCTAATTTAATAACTCTTTCTTTAGCACTCTCTGAAGCAACAAAATGATAATCAGATAACTTTGTAATAGCATGTCGCACTTTTTCATCAATATTCCCAGTAACTTCTCCTCCTTGAATATGTGCCAAAGGAATGTTCATATACGAAGCTGCAATGGCAGTTGCCATAGTTTCAAATCTATCGGCAACAGTAACAACAATATCTGGTTTTAGATTATCAAAAACAGTTGACAATTCCAAAATACCTATTCCTGTAGTCTTTGCTGCAGCAGTTAAATTTTCCCCTTCCAATACATTAAAAACCTTTGCAGCAATTGTAAAACCATCTCTTTCGATATAATTCACAGCAGAACCATATCGATCCAACAAAGCAGAGGCTGCCACCACCAATAACAATTCTAACTCAGAATGTTTTTGAATAGCTGCTAATACTGTTTTTACACGACTGTAGGAAGGACGCGCCGTGATAACCACAGCTATTTTTCTTTTAGGCATTTTATTTTTATTATACTGGGCTAAAGTAGGTAAATAACACGAAAGACAAAATGATATTTTTTCAATATTTCTATCTTAATTTAAAACTTTAGACAGAAATTAAAACTAGATTTAAGACAAATCTTTCTCATTCAAAAAATCCCATTTTTTTAAATCTCTACTCAGAGCTTTCCCAATTATTTCTTCAAAACGAAAAGCGTCGATTCCCAGTCCTTTCGGTTTTTTAGATTCTAAATCATCAAAAGTCAGAATATGATTTTTAGGTAAATCTTTATTAACTGCCAATGATTTTTCGAAAATTTGCTTCAGCGGAGAAAAAACTTCGTTATTATTTTTGTTAATATTATTTGATAATGCAGTTGCTATATTCCGAACTGCAACTACCAAATCTTTAGTTTCTGAAATAGTTAGAGAAGACTTTGAATCTGGTCCAAAAATTCGTCTATCAAAAACGACATGGAACTCGAGAATACTCGCTCCCAAAGCAATTGCAGCAATACCCGTTTCTATTTTTGCAGAATGATCTGAAAAACCAATAGCTACGTTATAGCGATTTCTTAATTCCTGAATCACATTCAAACCATACTCTTCTGGTTTCGTAGGATATGCAGTAGTACATTGTAAAATAGAAAAATCGACATTCCTCTCTTTCAAAAATAAGACAGTTGCATCTAATTCTTCATAAGAACTCATTCCTGAAGACAAAATAACAGGTTTCATTGTTTTACTAATCTTTTCTAAAAGCAAAAAATTATTTACTTCTCCTGATCCAATTTTATATTGCTCCACTCCTATTTCTTCAAGCCAATCAACTGCTAAATTACTAAAGGGAGAACAAATGAAATCTAACCCCGCTTCATCACAATGTTTTTTAATTCCTTTCCATTGCTCCAAAGAAAATCCCATACGTTTCCAATAATCAAACCTTGTCTTATCCTCTAATGAAAACTTTATACGAAAAGGTTCTTCTTCGCTACTTTCAGCTTCTGCAATATGCATTTGAAACTTCACAGCATTAACTCCAGTTTGAGCTAGAGCATCTATATAAGAATATAAAATTCCTAAACTACCTTCGTGTGCCTGACCTATTTCAGCAATAATATAAGGTGATAATTTTTCAGATAACATAATCTAATTTTTTTTTGGTTCCCAATAAAGTTTTGTCTCTCCTAATTTTTGATAAGCTTTAAATTCTTCAACTGATAATCTATTAGAGTTTATCATTATTCTTGGGATTGAAAATAATAAATCACACAAAGCCAACATAATTGCTTTTAATGCCCTCAAATCCCCTTTAAAAACTTTTGATTTAAATTGCATCCAGATTGTATAAATCATTTTTTTTGGAATAATACCAAAAGGATAAAATAAAAAATATAAGTACCAACCTGATCGCAATGATCTCTGCAAACGCAATGAATAATCTGAATTTTTTTTTCGATTTTTTACATCGACTCTATGATTAACCAAAACTTCTGGCAAATAATATACTTCCCATTTTTTTTTGAATAACTGATAGGAAGCAAAATCTTCTTCGCCATAAAACACAAACCATGACGGATAATCTGGAATATCTCGCCAAGCTTCCATTCTCCATACATGTCCACATCCGACAAAGCTTCTCATACGATATGAAGTTTCATCAGAATCAATCCTTTTGGGTTCTTCCAAATCCCAAAAGATTCTAAAACTTAACACAGCAATTTTTGGATTTTTACTGAAAAAATTCTGAATAATTTCTAAAGGGTTCTCTGTAATAAAATGTAAATCATCATCTAGAGAAATAGCAAATTCAGTAGTTGTTAAATTCAATAATCTGTTTCTGCTATAAATTAATCCTTCACTCTTAATATTTCGAATCAACTGGATATTAGGAAAATTATCCTGAATAAATACAGAAGTCCCATCTGTTGAGCCATCATCGCAAACGATACAATTCACATCATCACGATTTAATAAATATTGAATTTTACTCAAAGTAAAAGCTAAATCATCTTTTCGATTTTTAGTCGTTATTAAAATGGAAAAACTATTACTCTGCATAATTCAAATTACTTATTACTTCTTTCAAATACTCTACTGACACATACTTTTCCAAATCAATTCTATTCAAAATTAATTTTTCGGGATTTTCTTTCCATACTTCATATAACTCTTCAATAAGAAATGCAATTTTCTCTACCTCATCAGTCTCTGCCCAAAACTTATAATCACTTCCTAATAACCTTCTTGTTTCACTATAATAAGGGGCTAGAGAGAGAATAGGTTTATTTGCCTCAATACAATGAGGAAATTTTGCTGGAAGAAAAGGGCTAATTTCTGATTTTGATTCTAAAATAATATTTACTGAAACATTTTTTTGTAAATGATACACTTCGTTAAAAGGTTTATTTCCATTATAGAGATACATTTCAGGAGTATTTTCTTCGTAAAGCTCAAGCATTTTGAGATGATCAGAAGCATTTCCTAATAAAAGTAGTCTCGCTTCCTTTTTTGCTTCATGATTCTTCTCTAAAAACAGTTTAAACCCTTTTATTAAACCTTCAGGTGAACGTTGTTTCATTAAATTCCCAGCATGTAACAAATTAAATTTTGAAATATCAAAATAGGATGGAAAATCAACATCTTGAGCATCAAATTTTGCATTTTGGTGTGGAATGATAACTCCTGTCTTAGAAAAATTGGGAAAATAACTACTCATCCATTCCTTTAACAACTGACTTGGAAAAGCACTATATTTTGCCTTTTCTGAAAGTTCTCTAAAAAAAAGTTCTTTTTTATCATAGCCTGGCTCTACCCAATTATAAGGTCTTGGATAATAATGAAATGGAAATGGATCATGCACATACGCCATCCATTTGCCATGCAACTGAGGCATTTTAAGAACCGCATAATGAGGTCTAAAACTAGCTCCTTTACTTAATGTAAGTACTAAATCAGGTTTAAATAATTCTTTTTTTAAAGCTTTTCGAATACTTCTTGTATCATTAAAAAAAGTAAATGAAAACCCAATTGTCTTTTCTATGAAAGGTCCAAAGTTTATTTTTAATTTCCTGTTTACTACTCTAAAAAATCTACTTAAATAATAATAATAAGCTCCTAATTTTATTTCTGATATAACAAATGTCCTTATATTTTTTAACTGAATATCTTTTAATGTATAGTGGTAAACTAAAATTTCAAAACCAGCTTCAGATAGATTATTAATCAAAGCTACATTAGCTTTAGATCCGCTACTATCCTCTATATTTATGGAATCTACTACAATGAGTATTTTCATTTTATTCTTTATTTAATAAATAATCAACAATTTTTTCAGAAGCATTTCCACTTCCATAAGGATTTGTTACATTTTCAAAACCCTCAAAATTTTCTAAAATATCCTGAATCTTATTTATAATTTTATTTTTGTCTGTTCCTACCAAAATTGAGAATCCAGCAATGACTCCCTCTGGCCTTTCTGAAACCTCTCTTGTTACCAAAACGGGTTTTTTTAATGAAGGGGCCTCTTCTTGAATACCCCCAGAATCAGTTACAATTAAAAAAGATTGCTGCATCAGCCAAATAAACACTGGATAAGAAACAGGTGGAATTAAATAAATATTTTCTTTTCCTGATAATAACCCATAAACCGTTTTCTTAACATTCGGATTTAGATGTACCGGATATATAATCATAACATCTTCTCTCTGAGAAATTTCCAAAAGTGCTTCACAAAGATTCTTTAACCCAGACTCAAAATTCTCTCTTCGATGTCCTGTTACTAAAACTATCTTTTTATTCTTTATAATTTTACCTTTTAACACATCAATATCAACATGACAATAATCTGTTTTCGATATCTTATTTATTGTCCATAATAATGCATCAATAACCGTGTTACCAGTTTGTATAATATTTTTTTTAAGAATCCCTTCCCTTAATAAATTTTGCGTTGTTTCTGTTGTTGGTGTAAAATGAAAATCTACTAATCTACTCGTAAGTTGCCTATTGAGTTCTTCAGGAAAAGGTGCTTTTTTATTATAAGTTCTTAACCCAGCTTCAATATGACCAATTTTTATTCCTAAATGAAATGCTGCCAAAGCTACCATTGAAGAAGTTGTAGTATCTCCATGCACTAAAACTAAATCTGGATTTACATCTAAAATCACTTGATCCACCTTAGATAAAATAAGAGCACTTAAACTATTTAAAGATTGATTAGATTGCATTAAATCTAAATCGTAATCGACCTTGATATTAAAAAATTCTAATACCTGATCTAACATTTCCCGATGCTGCGCTGTAACACATACAAAAACCTCAAAATTATTATTCTTTAATTCGTGATATATTGGTGCCATTTTAATGGCTTCCGGACGGGTTCCAAAACAAAGAAGAATTCTCATTTATTAATACTTTTTTTCATTTTATAGATTGCCAAACGCAAAACATAAGATTTGTAATAAAACTGCCATTTTAGTTTTTGTAATAATGATAATTCTAAAATTTTTATAATTTGATTAAATAGATTGTATTCTTTAAAGCCTAAAGAAACTGTAATAAAATAGCGGATTAATGAATTTGTTAATAGTTGTTTTTGTTTAAGGTTTTTTAGAACTAAAATTATTGCTTCATTTTTAGATGCTTTACGAACTGGATTGATATTATTATAAAATTCTCCTGTATTTGAGGAAGCATGTTTCCTATTATAATATAGAATAGAATCAATAATTATCCCATTAAAATTCTCAGAAATTATTCGAATATAACATTCCCATTCTTCTGCATAAAGAAGATTTTCATTAAACCTAGATTTGTTAAAACAATAACTCTTCCACATTACTGTACAAGAAGCCAGTCCTATTTCTTGTGTAACTACTCTCTCGATACTATTTTTAGTAAGCCTTATTTGCTCTGTTACTTCACTCTTTACAATTAAAGGAATTCTACTTTCATAAGACTTTTTTTGATAGTGGCAAAAATCCAAACTTTTACCATCGAGTATCTCCAAACAAATTTTTAAATTATCTGGATGCACTATATCATCATCGTCAAAGAATATAACATAATCTCCTTGTACCAAATCCAAACCATAATTCCTACAACCAGGCAATCCTTTTTTATAGCGATCCGTTCGTTTAAAAAACTTAAATCGTGAATCTTTATCTAAAATTGGAGTAATAACTTCTAAAGTATTATCAGTTCCTCCATCATCTATAATTAAGCATTCCCAGTTTAAATAAGATTGCTTTTGTATTGAATTTAAAGTTTCTAAAATAAAATGGCTCCTATTATAAGTAGCCATTATTATCGTTACTATAGGTATCATTCTTTAAAAATTGATTTTAAAGTTCGGAGTGGTCGTAATAAAGTATTTCCTAATTTATAATCTATTTTATTTCTTATTTTTAAATTATCTGCTTTTAACGATTCAATGTCTCCTAAAAATTGTTCAATATAACTTTCATAATATTCAATATATAAATCCTTGTGTTTAATGAAAATATATTTTTTGATATCTTTATTATGTTTATTTATAGCAATAGTCCTCATCGAGAATTGATGTTGCCGATAAAAAAACAAAACCTCTTCAAGTATATGCACATCCCAACCTAAACGGCAGACTCTAATATAAAATTCCCAATCCTCATAACCTAACTTCATATTCTCATCATACCCTTTAACCTTTTCCCAACATTCTTTTCTAAATAATGAAGTTCCTATTGCGGCATTATAAAACAAAAAATCTTTTATTGTCTTGCCAGTCGGTTTAAATATCCCAAATTGTTCATTACCACTAAACCTAATCCCCCAACTACTTACAATTCCAATAGTCGCATTTTTTAATAATATGTCAACTCCTTTCTCTACAAAAGTATGATGATAAAAATCGTCTGCATCAAGTGTCAAAATATAGCTCCCCCTTGATTTTTTAATGCCATAATTTCTGGCACTAGAAAGCCCTCCGTTTTCTTTATAAAAATAAATAAATCTATGGTCAATATTTACCCATTTTTGAGCTATCTCTTCAGTATTATCTATACTCCCATCATTTATAATTATGCATTCCCAATCAAAATAACTTTGCTCTAATATAGATTGAATTGCTTCATCTAAAAATTGTCCATGATTATAACATGGAATAATTACAGATACTAACGGTTTTATCATATCTATTTAGTTAATGATTCTTTTATACAAGAAGCAATTTTCCTTAAATAACTAATTTTTATTTTTCTTACCGAAAAATCTTTAATATATATTTGAAATCCTCTAAAATATTTTCCACTTCTTAAATAATGGAATTCACTGTATTGTATCCATGAGCTGCTCCATAGATGAATAGCATATGTATCTTTATTTATATAGTTTTTATAATTATTAATATCCGCTTTTTTTTCAAATGGAAGTGGATAAAAAAAGAAGGCTGGATAAATTGTTAATTTATCGACAACAACAATTTTGTCAAAATCAAATTCATAATTAAATAAAGTTCTATACTTTTTTGTTATCAACTTTGGAATAGTAATTTCTCCAAAGTTCATATTTTCTTCTATTATAAGAGAATCATAAATTTCTTTACACTCTTTTATAAATTCATTTTTTCTATTTGCGACAATTACTCCAACACTAATAAAGTCAGAATTTTCGGCTCCTAAAAAACAATCATTGTTTAGAAGTACTTCAAATCCTTTGATTATCAGCATATCGGTATCAAGATAGATTCCTCCAAATTCATAAATTTTTTGCAGTCTAATATAATCTGATACAAAAGCCCATTTTTTTTGTTTATAAACTTTAGCAACGAAAGGGTGCGTCAGGTCTGAGTTCTTTTCATTCCATTCGATTATCTGATAATCTGGAAAATGTTTTTTCCATGATAAAATACAGTCTTTTACTAGTTTTGGTTTTCTATTTCCTCCAAACCAACAATAATGTATAATTTTCGGAATCGACCTTGTGTTTACTAATTCCATATTGAATAAATACAATTAAAAATCATTTAATTAAAATATATCCTTTATTGAAAAAATAATAGACAGGAAACCCAATGCAGGTTTTAGCCAATCCTTTAAAATCTTTAAATCGTAATTGCGTTAAAAATAATATTTTAAAAAAGTAAAAACTACTCTTATTTCTATCAATTAATATATCTCTCATAATTACTTTATACCTACTTAAGACAAAATGCTCAATTTTACTATTTTTAATATTATGTTTCAAAAGTAGATTTAAATGTTTATTTCTAGCTATACATTCAGATTTAAGCTCTTCTATATTTAGATATCCTACTTGTTTAGATAATGAAAATGGGTGAGATCTATATCTAAAAGAGGTTCCTTCTAAAAACTTAATTTTCGGATTTTGATAAATCATCCTTAAATTAAAATCCCAATCATCAAGATATCTTATTTTTTCATCAAACAATTCTATTTGCTTTTCAAGAAATGTTCTTCTCCACATTGGACCAGAAACGTAATATGTAATCTTCCCAGTAAAATAATCTTCTATTATATTATTTGATAAAATTTTATTTTCAAAAATTTTATCTCCTGTATCTGTGTCAAAAAAATCAGCCCTAGCAACAACAGCATCAAACTCTTCTTCAAAGTTTTCTACTCTATTTGCAATAGAATTTTCAAAAAGCAAATCGTCACTATCAAACCAATAGATGTAATATCCTTTGCTTTTTTCAAAACCAAAATTCCTGCATGCATTTGGGCCTTTTGTTAAATATTGAGGCCGATTGTATAACTTAAAACGGTTATCTGTACTTATATATGCAGAAACTATTTCAGTAGTACTATCATTTGAACCATCGTCAACAATTATGCATTCCCAGTTTGTGTAAGACTGTGCAGTAATGCTAGCAAGCGTTTCAATTATTAAACCTGCTCGATTATAGGTTGGAATGATTATGGAGATTAGGTGTGTCATTATTCTAAATTCTAAACAAATTTTTTTCCTTTATAAAATAAACCTCCTTTTTTAAAAATCATAAATGCCAATAAAGCCATTAGTAGTTTTAATTTATAATACATGCTTATAGTTCTATTTTTAAGAATGTTTTTAAGAAAAATACTAATTGCATCTCTATAATGTTTTGCAAACAGTGCGTTTTTATAGGCAATTAAAATATAATCTGACAAATATTCTTTTAGATTCTTTTTATCCTTCTTGTCTTGAATTAAAGTATAAATTTTAGTCCTTGCTAATGCATAACTTAAGTTTCGAATATTTACTTTAGATCCATATGATATACTTTCTGAATGTTTCCTAACATAAACTAATTTTTCTTGGATTATAGCATAATTTGGATAATCTAATAAAATTCTTGAATGAAATTCCCATTCTTGAGCTGCTCGTAATTCTTCATCAAATGAAAAATTATTGTCCTCTAAGAATTTCCTTTCCCATAATGGAATTGAAGTAAGAAATTTGATGTTTTCATAAACATAATCTTCAAATGGGCTTTTGGAATCTATATTATCATAAGCAAATAATTCGTTCTCAAAAGTATCCTCAAATGCTAAAATCCTACATACAGAAAAGAAATAATTTGAATTTTCTAAACTGTTTAATTGAACAGTAATTTTATCAGAACGCATGATATCATCGCTATCAAACCAATTAACAAATTCTCCACTTGATATTTCAAAACCATAGTTCCTTGCAGCATTTCCTCCTTTATGGCGGTTTTTTGGGCGATGATGAAATTGAAAACGATTGTCCTTCTTTACATACTCATTCACAACTTTTTCAGTATCATCTATAGAGCCATCATCTACAATAATACACTCCCAGTTTCCATAAGTCTGCCCTAGAATACTATCAAGTGTTTCTCTTATAAGAGTTGCTCTATTATAAGTGGGTATTATAATAGAAACAAGCGGATTACTTTGCATTAATCTTAAAAATTTGTTCTTGTAATTTGAATGCTAATTTTTCATTTTTTACTTTCAAAGCAGTATCAAATAATTCTACTATTTTCTTTTTAACTACTTCTTCAGAATATAAATTGAATAATATTTTTTTATTTAGTTCATGTTCTTTATTATTTAATGGAACCAAATCTGTTGCTTTAAGGCTTTTAAAATCAAAAATTTTAATTCCATAATCTTTAAACGATTTATAAACTGGGCTTTTAGAATTTACAAAAATTCTTGCGCCAAAATATCCCATAATAACAATATTACCAACTCCTTGCTGACGAATATGATTAAAAACAACTACTCCACAACTTAATAAAATTTTATTATATTCCTGCAAAGTCATGAAATCAATTAGCGGAACAAAATTTTCTCCAAGTAGTTCCTTTCCTTTTCGAATTATAAATTCTTTATAATCTTTACTTCCTCCATAACTTAGAGGAACATAAACCTTTTTACTACCCAAATTTATTTGTGATAGTTTAAGAAAAATATCCAAATGATTATTCGAAGGATCTGCGGAATTACCAACTAAAATATTGTTACTTCGTAAAACAGTATCTGATATTTTATCCCCTAACGAATCTTGTATACATCCATAAGCAAATGGTGCATAAATCGCTTTAACGCCGATTTTTCTTATAATTTTAAGCTCATCAAAAACAACTGGAACAACAATATCAATTCTTGTAGCAGCATTATAAAAAACCGTATTAAAATTCTTGTTTAATATATTTTCTATCTTTGATGGCAAAACGTATTTGAAAAATCTTAAATTTTTAAATACCCAAAAACTAGAATTACTAAAAATTAATTTATTTTTTATTTTTTGCTTTTCAGCCTGGTCAATGTATGATTTAGTATATTTTTCAAATATTGTATTCTTTAATAATGGCCAGTTACCGTATAAATCATATCCCCAAATAAACCAAACTTTAACAACCTTGCAAGAAAGTTCAAGTACAATATTTTGTTTTGTTTGATCTAAAGCATGGAGAAAAATGATTGGACATGAATCTTCAATTGTATTTATTCTTCTAATAAATTTTTTAAAACTCTCTTTATCAGAAGCATCAAAAGCATTAACTATTGTAGAAGTAATATATTGAAACGCTTCACCTTGTTTCTTAATAATCCAATATTCTGAAATACCTGGATATACTGATTCAAATAATTTTATTGCTGGATCAATAAATTTATCATCATCAAAAACATGAATTATTTTATTGTTATTCTTCAATTTCATTTAAAATTAATCATCTTAATTATTTTCACTAAATAATTCTCCCTGATTTGTAAGTCTTTGATTATTTCAAGATATTTATGATACTCCCAGTAGGCAAAAAAAGTTTTTGCCATATTAATCATCGTTTCTAATGTTATTCTTCCAATCAAAAACGGGTTTAATATTACCAGGCTCTCTGCCCATATAAACCCCCAACTCTCGACCTCCATCAATTATTGTGAAATGAATAATATCACTCTCTTTAAATATTGATTGTCTTTTATCTTCAACAATAAAAAGGGTTAAACTAAAACTACCTGATTGAAAGAAATTTGCAGGAAAAGTACAGGTCAAAATATTTTCACCCTTCCTTAATATCTCACCAGAATTAGCATTAGAAAAAGAGAATAAAGGTTCCCCTATGTCATTATAAAGATGATATGTTATATGATATCTTTGAGCATCATTGCCTTTTAGAAATATGTTAGTTACTAACTCAATTTCTTTATTTTCTATTAATGGATTATCGGGGTTTTCATCAAGATTTTGAAGACCAATTTCATTTAACCTAAATATTTCATTATCAAAATTATCAAATTTTTTGCTATTTGACCTTTCTGAATCAGAGCCTCCTAAATAATAAGAAACTGCTATATCAATATCTTCATCCAAAACTAATCTTCCGTGTTCCATAACTATCCCTCGTGAACATAAACTCTTTACCGCTGCCATATTATGGCTAACAAATAAAACTGTACGTCCTTGACCACTAGAAATATCTTGCATTTTACCAATAGCTTTTTTCTGAAACTCGGCATCACCTACTGCCAAGACCTCATCAATAACTAAAATTTCGGGTTCTAAAAAAGCTGCAACTGCAAATGCCAATCGTACTGTCATACCACTACTATACCGTTTTACTGGGGTATCAATGTAACGTTCACAACCCGAAAAATCAATAATTTCATCTAGTTTTGTGGCAATTTCCTTTTTAGTCATTCCTAAAATTGCACCGTTCAAAAATATATTTTCACGACCTGTCATTTCACCATTAAATCCTGTACCTACTTCTAACAAAGAAGCTATACGTCCTCGAGACTTAATACTCCCAGTAGTTGGTGCTGTAACCTTTGATAATATTTTTAATAACGTAGATTTTCCAGCACCATTTTTGCCAATGATACCTAAAACCTCACCACGCCCCAGCTCAAAGTTAATATCTTGTAGGGCCCAAACATAATCACTAGTTCCTTTAGTGCTACGATCATTAGTGTCTCCAATTTTCAAATATGGATTTTCTTTCCCACGTATACGATGCCACCAACGATTTAAATCATGACTTAATGTTCCAGTACCAACCTGTCCCAAACGATATTGTTTTGAGATGTTTTCAGCTTTTAATATAATATCTTTTTTCAATTATAAATTGTGTGTGATGAATATCTAAAATATTTTAAATTAAACTGTATCAATAAAACTTTTTTCAGTTTTATTAAAGACCAATAATCCGGAAAATAATATAATCAGTGTTACCGTGAGAGTATAAAATAGTCCATAAAAAGAAACATCTCCAACACTCAAAAGCATATATCTAGATGTTTCAATTATATAAGCTAAAGGATTGTATTGTACCAACCACCCATAGTTTGGTATTTTATCTTTAATTAGTGCCATTGGATATACAACTGCAGAAAGATACATTAGTAATTGTATACCAAAACCAATTAAATTACTAAAGTCTCTATACTTAGTAACCAATGACGATATAAACATTCCCAACCCGAGCCCAAGAATACCCATTAGGACTATAAGTATAGGGAAAAAAAATGTTACTGCATTTAAGCTAATAGCAGCACCTTGAAAGTAATAATAAATGTAAAAAATAATAAAAATCAAAAACTGAATTCCAAATTTTATCAAGTTAGAAATTACAATAGATAAGGGGGTAATTATTCTTGGAAAATATACTTTCCCAAATATACCAGCATTAGCCCTAAAAGTATCAGAAGTTCCAGTAAGACAAGCTGTAAAATAATTCCAAACCGTTATCCCTGCAAGATTAAACAAAAAAGGTGGTACAGAACCTGTGTCAATTCCAGCTACATTATTGAATATTATAGTAAATGTTATTGAAGTAAATAAAGGTTGAATTAAGTACCAAAGCGGGCCCAAAACTGTTTGTTTATAAACCGTTACAATATCTCTTTTTACAAAGAGTAGTATTAAATCACGATATTGCCAAATTTCTTTTAGATTAATTGATAAAAATTTATTCTTAGGTGTTATTTCAAACAACCAAGGAGTCGAAACATCTTTTGATTTATTCATGAATACTTTTAAAATTCTGTCTAAAAAACAACTAGCTACTGTTCTTTTGAGCCTGTAATTATGTACAATTTTCACAGCAAATATAATAATTAGATCTAATCATTATTATTTGCTACACTTCTTAATTTTAAAATTTATGAAAATAAAAAAGGTGTTTTTATAAAAAAAACACCTTAGCTAATTTTAAAGAAAAAATAATCTTACATAAATATCATTTATCAAGAATTTCAAAACTAGAGTTCATACTCTTAAACTCTGGTACTATCTTTTTCATTTTGGCAACAATATCATCGTTGTCAAAAAATTTAGATATACCTATTAACTCATCAATTTCAATATGAAGGGTTTCATATTCATCCTGAATTTCTTCGGCAATCATAATTTTATTATGATATGTAGGAAGAGTTTTTGAAGTATCATTTAATAACTCTTCAAAAAGCTTTTCTCCTGGTCTAAGTCCAACTATCTGGATCTTAATTTCTTTTTCAGGAATAAATCCAGCTAATTTTATCATTTTCCGAGCCAAATCGATAATCTTAACAGGTTTTCCCATATCAAATATATAAATTTCGCCTCCATTCCCCATTGCGCCAGCTTCAAGAACTAATTGACATGCCTCAGGAATGGTCATAAAATACCTAATGATATCAGGATGTGTTATAGTAAGTGGTCCTCCCTCTGCAATTTGTTTAGTAAATAAGGGAACTACTGATCCATTAGAACCTAATACATTACCGAAACGAGTTGTAATAAATTTCGTAGTATCATTCCCTTTTTCTTTTTGATTTTTTAAGTGTAATGACTGTACGTATTTTTCAGCAATACGCTTACTAGCCCCCATTACATTACTAGGATTTACTGCTTTATCTGTAGAAACCATTACGAATTTCTTTACCTTATACTTACAGGCTAAATCGGCTAGATTTTTAGTTCCTTCTATATTTGTTAATATAGCTTGTGACGGATTTTCTTCCATCAAAGGGACATGCTTATAAGCAGCGGCATGAAAAACAACCTGAGGTCCATATACTTTAAAAACTCTCTCCATTGCCTCTTTACTTTTCACATCTGCTATTACAGCATGAATTCGAGAATCCGAAATTATATTTTGAGTTTCTAAACAAAGGCTATGTAGTGGTGTTTCAGCTTGATCTAATAAAATTATTTTTCTAGGATTAAATCCTATTACTTGCCTTACTATTTCACTACCAATTGACCCTGCAGCTCCAGTAATTAAAATGGTTTTATCTTTTAGCTGTTTAGATATAGATTTACTATCCAATACAATTGGTTTTCTTTCAAGTAAATCTTCAATCTGAATATTCTTTACCTTTTGAGAGATTTCTTTCTGGTTTTCCCAATCTGAAATTAGAGGTACTGTGTAGACCCTATAATTAAATTCTAGACATTGATCTACAATAATCAACTGTTCATCCTTAGACAGACTTTTATCTGCAATGATAATACCCTCTGCAGCCACTGAACGCATTAATGCAGGCAATCTTTTCTTTTGAATTAAGATTGGTAAATCCAACATCCTCTTTGAAGCATTTTGATTGTTTTTATCTACGAAACCTACAATTTTAAACCGAGAAGGTGTTTCAAATTTTAATGCATTTGCGACCGATATTGCATTCGCATCAGTCCCATAAATGATAGTTCTAATTAATTTAGTGTTGTTTTTTTCAGCAAAATAAAGTTCAAATGTTTGTTTGACAACAACTCTATATAAAAACAAGCCACAGAATGAAAGTACTATATTTATGAAAAATGCAGTATTCAAAAATGCTTTATCTCCGTGATATAATTCATATACAAAATTGAAAAACAAGAAAACAACTAACACTGACATTTGTGAGAACAACAGCTTAATAGCATCAATGTAAGATGAATGTCTAATTATCCCTGAATAGGTCCTAAATAACCAAAAGAAAAAAATATTAACTCCTAAAAGCGAGCCAACAAAATAAAACTCATGATGTGTTATAATATAACCTAAACCAGTACCTTTAAATAATAAATAAGTAAAAGTAAAAGAAAAAATTAAGACCATGACATCCATCAAAACTATAATCCATCTAGGTAAGTAACTCAAGTTATGAATATTAAGCCTTAGATTAGCTATAGAAAAATACTTAGCAAATAAAATTGCAAGATTGGTTGGTTTATTATTCAAATTAGTTAGTCTTAAAATTATTGAGCCTGATAATAATTACAAAAATACGAAATAATGGATTTAAAAAATTAAATTTTAACACCAGCTCTCTTTTGCTTTAAAAAGTCCATTAAATATGCTCCATATCCTGATTTAACAAGTGGCAATGCTAACTCCTCAAGTTGAACATCATTAATAAAACCTTGTCTCCAAGCAATCTCCTCAATACAACCAACTTTTAAGCCTTGTCGCTCTTCTAATACTTGTACAAACTGTCCTGCTTGCATTAAACTATTAAAAGTTCCTGTATCGAGCCATGCTGTACCTCTGCTTAAAATTCCAACTTTTAAAGCTTCTTTCGAAAGATATACTTTATTCACATCAGTAATTTCATATTCTCCACGTGCACTAGGCAGAATGCTTTTTGCTATCTCAACAACTGAATTATCATAAAAATATAATCCTGGAACAGCATAATTAGATTTAGGATTATTTGGTTTTTCTTCTATCGAAATAGCTTTTAAATCTTCGTCAAATTCTACTACTCCATAACGTTCTGGGTCTGAAACATGATATGCAAAAACCACTCCTCCATTTGGTTTTGTATTTGATCGCAAGAGTTCTTGCATATTAGCTCCAAAGAAAATATTATCTCCTAAAATTAAAGCGACATCATCATTTCCAATAAATTCTTCTCCAATTACAAAGGCTTGAGCTAATCCGTTTGGAATAGCTTGTTCAGCATAACTAAATTTACAACCCAAGCTCTCTCCATCTCCTAATAACTTTTTAAAATTTGGCAAATCATGAGGAGTTGAAATAATTAAAATTTCATTTATTCCTGCCATCATCAAAGTTGATAATGGATAATAAATCATCGGCTTATCGTACACAGGCATCATTTGCTTACTCATCGCTAGTGTCAATGGATGCAATCTGGTACCAGAACCTCCTGCTAAAATAATTCCTTTCATTTTTATAAATTAAATCTATTTGTATTAACCAAAATCAACACCTATAATTGTTTCAACATTTTTTTTAAACTCTCTTTATAATTTGGAACATCCACTGCATAGATTTGCTTTATTTTACTTTTATCTAACAAAGAAAAAAAGGGTCGTTTCGCAGGAGTAGGATATGCAGAAGAAGGAATACCTTCAACTTTACAGCTATATCCTCCAAGAGCTTTTATATCCAATGCAAATTCATACCAGCTGATTTCTCCTTCATTCGAATAATTATAAATTCCAGGAATCCATTTTTCAAATGAAATAATTTTAATCACTGCTCGTGCTAAATCAACGGCATAGGTTGGTGACCCAATTTGATCATTAACTACACTTATTGAATCTCTTTCTTGCATCAATCGTTGCATCGTTTTTACGAAATTATTCCCAAATTTACTATAAACCCATGATGTTCTAATGATAATTGAATTTGTGTTTTCTTTTAAACAAGCTAATTCTCCCAATCTTTTAGTTTCTCCATATGCATTAATAGGATTTGTTAAAGCTTCTTCATCCAGAGCTACTGATGACGTCCCGTCAAAAACATAATCTGTTGATAAATGAATTAATTTTACTTCATTCCTAGTTGAATAATTTGCTAGTACTCCTACTGCTAAATTATTAATAATATTAGCTAAATCTTTTTCTGATTCTGCTTTATCAACAGCAGTATAAGCACCACAATTTAAGATAATTGTAGGTTTTATATCACGCAATTGAACTTTAAGCAAATCTAAATCATCCAACGTAATTATATTTCTATCAGCAAAAATCCATTCATATTGCAAATAGTCTGATGATAATATTGAGAACTCCGTCCCTAGTTGTCCATTTGCTCCAGTTACTAGAATCCTTTCCATTAAAACAAACTATTACAATTTTCAATAAAGGGAAGGCTTTGATCCTTTTCAGAAACAATAGCCTTTTTTAAATCTATCCCCCAATCAATATTTAATAAAGGATCGTTAAATCTTATTCCTCCTTCTGATTCTTTGTTATAAAATTCATCACACTTATACATCACTGAAGCCGTTTTACTAATAACAGAAAAACCATGAGCAAAACCTTTTGGCACTAACAATTGCTTTTTATTTTCAGCTGAGAGCAAAACACTAAATGATTTCCCATAAGTAGAAGAATCTCTTCTCAAATCTAATACAACATCCATAACTTCACCTTCTAGCGCCCTTATTAATTTACTTTGCGTAAAAGGAGGATTTTGATAATGCAGCCCCCGTAAAGTTCCTTTTTTAGAAAAAGACTGATTATCTTGAACAAAATCAATATCAATTCCTAAATCTTTAAACTTAGTCTTATTATACGATTCAAAGAAATACCCCCTTTCATCGCCAAAAACTGTTGGCTCAATAATTATTAAATCTTTTATAAATGTTTCTACAATTTTCATATTAAAATATAATTTTTCTTTTTAATTAAAGAAAATCTTGATTACTTCCTCAATTCTACTTTTATCTTCATTAGTAAAGTTAGCCACTAATGTAAAACATAATACTTTTTCGAATAAAATTTTAGCGTTTTTTCCCCACAATATAAATATTAAAAAATATAAACTGTAGCTGTAATCACCTTATAAAAGTCTAGATTCGATATCTTCTTTCTCAAAAACCAATCTTAAGATTTCCCTATTAATCTTCTTATTACAATCATCTTCAATCAAAATTGTACTCAACCAATAATTAGAAAAATAATCTTAATTTGGTTCATCGAGAACTTTCACACCATCTATTTCTATAAATACATATTTTTATAAAAATCATCTATCTCCAACGCAAAATAATATTTTAATCCAAAACTTCTATTTAACCACACCCTATACCTGTACAGATATTTCTTACTCTATAGTTATAATCTATTCCGTTATGCTTATAATGTACTGCATTATCTCTAGATTAAATAGCATAAAAAATAGCCTTTTCCATATTTTCATCCAAATCACTAATTAATACACTTTCACCAGAAGTAGTAATTATCTTATTCCCATTAAATACTAGTATACCAGAATACCCAACCATATAAATGAACAATAATGACTTTGAGCTTCTTCCCAATTGCAATTCTATCTTTAATCACAACTTCAAGAAATTCTGGACAAATATTCCAAGTATCAAACACACTATCTACAAAATCAGGAATAGTTCCTTTATATATAATAGAGTTTGCTAGTACCGAAAATATCATACTCTGACAAATTACCTGATCTTTCAACTTAATTCCTAAAATAGGATTAATACCAAATAGAGTTATGCAATCCACTGAATTTAAAACAACTATAGAAGCTTCATTATCAAAATAGCTTTATAACTTATTCTCAAAGTTATAAATATTTTAGTCTTCCAAAAGCAATCCAAGAATGATTTAATGTTTTTTTTTAAATATATTTTACTTTAATCTACTTTGTTTTGATACTAATATTTTTTCGTTACTCATCAATTTTCCAATAATCTAAATCATAACGAACATCATCTTCTTCAACATTTGCTAATGGCAAAGTAGAAAATGAAATCAATTTAGAGTTTATTTCTAAAGACTGAATCGCATTAGCATATCCTGCTGGTATATGGACAATTTTACTATCAGAAAAAGTAATAATAACTGTCTCAATTGCCAATTCTTTAGATGGATTCTCCCAATTATCAATTTTTACAAAATGTATTTTGAAAGATCCACTAATACAGTAAAAATTTTTAACATCAAATTTATGTCCTTGCCAAGCACGAATAGGATTCTTTTCAGAATTACTAATAATGTAAAATCTTTCGATATCATTAAAACTAAAATCATTTACATATGAAATAGTTCCTCGATGATCTGAAAATCTCCCTCCTTTAATTATTCTCGGAATCATCTATAAATTTTAAATTGTTTTTATTCAATAAATAAAATTTCAATGAATAAATCAATAGTAAAGGTATAATTACAATTATGAATAATATTACATCATTAACTCTTTGATATAAAAAAACTACCAAAACTGAAATTATTATTTGGATAATTGCATAATATAAAGCAACTACTCGGTGTTGTATTTTATATTCATTGCTTAAAACTTGATATAAATGCAAACGATGAGCTTCAAAAATATTTTGCTTCAAAAACAAACGATGTATGATTGTACAAATAGCATCAACTCCATAAACAGCTAAAAACAACAACCAGATAATCGAATTGGTTGCCAAAATTAATTTTAGAACTAGATAAATCACCCAAAAAGCAATTGCAATACTTCCAATATCTCCAGCAAAACATTTTGCTTTTTTTCTATAATTAAAAAACAAAAAAACCAAACTAGCTATTATCACATAATTTATAAAAACAGCATCGATGAATAATTGAATTTTTGTGTTTACATATAGTAATGCTCCCATAACAACTAAAGTATATAAACCTGTAATACCATTTATCCCATCCATAAAATTATAAGCATTGATTAATCCTATGGATAAAATATAAGTAATAACAACTCCATATACAGGCATCAAATCAAAGACGTTTAAATCATAGAAAATTAATGTAATAGCAAAAAAGTGAGCAGATATTCTTATTTTATTTGATAGACTTTGGATATCATCCCAAAAACTAACCAAACTAACCAAAGTTATTCCAGTAAAGAAAAAATAGTTACTCTGTATATGCTGAGTAAAGTATAACAAAGCAGAAAACCAAAAAATGATTCCACCCCCTCTTAAAGTAATTTCAGTATGTGAGCTTCTTTCATTGGGTTTGTCGATGATATTTAAACGGTTTGCTACTTTAAAATAAAGTAACATTATGATCATTAAGATGATTCCTAGTATTGTGTATTGCATTTATAAAATTTTAATTATTTTTCATCATTAACATAATTATTTAAAACGATATAATTTCTGTAAATAAATCACTTATGTTCTTTAAGTAATAACGTTTTATAGGGAATTAATTTAAATTCATCTTTTTGCGTACTCTCACTATCAAGTTTTATAGTTCTGTAATAAGGTAAAAAATAAAAACAGCACATAAAACTAATAACCCAAAAGCGTTTGTTTTGCACGGCATACCATATGATATCAGCAATAAGGATAATTTCAAATATCCTAAAATAGATATAAATCCGAGTCAATTCAATAGATTCTGAAAAAACATTTAAAAATAAGATTGAACAGATGTAGAGCAATAGTAAATATCTTTGATAATCATTTTTATAGCCCTTTTTTTCAAAATAACTTATCACTAAAACACCCATAGTATTAATAACCAATAGCTTTAATAAAGGTACAGCAACAGCAAATTTATTTGAAACATAAAATAAATAATGAGAATCTTCAAGAAATAAACTTAACCAATGAATAATTCCAATTCTCGATACAACAAATGAAACTCCCATTAAGATGAACAAATGGTAATTTGTTATAAAACTCCCCCATTTGTAAACTATAAAAAAAATCAAAAAAGGGATCAAACAACTGTAATGAAATGAAATCCCCACTAACATCCAAAAAAAATAAATAAAATACTTTTTTTCTAACAAAAAAGTAAAAGCATAAAAAGCTATCGTAACAGACAGATACTGTCTCATAAAAGTAAATGAATACAAAAACATTACTGGAATCAAAAAATAAAGAACCATAGGAAGACTACTTTTTTTAGTATATTTCCTAATTGCCAGATAAGCAAAAAGATAAGTAAAAAAGGAAAAAAAGAAAAAAAGAAACTTGTAATCTAAATTCAGATATCTAAAGACTTTCATAATAGCTAAAAAACCAAATTCAAAACCATCATCTCTAGTTCCTTTATTGTACCATCCCACATAATTACTATAATCCAAACCTATTCTGTCTCTAAGGCCTCCAATTAGAACCAAAATACCAAAAATCACTAAACTAATATTCTTTTCTGTTCCTTGATACCTATAACTAATAAATAATAGTGATAACATTATTAACAATAATAAACTATAAAACCCCATAATACTATTTATTTTTTCTAACTGATTCTATTACAATTTTTCACTTAAAAAATAATAAACTGAAAATAAGTCGCTTATAATTCTATTGTTTTGAAATAGAAAATAAAACAACAATTAATTATTTTTATTTTCTGAAACTTTCAATTGTCTTTTCTAATCCTTCTTTTACTGTATAAGGAAGCTTTTCTATTCCTAAAACTCCCTTAATTTTTTTATTAGATACTATATAATTTTCCGTCAGCTTTTGGAGTACTTGAGAATTTAAAGGTAATTTTATAAAATCTCCAGTTTTTACTAATGCATTTATAATTTTTTTAGGTATTGCAATCGTTAAGTTTTTTTTCTTAGAAATAGAAGATATAATACAAACTAATTCATTTGTAGATAAAACCTCATCGTCCGCAAAATTATAAACTCCTGATGGAATTTCTTTATTTATAAGAATTTCTTTAATCATAAAATTGAGATTATCTATCCCTAAAAATGATCTTTGATTATCAAACGCTGCCAAAGGATATGGAATTCTTTTTTTTACAACACTATAAAGAAGATTCAAATTTCCTTTATTCCCAGGTCCATGAATCATACAAGGCCGTATAATAAAAACTCTTTTCCCATATGGAATTTTTTTCGATAGTAGATATTCTTCTGCTTTTAATTTAGATTGCCCATAAGGAGTTTTGGGATTAGGTTGAATATCTTCATATAAAATATCCAAAACATTATCTGCAACAGCTTTTACACTACTAAAATAAACAAAATCTTTAATTTCACTTTCTAAAAAAACATCAAACAATTCTTTGGTTAAATCTGTGTTTATTTTGAAATACTCAGATGCATCAGATATATTTTTCGTATCATGCGCTTTTCCTGCCAAATGAATAATTGCATCCCCATTAAAATTAAATTTCCAATTTGAATTTCTTAATGAAATTGACTTTATTGAAAAACATAAACTTGATAAATAATTAGACAAATTCTGACCTACAAAACCTGAACAACCTGTTATGATTATTTTTTTCATTATCTGGCAAATTTAAAATAGATAAACCTATATATTTTAAATGGCATAACCCTTAATGGTATTTTAAATAAAAAAACCTTTGTAAAATCTTTATAACCAAAAAAACCTAATTTAAGGAATCTTCTATAAAGTTTTATTTCGTTAATTGCATACTTCATTCCCCATCTTCTTTTAATTGCTTCAGAAAGATCCTCTCCAAGCCTAAAATACAATACTTTTTCTTTTACATTCCCAAATTTTAACCCTAATAAATAAGCTCTGACAAAAAGGTCATAATCTTCTGGAAATACTCTTTTATCATATCCTCCAAGCAATTCAAAAGATTTCCTCTTAAAAATAATAGTAGGATGTGAAAAAGGGCTTCTAAATTTCATAAATTTAACTATTTCATCATGTAAAAGAGGAACTTCCCTAATAGAAACAATGTTGTCAATATCTTTTGAAAATTCAATTATTTGCCCCCCAACAATATCCAAATTATTATTTATTAAATAATTAACTTGTATTTCAAATCTATTAAATATACAAATATCATCCGAATCCATTCTAGCAACAATATCATGTTTAACATGTTTCATACCTTCATTCAACGCATACGCTAAACCTTTATTTATAGGCAATTCAATAACTACAAATAAGTACGAAAATCTACTAACATATTCATTAACGACATCATCTAACCCAATATTAAGAGGGCCATCTTTAACTATTATAATCTCATTTGGAATTAAAGTCTGATTACAGATAGATTCCAAAGATTGTCTCAAACAATTTGGATTCTCTTTATCATAAACTGACATTAAAACTGAAAAATTTTTCAACATATATTATTTAAATATTAAGAATATATTTTTATCAATTCGTTAAAATATATTGATTTTGAAAATAAATTGCGTATTTGGCTTTCTAATTCTGGCTTTTCATTAATCAATGTTTCATAATTTTCCGTAGCATTAATAATTTGATTAACTAAACTTTCACAATCTTCACTTTCAAAAAGTAACCCAAAATTCAATTTTAGAGCCATTTCTCTCATTCCTCCGTGATTTGCAACTATTGGTATTATATCATAATTAAATGATTCGATTATCATCATAGGAGCATTTTCAAAGCACTTAGATGTCATAATTGAAATTTTTGAAATCTCTAAATATTTTTTAAGTTTCTCATGACTCATAAAAGGCAAAAATAATATTCTTTCAGCCATATTTTCTTTTAAAACGTACTCTTGAAGTTTTTCCTTTTCTAAACCATCACCTATAATCAAAAGTTTATAATCAGCTTTTGTTTTATTTACAAACAAAACAAAGGCATTAATCAATAATTTTATATTTTTTTCCTCAGATAGCCTACCAAAATAAACTATATTATTTTCTTTTTTTAATTTATTATTTTTTTCAAACTTGCTAAAAATCGGATTATTAATTACAAGTATTTCCTTATCCTTGTAAAAACTATTTAAAAGGATAGTTTCCTTTATAAAATTAGAAGGTACAATTATAGTGTCAATTAATCCTTTTTTATAATAATAATGAGTTATTAAACTATTAAATCCTTTAGCTACAGAATGGATAAAACCACCTCTACTACATTTTCTATAGAAAATTTTAGTTTTAAAATGTACACTTGCACAATCTAAACACCTTTTGGTTTTATTATAATCATATGCTGCCTGATGTGAACAAGAATATTGAAAAGTATGTACCGTTTGTATTATTTTTATTTTTGGATTTCTTTTTTTATAATTAAATAGAGAATGCAAAATAGAAGGAGAAAGATTCCCGTAGTGATGTAAGTGTATTATTTCTGGATTAATTTCTTTCAAGATTAAATCCATCTTTTTTTTATTTGAAATAGAGTAGATAAAATCTAATAAATTCTCTTTATCTTGAAAATCAAAATCTAATTTGAACGACAATCCATCTGATTTTTTACAAGCAGTATAATGTGAATTTGATAAATCAAGTTCTTGCAACAAAATAACTGTCTCTCTAAAAACCGACTCTCCACCTCCACCTTCACCTTTTTCAGAAATGTGTAAAATTTTCTTTGACATTAAATTTTTACTTTTACAGTTAACTGACCGTTTAACCATTTAAACATATATATTTTTACAGCGAAAACCAAAATGAAATATTAATTTGGCAAGAGTATGTTTTAGTTAACTAAATCTTGCTCCTAACCAATTAAAGTAAATGGTTCTATTATGACTTAGTTACTCTATTAAGTGTAAGACTAACAATTCTAATCAAAGCTCTTATCTTTATATAGATAACACCATATTTTAATGCTATTACAAAATTTTCAAAACTTATCCTTTTATCATTATCTCCTAATAATAAAAATCCTTTTTGATAACTAAAAGCTGCCAATGATTTTTTTTGTTGCCTCAAAGATAACAAATGCCTATATGCAGAATAAACCTCATTCAATCTGGCAACTTGACGCTCATCAACATACGACAAGCTATCTGCTCCTTCTTTATTGTAAAAACCAAGATTTTTATTAATTAACTTGAATTTAGCACCAATAATCCCCATTCTAATCCATAAATCAAAATCTTCTACACCAATAATTTTTTTTTCTTCTGAAAATGATAAATTGTTCTTAGAAAAAACACTTTTTCTGATACAAGTGGATGAAGTAAGTATCGGATTAAAGCGTGTCAACAAATCTATCACCGGTGTCTTATTATTTATTTGCCTTGTAAACATTTCTCCTTGACTACCACTTTTATCTACTGACAAAAGCCTATGGTAAACAAAATCTATATTATCTAAACTTAGATTAGAAATATATGCTAATTTATCAGCTGTATACCAATCATCAGAATCTAAAAAACAAATCCATTCTCCTTTTGCTTGTGATATCCCTGTATTTCTAGGTCTCGCAGGTCCTCCAGAATTCTCTGGTAAGCGGATGTAATTCAAATTTAAAAGGTTAGTATATTTTTCAACTAACTCTATAGTTTGATCTGTTGATGCATTATCACAAATTACTACTTCAAAATTTTTAAACGTCTGTTCTACCAATGAATTTAAACATCTTTCTAAATCTATCCTTCTATTATAAGTAGGTATAATAATAGAAAATAAATAATTGTCCTCTTTTAACATATTCTAATAACGTTTATTTTACTTTTTTTTGCAAATATTCAAAAAGATCATTAATACCATCTTCTAAAGACAATTTTGGTTCAAACCCAATACTACAAATAAGACTGTTGTCTAATTTATAAATCATAGTTTTTGAATTTTTATTTTGTTCCGTCACCTTTATCGGTAATTCTATATTATATCGCTCTGCAAAAACCTTTTTTATTTTTTCAGCAATTTCTAATATCGAAAGAGTAATTCCAGAACTCAAATTGTATATTAGATGCTTTTCTTTTGTTTCAATTATAGCTTCAACTCCTCTACAAACATCCCACCCGTGTATAAAATCGCGTAAAGGCGAGCCGTCTGATTGTAATACAATTAATTTTTGGGTATAAGCCATCCGACACAAATCATTAATTACCAACCACCAACAATTATTCTCTTCAAAAATTGGAGCACCATAACTATTCGACAATCGAACCACATGACAATCAACATCTGAAGTTCTATTATAATATTCACAAATCACCTCTCCAATTTGATGTGTCAATCCATAAGGGTTTTGACTTAACAACATTTTACTTTCAGTGACTATTTCATCCTGTAACATCCCATAAACCTGAGCAGTAGAAAAGTAAATAAATTTTTTTAATCCTTTTTTTGAAAAAGTATCCAACAAAAACCAAACTGGCGTAATATTAACTGAGCTAACTAAGATTGGATTTCCATCTGATTGACGGTGGTCTAGTGAAATTAAGTGCACTAAAACATCGTACCCATGCTCAGCCACCTTCAGCACAAACTGCTCATCTCTTACATCACCAATCAATACTTTATCCATTTTTGCAACCCAATTTTCATCGGAAGGAATCTTTGAATGACATAGAGCCGTTACTGAATAACCTGCATTAGCTAAATACAAGCAAATTCGAGCTCCAATATAACCACTACCGCCAGTAACAAGAACTTTTTTTTTTACCATGAATAAGGTATTTCAGATAATTCAAGTTTACGTTCTATCTCATTTGGATCATGTTCTATACTAGCCAGATTCAAAAGCAAATTATAATCTTTTCCTATGCCACAAAATGCGACCCAAACTCCAGGAGGTATAGTAATTCTTTGATAATTGCCCTCGCCCAATGTTACATCAAAAAAGGTGTTTTTAGATGTACTATTTTCTCTATCATCATAAATAACAAAACGAATATTTCCTAATGGAACTACGAAATTCAATGTCATTTCAAAATGTTTTTTCCACGGCTTTATATCTTCAAAATGAATTGTAGAAAAATACGCTTCTCCAAAACCGGAATAACCGATATCAGATTTTTTCATTCCATGAAATACATCACCTTTTGGATTATGAATTCGTTTTAATGGAGTTAATAAAACATCTTGCATTGTTATTTTGTCCATGATATTTTTCCTAGTTGGGCTAAATTTTCATATCCCTCAATCTGTGATTGGGTGTACAAAAACATATTTCCATTATTCTTATAAAACTCATAATACCAATCACTAGTATATTCAATTAAAGTTGTATAATCGAGTGTTGGTTTCCATTGAAAATGAAATAAGGCTTTATCACAATTCAATTTTAGTAATCCAGCTTCATAAAATTTAATATCACCAGTAACTTTATAAGCATCTTTAGAATTTTCAAAATGCCAACGTACACTCATATCTTCTAAAATTTCTTGAACTGTATGATTGTATTCTGGCTTAGGACCAAAATTAAAGCTTTCTCCATTTAAAGAGTGATCTTTAAATAAACGCTCACCCAATTGTAAATAACCACTAAGTGGTTCTAAGACATGTTGCCAAGGACGAGTAGCTTTAGGACTTCTAATTTCTACGACTTTACCTAAGCTCCAAGATCTCATGCAATCAGGTATGATACGATCTAAAGCCCAATCTCCTCCACCTATAACATTTCCTGCGCGAGCTGAAGCTACTTTTACCACTCCCCCCTCTTTTTTAAAAAAAGAATGATAATAAGATTTAAAAATTAACTCAGCTGCCCCTTTACTTCCGCTGTAAATATCTTTACCTCCAACTGCATCAGTTTCTTTATAACCAAATATCCATTCAACGTTATCATAACATTTATCACTGGTGATGATAATTGCAGTACATGGTTTATTGTAAGTACGCAAAACTTCCAGAACATTAGCTGTTCCCATTACATTTGTAGAAATAGTATCTATGGGTTCACTATAAGATAATGAAACAATAGGTTGTGCCGCTAAATGAAAAACAAAATCAGGTTCGATTTCTTTTACTATTTCTCTAATAGTTTCCAAATCTCGTATGTCTGCAAAAAAATGTTTCATTTTACTCTCTAAGCCTAACTCCACAAACATAGAAGGATCAGTAGGGATTTCATTCGAAATTCCGTACACATTAGCTCCCAACGAAAGCAACCAAGTACATAACCACGAACCCTTAAATCCAGTATTACCCGTAACTAAAACTTTTTTGTCACGATAAACATTTCCAAAAACTATTTTTTCTCCCATTTCACCCATGGTGCTTGATTGTTATTATAAAGTTCGTTTAATAAAGAATACTCTCTTGAAGTATCCATTGGTTGCCAAAAACCATCATGCTCAAAAACTTTCAATTCTCCTAGTTCAACCAATTTTTTCATTGGTTCCTGTTCTAAAACCAAGTCTTCAGCATCACTAAGGATATCCAAAAACTCCCTATTGCATACGAAATATCCTCCATTTATACGTCCACCACTCGCTTGAGGTTTCTCATTAAACCCAGTAATAGTAGATCCATCTTCAGCTATTCCTAATTCTCCAAAACGACCAGGAGGTCTTACTCCTGTAAGTGTAACCATTTTTCCATGTGATTTATGAAAAGCCACTAGTGCATCGATGTCAATATCTCCAACTCCATCTCCATAAGTAAGCATAAACATAGGGTCTTCACCAATATATTTTTTAATTCTTCTAACACGAGCACCAGTCATTGCCTTAATTCCTGTTTCAGCTAGAGTTATTTCCCAGCCATCTTCATCATGGCTTATCTCTGAAATAATTTGTTCCGCTTTTTCTCCTAATTTTATGCTAATATCAGCACTTCGCAGTTCATAATTAACAAAAAAATCTTTTATTACTTCACTTTTATATCCCATACACAATACAAAATCCTGATAACCATAGGAAGCATACGTTTTCATAATATGCCAAATTATTGGCTTCCCTCCAATAGGAATCATTGGTTTCGGTATATCGTCAGCGACATCACGAATTCTCGTTCCATACCCTCCACAAAGTATTACTGCTTTCATTTTATATTATTATTTAGAATTTAATATTTTATCAAAGATGAATTATAGTTCATACAATAGAATTTTAAAACTTCAAAGTTATTTTCCTTTTACAAAAAATAACATAAACATATTACTATCACTTGTTCTCTTTATTAAATTTCAAGAATAGTTTTCATATCTTTTATGGTTAATAAAAAGATTATAGATACAATATTTTAAAATAATTCGTGCTCGCATATAAGCTGAATTTGATTAATTTTTTCACAATCATATCTCAACTAAAACACTTCAAAAGAAACAACACATTAAACAAATAAAAGTAAAATATTATTTTCTTAATAAATACAATTCTTTATTTGCAAAAATCACAATTAAGAAACATTTATCTTTGGACAAACAATGCCATATTAAGCAGTGCCTTGTCAAATACTGCTACTGATTAAATCGCCCCCTCTTTTTTCATTATTTTTAAAATTAGCAGAGATAAAATATCCAAATATTAACTGACCTGGCAAAGTATAAATCGCTCCATAGTGCATCGCTCCAAGCAAAAAAACCAAAACTGGGATATAATTATATCTATTTATTTTAAAAACAAAAATTATGATTGTAATACACAAACCAATATACCCAGTACTTTCAAATAAATTTAACCAAGCAAAATCTCCCCAAACGATTAAATCTTTTACGTTTTCAAAATGTCTTCCAATCAATAATTGAAACTTTTCAGACTTTAACTCAAAAATTACATCGTCAATTTGCATAATTTTAAAATCATACAAAAAATCAAAATATAATGACGACACTCGTTCCAAACCTTGTATAGAACCAACATCCAGAACAAAAATAAGGTACCAAAATAATAAAACAACAAGAAATGAGACTATTCCAGATAACCAGTTTTTAAAAGGACCTATCTTATATACTGCAAAGAGCATCAAAAGCATATAACCTGTTCCTGACCCTACAATAATCACCGTAAAAACACTAATAAAAAGTAGCTTATTAGATTTTTTCATATTCTTAACTTTTGAAAAACCAAAAACATAAAAAACCAAAACCATAATAAGTGTGCTCGTAATCGTAGAATTAGAACCTATACTATATGGTCTTTGATAAAAACCTAAAATTTTTGTTTCTCCTAACAAATCACCAGACAAACTCACAGTATAATTAGGTAGCATAGAAGGAGAAATAATTGTATTAATTAAAAACGCTTCAAGTATAACTACGATACAAATCAACCATAATAACTTATCTAGTCTTAACATTACTTTAGTATTGTTAAAATATAAATAAAACAAATAAAAACCAAAATAGTACCTAAACAAAACAGAGCAACTGGTAAATTCTGATTGTTGAATCTTTAAAAAAAAGAAAAAAACAATAACTCCTAAAAAAAATAAATCTTGAACTTTAAATTTAACTTCCTTGTTTATATATAAAAGATGTAAGATTACAAAAATATAAGCAGGAACACTTGTTCCAATCAACGGAAGTAAGAATAATGAATATAAAAATAATTCTTTTAAATTACTTTTTGCAAAAACAGCATTTTTCAAATTAATTTTAATTAGGTATCCCAAATATGGTTTTCATATATTATTTGTGTAATTAAGTTAAAGTACAGAACCAATCACCAGTTTTTTATACTCATTATCTTCATTACCTTTTTTTGCATTTTGTTATACAAAATACAGTTATCCTCATTGAGATGTCAAATTCATTATTTATTACCCTGCAGACTTTTATTTTTTTTCTAAAAATTCCACGTGTCAATTTTAATTTTACAAATCAAAAAGACTGATTATCAAATATTTTAATTTGAGGCTTTCATCCTGTGATGTAAATTTCAAATTAATATTTTTAAACCAGAAATCTATTCTAGAACTAACAATTCCCAATACTTCTGTGCCATTACACTGGCATGGAATAGTTCATTAAATCTTTTATATCCTAGTTCCCCTTGTTCTATACATAAAGACTCATTATTAAGTAACTCTATTATTTTTTTTGCAAAGCCATCATTGTCACCGTAATCATATAAAAACCCTCCCTCTCCATCTTTTATCACTTCTTTTAAGCCGCCAGTATTTGTACTAATTACGGGTATTTTATATTTCATACCTTCAATTGCGGTAAGTCCAAAAGATTCAAATTCTTTAGAAGAAATTACTAATAAATCTGAAACAGATAAAATCCCAATCCCATCTTCCCTATAATTATACATGAAAATTTTACTTGACAGATTTTTTTCTTTTATATAGTCTTCGACATTCTTAAATTCTTCATCACTACCATATCCACAACATACTAAAAAAACATCAGATTTACTTTCAAATACTTTTTGAAATGAATCTATCAAAAATTTATGACCTTTCCTTTCCTCATAAGTTGCCAAAATTAGGCAAATTTTTGAATTGGCATTCAAACTTAATTCACCTCTAATATCGACTGGTAAAACGTTATTATTTATGTTAATACCATTATATATAAATCTTAGTCCTTCATGATTCTTAATGCTTTTTCTTTTACTTAATGAATTTTCACAAGTTTTAGAAACTGTTACAAAATATTTTGTGTGCTTTTGAACAAAATAATCAATGTAATTCTCAATAAATCTTACAATTACTCGGGGGGAAGTAGCAAAATTATGAAAATTATGAATTGATTTTTTCTTTTTGAAAATCCCCCAAAAAATAGACATAGCCCTACAGGAATAACCACCTGGGTAACCTCCATTAATAACTAATAGTTCATCATAGTCATCTACTTTTACAACTTTTCTTAAGTTAAGAATATGCCATAAAAACAGAATGTATCTAAAAATAAAAAAGAATATTTTAAAAAAAACATTAAACACATTTTTTAATTCGAATTCTATATCTTTCGACATCAGTAAATCATGTGATTTAACGGTAACATTTAAACGAGTTATTCTATTTTTAAGAATATTCAATCCTGGGTGGGATTTATTACAAATAATAGTAATCTCATCTTTTTCATTTGGCCAATGATTAACCAAGTTTATTATAAAAGTGTCCAGCCCTCCAATGTAGTAATTTTCTGTAAAAAAACAAATTCTCATACTATTCCTATTTTTTAAAAACCTTCATAATTTTATAAATTTGCTGCCTCCAATTCATCGACATAAAATATTGTATTATAAAAGAAATCAATATCAAACCTCCAACTACCATAGCTACAATCAATAAATTCAACTTAGACTTTTCCTGCGGCAAATAGTCACTAATTAATGATGAGGCTATACTTAAAAATAAAATCGGAAAAAGCATAGGAAAAAAGATTAATTTTAAAGAATATAAAATATTCATCTTGAAATAATCAATCATCAGTTTGTATAAAACAAATGCTGAAAAAACAAATGCTGTTAATTTAAAAATAGCAAATGCTTGAATACCTAAAACACCAATCGTAAGAATAACACCTACCCAAAAAATAAATGGAAGCAACGCATTAATAAAATACAATGTTTTTTGGCGTTCTTTGGATACTAGCATAAAATTAGTAGGATAGGTAATAAATGCAAAAAAATTACAAAAAACTAAAAATCGCATTACAGGAAGCGAAGCGGAATAATCTACACCAACCCATGTAAGCACTATTGGCTTTGCTAAAATTGCTATTGTTATTATAGGAAAAACTACTACTGGTGCCAAAACAGTAACAATCTGCAAATAAAAAGATTTTAAACCTAATTCATCCCCACTACCTACAAAATGATTAAATCGAACATTGAAGGGTGAAAAAAGTATTCCTAATATACTTCTGAAAAAAGAAAGAACCGTCAAACCTATGGCATAAATTGCCACCTGATTTGCACCTAAAAACTTACCAATAACCACCGAATCGAGTTCATAATACAATATCCAGGAAATCGTAGCAAACAAACTTGTAAACGCTAATCCTTTAGTCTTATCAAACACTTCTTTATTAAATCGTACAAAATAGAACAAAGTCTTAAAATTATATCTATATCGTTTTCTAGCTATCAATAATGTAGCTATTGACGTTATAAAATTTACAATCTGAGTGAAAAGAAAATAACCTACTATATCATAATTTCCTACTCTAAAAAACCATAAAACAGATAGGATTTTAAATACACTTCCTATTATATTGCATCGTTGAACAATAAAATCTTCCATTCGAACACCAAATATCATTTGTAACAATCTTTGTAACAAAGTAGTCGGAGTAAAAACTGCTAATATTAATAATAAAGAAGATGCTATATAATGTTGATTACCTGTTTCGATACCTTCCACCAATAATTCAGGTTGACGACTCAAAATAAAAAAGCCCAAGGAAAACAATAACAGAAAAACAAATAATATAAAATTGGTAAAACCTATCACTTTTATTTCTTCTTCTCTGTTTCCCTTTGCAAAATACTCTGCAGCATATTTTTGCCCTGCTCCCATAAATCCCAAATCGGCGTAAGCTAAAAAGATTGAAAAAGAAATACAAACAGAATAAATCCCATACACTGTTGGTTCAGATGTAAGATAGGGAATCACCACAAACATTGAGAGAAAATTCAATACTAACGAAACACCTTGCCAAATATAAATTTTGATATAATTTTTTGTGTAGGATTGTTGCATTACAATTTCAATATTGTTTTAATAAAAATCTCAGAAGAAAGCTGATTTTCACTCTCGACGGATGATAAATATTTATACTTGTAATCATTAAACTTTTCAATATCGACATACAAATCAAGTTCTTTGTTTATATCAAATCTATCAAAGTTAACCACCTCAGCGCTGAGACAATCTCCAATAAAATTAGTCAAGTCATACAAATCAGGCATCGCCTTCTTTAACTCATCACTATTTAGTAAAACAATAGGCTTTTTGAATAATATCGGAAAACTAATTGCCGTACTATGATGGGTTAATGCAAATTTTGAATCTTTAACCAATTCGCTGGTTTTATCAAAAACTATTTTTCTATTTTCAAAAGGGTTATTTGTTTTATAACCGATCGCTTTAGGATGTGCGGCTATAACAACACTTGTGTTGTATTTCTTTTCAATAACATTGAAGAAATTATTCAATTCTGTATAATACACATCTGCGTCCACATATTTTAAACCACAAATGGCTACATCTGGGTGGTATGCTAAATATTGATCCATGAAAACGACATAATCTTCTTTTACTACTTCATTATCATTAATAAGGTTTAAATATTTATCATAATCAAAATAATTAATTTCGATAACCTTACCTTTTTTTAAATCAAAAGTATTTCCGTAAAAAGTATTTCCTCCTTCAGAACCTGCTCTAAAAACAAAATCGTAAGTTTTAATAATATTATATTTCTTTAAAATTATTGAAAGTTTATTTTTTAATCCGTTTAAAATCCTTTTAAACTCAAAATTTGAAAGTAATTTAATAACTTTTGATGAAACTTTTACTTTGGGAGTTGGATACATTCCTCTAGCAAAAAAAGCTAATTTACAATTGAAAGAAGTCAAAATTCTATACAATCTCCATACACGAAACTCATAATTAATATTAGTAATAAAAAATGTCGAACTAATATCCATAGTCGACAGTCTCTTATTCAATTCTTTCAGGGAAGACATTTTAATCACAGTCGTTTCAAAATAGTTTGACTCTACAAAGTTAATTTCAGAAAAAAAAAGATTTGTAACATCCCAATATTCAACATTTAACCCATTTTCAATACACTCCCCAAGATAATAATCCGAAAAATATTTCGGAGTTATTGGTTGATAATTTATATAAACTACTTTTTTAATCATCCATCAATTTTTTTAATTAGTTTAGCAGGACTCCCTGCTACAACCACTCCATCTGCAACAGATTTTGTAACAACAGAACCCGCACCTACTACAGCGTTTTCACCTACTGTAACACCAGGTAATAAAATAGAATTAGCTCCAATCCAACAACCTTTTTTCAAGATTATCATTTCATCAGGATAATAACCTTGATCAATTAATGGTATATCCAATCTATCAAACTTATGATTATTGATATAAAAGTGAACTCCGCATCCCATCATCACATCATCTTCAATAATAATAGATGTTTGCAAACTTTCAGACTCTCCAAATAGCATAACACCAGGCCGTATTACAACTCTATTTCCTATCTCTATTTTAGAACAACCAACTGCATATGCTCCAGGTCTAAAATCAGCAGTGTCAGAAAAATGTTTAAATTTTTTTTTACAAAGTGCTAACATTTGTTTTTTATAAAACAACCTCCAATGTGTAAATGGGTGATCAGGACCAATTCTATCAGCACCAATATTATACTTTACTTTTTTTATTATCTCAATTATCAACATTCCAATTAGCTATATTTTCCCCTAATTCAATTAAATTTTTTCTAGCTTTTGGCAAACCATCTCCTATAAAATTAAATAAGTTTGCAGTAGCAACAGCACTTACATTTTTGTATTTCAACCCATCTTTAAAATGGGATTCATTTCCTGCTCCACCTGCTATTATTAATGGTATTTTTATTTTTGATTCAAATTTTTCAATTGTATCGAAATCATATCCAAATCCAGTACCATCTTTGTCTATAGAATTTAGATATATCTCTCCAACTTCAAGTTTATCAAGATATATCAAGTAATCTTCTAGATTCATATCAATTTTCACAGCGCCATTATTAAGATAAACATCAAACGAATCATCATTTTTCTTATAATCTATTGACGCTACAATACTCTGTGAACCATATCTTTTTATTAACAACTGAACTAAATCTGGATTTTCATACAATAAAGTATTTAGTACTATTTTATCAGCACCGCTTTTGAATAGTAATTCAGCATCTTCCATCGTTCTGATTCCCCCGCCAGCAGCAATTGGAATAAAAACATCATTTACTAATTTTTCAACTGTATTAGCAAAATCAATAATAGACTTATTTACTCGAGTAGCATTCAAAACTACAAGCTCGTCCAAAGAAAATGCAATGTTTTGAAATTTATAGTTCTTTTCAAGCCAATTTAAATTACCTACTTTTTGCAATCTAAAATTACGACTTTGCATAAAAAAGCCATCACTATAAATTAATGTAAATATTATCCTTTTTCTTAACATTAAAATTTTTCAATAAAATTTTTCAATAATCTTAATCCGTTATTTTGACTAAGTTCTGGATGAAACTGCACTCCTACAATATTATTACATTCAAAACTTGCTATAAAGTCTGAACCATAATTACAATAAGATTGATTTATCTCATCTTCACTTACCATTTTATAACTGTGAGTAAAGTAAAAATCAGCTTCACTAGGAAGTCCATCGTATATTTTAAGTTTATTATCAATTTTTAATTGATTAAACCCTACATGTGGCACTTTTAAGTCTGTATTATCAAACTTTATACAATGCGCATTGACAAAACCTAATCCTTCAGTAAAACCATCTTCAGTACTTGAGTTTCCTAAAAGTTGCATTCCAAGACAAATTCCAATTAAAGGCTTTCCCTTTTCTACAACTATTTCTTTAAGATATTTATCTAGACTATTTTCTTTTATCTGTGCCATTGCTTTCCCAAATGAACCAACACCAGGAAGAATTATTTTATCTGCACTATTTAAAACATTAAAATCAGCAGAAATAACAATATCCCCAACTCCTAAATAATTTAATGTGCTGACAATAGACTTTATATTGCCCATACCATAATCGGCTATAACAATTTTCATATACTAAAATCTTCTCCTGGAGTAAATTTAGGAGACCAAATACCATCAATTTTTTCGAACAAATCTTTATTTGCATACTTATCTAAAACAGAATCAAATTCTTCTTTAGTCATTTTATAATATTCTAAGAAAGTATCGATCAAATCATAAGGATATGCATTGTCATACATTTTTACTAAATTTAGTGCTTGGTCTCTTGTCATTGAGCCTCTTCTAATCTCAATTCCAGCATCCTGAGTTGCTCGCCCAAATCCAAATTTCAAATACATCAAATAAGCATGTAAAGTATAAAGAGCTTGGTCATTTTGTGAAAAATTCGTAAAAGTATCTACACTTCCTTCTTCTTTTTCAATTAATCCGCAGTTCTCTTTTGCAACAACGTAATTTCTATAAGAATCCCAAGCTTCAAAATATGACCAATGTGTAAATGAAAGTCCTATTTGCGAAACTTCTTCATCTGTAGGGAATTTAAAAAATGCCAAATCAGCTTCAGAAATATCTCCATCTTCTCTAATTCTATCAAAAACAATTTGATGACCACCTTCCAAATATATTTTCTTCATATACTCAATATCATACAAAGGATTGTTTTTACTTTCACTAGAACCTCCATATTCAACCTCACCATCTTCACCATAAAACATCAATGGTATCTTAAAATTTGCAGCCGTTTTAATGCACGCAGTCATAATAGCAATTAACCATCCATAGTAAGGAAAACCTTTTTCAATAAAACCATACTTATTCAGCCTGTCTAATACTACAGGATTAGGAGATATATGAATATGATCATAACCTGATTGAATAAAATTAAAGAGATTCTGATCTCCAATTGGTAAAGATAAAGCAGGACGTACAGTAACCGCCAATGGATTCATACCATATTTATGTTTTAACATATAAGCTACATAAGAGCCGTCTTTACCACCACTAACAGGAACAATGCAATCAAAATTCCCTGTTTTAGATTTATATTTTGTTATTAACTCCTCAAGTTGTTTTTGTCTGTGTGACCAATCAATTTGTTTCTTTTCTTCCATCCATTGACAAGCATTACACCAACCTCTATCATCAAATGTAATTCGAGGTCTTGTAGACATATTTAAACAATTCTTACACCAAGTTATTTTCTTTTCACTCATTACTATTATTTTATTACTTTGATTTATATTAAATGGCTGTCCAGCCTCCATCGACAATTAAATTCTGTCCCGTGATATATTTTGCATCATCTGACAATAAAAAAGCAACTGTTGGTGCAATATCCTCAGGCGTTCCTAACCTTCTCATGGGAACCTTTTTAGTATAGTTGCTTACAAAAACCTCATTTTGATTATCAAAAATTCCACCAGGAGAAACAGTATTCACTCTAACCTGTTGCGGTCCAAAATAAGATGCCACATATCTTGTAAAATTGACTAACGCCCCTTTTATTGCAGAATAAGCTGCAGGCATTGTCATTGTTGTCCCTTCATAAACATTAAAATCGGCACCTACAACTCCATAAATAGAAGCCATGTTTATTATACTTCCTGTTTTTTGTATAGCCATTTCTGAAGCAACTTTTTGCGTTAAATAAAAATAACTATTCATTTGCCAATCTACATTTTGTCTCCAAGAATCGAGAGCTATATCTTCAAACTTATTTCCCCAATCTTTTGTTCTTGGATAAGCATTATTTACAAGTCCATCAATTTTTTTATATTTTGCAAAAACTATTTCTAAAGCTCTATCAATTGAGGTACTATCTGTTATATCACAATAAACATTAGATAAATCTTCATTCGTATCGTGATTAATTTCAAAATTAATACAAAAGGCACCTTCAGAAATCAATCTAGTAATGATTGCTTTACCTAGAAGACCATTTCCTCCTGTAATTATAATTATTTTATTTTTTAATCTATTATTCATCTTTCAGGACAATTTTTAATATTTCTATCGATTCTCTAAGGCCATTCATTGGAAGTATGTTTTCTTTTAAACAATTAATAAAATAATTTAATTGATAACTATACGTATTTTTTACATCAAAATTAGTAGCCTCGAAAATAATCTCTTTAGAATCATTAGTAATACAACTATTAATCAAATCAACTTCTAAAATTTCATTATCACAAACAAGTTCAATTACTCTTTTAGATTTTTTTCTGTAATAATTTAATACAACATTTGCTGTAAATGTATCATACTCTAAAATATAATTAGCATAATCTATAGCATCAATATTTAAGCTTGATACATTTCTTAAAGTAGAACTACTTTTATTAGGCATTCCAAACAACCAACTAACATAATCTAATTCATGAAATAAATCTAAATGGACTCCACCACCCATTGACACATTGGCACTATATACTTTTTTAAAATCTACATTAGGACGCCAATCTGGTAAATATGAACCGCAATAAACATTGACTTCGTTAATTTTTAGACTTTCTTTATTTAATTTATTTTTCAAAAATTCAATACATGGATGAAATCTTAAGTTACAAGCTACGTAAGTAACTACTTGTTTCATTTCTACAAAATCAATTAATTTATCTATATTTTGCAATCTATGTACAGCTGGTTTTTCAATAAATAAAGGAATATATAGTTTTGCAAGTTTTTCGATAAAATCAAAATGCAAATGAGTTGGATTCGAAATAATTGCAAAGTCGAAAGAAAAATCTAAATTTTCAATATCATAAACATTTTCAATTCCTTCTTCAGTTTGTGAATTTGGATTTGATCTTAATGCGTAAATTGCTATATTAATATTCATGCTTTTTAAAGCCGAAACATGCTTTTTAGCTATTGATCCTAAACCAATAATCAGTATTTTCATAGTTCAAAATCAAGTTTATTGTTTTGAAGCAGGTATTCCATAAATAAAAAATCTATTGGATGGTCTAAATCAAAACATACGTGATCCATCTCATAAATTAATGATTTATCTGTAATAGCACTTTTTGATCCAGATTCAAAAAAAGATCTTCTATACCAATAAAATGATGCATTCAAATCATAGACCTTTGGTGCAGACTGCCTCGTCATAACACTCCCATCTGGATTCATTTTAACTAGTGAGTAAAAACCATCTGCATTCTTTTCAACCATATTAAAATAAGGACTTCTCGCCGCTGGATTTACAGAAAATAAATTTAATGCTTCAGGATTAGCATTTATTAAATTTAATGCTTCTTCAATATCCTCTAAAGTTCGCAATGGAGAAGTAACATCTAAATCTAAAACAAAATCATATTTATCGTTTATTATAGATTCTTCATAAAGTAACAAATCTTTAATTGTATCTATTTTGCCCGCTCCATCAGTAGCCAAATAATCTGGCCTTACATAACCCGTAAAAACACCAAATGATTCTGCAGTATTTTTTATAGCCTCATCATCTGTAGACAAAGCAACTTTTGCATCAAATTTTCCTTTTATTTTTTGGGTTAATTCAATTGAATAACCGATTAAGGATTTACCATTAATATTTTTTATGTTTTTGCCTGGTATCCCTTTCGACCCCCCTCTAGCACAAATAGTTATTAATATTTTCATTTTAAAATTTTATATTATTAATATCTATATGGGCTTTCTCAAAATCTTCATGTTTTCCCACATCTAACCAATAACCAGAAAATGGGAAAGAAATTACTTTTAGTTTTTTATTAATCAATTCTTCCATTAAATCTGTTGCATTAAAAAAAGTGTCTTTCGGTATAAAACTTAACATTTTCTTTTTTATTAAATAAATTCCTCCATTTGAATAATAAGTATAAGTCGGCTTTTCTTTAAAACTTTTTACTGATCCATTATTTGTCTCCAAAACAGCATAAGGTATATTCACTTGATACGGAATAGTTAACACAGCTAAATCTGCATCTTGTCTTATAAATTCAAGAAAAAACTGTTCATAATCAATATTTGTTAACAAGTCTGAATTTGTTACAAGAATATAGTCATGTTCAAAATTTTTTATTTTCGAAACTGCACCAATAGTTCCTAATGGTTCATTCTCCCAAACATATTCGATTTTTACATTCTTGTCTTCACCTTTTCCAAAATGGCTTTCTATTTGTTCTCCTAAATATTTTACTGAAACCCAAAAATCATCTATTCCAAATAAAGCCAAACGATCCAAATTATGTTCCATAATTGCCTTGTCCCCAACTTTTAGAAGTGGTTTAGGAACAGTATCCGTTAACGGCTGTAATCTCTGACCTCTACCTCCGGCCATAATAACAGCATCAATTGGTAGATAAGATCTAATTTTTCTAAAGTTAATAACATTAACTACTTTGTGATTTTCATCAACAACTGGAACTATTCGAAAATCACCTTCTCGATATTCAATAATTTTTTTTAGATTATTTTCACCTTTAATTATATATCGTGGATTGTCTTGAATAATCTCATCAACATTGCAATCTATGGTAAATCCTTTAAGTAATCCTCGTCTAACATCTCCGTCTGTTAATGCACCAATTAGTTTGTCGTCACTATCAACGACAAAAAGTATCGCATCTTGTGATAACTCATTAAATTGAAGTAAAGCTTGTTTAATTTTACTTCCTGAAAGAATTAAATGGTCTTTATAAATTCTCATAAAAATTCTTAGTAATTTTAATTATATTATCTGCTGCATTAGATTCAAAATAAACATTATGACCATTATAAGTTTTTAAACTAATAGCTTTAAAAACCGAAGAGACAATTGCCTCTTCTTTAAACTCACAATTTATAATATTATCACTTTGCAATCGGCCTTTTTGCCTATCCCCAACATTCACAACAAATTTTCCAAATGAAGCGGCTTCTAAAATTCCGCTTGAAGTATTCCCTAATAATATTTTAGCATAATACATTGCTGAAAAATAGTTGATTTTTCCAAAATTCTCAATTAGCAAAATTCTATTAGGTAATTCTATTTTTTCAATAACTTCTCGATAAATTGAACCTTGAGTATCTGCATTGGGCATTGTAATCACAATAAATATATCTTTTGCGATTTTTTTCAATGCGCTCCCCATCTCTTGAGCATATAACACATTATCTTTTAGCGACATTGTTTCAGGATGAAAAGTAACTAAGATAAAATCTTCATCAAGTATATCAAACTTTTCAAAAAAACTTTTTCTTTCAATAGGAACAAAGTTTTCAATTCCGTTTAAACTCAAAGATCCTGTAGTAAAAATATTTTCATTAGAATCTAACAAGCTTTGAACTTTCTTATTAAAAACATCGGTGGCTGTAAGATGGAGAATTGAAGCTAAAGAAATCTGATGACGATAAACATTGTCTATTGCTCCCAATGTAGTTTCACCTCCATGTATGTGAGCAAATTTTATTCCAAAAGGGATACCCGCCTGTACAGCAGCACTCATTTCAAAGCGATCTCCTAAACAAAATACTAAATCATATTTATAATTTTGCCAAAAGTCCGCAAACTTTAAAACAGTCAAACCATATGAAGAAGTTATTGATTGCTCATCATCATTTGAAATCAATGAAGAAATCATGTGAATACAATTATAGCCATCCTTTGTTATCTCATTTAATGTATAGCCATGACTTTTTGACAAATGTGTACCAAACGCAATAATCTCCATTTTAAAAAAAGAATCATTTTTCATTTTTTGAAGTAATGGTAGATATATTCCGTAATCTGCTCTTGAGCTAGTTAATACTCCTACTCTCATTGAATGTCCGAAAATAAAAGTTTATCAAACTCATTTTTATCAGTTGTCAGAATTTTACCAACTATATTTTCCCATTCCATTGGAGAAATTCCATCTCCTGGCCTCAATGAAATAATATCATCATCCGTAATAATATGTCCTTTTGATAAATTCCTATTAATAAAAATACTTTTTCTGGCAATTATAATATTCTTAGTTTCGCTTTCGCTTGGCACTTTTTCACCATCACCTCCTATCGCTAACTCTATATTACGAATTGCTCTTACCATCTCTTTTAATTCCTTTGGTTCAAGAGAAGCTACATGATCTGGCCCGGGTAAAGTTCTGTCCAAAGTAAAATGCTTCTCAATTATTCTCGCCCCCATAGCAACTGCTGCTATAGGCACTTCAATACCAAGTGTATGATCTGAATATCCTATTTGCACATCAAAGTTTTTTTGTATTGCCAACATAGCCTTAAGATTAACATCTTTCATAGGTGTTGGATATTCTGTATTACAATGCAATATAGAAATCAATTCTTTTTTCAATCCAAACTTAATTAACACATCTAATGCATTTTTGATTTCTATTTCAGTGCACATGCCTGTTGACATAACAACAGGTTTTCTACATAAAGCAATAGCTCTTAAATAAGGATAATTTGTAATTTCTCCACTTGGAATTTTAAAAAAAGTAAGCCCTAAACTATTTAAGTATTTCACTCCTTCAATATCAAATGCAGTGGAAAAAAAATTAATATTTCTTTCAGAACAATAAGACAATAATTCTAAATGATTTTCATGGCTTAGTTCTAATTTTTTTAGCATTGCATATTGAGAATCATCACCATCGTTAATATTAACACTTTGATAATTGGCTTTCTTAGCTGATTTACTGACTAAGTTATCTGCTTTAAAAGTTTGAAATTTGACATAGTCAACACCCGCATCTACAGCAGCATCAATTAATTTTTTTGCTATTTGTATATCCCCATTATGATTTACGCCAGCTTCCGCAATAATAATTACTTTACTCATACTTATATTATTCTACCTGGATTTCCTACCACTTTTTTTCCATCCGGAATATTAGAAATAATAACGGATCCAGCTCCAATTATAACATCCTTACCAATAATTACTCCTTGCTTTATTACTGAATTAGCTCCCACAAATGTTCTTTCACCAATAGTAACATTACCAGCAAGAACTGCACCTGGTGCAACATGAACAGCATCCTGTAAAACACATTCATGTTCAATAATACAACCCGTATTCAAAATTACATTTTTACCAATTCTTACAAGTGAATTAACAGATACATTTTTATTTATAAAACTACCTGTACCTATTATAGCATTTATTGAAATATGAGCAGTCTTATGTATAGTCGTTTGAATTTCTTTTCCTTTACCTTCAATCAAATTTGCGATATTTTGTCTCAACTTATTATCTCCAATTCCAAGTACAAAAGGAATTTCTTTCAACCACCCAATAAAATCATTTTCTCTTTCAAATCCTAAGTAAACTAGATTATAAGGATCAGAACCAGCTTCCTCTTTATCAGAATATCCGATAATTTCAAAACCATTCTCTAAAACTGTTTCAGCAACTACATAAGCATGTCCTGAATACCCAATAAGAATAACTGATTTATCTGACACTACTAGGTATATTTACAATTCGTTCTTCTAAAAATTCGGCATTAATCTGTTCGTCTCTTTGACAATTTGCATACATAGGTAAACGATACATTAATTGCCATATAGGTCGGGTCATTACTCCATTAGCATTAGTTCCTTCTAAAAACAAATCTCTATCAACTTTGCTATCTAACTCCACACACATCAGCCAATAATTTGCTTTGGTTTCTGGTGTTTCTGTTCTAAATTTCACACCGTTAGTAGCAAAAAAAGATTCGTACTCTTTTGCTAATACCCTTTTATTTTCTAAAAAACTATTCAACTGTTCCAATTGTGCACAAGCTAAAGCTGCGTTTAGATTTGGCATTCGAAAATTATACCCCATTTCATCATGAACATATTCATAAGGGTGCGGAATTTTTGCAGTAGTAGTTAAATACTTGGCTCTTTCTCCTAATTTAAGATCATTAGAAACAATAACACCTCCACCTCCACTAGTTACTATTTTGTTTCCATTAAATGAAAAAGTTCCTAATTTCCCAAAACTACCAGTTGGTTTCCCTTTATATTCACTCCCTAATGATTCAGCAGCATCTTCAATCACTGGAATTTTCCAAGTATCACAAATTGCGATTAACTCATCTACATGTACTGGGAATCCAAATGTATGCATTGGCAAACAAGCACTTATTCTTTTTCCAGTTTTTTTATTATAACAACCATCTTCCCTTAAGTCTCCATTCTCTTCAAGAAATAAAGAAACTGCTTTAGGAGACAACCCCATTGTATCTAAATCAACATCCAGAAAAATTGGAGTTGCATTTAGATACGCAATTGCATTAGCTGTTGCGACAAATGTCAAAGCTTGCGTAAGTACTTCATCTCCCGCTTTCACGCCTATTAACCGCAGAGCTACTTGAATTGCAGCTGTACCATTTACAACAGCCACAGCTTTTTCAGTCTGAGTGATGCTTTGCATCATTATTTCAAATTTATCAACATAAGCACCAACAGAAGATACAAATGTAGAATCAATAGTTTCTATTAAATATTTTTTTTCGTTTCCACCAAAATGAGGAACATGCAACGGAATAAAATTATCAGTTTTATATTGTGCTTTAATAAACGAAATAACTGAATTAAAATCTGACATAATTACATTTTTGAATCTAAATATTTTCCTGTTTCTTTATGTCCGAAATTAGGTATCATATCATGAAATAAGCTAACAATTTCATCCTTACTCCAAAATAAATTTATTTTCATTTCATTTATCCGTTTAGTGAAATTTTCTAGCTTTATATTATTAAAATTAACATCGTTTTTAATAATTCCTAGATTATCAAATCGATCCATATCTAAAACTTCCTTATCTGTGAAAAATTCTTCAAAATCTTTCTCTCCAGTTGTATCACTTCCGGTAAATAAGCATGGCCATTTTTTTTGCTTAATCAATTCTTCTACATTTTTTCTAGCTTCTTCTTCAGACTCACATAAATAAGGTTCATATCCAATTTCAGCTAAATACTTTACTGCAATATCTGCAAAAGAAATCAAATGCAAATTCTCATTTAATTTAGGAAAAAAAATATCCCTGTTATCTCCAAAAATACAAGACATTAAACAAAGTTCTCCTGATTCTTTAGGAGTGACAAAATAACGTTTAATATCATTTGGTGCCACAATTGGCTGTCTTTTTATAATTCGCTGATTAAAACCATGTAATAAAGAACCATCAGAAAAAGCTACATTAGCGAATCGAGCTGTGGAAATTTTAATTTGTTGACTTTTACGCATTAAATACATTTCCATAATCCTTTTAGAAGCGCCCATCATATTTACTGGATTAGCTGCTTTATCTGTAGAAACACAAAAATATTTTTTTGTTCCCTTATCAATAGATTGCCGCAATGTTTTCTCTGTATTAAAAATATTAACATCAATCATCCGCATTAAAGTGAAAGAATCCTTTTCACTTCTCACATGTTTTAAAGCAGATAAATTTAACACGTAATCATATTTACCATCTGATTTTATAAAAGCATCATATTCAATTGACCCAATATCCAATGCAAATGTCTGAAAATCACCATCAATATAACCGTATGAACTTCTCAAATCTCTTACTAGCTCTACCATGTTATTCTCACTAATATCTACAACATGCAACTTTAGTGGATTGCGTTTAAAAATCTCTTTAGTGACAGCCTGCCCAATAGAGCCAGCTCCACCAATAACCAAAAAACTAGATCCTTGAACCTCATCTTTTAATGCATTTTCATAAACTAAAATATCATTATTAAATATTTCTTTGTCTCTACCAATTAATTTAAGAATGTTCATTATTAATATGCTTAAAATATTATTATTTAGAAATAATTAAACCGACAATTCTTTCCCTACTTTACGAACTATTAAACCAATAATCATTAATAGTACAGCTAAAAAACCACCGAGTACAACCCCTTTTGCTTTACCAAAACGATCCTTAAATAAAGGCAAAATAGGCTTATCAATAACTTGTATCAATGGTGTTTCTTTACGTAATGTTACTTTTGCTAATTCGCTTTGCTTTACTAATTCTGTTAAAATAGCAGTATTAGCTTGTACATCTACTTGTCTCCTTGCCGAAGGGGCTCTACGGACGTTCATAGCTGGATTTAAATTAAAAGTATTATCATTTGCAACTGCAACACCAGTAATAGATCCATTTAGTTCTCCACGAATAGAATCAGTTTGCCTTTGCAAGATAGCCATATTCATTCTTGCCTTTTTACTCTTAGTGTCTACATAAAAATTAGATACTTCTTTCGCCAACGCTTCACAAAAATATTTGGCAAATAATTCATTAGTAGAGGACATATCAATTGAAATAATTGATATTTTTTTATCTTTTTGACCAACAACCAATCCTCCCTTAGATACGCCTTGATAAATTGAACCTAAAATACTGTCATGAACTCGTGTAAATTTATCACGATTCCTATTAGGCAAAAAAATAATATTAGCGAACTTAGGATTAGTCTTCCAGCTATCTCTTAACTCATTAATTTCTATATACATTTCTGCCAAAGAAATTCTTTTACCGTTGTAATCAACAGGAGTCAATAATGTCTGTTCAACCATTCTACGAGATTTAAATAACTCTGTCAAATTTGACCCCGTAAAAATACTTCCACCACTACCACCTAAATCTAACCCCAATGAACCTGCTAAACCTAATGCACTTCCCAAACCACCACCAGATTTTTCATCCTCTAAAGCAAACGATAAAGTAGCAGTATAGACTGGTTTTTTTATAAATGAATAGGTTAATCCCAAAGTGGCTCCTAGTATTCCTGCCAATACGATAATTTTCCATTTCGACAATAAATAGTTATACCATTCCTTTACTTTTTCTAATAACTCTTTTAACGAAATCTCATCGTTTTCAATAGGTCTATTATCCATTCTTAGAAATTATTTTTTATTTAAAAGCAGTTATAACCAACAATGCCAAACTCGAAATTACGCTACCAATACCAACCCATTCCCCAGCAGTCATCTTTTTAACTACTGGTTTTTCAGGAACCACAATTTGAGAATCTGGAGTTACCTTAGGATATGATCTAAAGAATAAGAAAGAACTTGCTACTGCAGCTTTCCCATTTGGATATATTATATAAGCCTTTTTCTTCCATCCCATATTGTCAACACCTCCAACTGCATTTAAATAATACTTGAAACTTTTACCACTTCTATATGGAATTTCAGATGTTAGTAATACATTTCCTGTTACTTTTACACCTTCATTATAAGTAGCAACTTCTATTTCATCACCAGGAAATAAAGTAACATTTGAGTAATGATTTTTGTCTTTTACAATTCTTTCCCAATCCACAGGAATAGTAGCATATTTTAGTTCGTCTTTTAATTTTTTAACTAATTGTTTTTCCTTTAAAGAATCCCCTTTTATTAGATTCAAGTCAATACTTTGTAATTTTTCTATTTGCTCTTCTTTGATAGGTCTTTTAATTTTCATCCCATCCAAATTCGCAATAGATGTTAGTCCCCCAGCACGCATTACAACATTATAAACAGTTTCTTTTTTGTTAGCCAATACATATTTACCAGGATAAGAAATTGCTCCGCTAATCTTAACCATTTCAGGTTTTTCATAAACAGCCATTCTTCGTACATTAATCACATCAAATGGCATTAACTCAAAGTTTTTTATCTGTTCATTATTACCTTCATTAATTTCAAGTTCAAATACGTCTACCCGTTTAGGGTCTGCATCATCAATTGCATCTGATTTTTTCATTCTTGCAACCTCTACACGTTTTGATGCTGATCCTGTTAATCCTCCAACCTGAACAACCAAATCATTTAAAGTTAAATTTTCATAAAATTCATACTCTCCTGGATTTTTAATTTCACCATCAATCGTAACTTTATATTCTTCTCTAAAATCTAAAATAGAATATACTGTAACAATATCCTCCCTTTTCAAAAGTACATCAGAGTTTAAATCTCCAGACAAAGCACTTGCTAAATCAACATTTACAATCTCTGTTGTTAAATCCGATTTTAAACGGATAATTCTTGCTCTTTTAGTATATGCATCTTCTTTCAAGCCTTCTGCACGTGTTATTAATTCAGATATACGCATTCCTTCCATAAAAGAATAGAAATCGGGTCTAAAAACAGCTCCTTCAATTTGAATACGATTTTCAAATCGATTCAAAATTTTCGCTACTTTAACAACATCTCCAGATTGTGGTTGATATATTTTAAATTCACTTTCATTTACATCATGTACTTTAAACTCTTTTCCCGTTTTTTGTAAAATATTTACAGAGGTTGTATAAGCAAATTCATTAAACCCTGAAGCAAAGGACAATAAATCAAAAAAAGTCTCTCCTTTTTTCATCTCAAAAACTCCAGGACGTTTTACTTCACCTTCTACTGTTACTCTCTGACTATAGGCTGGAATTCGAATTACATCATTTTCTTTTAAATTCACATTATCTGACTGATCTCCTTTTACTAAAAATTTATAGATATCAATATTTCTATAAACCTTATTATTACGAAGCAGTTCAATATTTCTATAGCTTCCATTTTTCCCTGGCCCTCCTGCTAAATGCAAAGCATTGTAAACTGTTGCCAAAGAGGACACCGAATAATTGCCTGGTTGTTTACCACCTACAATAGTAACTTTAATTGTTCTAATCTGTGCTAAACTAACACTTACCTGTGATTGACCTGATCTAACTGTACTATATACTTTTGCTATGGCTGCCCTGATTTTTTGTGTAGCTGCTTCAATCGTCATTCCTGAAATAGCAATTTGACCAACATATTGTATTGTAATCTTTCCTTCAACGCTTACAGGAATATTATCTTCAAATTCCTGAACACCATAAACACTAATTTGTAACTCATCACCAGGGCCTAAAATATAATTCATTGGTGTTGCCAATTTCAAATCGGGCTCAAAATTTAATGTCGGATTATCAAACAACTCTGAACCAAAGATTAAAGCATTTACTGAATCTTTTATTTTATTATTAATAATCTCTTGTTGTTTCCTTCCAAACTCAGTCTTTTTCTTTTTACTATCCTTACCATCAGAATCCTTGCCATCAGAATCCTTACCATCAGAATTCTTATCTTTAGAATCCTTCTTTTTTGGATCTTTCCTAGAAGCTTCTTCCAATCTGGCTTTTAATTTTGAAAATTCAGATTTACTCATTCCTTTTGATAAAATTGCTTCCTCTGCATCATCTATAGTAAGATCTTTCGCTTCTAATTGATTTTTAATTTTACTAATATCACTACCCGACAAATAATCGACCTTAACAGTACTTAGATCTTTAGACTTTAGAATATCCTGAGCTGACATATTTAATGACACCAAAAGAGTAAAAAATAATATTAGTACTGCCGTTATCTTTTTCATAATTAATTTTAAAATAAAATTCATTTAGTTAATCGCTGATTTTGGATTAGAAATTACAATCTTTAAGAATATTGTTTTTTATAATAATCTTTATAAGTTCCTGAAGTTACGTTTTTTAACCACTGTTCATTACTTAAATACCAATTTATGGTTTTCTCAAGCCCTTCTTCAAAAGTTACAGAAGGCTTCCACCCTAATTCTTTATTTATTTTGGAAGCATCAATTGCATAACGCAAATCATGTCCTGGTCTATCTTTTACGTAAGTAATTAATTTTTGTGAAGCTCCTTTATCTCTTCCTAATTTCTCATCCATGATTTGGCACAACAATTTAACCAAATCAATATTCTTCCATTCATTAAAACCTCCAATATTATAGGTTTCATGATTTTTACCTTCATGAAATACTAAATCAATTGCTATAGCATGGTCCTCTACAAATAACCAATCACGCGTATAATTACCATCTCCATATACCGGCAATGGCTTATTATTGATAATATTATTAATAAAAAGTGGAATTAATTTTTCTGGAAAGTGATAAGAACCATAATTATTGGAGCAATTTGTTAAAACATAAGGCAAACCGTATGTTTCTCCGTATGCCCGTACAAAATGATCTGAACTAGCTTTTGAAGCTGAATAAGGTGAATTGGGATCATAAGATGTTTTTTCTGTAAACAATCCTTCAGCGCCAAGCGATCCATAAACCTCATCAGTACTAATATGATAAAACCTTTTCCCTACTTGATTATTTTTCCATTGATTTTTTGCTGCATTCAATAAATTCATTGTACCAATAACATTTGTCTTTACAAATGAAAGAGGATCTTCTATTGAACGATCGACATGAGATTCAGCTGCTAAGTGCAGTACTCCTTCAAATTCATTTTCAGAAAAAAGTTTATTTATAAAAAACTCATCAACTATATCTCCTTTAACAAAGGTATAATTTGGTTCATCTTCAATATCTTTTATATTTTCAAGATTACCTGCGTAAGTTAGTACATCTAAATTAAAAATATGATATTGTGGATATTTCGTCACAAAACGTCTCACTACGTGCGAACCAATAAATCCAGCACCTCCAGTTATAAGTAGTTTTTTCATTTTAATCACTAATTCAATAATTCAGAGTTTTGGCTTTCTAATTCACCATATAAATCTTTCACATCTTGTGAATTTTCTTTTTGCAATATCAAATTCGCTGTATCTGTACATACAAAAATAGTGTTTTTCAATCCTAAAAATGTTGTATATTTATCAGAACCTATTACCATATTCCCATATTTATCAACAAAGTGCCCTTTAGAAATTAAATAATCGTACACTGACTCAAAAGATCCTAAATCTGACCAAGCAAAAGATGCTGGTACTACTTTAATCTTTTTACTACGCTCCATAACAGCATAATCAATACTTATAGAAGGAATATCTAGTGACAAATCTAAATCTAGATTACCATTTATATTTTTCTCCCAAGTTCTTTTAGCCTTTTCATATACTTCAGGCTGATATGCTTTTAATTCATCTAATAGAACACTCGCCTTGAAGCAAAACATTCCACTATTCCATAAAAAATTACCTCTAGCTATAAAATCCTTTGCAGTAACACTATTAGGTTTTTCACGAAAAGAAATTACATCATCTCCTTTTGATTCTATATATCCATAACCAGTTTCTGGTTTTGTAGGTACAATTCCAAAAGTTACAATATAACCTTCTTCTGCTCTAGCAATTGCTTTTTTTATAGCTTCATTATATTGATCCATTTCGTCAATAATATGATCCGAAGGAGTTACAATCAATATATCATTAGGTTGAGAAGCAAATGCAGCAAAAGCAATAGCCGCCGCTGTATTTCTGGGAGTTGATTCAACAATATTAATATAATCCTTTCCTAGCTTATTCATTACCTTTTCACTCAAGTGGCAGTTATCTACATTTCCGACAACCATAACTTTATCTGCCAAATTAGCATTTCGTTCTACCGTCATTTCAAACAACGATTTATCTTCGAATATCTCTAAATATTGCTTAGGCATACTTTTACGAGAAAGCGGCCATAATCTACTTCCTATTCCCCCCGTCAAAACAACATGTGTAATAGAATTCATTGTATTCATAATTTATTTTTTACTAATAAAAAAAGGTAATAATCACTTATTTTTATAGCCTATTATCAGCAATATTTCCTAACACTCCTTTTACATCATACAACAAGCTATTCTCTTTTTGTAATTCTGAAAAGTTTAAATTCAAAAATTCAGCATGGGCTACTCCTAAAACAACCGCATCAAATTTTTGATTAGGAATTATATTGGTTATATCTAATCTATATTCTTTATCTACCTCTTCTAAACTAGCTAATGGATCGAATATTGTAATTGTGATGCCATATTCTTTCAAAGCTTTTATTAAATCAACAATTTTGGTATTACGGACATCTGGGCAATTTTCTTTAAATGTAATTCCAAGCATTAAAAGGTTAGCTCCATTTACATAAATCCCTTTCTTTAACATTAACTTCACTACTTGTGAAGCGATATATTCTCCCATACTATCATTTAAACGTCGTCCTGCTAAAATAATTTCAGGATGATAACCAAATTCCTGAGCTCTTTGTGCCAAATAATAAGGATCGACACCTATACAATGGCCTCCAACCAATCCTGGTTTAAATGGTAGAAAATTCCATTTAGTTCCTGCAGCTTCTAAAACAGCCTGAGTATCAATATCCATTAAATTGAATATTTTAGCTAGTTCATTTACAAACGCAATATTAATATCTCTTTGTGAATTTTCAATAACCTTAGCAGCCTCAGCTACTTTTATAGTTGGTGCTAAATGGGTTCCCGCTATAATAACAGTATTATATAGTTCATCGACTTTTTTCCCTATTTCTGGAGTGGAGCCCGATGTAACTTTTAAAATCTTCTCAACTGTATGTTCTTTATCACCTGGATTAATACGCTCTGGCGAATACCCTGCATAAAAATCAATATTATATCTTAATCCTGATATTTTCTCCAAAACAGGAACACATTCTTCTTCGGTTACTCCTGGATAAACAGTAGATTCATAAATAACTATGTCTCCTTTTTTTAAAACTGAACCAACAGTTTCACTTGATTTATATAAAGGCGTTAAATCTGGTCTATTATTCTTATCTACTGGAGTAGGAACTGTTACTATATAATAATTGCAATCTATTATATTTTCTATTTTTGAGGTACAATACAAACCAATACTATCTCCTACTTTATCAAGTAAAACTTTTTGCAAAGTTTCATCATCAACTTCTAGTGTTGTATCAGTACCCAACTGTAACGAATTAATTCTTGATTGATTAATGTCGAAACCAACAACCGAATATTTTGTAGCAAATAACCTAGCCAATGGCAAGCCAACATAACCTAAGCCTATAACTGCTATTTTTACGTTTTCCTCCATTACTACTAGTTTTTTATAGTTATTTTAATCATTTATTTACACAGCTTCGCTTATCCAAGTCACATTTTTGACTCAGATAAGCGAACATACATTTTTGGCAAATATACCATAATAAGCCTATTAATTCAACAGTAAAGATTACCGAAACATTAAAAAAAACAGGCTATTCAACACAAAAAAAATACAATCAACTAAAAGTCAATATGAAAATTCATCCGTTATAAAAATAAAGCATAAAAAAATCACTAAAATTAGTGACTCTTTATTTGTATGGCTTCTTACAAATCACTAACACTTACCTTGTTAATTTATTTGTGTTTTATCTTTAGAACACAACCTAATGTTTCTAAAACCAATATATAATGAGTATTGGAAATCTCTTGAACTACTGCATCCTGATCACTAAAAGCTCCTGAATCTAGCTTTATTTTATCTCCTATTTTAAATGGAACAACTGAAATTTCGCTAATAATTGGAGATTCTATACTACTTTTAATAATTTTAATCTCTTCATCACGCACAATAGCCGGTTTACCTAACCAAAACAAATAGCGAATTACCCCTGGAGTTTGAAACACTAAATTTCTATCCAAATCTTCTAATTGAACAAAAACATAAGAATTAAACAACGGCACTTCTACTTTTTTCTTTCTATCTGACCACTGTCTTATTTGAGTAATTAACGGACAATAACAGCTTATCCCTATCTTATTTAATTGATCCGCAACTTTCTTTTCCCATTTGGGTTTTGTATAAACTACATACCAATTCATTATTATCTACTTTGTTATGAAAACATTAATACTGCAACTCTTAATCAATTACAATCTTGATTTCATGACCCAATTCCGAGATATACAAATCCAATTTTATTTAACTCTTCTTTGTTTAATATATTTCTTCCATCAAAAACAAAAGCCGGCTTTTGCATTGAATCATAAATTCTTTTCCAATCATATACCACAAATTCATCCCACTCAGTTAAGACTGCAATTGCATGAGCACCATTACAAGCATCATAAGCATTTTCAAAAGTAGCAACTGCTTTTATATTCTCATCTAAGTTTCTAGTTTCCAAATAACTTAAATCATTCAACATTTTTTCTCTAGAAACTTTAGGATCATAAACAGCAATCTTAGCTTGTTCATTAATCAAATCATCTGCCACATAAATAGCCGCTGACTCACGCGTATCATTTGTATCCTTTTTAAAAGCCCATCCCAAAAATGTTATCTTTTTACCTGAAACAGTATTATATAACGTCTGAACTATTTTATTCGAAAACCTTTTCTTCTGATGATCATTCATAATAATTACCTGCTCCCAATAATCAGCTACTTCATCTAATCCATAGGTTTTAGCAATATATACTAAATTTAAAATATCTTTTTGAAAGCACGATCCTCCAAATCCAACTGAAGCTTTAAGAAATTTCGAACCAATTCTAGTATCCATTCCAATTGCTCTAGCCACTTCATTTACATCAGCTCCTGTCTTCTCACATAATTCAGACATAGCATTAATCGAAGAAATTCTTTGAGCTAAAAATGCATTTGCAGTCAACTTTGACAACTCTGATGACCAAACATTTGTAGTCAGTATTTTATCTAATGTTACCCAATTTGAATACACTTCTACTAAAGCTTCTATTGCATCTTTACCTTCTGGTGTAGAATCTCCACCAATCAGTATTCTATCTGGATTTAGTAAATCTGTAACCGCAGTGCCTTCTGCTAGAAATTCGGGATTTGACAAGATTTGGAACTGAACTCCATTTCCTGTATTGTCCAAAATACTCTTAATAGCCTCGGCTGTTCGTACTGGTAATGTCGATTTTTCGACTACAATCTTATTATCTTTTGCAATTTTTGCAATTTGCCTTGCACATAATTCAATATATTTCAAATCTGCTGCCATACCTTTTCCTTTTCCATAGGTTTTAGTAGGTGTATTTACAGATATAAAAATAATCTGAGCCTCATCTATGGCTTTCTCTACATCTGTAGAGAAAAATAAATTTCGTCCCCTAGCTTCCGCTACAATTTTATCAAGACCTGGTTCATAAATAGGTATATTATTAGTATCCTCGTCATTCCATGCTTTGATTCTTTCCTCATTTAAATCAACTACTGTAACTTGTATATGCGGGCATTTTTGCGCTATAACTGCCATAGTGGGCCCTCCAACATAACCTGCACCAATACAACAAATCTTTGTGATTTTCATTTAATTAAATTTACAACTGTTTTTATTTTATATTTTGCCATTCTATAATGAAGAATGCTATTATTTTAAATTGTTCCAATACCATCCTACAGCTTCTTTTAAACCATCTTGAAGTGAATATTTTGGATTATATTCTAGTAACCTTTTCGCTTTATCAATACTGGCCAAGGAATGCGGAATATCTCCTGCTCTATTAGGCCCATATATCACTTCTATTGAAGCAATTTTAGAATTGTATTCAGATAAATATTTTTTCAAATAACCAACTAAGTCATTTAAGGTATTCCTATCTCCATATGCAGTATTATAAACCGTATTAACTGCTTCTGGATTCTGAGTAGCAATAGCCAATGCATTCATCTGTATAACATTATCAATGTAAGTAAAATCACGCGAGAAATTCCCATCACCATTAATCAAAGGACTTTCTAATGCTATTAATTGCTTTACAAACTTTGGTATAACAGCTGCATAAGCCCCCTGCGGATCTTGTTTTCTTCCAAAAACATTAAAATAACGCAATCCTATTGTTTCTAAACCATAAGTTCTACTGAAAATTTCAGCATATAATTCATTTACATATTTGGTAATAGCGTATGGCGATAATGGTTTTCCTATCACATCTTCCACTTTTGGTAACCCTTCTGAATCTCCATAAGTAGAAGAACTTGCCGCATAAATAAATCGCTTTACTTTAGCATCTCTTGAAGCCACTAGCATATTTAGAAACCCAGAGACATTAACATCATTCGTTGTAATCGGATCATTTATTGACCTTGGAACTGAACCTAAAGCTGCTTCATGTAAAACATAATCAACTCCTTGAACTGCTGCAATACAATCTGCAATATTTCGAATATCTCCTTCTATCAATTTAAAGTCAACATTAGAGATAAAATCTTTTATATTATGTCGATGGCCTGTTGAAAAATTATCTAAACAAATAACTTTATGACCTTTTTCTAAAAAATATTCACAGAGATTAGATCCAATAAACCCAGCTCCTCCAGTAATTAATATCGTGCTTTGTATTTCCATAATTAATGCTTTTAAATTACTCGATATTATTTTTTATTCAATTTATTGAAAATCGTTTTCAATAAACTTTCTTTTTTTAATTCTTCATGATATCCGTTAGAATAATTTCCATAACCATAAGTTGCACCATATTTAGCTTTATTCTCAAATCCGTTTAGAACAATACTTGTATTTGTCAACTCTCCTCTCTTTATCCTATTATTTAACAACGTGATCATATCCTTTTTGGTATAATTTTGTCTTACAATATACAGTGTAACATCACTGTATTGCACCAATTCTAAAGAATCTGAAACAAGTCCAACCGGGGGTGTATCCAAAATTATATAATCATACTTCATTTTCAACTCATCAATAAATTCTTTCATTGTTTCTCCTAAAATCAACTCAGAAGGATTTGGAGGAATTGGCCCTGAGAGAATAACATCTAAAAATGGAATTTTAGTCTTATTTGTAATTTCTGCTAAGCTTTTTTTCTTAATCAAATAATTAACAACCCCTACATCATTAGTCAATTGAAACTCTTCTGTCAATCTTGGCTTTCTTAAATCTAAACCAACTATAACCGTTCTTTTTTCACTCAAGGCAAAAACAGTCGCTATATTAATAGAACAAAATGTTTTTCCTTCACCACTAACAGATGAAGTTATCATTAAGGTCTTTGCCCCATCAACTTGTTGCTTTTTATACAAAAACTGTAAAGAAGAACGAATCGATCTAAACGACTCTGACAATGCGGATTTAGGTCTGTCAAATACTGCTAAATTTGAAACTTCATTATTTACACCCACTACTCCAATTAAAGGAATCTGTGTTTGCTTACTAACATCCTCTATATTTTGAATTGAATTATTAATAAAGAAAATAACCAAAATGAGCAGCAAAGGAATTAACAACCCCAAGAACAATGCTAAAACATAATTAACTGATGTTTTAGGCCCTATCAATCCTCCTCCTACATCTTTAGCTGGATCTATAAAATGAATATCAGATAAGTTAGCTGCTTTCACAATATCAGCTTCACTTCTTTTTTGAAGAAATGTACTGTAAATATTATCACTTAAATCGTATTTCCTTTTAATCTTCAATAATTCTTGTTGCTCTTCTGGTAATTTCTTTATTGTACTTTCAGTCTGTCCAATTTTACTATTTACCATTGCCAAATCATATTGTAGAGAAGATTTTGCTGAAGCAATATTTTCTAACAAAACATTTTTGACTGCTATCATTTGATTGTCAAAATCTTTAAAAATCTTATCGCTTTTTACTGCATAAGCCATTTCCGATCTTTGCGTAGAGAGAGATATTAATTTAGAAACATTTACAACAATGTTAGGATCTTCAATTCCTGCTACTGATGGTGCTGGCAATTTAGAATAATCAACACTATTTTTTAAATATGCTTTTAACGAATTGTAATATGCTATTTTACGAGTAATCTCATCTCTTTCAATATCAAAATCCATAATTTTGTTTGAAAACTTACCCCCGCCTTCTTCTATATCATAAACATTCTTACCTTTCCTAAAGGTCTTTAACTCATCTCCTGTCTGCTTTAACTGAGATTCCATTGCTACAAGTGTGCTATCTATAAAATTTATAGTGTTTGTTGCAAATTGATTTTTACTATCAAGTTGAATTTTTATCAGCATCTTCACAGTCGAATTCAAATATTCAACCATTCTTGCTTTATTAGTCCCTTGCATCCCTAACGTAAGTATCGAGCCTCCTCTTTCATCAGACTGTACACTAACCCCTCGGTATCTTCCAACCGTACCATCGAAATCATTAAATTTTACAAAATATTCTTTGTCTTTATAAAAACCAGGATTATCATTTATTTGTAACTTCCAATTTAAAAATGGCAATGAAACTTGTTCTCCAACTTTATATTTTTTTACAAACTCCCCTATTTCCACAGCTGTATTACTATATGAATTATTAGCATAAGTAATTAACGAAACCGAATTGTTCTCAAAAGGAATTCTAATTTCATATTCATTTGCGCTTAAAAACTTAATACTAATTAAAGCTCCAGCTAGCTGTCCTTTCGATTTGTCTATAGCCACATAAAATGGAACCGCTCCATAAGAATCTACCAAATTGTATTTTCCTTGTTCTAAATAATCGATATAATATTGTAATTTATCTACAACAAGCTCATTATGTGACCTAGATTGCAAAACTGTAGTTGTACTACTTATTTGGTCAGAAGTTCCACCCCAATTAAAGACTAAACTTGTATTTGAAGTAAAAAATGGGTTGTTTTCTTCTTTTATGGAAATCAGAGTTTCCATTCCATATATTTTTTCTTTGCGTATATTTACTTGATAAGCTATAGTAAAAGCAATAATTAAACTCAATAAAAACCATTTCCAGTATCCTCCAATTTTCAACAAGAATCCTTTAAAATCAAAATTTGATTGATTGTCAAAAATCGAAAAATCTTTTATATCTAACATTTTCTAAGTAGGTTTTTAAAGTTTCAAAAGTAAAAATGTAGTTGTTGCCAAAGAAATTATCGTAATTATCGTTCCCATAGATTCTATTCCTGTTTTACCTGTTCCCCAAGTTTTTTGCTTAAGTGGCTTTACATATATATAATCATTTGGTTGCAAATAATAGTAAGGAGATTTCATCGCATTAAGATCAGTAAGATCTATATCGTGCATTTCGACTCCTGTAGGCAACTGACGGATAATAGTGACAGCTTTTCTATTTCCTGTAATTGTAATATCACCAGAATTAGCAAGCGCCTCCATTACATTTACATGTTGCTGAAAAAGTGTTTTAGTACCCGGAGAGCCCACTTCTCCATTTATTGTATACCTAAATCCTGCAAGTTTTACTGTTACGAATATGTTTGCTTCAGATTTAAAATGTTCATCCAATAATTGTTTCTCAATTTTAATACGCACTTCTTCTAGTGTGTACCCCATAACATTAATTTCTCCTAGAACTGGCATTCTTATATTACCATGATCATCAACAGTAAAACCATCAAAATACAGACCTGCTTCAGAGTTAGAAGAACTTTGTCCAGTAGATTTATCAGTAGTATTAAAAATCGCTACTAATTTTGGGTCAATAGCTTTTATATTAATACTTAAAACATCATTAGTTTGTAAACGATATGGTTTTGATTCTACAGCTGCAATATTACTTTCTGTCCCTGTCGCTCCTTTATCTTGTAAATAGACCAAATCATTTAGCGGAATACAAGATGTAAAAAGAATGCCAATAAGTAGCAACAGATAAAACGAGGTTTTGTTCATTTGTAGAATTTTAACAGCAAATATAGCTTTTCATTTATTATTTAGAAAATATCGATTTTTATTATAGATTCCGTTAATTATTTTTAAACGTTTTCTCAAATGGAACCCTATGCAAAATACTTCGTCCAAGAGTAACTTCATCCGCATATTCCAACTCATCACCTACTGCAATTCCACGGGCTATTGTTGAGATTATAATTTCAACATCAGCTATTTGTTTGTAGATATAAAAATTGGTAGTATCCCCTTCCATTGTAGAGCTTAAAGCAAAAATAATTTCATTTACTCCACCAAGTTTTACCTTTTCGACTAAACTAGTTATATTCAATTGACTTGGACCAACTCCTTCTATAGGAGAAATTTTCCCTCCTAAAACATGATAAATCCCTTTATATTGTCCTGTGTTTTCTATAGCCATTACATCACGAATATCCTCGACTACACAAATAGTCTGATGATTCCTTGATGCATTTGCACAAATTTCACAAACTGCTATGTCAGAAATATTGTGACAGCTTTCACAAAATTTAATATCTGCACGCATTGTTGTTAATGCTTCGGCTAAAAATCCAGTTTGCTCTTTGGGTTGTTTTAATAAATGTAAAACCAATCGCAAGGCTGTGCGCTTACCAATACCTGGTAATTGCGACATTTCATTGACTGCTTTTTCTATTAATTTTGAAGAAAATTCCATGAAGGCAAAAATACTAAATTTGTGGGTTTACTCGACTTTTGTTTTATGGAAAATAGAAGTTTCAAATACTGAATCTTTACATTACAAAAGCTTCTTATTTTGATTGCCCTTTTTTTGAACTAGCCCAGATAAAAGCGACATCCTTTTTCTGGCTTTTTCTGCCAGAAAAAGATATAGCGGATAGCTGGAAATAGCTACTAAAAAAAATAATTAATTATTTTATGAAACTAATATTGGTTTGTAGTAAGCAAAACCAACGTACAAGCTACTTGAGCTTTGATATTATTAAGTTCTAATAATTGATATAATTCTGGATTTTCGGTTCCTGGGTTAAAAATCACTCGCTTAGGTTTAGCCTCTACAATGTAATTATAGTAATCACGTTGTCGCGCAGGATTTAAATATAAAGTAACCGTATCGATGTTTTTAAGCGGAATAGCCTTTGTATGAATTTTTACTCCTGCAACCTCTCCTGCATTTTGACCTATCGCTAAAACTGTATGCCCTTTTTCAACTAATTTATTTATGGCTAGAAAAGCATATCTATCTGGCTTAGTAGTAGCCCCAAGCACTACTGTTTTTTTATTTTTCATCGTCTTTATTGTATTCTACAAAAGTAATCAAAAAGCTTTAGCTCTTGGATGATTTAAAAAGTTTAGTTATTTTTCAATAAAATTAACATCCTACTGATAAAACTGTAATCATATCTTTTAAAAAAGACTATTTTTACAAGACTAAACAAGACTTTATGGATCTATTTATTTACTTATTTGCCGCTCTATTTTCGGTATTAAATCCCATTGGAACGGTTCCTATCTTTGTAGGATTAACACAACATGACTCTAAAAAAGAACGTTCCCGAATCTCTTTGTGGACTGCAATAAACGTTTTTCTCATCTTAATTGTTTCCTTTTTTATAGGACAATATATGCTGACTTTTTTCGGAATAAGTATAGATGCTCTTCGTATTGCTGGAGGAATTATAATTGTAAATTCGGGATTCTCGTTACTTTCTGGTAAATTCAATAAAAAGAGAGGTATAAACAAAAAAATAGAAACTGATGCTCAACAAAGAAACGACATTGCTCTTACACCATTGGCAATCCCAATGCTTGCTGGGCCTGGATCAATCTCTTTATTGATTGCTTTTTATCAGGAACATCATCAACCTACTGAGATTATAATCGCCTCTTCAGCAATTTTAGCAATTGCTGTTGTAATTTTTATTATTCTTAGAAGCGCCCATTACCTAGCTAAGATACTTGGTGCATCAGGAATTGTTGCCATTTCAAGAATTGTTGGCTTTATCGTAATTGCTATCGGAATACAATATATTGTGAGCGCCATAATTAATATAATCAAAAGCAATTTAATGCATGTTTAAATTTGCCAAAAACTAAAAAAGGGATAAACAATGTTTATCCCTTTTTTAGTTTCATTTTATTTTGTTTTATGCTCTTGGTAAAAACACTTCTGCCATCATACATCTTGCACTTCCTCCTCCGCAAGCTTCGATTGTATCTAAACTTGAGCTTAAAATTTCAGCATGGTTTTCTAGTTGCGAAATTTGTTTAAGCGTTAAGCTTTGATGTGCCGAAGCGCTCATTACAATATATTTTTTATCATTTGCACCACGAACTTCAAGCATATTTCCTGCAAAATTATTCACCTGAGCTTCTGTAATTAAGATAACTTCTTTTTTATCCGCTTTTAGGTTTTCAAGAACCATTTTACGCTCTTTTTTATCATCAATACAATCTGCACAAATCACCGTAAAGGTCTCCCCTAAACACATCATAACATTTGTATGATAAATTAGTTTACGCTCTCCATCTACAGTCTGAAATGCTTCAAAAATAACTGGTGCATAATCAAAATCTTCGCAGAATTCTATAAACAATTCTTCATCTGCTCTAGGTGACAAAGCGCAATATGCTTTAGCATTTGCTCTATCCAAAAGCAAACTTCCAGTTCCTTCTAAGAAAAAACCATCTTCTTCTGCTGATGTATAATCTACAATATTATTTATTTCGAATCCCTTTTCCTCTAGAATATCTAAAATATCCTCACGACGCTCCTGACGACGATTCTCTGCAAACATAGGATACAATGCCACATCTCCATTTTCATGAAAGGAAACCCAGTTGTTTGGAAATATACTATCTGGTGTATCTGGCGTTAGTGTATCTTCTATTACAGTTACATCTACTCCAACAGCACGTAATTTCTCTACAAAAACATCAAACTCTTGTTGTGCTTTTGCATTAACAGTTGCTGGCAAAAGCCCATCTAATACTTTTTGATAATAATTATTTACTGCCGTTTGTTCATTCATACGAAATGCCACTGGGCGAATCATTACTATTGCGTTTGTAGTTTGTTTCATATTTTATATTTTTTTGCTTCATGTTTTAAACTTCAAGTTTATTACAACTTGGAACCAAAACTTAAAGCTACTTTTAATCTCTTATTAATGGTAATGTTGAACATCTCAACAATCCTTCTTGTTTAGCTATTTCAGCATAAGGAATTTCTTCCACAACAAACCCATTACTTCTTAACCAATTATTTAATCTAGTGAAGTTTTTCTCAGATACTACAACATTTGTATCTATTGAAAAAACATTCGAATTCATATAATACATTTCCTCTCTCTCGATATGAAATAAATTTTCCTTACCAAAAAGATTTACCAAATACATATAATCTGCTTCTTCACGAAATCCTCTTTTATAAATAATCCCTTTATCTTTTCCTACTGGTTGAAAACAGCAATCAAGGTGCAAAGCATTATCACGAGCTTCAATTTTAGATTTAACCAAATCAAACTCTTTAACTATTTTATTCGGAAACAAATTTCTAATAAATTCGACTCCCTCCATATTTGTTCTTGCAGTAATGTAATCTTTATAGTCACTTCCTTTATAAGTTCCTATAAAAACATAATCATTCCATAGCATAACATCTCCTCCTTCAATATGTACTTCTTCGGGTGGTCGAACTACTTTTTGAGGATTCATTTGATCTATTATATATTGAATCGCATTAAGCTCTAATTCTCTTTCTGGTAAAATATTCGATTTTATAAAAACATCATCTATTACAAAACCAATATCTCTAGCAAAAATCTGATTGTAATTTTCAATCATTTCTGGACGAAAAACTGTCACATTGTATTTTTGAAGCACTGCATTAAAAGCATCCATTTCGGCAACCATATCAGATTCCACAGGATAAGTTCCTGCTTTAATATGCTCCAATGATTTCGGATCATACGCTTCCTCAACAGTTGGCGTAGGTCCGTTATGAACAGCAGTTCCCAAAACTACAGCCCGTAATCTTGATGTTTCGTTCTTTACATTTAATTGTAACATATTCTATTATTTGATTTCAACAAAGATAAAAAAAAGCTTCACAGTTAAGTGAAGCTTTAAATTGAATTTTATTTATTCGATTTGAATTCTCTTAAAGGGTGACCAGTATATATTTGTCGAGGTCTACCAATTGGTTCTTTATTTTCACGCATTTCTTTCCATTGCGCAATCCATCCTGGTAATCTTCCTATAGCAAACATTACTGTAAACATATCTGTAGGAATCCCTAATGCTCTGTAAATAATTCCAGAGTAGAAATCTACGTTAGGATATAAACTTCTTGATTTAAAGTATTCATCTTCAAGAGCTGCTTCCTCCAGTTTTTTAGCAATAGCCAAAATTGGATCATCAACTCCTAATGTATTCAAAACTTCATCTGCTGCTTTCTTAATAATTCTAGCTCTTGGATCAAAGTTCTTATAAACTCTATGACCAAATCCCATTAAACGGAAAGGATCATTTTTATCTTTGGCTTTCGCCATGAATTTATCTGTATCTCCACCATCTTTATTAATCTCTTCTAGCATTTCAAGAACTGCTTGATTTGCACCTCCATGAAGTGGTCCCCAAAGTGCAGAAACTCCAGCTGAGATTGAAGCAAATAAACCAGCATGAGAAGAACCTACCATTCTTACTGTAGACGTAGAACAATTTTGCTCATGATCTCCATGTAAAATAAATAATTTATCTAATGCATTAACAACAATAGGATTTGCTGCGTAAGGTCCTGTAGGCAATTTAAACATTAATTGCATAAAGTTCTCTACATATCCTTTTGTGTTGTCATAATAATTCAATGGATAACCCATTGTTTTTCTATAAGTCCATGTAGCAATAACAAGAAACTTAGCTATTGTTTTACAAATAGCCTCATACATTTCTTTTTCATTTTCTACATTAACTGCTTTTGGATTAAAAGCTGTCAAAGCACTTGTCAATGCAGACAATACGCCCATCGGGTGTGCTGTTTTTGGAAAACCATCAATGATATTTTTCATTTCTTCGTTTACCAAAGTATGCTTTTTAATATCAGCATCAAATTGTGCTAATTGTTGAGCAGTTGGCAACTCTCCAAAAATTAATAGATAAGACACTTCAGGAAAACTTGCTTGCTCAGCTAAATCCTCAATTGAGTATCCTCTGTAACGTAAAATTCCTAATTCTCCATCTAAAAAGGTAATTTCACTTGTACAAGAACCTGAATTTTTATATCCTGGATCAAGAGTAATGAAACCAGTTAAATCACGTAATTTGTTAATATCGACAGCAGATTCATTTTCGCTTCCAGTTATAACAGGAAGTTCAATCTTCTTACCATCTACTTCTAGGGTAGCTATTTTTGACATAATATAATCGGAAATAAATCTTTTAAATAATAATTTATCAAATCTAAGGAATTTAAGACTAACTAAAAAAGGAATCTTGCTATGAATTTGTTAAAACTCCAAAAAAAAACCATTCGTTTTCACGAATGGTTTTTTTAAATATATAACTCTTACAATTATTTAATCTTAAAAGCGTTTAATCCAGGAAAATAAGCAGTACTTCCTAACTCTTCTTCAATTCTTAATAATTGATTGTATTTTGCCATACGATCTGAACGTGAAGCTGAACCAGTCTTAATCTGCCCACAGTTTAATGCAACTGCTAAATCTGCAATTGTATTATCCTCTGTTTCTCCCGAACGGTGAGACATTACTGAAGTATAACCTGCATTTTTTGCCATATTCACTGCTGCGATAGTCTCAGTTAAAGTACCAATTTGGTTTACTTTTATAAGAATAGAATTTGCAATTCCTTTCTCAATTCCTGTAGACAAACGTTCAACATTAGTTACAAACAAATCATCACCTACTAATTGCACTTTATGTCCAATTTTTTCAGTAAGTAATTTCCATCCATCCCAATCATTTTCATCCATTCCATCTTCGATAGATATAATTGGATATTTAGCTACTAATTCAGCCAAATAATCAACTTGCTCTGCAGAAGTTCTAACTTTACCAGTTTCACCTTCAAACTTCGAGTAATCATATTTACCGTTTACATAAAATTCAGCAGCAGCACAATCAAGAGCAATCATGATTTCATCTCCGAAAGTATATCCAGCATTTTCAACTGCTTTTTTAATAGTATCCAAAGCATCTTCAGTACCACCTGGTAAATTTGGAGCAAAACCTCCTTCATCACCAACAGCTGTACTTAAACCTCTGTCATGTAATACTTTTTTCAAGCTATGAAAAATCTCAGTTCCCATTTGCATAGAGTGAGAAAAAGAAGTTGCTTTTACAGGGAAAATCATGAATTCTTGAAAAGCAATCGGAGCATCAGAGTGTGAACCTCCATTGATAATGTTCATCATTGGAACTGGCAATGTATTTGCTGAAACGCCACCTACATATCTATACAAAGGTAAACCTAATTCATTAGCTGCAGCTTTGGCAACAGCAAGAGAAACACCTAAAATCGCGTTTGCTCCTAATTTAGATTTATTTGGAGTTCCATCTAAATCAATCATAGCTTGATCGATTACATTTTGTTCAAATACTGAAACACCAACTAATTCTTCTGCAATAATAGTATTTACATTTTTCACTGCATTTAAAACTCCTTTACCTAGGAAAGCTTTTCCTCCATCACGTAATTCTACCGCTTCATGCTCTCCTGTAGAAGCTCCAGATGGAACTGCTGCTCTTCCTAAAACTCCGTTGTCTGTAACTACATCAACCTCAATAGTAGGATTACCTCTAGAATCAAAAATCTGTCTTGCGTGAATTTTTATTATAATACTCATTATTTTTATTTTTTATTATTAAATTATAAATATTTTTCGAAATTATAAAAATATTTGACACTAAATAAGTTCCTTAGCAATAAAACACTTTTATTTATTAACTCAATCGTTTTAGTTTAATTCCCTTTTATGTTCTCAATAAATTGATCAAACAAATATGAAGAATCATGTGGTCCAGGACTTGCTTCCGGGTGGTACTGTACTGAAAAACAATTTTTATTTTTCATACGCATACCAGCAACAGTTTCATCGTTAAGATGTAAATGTGTAATCTCTAGATCTGGATGATTATCTAATTCCTCTTTATTAACTGCAAAACCATGATTTTGAGAGGTAATCTCTCCTTTTCCTGTAATGATGTTTTTAACAGGGTGATTTATTCCACGATGCCCGTTAAACATCTTATAGGTAGAAACTCCATTTGCCAAAGCAATAACTTGATGTCCTAAACAAATCCCGAATAATGGTTTATTATTTGCTAAAATTTCTTTAGCCACTTCAATTGCACCAAATAATGGATCTGGATCACCAGGTCCATTTGACAAGAAATATCCATCTGGATTAAAAGCCGATAAATCTTTAAAAGTTGAATCGTATGGAAACACTTTAATATAACAATCTCTTTTTGCCAGATTGCGTAAAATGTTCTTCTTTATCCCTAAATCTAATGCTGAGATTTTATAAGTTGCATTTTCATCTCCATAAAAATATGGTTCAGTTGTTGAAACCTTTGAAGCAAGTTCCAACCCTTCCATATTCGGAACATTTGCCAAGGCAATTTTTAAATCTTCTATAGAAGTACCATCTGTACATATTACAGCATTCATTGCTCCGTTATCTCTTATATAACTTACTAATGCTCTTGTATCAACATCAGAGATACAAATAAGATTTTCTTTTATAAAATAAGACTCTAAACTCTCTGAAGCACCTTCTCTAGAATAGTTGAAGCTAAAGTTTTTACAAACCAATCCTGATATCTTGATGCTATCCGATTCTATTTCTGAATCATTTACACCATAATTCCCAATATGTGCATTGGTAGCAACCATAATTTGACCAAAATAAGAAGGATCAGTAAAGATTTCTTGATATCCTGTCATTCCAGTATTAAAGCAAACTTCGCCAAAAGTTGTACCACTAATTCCGATTGATTTTCCGTGAAAAATTGTTCCGTCACTTAATAAAAGAATGGCGCTTTGTCGTGTTGTATATTTCATTTGTAATTAGATATTTTGCAAATTTAATTTTTTAAAAGAGCGAGTGCAAGGTTTTTTAAAAAATTCATCTCTAAAAATAAAACCCTAAGAAGGGAAAGTGTTAGATTATTGTATTTTTAGTTTCAAAAAAACAAAAAAAAAGGATAAACTAGTAACTAGTTTATCCTTAATTCTTATTGAATGATTATTTTCATAATTATTCAGAAGCTTCAGTTGTCGTTTCTGTATCAGCAGCAGGAGCTTCAGAAGTCTCATCAGCTTTCTTTGCTTTTCCACCACGACGGCTTTTTGCTTTTTTAACTTCTTTTTTACCTCCGTTGTAAAGTTCATTGAAATCAACAAGTTCGATCATCGCCATGTCAGCGTTATCTCCTAAACGATTTCCAACTTTAATGATACGAGTGTATCCACCTGGACGGTCTCCTACTTTAGCAGCTACGTCTCTGAACAAGTCAGTTACAGCATATTTGCTACGTAAGTATGCAAAAACAATACGACGATTGTGAGTCGTATCTTCTTTTGATTTTGTGATTAAAGGCTCAACGAATTGTTTAAGCGCTTTAGCTTTAGCAACAGTAGTGTTAATACGTTTGTGCTCAATAAGAGAACAAGCCATATTAGCCAACATAGCTTTTCTATGTCCAGTCTGTCTGCTTAAGTGATTGAATTTTTTTCCGTGTCTCATTGCTATGTTAAATTTAACTCGCCTAAGCGAATTAGATTATTCTTTATCTAGTTTGTATTTAGCTAAATCCATTCCGAAAGTCAAATTCTTAACTGCAACAAGTTCATCAAGTTCAGTTAAAGATTTTTTACCAAAATTACGGAATTTCATTAGGTCATTTTTATTGAACGATACTAAATCACCAAGTGTATCAACTTCAGCCGCTTTCAAGCAATTTAATGCTCTCACAGATAAATCCATATCAACAAGCTTAGTTTTAAGCAATTGTCTCATATGTAATGACTCTTCATCATACGATTCTGTTTGTGCAATTTCGTCAGCCTCGAGTGTAATTCTTTCGTCAGAGAATAACATGAAGTGGTGAATTAAAACTTTAGCAGCTTCAGTAAGGGCATCTTTAGGATTAATAGATCCATCAGTTTTTATTTCAAAAACCAATTTCTCGTAATCTGTCTTTTGCTCAACACGGAAGTTTTCAATTGCATATTTTACATTTTTTACCGGAGTAAAAATTGAATCTGTAAAAATCGTTCCAATTGCAGCATTCTGTTTTTTGTTCTCCTCAGCAGGTACGTATCCTCTACCTTTTTCGATTGTTAAATCGAAATTCAGTTTAATTTTACTATCTAAATTACAGATAACAAGGTCTGGATTCAGTACTTGGAAACCTGAAATAAATTTTTGAAAATCACCTGCTGTTAATTGATCTTTACCAGAAACAGAAATAGTAACTGCTTCATTATCGATATCTTCAATTTGACGTTTGAAACGAACTTGTTTAAGATTAAGGATAATTTCGGTAACATCTTCAACAACACCTGAGATAGTAGAAAACTCATGATCTACACCTTCTATGCGAACAGATGTAATTGCATAACCTTCTAATGCTGAAAGCAAAACTCTTCTAAGTGCATTACCAACAGTCAATCCATAACCAGGTTCTAAAGGTCTAAATTCGAATTTACCTTCAAAATCGGTTGAATCGATCATGATAACTTTATCGGGCTTTTGAAAATTAAATATTGCCATAAATTTCGACTAAGTCAATTATTATTTGTTGTACAACTCTACGATTAATTGTTCTTTAATGTTTTCTGGAATTTGAAGTCTCGCAGGTACAGAAACGAAAGTTCCTTCTTTAAGATCATTGTTCCAAGTAATCCATTCATAAACATGACTTGAATTAGATAAAGAACGTTCGATAGCCTCTAAAGATTTAGATTTTTCACGAACAGCAACTTTATCACCAGGTTTAAGGTGGTAAGAAGGAATATTAACCACTTCACCGTTTACAGTAACGTGTCTGTGAGATACGATTTGACGTGCACCTCTTCTAGAAGGAGCGATACCCATTCTGAAAACTACATTATCTAATCTTGCTTCACATAATTGTAATAAAACCTCACCAGTAACTCCTTTAGTAGCTGATGCTTTTTCGAATAAATTTCTGAATTGTTTTTCTAAAATTCCGTAAGAATATTTAGCTTTTTGCTTTTCCATTAACTGAACAGCATACTCAGATTTTTTTCCTCTTTTTTTAGCCATCCCGTGTTGTCCAGGTGGGTAATTTCTTTTTTCGAAAGATTTGTCATCTCCGAAGATTGCTTCGCCAAATTTACGAGCGATTCTTGTGCTTGGACCAGTATATCTTGCCATTTTAAATTGTTTAAGATTGAGATTATGAATTCAGGTCTTATCCTTCGATAATCTATTTTCAATCTAGGTTATACTATAATTTTTGAGTATTAAACTCTACGTCTTTTAGGAGGACGACATCCGTTGTGAGGCATTGGAGTAACATCGATAATCTCTGTAACTTCAATTCCACCGTTATGAATAGAACGGATAGCAGACTCACGTCCGTTTCCTGGTCCTTTTACATAAACTTTAACTTTTTTAAGTCCTGCCTCAAGAGCTACTTTACTACAATCTTCTGCTGCCATTTGAGCTGCGTACGGAGTATTCTTTTTAGAACCTCTGAAACCCATCTTACCAGCTGAAGACCAAGAAATAACTTCACCTTTCTTATTTGTCAAAGAAATGATAATGTTGTTGAAAGTGGCAGAAATATGAGCTTCACCCGTTGATTCAACGATAACTTTACGTTTTTTTGCAGTTGCTTTAGCCATATTACTTATTATTTAGTTGCTTTTTTCTTGTTAGCAACAGTTTTTCTTTTACCTTTTCTTGTTCTAGAGTTGTTTTTAGTTCTTTGTCCTCTTAACGGAAGACCAGATCTATGACGGATACCTCTGTAACAACCAATATCCATTAAACGTTTGATGTTTAAAGAAACCTCAGAACGTAATTCTCCTTCAATCTTGAAAGTTGATACTGCCTCACGAATTGCTCCGATCTCATCATCATTCCACTCTTGAACTTTTTTATCTTGGCTAACTTGAGCTTTTTCTAAAATCTCAATAGCTCTACTTCTTCCTAATCCAAAGATATAGGTAAGTGCTATAACACCTCTCTTATTTTTTGGGATATCTACCCCTGCTATTCTTGCCATAATTATCCTTGTCTTTGTTTAAATCTAGGATTCTTTTTGTTTATTACGTACAATCTCCCTTTTCTACGCACAATGATGCACTCGGGACTTCTCTTTTTTACTGATGCTCTAACTTTCATAGTGAATATCCTTTAATATCTATAAGTAATTCTTGCTTTTGACAAGTCGTAAGGGCTCATTTCTAGTTTCACTTTATCACCAGGTAATAATTTGATGTAATGCATACGCATCTTACCAGAAATATGAGCAATTACAATATGTCCATTTTCTAATTCTACACGGAACATCGCATTTGATAATGCTTCAATGATTGATCCGTCTTGTTCTATTGCTGATTGTTTTGCCATATAAAAATTAAGCTACTGCTTTTCTATTTTTACCAGTCTTCATTAAACCATCATAATGTTTGTTTAACAAGTATGAGTTGATTTGTTGAATAGTATCTATTGCAACTCCAACCATAATTATTAATGAGGTACCTCCAAAAAACATTGCCCAAGATTGTTGTACATCCATAAAACTTACAACAATGGCTGGGAACACAGCAATCAAAGCAAGGAATAAAGATCCTGGGAAAGTTATTAAAGACATCACTTTATCAAGAAAATCTGAAGTCTCAACTCCTGGTCTAACACCTGGAATAAAACCACCGCTTCTCTTTAAATCGTCAGACATCTTGTTAGTAGGTACTGTAATCGCAGTATAGAAGAAAGTAAATACAACAATTAAAGTTGCAAATACAAAATTATACCAGAATCCAAACATATTACTAAAAGCTCCAACAATTGATTGTGATGTATCTGATTTTGACAATCCAGCTACAGCTGCAGGAATAAACATAATTGCTTGTGCAAAAATGATTGGCATAACCCCAGAAGCATTAAGCTTAAGTGGAATCCATTGTCTATTTCCTCCCATCAAATCTTGCTCATAATCACCTGAAGTTGTACGACGAGCGTATTGAACTGGGATTTTACGAACTGCCATAATTAACAGCACACAAGAAATAATAACTAATAACCAAATAATAATTTCAATAACTAATAACATTGGTCCTCCATTGTTATTGGTAACTCTGGTTGTAAATTCTTGAATAAAAGCTTGTGGAAAACGAGCTAATATACCAACCATAATCAACAATGAGATTCCATTTCCAATACCTTTATCTGTAATTTTTTCTCCTAACCACATGGCAAAAATTGTACCTGTAACCAAAATTATCACAGAAGAAAATAAAAACTCAAAAGAATTAAAACCTAGTAAGAATGCACTACTAGGTAATGTTCTATATAAATTATAGATGTAAGTTGGTCCTTGAACTAGTGTAATAACAATAGTTAACCAACGTGTTATCTGATTAATTTTTTTTCTACCGCTCTCTCCATCATTTTGAAGTTTTTGTAAATACGGAATCGCAATTCCCATTAACTGTACAACAATAGACGCTGAAATATAAGGCATAATACCTAAAGCAAAAACTGAAGCTTTAGAGAATGCACCTCCGGTGAACATGTCTAGAATAGATCCTAAACCATTTTTTGTTTGTCCCGCTAATCCAGTTAATTGCGTTGCATCAATTCCAGGAAGCGTAACGTGTGCTCCAAAACGATATACTAAAAGAAGTCCTAAAGTAATTAAGATTCTATTTTTCAGTTCTTCGATTTTCCAAACATTACTTATTGATTCAATAAATTTCTTCATACAATAGAAAAATTATATTGTTACAGCCTCTCCACCAGCAGCTTCAATAGCAGCTTTTGCAGTAGCAGTAAATTTGTGAGCAGTTACTTTTAATTTTGCTTTCAATTCTCCTCTACCTAAAATCTTAACGATTTCATTTTTGGTAGCTAGACGATTAGCTACATAAACTGTCATATCAACAGAATCTGTAATAATACCATTGTCTACTAATAATTGAAGCGTATCTAAATTTACACCTTCGTATTCTTTACGGTTGATGTTTGTGAAACCGAACTTAGGTACACGTCTTTGAAGTGGCATTTGCCCTCCTTCAAAACCAATCTTTTTAGAATAACCAGAACGAGATTTTGCTCCTTTGTGACCTCTTGCAGCAGTGCCACCTTTTCCAGAACCTTCTCCTCTACCTAATCTTTTATTTTGATTGTGCGTTGATCCTTCAGCTGGTTGTAAGTTACTTAAATTCATAACAGTATTTGTTATTTAGCTTCTTCAACAGAAACTAAGTGTTTAACTTTGTTTATCATCCCAAGGATAGCAGGATTTGAATCATGCTCTACAACTTGTCCCATTTTACGTAGACCTAAAGCTTCCAAACCTCTTTTTTGAGAAAGAGGACAGTTGATTTTGCTTCTTACTTGTTTTACTAATAATTTAGCCATAATTTCCTTGAATTAACCTTTAAAAACTTTTTCTAAAGAAACACCTCTTTGTTTTGCAACAGTATAAGCGCTTCTCATTTGTAATAAAGCATCAAAAGTTGCTTTAACTACGTTATGAGGATTTGATGATCCTTGAGATTTAGATAATACATCGTGAATACCTACTGATTCAAGAACTGAACGAACAGCTCCACCAGCAATAACTCCTGTACCATGAGAAGCAGGAATTAAGAATACACGTGCACCACCAAATTTACCTTTTTGTTCGTGAGGAACTGAATGTCCATTCAAAGGAATTTTTACTAAATTTTTCTTAGCATCTTCTACTGCTTTCGCAATTGCTTCAGAAACATCTTTAGATTTTCCTAATCCATGTCCAACAACTCCATTTTCATCACCTACAACTACAATAGCAGAAAAACCGAAAGCTCTACCACCTTTTGTAACTTTAGTAACACGATTAACACTTACCAGACGATCTTTAAGTTCAAGACCACTTGGTTTTACTAATTCTACATTTTTGTATTTAGACATAATATATTAGAATTTAAGTCCAGCCGCTCTTGCGCCTTCTGCTAATGATTTAATACGACCGTGATATAAGTATCCTCCTCTATCGAAAGTTACTGCATCAATTCCAGCTTTTAACGCTTTTTCTGCAACTAGTTTTCCAACTGCGTTAGCAATTTCTACGTTCGTACCTTTACCTATTTCTTTTTCTCTTGAAGAGGCAGCCAATAAAGTAACTCCATTTACATCATCAATAAGTTGTGCGTAAATTTCTTTGTTACTTCTAAATACAGATAGTCTTGGTTTAGTAGCATAACCACTAATCGTTTTTCTAATTCTGAATTTAATTCTCTGTCTTCTATCAGATTTTGTTAATGACATAATCTTATTTTTTAAGCTGATTTACCTGCTTTTCTTCTTAATACTTCACCTACAAATTTAACACCTTTTCCTTTATATGGTTCTGGCTTACGGAAACCTCTAATTTTTGCCGCAACCTGACCTAAAAGTTGTTTATCAATTGATGTTAATTTTACGATAGGGTTCTTACCTTTTTCAGATATTGTCTCTAAAACTACTTCAGGAGCAATTTCTAAAACAATATTGTGAGAATATCCAAGAGCTAAATCTAACTTTTGTCCTTGATTTGAAGCTCTATAACCAACTCCTACCAACTCTAAAGATTTAGTAAACCCTTCATTTACACCAACAATCATATTATTGATTAATGATCTGTAAAGTCCGTGTTTTGCTCTGTGATCTTTGTGATCAGACGATCTTTCTACTTGAACTTGATCGCCTTCAACCTTTACAGTTACATCCGAAAACTCCTGTGTAAGTTGACCATTCTTTCCTTTTACTGTAATAATACCGTCTTTAACTTCTACAGTTGTACCAGCAGGGATTACAATTGGATTTTTACCTATTCTTGACATCTTATATAGTCTTTATAATTAGTATACGTAACAGATTACTTCACCACCTACATTTAATTGCTTAGCTTGTTTTCCTGTCATTAAACCTTTTGACGTAGAAACAATAGCAATTCCTAATCCGTTAAGGATTCTAGGTAAGTTAGCAGCACCTGCATATTTACGCAAACCTGGTTTACTAATTCTTTGGATATCTTTAATTACCGACTCTTTAGTATCTTTATCATACTTCAAAGCGATTTTGATTGAACCCTGAACAGCGTTGTCCTCAAATTTGTAACTCAAGATATAACCTTGATCAAATAAGATCTTAGTTATTTCTTTTTTTAGATTAGATGCTGGAATTTCAACAACTTTGTGGTTTGCAGCCACAGCGTTACGAACTCTAGTCAAATAATCTGCAATAGGATCTGTATACATATGTATTTGATTGCGATTATGGTTTTCAGGAAGCACTCGCTTCCTGAACCTTTAATCAATTTATAAACTTTTTAAATTACCAGCTGGCTTTTTTTACACCTGGAATTAATCCATTGTTAGCCATTTCACGGAAAGTTACACGTGAAATACCGAATTGACGGATATACCCTCTTGGTCTACCTGTTAATTTACAACGATTGTGCAAACGAACTGGTGAAGCATTTTTAGGTAATTTTTGTAATCCTTCAAAATCTCCAGCTTCCTTCAAAGCTTTTCTTTTCTCAGCATACTTCGCTACCGTTTTTTCTCTCTTAACCTCGCGGGCTTTCATTGATTCTTTAGCCATGTCTTAATTCTTTTTAAAAGGTAAACCTAATTCAGCCAATAATGACTTTGCTTCTTTGTCCGTTTGAGCAGTAGTAACAAAAGTAATATCCATTCCTGAAATTTTGTTTACTTTATCAATATCAATTTCTGGGAAAATGATTTGCTCTAAAACTCCAAGGTTATAATTACCTCTACCATCAAATCCAGTAGCTTTAATACCACTAAAGTCTCTTACACGTGGTAAAGCTGAAGTAATAAGTCTATCTAAAAACTCATACATTCTTTCTCCACGTAAAGTAACTTTTGCTCCAATAGGCATCCCTTTTCTCAATTTGAATGACGCAACGTCTTTCTTTGAAATAGTAGATACTGCTTTTTGTCCAGTGATCTTTGTTAACTCATCAACTGCATAGTCAATAAGTTTTTTATCAGATACAGCTGCACCAACTCCACGGCTCAAAACGATTTTTTCCAATTTTGGAACTTGCATTACGTTTGTATATCCGAATTCCTCTTTAAGAGCAGAGATTACTCTACTCTTATATTCTTCTTTTAGTCTAGGTGTATATGCCATTACTATAGTACTTGATTAGATTTTTTTGAAAATCTTACTTTCTTATCTCCTTCTACTCTAATACCAACTCTAGTTGCTTCCTTAGTTTTAGGATCAATTAGTGAAATGTTAGATATTTGTATAGAAGCTTCTTTCTTAACGATACCACCTTGAGGGTTTTTAGCACTTGGTTTTGTATGTTTCGAAACCATGTTTACACCTTCAACTATCGCTTTATTTTTCTCACGGTAAACACGTAAAACTTTACCTTCTGAACCTTTATGGTCTCCAGCAATTACTCTTACGATATCTCCTGATTTTATTTTTAGCTTTATCATCTTAAAACGAATTAAAGCACTTCTGGTGCTAATGATACAATTTTCATGAATTGTTTTTCACGAAGTTCTCTTGCTACCGGACCAAAAACACGAGTTCCTCTCATTTCTCCTGCAGCATTCAAAAGAACACATGCATTGTCATCGAAACGGATATAAGAACCATCAGCTCTTCTCACTTCTTTTTTGGTACGTACAACAACTGCAGTTGAAACAGCTCCTTTTTTAACGTTTCCGTTTGGAGTTGCATCTTTGATAGAAACTACAATCTTGTCACCAACAGAGGCATACCTTCTTTTGGTACCTCCTAAAACACGGATAGTTAAAACTTCTTTTGCTCCCGTGTTATCTGCTACTTTTAGTCTTGATTCTTGTTGTACCATAATTATTTAGCTCTTTCTAAGATTTCAACTAATCTCCAACATTTTGATTTACTTAAAGGACGCGTTTCGCTAATTCTTACAGTATCTCCAATGTTACAGTCGTTTGTTTCGTCGTGTGCAACATATTTCTTTGTTTTCAACACGAACTTACCGTATAATGGGTGTTTTACTTTTCTTACTTCAGCAATAACAATAGACTTGTCCATTTTATTTGAAGTAACAACACCAATTCTTTCTTTTCTTAAATTTCTTTTTTCTTCCATCTTTCAGCAGAATACAATTATTGTAACTCTCTTTTAGTTAACTCTGTAGCCAATCTTGCAACTGTTCTTCTTACACTTCTAATTTGAAGTGGGTTCTCAATTGGAGAAATAGCGTGGGCCATTTTTAGGTCAGCATATATCTTCTTAGTTTGACTAAGTTTTTCTTGCAACTCCGCTGCAGAAAGATCTTTTATTTCTGATTGTTTCATAATATATTATAAATTATGCTTCGAAATCTCTAGCAACAACGAACTTAGTTTTTACTGGAAGTTTTTGTGCTGCAAGACGTAAAGCCTCTTTTGCAACTGACAATGGAACTCCTCCAACTTCAAACATTATTCTTCCGGGTTTAACAACTGCAGCCCAATATTCTACTGCACCTTTACCTTTACCCATACGTACTTCAAGAGGTTTCTTAGTGATTGGTTTGTCTGGAAATATTTTGATCCATAATTGTCCTTCTCTCTTCATGAAACGAGTTGCAGCAATACGCGCAGCTTCGATTTGACGAGAAGTTAAGAACATTCCATCTTCATGTACAGATTTAATACCAAACATTCCATTAGAAAGTTCATGCCCTCTTTGAGAGTTACCTTTCATTTTACCTTTTTGTACCTTACGGTATTTTGTTCTTTTAGGCTGTAACATTTTTCTTTAGTTTAAAAATTTACTTTCTTTTACGAGCGTCTGGTTTTGAACCTTTATTAAAGTTAGATTTGCCACGAGGAGCATCTCCACCTTTTCCACCACCAGCTTGTTTTTTATCCATTCCAGCAAGCGGAGAAAGATCTCTCTTTCCATAAACTTCACCTTTCATGATCCACACTTTGATTCCCATTCTACCGTAAGTAGTATGAGCTTCTGCAAGTGCATAATCAATATCAGCTCTGAAAGTTGATAGAGGAATTCTACCTTCTTTGAAACCTTCTGAACGTGCCATTTCAGCTCCATTCAAACGTCCTGAAATCAAAACTTTGATACCTTCAGCGTTCATACGCATAGAAGCAGCAATAGCCATTTTGATTGCACGTCTGTAAGAAATACGACTTTCTATTTGACGTGCGATGCTTGTCGCCACAAGATAAGCATCTAATTCAGGTCTTTTAATTTCAAATATGTTAATTTGAACCTCTTTGTCTGTAATTTTCTTAAGTTCTTCTTTTAACTTGTCTACCTCTTGTCCACCTTTTCCGATAATGATACCAGGTCTAGCAGTAGTGATAGTAACGGTTACAAGTTTTAAAGTTCTCTCGATGATTACTTTTGATACACTAGCTTTTGATAAACGAGCGTGGATATACTTTCTGATTTTGTGATCTTCGGCAAGTTTATCACCGTAATCATTTCCACCATACCAGTTTGAGTCCCACCCTCTGATGATACCAAGTCTATTTCCAATTGGATTTGTCTTTTGTCCCATGCTGTTTAAGAATTGCTTTGTGTGTTATTGATAGCCCCAAGCACGATTGTTACGTGATTAGAACGTTTTCTTATTCTGTGTGCGCGACCTTGAGGTGCTGGACGAAGTCTTTTCAACATCATTCCACCATCTACTCTGATCTCTTTAACAAATAATCCAGCTTCTTCTAAATTACCTTCACTATTTTTTTGCTCCCAGTTGTTGATTGCAGATAATAATAGTTTTTCTAATTTTCTTGAAGCTTCTTTAGAACTGAATCTTAAGATGTTAAGTGCTCTTTCTACCTTCTGACCTCTTACCAAGTCCGCTACTAAGCGCATTTTTCTAGGTGAAGTAGGGCAGTTATTCAATTTTGCGAAAGCAATAGACTTATTAGCCTCTTTTCTCGCATCTGCTGTTTCTCTTTTACGAACTCCCATTGCTTCTTATTTTTTACCTTTATTTTTTGCTCCAGCATGACCTCTAAAAGATCTAGTTGGTGAAAATTCTCCTAATTTGTGACCTACCATGTTTTCTGTTACGTAAACTGGTACAAATTGACGACCGTTATGAACTGCGATAGTCTGTCCAACAAAGTCTGGAGTAATCATAGAAGCTCTAGACCAAGTCTTTACTACTCCATTTTTACCGCTTTCAATGTTTTCTTGAACTTTCTTGTCTAACTTATAATGAACGAAAGGTCCTTTTTTTAATGAACGTGCCATATCTTAATTATTTCTTTCTACGTTCTACGATATACTTATTACTCGGGTTTTTCTTAGAACGAGTTCTATAACCTTTAGCTGGTATTCCATTTCTTGAACGTGGATGTCCACCAGAAGAACGACCTTCACCACCACCCATTGGGTGATCGACAGGGTTCATTGCAACAGGTCTTGTTCTAGGTCTTCTTCCTAACCATCTTGTTCTACCTGCTTTACCAGATACAACTAATTGGTGGTCTGAATTAGATACTGCTCCAATTGTAGCTGCACAAGTTAACAAAATTAATCTTGTTTCACCTGATGGCATTTTGATTGTAGCATATTTTCCATCTCTTGCCATTAATTGAGCAAATGTTCCAGCTGAACGAGCGATTACTGCTCCTTGACCTGGTCTCAATTCGATACAAGAAATAACAGTTCCTAAAGGAATTCTGCTTAAAGGCAATGTATTACCGATTTCTGGTTGAGATTCTGGACCAGAAACTAATTTCTGACCAACTTTCAATCCATTTTGAGCGATAATATAAGTTTTCTCTCCATCAGCATAAGCTAACAAAGCGATGAATGCAGTACGATTTGGATCATACTCGATTGATTTCACTGTAGCCGGAATTCCTTCTTTTGTACGTTTGAAATCAATAATACGATATCTCTGCTTGTGACCACCACCCGTATAACGCATGGTCATCTTTCCTTGACTATTTCTACCTCCAGAGTTTTTTATCGGCGCTATCAAAGAGCGTTCCGGCTTATCAGTTGTAATGGCGTCATAACCATTCACAACTCTAAATCGCTGACCTGGGGTAATAGGTTTTAATTTTCTTACTGACATTTTTCTATCTTAGATATTGTTGTAAAAATCAATTGTTTCTCCTTCTTGTACTTGAACAATTGCTTTTTTGATTGCATTTGTCTTTCCGCTGATCAAACCACTTTTTGTGTATTTTGTAGTTCTATCCGGTCTTACATTCATTGTGTTAACACTCAAAATAGTTACTCCATAAGCAGCCTCAACAGCTTTCTTAATCTGAACTTTATTTGCTTTTTTGTCAACAACAAAACCGAAGCGATTCAAAACTTCACTTTCTTTGGTTACTTTTTCAGTTACTATAGGTCTAATTATGATGCTCATATTCCTATTATTTACTTAAATTTTCTTCAATTACCTCTAAAGAACTCTCCAAAAGCACTAAATTATTAGCGTTAAGAATAGCGTAAGTGCTTAATTCATAGCTACTTACAACATTAGAAGCCTTCAAATTGCGTGAGGACAAATATACATTTTTATTCGACTCTCCCAACACAAATAGAGATTTTTTATTTTCTAACCCTAAAGCTTTCAAAACATTAATGAAATTTTTAGTGTTTGGTGTTTCAAAATTAAAGTCTTCTAAAACAACAATACTTGCTTCTTTTGCTTTAATTGAGAAAGCTGATTTTCTTGCCAATCTCTTTAAGTTTTTATTCAATTTAAATGAATAACTTCTTGGTCTTGGTCCGAAAACTGTTCCACCACCTTTAAACAAAGGGTTTTTAATACTACCCGCACGAGCAGTACCAGTTCCTTTTTGTTTTTTAATCTTACGTGTACTTCCCGCTACTTCAGCTCTTTCTTTAGCCTTATGAGTACCTTGTCTTTGATTTGCTAAATATTGCTTAACATCAAGATATACAGCGTGATTATTTGGTTCAATTGCGAATACTGAATCAGAAAGTTGAACTTTTCTTCCAGTATCTTTTCCGTTGAAATCTAATACTTTTACTTCCATTACTTCTGAATGATTACATAAGAGTTGTTATGTCCAGGAACACATCCTTTGATAACTAGTAGGTTCTTTTCAGCAACTACTTTTAAAACTCTAAGGTTTTGAACTTTTACATTGTCTCCTCCCATTCTTCCAGCCATACGCATTCCTTTGAATACTCTAGATGGATAAGAAGAAGCTCCCACAGAACCTGGCGCTCTTAAACGGTTGTGTTGACCGTGAGTTGCTTGACCAACACCACCAAAACCGTGACGTTTTACAACCCCTTGAAAACCTTTACCTTTAGACACACCTTGTACATCTACAAATTCTCCTTCAGAAAAAATAGAAACATCAATAAGATCTCCTAATTTTTGCTCTGTTGCGAAATCTTGGAATTCAACGACTTTTTTCTTAGCTACAGTTCCAGCTTTTTTAAAGTGACCTAAAGCCGCTTTTGTGGAATGTTTCTCGTTTTTGTCATCGAAACCAAGTTGCAACGCTTCGTACCCGTCAACACCTTTGGTTCTGACTTGGGTAACAACGCATGGACCAGCTTCGATTACTGTACAAGGAATATTTTTCCCGTTTTCATCAAAAATACTAGTCATGCCGATTTTTCTACCAATTAACCCAGACATAAATATTAATTATTAATTATTAAATATAAATATAGAACGCAGCTTTTAACCGAATCCTATTTTTTAAGAGGTGCAAAAGTATAACTTATTTACACACAAACCAAAAAAAATATTTTTCGCTTAAAAACAGCGTCCTTTTTTACTCTTGAACTACTTAAACTTTGATTTCAACTTCTACTCCACTTGGCAATTCAAGTTTCATTAGAGCATCAATAGTTTTAGATGAAGATGAATAAATATCAATTAATCTCTTATATGACATTACTTCAAATTGCTCTCTCGCTTTTTTGTTAACGTGCGGAGAACGTAGTACAGTGAAAAGTTTTTTATGTGTTGGCAACGGAATTGGACCTGTTACAACAGCACCGGTACTCTTAACTGTTTTTACAATCTTTTCAGCAGATTTATCTACCAACATGTGATCGTAAGATTTTAGTTTTATTCTGATTTTTTGACTCATTTTCTTAAAGATTAAGCGTTTCCTTTTGCTTTTTTGATAACTGCTTCTGAAATATTAGAAGGCGTTTCAGCGTAGTGTGAAAATTCCATTGTAGATGTTGCTCTACCAGACGAAAGTGTTCTTAATGTTGTTACATAACCAAACATCTCCGACAAAGGCACATCAGCTTTGATAGTTTTAGCACCATTTCTATCACCCATGTCATTAACCTGACCTCTACGACGGTTAATATCACCTACGATATCTCCCATGTTTTCTTCTGGTGTAATAACCTCCATTTTCATGATTGGCTCAAGAATGATTGCTCCAGCAGCTTTAGCTACTTCTCTATACCCCATTCTAGCTGCTAACTCAAAAGAAAGCGCATCTGAATCGACAGGGTGGAAAGATCCGTCAGTTAAAGTTACTTTTAAACTATCAACTTGGTATCCTGCTAAAGGACCAGTTTTCATAGCCTCACGGAAACCTTTTTCTACAGATGGAATATATTCCTTAGGAACGTTACCACCTTTTACAGCATTAATAAACTGCAATCCTACAGGAACTTTACCATCAACTTCGTCAGCTGGCCCAAGTGTAAATACGATATCTCCGAATTTACCACGACCTCCTGATTGTTTCTTATATGTTTCTCTATGTGTAGCAGTTTTTGTAAATGCTTCTTTGTATTCAACTTGAGGCTCACCTTGGTTCACTTCAACTTTAAATTCACGTTTCATACGATCAATCAAGATATCCAAGTGAAGCTCACCCATACCTGATATAATAGTCTGCCCTGAAGCCTCATCTGTTCTAACTGTAAACGTAGGATCCTCCTCAGCTAATTTAGCCAAAGCCATACCCATTTTATCTACGTCAGCCTTAGTTTTAGGCTCAATTGCAATACCAATTACCGGCGCAGGGAATTTCATTGACTCAAGAATAATTGGATGTTTTTCATCACACATTGTATCTCCAGTCTTAATATCTTTAAATCCAACTGCCGCACCAATATCTCCAGCCTCGATATAATCGATAGGATTTTGCTTATTAGCGTGCATTTGATAAATACGAGAAATTCTTTCTTTGTTTCCAGAACGAGTGTTCAAAATATATGAACCCGCATCCAAACGACCTGAATAAGCACGGAAGAAAGCTAAACGACCAACATAAGGGTCAGTAGCGATTTTAAATGCTAAAGCAGCGAATGGCTCTTTTACATCTGGACGACGAATAATTTTTGTTTGATCTTCTTCTAACAATTCAGCATCATCAGGATGAATTCCTTCGATACCTTCTTTGTCCATTGGAGATGGTAAATACTTACATACAGCATCTAACATAAACTGAACTCCTTTATTTTTAAAAGAAGAACCAGCAAGCATTGGAATGATTGCCATATCTATAGTAGCAGCTCTTAAAGCATTATTAATCTCTTCTTCAGTAATAGAACTCTCATCTTCCATGTACTTATCAAGAAGATTCTCATCGTAATCAGCAACTGCTTCAATAAGTATAGATCTATATTCTTTTACCTCTGCAAGCATATCCTCAGGGATAGGCACAATATCAAAAGTAGCTCCTTGAGTTTCATCATGCCAGATAATAGCTTGATTTTTAACCAAATCAACCACACCTTTGAAATCATTCTCCTCACCAATTGGTAAAGTGATTGCAACTGCATTAGACTTCAACATGTCTCTAACTTGCTGACATACATTCAAAAAGTTAGAACCTTGTCTATCCATTTTATTAACAAATCCCATACGAGGAACTCTGTATTGATCAGCAAGTCTCCAGTTAGTTTCTGATTGAGGCTCAACACCATCAACAGCACTAAACAAGAAAACCAACCCATCAAGTACACGTAAAGAACGATTTACCTCTACAGTAAAATCAACGTGTCCTGGAGTATCAATAATATTAAAATGATATGGTTTTGATTCTGGCAAAGCTTTACCTTGCTCTGTTGGGAAACTCCATTCACAAGTTGTAGCAGCTGAAGTAATTGTAATACCTCTTTCTGCTTCTTGCTCCATCCAGTCCATTGTAGAAGCACCATTATGTACTTCACCAATTTTATGTGTTTTCCCTGTATAAAAAAGAATACGCTCAGTTGTTGTTGTTTTACCAGCATCAATATGAGCAGCAATCCCAATATTTCTTGTATATTTTAAATCTCTAGCCATTTCTTATGAATTAAAATCTAAAGTGAGAGAATGCTTTATTAGCTTCAGCCATCTTATGAGTATCCATTCTCTTTTTAACAGCAGCACCTTCTTCTTTAGCCGCAGCTAAACATTCTGAAGCTAACCTTTGAGCCATAGATTTTTCATTTCTTCTTCTAGAATAAAGTATTAACCACTTCATTGCCATAGAAATTTTACGATCTGGTCTGATTTGCATTGGAATTTGGAATGTAGCTCCACCAACTCTACGACTACGTACTTCTACGTGAGGCATAACATTAGTTAAAGCATCTTTCCAGATTTCTAATGATGATTTTTCTGAATCTTGCTTTTTAGATTCAATGATGTCAATTGCATCATAAAATACTTTAAAAGCTGTAGATTTCTTACCGTCCCACATTAAGTTATTCACAAAACGCGTTACCAATTGGTCGTTAAACCTCGGATCTGGTAAAAGTGGTCTTTTCTTTGCCGCTCTTTTTCTCATGTCTTTTTCTTAAAAGTTTAAATTACTTTTTTGCTTCTTTTGGGCGTTTAGCACCGTACTTAGATCTTCTTTGCGTTCTTCCTGCAACTCCTGACGTGTCAAGCGCTCCACGAACGATATGATATCTAACACCTGGTAAATCTTTTACCCTTCCGCCTCTAACTAATACTATCGAGTGCTCTTGTAAATTGTGTCCTTCTCCAGGGATGTAAGCATTTACTTCGTTACCATTTGTCAAACGTACACGCGCTACTTTACGCATTGCAGAGTTTGGTTTTTTTGGTGTAGTAGTGTAAACACGCGTACAAACCCCTCTTCTTTGAGGACAAGAATCTAAAGCAACCGATTTACTCTTCTTAGTCATCTGAGTTCTTCCTGTTCTTACTAATTGTTGAATTGTTGGCATAATTAATACTAAAAATTTATTATGTATATTAAATTCCCGCTTTTTACGGGGTTGCAAATGTATAAAATATTTTTCACTATACAAACGTTAATACATTAATTTTCAATAAGATTATTTAACCTTATGTTTTTATTCTCAAAGATTAGATATTTGCATTACATTTAATAAAACACTTTTAAACTTGAAAACACTTCTTTCTTTTTTCCTGATAATCTTTCTTAGCCTACAATGTTATGCGCAGCATTTTGAATTAAAGATTACTGGAAAAAACACTGTTGAAGACAAAATCATAGATTCAATATCCTATTTAAAAAAACACAAAACAACAAAATCCATCAATGATGAAATACAATTATTCTCAGAAAAGCTATCTACTAAAGGATACATTGACAACAAAATAATCGCCAATAACCGCATAAACGACAGCACATTTACTATAACATTCAGTTTAAAAGAAAAAACCAACTCCATACATATATATATAGGTAAAGAAAACCCAATTCTCAAAACTGTATTCCCAAACACAATAAACGACACCATAATAGCCCCATACGAGGAAATTGAATCACTCTTAAACAAAAAACTAAACCAGCTCGAACATTTAGGATACGCCTTCACAAAACTAAAACTCATAAATATCCATCGAAAGAAAAACACCCTTTATGCTGACTTAGAATTTAAAAACGAAAAGAAAAGAGAAATCAATTCAATCATCCTGAACTACACACAGAACAACCAATCAAATATTTTTCCAAAAGGTCACTTAAAACAATTTGAAAAAAAATACACCGGAAAAATATTCAATCAGGAAACTGCCACAGAAATCTACAACGATTTTGAAAAGCTCTCTTTTGTAAAACAAAGCAAATTCCCTGAGCTCCTATTCACAAAAGATTCAACAAAAATCTATATCTACCTCGAAAAAAGAAAAGCCAACACATTCGACGGTTACATAGGTTTCTCTAATGATGAAAATAAAAAAATCACCCTAAACGGTTATCTCGACATCAACTTAGAAAACACCCTTCGCAGCGGAGAACAATTTTCTTTATATTGGAAAAGTGACGGAAACAAACAAACCACATTCAGAACCAAACTAGAAATTCCTTATCTATTCAAAACCCCCACAAGCTTAAAAGCTGAATTAGAAATTTTCAAACAAGACAGTATTTTTCAAAATACAAAAACCGCAATAGCCCTAGGTTATTACATAAAATACAACTCACATATATATCTTGGCTACCAATCTACTGAATCAAGCGACATACAAAACACCAATAGCAGCTTAATTCAAGATTATAAAAACCATTTCACAACAAGCACTTTCGAATACAAAAAAATAACTCCTGAGAATTTCGCATCTCCAGAGAAGACTAACATAACTATAACTGCCGGCCTTGGGAAAAGAACAAATACAAACAGCACAACAGACGAATCAAACGAAAACAAACAATACTACGCCAACATTGACTTAATCAACATTTTTTACTTAAACACAAAAAATAGCCTATTCATAAGAAGCAAAAGCTATTACTTATTTAGCGATAATTATTTAACAAATGAATTATATCGATTTGGAGGTATAAATTCAATACGTGGATTTGCAGAAAATAGCCTCCAAGGAAATAATACAAATTTACTTATAACTGAATATCGATATCTAACATCTTCAAACCTCTACTTACACACCATTCTAGATTACGGCATATATCAAGACAAAACTTCTCCAGAAAACAATAAAAAAACAACCAACCTAATAAGCATTGGTCTTGGATTAGGAATGATAACAAGAAACGGATTACTAAAAATCACACTTGCAAATGGCAGCACAACAGAAAACAAGATAAAATTCAACAACAGCATCCTTAACATTTCATACAATGTTAAATTCTAACATTTATAATAAAAATAATAAGAAAAAAATTCAAATAAACTCAATAAAATAGCCATTTGACAAGAAAAAAACCAACATGATTAGCCTTTCGTTAAAATATATTTAAATGTTAAATTTAAAGGGTAATGAAAAATTCATTAACATAATATTAGGATAGATAATAAATTATTGTGAATATTGTATTACTAATTCAAAATAATTAAAAATGAAACTAAATTTCAACGGATCTTTAGTAGTACTATTACTACTAATAGCGCAGCTAACCTTTGCGCAAGAAAGAGTTGTTTCGGGTGTTGTTTCTGACAACGCAGGAATGCCTTTACCAGGCGTGAGCGTGTTAGTCAAAGGAACAAAAAGCGGAACACAAACAGATTTTGATGGTAAATATTCCATCAAAGCATCACCAAGTCAAATCTTGGTTTTTAGCTATATTGGAATGAAAACCCAAGAAATAGCAGCTAGTACATCTACGATAAACACAAAATTATCAGGAGACGCATTAGAACTAGAAGGCGTTGTAGTAACAACAGCAATGGGTATTAAAAGAGAAAAAAAATCTCTTGGATATGCAGCCCAACAAATTTCAGGCAAGGATTTAAGTGGAGGTGCAGGCAACACAAACGTCGCTAATTTATTATCTGGAAAAGCTGCCGGTGTAGAAGTTTCAAGAAACAACAACTTCGGAGGATCTACAAATGTTGTAATAAGAGGAAGTAAATCACTTACCGGAAACAATCAAGCTCTTTGGGTTATTGACGGGGTACCAATTGACAACTCTAATTCAAATGCAACTTCACAACAAGTTGGAGGAGGTGGATATGATTATGGTAATAATGCATCAGATATCAACCAAGAAGACATTGAAAGCATCAATATCCTTAAAGGAGCAGCTGCAACAGCATTATATGGATCAAGAGCCGCAAATGGAGTTGTAATGGTTACTACTAAAAAAGGAAAAACAAATGATAACAAAATTGGTTTCACTTTTTCAAGCGGATATACTAACGGAACAATTGACAAATCAACATTCCCAACATATCAAAATAGATACGGATCTGGATATGGCTTTGGTTCTTCGTTTTTAGGAACTGGAACACCTGACACAGTAGACACTTCAAATGATGCCTCTGACGGAGACATCTTCGACAACCAATTAGTTTACCAATGGGATGCTTTCACACCTTTTTCTCCAAATTTCGGAAAAGCAACTCCATGGACTGCTGCTAAAAACGGACCAGTAACTTTCTTTAACAACGCTAATACATTCGTAAACAGTATCTCTCTTGAGAAATCAACTGACAGATCTAGCCTTTCTATGTCTTACGTTAATACTAATCAAACTGGTATTTTACCAAACAGTGAATTAAAAAAGAATCAATTAAGCGCAAGATTCAGTCAAAAAGTAACTGATAAGTTAACTGCAAATGCTTATGCTTCGGTTACACTACAAAGCACAACAGGTAGAAACTCTACTGGTTACAATGACAACATAATGGGTAATTTCAGACAATGGTGGCAAACCAACACTGATGTTCAAGCTCAAAAAGACGTATACTTTGCATCAGGAGGTCAAAACGTAACATGGAACTGGGCTGATCCAACAGATCCAGCAGGTCTAAAACCAGCTTACTGGGACAACCCATACTTTACCCGCTATCAAAACTACTCATCAGATGACAGAACCCGTTTATTTGGTTATGCATCTCTTAACTATGAAATTACTCCTTGGCTGAGTGCTTTAGGAAGAGTTTCATTAGACACTTACAAACAACTTCAAGAAGAAAGAAGAGCAGTAGGATCAATTGCATCAGGATTTGGCCTTTCTCCAGTTGACGAAGCATCAGGATACCAAAGAAACGATATCAACTTCCAAGAAGTGAATTATGACCTAATGTTAAATTTCAATAAAAAAATTGGATCTGATATAAGCTTAAACGGAGTACTTGGTATGAACGTAAGAAGAAACGACAGAGACAATGTTCTTTCCTCTACAATAGGAGGCTTGGTTACACCAGGAATTTATGCTCTATCTAATTCTCGTTTAGATTTACCTTTCCCAAAAGAAGCTAAAATATCATCCGGTGTTAATGGTCTTTACGCACAAGGTTCTATTGGCTATTTAGACACCTATTTTGTTGATGCCTCTATAAGAAGAGATGTCTCATCTACATTACCATCAGATAACAATTCATACGTTTATCCAGCTGTTTCAGGATCATTTTTATTCTCCAACCTAGTAAAAGCAAATTGGTTAAACTTAGGAAAATTCAGAGTCAACTATGCAGAAGTAGGAAATGATGCTGATGCATTACAATTAAACAATACCTACACCAGAGTTTCAAACTTCCAAGGTCAACCTTTATACACGAATGCATTACTAACTCCATTTCGCAGCATCAACAAAAACCCAAACCTTAAACCAGAGAGAACAAAATCTTTCGAAGTTGGTCTAGAAGCAAGTTTACTAGACAGACGTTTAGGATTTGATGTTACATACTACAAAACAAACTCAGTTGATCAAATTGTTTCAGCAGCAGTTTCTTCTGCATCTCAATACACTAACGGAGTCGTTAATGGAGGAGACATAGAAAACAAAGGTTTTGAAATCCAATTATACGGAACTCCAATAAGAACAAAAGATTTTAGCTGGGAAGTAATTATAAACTGGTCAAACAACAAAAGTAAAGTTATTTCATTACCAAACGGTCTAGACAACCTTCAATTAGGTTCTTTCCAAAGTGGTGTTACAATTAACGCTGCACCAGGAGAAGCTTATGGAGCACTTAAAGGTACTGATTACGTTTACACAAACGGACAACGTACTATAGACCAATCTAATGGAAAGTACATGATAACAACCTCTTCAGCTAATACAATTGGAAACGTTACTCCAGACTGGATTGGTGGTATTCGAAATAAATTCAATTACAAAAACCTTTCATTTGGATTTTTAATTGACACTCAAAAAGGAGGAGATATCTTCTCACTTGATATGTCTTATGGTCTCGCATCAGGACTATACAAAGAAACTGCTATAGGTGATATGAGAGAAAACGGAGTACTAAATCAAGGTGTAGCACCTGATGGATCTCCAAACACAGTAAAAACCAAAGGCGGATCAGTTGCAAATAGTGTAGGATATCAAGCTGCTCCAAATAAAGCTTTTATCTATGACGCTTCATTTGTAAAACTAAGAGAAGTATCTATTACCTATAACTTCCCTAAAAGCATGTTCGAAAATACATTTATCAACGCTGCTTCTTTAAGTCTTTTAGGTTCTAATCTATGGATAATCAGTAAAAATCTACCTTATGCAGATCCAGAAAGTGGATTATCTTCAGGAAATAGCTCAAGAGGTTATTCTGTAGGATCTCTTCCAACTACAAGAGATATTGGATTTAACTTAACATTCAAATTTTAATACCAAGAAAAATGAAAAAATTAATATATGCTTTAGGAATCTTAATCCTCACAATTTCTTGTGATGATAATGGCCTAACAGATTTAAATGTCGACGAAAAAAACCCTTCTGTTGTACCCGCAAGCACTCTTTTCACAAATGCAGAAAAAGCACTTACAGAACAACTTGTTAATACGAATGTAAACAGAAACATATTTAGGTTGGTTAACCAACAATGGACAGAAACAACTTATCTGGATGAATCAATTTACAACTGGGTTACCCGTAAAATCTCCGATAATCACTGGGACAGACTTTATGCCGGATCTTTAGCCGACTTAGCTCAAGCAAAAGCATTTCTTGAAAAAGATGTAATCTCCCCTACCGATTTAGAATTCACACAAAAAACAATCACTAAGAAAAATCAATTGATATTAATTGATATTTTAATGGTTTATACTTATCAAATACTTGTTGACACTTATGGTGATGTACCTTATACTGAATCATTGCAAGGATCTGCAAATTACCTGCCAAAATATGATAAAGCTGTAGACATCTACAAAGACCTTATAGTTCGCCTAAACAAAGATATTGCAAACCTAGACACAACATATCCTGCATTTGGCGATGCTGAAGTAATCTATAAAGATGACTTAGATGCTTGGATTAAATTTGCGAATAGCATTAAATTAAAATTAGGAATTAATCTTAAAGCATCAGGTTTAGAAGCTGCAATTGCAGACGCTACAATTATATCAGGTGCCGCAGGCGGATTCACTTCCAATGCTGATAATGCCAAACTACCTTATATGCTAAACCTTCCTAACACCAATCCACTTTATGTTGATATGGTATTCTCAGGAAGAAATGATTTTGTTGTTGCAAAACCATTTGTTGATGCATTAGTAACATTAAACGACCCAAGAAAAACTGCATATTTTAGACCAACTTACAAAGACACAGACCCAGTTACTGGAGACTTAATAACAGTAACAGGCTACAGAGGTGGTATCGTTGGAACAAAAAACTCACAATCTAAATACACTCATGCTAGCAACAAAATCAAAGCACCAGATTTCAGCGGTACATTGTTAGATTATGCTGAAGTAGAATTCTTATTGGCTGAAGCTGCAGGAAGAGGAGTAGCCGTAGGAGGTGATGTAGCCTCTCATTATGAAGCTGCAATTAGAGCATCTATGGATGACTGGGGCATATCTCCAGCAGATGCTAATGCCTATTTAGCTCAACCAGCTGTTGCTTATGCTACAGCAACAGGAACATGGCAACAAAGAGTAGGTGAACAAGCATGGTATGCTTTATTCAACAGAGGCTTTGAAGGATGGACTTCTACAAGAAGACTAAACTTCCCTGTTCTTACACCTCCTTCAAACGCAGACGCTGCTGCTGAAGGAAAAGTACCATCAAGAATGGCATACCCTATCAGAGAACAAACCTTAAATGCAACAAATTATAATGCAGCTGCAACTGCAATTGGAGGAGACAAATTATCTACAAAAATATTCTGGGATAAATAAAAATAATCTACAAATCCAATACCATTTTAAAAACCACCCTTTTTATGGGTGGTTTTTTTTTTATAAACATTATATCTATATTTGTCGCATGGAAAAAGAACATCAAATATTCGGAATAAGAGCTATCATAGAAGCGATACAATCAGGCAAAGAAGTAGATAAAGTCTTTATACAAAAAGAGATCTCTGGAGAATTAATGAAAGATTTGATGAAAGTGATGAAAAGAGCCAACATCAACTTTTCTTATGTTCCTGTCGAAAAGCTAAACAGACTTACCCCAAATAATCATCAAGGCGCCGTTGCAACAATATCGCCAATTGGATTTATCGAACTAGAACACCTAGTAGATTCAACAGTTGCATCTGGAAACACTCCCCTATTTTTAATATTAGATCAAATATCTGATGCAAGAAACTTTGGAGCTATTATTAGAACTGCGGAATGCACCGGTGTAAATGGAATTATTGTTCAAAAGTCTGGCTCAGCTCCTGTAAATGGAGACACAGTTAAAACATCAGCTGGCGCGGTATTCAATGTACCAATCTGTAAAGTAGAACACATAAAAGATGCTATTTTTTACCTTCAGGCTTCAGGAATAAAAACTGTTGCTGCTACAGAAAAAACAGATCAAAATATTTATGATATTACTCTAAATGAACCTGTAGCAATCATCATGGGTTCTGAAGACAGAGGAATCAATCCCTCAGTTTTAAAAATTGTTGACGAAAAAGCAAAACTACCAATGTTCGGAACAATTGGTTCGCTAAATGTGTCCGTTGCTTGTGGGGCTTTTTTATATGAAGCTGTACGCCAACGAAATTAATCCCCTAAATACATTGCAAGATTAGAAAAGGTGAGTTCTTTTAAAAAAAATTAATTTCATTTTTCCTCTCTTACATAATAACACAAAGTCTATACTTGCAATTTCTTCAATTGCAAGTATAGACTTTTTTTAATGAAGCCCTATTTTTAAACTTGGCTCTTTCTATAAAACGACTATTCAACACATAGTCAACCCAAGCTTAATACCTACTCCATTCTTTCCCTTAAAGAAAAAGAAAAAAAACTCCAAAGACACATTTGAGCATACAGGAATATTACCTCTCAACCCTACACTAGAAGTTCTATCATTTACAGCATTTTAATCACACTTCGTATGTTTGAAACAAGTTCAAATCTCACTTCCTGACATTTGTTATTAAAACTGCCCTTGCTCTCATAAAAAAAATTTCTTCAACAATATGAATTAGCTACAAATTTAAATTCATAAGAAACAAATACAACATCTTCTTGATGTTGAAATTCCAGGAATCAACAAAGAAGAATTCCAAAAAGATAGTCTTGAAATTTCATTAAACAATCTATCTTAAAATCACACACCACGGAATGAGTACATCTTTTTTTTTATCAATTAAAAACATTAAAAAACCACCCAACATACACTTGTTCTTTAAAAAGACTCACAAATACTACTTCAAAATTAACAAAAAAAATCTCTCTAAAATAAACACAATGATTACGAATATTGTTTTTCTTTAACAAAAATAACAGTAAATATTAAATCTTCAACTTTAAGAACCGAAAACCGGCAAAACCTTAAATTAACTAAAATATAAAAACTTTAAACAAGTCTAGCATAGAATACCAATGCTATTTAACATATAAAAAACATATAGCATAAAAAAAACACAAGCTAAAAATACCTTGATTTAGCTAAAACAGCACTTAAAAACAAAGTGTTTTGCTTTTTTTAACACTAATGAAAACAAATCATTTTAAATAAACAAAACTTAATTATAATCAACAAAAAACACAAATAAAACAAAATTACATATATATTTAACTTAATTATAGCTAATAAAGCAAATAATAACCTACAAAAAAAATACAATTTTAACAAGAAATATAAACTAATTAAGAAATATTTAAATAAATTTCGAGCTAATCATTAGGTAGATTAACAAATTATTAAGATTTTTGTGAAACTAATTCAAAATATTTAAATAATGAAACTAAAGTTCAATGGATTCTTAGTACTACTATTAGTACTAGTTGCGCAACTAACTTTTGCGCAGGAAAGAGCTGTTTCGGGTATTGTTTCCGACAATTCTGGCATGCCTTTACCAGGCGTAAGCGTATTAGTTAAAGGGACAAAAACTGGAACACAAACTGATTTTGATGGAAAGTTCTCTATCAAAGCTACTTCAAGTCAAGTATTAGTTTTTAGCTACATTGGGATGAAAACCCAAGAGATTACAGCTACTAGTACAAATGTTAACATCAAACTAAAAGATGACTCAGTAGAACTTGAAGGTGTGGTTGTAACCGCATTAGGTATCAAAAAAGACGAAAAAAAACTTGGATACGCAGTATCTAAAGTATCAGCAGATGAAATCACCAAATCTGGAGAACAAAACGTTCTTCAAGCATTAGCTGGTAAAGCTGCTGGGGTACAAATCATTGGATCTGGAGGAACTCCTGGTGCTTCTAGTAAAATTATTATTAGAGGTGCTAATACTATTACTGGTACAACCGACCCATTAATAGTAGTTGACGGTATACCAATCGACAATACTACAACTCAAACTACAGCTGGTGACAACCCTTTCAATTCAAACTTATCAGGGATTAACAACTCAAACAGAGCATTAGACATCAACCCTAACGATATCGAAAGTGTTACTGTTCTTAAAGGGCCTGCTGCTGCAGCATTATACGGAGCAAGAGCTGGTAATGGTGTAATCATTTATACTACAAAAAAAGGTAAAAATGGAAAAGGTATAGGAATTGATTTTAATACTTCATTAGCAATAGATAGAGTAAGTCAATTACCTTCAAGACAAAACAAATACATACAAGGTACTGTTAATACTGGAACTGCTCCAGACCCAAGAACACCTCAAAGTTGGGGACCTTCAGCAGCATCATTAGGATTACCTACTTATGATAACGTTGGTAACTTCTTCAAAGATGGATTAACACATACAAATAACATTTCTTTTTACGGTGGAGATGAAAAAGCAACTTTTAGAGCTTCTTATGGTAACGTAACTCAAACAGGGATGATTCCAGAGAGTGGTCTAAAAAGAAATACAATCAGACTTTCAGGAGATTTAAAACTAAACGAAAGCTGGAAAGCTGGAGCTAGTATGCAATACACTCATACTACTAACACTCTAGTTCAAAATGGTAGTAATACTTCTGGAGTAATGTTGAGTTTATTACGTTCTCCTATTAATTATGACTTAAGAAATTATAAAGACGAATTCGGAAATAACACAAATTATTTCGCAAGTTATGACAACCCATACTTTACTGTAAACGAAAACCCTGCTACAAGTGATGTTAATCGTGCATTAGGAAACATCTTCTTAACTTACAGCCATGCTGAATGGTTGTCTTTAACTGCAAAAGCAGGTATCGATGCCTATTCTGATACTCGTAAACAGATATATGCAATTTCATCAAATGGAGATAACCTAGGAGGAATTGGAGAAGTAGCCTTTAACACCATCACAAACAAAGACTATTATGGTGATTTAATTGCTACAGGTTTATTACCAATAAAATCAGAATGGTTAAAAATCAACTATACTGCTGGACTTAACTTACGCTCTACACAATATTTAGATATATTCGCAAGAGGTAAAGATCTTTCAGTAAGAGGATTATACAACCTAAGTAATGCTACAGAATTGTATGCTTCAAACGTAGAAGAAAACACAATTTCAAGAGCAATATTTGCACAAGTAGATTTCGACATTAAAGATCAACTTTTCATATCTGGTACGGTTCGTAAAGAATGGTCATCAACTTATGGAGACAATGTTAGAAGCGCTGTATTCCCTTCTGGAACCGCATCATGGATTCTATCAAACACTTTTGGTCTAACTAATTTTGTAAAATTAAGTTATGGATACGGAGAAGTAGGTATTGCACCAATTGCTTACCGTACAAAAAGTGTTTACAGTCAACCTAGCCTTACAGATGGCTTCACTGACGGTTTAAGCTTCCCTTACAATGGAGTAAATGGTATGGCTGTACAAGGTCGTTTAGGTAACCCTGATCTAAAACCAGAAAGAGTACTAGGTCACGATTTAGGATTAAGTGCTAAGTTCTTAGATAATCGTTTATCAGTAGACTTAAACCTATACTACAAGACATCTAAAGATCTATTAATTGACGTACCATTGGCGCAATCTTCTGGTTATGCTTTTCAATATAAAAACGCTGCAGAACTAAGAAACAAAGGTATTGAACTTGAACTAGGTTATGATATTTTCAAAAAAAGTAACCCATTTCAATGGAACATTAACTTAAACTGGGCTAAAAACGAAAATGAAGTTACAGATATCGCAGGTGGTTTACCAGAAATATCTATAGAACCAGCATTTACTTCAATTGGATATTATGCAGTTAAAGGTCAACCACTAGGAAGTTTTTACGGAACAAAATGGTTACGTGATGCAAATGGTCAAATAGTTATTGGTACTAATGGTTTAGCCAAATTAGACCCCGTAAAAGGAAACTTAGGAAACTCTGCTCCAAACTGGACAGGTGGAATTAGAAATACTTTCTCTTTCAAAAGAGTAACATTATCTGCATTATTAGACTTTAGACAAGGTGGTGTAGTTTACAATGGAACTGGAGCTAGATTAAATACAATTGGTGTGTCTGAAGCATCAGCTGATAGAGAACATACTTACATTATACCTGGTGTAAAAGAAGATGGAACTCAAAATACACAAGAAATCTCTGCTAAAAGTTATTTTCAAAACTTTAAAGGTGACTCTAGTTTAGCTGCAGCTGAAGAAGCAGTAACAGATGTAAACTGGATTAGATTACGTGATGTAAATATTGCTTACGATTTCAATGTAAAACAATTCCCTTTCTTAAGCGCTGCACAAATATCTCTTACTGGAAGAAACTTATGGCTTAACACAAACTATAAAGGAGTAGATCCAGAAACTAGTTTAACAGGAGCTGGTTCTAGAATTAATGGATTAGATTATTTCAATAATCCTGGTAGCAAATCATTTATAATGAGTCTACGTGTAAGCTTCTAATTTTAAATAAAATAAAAATGAAAAAATATATAAAAAAAATAATTCTCGTAGCTTTTAGCGTTAGCTTACTTGTGAGCTGTCAAACAGAATTAGATGAATTTAATATCAACCCAAACGACCCAAACACAAGTAATCCGAAATTATTGCTATCAGCGATGGAGCTTGGAACTTTCCAAACTCACAGCAGTGGAGTAATGAGATATTCAGGAGTTTTCACACAACATCTACAAGGAACTAGTATAGGTCAATTTGGAGCAGCTGGTTTATATGTTGTAAACGAAGGTGACGTTAACAACGAATGGAATCTTATCTACGGAACTACCTTAATGAATGGGCATATCTTGAACCGAGATTTTGCAGCAAACTATCCATACTATAATGGTATTGGACAAATCTTGTCAGCTATAAATTTAGGATACGCTACAGACATGTGGGGTGATGTACCTTATGATGAAGCTTTTCTTGCTGAAGAAACTGGAAATAAAACTCCAAAATACAATACGCAACAAGAAATTTATGACAGAATTCAGGGGCTTCTAGACAAAGCTCTTGCAAATTTCCAAAAACCTGCAGCAAGCAACGAAGAATTACCTTCAAAAGCTGACTTCGTCTTTGCGGGAGACATAAAAAAATGGACTAAAGTTGCTTATGTATTAAAAGCAAGATATGCTTTAAGATTAACGGCAGTTAATGCTAGCAATGCTCAAAAAGCTCTTGATTATATAACGCTCGCTGGAATGACATCAAATGGTGATGACGCTAATACATTATTCCTTGACAAACCAAACTCATGGAACCAATGGTTTGCATTTGAAAACGGCCGTGAGAATTATATCAAAATGGGTAAATATTTTGTAGATAATTTAGTTAATAACAATGACCCTAGATTACCTTTCATGGTAGGTGAAGATGTAAATGGTGGCTATACTGGGAATGCTGTTGATGATATCGATTCTGTTAAAACATCTTACATAGCAGGTTTTGGTTATCCAGATGATAATACCCAAAATGGTTTCGCTAGTTCTGCTTGGCAAATTGGAATAGTAACTTACGCTGAAGCTAAATTTATCGAAGCTGAAGCCAAAACTATATTAGGACAATCTGGTCAAACTGCATTACAAGATGCTGTAACTGCTTCTGTAACAAAAATTACTGGTACAGCTCCAACAGCACCTTTCTTAGCAGCAGCGACTGCTGATTTTACAGTTGCTGGTATAATCCAACAAAAATACATTGCTCTATTCTTAACTATGGAGCCTTACAATGATTACAGAAGAACAGGATTCCCGGCTTTAACTCCAAATCCTAATTCAGATACAAAAGTTATCCCAGTAAGACTACCTACTCCATCTGATGAAAGACAATACAACCCTAACGCAACTGTGGTTAGTAATGTTACAACTAAAGTTTGGTGGGATAAAAACTAATTATAGCGTTTAAACACTATTATTTTAACAACCACTCTGTTCAATCAGAGTGGTTGTTTTTTTTATATAAACATCCTAAAATAAATCATATAGAAATAATTTCAACGATACTTAACAAACATTAAGAGTACATCAAAACAAGAAAGAGTTTTAATTTTCTTTTATACTTTTATAGAGCTTTTCTCTTCAACAAAATCATAAACAACGTTTGTATTAGAGGTAAAGAAAGACTCATTTTGAACAATAATTTCCTCTGGTTCTGGCAAATTAATAAAATTCCCATTTTCATCAAAATGCTTCATAAAGGCATCTTCTTCTGGATTAAAATCAGGATGCTGCCAATCATATAGAATAGGCTTTTGATATTCGGGTGTCTTATATTTTAAGGACATTAAAAAGCCTGTTATCAATCCTGCTAAATGCCCCTCCCAAGAAATCGAAGTATCTACTTCTGGAAAGACATACCAAATCATTCCACCATAAAGCAAAACAACTGATAAGGACAAAGCTACCAATCGATAGTATCGAGTTTGAATTCCTTTGAAGAAAATAAAACTTACCAAAACATATATCAAACCACTTGCTCCAATATGGTAATTAGGTCTTGCTATAATCCAAGTGATCAATCCCGAAAACAATATTCCGTAGAGAATTACAGCAACTGTCTGCTTCGGATAAAAGAACTGAAGTGCCGCCAACAGAACCAATAACGGTATTGAGTTATTATACAAATGACTGATATCGGCATGAATAAAAGGACTAAAAATTATTCCTTGCAATCCCGAAAAAGTTCTTGGGTAAATACCATTTTCATAAAAATCAAAATCATAACGAATTTGCAACCAATACACAATCCATAAAAATAGTACGGAAAATAATGGCAGTACAATAACCGAATTGGTAAATTTAAAATGATTTTCCACTATTATTTATAATTATGATTAGCAACTAAATTTATGTCAAAAATTTATCCAAAATAAATATAATGCTATTTTGTCAGATGCTAATACAACGATAAAGCAGTATTTTAGCTCACATTGTAACAATACCCTTTATTGCTTGCTTTTATAGTTAAAATAAAGATATAGTGAAAAGCTTGACATGAGTGTATCAAACTGATGAAGCAAACAGCTCCTAAAAAAAGCTAAATGTGGTAACAAATCAAAATTGAAAATAGTAATTTTACAAAATGGAAGCACCATTAGCAGAACGCATAAGACCTCAGAAATTAGAAGACTACATTAGCCAGAGTCATTTGGTTGGCCCAAATGGTTCATTAACGCAACAAATAGCAAAAGGAATTATTCCATCATTACTGTTTTGGGGACCTCCTGGAACTGGAAAAACAACTTTGGCACAAATCATTGCACAAGAATCTAAACGTCCTTTTTATATATTAAGCGCTATCAATTCGGGTGTAAAAGACATTCGTGACGTTATAGAAAAAGCGAAGCAAAGCGGTGGTTTATTTACAGCCAAAAACCCTATTCTGTTTATTGATGAGATTCATCGTTTTAGCAAATCACAGCAAGATTCTCTTTTGGCTGCCGTAGAAAAAGGTTGGATTACCCTTATTGGTGCTACAACCGAAAATCCAAGTTTTGAAGTAATCCCTGCATTATTATCAAGATGCCAAGTCTATATCTTAAATGCTTTTACTAAAAACGATTTAGAATTATTATTACATCGTGCCATGAAAACCGATGTTGTCTTAGCTTCTAAAAAAATTGATTTAAAAGAAACTGAAGCACTATTGAGGCTCTCTGGAGGTGACGGAAGGAAGTTATTAAATATTTTTGAATTGGTCATAAACGCATCGCCAGACGACGAAATAACCATAACTAATGATCGTGTATTTGAGCTAGTGCAACAAAACACTGTTTTATATGACAAAAGTGGTGAACAACATTATGATATTGTTTCGGCATTCATAAAGTCTATTCGTGGAAGTGATCCTAACGGTGCCGTATATTGGTTGGCTAGAATGATAGAAGGTGGTGAAGATGTAAAATTTATTGCTAGAAGAATGCTTATTCTATCAAGTGAGGATATCGGAAATGCAAATCCTACTGCATTTATAATGGCCAATAATACTTTTCAAGCCGTTACAACAATTGGTTATCCAGAAAGTAGAATAATATTAAGTCAATGTGCTATTTATCTAGCAACTTCTCCCAAAAGCAATGCCTCTTATATGGCTATTGGCAATGCACAACAACTAGTAAAACAAACTGGTGACTTACCTGTTCCTATACATTTGCGCAATGCTCCAACTAAATTAATGAAAGAACTGGGCTATGGAGATGATTATAAATATTCGCATGATTATGCAAATAACTTTGCCGAGCAGGAGTTTTTGCCCGATGCCTTATCTGAAACTGTATTATATAATCCCGGCAACAACTCTAGAGAGAATAGCAACCGGGAATTTTTAAAAAATCGTTGGAAAGATAAATACGGATATTAAGTCCGCATGAATCAAATTAAAACTTAACGACTACTTTTTCTGAAACTAATTTATCATTTTGGTAGTATTCAAAATACCATTCGTTGTCTTTTGCATTTAAAGATCCCTGAATATCTCCTTTTATAGCTATAAATGAATCAGGACGAGAAGTTTTCATCAATTTCATAACTACTTTCGGAGTTTTATCAATTAACTGATAACCTGTTTCTGTAGGCTGTGCATACAATAAATTAGGATCATTATTATTCACAACTGCCTTCACAACAGCTTCTGAAGTTACTGCAACAGGTGTTACAGCCGCTACAACAGCTGATGATTGGTTATTTTTAACTGTTGCTACTTTACCATTGTATTTATAATTCAAAGCGTTAATAGACACAAAAGCTTGATTTAAAGCTTCAGAATATGCTAGATCATATTCTTTTGTTTTACTTTTTCCTATTCCCGATGTAAAAACTATTTTACCATAACAGTCTTTAAATGTTACGTACAGTTTTGTTACTAAAAACGCATTGTCTTTTACTACATCTACATACAACAAATCACATCTATTATAATCTTGTGTAACAGTTTCATTCACATAAAAAGCCTCAAAACCGGCCTTATTTAAATTGAACTTCGTAAGCGTAGCTAATCTGTATTGATTATCTGTTTTCATGAAATCATATTTCAATGGAACAACAACCGCTTTGTAATCGTTTACAGATTGTGAGAAACCATAGCTTGAAATGAATATAAGCAATAATAAGATTCTTGTTTTCATAGTTTTATAAGTATTTTTTAAGTTCTAATAAATGATTAATTTGTTTTATATTTTGTTGTGCTTCTATTTTTTTCTCATTAAAGAAAATTGCATCTAGCCCAGCGTTCAAAGCTCCTTGTACATCTGCATCTAGGCAATCTCCAATCATAATACTATTTTCTTTTTTAGAATTAGCAGCGTTTAAAGCATATTCAAAAATAACAGGATTAGGTTTCTTTACTCCTGCCATCTCAGAATTTGTTACTGTTTGAAAATACGCTCCTATATTTGAGTTTGTTATTTTTCTATATTGAACATCTGCAAACCCATTAGTAATGATGTGCAATCTGTATTTATCTTTTAGATATTCTAAAATTTCAATCGCCCCATCAAAAAGATAATTATTATCCGGTAGCAGTCTAATATATTCATCTGCCATTTCATCAATTAACGCATCTGAAACCACATAACTTAAAGCATCAAAAGTGTGCTTCAATCTATTATAACGCAGTTCTACATGCGAAATTTTATCGTTTTGATATAATTTCCAACATGCTTGATTTATCGGAATATACTTTTCTATAAAGGTATCAATTCCTACGGTTGGATGACTCTCATTTAATATCGTTTCAAATGCTAATTCTGAATTTTTATCAAAATCCCAAAGCGTATGATCTAAATCAAAAAAAATGTCAGTAATCATGGTAATGTTTTTCATTCTTAAAAAATTCCTTCATCTACAAAACTATAATATTTTGTCTCAGTAATAATCAAATGATCTAAAACTTTAACATCTAAACTATCACCAGCCAATTTTATTTTTTTGGTAATCTGTTTATCGGCTTCACTTGGCATCAAAACTCCTGAAGGATGATTATGACACAAAATCAAGCCAGTTGCCCCACTCTCTAGTGCTAATTTAAAAACCAAACGCACATCTACAATAGTACCAGAAATTCCTCCTTTACTTAGTTGAGACTTTGAAATAATTTTATTCGAATTATTTAAAAACACAACCCAAAATTCTTCATGTGGCAGCTCGCCAAGGATAGGTTGCATGATTTCAAAAACTTTTTTACTAGATGTAATCTTAGTTAATTCTACAACATCTTCGGCTCGCCTACGTCTTCCAAGTTCCGTTGCTGCAATTATCGAAATAGCTTTCGCTCCACCTATACCTTTAAAAGTAGTTAATTGTGCAATAGACAATTTACCTAACGAATTCAAATTATTATCAACACTAGATAAGACTCTTTTACTTAAATCAACTGCCGATTCATTTCTACTCCCTGAGCCAATCAAGATAGCAATTAATTCTGCATCGCTCAAAGTATCTTTACCTTTAAGCATCAATTTTTCACGGGGTTTATCATCATCGGACCAATCTGTAATAGGGAGATATGTTAATTCCATAAATACGTATCAAAAGTTTTTATTAAAAATATAAGATCAGGATTCATGTTAGTTCTTTTCATAACTTCACTCTTAGCGTCCATACAAAATATCTTATTTGGCTAATCTACATAAAAAATAAGAAAATTCGGTCAAATAAATTTAAAGAAAAAAGATGAAATATATCTCAATACTATTGATTGCAATGTCGGCGGAGGTCAAGTTCTAGAAGATTGTTTGTTTGAATATAAAATTGTTGGTCATTATAAATATATAAAATAAAAAAGCCAACTAGTATAATACTAATTGGCTAATTGTCATTTATTCTATTTTGTAATCAATAATTTTATAATAGTTCCAAAATCCTTCTTTACATTTAAAAATAATTTTTCTTTTTTCACGCGAAGTTTTTACTTCATTAACTCTAACATCAAATCCTTTTATTTTATTTTCATCATCAAAATAATATACTGTCGAAAATAAATTAACTCCTCTTCCTCTATTATTTCTATAAGTTGACTCAATCGAATAAGTTTTACTTATTTCAGGCTTGTTGTTAATTGAAAAATCCATTCCAATTTTGAATATTGCATTAGCAAGAGTTACTGAAGAAATATAGGCAAAAAATACCCCTATTAACAATAAAAACACCGATGACAAAATAATATCTTTCAGTCCACTTGGTTTAGTATTTTGCAAATCTTTAATGAAAATTTTGTTAGTCTTCCAATAAAGAAAAACACCTAATCCAATAGGAATTATAACAAATATCAATTTGTAATTAAAATCTAATCCCAGAAATTGATCATGCCAAAAAACCCCATTTAAAATACTAACAATCATAAAGAAAACAAAAACTTTAGCTGAATATTCCTGTTCTCTATTTAATATATATTTTTCTTTTCTTTTTCTTTCTTTATTCTGGAATTGTCTTTTATCCATTTTTATTCAATCAAACTCTTCACTTCATCAAAGTTCAATCCTCCGTAATTTCCAGAACTCATTAATAACAATGCTGTGTTTTCTAAATTTAAATTGAATAAATACTCTTTAAAATCATTTGGATTCGTGTAAATAATCAAATCTTTGCGATTGAAAGCTGTAGCAATTTGTTCGTAGGTGACTTCTTCTAGTTGCTTAATTTTTACAGCATCTGGCGAATAGAAAACAACTGCAACATCAGCATATTCTAATGCTCCTTCATATTCTTTCAGAAATGCAGCATTTAGACTACTATAGGTATGCAATTCTAAACAAGCAACTAAAGTGCGGTTAGGATATTGCTCTTTTACAGCTTTTGTCGTTGCAGCTACTTTACTAGGAGAATGTGCAAAATCTTTATAAGCTACTTTTCCTTTTCCTTCTGCAATTTTCTCAAGTCGTTTTGAAGCTCCTTTAAAACTAGCAATCGCTTCATAAAAATCAGCCTCGTCTACCCCCATATTCTGACAAATCCATTTTGCCCCAGCAAGATTGTTCAAGTTATGTGCTCCAAAAACTTCAATCGGCATGTTCCCTTCTGGAGTTTCTAATAGTGTTACTCCATCACTTACTGTATAATTTGGCGTATGATAAGCCAATTTTCGAATTGGATTTGTCGCAGCTTCTGCCACACGTTTTACTTCTGGGTCGTTTTCATTGTAAACCAATATACCTCCATTTGTAATTTTTTCGATAAAAACTTCAAACTGTTCTACATAATTTTCATAAGTAGGAAAAACATTAATATGATCCCAAGCTATCCCTGAGATTAAAGCAATGTTAGGTTGATATAAATGAAACTTTGGTCTTCTATCTATAGGTGAAGATAAATATTCATCTCCTTCTAGCACCATAAAATCATTCTCTTCTGTAAGGTGTACCATAGTATCAAATCCCTCTAATTGGGCTCCAACCATATAGTCAACTTCAATATTGTGATAATGCATTACATGCAAAATCATCGAAGTAATTGTCGTTTTCCCGTGAGAACCTCCAATAACAACTCTAGTTTTATTTTTTGATTGTTCGTATAAAAACTCTGGATAAGAATAGATTTTCAATCCTAATTCTTGGGCTTTTAACAATTCTGGATTATCTGCCTTTGCATGCATCCCCAAAATCACCGCTTCAATATCTGAAGTAATTTTTTCTGGAAACCAACCCATTTCTAAAGGCAATATTCCTTTTTTCTCTAATCTTGATTTCGAAGGTTCAAAAATAGCATCATCACTTCCTGTAACTTGGTATCCTTTATTATGCAATGCTAGTGCTAGATTGTGCATGGCGCTCCCGCCTATGGCTATAAAATGTGTTTTCATTTTAGTTTGCTCGGTTATTCGTTTATTTGTATTGATTAAATCAATTTTGGTTCTTTTTATACTCATCCAAAACTGCCTTCGCCTTCGTCGGTTCATTCATTTTTTTCTGGTACAAGTTAGCAAGCATTTGATAACTCACTTTAGATTTACTTACTATAATTGCATGTTTGTATTGTCTTTCTGCATCAGAGTATCTTTTAAAATACTCGTCAATATGCCCTCGGGACAAATATCCGTCTATTGGTGATAAATTCAACAATTCATTTGAATATTTTATGGCCTTGCTCTGACTACCACCAGCAATACCTGGTAGTTGTAAATTTAATTCTATAAGAGCCCATCGTGCTTCTATATGTTTTGGATTGAGTACAATTGCTTGTTCAAAAGAACCTCTTACTTCATCAATCATTCCAAAGGCTTTGAACTTACTCACTTGTAAAGCTTTCATTCCTAAAGCTGCTCCATATTTATAAAAATAATTAGCTCCTGACGGCTTTAATTGCTTTAACTTTTCATAATAGCCAACGGCATCATCCCACTTTTTATTATGAGTGGCAATATCTCCTAAATATTCAATCGTTTTTAAATCTGAAGGAGTTTCTTTTAAAACCGTTTTAAAAAGGATTTCAGCTTTATCAAAATTCTGAGTATCAAATAATTTTTGAGCCTTCTCAAAACTAGTTTGCGACCAGAATAAGGTCGGAAATAAAAGAAAGACAATTATTATTTGTTTCATTCTTCAAAAATAGTGGAAATATAAAATGTATCATTTCTTTTTAAGTATAAATTAGTAATTTGTACGGAAATTATCTTTCAATACTACATCAATCATTTAAAATAATACTAAACCTCCTTTTATGAAGAATATCTATTTTGTCTTATTTCTAATTTCGACTTCTATATTTGGACAGCAAAATGACAAAAAATGGGATAAAGTTATTAGAAACGAAAGTCTCGGCAAAATAAAGACCGCTAATGAAATTGTTTCAAAAATTCACAAAAAGGCTGTTGCTACTAAAGACGAAGTACAAATTATAAAATGCTTTTTTTTTCAATCTAAGTATCTGCAAATCGTTGATGAAAATGCTCAGTCAAAGATTCTAAACAACTTAAAATTTGAAATTAATCGAGCATCAATCCCAACAAAAGCAATTCTTAATTTAGTTTATGCTAAATGTTTGGATGATTATTATGATAACAATTATCCGTATACAGTTGTAGATACTGTAGTCGAAGCAGCTGCGTCAGTAGTTACACCGCTAGATACTATAGCAGTAAATGATACACCTGAATTAATTAATTCAAATATCATTTTTACTTCTGAAAAAGAAATCATTGCATTTTATGAAAAAACTCTAGAAAATGAAGCAATTCTAAAAATTACTCCTTTAAAAAATTATCAAGCTATTTTTAATTTTTTGACTTTAAAAAAACTAGAAACAGAAAACCTATACGATTATCTACTTAAAGAAAATATCTCATTTTTTACTCAAAAAATGAACCTTTGGGAAATTGAAAAGGATGAAATTAGCAAATACAAAAAAGAACTTTTAGGAAATTCAGAAGCTTTTTTAAAACTTGATTTAAACTTTATAAAAGATGAAGAAATCAGAAAAATTATCTCTTTATATCAGAAACTAGAATTAAACACCCCATCTCTAGAAAATCAATTTGACCGCATTGTGTATTTCAGTGATTTCTTGCCAGAATCTGACGATGATATATTAAGTTCATTAAATAAACTTAAACAACGTTCCGACGACATAATTCTTATTCAAAAAATTTCATTAAAAAAAGGTGAAATTCTAATTCGTCAAGCCTCAAAAGAATTACATCCAGATAACAACATACAAGCGATAAAAATATTTGACGAGATAATAAAAATCAATAACCAAACTAATACGGCAGAAGAAGCTTTGCATCTAAAACAAACCGTTTCTTTGAAATCACTAACTATTGAACTTCAGAAATATAGTTACAAAAATGAGAATACTAGGGCTTTTATTACTTATAAAAACATTGATAATTTAAATGTGTCCTTTTATAAAATAGATCAAAAAAAACTAGAAGAACTTACCGATCCAAATTTACAACAAGATAGTTTAGCTAATTCAATCATAAAAAAACAAAATAAAATTGTATCAAAGAACTATCAACTTCAAAATAAACATGATTATTTTGAATACACAACCGAAGTACTTTTACCAAAATTAGAAATAGGAAATTATTTAGTCCATTTTGAGAGTGACTCTGATTTAAAAGATAAGAAAGCTTTTGCATTTGAAACCATAACAGTTTCAAATCTTAGTATTCTGGCAAATCAAGAAAACGATAAAGAAACTTTTCAGGTTTTTGATAGAAAAACCGGTAAACCTCTAAAAGATGTCACTATAAAATCCTCTCGTTATACCATTAAAACGGACTCTGCCGGATTAGCTTTTTATAGTGGAGCAAATAGCAACAATTATAACGAGAACATTGAATTTTCATTAGACAATGACACTATTATTCCTTATAAAAATTACATCCACTATATACAACAATACTCTGAAAACAGAGATAATAACCTCAAAGGTAAAGTTGAGTTTTACTTAGACAGAGCTATTTATCGCCCAGGGCAAATTGCTTATTATAAAGGAATCGCAATTAAAAAACAAGACGACAAAATAAGTGTAGTAGCTAATACTTCCTTCAATATCATTATTAAAGATTCTAATTATCAAACTTATAAAGAATTTCAAATAACGACTAATGAATTTGGTTCATTTTCCGGAGAATTTACTGTACCTAAAAATGGTTTAACAGGTAATTTTAATATTTATGCTGGTAAACCTGAAGATTATACGAAAAGTGACATTTATTTCAAAAACAAACCGAATGCTACATTTTGGGACAATGTAAAATTCGAAAATTCAAGAGCCAATTTTAGTGTTGAAGAATACAAACGCCCAAAATTTAAAGTAGATTTCGAACCTAAGAAAGAAAGCTTTCAAGTCAATCAGTCCATCAAAATAAATGGAAATGCCAAGGCATTTGCTGGAAGTACCATTTCTGACGCAAAAGTAACCTATACTGTTAATCGACTCACAAGTTATTTTAGAAATTATCATGAACAAGAACAAAACGAAACTATCACTAGCGGTGAAACTAAAACTGATGCTTCGGGAAAATTTATAATTGAATTTATTGCACAGCCTTCTAAAAATGTAATAAAAGAACAACTACCTATTTTTGATTACAAAATAACTGCTAATGTTACAGATATTAATGGAGAGACACATACATCTGAAACAACTGTTAAAGTAGGTTATCATGATTTAATAATTGATGCAATTATTGCTAGTCAAATTGAAACAAAAAATAAAAACAAAATTACACTTACAAGCACAAACTTAAATGGAGAGTTTTTAGCCGCTAAAGGAGAAATTAAAATATACTTCGTAAGTCCGCTTTTAAACAAATTCAAAACAGCAGTTTGGCCAAAACCAGAAATTGAGACCATTTCAACATTAGATTTTGAAAAGTTATTCCCTTTTGAAATCCGCGAAATTAAGACAACCAACAAACCAAATGAAGCTCTACTATTTTCAAAAAAAATAGATACACAAAAAGACAAAGAAGTAGCACTTGATTTTATTTCAAATTACAAATCAGGAAACTACAAAATTATTTTTTCTGCTAAGGATACTTTTAATAATCCAATAGAATCTATTTCAACTTTTGAAATCAAACAAAGCAAAGACAAATTCAATCCGAGTAAATTATTTACGACTGAACAAATTAATACAGACCCCAAAAAAGATGGTTTTGTACAAGTCAAACTCAATACTGTAATTCCTGATTTATATATCACTACAAGCGGAAACTATGAAAATCAAAAATATTTTGAAAACACTTATCATTTACAAAACAACGAAGTAATAATTAGAATTCCATTAAAAAAAGAATTCGAAAAATCGATTCGTTTAAGTTTTGAAAGTATTTTTGACAATGAAATTTTTAACGATGAGATAGATGTAGCATTAAAAACAGATGAATCTAAATTAGAATGGATTATCGAAAGTTTTAGAAACAAAATCGAACCTGGAAGCAATGAAAAATGGTCTTTTAATCTAAAATCAATTAATACTAAAAACGAAGCAGAAGTATTGGCTTCGATGTACGACAGTTCATTAGATCAATTTACTAAAAGAGATTGGAATACTTTAAATTTAAACAAATATTATTATAACAGATCTAATTTTAAATCTAGTTTAGGTTTTGAAAAAATATATTCTTCGCTAGAAGATTTGAATCCCTCTTCATACTTTGGAGGCTTTCAAAAAGAAGAAACGAAATTAGACTGGTTTGGATTTAATATTAATAATAGTAGCTATTACGATTCTATTGACGGGATTGTTATTATTAACATTAAAGATAAAAAAGTTGGTAGCGAAAACATAAAAGGAGACCCAGATGCTGTACTAGCTATTGAGTCTGATAACAATATATCATTCGTAAAATCTCCTCCTCCCCCTAAAGTAGATCAAGTAAAATTTATAAAACCTGTTCTTGCAAAAGCAGATGAATCTGTTAACGAAGAATCCTATTACCAAACTAATAAAGTAAGGTTTATTCCTGGAAAAAAAATTATAAGTGGTCTAACTTCTATGGTAGTAAATACATCCACATTATATATAATTGATGGGGAAATATCATCTGAAGATAATTTTAAAAAAATAAATCCTGAAAATCTTCTTGACATAGATTATTTAACTGCAGACAAAGCAAAAGTGCTTTACGGAAGCAAAGGTGCAAATGGAGCAATAATTATTACAACAAAAAAAGCATTAGAAGCTTTAACACAAGTAAAAGCAAGAAAAAATTTATCGGAAACTGCTTTCTTTTACCCTAATTTAAAAACCGATGCAAACGGAAAAGTAAGTTTCAATTTTACTTCTCCAGAAGCTTTAACTGCTTGGAAACTTCGTTTATTGGCGCATAATAAAGATGCAGTTTCAGGCTATTTAGAGAAAAGTGTTGTAACTCAAAAAGAGTTAATGGTTTTACCGAATTTTCCACGTTTCTTTAGAGAGAAAGATACGATTGTTATCAGCACTAAAATTTCGAATATTACGGATAAAGCCAAAACTGGAATAGCTATTTTACAGTTTTTTGACGCTACAACTATGCAACCAATTGATGCTAAAATGTTGAATTCTAAAAACGTTAAAAACTTTACTGTTGGTGCTTTTGGAAATACAACTGCAACATGGACAATTACAATTCCTGAAGGCTTACAAGCCGTTCAATATAAAATCCTTGCCAAATCAGGCAACTTCTCTGATGGTGAAGAAAACATTCTTCCAGTTCTCACCAATACTATGTTGGTTACAGAGAGTATTCCGATTTGGGTTCGTGAAAACGCTAAGAAAGAATATACTTTTGAGAATCTAAAAAACAACAATTCAACAACTTTAAGAAATCATCAGTTTACTCTAGAATACACTTCTAATCCTTCTTGGATCGCAATTCAGTCTCTTCCTTATTTAATGGAATATGAACATGAATGTGCCGAACAGACTTTTGCTCGTTTTTATGCAAATGCTTTAGCATCTGAGATTATTTCGAGCAATCCAAAAATAGCAACTGTATTTGAAGATTGGAGAAAAAATGGAAAACTAAAATCTAAATTGGAAGAAAATGAAGAATTAAAATCAATAATTCTTGCTGAAACACCTTGGTTAAATGATGCACAAAGTGAAGATGAAAAGAAAAAAAACCTTGCTCTTTTATTCGACTTAGAAAAAATGAAAGCCTCACAAGAAAATACTTTTCAAAAACTAAAACAAAAACAAAAAGCCTCAGGAGGGTTTTCTTGGTTTGACGGAAGTGATGAAAACGATTATATCACAAGACATATTTTGGCTGGCCTGGGTCATTTATCTAAATTGAATAAAACGGAAGACAACCTTTCGAAAATCGATGAAATTTCAAAAACAGGAATTCCATATCTAGATCAAAAGTTTTTAAATTATTATAAAACGAGACCCAAAGACTTAAAAACTACAGATAAATTAATATGGATTAATCCAAACTCTGATTTGCATTATCTATATACTAGAAGTTTTTATTTAGATAAATATCCCCTTTCGGATACTTTGAAAAAAGCTACTCAATTATATCTTGAAACCGCAAAAAAAGACTGGTTAACGTATTCGCTATACGAAAAAGGATTAGCTGCTCTAACCCTTAGTCGTTTTGGAGAAAAAGATGCCGCAAAAACAATTCTTATAAGCTTAAAAGAAACTTCTTCGAATAATGAAGACTGGGGAATGTATTGGATTGCTAATAAATCGGGGTGGTATTGGTATCAAGCTCCAATAGAAACACAAGCTTTATTGATCGAAGCTTTCGCTGAAATAAATAACGATACCAAATCTGTCGACGCAATGAAAGTTTGGCTCTTAAAAAACAAACAGACTAAAAACTGGCCAACGACAAAATCTACTACCGAAGCTGTTTATGCGCTATTAATGCAAGGAACAGATTGGTTGAGCGTAAAAGACAATACTGTTATCAAATTGGGTAATGAAAAAATCTTAACCAAAAAACTATCTGATAGTGAAAAAGAAGCTGAAACTGGTTATATCAAACTAAACTGGAAAGCTGATGAAGTTAAAAAAGAAATGAGTTCTATTGTAATAGAAAACAAATCAAAGGTTCCTGGTTTCGGTGGTGTATACTGGCAATATTTTGAAGATTTAGATAAAATCAAAAATAATTCTGAGGCTGTTCTGTCTGTTTCAAAAGAATTATACCTTAAAAGAAGCACTTTGAAAGGAAATGAATTAGAGAAAATAACTTCAAATAATCCATTGAAAATTGAAGATCTAGTAACTGTACGTCTAATTATTACTTCTAAAGAAGACTCCGAATTTGTACATTTAAAAGATATGCGAGCTTCTTGTTTTGAACCTGTAAATGTTCTTTCTGAATACCAATACAAAGACCGATTAGGTTATTATATGAGTACAAAAGATGCTGCAACACATTTCTTCTTTGATGAAATAAGCAAAGGAACTTATGTTATAGAATATGATATTCGTGTAAATAACAGTGGTGAATTCTCAAACGGAATTTCAACCATCCAAAGTATGTATGCTCCAGAATACTCAAGTCACACTAAAGGAATTCGAGTAAAAGTTAAATAACACAAACTCTATTAAACAAAAAACCCAACAAGTTTTTTTAACTTGTCGGGTTTAATTTTATAATAAAAACCGAATTACTTCACGATTGTCATTTCATCAACAATGTGTTTTGCTCCAGCATATTTATCGATAATCCAAAGTACATAACGAATATCAACATTGATAGTTCTTTGTAATTTAGGATCAAAAATAACATCTCCTGCCATTGCTTCAATATTTCCATCAAAAGCAACACCGATTAATTCACCTTTTCCATTAATTACTGGTGAACCTGAGTTTCCACCTGTGATATCATTATCTGTTAAGAAATTCACTGGCATGTATCCTGCTTTATCAGCATATTGACCAAAGTCTTTTGCTCTATTTAATTCTAATAATCTAGCTGGTAAGTCAAATTCTTGATCTCCTGCTTTATACTTTTTAACCATTCCAGTCATTGTAGTATAGTTATTAGTTTTAGCATCATTTCTTTTGTCTTCTGGCAAAGCACGAACTTTACCATAAGTCAATCTCAAAGTTGAATTTGCATCTGGATATTTAATAGAATTTAATTTAGATACTCTTAAACCTTCTACCAATTCGCGGTAAGCAATTGCAAAACTGTCATCCGCTCTTAATTGTCCTTCACTTTTTGTACGGTATTTAGTTAGCAAATCATTAGAGATAATATACAATGGATCGTGTACAATTGCTAATGGTTTTGGATCAGCCATAAATGCTAATACTTTTTCTTTAGATGTAAAATAACTTATTTCAGTTGCTTTTGCAACATCTGCAGTAAAGTCTCCATTATTCTCTGATTTCATTTTAGCTATTTGTGGAGCTAAACCATACTCAGCAGCTTTAGAAGCGTATAAATTCAATTGAGCAGTTAACACATCTTTCTCAAGTGGCGCATAAAATTCACCATAAATACTTTCGATTAAAGCGTTAATCTTAGGTAACATTTCTGTTTTCTTAGCATCATTCGCATTATAGTAAGCAATTAAAGCATTTCCTAAATTTGCAGGTCCTGTTGCATAACTTGAAGTACGCAAAAGTTGTGTTAAGTAATTATCGTGAGTCGCTTTTAAATTCGTTTCTCTGTAATACCCATTAATAGTTGGAATTACATTTTCATACTTCTCTTTATTCTCAGGTTTAGTTGCCCATTCGTAGAACTTATCTTCTTGTTCTGCTTTGGTAGCTACTGTTCCTGCTTTAGTTAAAGCATCAATCATACCTTGACGGTTTTTCCAGTAATTTGCTGTAGAAGCATATTTAGACGCATATTGCAAACGAACTGTTGCATCTTTATCCATATACTTTTTCATTTGGTCCATTCCAGTTTTTGCACCTTCAACCCAAGCAGGATAAGCATATTTTATATTTTGCTCAATTCCACCTGCTGGCATCCAACGGTTTGTTCTTCCTGGATATCCCAAGATCATAGCAAAATCATTCTCTTTAACTCCTTTTAAGCTTACTGGCAAATAGTGCTTTGGCTGTAAAGGCACGTTGTCTTTAGAATATTCAGCTGGATTTCCATTTTTATCAGCATATACTCTGAACATTGAGAAATCTCCAGTATGACGTGGCCATTCCCAGTTGTCAGTATCTCCTCCAAATTTACCAACACTTTCTGGTGGTGTACCCACTAAACGCACATCTGTATAATCTTGATATACGAAATAGTAGTATTCATTTCCTTGAAAGAAAGGACGAACTGAAACTGTATATTTTCCACCTTCGTTATTTTCTTTCTCAATCAAAGCCATTTCTTGCTGAATCGCTTTGTTTCTTTCAGCTTCAGTCATTTTATCATTTACTTTTGATAAAATTCTTTTAGAAACATCATCCATGCGTACGAAGAAACGAACATATAACGATTTTGGTTTCATTTCGGCACTTTTATCTTTTGCCCAAAAACCATTTTTTAAATAATTCTGCTCTTCACTAGAAAGTTCTGCGATAGCATCGTAACCACAGTGATGATTTGTTAAAACTAAACCACTTTTAGAAACCATTTCAGCAGTACATCCTCCGTTAAACTGAACTATAGCATCTTTCAAACTATGATTATTGATACTATAGATCTCTTCAGCAGTAAGTTGTAAGCCCATCTTCTGCATATCTCTATGGTTCAATCTCTCGATAAACATCAAGAACCACATTCCTTCATCTGCTCTCACAGGAAAAGCCATAAGGCACATTGTCAAAAATAAAATTATTTTTTTCATAGGTATTAAATATTTTTAGTTCTGCGAATATAGTGCATTTTCACAATTAAACGTCTAAGTAGAATCCCCTAATTAAACATATCGGCAAAATTTCACCTAATATTTATGAATTTCTCACATTCAAAAACAAATCTATCTAAGAGAATATAATTTATTTCATAAATAAATATGTAATAAATAATTTACTAAATATTTACAATACATAATTAATTTCTTATGAAAAAAATTATACTTTTGCATAAATTAAATTACACTCACATGAAAAAATTATTACTATGTATCGCTTTAGTTGTTTCTACAATGGCTACTGCACAAAAAGGCTCAATTCTTGTAGGAGGAAATGTTGAATATTCTTCAGACAAAATTGGTGATGTTAAAAACGAATCATTTGATTTCTCACCAACATTCGGTTACCAGTTTTCAGAAAACTGGACTGCAGGGGTAAATGCTACTGTTGGTAGTTTACATAAAGAAGACTCTAATTCTAATAATCAAAAAATAGGTGGATTTGTTCGTTACTCTAGACCTCTTAGCGAAACATTTGCTGTTTTTGCAGATATGGGATCAGGTTACCAACAAAACTCTATAAATGACGCAAAAGGTATGTATGCTTACATCACACCAGCTTTATTTATAAACATGAAAAAAGGTTTTGGCTTAAACTTTTCTATCGGTGGAATCAACTACGATAACATAGATGGTAAAAATGATTTAAGACAAGAACGTATTAGATTCAATTTTGGAAAAACATTAAACATTGGTATTTCTAAAAACTTTAGTTTGTAAGAATCCATTCTTTATTGAAACAAAAAAACCACCAATTGGTGGTTTTTTTGTTTATGTATAATAGTCAATTCAGACATTAATCATTCAACATTTTCCACAATTTATCTTTTAGCTCTGATAAGCCTTGTTGAGCTACAGATGAAATAAACATATAAGGAGTATCTTTAAAAGCAACATCAAGCTCTACTTTAAGCTCTGCTTTAAGCTCATCATCTAGCATATCACATTTAGATATCACTAATAGACGTTCTTTATCTAACATTTCAGGATTGTACTTAGTCAATTCATTTACCAAAATATCATATTCTCCTTTGATGTCTGGCGTATCTACTGGAACAAGAAATAACAAAGTTGAGTTACGTTCTATATGACGCAAGAAATAATGACCTAATCCCTTCCCTTCAGCTGCTCCTTCAATAATACCCGGAATATCAGCAATTACAAAAGATTGAAAATCTCTATAAGCAACAATCCCTAAATTCGGTTTTAATGTTGTAAACGGATAATCTGCAATTTTAGGCTTAGCCGATGTCAAAACTGACAATAACGTAGACTTACCTGCATTTGGAAAACCAACTAAACCAACATCAGCAAGGACTTTTAACTCTAAGATCACGTCCATTTCTACTCCTGGCAAACCTGGTTGTGCGTATCTTGGTGTTTGATTTGTTGAACTTCTAAAATGCCAGTTCCCTAAACCTCCTTTTCCTCCTCTAGAAAGAATTTGTTTTTCACCGTCTTCTGTAATTTCAAATAGAACTTCTCCAGTTTCTTTATCTTTTACAACTGTTCCTAATGGTACTTCAATATACTTATCATCACCATCAGCTCCTGTACTTCTATCTCCACCACCGTCTCCACCGTGTCCTGCTTTAATGTGACGAGCAAATTTTAAATGAAATAAAGTCCAAAGTCCTTTATTCCCAACCAAGAAAACATGACCTCCACGTCCACCATCTCCACCATCTGGACCACCTTTTTCAATAAATTTTTCTCTATGTAAATGCGTAGAACCTTTCCCTCCTTTACCGGAAGAAACAAATATTTTAACGTAATCTACAAAATTTCCCTCTGTCATAATTCTCTGTATTCAGTCGAAATCTCATTTTTCAGTGCAAACTGCCTCCAAAAAACAAGACTAGGAACTATTTTATTTTTAATCTTTTAATGCTTTTATTAATACTTTATCAATCTTAACGCCATCCATATCGATGACTTCCAACTCAAATTTTTGCCAAATTAACTTTTCTCCTTCTTTAGGAATTCGTGATAATTCAGTCATAATCAAACCGCTTACCGTTGTAACCTCATAATCATTGATTAACTCATCTAACTCAAAGTAAGTTAAAAAATCATGCAATGAATAATGTCCATCTACCAACCAGCTTCCATCTTCTCTTTCTATTAACTGAAATTCATCTTTATAAAAATCAGCTGCATCTCCTACAAGAGCCTCCAAAATATCATTTAATGTTATAATCCCTTGAAAGACTCCATATTCATCAGAAACGAAAGCATAGTGTATACCTGTTTTCTTAAAGTTTTCTAATGCTTTGTATGCTGTAGTTTGCTCCATTATAAAAGGCGCATCTGTCATGATTGAAGCCAAACTAAAATCATCCTTTTCTATATTAGCAAAGATTGTTTTCAAATTAACAACTCCTGAAATATCATCATAATTCTCTTTATAGACAGGATAAATGGAGTGTAAATCTTCTAATATCAATTCTTTTACACGCTGTTTATCTGAATCTAATGGCAAGAAAACTACTGATTTTCTATGTGTCATTAACGAATTCACCTTTCTATCTCCAATATGAAAAACACGCTCTACAATATCTTGTTCTATCTCTTGTACTTCACCACCCTCAGTACCTTCTTTTATGATAGCCTTAATTTCTTCCTCGGTTACCTTACCATCAGCAGTGGGTTTAATTTGCAAAACATTCAATAAAAAATCTGTCGAATTAGTCAACAACCAAATAAATGGAGCTGTAATAATCGAAATAATCTTCATAGGCAACGCCACAGCTTTAGCTATAGACTCTGGATGATTCAAACCAATTCTTTTAGGCAACAATTCACCTAAAACAAGAGAAAAGAAAGTCAAAACTACAACTACAATCCCAACAGCAACAGAGTGCGCATAAGGTTGTAAAGCTGCAAACTTGCTCACAAAACTCTCAACATCCATCGTGATTTTATCACCACTATAAATACCTGTTAAAATCCCGATTAAAGTAATTCCGATTTGAACTGTCGATAAAAACTTATTCGGTGAGTTTGCCAAATCAAGAGCGATTCTAGCGCTTTTATTCCCTTTTTTGGCGGCGGTTTCTAATCTATTCTTCCTAGCCGAAATCAATGCGATTTCCGACATAGAGAAAACCCCATTTAAAATTATTAGAAAAAATATTATTAGTATTTCCATTTTTAGATTTAAACATTTAAAGTTTAAGGCCTAAAAATTAGCCTAAATAATGAATACTTAGGCACATTTTAAACCTTAAACTTTAAACAATTTTTTGTATTACAAATTATCAATTACATTAGTTAAACGCTCGGTTATCTCTTGTATAGTTCCGATTCCGTTTACTGCGTAAAATTTATTTTGCTCCTTATAATATCCAATTAATGGAGCTGTTTTTTCATTGTATTCTTGATATCTAACACGAATTTTTTCTTCGTCCTGATCATCAGCTCTACCGCTTGTTTTCCCTCTTTCTAATAAACGCGCTACTAGAATTTCATCATCAGCCTCTAAAGCAATTGTTGCTGTAACACTTGTACCAATAGTTGGCAAAAACTTATCTAATGCTGCTGCCTGATCTAATGTTCTTGGATAACCATCAAACAAGAATCCTGCTGTATCTGGGTGTTTTTTCACTTCATCAATTAACATAGCTGTAGTTACTTCACATGGCACTAATTCTCCATTATCCATAAAAACTCTAGCTTTCTTACCTAAATCTGTATCGTTTTTCAAATTAAAACGAAAGATATCTCCAGTTGAAAGATGCGTTAATTTATACTTTTCTTTTAAAAATTCTGCCTGAGTTCCTTTTCCTGCACCAGGTTTTCCAAATAAAACAATATTAATCATAGTTTGTGTGTTGTGTCGTACTTCCTTAATATATCAAAGAAGTTTAAAGTGAATAGCTAATTTATAATTCTTTGGTTTTGGTTCTAAATTTATTCTGCCAATTTGTATACCTCACACAAATTTCTTCCTAAACCATCGTAGTCTAAACCGTAACCAACAATAAATTTATTTGGAATTCGAATTCCGATATAATCAATTTTAACGTCTTTTTTATACGCCTCAGGCTTAAAGAACAAAGTAGCTATTTTTAAATGCTTAACATTTTGTTTTTTAAACATTTCTTTAAGTTCAACTACAGTATTCCCTGTGTCAACAATATCTTCAATAATAACCACTGATCTTCCAGTTAAATCTTGATTTAACCCTATCAGTTCCTTAACATCATTAGATGTTTCTGTCCCTTCGTATGAAGCCATTTTTATAAATGAAACCTCGCAGTGTTTTTTATATTTTTTTAAAAAATCCGCAACAACCATAAAAGAGCCATTAAGCACACCGATAAAAATTGGAATTTCATCTCCAAAATCATCTTGTACCTGAGCCACCATTTTAGTAATTGCAAAATCGATTTCTTTAGCCGAAATAAACGGAACAAATTGTTTATCGTGAAGTTGTATCATTATTTTTTACATTTAAAATAATGCGCAAAGATACAGAATTCGAGTTTTAGAATCGAAAATTGACTCTAAATTTGTATTTTTAAATCAAAAAAAAAATCAATGCCCTCTGAATTACAAAAAAACCTTGATTATGTAAGTGCTTACAGGGAAAACAGACTTAAAGGCGCGCAAAATGTTTTGGAAAATCCTGATTGTTTTCCGGAATTAATTACAATTTGTTTTAATATTTCTGACAAAAACACTCACAAAGCCTGTTGGATTTTAGAATTTGTATCTTATGAAAAGCTAGAATGGCTACAACCTCATCTTGATTTTTTTTGTTCAAATCTTAAACATTTAAAAGACGAAAGCGCTATAAGACCCATTGCAAAAATCTGCCAACTTCTAGTCACAGCCCATTATAAAAAATCAGAAACAAACATCATTCTTTCGGAAACTCAGCTTCAAGATATTATAGAAACTAGTTTTGATTGGTTAATTACCGATACCAAAGTTGCAGCAAAAGCCTACTCCATTCGTACCTTATATATATTGGGCAAACATTACGACTGGATTCATCCCGAGTTACAAATCATACTAACTAAGGATTATGCAAATCATACTGCTGCTTATAAAGCAGTTGCCCGAGAAATTCTCAAGAAAATAAAATAGCATTTTCCTATTCAATCATTATAAAGTATCTTTGCGCATAACAAACACACAACAATGAATTATTTTTCTTCTGATTTTAAATTAGGAATATTAGGCGGTGGACAATTAGGCAAAATGCTTCTTTTTGACACGCGAAAATTTGACATACAAACCTATGTTTTAGACCCAAGCGATGAAGCACCAAGCAAAATTGCCTGCAATAAATTCTTTCAAGGGGATTTAATGGACTTTGAAACTGTTTACAATTTCGGAAAACAAGTAGATGTTTTAACTTTCGAAATCGAACTTGTAAACCTCGAAGCACTTGAAAAATTAGAAAACGAAGGTGTAAAAGTATACCCTTCACCAAAAACCTTAAGAGGAATTCAGAATAAAGGAATCCAAAAAGATTTTTACACTAAAAATAATATCCCAACAGCACCTTTTGAAAGATATGAAAATCTAGAAAGCCTAAAATCTAATACTCAAAATCTTAAGTTCCCATTTGTTTGGAAATGTACCGAATTTGGATACGATGGAAATGGTGTAAAAGTAATTCGTCAAATTTCAGATTTAGATAATTTACCTAATGTAGAATGTATTGCAGAGACAATGGTTCCATTCAAAAATGAACTAGCAGTTATTGTTTGTCGCAATCCATCAGGAGAAATAAAAACATATCCGGTTGTTGAAATGGAATTTCATCCTGAAGCAAACCAAGTTGAGTATGTAATTTGTCCAGCTAGAATAGATGAGAAAGTAGCACAAAAAGCAAGAGCAATTGCGCTTAATGTTTCGGAGAAATTCAATCACGTAGGATTATTAGCCGTTGAAATGTTCCAAACTCAAGATGATGAAATCTTGGTAAACGAGGTTGCTCCTCGCCCACACAATTCAGGACATTATTCTATCGAAGCAAGTTATACTTCACAATTCGAAAACCATTTACGTGCTATATTGAATCTTCCTTTAGGAAATACAGATAGCAAAGTTGCAGGAGTTATGGTTAACTTAGTTGGAGCCGAAGGGTTTTCTGGCGATGTAGTTTACCAAAATATCCAAACTGTTTTAGGATGGAATGGTGTTACGCCACATATATATGGTAAAAAACAAACTCGTCCGTTTCGCAAAATGGGTCACGTTACAATTGTAAACGAAGACATGAACGAAGCAAGACGAATTGCTGAGGATGTAAAGAATACTCTTAAAGTGATTAGCATTTAAGTAACAGTTTTCAGTCGCAGTTTTCAACTTCAATGTGAAGCTTGAAACATTAAACTTGAAACAAAATATAACAGTCGTAGTTTTAAGTCGTGACAATACAACTTGAAACATTAAACTTGAAACAAAATAAAACATGAGCAAAGTAGCCGTAATAATGGGAAGCATCTCAGACATGCCAGTAATGCAAGATGCCATCGATATATTAAAAGGATTTGATATCGCTGTAGAAGTAGATATTGTTTCTGCACACCGAACACCAGAGAAACTAGTTGATTTTAGTAAAAACGCTCACCTAAATGGTATTTCAGTAATTATCGCTGGGGCTGGTGGAGCTGCGCATTTACCAGGAATGGTTGCATCTATGTCACCTTTACCAGTAATTGGAGTTCCTGTAAAATCAAGTAATTCAATCGATGGTTGGGATAGTGTTTTATCTATTCTACAAATGCCAGGTGGAGTTCCTGTTGCAACAGTAGCTTTAAATGGAGCTAAAAATGCTGGAATTCTTGCTGCACAAATCATCGGAAGTCATGACAAAGTGGTTTTAGACAAAATTATTGCCTATAAAGAAAGCCTAAAAGAAGCTGTTTACAAATCTTCTGAAGGGTTAAAAAAATAAAAAACTATCTCGCCAAGTCATACTCTTATGCACTTGGCGAAATGTTTTATTAAGGAGCTAATCCCACTGTACACTCTATCTTTTACGGCGAACCCCGCCATAAAAGGATGCCGTTTCCATTGGGGCTAAATTCCCATAATATGTTGAAAATCCGAAAAACACAACAAGTGATTTTTCAATCTCTAATTTTTTCAATCTTTAAATTACATTATGAGCATCTTAACACACTATTTCAATACGAAACACAATACTGCTCCTTTTTCGCAAATTAAAATCGAAGAGTATGTTCCTGCATTTCAAGAAGGAATTACTTTAGCAAAAACTGAAATTGACGCAATTGTAAACAATACCGAAGCACCTACATTCGAGAATACAATCGAAGCAATGGATTATACTGGAGATATTCTAGACCGCGTTTCGAGTATTTTTTTTAACTTAAATTCAGCAGAAACTAGCGACGAGATGCAAAAAATCGCTCAGGAAGTTTCGCCTTTATTATCTGAATTTGGAAATGACATCACATTAAACGCAGCTTTATTTGCTAAAATAAAATCCGTTTATGACCAAAAAGAAAGTTTAAATCTGAATCCAGAACAAACTACACTTTTGGATAAAAAATATAAAAGTTTTTCAAGAAATGGGGCTAATTTACCTGAAGAAAAGAAAAACCAATTACGTGAAATCGACAAAGAGTTATCTAAATTAAGCCTGCAATTTGGCGAAAATGTTTTGGCTGAAACAAATGCTTTCGAATTGCATTTAACCAACGAAAGTGACTTAGCTGGACTACCAGAAGGAACTATCGAAGCCGCTCGTTCATTGGCTAAAAGCCAAGAAAAAGAAGGTTGGATTTTTACCTTAGACCATCCAAGCTACGTTCCATTTATGACCTATGCTGATAATCGTGAATTACGTAAAAAACTAGCAATCGCTTTTGGAGCAAAAGCATTTCAGAATAATGAATTTGACAATCAAGAAATTGTTCTTAAAATCGTAAAACTACGCTTTGAGAGAGCCAATTTATTAGGATATAAAACGCATGCCCATTTTGTTCTTGAAGAACGCATGGCAGAAAACCCAGAAAAAGTATTCTCTTTCTCTAATGATTTATTGGCAAAAGCCAAACCTGCTGCCCAAAAAGAATTCGCACAGCTTACTGCTTTCGCAAAAGAATTAGACGGAATCGAGCAATTGGAGAAATGGGATGGCGCTTATTACTCAGAAAAATTAAAACAACAGCTTTTTAATTTAGATGACGAAAAACTAAAACCATATTTTCAATTAGAAAAAGTACTAAACGGTGCTTTTACAATCGCAGGAAAACTGTACGGACTTACTTTTACTGAAGTATTTGACATTGACAAATACCACGAAGAAGTGATGACTTACGAAGTTACTAACGATAAAAATGAATTAGTTTCAATTTTCTACGCTGATTTTTTCCCACGAAAAGGAAAACGAAATGGAGCTTGGATGACATCGTTTAAGTCTCAATACAGAAAAGACGGAGTTAACGAAAGACCACATATCTCTAACGTATGTAACTTTACAAAACCAACAGAAACAAAACCTTCCTTACTAACATTTAATGAGGTTACGACTTTGTTTCATGAATTTGGACATGGATTACACGGAATGTTAGCCGATACAATCTACCCTAGTTTATCTGGAACATCTGTTTATTGGGATTTTGTAGAATTACCAAGTCAGATTATGGAAAACTGGTGTTACGAGCCAGAAGCTTTGGCATTGTTTGCGAATCATTATGAAACTGGTGAAATCATTCCAATGGAGTATGTAAACAAAATCAAAGAAAGTGCTAGTTTCCAAGAAGGATTAGCCACATTACGCCAATTGAGCTTTGGATTATTGGATATGGCTTGGCACGGACAAGATCCTACATCAATTACCAATTTAAAAGCTTTCGAAACGGAACAATTTAAGGACACTCAATTATATCCAGACGTGAAAGAAAATGCAATGAGTACTGCCTTTTCACATATTTTCCAAGGCGGATATTCTTCTGGATACTACAGCTACAAATGGGCTGAAGTTCTAGATGCTGATGCATTTGAATACTTTCAAGAAAAAGGAATCTTCAATAAAGAGGTTGCTACTAAATTTAAAGACAATGTACTTTCAAAAGGAGGAACTGAGCATCCTATGATTTTATACAAACGCTTTAGAGGTCAAGAACCAAAACCTGAAGCTTTATTAAAAAGAGCAGGATTGATATAAAATTTTAAAAGCCAGTAACTAAAGATTTAGTACTGGCTTTTTTCTTGAATTAGTAACTTATTTTATTTTCAGTAAGTTTCTCTTATTTATCGCTAATGGCATTATAGAATCGAATACATGGCTCAAATCACCTGGTAGTAGCCCATTATTACGATGATGACATGAGAAACAAGATATTGCAGTCGAGTCATTTGTAACGGTACTTCCCGACTGAACAAATGTTTCCATTGTACTATTTGATAACTGTCCAGTTCCAATAGCTTCTCCATTAGGAACTCCCTTAGTAGGTGCCCCATAAGGATATGTTTTTCCATTTGGCGCAGTACCTCCTGAAGTCCAAGTAGCTCCTATGAGCAAATAATTCTTCCTAATATCTTTACCAACTAACATTTTACGTACAGCATTATTAATAGAAATAATTTCGCTATTGGAACCTGCAGGCGTTTTATCTTCTGCATTTGGTTGCGTATTAGAAGCAACACCCCAAGCCATAATTCTTCTTACGTCTGGCTTATATATAGATTCAGGATGCAAAGAATCAGTAATTATAATTGTATTGTTTTTAACTGTCATATTTTGAGTATTATTTATAGTATCATCGGCATTAACATTAAAAAGCCAACCTTTACCTTTATCAGCTTTTACCTGTTTTATTTTATCCTCTTTATCTATATAGGAATACTCCGAATTAGGTGAATTTTTCTCATGCTCAAAAGTTGCCCAAATCATTTCAGGATGTCCAGCAGTACTTCCTACCACATGCATCCCAACTAATGCTAATGTTGTAGTTGTCTCTCCATTAACAACCCATGCCAAAGGATTAGATTTATTATATGTTGGAATCTTAGCTTTAATCGTAACATAACTTTCTGGATTTGGTAAATCCTTAGCTTCAACCCAAGATGTCTTTAATTCTATTGCCAAAGCATTAGGATCTGGTGGTGGTGCTAAACCTTTCATTTTTGCATAAGCAAGAATACTGTCAAGTGCACTAGCAGTTGTTGGAAATTGATTGCCATTTAATTTGCGTTCGTTAACTCCAGTTAAAAAATAAGCATAAACATCATTAACCATTGTTATGTAATAAACTAATGATTTATTTGTTGCAATTAATGCTCCATGAGAACCTGCCTGTCCCTGCTCTGTATCAATTTCATGCCCTTTTGAATCAAGAAAAATAGTTTTATTCTCTTTTGTTTTAAACTCTTGTAAAACATTTCCAGGATTAATTTTACTATCAATTATTGCTTTAGGACTAGAGATTACTTTGCCTTTTATATCAATAAAAGAATGCAAACCTTTAGCATCTGTAACAATACTACTTACAACAACTGATTTATTATCAGCATTTTTAACAGCTTCATTACTTTTTAGACTTTCTACCTCAAACATTTTCCTGTTTTTATCAAACACAATTGGTAATCTATTTGGTCCTGTTTGAACAATATTACTTACTGCACTCATTATAGTATTAGGTCCGTGAGGTATCAATACGCGTGCACCTTTTGAATCAGCAGCCGAAACATTATAAAACACAGGAGATTCCATTACAGTTCCTCCGCTTTTATATACTCCACTAGAAGTTGGCGACGTGATCCATAAGAACATCTGCTCAGACCATTTGTAGAAGTCACAGTTATTATTATGAGGAAACGTGACACTATTTGCAGGTTCAACTAATCCATTTTCGGTTACAGTTCCGCCCTTAAACCAAGTTTTAAATTCGGCATCAGTAACAATGCAAGATTGTTTTACATCTTGTGGCAAATATTCATAGTCTTTATCCGAATTGGATAATAAATCTGTTTTCTTACATCCTATAAATAGAATCATTGCAATAGTAAATAATCCTATAGCAATTTTTGTGGCTGGTTTTTTCATTTTTTTATTTTTAAAATTGGTTTTCTTTGGTATGATTTTGTTCTTTGATTCTACAACTCCACTCTTTTGTTTGTGGAATAGAAATATTCATAACCTCTGGTTAAAAAAATTCCTGATTCATTAGATTAAAGTACTAACTGTTACTGTATTTTCAAACCTGAGTATAGCATATTTACTAAACGGAAGTGATTCTTTTAAACCAAGTTCCTTACTTGAATTGCACAATAAAGTTTCTAATTGTAAATTCTCTTTTCTAAATTCAAGAGGATCCCAATTAATTGATTGATCTGAATAATAGTGAAGACTCTGGTAAGTCCATATCCCAGATACTAAATTTGGAGGAATGTGTGACATATCTAAATCATTTATAGGTTAAGTAGTATCGATTTTGGGAATCTCTTTAATCAAAGCTTTTTGTTATTCTACAATAAAGAAACAATAATCTGATAAATCTTAACAACGTATAAATACCTGATTTTCAAATGCAGTCCCTCACTTTAAATGAAGATAAAACGGAGTTTTATGTTCAAATTTTTAAAATGTCATTCCGAATTACTTGGCAGATTCGGAAATAACAAACACATTCTGTTTAACAAAAAAGGTTGCCCTAACTAGACAACCCTTTGAATCAAACGTTAATTGAGTTTAATGAAGATTTTAATTCAATTCCTCTTTTAAACTTTTTATTGACGCAACTGGTACATTTTCAACATGGTTTTGCCAATATGAAAAACCTCCAGTTCCGTTCCACTCATTATCTACCGCGAAATGAGCATCAAATTCAGCTAAAAAAGCGCCAACTGCTGGAGGAGCAGAAGACTGAACATATTGACCACGTAAACCCACTACTTTTGTATATTTTCCAAAACCAGTTGCATATATTTTTCCATTTACCTGCACTACAATATGGCTATCAGGACCATTTACAGCCTGTGTAATTACAACTGTACCCGATACACTATTTTGTGTTGGTACAACTACTAAACTAAATGTGGCAATAGGAGCACCTGGTGTTCCAACGTTACCGATTGTTCCTTTAGCAAAATAAGCACTATCTAATAGACCTGACATAATTTCTTAATTTATATTTTTTTCTTACTCATAAGGCTTTTCAGGGACCGCCTCGTTTTTTTAAGTGGGATCTGCTCCACTCTTACTTTAAATTTTAACGAATATAATATTGGGGCAAAAATTATAATACTCATATCAAACCAAGAATAAACAGGATTGCACCTGCTTTTTTATTAGATTCTGCTTCAAAAAATTTCTCACATTCTTGATTTAGTTTGAAATAACCTTTCTGAGCAATTTCTTTTTATTTTCTATGTTAAATTTACAATCCATCTGAAGGCATAAATAAAAAAATGTTATGAGAACGGTATTTTTATCCATGAAGCAAATAATAAGCGTGATGAAGCGATTTTAGAAACGAATAAGAAGAATCTTCGTTCCTAAAAAACATTATCTCAAATCCAACAAGATTGGGATTTTAGTAGTATTGGGATCTATATACAACTCAGAAACTGTAACTAGTAAAACTTCTACCTCAATACGATCATCTTCATTATAGTCTAATAGTTTTTTTAATTCTTCGCATTTCTCATGAATAAAATCTAGGCTATGATTTTCGAAACTATTTTGTACAATTAGCAACCTAACAATATCTTTAAAAGAATCACTACTAGACAGTTGAATTTGAAAAGCATCTGCTCCATTCGTAAGAGAAATGAATTCATCTAAATCATAGTGTTGCTCACAAACTATAAAAGATTTAGCTTCTCTAGATTTTAACTCTAGAAAAGATTTTCCATCTAAATCAACCCACCTCCCTATATCTCCTATGGCATATCGAAAAACGGGAAATCTTTTACGGAAAGTATTGGTAACGGCAATTATACCATATCCGTCTTTATCTGGATTAATAATTTCTACTATAATCCCTTTAATGACTAGAAACAATGATGGATTTTTAGTCCTATCAGACCAAGCCCAAATACCCGTTTCGGCTGAACCATACATAGAATAAATTTGTTGGTAGCCGAATTTTTTCTGTAAAAACCGTTGTACGTTAGGTCTTAAAAATTCACCTGCATAAAACAAATTTTCTATCTCTATTTTTCTATTATTCTCTTCTAAATACTGTGCGAAACACAATAGCTTAGAAGGAGTTCCTAATATAAAATCCGGTTTAAAATAATTAACTGCCTGTTCTATGTCTTTATAATTGGCATGTGCACTCAATGCTAATGTTGTAGCTTGACATTTTTCTAAAATATCATCCATAATGGCTGCTGTACGGTACATATCTGAATAACCAAAAATATTTAAGGCAATTGTTTTAGAAGTAAAAAAATTGTTTTCCGTTAACTCTTTTGCCAATGCAAGACGCTGATTTTGGTTTTCTTGTATATCAACTGGAAAAACCAAAGGGTTTTGAGTACTACCGCCTGACCTTACTAAATACACACCTGTTTTTTCTTCCTGAAGTTTGAATTTTGTATTTAGAATCGGTACTAATTCTTTTTTGCTTAGCATAGGCGCATCAGCAGCTAAATCATTTCCTCTATAAAATTCGATGTATAATGGGTTTTCTTTAGCTAATTCAAAATAATCTTGCAATACTGAGTTCTCTATTTTTGGAGGAATACAAGTTGAATGCATAGTTTGTAGTTTTATTTATTTCTCATTTTGAAATAACATCTATTTTTAATCAAGCCTCTAGAGTGATTTAAGATAAATAATGTTTTTTGTTGCCAAGATGGTAATCGTTCCATTGCATGTTCAAACCACCTTTGTGACAACATTCCCATTAGCTGTTGATCGTATTGATTGGAGCTTTCCTTATATCGTTTTAATATAACTGGAACTTCTAATTCTTTCCAATTAGCATAACTACTCCGAGATAAACTTCCTTCAATCTCTCTTACTTCAATACAGGTTTTATTCAGTAATCCAACTCGTACCTGTTTAGCCAGGCTTTTTAAAATACGATACCAAAAATCAATTCCTTCATTTAAGGAAACATCTGTTTGGTAACGAATGTCTTCTAGGTATTTTTTTTGGATAACAACATTACTACCAACACCCATAATAAAATCTGGCGAACTAATACTATGCAACGCATTAGGTATTAAAAACAATTCATTTGAAAGAGAAGTCAACTCTGATTCAAACGACTTAATATTTGGCAAATAATAATCTGACGGAATCAATAAAATTCCAAGTACCAAAACACCTATATTTTCCTGTTCCATGATTAAATTAACATCACTTAAACAAGAAGGAGTATAACAATCGTCAGCATCCAAAAAACTTATAAGATCTCCAGTTGCTAGTTCTATACCAATATTCCTTGCATTACTAGGGCCTTTATTTTCCTTTAATTCAATGATTTTAATATCTGTTTTCAAAAATTGTGGAGCAAAAAACGATATGGAATCTTTTAAACAAACCAGACTTCGATCTGTACTAAAATCATCAATAATAATAATTTGCGATGCTTTGCTATCTTGAAAAGCAAGCGAACGAATCGTATCATCTATATACTTTTCTTTGTTGTAAAGAGGTATGACAACTGTATGTTTCACGCTTTTTATTATTCTAATATTGGATAAATCAAAGCTCGACCTTGATGTACATTCACAATCAATTCATCTGAACCACGAAACAAACCAGATCCGTATGTTTTATCATCTTTACACAATAGCATTCCTACTAAATGAATCTGCCGATTATTTTCAATGTCATTAAACTCTTTCTGGTCAATAAAATGTTGAATCACATATTTATCCCAATTTTCTCTAATAATGGCGCTCCAATCTTCTGTTGTGCAATCACTTTTAACATAAGCCCCTATTCCTCTTCCTCCACTATTTAATTTTAAGATTAAATTCTGTTCGCAGTTAATAAAGGCATCACAACCTATAGGCTCAACAATAACATAACTCGGAATAAGGTAATCTCGTAGAAAGCTATAATCCTCAACGTCTAAATAATCGTTCATTATTTGAGCATCATACATTACTGCCAAAACCCTTTTATCATGAATCAAAATAAGACTACGGATATCATTAAAATAAGAGTTTTGCTCAATCAATTTGTCTATCACATCAGGTCTTATTTTTTTTAGCTCCTCCCGATCCATTTCTAAAATAAATTGTGAAGCGGGTTCTCCATTTACACAAATCAAATCATTTGATACTATTAGATCCTGAGGTCTTGCAGAAATTAATTCGATGTCTAGTTTTGCTAATTCCTTTTGAAGAAAAAAAATCTCAGTCCCTTTTTCATTATCATGAATAAGAACTACTTTTTTATTAGGTACAAATTGATTGTATAAATCATCAACGAGAGCATTCAAATCTGCCTCTTTAGTATTTACCTCAACTTCATAACCGTTTAGTTGATTGTTTATCAAACCTATATAATAACTAATCATCCAACCGTTTAAAGGATATCGTGCTCCTATTTCACAAATTTTTGCCTGATTGTTTTTAGTATATACAAAATCAGGGCGATAGAAACCCTGATTATATAATTTGTCATTACTTTTTTTCAATAAAGCTTCTAAGTCTTCATCAAGTTGATAATACTTTCGTATTCTATCATCTTCAAAATAATTTAAAACAATCGCTTTGCAAGCTTTATTCAAAATACCACACAAATGATCCATTTGTTTATTGTATTCTGAAGATAATGTTATTGATGAATTAGCAAAAAAATGACTGCTCACCTCTTTATTATTCCCAAAATATTCAACGAACAATTGCTTCCATTTTTCTTGCTTATCAGCTTGAATTGGCTCCAACTTAATTTTAGGCACAACGAGTTGGGCTTCAATCTCTTTTTTTGTACTAATCATCATCAAAATATCAATTTAAAAACTCAGCTGTTCAATTTCCAAAAGCTCTTCCATCACTGCAGCTTTTTTATGTAAATATTCCTTAACAATCCCTTCTAAATCATAGGATTCAAGATCTACATTCATTGCCTTAGCGTAATGAAAAATAGAGCTAACAGCAAAAAAGAAATGATTTTTTTCTGTAGGTCCACAATGAACGCTTATCCATGCCAAGGTTTTTTCGCATTCCTCTTCAGAGAAACCATAATCATTAAGCAGCCAATTTTTAAATCTTGGAAGTATATACTCTACTTCGCCATGTGTATAAATTTCGTGTATCAAAGTTGTCAATAAGGCAATCATTATGTCCTTATTTCGCAATGAATTTTGATCTTTCCATGCTTTAAAGTCAGAAGCGCTTTGATTTAAATATTTGCGTGAAAGCCAATCATCATCAGTACAAATAGTAGTTGCCATTGTATAAAACAACTGGGAGTGTAAAACTCTACCAACAACTGCCAAATCTTCGTCTACAATTCGATTTAAACTTGTAATCGAATCTAATAGTGCTTTTTCATCTACAATGGGTTGCTTTTTATGTACCAACATCGTCATTCGGTTACTAATTCCAGCAACAGTCATTGCGCTATTATTAGTTTGACTCCAACTATGAAAAAAACGTTGCAATCTTTCTTTCTCTTGTACTTTAGATGTCAATTGATTAAAACTTTCTTCAATTTTTGAAAATGATTTTTCTTGATTTGGCAAAAACTTTAATAATTGATCCTTTAAATGGGATTCTTCCATTCCTTCAATGACTGGAAGAATAATTGAACTTAAATTGGTCATAATCATTTAATTTATAGGTTAATTGCAATCTTAAATTTGGGGTTTTGACTTTAATACCCTTTTAAATATAGATTCAGGGCACTATATTGTTATGTTGAGGATTATTTTAATCCCTTCCATAACTACTTCATCATTAATAATTCTAATTTTATTAACGAGTCTTTTGCTCTTTCCATTTTAACGGCGTATTCATCATTCACTTCTTGGACGTCAGCATTACAAAAACTGCAAACTGCTTCTTCTTCATAAACATAATTATCACATCCGTGGCATAACTTAAGTGCTTTGGGTATTCTTGGAACTCTATCTGTATTATCTGAAACCAAAATTGGAGTGACATCATTAGGTGATTGTATTTCTACTATTACGCCATTTTCATCTTCAACAATAATCTCAAAAAGTCCCATATCAAAAGACATTCCTGGTGCTTCTTGCGTTTTTCTTATTCGTTCCTTAAGACCTTTCTTTTTTAATTCTAGAGCGCGATGATGACAAAAAGGATTATTACCTCTCTTACCAAACAACACATGACTAGTCCATGTACAGCCCGCTAAGCAAGAAGATTCGTAATAGCAACCTTTACAACCGCCCCATAATTCTTCTTTATTTCTATATCTGGAAAAAACCATTTCTTCGCTATATTTCCAAATATCTTCAAGCTCCATATCTTTTACATTACCTCCAGTATATGCACTTGTTGGTAATGACGGACATCCTTTAATTTTACCATCTGCCTCAATCCCTAATCCTGTATGTCCTGCGGAACATCCTGTATAATATTTTTCATTACCCTGTCTCCAAATATGTTCATATGGTCCAAAATAACCAATGTTATTTCCTGCCTGTATTAAAATATTATGTGCTAAGGCTTTTCTGTATATCACGATAAGGTCGTCATAAAAATCAATTAATTCATAAGGTTGAACTATCAATTCTTCTGAGTTATCTACGGCATTTCCCATAGCAACAGCTAGTTGTATTTGCCAGTTCTTTACATCATTTTCAATAAGAATATCCAACAGTTCATTCAGCTCATTTTTACTTCTTTTTGTAATTACTGTATTTACGCTAGAAGTTATATTGTGCTTTTTTAATAGTTGCAAGCAATTAACTGCATGTTCAAAAGAATCTCTTCTTCCCCTTATTTTATTATGTGTATCAGGCATCCCATCAATGGAAACTCCAATATTATTTATTCCTGCTTTTTTTGCATCAATGATTCGCTCTTCATTTAAATTATATGCACCAGACTGCATAGAACATTCAATCCCACTTTGATGTATTCTTTCGATAATTTCAATCCAATCTTTTCTTAGAAAAGCCTCTCCACCAATAATGGAAATTTCTCTTGTACCAAGACGTTTAAGACTTTCGATAACACCAAAACATTGTTCAGTAGTTAATTCGCCAGGCCTTACTTTTCCAGCTCTAGATCCGCAATGTGAGCATTTCAAATTACATGCTAAAGTAATTTCCCACACTACATGAACAGGAGTGGCTGTTTCATAATCGTCTCTTACTCTGTATCGTGTCGAAGTCTTGTCCATCTTAATTTTTATTTATGGTTAATTGATTAAAAAAACGGTTTAAAAAGTAATACTTAATAAACCGTTTTTTTTTAGATTACTTTTTCTTTCTCAAAGTATCAATTGCATCAAGCAATTCAACCAATGCTACATGCAAATCTTTTTGTTCTCTTATGGTTTTCTTAGCTTGTTCAGCTACTGCAACCATTTTTTCTAAATCATTTGATGCTATCGCTTCTCTGATTCCTACTCCGTAAAGTACTGTTGCCATAATATCTTGTGTTTATAGTTATTCCTACTCTTTAGGTTTTTCAGATACCCCCTTGCTTTTCTGTACAAGTCAGTTTATTTTTTCTTCTTTAGTGAATCTATCGCGTCTAGTAAGTCTAGCAAAGCTCCAGTTAGGTCTCCTTGGTCTTTTATGGTTTGCTTCGCCTGTTTAGCAACAGCCTCCATCTTAGCCAAATCATTTGATACCAAAGCTTCTCTAATAGCGACACCGTATGGCATAATTATTCCCATATTTGTAGTTTTTAATACTAATTATTGTTTTACGTCAAGACTAATAACTTTAGTACGTTATCAATCATATGAAAAGAATCATTGTAGTAACTTACTCACCACCCAATGTTATCGTTCTTCCAAATTGTGGATCATTACTAACATTTGTGCAAAACATCCATTCTGTAGTGAAACGAGTACCATCTTCTTTCTCTCCCGTTGCTACATATTTATGATGGATATTAAGTTTTGGTTTTTGAGTTTCTAAATTAAGGTTATAGAATAAAGATCTCCCAAGTGTACCAAAACCATAGGTTCCACTAGCTCCTTCAATTACAGGAAGAATAACAGGCCCAACGCCTCCACCATTCCATTCAACATAAGGATACACATTTACATTTTTAACTTTTGTAGGTATAGCTTGCATAATAATAGATTTTGTCCTACTCATAAGGCTTTTCAGATCCGCCTCCGCTTTGTACTGTGCGAAACAGTCCGTTTTTTTTAGTGGGTTCTGCTCCACTTATTGAATTCATTAAAAAAACCATTACTCTAAACCATTAACAATTTACCATAGCAATATCATACGGCATTGTTACTGCCATATCTGCTAGTTGTCATTAATTTAAAAATTGATTGTTTAAAGAATTAACCTCCGAATTGGTGTAAAAAAACAGCTGGCTCATTGTGACTCAAACCAGTTAAATTACTCACTGTAACTGTTTTACCTTCTTTGTTTTTTCCAGTAATAATGATGTCTTTCATCCCAGGTATTAATACTCCTAGTTTCTTACCTTTCACTACTTCCACTCCCATTTCATGCGGTGTACCAGTTCTAGTAGCAATCACATTTCCTGATCCGTTTTCAATTAGTAGTTTCTCTCCGATAGCTGGCGCTGGAAATAACTGAGAAACTGTAATATCTGTTAACGGTCCTAGCGTAATGTAAGTAGGCACAATAGAATCTCCCAAAGTAGTAGATTCAGATTCTTGTTTACCCATTGTAATGGTTCTTCCAAACTCAGGATTGTTACTTGCATTTGTGCAAAACATCCACGGAGTAGTAAAAGGAGTACCATCTTCATACTCTCCCGTTGCTACATATTTTTGATGAATACCAAGTTTAGATTTTTGGGTTTTTAAATCAAGATCTAGATTATAAAACACTGATCTTCTTAGTGTACCAACACCATAGGTTCCAATTGCTCCTTCAATAACAGGAAGAATAACTGGCCCGATGCCTCCACCATTCCACTCAAAATAAGGATACACATTCACATTTTTAACTTTTGTAGGTATAGCTTGCATGATAATAAATTTTGTCCTACTCATAAGGCTTTTCAGATTCGCCTTCGCTTTGTACTGTGCGAAACAGTTCGTTTTTTTTCAGTGGGTTCTGCTCCACTCTTTTGATGAGTTAGCTGAATCATTTAAATATTAAAAAAAACTATTATAAATGATAGATTTGGGGCTAACTTCTATTTCAAAGCTATTATAAATAAATAGGCATTTGTAACAAAATGGTATCAAACGGGAAATTTTGGTCATGAAACAAACAAAAACTGGCACAGAACATAAAAACGCACAAACATCTAATTTTAAACAACTTAAACTTACAAACAAAATCAATCAATTAAAGTTTCATTTATTTTTGAAAGTTTAAAAACTTTTAATTACATTTGTATCATGGAATTCAAAGAAGCAAAAAATAAATTCGTTCAAACTTGGGGAGCATTAGGTTCTCAATGGGGAATTAATAAAACCATGGCGCAAATCCATGCTTTATTAATGGTTTCCAACGAACCTGTTTCTATGGAAGATGTTATGGAAGAATTACAAATTTCCCGTGGAAATGCTAGTATGAATTTACGTGCCTTGATGGATTGGGGAATTGTCTATAAAGAATATAAAACGGGGGAAAGAAGAGAATTTTTTACTGCCGAAAAAGATTTAGATGAGCTTGCTGTAAAAATTGCACGCGAAAGAAGTAAACGTGAAATTAAACCAGCACTTAAAATCTTAAAAGAGGTTTCATCGATCGAAGCGAAAAATTCAGCAGAAGAAAAACACTTTGTAGATCAAACTGCTAAATTGTATGACTTTGTATTAAAAGCCGATAATATGCTAGACAAAATGACCGAATTTAATGAAAACTGGTTGGGACGTTTGGTTCTTAAAATAATGAAATAAAAAAATTTAATCAAAACTTTCATTTTTTTCTGAAAGTTTAAAACACTCAATAACTATGAAAGCTTTACAAAAAATGAACACACTAGCGCTTGCAATTCCGCTTATCATTGCAATAACATATCCAGTTTTCAAAGAAGGCGCTATAATATTTGCCTTATTATCTACGATGCTTACAGGATTAATTCAATTTTCGATAGGAGTAAAAATGCTGGTTGATAATCCAAAAGACAGATATATTCAGATATACATTTCAGCGGTTATATTGTTCTTTGCCCTTTGGTTATTTAATGGTCTTATTGGCTACAATAATTTCATGAGCTATGTACTCGTTCCAGTTCCACTTATTCTGGCCATTTATCTTTCTATCCTAATTTATAAAGAACAATAATCATGAGCTTTTTAACTGCAGAATGGAAAAATTTAGCATTATTTAATTACGAGATCAATCCTAAAATACTAGAGAAATATGTACCGCCTGGAACTGAGATTGATTTATGGGATAACAAATGTTATGTGAGTTTAGTTGGTTTTATGTTTAAAAACACCAAAGTATTAGGCATAAAAGTCCCTTTTCATATAGACTTTGAAGAAGTAAACCTTCGTTTTTATGTCAAACGGTTTGAAAATGGAGCATGGAAACGTGGTGTGGTTTTTATAAAAGAAATAGTTCCTAAACCAGCCATTACTTTTATTGCAAACACTCTATATAAGGAACACTACCAAACTAATAAGATGAAGCATGCTATTATTGAGAGTATAAACTCAAAAACTTTTGTTTATCAATGGAAGAATCAAAATAAGTGGAATACTATTGAGGTGGAAACCGAAACAACTCAAAAAGAAATAGCAATAAACTCAGAAGCCGAGTTCATCACCGAGCATTACTTTGGATATACCAAATACGATAAAGATACCACCTATGAATATGAGGTAACACATCCTAGATGGAAACAACTTCGCTTAATTGATTATAAAATAGAGGTTGATTTTGAAGACAACTACGGGCAAGATTTTGCTTTCCTGAATGAGTCAAAACCACTTTCGGCATTTTTAGCAATAGGCTCTACCATTACAGTTGAAAACAAGAAAAAAATAAAGTCATGAATGCAAATCTTAATATTATAGGATATTTCATTTATTTGATGATAACAATCTTTATAATAGTTCGGGTTGGAAAAAGCTGTTACAAAAATGGCAATGTCTTCGTTTCAGAGCTTATTCCTAATCACAAAGAGTTATGTCAAAGAATAAATCAACTATTACTACTGGGCTATTACTTGCTGAATATTGGGTATTGTGCAATGACTTTAATTTCATGGGAAACAATACTATCTACCCATCAACTCATAGAAATGATAGCAATAAAAACAGCGATTATTATATTTATAATCTCAGGATTGCATTACATAAACATCATCATAATAACCAAATACATTCAAAAATTAATTAACAACTAATAAATCAAACGTCATGGAAACTACAAAAATTTTAATCGGTTATGCCATTTATTTACCAATAGCTCTTTTCCTAACCTATTATGTTTCAAAAACTTTATTCAGAAACGGAAAAGTATACATGCTTGATATCTTTAAAGGAAGAGAAGAAATTGCCAATGCAACCAATAAACTATTCGAAACTGGATTTTACCTTCTGAATCTTGGTTTTGCATTAATGATCTTAACGATAGTAGAAGATATCAATAATTACCAAACCTTAATAGAAGCTTTAAGCTATAAAATAGGTGGATTCTCAATTTACCTAGGAATAATGTTATTTATTAATTTGTATTTCTTTTTTAGAGGAAAAAGAAAAGCTAATGAAAGAAATACTGTAGCAGCATAATTAAGATAGTAAAGTAAGTTTAAAAGTAAAAAAACACATCATGCAAAATAAACTCGTCATTGCAGCCGGAACAGGATTTTTAGGTCAGGTAGTAGTCAATCATTTTAAAGATAAATTTGAAGAAATAGTAATTCTTACCCGAGGAAAATCTAAAATAGTTGACACCATTAAATACGTTAACTGGAATGCTAAAACTTTTTCTGGCTGGGAAAACGAGTTGGAAAACGCAACCGTTTTAATAAACCTTGCAGGGAAATCTGTAGATTGTCGTTATACCAAAGAAAATAAAAGAGAAATTCTACTATCTCGAATTGAAAGTACCCGAATCCTAAACGAAGCTGTTTTAAATTGTAAAACTCCACCTAAACACTGGCTAAACTCATCAACAGCTACAATTTATAGATTTTCATTAGATAAGGAAATGGATGAAATTGACGGAGAAATTGGAAATGACTTTTCTATTAATGTTGCTTTATCTTGGGAAAAGGCATTTTTTAAAACCGAAACTCCAAATACATTAAAGACTGCTTTGCGAACATCTATCGTTTTAGGAAAAAATGGAGGTGCTTTGGTTCCGCTAAAAACATTGGCAAAATTTGGTTTAGGCGGAAAACAAGGAAAAGGGAATCAATTTGTAAGCTGGATTCACGAAACTGATTTTGTACAAGCTGTAGATTTTATAATCCAAAAAGAAATGACTGGAGTTGTAAATATTGTATCTCCAAAACCAATTCGCAATGTTGATTTTATGAATGAACTCCAAAAAACTGTTGGTTCACCATTTGGGATTCCGATAAGCGAACCGTTATTAAAATTCGGAGCAGTATTAATTAGAACTGAAGCTGAATTAATCTTAAAAAGCCGAAATGTAATTCCGAAACGATTACAAGAAAATGGCTTTCAATTTGAATTTGATACAATAGAAAAAGCATTAAAAAACTTAATATAAATGACAACAATAAATCTAGTCACAAAAATAAAATCAACAAAAGAAATTGTTTTTGATTATTCAAGAGATATAGATATACATCAGAAATCTGCCTCAAAATCAAATGAGAAAGCAATAGCTGGCGTAATGACTGGACTAATCAATTATAATGAAACAGTAACTTGGCAAGGCAAACACTTCGGTTTTTATTTAACTCATAAAAGCCGAATAACAGCGATGAATCTTCACGATTATTTTGTTGACGAAATGGAACAAGGGAGATTCAAATCATTTAAACATGAACATTTTTTTGAAGAAGTAAACGAGGAAACAATCATGACAGATAAACTGCAATATGAAACTCCGTATGGCGTATTTGGAAAATTGTTTGACTTCTTAATTCTTGAAAAACATTTGACAAACTTTCTCTTGGAAAGAAATAAAATTTTAAAAACTATTGCTGAAAACAATAACATAAAATAAAGAAACTCTCCAAAATTACATTAGAACAGTTTCTTTATTTGAATACTATATAGTAGTGAACTTCACTAATTATCTTTTTGATACGAAGTTCTTTTTATTTAATCACTTTTATAAAACAATTACTCTTTTGGTAAATTAAATATACCGTCTACGACCCAGAAACAGAAGAATCTACTAACATTGCTTCCATCGCTAATAATAGATTTTTTGATTTTGAAGTAGTAACTTTAATCGTAATACTACCATCAGTCCCAATATCAAAACTGCACCTAGCATCTTCTGGATTTAAATAAAATGGCCAGACAGATGTCAATAAATTACTCTTTAAAAGTAATAAAGTCTTTAAATCATATTTTGCAAAACTTTGAATTTCCAAAGTCATGCCTGATGCAACTAATAAGCCGTTTGTAAATAAAGTCAAAACTCCATTTGCACCAAATAGTTCATCCCACGTCACCAAATTAGGACCAGTCATCCAGTTACCTTTATCTGTAAAAGCTTTTACAAAAACGCCTTGATTAAACCAACTTCCAAAACGTATAGGTACATGAACAATCTTATCAAAATGTAGTTTAAAAACAAATCTTTCCTCACGTGCCATTTCATTAAAATCTAAGAAAGGCTGAAAGATTATTAAATTAGGATAAGAGGGAAATAATTCTATCTTCGGTGGCGGATAATTCTTAGAATCAAAAGTAAAATCAAATGAAGCCCCATCCGATAATGCAGTAAGGATTCCTGCAGAATCTGGCTTAAATATGGGTGTTTTAACAGTATTACACTTTAACCAAAAATCTTCTTTAGCATAGTTTTTTCTTGCTATATCGATTGCAAAAGAATCTTTTTGGGCATCAAGCAATTGTCCATAAGCCTTACTAAACAAGGTACTTTGATCATCTACATTGGCAATAAATCCTTTTTTAGGAATAATATCAAGTAAATTAAACAATTCACAATCGCTCTTAGGAAACAATGGAACTATAGGAAACCATCTCAAATTTGCCAAATCTAAAGTAAGACTAGATGAAATTTCTTTAATAATTAATTCTTCATAACTATTTATCATAACCATTTTTATTAAATTACCGTAAAACCACCTGCATACCAACTCCTTTTAAAAAGTCAAGTAATTAAGAATTGATATTCAATTAAAAAAAGAGAACACAGAATGAACCGTGTTCTCCTTATTTTACTTAATTAGAATTAATTAAATCAATCTAAAAGCTGAAGGACCTTCTATAGCAAGCTTAGTAGGAATAACCCCCATACCAAATATTTGTAGACTTCCTGGTTTGCAGGTAATCGTGGTAGTAATATAACCTTCAGAATCATGTGTATGTGTCTGCGTTACTGATGAACCAGAATGCGACGTATAGAAAGGCCATACGTTAGTGTCTTTACTAGTCGTAATTTGTTTATACTCAGAATCAGAATACTTAGCAAAAGAAGTCGTAGTAATCGTATAACCGTTTATCAACAATACCTGATTTGCAATATTCTGACACGAACCTTTAGGTCCAAAAACTCTATCCCAATCTGCTTGACCTTGATTCCATTTTCCTGGGTCTTTATATTGATTGGTAAAAAATCCTTGTGTAAACCAACCTCCTGCACGCACTTGTAAGAAGGCAAATTTATCAATCGAGATTGTCACCGTAATTCTAGAAGAAGAAGCTTTTTTATTTACCTCAGTAGAAACGGAACTAGAAGAAGTTCCCCAAAAACCTACCCCTGCAGATCCTGTGCTTTTTGCCCAAGAAGAGTCAAGGTTACTATCGGCTGTCGCAGAATCAAAAGATATAAAAGCTGATGAACCATTATTCACTTGATTATATAAATCAGCAAAACCTGGAGCATAAATAGGGTCTACAGCAACATTTCCATCAACCCAATATTTTGGATTAACATAATTGTCTTGTGCTAATTTACTTAAAAAACTTGGTTTTGCATCGCTAATAACGATCTGCATATTACCATTTAAACCATTAATTGGATTGCTCGTATACAATGTTGAAACGGATACTGGTGGAATTCCATCAACAAAATTATAAACTCCAGCAGCATCAGTTTGAACAGGTAAAACTCCCTGAATCATTTGAAATTGCTTGTCACTCAAATTTAAACCTTTACAAAGCGTGTTGTACAAACCTGCAGTAGAATTTGGAAGAGATACATCTCCTGTTCCTTGTTGGACAGAAGACAATACTTGACTATGATTATTATCCATGATATTGTAAATTTGGGTTTCTTACTCATAAGGCTTTTCAGAGTCCGCCTCGTTTATTAATGTGGTGTCTGCTCCACTTTTTTAATCGTAGTATTTATCTAGAGCATTCCAATAAAAGGTATTTACAAATCACATAAAAAACTTGACATAAGCCCTTTAAAAAACAATCTGAAACAAATATTGAAAATGAATTTAGCTAGCGTTTATTTTCTACCTCAAAAGTAAATCAGACACTTCTACTTAATAAAAAAAATGATACAAGAAGAACATTCTATGTCATGAAACAAGAGAAAACAAGTCATGTAATTATTTTAATAAAATCGATCAACAAAAAATCGTAATCAATTAATAATAAATACTTTACATTAAAAAAACCCAATTAAGAAAAATTAGAATAGAATACTTTTTATAATTTAATAAAATTAAAAAAACACAACCATCAGCCACCAAAAAATCGGAATACTTTCGACCCAAAAAGAAGTGTAGTATTTAGACCGCTTTTCATTCGCAAAAAGAATAAAAAGTGACAAAATAAAAACCATAACTAAATTAATTCCCAATTGATTTTTATCAAAATTAGATTTAAGGAATTCTAAAAAGTAAAAAGGCAACAACAATGATACCCCTAAAATCTTGGTACGTTTTACTCCTATTTGCTGTGGAACTGTTTGCAAATGTGGATCATCATTTGCTAGATCAATAATTTCAAAAATTAATATCAGTACAAAAACCAAAATAAAACGTTGTACACATTTTAAATAAAAATCAGAAGTAAAAGTAATTTCAGCATTAATTAAAGGCAAGACCAAGGTAGCTCCAACCCAACAAAGCGCAACTATATAGATTTTGACTCCTGCCCAATTACGAGCATTTTTTCTATTTGGAAAAAATGGAAGTGTATAAAGTGCCGTAATTGCAAGTATCCCAACCGAAACAATTTGAGTTATTCGTTTTAATTGAAAAAAATAATAACCAACCAATAAAAGAGAACAAAAGCTAAAAACAGCAATAATTTTTAGTTGATTGCCTATTGGCACTTTGTTTACACGAACCAATGCATCGTATTTCACAAAATTATATCCCACAATTGTTCCAAAAAAAACAAACAATGAGATTGATTCATCATACTCAATACCAAACATATGGAATGTTAAACGTACCAATGCATAACATGATAAAGCTACATGAATGCTACTAATGATATAAAAATTAAATAGCTGCGTAATTACCTTCATATAACAAAAATAATCAATTATTAAGAAATCAACCCTTTAGTTGTAAATTTCACAAAAAATGCATTAAAAAATAGCAATTAGATTATTATTAATACTTAATTTTGCACCACAAAAAAACAACACTTTTACTACTATATGAAAACAGATGCTTTTGCTTTAAGACACATTGGTCCAAGAGAAACAGACCATCAACAAATGTTGAAAACAATCGGAGTTGAATCTATTGAACAACTCGTTTATGAAACGCTTCCAGATGACATTCGTTTAAAAGCACCATTAAACTTAGATCCTGCAATGACAGAATATGAGTTTTCAAATCACATACACCAATTAGGAAATAAAAATAAGGTTTTTAAATCATATATTGGTTTAGGATACAACCAAGCTATCGTTCCAGCGGTTGTTCAAAGAAATGTTTTTGAAAATCCAGGATGGTACACCGCATATACGCCTTACCAAGCAGAAATTGCTCAAGGTCGTTTAGAGGCAATCCTTAATTTCCAAACTACAGTTATAGAATTAACTGGAATGGAGATTGCCAATGCATCTTTATTAGATGAAGCAACTGCTGCTGCTGAAGCAATGGCACTTTTATTTGATGTAAGATCAAGAGATCAGAAGAAAAACGAAATCAATAAGTTTTTTGTTTCTGAAGAAATTTTACCACAAACATTATCAGTTTTACAAACTCGTGCAACACCAATCGGAGTTGAATTAGTTATAGGAAATCACGAAACATTTGATTTCTCATCAGCATATTTTGGAGCAATCCTTCAATATCCTGGAAAATACGGACAAGTTCATGATTATGCTGCTTTTATTTCTAAAGCAAAAGAGAATGAAATAAAAGTAGCTGTTGCTGCTGATATTTTGAGCTTAGCAAAATTAACTCCTCCAGGAGAAATTGGAGCTGCTGTTGTTGTTGGAACAACACAACGTTTTGGTATTCCGTTAGGATACGGTGGACCTCACGCTGCTTACTTTGCAACAAAAGACGAATACAAAAGAAGTATGCCAGGACGTATCATTGGAGTTACAATCGATACCAATGGAAACCGTGCTTTGCGTATGGCATTACAAACACGTGAGCAACATATAAAACGTGATAAAGCAACTTCAAACATCTGTACAGCTCAGGTATTGTTATCTGTAATGGCAGGAATGTATGCAGTATATCACGGACCAAAAGGATTGCAATACATCGCTGATAAAGTTCACGCTGCAACTGCAACACTTGCAAACGAATTAAAAAAATTAGGTGTAGAACAAACTAATACTGCATTCTTTGATACAATCGTAGTAAAAGCTGATTCTAAAAAAGTACGCACCGTTGCAGAACAAAACGAAATCAACTTTTATTATATCGACGAAAACACTATCTCTATTTCATTAAATGAAACAGTAAGTGTTGCTGAGGTAAACGAAATTATTTCTGTTTTTGCTACCGCTACAAATCAAAAAGCTACAACAATTGATAGCTTAACAAATACAAACCATTTCCCAGAGAATTTAAAAAGAACATCTTCTTTCTTAGAACATGATGTTTTCAATAAATACCATTCAGAAACGGCTTTGATGCGTTACATCAAAATGTTAGAACGTAAAGATTTAGCATTAAATCACTCAATGATTTCGCTAGGTTCATGTACAATGAAATTGAATGCTGCTGCCGAAATGTTACCATTAAGTAACCCACAATGGAACAACATTCACCCTTTTGCTCCGCTTGATCAAGCACAAGGATACCAAGAAATGTTGAAAAAATTAGAACAACAATTAAACGTTATCACAGGATTTGCTGGAACAACTTTGCAACCAAACTCAGGTGCACAAGGAGAATATGCAGGACTTATGGTAATTCGTGCGTACCACCAATCAAAAGGAGATCACCACAGAAATATTGCTTTAATTCCATCATCAGCACACGGAACAAATCCAGCTTCTGCTGCAATGGCAGGAATGAAAGTTATTGTTACAAAAACGCTAGAAAACGGAAACATCGACGTAGAAGATTTACGTGAAAAAGCAATACTTCATAAAGACAACCTATCTTGTTTAATGGTAACGTATCCATCTACACATGGAGTTTACGAAAGTGCTATTAAAGAAATTACACAATTGATCCACGATAATGGAGGTCAAGTATATATGGATGGTGCAAATATGAATGCTCAAGTAGGATTAACAAATCCTGCTACAATTGGAGCTGACGTTTGTCACTTAAACCTACACAAAACATTTGCAATCCCTCACGGTGGTGGTGGACCAGGAGTTGGGCCAATTTGCGTTGCGCCACAATTAGTTCCATTTTTACCAGGAAACCCTGTTATTGCAACAGGAGGAGATAACGCAATTACAGCTATTTCTGCAGCTCCATGGGGTTCAGCATTAGTTTGCTTAATCTCTTACGGATACATTTCGATGTTAGGAGCCGACGGTTTAAAAAGCGCAACAGAACACGCTATTTTAAATGCTAACTACATCAAAGAAAAATTAAGCGGACATTACGACACTCTATATTCAGGAGAAATGGGTCGTGCTGCTCACGAGATGATTCTAGAATGTCGTCCATTTAAACAAAAAGGAATTGAAGTTACTGATATTGCAAAACGTTTAATGGATTATGGTTTCCATGCTCCAACAGTATCTTTCCCAGTTGCAGGAACTTTAATGATTGAACCTACTGAAAGTGAAAACTTAGAAGAATTAGATCGTTTTTGTGATGCGATGATTTCAATTCGTAAAGAAATTGAAGCTTCAACATTAGAAGATAAAAACAATGTATTAAAAAATTCACCACATACACTAGCAATGCTTACTACAGATGTTTGGGATTTCCCATACACAAGAGAGCAAGCAGCTTTCCCATTAGAGTATATTGCTGAAAACAAATTCTGGCCAACTGTACGCAGAGCCGATGATGCTTTTGGAGATAGAAATTTAGTATGTAGCTGTGCTCCTATTGAAGCTTATATGGAAGAATAAGAACAAGCTTTTACAATTATACAATCTACCCCGATCAAGAATTCTTGAATCGGGGTATTTTTTTCCAACATACAAACCTTTAATGAAATAAGATGCTATTAACAAATTGAAAAGCCTATATTTTTTATTACTTTAGCTACAAAATAACCCTTTAACTTAAAAAAACGTATATGAAAAAAACACTACACCTATTATGTTCTCTTTTTGTTTTATTATCTATTAGCTGCTCAAGCGATAAAGAAAATGAAATTAATAACGGAGACCAAATCACCAATCAACCAAAAAATCAAAAAACGATATTAAATATTACAGATGCAAAAAGTCTAGTTATGCTAGAAAAATCTCCATCTGGCAAAAACCTCGCAACCGAAACCAATTTATTTAAAATTACTGCAGACGGTAAATACTTACCAGTAAATTTCACAAATATTGATGGCTCTTCAAACGCAACTACTGTCCCTACAGTATACAGTATAAAAAATTTAAATTCAACTTACGTTTTACTTACAGGAAATTTTAATTATACAGACGAAAAAGGAACTCCACAAAGCTACACTAGTATACTGGTAAGAAAAACTGACGGAGCAATTTACAATTCCTCCTCTTTAAACTTTTCGCATGGTAGCAAAAAATTAGGAGAAATTTTACCTAAAACTGATTCTGAAGGAAACATATACTATTACAAAGGATATAACTCAGTTGGAAAATTATCATTAAACAACCCTGATAATATCAATGTTATAGATTATTTACCGAGTGGACAAACTCCTTCATATTTTGAAGTTGACCCAAAAGGAAATTGTATGTATCAATATGGAGAAAGTAAAGGAGTCACAAAGTCTAACGGCACAAAAGATATCCGTATAAAAAAAGCAAACGGCGGAATTTTCGAAGTTAAAATAGAAGGAAGAGATAACAAGGAATTTTGGCTAGGCAATAATGGCAACTTTTATTTTATTACTTATACATGGGATAATAACTACTTCCCACAAATTCATAAAGTAAACATCGATGGTGACAATATCACCACTCCTGTTGTATGGCCTCGTAATGGTACCCCAGTTCCAGATGGCGTTGGACATATGTTTAGAACATCTGGTCAAGGGTCATTTATGATAAAGAAAAAAAATTCAGTTGTATTTATAGATACCTATTATAGTTGGGGAGATATGAATTGGGAATTTTTTGAAAGTGACAATGGAGTTGAAACCATAGACTTACCAAATATAGAAGATGATGCAAAATTTGTCTACTCAAAAGAAAATTATTATATCGCAACAAAAACTGACCTATATAAGGTTAATTTAGATACCCATGCTTACACTAATTTACTTGTATCAGGCGAATATCAAATTTACACTTTAGATGTAGACAATGATGATAAAGTTCAATTTAGTGGTTTAAGATTAAAAGATGGTAAAAAGATTTTTGCAGAAATTAGCAAAGAGGGAGTCCTTAAAATTGTAAATGAAGAAATCAATAAAAAAGCAACTGCACTTGAAAGAATAAATTAATAAAAACAAAAATAAATCTTACAAATGCCTCGATTAATCGGGGCATTTTTTTTGTTCTATAAAATAGTTTTAAAAATAAAATTTCAAGTAGTCGCAATTTACGCTGTAAAAAACCCAAAAAATAACCCCAATAATTAAACTATAACCAAATATTTAAACAAATTACAAACTATTCTATAATTATATGCATGCATAGTAAATATTATGGTTGTAATTATTATTTTATTTCTAAATTAGCCTAAATTATTTAGGAAAAACTGCGTAATGAAAATAAAAATAACTGGAATAGGAAGCTATATTCCACAAAAAGAAGTAAGGAATACAGATTTTGATAAACATGTATTTTTAAATGAAGACGGAACTCCTTTTGGCTACCCAAATGAAGTTGTTATCAATAAGTTCAAAGGAATAACAGGTATTGAAAACAGACGTTATGCAGAAGATCAATATACATCTTCAGATTTAGCATATTTTGCTGCGCAAAGAGCAATCGAAAATGCTAAGATCGACCCAGAAACTCTTGATTACATTATTTTCGCTCACAATTTTGGTGATGTAAAATACGGAACAACGCAATCAGATATACTACCGAGTTTAGCAACACGTGTAAAAAATAAATTAGGCATTAAGAACCCAAAATGCGTTGCATACGATATCCTTTTTGGATGTCCAGGATGGATTGAAGGTGTATTACAAGCAAATGCCTTCATCAAGTCGGGCATGGCAAAACGTTGTTTGGTAATTGGAGCCGAAACACTTTCTAGAGTTGTAGATGATCATGACAGAGACTCTATGATTTATTCAGACGGAGCAGGAGCATCGGTTATAGAAGCTTCAGATGACGAAACTGGCTTATTATCATACGAGAGTGCTACTTTTGCAACAGATGAGGCGGGTTACTTATTCTTCGGAAAATCATACAATCCAGACTTAGATCCAGACACCAAATACATTAAAATGTATGGTCGAAAAATATATGAATTTGCTTTAAGCCAAGTTCCTGCAGCTATGAAAAGCTGTTTAGACAAAAGCGGTATTGCAATCGATGATGTCAAAAAAATATTGATTCACCAGGCAAATGAAAAAATGGACGAAGCCATAATTCATCGTTTTTACAAACTACATGGTAAAACTCCTCCAGAAAACATCATGCCTATGTGTATTCACGATTTAGGAAATAGTAGTGTAGCTACAGTGCCAACACTTTACGACCTAATATTACAAGGAAAAATACAAAATCATGAAATCAACAAAGGCGACGTAATCATATTTGCATCAGTTGGAGCAGGAATGAACGTAAATGCATTTGTATACAGACATTAGTTCCTTATTTAAGAGCTAATCCAGTTATCCACTACAAGTCCACACTTAAAAAACGTGTTTTTTTAAACCTTAAAAAGAGCTTCATAAAGTCGCTTTTTTAAGCTCATAAAAACTACATTTTTTAAGTCGTGGGCTTTTCATTTCTATCTGGGCTAAAAAACTATAAAAAAAGAAGATATTTTGTACCTTTGCACCCTAATTAAAACTAAGAACGAGAGATTGTATCGTTCCTCGAAATAACTATGTACGAAAAAACATTTCCGAATAAACGATTCAAACATACTTTAGAATTTCTAAAAAAGCACATTACAACATCAGAAACCATTTTGGATTTAGGAGTTGAAAATCCGTTTTCAAAAATCATGAAAGCAGAAGGTTTTAAAGTAAAAAATACTACAGGAGAAGATTTAGATATTGACCAAAAAGTATTCGCTACCGAAAAACAAGATGTAGTTACTGCTTTCGAAATCTTCGAACATTTACTAAACCCATTTACTATTTTAAACGAAATAAAATCAGATAAACTATTTATCTCGATTCCAATGCGCTTGTGGTTCTCACCTGCTTACCGTAGTAAAACAGATATGTGGGATAGACACTATCATGAATTTGAAGATTGGCAATTAGACTGGCTTCTCGAAAAAACAGGTTGGAAAATCATCGACAGACAAAAATGGACCAATCCAGTAAAAAAATTCGGTATCCGTCCGTTATTACGAAGTTTTACTAACAGATACTATATTGTTTACGCAGAGAGAAAATAGTTTTCAGCTTATTAAATATGAAATATTACATTGTTATACCGGCACATAACGAACAAGAATTTATTGGTTTAACCTTGCAGTCTTTGATTTCGCAAACCGTTTTACCTAAAAAAATTGTTGTTGTCAATGATAATTCTACCGATAAAACGGAAGAAATTGTATTGGATTATGCCAAAGAAAACCCATATATCTCCTTAGTTAACAAAACCTCAAGTGCTATACATTTACCCGGAAGTAAAGTAATTCAAGCATTTCACAAAGGATTTGAAACACTAGATGAAGATTATGACATCATCGTAAAATTAGATGGAGATTTAATTCTGCCAAACAATTACTTTGAAACAATTCTCAACATTTTTAAAAAGGATCCAAAAGTTGGAATGGCTGGAGGATTTGCTTACATAGAAAAAAATGGGGAATGGATTCTAGAAAACCTAACCGACAAAGATCACATTCGAGGAGCGTTTAAAGCTTATCGCAAAGAGTGCTTCTTACAAATTGGAAATCTAAAGCCTGCAATGGGCTGGGATACTGTAGATGAGTTACTATCTAAATTTTACAATTGGAAAGTTGTTACCGATAGCTCATTAATTGTAAAACACCTAAAACCGACTGGAGCTAATTATAGCAAAACAGCTCGCTACAAACAAGGTGAAGCTTTTTACACTCTTGGTTATGGTTTTTTAATCACAACCGTTTCTTCAGCCAAACTAGCATTAATGAAGAAAAAACCTTTGTTATTCTTTGATTACATCAAAGGATTTTGGAAAGCAAAAAAAGCAAAAACACCTTTATTGGTAACCGAAGCGCAAGCTAAATTTATCAGAAAATATCGTTTGAAAAAAATGAAAGAAAAGCTGTTTTAGTCCAAACAATCAAAAAAACTATAAAATCTAAACCGTAAACTGGCAACTATTTTCGTAATTTAGCCCATATTCGTAAAAACTATGATGCTCATTCGTTATTTATCCCAAATAGGAAGATACTTCTTGATGCTTAAAGAAATTTTCAACAAACAAACCAAATGGTCTGTTATGAAAAAGCTAATCTTTAAAGAAATTGATGACTTAATTATTGATTCCCTTGGTATTGTTTGTTTCATTTCATTCTTCGTAGGTGGAGTTGTTGCAATACAAACAGCATTAAACCTAACAAATCCATTAATTCCTAAATACTTAATTGGTTTCGCAACCAGACAATCTGTAATTTTAGAATTTGCTCCAACCTTCATTTCAGTTATTATGGCTGGAAAAATGGGCTCTTTCATTACGTCTAGTATAGGAACTATGCGTGTTACTGAACAAATCGATGCGCTAGAAGTTATGGGTGTAAACTCATTAAACTATCTGGTTTTCCCAAAAATAATCGCCTTACTATTATACCCTTTCGTAATTGGAATTAGTATGTTCTTAGGTATTTTTGGTGGTTGGTTAGCTGGAGTTTATGGAGGATTCACAACCAGTGATGATTTCATAATGGGAGCACAAATGGAGTTTATTCCATTTCATATCACTTATGCTTTTATCAAAACGATAATTTTCGCCATGTTATTAGCAACCATTCCATCATTTCACGGGTATTACATGAAAGGTGGTGCACTAGAAGTAGGAAAGGCAAGTACAGTAGCTTTCGTTTGGACATCTGTATCTATTATCCTTTTTAATTATATACTAACACAATTGTTATTAGGCTCATGATAGAAGTAAAAAACATAGAAAAATCATTTGGCGACAGCAAAGTACTTAAAGGAGTTTCAACTGTATTCGAAACTGGAAAAACAAACCTAATTATTGGGCAAAGTGGATCTGGGAAAACAGTTTTATTAAAAAGCTTATTGGGTATTCATGCTCCAGATTCTGGAACAATTGAGTTTGACGGTAGAGTTTACTCAGAACTAGATCCAGATGAAAAAAGGGAATTACGTACCGAAATTGGAATGGTATTTCAAGGAAGCGCATTGTTCGATTCCATGACTGTTGCAGAAAACGTTGCTTTCCCTCTTAAAATGTTTACCAATGATCCAGCTTCAAAAATTGAAGACCGTGTAGATTTCGTTTTAAAAAGAGTAAATCTAATTGATGCGCATAAAAAATTACCCTCAGAAATTTCTGGAGGTATGCAAAAACGTGTCGCTATTGCTCGTGCCATTGTAAACAATCCAAAATACTTATTTTGTGATGAACCTAACTCAGGTTTAGATCCAAATACATCAACTTTAATTGATAATTTAATTAAAGAAATCACCGAAGAATACAATATCACAACTGTAATTAATACACACGATATGAACTCTGTAATGGAGATTGGTGAAAATATTTTATTCTTAAAAAATGGAGTAAAAGAATGGCAAGGAACAAAAGAGGAGATTTTTATAACTGACAATAAAGCGATTGTCGAGTTTGTTTATTCATCTAATTTATTCAAAAAAGTAAGAGAAGCTTATTTAAAAGGATAACCTTTCAATAAAATTCCATAAAATAATATAAGCCATTTAGAAATTAAGAAGATTTAGTTCTTCATTATAATTTCTAAATGGCTTTTTTTTGTGGTAAAAACTAGTTTTTTACTGGCAGCAACTCAACCTCTGCATTTGGATTAAAGAGATACGTCTTTCCAGAGCTTATTTCGAGACATTCAAAACGCTTGGTCCTTACGGCCATTTTCTTAAAAATTTTACCGTTATGTATTCTAAAAACGCTTCCAAACGGTATTTCAAAAATATAATTCTTATCGTTTTCTTTGTCATATTGCTTTAAAGCCAATGACAATGTTGTATCAGTATCACTACTTGCTGTTGGATTCTTAAAATGCCTAGCCAGTAATGGCAATAAATGACTTGGAAAAATTTCAGGACGTATAAAAGGAACCATCAATCGCTGGAAAGAATATTTCCATTCGTTTCCGTGAGGCTTTATATTTCTTCCAAATTTTTCGAACGCTACCAAATGTGAAATTTCGTGAATTAACGTAATCAAAAACTTGTATTTATTTAAACTAGAATTTACTGTTATTTCATGTTTGCCACCTGGTCCTTTTCTATAATCTCCATGACGTGTTTGTCTTTCGTTTACAATCTTAAGATGCACACGATTATCAACAATAAGATCAAAAACTGGTCTTACAGCATGTTCAGGAATATATTTTGCTAAGGTTTGGCTCAAGACAATAAATAAATTATGAGTTATGAATTAAGAGTTATGAATTGTGAATTGTGAAATTTATAAGAATGATCTAATTAAATCGAAGGAATCTAAATTAACCCCTCTAATAGCGAACTTAAAACTTTTGATTTTTACAATACTTTCATTCATAACTTATAATTATTTTACGGATTTGTCGAAGAAACTTCTAACACTTTACCATTAAAATATTTATTACCGTTAAGCGTAAAATCATAAATATAAGTAGCCATTCCTTCAGCCGAAATCGGTGCTTGATATCCTGGAAAAGCTTCCTGTAACATTTCTGTTTGAACAGAACCTAAAGCCAAAACATTAAATGAGATACCTTTTTCTTTGTATTCTTCTGCTAATAATTCCGACAATGTAATTACTGCACCTTTACTAGAACTATAAGCAGCAAGACCTGCAAACTTAAGACTTCCGCGAACACCACCAATAGAACTAATAGTCACAACATGACTTCCTTTTTGAAGGTAAGGCAAGCAAACTCTAGTAAGATTAGCTACGGCAAAAACATTTACTTTATAAATGCTTTCAAAATCTTCTTGGGTCGTTTCTGCAAAAGGCTTTAAAAGCAAAGCTCCTGCATTGTGCACCAAAGCATCAACTTTTTTCCAAGTCGAAGAAAGAAATTCATCTACTTTGTATAATTCAGATTCATTAGATAAATCAATAGAAAGACAAGTCACATTAGAATGTTCCAAAAGCAATTGAGGAATTTTTCTTGAAATAGCCAATACTTGATGTCCTGCATTTGCAAATTGCAAAGCCAGCTCATAACCTATCCCTCTACTCGTTCCTGTGATAATAATATTTTTCATGTAGCAAAAATAAGGAAAACCGATAAAAAAGCATAGTTTATTTGGTCATCAAAATCTCTTTCGTTGGAGAACCAGCCATATGAGTTACTGCAGGCAGTAATTCCTGAATAAATGAAGCCATATGTGGCACATCCATTAATTTAAATTCATCTGAAACATGATGATAAAACTCAAAATTCTCAAAATCGAATGTACTTATTGACTGGCAAGGAACTTTGAATGCCTCGTAGAAAGGAAAATTATCTGATCTAAAAAACAATTGATATTCGGCTTCTTTTGGCAAAAACCCAATCGTCTTATCTCCTGTATATTCATTGATTTTTGTTGCCATATTCGATTTATCGAAACCTGTGATATATGCCAAAAATTCACGTTTCATTGGTACACCAATCATTTCTATATTCAGTTGAGTATATAGATTAAAGTTTTTACCTTTTAGTTTTTGAGCTAAATGTTTTGAGCCTAAAAGTCCTTTTTCTTCACCTGCAAAAAATACAAAAAGCACACTTCTTTTATTCGATTTAGTTTGACTAAAGTACTTTGCCATTTCTGCAACTGCTACCACTCCAGACGCATCATCGTTTGCTCCATTATTTATAAAATCACCATTAAGTCCTTTTTTATCAATCCCAATATGGTCATAATGTGCACTCAAAATCACAAATTCTTTTTTCAGAGCAGCATCAGTTCCTTCTAAATATCCAACTATATTATATGCTGGGGCACTAAACGTAGATAAAGTATCTCGATAAGAAGAAAAATAAGGTTTTACTTTATTACTTTTAAAAAAATCTTCCAGAAAAACAGCTGCTTTTTCAATTCCTTTAGTTCCTGTTTCCCTGCCTTCTAACTCATCCGAAGAAAGGTATTTTAAAGTTGAAGCCACATCACTCTCTTTTACTTTATAATTGATTTCTAACTTAGAATCTGGGTGAGTTGTATCGTTATTAACTGTCATATTCGTATTACAGCCAAAAAAAATAAACGGAAATAAATAAAGTACATTTTTCATCATGAAGATTTTGTTTTGGTTAAGCTAAGTTTTAAGCTTTACATTAAAATATTTGTTATACACTTTAAAAGATTGAATACCAGCCAAAACAACAAAAAACAACGGAATAAGAATTGACATCAGATAATTAAAAACAAATGATGTATTCTTAAAAATGAGTTGCAATATTAAAATAAGGCTAAGCATTCCTAAAAAAACTCCAATTAAAGTTCCTGCAATATAATAATATTTATAATTCTTTTCTGTAGAAATATAATTCTCATTTATTAAATACAAATTCCAACCAGTCCAGAAAGGCAACTGCAAAAAATTAAAGCAATTAAGCAATACTCCAATAACAAAAGGGGAATACATTATATACTTCTCTACATAACTATCGCTATTTATGTTTGAATCTGCATGCATATAAAATGAATAAGACAGAATCAGCATGAAAACAATTGCAAAAAAATCAATCCCTTTCATCAACTTTCTATTATTCACCAATTGTTTTGCAAATAATAATGTAAAATAAATAACAAATGATTCAACAAAAACAATTCCTAACAAAAACAGAAACAGATTATTCAATCCTGATTTATTATAGATTTCAAATCCAACCAAATTTAAATATCCAAGCGGAATTGAGCCTAAAAAGCTAACCAAAAAACCTACTGAAATATTTTTAACCCGTTTCATCGTTTCAAAAATTTACGATTTTATTACTTTGTGCCAAGTGCAATCGATATTCATTTATTCCTACTTTATAAGCCAAATATGGCACTCCTTTTTGGTGATTTGCAATGCTTATTTCATACATATAAGTAATATGTCTTGCGAGTTCTTTCCACGCAAACCATAAAGAATGCTTTGGATCATAAATATGTGTCGGCTCACTCGCAGCCCCATTCAATTCGACAATAGAAAAATTTTCTCCTCGTTCTAATTCATCTAAATTATTGTACATGATATCAAACCTCCCAAAATAAAACTCTGGGATTTGTACACAAATAGCATTAATTGTTTGAGTAAGTTCAGGAGTTATCCAATGACTCCCATCTAAAAACTTTGCTCCACGAGCATGATTCCCAAAAGGCACTAAATTAAGCTGCTCACCAGTAGGTAAAACGCGTTGTAATGTTTCACCATACTCTTTCTTTAAAGCATCTAGTTGTAGTTTATACCTAGGGACTTCGTTTATTAACTCTTCGATAGTTGCAATACCATTACCAACAACTATCAGAAATTCTTTAGAAACAATTCCAGTAATTTTACCTGATTTTTCGTTTGGATGACGAACATAGAATATTCCAATCTCATTCTCAAATGGAATAATATCCTGCAATAAGAAATCAAAATTTGCTTTCGTTGCATATTCCTTCAATTCCTCAACACATTTAATTTTTTTTACACCTGAACCTCGCAATCCTATATCTGGTTTTGCGATTAATGGAAACCGAATTCCTTTATCTACAATTGCAGCTACAATATCCAACAAAGCAGATTTCTCTTTAATTAAAACAGTTTTAGGATAATATTTTTGTGGAATCAAATCATAAATTGCTTTTTTACTTTCCATCATAAATCCACCATTTTTAATTCTGGGGTTAGATGCATTGAAGAAAAATATTGACTTTGCTTTAATCGCATAAAAACCCCAAAGAAAATAAATAGGTATATACAAGACTTGAAATGGCCAGTATTCCCAATTGCTGATTTTATGAAAAAATAGTTTCACCTTTTTTAGTTTTAAATTGTAATAAATGATGTTAGGTAATCAAGATTTAGAATCAAATCATAATACCCGAGCATTACTTTATTTTTTTCGATTACAGTTTGAGTAATACTCAATGTTTTTAATTCGTTATCGCGATTAATAACCAATCCGTTTTCTGTGTTATCTTTTTCAGTATATCTATGAAAATCTAGCATTTCTGATGAAGAGATTTCACTTTTACCTGTCAAAAAAGAGCGAAACCAATTGGCTCTTTTTTCTCTAATTTCTTCTGAATATAAAGTAACCGAAGACCATATATGGCTTTCATCAGGACTCAACTCTATAGTTTCTTTTAGGATGCCATCCCAACGCAATTGGAAAAGTCTATTTTTCTGGTATAAAACCAGCGTAAAAGGCTCAATATTTTCTAAATTGATTACATCCCAAAAATCTTTAGGTGATTCCTGTTCTATAATATCCAAAACAATTAATCCACGGCTTTTTCTGTATGGCAATATAACTTCATGTTTTATCGAAGCTCCATTTAACAACACCAAAACAGTTCCTTTATCGTCCAATGCATACCAAGTCCCTCCTGCTTTTGAATCTTTTGGAAAAGTAATATGCCTTCCCTTTCTAATATAGTTTTTAGGCGGAATTGCGCTAGGACGTATTACTTTTTCATCCCGATTGGAAGTCAAAATAATTTTTCCGTTACTATTTACAAAAGTTACTGTACACATTGATTCCTATATTCAATTGTAGAACGAGCTACTCCAAAATTCTTATCCAGCACAATATGATCATACTGCAAAACAGCTACTTTAATCAACGCTTGATGATGAGTGCAATGTTCTAAGTTATACAATAGCTCTCTATAATAATTACTCTGAATTCTAAACGTAAGTCCATTCGCCGTATGCTCCAAGTAAATGATTTTATTATCTCTCTTCAAACCTGATTTTACATCTAGAATGAATTGTTTTGCAAATTGTACTTTGGTTTCGATTCGTTTATCACGCTCTCTATTATCATAATTTAAAATTTCAGAATCATAACTTTTTTCAAGACATTGAAACATTTCAAGAATATGTCTAACATGCTCACCAATACTTGAGTCACTTAAAACTCCGCAAGGTTTTGAATATTCTTTATCAGACAATTGATCTAACAAATTTGTCAACTCGTCTAAACTGTGATTGATTGATTTTAACAACATGACTATTTCGTTTTTAGAAGATTAAATATTTTATTTCTATTTAGATAAAGCAATCCCAAACAACAAATTAATGTCGTTAAGGCAAGTCCAAAAAGGAATCCTCCATCGCCTTTAACTTCAATTCCTAAAACAAATAAATGCGAAAGAATAGCACCACTCATAACACCACTTCCGCATAAAGCTCCAAGCCACGTTGTTCTAGGAATTAAAATTAGAATTGCAACAATTAATTCAGCAATTCCAGTTCCAATTCTTCCATAAGGTTCAACTCCTAAAGTCGAAAAAATATAAATACTCTCAGGAGCACCAGTAAATTTAAAATACAAGGTCTGTAGCAGAATTGCTGAAGCAATTACTCTCAGAATCCAAGCTATATATTCTCTTTTCATGACCTAATTATTTGTATGTCTTTTTCCAATTATTCTCAGCTTTAGCTTTCAAATTTGCTTCGTCTTTATTCCAACTTTTTAAAGTGTTATTAAAAAAGGCATTGTAGAATAAATAAAGCTTCCCATCAATAATTTTAAAAGTTTCAGGGTTAATTTTTACTTTATCTCCTGAATCTCCCATTGCAAAAGCGCACCAGCCACCAAATTGCGGTTCATATACTGTAGGATTCTTGATAAAAGCATCTTTATTTGAAGCTGATGAGAATTTATAAGTAACTCCCATATAAGAAGCCGTAAAATCATCTTTACCTTTTATAGCTTTGTTTTGTTTAAAATAAGCAACAGGATCGTAACCTTGAATAGCAACTTTATTCTCTAAATTAAACTGAGCAATTCTTTTTGCATCATTTTGCGAAAACATATTAATTGATGCTAAAACAAACAGTATTATAACTAGCTTTTTCATCTTACTTTATTTTAAAGTTTTTGCAACTGCAACCAATAATTCGTTAGAAATACGATGTTTAAAGTCTGGGGCTATATATTCAAATCGAATCTCTCCATCGCCATTTAAAATAAATACAGAAGGGACTGGTAAGAATAACTTATTGTCTCCATTTGAATGTACGTTTAAAATTGGCTTATAGTTTTCTGGAGCTTCAAAAACAATTCCCATTGCCTTTGCTAACTCCCCTTTGCTATCTGATAGCAATAAATAATTTACCTTATCTTTCTCTTCGGTAGTTTTTAAATTATTTGGTGAGTCAGGACTTATTGCGATAATTTGATATCCTAAATCTACTAATTGTTGTTCCGCTTCCGCCAAGGCAGATAAATGTGCGTTGCAGTAAGGACACCACCCACCACGGTAAAAAACTAAAATTGTTTTCTTCTTTTTATATAAATCAGAAAGAGTAATATCTTTATTCTCTGATGATTTTAAAGTGGTATTTGGGATTTTTTCACCTATTAATAAAGGTGAAATATCTGTTGCCAATTTTGGCATCATGCTTTGAGCATGTAGCATTGAACTTATTGCTACTAAAGCAATACAAATTATTTTTTTCATAGTCTTACATTTTGATAATGTAAAGCTACTTCGGTATCCCGAACCAAAATGTCGGCTATATTACAGTTCCGATAAAATAATTATAATTTAGTAATATCTTGTATTACAATTTCTTTTCGATTGTAAATTAAAACCTTATTTGTTTCTAATTCATTAATCAAATGTGTTGCCGTTTGTCTTGAAGTGCAGATAATTTGGGCAATATCATTTTGAGTTAAATAGTTTTCGATTGTTACTGAGTTTCCAGACTTCACTCCTTCTTTCTCTGCCCAATCTTTTAAAAACTGAAGCAATCTTGTTTTGGCATCTTTAGAGATTAAATTAGAATAGCTGTTCTTAATGCGTTTCATCTTCAATCCCACGAATTTAGTATAAGATAATGCCAAGCTAGGATTTCGTAATAATAAATCTTCAAAATCCGACATTAAAAAGCTACAAATAGAAACATCTTCTGAGAGAACTTTTGCATATTCATTTGTTTCTTTATCAGTCTCCAAAGTTAATTCTCCAAACAAATCTCCTTTCTGAATAATGTCCTTTATCGTTTCATTTCCATCCTCATCAACTGCAACAATTTTAATGTTTCCTTTTTTCAATAAGAAAATACGAGGCAAATCAGAAGAAGAGAAATAAATAATCTCTCCTTTCTCTGCTTTTTTAAAACCTGTAATGATACACAATTGCTTTATTTGCCCATAACTTAATGTTCGGAACAATTTGTGGTCTCGCAAATACCAATATTTTAAATCTTCGTACATAATATCGAATCTAGGATTGTAAATGTAATTAAATTTTAATTTTAAAAACAAAACCCTTTCGAAGTTAAAATCTCGAAAGGGTTTTTTATATCAATTAATTTAAAAGATTATCCTGCTATAACAGCTCTTGAAATTACTATTTTTTGGATTTCTGAAGTTCCTTCATAAATCTGAGTAATTTTTGCATCACGCATAAAACGTTCTACATGATATTCTTTTACATATCCGTTTCCACCATGAATTTGTACAGCCTCTACAGCAGTGTCCATTGCTACTTGCGAAGCAAATAATTTAGCCATAGCACCACTTACATCATAATTATTGTGTTGGTCTTTATCCCAAGCTGCTTTCATACAAAGATGACGAGCTGCTTCGATGTTTACAGCCATATCTGCCAATTTAAAGGCAATAGCTTGATGATTGCAAATTTCAGTTCCAAAAGCTTTACGCTCTTTCGAATATTTAACTGCTAATTCATAAGCTCCAGAAGCAATTCCTAAAGCTTGAGATGCAATACCAATTCTACCACCAGCTAAAGTTTTCATCGCGAATTTAAATCCAAATCCATCTTCACCAATTCGGTTTTCTTTTGGCACTTTTACATCACTAAACATTAATGAATGTGTGTCTGAACCACGAATCCCCATCTTTTGTTCCTTAGGACCAATAGAAAAACCTGGCATATCTTTAGTCATGATTAAAGCATTAATTCCTTTATGCTTCATTTCTGCATGAGTTTGTACAATTACAATATATACAGAAGCAGTATTACCATTAGTAATCCAGTTTTTAGTTCCGTTTACCAAGTAATGGTCACCCATATCAATTCCTGTAGTCTTTTGCGATGTAGCATCACTACCCGCTTCTGGCTCGCTCAAACAAAAAGCACCATGAATTTCTCCTGAAGCTAATCCCGGTAAATATTTTTGTTTTTGTTCTTCGGTACCAAAAGCTTGAAGTCCCCAACAAACTAATGAATTATTTACCGACATAACTACAGAAGCTGAAGCGTCAACTTTTGAAATTTCTTCCATTGCAATTACGTATGAAGTCGTATCTAAACCACTTCCTCCGTATTTAGGATCAACCATCATTCCCATGAATCCTAGTTGTCCCATTTTTTTTATTTGTTCCGTAGGGAAAATTTGCTTTTCGTCTCTTTCTATCACACCAGGTAACAATTCGTTTTGAGCAAAATCTCTAGCGGCTTTTTGTATCATCAAGTGCTCTTCGGTAAGATTAAAATCCATAGTATTATAAAATAAAAGTTGCTTTTTGTTAAATAAATATATCCAAAGGTAATTTTTTATACTGAAATTTTCAATATTGCTAAGCATTTTTGCCTAAGGAAAATAGACCACTATATCGTTATCGTAATAATATCAAGGACTTCGCCTGATAACGCCGATTTAGTAATAATTAAATTTACATTAATGCGTCCAGAAATACCACTCTAATCTCTCAAAAAAAGAACCTTTTTTGCATAAAAATTTATTTGGTTCATTATAAAAATGCCCTAAAATTGAAATACAAGAAATAGCTATTCTTGATAATTTAATTTTCATCAAAAAAACACAAATTCAAGAATCATGACACCATTTATTCTCATCTCTACAACATTTTAAACAAGCATCGCAAGCATCTAAAATGATAACTATCACAAAACATGCTCAATCCATAAGCCACTAACAACCAAATAAGTAATTTTCAAATGGAAGTTTTCTTACACGAGTGGTTTTCGTAACAAAAACACCTTTTTTATCTGAAAAATATAAAAATTAAAAGTATTTTTGCTAAAACCATATAAATAACAGGAATATGAGAAAAATTCTACAATTGCTTATAGTAATTATGACTTTGCAATTTTCGACCGTTACGGCGCAAAAAGCTTTCAATATCGATGGTGTTATAGTACCTAGAACGATTCAATTTCAAAATAAGACTTTATCCTTAAATGGTGCGGGTGGTAGATCAAAAATGTGGTTAGAAGTTTATGTACAAGCATTGTACTTATCTCAATTAAGTCAAGATCCAAAATTCATTATTGATAGTGATACCGAAATGGCAATTAGAATTGAAATCACTTCTTCAATGGTATCTTCAAACAAATTAACAAAAGCAATGAACAATGGTTTCGAAAAATCGGCTGGAGACAATCTAGAAACATTGCGACCAAGAATCGAAGAATTTAAAACTTTCTTAAGTGATGAAATCACACAAAAGGATGTTTTTAACCTTATATATTCTCCCACTGATACTTCTGTATGGGTGTATAAAAATGATGTTTTGAAAGGAAAAATACAAGGATTCGATTTCAAAAAAGCACTGTTCGGAATTTGGCTATCAGATAAACCAGCTGATGAAAAATTGAAAAATCAATTGTTAGGCAAATAATTATTTTGACATTTTTTAGTCTAAAAACATTGGATAAACTAGTTTTTTAAACAAAATAGCAATAGCCGTTGTGGCAATTAAAATAATTCCCTCTAAACAATTAAGTAGTAAGAGGATATTAACGAGTTGGAATCTTTGTTTTTTTATCTAAATAAATCCTCTAAAATCATCAATTTTAATATTTGTAAGATAAATATCCTTATTATTAATTTAATATTGTAATACTTAAGCTACAAAATAATTGTTAATCTTTATAAATTTTAAAGTTTTTAAAACTGATCTGACTCTACCTCATAAAACGAAACGCATTTTTAAACTTAAAAACTATATTAAAATAATTATTAGATTATAAACAATCTGTTTAAAGAAATTAATCATATTATCTGAAAATTAGACTATTATACTTTAATAAGTTCCTTTTTTATTCTCTCTTAAATACTAAATTTAAGAGAGAATAAAAATGCTATAAGTAGCCTAAAAACACTTCAAAAATAGGCACCTAGTCAACACTTCAAATACTACACAACAAACTGATTATCTGAATAATGACTAAAATCTAAAAGCAATCCTAAATAAGGTACATTCACAAAGAAGAGGGCTTTTTCACTCAAAAAATATAGAAAATAGAAGTATTTTTGTAAAAATCAAATAAATTACAAAAAAATGAAAAATTTTTTAGCCCTACTTACAGTAATTTTAACTTTGCAATTCACAAATGTTACAGCACAAAAAACATTTACTGTAGATGGTGTTGTCTTACCAAGAACAATTCAATTTCAAAATAAAACTTTATCATTAAATGGTGCTGGTGGGAAATCTAAAATGTGGTTAGGATCGTGTGTTCAATCATTATACTTATCTCAGTTAACTCAAGACGCAGAATTTATTATCGATAGTGATACAGAAATGGCTATACGTATTAATATAACTGCTCCAATAGCCCCTTCGAGTAAATTAACAAAACTTATATATAGTCGTTTCGAAAATTCGGCTGGGAATGACATCGAAGCTTTGAGATCAAGAATAGATGAATTTAAGAATTTACTAAGCGGAGAAATGAAGCCTAAAGATGTTTTCAAAATTATTTATTCTCCTATTGATCCAACTATATGGGTTTATAAAAATAATGTTCTAAAAGGAAAAATTAAAGGAATTGATTTCAAAAAAGCACTTTTCAGAGTCTGGTTAGATGACAAACCTGCAGATCCAAAATTGAAAAATCAGTTACTAGGTAAATAATTATTTCAAAGTTCAGTAGCTTTAAAAATAACAACCATTTATTTTCACAAAAAAACTGTTACTATAATATAAAGAAACGATTTCACAGATGCTAAAAAGCAAGTGGAACAACAAAACTGATATTATAACCAATTGAAAACATGGTCAGTAATCATAAAATTGAAGTAATTCATGCAATTTGCCTAAGCTAATCAATCACAATTTCTAAAAATTAAGATTACAGAATTTAAACAAATTTAAAAATCACAAACAACTAAATACCAACAAACTAGACCTAAAACAAAACTTTCTTAGATAAAGTCCTTACTGAAAAAGTGAATTAGAACACCCAAAAAATAAGGAAATTAGAAGTATTTTAGCCAAAATTATAAAATACAATAAAATGAAAAATTTTTTACTTTCACTTACAGTAATTATGACTTTGCAATTTTCAACCGTTTCTGCTCAGAAGGTTTTTGACATTGAAGGGGTAATGGTTCCGAGAACAATAGAGTTTCAAAACAAAACTCTATCGTTAAATGGTGCAGGTGGCAGATCTGCAATGTGGACTGATGTATATGTACAAGCATTATATTTGTCTCAATTAAGTCAGGATGCAAAATTTATTATTGATAGCGATACTGAAATGGCAATCCGAATTGAAATTACCTCTTCTATGGTATCTTCAAAAAAATTAACAAAAGCGATGGATGACAGTTTCCGAAAAACTGCAGGAGACAATCTTGAAGCTTTACAAACCCGCATCGAAGAATTCAAAAGCTACCTAAGTGATGATATCACCAAAAGAGATGTCTTTAAACTTATTTATTCACCTAACGACTCATCTGTTTGGGTTTATAAAAACAATAAACTAAAGGGAAAAGTTCAAGGATTTGATTTCAAAAAAGCACTATTCGGAATTTGGTTAGCAGATAAACCAGCTGATGAAAAATTAAAAAATCAATTATTAGGCAAATAACTATTCTCACCTAATTTGGTTAAAAAAACAGCATTAAGTGAACTATTTGAAATATTTACCATAATACACATTTCGCATTAACCTATTTTTTATATTTGTCTAAATTAAACTAATCGCAGTAAAATGAAAGATTTATTAAAGAAATTTGAAAATAAAGAACCTGAGATCGTATTCAACTGGAAAGATTCTGAAACTGAAGCCGAAGGATGGACAGTAATTAATTCCCTTCGAGGTGGAGCTGCAGGCGGTGGAACCCGAATGCGAAAGGGCTTAGATGTAAACGAAGTTTTATCATTGGCAAAAACAATGGAAGTAAAATTTTCAGTTTCTGGACCTGCGATTGGTGGTGCTAAATCTGGTATTAATTTTGATCCAAACGATCCAAGAAAAAAAGGAGTTTTACAACGTTGGTACAAAGCAGTTTCTCCATTACTAAAAAGTTATTATGGAACTGGTGGTGATTTAAATGTTGATGAAATTCACGAAGTAATCCCAATGACCGAAGAATGTGGTGTTTGGCATCCACAAGAAGGAGTTTTCAACGGTCACTTTAGACCTACTGAAGCTGATAAAATTAACCGAATCGGACAATTGCGTCAAGGGGTTATTAAAGTAATCGAAAATCCAAAATTCTCACCTGATGTAACAAGAAAATATACTGTTGCCGATATGATTACAGGTTTTGGTGTTGCTGAAGCTGTACGTCATTTTTATGCTACTTATGGTGGTGATGTAAAAGGTAAGAAAGCAATCGTACAAGGATTCGGAAATGTAGGATCTGCGGCTGCTTTTTATTTAGCAGATATGGGAGCCAAAGTAATCGGAATTATCGATAGAGATGGTGGATTAATCAAAGAAGAAGGATTTTCTTTTGATGAGATTAAAGCATTATTTTTAGCAAAAGATGGTAATAAACTTGTTGCTGATAACATGATTCCATTTGAAGAAATCAACGAGAAAATATGGACAATTGGAGCCGAAATTTTCACTCCTTGTGCTGCTTCTAGATTGGTAACTCAAAATCAAATCGATGCTTTAATTACCAATGGTCTTGAAGTAATTTCTTGTGGGGCAAATGTACCTTTTGCTGATAAAGAAATTTTCTTCGGTTCTATCATGGAACAAGTAGATAATAAAGTGAGTTTAATTCCTGACTTTATTTCAAACTGTGGAATGGCACGTGTTTTTGCTTATTTCATGGAAAAGAAAGTACAAATGACTGATGAAGCTATTTTTAACGATACTTCAGATACTATAAAAAATGCAATCCAAAAAGCACACGCTTTAAGTGCATCAAAAACAAACATCAGCGCAACTGCATTTGAAATTGCACTGAAACAACTAGTATAATTTTTTTATACCGCATTCTAAACGAATCAAATTAGGCTTTTAAAACCTGTTTGATTCGTTTTTTTATTTATACATCAGTATAAAAGAATCATATAGATTTCAGAACTTAATGCTTAAATCCCTTAGCCCCTTTGATTGTAAACAATTTTTAGTACTTTTAAACGTTTAAATTTAAAACTAATTTTATAAAAATATGGTAATCCCTATTGGCCTAATATCAAGACTACTAGGCAAAGCTAGCGACACGTTTGTAAATGCTCCTGGTTCTGATAAAAAGAAATCAATCATCGTTTCTGTGCTTTTGTATGGATTAATCATACTTCTTTTATTCTTCATTCGTTTTTGGCCACCTGCAAATGGTCTGAACGAATTAGCTGGAGGCGGAGGAGGCGGAGGCGTCACTGTAAACTTTGGAGATAGCGATTTAGGTTCTGGTGCAAATTACAAAAGTGAAGTATTGGAAGTAAAAAACCATGCTAAACAAACTCCTGTAAAATCAACACCGGAAGAGGCCATATTATCACAAGAAAATTCTACTGAAGAAAGTGTTGTTATACCCCAAAAAGAGAAAACTAAAAAGCCTATAACTGTTACAAAACCAGACCCAAAACCTGTAGTTGAGAAACCTAAAGTTTCCAATACTACAAATGATGCTTTATCGAGTATTTTAAAAGGTTCTAACAAAGGGGGTGATGGAGATGATAAAGTTGCAGGAAACAAAGGGAAATCAAACGGAAGCCTAAGCTCTAATGGGTATTATGGAACTGGTGGCTCTGGAGGAGGAACTGGTGGCGGAAACGGCACTGGAACTGGTATAGGAACAGGAAGTGGATATGGCTCTGGAAGTGGCGGCGGATCTGGAAGCGGTTCTGGCGGTGGAACAGGATACTCTCTTGGAAACAGAAAAGCATTATCCAAACCAGCTCCAAACTATACTTGCAATGAAGTTGGAAAAGTAGTTGTTGAAGTTTCTGTAGATAGAAACGGAAGAACAATAAGTGCAATTGCAGGAATTAAAGGAACTACAAACACTGCAAGATGCCTATTAGATCAAGCTAAAATAGCCGCAATGAATACAAAATGGGATGCAAGCAGTGATGCTCCTGAGAAACAAGTTGGTAAGATTATTTACAATTTCAATTTGAATTAAAAAATATAAGAACAATAAAAAAAGGCTTTCAGATTTTAAACTGAAAGCCTTTTTTTATTGCTATCAACTGAATCTCAAATTCAGCTGTTTATAAAACTTTTTATTACTTAGGACTTGTTGCAATAACAAACTTAAGATTATTCCTCACTCCTATTTGAAGCACATCTACCAAATCTTGTACCTGTAGATTAAACGGAATCCTTACAATTACTGTTTGTTCTTTATCTGTACCTAATTTTGACATTAAAGTCGTTTCTAACTCTTCAAAATCTACTGGCTGTTTATCGATGTAGAATTTTTTATCTTCTGTAACCGATAAGCTTATAAATTGTTTGTTTGTTTTTTCATTTGCTTTGGCTTTCGGTAATGTCATTTTTATAACATTAGGATTCGCCAATGTCGATATAATCAAGAAAAACAAAAGCAAGAAAAACATAATGTCACTTAGCGATGAAGTTGCCACCTCGGCATGAAATCTTCTTTTTCTTTTAATAGACATATCTTATGATCTTTGAATGATATTTACAAATTCAAGTATTTGCTTCTGAATTTTCAATGCAAAATCATCGATTTTACCATTCAAAAGGTGGTAAGCACTATAAGCAATAATACCTACAATTAATCCCGAACCACTACTAATCATTTTTTCATACAATCCTCCTGAAATATTACCGATACTAATATTCTCCGTAACCGAAATACTATAAAATATTTTAATAACTCCAGAAATAGTTCCAATAAAACCTAAGGTTGGTGCTATACCAGCAATAAGACCTAGGTGTCCAAGACGTCTTTCCATCTCACCAATTTCTATATCGGCAGCACGATCCATATTCGATTCAATTTCTGCAATTGGCCTACCTATAACAAGTACTCCTTCTTTAAGAATATTTCCTGCAGCTGTTTCACTTCTTTCTACAAGACTTCTAGCCATATCCAAATTACCTGAATTTAGATTCACGCTAACATCCATCATCAATCGATTATCGATTTTAGAAGCTTTACTTATGTATAAATAACGTTCGATGATTATGTAAAAAGTATAAAATAATAAGATGGCAATTGGAATTAGAAAAACCCCTCCTTTTAAAATAAATCCTAAAACAGAAATCTCTGTATTTGGTGCAATTTTTTCGATAACTACGTTAGATGCGGCGTTTGCAATAGTATCCGCTTGTAATTGAATGAAGCTAAACATATATTAATTCTTGTTTTTGATAATTAATTCTAAAAAATATTCCAATTTTGCAATAAAGATACTTTTCGTTGTTATATTAAACTAAAAAAAACGAAAATTATTTCAATCAGCAACCATTTTACTCAAAATAAATGAACTATCAAGAAACTACAAACTGGATGTTTAATCAACTCCCAATGTACCAATTACAGGGAGCTTCCGCTTACAAAGAAGATTTAACCAACATTAAGCTACTGGCTTCCCATCTTGATAATCCTGAAAATCAATTAAAATGCATTCATGTTGCTGGAACAAATGGTAAGGGTTCAACCTCGCATATGCTTGCTTCAATATTGCAAGAAGCAGGATACAAAGTTGGATTGTATACTTCACCACATTTAAAAGACTTTCGTGAACGTATTAAAATTAATGGTGAAGAAATTTCAGAAGATTTTGTATGCGAATTTATAAGTAAGCACAAAGCTTTTTTTGAGGCCAACGACATGAGTTTTTTCGAAATGTCAGTGGGCTTAGCCTTTGATTATTTTGCCAATCAAAAAGTAGATATTGCCATCATAGAAGTTGGCTTAGGCGGAAGATTAGACGCTACCAACATTATTACTCCGTTAATTTCAGTAATTACCAATATAGATTTAGATCATACTCAATTTTTAGGAACAACTCCTACAGCAATTGCTGGTGAAAAAGCAGGAATAATAAAACCAAACACGCCTGTTGTAATTGGAGAATATACTCCCGAAACACAGGCTGTCTTTTTAGCAAAAGCAAAAGAAAACTATGCCCCTATTTATTTCGCTTCTGATTTAATTACCGAAGTTTTTCCTTCTGACTTATTAGGAGATTACCAACAACATAATAAAAAAACAGTACAGCAAACCATTCATATTTTGAATTCTCTAAACGAGTTTAAAGTAACTGATGAAAACCTTAAAGCTGGTTTATTAAAAGTGACAACCAATACTGGTCTACAAGGAAGATGGCAACAACTTGGTGAAAACCCAAAAACAATTTGTGATACGGCCCACAACAAACACGGCTTGGCAATTGTCATGAATCAGATTAAAAAAGAAACTTTTGACAATTTGCACATAGTTCTAGGTGTCGTAAATGACAAAGATCTAAATGCCATCTTACCATTATTTCCTAAAGAAGCACACTACTATTTCTGTAGCCCTAACTCTACTCGTGGTTTAGCCACTTCTATTTTACAAGAGAATGCAAAAAAATACGATTTAATAGGCGAAACATACAGCTCAGTTTCTGATGCTTTCGTAGCGGCAAAGCAAAAAGCAACTAAAAACGACTTCATTTATGTAGGTGGAAGCACGTTTGTAGTAGCAGAACTGCCATTGTCTGGTGAATCAAAATAAAAAAATTAGGTTCAAAAGGCAATAAACCCTGAAGTGATTGATTCTTTTATTAAAAATTAAGAATTACAAATAACTAAATATCAAGAAGCTAAAAATTAATATTACATTTTATTAAAAAAAGCTTTGGAGATACAGAAAACAGTCTTATATTTGCACTCGCAATCAGAAAACGATAGCAACCTAGTAAAATAGGGCGATTAGCTCAGCTGGTTCAGAGCACCTCGTTTACACCGAGGGGGTCGGGGGTTCGAACCCCTCATCGCCCACCAAGAAACTCCTTAAGAAATTAAGGAGTTTTTTTATGCTTTGTTTTCAAGGAATTTTAGATCAATACAAAAACCTGTAAATCACTAAAAATTTAAGCTCCTATATTTGTTTAGCCTACTCTGTCCGCTGTTTATACTTTAAACTTAGTAGATTCTCAAAAATCACAATACCTTTTAAGCTCCTTAAGTACATACTTGTAATCACAAAAAGCACCCAACAAATAAAAGCAAAACAAATCTTCTCCAATCTATCTTTATTTAACAGTATATTCGTTATTTTACGATGTCCACACAAACCAATAACAATTCAACCTGAAGATTACACAAAAACATACTACCCTATAAATTAAAAGAAATTACATTTATAGAAACGTAAAATGAAATAATCCTTTTTAACAAAAATGATTATGATTAAACAGCCGTTTGGAGATATTGAGTTTTAGACTAAATTTAAAGTTTATTAATATGAAAAGAATTACCTACTTTTTAATACTTCTATATTTAGGGATAAGCCTGTCAGCTTGTTCTCAAAAAAAAGAAAGTATAATAAATCAAAACCAAAATATTACTGCGGATGATTTAGTAGAAGAGATTGCTAAACAAGTAAAACATTATTCCTCAGAAAAAATTTATGGAATTAATTATAATGTTTCACTATGCAGATTCGATATTTATGTTAATGGTATCATGATTCACAAAAGTTTTGGTGACGGAATGGGGAGCACTGGCGTACAAATAAATGAAGCAATTTTCAAAAGCGGGAATCAACATTTTACATTTAAGTTATACCCTTTATTTCATTATCAAAAATCTGAATATGATCCAAAATTATTCTATAAAACGCTTACAAAAGATACAGATTTTGAAGTTGATATTAACTCATACGACAAAAAAAGAGAGAATGAAAGCGAGATAACCTACAAAGAATACGAACTCCCTAAAGTTGAAAAAGAAGTAACGGAAACTGAAGCTGAAAACAAAGAATGGGGAAGCCACCATAGTACTACCAAGTATAAAGAAAAGAGATTTATAGGAGAAGGCAAAACATATTATGAAATTAATTTTGATGTTAATTTAGAAGTACCCTACACAATAAGTCCTCCATTTAAGAATGCTCAAGATTTAACGAAATTAGATTCTAAAAAGTTAGAAAAAATGATAGTTAAAAAATACAATCAGATTAAAATAATGCATGAAAATAGAGACCTAGATAATCTCGCAAGAATATATTATGACAGAGCAAAAGTTAAATCCATATCTAATTTTATAGAAAAAAAAGACATAGAAGAAGAATGGAATTCATTTAAAACATTTATTAATAAAAATGATCTAAATATAGAATTATTAGAAAATTATGAAATTAGATATTTAGCAGATGGAAAGCTTGTTACTCTTGTAAAAAAAGCTAAAGATATTTCTGAAAGAAACAAAAGCGCTTTTTTAGGAATTAAGAACAACAGTGAAAAAACCGAAATAGAACTCCAATATTTTTTCTACATTCCTCAAGGTGAAACAGAATTTAAAGTTTATTAATACGAAAAGAATAGTTTACTTTTTAAATTAGGAAAGCATATAAAATGCATCCATTAGAAAAAGTAGCAGAATATCATGAAACATCCACTACTTTAATAGAGAAACCACACTATGTATCACGTTGTTGCGAATACAAATTAAAAATTTACAGTATGTAAACAAAAAAAACTAGGAAATACAAAAAACAATCCTATCTTTGCACACGCAATCAGAAATGATAGCAACCTAGTAAAATAGGGCGATTAGCTCAGCTGGTTCAGAGCACCTCGTTTACACCGAGGGGGTCGGGGGTTCGAACCCCTCATCGCCCACCAAGAAACTCCTTAAGAAATTAAGGAGTTTTTTTTATGCCTTATTTTATCTATCGCATAAATATTCATCTAAGCCTTAATTGCTTTCTAACCTTCTACAAGTATTTACAGGTATGCAATTAGAACAAACACTCGTCCACTCATGAATATCCACAGATACATAAAAACACATCAGAATATTATGTAAGTTTTCCTATATTTGTTAATCCGAATTCCATCTTACTAAGACATCAGTTATTAATGTATTAAACAACAAAATACATAAATCACAAATCGCATTGAGAAAGTTAATCGGAAAATTGTGCTAAAAACTAACAACTAAATTTTAAACAAAAATGGGATTTTTAAATGCATTAAAAGATTCTCTCTCGCATCCAAGATTTGTAGAAAAATATGAAATGGGATTTCCTACTATTAGCGGAGAAAAACAAGTTATAATTCAATTTAGAGAAAACGAAGTTGAATTTAAAATACTGAATGGCTTTTCTTCAATAAAAAAAACAATTAAACCTGACGATATAGTAGAAATCGGACTTAATGAAGAAACCTTTAGATCAGCTGGAAAAGCAGCAACTGGAGCTATTATTGGTGGTGTTTTAACTGGCGGAATTGGTTTATTGGCTGGCGCTGCAATTGGTGGAAAAAGAAGAAAAGAAGGACAGCTAAAATTAATCATCCTAGATGAGGGCATTGAACGCGATATTTCTCTACAACAAAGTAAAAACATACCAAAAGTATATTTAGAATTTAAACGATTACTGAGCCAACAAACAATCAAACCAGACTCAAAAGAGTCAGAAACTTTAAATAGCACAGCTAAATCAAATATGGTTGAAGATTTAGAAAAATTACATAATTTACTTGAAAAAGGAATTTTAACTCAAGAAGAATTCAATGACCAAAAAAGAAAAATGCTACAATAAAACAAAAGCATTTCACTCTTTACAGTTAAAGACACCGTTACATAAATCCCAAATACTCCTTAAGAAATTAAGGAGTATTTTTTATCTTGACTTTATTTACTTCGACCAATCTTTATAGGTCATTTCAAACTTGATTTCGTTCTTCCCATGTTTACCAATTTCAGTCCAACCCATTTTTCTATAAAACAACTCAGCTCTAGTATTAGGAGAAGTTCCCAACCAAACATTAATTTTTGTTTGCTCAAAATACCAGCCAAGCATAATGTCATGAAGTTGCTTTCCAATTCCCTTTTTTTCAAATTCTGGCTTTAAAAATAATGCCCAAATATTATTGTCTTTCATATCTACAATCGAGAAACCAACAACTTCATTATTAACTTCACAAACCCAACCTTTTCCTCTTGTTATTATAAAATCCTTGCAGTCTTCATCTGTTACCAATCCTGGATCAGACAAAGTATTTTCTGTCACTGAGTTTCTTACTATCTGAATTTCTTTTATATCCTCGACTTTTGCTTCCCTAATAATCATATTCAATCAATTATAATTTCACCTAATCTTTTAATTTTAACCCTCTAGTAAACAAATCACAAAAGTAGTTTTATCATCTTGATTCTTAAAATCTAGATAACCGCCATGAGCCTCAATAATACTTTTGGAAAGTGTCAGCCCAATTCCTGCTCCTTCATTTCGTGTAGTGAAAAATGGTAAAAATACTTTGTTCGCTATTTCTTCATCAATTCCGCTTCCATTATCGGTAATCTTTATAAAGATTCTATTTTCTCTAATTTCAGCAGCAATTGAAATTTGCTTATTTGAAGTATTTTCCAAAGCATGCATACTATTGGTCAAAAGATTAATCAACACTTGCTCCATTTGTTGCTGATCCACAAACAACCAATAATTAAATACTATTGTGTTTACAACTTCAACTTCTCTTTCTTTGAATAATGGGTTCATGATTTGAAGACAATAATCAATAAGTTGCTTCAAGTCAATTTTCTCTTTTTGAGGAGAAGGCAACATTGCTAGTTTTCGATATCCTTCTACAAACTTCTGCAATAGATCACTTCGCCTTAGCATTGTTCCAACACCGTTTTTAATATCTTCTATATCATCTGATGAAATCGAATCCTGCTCAACCAATTCCTGTAAATTTTGTGAAATAGAACGAATAGGCGTTATTGAATTTAACAACTCATGAGAGATCACTTTCATTAAGTTCACCCAAGCTTCTTTCTCTTTTTTCTCAACCACATTTTGAATTGAATCTAGCAAAACAATAAAATAATCTAAACCACAAATCTCCGTTCTAGATGTTTGCATGACAAATGTTTGCACATTTTCTTGATTTACACGTATTTCTATCGATGTTTTAATTTCCTGAAAATCTTGCTCTTCAATAACACCACATAAAGCGGGTAGGTGGTTTTTTAAATACTTCCATTTGGAAATTTTTGGAACATCAAAATATTCAGAAAAATAATCATTCATTAAAAAAATATCCCAATCATCACCTTCCTTTTGCAAAATGAAAATTCCTGTTTCAATATTATTCAATATAGAACGATAAACAATATCCCTGGAAACTTCTTCTTTCTGCTTAATCTTTAGCGTATCGTATAAATTAAATAAATCATCATAATTTCTATTAAATCTATGCTTCGAAAAATCCGAAGAAAAATCATCTTGCAATATCGAAGCTATGGTTTTATTATAAAGCAAAACGAAATTCTTAACATAGAAATACATTTCGCGAATAAGCAAGAAAACAATAAACAGACTAAATATAGCAGTAAAAATCAAATCCTTTTTAAAAACTAAAATGGTAATTTCAATACCTACCAATATAAAAATCAATCTCAAAAAAAGGAGATTATATATTTTCAATGATTTAAACATATTAATTAATGCTAATATTATATTTCTCTAAACGTCGATACAACGAGCCTCTTGACAATCCAAGCTCTTCAGCTGTCTTACTGATATTATTATTGTTTTTAAGCAATGCTTTCTCTACCGTAGCCTTCTCTACTGTCGAAAGCTGAATATCATCTGGATTCTCATCATATACAGTTATCTTATCAAGATCTAAATCCGAAACGGTAATGCGATTATTTTCACAAAGGATAACTGCACGTTCTATCTTATTCTCCATTTCTCGGATATTACCTTTCCAGGCATGTCTTTCAATTTGTTCAAATACTTTTTTATCAAAAGCAATAGCCTCTCTTCCGTATTTTGTGCTTATTTTTTCTAGTAAATATTCAGCTAGTGGAATCTTATCTTCGTTTCGTTCACGCAATGGCGGCAAAACAATCTCCATTGTATTGATACGATAATATAAATCTTCTCTAAAATTTTTATCTTCAACTTCTAGCTTCAGGTTTAAATTGGTCGCAGTAATGATTCGCACATTAAGAGGTCTCGCTTTTGTTTCTCCCAATCTCGTTATCGTTTTTGTCTGAATGACTTGCAAGAGTTTGGACTGCAAATGCAAAGGCACATTTCCTATTTCATCCAAAAAAATTGTTCCATTTTGAGCCATTTCAAAACGGCCTGGAGTATCTGTTTTGGCATCAGTGAAAGCTCCTTGCGCATAACCAAATAACTCACTTTCAAAAATATTGGAATTTAACGATCCTAAGTCAACCGCAATGAAAGGATTATTTTTTCTTTCTGATTGAGAATAAATATGATGTGCTAAGACAAACTTTCCTGTACCGTTTTCACCAAGTATCAGAACATTAGCATCGGTTTTAGCCACTTTATCAGCTAAAGAATAAGCCTTTTTTATAATCTCTGAGTTGCCTACAAAAAAATCATCTTCAATAACAACATCTTTAATTCTTCTTTGCTCTTTTCGGCTTTTATCAACGGCTTGTTTTACAGATTCTAGCAATTTTTTATTCTCCCACGGTTTTAAAATATAATCAAAAGCCCCAGATTTCAATCCTTCAACAGCAGTTTCCACTTTACCAAAAGCAGTCATTAAAATAACCACCGTTTTTGGCGAAAGCGTTTTTATTTCTTTTAGCAAATACAACCCTTCTCTTCCATCCTCAAAACCTATCCGATAATTCATATCAAGCAAAACAACATCAATACTATTTTTTGCTAATAATTCGACAATATTTTTTGGATTATTGAGCGTATAAATGTTCTCGAAATACTTTTTCAGGTACAATTTTGACGCAAAAAGGATATCTTCTTGATCGTCTATGATTAATATTGAAGCATTTGTCTTTTTCATTTTTGTTCGGTTTTGGACGAAAGCTGTCCAATTATGGACAGTATAAATTATTTCAAAAAAATAAAAACTTAAAAATAAGGCATTTACAATGTTTAAATTTTTGGCACAAAAATCACATTATAGCTTGTAAATCATTAATTACTAACCTCTTTCGAAAGTAAAAATAACAAAATAAATAGCTATAAATTACATTGTGAAATATCTTAATTTACAGACGCGTTTCTTTTGCTTTAATGACAAAAAATGAAAAAACCTTAATCACTAAAAAAATCAACCATGATTATTATTAAAAAGCTTTCAAAAATATTTAGAACCGAAGAATTAGAAACCAACGCATTAAGTGAAATATCATTAACCATCAACCAAGGTGATTTTGTCTCAATCATGGGACCATCCGGAAGTGGAAAATCGACTTTATTAAACATTGTTGGATTACTAGACAGCGCTTCTAGCGGAAGTTATCTACTACTTGATCAAGAAATGGTTGGTCTAAAAGAAAAACTAAGATCAAAAGCAAGAAAAGAGAACATTGGTTTCATTTTTCAAAACTTTAATTTAATCGATGAAATATCAGTTTATGACAATATCGAATTACCATTAATTTACAACAACGTTCCTGCAGCCGAAAGAAAAACAAAAGTGAATGAAATTGCCAATAAATTAAATATCACACATCGCCTAAAACATTACCCTCAACAACTATCTGGCGGCCAGCAACAACGTGTTGCTGTTGCAAGAGCCTTAATTAACAATCCCAAAATAATCCTTGCCGACGAACCTACAGGAAATCTAGATAGCAAAAATGGAAATGAGGTAATGGAACTACTTACCGATTTACATGCCAATGGTGCAACAATCTTAATGGTAACTCACTCTGATTATGACGCTTCTTATTCTCAAAAAACAATTTTGATGAGAGACGGAATTATACTTTCAGAAAAAATAAACAATAGGAATGTTGATGTATTTGTAGCAAACTCTAAAAAACTAACATCATGCTAAAAAACTGGATCAACATATTTATCTACCACATCAAAGACAACAAGTTCTTTACTGCTTTGAATGTTTTAGGATTGAGCATTGGGATTGCTGGGCTAATTTTTGCCATATTATATTGGAATAACGAGCATTCTTACGACCAATGGAATCCCAACAAGGATAAGATATATTCGGTTATGAATGATATTGGAGAAGGAAACATCTGGTCAGTAAATCCAGCAACCAGCGCACCAATACTAAAAATGATTTCTCCAGCTTTAGAAAGTTATTGCTACACTCAAGTTGAATATTATAAAGAAACCATTACTTATAAAGAGAAACGGGAATTAATCGACAACATTTACACTGCACAAAGCACCTTTTTTACTTTCTTCCCTTACGAATTTATTCATGGCAATGGAAAAACAGCTCTTAAGGATCGCAACAGCATTGCGCTATCTAAAGAAACTGCTTCTCGATTATTTGGGAATGAAAACCCCATGAACAAACAAGTAAAGTATTTAGACAAAATATTTATCGTAAGAGGTGTATATCGATTAAACCAAAAATCTTCTGTAATGCCTGCTCTAGTAACCACTATAATCGAGGAGGATTTAGAAAAGAATAAAGATAAATGGAGTTATAATTTTGGATTAATTCTTAAGCTAAAGAAGCAAAGTGACACCACGTCTATCATCAAAGACTTAAATACCATCTTTATAGATAAGTGTTTAAAAGTACAAGCAAATCAAGAAGGCTTATCTGTTGAAAATTATATCAAAAAGTATGGCGATCCGGTTAAATCAAGTTTACTTTCGTTACCCAACACCAGACTACACAGAGGAAACGACCCTTTTCCTGAGGGGAGTGGAAATTTACAATTCTTAAGAATATTGATGGGATTATCCATTCTGATCTTATTACTATCAATCGTAAATTATATCAATTTAGCCACAGCCAATGCAGTAAAGAGAGCTAAGGAAGTAGGAATAAGAAAGATTGTTGGCGCAGGAAAATTACAAATCATAACTCAATTTGTATTTGAAACAGCATTAATCACTCTATTTTCTCTTTTATTAGCATTAGTGATCGTAGAACTCTCCTTACCTTATTATAATTCTTTCTTAAGCAAAGACCTTATACTCGAAGGGTCACAATTTTATATTCAGCTCGTACTAATCTTTATAATTGTAATTATTGTTGCTGGAGTTTTACCTGCAATATATGTATCTAATTTTGAACCTTTAAAAGTTTTAAAAGGAAATTTCTCCCGCAGTAAAAACGGAATATGGCTACGAAATGGCATGCTAGTCTTACAATTTACCATTGCTACATTTTTTATTATTGGTTCATTTATAGTTTATCAACAAGTAAAATTTATGACCGAGAAGGATTTAGGTTTTAATGGTGCACAAGTTATAGATGTAATCTTTAAAGTCAAAGAAGGCAGAAACCAATATGATAGATACAAAGTTATAAAACAACAGGCATTAAAAATTAAGGGCGTGGAAGCTGTTTCAGCAGGGTTGTTTTCTATTGGCAGTGATGAAAATTCTTGGGATAATTTTTCTTATAAAAACAGCAAAGGAATTTTAATTCAGCGCATGGGAATTGATTTTGGAATACTAGATATTCTAGGAATCAAAATAGTAAAAGGAAGAGATTTAAGTAATCAATTTTCTTCGGATACAATTTCAAATGTTTTATTAAATGAAACTGCTGCTAAAATAATACAAGAAAACAACCCAATAGATAAAGTAATTAATTGGAGAGGAAAAAACTACAAAGTGGTAGGTATCGTAAAGGATTTCAATTATTTTGGACTCGAGAATAGAATAAGCCCAATGATTTTTATGCATTTAACAACAAGTGTTGTAAGAAAAGAAAACTTACATAATATTTCCTTTAAAATTGCTCCACAAAACATGTCCAAAACCATTGCCGATCTTGATAAATTTTGGAGAACAAAAGTAGACGGGGAATATCCATTTGAATATAATTTTGTAGATAAGAATTTTGCCAGAAAGTACACCATCTATAAAAACCAAAGTCTTTTATTCTCTTTGCTAAATATCATTGTTATTCTTATCGCTGTGTTTGGATTATTTGCTTTGGCTTCTTTCTCCATGGAACGAAGATTGCGTGAAATTGCAATTAGAAAAACACTCGGTGCAGAAACCTCTCTCTTGTTAAAAGAATTATCCAAACAATATGTTCTTTTTTGCGTAATCGGTTTTCTAATTGGAATTATTCCTGCCTATTTTTTATTGAAAAAATGGCTTGAAAATTTTGCTTTCCGCATTGACATTCCGATTCTGCCATTTATAATTGCCTTTATCTCATTATTACTTTTGACACTAACAATAGTTCTTGCCAAAGCCTATCAAGTAACAAAAGTTGATATTTTAAAATATTTAAAGTACGAATAACACAACCCCATTATTAACCACAAAAAAACTCCTTAATTTCTTAAGGAGTTTTCATTTTTATAAAAATCTTATTGAATTTTAATTTTATTATAATCCATCGTTTTAAATTACCAGTAAATCTTTTCAAATAATCCTCATTCAAAAAGATTTTTTTTATCATCAAGGATATATCATAAGAAATACAAAGGCAAACAAATTGACTAGAAGCACCACTCCGTAAACAATGTTAGACTTACCTTTACTCAATGACAGCATCACAGTAAACACCGATAACGCTAACAGAACAATCGATTTAATATCAAGACCTAAAATAATAGGCATATCCATCATAATACAAACTGCTGCAACACTAGGAATTGTTAATCCGATACTTGCCAAAGCTGAACCCAAAGCCAAATTTATACTAGTTTGAAGTCTATTCTTTCTTGCTGCTATGATAGCCGCAATTGCTTCTGGTAATAATATTATTGCTGCAATTACAACCCCGACTAAACTTTTTGGCAAACTATAACTAACAATAATACCCTCGATTGTAGGAGAAAGAGTTTTTGCCAACAACACTACAATACCCAAACTCACAATAAGAAAAATAAGACTAGTAAAAAAGACCTTGTTATTAATTGCAATAGGCTCTGCTACCTCTTCATCTTCATCAGCACCAATTGTAAGAAAGTATTGTCGGTATCTTCTAGTCTGTGCAAACAGAAAAGAAGAATAAATAACAAGACAAGCTCCTGATGCAAAAACAAGTTGTGGTATTGAATAATAAGATCCCGAAACACTTTCAGTAAAAGTAGGGAACACTAATGTAAACACTATAATCGAAACTAGCGAAACTAAACCGATAGTCACAGAAGAAGGCGAAAAATTCTGCTCGTAATGTTTTAAACCACCTATTAGAAGACACAAACCAATAATACCATTAAGAATAAGCATCGTTGCAGCATAAACCGTATCTCTAGCTAACGAAGCGGCTTCTGCCCCTTCTGACATCATTAAAGATACAATAATCGAAACCTCTATAACCGTTATCGATATAGCCAAAATTATGGTCCCGTATGGCTCTCCCACTCTTTCTGCAATTATTTCTGAATGATGTACTGCCGACATTACACTAAGGATAAGTAGTACACTTGCAACTATTTGAAAGATGCTACTATTGTCAACAAGTCCGCTAAAAAAAAGAACCCAGGATAGTGCTGGAATAATGATTGTCCACTGAAGTAATTGTTTCATTTTTTTGATATATAAATACTCGTAAATTATTTTTTACCAATATATTTTATCATAAATTGGCTTTTATTTCCCAATATAAAACTTTTTTCACTTAAATTAGTAAAAAACTGCATTATATTTAATATACTACACTACTCGAATCTCTCTTTTACAACTGTTTCTTTTAAGCGCATCTCTTTAAATAGCAAACAAAATAGTTCATAAACAAGTCCTTAAGAATCTCAAAAACTATTTTAAAATTCAAGTAGCTTTTTTTTAATATTTATATTCAAACCCTTACTTAAATAAAATTTTATTTAAATATTAACACGTATCAAAGTACATTGATAAAAATAAAATTTCACTCTACACAATGGCAATTCTCTCGTATTGCAAAAATAAAGCTAGATTTTACACCAACTAACAATTCATTTAACAACAATCAAATAAATAAAAATGACAGAATCAATTAATCTATTTACTATTACTGGAGGCCCAGGCGCTGGCAAAACAACCATTATCGAAGAATTAAGAAGAAGAAATTATAATTGCATAGACGAAGTTGCTCGGGACATAATCAAAGAGCAGGTAGCTTCAAATGGAGACGCATTACCTTGGGCAGACAAAGAAAAATTCACATTATTAATGCTAAAGCATTCCATTAAAACCTTTATAGAAAACAAAAATAATTCTTACATCACCTTTTTTGACCGAGGAATCCCAGACACTCTTGCATACTCAAACTTAATCGGATTAAAACCTCCTACAGAACTCATAGAAGCTACCAAAAAATACCGCTATAACCCAATTGTATTCATTCTTCCTCCTTGGGAAAACATATACCAAACAGATTCTGAACGTAAGCAAACTTTTCAAGAAGCAATAGACACTTACAAAGAAATGACAAACACCTATATTAACTGTAACTACCAATTAATAGAAGTACCTAAATTAACTCCAAAAGAAAGAGTAGATTTTATCCTGTCCATAATCGAAAACAAAACACAAAATTAGTCTCCTCCACATCCTCCGCATCCTCCGCAAGAACTTCCACATGAACTCCCACAAGCGCTTCCTCCAGAATTCACCTTACTTAAATCACGACTTAAAGAAGCATCATTTATATTGTTTACCAAAGGACCAAATGCACTAGTTAACAGCACATTCCCGTAGATAAAATAATTCCATTCCCAATTACTCTCAAATCCTTCACTCTTCTTCTCTTCCTTAATTTTTAAAGGTATTATATTACCAAACAAAAGTTTTAAAACTCTATCTAAGTAAGAAACTGAGACCAAAACCAAAATAACAACAACAATCACCAAGAATGTTACTGGTTTACCTCTTGAAATTCCTGCAAAAATCCTACAAACACCTACGCTCAAAGCTCCCCCTAAAGTTATCATTGTTACAATTACAACAAACATGAATTCTTTTGAATTAATAATTCTTTCCTTAATTCTATCAGCTGCATTTTGCAACTGCTCAAATACCGGCTTCTTTATCAATAACTGGCATAAATGGACATAAGGCATTGATTCGAAACCACTCATAATTATGATAATACAATTTTCATAATCATTATCTGTAAACTTTTTATCAATTAAATTCAGTCTATTATTTGCTAAAATTTCAATTTTCCCATTCTTAATTAAATTATTTACAGCCCCATGAATAACAGCTTCTAATTTACTCTCTTTAAGAAAAACCAATTCAAAAGGACTCAAGTTTGATAAAATTAAATTCGATTTAATTTTATCAAAAATTGATTTAAAATTAATTCTAGCAAACAACTCCAAAGACAAAATCACTAAAGCAAAAAACAGAACATAATAGGTTAAAAAATCAGGATTATCTATCTTAATTAAAATGGGATAAATCATAAAATAAATTGGTATACAAACAAGTACAAAAAATCTCGGGAATATTTTTTTAAGCCTTGCGACCCTAAATTTACTATTGCTCAGATTCAAAGTATCAAGTTCATTTTCATAATCCCAAAATTCTAATGGCTGAACTCCAAAGGCAATTTCATACAACTCTTTTGTTCTTTCTTTTGCTTTTTTAAATTTCTCAACTTCAGATATATTATGCGTTGATGGAATATGTTCTATTCTTTTTGACAACAAACTACATAAATCAGAATACGATTTTGTAAAAATAAGATGTTGATGCCAAACAATATCAACAATTTCAGAAGGCGAAACCATTTCATTATTAGTTGCTGCCAAAAACATAAATTTCTTATATTCAAGTATTGCCTTTTGTGTAAAATATATTGTCCAATTATTTTTTAATGCAAGTCTTATCGAAAATCCATACGATTCATTTGGATGATCAAAACTGAATTTTAGAATTTCTTCCCAAAGTTTTGTATTCATAAAGATTCTCTTTTCTTTAATTAATCAAAGTTCTACATGACTAAATCATATATAATATTGGTGTAAAATATACAGAATACCTTTAGCTAGTAACCATAACAATACTGCCATTCCTAGAAAACCCCATGCCCATTTACGATTTCTCCTATCCCAGTTAAAATAAAACATCACAATTTCCCAGTATTTAATAATTATAAAAATACACACCCCAATTAATGATATCCATATCATTTCTGCTGATTGAGTATAAAAACTATAGATTAGAATAAAAAACAAGAATGGAACAGTGACTAATTGCAAGTAAATATAATTCTTATAACTATTCTTATAATTAATTTTTAGTGACAGAATCAGAAATGACGTTATCAATAAAGATGTCAATGCAGTTACAAAATAAGACAAGACAACGCTCGATTGATACAAGAACACTCCATCAACTAATAAGGCCAAAACTGTACCTGTTGCTAATGAGTAAATACTTCTTTCAACACGAGCATCTTTATAAGGAATCAAGACTGGATATATATATTTTTCAAGTGGACGCCAAATTGGCAAAGCATAAATAGCAACAAGACTTACTACAACAACCTCATAATAATACAACTTATCTTCAGGCACTTTATAGAGCACATACAAAATAGCAGCTGCTATAATAATTGCAGGAAAACAAATTGTCTTTACTACTTTCCATTTATTATTCTCCCAAAAATTATTTTTTATCTCATAAATATACCTCCTAACAAGATATTCTTTTGTAAACAAAGCTGTTGATTGACTCCACAACAAAAACAACCCAAGATGTATGAGTACCGTACGCAGAACCATATCTGTGACATTGCTCCCTAAAAAAACAAGACCACCACCAATCAGCAGTAACTCATAAGTTAACAAAACTTCCGAAAACAACACCTTAAACAATGGTTCAAATTGCTTTATGAGTATCTTAATTATCAAACTCCAATAATTACGTAACAACCCCATTACTGCACATATAGCAATGAATGTTGCCAAATACAACATCCAATTTGTAAGCGATTGTGCTTGCATCCATAATTCGATAGAAGAATTTTTTTCTGGGGTATACACCACATGAGAATTCAGAAAGATTTCCTTGGCTATTACATCTCGTACATGATTATTGAAAGCAGGAAATTGGTCTTTATGTTTCAGCCAATACAACTCACTATCAGAGCCACTTTTCTGCAGAATAGCAAACTCATAAAGTACATTTTTTTGGGCGTCATTTAATAATACAATTTGGCTAGCCGTATTTTCAGGAGTAGTTCTCGCATACAGGCTAGTACAGAAAAACAACAGAAGTAATATTATTCTTTTCAAAACTAAAACAGATTTATCAAGTCAAAAATACTAATAATAAATTCATACGAATCAGGAGCTGAACAACATTTAACACAAAAAGATTACAAAAACAAGTACAGACTCTTAATCAACCAACATAATTAATATCCTAAAAACAAAAAACCCGTTCGCTAAGCGAACGGGTTTTGTAATAATATATAATCTTAGTTATTATGCTTCGAATGGAAGTATAGAAACGTATGATTTATTATCTCTTTTCTTTTGGAACTTTACAACTCCATCAACCTTTGCATGTAAAGTATGATCTTTACTGATGTAAACGTTTTCACCTGGATTATGTTTTGAACCTCTTTGTCTAACGATGATGTTCCCAGCAATAGCAGCTTGTCCTCCAAAAATCTTAACGCCTAAACGTTTTGATTCTGATTCTCTACCATTCTTCGAACTACCGACACCTTTCTTGTGAGCCATGACGTATGAGTTTAAATATTGTTATTATTCTTTAGTAGCTTCTTTTTTTGCTTTTGGAGCTGCTTTTTTCGCTTTAGGAGCTTCTACTTCAGTAGCTACTTCTTCTGCTACAACTGCTTTTTTAGCCGCTGCTTTTTTAGTTCCTCCTGCTGCAGTAATACCTTCAATTACAATTTGAGTAAGATATTGTCTGTGACCATTTCTCTTTTTGTAACCTTTTCTTCTTTTCTTTTTGAAGATGATTACTTTGTCTCCTTTTAAGTGTTGTAACACTTTAGCTTCTACAGAAGCACCTTCTATAGCTGGGGCGCCTAAAGTAACATTCCCATTATCATCTAATAAAAGAACTTTGTCAAAAGAAACTTTTGAACCTTCTTCATTAGCTAATCTGTGAACATAAACCTTTAAGTCTTTGCTTACTTTGAATTGTTGCCCTGCTATCTCTACGATTGCATACATACCAAATTGATTTATTGATTTTTAAGGTTGCAAATATACAATTAATAATTTACTGTGCAATTTCTTAAAGTAAAAATATTCAATACTCTTTAATCCCTCTATTTCAATAGTTTTCGATTGACTCAAAATTATCAATGTAGTAAAATACTGTTAAAAAAGAATCAAAAAAGGTACCATTTTACTATTCTTAATCAAAAAAAGTTATTTTTGGTGTAACTATTTCTAATTAATCATACTTATTTAAGTGTAATAAAAAAATTATTAACCTTTATGAAAAATCCAATAATTATGCTAACTGCAGCACTTATGTTAGGTGGAGTAGCTTCAGCTCAAAAAGTAGCTTTTGAAGAATACGATTTAGATAACGGCATGCACGTTATTCTGCACAACGATTCTTCGGCACCTGTAGTCGTAACCTCAGTAATGTACCATGTCGGGTCAAAAGACGAAACTCCAGACAGAACTGGATTTGCGCATTTTTTCGAACATTTATTATTTGAAGGAACAGAAAACATAAAACGTGGTGAATGGATGAAAATTGTGACTGCCAATGGCGGAACCAATAACGCCAACACATCTGACGACCGAACGTATTACTATGAAGTTTTCCCTTCTAACAATTTAGAATTGGCATTATGGATGGAATCTGAGAGATTAATGCACCCTGTAATAAACAAAATCGGAGTTGACACTCAGAACGAAGTTGTGAAAGAGGAAAAAAGAACCCGTTATGACAACCAACCTTACGGAAACATTCTTCCTGAGGTAAAGAAAAACATGTTCAAGAATCACCCATATCGTTGGACTACAATTGGATCTATGAAAGATCTAGATGCAGCAACTCTTGACGAATTTAAAGCTTTTAATAAAAAATTCTACACACCAAACAATTCCGTTTTAGTAATTGCTGGAGATTTTGACAAAGCAAAAACAAAAGAATGGATTCAAAAATACTTTGGACCTATTAAAAGAGGTGAGAAACTGCAAAAACAAACTTTTACAGAAGAACCTATTACTCAACCTATCAAAGCTAAATACGAAGATCCAAACATTCAAATCCCAATGCTTGTAGCTTCTTACCGTACTCCATCTATGAAAACTAGAGATGCAAGAGTTTTAGATTTAATCTCTTCTTATTTAAGTGATGGTAAAAGTTCTAAACTTTATAAAAAAATAGTTGACGATAAAAAAATGGCTTTACAAATTGGAGCTGTTGGTTTCAGTCAAGAAGATTACGGTATGTACATTTTATATGGCTTACCAATGAAACCATTTACATCTGACGATTTATTAAAAGAAATCGATGAAGAGATTATAAAACTTCAAACCAACTTAATCTCTGAGAAAGATTACGAAAAACTACAAAATAAGTTTGATAACAATTATGTTAACTCTAACTCAACTGTAGAGGGAATTGCCGAAAATCTAGCTAGCTTCTACCTACTTTATGGCGATGTAAACCTTATAAATACTGAAATTGACCTCTATCACTCTATCACTAGAGAAGAAATTAGAGATGTTGCAAAAAAATATCTAAATCCTAATCAACGTTTAATTTTAGACTACGTTCCTACTACAAAGGCACAAAATTAAGACTCTTAGAATCATGAAAAAAAGAAAAATTATTTTAATCCTATTATTCGTAACAGGAATTATGCAAGCACAAGATCGTCCGCAGCCTAAACCAGGTACTTCGCCCGTAGTAAACATCAAAAAACCTCAAACCTTTGTTTTACCAAATGGAATGAAAGTTTTAGTTGTAGAAAACCACAAACTACCTAGAGTAAGCTTCAACTTAACTCTAGACAACGCTCCGTTTGTAGAAGGAAACAAAAAAGGTGTTGATCAGCTAACAAGCAGCATGATTGGGGATGGAACAAAAAAAACGAACAAAGAAGCCTTTAATGAAGAAATAGATTTTTACGGAGCTCGTATCAATTTTAGTTCTCAAGGTGCTTTCGGAACTTCACTTTCTAAATACTCAGGGCGAATCCTTGAACTTTTAGCTGAAGGTGCTTTACAACCGAATTTTACACAAGCTGAATTTGACAAAGAAAAAGCAAAACTACAAGAAGGTCTTAAAGCCGACGAGAAAAGTGTTCCTGCAATCGAAAATAGAGTTGTTGATGCATTAGCTTTTGGAAAAAATCATCCTTCAGGAGAATTTATCACAGAAGAGACTCTTAAAAATGTAACTCTAGCTGACGTAGAAAACAACTACAAGAGTCATTTCGTTCCTGAAAATGCGTATTTAGTAATTATTGGAGATATTAAATTCAAAGAAACTAAAGCTGCTGTAGAAAAACTTTTTGGAAAGTGGGAAAAAAGAACACAGCCAAAAGAAACCTACCCTAATCCAGCAAACGTAGCTCAACTACAAATTAATTTTGTTGATGTTCCAAATGCTGTACAATCAGAAATTGCATTGGTAAACACAGTAAATTTAAAAATGAGTGATCCTGATTTTTTCCCTGCTGTAATAGCTAATCAAATTTTAGGAGGTGACTTCAACAGCTATTTAAACATGAACTTACGTGAAGCTCACGCATGGACATACGGAGCTGGTTCTAATCTAGGAAGCGGAAAATACACATCTAAATTTAAAGCAGCTTCAGCGGTAAGAAATGCCGTAACTGATAGCGCTGTAACTGAATTTGTAAAAGAAATAAAAAGAATCAGAACTGAAAAAGTTTCAGAGGAAATTTTAAAAACAGTTAAAGCTGGATATATTGGTAGATTTGTTATGCAGGTAGAAAAACCTCAAACAGTAGCTAGATATGCATTGAATATAGAAACTGAAAATCTTCCAAAAGACTTTTATGAAAAATACATTCAAAACATCAATAACGTAACTGCTGATGAAATACTTCGCGTAGCTAACAAATATTTCCTTATTGACAACATGAGAATTGTTATCACTGGAAAAGGATCTGAAGTGATTCCTGGCTTAGAAAAACTAAACATTCCAATTAGTTATTTTGACAAATATGCCAATCCAACAGAAAAACCATCATTAAAGAAAGAAGTTCCTAAAGGAATAACTGCTAAAAGTGTTTTTGACAACTACATAAAAGCTATTGGTGGAGAAAAAGCCGTTACTTCTGTGAAAACAATTTCAATGCTAGGATCAACAACTATCCCTCAAGCTCCATCTCCATTAACGTTCACTTCTAAAATGGATGCTAAAGGAAAAATGATGGTTTCACTAGCTATGGGACCTATGAACTTAATGAAGCAGGTTGTTAACGAAAAAGAAGCTTATATCGAACAACAAGGACAAAGAAAAAACCTTGAAGGTAAAGACCTAGCTGATATGAAAGCAAGTGCAGTTCCTTTTGAAGAACTACAACTTTCTAAAAAAGACGGGTTAATAATTGACCGTATTGAACCAATCAATAACAATGATGCTTATGCTATCAAGGACGGTAAAACAACTTATTTTTTCGATACAAAATCTGGATTAAAAGTTGCTGAATCTAAAATAGCTGAACAAGCAGGAAAATCAATAACACAGACTACAAATTTTGGTGATTACAAAGAAGTAAAAGGAGTTAAAATTCCTTTTAACATTGTTCAAAATGTAGGTTTTGAATTGAACATCAAAATGTCAGAAGTAAAAATTAACGAAGGAGTTACTGATAAAGATTTCCTATAATCTCTCTTTTAAGATTCAAAGCTGAAAAGACTAAAAAAATAACTTTTCAACTTCGTTCAGAATAACTACCAATAAGGTTTGTCAAAGTTTTGAATTTTGGCAAACCTTATTTTTTTTGAAAAAAAACTCAAAATCTACAACCCCCTTTTTACCTCTCCGATCTTACAGCTGACATTTCACAAAAGAAAGATCTTATTTTTTCGCCGAGAGATAAACTCCTATCAAAACAATAAAAGCTCCCAAAAGCTGTATTGGCGTAAGCATTTCATTATCCAGAAATCCCCAAAAGAAAGCTATTATCGGAATCAAATAAGTCACCGAAGTTGCAAATACTGGAGATGACATTTGTATCAATTTAAAGAACAAAACATTTGCGATACCCGTTCCCACTACTCCTAGGATGATTATAAATAAAATAGAGTGCTGTACTTTTTCATCATACATTACATCATGAAAACCCGTGAAGCTCAAAATTACAATCGCCGGAACCAATAGCACCATAAAATTCCCTGTAGTGATACTTAACGAACTTAAATCTGACAAGTATCTTTTTATCAAGTTTACGTTTATCGCATAACAAAGAGAGGCTACCACTACCAAAATAGCATAATAATAATTCTGTTCTGGATGACTTATCGCGCCATTAAAAACCAAAAGCAAACATCCAATCAAACCAATAAAAACGCCAATAACTTGTCTTCTCTGAAATTGTATTCCAAAAATGACAGCTCCTATTATTAATGTGTTTAATGGGGTTAATGAATTAAGGATTGCCGTAATCGAACTATCGATTTCAGTTTCGGCAATAGCAAAAAGATAAGCAGGTGTAAACGTCCCAAAAAATGAGGTTAGTGCAATAAATTTCCATTGATGTTTCGGGATTTTAGCTAAACTTTTAAAACCTACCAATAACAAAAACAAAGCTGCAAAAATAATTCGCAAAGACCCCAATTGAATAGCAGTTAAACCTATTAGCCCTTTTTTTATCAAAATAAAAGAACTCCCCCAAACCAAGGCCAATACTGTTAAGTAAACCCACTTTAATTGTTTTGATCCCATAATACCTGTTTTACAGCAAAATTGTAATAAATTTATGAATTCCCCATTCGTTTTTTATTAATTTTGCAAACAAATCCTGTTCTAAACTATTAAAACAAAACAATATGAAAATCGTAAAATCAATCGCAGCTTTGGCAATTGCTAGCCTTTTGTTCATAAGCTGTAAAAAGAATGAAACGGAAAACGCAACAGCAGCAACAACTACTGAAGCAGCTACTCCAAAAGTACACAAAGAGATTGCAGCTCAAAATGTTCAAACTGCAAGTTTTAATATCGAAGGAATGACTTGTGCAATGGGATGTGCAAAAACTATCGAAAGCGAATTATCTGACCTTGATGGCGTGCAAGATGCGAAAGTAGATTTTGAAACAAAAACAGCTACCGTAACTTTTGATAAAACTGTACAGAATCCAGACAACTTAACTAAAATAGTTCAAGCAACTGGTGACGGAAAAACATATAAAGTTTTAAACATGAAATCGTAATTAAACGATTTTTAATGACATAAAAAAAGAGCATTCGTTATGAATGCTCTTTTTTTATATGTTTATTTTTCTAATTATTTCCACTTAATGGTTTCCATTAAATGCTGCATATCATTCTTAATATAACTTGCTGCTGGCATAATTGAATCAAAATTTGGCTTAGCATAAAAGTAAACTGAACCTGTCACAAAATGCTTTACACTATCTGTGATATAAAATTGAGAGTTTGTAGCTGCATTTCCATCAACTTGATAAAACATACCGTATGCTTTTTTATTAGGGTTTAAATACGGCTGTTCTAATATATCATCTGCTTTTATAACATGCTCGTAAGTTAATTTTTGAGCATCTTTCAATAATTTATTAATATCCTTATTCACTGGCTTATAAGTAAGATAAATAGTTGCTTTCATCTTTGGGTATGAAATCATAAACCCACAATCTTTCTCTCCCTTTATAACCGCATCTGCATTTATCTCAAAGGCGTAAGGACATTGATTTTCAAAATTCACATATTTAGCTTCTGCATAATCTAGTCTTAAATAACTAGCAGGCTTAGGCACAACATCATCCTTGCAACTTACTACAGTCAACGTTATGATAAAAAACGTAATAATGGCAATTGATTTTTTAAGCATTTTTATTATTCTATTGTTACTTTTATTTGTTTAATCCTTTTACTGTCAACGGATTCTATTGTGAAAACACAATTTTGGAAAGCAATTTTTTGATTTTTCTTTGGAAAATTTCCAATAATTTCTAAAATAAAACCACCCAATGTTTCCGCTTCTCCTTTTTGTATCTCAAATAAATCTTCGTCTACATCTATAATTCTATAAAAGTCTTTAAGATTTATCTTTCCTTCAAATAGGTAATTCTTTTCATCGATTTGAGAAAAATTAATGTGTTCGTCATCAAACTCATCACTAATATCTCCAACAATTTCTTCAATCACATCTTCTAAAGAGACCAATCCCGAAGTTCCTCCATATTCATCAACAACGATTGCTAAATGGCTTTTCATACTCTGAAAATCTTTTAACAAGTTATCTAACTTCTTATTCTCTGGCACAAAAAACGGCTCTCTAATAAGCGTAGCCCAATCAAAATCTTTCTTATCTATATACGGAAGTAAGTCTTTTACAAACAAAACTCCTTCTATCTGATCAATATTATCTCTGTAAACTGGAATCCTAGAATAGCCCTTCTCAATAATTTTAGGATAGATAGCTTCAAAAGGCTCCGAAATCTCTAATGCGAAAATATCAATTCTCGGACTCATTACCTGCTTTGTATCTGTATTTCCGAAAGAAACAATTCCTTCTAATATTTTTTGTTCTTCTGTAGAAGTGTCTTCAGAATCAGTAAGCTCTAAAGCTTGAGATAGCTGACCTACCGAAAAACTAGTTTTTTGTTTCCCCAATTTATTATGTAAATAAATAGTTGCTGAACGCATTGGCAGACTGATAGGAGAAAGTAATTTATCCAACAAAGCTAGTGGATATGCTACACGTTGCGCAAATTTAAGATTATTACGACTTGCATAAACCTTTGGCAAAACTTCACCAAACAACAATATTAAAGAAGTAACTAGAATTACTTCCAAAACAAATTTCAATACTGGTGAAATCACTGCTCCAAAAATATCTCTACCCACAAAGGAGAATAAAATAACAACTCCAATATTAATAAAATTATTGGCTACAAGAAGTGTTGCTAAAAGTTTTTTGGGTTTATCCAAAAGATTAGAAATAATTCTTCCTTTGGATACGTTTTGTTGTAATGCCTCATCAATATCTTTTTGAGACAACGAAAAAAGTGCTACTTCGGCACCTGAAACTATGGCCGAACAAAAAAGTAAAATAAAAATTCCAAGAAATCCAACAATCAGGTTGGTATCTAAGAGGTTCGTAACGTATAAACTGGGCTCTGGGTCCAAATTAAATAGAATTAGTTAAACAATCAGAATGGCAAATCATTTATAGGTAAGCCATCATTCGAAGCGTCAAAGTTAGTGTTTTTTGAGGATTCTGAAGAAGGATTCTGCTTCTGTCCTTCAGTCTCTTTTTTAGTTGTCAAGAAAGTGAACTCAGTTACCTGAATCTCGGTCGTATGTTTCGTTGAGCCATCTTCGGCTTGCCATTGGCGCGACTTTATCCGACCTTCGATATATATCTTATCTCCTTTAGACAAATATTTTTCACAAATCTCTGCCGCTTTATTACGCACTACCAAATTATGCCACTCAGTAGAAGTAATCTTCTCGTTGGTAGTTTTATTTATATAAACCTCATTAGTTGCCAATTGAAATCGCCCTATGCAATTTCCACCATCAAAATAATGCATTTTTACATCGTCACCTAAATGACCTATCAACATCACTTTATTTAATGTTCCGTTCATGACTTACTATTGTATTTCTATCAAAGATACATTTTTTTAGAAACTTATTTTATTCTCTTTCGATAAAATTTATGAATTGAAAAAGGACCTATTTTCAAACAACTTAAACTTAACTTGTTTTAAATTTTATTCCATTACTTACAGCCTTCAAATAAATGCATTTAAAAATGCTGTCATAAAAGTTTTAATAATTTTTTGTGAAGATAAAATAAAAAAACTATGTTTGTCATAAAATTCTCATGTCCAAAATAGAGTTTGTTAGTTGCCATAGATTACCTAATAGGTCCTTTTTTTACAAAGGAAGACAATTCCCGATATGCGCAAGATGCACTGGCATATATGTAGGCTATTTTATTTTCATACCTCTTTTGTGGTTTATGAAAATCAATATCTACTGGGCACTTTTATCTATTTTACCTACAATAATTGACGGTCTTACACAAGCATATTACAATAGAGAAAGCAATAATTTTCTACGCTTTTCTACAGGTATTCTAGCAGGATATGGCGTAGCAGGCATTTCTGATTTTATCGCTTATTGGACAGTAAAGCTATCCAAATACATCATTTTTTTTATCAATAACTAAAAACAAATAATTATGTCAGAAGAGAATTCTAAATTCAATGAATTTAACAACAAATCAGAAGAAGATTTAAGTACAGGTTTAAAAGTATTATCATTCTGTATTCCTCTTGCAGGAGCTATCATTTATTTCACAAAAAAAGATAGCGAACCTAAAGCCGCTAAATCAGCTTGCAACTTAGCCTTAATTGGTTTTGCCGTAGGAATTGTCGCAAGAATAATTCAATATGCAACAACTGGTTCATAATAATAAAAATGACTTCTCTAGAGAAGTCATTTTTATTTTACATCTTTTCGATAAAATTATGAATCACAATCGGAAACGGATAGGTCTTTACATCCTGTTGATTAATCCCATTTAAAACTGTCTCTTTTATTTTTATTTTCCAGAATTTAATATACAAATGCTGATGTGACAATTTATGAATGATACTTTTTGGATTACATTCTTCTACTCCTATAATAGAATACGCTGCAAAAAAGTCTTCCTTAATATATGTCGAAACAAAATCAAAGTCTTTTTCGGCATCCGTTTCTAATAATGGAAACTCATATAAGTTATACCAGATTCCTTTGGCGGTTCGTTTTTGTAAAACTGTATTCCCTATTTCGTCTTCTACTACTAGATAATTAAAATACCGAGTAGTCACTTTTAGCTTTTTTGATTTTACTGGTAACAATTCAACTTTCTTCTTCTGTAATGCTGCACAACTCTCATTAAATACACAAATCAAACAATTCGGACTTTTAGGCACACATTGCAGCGCTCCAAACTCCATTATTGCCTGATTAAAAATCGCAGGATTATCTTTAGGCATTAATTCATAGGCCAAAGCAGCAAATTCTTTTTTTGTCGAAGCCAAAGCAATATCTGTTTCAACATCAAAGTAACGTGATAAAACACGAAATACATTTCCATCAACAACTGGAACAGCTTCGTTATAAGAAAATGATGCAATCGCTGCTGCTGTATATTCCCCTACTCCTTTTAGTTTTAATAGATCAACATAAGTTCCAGGAAAAACCCCATTTAATTCATTGGCGACGAATTTTGCGGTTTGATGCAAGTTTCTAGCTCGCGAATAATACCCTAATCCTTGCCAAAGTTTCAAAACTTGCTCTTCATCAGCGTTAGCCAAATCAAAAACTGTAGGAAATTCTTTCGTAAAAGATAAAAAATAAGGCATTCCTTGCGCTACTCTTGTCTGTTGTAGCATTATTTCTGATAGCCAAATAGGGTAAGAATCGACAGTATTTCGCCATGGCAAATCGCGTTTATTTTGTAAATACCATTTTATCAATTGTTTAGAAAAACTCATCATTAAATATTAGACAACAAAAGTAAAAGTTTATGTAATTAAAATTTAACGAATTAGCTTGAATATTTGTTTTTTTAATTCCTATATTTGCAAACTCAAAAAATAGTATACCATTATAAATAGGAAAGAAAATGACGAAAGCAGATATCGTAGCGAAAATTTCAGAAAAATTAGGTCTTGAAAAAGGTGATGTTCAAGCAACTGTAGAGACTTTTATGAATGAAGTAAAAACTTCATTAGAAACTGGAGACAATGTTTATTTAAGAGGTTTTGGTAGTTTTATTGTAAAAACCAGAGCTGAAAAGACTGGAAGAAACATTTCTAAAAATACCACTATTAAAATTCCGGCACATAACATTCCTGCGTTTAAACCTGCAAAAGTTTTTGTAGAAGGAGTAAAAACAAATAACGAAGCAAAATAATACTATTAATTAATCATAAAATCGATAAGATATGCCAAGTGGTAAAAAAAGAAAGAGACATAAGGTAGCAACTCACAAACGTAAAAAAAGAGCGAGAGCTAACCGTCACAAAAAGAAAAAGTAGTTTTAAACTACTTTTTTCTTTTTAAACGTTCATTGAAATTGAAAATTAGTACTCAGTCATCAATACACAGTATTCAGTCTACTGATTACATAGAAATGCTTGCTGCCAGCTAATTTTCCCCGGGTTCAATACCTGTTAAAAATATTGTTTAATCCATCCTTACAATTCAGTTATGAGTTATATGTTATGAGTTTAAGAGTTGCAAAAGCTATGAACTGAAAACTGTGAACTGAAAACTAAAAAGTTCGGATAAAAATTTACAAATGAATAAAGAATTAATCATTAGATCAAGTTCTGATTTCGTAGATTTTGCCTTATTAAAAGATGGAAAACTAATTGAATTACACAAAGAAGAAGAGAAAAGCAATTTTCAAGTTGGTGATATTTTTATAGCCAAGATAAGAAAACCAGTTGCTGGACTTAATGCTGCTTTTGTAAATGTAGGCTTCGAAAAAGATGCCTTTTTACATTATCACGACTTAGGACCTAACTTAGCTTCTCAATTGAAATTCATAAAACTTGTAAGCGCAGGTAAATTAAAAGATTTCTCCCTAAAAACCTTTCAGTTTGAAAAAGAGATTGATAAAGACGGCACCATTACTGATATTTTAAGTGCTAATCAATCTGTTTTAGTACAAGTCGTAAAAGAACCAATATCTACTAAAGGTCCAAGAATTAGTGCAGAACTATCTTTGGCTGGACGTTTTATTGTTCTTGTTCCTTTTTCTGATCGCGTCTCTATTTCACAAAAAATAGAAGACAAAAAAGAAAAGGATCGTTTAAAAAAACTTGTATTATCGATCAAACCTAAAGGATTTGGTGTTATTGTTCGCACAGTAGCCGAAGGCAAAAACGTAGCCGAATTAGAAAAAGATTTGCAGAACCTGCTTAGCAGATGGACTGCAATGTGTAAAAAATTACCAACTGCTCATCATCCATCCAAAGTATTAGGAGAACTCAATAGAGCTTCTTCAATATTGAGAGATGTATTTAATGATACCTTTAGTGGTATTCAAATTGATGATGAAGAGTTGTACCATCAAACGAAGGATTATCTGCAAGAAATTGCACCTTCAAAACAATCGATTGTTAAGTTTTATCAATCAAATGATACTCCCATTTTTGAGAAATACAACATTGAGAGACAAATCAAAACTTCTTTTGGGAGAACTGTTTCGATGAGCAAAGGGGCTTATCTTATTATCGAACACACTGAAGCTTTACACGTTATAGACGTAAATAGCGGAAACCGTTCTAATAAGGCCACTAATCAAGAAGATACAGCCATGGAAGTTAATATGATTGCTGCTGCCGAAATCGCTAGACAATTGCGTTTACGTGATATGGGTGGAATAATCGTAGTTGATTTTATTGATATGTCTAATCCTGAAAACAGGAAGATTTTGTTCGACTTCTTGCGAGAAGAAATGAGCGACGATAAAGCAAAACATAAAATCTTACCACCTAGCAAATTTGGATTAGTTCAAATTACAAGACAAAGAGTAAGACCCGAAGTAAACATTAAAACTAGAGAAGAAAATCCTAACAATGAAAATGGCGAAATTGAAGCGCCAATTTTAATCATTGACAGAATCACTGCTGATTTAGAAAGACATTTAAAAACCCACAAAAAAGTTGTGCTTAATACACACCCATTTGTGGCTGCATACCTCAGTAAAGGTTTTCCATCAATACGTTCAAAATGGTTTTTTGAATATAAAAAATGGGTGAAAATCATACCTCGTGACGCTTACACGTATTTAGAATATCATTTCTATGATAAAGACGGAAATGTTATTAAAGAATAAAACAAGAAACCGCCTCTCGAAAGATTGGCGGTTTTTTTGTACCTATAAATTAAAAACACCTATAAGTATCACAAATAAGTACAAGAAGTCAAAGCCTTTTTCTTACATTTGAATCAGATTTAAATAGTCAAATTACCAAAAATGCATTTATCAAAATACTTCTATTATTTCATAATCTCTTTTATTTTACTCTCACCTAAAGCGGTAGCACAAAATGATACCATTTATTTTGACATAAATTGGAAAAACACTAACAAAGAATCAGCCCTTTATTACAGAGTCAAACCCGTAAAGATAAAGACCAAAAATGCCATTGGTTATAAAATAAACAATATCGATTCTGTTTATGCAATTAATGATTATTACTTAAAAAGTGATAAAATACAATTTCAAGGTTACTCTGAAGACAAAGAAGGGAAATACCTTGTTGGCAAAGCAAAATGGTATAATGAAAATGAAATCCTTGTAGCTTCTAAAGATTATAATTACAAAGAGAGCAACAATTCCAGATTTAGAGTTCCTGAATGGCCAATTATTTATCTCGGTTATTCAATTGCAACCAAAAGCCAATTTACTGGCGGTTTAGAATTTTGCTTAGACTGTAAAAACAAAAACAAACTCTTTTTAGGCTTAGGATACGGAATCACTAGCTATGATGGTAAATACTACGGCTTGCCTGACTTACATTTATCTTATAACATTGAGGAATTCTTATTTATAAAAACTGGTGGTTCTGATAAAAATGCCTACGCATTGGCTGGCCTAACATTCTTAAACATGATTGATTTAGGCTTTGGTTATTCAGCATCATTCAATAAAGAAAAAACACCCGTAATTAAAGGATTTACCTTCGGCATAACTTTTAGAATTACAAACAACAAGGATGTATATGGAAAGTTAAAAATAATGTAAACTCATATATTATTCCCTCACAACCTCAACTTTCCGTCTAATTTCATTTCCAAATTCATCTACTACTGTAATGTAATGAAATCCAGCTGTCATAACAATTGGTTTTTCATGAAAGACTTTAGTCTCTCCTTTATAGACATTATCTACATACCAAAACAACTGACTTTCTCTTTGTGAATAGGCTACTTTTAAAATTACTGGCTGTACTTCGCTATTAAAGTTTTTAGTCAAATATATTTTGCTATTATTTTTAGGGTAAATAAAATCCATAGAAGCAGTTTGTGTCCCTACACAATTTTCTCTAAATGGTGGTAACGGCATATATTCAATATGTTTGCTTTTATAGTACCATGCCATAACAGGAGGTAAAACAAACCAATTCTTCACAACCATATTTTCAATACTTTCACAACTACTATTAACTTGAAATTTTTCGGTTTGATCTAAATGTACTGTTTTATGATATGGACAAATTGAAGTTGTCTTTCCTTTTAGTGTAACCCATTGTTTAATTTTTGGACAACCTTCTTTGGCCAAATGCCCACTTAAACGGCATACCTCAACCTCGTCTAAATCCTTGTGGGGAGTTGTAAACCATTTTTGTCTAGGCAACAAATTAAACACATCAAATAAAATTGGTGCTGCACTTGTAACACCTGTCAATGTTGGCCTTCCCTCACCTGTAGCATTTCCTACCCAAATTCCAACTACATATCTGGAATTTGTTCCAATCGCCCAAGCATCCCGATTCCCAAAACTTGTACCTGTTTTCCATGCTATCTTAAGCGAACTGTCATAAAACTTCCAAGCCTCATCTCCTTCAGGTCTATTTACCTCTTCCATGGCGTTATACGTCAACCAAATCGAACCAGCGCCTAATATGTTCTTCTGAGTGCTTTCATCTCCAAAATCGACCTCTAAATCGTTTTCATAATTCAACTCTGTAAATTCATTTGTTCGGTACTTACCATTGCTTTTATTAAAATAATTTACTGTGGATGACATACCCGCATAACTACGACACAAATCCCATAAATTACTTTCAGCTCCACCAAGAATAAGCGACAAGCCATAATGATCTGGTGGTTTTGAAATATTTTTTAATTTGAATTTTTGCAATTCTTCGTAGAATTTATTTACTCCAAAATCCTGCAGCATTAAAACGGAAGGAATATTAAGAGAACGAGCTAGCGCACGATGGGCAGGCACTGCGCCATCAAATGTTAAATTGAAATTTTGAGGTGTATATCCAGCAATTTGAGTTGGTACATCGGCAACCAAAGCATTAGGTAATAATTCGCCATCATCAAGCATTGCTGCATACAGCAAAGGCTTTAAGATACTCCCTGTACTTCTTGGTGCATCTATAATATCAACATCTTTTTGATGGTCTCTATCGGTTGGAGAATTACCAACATAACTTATCACATTCCTATTAGAAACATCAATTACCAAAATAGCCAGATTACTAACTTCATTCTGCTTATATTGATTGTAATAATATTTTGCAATTTGATTTACCCTATTCTGCAAAGCATAACCTACCGTAGTTTTCACCCTTGCTCCTTCTTGGTTTTTAGCGACACGCTGTAATAAATGCGGAGCTATTTGTGGTAAGTCATACGGTTTTCCCGGCAAAGGTTCTTCTACAGAAAGTTCATATGTTTGCTTATCAATAATTCCTTGCTCATTAAGCTTACGCAAAAGACGGTTGCGCTTCTCTAATAACTTTATTTGATTCTTTCCTGGGTAAATTAAGCTTGGAGCATTTGGCAAAACTGCTAACGTAGCATTCTCTGCCCATGACAATTGATTTGATTTGACTCCAAAATACCTCCACGAAGCCATTTCCAGACCTACAACATTACCTCCAAAAGGGGCGTGCGCCGCATATAATTCTAAGATTTCATCTTTTGAATACCCCAACTCCAATCTTGTTGCAAGAACTACTTCGACAAGTTTTTCTAAATAAGTTCTTCCTTTTCCTTTTCTTGATAATCGAATTACTTGCTGTGTAAGTGTACTACCTCCACGAACAACTTTTCCTGCTTTTCTATTTTGCTTGATTGCATTAACCATAGCAATTGGATTAAAACCCGGATGCTTATAGAAATATTCATCTTCAAAATAAACGATACATTTCTTGAATTTATCTGGAACACTATCCTGTGCAGGAAATCGCCACTGACCGTCGCGAGCAATTTTTGCTCCCAGTAACTCTCCTTCCTTACTTTCTATAACTGTAGAATATGGCTCTTGAAATAAAGTACGTGGCAATGAAAAATAATAAATCACCACTAACAAAAATGCTAGTAGTGATTTTATCTTATTCTGTTTTATCCAATTTATAATGCGTTGAAAGAACGCTTTTAATTTATTTTTCAAAGTTTAATTATTTAACCACAAAGAGCACAAAGTAATTCGCAAAGTTCACAAAGAATATTCTTTTAAAAGTTTTAACGTTGTGACATTTGGTTAAGTTAGGAATGTCGCAACAGCGTATTTTCTACTTAACGAAAATATGAAATAAACATTAGTTCCGCTGAACTCCAATATCACCAAACTCCTGCTAACGGTTACGCTTTTAAGTTTAGTATTAACTTATCTTTTGCTCACATTATAATTCAACAGTTGCTTTTTTTGCCAACAATCAATACATAATGTTATCCCACTTTTCCCTAATCGTTTCATTTTTCAACATAACCACTAACACTCAGATTAAGAAGATTTTTTACAGGTCAGAATTAAAAAAAATCAGCCAAAATCAGCTTAATCTGCGTGCTATTTAATTTTACTTCACAACCTCAACCCAGAATCCTTTTGTTCTTGCTAAGAACGTATTATCATACATTGCTTCACATTGCAATCCTGGTAAATAATAATTACCTAAATAAGACGCATTCAATAAAATTTTAAACACTTTGCTTTCTCCAGCTTTTAATCCAAAATAGAAATTAGTTCTATCATCACGGATATCAATATAATCCGCAATATTATTGGTTGCATCTCCATAATCTGTGAAACGAGTATTTACAATTTCGAATCCTGAAGGCAGAATCTGCGTTAATGCCACATTCTCTACACGCTCATTTGTTTGATTTCTAACCGTTACCTCAGCCACAAATTCTGTTCCTTGTGTGATTCTTGACACATTAATAACTCCGCCTTTTCTGTTTTTGAAAACTATAGCAGCCGAAACATTGCTCTGAATTACATTCTCCTGACCAATTGGCAAGATACCTGTATTTAGTACACGAACATAAATCGTATTCTTTTTATTATTTTTTAAAGTAACACTATTCGAACCTGTTTTAACTACTAAGCTTCTATCGGCAACTGTTTTATTTGTTTTTATGCTTTGCGTTTTACCTGCTGAGCTAAACTGCACATCAATTCCTTTAACTCCATTATTCAAAGAGAACTTAGACATTGCATATAAAGAATAAGCTGTTGTTTGTGTACTCATCCATTGATCACTTGCCATATTCTTAGCCAATTTTGTAGCCATCGCAAATGCTTTTTGTTTTTGATTTAATAACAACATAGTTTCCAAAGCCATCGCACGATTTCTATCACTTGAACCATAATAGTAATAATTATAATTTGTAGACTCATCATCGATTTTACTACTCAATAGTAATGCTGAAGCAGCACTTTTTTGTCCTGCTAAAACATAAGCTGCAGCTAGTCTTAATTTCGTTTCGTTAGAAATTCCCTTTGTTTCACGCAATCTATTCATTGAAGACAAATCTGAAGAACCTGCCAAAGCCAATGTATATAAACGATAGGCTTGTGCCAAATCATTGCCATAGCGAACCTCAAATCTCCATTGTTTGGCTTCTTTTTGTTGATACGAAAGCCATTTTGATTTAAAATTAATTGGCAAAATATATCCTTTTTTCTCTGCCTCTATCATAAAATGCCCTGCATAAGAACTTCCCCAATCATCGGCAATTGCATTTCCTTGCCAGTATGGAAGCCCTCCATTTGATAATTGAAAACTACCTAATCTTACAATTCCAGCTGTAACATTCTTTTGAATAAGTTGTTGTCTAGTCACATCAATATCTGCCACATCATTTAGGAATAATTGCGGAAATACCGATGAAGTAGTTTGCTCTACACATCCATGTGGATACTGAATAAGAAATTGCAGTCTTCCATTTAAATTAATCGTCGGCATTGACGATACTTCTAGTTTAGCTTTATTACTTCCTGACACTCCAAATGTTTTCCAAACAATAGTTTTAGAGCTATTTGGCTCCAAAATCACATCTGTATAGGTATTTGTCACAGGATTTGGATTCGTCATATCTATCTCAACATCATAAACGGATTTTTCTTTCCCTGATGTAGCAATAACTTGCACTTTGGCAATCCCAGTTAAACTACCTACTTCTAAATTAAAGTAAGCCATTTTTTCGTCTGGCTGTGCAAATGTTAATCCCTGAGTTGAACTTCCTATTACTCTTAATCCACTACTTGTTTTTATTTGAACTGTAACGTTTTTAATATTTTTTTCCATAGCAAAAATTGTAACTGGAATCGTCACTTTTTCTGATGGAGAAATTTTTCTTGGCAATGAAGCCAATACCATTAACGGACTACGAACTGGAGTCGCTTTTTCAACACTTCCGTAAGCACTTGTATTTGCATCACCTGCAACCACCATTGTTCTTACTGAACCAATATATTTTGGCAATTTAATTTGATGTGTCTTCGTTTCTCCTTTTTTCAATTTAAATGGCCCAAGATAAATAACCACTGGTTTAAAGCGGTTTGCCTTTTTAGCTTTACCTCCACCTAAATCCTGATCACCACCAATACTAAATATCTGATTTACTTTACCTCCATAGGCACCAATTACATCATCATACACATCCCAAGTTTTTACACCCAAAGCTTCTCTAACATAAAAACTATCCCAAGCATTTGGTGTTTTAAAACGAGTTAGATCCAACAGACCTTCATCGACTACAGCAATTGTGTATGTCATTTCCTTTCCTGTTTTTTCACTTACTTTTACTGGGAAGGTTTGTTCTGGCTTCAACACATCTGGCATTGATATCGCAGGCGCAAGAATTGTTGTCTTATCAATTACTTCAATTGGAACAATTCCATACATACGAATTGGCGAATCATTTTTAGTCGAAGCATGCGGCTGTAAAAGGGTTATATTAAAATACACATTCGGTGCCATAGCTCCTGTAATTGGAACATCAACTTTAGTCTCTCCTTTTTGAGTATTTACCCATAACGTCTGTACTACTTTCGAGCCATTTTCTATAGAAACCAATGCACGACCTCCCTCACTTGAAGGGAAAGATATTTGAGCTTTTTCACCTACTGCATAATTCTTTTTATCTGTAGAAAAAACAAGCATATTTGCTGTAGAAGCATCTGTGTTTCTTGTTTTACCTGACCAAATTGGCCAATCGATATTTACAGTTATTGCCGATGCATGTCCGCTAACTTCATCCGAAACACGAATTAAGTAACGTCCCCATTCTTCGTCTGTTAATGCAAATTGGAAACTTCCTTTTCCACTTGCATCAGTGTTTACTCTAAATGTTTTGTACGATATTGTAGCATTCGACGAATTATAATTGGATAAATTATCACTCGAAGCATCCCACCACCAGCGCCATTCTGTTTTATAAACTTTTACCTCTAAATTCCTCACCGCTTTTGGTCTTCCATTTTCATCAACGGTTACAACATCAAATCGATTCATTTTACGGGTTTCAAGCATACCGTATTTTGTAGGCTCAGGCGATTTTACTCCCACATAAGTAGTATAAGGCGAATAGGTTGTCGAGATAACATCTGTACTAAAATCACCACCTTCTTCATACACTTTGGTAATAAAAGCAGCTCTTAGCATTCCTGGTGCTTGTCCTTGTAATTTAGGTTCTATGTTTACAGATGCTCTTCCGTTTGCATCTAGTTTACCTGAGAAAATATTAATTTCTTCAGTACTAAACTGACGTACTAAATCATCAAAAACATATTTCTCATAGCCTTTAAAAGTCGTACTCTGCTGTGAAAATTTTGCTTGCATTTCTACATTCAAATTTTTAGCAATAGCTCCATGAAGCCATGTAACTTCAAGATTACTTGTATTTGGATATGAAGAAGATAATATAGCTCTCTTGAAACTATTTTTAATTTTTAAACGGTTTGGCTTAATTGTTTCAATTTTTATGCTCTTGTAGTATTTTGCTCCCCCTACACTTACCATTGCTTCCCAATTTCCAGTAGGCGCTTCTGCGTCTGTAGGCACTGTAAAGGCATAATGATTCAGTTCATTTGATTTTTGAACTGTTTGATAGGTTACTTTTCCATTAGGATCCGTTAATCTAAATTTTATCGGATGTGATTTTGGTAACTTATTTGCTGCATCATTAAGTATAAATGATAAATACAAATTATCCCCCGGACGCCAAACTCCACGCTCACCGTAGATATATCCTTTTAATCCTTTTTGCAAAGTCTCTCCAGCAACATCAAAATTACTTACCGACAATGAATTCCCATCATCAAGTTTTACATAAGTGGATTGAGTTCCTAAGGTAACAATAGCAAAATAAGCAAACTTATCTAATTGAAAAGAAGCAATTCCTTCGCTACTTGTTGTTCCTGTTGCTAATTTTTGTTGCTGAAAGCTATATAAATCTACTCTCGCATTCGAAACCGGCTCTGTAGTTATTATATTATTTACTACAAACAAATACGATTTATTCTCTCCTCTTTTGGCAATTACACCCAAATCTGAAGCTAGAATATTAGTTCCAATTTTTGCATTATAATAATAAGAACCTGTACAAGGATCTTGACTTTCTCTCCATTCGTAATCATCATAATAATAGTCATCGTATGAATTACCACTATAATTTACATCATTCTCATCAACATCTTCTTCTTCCGTTTCATCTGAATCAGGTTCGTTAGTTTCACATTTATACAATGAATATGCTTTTTTATAGGAGAACTCTACTCTATAAATTGCCCCTGGTTCTGGCGTAATTATTTTGGACAAATCCAAAGCATACGTATTCCATTTAGTTGGATTAACTAAGGGGTTATCTTTAAGATTAAGTGTTGTTTTTGCAACAGGCTGAGCCACTCTTTTTAAATTTTGAGCGCCATTTAGTTCGTTATTCTGAAGAAATTGTAAGATATTGTTTTTATAAATCTTATAAACTTTTACATCTACAGCACCCAGATTTACTGCCTCAAAATTCAATTTTAAATTATTGGAACTTGGCAAAATTGTTCCGTTTTTTATAAATCTAATATTTGGTTTTATTTGATCGAAAGAAATCTTCTCTGTATAATTCTCAGCCATTTTTCGACCATACTGACTCTCTATTCCTTGAAAAACTTCTAATAACAATTCACCTGTTACTATCTGGTCAGATACAGGTTCTTCTACAACTTCTTGCACTACTGGCTCAGCTACTGCAACACTGTCAACAGCACTGCTATCTACAGCAACTGCAGTTGTATCTACAACCGCAACTTCATGTACTACTTCTTGAACCTGAGCTTGTTTTTCGTTACTGAAATAAACTTTTAAGATATTTCCTTGAGTTGAAAATTTTAAATTGTTTGTATTTTGTATCGCTACCAATCCCTTAAAATCCTGTCCTTTCTCTAATGGCTCAGAAAAATTAATTAATACTGATTGATTATTTTCATCCGGAATTTCAACTTTTATAATTTTGAAGTCATTTATTGCAGTAATCGGAAAATCCATTTTTCCTTTTTGATCGATATCAAAATCGTTTCCGTCGTAAGAAATTTCAAGGTTACTTGCTGCCGAAAAACGCTGAATACTATCAATAATAAACTTAAACTCTTTTCCTGAAGTAGCTGTTTTATCAAATTTAATATTGAGATTCTTTCCGTTTTGACTAGCCAAAACTAATTTCTTTGCTGTCTCTACATCTATATTATCGGCTGTTTTTAATACACAATTTAGATATTGGTATTCCTTACTATAGGATTGCACATCCAAAGTATTTACTATAAAATCTTGTTTGATTGTTTTAACAGTAAAATTAAATTTAGAAAGGTCTTTATCATCATCTCCTTTTTTTGGAAGTGTAATAAGCTTATCCAAGTTTAATGTAACTTGATATTCTGTTCCTGCTTTCAGCTTTTTTTCTGGAATAAAAGCCACTGTATTACTCGAAAGTGCAATTACTTTTCCATCAACACTTGGTGAAATATCAAATAAGTCACTATCCAATTCCTGATTAATTTTCCAATCTTTTTTCTCAAAAGCCAAAACAACACGTATATCCGATTGAGACGAAACAATCCCTCCCGTAAAACTTGTTATATACTCTTTGAATAATGAAAAATCAGAATTGAAATCGGAAGCAGATTTTCTTCCACAAGCCTGAAAAATAAAAAACACAAAAAACACGTAAACTAATCCTCTTGTTTTCAAGTTAGTATCGAATTAAAAGTTACAAAATAAGATTACACATAAAGATCTTAACATTTTAAAATCAAAATATGATTTATTAAATGCCCTTTATATGTAATAAAAGTACTGTAAATTTTAATTACTTCTAAAAGAAAACCCAGTTGTTTAAATTATTTCCTCCTTTTTGCAAAAAAACGCTTCATTAAATCCAAAATTTGATTTACAACAACCCAGCGAATAAATACATAATCTCGAGAAGTTTCTAGTTTAAAAAACATCTTTATTCTAAAACTCTGTTCCTAGTTTAGACAAAACTTTATCCATTTCTATAAAATGCTCTTTTGTGTTTGCAGAATAAAACAATTGATAATTACTCATAATCACAATTACATCATCATCATAATTACCATAAAAGCTTATTCCTTCAAGCCATTGCTTTAATGAAATACCTTTGTTTTTGAAATTTTTACTAATAAAATTCAACTCATGTTGTTCTAATTCAGAAAATGAATCGCATGTAAATTCCAGCGCATAACTAGCCTGAAGAAAAGCCATTGCAGTAAAGAAATCCATTAAAGTTTCCGTTTCTAAGTTCCATTCTTTTTCATCAGTACTCATAAAAACCGGAGGATTCGGTTTTGACAAATCATCTTTATGAATTCCCCAAACACAAGCCTTCTGATTTTCAGAATAAAATATCAAATAATTATTATGCTTATAATATTGAAAACGCTCAGGAATAATTAATAAATCTTGTGTTTGATTTAAACTTTGAATTTTCCCCAATTCGGTATAATAATCAATAAATACCTGTGGAAGTTCCCCAAAGATATCTTTGACAATTTGAATCTCATCATTAGTAAAACCATTAGGTTCTACAATGTGAAATAGTTTTTTTATTATTGAAAAATCATTCATAGTAATTATTTACAAGAGCAAAATAGGAACAAAACTACTTCCTTCTTTTTGCAAAAAAACGCTTCATAAGATCTGCTGCTTCATTTGCCATTACTCCACGAACAACAACTGTTTTAGGATGCAGTTGGGTTCCCATTTTTTCGTAACCTCGGTGTTCATCACTAGCTCCAAAAACAATTTTAGAAATCTGACTCCAATATAAAGCACCTGCACACATCTGGCAAGGTTCCAGCGTTACATAAAGCGTACAATCTTTTAGATATTTTCCGCCTAAAAAATTAGCTGCTGCAGTTATAGCTTGCATTTCGGCATGAGCTGTAACATCATTTAACAATTCGGTTAAATTATGACTTCTTGCAATTACTTTATTATCAATTACAATAATAGCTCCAACAGGAATTTCATCTTTATCAAATGCCATTTCGGCTTCTTGTAAAGCCTTTTTCATAAAATACTCGTCAGTAAAAATATCTATCATGAAACAAAAATACAGTTTTAGTAACTATTTATTATTACATTTATTTTTTGATATAAAAATTATGGAGACAAAACATAAAATAACGATTCCAGAACCCTGCCATGAAAACTGGGACGAAATGACTCCAAAAGACAATGGAAGATTCTGTTCGAGCTGTACAAAAACTGTAGTCGACTTCACAAAAATGCTGCCTAATGAAATTCAACATTTTTTTGCTGCAAATCAGAACAAAAGTGTTTGTGGGAGATTTAAAAATTCTCAATTAGACACGACAACCATTCAAATTCCAAGTCTCGTACTTTATTCACAAACACATTATCACAAAATGTTTTTATTAGCTTTGTTTATCGCTATGGGAACTACATTGTTTAGCTGCCAAGATAAAAATGGAGATAAGAAAAAAATAAATAAAGTAGAAATTGTCGGTAATTCCTCAACTCAGGAAAAAATTATGGTTGGAAAAATTAAAGTTAGTGGAAATGAATCAACTCAGATTCCGCCTCCACCACCTCCAAAAAACAATCAGGTTAAATTTGTAAAACCATCTCCTATAAATCGTGTCGAAACCACTAAAGATAAAAAACAATCTTCAAATAAAATTAAAGAAGATGATTCCGTATTTACTACAGGTGCAGTATTGCAGACAAATGCAGAATTCCCTGGAGGTATTGATCCATTTTACACCTTTTTTGGAAATGAATTTAAAGCACCGGAAAATACAAATGCCAAAAATCTAAAAATTAGAATCTCCTTTGCAGTAGAAAAAAACGGAACTTTGTCATATATTGAATCAGTACCTGCTATTGATAAAACAATAGAAAATGAAATCATTAGAGTTTTAAACTTATCACCAAAATGGCAGCCGGGAGAATCTAATGGAAAAAAAATAAGAATGCAATATTCCTTACCAGTTGTATTGGAATGAGATCTCAGATAAAATTTAAATTTAAAACCGTAAATTTGTTTTTTACTCAAAAATGAAAAACAATTTACTTTCAACTATAAATAATCCAGCCGATCTACGTCTGTTACAAGAAACACAACTTCCTCAAGTTGCTCAGGAATTACGTGATTTCATCATTGATATTGTTTCTGTAAAAGAAGGTCACTTAGGCGCTAGTCTTGGTGTTACTGAACTTACTATTGCATTGCATTACGTATTTAACACTCCTGATGATTTATTGGTTTGGGATGTTGGACATCAAGCTTACGGGCATAAAATATTGACTGAAAGAAGAGAAAACTTTCATACTAACCGTCAACTTCATGGTATTTCAGGCTTCCCTAAAAGAGCCGAAAGTATATATGATACCTTTGGCGTAGGTCATTCCTCTACCTCTATATCGGCAGCATTGGGAATGGCAATTGCATCTAACTTAAAAGGAGATTTCGACAAACATCATATTGCTGTAATTGGCGATGCATCGATTGCATCGGGAATGGCTTTTGAAGGTTTAAATCATGCTGGGGTAACCGATGCTAATTTATTGGTTATTCTTAATGACAATGCTATCGGAATAGACCCAAGTGTCGGTGCTCTTAAAAAATATCTTACTGCTGTAAAAGAAGGAAAAAACCCGAAGAAAAATAATATGATTAAATCATTGAATTTTGATTATTCGGGACCTATTGATGGCCATGATCTTTTTGCTTTGATAAAAGAATTAAAACGATTAAAAAACACAAAAGGACCAAAATTCCTTCACATCGTAACAACCAAAGGAAAAGGATTACTGCAAGCCGAAGAAAATCAGGTTCAATATCATGCTCCTGGGAAATTTGATGCTTCGACTGGTGAAATCATTCCTAAAATCGAGGACAATCTTCCTCCGAAATATCAAGATGTTTTTGGATTAACCATTTTAGATTTAGCGCAGAAGAATGAGAAAATTGTTGGTATTACACCTGCAATGCCCTCAGGAAGTTCTCTCAAATTTATGATGGATGCTTTTCCTAAACGCGCCTTTGATGTGGGTATTGCTGAACAGCATGCAGTAACACTTGCAGCTGGAATGGCTACTCAAGGAATGATTGTGTATTGCAATATCTACTCTACTTTTTTACAACGTGCGTATGACCAAGTTATACATGATGTAGCTTTACAAGATTTACCAGTTATATTTTGCCTTGACAGAGCTGGTCTGGTTGGAGAAGATGGTGCAACTCACCATGGTGTTTTTGATATCGCTTATTTGCGTTGTATCCCTAACATGATAATTTATGCTCCACTAAACGAAATAGCATTACAAAACATTTTGTATACTGCACAATTAGGATTAAACCATTCAATTGCGATTCGATATCCTAGAGGACGTGGCGTAATTACTGATTGGCAAAAGAATTATTTTAAGAATTATGCTACAATCGAAATTGGAGCTGCAACTTGTCTTAAAGACGGTAGTCTAACTGCAGTTTTATCTTCTGGAACAATTGGAAATAATGTGATAACTGCATTGCAAAATAGCAATAATCCAAGTACTATTGCTCACTATGATTTCCCATTCATCAAACCATTAGATGACAAATTATTACATTCTATTTTTGAAAAATTTAAAAACATAATTACTATTGAAGATGGGGTAATAAATGGTGGCTTTGGAACTGCAATTTTAGAGTTTTCTGCCCTTCATAATTACAATGCTAAAATAAAAACATTGGGGGTTCCTGACGCTTTTATTGAACATGGAACTGTTACCGAATTACAACAATTATGTAATATTGACGTTAAAAGTTTAGAAAATCTTTTTTCTCTTGGTTAAAAATAATTATTTTGCGGACCCAAAACAAAAAGTGCCATAATGAAATTATACCATTTACCTATTTTAATATTTTTTTTATTTTGTTCATCTAAAAATTTCGCCCAGAAATCTTTAATTCAAACTCAATTAACGCCAGTAATTCAAACTCAATTACCAGACACACAATCTAATTGGGCTAAAAAAAATAAATTAGGTTTTGACATTACTCAAATTGCTTTTGTTAACTGGAGTGCCGGAGGTACCAGCTCTATTTCAGGGCTGTTTAAAGGGGAATTTTCAAGAGTATACACAAAAGACAATCATAAATGGGCAAATGAACTTCTTTTGAAATATGGTTTAAATAAACAAGATGGAATTGAATTACGTAAAACTGATGATGCTTTTCAATTTAACTCCACTTATGGTTTCAGAAGAGATACACTTTCAAATTGGTATTATTCAGCAAAATTTAATTTAAATTCACAATTCACTAATGGATATTCTTATCCAAATACTGATATTCCTATTTCCAAACTCTTTGCTCCAGCTTATGTGTTCTTAGGAGCAGGAGCTGAGAATGCTAATAAACAAAGAAATCGTACTTTTTATTTCTCACCAATTACTTTAAAAACCACATTGGTATTAGACCAAACTTTGGCAAACCAAGGAGCTTTTGGTGTTAGAAAAGCCACTTATATTGAAGACCCTCTAGATCCTAACAATAAGATTCTAATTGAAAATGGTCAGAAAATAAAAGCTGAATTTGGTATTTTATTAACTGCATACACGAAAAATGAAATTTTCAAAAATATATTTTTCGAAAACCGTCTAAGCTTATATACCGATTACCTCAATAGATTCGGAAATGTCGACATCGACTATGACACTCGTTTAGACTTAGTTGTAAATCAATATGTGAAAGCTAACGTTGGTGTACATTTTGTTTATGACGACGACATTAAATCTAAAAAAGAAGTCGATGGTGCACAAGTTACCCAAGGACCTAAAGCACAATTAAAACAAGTTCTAGGAGTTGGTGTTGTATATGCCTTCTAACTAAGTTGTTTTTCTTCCGTTTATAGTTTCATACAATTCCAATGCATTTCCATCGGTTAACAATGAAACATAATGGCATATATGCAACAATCTTTCATACAATCCTTCTTTTTCTAAATGATGCTTTTCTGGTAGCATTTTTAGAATTAAAGTATCGTAGTTTGATGTCTCACCGTTGTATTTATTATTAAAGGCAGTTATAAATTTATCCAAAAGTGTCTGAATGATTTGATAACCAACTATTTCTTTTTCAATCACTTCACGGCTTTGATATATATTTTGAACACTCAAGTTTATAATATCATTCATTTGGGCTTTATACTGACTTTTATCCATCAATGCATACGGGAATTTCCCTGCAAGAATAGCTTCTTCATTGTCAATAAAAACTTTAACTGCATCATTTATTAAACTTCCAATTGCTAAAGCACGTAAATAACTAATTCGATCTTCTTTAGTGGTCAGTGTTTTATATTTGGCAACACCAATATTATCTTTTACAAGTTTAATCAAGTATTCCAAAGCATAATCCTCTGAAACTAATCCAAGATTTATTCCATCTTCAAAATCAATAATAGTATAACAAATATCATCTGCTGCTTCTACTAAATATGCTAGAGGATGTCTTTCGAAACCAATATCATCTCCTGATTTATTAGATAGCATTCCCATATCAACAGCCACTTTATTAAAGAAGTCTTTATCTGTCTGGAAGAAACCGTATTTTTTATCCGCTATATTTTTGGTTGGTTTTTTAGGCAAACTTTCTTTTGGGTATTTCATGAATGCTCCTAATGTAGCGTATGAAATCCTTAAACCTCCCTCTATTCCTGGACGACTTGCTGTTAAAACAGAAAATCCGTTAGCATTACCTTCAAAATCTATTAAATCTTGCCATTCTTTTTCAGATAAATGCTTTTTGTATTTTTGTCCATTTCCTATTGAGAAATATTCTCCAATTGCTTTTTCTCCTGAATGTCCAAAAGGTGGATTCCCAATATCATGTGCCAGAGAAGCTGCTGCAACTATGGCTCCAAAATCGTTCATATGATACCCATGAATTTCTTTTAGATATGGATATTTTTCGATTATTTTTTTCCCTACTAAGCGTCCTATTGAACGTCCTACTACTGAAACCTCTAAACTATGTGTTAAACGAGTATGTACAAAATCTGTTTTTGAAAGTGGAATTACTTGAGTTTTATCTTGTAGACTTCTAAACGCTGCTGAAAATATTATTCGGTCGTAATCTACTTCAAATCCCAATCGCGTATCATCTTGTTCTACACGTAATCTTTTGCTAGTATCGCCTTGGCGTTTGAGTGATAAAAGTTGTTCCCAGTTCATTGTAATTTTTTTCCAAATTTGTTTTCAAAGATACAGAAATAGATATGTTTTAAAGAAAAACTCGTTTTGTAATTCATCGTCTTTGCAAAATATCCAACAGAACCTAAAATGTCAATGCTGTACTGTGTTTTATTTCTCCCATTACAAAAATACTATTTGTATTACCTATGTTCTCAATGGTAGACAATTTATTCATTACAAAATCCTGATAACTAGTCATGTCCTGAACTAAAATCTTTAGCATAAAGTCATAATCTCCGGCAATATTATAGCATTCGATAATTTCTGGAAGTGCAACAATGTCTTTTACAAAATTACTTCCCACGTTTTTTGCATGTTCTTTTAATCGAACATTACAAAAGACAATCATCCCCCTATTCATCTTTTTCTTATCAAGTAATGCTACATATTTTGTAATATACCCATCTCTTTCCAATCGTTTTATGCGTTCATAAACTGGTGTAACAGTAAGAAATAATTTGCTTGCCAAGTCTTTTGTATTGATATTTGAGTTCTCCTGAAGGTGTTTCAAGATCTCTAAATCTGTTTTATCTAGATTTTCCATAGTAATTTTTACGGCTAAGGTTCGTTTTAAAAGGATTCGTCAGTATTATAATCTTCAAAAATCAACTTAATTAAGTTTATTTACTTAAATATAAGCCAAATATAAGTTTTAAAAACCAATACAATAAATTTGTTCAGTAAAAAATACTGAAACAAAATGAAAACAAATAATTTAGGTTATCCTCGAATCGGCAGTAACAGAGAATTAAAAAAAGCTAGTGAATTATACTGGGCTGGAAAAATTTCGGTTGAAGAACTTTTGGCAGTTGGAAAAAACATTCGTCAAGAAAACTGGCAATTACAAGCTGAATCTGGCATCGATTTAATCCCATCGAATGATTTCTCATTTTATGACCAAGTTTTAGATCTAACATTAACTTTGGGGGCAATTCCTGAACGTTATACTGATTTTACAAGAACAAACTCTTCTATTGATTTATATTTTGCAATGGCAAGAGGTTCTCAAAAAAACGAACAAGATGTTGTTGCCATGGAAATGACAAAATGGTTTGATACAAACTACCATTATATCGTTCCTGAATTTACCAAAAACCAAAAGTTTACTTTATTTTCAGAAAAAATAATCAATGAATTTAAGGAAGCCAATGATTTAGGTATTACCACAAAACCAGTACTTATAGGGCCTATCTCATACTTACTTTTAGGAAAAGAAAAAGAAGAAGGCTTTCATAGAATCGATCTTATTGATTCATTACTTCCTGTATATTTTGAAATTTTCAAAAAATTAGAAGCCGAAAATGCAACTTACATCCAACTAGACGAACCTTTCTTGGCTTTGAATTTGACTGATAAAGAACGAGCTACTTACACGAAAGTATACACTGAAATCAACAAACGTTTTCCCAACATTAAAATCATTCTCGCTAATTATTTTGACTGTTTTGGAGAAAACCTAGCTACAGTATTGGCACTACCAGTTGATACACTACATTTAGATTTAGTTCGCTGTCCATTACAATTAGATGATATTTTAGAATCTAATCAATTATTACCAAATGTAAATCTTTCTCTTGGTTTAGTAGACGGAAGAAACATCTGGAAAAACGACTTTAAAAATTCATTGCCAATTATCGAGAAGGCTGTAACTGCTCTTGGCAAAAACAGAATATTAATTGCTCCTTCTTGTTCATTAATTCACAGTCCATGCGATTTAGAATTGGAAACAAACAACGAGACTCTTACTCCCGAAATCAAACAATGGTTGGCTTTTGCTAAACAGAAAATACAAGAAGTTGTTTTATTAAAACAGTTTGCTGCTAAAGAAATAGACACTACAAACTCTATTCGTTTTGCAGAAAACACTTTGGCAAATGAAAACAGAAAAACATCCAAGCTTATTCATAACGAATCGGTTAAAAATCGTGTAGCAAACATTGCTACTAATGATGACAAACGTAAAAACACTTTTGCTATTCGTCGTAAAAAGCAAATAGATGCATTAAACCTTCCTTTGTTCCCAACAACAACAATCGGTTCGTTTCCGCAAACTCCTGAGGTTCGTAGTTGGAGAGCAAAATTTAAAAAAGGGGATTTATCCCAACAACAATACGACGATTTAATAAAGAAAGAAACCGAAGAAACGATTCGTTTTCAAGAAGAAACTGGAATTGACGTTCTTGTTCATGGTGAATTTGAGCGCAACGACATGGTCGAATATTTTGGTGAGCAATTAGACGGATTTACATTCACCAAAAATGGCTGGGTACAAAGTTATGGTAGCCGTTGTGTAAAACCTCCTGTAATTTATGGAGATGTTTCTAGACCAAAACCAATGACTGTAAAATGGTCTGAGTATGCACAATCGCTAACTCCAAAATGGTTAAAAGGAATGTTAACTGGTCCTGTAACAATCTTGCAATGGTCGTTTGTACGTAACGATCAACCACGTTCTCAAACTTGTACTCAAATTGCTTTGGCTATAAGAGATGAAGTAGTCGATTTAGAAAATGCTGGAATTAAAATAATCCAAATTGATGAACCTGCTATTCGTGAAGGATTACCATTGCGTAAGGAAGAATGGGCAACTTACTTAGATTGGGCTGTAAAAGCATTCCGTATTTCGGCTAGTGGTGTTAAAGACGATACACAAATCCACACCCATATGTGTTACAGTGAATTTAATGATATCATCCAAAATATCGCCGATATGGATGCTGATGTAATCACTATCGAATGTTCGCGTTCACAAATGGAATTACTAGATGCTTTTGCCGATTTTAAATATCCTAATGAAATTGGTCCTGGAGTTTACGACATTCACTCTCCTCGCGTTCCTTCTAGCAAAGAGATGGTAAAGCTACTTGAGAAAGCTTCGGCTGTTATTCCGGTAAATCAACTTTGGGTTAATCCTGATTGTGGCTTAAAAACGCGTCATTGGGATGAAACTAAAAAAGCACTAATCGAAATGGTTGCTGCAGCTCAAGAAATGAGAGCAACTGTTGAAACCGAAGTAAGCCTATAATTTTTGTTTTTTATTGCCAACAAGTGAAATCGAAAATCTTGTAGTTATGATTTATTCCGGCTTCACTTTAGTTGGCATTAAAACTGTATTATTTGCTAAAAAATAAAAAAGCACCCCAATGGGGTGCTTTTAAATTGAAAACTAATCTAAGATTAGAAATTCTTAGAAATTCCAATGCTAGCAGTTCTACCGAAATTGAAATAAAATTCATTAATATCTCTTCCGTTATTATCATAACTTAATGTTTCGTATCCTAAACCTCCAATACTAAAGTTTAAACCAAAACCATTTTTCATGTTAATGAAAAGAGCTGGTGTAACACCAACATACATACCATCAGCTTTTGCTTTTGTAGAAAGATTTCCAGTATATGACTTATCTGTTTGATTTTTGAAACCTGCACCCATATCAGCAAAAACAGAAAAAGTTGAGCTTAATGGCACTGAATAACGTACAAAAGCTCCTAATTTGAAAGCATTAGTTTTGTATTCAGTCATTCCTTGATCATCTTTAGAAGAAGATACACTAAATTCACCTCCAACAGTCCAATTATCATTAAATTGGTAACCTACTTTAGGAGAAAAACCAAATTCGCTTTGTTTTCTTTCAACACCTTGGAAATCTGTAGTTTTAGAAGTGTAATCAATGTTTCCACCAACTAAGATTGATCCTTTTTGAGCATTTGCAAAGCTACAGATAGCTAATGTAGCAATAAGTAAAAATTTTTTCATTTTGTTTGTTTGTTTTTAAAAATTCAGATTCGATTTAACAATAACAATGCCGTCATTACTGATAATTTATATTTATTTTAAGAATTCTTTGAAAGACAATTTTTAGTAATCAATCGGATTTCTGTTTACTTTTGCAACAAATAAAAAAGCCATGTCAATAGAAGTAAACAGCATATCAAAAAGTTACGGTACTCAAAAAGCTTTAGACGAAATTTCGTTTTCGATTAAAAAGGGAGAAATTGTTGGATTTCTTGGTCCAAATGGAGCAGGAAAATCTACTCTAATGAAAATTTTGACTACTTATTTACTTGCCGATAGTGGTTCAGCACTTGTAAATAGTCATGATGTCATGACAAACGCTAAAGCAGTACAACTATCTATTGGCTATTTACCAGAACACAATCCACTGTATTTAGATTTGTATGTTCGTGAGTATTTGGCTTTTAATGCCGATGTTTATCATGTGACAAAATCAAGAATTGAAGAAGTCATTCAACTGACAGGCCTGTCAGCTGAAAGTCATAAAAAAATAGGACAGTTGTCTAAAGGATATCGTCAGCGTGTAGGATTGGCAAATGCATTATTGCATAATCCTGATGTTTTAATTCTTGATGAACCAACAACTGGTCTAGATCCCAACCAGTTAATAGAAATTAGAAATGTTATTAAGAATGTAGGTAAAGACAAAACTGTTTTTTTATCTACTCACATTATGCAAGAAGTTGAAGCTATTTGTGACAGAGTTATTATTATTAACAACGGAAAAATCGTTACTGACAAGAAACTTGATAAATTAATTTCTGAAGATAAGGAACAAGTTATCGAAGTTGAGTTTGATTATCAGGTAGAAGAACAGTTACTTGCCAAACTAGAAAACATTAGTTCATATAAAAATACTCATGACATGATTTGGGAACTGACATTTGTTACTGAAAAAGATATGCGACCTGCTATTTTTGATTTTGCAACTGCCAATGGATTAAAAACATTACAGCTCAATCAAAAAAATAAAAACTTAGAAGCTGTATTTAGAGAAATCACTAAATAAGTCAACTGTCTCCGTATTTAGTTTACAATCTCAGTTTACATTTTACATTTCAACAGTTACTTATAAAAACTCCAATTCATTTTATAGAATGAATTGGAGTTTTTCATTTAACGATACCTCCTCAAACCATATTTTTACAGATATTATCTCTTGATTCCTTCTTAAAATTAGCCTAAAAAACAAACCCAACAATACCATTTAAGCCTTATTTAAAACTCCGTAGCTTCTAATTACTAGAGGGTTATCATCTACAATGAAATTTTGAATTATTTTTATTTAGACTTGTTACAAATAGTATTATATTTGAAGTTTAAAATTTATAAATAATACACAATCATGTTTTTATTTTACCCATCAAAAATCATCTCCCCTGCGCTTTTAAACAGCACATTTTATCTTCAAAAAAATTACTCTGATGTAATCATTAAAATGATTTTCGTTCCAATTAAAGATTCCATTTTCTTATTCCGAATTCTATCTCTTTAAAACAAGATACATTATAGAGCAACTATACATTTTAGGCTTAATTCAAAAGCCATTTTATTATTCCCATAAATTAAAACAAATAATATGAAAAATATTATAACATCCATTATGCTTGCATTTTCTGTTTATGCCTCGGCACAAACTGAGAAAGAAAAAGATAGTATTATCGAAACATCAATAAATGCATTAGATGAAATCATAATTGTAAAAAAGAAAGTTCTTTATACCCAAAAATCAGATCGCATGGTTTTTAACGTAGAGAACAGCATTGTAGCTGAAGGAGGAACTGCACTAGATGTATTAATGCGTGCTCCTGGCGTTGTGGTGTCTCAGGACGGAGAATTATCTATTAGAGGGCAACAAGGTGTTGGCGTAATGATAAATGGCAAATTAACACAGCTTTCGCAGAAAGAACTCGCAAACTATTTGAAATCGACAACCTCATCCAATATAAAACAAATAGAAGTTATTACTAATCCATCTTCTAAATATGATGCCACTGGTAAAGCTGGAATGATTAATATTATATTAAAAAAGCCAAGTACGTCTGGAATAAAAGGAACCGTATTCTCTAGTTATGGAAGAGGTAGAAAAAACAGAACCAACTCTGGAATGAATTTAAGCTACAACAAAGACAAATTTGGTGTTTATGGTAATTACAGCTATACCTTTAGAGGAGAAGAGGAACGTAAAAAATTTGAACAAATTCAATTCAAAGATAGTAATAGACAAGAAGTCGCTACAACGAACCACCAATACTCGACAACAAACGAACCTCTTACATCCAATAATTTTAAAATTGGAACGTCTTATGAAGTTTCTTCTAAAACAAATTTAGAAGTTTCGCTTGACGCAAAAATTGGTCGCTATCAAAATATTGCCAACGGTGGAAATTCTTTATTTAATAACTTAAATCAATTAGAATTTAATGCTTTAACATACAATGACAGTAAAGAAAAGTGGTTTGATTACACCTATGCTCTTTCAGGAGTTCACAAATTTAATACTGAAGGTAAAAATATGACCTTTGATTTTGAATATGAAACCTCAAAATTTAGATCTAATCAATTTCAAAGCGCCTACAATTTAATTCCTAGTACTCCAATAAATGACCGAAGAGGTTATATACCTTCTCATCTAAAAGTTTTCACTGGAAAAGTAGATTTTACAAATCCAATAAAAGAGAAACAAACTCTAGAATGGGGGTTTAAAGCAAGTGTAAAAAATAATGACAACCCTTCTGTTTATGAATATTATAATAACGAATGGATTGTTGATCTTAATTCAACAAATCATTTTGTATATGACGAACAGATTTATGCTGCCTACGCTAACTACAAATACAAACTAGAAAATCTTAGCATTCAAGGTGGAATAAGAACCGAATACACTGCAATTGATATTAACCAAAAAACATTAGATGAGAATCACAAAGATGATTATTTAAAATGGTTCCCTAGCCTAGCATTAAAATATGAAATGAACACGAATCATTCTGTACACGCATCTTACAGCAAGAGAATCAACAGACCAAGTCAGTTTGATTTAAATCCTTTCCGTTTTTACGATGACTCATTTAATTATTCGCAAGGAAATCCTGATCTGATTCCAGAAATTACTCATTCAACAGAGATAGGGTATTCTTGGAAAAGTGCATTTATGGCTTCTGTATATTTTAACCAAACTAAAAATGTTTTCACAGAAATATATGTTTATAATCCAGTAGATAACACAACAGTAACGTCACAAATCAATGCTAAAAAATCTTTTAATTATGGTGTAAACATAACCAATACTACCGAAGTCTATAAATGGTGGTCTGTAAATACATTGTTGAATGTTTTTGAAAATAAATTTGAAGGAAACATGATTAATACAAATAAAATTGATCCTATAGTAACCTTAAATTTAAATGTTCAAAATTCATTTACTATTACTGATAGCTGGAAGGCTGAAGCTAATGCTCAGTATCAATCAAAATCAAATGTTGGGATTTATGAAAGAGATAGCTTCTTTGATTTCAGCATCGGATTGTCAAAACAAGTTCTTGCTAATAAAGGCAGTATAAAGTTTAATGTTACTGATATTTTTAATACTAATAAATACAATATCAATTCGGTTATCGGACAAACTAGCATAGACAAAAGATACAACCTTGATAGTCGTGTAGCAACAATCTCTTTTACTTACAGAATCTAAAAAGACATAATTACAATATAAAAGCCCATGAGAAATCATGGGCTTTCTTTGTTTTATATAGCTATCTCAGTAAACGCAATCACTATTTTGATTAACAAATCATGTCTTTTTAAACTGTGTTTCAAACTAGATGATAAAGGATCAAAAGGGTGCTTTTAGCTAAGTATTATCCTTAAATAGAAGCTAAGCTAGAGTCAATAAAATCACACTAATTGAATTCTGTTTATAACATAAAAAAGTCTTTTGAAAAGTACGAATACTTTCAAAAGACTTTAACTAACTAAAAATATGTAAAAAAAGTAATCTTAAATTTTAACTCCAGGTTTTGTTTTTTTCTTTCTACCCCACCAAATATAAAAACCTGTAACTGGTAAACTGGCACATATTAAACTAGCCGTAAAATATAGAATCTTAGTTGGTATTCCTCCAATAGCCCCAATGTGAAGACTATAATTGGATCGCATAAGCCATTTTGAGAAACGCTCATTGTCTATATATTTTTGTGAATTTGGCTGTAATTCCAATGTTTTTGAATCAAAGTACAAATCCCTCCAAATCCCTTTATTCATGTCTGTACAAGCATAAAAATCATCTTCTGGTTCATCTGGTAGGTGAATGATAATTGCTTCTTTATTTTCTTTAGCAATTTCCTTTCTTACTTTGTTCCAAATAATATCGGCTGCAGCAAGCATATCTATTTCTTTTATAGATAAAGTATCTTTTACAGCAGTAATAACTTGTTCTTTTTTATCTTTTCCATCAGCCCAACCACCACTTATCCAGTACGTGCTTGCTCTGATCCATTGAAAACTCATCACCAATCCTGTAAAAGAAATAAGCACTGCTAGTATGATAGCGTAAAATCCCATTACATTGTGCAGATCATAATTCAAGCGCTTGAATTTAGCATCCCATTTTATCTTAAAACTAGCATTTCTAGTAGTTTTATTCCATTTTTTAGGAAACCAAAGTATAAGACCACTTATAAGTAAGAAAAAGAAAATTAAGGTTCCCCATGCTGTTACTTGCGAACCAATATCACGACCTAACCATACATAGCGATGTCCTTCATCCATAATGTGAAAAAAATCTTCATGATCTACCATTCCAGTAATAGCTCCATTATACGGATTTACATAAATCAAAGAATCTGATTCTACATCAACTTTTATTGTTTTATCTAAACCATTATACCAGAAACCATGAATCTCTTTATTAGGCAATGCTTTACTAACTGCTTTATATATTTTAGAGGGTGGTAATACTTTATCTGATTCTTGGGCTTCTACATTTAACCAAGGTGATGTTGCATGTTTGATTTCTTGTTCAAAAACCAAAATACAACCTGTAATCCCCATTATCAATACAACAAGTCCCGAAGCAAGTCCCAACCATAAATGCAACCAAGCATTGATTTTACTAAAACGTGATTTTCCTTTATTTGGTGGCTTATTTGTACGGCTTTTGATAGTAGTCATGGGAGTATAATTTTATAGGTAATAGTTTTTTTGGGCAAAAAAGGCATATAAAATGGCTTGAGGCATTATAATCCTCAAGCCACATAAATCATAATTAATTTATCGGGTAAGTTTTCCGATTGCAGGCAAGTAAAGTCCTTCTTTAATAACGGCTCCAGCTTTGGCAGTACCTGTTGCAATATCTATTTGATAAACACGAGCCACATCACCAACTACAAAACTTTTATATGCTTTTCCATTTTCTACAAACATGCTGCCTAACCCAAAAAACTCATCTCCACCATGATCAGGTAATCCTGTAACTGGCAAAATTGTTTTAGCTGCTAAATCAAGAATTGCAGATTTGAATATAGCTTTTGTTCCCAAAAAATTATAATATGTATCCTTTGAATCTACATTATTAGGAATATAAGATATAAAAACCTTTTCTCCTCCTAATGGATATGCTGCTAGCACTTTTCCATCAAGAGAACTTTCCTGAATATTAAAGAAATAATTTGCATCAAATTTGTCTTCTCCTTTTTTAATACGCAATATACCTGAAGAAACAGCAGTAGGAGGATAACCACCAGCATGTGCATTAGATGAAAATGTATAGATATCTCCAGATCCAGTTTGTACAATTCCAGTATTCTCATAATAAATACCAATAGCAGCTGTTCTAGTATCTTTAATAGTATTTATATATTCCAAAGAAGGATATTTATAAACTTTAATAACTGCATCAGATGATAGTACTACATTCTTTTTGTCTTTAACATTTTTCATGTAAACTGGCACAAATAGTCTATCTCCCGAAACAGCTGCTCCAGTTGGCCAATACAATATATCTTTATCTCCAGGAGTAACACTAAAATCGTTAGTCTTACGGTTTTCAATAGAAACTTTTGCTGGATTGTAAATCATTAATTCACAATCAGAAGAACTACCATCCCAAGTAGCTGCTATATTAATTAGTTTTTTATCATCTGTGTAACCAACAGCATAAGATGATTCTAAAGCAAGCTTAGATCCTGCTGTTAACTTTCCTGCATCATTAAGAAAAAATGACACAGATCCTTCATCACTAGTACTTAAAGCAAAAAATGTATTCTCGACAGGAAAGCAACTCCCTCCTTGTTCTTTACCAACACCTTTTGCACTTATTTCTCCTGTCATTAATTGGTCAATAGAATTAAAATCTAATATATACTGTGTATAGTCTGCTAACCAATATGAAGCAACGTACTTAGAACCTGTAAAAGCTGTTTCGTCTTTTGGGGCAGCATCATCACTACTACAAGAAAAAATAGATAACGATAGGAATGCTAAAGCAAAACCTTTTTGAAATTTGTTTATCATGATTTATAATTATTAAGGGGTTATTATTAAAATTGAATATTACTTATTGAAGAAAATATCTAAACTTAACTGAAAAAGCACGTCCTGGCTTCTGAACTTTAAAATAGTCATACACCTTTACATCAGTAATATTTCTACATTCAAAAGCAAAATTGTATTTGCCGTTTAAAAAAGAATAGGAAACCATTGCATTTTGAGTAAACTGCTCTGGGATTGCTTTTTTAGTTTCTAGTTCACCTAATATTGGCCAAGTCAAATAAAAAGCATCAATATAATTAGCACTAACATTTACCGAAAATTGGTCGTGCTTGTACTTGATATTTTTAAAATTAAAAGTTAAATCCGCATTACCATAAAAAATGGGAACGTTAGGTAATTGCGCATCATATAATTCATCTGGAATAGTAGTTCCTAATTTAAATTTATTTTTGTTAAGACTTTTTTGATAGGTACTGTTTATTTCGAATGTAAGTAAATCACCGTATCCATATCGAAAAACACCATCAATACCAGTTACTTGCACACTTTGAATATTCTCATTAACACTTGCATTACCAACTCGTCTTTCTTGTATGAAATCCTTAGCTTGTCTATAAATTAAACTGGTTTCGGCACTAAACTGATGTTTGTTTTTTTGAGTAAGAAAAGCAAGTCCAAAATTGGCATTATCACTGCTTTCTGGTCGCAAACCTATATTGCTATTTATCGTTAATCCATCACCTAACATTTCTACACCCAAAGGCAAACGATACGCATGTTCATAAGAAGCTTTTATTTGTAATTTATCAAATAAATAATATGCAGCTGTGGCACCATAACCATAATCAGTTGAAGACGACGATAGTGTTTCGTCTTTAGTAATCATCTTTGTATCTAAAGTAAAGATTTTACCAAATGCAGAAATTGCCAGCCTATTGTCTAATCCACTAAAATTATAAGCTATCCCAGTAATATTTTTATTAATCGAAGGTTTTCCGAGCGAGAGATTCTCTTTATACTCATCAGTTTCTTTTCGGCTATATCCTATATATGAATAATTTAAACTTACCGAATGCTGTTCATGAATTTGATATCTTAAATTTGCAGCAGCTTGTAAATTTTCTTCATCGTAAACAAATATTGTTTTATCTGCCAACTCTCCTCTGTCGTTATTTCCTGCAAATTGTCTGTAGGTATAATTTCCCGACCAATCATAAACTCTTGAAGAAGTATCTACAGAACGATTATTTACCAAAGCGTAAGTAGTATTAAAATTAAATGATAATCCTTTAGTAAAAAGATTGTCTTTTTTATATTTTAAAGAAGATATAAAACTTTCACTATCGGTAAAAGCTTGTCCAACTACTTTATCCATCGTTTTACCTTGTTGAATTTCTTTTTTGTTCCCAGACATCCCAAAACCAACAAGTAAATAATCGGCATATTTTTTATTCTTAAATCCAGCTTCTGCCATTATTGTCCCCGACTTATAACCATCATGAAAGTGTTTGTACTTTTGTTCTGGTAAATATTTTGAAGTATTTTTATCAACAATACTCACATCAACTTTATAATCATTATCTGAGTAATTAGTAAAAGCGTTTATATTGGCAATAAATCCATCTTTACCAGAAAACCTTGTGTTTATTGCAGCTCTATGTGTATTAAATGAACCATAACTATAAGAGGCATCAATGTATCTATTCACACTTTTATTAGTTATAATATTAACTGCACCTCCTAAAGCATCTGCACCCAGTTCAATAGGAACAACCCCTTTGTATACATCAATTCTTTCAGCCATATTTACAGGAATATTATTCAGTGTAAGCGAAGAACCATAACTATCCATAGGAATTCCGTCTAAAAAGAACTTAACCTGATTACCAGAGAACCCGTTTAATGAAAAATTAAAAGCCGATCCCATCCCTCCATATTCACGAATACGTACCCCTGTCGTTTTATTAAGAACTTGGTTTAAGTCAGCATTAGTATTGTATGTTTTTTTAAGATCGACAGCCGTAATATTATAAGCTTGTTCTCTTACTCGCTGTACTTTAGATTTTCCTTTTACAGCTACTTCATTCAAGGCAGCCATATCTTCCTGCATAGTGATATCCGAAACTATTTTACCTCCTTGCTTTAAAGTAATTGCAGTATGTGTCGTTTTGTAACCAACGTAAGTAACGACAAGAATATAATTACCTGGTTCGGCACTCATCTTATATTCTCCCTTGCTATTTGTGAGTGTAGCATACGCCGTTCCCTTTAAAGCTACCGAAACTGCTTCCCCTGGCATCTGATTGCTTATCAAAACAATTCCCGATATAGTTGATTTATTTTTTTGTGAAAAAACCTGCATGGTGGTCATTAAAACCAATAATAGAATTCCTATTTTATGTAGTCGCATTAACTTTTAATTAAAAATGAACAATAGATATGTAAATTAATTTATGACAAAATTAACTGTTAGACATAAAAGAATCAAGCTTGTTTTTAATTATTCTAAATAAGTATAGTATTTAACTTTTATAATAGTTTTTATTTAATAAAATGAACATTTCTTAAACTTTTTGTAAATTTTAAACTTAAAAAATTCCAAAGTGAATCTAATATTTCATTAAAATAGTAGAGTAATCACATTAATAAGAACTTGCCAATACATAAAAAAGTAGCCCGTTTAAAATTAAACGGGCTACTTTTAAAAGAGTCTGCAATGATATTGATCTAAATTTTTAATTCCGAAATTGTCTTTTTCATTTCCTCAATTACTATTTCAACATCTTCTTTATTGGTTCTCCAATTTACAAATGAAGCACGAATTCCTTTGCGATTTTGATAAACTGTAGGCGTCATAAAAACTTTTCCAGTATCGTTAAGATGCACTAAAAATAAATTTACTTTGTCCTGATTATGATCTCCTGATAATGTAAAACACACATTATTTAATCTCGTTGGAGCTAATAATTCAAAATTCTCATTATTAGTAATAAAAGCATCAAATTGCAATGCAAGATCAACACTATTCTCAACTATATGCTGATATCCCTCTTTTCCGTATGCCAATAAAGAAAACCAAACTGGTAATGCTTTTAATCTTCGTGAATTTTCGGGTAAGAAATTCAGAAAACTAAAATTTTCTAATGGATCTCCTAAATAAGGTGCATTAGAATTTTGAAATGTTTCTATCTGTAATATCTTATGTTCCTCTTTTATCAAATAAAAAGCACTTTCGTAAGGCACATTTAGCCATTTGTGGCAATCTATAGTAATACTATCCGCATTCTCCCATCCGTTCAACAAATGTTTGTATTTAGGTGAACAAGCTGCAAATCCTCCAAAAGCAGCGTCTATATGCCACCAGAATTTATACTTCTCCTTTAATTTATTTATTGCAATAAAATCATCAAAATCTGCAGTATTTACTGTTGCTGCACTTGTTATTACAATAAAAGGCTTCCCGTCTAAACTTTCGATATTTTTTTCTAAATCGGCTATATCAATTGCTTCACGATTACCTTCAAGAGTTTTTATCTTTATGAAATTCTGGCTTCCTATTCCTAGCATCGCTAGACACTTTATAGAAGATGAATGTGGAGTTGCAGAGAAAATTGTGATGGGCTCAGATATTCCATTCTTAGCAAAGTCCTTTCCTAGCTGCTTTCCGAACCATTGTCTCGCAACTCCCAAAGAGGTAAAATTAGACATTGTTGCGCCTGTCACAAATCCGCCAAGGAATGATTTTGGCAAATCTAATAATTGTAGTAATAAATTAATCGTTTCAATTTCTATTAAAGCCGAAACTCCGCCTTGTGCTTTTACTGCTTGTGTGTTTTGGTCATAAATAGTCGTTAACCAATCACCAACAATTGAAGCTGGTGTACTTCCACCAGTTACAAATCCCCAATATCTTGGCCCCGGTGATGCAATCATTAAAGGAGCCAATCGCTGATTAAATTCTTCCAATGCTGATAATGCACCTAAACCTGATTCATTTAGACTTCTGTTGGTTGTTATTGTATTTGAATTTGAAGTTGGAATAGTATCTAGGGAATTCAAGAATTCTACCCCTTGTTGTTTTATTTTGTCAAGTATATTTTCAATATCATTTAAATCTTGTTGAAGCGTTGTATTCATTTTTAGTACTCTTTTATGTAGTTAATAGAAACGTTCTCTCCACAAAAACAGTAAATAGATTATACTATTAATGCGAATTATAAAATAATTTTAAATTGAAATTAGAAACGATGGTTCTCTCCCCTACCATTTCGTTTTCTCCGAAAATCGGGAGACCATCATTGACGAAATTACATCGCCATTAGCATTTAGTAAAGTAGCAATTGGATCGACAAGTGTGCCCAAAATCATAGCTACTGGTAAGGCTTCTGCCATTGGAAAACCATAGACTGTTATAGCCAAAACTTCTCCAATATATCCTCCATTTGGAATCCCCCCTTCTACAATCGATACTATTACAGTAATTCCCAATGCTAAAAGTATGGTACTTGGTTCTGTAAAATCTTTTCCAAACATGGTAAACAAAACTGTAATTTTTAAGATAGATGACATACTCGAACCATCTTTGTGCAATGGTGCTCCTAGTGGAATAACCACATTGCGGACATGAGCAGGAATTCCCATTTTTTCGGTTGCCTTAAGGTTAGCAGGGATAGTTGCAATACTACTACAGGTACCTATAGCTGTAAGAGCTGGTGTGATATTATTACTCCAAAATACCATAAAAGCTCTTTTCCCTCCAGCTACTAAAGCATACAAACTAAAGAAAACAAAGAAATAAAAGATGCAGGCTCCATAATAAATCCCTAATGGTTTGGCATAAACTCCAAATAACTGTGGTCCATAAAAACTAACCTGATATGCAAAGTAAGCTCCTAATCCTATTGGAGCCATTTTCATAATAATATTCAACAGCTGCTTCATTACTTCGTTTCCAGAATCTAAAAAACTCTTAAAACTATTTCCTTTTTCTCCCGATTGCAAAGTTGCAAATCCAATTAGAAATGAAAAAATAATAAGTGCCAACATACTTTTTCGCGACAATAATTCGAAGAAATCATTTGTTGTAAGCAATTGTGCAATTTGATCTCCAACATTTCCTGTCGCAATGTTCTCTAGTGGAATTTTTGAAACTATAATATTCTGATGAATAGGAAAAAGAGAAACTGCTATAATCATGACTATAGCTGAAATAAGAAGTGTTCCTAAAAAAACGGCTATCATCACTACAAATAACCTCCCCAGCCTTTCTGTCTTTTCTAAATTGGCAATAGAAGAGGTAATTGTAAAAAAGATTAATGGAATGATTGCTGTAAAAAGCAAGTTCAAGAAAATATCTCCTATGGGTTTTATTATCTCTATGTCCTTACCAAAGACTAATCCCAGAATACTTCCTGCAACAATACCACCTAGAAGCAAAAGAATACTACTATAATTTTTTACAAAATTAATTTTTTTAGTCTCCATAATTAAAAAGCATTAGTCTTTTAAAAGACAATTAAATTACGCTAAAATGTGTTCAAAATTAACAACATTGCTTTTTTATTTTTCTAAAACAATAGTGGTGAATTCTCTATCGACAAGCTCTCCTGTTTTACTTTTTACTTTTTCACTTTGATTTTCAGCCTTGATAATTTTAAAAGGAGTTTGACGGATTAGTTTTTCAACTTTTTCAGTGTCATAAAGTTCGAATTCAAATTCGGTAAATGGAAGTTTTTTCATAAAACTTTCCTGTGCAAATGTCAAACTAAAGATTCCTTTATTGCCTAGCACTCTATATATTTCCAAAAGAAATTTTAGAGGTTCTTGCCAAAAATATAAAGTATTCACCGTGAATACTTTATTAAAATGTGCATCTGGAAATGGAATTGTATTTCCGTCATATAGCAAAAAGAAAGCTTGTTTTTGAGAAACATAATTTCTGTTGATCTGGCGCGCTTCTTTAAACATGAGTTCTGACATTTCGAGCCCATAATACTTTACATTAGAACTCTGTTGCATCAAATACTCTAAATGAGCTGCATTTCCATGACCGATTTCTAGTATGATATCGTCTTGGGAGATATCTAGATTTCGGATTGAGCTTAGCGTCATATTGATGTTTGTTTCATGCATCATATTAGCCATTTCAATTCCTTTTTCTCCTTCAGGCTTTTTTAATTGAGAGGCGATTGATTGTAATTCTTCTTTTTTCATAATTGCTGAAACTAGTATAAATTGAAATTAAAAACACCTAATGCCTCTAGCCCAGATGGGAGCGGCATCCTTTTTATCTGCTTTTTTGCGGATAAAAAGATATAGCAGACAGCTGGAAAAACTCCTTCTGTCGACTATGCTCAAGATAGAATCATTAAGAAATTAAGTTACATCAAGTGCTCCTTAATTTCTTAATAGTAATTTTGAAAAGTAAATTTAGAAAACTTTACTCGCTATTTGGCGAATATTTTCAGATTTTCCCATTGAGTAGTAATGCAAAACAGGAACTCCTGCAGCTTTAAGCTCTAATGATTGCTGAATTGCCCATTCGATTCCAACCTGACGAATTTCAGCATTATTCTTGCATTTATCCACTTCATGAATTAAATCTTCTGGTAAATCGATACGGAAAATTTGAGGTAATACCTGTAAATGTTTCTGAACTGCGATGGGTTTAATTCCTGGAATAATAGGAACAGTAATTCCCATTTCACGTGCTTTATTCACAAATTCAAAATATTTTGAATTATCAAAGAACATTTGTGTTACTACATAATCAGCACCAGCATCTACTTTTTCTTTTAATCTTTTTAAATCAGAAGTCAATGAAGGAGACTCTAAGTGTTTCTCTGGATATCCTGCTACTCCAATACAAAAATTCGGCTTGTTGTCAATATCCATTACTTCATGCAGGTATTTCCCTTGATTAAGCTCATAAATTTGCCCTACTAAATCAACAGCATAACAATTCCCACCATCTTTAGGTAAAAAATATTGCTCGTCTTTCATCGCATCTCCACGCAAAGCCATCACGTTATCAATTCCTAAATAGTTACAATCTACTAGTAAATATTCCGTTTCTTCTTTGGTAAATCCACCACATAGTACGTGAGGAACAGTATCTACATTATATTTATGCTTTATAGAAGCACAAATCCCTAATGTTCCCGGACGCATTCTGGTTAATTTTTTATCCAATAATCCGTTGCCTTTATCAATATAAATATACTCTTCTCGAGATGTCGTTACATCAATAAAAGGTGGTTTAAACTCCATCAATGGATCGATATTATCGTATAATTCCTGAATGTTTTTCCCTTTTTGAGGTGGTATAATTTCAAATGAGAATAATGTATTCCCTTTGGCGTTTTCTATATGTTTGGTTACTTTCATTTTTAAAGTTTTGAATTATGAATTATGAGTTTTGAATTGTCAATGGTGTAAAAAATCTGAAATCAAAAAACGTAAATCAATTATCTTCTTTGGTTTGTTTTATTTTATTTCAGGTTTCAAATTGTTTGGTAAAACTTGAAACCTAAAACTTTAAACATTTTTTTAATCTGCTATGTTTGGATTTAGCCATTTCATGGCTTTATCAGTTGAAATACTTCGTCGTTTAGCGTAATCAACAACTTGGTCTTCTTTTATTTTTCCTAATCCAAAATATTTACTCTTTGGGTTTCCAAAATAATATCCTGATACCGATGACGCTGGCCACATCGCCATACTTTCAGTTAGGGTTACCCCTATCTCATCTTCTACATTTAATAATTTCCAGATAGTTGGTTTTTCTAAATGATCTGGACAAGCAGGATACCCTGGTGCTGGACGAATTCCTTTATAATTTTCTTCGATTAAATCTTCAGTTGATAATGACTCTTCAGCATCATAACCCCAAAAATCTTTACGAACTTCTTCGTGTAAATATTCAGCAAATGCCTCTGCAAAACGATCTGCCAATGCTTTTACCATAATCGAATTATAATCGTCTAAATCTTTCTCAAATTCAGCCGCCCATTCATCTACACCAAAACCTGTTGTTACACAAAATGCACCTATATAATCCGTCACTCCTGAGTCTTTTGGCAAAATAAAATCAGACAATGCTATATTTGGCGCCCCTTTCGTTTTCTGCGATTGCTGGCGGAGTGTTAAGAATTTTTCTAATATTACCCCGTTTTCATCACGCAATTCGATATCATCATCATCTACTTGGTTAGCAGGGAAAATTCCGTAAATTCCTTTTGCTGTTAGTTTTTTCTCTTTCAAGATTACTTCTAGCATTTCTTGCGCATCTTTAAAAACTGAAGTTGCCTCATTTCCTACCACCTCATCGGTCAAAATTGCTGGGTATTTACCAAACAATTCCCATGTTCTAAAAAATGGTGTCCAGTCGATATAAGGAACTAAAACGTCTAATTCTACTTCGACAACTTTTGCTCCTATAAATTTTGGTTTAGTCGGAGTATATTCGCTCCAATCCAATTGCAATTTATTTTTACGTGCTTGTTCAATTGTTAAGAAGTTTTTATCTCGCGAACGATTTAAAAATGTTTCTCTAAAAGCATCGTAATCTGCACGAATATCACTTGCATATATTTTGCGATTATGATCTAACAGATTCCCTGCAACAGTAACGGCTCTTGAAGCATCGTTTACGTGAATTACAGTCTCTCTATATTGCGGAGCGATTTTCACAGCTGTATGCGCACGCGAAGTTGTTGCTCCTCCAATCATAATTGGAATTTTAATTCCTTGTTTGTCTAATTCTTTGGCCAAATAAACCATTTCGTCAAGCGAAGGAGTAATCAACCCGCTTAATCCAATAATGTCTACTTCGTGTTCAATTGCTGCCGCAATAATCTTTTCTGGAGGCACCATTACACCTAAATCAACTATTTCGTAATTGTTACATGCCAGTACTACCGAAACAATGTTTTTACCAATATCATGTACATCTCCTTTTACAGTTGCCATAAGGATTTTTCCGTTTCCTTGTTTGTCTCCTGCTTGCTTACTTGCTTCAATAAATGGTAATAAATATGCCACTGCTTTTTTCATTACACGTGCCGATTTTACTACCTGTGGTAAGAACATTTTTCCGCTTCCGAATAAATCTCCCACGACATTCATTCCTGTCATTAAGTTAATTTCGATAACTTCAATAGGTTTCACTGCTGCCAAACGGGCTTCTTCCACATCTTCTTCGATAAAAGCATCGATACCTTTAACTAGTGAATGTGTAATACGCTCCTGAACCGTTCCTAAACGCCACTCTTGAATTGCTTTTTCATCTGTCTTTACTTCTCCTTTTACATTCTCTGCAAAATCCAAAAGTCTTTCGGTAGCATCATCACGACGGTTAAGAATTACATCTTCTACATGTTCTAATAAATCTTTAGGAATGTCATCGTATATCGAAAGCATTTCTGGATTTACAATTCCCATTGTCATTCCATTCTGGATTGCATGGTACAAAAACACAGAGTGCATTGCCTCACGAACAGTATCGTTTCCTCTAAATGAGAACGAAACGTTACTTACTCCACCACTAATATGTGCATGTGGCAAATTATCACGAACCCACTTTGTTCCTCTAAAAAAGTCCAACGCATTTAAGCGGTGTTCTTCCATTCCAGTTGCAACTGGAAAAATATTTAAATCGAAAATAATATCCTGTGGTGGAAAACCAACTTTATCAACTAATATATCATACGAGCGTTGGCAAATTTCGACTCTTCGTTCAAAATTATCAGCTTGCCCAACCTCATCAAAAGCCATGATAATTGCTGCAGCTCCATAACGTTTAATAAGTTTAGCATGATGAATAAAAGCTTCTTCCCCTTCTTTTAAAGAGATTGAGTTTACAACACTTTTTCCTTGTACGACTTTAAGACCTGCTTCGATGATTTCCCATTTCGAGCTGTCAATCATAATTGGCACTCTCGAAATATCCGGTTCGGATGCAATTAAATTCAGGAATTTAGTCATTGCCTGAACTCCATCAAGCATTCCTTCATCCATATTAATATCGATGATTTGTGCTCCTCCTTCTACTTGTTGTCTTGCAATATCAAGTGCTTCGTCATATTTCTCTTCCTTGATTAAACGCAAGAATTTTCTTGATCCAGTTACGTTCGTACGTTCTCCAATGTTTACAAAAACACTAGTTGGCGTAATAATTAACGGTTCTAATCCTGCTAATACAAGGTCTCTTCTATTTTCTGCCATTTCTTTTTTAAGTTACTAAGCCTCTATCCCGATAGCTATCGGGACTTAGATTCTGAGTTTTTTTTATTTTAGGTTCTAAGTTGCTAAAATTCTTAGCCGCTTAGGTTTTTCCTTCCTTTTACAATCTATGCCTACTACAAGGTTCAAAAAACCTTATGAGAAACGTTATTCAAAAACTGGCGCTACTCTCGGCTTATAATCTTTTGCTACTTCGGCAATTAATCGAATATGATCTGGAGTTGTTCCGCAACAACCACCGATGATATTAATTAAATTATCATCTAAATATTCTTTGATGAATGCCTGAGTTTGCTCAGGTGTTTCGTCATATTGCCCGAACGCATTCGGTAAACCTGCATTAGGATGCGCCGAAACATTAAAACTTGTATGTTGTGCCAATGTTTTTAAATACGGTTTCAATAAATCAGCTCCTAAAGCGCAATTAAATCCTACGCTTAATAACGGAATATGTGATACTGAAATAAGGAAAGCTTCTACCGTTTGCCCTGAAAGTGTTCTTCCTGAAGCATCAGTAATTGTTCCTGAAACCATGATTGGAATTTCAATGTTACGCTCTTCCTTTACTTCTTCGATTGCAAAAAGTGCTGCTTTAGCATTTAAAGTATCAAAAATAGTTTCTACCAACAGTAAATCGCAGCCACCATCCATTAGGGCTTCTACTTGTTGTTTGTAAGCAATGCGTAAATCATCAAAAGTTACCGCTCTGTAACCCGGGTCGTTTACATCGGGCGACATACTTGCTGTACGGTTTGTTGGACCGATTGAGCCAGCTACAAAACGGGGTTTGTTTGGGTTTTTAGCTGTAAATTCATCAGCTACTTCTCTAGCCAATTTTGCCGATTCGTAATTTAATTCATAAACAAAATCTTCAAGGAAATAATCGGCCATACCGATTGTTGTACCCGAAAAGGTATTTGTTTCTACGATGTCGGCACCCGCTTCATAGTAAGCGGAGTGGACATCGCGAATTGCTTGTGGTTGTGTTATGGATAGTAAATCGTTGTTTCCTTTTAATGGATGCAGAAAGTCTTTGAAACGCTCTCCTCTAAAATCTTCTTCTGAGAAATTATAGCGTTGCAACATCGTTCCCATTGCTCCATCAAGGATTAGGATATTTTTTTTTATTGCTTCTTGAATTGTTGACATTTTCTTCTTTTTCTAGCTATGCCCCTAAGGAGCAAGGCTTTTATTAAATATTACCAAAGTTTCAATATCATAGCTCTTTAGCCCCTATTGCTTCACCTAATTTCTATTTTCATAGAAGTTTAGTGAACTACGTTTGTAGTACAATCTTTTTTCTGGAATCCAGAAAAAATGACATATAGCAGAAAGCGGGAATGTTATGGGCAAAATGCGCCAATAATTCGCTGCTGATACTGAAATTAGCTCAGTTACATATCGATAAGTTTGTCAAGAAAAGTTTTGAGAAATACATTGCTGTATTATGTGTTATCTATCTTTAATACTATGAATGTATAAAGTAGAATGTAGCACCTTCTTTATGATAAAGGGTTGCTAAGGTTTCAATGGGTCTATCCCTCCGCCTTTCGTGATAACTTTCAATAAATATATGAACGCTGCAAAGTAAAGACATAACCTGAACAATTGCAAGTGTTTTTATAAGTTTCTGAGTTCCTAAGTGTCTTAGGCTCTAAGATCCTACCGTTTTAAGCCTAAATCTGTGATATAGTTGGATTATTTTTTCTTACTTGATTTTGCAATTGGATTAAAGTCTAAACATTTCTGTAGCCAAAAAGCTAAGTCTTGCCTACTATGCCAACCATTCTCTATGATAAAAACATAGTTTTTCATTGCTCTTTCAGAATTTGGCATTGGAAGAACATCGTCTCTTTCTAATGCGCTTAAGTAAGCAGCATCATCAATCCGGCACAATAAAAGACTTTCTCCACTTTGCTTGTCAAGCCGTGTTCCGCAACACATTTTATCATCAACCATAAAAACAATACCTCCAAACATTTGTTTTTCGAAGAATGCTGCTTCTTTGTGCTGAAGAAACGTTCTGATTCTTTGGGCATTATCTTCGTCGAAAGCCATTTTTTTGAGGTTCTAAGGTTCTGAGTTGCTAAGGTACTAAGTCAATGTCATTAAGTTAAGATATTTTTTTACATTCTATAAAAACTCCGGAGGAATACTATCTTACCCCACTGGGGTTCTTGCCAGTAATCATTATTAATACTATAAATATAATATTCCAATGGGATTAAAACTAAAAAGCTCAAACTGTGTTACAAGTTTGAGCTTTCTATATAAAAAATCTTAGAACCTTAGTCGCTTAGCAACTTAGAACCTCAAATTAAACTATCGCCTTAACAACTGCTTTCGGAGCTTCTTTACGAGTTCCATCAAATCCGTCTACACCTGATACAGTAGTATATTTAAGCACATACTTTTTACCAGGGTTGATAATTTGATATGCTGCCTGACACATAAGTGTTGCTTCGTGGAATCCACAAAGAATCAATTTTAATTTTCCTGGATATGTATTTACATCCCCAATAGCAAAGATTCCCGGAATATTAGTTTGGTAGTCTAATGAATTATTTACTTTAATTGCATTTTTCTCGATTTCTAATCCCCAATCTCCAATTGGACCTAACTTTGGTGTTAATCCGAAAAGTGGAATAAAATAATCTGTTTCGATTGTACGGTGCGCACCATTTTCTTCAATAACTAATGATTCAATATGCTCAGCTCCGTTTAATCCGATTACTTCCGCTGGTGTAATTAACTTAATTTTTCCAGCAGTTTTTAATTCTTGTACTTTTTCTACAGAATCTAAAGCTCCTCTAAATTCATTTCTACGGTGAATTAAAGTTACTTCTGAAGCTATATTTGCAAGGAATATACTCCAGTCTAAAGCTGAATCTCCTCCACCTGCTATTACAACTCTTTTATCTCTGAATTTTTCTGGATTCTTGATGAAGTATTTTACTCCTTTATTTTCATAAAACTCAATATCTTCAATAAGAGGCTTACGTGGTTCAAAACTTCCTAAACCTCCTGCAATAGCAATAACCGGTGCATGAAATTTAGTTCCTTTATTTGAGGTTACGATAAAACTTCCGTCTTCTTGTTTCTCAATTGTTTCTGCACGCTCTCCTAATGTATAACCTGGTTCAAATTGTTTAATTTGCTCTTGTAAGTTATCAATTAAATCTCCTGCTAATACTTCTGGAAAACCAGGAATATCGTAAATAGGCTTCTTTGGATATAATTCTGACAGTTGCCCTCCTGCTTGTGGTAGCGCATCTAAAATATGACATTTTAATTTTAACAATCCTGCCTCAAAAACGGCAAATAAACCAGTTGGCCCAGCTCCTATTATAAGTATGTCTGTTTTAATCATTTTATTGTTGTTTATAATCATTCTTAATAAATACAAAGAAACAAATAATTTACACTATTTTCAATGATTTTTATCATTCATTTCTTCCTTTGCTCAAAAAAAACTTATTGTTTATTTTTTAGTGAAGCGGTAATCTCATTCATTTTTTTAACCTTGTCCTCAAAGTTTCCTTTTAGTGTTTTCCTATATTCATTTAGGTTTTCAACCATTTTATTAATGTCTTCTGGAATAACTTCTTCAAAAAACTCTCGAAGCCTTTTGGCTGTTGTTGGTGATTTACCATTTGTAGAAATAGCAATTTTAACATTCCCTTTGGTTACGATTCCACCTAAATAGTAGTCACATAATTCGGGAGTATCAGCAATATTGCAAATCAGATATCTTTCTCTTGATAAATCATATATCTTTTTGTTTACCAACAAATCGTCGGTACAAGCAATAACCATATGCCGTTTCTTAAGCATTTTCTTTTTAAACTTTGCTTTTGTCAACGTTAGATTATTGTAGTTTACTCCCAAGATTTCAATTTCTGGCAAAAAGGTAGTAGCAACAACCTCAACATTAGCATTAGGACTAGATTTTAATAAAAAAGAAAGCTTTTCTAATCCCACATTTCCACCACCTACAATAAGCACATTAAGCTTATGCAGTTTTAAAAATATTGGATATAATTCGTTTCTTTCCATTGCAATCGTATTTTTCTCGCCCTAGCCCTTTCCATAGAAAAGAGAACCAAGTCTTATTTATGTTTATTATATTATGCTATTTTACTTGAAATAAATTCTTCGTAAAAGCCTTTTAGCTTCGTACTTTCTCTAACTACTTCTCCAATGATAATAATTGCTGGTGAACCTAATTTATTCTCTGCAGCAATTTCCTGAATTGTATTTATAGTTCCAATTCCCACTTTCTCATCTGGAGTTGTTCCATTTTGAATAATGGCAATCGGTGTTTCTCCTTTTAATTCTTTCTGAAACAAAGCAACTATCTGTGCTAGCTTACTCATCCCCATCAAAATAACTACTGTAGCCGAAGATTGTGCTGCAAGTGCAACATCTGAAGATAATTTTCTATCTGAAGTCGTTCCTGTAATTGCCCAAAAGCTCTCTGAAACTCCTCTTTTGGTTATCGAAATTCCTAAATAAGCTGGAACTGCAATTACCGATGATATTCCTGGCACTACAAATGTAGGGATTCCAAAACTCTCCACATATTCTATTTCTTCACTTCCACGACCAAACACAAACGGATCTCCTCCTTTTAGACGTACTACATTTCCATAAGTTAATGCATTATCGACTATCAATTGATTAATCTGATCTTGAGTGTAGGCATGATTTCCTATTCGCTTTCCAACAAAAATTCGGATTGCATTCTTAGGAGCATACTCCAGAATTTCTTCATTTGCCAAAGCATCATACAAAACCACATTTGCTTCAGCAAGTGCTTTTACACCTTTTAAAGTCATCAAATCAGGATCACCAGGACCTGCTCCGACTAAAGTTACTTTGGGTTTCATTGTATTAAGCATTAGCTAATTCTTGAGCTCTATATTTTTCGATTGTATCAAAAAATGAAATTCCTTCTTGGATATATTGTTTTGCAAATGCTTCTGAAGGTTCCACTTGATTGATTTGATAAACTAATTCTCTGAATGTTGTTGGTAATTCAATTTTAGAAGTTGCTATAAAAACAATATCAAACAAATCAACAATACCTGCGTGATTATTTGTTTTTTCATTCTCAGAAAGCAACAATGCTTTAGCACCATTTACAAATCCTGCATAAGCATGGTAAATAGCATCTGACCATTTATTTTCATCAAATGATTCTTGAGCAAATGTCAATTTATCTTTTGCTTCTAATAACAAAGTAGCTACTAAATCAATAACAACACCAGCACATTCTCCAACTCCTACTGCTTTTACATAGTTATCGGCATTACCCCAATCTACAAAATCAGCTTCGGTTAAATTGGTTACATCTGCGAAAGGCTTTAATATTTCATAAAAATATTTCTCTCCTTTTGCATCATAATAATTAAGGAATTTTTCTCCATTTGCATTAGCATCAAAATCATTTAAGATTGTACGCAATGCATCAGGCCCTCTACGGCTTGGAATTTTTATTACTTTATCAGCAAAACGTCCTGCACCATTACCTAATCTTCCTCCTCCCAACAAAACTTGTAACGCTGGCGCTACCAATTTTCCTGAGTTAATTGACATTCCTTGGAATCCAATTGCTGACATATTGTGTTGTCCACAAGCATTCATACAACCACTAATTTTTATTTCAATTTCATGATTGTTGCTGTATTGAGGATACTCAGCATTTAGAACTTTCTCTAATTCTTCTGCAATTCCGGTACTACTTGCTATCCCTAGATTACAAGTATCTGTTCCTGGACAAGCAGTAATATCTGCAGTTGAATTATATCCTAAATTCACGAATCCTAATTTTGCTAATTCCTGATAAAAGAAAGGCAGATTTGCTTCTTTTACGTGACGAATTACAATATTTTGACGCAATGAAAAACGCAGTTCATTTGCTGCATAATTTTTAATCAAATCAGCTAATATTCTAGCTTTATCTGTATAGAAATCCCCTAGTAAAACTTTAATTCCAATAGCAAAATATCCTTCTTGCTTTTGAGCAATTACATTCGATTTTTTCCATGCTTCATAAGCTGCTGTATCTTCAATAGTAACTACTGGAACTGCTAGCAATGGCTCCGCAATAGGAGCATCAAATGCTGTTGTATCTATTTCGTATGTTTCAAAAGCAATTGCTTTTTTCTCTTTTTCAACCAAATCCAAAAAGGCATCTTTTCCTATTTCTTTGATTAAAAATTTCATACGTGCTTTCATTCTTTTTGCACGTTCACCGTATCTATCAAAAATACGGATCACTCCTTCAGCTGTTGGGATAATTTGATTAGCAGGCACAAATTCCGAAAGTAATTCGGCATGTGCTGGTTGCGAACCTAATCCTCCACCTAACATTATTTTGAATCCACGAACACCATCCACAATTTTTGGAATAAATCCTAAATCGTGTAAATAGCTCAAAGCAGTATCTTCATCTGATGATGAGAACGAAATTTTAAATTTACGTCCCATTTCCTGACAAATCGGATTTCTTAGTAAATACTGAAATAAACCATGTGCATAAGGCGAAACATCAAATGGCTCGTTTACATCTACACCGGCTAATTCGCTAGCTGTAATATTACGAACGGTGTTACCACAAGCTTCACGCAATGTAACATCGTCTTTGGCTAAATTTGCCCAAAGCTCTGGAGTTCTATCTAAACTTACATAGTGAATCTGAATGTCCTGACGTGTTGTAATATGCAAACGCCCTGTAGAATATTCATCAGAAACTTTAGTAATACGTATTAATTGCTCACTAGTAACTTTACCAAAAGGCAATTTAATACGAATCATTTGAACGCCTTCTTGACGTTGTCCATAAATTCCACGTGCTAAACGAAGACTACGAAAACGTTCATCATCAATTTTTCCGCCACGGAATAAGTGAATCTTTTTTTCTAGATCAATAATTTCTTTTTGAACTATCGGATTTTCTATTTCTGTTCTAAAACTTTCCATTTTTCTTTTTTGCTTTAGGCTTTTTTTTGGCTTTAAGCATTAGGTAATAGACCTTAAGCTTAAAATATAATATCTTGTTATACAGTTTTGCTTACAGCTTACAGCCTAAAGCATATTGCTTCTTATCGAATAAATCCTACTCCTGCTGTTGTATTTGTAGCAGTATCAATTAGGATAAAAGCTCCATTTGATTTATTATCATTGTAAGCATCAAAATATAAAGGCTTACTTAATTTAATATTTACTTCTCCTATTTCATTTATCGCTAATTGAGTTGCTGGAGTTGTTCCTGAATAATCTGTTGCGATTGTATTTTTAATACTCTCTACTTTAGCCAAAATTCTATTTGTATTATGCTGAACGATATATTTTGTTCCTGGAACTAATTTTTTAGAGTCCATCCAACAAACTGTCGTTGTGATATCTTTCTCTATTTTTGGAAGCTCTGTTGATTTCACAATCATATCTCCTCTGGTAACATTGATATCATTTTCTAATTCAATTGTTATCGAAGAACCAGCAATTGCTTCGTCAAATTGTTTATCAAAAAAGTGAATGTTTTTTACTTTAGATTCTGTTAATGAAGGCAAAACAGTTACAGCATCTCCTACTTTAATTGAATTTCCGTATAATTTACCAGCATATCCTCTAAAATCATGATACTCTTCTGTCTTCGGACGAATTACGGTTTGAACTGGAAAACGCGCTTGTCCTTTTTCAAATACATCTGTTGGCTCTAAAGCTTCTAAATGTTCCAAAACAGTTTGCCCATCGTACCATTTCATGTTTTCAGATTTATCAACAACGTTCCCACCGTTGATAGCACTTAACGGAATGTAACTTACATTTTGTTCCTTAAAAGTACTTTTAGCATTTAATGCCTGAAAATCAGCTTTGATTTTATTAAAAACTTCTTCTGAATAATCAACTAAGTCCATTTTGTTAATCGCAACAATTACCTCTTTTACTCTCAATAAATTATTGATAAAAAAGTGACGGTATGTTTGTTCGATTACTCCTTTTCTAGCATCAATCAAAATGATCGAAACTTGCGAAGTCGAAGCTCCCGTAACCATGTTACGTGTATATTCTACGTGTCCCGGAGTATCTGCAATAATGTAACTTTTCTTAGCAGTCGAAAAATAAATATGTGCTACATCTATAGTAATTCCTTGTTCTCTTTCTGCTACTAATCCATCAGTTGCAAGAGAAAAATCCAAGTAATCATATCCTCTTAGTTTACTGCTTTTTTCGATTGCTTCGATTTTATCTGTAGTCAATGACTTTGTATCATACAATAATCTTCCGATTAAAGTACTCTTTCCGTCATCTACGCTTCCTGCTGTTGCTATTTTTAAAACTTCCATTCTGTATATTTTGTTTCAAGTTTAGTTTCAAGTTGATTGACATTGAACTAAAGTTTAAAATTTATTTTTTGCTTTTTACTTTTTACAATTAACCGTTTCGATTAAAAGTAACCTTGTTGTTTTCTTTTTTCCATTGCTGCTTCAGAACGTTTATCGTCAATTCTAGCCCCTCTTTCAGAAATTGTAGAGGTTCTGATTTCTCCAACTACTTCCTGAATTGTTGCTGCATACGAATCAACTGCTGCTGTACAAGTCATATCACCAACAGTTCTAAAACGAACAATTCTTTCTTCGATTTGCTCATCTTCCTCCTGATATACAAATTCTGAATGTGACCATATTAAACCGTCTCTCAAGAAAACTTTACGTTTGTGTGAAAAGTAAATAGATGGAATTTCAATTTTTTCTTGCTCTATATAACTCCAAACATCTAATTCAGTCCAGTTTGAAATTGGGAAAACACGTACGTTTTGTCCATTTTCAATTTTCCCATTTAGAATATCAAATAACTCTGGGCGTTGATTTTTTTCATCCCATTGTCCAAAATCATCACGAACAGAAAAAATACGTTCTTTAGCTCTTGCTTTTTCTTCATCTCTACGCGCACCACCAATACAAGCATCAAATTTGAATTCTTCAATAGCGTCCAAAAGTGTGGTAGTCTGCAAGCTGTTTCTACTAGAATATTTACCTGTTTCTTCTACAACTTTCCCTTCGTCAATAGCATCTTGAACATTTCTTACGATCAATTCCAATCCCAACTCTTCTACTAATTTATCTCTAAATTCAATTGTTTCAGGAAAGTTATGCCCTGTATCAACATGCAATAATGGGAACGGAATTTTAGCTGGGAAAAATGCTTTTTGTGCTAAACGTACTAAAGTAATCGAATCTTTTCCTCCAGAAAAAAGTAAGACTGGTTTATCAAATTGTGATATTACTTCTCTGAAAATGTATATTGCTTCACTCTCTAAAGCATTTGTTTTTAATACTGAACTCATTATTTTTTATTTAAAGTTTAAAAAATCGAGGTTATTGTGAGCTACCTTAAAATCTTTCAAACTATTATTTATTCTCTTGTTTTTTGTCTTTTATTCTGTAATCTCTATTCTTTCTTTGCGCTATGCAAACCACATTCTTTATGACTGGATTCCCAGTACCATCTTCCTGCTCTAATATCTTCTTCTGGCAAAATTGCTCTTGTGCATGGTGCACAACCTATACTTACAAACCCCTTTTTGTGTAATGCATTTTGGGGTACACTATGTTCTTGTAAATAATCTTCTACTTCCTGTAAAGACCATTTTAATAATGGATTGAATTTGATTATTTCGAAATTTCCATCATATTCAAACAGTTGTAAATCATTTCTATTCTCAGATTGTTCTGCTCGTAAACCTGTAATCCAAACTGCATTTCCTGCTAAAGCTTTTTTAAGAGGAACCACTTTACGAATAAAACAACATTCTTTTCTGTTCTCAACCGATTCATAAAAGCTATTTGGTCCTTTGGTTTTTAGCAAATTTTCTACAGCCGTTGCTTCTGGAAAATAAACTTCAATATGTTTTTTATACTTCTTTAATGTTCTGTGAAAAACATCGTATGTTTCCTGAAATAATCTACCTGTATCTAATGTGAAAATGGTAATATCAATATTGTTTTTAGCAATAAAGTCGGTAATAACCTGATCTTCCTGACCAAATGAAGTCGAAAAAACGACTTTGTCCTTATATTCATTAGCCAAAAAAGACAATGTTTCTTCTAAAGAAAAGTCCTTTGTTTTAACTAATAAAGATGTAATATCTGTTGCACTCATATTCTTAATGTTTTCTAAATAATCCTTACAATAATTTAGATAATGTTTTTAAACTCAAAAGGATAATTAATATTCCTACTGCCACCATCATTGGTTTTCTTTTAATCTTATTTACTAAGAAAGCAGCAAGAGGAGCAGCGATTACGCCACCCAAAATCAAACCTATAATAACTTGCCATCCATGGATTCCTCCAAAAAGCATAAATGTTACCCCACTTGCAAATGAAACTGCAAACTCAGCAGCGTTAACTGATCCAATTGTATAGCGAGGATTTCTACCTCTTCCTAACAATGTAGAAGTTACAATTGGCCCCCAACCTCCACCTCCAACAGAATCCATAAATCCTCCGAAGGTTGCTAGAATCCCAAGACGCTTGGTTTTCTTTTTAATTATATTTTTATTTAATGCTTTTCTGATAATTATAATTGCCAATACAATCATATAAACCGCAATAAATGGCTTTATAACATCGCCGTCAATTACATCTGATAATAGATAAGCTCCTGTAATTGACCCCAAAACTCCTGGTATCAATAAGTTCTTAACCAATTTTTTGTTGATATTTCCAAACTTATGATGTGATATCGCTGACGCTCCAGTGGTAAACATCTCGGCTACGTGAACCCCACCGCTACTAACTACTGGAGAAACTCCATAAGCCAATAAAAAAGATGTTGATGTTGCTCCATAACCCATACCTAATGTTCCATCTACTAACTGAGCAAAAGCACCAATTAAGAAAAACACTAAAAACTCTTGATTAAATCCATCTAGGAAAGCTTGCCAAGAAAACTCTGCATGATGATTATAAATTAATACTGAAATCAAACCCAACAATAAAACAGCAGGAATAATTACCCATAATTGTTTCGAAAACGATCCGCCTGATTTTATCGCTACGGTATTTAATTCCAACTCTTTTTCCATATTCCTAGTATGCGTTTTTATTTTAAAATCTATTACCCTATCGGGTTACTAGATTACAATGCAAAATTAATACTTATTTCTAAATATCAAAACAATATTTGATTTTTTTACACCTCTTATTATCTTATAGTTACACATAAGCCTCTTTAAGTAATTAACCAAATTGATTTTAAAAACAAAAAACGCAATTATCTATAAATCAACAATATAAAGATACGACTCTTTTTTATTTTTAAAATACATTTTCTAATGTCTACCATATCTATAGGATAATTATGAAATAGTTATTATTTTTACGGAAATTTTATTTATGGATTTTCAAATAGGACTTGTAATTGCAGGTTTACTTGTGGGCTTTGTGGTTGGATTAACAGGTGTTGGAGGCGGTTCTTTAATGACTCCAATTTTATTATGGTTTGGTATCCCCCCGACAACTGCAGTAGGTACTGATTTGTTATATGCAGCATTTACCAAAATGGGTGGCGTATTTGTACACCACAAAAAAGGCAACATAAATTGGTCTATTACAGGCTGGCTTACTCTAGGCAGTGTTCCAGCAGCCTTACTCACGCTATGGATATTAAATAGTATTAAAACTGACATTACAACTATAAACGCTGTAATAAAATATAGCTTAGGCTGGGCGTTACTTTTTACATCAATAGCCATTTTATTCAAAAAGAAACTATTAGTGTTTTCACAAAAACATGCGGGAGACAAATTTCATAGCGAAAGCAGAACTCAAAACCTATTAACGGTTGCAATTGGCATATTATTAGGAGCAACGGTAACACTTACTTCGATAGGTGCAGGCGCTTTAGGTACAGTTACATTATTCTTTCTTTACCCTCTTTTACCAACACCTCGCTTAGTAGGAACTGAGATTGCACATGCTGTTCCACTTACCCTTGTTGCAGGAATAGGTCATGCCTCAATGGGTAATTTAGATTTAACTTTATTAGCTCAATTATTAATGGGGTCACTTCCTGGAATTTTCATAGGAAGTATGTTAAGCGGAAAAGTACCTGATTTATTTCTAAGAAATGCCATCGCTGTAATGCTTTTTTTAGCTGGATACAAATTGATTTTTTAGACTAAAAATTTAAACATAAAAAAAGACCATTTCAATGAAATGGTCTTTTTTTATTTATCTATATCTTATTTAAAAAGCAATATCTGCTAGAGAATTATTCTCCAAAACTTTTAAAGTATTATCTCTAATTTCTGTCATTAAACGTCTTGCAGCACATCTCGCTTCATCTTCACAATCATCACATTTTTCATAAAAATTATGACTTGCGCATGGAAGCAATGCAATTGGCCCTTCGAGAATACGATATACCTTTGCCATGCTAATGTCTTTAGGATCTTTTATTAAGTAGTAACCACCACCTTTTCCTTTTTTGGCTCCAAGAAACCCAGAATTACGAAGCAACAACAAGATACTCTCTAGAAATTTTATAGAAATATTTTCACTTCTAGCAATTTCAGCAATTTGCACAGGAGTTTGATCTTCCTGTCGAGCCAAAAAAGTAAGTGCTTTAATTCCGTATTTTGTTTTCTTTGAAAGCATTTTAAAATTATTTTAAGATTGCTAATTAAAAACGATCGCTTTTTGATGAATTAAAATCTTATTGTCGCTACGTCTTTTTGCAACAACAAAAATATACTTTTTGAGTGAAGAATAACAAAAGAATAAAAATCAATCTAAAACTTGTAGAATTTCACTACAAATTAAAGAGGCCTTTTCTTCTTCTAAATACAATTGATGATTAGCGTTTTCAAAAATATAATTTGAAACTTTTAAATCTAAAAACCATTTTGTATTTGGTATGTTTAAATCTTTCTCCCCAAAATACATTTTAATTTTACAATTTGGAATTTCAGTTTCAAAACGCAATCTTGTTGATGAGACTGTAAACAACCAATCTACTTTTAATCCCTTTAAACAAGATTTCCACGCAATTGTTCCTCCAATACTAAATCCCAAAACAACTACTTTCTCTCTTTCAAGATTCAATAAATTTTCAACTGCTTTGTCAATTCCTCCGTTTAAAAATTGATTATGAATGCTCGTTTCATCAAAATCACTTACATCAATATCAGCCAACTTAAGAACATCATAATATTGAATATCAAATTTAGATTCTACTATTTCGATATAATAATTAATCCATTTTGGACTTACACCACCAAATAAATCCGACAAAATAATCAATCTTGGTTTTATCATAATTTAAACTCTAGAAGCTAAAACTCATTTTTTATCAAAGCAAAATTCCAGATACTAAAAAGGGCTATCCAAAACAAATAGCCCTTTTTATCTTTCCTAAGATTATATTTAAGATAGTGCTTGCTCTAAATCAGCAATTACATCTTTTACCGTTTCCAAACCAACAGAAACACGCACTAAACCTTGTGTGATACCTACTGCTAATTGATCTTCTTCAGACAATTTACTATGCGTAGTTGAAGCTGGATGCGTAACAATTGTTCTTGTATCGCCAATATTAGCTGACAATGAACATAATTTTATTTTATTCAAAAATTTTCTACCAGCTTCTATTCCTCCATTAATCTCAAAAGCAATAATATTTCCACCTAAAAGCATTTGTTTTTTGGCGATTTCATATTGTGGGTGCGATTTCAAGAATGGGTATTTTATACTTTTCACACTTGGATGTCCTTCAAGGAACTCAGCAACTTTTAATGCATTTTCACAATGTTTCTCAACACGCACAACCAAAGTTTCTAAACTTTTAGATAAAATCCAAGCATTAAAAGGAGACAATGCCGGACCTGTATTTCTTGAAAACAAATAAATCTGTCTTATTAAATCTTCATTTCCAACTGTTACTCCTCCTAAAACACGACCTTGACCATCAATTAATTTAGTAGCAGAATGCACTACCAAATGCGCTCCGTGTTTTATAGGCTGCTGAATGTATGGTGTTGCAAAACAGTTATCAATGATTAAAATCAAATTGTGTTTCTTAGCAATTGTTCCTAACAACTCCAAATCGATTACATCAACTCCAGGGTTTGTAGGCGACTCAGCATACAATATTTTTGTATTGGGTTTAATAAAACTCTCAATAGTTTCAGGTTTATTAATATCAAAATACGAAGTCTCAATATTCCACTTTGGGAAATAGGTAACAAACAACGCATGAGTTGAACCAAAAACACTACTTGCAGACACAATATGGTCACCTGCATTTAATAAAGCTGCAAAAGTAGAATACACCGCTGCCATTCCAGTTGCAAAAGCATAACCCGCTTCTGCCCCTTCCATTTTGCAAATTTTATCTACAAACTCAGTTGTGTTTGGATTGCTAAAACGGCTGTAAATATTTCTTTCTTTTTCTTCTGTAAAAGAAGCTCGCATATCTTCGGCATCTTCAAATACAAAACTTGATGATAAGTACAATGGCACCGAATGCTCTAAATACTGTGATCTTTCTAATTGTGTTCTTATGGCTTGAGTTTCAAAGCCAAATTCTTGTTCGTTCATTGTGTGTTTTTTTGTTTTTCTAGTTTAAAGTTTCAGGTTCTGGTAATAACCAAAATCAGACTTTATATAATTAAACTATAGTGATACGTTGTTTAAAACAACTTTGTATTTAATTGTAGCTGTAGGCTCAACTGTTTTTGCAACCGAACAGTATTTCTCAAAAGAAAGTTGTGCAGCACGTTGTGCTTTTTCTGGATTAATATCTCCCTCTAAGTAAAAAACCACAAAGATTTCTTTAAAAGGTTTTGCCTCTCCAACTTGTACACGTTCACCCTCTACCTCAGCTTTAAATGAAGTTATTTCCTGACGTTGCTTCTTTAAAATTGAAATCATATCAATTGCGCTACAACCTGCAACTCCCATCAATACAAGTTCCATTGGACTTGCTCCTAAATCACTTCCACCAAATTCGGCTCTACTATCTACATCAACTACATGTCCACGTTCATTTTTGAGCTTAAAATGAAACGCATCGTTTACTCTGTCTAAGGTTACTTTCATGTTTTTTGTTTTTTTTATTCTATATCTGAATCAAAATTTCTCACTTCTTCTATAACATTGATTTTATTCTCTATATCGATATGTAAACATTTACTAAGTAAAATTATAATACCTATGGCCCATATAATAACAATAATCCAAGTTGCTTCTTTTGATGTATATCTTGGCTTATTATTTTCATCAACACCTTTTATAAAATTTTTAATCTTTTTTTAAATTTAATGATGATACTTCTTTAACAAAGCAAAAACAATTTATTTATCTTTTTTATCTAATTTATTCCAATACTCCAGAATTTTGGCCTTATAGATTTCACTCAAAGAATCAAAATTAGAGGAGAATTTATCAGTCTCAAAATTATCCGAGACACTCGATTCTATAGTGTAAAGCTGCTCTTTTTGCGAAAAAATCAAATGAACTGACTGCTGTTTGAAATTAGCATCATAAAGTCCATAAATAAAAAGGGCATCAATACTTTTATCTTTATCAAAATCCCAAAATGCTTTTCTACTTCCCCAAGCCGAAATGATTCCGCTATGATTTACTTCGAGAATAGATTTCACAACCCATTTATCATTAACTTTTGTAAACCGCTGAAAATACATTTTATCAGGATTTGCATTTTTTTCTATCTTCGAAAAAACAAATACATTATCCTCATTTCCTGGAGAGTTCACCTCATCTATTTGAATTGCTCTAACTCCTTTGTATGGAAAAACTTCTTGCGTATAACTGTCTTTGTTTCTAACAATACTCGAAACTTGGGCTGTAATTACATTAGTAACTAATAAAAGTAAAAAAAGTTTTTTCATCTTTTTAATATGTGAATTTAATGATTCTCGCAAACTATTCTTTATCAGATAATCTCAGGATATCTCCAAAGACACCTCTCGCAGTTACTGCCGAACCAGCACCAGCTCCTTGTATTACTATTGGCCTATCTCCGTAAGATTCAGTATAAATCTCAAAGAAAGAATCTGATCCTTTTAATCCTCCCAAAGCTGTATCCGAAGGTACAGAAACTAATTTTACCTCCAAGATCCCTTTGTCATTTTGCAAATCCCCAGACAACTCACCTATGTATCGCAATACGTGATTTGGCTTTTGATCCTTTTTTATCTTGTCATAAATGGGGTCAAATTCTTTTAATTTAGTCAAGAAATCAGAAACATTTCCTTCACGCAAATGTTCTGGAATTAAATTCTGAATCGAAATTTCTTCAAACTCATTCTGTAAATCTAATTCTCTAGCTAAAATTAATAATTTTCTACCAACATCATTACCACATAAATCCTCACGTGGATCTGGTTCTGTATATCCATTATCAATTGCTTCTTGCAAAATCTGGCTAAATGGCAACTCTTTGGCTGAGAAATTATTAAATAAATAACTCAATGTCCCTGAGAAAACACCTTTTATTTTTGTGATATTTTCACCAGAAAGGTGCAATAATTTGATTGTGTCAATTAGTGGCAACCCAGCTCCAACATTAGTTTCATACAAATAATTCTTTTGATTATTTGCCAATGCTTTTCTTAGCTCCTTATAGAAGCCATAACTAAGTGTGTTTGCAACTTTATTTGACGAAATCAAATCAAAACTACTCTCTATCAAAGAAATATAATTCTCTACAAAAGTGGCACTAGCAGTATTGTCAATAGCAATTAAATTCTCCAAATGATGCTCATTAGCGTAAGCAATAACATCATTGATTGTGTATGCAACACCATTGTCTTCAACATCTTTTTTCCAATTTGTAGTAACTCCATTTTTATTTAGAAGCACCTTTTTTGAATTAGCAATAGCAAAAACATTCAATTTAATATCTTTACGTTTTTCGATACTTGCTGCTGATTCTAAAATTTGATTTATTAAAGTTCCACCAACCAATCCGTGTCCAAAAACAGCAATATTGATTTTCTTTGAAACTCCAAAAATCTCTCCGTGGATTACATTTAAAGCTTTATTTAATTCTGATTTTTTAACTACCAAACTCACGTTTTTACCTGTAACTGTATTGTTAAATAAAATCGGAACAATCTTATTTTTAATTAAAGCTGTATAAGGTTTGTGAAAAGTACTTAAATCTTGTCCGATTATAGAAATAACCGAAACATTATCTGTTACTGTAATCTGATTAACATCTTTAGAATAAAAGTCATTTTCAAACTCTTTTTCTAATTCAATCATTGCAGTAGTCGCTTTATCTGTAGCAACCACAAGACCAATTCCTCTTTCTGATGAACCCTGTGAAATGATACTAACGCTAATATCATTATCTCCCATTACTTTAAAAATACGAGCATCCACTCCTGCTTTACCAAGTAACCCACGACCTTCTAGATTAACCAATGACAAGTTCTCTAGCACCGAAAGTGTTTTAATTCCTTCTTTGGCAGAATCTGATGTGATTAATGTTCCTCGGTTTTCATGATTAAACGTATTTAAAATACGAAGTGGTATACTCTTTTCGATTAACGGAATTATGGTTTTAGCATGCAAAATAGTAGCTCCAAAATTTGCTAGCTCATTTGCTTCATTGAATGATAAATATTCAATTTTTTTAGCATCACTTACTAAATCTGGATTTGCTGTATAAATACCATCAACATGTGTGAAATTCTGAAGTTCTTCAGCATCTAAATAATTTGCCAATAGAGAAGCAGTGTAATTACTACCATTTCTTCCTAAAGTAGTTGTATCGTTATTGTTGTTTGAACCAATAAAGCCCGTTACAACATTAACAGTAGAGCCGTTGTATTGTTTGAAATAGTTGATTACATTTTTCTTTGATAATTGCTCCAATAGTTGTGCATCACCAAATTTAGAATCTGTTTTAAGCAACTCTCTAGAATCAGCAAAATTTGCAGGAACTCCTTTTTCAATCAAAATTGCAGTTAGTAATTTAGCCGAAAGCAATTCTCCTTTTGAAAGAATCTGATCTTTTATCTTCTTACTATAATCTCCAATTAAACTAACCCCTTCAAAAAGCTTGTCCAAAACCTCAAATTCTTCTGAGAAATCAACATTCTTATATTCAGAAATCTGATATGTTTTAAAACTCTCTAATAAGGGTTTATAATTTCCATTTTTAGAAGCTATTGTCAATATATCTTCTAATTCATCTGTTGCGTTTCCACGAGCAGAAACGACTACGGCAATTTTCTCACCTTGATTTATTTTATCAATAATTATCGAAACTACTTTATTAAGTCCTTCTCCGTTTGATAATGATTTACCTCCAAATTTTAATATTTTCATTGTGTCTGTGTTGTATTTTATGTTGCTCTAAAAAATAGATGCAAGCAAATTATCTAATTGTTTGTACTCGATTAAAAAAGCATCATGTCCGTGAACTGAATCTATCTCGCTATAAGAAACATTCTCCTTGAACTTTTTTAATTCTTGATAAGTCTCCTGATTTTCCTTTGCTGTAAAAAACAGATCCGAATTAATTCCTATGATGTGAATATCAGCAGTTGTCTTTGATAGTAAGGTTTTAAAATCAGCTGTATTCCTTGTTATATCAATTGTTTTTAGCAACTGATTCATTAATTTATATGATGAGATTTGATACCTTTTTTGCAACTTTTTCCCATGATGTCCCAACCAGCTTTCTACATTAAAAACAGCTAATTCTTCATTTTTAGTTCTTTGGAACTTCTCTTTTAAAGAATCTGGTGAACGGTAACATAACATCGCGTGAATTCTTGCATCTTCTATTGGCTTAGAAGAGTTTTTTAGGATTTGCTCTTGCAAATAGCAGTTTGCAATTAACCAATCGGTAGCTTTCCAATCAGTTGCAATCGGTATTAAATGTTTAGTAATTTGAGGTTCTAATGCTAGTATTTCCCATGCAATTCCTCCACCTACTGAACCGCCTATAATTGCATATAACTGGTCGATTTTTAGGAACTCAATTCCTTTTATAAAAATTCGAGCAATATCTCTAGCGGTAAAGTCTGCATGATTCTCAATTGAGGTGCCATTATATCCATTTCCAGGAACATTAAAGGCTAGAATTGTATATTTAGTAGTATCGATGGTTTTTGCATCACCAATCAAGTCATTCCACCAACCATCTTCGCCCGTAACTTGAGCATTTCCTGTTAATGCATGATTTACCAAAACTATAGGTGCAGTGTGTAGCGGCAAACCAAAAAGTTCATAACTTAGGTTTATCGTTGCATACGAAGCGCCACTTTCGGTGACAAAATTGCTTAATGTAATCGGGTTGGTTTTATTTTCCAATTTCAAATCTTTTGTAATTTTTGATTTGTACATGGAAATATTAAAAAGAAAAAACTAGAGCTAGGCTAGAGAAATTCTTTGTGTTATCTTTCCACGTTGGGCGTGGTAGAATGCAGCACCTTCTTCGATTTATCGAAGGGTTGCTAAGGATTCATAGGGTCTAATCCCTCGTCCTTTCTTTATAACATTTCAATACGTTTTTGAACTTAACGGCACAAATAAACTACTATTTTCTTAAACGACCAAATTTTTTATTCATTTGATTTTGGTTCGTTTACAAAATAGTTCAAGCAAAACAATCACGTACAAGCAACCACTGGACACGTATATCCAGAAAAAATTTGTTGTTGGCTTGTATTTTATTTAAAGTTTTAATTTAAATAAATAAGGTTTCATTCTCTGTAGAATACATCAAGAAAAGCAAAGAATTAGGTGCTTTTTTTCCTGCAGTCTCATCTGTAGTTTCCATGCCAAATCTTGAATCTGCCAATTCATTTGTTGTTTGGATGATTGTACTTTTTTTAGTTCTAAAGAATTTAAAGAATCCGAACCTTTTTGCTAAGTAATTTTGAGTGCTCATAACGTGCGTTTTAATAATTTTTTATTTGTGTTTATTTGTTTTTTACTTTATTAAATGAATCTCGATATCATAAAAAAACCCTTTTGGAAATTATACCAAAAGGGTTTAAGTCGTTTGAACTTATTATACTTTTGGAAATCAATGGGTGCGTGCGCAAATAAGCGCGACATTCTGCATCATCTTAAACTTCGAGTTATAATTCATTTTGATATTATTTTTTATTTTAAAAAATTTCAATATTTATATTATCCAAAAAAAAAAGCCCCCAAGATTATTGGAAGGCTTTGCTATATATACTGTATAGATATAATTCTAAGCAACAGACTTCCCAACGGATTTCTCCGACATGACCTTAATCGTTTTACAAATATTAAAATTCATCTTAATTGGTATCTTTTTGGTTTAACAAATATGCAACATATTTTCGGATTAACCAAGCCGGAACCCTTATTTTAATGGTAAAATCACGTTAAATTTGCATTAAAAAACAAAAAAACGACGAAATGTTATTTTTTAACGACTAAATGCATCTCAATAGGCTATAAATTTAGCCTTCAGCGATTTAAAAACCCCTCTACTAAACATGAATTTCAAAGAACATCAAACTTTAAATCAAAAAAAAATTGAATATAAAATTCAATTTTAAAAATTTCTAAGCCCAAATAGCTTCTTTATTTTTTATCTTTTCGGCAACTTTTAGAATGTCTGTTATAACTCCTCTGGCTATAGCTTCTCTTCCTGCGGCTGCACTTTGAATAACTATCGGAATGTTTCCGTAAGATTGTGTATAAATTTCAAAAACTGTATCTGATCCTTTTAATTGTCCAATTGCCGTTTTGGTAGATTCTGAAACTAATTTTACCTCTAGTTTATTATCTAAAACATTATACTCCCCAACATATCTTAAGACATGATTATCGGCCTGTGTGATTTTTGCAATTTTAAAAGACTTATCCAATACCTCTTTATTGAGTACTCGTTTTGTTTTTGCATTTATATCATATTGATTGTGATCTAAAATCGGTGTAGTTTTTATATCTGAGAATTCAAAATCCTTCCCAATCTCTCTAATTAGAATAAGTAGTTTCTCTGCCACATCATTACCTGATAAATCTCTCTCATAATCAGAGGTTATTAGTTGTAATTTTTCGGCATCTTTTAACACCTCTGAAAAACAAGTTTCTTCCGACGAAAATCGATTAAAAACATAACTTAATGAATCTGAAAAAACACCTCTTATTTTGGTTATTTTCTCTCCCGAATTGTACAAATCTCTAATTGTTTGCAATACTGGGAAACCAGTATCTACAGAGGTCTCATACAAAAACTCTTTATCGTATTTTTTAAGGTTCTCTCTTAATTCTTTATAAAAATTAATTGGCAATGTATTGGCTTTTTTATTTACTGCCACGATATTAAATCCGTTTTGGATTAATGGAATATAATGATCTACCAATTCATCGCTTGCAGTTGCATCTACAGCAATTAAGTTTTCGAATGCATTTTCTTTTGCAAAAGCAATAATATCCTCTACTTTAAATGGAATAGCAAGATGTACAAAATTAGCTTCCCATGCATTCTCTGCCCCTTCCTTTTCAAAAAACGCCAATGTTGAATTGGTTATGATAGGAAATCTCAAATCAATGCTTTTATTTTCGCTAAAAAATGCTTGGCTTTCGATTATCTGATTTATTAATGTACTTCCAATATTTCCTATTCCAAAAAGGATGATATTTATTTTAAGCTTTGACATAATTTCTTTTTTTATGGTATTCTGGAGCTGGTTGTGTGTATTCCTTTTTTTGAAAATCACCTTTAACCCTGCTCACGTGGTTAAAGGCAATTTTTCTAACAAAAAACAAAAAAACCTAACTTTCTAACTTATGCTAATTGAGCACTTTTTATATTTTTGAAAACCGCTTGTAAATCGGCTATTAAATCATCGATATCTTCAATTCCTACTGAAAGTCGAATCAAATCTTTTGAAACTCCTGTTGAAGCTTGTTCTTCTTCTGATAATTGTTGGTGCGTTGTACTAGCTGGGTGGATAATTAATGACTTGGTATCTCCAATATTTGCCAGAAGCGAGAATAGCTTAGTTTCATCAGCTACTTTTTTGGCAGCTTCAAAACCTCCTTTTAATCCAAAAGTGATAATTCCACTTTGTCCTTTTGGTAAATATTTCTGTCCTAAGTCATAATATTTATTTGATTTTAAACCTGGATAATTTACCCAAACTACATCATCTTGTAATTCTAGCCAAGATGCCAATGCCAATGCGTTTTCGCTATGCTTCTTAATACGAATTGGCAACGTCTCTAATCCTTGAATAATCTGGAAAGCATTAAACGGGCTCAATGCCGAACCAAAATCACGCAATCCTTCTATACGTGCTTTGGCTATAAATGCAGCATTTCCTAATACTTCATTATATATTAATCCGTGGTAACCTGCAGATGGTTCTGTAAATTCAGGAAATTTACCGTTTGCCCAATCAAAAGTACCTGCATCGATTATTGCTCCTCCTAAAGACGTTCCATTTCCTGAAATATATTTAGTCAATGAATGAATTACAATATTTGCTCCATATTCAATCGGATTAAGTAAATAGGGAGTTGGCACTGTATTATCGACTATAAATGGCACTTTAAATGCTTTGGCTTCTGTCGAAATTGCTTTTAAATCCAGTACATCTAATTTTGGATTCCCTAATGACTCTACAAAAAACACTCTGGTATTTTCCTTTGCCGCTTTGGTAAAATTTTCTGCTTTTGATGGATCTACAAATGTGGTTGTAATTCCTAATCTTGGCAAAGTAACTTTTAATAAATTATAAGTTCCTCCATATAGACTATTCGAAGCTACGATATGATCTCCTGCTTTTAGTAAGGTTAACAAAGTCGTTGCAATTGCCGATGCTCCTGATGCTGTAACAACAGCTCCAATACCTCCTTCTAATGCTGCCAAACGTTGTTCTAAAACATCATTTGTTGGGTTGTTTAGTCTTGTGTATATAAAACCTGCTTCGGCAAGACTAAATAAATTGGACGCATGATCTGAGTTATTAAAAACATAAGAAGATGTTTGATAAATTGGAACAGCTCGTGTACTTCCATTTTTAGTAACGTCATGTCCTGCGTGTAGTGCGTTTGTTGCAAATTTTTGTGTGCTCATGATTTTTAATTTTTTTAGTTAATTAATAGGTTGTGTATTTATATTTCGTGATTATGTTTTGTTCATATAAAAAGATCTTCGTCTTCGTGAGCATACATTTGAAACAATAATGAATTTGATTCGCTTGAATATAATTCTCCTTTTATTTCGACTGTACCAACTCCTTTATTTTGTATTATGCTGAAATCTCTTTTGAAATATGTCTTTAATAATGACTGAATTGTTTTTGAAATTATATGTAGTGTTTTCATGATTATAATTTTAGTTATAGAATAAAAAAAAGCCCTTTCGGATGGCTACCAAAAGGGCTTATAGTTCTAACTATAACAAAGATTTAATCTTTCACTTTTGGCAATAGCAAATTGGGATGCACATACGCATCATACAACACATCATCATTTTATTTGCTATTGTATTCATTTTATAAATTGTTTTGTTTGTTTTTTTAATTCTACTAATTCTATAGAGTAAATGTAATTACTATATTTCTAACTACCAAATCTAAAGTTACTTTTTTACAATTATTTTTTTCTAACAGAAGAATCTCTTGTAAATACTGCCTAAACTGGGCTGCTAACTACTGATTTTTTTTTTTAAACCACCAAGTAATGTAAGTTCGTTAAAGTAAAATCTTAAATACTCTTACATTACTTAGATGGTTACTATCTTTTTTAATAAGATCGCTGAGTGTATTTATATCTCTATTTTTAAATTTCAACACTAAACACTCAACAAATTATATTTTAAAACTCAAACGAGCGAAACCAAATCTTCCGTTTAATCCAAATTGCGATACGGCTCTAGAATAAGCAAATTGATTTGCATTACTTAAATCTGTACTAGGTGCTGGTGACAATGTTGGTGTTGTATTTGTAAAAGCTGGTGTTGCTGGATTATTTCTATCTGGATAAACATCTCCAATATTATTAACCCCAAGCGTCAGTCTTAAATGTTCGTTTACCTGATATCCGAAAGATAAATCAGTAACTAATTTGCCACTATATTCTGGGTGCTCATAAACAGAAGAGAAACCATCCAAGTTTACATCTGTTGCTCCTGGATCAGTAACTTTTCCAAAATAACTGTTTCTTAAATAAATATCCAGTTTTTTAATACTGAAAGTTGTCATTAAGTTGGCTTTTAATTTAGGAATTGCTTCTTCTAAATAAATTCTGCTTGACTCTGGGAAAAACGAATATTTATATGGATCTCCACCTGCATTTATAATTGATTGTGGCACATTTAATTCTCCAACTCTTTTTGTCGTATTATAACTTAAAGCAAAATCATTTCTGATTGTGAAATCTTGGATAACATTATATTTCTGAGATATTACTAAATCAATTCCTTTCGTTTCAGAGTTAATTCCGTTTGTCCAGAAAGAAGCTCTCTCTACACCTTTTAAATCAAATGCTTGTTGAAACAATGTCAATGCATCTTTTTGTTCTGGAGAAGTTGCTCCGTTTATTTGTGCATCTGTAGGTCTTGCGTATTGCCCTGTTAGAACAACTCTATCATCAATTCTTGTAAAGTAAGCATCTGTAGCAATTGTAATATTTGCATCTGGAATCTTAAATGTAAATCCTGTACTTATACTTTTTGAAGTTTCTGGTTTCAAGTTTTCTACACCAATACTTTTTGCAGCTTCTGAGTCATTTGTAAAATAACCTACTTGGTATGGAGAACCATTAATAAATTGTGTTGAACTGCTTTCAAAATATTTTTGTTGCAATGATGGCGCTCTAAATCCTGTTTGTCCAGAAATTCTCCAATTTATATTATCTGTAAGTTTTAAAAGAGAAGCTAGTTTAAAAGTAACAGTACTACCAAAATCTGAATAGTTCTCATAACGAGCTGCTCCATTTAAAAGCCAATCTTTAGTTACATTTAACTCTAAATCTATATAAGCGGCACCACTTTTTCTATCTTTCTCTTTAGCATCCGAAGGTTGAAATCCTGAGAATCCTTGTGCTCCTGCCCCACGCTTGTTACCAAAAAAGTCAGTCACGATTAAAGGTGAGTTACTTGGTAAAATTCCCGAAACAACATTTCCGTTTACATCATATAAAGCATAAGACTCTACATCCCCCTGTTTTATTTTATAGTTTTCATATCTAAACTCTCCACCAAAAGCAACATTCAATCCCTCTAGTACGTCATATTTTTTACTTAAGTCTAAATTGGTTGTACTTTGCAAGAAAGAAACTTTACCTGCATAAAAGCTATCTGCTGAGTTTGTCCCTAAAGTAGCATTGATAGTATTGTTCACATCATATTTAAAAGAGTTTGTTCCTAAGTTTGTACTAATATCTGTATCAAATCCAAATAACTGAGTAGTAACGCCCACTGCCGAAGAAAGGTCTAAAATATCAGATTGTATTTCTGGTAAAAATCCATTTGCATATACTTGTGTAAATGTTCCTGAACCATTCGGTAATCTATTAAAAGCGTACGATTTTCCGTTTCTATACGAAGCCCCTCCAAAAGAATACAATGATGTAGTTTCAGTTAGAGGGTATTTAGCATTATAATACAATTGCCCTGAAGCCAATTCTGATTGTCCTACACTCATATTATAATCACTTCTTTCTTGTCCTCTATAGTTGATCTCATTATTAGTTACATCAAAGTTTAATGCTGTTTGCATTTGACTAATACTGTTTGCAGAAGAAATTGCTGCTTGTTGTGCTGGTGTAAAATAACCTACTTGTGGAGCGTATTGTTGCAACGAGCTAATTATCTGAGCTGAATTTGGAGTTGTATTAATGTTACTGAATAATGAATTAACATTCACCCCATTTTGAGCTGCTCTATATTCGACAGCATTGTATGCATTAAAGATTCCGTTACTTCTAATACCAGCTCTACTTGTAGCCTGTCTGGTAACAGCACTACCTGTAACATTCAAGAAACTTCCTTCTTTACCCAAAGATGTTCCGTAGTTCAAATCTACTTGCAAAGATTGACCATCAGTTCCTCCTTTAAAGTTATTTGACCCTGAAGAAATATTTGCACCATACTGCACCTCTCCTGAAAGGAAATTAGCATTCTTTTTCAATACAATATTAATTACTCCTGCTATTGCATCTGAACCATATTGAGCAGCTGCTCCATCTCTAAGAACTTCAATTCTTTCTATTGCAAATGATGGTATTGCATTTAAGTCTGTCCCTACTGAACCTCTTCCTGGTGCACCATTGATATTAACCAATGCACTTGTATGTCTTCTTTTACCATTTACAAGTATTAAAACCTGATCTGGTCCTAGTCCTCTTAATTGTGCTGGATCTATATGGTCAGTTCCATCTGCAGTTGAAGTGGGATTACTTGTAAACGATGGCGCTACATAATTTAAAATTTGAGTTACGCTAGTTTGTGGAGCTCCTTTTGTTATTTCTGAAATATTAAAAATATCGATCGGCACTGGCACATCAGTTTTTACTCTGTTTTTACTTCTAGAACCAATTATCGTTACTTCTGATAATTCATTATTCTGTAAAGTATCTTTCTCCTTTTTATTTTCTTGAGCATAAATACCCGAAAATGTTAAAAGCCCTAAAACTAATACTACATTCTTTTTCATTACTTTTTACTGATTTATTATTATTTGGTTTTTAAATGATTTTACATTTTTTTTTCTAGCTTAAACAAAAAAGCCCCTGCAATTTGCAGAGGCTCTATGTATATATTTTTGAAAAAAAACTACAATAGTATCTCTGCGGAATACTCCGGCATCATACAAGACATCATATTGTTTACTGTAAATTTCATTTTCTTTTGTTTTGTTGGGGCAAATTTGCGAACTATTTTTTAGTCTACCAAACAAAAGTCGATTTATTTTCTAAACTCTATAGGAGAAGTAGAATATGTTAAATTTCTCTTTATTAAATTAAAAAAACAAAAGATTAATTTGCAATTCAAAATCGTTTTATACCTTTGCACCCGAATACAGAGGAAAAATTTGAACTGATTGCAACCTCTTCATAATGAAAAGATTCATTATGGATGCTGAAAGATTTTCATTTCAGTATTAAAAAATGCTAAAGCAGGAATCCTCCTTTAGCATTTCTAGCAATTATTTTTTCTCGCTTAATTTTAATTTAATAAATATTATGGCTTATTTATTTACGTCAGAGTCTGTTAGCGAAGGACACCCAGACAAGGTTGCGGATCAAATCTCGGATGCATTAATTGATAACTTTTTGGCATTTGATGCTGATTCTAAAGTAGCTTGTGAAACTTTAGTAACAACTGGACAAGTAATTTTGGCCGGTGAAGTAAAATCAAATACATATTTAGATGTACAGCAAATCGCTCGTGATGTAATCAGAAAAATTGGTTACACGAAAAGTGAATATATGTTTGAGGCAAACTCTTGCGGTATCCTATCTGCGATTCACGAACAATCTGCTGATATCAACCAAGGTGTTGACAGAGCAAACCCTGAAGAACAAGGAGCTGGTGACCAAGGAATGATGTTTGGTTATGCAACTAATGAAACTGAAAATTATATGCCTTTGGCACTTGATTTATCTCATAAATTATTACAAGAATTAGCTATTTTAAGACGTGAGAATAAAGAGATCACTTATTTACGTCCTGATGCTAAATCGCAAGTAACATTAGAGTACAGTGATGACAATAAGCCAACTCGTATTGATGCTATTGTAATCTCAACTCAACATGATGATTTTGATGAGGAAGCTGCAATGCTTGCTAAAATCAAAAAGGATATTATCGAAATTCTTATTCCAAGAATTATCGCTAAGAATCCAACTCATGCTCATTTATTCAACGATAAAATTCAATATCACATTAACCCAACTGGAAAATTCGTAATTGGAGGACCTCATGGAGATACTGGATTAACTGGAAGAAAAATCATTGTAGATACTTACGGTGGTAAAGGTGCTCACGGTGGTGGTGCTTTCTCTGGAAAAGACCCAAGTAAAGTAGATAGAAGTGCTGCTTATGCTACACGTCATATTGCTAAAAACTTAGTAGCTGCTGGTATTGCTGATGAAATCTTAGTACAAGTTTCTTATGCAATTGGAGTTGCAAAACCAATGGGTATTTTTATTGATACTTACGGAACTTCTAAAGTAAACTTAACCAATGGTGAGATTGCTAAAAAAGTAGAAGCTATTTTTGATATGCGTCCTTACTTTATTGAGCAACGTTTAAAATTAAGAAATCCTATTTATAGTGAAACTGCTGCTTACGGACATATGGGTCGTAAACCAGAAACTGTAACTAAAACTTTTTCTGCTCCAGGAGGAAACGAAAAAACGGTTACTGTTGAGTTATTCACATGGGAGAAACTTGATTTTGTTGATCAGGTAAAAACTGCATTTGGATTGTAATTCAAACAATATATATACCAAAAGAGGCTGTCTAAAATTTTAGACAGCCTCTTTTATTTTATAGAAACCCAGTTTCTTATCTTTCTAATTGTACATTAGGTAATGTTTTTGGGCGATTTGCATCATTTGATAAAATCCAACCTGTACGATACATCCACTCTGTCATTTTACGCAATTTTACGTAATCAATCTTTTCAGATTCATCCATTGGAGTATGATATTCACTGTGCAAAACACTGGTAAAAAACACAGCTGGAATTCCTTTACGAGCATATGGCAAATGATCTGAACGAAAGTAAAAATACTCTGGATGCTCTGGTCTATCCCATAATTTATCTAATTCAAATTTTGGTCCTTCGTCATTGGCTCTTTTAGCAATACTAACCAAATCTGAGGAGTTTTCATGAGGTGAACTAGAACCTAAAAGTGCCGCTTGATTTACATTATTTCTACCAATCATATCTCCGTTTAATACGGCAACAATATTTTTCTCTGGAACTGTTGGGTTTGACGCATACCATCTTGAACCCAATAACCCTCTCTCTTCTGAACCATGAAACACAAATAAAGCAGTTCTTTTTCCTGGTTGCTTTTTATATGCTCTTGCAATAGCTAACATTGCTACACAAGTACTCGCATTATCATCAGCTCCATTGTAAATAGAATCCTGACCGTATTTTTGTCTTACTCCATCATGATCCTGATGTCCGCTAAAAAGTACATACTCATTTTTTAATTTAGGATCTGTTCCTTCTACTTTTCCGATAACATTCACTGACGGATATTTATAAGTCTCGGAAATTACTTCTGTAGACAATTTATCTTTTGTACTTTTTAGATATCCTAATTGATCATAGTGCACCCAAAACACCGGCATAGTTCCTCCTATCTTATCACGAAACCCTTCAATTCCATAAACCCCTCTTGTCATTTGTGGTTCTACCTGCGACCAGCTCTCTTCTGCTAAATCATCTGCAACTATGATAAGAGCTACTGCTCCTTTTTTTACTACAAGATCATAATATTTATTTCTTACTAAACCAGGATAACGTCTGTCAAAAAGAGAAATATCATCGGCAATTCCTTGTTTTGAAGCAAGTAATACAACTGCTTTCCCTTTTATATTTGCTTTCTCGATTTCTTCTTTTGTTGCAGCTCCTAAATACAATAACGATGCATCTACTTTGCTATTTGTGGTTTCCGCTACAAGAACTTCTTTCCACAATTTATATTCTTTTTTCCCTATTTTGAATTTTGAATTTGGGCTAACCTGATGTCTATACAAATCAAAAAACTGGAAATACGTTCCGTCATCTCCTAATGGTTCCATTCCTGCTTCTTTAGCTTTATTTGCTAGCCACATCGATACCTTTAATTCATCTAGAGTACCTGCTTCACGCCCATTAAAATGATCTCCAGCCATCTGATACATATCTGTTCTAAGATCTTTATCTGTAATTGCTGAAACTAAAGGTTTTTTAATTGCTTGTGAAAAAGCCACTCCTCCATAAGCAATCAAAACAAGAGTAATTATTTTTTTCATACGTTTTAATTTTATAATTCAAACTTAGTCATTTAATAAGAAAAAAGACTCATTAATATTTGAAACGTTTATAAAAATACAAAATCAACAAAACATTAGAGTCCTTTTTTAATCGCAATTATTTTATTTGGTAATCTCTTACAGCTTGCTTTCCTTTGTGCATAATAACTGATAAAAGATGAGTAAGTTTCCTTCGTTACAAAATATAGCACAAACAATACTAAAAACCATAACTAGATTCCCTCTAGAAACCATAACGTCTATTTTTGGGACTGTCATTGCCATCATACATTCTGAAGAAGATTATAATTCGAGAGTTTTCTACGAAAAAATCCTAATGTGCTCTTCTTTGTGCTTAGTATTATTTTTATCTATTAGTTTGTATTTTCTAGCATCTCAAAAAAAGAATTGGATTCGGTATCTAACGAGCCTATTATTAGGAGGGTTAGTAACAGGTTTTGTATTTAATTTTTCTCAATCACTAACTGATGTTGAAATCTTACAATTTTTAGTACTCAATATCGCTTTGCACTTATTAGTTTCTTTTGCTGGTTTTATTCCAAAGACATACGATCAAGGTGAATTTTGGGAATTCAATAAACAGCTTTTCTTGCGTATTCTTACAGCCGGTCTTTACAGCATAGTGCTTTATACTGGTTTATCATTGGCAATCTTAGCAGTAGATAATTTATTTAATGTAGAATTTAATCGAAACATCTATTTATACTTATTTTTTGTTATTGCTGGTATTTTTAATACTCTTTTCTTCTTGGCTGGCGTTCCTGAAACAAACAGTAAAGAAGTTCCTCTCACACTAAATTATCCAAAAGGGCTTAAGACTTTTACCCAATTTATTTTATTGCCTTTAATAAGTTTGTATCTGGTTATTTTGATTTGCTATGAAGCTAAAATTCTGGTGACTCTTTCACTTCCTGTGGGCTGGGTTTCTTATCTCGTTTTGGTATTTGCTCTTTTTGGCATTCTCTCTTTTTTATTGGTATTACCTATTGCAAAAGAAACAGAAAATCTTTGGATCCGAACTTTTAATCGTTGGTTTTACTATTTGTTAATTCCCTTATTAGGATTATTATTTTGGGCCATTTTATACCGAATCAATCTTTATGGTTTTACACACGATCGTTACTACGTACTATTATTGGCTATCTTGTTAAGTGTTATTGTAGGCTATTTTTTAATTCAAAAAAATCCCAAGATAAAATTCATTCCTATTAGTATGTGTTTGGCTGCATTATTCTCTTTAGTGGGACCACAAAGTGCTAGTACCATTTCTAAAAACAGCCAACTATCAAGATTTGAATTATATGTAGAAAAATCCAAAAAACAAAAACTAACTTTCGAAGAAGAAAAAGACCTCAGCAGCATTGTCGATTTTATAAAAGATAATTACAGTGTCAAAGCGTTTTTGCCTTTTATGGGTAACAAACTTAATATTAATATTAAAACGCAGAAAAACATAAGTTCACTCTTCATTATGGAAGCTTTAGGTTTACAATATCGTTACAAATATGATACTAAGCCTGACACTAAAGATGATTTTTACTATAATCACAACACAAAAAACATACAGAATATTAACGGATATGACATCACTTTTGACTTCTACAAGGGACTTGATTTGGATTGTAATGAGTGTATCAAAATAAACAATAACAGTTATTCTATCTCCTCTATTCAAAAAAATTACGGTATTGATTTGAAAATAAATCAGGATATTATTCCGCTAAGATTATCGGATTTCATAGACACCAATTATCTTCGTTTCAAAAACAGAGACAGCAATGACATCAGCCAGAAAATTGAGTCACCAAAATATTCAATACTTATAAATTACCTTAGTGCAAACGGTAGTAAAGAAGAGAAAAAACTAACTTTAGATAATTATCAAATTAGGATAACTATAAAAATTAAAAACTAAAAAAAAGCCTTTGAAGATTATCTTCAAAGGCTTTCTTAATTTAATAGGTTCCGTTTTGCATTTTAACTAACGTTTCCTTCATATCTTGCTTAGTATCTTGCTCAACATTCTCAAAGAGCGATATAGCTAGCTGTTGCGTCTTAATTGCTTTTTCTTTTTGTCCGTCTTTATAATACAGTTGTGCTAATGTATCAAGATAATACGGATCATTCTTTTTAACGACTAAACTATATTCTGACCACTTAATTGCTTTCTTTATAAATTCAGCATCGTTTGAATGCAATACTGTGTACCAAGCTACATCATTACAAAGATTGCTATGGTATTCTTTAAATTCTCTCCAATCATAATAAGATGCTGAAATATCAATAGTATTAAACACTTCATCCAATCTTTCAATCGCATTTTCTCCTGCTTTTAAATAAGTATTGAAATAAGTATCAAATTCTTTTAAATAGGTATTATCTGGATCTCCATTTGCTGCATTTGCTGCCAAATAATAAAAATAACTTCTATATGATTCAAAATTACCTTTTCCAATAGAAGCTATTTTTTTAAATGTTTCCAATACTTTTTTCTCATCTGATTTTTCTACAATATTGCCATCAACATACAAAATTGTACTATTCTGCAAAGCATTTGAAATTTCACTACTTATATCCCCTATAGCAACACGAGTACTATCTTGCGCATTATATTGTACTCGTTGTGCATCGATTGTATCATAATGTTTCATCAAATAATCTATTGATTTAAAATCAATAGCATTTAAAACTTTATCCTTCTCAAAAACCAGTTTACTAAATCCTGGGTTTTTTATTCCTGTCAAAATCGATTCGACTAGCATCATGTTTGGTTTTGCATCTTTTTCATGTGTCTTAACAATCTTTTCCCAAACTAACTGAACTTGTTTTTCATTTAAAACGGGCTTAGCAATTACAAAAGCATTTTCACTAGTATCTTCATAATAATATTCATATCCTGAGGCACTAGCTAATACTGAGACATCATGAAATGCTTTTATCAACTCAGCATCACTAGCTTTTTTATTAGTGACCACTCGCTCAAATTTTTTCAAAGCACTAGCTTTTTTAAGCCTATTATTGAGATCATCATAATAAGAAAACTGATATTGTTTATCGTTTAAATTTGATTTTGCAGTAGCCAAAACTGTACCGTCTTCATCCAATATAATTATACTTGGCGAATTAGAAATTTTATTTTTTTTCAACCAATCTTTATCTTTTTCGGTTGCTAAATAATAATTGTACACATCAAATTTAGAATCATACCCTTCATAAAAATTATACGCTATGATCTCTTCTTGGCTTTTTATAAATGCATCAAAATCACTCTTTGCCTCTTTATTATTGCTATCATAATATACAATCAAAAACTTATTGCCTTTAGCCTTCGTCGCTTTTATAGCTTCTGCTAAAGAACTTTCTACTTTGAGTTTAAAATCTATTTTAGGAGTAATGTCAGAGGGAGCAACAGCACTATCTGCTGCTTCAACCCAATTCTCAGTGATACTTGCTTCTTTTCCTGGATATGTCCAATTAGCAATTTTTTTGTTCTCTAAAGGAAGTACTTTTTCTTTTACTGACTGGTTACTAATTATTTTTTCGTTTTGAAATGTCAACGGATTTTTACCCGATAATTCAAAAACGACCAATTCCTTTTTATTTTTATCAAAAAAACCTTTTAGTTCTGGATTTTCTGAATAAGGTTGGTACTTAATTATTACTTCTGTTGCTTTGGCTGGTATTTCGTATTTTACCACTTTACTTGGCTCACTGCTATCATATCCTTCATAAACAAGATATAAAAATTGTGTGTGGTCAATCTCAAAATCCAAAGCCAAATCTCCATCATCTACAAACTCTACATCTGACAATTTTTGATAGTGAATCGAGCCTGTACCGTTTTGTGTACCAATATAAAAACTATAATATAATGTTTCTTCAAACTTTACTTTAAGTTTTCCAGTATTCACAGGTCCATCGTATGTATAATTAACATCAAAAACAGTCCTGTTTTTTTCTTTCCCTTTTAACAATAAAGAATCTTGTTTTACTTCATAATCTCCTTCCCAAAATACGAGTTCATATTTATTGTTTTCCAATAAATTTAATTTTATTCTTAATCCTTGATTATCATCTTTAGACAAATAAGAACCTTTCTCGATAGTTTGGTTTTGTGCAAATGAAATCGCAGTCATGAAAAAAAGCACCAAAGTACTTGTCAAAAAATTTCGCATAATAAAATATAGTTAGTTAAGCTATACAAATATACCTTCTTATTTTTAGGACGAGAAAGATTAATACACAAAAAACTACAAATTGTATTTCATTGAAAATAGTATGTATCGAGGCTGAACCGTATACTGTGAAACTCTAGTAGAAAACTGTGAGAAGCTATTATCATTTAAATGTTTTGTATTTAACAAATTGGTTGCAGCTACTTTATATTCCCATTTTCTATCCTTTTTTTGATAAACCAAACTGACATTTAAGAAATCATATTCATTATCTATGGATTTGTTTTTATTGTAATAATGATAGAACTCATAATCGGCTAAAAAGAAAAACTTTCTAAGAAATAGTAATGAGCCAACTTTTTTCAGCACGTTATATTAATAGGTTCCGTTTTGCATTTTGGCTAATGTTTCTAATGCTTTCTTTATAACACTACCAAACTCATTACTCTTAAAGAGCTCTACAACTCGCTGTTGCATCTTAATCGCTCTTTCTTTTTGTCCGTCTTTATAATATAACTCCGCCAATGTATTAAGATAATCTGGATCATTCTTTTTAACAACTAAACTAAATTCCGACCACTTAATGGCTTTCTTTATAAATGTAGCATCGTTTGAATGTAGTACAGTAAACCAAGCCACATCGTTGCATAGATTGCTATAGTATTCCTTAAACTCTCCCCATTTAAAATGGGGTGTAAAAATACAAACTGTATTATACATTGCATCTAAACTTTCAATTGCATTTTCATGAATTGCCAAATTAGTATTAAAGTAAGCATCAAATTCTTTTAAATACAGATTATCAGGATTTCCATTTACTGCTTTTTTTTTCAAAAAATAAAAATAATTTTTATACGATCCAAAATCACCTTTTCTACTAGAAATTAAATTTTTATATGCCTCAATTATTTTTTTTAGACTAGATTTTTTCTGGCCCGCAAAATAAACATACCAACCTGTACTCTTTTTCAAAGCATCTGAAATTTCGCCCCTTAAGTCACCTATAACAACACGATTACCACTATTAGCATTATATACCGCACGTTGTGCTTCGATTTCATCATAATGTTTTATCAAATAATCAATAGATTTAAAATCGGTATCATTCAAAACCTTGTCTATTAAAAAAACTTGTTTATTAAATCCTCTCTCTTGTATTTCTTCCAAAATCAATTCTACCAGTATCATGTTCGGTTTTACATCTTTTTCATGTGTCTTAATAATGTTTTCCCAAACTAACTGAACTTGCTTTTCATCTAACCCCCCTTTAGCAACTGTAATGTAATTTTCACTATCATCTATATAATAATTAAAATATTTAATTTCTGAAAGATCAGATAATAATACTAAAACATCTTTAAATGCTTTTATTAACTCCGCATCATTTGCATTTTTATTAGTGAGCACTCGCTCAAATTTTTTCAAAGCACTTGCTTTTTTAAATCTAATATTGAGATCATAAAAAAAAAACTGATATTGTTTATCGTTTAAATTTGATTTTGCAGTAGCCAAAACTGTACCGTCTTCATCCAATATAATTATACTTGGCGAATTAGAAATTTTATTTTTTTTCAACCAATTTTTATCTTTTCCGGTTGCTAAATAATAATTGTACATATCAAATTTAGAATCATACCCTTCATAAAAATTATACGCTATGATCCCTTCTTGCCTTTTTATAAATGCATCAAAATCACTCTTTGCCTCTTTATTATTGCTATCATAATATACAAACAAAAACTTATTGCCTTTAGCCTTCGTCACTTTTATAGCTTTTGCTAAAGAACTTTCTACTTTGAGTTTAAAATCTATTTTAGTAGTAATGTCAGAGGGAGCAACAGCACTATCTGCTGCTTCAACCCAATTCTCAGTGATACTTGCTTCTTTTCCTGGATATGTCCAATTAGTAATTTTTTTGTTCTCTAAAGGAAGTACTTTTTCTTTTACTGACTGGTTACTAATTACTTTTTCATTTTTAAATGTAGCTATATGTTTTTCATCCAATAATCCAGAAATCAAAATCTCCTTATTCTTTTTATCAAAAAAACCTTTTAGTTCTAGATTTTCTGAATAAGGTTGGTGCTTAATTATTACTCCTGTTGCTTGGGCTGGTATTTCGTATTTTACCACTTTACTTGACTCACTGCTATCATATCCTTCATAAACAAGATATAAAAATTGTGTGTGGTCGATCTTAAAATTATAAACAGAATTCTTATCATATATATACTCTATATCTGTCAATCTTTGATACTCAATCGAGCCTGTGCCGTTTTGTGTACCAATATACACCCCTTTATAAAGTGAAGGTGTAAAAGTTACTTTAAGTTCTCCGCTATTATCAGGTTCATCGTACGTATAATCAACATCAAAAATGAATTCATCACCTTTTAACAATAAAGAATCTTGTTTTACTTCATAATCTCCTTTCCAATATACAAGTTCATATTTATTGTTTTCCAATAAATTTAATTTTATTGCTGACTCCAAAACATCATCACCTATAAACAAATAAGAACCTCTTTCGATAGTATCATTTTGTGCAAATGAAATCGCAGTAATAAAAAAAAGCACTAAAGTAGTTGGTAAAAAATTTCGCATAATAAATTACAGTTAATCATTTAAAATGCACAAATATACTTACTTTTTAAAACTTAAAAAAATAAATTAACACATTTAAGACTACAAATTATACTTCATTGAAAATAGTATATATCGAGGCTGAACTGTGTACTGTGAAACTCTAGTAGAAAACTGTGAGAAGCTATCATCATTTAAATATTTTGTGTTTAACAAATTGGTTGCTGCTACTTTATATTCCCATTTACTATCCTTTTTTTGATAAACCAAACTGACATTTAAGAAATCATATTCATTATCTATGGATTTGTTTTTATTGTAATAATGATAGAACTCATAATCGGCTACAAAAGAAAAACTTTCTAAGAAATAGTAATCCAACTTAACAAAAGGCTTATCGGTATAGTATGTAGAACCACTATATTTATTCAGTAAGAAGGTATATCCAAATTCAAGATTAGGTAGGCTCTTATAATTTGTAGCAGCTTTTACTGTATAGTTTTGACTAAAGCTTTCGGTTGTTGAAGGCAAATCATTCTGAATATTATTAAACTTAAACCAGTTTACACTAGCACTTAACGAAGCTTTATAGTTCTTTAAAAACGACCGCCCATAACTTCCCATTCCTGAAAAGGTTTCATCGGCAAGATTAGAATTGTATGGCATCGAAGATTGATTTACACCCGTAAAATCAGAATTTGTTTTTACTGCATCAACTTTTTTAGTGTATGTTGCATTCGCAAAAATATTTTCAAAATTAAACATATTGTACTTAAAATAGCGCAAAGAATGTACTTGAGAAGTTGCATTCTCTAAAAACCTATTCCCTTGAAACAAATTACTATAATTGGATAAAACATAACCTGAAGCCAACTGATTGATATCAGTAAAATTATTAGTCAGTGAAAAATTATAGGTCAATGTTTCTGATTTTTTTATCTGATACAAAGCATATAAATCAGGCAAAACTCTAAAGAAGTTCTGTAAATAATCTGAACTCAACTGATTATTTTTCATTGCATAAGAATGTACGCTCACTCCTGGAGTAAAGGTAAATTTACCTGTCAAGATTTTATAATGCAACCCTAGGAATACATCATTAAAATTATATTTTACTTGATTGTTGTTTTCAACAGCATCTAAATTATTGGTTGTCCCATCATCCAGAATCTGAAAGATATGAGAATTAAAATTCTGAAATGAATAGGTATTTCCAATCGTTACATTAATATTACTCTTTGGTGTTACCATATAATAGTAATCAAATTTAGCATCTAACTTATTTGTTTTCACAAAACGATTCTGATTTAAATCATTCCTATCCTGACCTGAAATATACCCCGACAAGTCAAATGGCTGACTTTGTAAATTAGCATTGTAAAAAGGATTTTCATCCTGATATAAATACTGTGCCTCAAAAGCAAAAATATTTTTATCATTTTTTGTATAATACAAACTCAAGTTCTGATTAATCGAGATTGGGTCTTGTTTTTTGTTTGTAAATATATCCTCAGTAGTAGTTGTATTACCAACAATAGCCTCTCGCAACAAACTACTGTTCTCTTCTTGTTTAGACAATTTTGTTAAAATATCATAATCAAACTGAAATTTTGCATTTGGCTTGTAACTAGAACTTAATTTAAAAAGTCCTAAATTATTTTTTTGATGCGTTGACTCATCATTTTTTTGCTGATCTCCAGATTCAAGTATTGTCGTTTGCGATTTGGTTTCTAGGTCGGTCGTAGCCGAAGAAATAATTCCAAATCCACTTAAATTCCATGATTTGGTAACTGAATAGGTAAAATTTGTTGCTCCGAAATTTGTTTCTATTTCTTTTGCACGATTGTTACGTAAAAGCGAAATCCCAAGATCATTAGATGAAACATCAAAACTACTCCCTCCCTTTTGCATCATACTTCTAAACCCTCCAGTAAATTTAAAATAATCCTGAATTGTAAGAGGTAATTCGCCTACATTATTAAAATTCGTAATTACATTAATACTGTATTTAGGGCTGTAATAAAATATTTTCGGATTAATCACATATCGAGTGTCTAGCTCTCCAACTCCTATTCCAGCAGTCATATCTCCAAACCAAAAATTCTTCTTTCCTTTTTTTAATTTAATATTCATTGCAACATTATCCTGATCATTCCCCAATCCTTTTAGTGCTCCAACTTCATTATAATTTCTTAATACCTGTACCTTATCAATAGCATCAGCAGGAATATTCTTGACTCCTAATTTTGTATCTCCATCAAAAAAATCTTTTCCTTCTACCATTAACTTAGATACCTTTTTGCCTTCTACTTCTATTTCTCCATCGGCATTAACCTCAACTCCTGGCAGTTTCTTCAAGACATCTTCTAATTTTTTTTCAGTTCCAGATTTAAATGAATCTGCATTATAAACAATTGTATCTCCTTTAATAGATACTGGCATTTCACGTACAATCTCAACCCCTTCTAATTCTATTCCAAGATCCTCCATTATAATATTCTCAGAAATATTTTCTGTCTGAGTTGTAATTGATACCTCTTTTGATTTCATTCCGAGATAACTAATTTTTATACTATAAGATGAATTTTGTTTTAAGCTTAACTGAAATTTACCCTTATCATTGGTAATTCCATAGGAGTCCATTGCTTTAGTTGAATTGTTTATAGCCATAATATTAGCCATTTCTAGTGGCTGCTTTTTCCCATCCTGTATAAAACCATCGTATTTTATACTTTGAGAAAATGCCAAAGTTGTAACCAAAAGGGTTAAAAGAAAGAATGTATTTTTCATTATTATAATAACTGATTAAAAAACAATACCATTGACTAGCGAACTATTATGGTGGCTCCTCTGCTACCATTAGTGTTATTTCGATTCTGATTCATTTCCCCAAGCTCTTTCATTTTCTTAACAACAATTTCATCGTATGCTTTCTGAGAAATTATTTTTCCATTTGTCGGTGCTTTTATTGCAACTTTATCTTTAGCATTCATAACAATTTTGGAACACAAAATAACCGTTCTACCATCATTGATTTCTAATATTAAACCTGGTAGTCCCCAATAATTCTCAGGGCCTTGATTTATAGGAATCTCTGGCGTGTACCAAGCTGTTACTACTATCTCTTTAGGAGTTTCAAAACCATCCATAAAATTTGTCATTTTTTCATCCTTGCCTTTAGCCTCCTCTTTTTTAGCATTATCTTTCTTAGTATCTGAGTCTTTTGATCCAAAATTTCTATTGATCTTTTTAATTGCAGTAGCTTTATAACAAGTATAACCACCTATTAATTTGGTTTCCCCATCAAGCTTCCATTCGATTTTTGGCAACGAATCCGCTATTAAGAATTCTTTACCCATAAATTCTTTATCTACTGTGTATGATTTGTCTTTTACATTTTTATAAAAGGTTCCTCCTCCATCTCCACTTCCACCAATCATCGAAACTGAAATATCTCCTACTTTTCTTGGAGTATCCAGTTTTTTTTCTTCTTCATAAATTGATGCAACCTGATTAAAATTAAGTATGAAGGTTTTTTCAAGCATTTTTTTCATTTGCTCTTCAAAATTCTTTTGCATTTCGGGTGAAATATTTTTCCCATTTGACATTCCCTCAAATTTTTGAACTTGTGTTTTTGACTCATAAATTGCCATTCCCTGAAAATCTTTTTGTGCCTGTGCTTGATAAAATCCAAACATCATAATAAGCGTAGAAAATATTTTATTCATAATGATCTTATTTTAAATTGATTATATCTTATTTTTAAATTATTTAATTCAAATGTATCATCAATTTAAAAGTCAAAAAAAACTAATATATCAATTGCCTTAATTGATAGACCAATGCACTTTTAAATAAGATAATTACAAAAAATGCGTTCTATAAATTAGTTCAACCTACAAAGTAAATAGCAATTGAGATTTTTTGTAATTTGGTCTATTCAAAATTTGAGCTATTAAAACCAAAACAACAATGTATAAAAACTTGATACTTCTAATTCTTATTAGCTCATTTTCAGTAGCTTTTTCTCAGGATAAGAAAATCCAGATTTCTACAATAAACAACATCACCTTTGATGCTGATCAATTTTTAGGAATTGATTCTTTTGGTTTTGCCTATATAATAAAAGACAATCTTTTTGTAAAGACTAACGGCAAAGATGCATACGAGTATAAAAACATCTCTTTAGGAAAGATTACTAAAGTCGATTTAGAAAACCCACTTAAGGTTGTTTTATTTTATGAAGATTTCAATACTGTAATTTTGCTTGACAATCAATTTAATGAAACAAACAGGATTAATTTTTCTAAAAATATATCTCCAATTTTAGCTTCTGGAATTGGAATTGCTTCTCAAAACCAACTCTGGGTTTACAACACATTAAATCAACAAATTGGTCTCTATAATTATTTAAAAGATGAATACAAAACTGTTTCGACACCCCTTTCAGATAACATAAAATACTACCAAACAAATTTCAATGTCTTTTATTGGATTGACGAAAAAAACAATTTGTTTTCTTGTGATATCTTTGGGAAAATAGTTGCTTTAGGAAAAATCCCTAATTTTGATGACGTAACTATTCTTAACAATCATCAGTATCTTTTTAAGAAAGATAATTTGTTGTTTTTTAAAGATATCAACATGCCCGAAATGGACAATCTGATGCAAATCGAAATTTCAGAAAAAACGTTTGGGAATTTCTACTACAAAGACCAAATTTTATCTATTTTTACATTTAGAGGAATTACAAATTATAAAATCATAATACCGTAATGCACATAGCAATAGCAGGAAACATAGGCGCAGGAAAAACAACTCTAACCAAATTACTCGCTAAACATTTCAAGTGGGAACCCCATTTTGAAGATGTTGTTGACAATCCATATCTTGATGATTTTTACCATCAAATGGAACGTTGGTCATTTAATTTACAGATTTATTTCTTAAACAGCAGGTTCCGTCAAGTGCAACAAATTCGTGAAAGTGGTAAAAAAATTATTCAGGATAGAACCATTTACGAAGATGCTTATATTTTTGCTCCCAATTTGTACTCCATGGGATTAATGACAAGTCGTGATTTCCAAAATTATACATCGTTGTTTGAACTAATGGAATCATTAGTAAAACCACCTGATTTATTAATTTATCTAAGGAGTTCTATTCCTAATTTGGTAGGGCAAATACACAAACGTGGCCGTGAATACGAAAACTCGATTTCTATTGATTATTTAAGCCGCTTAAACGAACGTTATGAAGCTTGGGTACAGACTTACACTAAAGGGAAACTTTTAATAATTGATGTTGACAATATAAACTTTGTAGATAATCCAGAAGATTTAGGAGACATTATCAACAGAATTGATGCCGAATTAAACGGATTATTTTAGAATACACCTTATACCTATTATAAAAACTTAAACAGTAGTAAAACATTTTTGCTACTGTTTTTTTTTATTCATATAATACGATATCTCTGCAAAAATCTAATAAATAGGTATCTTTCAGAAATCATCCGATATACATTACCACATGACCCTTAGATAAATACACTTTCAAAAAAAGACATTTTTTGTTGGAGTGATAAAAAACTTGTTAACTTTATATTTATAAAATATAACCTATTTTGAAAATGGAAAAAATCGAGCATATTAATTACATCAAAGCTCCCATTGCAGATGTTTACAAAGTACTAACAACACAAGCAGGACTCGGTGCCGTTTGGACTGAGGAACTAACTGTTAAGCCTGAATTGGGTTTTGTCAATGAGTTTGGTTTTGGAGATAATGATATCACAAAAATGAAAGTGATGGAATTATCACCTAACAAAAGAATACTCTGGGAATGTATAGAATCAGATCCTGAATGGGTAAAAACAGGGATTTCATTCGACTTAAGCGAGAAAAACGGAGTAACATCTGTTGTTCTCAAACATTTTGATTGGCGTGAATTAACTGAATTTTACCAATGGTGCAATTACAATTGGGCTATGTTCTTATTAAGTCTGAAGAGTTACTGCGAAGATGGTCAAGGAACTCCTTATCAAAAACGAAAATTCTAGTACTTACATTCAAATGGATTGTATACTTAACTCTTATCATAAAAAAATGCCTCTAGATTAAGAGGCATTTTTTGTTTTTAAATGTTTTTCAAAGTCTAGACCTTTGGGAATATTGTTTTATTTCAAAGCGTCAATTTGAGCATTTACTTCTGCTTCTGTACCTTTAAATACCTTTCTATCAACTTTTCCACTTACAGTAGTTATAACTGTCCCGACAACCTGACCATTTATGTTTACAATTTCAACACGAACTCCATCTGTTTTGGTATATTTTGTTGTATCAAAACAATCGGTTCTTTTATGAAGGTATTTCCCGTTTGCATCATAATTAGCTAAACATTTTGCTGTCTCTTCTGGGCTACATCCTTTTTCCTTACACATTTGTGCACATTCTTCTCTTGTCATAGTCGCCATTTTTGAACTATCACATTTTGAGTGTCCTCCATGCATTTCTGTTTTTGCACAGCAAGAACCTCCTTCATTCATTCCTGAAGCAGCATGCCCATCTCCTAATATTGGGGCAATTACCAATCCTATCAAACAAGTTAGTTTTATCAAAATATTCATTGATGGTCCCGATGTATCTTTAAACGGATCTCCAACTGTATCTCCCGTTACCGCCGCTTTGTGTGCATCCGAGCCTTTATAGGTCATTTCTCCATTAATAAGCACTCCTGCCTCAAAAGATTTTTTGGCATTATCCCAAGCTCCTCCAGCATTATTTTGGAAAACTGCCCAAAGAACTCCCGAAACGGTAACTCCTGCCATATAACCTCCCAGCATTTCGGCGATTAGTTGATTGTTACTTCCGTAAACCAATTTCCCTAAAAGTACAATTGCAATAGGAAAGCCTATTGTTAAGATTCCAGGTAACATCATTTCACGTAAAGCTGCTTTAGTAGAAATATCTACACATTTTGCATATTCTGGTTTTCCTGTTCCTTCCATTATTCCAGGAATTTCTCTAAACTGGCGACGTACTTCATAAACCATATCCATTGCTGCTTTTCCTACTGAATTCATAGCTAAAGCTGAGAAAACTACAGGAATCATTCCTCCCACAAAAAGCATTGCCAAAACTGGTGCTTTAAAAATATTAATTCCATCAATTCCAGTAAAAGTTACATAGGCTGCAAACAACGCTAATGAGGTTAATGCTGCCGAAGCAATTGCAAATCCTTTTCCTGTAGCAGCAGTAGTATTTCCTACTGAATCTAATATATCTGTTCTAGTACGTACTTCTTTTGGTAATTCGCTCATTTCAGCGATTCCTCCTGCATTATCCGATATTGGTCCAAAAGCATCAATTGCCAATTGCATTGCTGTTGTTGCCATCATTGCCGATGCTGCTAATGCTACTCCATAAAATCCTGCCAACGCATAAGATGCCCAAATTGCAGCAGCAAATAAAAGCACAGTAGGAAATGTAGAAATCATTCCTGTTGCCAATCCTGCAATTACATTTGTTCCAGCACCTGTACTTGATTTTTGTACAATTGCTAATACTGGTTTTGTTCCCAATCCTGTATAATATTCTGTAACCGAAGAAATTGCTCCTCCTACAATTAACCCAACAATCGTAGCATAAAATACTCTTATTGAAGAGATATCTCTAGAACCTTCTCCAAAGAAACTCATCGTCATAGTCTCTGGAAGCATATATTTTACTAAGAAGTAACAAGCTATTGCTGTTAAAACAATCGAAACCCAGTTTCCTATATTCAATGCTTTTTGCACTTGTGCTTCCTTTGCATTATCATCAGATATCTTCACCAATGTTGTTCCTATAATAGAGAATAAAATCCCGAAACCTGCAATTGCCATTGGCAACAAAATTGGACCTATACCTCCAAAAGCATCCTGAATGTTTCCACCCATATCTTTTATCACATAATTACCAAGAACCATTGCGGCCAAAACTGTTGCCACATACGATCCGAATAAATCGGCTCCCATTCCTGCAACGTCTCCAACATTGTCTCCAACATTATCTGCAATTGTAGCTGGATTACGCGGGTCATCTTCTGGAATTCCAGCTTCTACTTTACCAACTAAATCGGCACCTACATCGGCAGCTTTGGTATAAATACCTCCTCCAACTCTTGCAAACAGTGCTATTGATTCAGCTCCTAAAGAAAACCCTGCTAATGTTTCAAGAACCTTAGTCATATCTTCAGATGAAGTCCAAACTCCATTCATGAATACTTGAAAAAATACTATAAAAAAACCGGTTAACCCTAAAACAGCTAATCCGGCAACTCCTAATCCCATAACGGTTCCACCGCCGAAAGATACTTTTAATGCTTGTGGCAAACTAGTTCTTGCGGCTTGTGTAGTTCTAACATTTGTTTTGGTTGCTATTTTCATCCCCATATTTCCAGCTAATGCTGAAAAAAATGCTCCAAAAATAAAAGCTACAACAATTAATATATGTGTGGTGGGTACTATAAATGAAATTCCCGCTAAAGCAATACTTGCTCCTATTACAAAAAATGTGAGCAATCGATATTCAGCTTTCAAGAAAGCCAATGCTCCTTCATAAATGTGGTCTGAAATGGCCTTCATCTTGCCATCACCAGCGTCTTGTTTTAACACCCAAGTCCTTTTTATTGCCATGAAAAGTAATCCTATAATTGCCATAACAATTGGCAAGTAAATCATAAATGCATTCATAATTTTTAATGGTATTTTGGTTAATATTAATACTGTAACAAAACGAATTTAAACAAAAAAGCAATACTCTTAACAGAGTATTGCTTTTTTTATAAAATATATAGGGTTAAATTATTTAATACTAAATAATCCCTCTGGTTTGTTTTCGATATCGTCAAAACGTTTTGTGCATTCTGCAATAATAGCAAACGCTTCTGTTACGTCTCCCCATCCACCAACATCTACTTTCTTGTTTTCCAAATCTTTATAAACTTGGAAGAAATGCTCAATTTCTTTAAGTAAGTGGGCATTAATATCAGAAAGGTCTTCTAATGAATTCCAAATTGGATCAGAAACTGGTACACAAATAATTTTCTCATCTGGTCCTTTGTCATCTGCCATATGGAAAACACCAATTGGTTTTACTTCCATAACACATCCAGGAAAAGTTGGCTCATTTACCAAAACCAATACATCTAATGGATCACCATCAAGAGCTAAAGTTTCAGGAATAAATCCGTAATCGGCTGGGTACATCATTGAAGAGAATAACATTCTATCGAAACGCATTCTTTTAATATCAAAATCGTACTCGTATTTATTTCTGCTTCCTCTTGGTATTTCGATTAAAACATCGAAAGTTGTTAGTTTGTCTGCGGTCATTTTTATTGTTTATTATTTTTCTTAATTTCGATTGCAAAAGTAGTTAAAGTATCCCTTTTTACAATAAAAAAATACTGTTATATCATCATTAAGTTTTAATAAACAAGCAATTAATAGGTAATTGTTCTTTTTCGTTTCTTTAAATAATAATGCCAAAGCAAATATGTAGCATAAGAACGATATGGACTCCATTGTGAGGTATGAATTTCCATCTCTTCTTTGTCATGAATATCAAGTAATTCTTTGATTGTATTTACTACTGCAATATCCCCAAGTGGAATTAAATCGGGCTCTTGAAGACAAAACATTAGATAAATATCGATAGTCCAATTTCCGATTCCTTTTAGTTTTATGAGTTCCTCCCGAACTTCTTTGGCTGATTTTGTTGCCAAGCTCTCAATATTAATTTCATTATTTAATATTGCTGAAGCCAATACTTTAATGTAAGCTGTTTTTTGTCGGCTTACGCCCAATGCACGAAACTCTTCATCTGACAAATTTGCCAATGTAGCGGGTACACAAATTGTATGTGCTTTGATTTTTAAAAATGTAGCTTTGGCTGAATCTATAGATACTTGCTGTTCCAGAATAAGCAACACCAATGTTTCAAAACCTTGTGGTCGTTTTGGGATTGGAGGCAATCCATATTCTTGGATGATTGCCTGAAAAATTGGACTCTTCTTTGAAAGATAATCGATTGCTTCTTGCATAATCTGAATTTAGCCCTGATAGAAGTGGCATCCTTTATGTTTCTTTTTAACATAAAGATATAACGGATAGCAGGATTGGCTCCTAAAAATAAACAAATTTATTGATTTATCGAAATAACAAATACTGTGTTTTTATTTCAGGCAAAAGACGCCAAGTTGCTAAATTAAGCGACTTGGCGTCTTTGTATATTCTATTATCTTTAATTTATTTACTAGAAGTAGAATCCGAAAGATCCTTTTACTGCAAATTTGCTAGCATCGGGTGCGTTTAAATAACTACCTCTCCAAGAGAAATCAATACGGAATACTTTAAAGATATTTCCAATTCCTGCACTGTACTCCCAATATATGTTTTCGGGTGCAACATATTCTAATCCCGAAGCATTAATGGCTCTATTGGCATCAGATATGGTTCCGTAAACTGCCTTAGCTCCAATAATTTCTCTCCAATTGAGTTTTCGCATAAATGGGATTCGGGCAAAAAGTCGTCCTCCAAAATTATGATCCCATTGTAGAGTTGTATATTGATCGGTTACAAACTCATAGAAATTTAAATTACTAAATGTATTTTCGATTGTAAAATAAGTTTGATTTCCAGGAATCACACTCATTAACCCTAACGGTATTGTTCCGAATGTTTTTCCTGTTTCTAAAATAAGATTCGTGCGTCCAAGAGGCCCAATAATTATAGGTTGCTTATAATACAACTGAACTTTTTCGTATTTGAAATCACTGCCCAATACTCCTTTAAATCCATGACTATAATTAATAAAGAATCTACTAAACGGACTATCTACATTATTTCTTTCGACACCAAAACCGATTGTTTTACGATTTGGAGTGTATTCTATCTGGATATTTGCTTCTGATTGTTTTACTCCATTTGCTATAACTCCCCCAGGATTTGTTACTGAAGGCATAGTTGTATAATAATCTAAACTAAACGTATTCGAAGCAGATTCTAACGTACGGTATGATAATCCTACTTGAAATGTTAGGTTCTTGATTGGTTCTATTTCGGCAGCGACATTGGTTAAATTAATATTCGTTAATTTCCCATTACTTCCTGTTGTAAATAAAGCCGATGAAGCAAAGCTTCGCCCTAAGACATCATTGGTTGTTGTTAAACTAGCTCCTATTTGTTCCACATCTCTCCTATTTCCTCCCGAGATAATAAGACGATTCTTTTTATCGACCATCCATTTCCCTGAAAGTCCGTATTTAAATTTATTATCATCAAAACCATAAGCGGTGTAGGCTTGTAAACGCCATGGATCATTTGGACCAAAATACGTTCTTCCTCCAACTCGCACACGAAGGCCTTCGACTTCATTATATCCAAATGTTGAGAATATAGGTCCGTAGTCAAATTTCGGAAACTCTATATAACCACTACCCAGTATTGAAACCAAACTATAGAGTTGTTTAAATCTCTTGACTGTTTGCAAGGTATCAAGCATTTTATAAACTCCTTGTTCGTCTTTGGTCAGTTTTTCGAAACGATTCTCTTCCCAGTATTCATCCGGTCTATTATATACTTCGTTATCTATATAGTTAACTTCTTCTTTATAAAAAGCAGTTGGTTTTGGTATATTAAACTTATGATCTCTGTAAGATGAAGTTCTCTTTCCATACACTCCTTTAGAGTTTTCTTTTTTGTTTAAAGCAAAATCCGACATCATATAATCCCTCGTAAGAAGGAAAATAGAATCACTTACAACGTCAAATTCTTGCTCAATATAAATATCTTTTACCCAGTTAATATTAGCACTTTTTGTAACTGCCATATTAATTTTCTTGATCGCAAATGTGGTATCATTTACCCAAAAATCTCCTTTAAAAGTCAATTCGTTTTTACGTCTCGGATAAAAGACAATATTATAACACCATTTATTATCTATAAATGTACTGTCTTTTAGAACATAGTTATACACATCAATCCCCGTTGTAGACAATGGACTTGTAAAACTTTTATCGAAAAAGGTAAGGTGATTATCATAAATATTATAATCGGAATACAGATCTTTTACAAAAGCTAATATTTGCTGATTATTATTAAATCCAGAGGTTTTACTTCCTTTTATAATCTCTTTTACTTTCTTTATATTATTATCTCCATATACATCATACAAAGATTCATTTATAAAAATAGGCAAATATGTTTTTCCTGTAACCCTAGAAGTATCTACTTGCTTAAAGATGAACTCCATTCCTTTAAAAATTTTGTTCTTCATAAAAGCACTATCAATGGTATTCATATCGAATTCCACTTTTTCGTACTTCTCCATCTGGTATTGTTTAAACTGGTACAATCCATTTTTACGTTTTCTTTCCCAGATTTTTCTAAGAATATCCAACGCTGGATTATTTTTTTTCGAAGTCTTACCAGTATAAATTACTACCTCGTTTAAACTTTCGGCTTCGTTCAAAACAACTTTAAAATTGTAGTTAACTGCTTTTTCTAGTGTAATTTCTTTTTCCGAAAAGCCTGCCGAAGCAACAACGATAGTAGTATAAGTATTTGGCGATTCTAAATAAAAACGCCCGTCCTCATTGGAAACGATTCCAATATTGGTTCCTTTAAAAACTACGTTTGCAAACGGAATTGGCTGATTGGATTTATCTAAGACGATTCCACTCACTTTTGTTTGTGCAAAAATGCCATTCACAAATGCGAATATAAAAAACAGGCTGAGTATAATTATTCTTTTCATAATCCAAAAAAAAACTTCATCAATTAAGAAAATGATGAAGTTTTATTAGTATTGTTAATTTTCTTACTTTTTATACATTACTTTCTTTACTGCTTTTATGACATCACCAGCATTTGGCAACCAGTCTTTAAGCAATACCGGAGAGTAAGGTGCAGGTGTATCTGCAGTTGTGATACGCTGTATTGGCGCATCAAGGAAATCGAACGCTTGTTCTTGTACGATATATGTAATCTCTGAAGATATACTTGCAAATGGCCAAGCCTCTTCAAGAACTACTAAACGATTTGTTTTCTTAACTGAAGCTAAGATAGCATCTTTGTCCATTGGACGAACTGTTCTTAAATCGATAATCTCACAAGAGATACCTTCTTTAGCCAATTCATCAGCTGCTATAAATGCTTCTTTTATAATTTTTCCAAAAGACACAATTGTTACATCAGTTCCTTCACGTTTAACATCAGCAACTCCTAGAGGAATTGTATATTCTCCGTCTGGCACTTCACCTTTATCACCATACATTTGCTCTGACTCCATAAAGATTACAGGGTCATTATCACGAATAGCTGATTTCAAAAGTCCTTTTGCGTCATAAGGTGTAGATGGTACTACAACTTTAAGACCTGGTGTGTTTGCAAACCAGTTTTCTAAAGCTTGAGAGTGTGTTGCTCCTAATTGACCTGCTGAAGCAGTTGGTCCACGAAAAACGATAGGCACATTAAATTGTCCTCCTGTCATCTGACGCATTTTGGCAGCATTATTTATAATTTGATCAATACCAACTAAACAGAAGTTGAAAGTCATATATTCTACAATTGGACGACAACCATTCATTGCAGATCCAACTGCAATTCCTGTAAAACCAAGTTCTGCAATTGGTGTATCAATTACTCTTTTTTCACCAAACTCAGCAAGCATACCTTTTGATGCTTTGTATGCACCATTATATTCTGCAACTTCTTCGCCCATTAAATATATGGATTCATCGTGACGCATTTCTTCGCTCATCGCTTCACAAATGGCCTCTCTAAATTGTATTGTTCTCATATTTTTTATTGTTGTTGTAATTTTCTGAAAAGCAAAAATAATTATTTTAAATTACTTAAGAGCATAAATTTAGTTTAAAAAACAAGAAGTCTCGTATCTACCTGTGTTTTGCTAGCATATTAACTTTTATCCTTTAAAACATACAACTTACGAAATCGATGTAAATAAAAAATCAACTCACAAAAAAGATAATTTTTTCCTCCCCCTTGATTTAAAAAAATGCATTTTAATTCTAAAAACTAACAACCATGGCTATTTAGATTTCAAAAATAAATTATTTTCTTATAATTCTCACTACTAAATGTAAAATATTTCTTGCTTTTATTATTTCAGTTATTTACCTTGGCAGACATTAAACAAAAAACTTAAACCATAATGGAAAAAAGATTTTTAACCTCAGCAGTAATCCTAACTTTCTCAGGATTAGCAATGGCAAACAATCAAAATTCAAAGCTAATTGTTTTAAACAAAAAAGAATTAATATCTACTGATAAAACAACATCAAGTAAAGAAGACGAAATTTGGTTTTGTTATTTAGCATCTACCGAAACAAGTGATCCTGATATGGCAGGAAATACAACCACCACTGAAATTCATCATTGCACTTGGTATTAATAACATCCAAACATTTCTTTTAATCTCTGCAACTCTAAAAAATGTTGCATAGATTTACCATCTTTCAAATAAATTCAAGCAAACTATTTTAACAAAAAACTTAACCTAAATTAGAACCTTTATTTTTATGAAAGCAAGCATCATTTTACTCATTTTTTTATTTTCTAGTCAAATACACTCACAAAGTCTGAAAGGCATATACACTAGACAACAACTAAATGGTCGAGGAGACAATACCACTTTACCTGATAAAGCAAAAAAAATAGAAACTTTTAGCTACGTTTATTCTCAAAAAAAATCAATTCAAAAACTTATCAGCAATCAAAAAACATCAACTGACACCACTTACATAGAGAAAAATGGCGATAAAATACCAACAGTATCAACTGTTCGTTTTTCTTCTGCTGTAGTTAACTACAAAGATTTTGATTTAAAAACATATAAAGTCCTAATAACAAGTAATGGAGTAGATTCTAACGTAAAAATAAATCTTCCAGTCCACAACTGGAAATTATCTAATGAAACTAAAGTTATAAATGGTTTCACTTGCAAAAAGGCAACAACAAAAAACACAGAATTCAATGCTAACCAAAACATTACAGCTTGGTATACTGAAGAAATCCCTGTAAATGACGGACCAATGTTTTACAACGGTCTCCCTGGATTTATTATTCAATTAGAATTAGACGATAAATCTATTTTGATTTTTCAAAAACTAGCCTTTAGCGAAGAAAACACAACAATTGAGCTACCAAATAACACAGCCAAAGAAATGAGTTTTGAAGAATACCTCGCACAAAGAAGATAAGTATATGATACATAAATGTTATCAAAATGAATTTTATTTAAAAAAAGCAATTTATCTACTTTTTTTTCTACTTACAATAAAACTACATTCACAAAATACCATTACTGGAAAAATTATTAATTCTAAAAATATTCCTGTTGACCAAGCGACAGTACAAATAAAAAATATTACAACAGACCACACTATCGCTTTTATTCAAACTGATAAATATGGTTTTTACAAATTAGAAATAAAAGAAAAAGCAAGTTATAACATTAAAATAACAGCATTTGGTTACGCTACGCTTATCAAAAGAATTGAAATAGATAAAAAAAATTTAAATCTAGAAGATATCTTCCTTGAAGAAAATCGAATTGAATTAAAAAATGTCATTATAAAAAATGAGAATAAGGGCATTACGGAGATTGGAGATACTTTGCGGTATAAAGTAGAAAAATTCATGAATGGAACTGAAGAAACATTGAAAGATGTAATCAAAAAACTTCCTGGACTTGATATTGACCAACAAGGAAAAATCAAAGCAAATGGCAAAAGCATCGATAAGCTATTAATTGATGGAGAAGAATTTTTTATAAATCAACAAAAAATTGCTACTGAAAATATTAGTTCAGAAATGATAAAAAACATCGAACTAATAAAAAACTATACTGAATTCAAGAACCTTAAGACAAATGAAAAATCAGACATTACTGCAATAAATATAAATATAAAAGAAAAATTCAAAAACAAGATAACAGGAAATATTGAAACAGGCCTTGGAAATGACTCTAAATACAAACTACATTCTACTTTATTTAGCTTTAGGAAAAAACTATTAGCGAGTTTAATAAGTGATTCAAATAATACTGGGCAATTATCTATTTCTATTGATGACTATCTAAATTTTGTGAATCAAAAAGAAGAAAACACAAATGGAGAAACTACTTTCACAAGAAATGATGAACTCCCTCGTTTTTTAACTATCGGAAATAATGTTCAAAAAAGATCTTCATACTTCACTGGATTAAACCTAAAATATTCTCCCATAAAAAAAATTCAAATAAATTTTTACTCTATTATTAATAATACTGATCAAATAGAACAACAATCAATCACACAACAATACTTTACTGAACCTAACCCTATTGTAAATAGAGAAATTAAGAGTATAAGTGAAAAATCTAAGATAAATATTTCACATTTAGATATTGCAGCAAAACTTAATGACAAATCATTATTAAATTACAAAGCTTCTTTTTCTGGATTAGATAATAATAATAAATCAGAAATTGAGAACAATTCAAATCTTATATCTAATCAAATAGAATTCTCAAATTTTGACTTAACCCACCAATTCAACTTTAATACTATTTTCAAAAAAGACAATGGACTAAGTTTAAATTTAAAACAGAATATTCTGGAATCAAAAAATGACTTAAACATAAACTCAAACAACGAATTTTTAAACCTAATTTTTAAGGATTCGAACTATGAAATAATCCAAAAGACTAAAACACATAAAAATGAAATCGCATTAAAAGCAAACTATTTTTTTAAATTAAAATTTGTGAATTTTAATTTATTCTTTGAGTCAGATACAAAAAAAGAGTTCTTTCAAAATAATGAAATTCAATTTTCACAATTTGACAACAGAATAGATTTAAACAAAAAGAGCAACAATGCAGGTTTTGACACAAAATTTAAACTATTCAAGAAAACTACTTTTACATCATCATTATCCTACTCTAAAATCAACTACATATTTAATGATGAAACAAGTTCTAAAACATTTTTTGCACCAAAATTCACTCTAAAAAAAGAATTCGACTCTAATCACTATCTTAAACTAAGTTACAGTAAAAACAATAATCTAGTCAAAGTAGACAACCTAATACAGAATGAAATAATCGGTAACTATCGGACTATATTCACAAACCAAGACATAAAGTTTGATATGTTATTTCCTAATCAATACATCGCAGCAGATTATTATTATTCAAAAAATAGATTTTCTTTAATTGCAAATACTTCATATTTAAAATCAAAAAACATCATTTCAAGCAATTCAATCTCTACTTCAACTCTTACTACTTTTTCATATAAATTAGCACCACTTGAGAACAGATTTAATTCTTTATTGTTTTTAGAGAAAACATTTTCTAAAATCCCTTTTTCAGTTAGAGGTAGCGCATCCTATTCTGAAAGTAACAAAGATTTCTTTTATAATAATCAAAATCAAAGCTTGAATTCTAAATCCATCTCTGGTTATTTTTCTATACTTTCAAGATTTAAAGAAACAAGTTTTCAAATAGAGGCAGGCTATTTGTACGTAAAAGATAACTACAGAGATGAATTGTCTTCAAATTATTTATCTGTACTAAATCCCTACACAGAACTTAGCTATAAATTTTCTGAAGAATTCTCCTTTGTAACCAAGTTTTCATACAAAAAATTCATGTCTAGGATTTCTTCTAATGACATATATGAATTAAACCCAAAATTTAGATATGTTTTCCCTAAATCAAAAGTCGAAATCAGTATAATTGGTTATGATATTTTAAATATTAAAAATAATCAACAAATTTCACTATCTCGATTCGATAATTATACAGAAGAGAACATTTACAAGACTTTATCTGGCTATTTCATGTTAAATCTTAAATTAAAATTGTAAATCTGCGAAATCGTAATAGTTTTCAAAATTATTATGCATGCATAGTAAATTATTCGGATTATATTTCTAAATTTGTGGAAACGTATTTAGAAATATTAAAATATATACTTATGAAAATATTAGTTTGCATCAGTCATGTACCTGATACTACTTCAAAAATTAACTTTACCAATGGTGATTCAGAATTTGATACTAATGGCGTACAATATGTAATTAATCCTAACGACGAATTTGGCTTAACACGTGCAATTTGGTTTCAGGAACAACAAGGTGCTACAGTTACTGTAGTAAATGTTGGAGGACCTGATACTGAACCAACTTTACGTAAAGCTTTAGCAATCGGTGCAAACGAAGCAATTCGTGTAAATGCTAATCCAACTGATGGTTTTTTCGTAGCAAAACAACTTGCTGAAGTTATCAAAAACGGTGGCTATGATTTAGTTATTGCAGGAAAAGAATCATTAGATTATAATGGTGGAATGGTTCCTGGTATGATTTCAGGAATTTTAGGATACAACTTTTTAAACTCATGCACAAACATAACTGTAGACGGTACTAACGTAAAAGCTGTTCGTGAAATTGACGGTGGTAAAGAAACTGTAAGTACTAGTTTGCCATTAATTATTGGTGGTCAAAAAGGATTGGTTGAAGAAAAAGATTTACGTATTCCAAACATGAGAGGAATCATGACTGCAAGAACAAAAGCTTTGGCAATTGTAGAACCAGTTGATGCTCCTGTTAACACTAAAGCGGTAAAATTTGAAAAACCAGCTCCAAAATCTGCAGTGAAATTAGTTTCAGCTGACAATTTAGATGAGTTAGTCAATTTATTACACAACGAAGCAAAAGTAATCTAGTAATCAGTATTTAGCCTCAGGTTTAAATCATAAACCTGAACTTTAAACTTTTAAACAAAAAATAGTATGTCAATATTAATATATGCAGAATCTGCAGAAGGAAAATTTAAAAAGGTAGCTTTTGAGTTGGCTTCATACGCTAAAAAAATTGCCGAAACACTAGGAACAACTGTTACCGCATTAACAATAAATACAAACGACGTAAGCGAATTATCTAAATACGGAGTTGATAAAGTTCTTAAAGTAACTAATGATAAATTAGCTGGCTTTACAGCTAAAGCTTACGCAGATGTTATCAAACAAGCAGCAGAAAAAGAAGGAACTAAAGTAGTTTTACTATCTTCTAGTACCGACAGTATTTACCTTTCATCATTAGTTGCAGTAGCCTTAGAAGCTGGATTTGCATCAAATGTTGTAGGATTGCCTGTAAGCACATCACCATTTCAAGTAAAAAGAAATGCTTTTTCAAACAAAGCTTTCAATATCACAGAAATCAATACTGATGTAAAAGTACTAGCTCTAGCTAAAAACTCATACGGTATTTATGAAAGTGCTGGTTCTGCAACTGAAGAAGATTTTAACCCAACAATTGGAGACAATGATTTTGGAGTAAAATTAGAATCTGTAGAAAAAGTTACTGGAAAAGTATCTATCGCTGATGCTGATATAGTAGTATCTGGTGGTCGTGGATTAAAAGGGCCTGAAAACTGGGGATTAGTAGAAGATTTAGCTGCTGTACTAGGAGCTGCAACTGCATGTTCTAAACCAGTATCAGATTTAGGATGGAGACCTCACAGTGAACACGTAGGACAAACAGGAAAGCCAGTTGCAACAAATTTATACATTGCAATAGGTATTTCGGGTGCTATACAACACATTGCAGGTATTAACTCGTCAAAAGTAAAATTAGTTATCAATAACGACCCTGAAGCTCCTTTCTTTAAAGTAGCAGATTATGGTGTTGTTGGGGATGCTTTTGAGATTGTACCTAAATTAATTGAAAAATTAAAAGCTTTTAAAGCACAACATTCATAGATTTAAAAAATTCTATACAAAAATAATGCTACCTAAAAATAAGATAATCGTATCTTTGCTTTAGGTAGCTTTTTTGTTCCATATTTTTTGATTAAAATTGCACTTTTATTTTTTACATAAAATTCTAATTAAAAGAGGTAGTAATACCCTATACGTCTGCAACTTATGAGCTTAGTTAAATTATCGATAAAAGGAATTTCATACAGTCAAACTCAAAATGGCGCTTATGCTTTGATTTTGAATGAAGTTGATGGCGAACGAAAGTTACCAATTGTAATTGGAGCTTTTGAAGCACAATCAATTGCTATTGCTTTGGAAAAAGAGATAAAACCGCCTCGCCCATTAACACATGATTTATTCAAAAACTTTGCAGAACGATTTGACATTGTAGTAAAGCAAGTTATTATCCACAAATTAGTCGATGGAGTATTCTACTCAAGCTTAATTTGCGAAAGAGATAAAATTGAAGAAATAATCGACGCAAGAACCTCTGATGCCATAGCATTAGCATTGCGTTTTAATGCTCCGATATTTACTTATAAAAATATTTTGGATAAGGCAGGAATTTATTTAAAATCAAATTCTATGGAAAGCGATAAGGACTCACAAGAAATTGATGACGTTCTTTCTAATCCAGAAACATTTGGTCGCGAAGAAGAAAGTAATCAATCTGGCGAAACCTATTCAAAACACACAACTCAGGAGCTTAACGAATTATTAGAACAAGCTGTGCTTCAAGAAGACTATGAAAAAGCAGCTAAAATTCGTGATGAAATTTCGAAAAGAGAAGCATAAAGAATAACCAAAATGAAACAATACTTAGACTTAGTACAACATGTTCTTGAGAATGGTTGTCAAAAGGGAGATAGAACCGGAACTGGAACAAAAAGTGTTTTTGGATACCAAATGCGTTTTGATTTAAGTGAAGGTTTCCCAATGGTTACTACAAAAAAATTACATTTAAAATCAATCATATACGAATTACTTTGGTTTCTAAAAGGAGATACAAATATTAAGTATCTTCAAGAAAATGGAGTTAAAATTTGGGATGCTTGGGCAGACAGTAACGGTGATTTGGGTCCCATTTATGGTCACCAATGGCGTAATTGGAACAGTGAAGAAATCGATCAGATTTCGGAATTAATTACGGAACTAAAAACAAATCCCAACAGCCGCCGAATGCTAGTTTCTGCATGGAATCCATCGGTATTACCAGATACAAAAAAATCATTTGAAGAAAATGTAGCCAACAACAAAGCGGCATTACCTCCTTGTCATGCTTTTTTTCAATTTTACGTATCTAGTCCTGACCTTGAAAAAGGAGAAACAAAAGGAAAATTATCTTGTCAGTTATACCAACGAAGTGCCGATATCTTTTTGGGAGTTCCATTTAACATCGCATCATACGCATTATTAACAATGATGATTGCACAAGTTTGCGATCTAGAAGCGGGAGAATTCATCCACACTTTTGGAGATGCGCATATCTATAACAATCATTTCGAACAACTAGAACTACAATTAAAACGAGAACCAAAACCATTACCTAAAATGGTTTTAAATCCCGATATAAAAAACATATTCGATTTTGATTACAATGACTTCACCCTTTTAGATTACGAACCTCATGCAGGAATCAAAGGAAATGTTGCTGTATAAAACATCTCAAAACACAAAAATCCGCCTATAAAAAGCGGATTTTTTTTGTTTTAAAAACAATCATAAACCTCAGATTTAAAGAGAGAAACCCTCCTCAAAATAAATATTCAACATCCAAAATAGTCGTATTTCAAAAATAATTTTATCTTTATAATCTAATATTTATCTCATGGAAAAGGAATTACACGAGCAGTATGAATACGCAAGAAGAAGAATAAGACAAAAAAAAACTCTTTATTTCCATTTCGTTTTATTTCTCTTAGGAAGTTTATTTTTATTTATTGCCGATAGATTTTTAAACATTTCATATGGACAAAACTGGTATATATGGATAATTACTGTGTGGTTTTTTATTTTTATTTTACATTTTATAAAAGTATACATCACGGATCGCTTTATGAATAAAAATTGGGAAAGAGAACAAATAGACCGACTTGTTGCATTACAACAAAAAAGAATAGCTCAGTTGGAGTCTACTGTAAATGACAATACCGAAAACAAACTTTAGTTCGAAACAAAATGATAATAATGATTGCGGCTGTCGCCGAGAACAATGCGCTTGGAAAAAACAATGAAATGATTTGGCACCTATCAAATGATTTCAAAAGATTTAAAGCCCTTACAACTGGACATCATATTATAATGGGGCGAAAAACTTTTGAAAGTTTTCCTAAACCATTACCAAACAGAACTCACGTTGTAATAACGCGTCAAAAAAACTACCAACCAGAAGGATGCATAGTAGTAAAAAGTATAGAGGAAGCAATTGCAAAATGCCCTAAAGATGATGATTCATTTATTATTGGGGGTGGAGAAATTTACAACTTAGGAATGTCTTATGCTGATATTCTAGAAATCACAAGAGTGCATCACAGCTTTGAAGCTGATGCATTTTTTCCAGAGATTAACAAAAAAGAATGGCAACTAGTAGAAGCGGAACCTAACAAAAGAGACGAAAAACATCTTTACGATTACACTTACGAAACATACGTTAGATCATAACAAAAAAAAGACCCTCAATAATGAGGGTCTTTTTTTTGGCAAACCAATGATTAGAGAAATGACCTACTCTAGAAAGAGTATTTGATAACATAAAATAAAAATTACAAATATTAAAAATACACCAGAAAAGAATATTATAATATTTGATATTTTTTGAGAGTACATCTCAAAAAAGCCTTTAATACCAAATACCACGAAGGTACTAAAGACAAAGAAAATTAAAATTTCCAAAAACAAATTTAATCCTAAGAACGTATTTTGCGCTTTAAAAACAATACTGCTCTCAAAAACAGTACTTTCAAAACAACTTACTAGAACAAACGAGATGATAAGCGCAAGTAGCACCCATTTGATTTGGGTCATTAATTCTCTATTAATCATTGAAAAAATATAATCATTTTTACAAAGTAAATTTCTACAATTAATAACTCCCCCACAATACCCACTTTTAGTGATTTTTGCAAATCATTAAAACTGGGTATACAAGGTGGTAAAACCAAAAATAATTTCATCTCGTAATTAAAGAAACAGAATAACAGTTAATACAGATTGTATTATATTTGTACAAATAAAAAAAATGTCAGAGAAAATAACACCTTATAAAAATTCAGCCTTAGGGAAGAAAGAGCAAGTTGAACAAATGTTCGATACAATATCTGGAAACTACGATAATTTAAATCGTGTAATTTCATTTGGTATTGATATCAAATGGCGTAAAAAAGTTTTAAAAATAGTTTCAGATAAGAAACCAAAGATAATCCTTGATATTGCAACAGGAACTGGTGACTTAGCCATCCTAATGACGCAAACAAATGCCGAAAAAATTATTGGTTTAGATATATCTTCAGGAATGCTTGAAGTGGGGAAAAAGAAAATTGCGGCAAAGAATCTTAGTCAGACCATTGAAATGGTTTTAGGAGATTCAGAGAACATGCCTTTTGAAGACAATCACTTTGATGCAATCACTGTCGCTTTTGGTGTTAGAAATTTCGAGAATCTAGAAAAAGGTTTGTCTGAAATTTTAAGAGTTTTAAAACCAAATGGAGTTTTTGTTATTCTTGAAACGTCAGTTCCAGACAAAACACCTTACAAACAAGGGTATGGTTTTTACACTAAAAATATACTTCCACTAATAGGTAAAATATTTTCTAAAGATGATGCAGCTTATGGATATCTATCAGAATCTGCGGCTAATTTCCCTTATGGAGAAAACCTAAACAATATTTTACGAAAAATCGGGTTTATAGATGTGAAAGCCATGCCACAAACATTTGGAGTAGCAACTATTTATTCAGCTTCTAAAAAATAGTATGAAAAAAACTGTAATCTTAATTTTATTTATCTTTACCACAAAGGGATATACTCAATTTACTAAAAGTATGTTTAGTAAAGACCCTATTATCAATCTTGAAACTTGGCAAAAACAACGCCTTTATTTTGGGTATTATTTAGGTTTCAATAGTTATAACTTTAAGATAGACTACAAAACCGTTGGACCAGATATTCAGATAAAAAAAACAACAGGATTTAACGTTGGAGTTGTAGCTGATTTAAGATTACAAGAATACATTAACCTTCGATTTGAGCCAGGATTGTATTATACCAAAAGGGATTTATACTATCCAAATCCTGAACTGACTTCGAAGACTGATTATTTGAGGGAAGTAAATAGTACTTATATCAATTTTCCTTTACTCTTAAAGTTCTCTGCGTTAAGAACAGGAAACGTGCGTCCTTATCTAGTTGGAGGAATGTCTACTACATTAAATTTATCTAGTAATGCAAAATCTATAGATGACAATTTAGAACAACGTTTTAGAGTAAAGGCTTGGACAATGAATTATGAATTAGGTTTTGGAATCGATTTTTTCTCAGAATATTTCATTTTCTCTCCTTCTATCAGAGGATCATTTGGGCTAAGCGACGAATTAATTCGTGACAAAGACCCAAATAGCCCTTGGACAGGAAATATAGAATCTATGAAATCTAGAGCAATTTTAATTAACTTTACTTTTCATTAATACATAACTAACTATTACGTTTAAACTCACTAAGTATAATTGCGGTTGCAGTAGCCACATTTAAACTTTCAGTTTTTTGAAGATCCCCAAATCTAGGAATAGTAAGTCTGTTTTGAACCGTTTTTTCGATTTCATCAGAAATACCATTGGCTTCATTGCCCATTATAATAATCCCTTCTTGTGGTAAAACTGTTTGGTAAATATTAGAACCATCCATAAAAGTACCAAAAACTGGAAGTGATGTTTGAGCAAGAAAAGCCTTTAGATCAATATAATTTACATTAACCCTAGCAATTGAACCCATAGTAGCCTGAACCACTTTTGGATTATAAATATCGACAGATTCTTTAGAACAAAGCAATTGCTTAATTCCAAACCAATCACAAAGTCGTAAAATAGTCCCTAAATTTCCAGGGTCACGAATATCATCAAGAGCAAGGATTAATCCAGATTCTATTATTTTTTTATCGGCAGGAATTTTAAAAACTGCCAAACAAGTATTCGGAGTTGATAACGCACTTATTTTTTTTAATTCTTGCGCATTAATTATCGTTTTCTTGGAGACTAAAACGGTCTCAAAATCGTTTTGAGTAGTATATAGGTGCTCTAATTCAAAATTGGATTCTAACAATTCTTGAATTACTTTTACTCCTTCAGCAAAAAACAACCCATTAGCAAAACGTTGTTTTTTTTGAAGTAAACCTGATATAAGCTTTATTTGGTTTTTACTAACCATAAAAAATGTACTTTTGAATTAAATATTTTAGAACACTTGAGAAAGATTTCCACAAAAATAGTAGCATTTATTCTAATAGCAATATTTATTTCAGCTTGTAATTCTGTAAAAAGAGTTCCTAACGGCAAAAAACTCCTTACTAAGAACGAAATTATAGTAAATGACAAGCATATTAAGGATGAAAATATATTTAACCAATTATATCAAAAACCCAATAGCACACTTATTGGCGGGTACAAACTACGCTTAAGCTTATACAACTTAGCCAATCCAAATCCAGATTCTACTTTTCAGGCTAAATATGTAAACAATACCAAAAGATATGAAAGATTATCTAAATTGCTATCTGCAAAACAAGTGGATCGTCTTGGACAATCTTTTTTATATAAAGGAATAAATGATTTTTTTAAAACTACTGGTGAGCCACCTGTAATCATTGATACCAGTAAGACAAAAAAATCCTCAATGCGCTTAAAATACCATTACTTCCATAATGGGTACTTTAACACAAAAACTGCATTTACAATTGATAGTGTAGGTGTTAAAAAAGCAAAAATACGCTACACTGTAACAACTGGACAACCTTTTCTTTTGGATACCATTACAACCAGTATATCATCACCAGATGTAGACTCGTTATATAATAAAAGTATTGAAAATACAGTGTTGAAATCTGGAAATCAATACAAAACAAGTGACTTGGAAGACGAAAAAAACCGTATAACAACTTACTTTAGAAATCACGGTGTATATTATTTCCAATCTAACAATGTAACTTATAACATTGATACTATAAACAAAAAAAATAAGGCTAATATAGATTTAATCATTAAGGATTACAGTTATCAGGATAAGGACTCTAGTAGAACTATGCCTTTTAAAATCTATAAAATTAGTGATGTCAACATATACACTGATTATTCTGCAGCAAATGCTAAATCAGAAATCAGCGACAGTACCACCTATAAAAACTTTAATTTATACAGTTATAAAAAATTAAAATACAGACCATACGCTATAACCGATGCAATTTTCATCACCAAAGGAAGTGTATTCGCTGATTACAAAACAACTCTAACAACCCGATATCTAAACAATTTAAAGATCTTCAACTATCCTTCAATTCATTACGAAGTTGACAAAAGAGATTCTACAGCACAATCTTTAATAGCTAAAATATACCTAACTCCTAGAAAAAAATATAGCTTCGGAACTACATTAGATGTTACCCATTCAAATATTCAGGATTTCGGAATTGGTTTTAGTCTTTCACAAACAATCCGTAATGTATTTAACAGGGCGGAAACCCTAGAGATCGCAGGACGTGTTAACATTGGTTCTTCTCAAGATTTAGCAAACCCAAACGGAACTTTCTTTAATGCATCCGAATATGGTATTGATATAAAACTAAACGTCCCTAGAATTTTAATGCCTTTTGGAACCGAGAAAATCATCCCTAAGAGTATGATTCCGTCAACAATAATGACAGCCGGTTTTGCAAAACAAAGAAATATCGGTTTGGATAAAGAAAATTTCACAGGCGCATTTACCTATAATTGGACTCCAAAAAGAAACAATACTGCCCGTATTGACCTTTTGAACGTACAATACGTGCGAAATTTGAATCCACAAAATTATTTCAAAGTATATAGATCCTCTTATAATGCCTTGAATGACCTTGCCAAAACATACAATACAGATGATAAATATATTGATCCAGAAACAGGCAACTTAATAATAGAAGAAGGTACGAATGGATTCACCAATGATGTACTGAATAAGGTGATCCCAGTACCTCAAAATGATTACCAATCAATAGAAAGTATTGAAGAAAGAAGAGTAAGACTTACAGAGAATGATTTCATTTTGGCATCAAACTACACGTTTACCAAAACAACTAAAAAAGATTTACTAGACAATACTTTTTATCTCTTTAAAGCAAAGATAGAAACAGCCGGATCATTACTGTCATTAATTTCCAAAGCTGCCAATTTGCAGAAAAACACAAATGGGAATTATCAAATTTTTAATTTAGAATACTCTGAATACTTAAAAACTGAATTTGAATATATCAAACACTGGGATTTATCAAAAGAAAAAGTAGTAGCAGTACGAACATTTTTTGGTATTGCTGTTCCATTTGGTAACTCAGATTACATCCCTTTTTCTAGAAGTTACTATTCTGGAGGATCAAATGACAATAGAGCTTGGCAACCCTATTCATTAGGACCAGGAAGTACTGGAGCGGTAAACGATTTTAATGAAGCTAATATGAAAATTGCAATTAGCGGTGAGTTTAGATATAAGATTTTAGGTAAATTAAAAGGAGCTATCTTTGCTGATGCAGGAAACATCTGGAATGTACTAGATAACGTAACTGATGAAAAAGCAACTTTCAAGAATTTTAGTGACCTTAAGGACATTGCACTAGGGACAGGATTTGGGTTTCGCTATGATTTAAGTTTTTTCGTAATACGTTTTGACTTAGGATTTAAAACCTACAATCCTGCATATGATGCAAGCAATCGTTGGTTCAGAGATTACAACTTCGGACACTCCGTTTTAAATTTTGGAATAAATTATCCTTTCTAATGCTAATTAATTCTTATTTTTGCAAACTAAAAACTAAAAAACAACTAAAAAAAATTACAATGGCACACAATATTAAACCAGGAGTAGCTACAGGAGACCAAGTTCAAGAGATTTTTAATTATGCAAAAGAAAAAGGATTTGCACTTCCTGCAGTAAACGTTACTGGATCAAGTACAATCAATGGAGTTCTTGAAACTGCAGCAAAACTGAATGCGCCAGTTATTATTCAATTTTCTAACGGAGGAGCACAATTTAACGCTGGAAAAGGATTATCTAATGCTAACGAAAAATCAGCAATTGCTGGTGGAATCGCTGGAGCAAAACACATACATACTTTAGCTGAAGCTTACGGTGCAACAGTGATTTTACATACTGACCACTGTGCAAAAAAATTATTACCATGGATTGATGGTTTATTAGACGCTTCTGAAAAACATTTTGCAGAAACAGGAAAACCATTATACAGTTCACATATGATCGATTTATCTGAAGAGCCAATCGAAGAAAACATCGAAATCTGTAAAGGTTATTTAGCTAGAATGAGCAAAATGGGAATGACTCTTGAAATCGAACTTGGAATTACAGGTGGTGAAGAAGATGGTGTTGACAACTCTGATGTAGATAGCTCAAAATTATATACTCAACCAGAAGAAGTAGCTTATGCTTACGAAGAATTATCTAAAATAAGCCCTAAATTTACAATTGCTGCTGCATTTGGTAACGTTCATGGTGTTTACAAACCAGGAAACGTAAAATTAACTCCAAAAATCTTAAAAAATTCTCAAGATTTCGTTCAAAACAAATTTAAAACTGGACACAACCCAGTAGATTTCGTTTTCCACGGAGGTTCAGGTTCTACACTTGAAGAAATTAGAGAAGCAATTGGATACGGAGTTATCAAAATGAATATCGATACTGATTTACAATTTGCATACACTGAAGGAATTCGTGATTATATGGTTAAAAACATTGACTATTTAAAAACTCAAATCGGTAACCCAGAAGGTGCTGATGTTCCTAATAAAAAATACTACGACCCAAGAAAATGGGTACGTGAAAGTGAAGTAACATTCAACGCAAGACTTGAACAAGCTTTTGCTGACTTGAATAACGTAAATACTCTATAAAAAATATTCAGTCTTTAGTTTCAAGTATTCAGTTAAAAAACTTACTGAACATTTGAAACTAAATTATTAAAAAGCTGAATACTGAAATTTGATTACTGAACACTGAATACTAAACAAATGGCTTGGTTTAAAAGACACGAAAAAGGGATTACAACTGCTACCGAAGACAAAATGGATGTCCCAAAAGGACTTTGGTACAAATCTCCAACAGGAAAAATTATTGATGCTGATGAGTTGGCTCGTAACTTATTTGTAAGCCCTGAAGATGATTTCCATGTTAGAATTGGAAGCGCAATCTATTTTGAAATTTTATTTGACAACAATGAATTTGTTGAATTAGATAAAAACCTTACTTCTAAAGATCCACTGCATTTTGTTGATACAAAAAGATATGCAGACAGATTAAAAGATGTTATGGAAAAAACCCAACTTAAAGACGCTGTGCGTACTGGAGTTGGAAAATCAAAAGGAAAAGATGTAGTTATCTGCTGTATGGACTTTGCCTTCATTGGTGGTTCTATGGGAGCTGTTGTGGGTGAAAAAATCGCAAGAGGAATCAACCACGCAATCAAAAACAAAATGCCTTTTGTTATGATTTCAAAATCAGGTGGAGCACGTATGATGGAAGCAGCTTACTCTTTAATGCAGCTAGCTAAAACATCTGTAAAATTAGCTCAACTTGCTGAAGCTGGATTACCTTACATCTCTTTATGTACTGATCCAACAACTGGAGGAACAACTGCATCTTATGCTATGTTAGGAGATATTAATATTTCTGAACCAGGCGCTTTAATTGGATTTGCAGGACCAAGAGTTGTTAGAGATACTACAGGAAAAGATTTACCTGAAGGTTTCCAAACTGCAGAATTCCTTTTAGAACATGGCTTTTTAGACTTTATTACGCCAAGAAAAGAATTAAAAGACAAGATCAACTTGTATATTGATTTGATTCAAAACAATACAATTAGATAGGTTTATTCAACCGCTAATTACAAAAAATCCCAAGAAATATTTCTTGGGATTTTTTTATACAATAGATTCTTGTAAAGTATGAAATTAAAAACATTTCAAAGAAATTTCACAAAAAGTAAAACCTCATTTTAAAACTTTAGAATAAGACAAAGAATTTAACGAAAAACCCAGAGCCTTAGAACCTCTAAAAAAAACTACATTCCAGTTCTAATAGCTTCAACAGGATCTAACTTAGAAGCTGAAATCGCAGGAAGAATCCCCGCTATCAAACCAATTAGTGCAGCAAGCCCAGTACCAAGAAGAATATTTCCCATACCAAGAACAAACTCAAAGTCGAGTGCCTTGGTAAGAATCACAGAAATTATCCAAACCAAAATCAATCCGATTACTCCCCCAATTACTGAAAGAATTATTGCTTCAAATAAAAACTGAAACAAGATAAATTTATTTTTAGCTCCCAGAGACTTTTGAATTCCAATAAGATTTGTTCGTTCTTTTACCGAAACAAACATAATATTCGCAATTCCAAAACCTCCTACAAGGAGAGAAAATCCGCTTATCACCCACCCCATCAAATTCATTTGTCCTATGATACCGTCTATAAAATCAGTAAAGCCCGAAAATACATTAACAAAAAAATTATCAATCTGCCCTGCTTTCAATCCGCGGAAGGCTCTTAATTTTTGAGACACTTCTGCTCTATACGCATCCATATCGATTCCTTTTTCTGGTTTCAAAACAATTACAGGAGTCATTCCGTCATTGTTATCTCCATACATTCTGCGTAAAAAATTGGCTGGAAAAAACACCGATGTATCATCACTATCTCCAAACATACCTGCCCCTTGTTTTTTTACTACACCGATAACAGTGAAACGTTGCCCATACAAACGAATATTCTTTCCGATAGGCTCTGAATCACCAAATAATCCTTCAGCAACATCATGCCCTAAAACTATAACGGGTGTCCCAGAATTTGATTCAGATTCGTTATAGAAACGACCTTTTTCAAAATCCAAACCTTCAATTTCCATAAACTCATGAGAAACTGGAACTATATTTACATCACTTACCGTTTTTGAATCGTATTTCAAACTCTCTCTTTTAACAAAAAGTTGATACCCAACTTGATTTGTATTGGTAAGTGAATTTTTAAGATACGTGTATTCGTCATATTTAACATTGGGAAACTGCTCTCTTTTCCATTGAGGAATATCCGACGGTCCAAAAGGAAATTTCATTAAATAAATGGTGTTTTTATCTAAACTACTTAAATCCTTAGTGATTTTTCTATTCAATGAATCTACAGCTGCAAGCACGGCAATAATAGAAAAAATACCAATTGTAACTCCTAATAACGACAACAACGTTCTTAGCTTATTACTTCGCAAAGCATTCATCGCAAAACCAAAACTTTCTTTTAATAATCGAAAATAAAGCAGCATAGATTTTAAATTTACATTAAAGTAAAATTCAATAAATTTTAGTCAAAAACCTAATAAAAATTCACTTACTCATAGGTAGTTATTTTTAAGATAATGTTACATAAAATGATGATTTTTATAATCAAAAAAAAACTATTTTTGCACTTTGATAATTATAACTACACAATGAGCACAACAAAAACTATTCAATCTGCATTAATTTCAGTCTTTTCGAAGGAAGGTCTTGAACCAATTGTAAGAAAACTACACGAACAAAAAGTAACTCTTTACTCTACTGGAGGGACTGAAGATTTCATTAAAAACTTAGGAATTCCTGTAGTTCCTGTTGAAGACATCACTTCATTTCCTGAAATTCTTGGTGGAAGAGTAAAAACGTTACACCCGAAAATTTTTGGTGGAATTTTAAACCGTCAAGACAATGAAAGTGATGTACAACAAATGAAGGAATTTGACATTCCTCAAATTGATTTAGTGATTGTTGACTTATACCCATTTGAAAAAACTGTTGCATCTGGAGCTAGCGAAACTGATATTATCGAAAAAATCGATATTGGTGGAATTTCTTTGATCCGTGCTGCTGCAAAAAACTTTAAAGACACAGTTATTGTGGCTTCAGTAAATGAGTACAGCCTATTATTAGATTTAATTACAGAGCAAAACGGAGCAACAACTCTTGAAAACAGAAGACTGCTTGCTACAAAAGCTTTTCATGTTTCATCTCATTACGATACTGCAATTTTTAATTATTTCAATACTGATGATACTATCTACAAAGAAAGCATTGCTGATGGTCAAGTATTGCGATATGGAGAAAACCCACATCAAAAAGGTTTCTTCTTTGGAGATTTTGATGCTATGTTCCAAAAATTACACGGTAAAGAATTATCTTACAACAACTTACTTGATGTAGATGCTGCTGTGAACTTAATTGCAGAATTTAAAACTGACGGACCTACATTTGCAATATTAAAACACAATAATGCATGTGGTTTAGCAACAAGAAAAACAATCAGTGAGGCTTATTTAGCAGCTTTAGCTTGCGATCCTACATCAGCATTTGGTGGTGTTTTAATTTCAAATGCAAAAATTGATTTAGCTACAGCTCAAGAAATAAATAAATTATTTTGTGAGGTAGTAATCGCTCCAAGCTATGATAATGAAGCAATTACTGTTCTACAAGAAAAGAAGAACAGAATTATTCTAGTTCAAAACGATGTTAAATTACCTACAAGACAAGTTAGGACTTGTTTGAACGGGCTTTTAGTTCAAGATAAAAATAATATCACTGACAATAAAGAGCATTTAAAAACCGTTACAATTACAGCACCTACAGAACAAGAAGTAGAAGATTTACTATTCGCTTCAAAAATTTGTAAGAACACAAAATCGAATACAATCGTATTTGCAAAAAACGGAACTTTAATTTCATCTGGAACGGGACAAACCTCTCGAGTAGACGCTTTAGTTCAAGCAATTGACAAAGCTAAAGCATTTGGATTTGATTTAAATGGAGCTTCGATGGCAAGTGATGCATTTTTCCCTTTTCCGGATTGTGTAGAATTAGCTAAAAAAGCAGGAATTACAGCTGTAATTCAGCCAGGTGGATCAATAAAAGACGAATTAAGCATTAATTATTGCAATGAAAATAAAGTTGCAATGGTATTTACAGGAACGCGTCATTTTAAACATTAATTTGTTTAACTTTGTACGTTACTAATTTATAACTTTTAAACCCCTAAAAAACTTATGGGATTTTTTGATTTCATGACCGAGGATATTGCGATAGACCTTGGTACCGCAAACACTTTAATCATACATAATGATAAAGTAGTTATTGACAGTCCTTCAATCGTGGCACGTGATAGAATATCAGGCAAAATAATTGCTGTTGGTAAGGAAGCCAATATGATGCAAGGAAAAACCCATGAAAACATTAAGACCATAAGGCCACTTAAAGACGGTGTTATTGCTGACTTTGATGCTTCGGAAAAAATGATCAATATGTTCATCAAAAGTATTCCTGCATTAAAGAAGAGAATGTTTACTCCTGCATTGCGTATGGTAGTATGTATTCCTTCTGGAATTACCGAAGTTGAGATGCGTGCTGTAAAAGAATCGTGTGAGAGAGTAAACGGTAAAGAAGTTTATTTGATTCACGAACCAATGGCTGCGGCAATTGGTATTGGTATTGACATTATGCAGCCAAAAGGAAACATGATTGTTGATATCGGTGGTGGAACAACTGAAATTGCAGTAATTGCATTGGGTGGAATTGTATGTGACAAATCAGTAAAAATTGCTGGTGACGTATTTACAAATGATATTGTTTATTATATGCGTACTCAACACAACTTATTTGTTGGAGAAAGTACTGCAGAAAAAATAAAAATTCAAATTGGAGCTGCTATCGAAGATTTAGATGGACCTCCAGAAGACATGTCAGTTCAGGGTAGAGATTTACTTACTGGGAAACCAAAACAAGTAGATGTATCTTACCGTGAGATTGCCAAAGCATTAGACAAATCGATACAACGAATTGAAGATGCTGTAATGGAAACATTATCTCAAACACCTCCTGAATTAGCAGCTGATATATACAATACAGGTATCTATCTTGCAGGTGGAGGATCTATGTTAAGAGGTCTTGATAAAAGAATTTCGCTAAAAACAGATTTACCTGTTTACATTGCTGAAGATCCATTAAGAGCAGTAGTTCGTGGTACTGGAATGGCACTAAAAAACATTACAAAATTCAAAAGTATCTTAATCAAATAAGATAATTTAATTATATACATTTCTTCAGAACTAAAATTTTCATAACTTAGTTCTGAAGGGATTTTGAAACTTAAAGCATATCCTGAAACAAAATAACCAAGCAAGAAATGCAGCAAATATTTAATTTTATTATAAAAAACAGTAATCGGTTGCTGTTTTTGCTGCTTTTAGGTATTTCGTTGGGTCTCTCCATTCAATCTCACTCTTTTCACAAAAGCAGAGTAATTAGTTCAGCCAATTTCTTGAGCGGTGGTGTTTATGAAAAAATAAGCAACATAAATGAATATTTGAATCTAAGAAAAGAAAACGACGAATTGGTACTTGAAAACGCAAGACTAAAAAGTCTTTTATTCAATGCTGAAGACACCACAAAATTACCTCTTCCAGACAGTATCAAAGGTGTTAAACCTGCCGACATTATTGTTTCGAAAGTGATACATAACTCTTACAATGTACATGAAAACTACATTACAATAAACTCTGGTTCTAATGATGGGGTTAAACCTGATATGGGAGTAATTAACAGCTTAGGAATTATTGGTATTGTAGACAAAACATCACCAAGATACGCAACTGTGGTTAGTATTCTTAACATCAAATCTCAGATTAATGCCAAAATAAAGAAATCAAATCATTTTGGTTCCTTAATTTGGAATGGAAAAAGTACTGGTTTTGTTCAATTAATAGATGTCCCTAGATTGGCTTCTGTTCGTAAAGGAGACACAATTGTAACTGGTGGTCAGTCAGTAATTTTCCCTGAGAATATTGGAATTGGTACAGTTGATAAAATTTTCACTTCTAAAGAAACAAATTATTACACCATCAATGTCAAATTATTTAATGACATGACGAATTTAGGACATGTATATGTTATCAAGAGTAGAGACCGAGAAGAGCTTATTAAACTAGAAAAAAGAGAAAAAGATGAATAGCGCTTTGTTAATCAATATTTCTCGATTTATCTTGCTACTGGCAACTCAGATTATTATTTTTAATAATATGAATTTCCTTGGCTATATAAGTCCGTTTCCTTATATCCTGTTTATAATCTTATACCCAGTAAACGGAAACAAATCTGGGCTTTTAGCATCCAGTTTTTTACTTGGTCTTATTATGGACATGTTTTGTAATTCAGGAGGAATACACGCCACGGCCTGTTTGGTTCTTGCCTATTACAGACCATATATATTTAAATTCTCATTTGGTTTGAGTTATGAATATCAAACTATCAAACTAAATGATTCTTTAACTCCTGAACGATTTTCATTTATATTAGTATCTGTATTAATTCATCACATAATACTATTTACTCTTGAAGCTTTCCAGTTTAACTTCATTTTAGATGTTTTACTACGAACCTTGTTCAGTACAATATTTACCATTATAACTTGTATCATAATAATATATCTTATTAAGCCCAACAGAAGATGAGAAAAGTTCTGCTGCCCTCTTTAATTATCATTGCAGCATCTTTGCTAGTAATTCGCATATTCTATTTACAAATTATAGACGATTCTTTTAAACTAAAATCTGAGAACAACGCTATAAAGATAAAATACGACTATCCCGAAAGAGGCTATATATATGACAGATACGGTAAATTATTGGTTGCCAATCAGGCTTCTTATGATATCATGGTTATTCCAAGAGAGATAAAGAACATCGATACTTTAGAGTTTTGTCAACTCTTAAATGTTACCAAAGAAGATTTTATTAAAAAAATTGAGAAAGCTAAAGTATATAGCCCTCGGTTACCATCTGTATTTTTAGCTCAGTTAAACAAAAGTGAATTTGCTGCTTTTCAAGAAAAGATCAGAAAATTTGAAGGTTTCTATTTCCAAAAAAGATCGCTACGTGACTACGAAGTAGATTACGGTGCCAATATTTTTGGTTTTATCACTCAGGTAAACGAAAAATTAGTTGCTAAAAACCCATATTACAATAGCGGTGATTTAATTGGTAAACAAGGTGTTGAAGAAAGCTATGAAGATATTTTACGCGGAATTAAAGGTGTAAAATACATTCAAAAAGACAAATACAATAGAGAAATAGGTTCATACAAAGACGGAAAGTATGATACAATTGCCGTACAAGGAGAAGACATAAACCTAACAATTGATGCTGAACTTCAGAAATATGGTGAAGAATTAATGATCAACAAAAGAGGTGGAATTGTTGCATTGGAACCAAAAACTGGTGAAATTTTAGCATTGGTAACTGCTCCATCTTATGACCCAGGAATATTAGTTGGAAGACAACGTTCTAAAAACTACACTTTATTGTATCATGATTCAATCGCAAAACCCTTGTATGACCGTGGATTGCTTGCTGAATACCCTCCAGGTTCCCCTTTCAAAATTTTGACAGGATTAATTGGTTTGCAGGAACAAGTAATAAACGAAAACACTACATTTTTTTGTCATCATGGATTTAGTTATGGTAGAGGTCGTTTTATGAAATGTCACAATCACCCACCAGCACAACAATTACATAACGGGATTTACAATTCGTGTAATACTTATTTCGCCCAAACTTATATGCTTACTATAAACAAATACAACAATCCTGCTTATGCAGTTGATGTATGGAGTAACCACGTAAAAAGCTTTGGTCTTGGTCAGTTTATGGGATATGATCTACCAACTGGTAAAAGAGGAAATATACCAACTTCTAAAACATATAAGAGAATCTATCCTAACGGAGGTTGGAGAAGTACAACAATTGTATCCAACTCAATAGGACAAGGTGAAGTTTTGATGACACCAATTCAGTTAGCAAATATGATGGCTACAATAGCCAATCAAGGATATTATTTCACTCCTCATATCATTAAAAAAATTGAGGGAGAAAAAATCGATCCTAAATTCAAGGTTAAACATGAAACAACCATAGACAAAAAGTATTTCCCCCCTATAATCAGCGGATTATTTGATGTTTATAACAAAGGAACAGCTAGCAGACTACGTGTTGAAGGTATTGATATTTGTGGAAAAACAGGTACGGCAGAGAATTTTGCTAAAATTAATGGTAAGAGAACACAACTTAAAGACCACTCTATATTTGTAGCATTTGCGCCTAAGGATAATCCGAAGATTGCTATAGCGGTAATGATAGAAAATGGTGGTTTTGGAGCAACAATTGCGGGTCCTATCGCCAGTTTAATGATTGAAAAATATCTTCGTAAAAAAATCACACGAAACGATTTAGAAATTCGTATTCTAAACACAAGCTTAAGAGATCAATACGCAAAATTAGGCGGAATGACTGAAGCTAGTTTAATCGAAACTACTCCTAAAGATTCTATCATGAGAGCGAAGATGATAAAACCTAAAGAGGTTAAAATAATAAAAGTAGACACAACTCAAAAAAATTAATAAAGAGATTCATTTCAAATGAAAAACCAAAGTGTAAAAAGCAATATTGACTGGATAAGTGTAATCATCTATATCACATTAGTGCTAATGGGATGGTTAAACATATACTCTTCTTCACTATCCTCTACAGATGGTACTTATGAGAAACAGTTAATTTTTATTTTACTAACGATACCTTTAATTTTCATAGTACTATTTGTTGATGGTAAATTCTATGAAAAATACGCAAGTATCATTTTCGGTGTTGCCCTATTGTCATTAGTAGGGTTGTTTTTCTTTGGAAAAACTATTGCAGGACAACGCTGTTGGTATGCAATAGGAAGTTTCACATTACAACCATCTGAGTTCACTAAAGCTGCTACTGCCCTTGCATTGGCAAAATACTTAAGTGACACACAAGTAAACCTAAAAGATGTTAATAGACAAGTACAAGCACTTGCAATTGTATTTTTACCCGTAATATTAATTCTGCCACAACCTGACCCTGGAAGTGCCTTAATATACAGTATCTTTTTACTCGTTTTATATCGTGAAGGACTTCCTTCTTGGTACATCTGGACTGGTTTTATAGCAATAGTTTTATTTGTCTTGACCTTAGTTTTAGAACCCGAATACGTAATACTTATAGCATTATTAGTACTTATAATAATGCATTTTAAAGGTAGGGCCGTAGATCGGAATATAATTCTTAGTGCTATCCTATTAGCACTAATATCTGGATTTGTACTATCTGTAGATTACGTTTTTGACAATGTATTTAAACAACATCACCGAGATCGTTTTAATATCTTACTTGGGAAAACAGTCGATATGAAAGGGATCGGATACAACACCAATCAATCTGAAATTGCTATTGGATCTGGTGGATGGATAGGAAAAGGCTTTTTAGAAGGTACTCAAACCAAAGGTGGTTTTGTACCTGAACAACATACCGATTATATCTTTACTACTGTAGGTGAAGAATGGGGATTTGCGGGCTCAATTGTAGTTATCGCATTATTTGTTGGGCTATTCTTAAGAGTCATATATTTAGCCGAAAGACAAAAAACAAAATTCAGCAGGGTATATGGATATTGCGTCGCCGGTATTTTGTTTATCCACTTTTTTGTAAATATTGCAATGGTAATTGGTATTTTCCCTACTATTGGAGTTCCTCTTCCTTTCTTCTCATATGGAGGTTCCGGACTATGGGGATTCACTATTTTGCTTTTTATTTTCCTAAAAATGGATGCTAACAAAGTTAATGAATGGTAATTCCCATTCGTTAATCTAAAAAATCCAAGACTTATAATCTGTATTTTTCTCTAAAGCATCCTCAATTTTATCATCCAAATGAGGAAAGAAATCTATGCCTGTTAATTTTTCGATACTATCTACCGAAACAACAAAGTCATACAAAGGTCTTTCACTTTTTTCATTTGGAACTAAAAAAGCTATCATTTTATATTTCCCATTAGATTCATCTAATAGTATTTTATAGAAGTATTTAGGCACTAGTACTTTTTCTTTTCCAATTGTTGTATTGGAATCATTAAGGACTCCTCCTGTAACCACATAAATATCATCATATTTTACTGCCCAATAACGCACCTTTTGTTCTAGTCTATTCCACACACCATCGTTAAATGCATGCACTTGTGGGGATATATTTGAAGTTAAAAAAGTATCTTCATATGCCTTTTTATTAAACTCCATATCTCCAGCTGGACAAAGATGCCCCTTATCATAACCCGATTGTTTGTAATTACGCCAATCAGCAGAACCAGTAGTTACCTTATCATCTTCAATAAAATAAGGTCTTTTAAAATCATTATTCTTAATATAACTTTTCTTTAGTTCGTAAGCAACCCATTCTGCCTGTTCGAATTTCTCGTTATACGATAACGTATAATAATCATGTTTTACGATTTGATTTGTTGTTGAAGTGGGTAAGTAATCAAAGTCAAGGTTATCTTCGTTATATAGCACTGTTTTAGCCGTTAAACTATCTTTTAACTCTAAACTTGAACCAACAGTACTATTTTCTATATCTTTTTTACAAGAAAAAAGAAACACAACAATTAAAACAACCAACAATTCTTTCTTTACAATCATCATATAACATTATTTAAAATCTTAAATATATTTTTTGTATTCAAATTTTAATTAAAACACAAATTCAAAGTTAACTAAATGCTTTCAATAAAAAATGCTCCAATCATCGTGATGATTGGAGCATTTAATTATTATTTAAAAAGCTTTATGCTTTCATTTAATCTCTTACAATTTAGAAGCTAACTTGTCTTTCTTTGATCTAGCAGGAACCGAATTTTGTCTAGAAATTCCTTGTGACTGTAAATCATCTAAAACATTTATAGCCTCTTCAACATAAACATCTTTTGCTAATGCTTGATGCCAACTTTCTCTTTTTTCCTTAAGAGTAGGATCTTTTGCCATCTCTGCAATTTCATACGGCAAAGAAGTAAACTGCAAACTGTTTTTATAATCAGTAATTGGTTTATACTTTTTAGCCTCTGTTTCTACCTCTGTTTGAGCCTTTTTAAAATCTGCAATATTCAAACTATAACTATTCTCTTTACTCTTAGTATCAATCCATTTTGCATTTTCCTCTATTAATTTAAACTGAGGATTTAAAGCAATACGCGCTTTACTATTTGCAATAGCTTGATTAAAATTTGAATTGTTATTCCAAGTAGTATATTCTGCTGGATCTATTTTATCCCATGGCATTGCGTTATCAATATCACGCTCTCCCATTTTTAAATATGCATAACGATCTGGCGCAACAATATCACTACGCACACCTTCTAATTGTGTAGACCCCCCATTAATTCTATAAAACTTTTGAGTTGTAATTTTCAAAGCTCCTAAGTCTCCAAAATCACTACTACGAACAAACTGATTCAAATCAATAACATTTTGAACTGTCCCTTTTCCATAAGTTTGTTTACTTCCTATGATGACACCTCTCTTATAATCCTGAATTGCAGCAGCAAGTATTTCTGAAGCCGAAGCTGAGAAACCATTTACCATGATTACTAAAGGACCATCCCACTCGATTTTTTTATCACGGTCATAAAGAACTTCTTTTTTTCTACCGGCAGATTTAATCTGCACAATTGGACCTTGCTCAATAAACAATCCAGCAATATCAACAACTGTAGATAAAGAACCTCCTCCATCATCACGAACATCTAAGATAATACCGTTTACATTTTCTTTTTTAAGTCTTTCTACTTCAAGAGCAATATCTTTTCCTGCATCTCTACCGTCTTTATTTTCAAAATCGATATAGAATTTAGGCAAATATATCACACCATACTTTAGTCCGTTTTTGTCAACAATACTAGACTTAGCGTAAGTCTCTTCTATCTCAACAATATCTCTAATAATAGAAATTACTTTAATCGTACCATCTACTTTTTTAACTGTAAGACGAACTTCAGTTCCTTTATGTCCTTTAATTTTCTTAACAACATCGTCAAGACGCATACCAACAACATCTACAGGCTCATCACTTCCTTGTCCTACTTTTATAATTAAATCCCCTGCTTCTAATTCTTTACCTCTCCAAGCTGGTCCACCTGAAATAAGTTCTGAAATTTCAGTAAAGTCATTTTTCTTTTGCAAACGAGCACCAATTCCTTCAAGTTTACCGCTGATGTTTACATCAAAACGTTCTTTTTCTTCTGGTGCAAAATAACTTGTATGTGGATCAAAACGAGCCATGATTGAGTTTACATAAACTGAAAACCAATCACTTCTTTCCAAATCTTTAATAAAACCAAAATATTCATCTAATGATTTCAATGAATTCTCTCTAGTCTCTTTCTCTAAAACTTCAAAAGATTTTTCTTTATAAGCTGCATCTTTTACTTTCTTTTCAGCTTCAATATTCTCTTTAGTCACTAAAGAAGATAATGTAGATAACTTAATTTGTTTTCTCCATTTTTCAACCATTTCAGCTGGAGTTTTCGCATAAGGCGAATTCTCATAATCTGTACTGAAAGTTTCATCTACTTTATAATTAAATGGATGCGCTAAAATGAGTTTATATCTCTTTTTACCTTCTTCCATTCTTTTCATCAAACGAGCATAAGTAAGATTAAAAAAAGTTAAATCTTTATTTACAAATTGATCATCTAATTGCAATTCATATTTTGAAAACTCATCGATATCTGATTGCAAGAAAAATCTCTTGGATGGATCCAAAGCTTCTATATAATCTTTATAAACTCCTTTAGAGAACTCATCATTCATTGCCGGAGGGTTATAATGTCCTTTCTCGATTACAAAAGCAAGTAATTCCAAAAGCATCTTATCTTTATTCGGGTCTGGGTCAATTCCTCTATCGCTATTAATTTTAAATGCAAACAGTGTAGCAGATAAGCAAATAACGGCTAGGATAATTTTATAATTTCGTTTCATAAATTTAATAATAGCATTCATCAATTTTTTAATCTAATTTACGGTAAAAACTATGCCAACAAAATATGGGCCGCATAATTTTTTGTTAAAGATATAAATATAGTTTTTCTTTCAATTGATTAAAAGTCCTAAGTTCGCAAATTTAAGACTTTTTGTTACTTATTTAAGAAATTCAGTTACTACATTTGCTAATAAAAACCCTACATACCTATTTTTCCATTATATTTTTAAAAAATGAATTCAAAAAAACCTTTGATCTTAGTAACCAATGACGACGGCGTTTCGGCACCTGGAATTAGAGCTTTAATTAGTGTAATGTCTGAAATTGGTGAAGTAGTTGTTGTCGCACCAGACAAACCTCAAAGTGCAATGGGGCACGCTATAACTATAAACAGTACTTTATACCTTAATAAATTATCTAAAGCTGGTGATTCGATAACTGAGTATAGTTGTTCTGGAACTCCTGTTGATTGTGTAAAACTTGCTGTAAATGAGATCCTAAAACGTAAACCTGACTTATGTGTTTCGGGAGTAAACCATGGATCTAACTCGTCTATAAACGTAATCTACTCTGGAACTATGAGTGCTGCAGTTGAAGCTGGTATTGAAGGAATCCCTGCAATAGGTTTCTCTTTATTAGACTACGATTGGAATGCAGATTTTGAAAGTATTAAATCTTTCATCAAGAAGATAACACTTGAAACACTAGAAAACAAACTACCTGAAGGAGTTGTTTTAAACGTGAACTTTCCAAAACTAAAAGAAAACGAGATAAAAGGGATAAAAATTTGTCGTCAAGCGAAAGCACAATGGGTAGAGAAATTTGACAAAAGAAAAACACCTTCTGGAAAAGATTACTACTGGCTTTCGGGCGAGTTTGTAAACCAAGACAAAGGAGAAGATACAGATGAATGGGCGCTTGAGAACGGATATGTATCAGTAGTACCTGTACAATTTGATCTAACTGCACACCACACTATGCAACAACTTAATAACTGGAAGTGGAATGAATAATACAAGAAACAGAAAAGATTTACTCATAGGTTTTATCATAGGATTAATGGCTTCGATATTAGGAAGCTTTCTCTTCCTAACTTTACTGACCGATTTTGATGTATCAAACGGAATGGAGAGTATTAAAATCATAAAAAACTATGGCTATCTAGGTAAAATAATTACCCTTGGATCCATTTTAGACCTGATTGCTTTTGGTGTGTTTTTAAAACAAAACAAAGAATTTAGAGCAAGAGGTGTTGTCTTGGCAGTAATAACTTTAGCACTACTCACTTTATTTATTTAATTTATCTTTGCAATTGTAAAGAAGTTGTCATTCCTATTTTAGTAACAACTTAAATAACTCCCATTCTCAAAAACAAAAACATGAAATACTACATTATTGCTGGAGAAGCCTCAGGCGATTTACATGGTTCAAATTTGATGAAAGCCTTATACAAAGAAGATCCTAATGCCGAAATTCGCTTTTGGGGAGGAGATTTAATGCAAAAAACAGGTGGAACATTAGTAAAACACTACCGTGAGCTGGCTTTCATGGGATTTATAGAAGTTATCTTTAATTTAAAGACTATTCTGAGCAATATCTCTTTCTGCAAAAAAGATATCTCTCAGTTTAAACCTGATGTTCTAATCTTTATTGATTATCCAGGTTTTAATATGCGTATTGCAAAATGGGCAAAAACATTAAATTATAAAACTCACTACTATATCTCACCACAAATTTGGGCTTGGAAAGAAAACCGCATTACTGATATTAAACATGATATCGATAAAATGTTTGTGATTTTGCCTTTTGAAAAAAGTTTCTATGAAGACAAACATCATTTTCCTGTAGAATTTGTTGGGCATCCGTTAATCGATGCTATTCACAACCAGCCCCCATTTGATGAAATAACATTCAGAAAAGAAAACAATTTAAGCGAAAAACCTATTATTGCCATTTTACCGGGAAGTCGTAAACAGGAAATAACAAAAATGCTTTCGGTAATGCTGAGTGTTGTAAATGATTTTAAAGAGTATCAATTTGTTATTGCTGGTGCACCTAGCCAAGATTATTCTTTTTATCAACATTTCGTGACCAATGAGAATATAAAGTTTGTATCAAACAAAACGTATGCTTTACTACAATCTTCAACAGCTGCATTGGTAACTTCTGGAACTGCAACACTAGAAACTGCTCTTTTCAAAGTTCCTGAGGTAGTTTGCTACAAAGGAAGTTGGGCTTCATACCAAATAGCAAAACGTATTATTACGCTTAAATACATTTCGTTGGTAAATTTAATCATGGACAAAGAAGTGGTTACGGAACTTATCCAAGACGATTGCTCACCAAAACGAATTAAAGAGGAATTAACTAAATTATTAGAACCTAATTATCGCAAAGCTCTTTTACATAACTATGATTTATTAGAAGAAAAACTTGGTGGAATTGGTGCTAGTGAAAAAACAGCAAAATTAATCGTAGCCGATTTACAATAAATTCTTTATCGCTTTAAAAAAATATTGCTTTGAAAAACTTACTATCCATATTTGCTTTATTACTATTATTTGCTTCTTGTAAATCGACATCTTCGGTTACAAGCAATAAGAAAGAAGACAATACCAAAACAATCGTAAAAGATTTGATTTATACTGCATCTGAAAATATTGGTGTACGCTATAAAGCTGGTGGAACGACAAATAAAGGTTATGATTGTTCTGGGTTGGTGTTTACCACATTCAGTTCTGAAAACATTAAATTACCTAGAACTTCATTAGAGCAATCAAAAATTGGAGAGGTTATCAATCGGAATAAAGCAAAAAAGGGCGATTTGATATTTTTTAAAACCAACAGAAGTTCTCAAATAAACCATGTTGGATTAATTGTAGAGATAATCAGTGAAGAAATTAAATTCATACATTCCTCTACTTCAAAAGGAGTAATAATCTCTTCTACTAAAGAACCTTATTATCGAGACTCCTATGCACAGATTAACCGCATAATCGAATAGTACAATTCATCCTTATTAAAAAAATATAGAGCCGACAAGTTTAAAACCTGTCGGCTCTACTCATTAAAAACAAGGTTATTTCTTACAAAATTATCGTATTTTAGCTACATGAAAGTACTAGAATTTCCCTTGACAAGAATAACACTTGGTTTTGCAACAGGCATTTTACTTGCCAATTACCTTAGCCTTTCTATTTCTTTTACATTTATATCACTTACTGTTTCAATACTTCTATTTTGTGGTAGCCTTTATTACACTACAAACAATCCTAAAAAAGTAACTTTGTTTGGAATTGCAACTTATTTATTAGCATGTTCTGTCGGTATCACAACCCAGTCTCTTCATACGGAATCATTTCAAAAAAGCAACTATACAAATTACCAAGACATCTACAATAAACCTCATTTAATAGATTTTATAATTAGCGAAAAATTAAAAGGCAATAATTACAGTGATAGATATATAGCAACCATAAATCAGATTGACCAGAAACCTAGTTCTGGCAAAATAGTCCTTAACATAAAAAAAGACAGTACAAAATTAAATCTAGAAATAGGAAATTGCCTTCGTGTTAGAAGTCAATTATCAAAAAACGCTGCTCCAAAGAATCCCAATCAGTTTGATTACAGCAAGTATTTAAACAACAAACATATCTACGCCCAATTACACATTCAAAAACATGAAATAACAATTAGCCCTAAGTTTGAGAAAAGCATTTGGCACTATGCTGCCCGAATTCGAACAAAAATTATTCGCAATTTAGAAATGAACGGTTTTAATAAAACGGAAATGAATGTCGCGCTTGCATTAATTCTAGGTCAACAACAAGACATATCACCCGAAATAATCAAAGATTACCAATATGCAGGTGTAACCCATATTTTATCTGTTTCAGGCCTCCATGTGGGCTATATTTTGATTTTTATAACTTACACCCTAAAACCTATCCCTAATACAAAAAAGGGGGCTTTAATAAAACTCATCCTGATAATAGTATCATTATTTACTTTTGCAGTAATTTCAGGATTTTCTCCTTCAGTATTACGATCAGTCGTAATGTTTTCGTTTGTAGCGATAGGAATTCATTTAAGAAGAAGTGTAAATATTTACCATACATTGTTGGTCTCTATATTCTTTTTACTCCTTTTTAAGCCTGCTTTCATATTTGATGTAGGATTTCAATTAAGCTACTTAGCCTTATTTTTTATCATTTGGTTTCAACCAATATTAAAAAAATTATGGTCTCCAAAACGCAAGTTTGCTACTGCAATATGGAATGTGCTGACAGTATCTTTTGCTGCACAAATAGGTACTCTACCGATATGTTTATATTACTTTCATCAATTTCCTAGTTTATTTTTTATTGCCAATATTATAATCATACCTTTCTTAAGTGTCATTATGATTTTAGGAATAGTAGTAATGATTTTAGCAGCTTTTAGCAGCGCACCATTACTTCTTGTACAGCTACTAGAAAAAAGTATTTTCTATTTGAACAAAATAATAAATACCATTGCTTCATTCGAAAGTTTCATCATACAAGACATTTCTTTTAACACCTATTTATTAATCTGCTCTTATCTATTAATTATATCCGGAATTATTTGGTTTAAGAAGCCCACTTTTACCAAGCTAGCATTCACCCTTAGCTCAATAATTCTATTACAAATTACATTTATCCTAAATCGGAAAGATACTGAAACTAAAAAAGAATGGATTGTTTACAATGCAACGAAGAACTCACAGATTACCGAAAGAACGGGTAAGTCTGTTACATTATTTACAAGAGATACTACTTCAAATAATAGTAGCGAAAATTACTCATTGACTTCCTATTTAGTAGGCAACTTTGGAAAACTAAAGAATAAGGAAAAACTACAAAATCTCGCCTATTTTAATGGCAATAAAATCTTAATTATAGATAGTACTGGAATATATTCTAAAAAGACAAAGCCTGATATTTTAATGCTCACTCAGTCGCCTAAAATAAATTTTGAAAGATTACTAAAAACGATACAACCCAAAATGGTCATTGCCGACGGTACAAATTACAAGTCGATACTGCAGCAGTGGCAAAAAACATGTATAAAAGAAAAAATCCCTTTTCATTCTACCAATGAAAAGGGATTCTATAAATTGAATTAATTAAGTAACGTAGTTATAATTGAAAATGGCATTACTGACTTTATATAAAACTAAGAAAGTTTTTGTAGCAAAATCACTCAGATCCAAATTACAAAACTTAAAAGTCGCTTGGATGCAAAAGCGAGTTAGACTCAATAATCCAAGCCTTTACCCCTCCTGATTTATAAGCCATTTTACCTAATGCCTGAAATGTTGTTTTACTTTTTCTTACTACAGCATTTGCATAACACACTTCTGGTAAATCTTGAACTCCAAAGGCATTCTTAAGCTTGATATTTTGCTCTTTATCACTATCTGAAGCTTGACTATCGGATAAATCTAATTTTACCAAAACAACATTATCTCTTGACCAAAGTGCAAATTCTAAAGTTTTCATTATTTCGTTTTGCAAATTATCAGATAAGTTATTTGCCGTAAACAAAATTAACATTGGTTTCTTTAATTTATTACTAGCCTCAATACCATCAGTAATATTAGTTTTCCAAACTAAATTTTGCGATTGCACAGTAAAAAATCCTAAAAAAAACAGGGATACAAGTAGTTTTTTCATCATAATAAATTTGGGTTTGGTTAATTAAAACAAACGAAATTAACATTTAATTCTAATTATCCAAATTATTTTATAACTAAAAGTAAATTTTACGTTTAATTACAAACAATACCCTATTGATACTACAAAAAAAACAAGATTTTAAAGACAAAATCCCCCTAATAAACGACAAAAAGCTCTTTCCATCTAAGACGAAAAGAGCTTCTTTTATTTATTAATAGTTGCGTAAACTATCTATAATAATGTAATTACTTTTTAACCGGATTAATTATCTCGTTTGCAACTGCAAGCCAAGCAGATGGCCCTCCAGCAACGTAACCTGTAGTCCCAAGTCCTTGAAAATTAACTTTCCCATCCTTGTTCTCTGCATTAGTAAAATAAACAGTTGGAAAACCTTGAATTCCAAAAACCTGTTGCAATTCATTATTCTGAGCTTTTACCTGTGGCGTTTGTGGCGTTCTTCTAGGAAAATCTAGCTCTACCAAAACAACATTATCTTTTGCCCATTTGTTAAACTCAGCAGTTTTTAAAACTTCGCTTTGCAAACGAATACACCATCCACACCAATCGCTTCCAGTGAAAAACAATAACATAGGTTTTTTCTCCTTATTACTTACAGCTATAGCTTCTTTTACATCTGTATACCATTTAAGTTCTTGCGCTTGAACAGCAAAAGACCCCAATACTAGTAACAATGCAATAAATATCTTTTTCATCTTGTTTTTATTTTTTTCAAATTTAAGCAAAAAATGAATTCTAAAATGTCTTCTACTTTACTTCTTGCATTAATTTCTTAATCAAAGGAGTACTCACGATTAAAACAATACCAGCTATAAGCGAATAAATTGCCAAATGATAATAACCATCTGTGTAAGCAATCAACTTAGACATTAATGTTGTACCTGTATTTGCATCTGACATTTCTGACCCTAATTTTCCAGCAGCAAATTGTCCAAATGCACTAGATAAAAACCACAATCCCATCATCATTCCAAAAAGTCTCTTTGGAGACAATTTAGTAATAACCGACATTCCGATTGGACCAATACATAATTCTCCAAGTGTATATACCAAATATCCTAAGGCAAAAACATTAAGAGAACTTAATCCATTTACATCAACAAAAAAACGAGCGCTATAAAATATAAAGAATCCTGCCGCAAGAAGTATGAATGAGAATCCAAATTTAACAACCGTATTCGGTTCAATTTTTCTTTTATAAAGAAAGATCCACAACAATCCAATTAAAGGGCTAAAAATAATTACGTATAAAGAGTTTATACTATTATTTACCACGTTTGGATCTATATTAAAGAACAACAATTTATTCGTTAAGTTATCTTTTGCAAACAATGATAATGATCCACCAGATTGCTCTGAGATAGCCATAAACATAAAATACCCAAAAATAAATATAAAAGCTGCAAGTAATTTGTATTGTTGGTTACGATCCTTAATTCTCAATAATTCATACAAGAAATACAAAATAGCAATTGCACCAATTGTATACATGAAATACTCAGTAAAACTAGAGTTTATAACCATTATATAAACAAACGGAATCACAACTATAGAACCTGCATAAACAGCAATTTCATATAAATTACGTTTTTTTGGTGAATGTTTTTCTAACGGAGAATTACCAATAGGTGCTAAATGCTTCTTTGTTAAAAGAAAAGTAATTACACCAATAATCATAACTATAGCAGCAGAAAGGAAACATAAGCTCCAAGAGTAATTCTTCCCTAAATAAATAGGAATTGCACCTCCTAGCATTCCTCCAATATTGATACCAGCATAGAACATACCATATCCAGCATCTCTACGTCCATCGTTTTCGTGATATAACTCACCTACCATAGAAGAAACGTTTGGTTTAAAAAAACCAGTTCCAATAATCGACAGTGTAATACCGTAATAGAAAAAATCATGTGGTGAGGCTGCAATAAGCAAATTCCCCAGAATCATAACGATTCCTCCGAAAAGCAATGATTTCTTGAATCCCAAAATTTTATCGGCAAAAATACCTCCAATAAAAGTAAAAGCATATACAAATGCCTGTATGGCTCCATATTGTAAATTTGCTTTTCCTTCTAATAATCCTAATTGGTCTACCATGAAAAATGCCAAAACACCTCTCATACCGTAAAAGCAAAAACGCTCCCACATTTCGACTAAAAATAAATACCACAATTGTTTTGGGTACTTCCCTTTAAAATTTTGTATCTGTTCTAAACTAATACTCTGCTCCATTTATTTATAATAATTAATTGATCCCGTGATCCTTCATCACTTTATTTAAGTTTTTCACCAAAGCAAACATCAATACTGTTGCAAACATCAATAAGCCAAAGTTAACCCAGAAAAAGTTTACTTTGTCATCATATTGATCCCACATACTAGCTAAAACGCCACTTAATTTATTTCCGATTGACGTTGACAAAAACCAACCTCCCATCATTAAGGCTGTAATATTTTTTGGAGATAATTTAGATACAATTGATAATCCCATAGGACTCAAGAATAACTCCCCAATAGTTATAATTCCATAATTAGCTACCAACCACCAAACCGATACCTTTTCGGCTCCGTTGCCACCTATATGAACTGCGGCAATCATTACTAAAACAGATAATGCCGAAATCAATAATCCGAATGCAATTTTGGTTGGTGTATTTGGTTCCTTTTTTCTGTTACGTAAAAAAGTAAAAAATGCAACGACCAAAGGTGTCAAAATAATTACCCAACCAGGGTTTATCGACTGACTTAAATTTGTTGCCCAAATAGAAACTGTTGCTCCTTCTACTGGTTTTTTATCCTCAGCTACATTTCTAAAATAAACTGGGTGATCTACTGTTTTGACCACTTTCCCGTTTTCTTTTTGAAGTCTAAAACTAGCATCATATAATTCAGTTGAGTCTTTTGTAAACTTAACCTCTTTAGCCAATTTCAAATTATTAAAAACTGTTTGCGTCGTTCCAGTAATTTCTCTATCTGTATAACGATCTGCCCATGTCGTTAACGCTGATCCATTCAATTTAAAAACCGCCCAAAACAAAATAACCACAGCAAAAATAGAAAGTAATGCTCCTATTTGTCGTTTCTCTTCTACTTTGGCTTTAAAATATAAGCTTCCGTAAAAGTAAACTACAGGAATACATGCAAAGATAAATGCATCTGTACTATCTGAACCAAAGATTGAACTATCTAAATTAACATCAGACTGCACTCCTTTTAATAACCAACCTATAACTCCAAATACAATAGATGGAACAAGAATGTACAATACAATTTTTGAAAATGGCATGTCTCCTTCTTGAATTCCTTTTTTATCAGTTTTATTACCATAATGTTTTGTACCTAACATAAAAACAATTACACCAATAAACATTCCTAGTCCTGCAGCCATAAAAGCATAATGCCATCCTAAAAGGATTTGTAAAGCAGCTCCAAAGAAATTACAAATGAAAGCTCCCACATTTATTCCCATATAGAAAATATTGTACCCTTCGTCTTTCTTATCTCTGTATTTATCTTCATCATAGAAATTCCCTAGAAGTGTAGAAATATTAGGTTTAAAAAACCCATTACCTACAATAACTAGTGTCATCGCTACATATAACATTGTTAAACTATGAATTCCCATCATAAAGTAACCTACTCCCATCATTAACCCACCAAGAATGATTGAGTTTTTATATCCTAAATACCTGTCTGCAACCAAACCACCAATAAAAGGTGTCAGAAATACAAGTGCTATAAAAGTTCCGTACAAATCAGAAGCTTCTTTCTCGGTCATAGCAAACCCTGCCTCTACATCTTTTAGATATAAAGTAAAAATTCCAATCATTAAATAATAACCAAAACGTTCCCACATTTCAGATAAAAACAAAAAAGGCAATGCTTTTGGATGATTTTTCCACATAATAAAATAGGTTCAAAATTAAAAAATTACCTACCCAAATAAATCGGATAGGTAATAGCTATTAAAGTTTTAATTATTAACGAATGCCGTGCATCATTTTCTTTAATATAGGAGTTAATGCAAATAAAACTACTGCAGCAATCCCTGTTAAAATAACGAAAACCATGAAGAACTCGAAGAGATTGTGAATTTCAAAACCAGCAAAAACTGGGTTTGTTGCACTTATCTGATTTGCCTCTAGAAGCTTTAATTGTTCTGGAGTAGCAACAACAGCTTTATCTAAAATAGGCTGTAAATCGATTCCTAAATCTTTAGCTTTTACAAATTTCTCACCTGTTGCAGGCATGATAGATCCCAAAGTTCCTGATAAAGCGTATCCTGCAGCATTAGACAAGAAAAACACTCCGAAAAGTAATGATGAAAAACGTTTTGGTGATAATTTCCCTACCAATGATAATCCAATTGGTGACAAACACAACTCAGCAAAAGTTTGAATTAAATACAAAAGAATTAACCATTTTATAGCTAGAAGTCCGCTATTACCAAGGTCTTTCACATTGTATGCAATTATAAAATAACTCAATGCAATTAATGCTAAACCAATTGCTTGTTTCATAGGAGATATTGGTTCTTTACCTTTCTCTCTCAATTTATCCCATAAAATACTAAAAGGTAAAGCAAAAGCGAAAACGAAAATACCATTAAACACCTGAACCATTGAAGCTGGCATCTGCCATCCAAACATAAAGGTTCTATCAGTTTGATTTGCAGCAATAAATGTCAATGAAGATCCTGCTTGCTCAAAAGCTGCCCAGAAAAATATGATAAAGAATGCTACAATATAAATAACAAAAATTCTATCTCTCTCAATTTTTGTTAATGAACTATCTGAAATAATCAATCCAGCTAATGTCAATCCACTAGCATAGATAATTGGATAAATTAATGTTTTTATAAAGTTATCTCCATCTAAAAGGTAACGGAAAGCAAAAAACAAAATCACAAAAGCAATAACAGCACCAACTAAAGCTTGTGGAGAGAAAACTGCTTTTTGAGCTTCTCCCTCTTCATAATCAGTAACATCATTTTTAGAAGGCAAACCTCCTAATGGTTTTCCTTCTGGAGTAACCACATATTTATTTTTCAATACAAAAAACACTGCTGTTCCAATAAGCATAGCAATCGATGCTGCTAAGAATCCCCATTTAAAAGCATGTATGTTTTGAACACCATTTACCACTTCGTCACCTAAATAAGGACATATTGTTTGTCCTAAGAAAGCACCTAAGTTAATTCCCATATAGAAAATTGTAAAAGCTGTATCTAATTTTGTTTTTTCTTGTTTTGGATATAAACTTCCCACCATACTTGAGATGTTTGGTTTAAAGAATCCATTTCCAAAAATAATAATTCCTAATGCAGACCACATCAAGATATTTGCTAAACTCATGTTAGAACCAAAAACACTAGCACTAACAAATAAGAAAAGCTGCCCTATGGCCATCATCAACCCTCCTAATAAAATACAATTTCTGTTCCCAAAGAAACGATCGGCAATAAAACCACCCAACATTGGTGTTAAATAACAAAGTCCCAAGAAGCCTCCATAAATCAATGCAGCATCCGATTCTTTCATTAACAATGAGTTTACCAAAAACAAGGTAAGAATTGCTCGCATTCCGTAAAAATTAAACCGCTCCCACATCTCTGTTCCAAACAATACCCAAAGTCCTTTTGGATGCGCAGTTTTCACTTCTGTTTCTTTCATATTATTTATTATTATATTTAGGTTAATTAGATTTTAATTAAAGATTTTCTTTGATAAAGTTAGTCATTTTAGTATAAAGCTGAACTCTAGTTTTTCCGCCATAAATACCGTGATCTTTATCTGGATAAATTTGCGAATCAAATTGTTTGTTAGCTTGTATTAAAGCCTCCATCATTTGCATTGTATTTTGTACATGCACATTATCATCTGCAGATCCATGAATTAAAAGAAACTTACCTTTTAATTTATCAACATGATTAATAGGAGAGTTATTATCATAACCACTTGCATTCTCTTGAGGAGTTTGCATATATCTTTCTGTATAAACTGAATCATAAAATCTCCAATTAGTAACCGGAGCAACTGCTATAGCCATTTTGAAAACGTCGTTTCCTTGGAAAATACAGTTTGAAGCCATAAATCCACCATAGCTCCATCCAAAAATTCCAATTCTAGAAGCATCAACATAAGGATAATTACCTATAACTTTAGCTGCATCAATTTGATCTTCAACTTCGTATTTACCTAATTGCAACTGTGTCACTTTCTTAAAGTCAGCTCCTTTAAATCCAGTTCCTCTAGCATCAACACAAGCAACAATATATCCTTGCTGAGTTAGCATTTCGAACCAATAATCATTAGAGTTGTTCCATTGATTTGCTACTTGCTGAGAACCAGGTCCTGAGTATTGAAACATAAAAACAGGATATTTTTTGGCAGGATCAAAATCTTTAGGTTTTAAAATCCAAGCATTTAATTCATTTCCTTTAGCTGTTTTTAATACAAAAAATTCTTTTGTTGCTAAATTATATGCTTTTAAACTAGAAGCAAGAGCTTCATTATTCTCTATTACTTGTAACTCTTTTCCAGCTTTAGCATCGTTAAGAGTATAAGTTGTAGGCTGAGATGCGCTTGAGAATGTATTGATGTAGTATTGAAAATTCGGGCTGAAGGTTGCCTTACTAGTACCTACGTTTTTAGACAAACGTACTTTGTTTTTTCCGTCAAGAGCAATTCGGTAAATATCACGATTGATTGACCCATTTTCTGTAGATTGATAAAAAACAGTTTTTGTTTTCTCATCAAATCCGTAATATGAAGTTACTTCCCAATTTCCTTTAGTAACTTGATTTTTAAGTTTTCCTGTTTTATCATATAAATAGATATGATTAAAACCATCTTTTTCGCTAGTCCAGATAAAACTATTATCCTTTAAGAATGTTAAGTTATCTGTAACATCAACATACGCTTTATCTTTTTCATTAAGAACTACTTTTGAAGTTCCCAAAGTACCATCAATAAACAATAAATCTAAATTATTCTGGTGACGGTTTAACACCTGTGCAGACAATGTATTGTTGTCATTTGTCCACTGCATTCTTGCAATATAAAAGTCGTTATAGTTTCCTAACTTAACTTCATTAGTAGTATTTGCTGCAGCATCATATATATGTAACGAAACTAGTGCGTTTTTTTCTCCAGCTTTAGGATACTTAAAAGTCTCAATTGTAGGATATAAGTCTGTTTTAAAAATCGACATTGAGAATTCAGGAACCATGCTTTCATCAAAGCGAATGTAAGCTAGTTTTTTACTGTCTTTGCTCCAATCAAAAGCCCGAACAAAAGCAAATTCTTCTTCATAAACCCAATCAGTAATACCATTGATAATTGAATTTTTCTTTCCATCAGTTGTAATCTGAGTTGATTTTTTAGAAGCTAAATCATAAACATATAGATTATTCCCTTTTGCGTAAGCAATTTTTTGTCCATCAGGTGAGAAAGTTGGCTCTTGAACCTGAAAATCAAACAGCTTTGTTAGCTCTTTTGTATCTATATTGTATAAATAATAATCTGCTGTAAAGGAATGGCGGAAGATTTTAGTCGAATTACAAGCCAATAAAATCTTTTTTTCTGATGCATCAAAAGTATAACTATTGATCATCGGTAACTCTCTGTGATTTTTTGTATCAATTAAAGTTGTTACTTTTTTTAACGTAGCATAATCGTACAAATCAATTTGCATGCTTCTACTTCCCCGATCAAAATTAAGTACAGTATACTGATTGGCATTTTGTAGAGATTGAAGTTTAAACATTTCTTTAGTTCGAAATATCCCGCTAAAAACGTCATCTACAGTGATTTTTTGTTGACCAAAAACAGTAAAACAAATAAATAAAAGTAATGCGGTAAGTTTGTTTGTATTCATACAAATGAGTTAAATATAAAAAAGAGCCCAATTTTAGTGAAAAAAATACACATAATATACATTTCATGTGTTAAATGTTAAGAAATTGTTTTTTTATATTATTTAATGTCCGTAATTACATTATAAACGAATCCGTTAAAATGGTATCTTTGCAGCAATACTACCATTTAATCAATTGAGAATGAACAACGCCGTTGCTGGATTTTCTAAATTATCCAAAGAAGAAAAAATAAACTGGATTGCAAAAAAGTACTTTTCTACGCCAGAAAAAGCCGTTTTTTTACTTAAAAGTTACTGGAATACTGATGAAAAATTACAGAAATTACATGATGAATTCATCGAAAATACAATAACCAATTTTTATATTCCCCTTGGAGTAGCTCCAAATTTCCTCATTAACGACAAATATACCACAATACCAATGGCAATCGAAGAGAGTTCGGTTGTTGCAGCAGCCTCTAAAGCAGCTAAATTTTGGTCAACTCGTGGTGGGTTTAAAGCTACCGTTATCAACACCGAAAAAATAGGACAAGTACATTTTACCTTTAATGGTGATGTTTCAAAACTTAATTTATTTTTCGCACAAACTAAAAACAAATTCTTTAGCGATACCGAAAACATAACTAAAAACATGCAACTGCGTGGTGGCGGGATTCTTGACATTGTTCTAAAAGACAAAACCAACTTATTACCAAACTACTTTCAGCTTCATGCAACCTTTGAAACCAAAGACAGCATGGGTGCCAATTTTATAAATTCATGTTTAGAGCAGTTTGCTAAAACATTAAAAGAAGCGTCACAAGAATACGAATTGTTTACTGAAGCAAATGAAGAAGTAAAAGTCATCATGAGCATTCTCTCTAACTATGTCCCAAACTGTATTGTAAGAGCAGAAGTTTCATGTCCTGTTGATGCATTAGCAGAAAAACACATTCCAAATCCTCAAGAATTTGCCGAACGATTTGTTCAAGCAGTACAAATTGCAGAAGTTGAACCATTCCGAGCTGTGACTCACAACAAAGGAATCATGAATGGAGCCGACGCTGTAATACTTGCAACTGGAAATGATTTCCGTGCTGTCGAAGCTGGAGTTCATGCCTATGCATCTAGAAACGGACAATACTCTAGTTTATCACATGCTAAAATTGAAGACGGAATTTTCACATTCTGGCTTGATATGCCACTAGCATTAGGAACTGTAGGCGGACTAACATCTTTACATCCGCTAGTGAAATTTTCATTACAAATGTTAGAAAATCCTTCAGCCCCACAGTTAATGCAAATTGTAGCCGTTGCTGGTTTAGCACAAAACTTTGCTGCATTGCGTTCCTTAACAACAACTGGAATTCAAGAGGGACACATGAAAATGCACATCAACAATATCATTAACCAATTTGCAGCCAATGATGACGAACGTCATTTAATCAAAAATCATTTTAAAAACCACACCATCTCACATAGTGCTGTAGTTGATTTTATTGAAAACTTAAGAAAATAATAAGGAGCTATTCCCGCTGTACGCTATATCTTTATGTTTTTAAAGAAAAAACACAAAGGATGCCACTACCATCGGGGCTAAAAATAAATGCATGAAAACAACCTTTTACAGTAACGGGAAACTTTTAATAACTGGAGAATACTTAGTATTAGATGGCGCAAAAGCATTTGCATTACCAACAAAATTTGGACAAAATTTAATTGTTGCCAAAGGAGAAAACCAAGAAATACAATGGAAAAGTTACGATGCCGATAATACGATCTGGTTTGATGACACTATAACTTTTACCGAGATAATAAATAATCCTGAACCAGAAACGGAAACAATAAAAAGCACATTAATAAATATTTTACATGAAGCTTATTTATTAAATCCAGCGTTTTTAACCCAATCTGAAGGTTACCAAATAAGTACGCAACTCACATTTCCTAAAAATTGGGGTTTAGGCACATCATCAACATTATTGAACAATATTGCTCAATGGACAAAAATTGATGCTTTTACGCTTCTTAAAAACAGTTTTGGAGGTAGTGGATATGATATTGCCTGCGCACAAAACAACACACCTATATTATATCACCTACAACAAGGTTTACCAACTGTAGAAAAAATAGACTTTAAACCTGAGTTTAGTCAGAATCTACATTTTGTATACTTAAACAAAAAACAAAGCAGTAAAGCAGCCATAACTGCATATTACAACAACAAGAATAGTCATCTATCAAAGATAATTTCAAACAACGACAAAATAACCCAAACTGTTTTGCAAGCCAAAACTGGAAAAGAATTTGCTAAAGCATTAGCAATGCATGAAGCCGAAATGAGCAACATACTAGAAATGCAAACTATCAAAGAAAGACTCTTTCCAGATTTTGAAGGCGTAATAAAAAGCCTTGGTGCTTGGGGAGGCGATTTTGTAATGGCAATTTCCAAAGACAATCCAACCGAATATTTTGCTGCCAAAGGATATAAAACAATAATCCCTTACAACGAAATGATACTGGTTTAATCAAAAAATCAAACCTTATTTGATCCATAAAAAAGCCTTGCTATTCCTAGCAAGGCTTTTTTATTTTCAGTTACATATAACAAATCCCGTACTCAACAGACTGTAAAACCTATTAGAAACACATCATTTTTCTAGCAATCATAATTAACCAAACACGTAAAAATACTTCCATAAAAAAAATCCCGAAATATAAATATTTCGGGATTTTCAATTTAATCTTTTATGTAAATCTTGATGAACTAGTAGCTAAAGTGCGCTCTATTATCAACAATTTTAGCATTATCTTTCAATGCAGGAAGGATTCTGTTTACATCCTGTGCACTTTGAGCTTTTAATTTTTCAACATAAGGAGCGTGGTTTGTTAAAGCTGGTGCTTTTGTAATGCTTATGTTTTTAACAACATAAACTCCAGTGTTTCCTTCAATTGGAGCAGAAAGTTTACCTGCTGCCAAAGCAAATGCATTTCCAACAACTTTTGGCTCTTGACCAACACCACCTGGTAAAGTTGGGTTGTCCATAGTAACATCTGCTGCTTGTTGTACAGCTACACCAGCGCTTTTAGCAATTGCCTCGATAGTAGTACCATTCATTTTAGCTTTAAGTATTTCAGCTTTTTTCTTGTTTTTAAGAATTGGCTCTACATAAGGTCTTGCAACATCTACTGATACTAAACCTGTTTTATTGATATTCTTAAGTTGTGCAATAACGTGACCAACATTAGCAACCTCAAAACGTTTAACGTCACCTTTACTTGTTCCTTTTTCAAACGCCCATCTTACGATAGTTCTTTGATTTCCTAATGGTCCGAAATTCTCGTCCATTCCTTTCACAGTAACTGCAGGAGAAACTGTTAATTTCATGTCTTTTGCAACTTTATTAAAGTCTTTATCAGCAGCATCCATTTCAAATTTAGTTGCTTGAGTAAATACTCTATCAGAAGTTGCTTCAGAAGCTTCGATTTTTTGTGCAACTGTTGCTAAACGAATTCCGTCTTGTTTATCTGTAATTTTGATAATATGGAAACCAAAAGGAGTTTCTACCAATCCTATTTTTCCAATTGGATTACTGAAAACAAAATCATTAAATGGTTTTACCATTTGGTTTTGACCAAAATATCCTAAATCACCACCTTGTTGTGCAGATGAGTCATCAGAAGCTGTAAAAGCTAACATTAAGAAACTATCTGGATTAGCATTAACTTGAGCTAAAACTTCTTCTGCTTTAGCTTTTGCTTGCTCTTTAGTTCTTCTTTCTTTTTGGTTTGGAACCTGAGTACCTTCATAACTAATTAAGATATGACTTGCTTTTGCATTAACTCCTGATTTAAATCCTAATGATTTAGAAATGCAGTAGTAGTTACCAAAAATATAAGGTCCGTAAACTTCACCTGGAGCAAGGCTAAATAATTTATCAGCATCTACAGCTGGCAAATCTTTCTTAGCTACATAAGTAGAATCGTAAGGTACATCTGAATTTGAATTTACAAAGTCAGCAATATTCTTAGCTGATTTAAATCCAGGTAGTGTATCGTTTTTACCAGTTTTTTGGTTGTAAACAACACTTCCTGTCAATAGAGCAGCAACTTTTGCTTTAATTTCTGCCTCATCTTCTTTAGAAGCTTTATCTTCAATTAAAACATACTGAACCTCACGAGTTTCATCAGCTTTAAATTTCTTCTCGTCTTTTTTCATGAAATCAACAATTTCTGAATCAGATACTTTTACATCACTATCTTTGATAGAAGAATATAAACCAGCTACAAAAGCAAAGTTAGCTTTGTTTGCTTCCATTTCATATTTCAACTTACCTTCAGCTATAGTTGTATAAAGACCTGCTTTAATCAACGTATTGTATATTTGGTATTTTGCATTCAAATCTGCATCTTTCTCTCTATCTTTTAGATATTGAGCTTGCTCTGGATTTGCTTTAAAATATTCTTTGAATTTTGCTACGTCAAAAATCCCTGCTGCATTTAAGAACATTGGATTTCTTCCGATATTTTGGTCAGCTTTTAAAACCTCAAGCAAATGTTTTTCACCTACTCTTAATCCTAATTTATCAAACTCTGATGATAACAAAGCAACAGAAACCTCTTGATCCCAAACTCTGTTTGCAGCTTGAGTGGAAGTTATTCCTTGCCCACTTTTTTCAACACCACTAACTTTTATTCTAAAATCTTCAAATGAGATATCTTTCCCATTGATGCTTCCTACGTCTTTTGAACTCTCACCAAAATTTCCACTACTGAAAAGATCTTGAATGATAAATGCGAATAATGCAAGTGCAATAGCGCCTATCAATAAAGCGGAACGTTGTCTAATTTTTGCTAAAACTGCCATTTTTATTGTTGTTAATTTTATATTCAGTTTGCGAAAATACAATTATCTAGCTAATAATAATACTAGTAGCAATTTATTTTCCAAGAATTTTTATTTTTCTAAAAAAAATCACTCTTTTATAGTCATTTTTACTAATTCTATTTTCTTATTTGTCGCCTCTTCTATCACAAAATGATAGTTTCCTATGGTGATTTCTTCCCCAATTTGCGGGATTTCTTTAGTATGATCTACAATAAAACCACCCAAGGTACCATAAGAGTCACTTTCTGGGATATCCAATTTGTAAGTCTCGTTTAGATACTCAACATCAAATCGGGTTGAGAAAATATACTTACCCTCCCCTAATTCTTTTTCTATTAGTTCTTCATCCGAATCGTGTTCGTCCTCTATCTCTCCAAACAACTCTTCTACAATATCCTCAACTGTTATTATCCCTGAAGTTCCACCGTATTCATCCAGAACAACCGCTACACTTCTTCGTTTTTTAGTCAATAAATTCAAAACGTCTTTTATGTAAACCGTTTCTGGAACAAACTCTACAGGAATCAATACTGACTTTATCGTTTCTGGTTTTTTGAACAAATCAAAAGAATGAACATATCCTAAAATATCATCCAATGAGTTTTGATAAACAAGTATCTTAGAATAACCTGTTTCTACAAACAAAGCCTTAAGTTCATCTACAGTATCAAATAATTCAACAGCATCAATCTCGGTACGAGGCGTCATGATATCCCTTGCTTTTACCCCCGAAAACTCTAATGCATTCTGAAAGATTTGTATCTCCGAATCAACTTCTTCATCATCTTCTACTGTACTCATTTGCTCTGAAATATAATTCCCAAGCTCTGCCTTACTAAAGAAAAACTGCACCTGATCCCCCTCTGTCTTAAAAAATCTCCTTAAAATAAAATCTGAAATCCAGATAAAAAAAGTAGATAAATAATAAAAAAGCCAGTAGAAAAAATACGCTGGAATTGCAAAAAACTTAATTAATGAATTCGCGTAAATCTGAAAAAACACCTTCGGAAAAAACTCTGCTGTGATTAAAATAAAAAAAGTAGAAATCAAAGTTTGAACAAGCAAACTGGTAACATCCGAAAAATGATATCCAAAATCTACAAGTGCCTTTAAAAGCAAATCTCCCATAAAGAAACTATAAACAACTATCGCAATATTGTTTCCAATAAGCATAGCTGCTATAAATTTTGAAGGTTTTTCGGTAAGCTTAGTAAGGATTTTAGACAAGAAGTTTTCTTGTTTCTTCTCGATCTCTAGATAAATCTTATTTGAGGATATGAACGCAATTTCCATACCCGAAAAGAAGGCTGATAGTATTAAACATAGTATTATAATACTAATCTCCATTTTTATTATTTTTTATTACGATTGTCAAGTTTGTTTGCAAATTTTCTCCTAAAGAAAAACATAAAAATTCCCATTCCTGCAATCAAAAAACTTAACCAAGGAGTAGCTTCACCTGCACTCATTTTCATTATTGCATCATAAATAAACAGAATTGCAACTATTAAATAAGCGTATTGTGTATATTTCAAGTAACCCATAATTATTATTTTTTATTCTTCAGTTTCTACCTCTCCGTTTATACGTTGAGAGTTTATTATTTTAAAATCTTTACTAAAATCGAGTCCCTGACCATACGAAACTCCTTTTACATCTGTAAATTTAAACTTTCTTTCAGTATAAAACCATTCATTTTTTTGATCAAAATACAGCTGTTCTGTTTCTAGCATCTGACCATCATCTGTAGTAATTTTTACTTTTCCTTGTAAATCAATAACTGAAGTTTGTTTATACGAAATAGCGTAATTGGCTTTTACATAGGTACGTTTATGCTTTTTATCATACAAAGTAACATCAATACCTTTTGGGAAATCGGTAAAAGGAAAATCAACATTGGAATAATCCAACATTTTAGGACTTATTAGAACTCCCGAAATAAGCCCTGAATCTGTATATTTTATATTGACATTATCAGCATCACTAGCAGGAACAAACTCTACAAAATTACTTCTCTGTACATCTTTAAAATTACCTTCGCATCCTAGAAAAAACATCGTAATAAAAATTACGAGCCCAGGAATAGCACTATATTTTTTAAGTAAATTCATTCGCTAAATAAGGTGTTAAACTCTAAATTAGAGTTTATAATCTGGATTAATTAAACTTGCTTCTTTCGAACCATTTATCGTTTAATGAGAACCCTAAACTAAAATTAGCATAATTCTCTTGAATTAAACCTGCCGATTTAGTTCCTCTTTTACCAAACTCCATTCCGAAATTGATATTTGAAAATGTTCCAGAAATTGGAAACCCAGCTCCTAGTGTAATACCAATATCATTGATACGTTGTGAATTAATAATCAAGGCTGTTCTTTCATATTTAAGACCTGCTCTATAAGTAACTCTATTAAAATATCCTGAAAAAGAACTATAATTAGGAACATAGTAACCTCCCAAACTTGCGCTTGCAGCTTTTCCGTATCCTACATTTGGCGCAGCATTGTAAACACTTGATTGATCAACTGAGTTCTGATACGAAACCTTTCCTCCAATTAACCATTTTCTTGCCTCTCCTATACCTGCACTCAAAGCAAGTTTGAACGGCATATTTACATCAACCTTTTCTTTTACATCTACACCTGGATCTAAGACATTAAAATTAAGTCCTGAACCAAGCATTCCAGTAGATATATTTCTTGTGTTTTCAGAATTTAACTTACTCTGAATAGTATATGTTGCACTACTAAACAAAGATAATTTTTTATTTATTTTATACTGATACATTGCTCCTAAGTTAAAATTAACTCCAGATAAATAAGTAGTATTCAACTCTCTTGTTCCTACTGGCACATCAGGAATAAACTCTAAACTAGTAGTTTCTACCTTACCAAAATCATATTGAAGATCTGCACCAATACTAAAATTAGGTTTAATTTTATAGGCAAGTGCAAAATAAACTTTATTCAATCCTCCTGTACCATCAAATCTTTTATTGTTACCTCCAGTATTTGCTGAAAGTGATTCAATTTGGTATCCTACAGATGAATAAGGAATTAATCCAAAACCAATACCAAACTTATTTCCTAAAGGCATACCTACAGCTATATAATCTAAAGTTGTTCTTTGCGCTTTTGCTGATCCTTTATCGGTTTTTAACGTACTCGAATTAAATGTACCTCCAACAGTAAAACTTGTAAGCTTTAAATTTGCGTAACTAGCAGGGTTTTCCAAATTAATATGAATACTATCTTGCTCTACTGCAACACCAGCCATAGAACGGCTTTCGACAGTTCCTTTAAACCTTACATCACCAATTCCGTAAAAAGAATAAGGAGAAGACGTTCCTTGCTGAGCAAAAGACACGAATGACAAAAGTAAGCAAGCGCTTATTATAATTTTTTTAATCATTGTTGATTTTATATTGAAATGTTTGGTTCAAACTTTCTAATAAGAAATTTGAATTGGCAAATATGGTATTTTTTAATCGTTTAGCCAAAAAAAGTGCATCACCACCCGTTAAAATTATTATAAAATTTAAGTAGTCTGCTTTGTATTGATCGATAAAACCGTCTATTTCATAGACGAATCCGTTCACAACCCCCGAATGTATTGATTCCGGAGTTGAATTACCAATATATTCTTTGGGCTCTTCAAATGTTAATAACGGAAGTTTTGCAGTATAATTATGAAGTGCCTCATACCTTAATCGCAATCCTGGAGATATAGCTCCCCCTAAATAATTGTCATTTTCATCAACAAAATCATATGTAATACAAGTCCCAGCATCAATAATCAATCTATTTTGGTTCGGATACTGTAATGTTGCTCCACTTGCAAGTACAATTCGATCAATTCCTAAAGTTTTTGGTGTAGCATAATTATTTTTAAATGGAAAACGATCTTCATTTGTCAAAAAACAAACATTTACATCAGTATTAAAACCTAAAAACGACTCTTTTTCGACATTTCCGACTGACGCAACAACTAAATCGGTCACTTTTTCAAATTTTTTTAAAATTTTTTTGATTTCTTTTTCAAGTTCATTTTTATCAAAAACAAAAAATTCTAAAACAGTATTATTCTCAAAAACAGCACCTTTAATGCGCGTATTCCCAACATCGATTGTTAAAACCATAGTTTCTTATTTACTGCTGCGAAGATACGAATTGATTTTTTTTAAAAATTGTTTTGGAGAAACTAAAAAACATTCTATATTTGCACCCGCAATAAGCACGGTACCTTAGCTCAGATGGTAGAGCAATGGACTGAAAATCCATGTGTCCCTGGTTCGATCCCTGGAGGTACCACGAAACCCACTCAAACGAGTGGGTTTTTTGTTTTATTCAATTTAATATAATTCTTTCTTTGAATTTACCTTGGATAATCTAAAAAACATTCTATATTTGCACCCGCTACAAGCACGGTACCTTAGCTCAGATGGTAGAGCAATGGACTGAAAATCCATGTGTCCCTGGTTCGATCCCTGGAGGTACCACAAAACCCACTCAAACGAGTGGGTTTTCTGTTTTTACACCTCGACTATCTTTTTTCTTTTATCAAGCCTCTCTTTTTATTCCCAAAAAGAAACACTAAAAATCAAACAGTCTAATTATAATTTTAAAAGGCTAATCAAATCGCTATACCCATCTCATACCCCCAATCTTACTAGTAAAAACCTAAAAAAGAATAAATTAACCTGTTTTTGTTAAAAAAGCGTCAAATAATACGGTTTTTATATTCTATTTTAGTGAAATAATAATCATATTGATTTTTATACAAAACATCAATAGTATACAGGCACATGAGCAATACATCTACAAAAGGAATCTGGAAAGTTATTTCAGCCTCTTCTATGGGAACAATGATTGAATGGTATGATTTCTATATTTTCGGAAGTTTAGCCGTCGTTATTTCAACTAAATTCTTTCCATCTGATAATCCAACAGCCTCTTTCTTGGCAACTTTAGCCACTTTTGCAGCGGGATTTGTTGTAAGACCCTTTGGCGCTTTATTTTTCGGGCGTCTGGGTGATTTAATTGGAAGAAAATATACTTTCATGGCAACCTTATTACTAATGGGATGCTCTACTTTTTTAATCGGATGCATTCCGAGTTATGAAACTATAGGCTACTTGGCTCCCATATTAGTCTTGATCTTGCGCTTACTACAAGGTCTTGCTCTTGGAGGAGAATATGGTGGCGCCGCAACCTATGTAGCTGAACATGCTCCTGTAGGACAGCGTGGGTATTGGACATCATGGATTCAAACCACTGCAACCGTTGGTCTTTTTATTTCTTTAATGGTTATCTTAATTACAAAAAATACGCTTTCGGCTGAATCATTTGATTCTTGGGGCTGGCGTGTTCCTTTTTGGGTATCTGTTGTAATGGTAGGTGTTTCTTACTTAATACGAAAAAACATGGATGAATCTCCTGTTTTTGCTAAAGCAAAAAAAGAAGGAAACATAAGCACAAACCCTTTAAAAGAAAGCTTCGGAAACAGATATAATTTAAAATTTGTCTTACTTGCCCTATTTGGTGCAACAATGGGACAAGGCGTAGTTTGGTATACTGGACAATTTTACGCCATGAGCTTTATGAAAACCGTTATGAATATCGAATCCTCTCAAGTAGATGGTTTACTAGGCATAGCTTTACTACTTGGTACGCCATTTTTTATAGTATTTGGTTGGCTTAGTGATAAAATAGGACGAAAATATATTATGATGGGCGGAATGCTACTTGCCGTCCTACTCTACAGACCGATATACAAACAAATGTATGAAACTATAAATCTTGAAAACAAAACTATTTCAAAGTCACACAAAACTGAATCTCAGAATAATGATAAAAACGAATATTATGTCACCACAAATAATGAGTATTCTGATGGAACAATCGCTACTAAAAAACAAACTTATCATACCAAAAACAAAAATGCTGATTCTGAAGTGCAAACCGCAATCACGGTTAATCCTCATGATAAATGGACATTAATTTTTCTAGTTTTTGTACAAGTTCTTTTTGTCACAATGGTTTACGGTCCAATTGCCGCTTTTTTAGTAGAAATGTTTCCTGCAAAAATCAGATATACATCCATGTCTTTACCATACCATGTTGGAAATGGAATTTTTGGTGGTTTGCTTCCCGCAATATCAACTTATTTTGTAACCCATTCTAAAGAAACTGGCAAAGCCGACTTTTATCTCGACGGTCTTTGGTACCCCATTATTATATCTTCGATATGTTTTGTTATCGGAATGATCTATATTGACAATAACAACAAAAAGACTCACATATAATCCTTTCACAATGAATACACTAAAACGAATATTAGGAATATTATGGATAATTTTATCTATTGCTGCTGCTTATTTTTGCATCTTCGAATTTGGATTACCAAAACTTGTTTCTGATAAACAAGATGATTTGGTTTTTGGAATTATAATCCTTTTTATTCTCACTCCTCTAATTGTTTTAGGACTGGGTACATTTGGTTATTTTTCGCTGATTGGAGAATATGATAAAAGAAAATAAACCTCTCTTTTTCATTTGTCAAATCCTCGATTAAAACAAAAAAGCTGCCTGCTATAATAACAGACAGCTTTTCACACTAACTAACCAATAATTTATTTCTTCAAAAACTTCAATACTTGTGTATTGTTGTTTTCATTTGTTGCTTTCACAATATAGAGACCTGTATTCAATTCACTTACAGAGAATTCAGAAGTCATTTTTCCGCTTCCTTTAAAACTTTTTACTAACTGCCCTGACAAAGAATAAATATCTACTTTTGAAACTGATGTGTTTAAAGTAAAATAATCCGAAACTGGGTTAGGATACAAAGTAATCACACTTGGTTTTTCAAAGTTTTCTATAGCCAATAAAGCTTCTTTATTCCCGTAAATTCTAAATTCTCCAGCCGAGATTAACATTGTAGCATTTACATCAGCAACATTAATTGATGTATTATCCATTAAATTATACCAAACACCTGCATACGGGAAACCAGTAGCAACGCTTTGATCTGTTACATCAAAATTTGCAAAAATCAACACATCTTTTAGCTGGGTCGTTGCCAAGGAACTATTCGTAATTTTTATATTTGGAGATAAAGAATTTGTATTCGATACGGTAGCTGTTCCTAAAAAAACAGGCTCAGTCGTTTTCATAGTAATCATTTTTGCCCAATCATTATAGATTTTGCTTCGGCTAGAATTCCCTAACCAATTACCTGTCCATTGTGGCTGTTGTTTTGTATCTAATTTACAGTCTCCAGGTATTGTTCCCGACTCATCGTTTACAATTCCATTATTACATGCAAAAATAGAAGCATCCCATCCCAAATCACCAAAATGCCATATCATTTTAGGACCTGGAATCAATAAAGACACTGCCCCAATAGCAGACATTCTAGACAATGCTACATTTAAATTTTTCACATTATGGTTTATATTGTTGCTATTACCATATTGAATGTTTTTATACATTAATCGTTCTTCATCATGACTTTCGGCATAACCCATTAATCGATTTGCTGTAAAACCATGACTACTACTTGCCATCCTAGAAATATTACTATCTGTAGCATATCCCATTGATAATTGATTGTATTCTTTGGTCATTTCCCCCCACATCATAACCCCTTTACTTATAGGATCTGTAATTCTATAATTTGCCCATTCTTTTTCTTCAGCATCACTCCCTAAATGCTCAAAAATTGTATAATGTGTTGCGTCAAGCCCCCAAGAATAATCAGCATACCTCTTTAATACATCTATCCTATCTTGTTGCAAACTATTTGTACATGACTCATCACCTGCGGTACAATTTTGCGTAAAACCTTTAGTCAAATCCCAACGAAACCCATCAATCTTATATTCTTCAATCCACTGTTTAATTACCCTTTTTACATAATTTTGAGTCCTAGGTTCTTGATGATTAAAATCCTCTCCTACACTATAAGTATGTTTAGCAACTTCATTAAAGTAAGGATTATCTGCCGAAGGCGAACCCCAACCATCATTATCTGGATCATTCATCCACATTCTCACCATTGGATTTCGACCAAAAGCATGATTCAAAGCCACGTCCAAAATAACTGCTATCCCATTTTGATGGCATAAATCAATAAATTCTTTTAGCTTGTCTGAAATACCATAAAACTTATCCAAAGCCATATGAAATGAAGTATTATACCCCCAACTTTCATTGCCTTCAAATTCCATAACCGGCATTAATTCGATAGCATTTACTTTTAAGTTTTTAAAATAATCCATCCTATCTATTAGACTTTGGTAATTCCTCCCTGCATCAAAGTCACGTACTAAAACTTCATAAACTACTAACTTCTCTTTTTCTGGTTTTACAAAATTTGTTACCTGCCAGGGATATGGTGTTTGACCAGTCTTTAAAACCGTAACTTCACGTTCTTGTCCAACTGGATAAACCGGCATGTTAGGATAACTTGCAGCAGGAATTCCCGAATCATCAAATGGAGATAAAACTAAAGTAGAATAAGGGTCTGCTGTTTTTACTAATGAGGGTGAGTTGGCAATTGGAGAATTAGCAACAACCCAATATTGATACGTGTTATTTACCCCCGAAACTAATCCTGTTAGTTCTAACCAAAACTTTCCTGAAACAGGATCTTTCTTCATTGCATAGGAACTTGTAGGTACCCAATTATTAAAGCTCCCCGCAACATAAACAAAATCTTTTAGCGGAGCATCCAAAACTAATATTGCTTTAGTTGCATCTGAAGCATTATAATTTATTCCATCTACTAATCCAGCTGGCATAGCTTCCAGAACCGTTACAGGATTTACAATTGCCGTAAACTTTTTAATTATAGTAGTTCCTGCTTGTGTTATACTTAATTCATAATTTTGATTACCTGTGATATTGGTATGATTAAATGAGTAACTTGATGTACTGGCATTCGCATTGATTACAATTCCATTTGATTTCAGACTATAACTTGCGACTCCATTTGTATTAGTAGCATTAACATTCAAGTTTCCTCCACTAGCAACAATGGTATTACTATTTTCCAAAGGAGAAGTCAGAGAAACTTGGAAAGCGCCTACCTTAATAAAAAAATCAGAACATGATGGTGCTAATTTTAGAGTCTGCGAACCATTTGCGTTTCGAAACACCAAACCCATTTTAGTAGCTAATGCTTGTTGACCACTTGTTAAACCAAAATATACGCTAGGTGTAATTACAATACTCCAAGTTCCATCTGGATTTCTGGTCATCAAACCAATCCCGTCATCAGCTCCCCAATTTCCTTTTGCCGTTCCCCAGGGATTTACATCATCACCTATTCCGGAATGCATATATACTTTTGCTGGGTTTGCCCCCATTTCATTACAAACTCCTGAGGCAAACGAAGCTGTAATAGTTATAGATTCATTTACCTGAAATACAGCAGGAGATACTGTTATCTGTTGTGCATTAGCAACAACGGCAAATAATAAAATTAAAATCAAGTGTATAGTTTTTTTCATAATCTAGTGGTTTGGTTGGTTAGTTGGTATAAAAAAGGGCTACCTCACAGATAGCCCTTATTAATTTCAAGAAAAAATTATTCTTGATTTGGAATCATTAAATAGCTTCCGTCTAAATCATTAAAATAAATAACATATTTAGATTTTGAAACTGGTATATTATCACCTGTTCCTCCTCCTGAAAAAGGAGTATTTCCTCCCCAGGAAACATCCCAAGTATCATTTGCTCTAAATTTAAGTCCCCCATCCTTTAAAGATGTTATACCTAAACTCCAGATATGATCATTAAATTTAGATTTTGTCATAGCTGTCGATACATCCCAACCTCCTGGCGTACTGTCTCCAATAATACCAACTGTTGTAAATGATTTTGCAGCAGTAGCATCATAAGGAACTAATTTATAAGTGAGTTTTTGTACATCCATTACAAAAGTATAATACCCCTCGGTTGCAATTACAAAACCAGCCGGATCAGGATCAGAATCTTTTCCTCTATATGCTAAAGTACCACCTGCACCACCATACATAGGAGCCCAAGCACCTAAAGTATTTATAGTTTTAAAAGCTCCAGCTTTAAAGAACCCTGTAAAGGTATATTCATTAGCATTTTTTGGATTTCTGAATAAAATTTGGTTTCCTTTATTATTATCCCAACCAGAAACTGTTGCATCACCAACTAAATACCACTCAATAAAGTTATAATTAACTTTACCAGTATAAGGAGTTACACTAATTGTTATTGCTGTTTTAGAAACTTGCGGAACTCCACCTGAAACACTTGAAGCAATTTTAACATCAAATAATGAGACAACTTCTGTTGCAGCTCCCAAATCAATTACTGCTTGATTTAATTCTTTAACAAGAACTGAAACTTCAGTGATATTATTTGTTGTAGCAAGAGTTTTTGCTGCTGTAAAATCACCCCCTTTTTTATCAATTAACAATGTATATTTTACTACTACAGAAGCAGAATATTCTGCTTTTGACCAAGTAAATTTAGCAGCTTCTTCTAAGCCTTTATCTACTTCCAGAATAAATGTTTTTCCCGTTGCAGGAGCAGTAATTTCAGGTGTTACAACAGCCGAAACAATTTGTCTGTTCTCAACATCATCAGCATTACATGAAACAGCTAAAACACCAATAAATGCGATTAAAATTATATATATATTTTTCATTTTAATGTTTTATTAAAGTTAGTATCCAGGATTTTGTTTCAAAGTTGGATTTGCTTGGATATTTCTTGCAGGAATTGGCATTAAATTTCTAAAAGATTCTGTAGCGCTACCATTTATAGAACCACCTTTCCATTGCCAAATTTTAGCTCCTCCTGTGAATTTACCAAAACGAATCAAATCTGTTCTTCTGTGACATTCCCAGAATAACTCTCTTCCTCTTTCATCCAAGATAAAATCAAGTGTTAACTGAGGAACTGTAATTGCTGTTGCACCTGCTCTTCCTCTAATTTCGTTTATATAACCTAGAGCTGTATTGATGTTTCCACCTGCTGCACCTCTAAGAGTTGCTTCAGCATACATTAAATAAGCATCCGTTAACCTAAACATTGGGAAATCGATATCTGGGATATCCGTTCTTTGGGCTGCAGAACCATCAGCATTTTTATTTATATATTTTGTTACTGCATAACCATCTGTAAAAGTTGAAACATTATTAATGTCTTTAGATTGTCCATCTGTATAAAACGTACCTCTTTTATCTCCAGTTGCAGTTGCATCAGGAAAAAGATCTACGAACTCTCTACGAGTTCTAATCCCTTGCCATCCACCGTCCATTCCTCTTGACGCAGCATCCATACTACCTCCAATAGAAGCATGCATAATAAAACTCATTCCTCCACCTGTTGCTCTAATTGCATTACCATCACCAACAATTGGGAAAATAACTTCAGATTGAGCACCATTTCTATTATTATCAGCAGAGAATAAATATCTGTAAGGAACATTTGCGAAAACATATCCTGAACCAGTAATTATTTCATTACATAATACTGCCGCTTCACTATATTTATCTACACCTATATACACTTTAGCATTTAAATAAACTTGTGCCAATAAAAATTTAGCTGCCGTTTTATCAACTCTTCCATATTCATTTGCTTTTGGAGCAACTAAACTATTGTCTAAGTCTTTCAATTCAGACTCAACAAAAGCAAAAACTTCTGCTCTTGATTTTTGTTCCGGATAAAAGAATCCAACAGGATCATTTTCTGTTGTAATTGGCACATTCCCGAACAAATCCATTAAGTTATAGTAAGAGAAAGCCCTTAAGAAACGAGCTTCAGCTCTAAAATTAGCAATTTCAGCTTTTAAGTTCGCATCAACACCTCTTGCCGTTAATTTCTCATCTGTAGTTTGTCTCAAAAACTCATTAGCAACACTAATGTGATAAAATGCTCTTGAGAAAGTCCCTTCTAAAAATTCATTTGCAGGAGACCATGTCTGAGCATTTAATGTTGGTAAAGTACCATCAGCCCAAGCAATAATTGCTTCATCTGTACTGAATTCCTGTGTTACAAAAAGCAATCTTAAGTAACTACTAAAGTCACCACCAAGTCCTGCAATATCAGGGCTTTTACCAGGGATTGCGGCATCACCATCACCGTCATTACCACCAACATACAGACCTGCATATAGTTTAGCCAATACTTGTTTGTATGACTTAGGGTCTTTAAAAAAGGTTTCAGATAAAAATTCATCATCATCCTTTGGCGTCACGTTTAAATCGTCCGTACACGAAGTAAGCGTCATACTTAATCCTAAAACGAATAGGAAAAAATAAGATATATATTTAAATGATATTTTCATTTTGTTTGTTTTTAAATTTTTGATTTCAGTCTACTATTAGAAATTCGCATTTACTCCAAACAAGAATGTTCTTGCTCTTGGATATACATTATTATCTATTCCGTTGAATTTCTCAGGATCTAAACCATTGTATTTTGTTAGAATAAAAACATTCTGAACCCCAGCTGTAAATCTTAAAGAAGCTGCTTTTATGATTGTTTTATCAAAAGTATATCCAAGCGTAACATTATCTAATTTTATGAAAGAAGCATCTTTTACAAAATAGTCAGACAAGTAACGTGATGTACCATTATCCTCAAAAGTAAAACCAGTATTATAGTAATCTGAACTTACATTAGACAAATCCGTTTGTCTTCTTAATCCAGCATCAGAATACCCTAAATTAGAACTTACGTTATCAAAAATTTTGTTTCCAACACTTGCTCTCCAGTTCATTGTAAAATCAAACTTTTTATAATTCAAAGTAGAGAATAATCCAAAAGTATAGTCTGGTGCTGCTTTTCCAGCTCTGTAACGATCACCTGTATCAATTTTCCCATCTCCGTTTCTATCTACATAAGCTCCTGCAATTGGCCTTTTGTTTGCGTCGTATAATTGCTCATATACAAAAAATGAATTTGGTGCATATCCTACTGAGTTAATAAGAATTTTATTCCCGTTACCACCAGCGATATTATCTCCAGTCAAATAACCTTGAAAACCAGGAACTGTAATTCCTAACTCAGAAATATTCTGATCGATATAAGTAGTATTAAAAGCTACATTCCAAGTCAAATTATCATTTTTAACAATATCAGAAGCAATACTAAATTCAACCCCTTTTGTTCGTACACTACCAATATTAAAGAAACCTTGATTTCTAAGATTTGCACCATCAGGAACTGCAATATCTGCTAATAAATCTGTCGATTTTTTATCAAAATAGTTAATAGATCCTGTAATTCTATCATTCAAGAATCCGTAATCAATACCAACGTTAGCTTCTGCCAATTCTTCCCATTTGATATTTTCATTATATCCTTCAGGTCTTGCCGTAGAATAAATAGTATTACCAAAAATATACTGTGAGTTAATTGTACCTAATGTTACTCTGCGTAAATAATCATATTGAGCAGAAATATCTTGTTGTCCAGTTGTACCATAACCAACTCTTAATTTTAAAGTTGAAACAGTAGCATTATCTTTTAAGAAAGCTTCTTCAGATAAATTCCATGCAAAAGCACCACCTGCAAAATTCCCCCATCTGTTATCTTTAGAGAAACGAGAAGTTCCGTCTCTTCTATAATTTAAAGTCAATAAATATCTGCTATCATACCCTAAATTCAAACGTCCGAAGAAAGATTGTAAATTAACGTCTGGATCTGTAGCAACATCCTCATTAGGATTTGGCTGTCTTGTTTCACCAGATGAATATTTTTCTTTTTGAAACAATTGGTAGTTATAACCAGCAGTTGCATCAATTTTAATTTTTCCTATGTCTTTAGTATAATTAAAATAAGCATTTAAGTTTTTATTTTGAAGTGCATCTGTATAACTTGAGTAGTTTCCTAAATTCACATAAGCTGGATCACTAAACGGTTTTGGCTGATATCCTAAAGCACTTTGAGTACTCACTTCAGTATAACCACTACTATCAAATCTATCAATACCTGCTTCAGCAACAACTCTTAAATCTTCAAAGAAGTGAAGTTTATAATCTATCCTAACATTACCCCATTTTCTAGTAGAAGTTGCTCTTCTATCATCTTGGTTTAATCTTGCAACAGGGTTTCTAGCTGGTAATAATGGTAAATTTCCAGTTGGCTCTAACCATTCGTAATATCCTCCATAACGAGAACCCGTTTGATATACAGATTGAGTAGGATCAAATCCAATAGCGCTTCCAATAATTGCACCTTCATCCTGAAATCGGTTTTTACCGAAAGATAAATTTCCGCTAATATCAATTTTTAAGTGGTTATCAAATAAAACTGGATTTAACGATATCGATGTCGTAGTTCTTTCAAAAGAAGTGTTTCTTAGGATTCCTGGATTATCAACATTTCCAACAGATAAACGTACAGGTAATTTGTTAAACAAAGCACCACTTACAGAGATATTATTGTTAGTTGTCAAAGCAGTATGAAAAATTTCATCTTGCCAGTTTGTATTTGCGGTACCTAATAAAGCCTGTTGTGCAGGAGTCCCTTTTGTTTTTACCAATTCACGGAATTGATCTGCACTCATTACGTCAACTGTATTCGCTACTGTATTGATACCAACTTGAGAACTAAAGTTAACTTTCACACCACCTTTTGATCCTTTTTTAGTTGTAATAACAATTACACCATTTGCAGCGCGGGAACCGTAAATTGCAGCTGCAGAAGCATCTTTAAGAACTGTAAATGATTCAATATCATTAGGATCAATTGTAGACAAAATACTTGTAGCCCCACTTGGAACTGCATTACTTAACGGAAGTCCGTCTAATACAATTAAAGGCTCATTAGAAGCATTTAATGAAGACCCACCACGAATTCTAATATCTGCTTTAGCACCAGGAGCACCTCCACCAACAACATTTACACCCGAAATACGTCCGCTAATTAAACTCTCTGGAGTTACATTAATACCTTTATTAAATTCCTTTGCTGATACTTGTGATACAGATCCAGTAGCATCTTTTTTCTTAACAGTACCGTAACCTACTTGTACTACAACTTCTCTAAGTTGATTTGCATCTTCTTCAAGAGAAATACTTGTTGTTTTTTGTCCGCTAAAGCTGATAGTATTGCTAACATAACCAATGAAAGAAGCGACAATTTTATCACCACTTTTCAAATTTGACAGCTTAAATTTTCCATCAAAATCTGTCGAAGTACCATTGGTACCCCCTTGTACATTTACGTTTACACCTGGAATTGGTTGTCCTGTTGCTTTGTCTAAAACAACACCTTCTAATGTACTCTGAGCTAGAACACTAAAAGGAAGTAGTAAGAATAAAAATAACAACTTTTTATAAATTGTTTTCATACTTTTTGTTTAAATTAAAATTGAGTTTTGGTTGATTTATTAACTTTTATTTTTACTTCGAATCTCAAAATTAAGGATTTATTAACGTGCCCGACATATGCCAATTTTTATTGGTTTACGAAAACGTGATAGTGTTGAAAACTTTCTATATAATATAAGTTTTTAGGTATAATACTGTCATTTTTAAAAATAAATCATATCTTTATTAGCAAAACAATTTTTTCCATATCAACAGCATGAAACGCAAAATAACTCTCAAACAGATTGCTAAGGAGCTTGATGTATCTATTTCTACCGTCTCAAAATCACTACGAAACAGTCTGGAAATTGGGGAAGATACCCGATTAAAAGTTCAGGCTTTCGCCAAATTCTACAATTACAAACCCAACAATATAGCACTCAGTTTAAAGAATCGTAAAACCAAAACAATCGGTATTATTATTCCTGAAATTGTACACCATTTTTTCTCCACTGTTATTAATGGAGTAGAACAAGTAGCCAACGAAAATGGATACAGCGTCATCATATGTTTATCTGATGATTCATTTGATAAAGAAGTACTTAATATGGAAATGCTTGCCAACGGAAGTATTGATGGTTTTATCATGTCTCTATCTAAAGAAACACAATTTAAAGGAGATTTTCATCATATAACCGAAGTCATAAATCAAGGAATGCCAGTGGTTATGTTTGACCGCGTTACAAATGATATATTATGTGACAAAGTAATCATCGATGATAAATCGGCAGCTTATGAAGCAGTTCAGAGTTTAATCGATAAAGGCCGTAAAAAAATAGCCTTAGTTACTACTGTTGATTATGTTAGCGTTGGAAAACTTCGAACTGATGGATATACAAAAGCACTATTAGATAATGACATTCCTTTTAGTGAAGATCTTATTATAAAGATCGAAGATGTAGATACTTGCGAAATAATCATCAGTCAATTATTAGAAGACCGAGCCATAGATGCTGTTTTTGCAGTTAATGAACTTTTTGCAGTTACTATAATAAAAACCGCCAGCAAAATGGGACTTCGAGTTCCCGAAGATCTAGCGGTTATCGCCTTTACAGATGGGATAATATCCAAATACTCGACTCCAACTATTACAACAGTAAGCCAAAGTGGCAACAAAATGGGGAATAAAGCTGCAAAAATGCTAATCGATCGCTTGGAGCTAGAAACAGAAGAAGGACAAGAGGAAGAAGAGAATTACAAAACAGAAGTAATTGAAACTCACCTCATTGAAAGAGAATCCACAGATTAATATTCTTACAATTCTAAATAAAAAAACCCATTATTAATTATAATGGGTTTTTTATTTGCTTGTTTAAAAAAATAATTTATAAATTTACGCCAGCTCAAGACTTTTACTTTTACTTCGAAAAATAAGTTAAGTTTTGATAAGCAAAGCGCTTATCGTACATTCATTAAATTACGATAATGGAAAAGCGTAAATTAAGTTTCTGGGAAATTTGGAACATGAGTTTCGGTTTCTTAGGAATACAAATGGGGTTTGCTCTACAAAATGCAAATGCCAGTAGAATTCTTCAAATTTTTGGTGCCGACGTACACGAACTTTCTTGGTTTTGGATAATTGCTCCTTTAATGGGATTAATTGTTCAACCAATAATTGGTCATTATAGTGATAAAACTTGGGGGAAATTTGGACGAAGAAAACCTTTTTTTCTTGTAGGTGCTATCCTAGCTTCAGTTGGATTAATATTAATGCCACAGGCAAACATTTTTATTTCAGTCTTACCCGCATTGTGGGTTGGTGCCGGAATGCTTATGATTATGGATGCTTCATTTAATATTGCCATGGAACCATTTCGTGCATTAGTTGGTGACAATTTAAGAACAGACCAACGTACCGCAGGATTCAGTATTCAAACAGCACTTATTGGTTTTGGAGCCGTAATTGGTTCAGCATTGCCATATGTATTAACTAAATGGTTTGGAGTTCCAAACAGTACTGTTCCAGGAAGCGTTCCTTTGAACCTTACACTTTCCTTCATTTTAGGAGCTGTTGTCTTGATAGGTTCTATTCTGGTTACTTTATTTACAACCAAAGAATACTCTCCAGACGAATTAGCTCTTTTTGAAGATCCTCAAGCTGAAAAAATTGAGGTTGAAGAAAAATCAAAACTTACAGATATCTTTAAAGATTTTGCAAAAATGCCAACCACTATGCGTCAACTCAGTTGGGTACAGTTCTTTTCTTGGTTTGGTCTTTTCGGTATGTGGGTATTTAGTACTCCAGCAATTGCACATCACATTTATGGATTACCACTAGACGACAATTCTAGTCAAAGCTATCAGGATGCTGGAGATTGGGTTGGAATACTTTTCGGAGTTTATAATCTTGTTTCAGCAATTATAGCTTTATTCTTTTTGCCAATGATTGCTAAAAAAATTGGACGAAAATCAACTCATGCCCTTTCTTTAGTCATTGGAGGAATAGGTTTAATCTCAATCTATTTTATGCCAGATGAAAACTGGGTTATCCTTTCAATGGTATTAATTGGTGTCGCTTGGGCAAGTATCCTAGCAATGCCATATGCCATCCTAGCTGGATCTATTGCTCCTAAAAAAATGGGAGTTTATATGGGTATATTCAACTTCTTTGTGGTGATTCCTCAAATAATAAACGCAATAATTGGAGGGCCAATTGTAAAATACCTTTATAACGGCGATGCTATATACGCTTTAATTACAAGTGGGGTTAGCTTTTTGATAGCCGCAGTTTTAGTTTACAAAGTAAAAGATGTAGATGACATAAAACTTTAAAACCTACAACAACAAATCTTTCTTACAACAAGAAGGAAAGTGGGTTCTTGACAATTAAAATACTTTTCGAAAGAAATTAAACAATAAGCATATTATTAAATGAATACAAAAGCGTTTATATTCGACCTAGACGGCGTAATCGTTGACACTGCTAAATACCATTATTTAGCATGGCAAAAGATTGCAAATGCATTAAACATTGACTTTACACACGAACACAACGAACTTTTAAAAGGAGTAAGTCGTGTCCGTTCACTAGATATTATCCTAGAATTAGGAAACGTTCAAGCTTCACAAGAAGATAAAGATAAATGGCTCATTCAAAAAAATGAGGATTATCTAACCTATTTAGTAGATATGGACGAAAGAGAAATCCTTCCAGGTGTTTTGCCAGTCCTACAATTTTTAAAAGAAAAGAAACAAGCCATTGCATTAGGTTCAGCAAGCAAAAATGCACGCCCGATTCTTGAAAAAACAGGAATCATATCCTACTTTGATGTTATTGTTGATGGCAATGATGTTACAAATGCAAAACCAGATCCTGAAGTTTTCTTAAAAGCGGCTCAATTATTAAACATAAGCCCTTCAAATTCTATAGTTTTTGAAGATTCAGTTGCAGGAGTTCAAGCAGCCAATATCGGAAAAATGACCAGCGTAGGAATTGGATCCAAAACAGTCTTACATGAAGCCAAATACATCTTTGAAGATTTTACTTTAATAGATAAAACATTCATCGAATCATTAATTACAGCATAAATCAATCAAAAAAACAAAATGAATCAAGATTATATAAAACCAGACAATTGGTCAATAATAGAGGAAGGCTTTGATGTAGAGAGAGTCAAATCGTCTGAGAGTCTTTTCAGTATCGGAAACGGTGCTATGGGACAACGTGCTAATTTTGAAGAAAAATACTCAGGAGAAACTTTTCAAGGAAGTTATATCGCTGGAATTTATTACCCTGACAAAACTAAAGTTGGCTGGTGGAAAAATGGCTATCCAAAATATTTTGCTAAAGTATTAAACGCACCAAACTGGATTGGTATCGACATTGAAATTAATGAAGAGGCTTTTGATTTAAATTCTTGTACCGAAGTAAAAAACTTCCGTAGAGAATTAAACATGAAAGAAGGCTGGTATAATCGTTCATTTGAAGCAACATTAAAAAACGGAACTGAAATCGCTGTCAATGTACGTCGTTTTCTATCCTTAAACATGGATGAAGTTGGTTTAATTAAATACGAGATTACGCCATTAAATAAAGATGCAAAAATACTTTACAAACCATATTTAGATGCAGGTGTTACCAATGAAGATGCTAACTGGGAAGAAAAATTCTGGGAGCCACTTGAAGTAAAAAAAGCAACAAACGAAGCATTCGTTACAGCTCAAACCTACAAAACGCATTTTAAGGTTACAACATTCATGCATAATAGCATTTTTGCTAATAACGAAAACATTAATATTTCACCTTCAACAATTGATTCTTCATCAGATAAAATAGAATATACTTATGGGGTAATTATTGCAAAAGGACAAACTTCATCTATACAAAAAATTGGTGGCTACACCGTTTCATTAAACCATACCAATACACTTGCTGCAGCCGAAAAAGCAATTAAAGAAGCATTAAGTAAAGGATATGACCAATTACTACAAGAACAAATAGATGCTTGGGCAAAAATTTGGGAAATGTCAGATATTACTATCGATGGAGATGTAAAAGCACAGCAAGGAATTCGTTTCAATATTTTTCAGTTAAACCAAACCTATTCAGGAAAAGACAATCGATTAAATATTGGACCAAAAGGGTTCACTGGAGAAAAATATGGAGGATCTACTTATTGGGATACCGAAGCGTATTGCATTCCGTTTTACATGGCTACCAAAGATCAGCAAGTTGCTCGAAATTTATTAACCTATCGTTACAATCAACTTGATAAAGCAATTGAAAATGCTAAAGACAATTTAGGCTTTAAAGATGGAGCTGCTTTATACCCAATGGTGACCATGAATGGTGAAGAATGCCATAACGAATGGGAAATCACTCATGAAGAAATCCACCGAAATGGTGCAATTGCTTTTGCAATTTTCAATTACAACCGTTACACAGGAGATTACTCTTATATCCCAGAGAAAGGATTAGAAGTATTAATCGGAATTGCTCGTTTCTGGCACCAAAGAGCCTCATTCTCTACAGACAAAAATCAATATGTAATTTTGGGAGTTACAGGTCCAAACGAGTACGAAAATAACATCAATAATAATTTCTACACCAATTATGTTGCTAAATGGTGTATTGATTATGCTGAACAACAAATTATAAAAGTTGCTGCCGAATATCCAGCTGACCACAAAAGAATCATCGAGAAAGTACAACTTACAGAAAACGAAATTCAAGAATGGAAAAAAGTAGCGAGTAATATGTACTTCCCTTTTTCAAAAGAACTTAATGTTTATTTACAACAAGACGGATTCTTAGATAAAGATTTAGTTCCAGTAAAAGATCTAGACCCCTCACAACGTCCTATAAACCAAAAATGGTCTTGGGATCGTGTATTGCGTTCACCATATATCAAACAAGCTGATGTTTTGCAGTGTTTTTACTTTTTTGAAGAACACTTTTCTAAAGAAGAACTATTGCGTAATTTTGAGTTTTACGAGTCATTTACAGTACATGAAAGTTCTCTTTCGCCTTGTGTACACTCAATCCAAGCCGCTGCTTTGGACAAAATGGATATGGCTTATACATTCTACCTAAGAACTTCACGTTTAGATTTAGACGATTACAACAAAGAGGTTGAAGAAGGTTGTCATATTACATCAATGGCAGGAACATGGATGAGCATTGTAGAAGGTTTTGGAGGAATGCGTGTAAAAAATGACACCTTACATTTCTCTCCAAAAATTCCAAAAGAATGGACAGGATATTCATTTAAAATCAACTTTAGAAATCAAATTCTAAAAGTATCAATAAACCATAACGAAACTACATTTACTGTAGATGGGGATGACGAATTAGCCATTGTCGTTAATGGCCAAGCCGTAGTCGCTAATAAGTATGCAACCGCATAAATACGAGCACCTACCTATTTTTTATAACATTTTTAATTTAACAACATGAAGAATTTCATTTTCACAGCCTTCATTCTAGTTGCATTTTGTAACATTACAAAAGCACAACAACTAAAATCGCCTGAAGGAAAATTTGTCATGGAGTTTTCGCTACAAAGCGATGGAACTCCAACTTACAATCTTAAATACAAAAACAAAGAGGTTGTAAAATCCAGTAAGTTGGGTCTTGAGCTTAAAGATGATAAAAAATCATTATTGAATGACTTTACAATTGTTGATACAAAAACAACAACTTTTGATGAAAACTGGAAACCAGTTTGGGGAGAAGTAGCATCAATTCGTAATCATTATAATGAATTGGCTGTTACATTAAACCAAAAAGGAACAGACAGACAATTGTTAATCCGTTTTCGTTTATTCAATGATGGACTTGGATTCCGTTATGAATTTCCAACACAAAAAAATCTTACGTATTTTATAATCAAAGAAGAAAAAACACAATTTGCAATGACGGGTGACCATACTGCATTTTGGATTCCTGGGGATTATGACACGCAAGAATACGATTATACAAAATCAAAATTATCAGAAATCCGTGGATTATCTGAAAAAGCATATACAGCAAACGTTTCTCAAAAGTCTTTTTCTCCAACAGGAGTTCAAACTTCGCTTATGCTAAAAACTGCAGAAGGATTATTTATTAATCTTCACGAAGCAGCATTAATTGATTATTCATGCATGCACTTAAACTTGGATGATAAAAACATGATATTCGAATCATGGTTAACTCCAGATGCAAAAGGAGACAAAGGGCATATGCAAGCGCCTAGCCATTCTCCTTGGAGAACAATTATTGTTAGTGACGATGCAAGAGAAATTCTTGATTCAAAAATGACATTAAACTTAAATGACCCATGTAAAATTGAGGACACTTCTTGGATAAAACCAGTTAAATACGTAGGTGTTTGGTGGGAAATGATTACAGGAAAAAGCTCTTGGTCATACACTAACGATTTCCCTACAGTACAACTTGGCGTTACCGATTTCTCAAAAGCGAAACCGAATGGTACACATGGTGCAACTAATGCTAATGTAAAAAAATACATTGACTTTGCTGCCTTAAATGGTTTTGATGCCGTTCTAGTTGAAGGTTGGAATGAAGGTTGGGAAGACTGGTTTGGACACTCAAAAGATTATGTTTTTGATTTCGTAACTCCTTACCCAGATTTTGATGTAAAAGGATTGCATGCTTATGCAAAATCAAAAGGTGTAAAAATAATCATGCACCATGAAACTTCAGGTTCAGTTCGTAATTATGAGCGTCATATGGACAAAGCATACAAATTCATGAACGACAATGGATACGATGCTGTAAAAAGTGGTTACGTAGGTGATATTTTACCAAGAGGTGAAAATCATTACAGCCAATGGATTGTAAACCATTACCAATATGCGCTAGAGAAAGCAGCCGAATACAAAATTATGGTTAATGCACACGAAGCAGTTCGCCCAACAGGTATTAGCAGAACATATCCTAACTTAATTGGTAACGAATCAGCAAGAGGAACAGAATACCAAGCATTTGGAGGTTCAAAAGCAAATCACGTAACTATTTTACCTTTTACAAGATTAATTGGAGGACCAATGGATTATACTCCTGGTATTTTCGAAATGGATATCAGCAAACTTAATCCAGAGAACAAATCGCATGTAAACAGTACAATTGCAAATCAATTAGCATTATACGTTACTATGTACAGCCCATTACAAATGGCGGCTGACCTTCCTGAACACTACAACAAATTTGCTGATGCATTTCAATTCATCAAAGATGTTGCTATTGATTGGGATGAGAGTAAATACCTAGAAGCTGAACCAGGTGATTATATCACAGTAGCTCGTAAAGCAAAAGGGAAAAATAGTTGGTTCGTAGGTAATGTAAACGGAGATACAGCCCGTACATCAAACATCAATTTTAACTTCCTTGAAAAAGGAAAAAAATACACAGCAACAATTTATGCTGATGCAAAAGATGCACATTACAAAACAAATCCACAAGCATACACAATCAAGAAAATAGCTGTAACAAATAAATCTAAATTATCACAGTTATCAGTTCCTGGTGGTGGTTATGCAATTAGCATAATCGAAACCAAATAATTTAATTAACCATATAAGAAATGTAAGTTCATTTAATTTTAAACCTCCCAGTTTTACTTATTTGTCCTTACATTTCTTGCTTGGTTTAAATTCTATTTTGTTATGAAAAATCAAAAAAAAATGTTTCAAATAAACCACTCATTCTATAAAATACTTCTAATAGTCTTGTTCTTTTCTGCTTCAGCAAAAGCACAGGTTCAGAAAGTAGAGCCACCGTTTTGGTACGCAGGAATGCATAATCCAGAACTTCAGATTATGTTTTACGGAAAAAACATTGCGCAATATGAACCTTCCGTTTCTAACAATGTAACCATTAAAGACATTAAAAAAACCGAAAATCCTAACTACATTTTCGTAACAATCGACACTAAAAATATACCTGCATCAGAGTTAGTTTTTTCATTTAAAAACAAAAACAAAGTTGCCTACACCCAAAAATACTCTTTAAAGAAAAGAAGAGAAAATTCAGCTCAACGCAAAAGTTTCGATGCATCGGATATGATGTATTTAATCATGCCTGATCGTTTTGCAAATGGAAATCCTAAAAATGATAGCAATGCTTCATTAGTAGAAAAAGTAAATCGCTCAATCCCAGGTGGACGTCACGGTGGAGATATTGAAGGAATTATCAAAAACCTAGATTACATTTCTTCTTTGGGCGCAACAGCAATCTGGAATACACCTTTAAACGAAGACAACGATAAAGAACATTCGTATCATACCTATGCACAATCAGATGTATACAAAATCGATGCCCGTTACGGAACCAATGAAGATTATGTTCGTTTATCTAATGAAATGCATAAAAGAAACATGAAATTAGTTATGGATTATGTAACCAATCACTGGGGAATCACACATTGGATGATGAAAGATTTACCAACAAAATCATGGATAAATCAATTTGAAAACTACACTCAAACACATCACAGACGCGAAGTAATCACTGACATCCATGCTTCAAAATTAGATAAAGAAGTTTGCATCGATGGATGGTTTGTTCCTTCAATGCCAGATTTGAATTTAAAAAACCCACTTGTAGCAAAATACCTAACTCAAAACGCAATCTGGTGGATTGAATATGCAAATCTTGACGGATTTAGAGTAGATACTTATAACTATTCAGATCCAACAGCAATGGCCAATTGGGCAAAATCGGTTACAGATGAATATCCAAACTTTAATATTGTTGGAGAAATCTGGATGCACAATCAAGCTAATTTAGCCTATTGGCAAAAAGACAGTAAAATTGGTGCTATCCAAAATTACAATTCAAATTTGCCAAGTGTAATGGATTTCACCTTACACAATCAAATCGGGTCAGCATTTAATGAAGACGAAGCGACTTGGGATAATGGTATGATAAAATTTTACAACAATTTTGCTTTAGACTATTTGTATCCAAATACAAACAACATCATGGTTTTTGCAGAGAATCATGACACAAGCAGAATCAATGATCTTTACAAATATGACATTGCTAAATACAAATTGGTAATGACATTAATGGCAACCGTTCGTGGAATTCCACAATTGTATTATGGTTCAGAAATTGGAATGGGTGGAGACAAAAGCCAAGGAGATGGTGGAATACGTCTAGATTTTCCTGGTGGATGGAATGGCGATACAAACAATGCCTTTACTAAAGAAGGTCGAACTGCTACACAGGCACAATACTTTGATTTCACATCAAAACTATTCAATTGGAGAAAGTCAAATGAAGCAGTTCATTTCGGAAAAATGACACATTACATTCCAGAAAACAACACCTATGTCTATTTTAGATATACTGATGCAAAAACAGTAATGGTCGTTTTTAATAACAATGCAAAATCGCAAACTATTAAAACAAATCGTTTCCAAGAAAACATCAAAAATCACAAAACTGGTAAAGACGTTATAACTGATAAAACATTTGATTTGACATCAGAAATTACTTTAGAACCTAAATCAGCTATTGTTCTAGAACTAGAATAAAACCCTCTTTTAAACACATAGTTTTAGCCACAGATTAAACAGATTACAATGAATTTTAATTCTTGTTGTTTGTTTAATTTGTGGCTCTTTTTTTAGAATAAAACACTCCAAAGGTTTAACCGCTAAGTCCGCAACGGTTTATGCAGGCACACAAAGAGAAAACACAATTCTCACACAAACCTTTGCGAACTTAGTGATTAAATAAATAAAAACATTTGCGCTCATTGCGGTTAGAACACAAAATGAAAAAACTTTGCGCTCCTTGCGGTTAAATCCTAAAAACATAAAAACTAGAATAAAAACTTTACGACCTTTGCAGTTAAATCTCAATAAATGCTAAAAATAGCGCATCGTGGTGCAAGAGGGTACGAACCCGAAAATACCTTGCAAGCTTTTCAAAGAGCTATCGAAATGAAAGTTGATGGTATTGAACTAGATGTGCATCTTAGCTCAGATGGTCACCTCATAGTAATTCATGACGAAACGATTGATAGAACTACTAATGGAAAAGGTTTTGTAAATAGCCTATCTTTGCAGGAATTAAAAGATTTTCGAATAGAAAACGAGCATCAAATTCCAACACTATCAGAAGTTTTTGATTTAGTAAATCAACAATGTTTTATTAATATCGAACTAAAAGGTTTAGGAACTGCCAATGCTGTGGTTGCATTAATCGAGTTATACATTTCAGAAAAAAACTGGAATTATAGTTCTTTTATTGTTTCAAGTTTCGATTGGGATTTCTTACAGCAAATTGCTTCACTAAATCCAAAAATACCAATCGGCGTTTTGACCGAAACAGATGTAGATTTAGCGATTACTTTTGCAAAAGATATAAAAGCCAAAGCAATACATCCTGATTTTCATTTGCTAAACAAAGAGAATACAATACAAATGCAAGAAATAGGATTTCAGGTTTTCCCTTGGACAGTTAATGAAAAGGAAGACATTGCAAAAATAAAAACATACAACGTAAACGGAATCATTAGTGATTTTACAGATAGAATATGACTCAAAATTTTGATATAATAATAGTAGGTGGTGGAGCAGCAGGATTTTTTACAGCAATAAATATTGTAGAGAAAAACTCAAAATTAAAAGTAGCTATTTTAGAACGTGGCTCCGAAGTGCTTACAAAAGTTCGTATTTCTGGTGGTGGTCGTTGTAATGTAACACATGCCTGTTTTGAACCCAATGAATTGGTAAAATTTTATCCGCGTGGCGAAAAAGAACTACGAGGACCTTTTCATCAATTTTGTTCAGGAGACACAATCGAATGGTTCGAAAAACATGGTGTAGAATTAAAAATCGAAGACGATGGGCGACTATTCCCTACATCCAATTCTTCGCAAACTATTATCGATTGTTTTTTAAAAGCAACTGCAAAATTAGGCATTACTGTTCTTACAGGACAAAGCGTACAATCTATCTACAAAAAAGAAAACTTCTGGAAAGTCGAAACACAGAATCAGAACTATATTGCTGATAAATTAGTCCTTGCAACTGGAAGTAATCCTAAAATATGGGAAATGCTACAAACTTTTGGACATGCAATCATATCTCCCGTTCCTTCCCTATTTACATTTAACATAAAAGACCCAAGAATAAAAGAATTACCAGGAGTTGCAGCACAAGTAACTGTAAAAGTAAAAAATACCAAACTTGAATCTACAGGACCATTATTAATCACACATTGGGGAATGAGTGGGCCAGCAATTCTGAAACTTTCGGCTTGGGGAGCACGTATTTTACATGACAAGAATTACCAATTCACAATTTCTGTAAATTGGTTAAATGATGTGGATACTGAAGATGCTGAAAAAATACTAAAAGAATTAAAACAAGAACATGCTAAGAAAGCAGTTTCAAAAAAATCCCCTTTTGATTTCCCAAATCGATTATGGGAAAGTTTGGTTCTAGCCTCTAATATAGAAATAGAAACCAAATGGGCTGATTTATCTAAAATTCAACTTCAGAATTTAGCCAATCAGTTAACCAATGCAACATTCCAAGTAAATGGAAAAAGTACTTTTAAAGAAGAATTTGTAACAGCTGGCGGAATTGATTTAAAAGAAATCAATTTTAAAACCATGGAAAGCAAACTGCATGAGAATCTATATTTTGCTGGAGAAATTGTAAATATCGATGCCATTACAGGAGGATTTAACTTTCAAAATGCATGGACAAGCGGTTTTATTGTAGCGAATAGTATTTAATTTCAAGTACTAGTAAAAGTTTTCTAGTTTCTAGATTCAAAAACAAATTAACAAGACTTTACATCTTTCATAAGTTATTCTTAAGACAATTCTAATAATTTTACTTTCAAATTATCCCTAATAAATGAAAGCAAAAATACTCACTACAATTTCTTTATTTACATATCAATTTAGTGTTTCTCAGACTGAAAAATTACTCCACGGAAAAGTCATCTCTGAGGATATTTTTCTTAAAGATGTAGAAGTCATTAATAAAACGGCCAAAACCAGTACTACTACAAATACTTTCGGAGAATTCGAGATTTTAGCAAATGTAAAAGACAGCTTAATTTTTTTCTCTGAAGGTTATTATTTTAAAAGAATGCAACTTACTCAAGAAAATATAGGAACGAACAATCTTATTGTAGGCATGCTCCCAAAACCAGAAGAGTTAGACGAAATAATCATTCTATCTAAAAAAATAAAACCAGTCTTCATAACCAAAGAAAACATTCAAGAAATAAAACTAAATAAATCCAGACCTAAATTAGGCATGAAAATAGAGGGGCATAAAGATGGAACTGCACCTATTACTGACCAAGCAGATCTTGTTCGTATTGGCAAACAAATCTATAACATAATCAAGAAAAAGAAAGGAACAAAAATTGAAACCCAAAAAATCAATTTTATTCAACTTATAACAGAAACTTTAAATCCTGATTTTTTCACAAAAGACTTAAAATTAAAGGAAGAAGAAAAAGAACTTTTTCTTGATTTTTGTGATGCCGATCCAAAATCTAAAACACTCTTAGAAGACAAAAATATTCTTTCCACAATGGATTTTTTGTATAGCAAAAACAAAGAATTTCAGAAATTAAAAGCCAACTAAAAAACAAATTAACAAGACTTTAGACATTTCATAAGTTTTACTTAAGACAATTCTAATAATTTTACTTTCAACTAATTAACCTTATATGAGAGTAGAACTACTTACAACAATATCATTATTCACCTATCAAATTGGTTTTTCACAAACAGAAAAAGTATTAAACGGAAAAGTTATTTCGCAAAATCATACACTCAAAGATGTAGAAGTAATCAACAAAACTACCAAAACTAGTACCAAAACAAATGCATTAGGAGAATTTTCAATTCTAGTTCGTGCAAAAGACAGCTTGATATTTTTTAAGCAAGACTATTTCTTTACAAGATTAAAACTAACTCAGGAAGACATCAATAAAAACAATATCACTGTTAATATTGAATCCAAAACAGAAGAATTAAATGAAGTCATAGTTACAACTATAAAACTCCCACATATAGGCTCAATGATACAATCGTCCAATGAGATAGCATTAGCCAAAAGTACTCGTTCTTTACAAAAACACACAGGTGTTTATAATGGAACCATCACAAATGGAATGGATTTTATTACTATGGGTCGAGATTTTTTAAGTCTATTTAAAAACAAAGAAGATAAAAAACCTAAAAATAAAACCCCAGGATTAAATTTTAAAGAGCTTGTAAACACAACGTGCCCTACAGATTTCTTTACAAAAGACTTAAAATTAAATGCAGCAGAAAAGGAACTTTTTCTTGAATTCTGTGATGCCGACCCAAGGTCTAAAAACCTTGTCAAACAGAATAATATATTAACTACAATGGACTTTTTATATAGCAAAAAAGACGAGTTTAAGAAACTGTAAGAAGAAAGTTTTAGTATCCAGTACCAGTCGTAATTTCCAGTTTTGAAAACTACGACTGCAAACTACTTATTCATTCTCCGATACTAGCAATTTATTTCAACTCCCCTCTTTCGTTAAGGAACTTAAAAATCTTTTTATCAACTTCAGAAATAATGTCAAGCTCGTTATAACTTAACCATCTAATTTCTTCAATTTCATTATTTGCCATTAAACTGCCAGAGTATTTTGCTTTGTAACAAGTCATAATCACATTTATTCCCTCTTTTGCTCCATCAGATTGTGCAGAAAATTTCCCAATGAATTCACTTGTATTGGGTAATATATCTATACTCAACTCTTCAGAAATTTCTCTTATTAAAGTTTGCTCATCGCTTTCCCCTTCTTCACGTTTCCCTCCAGGAATATAATACTTAGTTTTCCCTTTAGATTTCGTACTTAATATTTTTCCGTTTTGGATTTCAATAAAGGCAATTTTATCTATTTCTTTCATATTATCTAAATACACTATAACTTATTTATTTAGCCACCAAATACTAGCATTCAAGATTGTTGCAAAACTCACCCAAAGCAAATAAGGAACAAGAAGATACCCCGCGATTTTATTAATTTTAATAAACTTTAAAAGTGTTTCATAAATCATTAGCCAGAGAACCACAATTTCTATAAGTGCCAATAATGGATTCATCAATCCAAAAAACAAATACGACCACAAAGCATTTAGAGCCAGTTGGATTGCAAAGAAAACCAATGCATTTTTAACTGTTTCTTTTTCATATTCTATTCGATCCCAAACTAGTCCTGCAGCAACACCCATTAAAAGATAAAGCAAACTCCAAGCAGGCGCAAAAACCCAATTTGGCGGATTAAAACTAGGTTTAATTAGAGTAGGATACCAAGTATCAATACTAGATTTGGTCACTATTCCCGAAAAATATCCAACAGCAAGACAAGTAACAACAACCGCTAAAATTCGAGAGATTTTATTCATTTTATACTTTTTTTGAGTCAATAAAGGTAAACATTTTTGTAGGCTATCAAAAAGTGCAACAAGGTATAATTCAAAAAAAGTATCTTTGCGTAAATTTTTTATTTTATGTTTACAGCAAACGATTTTATTCCAAAAAAATATACTTCAGATATAACAAAAGGCAACTTCGAGTGGAGCGCACCAAGTAACATTGCTTTAGTAAAATACTGGGGAAAAAAAGACAATCAAATTCCAGCCAATCCATCAGTTAGTTTTACATTAAACAATTGCAAAACAATTACTAAACTAGCTTTTGACAAAAAAGACGTTTCGAATGATTTTACATTCGACTTACTTTTTGAAGGAAAACCAAAAGAAGATTTCAAACCTAAGATTCAGAAATTCCTAGAACGTGTTTTCATCTATTTACCATTCTTAAAAGACTATCATTTTACAATAGATACTCAAAACACTTTCCCTCATAGTTCAGGAATAGCATCGTCGGCATCTGGAATGGCAGCTCTTGCAATGAATTTTATGAGCCTAGAAAAAGTATTAAATCCTGAAATGACAGATGAATACTTTTATCAAAAAGCATCTTTTCTTGCTCGTTTAGGATCAGGAAGTGCTTGCCGAAGTGTAAAAGGAAAAGTTGTTGTTTGGGGAAATCAAGCAAATATAAAAGGGAGTTCCGATTTATTTGGAGTAGAATTCCCAAATACAATTCATGAGAATTTCAAAAACTACCAAGACACTATTTTATTAGTTGATAAAGGCGAAAAACAAGTATCGAGCACAGTCGGTCATGACTTAATGCACAATCATCCTTATGCTGAGAGACGTTTTGCACAAGCACATGAAAATTTAGATAAGTTAATCACCATTTTTGAAAATGGAAACTTAGACGAGTTCATTAAAGTAGTCGAAAGCGAAGCATTGACATTGCATGCTATGATGATGACATCTATGCCCTATTTTATACTAATGAAACCGAATACATTACAGATAATTAATGCAATCTGGAAATTTAGAAATGAAACACAAATCCCTGTTTGTTTTACTCTAGATGCAGGAGCAAATGTTCATGTTTTATATCCCGAAAACGTTAGCGAAAAAGTATTGCAATTTATTAAGTACGAATTAGTTGTATTTTGTCAGAATGGTCAGTACCTTTGCGACAAAATTGGAGATGGTGCAATTGCATTATAATTTTACGTATCTTTAATTAAAATTAAGCTTTTAGACAATAAAACCGACATATGAAAGGACCCCTATTTTACTCAAAAATATTACTTTTTGGAGAGTACGGAATTATCCGTGATTCAAAAGGACTTTCTATCCCTTATAATTTTTACAATGGTGCTCTGAAGAAAACCGAAAATTCTTCGGCAGAAGCCATTGCATCAAATGCAAGTTTGAGCAAGTTTACATCATACCTTGAAACATTGCAAGCAGAACAACCCGATTTGGTAACTTTTGACTTGGCTACTTTAAAGAATGATATAGAAACAGGAATGTATTTTGACTCAAGTATCCCACAAGGATATGGAGTTGGTAGTAGCGGTGCGCTTGTTGCTGCTATTTACGACAAATACGCTCAAAACAAAATCACAGTTCTAGAGAATCTAACTCGTGAGAAATTATTACAGTTAAAAACTATTTTCTCACAAATGGAAAGTTTTTTCCACGGAAAAAGCTCAGGTCTAGACCCATTAAATAGTTACTTAAGCATTCCGATTTTAATAAACTCTAAAGATAATATCGAAGCTACCGGAATTCCTAACCAAAGTTTTGACGGAAAAGGTGCTGTGTTTTTATTAGACTCGGGAATTGTTGGAGAAACTGCTCCAATGGTAAACATTTTCATGGAAAACCTTAAAGACAAAGGGTTCCGTACGATGCTAAAAAACCAATTTGTAAAATATACCGATGCTTGTGTAGAGAATTTTTTACATGGCGACATGAAATCATTATTTAGCAACACCAAAAAATTATCAAAAGTAGTTTTGAATAATTTTAAACCTATGATTCCAGAACAATTTCATGGCATCTGGCAAAACGGTATTGATACTAATGACTATTATTTAAAATTATGTGGTTCAGGCGGTGGCGGTTATATTCTTGGTTTTACACAAGATTTAGAACGCGCTAAGCAGTCATTAAAAGATTATAAACTAGAAGTAGTTTACCAATTTTAAAACAACAAATAATTATAATTTTTAGAGCCGATATTTATCGGCTCTAAAAATTAATAGCAAAACCAAACTCTTAAATTTAAATAGAAATTGGCAACTTGAATCTTATTCTATTTCCGAATATTCGTCTTATGAAAATAGTATGGAAATAAAAAAACCAATCCTAAACAAATAATTGATAACAGAAACAATTTTAATGTTTTCATTCTGCAAAAACTAAATTATACAAAGTAGTCTTTTTGTTTCACAGAAAATAAATTACAATATCACAAAAAAAGGATTTATTACATATAAGAAAATTGAGATAATGTTCTTAAAAACTATTAAAAGATGTACTTTAGTCATTTTAAACACTGTGTACAATCCGAATAATCTATAATAAAGAGAAATGTTAAGCCGTCAGAATAAAATTTTAGCGATGAAAGTCATAAGTTTGTTCTCAGTAGTGAGGGGCTACAACATTCCTATTATCATTTTAGCACAGTACTTATCGGCAATATTTATTCTCGCTCCCGAAAAAAGAGCACTGGATATCTTATTGGACTTTCATTTGTTTTTAATTGTTTTCGCATCAGCAATTACCATTGCATCTGGTTACATCATAAATAATTTTTACGACAGCCAAAAAGACTTAATTAATCGCCCAAATAAATCAATGCTGGATCGATTAGTAAGTCAGAAAACCAAACTAAGCGTTTACTTCACTCTCAATTTCATTGCAGCTTTAATGGCTTTTATTGTTTCCTGGAGAGCTTTTTTGTTTTTTTCGGTATATATATTCCTAATTTGGTTTTACTCACATAAAATCAAAAAATATCCATTAATAGGTAATCTTATGGCTGCATTATTAGCCGTTTTACCATTCTTTGCCATCTTACTCTATTTCTACAATCAGATCTCATTTAATGATTTAGAAAATCAAAGGGGACATTTTGCCGTTATCTTCGCTCATGCAATCTTTTTATTTTTATTACTCTTAATCCGTGAAATGATAAAAGATTTAGAAAATTTAAAAGGAGATTTGGCCAACAATTACAAAACTATTCCCATTCTTTATGGCGAAAGAACTTCAAAAAAAATCATTACCCTTTTAACTTTCCTTACCATTGTACCTGTATACATCTTAATCGAGATATACGACATCGGATATATGGATATTTATTTCTATTCTTGCTTTATAATTTTAATATTTTTCTTGCTTTACCTTTGGAAGTCAAATTCTAAGACACAATTCTTACTACTGCACAATGTCTTAAAATTTCTTATCGTTTCGGGCGTGTTTTGCATCGTACTTATTAATCCAAGTGTTTTGTGGCACGGAAAAACTTTACTTTTAAAAATCTAATTTCTTTAAAATTTTTAGCTTTTTTAGATAATTTTTCCTTTTAAAGCTAGTAATAGTATTAAAAGCTAGTAATCTAACAACAATCAAGTTACTGCTATTAACCAATAATAAACTATCTTTGCACAAATTACAGGATTTATGAATAATAAGGAAGGCAATAATAAAGGAAAAGGACCTAGAGCAAATAGCTCAAGACCTAACTCAAATAAGCCAAAACCTGCCATGCAAAAGCGTGCACAAGGGCCTAAAAAAGCTAAGCCGAATACTAAAATAGCGGAAGAAGCTGCTGAAAAAGCTGCAAAAAAACCGAATCAAGCACCTAAAAGACAAAAGGCTGCCGATGAGATTCGTTTAAATAAATATATTGCTAACTCAGGCGCGTGTTCTCGCCGTGACGCAGATATTTACATCCAATCTGGGAATGTAAAAGTAAATGGCGTTCCTGTTGTAGAAATGGGATACCTGGTAAAACCAGGTGATGTCGTTAATTTTGACGGAGCAGTTCTAACTCCAGAAAAGAAAGAATACATCTTATTAAACAAGCCTAAAAACTTTACAACTGCTTTTGACGAAGGTCAAGAATACCGTAATGTCTTAGAATTGGTTCGTGGTTCAACTAATGCTAAGATTGCAGCAGTAGGTAGAATGGATAAAAACACTACAGGTTTGTTGTTGTTTACAAATGATACTGATATGCTTCGTAAATTTACTTTACCAAGTCAGAAATCATCTAAAATATACCAAGTTTCATTAGATAAAAACTTGAAATTTGAGGATTTAGAAAAAATAAACAAAGGACTTGTTCTTGATGGACACCGTGTTTTTGTTGAAGATATAAGTTATATCGATAATGAACCAAAAAGCGAAATTGGACTTAAATTACGTTCATCGAATGTAAAAGTAGTACGTTCTATTTTTGAGCACTTTGAGTATGATGTTTTACGCATCGACCGTGTAGCATTTGCTGGTTTAACCAAAAAGAATTTACCAAGAGGTAACTGGCGTTTTTTAACAGAACAAGAAATTATCAATTTGAAGAACGTTTAAAAGGCTTCAAATTATATATAAGAAAGAGGAAATCCTGTTTTACATCTGTAAAATGGGATTTTTTTTAGCTAAAACAAAAGGAAGTCTTAAGAATTGCTATTTGAAAAAATATGATTGAAAATTGAGTTTGAAAATCTAGATTTGCTTTTTTCTTCAACAACTTCATATGATGAAAAGCCTAAGATAATTTTAATTCCAAGTGGAATACTATTTAAGATACCTCTTTTTTGCTCTTCTAGCGTTAATTGAAGGTCTTCTTGTAGTTCTTTTTTGTAATTGAAATAAGAGAAAACCAATAGTGCAGAGAAATTCAATACTTCGCGGGCAGTTTCACTTTTTATACCTACTTCGTTTGAGACCATTTCGGTAATTCTAGACTTTTTATTATCAAAAATTCGTTTTAATAATTTATTGCCTTCGTCTTTATAACAATCATCAACAGATAATAATCTTCCCGATTCAAAATCTATTTCTTTATAAAATTCAGTAACTCCTACAATCTCCACCAACTCATTATACAAACTGACCTCATGAATTTTATTATAGGCTCCTATTAAAATAGTTCCGATAGATGCATCAATCGCTTTAATTAGTAAAGCATCGTTTTCAAAGTAAAATTTATTCAGTTTAGAAACAACATTTGAAGAAATAAAACGTCTAAGTTCAATTTGTAAATTTGGATTCATGAATACTGGATTTCTTAATTAAAAAATAACTTATATCGATTATAAATAATCGACAAAGTGTGGCATTTTATCGTTTATGTGATAAATGTATACAAAATAATAACATATGCAAAAAAAACGTTAAAAAAAAATTTAACACTATCCTCAAAAAAACCATTTAATGCATAAAAAACCCAATAAAAGCATTAACTCCCCAAATTGCATCAAAAATCAACAAAAAATAAAAAATAAGAAAAATCGTACGTAAATATTTTAATATATAATCTTTAGTTTACAATTAATAAAAAAACTTACTATTAATAAATTTACATTTATAACTGTAACAAAACCCTCTTAAAAATGTATATATCTTATAGTTTCGGGCATAACTACATCTTATTACCCTATTTTGCATTAATGTCATAATATCCTAAGATTACAACACCATATTATGTTCCATAACAGCATGAAAAAGCCCAATACATACGAACAAAATTATAATATATTAGGAAAAAAGCTTTTGCAGAAGCTCCAATTTGAGAATATAAATCCTCCTAGTATAACCCAATAAAACGAAGAAAAATAAAAACGGTATTTTAACTATTTTAAAATAGTTTAATACAAAATATATTATAAATTTAGCCTTTTAAAACCAACTATACTTTAAATATCACTATGGCAATTAACTTACAGAAAGGGCAAAAAATAAATATTGGTTTATCAAAAATCACAATAGGTTTAGGTTGGGATCCAAACGAAGGAACAGGAAGTGATTTTGACTTGGATGCATCCGCAATAATGATAAATTCAGACAGAAAACTTTTAGGTGAAGACTACTTCGTTTTTTATAATAATCTAAAATCTCCTGATGAATCTTTAGAGCATACAGGTGATGATCCCGATGGAAAAAGTAGTGACGGTGATGATGATGAAGCTATAAAAGTTGATTTAAGTAAAATTGACCCAAGAGCTAATGAAATTTTATTTGTTGTAACAATTGAAGATTTTGAAAGAAGAAAACAAAACTTTGGTCAAGTTAGAAATTCATATATTAGAATAGTTGATAATGAAACTGGAGAAGAAATTGCCAAATATGAATTGGATGAAGATTTCTCAATAGAAACAGGAGTAGAATTTGGAAGGCTTTATAAGAAAAATGACCAATGGAAATTTGAAGCTTCAGGAATTGGATATAGAGCCGATTTAGGTTTCTTTTTGGAGAAATACTATTCTGGCGAGATCATCAAATAAAAACGATACATAATCAAATCCATTAATTACTAATTCCAGATTAACAATTTAGTACTTAAGAGAGGTTGTGCATTCAACTTAAATCTTGAAGATAATTTGTTACTGTCTAAACCTGTAAAATTGAAAATAAATCATTCAAACTATAGTCATCTTTCATTCGATTTATGGCTAACCCTTATAAAATCAAATCCTGAATTTAAAAGCAAGAGAAATCTATTATTTAAAGATTTTTTTGATGTAGATTGTTCAATCGAGAAGGTTAATGAGGTAATACGCTATTATGATGTTTTATGTAATAATATAAATGAAAGAACAGGTTCTAATATTGACACTTATGAAATTTATTATTTAATTTTAAACGCATTAAATTTAGATATAAACAATTTCTCAACGGATAAATTGGAATTATTCTATAAAGAGACTGAATTATTATTTTTAAAATATAAACCAGAACTCCTATATCATAATATCCCACAACTATTTGATGAAATTACTAAGCAAGAAAAAACAATTAACTTACTAAGCAATACAGCTTTCATCAGAGGAAATACATTGAGAAAAATATTATCTCATTATGAATTAGAAGATTATTTTAAATTTCAAATATACTCTGATGAAGTAGGGATTTCAAAACCAAATAGTCAAATATTTCAATTAGTATTTGACCAAGCAAATGAAATAAAAAAAATAACAAAAAAAGAAATACTGCATATTGGAGATAATATTGTGGCCGATTACAATGGGGCTATTAATTTTGGATTTGATGCACATCTATTAAAATTATAAAAGTGAATAAAAATTATAGTTTACATAAGATTCTTGAAAAAGATAATTGCCCATTTCAAGAAGAAGAATACAGCCGATTTAAGTTTGGTGATAAATTCTATGCAGAAAAATTTGCAAAAGAATTATTCAATGGCTTTACTGAACAATATGGCGAATTAATTTTATCAAACACGGAAATCGTAATACTCCCAAGTCCGTTTTTATCGATACCCACCGCATCAAACTTTTTGTGTTATTATTTCAAGAAACAACTGAATACCTTTCTATTTAAAAACAATAAAAAAGCATGTATTGAATCTAAAATTTACAGAAACCAAACTTATGTTACTGATTATGGGAATTTAGATTTTGAAGAAAGAGTAAAATTAATCTCTAACGATACTTATTATATTGATAGAAATTTCATTGAAGGAAAGTTATGTATTTTCGTAGATGACATTAAGATCACGGGGAGCCATGAACATACTGTAAATAAAATACTGAATCAGTATAATGTAAATGGAGATTTTGTATTTGTTTATTTTGCTGAATTGGCAAACAAAGAGATTCATCCAAACATAGAAAATTATTATAATTATTATTCCGTTAAGAACGTTGAAGACATAGTGAACATTATAAACAGTGATCATTTTCAATACAACACTCGAATAGTAAAATTTATATTAAGTCTCAACGAAGACGATTTTAGCTATTTAGCAAATAACATTTCGTTGCAAAAAAGCAGTGATTTATTTCACCTAGCAATAAGTAATAATTACCATCAGATTATAGAATACAGAAATAACATTAACGTAATAAAAATAGATTAAATTATGGCTATCAACTTACAAAAAGGGCAAAGAGAAAACATAAATGCCCCGAAATTTACAATTGGTTTAGGATGGGATACAAATAGTACCTCAACAGGAACAGGATATGATCTTGATGCTTCTGTATTTGTATTAGGAGATAATAAAAAAATAATCTCTGATGCTCATTTTATATTTTATAACAATTTAAAATCACCAGACGAGTCTGTAATCCACACAGGAGACAACTTAACAGGAGATGGAGACGGAGATGATGAGCAAGTAAAAATTGATTTAACAAAAATTGACTCAGCAGTAAAGGAAATCTGTATTGTTGTTACGATACATGATGCACAAAACAGAAAACAAAATTTTGGACAAGTTCGTAATTCATTTATTAGAATTGTAGATGATAGCAACAATACCGAAATGGTTAAATACGAATTAGAAGAAGACTTCTCAATAGAAACTGCTGTTGAGTTTGGTAGAATATATAATAAAGACGGACAATGGAAATTTGAAGCTATTGGCGCAGGAATGAAAGGTGGATTAGAGGATTATTTAAATAAATATAACTAGAAAAATGGCAATAAATTTAGAAAAAGGACAACGTATCAATCTTGAAAAAAGCAATGGTACTAAATTACAGAATATTTGCGTAGGAGTAAATTGGGGTGCTATTGAGAAAAAAGGGCTTTTTGGAACAAAAAAAGAACCTGTTGATCTAGATGCAAGTTGTGCTATTTATGATGAAAAGAAAAACCATATAGATTCTGTTAATTTTAGAAAACTATTATCTAATGACCAAGCTATTAAGCACAGTGGTGATGATTTAACTGGAGATTTAAACGGTGATGACGGATTAGATAATGAAGTTATTACTTTAGATTTTTCAAGAATATCACCATCTGCAAACCATGTAGCTTTTTTTATAAATAGTTTTAGAGGACAAGATTTTAAAGATATTCCATTTGCATCTATCAGAATATACGAAGGAACTCCAACAAGAGTTAACCAAGAATATGCTCGTTATGATATTGCAAACGATGCTTCTTTTGCTGGAAATGTATCAATGGTTCTTGGTGTTTTTTACAAAAGAAATGATGAATGGAAATTTAGTGCTATTGGAACACCTACAAGAGATAAAAAACTTGAAGAAACGATTCAAACTATCCAACAAAATCATTTATAAGAAACAACATGATAGACAATCAATTAGTTACTCAAGAAAACGTTGCGTTAATTGACAAAGATGGAAATGTAAACTTAGCTACAATTACTGAAACAGAAATAAATAGCTACAAATCGATCTCAAATCAATTAAATGAAAACGATGCCAATTCGATTTTAAATTACGGTGCTGAAATTCAAAATTCTATTGCAAAACAAAGTGATACTTTTTTGACCAACGTAAGAACATATAATTCTGGCGAGGTAGGAACTTTGATTAATGATTTGTTGACTGAATTAAATTATGTAGATGTTGACCAGTTAGACCAAGGTCCGTTTAAACGATTTCTTTCAAAGATTCCAGTCATTAATAAATTAGTTGTTGATGTAAAAAAATTATTCCAACAATACGATAAGATTACTGTAAACATTGATAAAATCAGTAATAAAGTAAAAGCAGGAATGATTAATTCTGTTAAAGATAATAGCGCTCTTCAAACAATGTTTGATGGTAATGTGGGACTTATCAAAGAAATGGAGAAACATGTCATTGCGGGTCAAATTCGTTTTAAAGAACTAAACGAAGAACTTGCTGTGATGGAAGCCAATACTGCACAATATCAAGATTATCAAATTTCTGATAAAAGGAATTTCATAAACCGTCTAGATAAACGTTTGGCCGACATGAAAATTGTTCGTTTTATTATGTTGCAATCTCTAGCGCAAATACGTGTGGTTCAAAACAACAATACCTCTATTGCAGAAAAAGCGCAATCTATCTTAACAACAACAATGCCTGTCTGGAAAAACCAGTTAACCCTGGCTGTTGCTTTACAGAGACAAAAACAAAATATTGAAATACAGCGAAAAGTATCTGAAACAACAAATACTATTTTGCAGAAAAATGCCGAAATGCTTAAACAAAACAGCATTGAAGTAGCCAAAGAAAATGAAAACACAATTGTTTCTTTAGAAACACTTAAAATGACAACCAAATCTTTAATAGATACTTTGACAGAAGTAAAACAAATTCACGAACAAGGTACAGAAACCAGAAGACAACTTGATGCTGGTTTACAAAGTCTTGAAAGTGAATTAAAAAAAGGTGTCATAAGTTAATTCAATATAAGATAAGCCCATTAAATGCAAGAGGAAGAGGAACGGTACGTTCAAATAATAAAAGATAGTAACAGAAAACTTGTGATTTTAGAATTGTTATCCAATTTCTTTAATCACAAGGATCTTGTTGGTACCTTAATAAAAACAAAAATAATCCATACTCTTTTTCAAAATAACCGCACATTAGACATTAATAAATTAGAATTATTTCACATACAGTTTACAAATAGCCTTATTGATTTATTTCAAAAAATCAAGAAATCAAAAGAACAGAACTATCTTTTAATTTCGGATGAGATATACATTAATGATGACATTATTTCAAAACTAAAATCAGAAATAGGAGAAACTAAGTTTACTAATCAAATGCGGGTTCATTCTCAAAATATGTCTAAAAAGATTGAGGAATTATATAACATATTTGTAACTGATAAATCTGCTTTATTTAATTGGAATGATATAACAATTTTTTCTGACAGCGTTCAATCCGAATACTACAGAGAAATAAGCATTGATCAATATGAGCAGCTCACCCGCTACAACAAAAGCTTGTATGAAAACTCATTTGCGAAATTTGAAAAAAAATTATTAGGCAGGTTAAATATTCTAAAATTCAAAATTAAATTTTTGTGTGGATTAGTTTGTAATAACGAGACGATTGAAGTCTATGAATTTAGAGACTCTAATGACAAATTTATTTATGTTGCCAATGATAAATCTTTCTATTTTTTAAATAGTGAAAATTCTATAGGAATAGATTTATCAAAAAACAATTCTGCAAAAGAAGAAATTGTAATACAATTAACAGCTAAAAATGCAGATTTGAACTTAGAGCTTAGCACAATCAAATCAATACTACCAGAAACTGTTCAAGAAGTATTAAAAGATTATTTAGACAAAATTTCATCTGTTGATTTCTTAGATGAGTTACAAAATGTGGATGAACAAACAAATATTTTAAAAACAATGTTAAACATTAATATTAATTAAAAGAATAAAATGGCAATTAATTTAGAAAAAGGGCAAAGACAAAGTATCGATGCACCAAAATTTACTGTAGGATTAGGATGGGATAGTAATTCTAGTAGTACTGGAGAAGGCTTTGACTTAGATGCATCAATATTTTTAGTTGGTGCTAATGGTAAACTTCCTTCTGATAATCATTTTGTATACTATAACAATCTAAAATCACCTGATCAAGCTGTAATCCATACTGGAGATAATTTAACTGGAGCCGGAGATGGAGATGATGAAAAAATACAAATTGATTTATCAAGAATTGCCCCAGAGGTTTCTGAAATTTCATTTGTAGTTACTATACATCATGCAGATACAAGAAGACAAAATTTTGGTCAAATTAGAAACTCATTTATCAGAATTCTGGATCAATCTAATGTAGAATTGGTTAAATATGAATTAGACGAAGATTTCTCTATAGAGACAGCAGTTGAATTTGGAAGAATTTACAAAAGAAACGATGAATGGAAATTTGAAGCTGTTGGTGTAGGAATGAAAGGTGGTTTACAAGATTATTTAAATAAATACAATTAACAAGAAACACTAAGAAACATGGCAATTAACTTAACCAAAGGACAAAAAATTGATCTAAGAAAATCAAGTGGTGAATCATTAACAAATTTCTGCGTTGGTGTAAACTGGGGAGCAATTGAAACAAAAGGATTCTTAGGATTATCAAAAAACGTAAAAGATGTAGACTTAGATTTAAGTTGTATTCTAATTGATGATCAGAACAACCTTTGTGATCATTTATATTCTCCTCTATACAGAATTGAAGCGTTACAACAATTTGGTCTACCAAAAGGTAAATTATTAAGTGTTGATGGTGCTTTAAAACATACTGGAGATGACCTTGCTGGAGATACAGGTGGAGATGACGGTTTAGATAATGAAATTATAACTGTAGATTTATCAAGAGTAGATTCAAAAGTTAATCAAATATTTTTCTTCTTGAACAATGCAGGAAATGAAGATTTTTCTCAAATTCCTTATGCAAAGATTAGAATGTACGAAGGTACTCCAACAAGAGTAGTTTCAGAATTTGCGTCCTATAATGTTTCTGCAGATAATCAATATGTAAACAAACGTTCAATCATTATGGGTAAACTATACAAACGAAATAATGAATGGAAATTTAGTGCTATTGGAGATCCTACAGAAGATACATTCTTAGGGCAAACAATCCACAAAATTGTAGCATCTTATCTATAATACCCCTACAGGTATTTGAAATAGTTCTTCAAATAAATTACCTCCTCCTCCATCTGAATTAAATATTGTTTTTTAAAATTTAGACAGGAGGAGTTTTTATTTTTAGAAAACCGCTAAATACAGTTTTTATAAATACTGTAGGCAATTTTTGAGTTATGTAATATCATTTCAATCATTTTTAAAAGTTATATGAGAAGATTACCAGTATATTTTTTATTAGATACCTCAGGTTCAATGTACGGCGAACCCATTCAAGCCTTAAATAATGCTTTGAGCGGTATGATTAACACATTGCGTTCAGATGCACAAGCTTTAGATTCTCTTTGGATAAGCATCATAACTTTTGATAGAGATGTAAAAGAGATTGTGCCATTAACAGAATTGGTAAACTTCCAACTTCCAGAAATAATATGTCCTCAAAGTGGCCCAACAAATACTGGAGCAGGACTTGAGTTTGTAATTGAAAAAGTAAACGCAGATGTGATAAAAGGTTCACCAACTCAAAAAGGAGATTGGAAACCTTTACTTTTTGTATTTACAGATGGAAAACCATCAGACATTCAACTTTATAGACAAAAAACACCAGAAATTAAAAACCTAAATTTTGGTGCTATTGTAGGTTGTGCAGCTGGACACATGGCCAATGATGATATTTTGAAAGAACTAACAGATAATGTCGTCCATCTAGACTCTGCTGATAGCTCTACTTTAAAGCAATTTTTTAAATGGGTATCTGAAACGATTGAGCAAGGCAATAAAAGCCAAGGAACTGGAGAAAGCGTAGCCTTACCTCCACCGCCAAGCGAAATAACTATCGTAATCTAAATTTTTAGAAGATGATAGATATAATATTTAAACTTTCAACATCAATTATTGATGTGGCAAAATATGCAGACGAAGCCTATCATGAAGGAGAACCAGATATAGACTCGATAGTTTTAAGCTCAGCTGAAAGATTAGAACTCATGGATATAGACAATCTAGTCGTGTGTTACCAATCAATAATTGTAAATGCTTTTACAATTAAACAGATAGAGCAACTTTTAATAGATAATTATCAAAAAGAGCATTTATACATAAGAGACATTATAACACGCAAGAACTGTATTTACATAAAAGTAATGCATGCTATACCCTTTACAGATATAGATAAATGTTACGGGACTTCTTTTTCCATTAACTATATGGAGTCAAATAATTGTATATCTGTTTATGGGATTAAAACAAAAAACACAGACGAAAAACAGGCTTTTAAAGAAATTGCACATGAATTAATAACTACTCTTTCAAAATGATTCTTATTAAACTTTTCATCCAGATTCTAATAATTGGTTTGTTTTTATATTCAACCCTACTACCCTATAAATATAAATTGAATCCGCAATGCAAAAAGACTTTTGACTTTTTCAAGAGTGTCTTTTTACCATATTCAATTTTCTAAAACCAGTTGCAAAGCCATTTTTAGAATAGGATTGCAATTGATATAACACAAATCGCGCTTTTAATTATTTTTTTAATGCTATTAAATTTCCTTTAAAATGAGAAGATTACCTATATATTTTTTGATTGATATATCCGAATCAATGGTTGGAGAACCTATTCAACAAGTTGAAGAAGGGCTAGCTACAATTATTCAAGCTTTAAAAACAGATCCTCATGCGCTGGAAACTGTATTTGTTTCTATCATAGTTTTTGCTGGGCAACCTAAAACATTAGTTCCTTTGCAAGAAATAGTTAGTTTTTATCCTCCTAAATTCCCCATTGGAAGCGGAACCTCATTAAGCAAAGGATTAGGGCATTTAATGCATGAATTGAGAACAAATATTGTTAAGACTACCTATGAAATGAAAGGAGATTGGAAACCAATTGTATTTTTATTTACAGATGGAGTCCCAACAGATGATAGTAAAGCCGCAATTAATGAATGGAAACTTAATTGGCAAAAAACGGCTAACCTAATTGCAATCTCTTTTGGAAACGAAACTGACACAAAACTTTTAGGAGAATTAACAGAAAACGTTTTACACTTTAATAATACAAATGTTCAGTCTTATAAAGAATTCTTCAAGTGGGTTACAGATTCTATAAAAACAAGTAGTATAAGTGTAGAAAGCAATTCGACAGGTTTTGAATTGGCAAAATTAGATGGAGAAACACTTTCGAAAATAGATTTAACCAAATCAGAACCAAATCGTCAATATGTAGATGATAATTTTGTTGTGTTAAACGGGAAATGTCAAAATACCAAAAGACCGTATTTGATGAAATACCGCAAAACAATTGCTCCATCAATTTATGCGGGTATCGAGTTATCATCAAAAAACTACAAGTTAGTTGGAGCATATCAAGTTGACAATTCTTATTTTGAACTAGCAGATACAACAAATTTCAACAATAAAGTAAATACCGACGAACTTATAGGAGGCCCGACATGTCCTTGTTGTGGCAATCAAATTGCATTTGCAGTCTGTGTTTGCAGCAAAATACATTGCATTGGCGATGAGAATATAAGTACCTGTCCTTGGTGCAATAATCAAGGTACTTATGGCGCTAGTGGCGAAGGTGGTTTTGATGTAAACAGAACGCAAGGATAATTTTTTTATGGAAGAAACAAAAAAATATCTCCAAGCTTTTTTATCACAAAATAAAATCGATATCTCAAAAAGCAAGCATACGCTTTTTAATGATTTTATCAATAATGAAACTAATATTACAGCAGTTAAGATAATAAAAGAAAATCAACAAAAGATTATGGCAAACTGGGTGCTAAAAACTAGAATTGATGATATCATTCAACAATCAGTATTATTACCGAATGGTACAGTGAATAAAAATTATGAATCAAAAATTGACTTTATTAAATTAGGCTGGAACGATATTATTTATTCAGAAATTAAAAACTTAGACGATACTGGACTTTCTTTTAACGATACGGAAGAGTTACTTCATGGAAATCCAAAAATAAGCGGCGATTTAAAATTAAAACTATTATTCAGAGTTGAAGGAGAAGAAGAAAATTCAACATTAAATGAAAAGACAATTACGGTAATTATAAATCCTGATCCAAAATCTTTGTGGAAAAACATTGAAAGCGATAAAACTGATCCTTTCTGGAAAGAAGATAACATTGCTATCTCTGGAAAGTTTTTGGACAAAAACATAGTTATAGCTTCAAAAAGAGGAAGAAGTCATGCCAATGTTGGTTCCTTTAGAGATGATGATTATACTTTTAAAAACATTAATGAAACAGGCTGGTCTGTTCTAGCAGTTTCAGATGGTGCTGGCTCAGCAAATTCATCAAGACAAGGATCTAAATTGGCCTGTGATTTAGTGATTGAATATTTTGAACAGAATTTAAAACCCGAATATCTAAAAGAATTTGACGAAACGCTCTTAAACCATTATAACAAAACAGATGAAGAGACATCAAAAAAAATAAACCATTTTGTTTACAATACACTATCAAAGGCAGCTCATTATGTGTATGAAAAACTAGATGAGTTTGCCATACAAAACGGAAGAGAACTAAAAGATTTTCATTCGACTTTAATATTTACATTAGTCAAAAAATATGATTTTGGCTATGCCATCCTAACCTTTGGAGTTGGTGATTGCCCTATAGGTCTATTAAACAAAGATTTAACCGAAATAAAACTAATGAACTGGTTAGATGTTGGAGAATTTGGCGGAGGAACACGATTTATTACAATGCCAGAAATATTTCAAAGTGATAAATTCCCATCCCGTTTTGGTTTTAAATTAGTTGATGATTTCTCTTATTTGATGTTAATGACAGATGGAATTTACGACCCTAAATTTGTTGTTGAAGTTAATTTAGAAAAAATAACAAAGTGGAATGATTTTTTAGGAGATTTGCACGGAAATAATGAAGATGGCCATAAGGTCGATTTTAATCCCGAAAACACTCAAATTGCAAACCAGCTTTCGACATGGATGGATTTTTGGAGTCCAGGAAATCACGATGACAGAACCCTAGCTATAATTTACTAAATCATGAGTATAGTTACCGTAAAATCAATTAATGACCCCGCAAAATCATATCAATTTGTTGATAATGGAGAACCTATGCGTGGTGGCGTAAAGGATGTATATTTTAGTCCGGATAAAAAATATGTAGTCGCAATTTTTAGAGACAAATTAGACTTAAACCAAAAAGAAAGACTACAAAAAATAACTAATTATTATTTGCCTCAAATTCAGAGCAAGGAAGCAGGTGATTATTACTTAAATGAAGTTTTCAGATGGCCTACAGATGTTATCGAATATAACAATCTAACAGGGGTCATTGTACCGATCTACAATTCAAAATTTTTCTTTAAAAAAGGATATGCAACAAGTGATTTAATTCAGGGGAAAGAAAAACAAGGATTGTGGTTCTCAAGCTCTAAATTTAGAAATCCGCAATATCCGCTTAGAGTAGCAAATTCAGAATTGGGAGATTGGTTAAGTTATTTTCAGATTTCAGTTAATTTAACTCGAGGAGTAAAAAAAATGCACGCCATGGGATTGGCACATTCCGATTTATCACACAGGAATGTATTAGTAGATCCAATTGAAAAATCTGCTTGCATAATAGATATAGATGGATTAGTAGTTCCAGGATTATTTCAGGCAGAAGTAATTGGAACTCCAGGTTTTATAGCACCCGAAGTACTAGCAACTAAACATCTAAATAAAACAGACCCAAACAGAAAATTACCAAACAGACTAACAGATCTGCATGCCTTGCCTGTGCTTATTTATATGTTTTTATTACGGCGCCATCCATTAAAAGGAAGTAAAGTTCATGACCTAGATACCGAAAAAGATGATTTATTATCTATGGGCGAAAAAGCAATGTTTATAGAACACCCTACAGACAATACAAACAGACCTAAACTTAATCAGGTATCAAAATGGGATTTGCCTTGGGCAGATATCACCAAACTGCCTTATACAATTGCGGGACCTTACCTAAAAACATTATTCGATAAAGTATTTATAGATGGATTACACAATCCGATGCAAAGACCAACTGCTGAAGAATGGGAAATTGCATTATTAAAAACTTCAGATTTAATGCAGAAGTGCCACAACCCTTCCTGCGAACAAAAATGGTATGTTTTTGACAATACAAATACCCCAAGATGTCCCTTTTGTAAAACCTCTCACAAAGGCACACTTCCAGTTTTAGACCTGTATTATCAATACCAAGAATCGGTATGGAAACCAGAAAATCATAGATTAATGGTTTATAACGATCAGTACTTGTTTCAATGGCACGTTAATCGTAATATTGCCAGAAATGAAAAACTAACCTCAGAGCAGAAAATACCAGTGGGTTACTTTACATTTCATGACAATAAATGGGTATTGGTTAATCAAAAACTAACCTCTTTAAAGGATCTAACAGAAGATAAAGAAATCCCAATCGGTACAATGGTAGAGCTTACCGATGGAAAAAAACTACTCCTTTCTAGAGAAGAAGGAGGAAGAGTAATCATAATTACAATGGCTAACAAATAAATATAAAACAATTAAAAACAAAAATTAACTTAATAAATAACAAATGAACGAACATCCCATTTTCTCAGAACATCCTGGATTAATAGCAATTTTTGCAATCGCAGTAGTTATAATGCTATTATTAGATTTAGGTATTTTCAACAAAAAAAGTCATGTAGTAAGTAATAAAGAAGCTATTTCCTGGTCATTAGTATGGATAAGCTTAGCAATGGGTTTTAGTGGTTTAGTATACTATTATGCTGGTTCGGCTAAATTTTATGAATTCCAATCGGCGTATTGGATCGAAAAAGCACTTTCTGTAGACAACCTTTTTGTTTTTATATTAGTATTCAAGTTTTTTGATGTACCAAACACCAACAAACATAAAGTCTTATTCTGGGGTATCATAGGAGCTTTAGTACTAAGAGCTATATTTATATTCTCAGGTGCTTTCTTAATCGAATTAACGTATTTAAACAAGCTTTTAAGCCTAGTAGGTGTCGAAGGATTCAAATACGATATTAACTTAATCATGACTGCCTTTGGACTATTCTTAGTGTATGCAGGAATAAAATCATGGTCAGCAGGGAATGAAGACGAAGATGAAGACTACAACAACACAAGAGGAGCAAGATTAATTAGAAAGTTCTTTAGCGTAAGCGATAAATACGATGGTGATAAATTCTTCACAATCGAAAACGGAAAGAAACTAGCAACACCACTTTTGGTAGTTGTAGCAGTTATAGAATTTACAGATTTACTTTTTGCAGTAGATTCAATCCCTGCAATTTTTGCTATCTCAAATGATCCATTTATCCTTTATACATCAAACATATTTGCAATTTTAGGTTTAAGAGCATTGTTCTTCTTACTTGATAATTTCATCCATTTGTTTAGTAAACTACAATACGGACTAGCAATAATCCTTGCTTTTATTGGAGTAAAAATGATTATCTCACCATTCTATCACATAGAATCACTGTACTCTTTAATTGTTATTGCAGGTGTTTTAGTAATATCAGTAATCTTATCAGTTGCGTTTCCAGAGCCAAAAGAAGCATAAAACAAATAATATACACACTAAAAAAGACCTCAATTGAGGTCTTTTTTATTTTTGATAAGTATATAAAACAACTTTTAGTTTATAGTTCCGTATTCGTTAATATAATAAAGGTTTAATTTTTTAGTCCTTTTCGAATTATAATTTAAAATTTCATAACTTACAATTGGAGATAACTTCTTATTTTTTGGGTCATTATTTTCATCTTCAATTATTTTTCCTACTATATCGTATAGATTATCTTTTAAGAGGAAAAATAGAACGCTTCGAGCATTCTTTCTGTCTAACTTCTTATAGTTTTTTAAGTATTCGGGATATTTTTCTATTTTATAATCATTATCCTCATTTTGTTGAAAACAATAGAATTTATTATCGAAAATTACAAAGCCTTTCATACCTGATATATTAAAACCAGATTCTACTAAAATTGTAATTTCATTATCATTTTCATTAAGGTCATTTAAAGCTAAAATATTTTTAAACATTAAAATTTTATTTTCTGTATCTTCTTTTTGACTTTTAGCTTGAAACTCAATTAATCCAATTCCATATAGCGTTTTACATATACTATCCATTTTAGGGTCAATTTGATTTCTCAATTCATCAGTAGTTTTAGTTTCCCAAATTGGCTTCATCAAATTAAAATACTCATCTCCCAAACTTTGCGAGAATATATTTTGACATGTAAAAAAAATCAAAATGATTAAACTAAAAAGTTTCATATAATATAATTTAAACATTAAGTATAATATAATTAAGTTTGAAGAGGTTGAGCAATTTATAGCGAAGCATAATGTCCAACTTAAAATGCGATAAAGGTAATATTCTCAATTAGTAAATATACTCGAACCAAATCTTCCCTACACATTCTAATTAGCCAAATATAAAAGAATTATAGAGCTAAATAATTCTCCATGTAGAATATATTTTAGTATTCAAAAAAAATCATAAGTTTTCTGTTTATGAAAAAATCAAATAGAATTGGACTCATATATGAGTCCAATTAAAAAATATTTCTGGTGACTTTTGTTCTTATTGTATTTAACTAAACTCAAAAATCATGAGTACAAACAACCTTTCAAAAGAAACAGAATTAAGATTAATCGATTTTTTCGACAAAACAATTGACCCAAAAACTATGGCAAAAACAATAAGACAAGTAAACTATATTGTTACTTTAAGTTTAATGAGGAAAAATGAAACACTCGAATGCGAAATAATCAACCTAGGAATAGCCTTTTATTGGCTCAATGAATTAGCCGAAGTTCTAAATCCATATCTCGATGAAGAATGAATTACACACAAAAAACATCCACAAACTTGTCATTCTGAGGAACGAAGACCCGAGCGATAGCGAATAGACGAAGTAATCACATAAAGCAACTCGATAATCTAGGAATACACTGTGTTAGCTTCTTGTAGAAATTCCTTTTAACATAAAAATAAATCGTCATCTGTTAGTCTTACATTTGGTTTTCCTAATTTTCTCACAGCTTCCTTTACCTTCGTTTGGTCTTCTTTCGATAAGAATACAGGTATTAACAGAGTTATATCTATTTTTAACAATCGATTTATTATAATTAAATCTTTTAGCGTGAATGGCTTAATTCCATTCATTAGTTCAGACATATGAGTCTTACTTTTATGCCCTAAAATTGAGGCTAAATTCTCTTGAGTTAAATCAAGTTCCTTGATTTTTCTTCTAATTGTAAGTTTTCTATTTTCTATAAACAACCTTTCTAGCTCCGCAATACGTTCCGATTTTTCACTTTCGATAAGCTTATTATCGTCAATTGCATCAATATCGCTCCATTCAGAATTTTCATATTTTTCGATTATGTCACGAAGTTTAACCCTTAAGTTTTTAAAATGAAAGTTTTCCTTCGCAAGAAGTCTCAGTTTTCTATCAGCTATAAGAGCTCTTTCATAATCCAATTCGTTTGTGATTACTCCTTTTTCTACAATATTTTCTATGTCAAAATGTGTTTTCATTATTCTATATGTCCAAATTTCCTCAACCATTTTTCAATGGTTATTTTATTATTTTTAAATATCGTCTCATATTCTTGATGAGTGCCAGCCCATACAATTGTAGCTTCACCATCATCGTCAAGCTCAATCAATATTAATGTACGATGAATATTGATATTAAAAAAATAAAAACCATCGGAATGAACACAATCGGCATCATTTCTAATATCACTAATACTTTTTTCACTGGACTTAAAACTTTCTAAATCAGAAATTAACGAATCAATTGCACTGCACAGTTTTGCATTACCTATATTTTTATTTTTAACTTTTAAAATTATTTTTTTTCCTAAAACTCTCATAGTAATAACTTTGCAAAAATAACAAAAGTTCTGATATAAACCGAACTTTTGTGATTGATTATGTTTTCTGTTTGATTCAAAAAGTTGCATTTACATGAAATAACCCATCGTATACGCACCCCTTACTGGATAAATCAGCAAAGATCTGTTTCAATTCATAACACATCAAATATATAAATATTTTCTTACAATTAATATACGAGCTTATCTTTCAGATAAAGAAACACATAAAAACAAGTCGATAATCTGGGGGTAAATTGTGTTAGCATCTTGCGCAGATTCTTCGTAAGTCAGAAAGACAAGACTGGGCAGAAAAATACGTTGTTTAGTTTACTACTCTTCGCTTCTCCATTCTTTTCACAATTAGAAAGGCAACCAATAGGTTCGGCACCCAACAAAGCCAAGCAACAATTCTATATGCAGGGGTAAACGCATTAAAAAGAATAACTAAAATAGGAAGCCAAATTCTAAGAGTCACTGCAGCAAAACACAAAGCATAACTGTATATCATCATTTTTTCATGGCTATCAGTCATTCCTTTTTTAATATCAAGATAAGCTCTTAAGGTGGTGTAGAACCACAAAACACCTAAGCAAGCAAAACCCAAAGATGCTATAGGTCCGCCCGTGGAGTAAAAAGCAACATACAAACTTGCCAATGCACTTAATAAAGATGAGATTACATAAACCTTACCTATCTGTCTATGTAGTGTAATTCTTTTAGCTCGCATTTTCGAACTGAATTGGATCCATCCGATAAGCAATGCTAGCCCACCCAAAACTATGTGAATGTAAAAGGCTGAATTCCAAAAAATACTATTTAATAGTACCTCACTTTTTGAATTTAGTAAGCCAAATTTTTTATCAAAAATAAAATAGAGAGTTGGATACAATCCAATGATTATTGCAAATGTTGCAAATAATATCCAAAGTGCTTTTTTAGTCATTATGTGTGCTTTTTATTAAACTACTACTTAATACATCCAAAAAACAAACCCTCCTCCTACCATTCGTCCATTACTAGACAAACCTGTAAGTACCTGGTTTACTTTATGCCACTGCCAAATACACAATTATTTACTTACAAATAATCAAACCACCATTTAATTTTAACCAACCCTCGTTACGCACTTTTATTTATTCCCAACAATTCTAAATACCTCCCCCGTTACTTCAATCGCTTCAGTATTGCTTATTGGAACAAATTTAATTTTGTCTTTAAGGTCAGTAATTATTTCTTCGACTGCATTTTTAAAAGGTTCGTTTGTATGATGAGGCAAAGGATAAAAATCAATTAAGTTTAGAGCTTTATAATCAGTTAAATTTTCAGCTTTAGTCTTATCATCCATTTTTTCGACATACTGTATGTTTGGAGATGCAATTACAGAACCTGCAGAAGCACCAATGTAGGGTTTCCCTTTTTTGATTTCTTCGATTATGATAGTATCAGTTCCTGTCTTCACAAACTCATTGAGCAAAAAAAAAGTATTTCCGCCAGATACATATATCATATCGTTCTTCTTAATAGTGGTTTTGATATTTTCAGGAGAATCTGTAGAAACATCCAACACATCAACAATAAGTCCTAGATTTACAAATGCACGTTTGTCATTATCTACATATCCTTTATACTCTTCGGGTATACTCGCTGTAGGAATAAAGGTAATTGTTTTGTTTTTTAGCTTTTCACCAATAAAAGGCTCTAAAAATTCGGCTACATCAACAAACGATGATGTTAAAAAAAGTTTTTTCATTGTATATATTCCTTAATTTATATTTTTTCAGCTTGTGTTTCAAATCGTCTACAATGTGTATAAATGCAAAAAATGACAAACGAATCATTCTTAAGAACGAGGCATCACATAAAACAACTTCGCGATCTAGTTTTACCGTATGTTAGCTTCTTGGAGAAGCACTTCCAATTCAAGAATAAAAGTATCTAAAAACCAATAATCTACCTAAATTAAAGGCATAAAAAAATCCTATTTTATTGTATATCGGAAAAAACTGCAACTTTTCTAGAATTGCAAATAAATCTACATTTTATTGTCTAATGTTTCCTTAAACTGTTTGTCTTTTTTGATTAAAAAACACCTACAAACTTATAATTAAAGATTAAAAGGTCTGACCTACTTTTTTAAATTATTATAAAAAAATACTTATATAATTGTTTAAACAGAACAAAATGTATATTTTTACTTTTTTGAAAGAAAATACTGTAATAAAACACCACTCCCATTTATAGACAAAAAATAGTAGACGGACATATCATAATAAATTGATTCACTACTTTTTTTAGTGAATTATAAAAATTTAATTAATACCCTAAATGAAGAAACTATTTGAGTGGGTTCACCAAACAACTGTAATTGTTTGGTGAACCATAGTAAATCCTAGTAAAAAAATATTATTAAATTAAAATTTCAAAATGACAAAAATTAAAATTTTAGTTTTGGGGCTGATAGCAATTTTCTTTGTAGCAATCTCATGTTCAAAGGAAGAAAGCCTCAATCAAAATACGAATGCAACTACAAACAAAGAGAACTTGCTTTTGCAAAAAAAATATAACTTTAACAATATCAATTTAAATGTCGATAAATCAAATATATCAACATTTAAAAATTTCAACAACCTAAATAAACTTACAAATAAATCTAGTAAATCAGAAGAACTTGATTTAAGAAAGGTTACAGAAATAAATTGGAAAGATAATATAACATCATATTTTATTCCCTTTACGAATAATCCAAATAAATCCATTGTAATTGTAGTAACTAATGATAATACAAACGATAACAATATTGATTTTAGTAAGGGAACGATTGTTGAAAATAATGTAAATCAAAATACGGGCACAGGTTATATTATAATAACTACACAAGAAAACACAGTACAGAAATCATTTGTAAATGGTGTTCTTACTCAACAATTAACTTTATCAGGAAAAAAAACTTTTAGAGCATGTTTCGATGATGCTTACAATAGTATTTGTGATGGATTTATTGGATGCGCTTCTTGGTATTCGAATCCATTACCAGCCCTAACAGCAGTTGCGTATTGTGGTGCAACCACATACAAGGAAACACTTGTTGATCAACCTATAGATGAATCACCAATTATTTTAGAGCCTCTAGAGCCTAAACCAAAATTGAAACTATAAAAAAAACAATAATATATTAAATGTATAAATGAAAAAGAAAAAAATATTATTAATATCAGTCATTGGATTGATTGTAGGGACATTAATTAAATTACAAGGATACAAAACCTTAGGAGATACATTTCTCGGTCTTTCAACACTAGTTTGGCTTTTCATTATTATCCCTCTTATTTATAAATTTATGAATAGAAATCAGAAGACATAAATAATGCATGTCCGATGTAGAAAACTCAATAATAGAAACAAAGAAATTATCATACTTAAAAAGACAATCCCTAAATGATTAAAGCATTAATGTTTCGGCAAAATTTAGGCAAAACAAAAAACCCTTAAAATATAATTTTAAGGGTTTTCAAAGTAAGTAGTGCGGATAATAGGACTCGAACCTACACGCCTTGCGGCACCAGATCCTAAGTCTGGCATGTCTACCAATTTCACCATATCCGCTCAATTGTGGGTGCAAAGATAGTCATAACTTTGACATTACAAAGCATTTTCTAAAAAAAATATTCATTCTATTTTTTGTACTTTTGAAATTCTATAAAAATCAATTTAAATGGACACTATAAAAGCATACGTTCAACAACACAAAGAACGCTTTATCAATGAATTAGTCGAATTATTAAAAATTCCTTCAGTAAGTGCAGACACAGCATACTCACAAGACGTTATTGACACATCCGAGGCAGTAAAGGCAAGTTTAGAGAAAGCGGGATGCGATTTTGTCGAAATTTGTGACACTCCGGGCTACCCAATTGTATATGGAGAGAAAATAATCGATCCCAATTTACCAACCGTATTAGTTTACGGTCACTATGATGTTCAACCACCAGATCCAATAGAGTTATGGACATCACCTCCATTTGAACCAGTTATCAAAAAAACCGAAATTCACCCAGAAGGAGCCATATTTGCTCGTGGTGCTTGCGATGACAAAGGACAAATGTACATGCACGTAAAAGCATTAGAATATATGGTACAAAGCAATACCTTGCCTTGTAACGTAAAATTCATGATAGAAGGAGAAGAAGAAGTAGGGTCTAAAAGCCTAGGATGGTTTGTAGAACGCAATCAAGAAAAACTTAAGAATGATGTGATCTTAATTTCTGACACAGGAATGATATCAAATCAACAACCATCTATAACAACAGGATTACGTGGATTAAGCTATGTAGAAGTTGAAGTTACAGGACCAAACCGCGATTTACATTCAGGATTATACGGAGGAGCAGTTGCAAACCCAATTAATGTACTTGCCAAAATGATTGCTTCACTTCATGATGAAGACAACCATATTACGATTCCAGGATTCTATGACAATGTCGAAGAATTATCATTAGAGGAAAGAGCCGAAATGGCAAAAGCACCATTTAGCTTAGAGAAATACAAAAAAGCTTTAGACTTAAATGACGTTTATGGCGAAAAAGGATATGTAACCAACGAACGTAACTCTATAAGACCAACATTAGATGTAAACGGAATTTGGGGTGGATACACTGGTGAAGGAGCTAAAACTGTTATAGCAAGTAAAGCTTACGCAAAAATATCAATGCGTTTGGTACCTAATCAAGATTGGGAAAACATTACTGAATTATTCTCAAAACACTTTACAAGCATTGCACCTGCTGGCGTAACTGTAAAAGTTACTCCTCATCACGGTGGACAAGGATATGTAACACCTATTGATAGCATTGGTTACAAAGCGGCAAATATGGCGTATACTGAAACTTTTGGAGTTCCTGCAATTCCAGTTCGTTCAGGCGGAAGTATTCCGATTGTAGCATTATTCGAAAAAGAATTAAAAAGCAAAACAATCTTAATGGGATTCGGACTTGATAGCGATGCAATTCACTCTCCAAACGAGCATTTCGGAATCTTCAATTACCTAAAAGGAATTGAAACTATTCCATTATTTTACAAATACTTTGTAGAGCTTTCTAAATAGTTCATACAGCAACATACCTTAAAATCCGTTCAGCAATGAGCGGATTTTTTTTATGGGCGTTCCCTTCGGTCGGGCTATCCACTATATCTTTTATGCCATTAGCATGACAAAAAAGGATACCGCTCCTATCCCTAACGCATCCCTGCATACAAGAAAATTTAAATACAAATCATCAGAGCCTTAAGTACTTAATCACTTGTAATTTTTTTTAAAAATTATTTGCATAATAAAAATTTAACTCTACATTTGTAGAACACAATCTATAAACGTAGAATAAAATGAATCGTAAAATAGCTTTCCTACTACTACTTTTTTCTTGTTTGGGCTGTAAAACCGAACAGATCAATCAAAAAATCGACAAAAAAAAGGAAGGCAAATGGATTGATATTTACGTACAAGACAATATTCAATACAAATCAATTGAATACTACAAGCACAATGAACCTATTAAAAAGTGGAAATCATACATAGACGGAAAAATACATAAAACCGAAAAATTCAAAAACGGAATCAGTTCTGTAAAAAACTATTATAGAAACGGAAAAATAGAATCAAAAGGAAAAACAAGAATAGATACCGATTCAAAACAAACACATTGGTATTATTTCGGAGATTGGAAATACTATACAGACAAAGGAAAATGTGTAGCCATTAAAAAATACAACAACGGAGAATTGCTATCAGAACAACAAATTAACCAATAAACCAAACCTATTTAAATTATGAAAAAATGCTTTATCTTTATTCTAATTGCACTCAATAGTATTGCCATTCAGGCGCAAACCTATAGTGATTACGTTCAAAAAGGAGATTCATATTACAACAACTCGTCCTATAAAGCATCAACAGCATTTTATGAAAAGGCTTTCAAAAAACAACACACAAATGCCTCCGATTTATACAATGGTGCTTGTGCTGCGGCACTAGCAAATGAATCAAAAATCGCATTCAAATGGTTAAATCTAGCAATCGACAATGGTTATGAAGATTTCGGCCATCTAAAAAAAGACAGCGATTTAAAAACATTATACTCACAAAAAGAGTGGGGTAAACTAATTGAAAAATTTCAAAAGAAAATAGATATTATCGAAGTCAATTATGACAAACCTTTACAAAAGGAATTACTTACAATTTATGATGATGACCAAGGAGTACGACAAGATTTTATGACTGTTTACAAAGACAAAAAACACGACAAGAAGAAAATTGACAGTATTGGGAAAGTAATGATTTATAAAGACAGTATAAATTTGATTAAAGTAACCAAAATTCTGGATGAAAGAGGATGGGTCGGAAAAAATACAATTGGCTCGCAAGCCAACCAAACCCTCTTTTTAGTCATACAGCATTCACCACTGAAAACACAACAAAAATACCTTCCGATGATGAGAGATGCAGTCAAAGAAGGAAATGCAAAAGCAACTGCATTGGCTTTATTAGAAGATCGTGTTGCCCTAAGAGAAGGAAGAAGACAAATTTATGGAAGTCAAGCTTCCATGAATACCCCAACAAGAAAAAGCTACATTTATCCAATTGAAGATCCTGATAATGTAGATAAAAGACGAGCCGAAATAGGCTTAGAACCCATAGCCGAATATGCAAAAAATTTCGATATTATTTGGGATCTTGAAGCCTATAAAAAAGAATTACCAGAATTAGAAAAACTTACAAAAAAATAAATACTATGCAATTATCAAACTCAGAAGAACAATTAATGGAACACCTCTGGAAGCTTGAAAAAGCATTCATGAGGGATTTGCTAGAAGCTTATCCAGAGCCAAAACCAGCAACAACAACCATTGCAACTTTGCTAAAAAGAATGATTGATAAAAAATTTGTTGCTTATAACGAATTTGGAAATTCAAGAGAATATTATCCATTGGTAAAAAAAACAACCTATTTCTCTAAACACGTAAACGGATTGATTAGCAATTTCTTTAATAATTCAGCATCACAATTTGCTTCATTCTTCACAACCGAAACCAATCTATCAACTTCGGAACTTGAAGAACTCAAAAAAATAATTGACTCACAAATTCAAAAAAAGAAAAAATGATAACATATCTTTTAAAATCAGGAATATTATTATTTATACTATTTGCAGTATATAAATTGTGGTTGGAAAACGAAAAAATGTTCCGCTTCAATAGGATTTATTTACTTGGGAGTTTGATTTTTAGTTTTATAATCCCATTAAATCTTTTTGCGGTCAAATCTTTGTTTAGTAACGAAACAAATGCAATTCAACTAGAAGAAATCATAATTAAAACGAGTAACAAAGTTTTAAATGAAGTCAACACACAACAGATTATATTTTATGCTCTATCCTTGATTTATGCTACAGTTGCATTACTATTGAGTATTCGCTTTATCCTTAATTTATACTCCTTTTATAAAAAAATAAAAACGAGCAAATCACAAATTACCAACAACGAAAAAATAATTTTAATTGAAGAACCTATTTTACCACATTCCTTTTTCAATTCTATTTTTATAAACGAAAACGATTACAAAAACAATAAACTTCCAGCAGAATTACTAGCTCACGAAAAAGCTCATATCCAACAAAAACATACTTTGGATATTCTTTTCATAGAAGTATTGCAAATCCTGTTCTGGTTCAATCCATTGCTAATTTTATACAAACGTGCAATCAAACTAAATCATGAATTTCTGGCCGACGAAGCCGTAATAATCCAGTTAGATTCCGTTTCACATTATCAAAATTTATTACTAAAAATGGCTTCTAACCAAAGCCAAATTGCACTAGCAAGTGCTATTAATTTTCAAATAACAAAAAAACGTTTACTTATGATGACAAAACAAGAATCTCGATTAAGAACACTATTAAAAACCTCGGCAGTAGGCTTTGTGTTCGCTACATTATTTTTTGCTTTTAACACCGCAACTATTGCACAAGGAAACAACAGAAAAGCAGAAAATGAACCCCAAAAATTCCTTACCGATTCTACCCAAGACACAACACAACCAGAATATCCAGGTGGAATGACAGAATTTTACAAGTTTGTGGGGAAAAATTTCAAAATCCCTCAAGAGGCAACAAAAAACAAAGTCTCAGGAAAAGTTCTTATAAACTTTTTTGTAGAAAAAGACGGTTCATTATCCGAATACAAAATAGCAAATGATTTAGGATACGGATTAGGCGACGAAGTTATTCGCGTATTAAAACTTTCTCCTAAATGGAAACCAGGCACACTAAACAATGAACCAGCGAGAGTAATGTACACTTTACCAATAACTGTTCAAACAGAAAAATAAAAAGCATTATTTTAAATCACAACCAACAGGTTATATTATAAAAACGAAAACAATTTTACGACTAAATCTCAAAATAAAGAAAAACTTATACCTGTTTTAAAATTGCTCTTAAATGGATAGTAGCGTTATAAATACTATGTAAAAATAAAAGCATACTTTAGCTCATAATATTAATTATTCCATAACTAAAAAACGTTTTTTAAATGACCTGTAAAAAAGAATCTTCGATTAAAGAAGGCTTCAAAATGCTATCTGTAGGTATGATTTTCATTTTCCTGTTACTATCTTTTAGCACAAAAGCCAATGCACAAACAGTTGAAAACAAAGAACAGAATGAACTTATTGAACCCTTTCATAGAGTCGAAAAACAGCCTGAATTTCCTGGTGGAATGAGAATGTTTTACAAGTTCTTCTACGCATTTTTCAAGATGCCTAATGCAGCATACGAAAACAAAATTTCCGGAAAACTTCTCCTTCGATTTACTGTAGAAATTGACGGTTCTTTATCAAATATTAAAATCATAAAAGACCTTGGTTATGGATTAGGAGAAGAAGCTGTTCGTGTTTTGAAAAGATCTATAAAATGGATTCCGGCTTCAGATAAAGGCAAAGCAGTTCCTCTTCAGTTTTCATTACCAATATCTATCGTCTATGCTGAATAAAAAAAATACTGTTTTCATTAGAAAATAATTTCACATTACAAGATAGTTTTCCGTTCACATTTATAAGAAATAAAAAAAAAAAATCCGCTTCTACTACTAGAAGCGGATTAAATAAAAAAAACTAAAAAAAATTCTAAAAAAAATTTTCAAAAAAAACGGTTAACTAAGAAGTTTATCGGGATTATATCCAAAATAAGGCATTGCCTGTTCATGAAATATTACACCGTATTCTTCTAATTCTTTTAAAATCGGCAGATACACTTCTTTATTTATGGGTAACTGAACCCCAGGAGTTGTAATCTTTCCATTCAATATCAATAAGGTTGCCATAGCAACAGGCAATCCAACTGTTTTGGCCATTGCCGTATACGTTTGATCATCGCCTATGCAAACCATTTTTGAATCTATTTGTGTGTCTACACCATTTAGTACATATCCAAATTTATGATACATTACGATCATGTCTTTATCATGTGGTTGTAATGTCCAATTATCTGAAAGTATTTTTTCTAATATCTGAGCTGGAGTAGCGTCTTTTAATCCAACAATCTTATTAGGATTAAACAAGTCAAGTTCTACAAGTTTATCCCACATAATATCGTCCTGATCTATTTTGAGAATCAAACGCATTTTGATTTCGACAGAATCAGTAGGATGATAAGGTAAAAAAGAATTCACAAACTGACGATAACTCATCTTTTCAGAATTCTCCATAACATAGCTATCATCTGTCATACCTAACTGCACAAACATATTCCATGCTTTCGAAAACCCAACACGTCTAATCGTTCCACGGTATAAAGTAAGAATATCTTCAAGTCCGTAAATGGTTCTATATTTTAAAGAATCTCTATTAGAATAAGCTTCAAATTTTCCATAACCCTCAACCTCTAGAAACTCCGTTCTACGAAACAAATTACAATATGGAATATATTTATAAGTGCCTTCCTGAATAAATTTGGCTGCACCACCCTGCCCTGCCAAAACAACATTTCGCGGAGCCCAAGTAAATTTATAATTCCATAAGTTATTATCCGATTCAGGAGCTACAAGTCCGCCACAAAAAGATTCGAACAATAGCATATCGCCGCCTTTCCCTCTGATTTCATCAATTACTTTCATGGCACTCATGTGGTCAATTCCAGGATCAAGCCCAATTTCATTCATGAAAATTAAATTATTGGCTTTAGCTTCCTTGTCCAATTCCTGCATGGCATCACTTATATATGATGCTGTAACCATATGCTTTTTATAAAGCAAACAATCTTTGGCAACTTCTATATGTAAATGAGCGGGTAACATCGATACTACAATGTCCGCTTTTTGAATAGCCAACGCTCGTTGTTCTTTGTCAAAAATATCCAATGCAATAGGAGTAGCATTAGGATGGTTATTGGTTTTCTTTTCGGCAAGAGCCAAAGACAAGTCACCTATAATAAGGTGCAAGTTTTCTTTTTCAGATTTATCCAATAAATACCGTATTAATGACGATGCCGACCTACCTGCTCCAATAACTAAAACTACTCTCATATTTTACATATATAACACAAACATACAATATTGTTATATCCATAACAATAAAATAATGTTAAAAAACTGAACTAACCATTATTTTAATCCAAAAATAAGCAGAATTTATCTATTTGAAACAACTTAAAATATTTCCAAAAGTTGTCATAATTTTTTTTCAGATTGAAAGTATTAAACCTATTTTTGTAAAGACTAATATATTTTTGTGATGGATAAAAAAATAATTGCAACAGCTGCTTTTTTAGGAATGGTAGCTATCATTTTAGGGGCATTTGGAGCACACGCTCTAAAAAAAGTTTTATCAGTAGAAGAACTAGTAACCTTTGAAACAGGTGTTCGCTACCAAATGTATCACGCCTTCTTTTTATTATTTGTAGCCACACGAAAAGAACTTTCACAAAAAACACTAAAAGTCATCTACAATTTAGCAGTAGCAGGAGTGCTATTATTCTCTGGTTCTATCTACTTACTTGCTACGAATAACCTTACATCATTTGACTTTAAAATTATAGGATTCGTAACCCCAATAGGCGGACTCCTATTAATTCTTGCTTGGAGTGTTCTTTTTGTTAAAATTATCAAACAAAAGTCATAAAATTCGTTATATAAAACTATATCTGAAATATAATATCTAATTTTACAGTCTATAAAATAAAACACAACAACTTAAAATTTATGGACAATCAAACGTTATCTACGCAATCGATTTCGCTAAATGAGTTAGGGATTAAAAATGCAACAATACATTATCAGTTATCGGCTGACGAATTACACAACATCACGATACAGTCTGGTCAAGGTGTAGAGGACTCAACAGGTGCATTAGCAATTAATACTGGTACATTTACAGGACGTTCGCCACAAGACCGTTTTATTGTAAAAGATAGTATTACAGAAGACCAAGTATGGTGGGGAAAAGTAAACATTCCTTTTGAACCAGCTGCCTTCGAAAAATTGTATGATAAGGTCACTCAATACCTATCTAACAAAGAAGTATTTGTTAGAGATTCATACGTTTGTTCAGATCCAAATTACAGATTAAATGTACGTGTTGTTACTGAAACAGCATGGTCTAACTTATTCTGCTACAATATGTTTTTGAGACCAGAAGTAAGTGAATTAGCAAACTTTACTCCAGAATGGACAGTAATTTGCGCTCCAACCTTCATGGCAGATCCAGCTGTAGACGGAACAAGACAAAGCAATTTTGCAATCTTAGATTTTACAAAAAAAATAGCTCTTATTGGTGGAACAGGATATACAGGTGAAATGAAAAAAGGAATTTTTTCAGCTTTAAATTTCATCTTACCAGTATTTAAGAACACATTACCAATGCACTGTAGTGCTAATGTTGGTAAAGACGGAGATACTGCTATTTTCTTTGGTTTATCAGGAACAGGAAAAACAACTTTATCTGCAGATCCAGACCGTAAACTAATCGGTGACGATGAACACGGTTGGACAAATGAAAACACTGTGTTTAACTTTGAAGGTGGTTGTTATGCTAAGGTAATCAACCTAACTGAAGAAAATGAACCAGATATTTTTAGAGCAATTAAAAAAGGTGCTTTACTAGAAAATGTAGTTTTCAAACCAGGTACAAATGAGGTAGATTACGATGATATCTCAATTACACCAAACACAAGAGTAAGTTACCCTATTACCCATATTGATAACATTCAACCTGGTTCAATAGGTAAAAACCCTAAAAATATTTTCTTCTTAACAGCAGATTCATTTGGTATTTTGCCTCCAATCTCGAGACTTACACCAGGACAAGCTGCTTACCACTTTATTTCAGGTTACACAGCTAAAGTTGCTGGAACAGAAGCTGGTATAGACGAACCTCAACCAAATTTCTCAGCTTGTTTTGGAGCGCCATTTATGCCGTTACACCCAACACGTTATGCAGAAATGTTGAGCAAAAAAATGAAAGATGCCAATGTAAAAGTTTGGCTTATAAATACAGGATGGACTGGTGGAGCATACGGAACAGGAACTCGTATGAAATTAAAGTACACACGTGCAATGATTACTGCAGCTTTAAACGGAGAGTTAGATAACGTAGCTTACGAAAATCACGCTGTTTTTGGAATTGCAAAACCACAAACTTGTCCTAATGTACCTAACGAAATTTTGAATCCAAGAAACACTTGGACAGATCCAAAATTATATGATATCAAAGCAGTAGAATTAGCAGAGAAATTCAAAGCTAATTTTGCAAAATTTGAAGAATTTGCTAATGCCGAGATTATGGCAGGAGCACCATTAGCATAATTAAAGGCTTTACTTACTAATTCAGAAAAAAAGAGCTGTTCTTAATCGAACAGCTCTTTTTGTTTTTATAACAATCTATTTTTTTGCCTTATCTATCAACTCTTGAATAGCATCCCAACTATAATAATGAAAGGTCATACCATTACTCATTGCTACAAAAAGCCCATTTGCAAAAGCACCACCTAAATTTACATTAGTCACATCAGCACCATCACACTCAATTGTAGAAGTAGGAATTTCAGCAAGCAAAGGGTAACTATTTAAATCCCCATTGGCACCCTCACGCGGATAAACCATAAACGTATTTGCTTGTTGGTTTGAAACCAATATATAGCCTGTTGTTGCTGTTTTTTTGTAAATAGCAATTCCTTCATTATCAGCTTTAAAATCTCCTTTACCAAAAACCGCAAGTTCCACATCACTATGATTACCTGCAGGATCTGCTACGTATTTCCTGATTCCGAATTGCTCATCACAATAATAGACCACTCCTAATTCATTATCCACAGCAATAGCTTCTATTTCTTTTTTCCCACTGTAAGAACCAAATTTACGAACCACTTTAGCGCCAACTATTCCGTTGCCTATATCCGACAGCTGATATTGCCACAAATAACTACCAGAAGGCCCAGATTTCCTTCCTACAATAGCAAAAATTGCTTGATCGCTAGGTCGAGTATACAAAGCAATTCCCATTGGATCACGTAACAACTCACCATCAAAAACAGAAATCCCACCATTATCTATAGGTTTTAAATCTGGCAAGCTAAAAATCCTGATTTTATTACTCTCTCTTTCTGTAGTAACCGCTACATCTATTTTTTCTCCATTTACCATTAAACCATAAGCAATATCTACATTGTTTGGTCTTTGTAGCGGTTCTGATTTAACTATAATTTTACCATTTAAATCAAAAGCATATAATCCTCCGTCGGTATCTTTATCTGTACCTACAATAATACTTTTTGATGGATCTGTAGGATGTATCCAAATAGAAGGATCATCGGTATCATGCGGAAGTGGTTGTGTTACAACTATTGGCTTAAGGGCATCTTTACGAACTGGTGCTAATTTACTCCCACAAGAAACCAAAAAAGCACTCACTATGAGTAGTATAAATTTATTTTTCATGTTATTGTTCTTTTAAAAAAATTGACAGGAATGTATTACCCCTGTCAATCCTAACTAAATTCATTGTAATTATATATTAAAAATCAAATTTCAATCCTAAATTGTATCGAGCTTGGTAATATTCTAACTGCTTAGTATGAGATTTTACACCTTGATAGTAACGCAACGGTTGGTTCGTTAAATTATTTGCTTCAGCAAAAAGACGAATCTTTGGTGTAATTTTAAACGAGGCATTAGCATCAACAAAAAGTTGCTTATCATAATAACTATCATTGTATTCATTTGAACCTAATTCATCTAAATAACCTGAAGTATAGTTAGTCGAAACTCTAGCCGAGAAACGTTTGTTTTCCCATGATAAAGACCCATTAAACATATGTGGAGCAGTTCCAGGAAGACTAATGTTACGTCTTTCATTTCCTTCAGCATCAGCAATCCCTTTGGCAGTAGATTTAGTATGAGTATAATTTAAATAAATTCCGAATCCTTTCAAAAATGGACTTGTAAAGAAATCCAATTGACGTTGAAACGCTACTTCAAATCCATAAACAGCTACATTATCACCATTTCTTTGCTGGATAAGTGTCCAATTATCAGCAGCAGGAATTGGGTTTTGTTGGTTAGGAAAATCTGCTGCAAATTTTGCAGTCGTGTATTGATTATCGCTATAAGTATAGATAAAATCATTCAGGTTTTTGTAGAAAACTCCACCTGAGATCAAACCAACTGATTTAAAATAATTCTCGGCCATGAAATCATAATTATAAGAATAGGTCGCTTTAAGATCTGGATTACCCGCCAATATTTGAGAATCAGTAGCAATATTATTGATATATGGCGCCAATGCATAATAATCTGGTCTTGCTAATGCTGTCGTTGCCGCTGCTCTTAACACCAAATCCTTAGTCGCATTATACTTAAATGAAATTCCAGGCATTACGTTTGTATACGAATTTGTTGTATTAATCTTTCCTTCAAGTTCTTCTTCATCCAAAACACGATTTCCTGTATAATCAATACGTGTATTCTCTACACGAAAACCTAAAATCATGGATAGTTTATCATTAAAATCCTGATCCCATCTTATGTAAGCTGCATAAATTTTTTCTTTAGCATTATAATTTACTGTCAAAAACTCAGCTGGATTTAACTCTTTCTTGAACAAATCTGGATTATTTAAATCAAGACTTCCTAGATATGAATTAGAAACAAATGCCCCTGGTACATACTTACTTCCTGCATTAAAATCAGCTCCATCATAATAACTAGTTCCAACATCTGCTAGAGTTCCTATTCCGCTTAACGGCTCATAAGAGTAAAAAATATTATCTCTCGATTTTTCTTTCATTCTTAATCTAAGTCCAGTTCTTAATCTTCCTTTTTCTGAAGGTATTATTGTAAAAGGAAAGCGAATATTCACCTTAGCACCAAACTCGCTCTCTTTTGTCTCATTAGTATTCTCCGTTGCCGAGTCAAATTTAAATTTATCTAAAGCTTCACCAGTTGTTGTAACCAAAGGGAATTCTAAATCTGATAAATCCTGAGCGGTATTCAATCCTTTCTGACGGTACTCAATATAACGCTCTTGTGGACGGTATTCTCTTGCTGTCGAATAATTTGCAGACCAATCCAAATCTAAATTCGAATTTATTAAATGTTCCCCACGTAACGCGTAATTCTGTACACGTTGGTCTTCAAGTCTTCTGTTTTTATTGCGATTATTATCAACTCCTCCTTTTGTCTGACGTTTTACTCTTCCTGTAAAACCTGTAATTTGTTCGCCATTGTAAATAGGCTTCATATCATCGTAAGTAGTTCTAAAACGATTCTCTCTATCATCTCTCCAATTATAAATCCCATTAGCAAAAATGGTATTGTTTTCATCAATTTTATAATCTAATGCTATTGCTCCACTTCTACGAATACGCTGAACATCGTATTTTCTAATTTCGGATTTACTTAAAAATTCATTTCCGAATTTATCTTTAGTCCAAGCAGCTTCGATATTATCTGATCCGTAATCTATATTATTGTAAGAACCACTCACTACTGCTCCTAGCTTACCATCAAAAAAACGATTACCATAAACTAATCCTCCAGTATAAATAGGTTTATCACGAATTGGTGCGTACCCTCCAGCTATTGTCGCAGAGATTCTTTCTCCATTTGGTGTTGCTCTAGTAATCAAATTTACTGAACCTCCAATAGCATCAGCATCCATATCAGGAGTAAGTGTTTTATTTACTTCGATTGTCGAAATCATATCCGATGGAATAAGATCCATTTGCACATTTCTATTATCACCTTCGGCAGAAGGAATACGATCTCCATTTAAAGTTACGGAGTTTAATGAAGGTGCCAAACCTCTAATAATAATATTTCTAGCTTCACCCTGATCATTTTGCATTGTAATTCCAGGTACACGTTTTAAGGCATCTCCAACATTTGCATCTGGAAAACGCCCCATTTGATCCGCCGAAATAACATTCCCGATATTTCTATTTGTCTTTTGTTGGTTTAAAGCTTTTGCCTGCCCTTTCAAGATATCACCTATAACAACTTCGTTCAATTCTGTTCCCGACGATTTTAAAGCAAAATCTATCACTGCATTTTTTCCATCAACAATAACTACATCTTGGATATTCTCAGTATATCCCATGTATTTAACTTTAACTTGGTATGCCCCCGACATTACATTAAGTAACTCATATCTTCCGTTATAATCAGAAACAGTGTACTTATTCTGACCAACAATTTCAATCATTGCTCCCGGTAAAGGCAATTTATCATCTGCATCTAATACTTTCCCAGAAACAATCCCTTTTTGAGCATAACCAACTAAGGTCATTAAAAAAAGAACTAATACTAAACATTTTTTTTTCATCTTGGTTTTGGTTGTTTTTACTACAGTACGAAACTAGTTTCTGTATATTAACTCTACCTCCTTAAAAATTTAACATATCGTTATGCTTCCTCTTTTTAAGCCTATTTTTTTTACTTTAAAATAACATAATCCCTTAAAAGATTGAGTAGAATTAACATTACTACTATTTAAAAATGCTATCAAAATCCCGTTTTAAAAACAAAAACAAGACTATAAACAAAAACATATCAACTATTTACCTCTATATTAATTTTTTGGCGTTAAATTTGCCTTATCAATCAATCAAAAACAATCAATCATGTTAAAACAATTTTTCATCCTTTGTTCTGGAGCTGACAAAGAGCTCCTCGAGGACTGTTCACACAGCGAACAAACCAAATACGTTGGTATTGGTGCCACTGTTTTTTTTACTGCAGTTATGGCATTTATTGCAAGTGCCTATGCATTATTTACCGTTTTTGACTCCATATACCCTGCTATACTTTTTGGATTTGTTTGGAGTTTACTTATTTTTAATCTAGACCGATTTATTGTATCTACAATTAAAAAAAGAGATCGTATTTGGGACGAATTCTTGCAAGCAACACCACGAATCATTCTAGCTGTTATTATTGCAATAGTAATTTCAAAACCATTAGAGATTAAAATTTTTGAAAAGGAAATCAACACCGTTTTATTAAAAGAGAAAAATGCGATGGCTCTTGCCAATAAGAAAGAAGTTGGTAACTTCTACAAATCTGATTTAGACAAAAACAAAGCTGAAATTGCAGGTTTAAAATCGGATATCCTCACCAAAGAAAAAGAGGTAAATGCATTATACTCAACTTACATCACTGAAGCCGAAGGAACATCGGGTACAAAACGATTAGGAAAAGGACCTGTTTACAAAGAGAAACGTGACAAACACGATGCCGCTCTAAAAGAACTAGCAACATTAAAAACTGAAAATGAGGCAAAAATAGCCGAAAAAGAAAAAGCCGAAAAAGTACTTCAAGCTGATGTAGACAAAAAAGTATCCGAAACACAACCTATAATCGAAGGATTTGATGGTTTAATGGCTCGAATAAATGCACTGGATAAACTACCTTGGATTCCATCTTTCTTTATCATGTTATTGTTTCTAGCAATCGAGACCTCTCCAATTATAGCTAAATTATTAGCCCCAAAAGGAGAATATGATTTTAAGCAAGAAGAATTTGAGACTGCATTAAAAGCTACTTTGGAACAAAACAAATACCAACGCAGCCTATTGGTAAAAACTAGTGCAGCAATGCATGACAAAGTTTACGCTGATATTGCCGAGGATAAAGAGCTCTACAACTTACAGCGACAAAAAGCAAAGGAATTACTAGAGCTACAAGCACATCGTTTTGTAGACAAACAGAAAGCAACACTATAATTTATCCCTTTAACGGTATAAGCTTAACAAAGTTTCATAAAAAAACCAACATTCATCATGTTGGTTTTTTTTATATTCATTTGTGGTTAAACACTACATATAACTCAAAATCTCTTTTTTGAATGTATCGTACTCACCTTGCATAATCAATCCGTTATCTAATAGTTTTTTATAATTCTGTAACTTATCAAAAAGCTCATCCTGAGTCATATCACTCAATCTTCTTTCGCCAGTAGCAAATGAAGTTTCTTGAACTGGTTCGTTATGAATTACTGCAGCAGGCATTATTTCGGCATAGCTAGTCACTTCTTCAGTTTCAATTTCTTCAATCTCTTCTTCTTCTATTACTGGCTCCTCTTCTTCTGGTTCAGCAACCTCAGCAACAGGAGCAGTTCCTAAAACTGGATTTTTAAGTATATCCAATTGCTCTTTTGCGTAAGTGAAAATTTTTCTTGCTTGAATTTTAGGGATATAATCTATAGTAAACTGAATGTCTGTTTTAGTAGAAAATGAAAATTCTGAACCTAAGATATTTTCTTTTACAAAAGTACCTACAATTTCGTCCCAAGTATAATCTGTAAAATCCATCGAAAGACCTAAATTTTTAGGCTTACATACAATGATTCTTTTATTTGTTACTACAATACTATCTGGAAAAACAGTAATTGCCGGTTTTTTTTGAACAGCAATATATCCAATCTCTTCACCTCTCATCAATAAATCATTGAGTTTAGAAGTAATTTTTTCTATCGCTTTTGGGTCTTGTTCTTCGTTTAAAAACTTTTTAAATTGTTCTTTCATGTTTTATAAGTTGCTAAGTTACAAAGTAACTGAGTTGCTAGTTTTTGTATTACATTACAAATGTAATGCCTAATTTTTTAATTCAATAATTTCATTCTGAATTTTCTTTGTCAAACTTTTGAAAACTAAATCATACGAATGATCAATAAGTTCTTTTATAAAAACAGTAGGCAAATCTCCGTTTATAGTAACAGTATTCCAATGTATTTTACTCATATGAAAACCTGGTTTAATATCATCATATTCTGCGCGTAACTCCTGAGCACGCTCTGGATCACATTTTAAATTTACCGAAGGAGTATTATTTTCCCATCGAGTCAAAGAGGACAAAGCAAACATTTTACCGCCAACTTTAAAGACCAATGTTTCTTCATCAAAAGGAAAATGTTCTGTAACTCCTTTTTTAGAAAGACAATATTCATAATACGTTTCTAAATTCATATCATTTCTTATTTACCAATTTCACCTAAATGTGTGTATTTAAATCCTGTTTCATACTTTAACCCGTATCCAAAAATTCGATCCATTGAAGCATGAGAAAACAATATAACTCCCCCAAGCTGCATTGCTTCTATCTTTAAATAACATCCTAAAATATAAACTAAAACTGCAATTCCCCTATGATGGAAAACATTATATAAAAAAGCCCCTGCTTTTGCATTAAAAGCATAACCAATCATTGAAAAATCGGGCACCAATATCCACACCAAAAACCACCACCATTGATAATCTAAGAGGCTAAATAAATATATTCCAAGAATAAATAAACCTAACTCTTCTAATTTTATAGCTGTTTTCATTTTATCACTTTTTCCATCATTTTCTCAGGAGTTTTTAATGCAGTAAAACCAAATTTGCTATATAAGAAATGAGCGTCACTTGTCGCTAATCTCCATATTTTAACGTCTTTTAATACAGGCTCATTTATCATTCTATCAATCAGAATCGACGAATATCCTTTACCTCGATGTTCTTCAATAATAAAAACATCCATTACATAAGCAAAAACCACATAATCGGTGATTACGCGGGCAAAGCCTATTTGTTTATCGTTCAAGAAAATTCCAAAACAAAATGAATTATCAATTGTTATCTGAACTTCTTCTATAGTACGTCCTGCTGCCCAATAAACATCTTTTAGAAAATGCTGAATAAAAGGAACATCTAATTTACTTTTATCTGTAGAAACTGTAATCATATCTTATACAAAATAGGTTTTGATGGACTTGCATCATTCTCAAACGAAGCAATTTGTATGTTCAGTATATAACTTCCGTCTTTTATTTCGTCAGCAACATAAATCATTTCAGTGATTGTAGCTCCTAGGCATGCATCTGAATTGAGATTATCTACATCTTTTACATTCCAAAATGCTTTGTGTGCCAATAACTTTCCCTCATCATGTTCCTTATCAACACTTGGTAAATCAATCAATAAGTGTTGAATCTTGCTTTCGCGAATAAAAATCGCTGCGTCCTCAGACAAATAAGGCGGATTGGTATTCGAATATTTTGCTGATTTTTTAGTTTTTTGATTCGGAAGTGTTCTAATAATTATTGCTTCTGGTGAAATCGAGCTATTCAACACTTTTTGAAGCTGCACTTTAGTAATTACCAAATCTTCCCCTTGAATCTCAGGTTCAACAGAAACTAATTCTGCCAAAAAGAAAAACTTTTTTAGCGATTGATTAATACTATAAAACGCTCGTGTAATATGTCCCAAGCATTCCGTATGTGTTCCATGCCCATGCGGATTAAAGAAAATATTATTAAAATTAGTAGATGATTTACCTTCTGAAACCTTTCCTATCCAATCACCAAAAACAACTGGCTCAATTACTGGTTTTTCAATATACCAAGCAATTGGATTATCATCAGTATTCGTTAATGCAATCGAAATATCGATAGGTTCAGATAAATCTATTTCAAAATTTTGATTGTTGTGTTTTATTGTCGCCTTCATATTTTATTTAACCACAAGATTTTATTTATTTTTAACCGCAAGGAACACAAATGTCTTTATTTATTTAACTACTAAGTTCGCAAAGCTTTATGTGAAAATTGCATTTCCGTCTTTACGTACATTGCGTGAACCTTTGCGAACTTAGCGGTTGAATACTTTAGATTTAACCCCTAATACATTACTTCAGGGTTTGCAATATTTGTCGGATTTCTGTTTACATAGTTGATTACATTCTCAAAAGCTTTCTCAAAATAAAGCTCGTAACTATCTTTCTCAACATAACCAATATGCGGTGTACAAACAACGTTTGGCAGTTGCAATAATTCAAAATCTACATCATAAATAGGCTCTTCTTCATAAACATCAATACCTGCAAATCCAGGTCTGCCTTTTTTCAAACAATGCAACAAAGCTCCTTTTTCTATTAATTCAGCTCTAGCTGTATTAATCAGAACAGCATCCGATTTCATTAAACTCAAATCGGTTTCTTTCACTATTCCAAAAGTACTTTCGTTGAGTCTAAGATGTAATGTAATCACATTACTTTGGGAGAAAAACTCTTCTCTTGAAGTCGCTTGAGTATATCCATCAAGAACAGCTTGATTTCTTGAATTTTCACTTCCCCAAACCAAAACTGTTGCTCCAAACACATTTGCATATTTTGCAATCTGTTGTCCTATCTTCCCATAACCCCAAATACCTATTGTTTTCCCTTTTATAGTAGAACCAATATTCGTTTGCCATTTTCCTTCTTTCATTCCTTGAATGGCTTGCGGAATCAAGCGAACTGTATTCATTAGTAATGCCCAAGCTAGTTCAGAAGGTGCAACAGGCGAACCAATTCCTTCGGCAACAGCAACTTTATATTTTGTGCAAGTAGCAATATCAAGGTGATTTGATTTTTTCCCTGTCTGACTTATCAATTCTAATTTAGGTAGCTTAGAAAGCAGCTCTTCTGTAATTTCAGTTCTTTCTCGAATTAAAACTATAATCTCGGAGTCCTTTAATAACTCCGCTAACTTTGAGTCATCTTTTTCTGTATGGTTAAGAACAGTAACATCTAATCCCTTCAACATTTTGAAGGATTCTAATTTTACAACTGCGTCTTGATAATCATCTAATATGGTAATTTTCATAATATCTATTGATTAAATGTTTTAATGATTATCAAAAACAGAACACCATTCATCGTAATAGTCTCCTGCCCATTTTTTCATATTCTTAAAATACCATTCTGCAGCTTCATCCGCAAGATTAAATCCATCTTCATCATCAATAATAGATTCTTCTTCAAAACTATTTAAAGCATGATGTAATGCTGCACTACAAAGAAGAAACTGACCAAAAGTATCAGCTACAATTTCGCCATTATCCCAACTTCCTGCGCCATGCATTAGCTTTTGAATACCATCTTCAAGATTATCAAAGTCAATAATAACGGGATCAGCACCTTCATCCGCAAAAAGAAAAAAGCCTTTATTCCAATTCTCAATTTCTGTATTCTTTACTGGATTGAAGTTGTATCCATTTTGCTTAAACTTTAAATTTTCAATTCCATAAATACACATTGGATTTCCAACAGTATCAAAATAAAAATCTTTTGCTGGAGCAAAGTCTTTTACATAATTCTTTAAGTTATCAGGGAGTATAGTCGAGAATTCCTCTTCTAGTCTATCAATATGGTGATTGTTTTTGGATTCACCGAAAGGGAAATCTTCGCCTTCATTCCAAAAACTTCTAATTTCTATTAAAGCATTTTCTAAAGTCATCTGATATTAATATTATTCGTTAATTCCATTTAAACCGCAAGGCTCTTATTTTTTTAACCGCAAAGAACACAAAGAATTACATTTACTTATTGCTATGTTCGCAAAGCTTTGCGTACCTAGCTGTTGAATACTTCACACATAACTGAAAAGGGCACAAATGTTTTTATTTATTCAATTACTAAGTTCCAAAGTTGTATCTAAAAAAGGTGCTTTTTCCCTTGTAATTAAAACAATTTTTCAAAGATTATTTACAACTCTTCGAATTCCATTTTTTACTAAAACAACATTAAAATTTATAAGCAAACCTAATTTACAATTCGTTAATTTCAAATAAGTTAATAGCTGTGCAAAATGAACATTATTTAAAGCCTCCACCGATTTTATTTCTAAAATTAATTTATTTTCTATAATAATATCCAATCGATATCCAATATCCAATTTAACTTCTTCATAAATTAAAGGCAATCCTTTTTGCTTTTCAATTTCTAAACCTGTTTTTTTCAATTCATAATATAAACATTCTTCATAAGCACTTTCTAATAATCCTGGTCCAAGTGCTTTGTGTACCTTTAATACTGAATCGAAAACAATTCTTGATAATTCATTCTCAGTCATATGTTTTTATTTAACTGCAAATAGTACAATACTCGCAATATTTAGAAAAACAAATCTAAGATTAAAATACACGACTATTCCTACATAAATTAATTTATTTACAATAAAAACTCACAAGTATTAATCGAAAGACCTTGCGCTCTTTGCGTAAAATCCTAGCGTTTAAACTCCTATTCCAAATTTATATAAAATAAATCAGACGCGATTCCATCTGTTAAGAATTTTCCTTTTGCTGTTGGTCTTAAAACATTATCCTTGATGAAAACCAATTCATCATCTAGAAACTTATTTGCTTGTTTCTTTAGATAAGCCAAATAATCCGCCCCAAATTCTTTTTCTATTCTATCTAACGAAACGCCCCAGATTGTTCGTAATCCAGTCATTATATATTCATTATATCGATCGGATACTGAAAGAACTTCTATTTCATTAGGCAATTTGCCCTCTTGAATTGATTTTAGATAAATTGAGTTATTAGATATATTCCAGCTTCTAGAAATGCCATCGTAACTATGTGCCGAAGGTCCAACTCCAACATATTTTTTACCCAACCAATAGGCTGAATTATTTTTAGAAAAATAGTTCTCTTTTCCGAAGTTTGACAATTCGTAATGAATAAAACTATTTGCTTCAAGAGTTTCAACCAAAATCATAAAATGTGCTGAAGCCACTTCATCATTAGGTTTTGCCACTTTTCCAGTCTGAATCAATTTATTCAATGCGGTTTTGGGTTCAACAGTCAAAGCGTAACTCGAAATATGTGGAATACCAAAACTAAGGGCAGTCTCAATATTCTGTTTCCATTTTTCATTACTCATTCCGGGAACACCATATATTAAATCCAGAGAAATATTATCAAAATATTTCGTCACTTCTTCTAAGCATTTTTTAGCTTCCACCGAATTATGAGCACGGTTCATCATCTTCAAATCATCTTCAAAAAAAGATTGAATCCCAATACTCAATCGGTTTATCGGACTTTTAGACAATTCGATTATTTTATCTGTAGATAAATCATCCGGATTTGCTTCGAGCGTAATTTCTGGATTATCCGCTACTTTATAATTCTTATAAACCTCTGCAATTAAAAACTGAATTTCATCACTAGTCAATACCGAAGGAGTTCCTCCTCCAAAGTAAATAGTCTCAACGATGTCATTTTCAAACTCATTCTTGCGCATAAAAAGTTCTTTGGCAATAGCCAAAACCATCTCCTCTTTCTTTTTCATCGAAGTTGAAAAATGAAAGTCGCAATAATTGCACGCTTGCTTACAAAAAGGGATATGAATATAGATTCCGCTCATTTTTTAGTTTTCAATTTCAGTAACAGTTCGCAGTCGCAGCAACAGTTCTCAGTAATTAACTGTGTGCAAAAACTGAAAACCCCGACTGACCACTATTTCTTAACTCGTTCCTCATTCTGTTTCACAAATGAATCCCAACCACTATAACTTTTCTCTCCAATTACTTTTCCTGAGTTAAAGAAGTGACAAACTGCGGCAGCCAATCCATCGGTACTATCGAGATTCTTAGGTAATTCTTTTAACCCTAAAAGCTGTTGCAGCATTTTAGCAACCTGTTCTTTACTGGCGTTTCCGTTCCCAGTAATCGCCATTTTTATCTTTTTAGGTTCATATTCGGTTATCGGGATATCTCTCGAAAGTCCCGCAGCCATTGCAACCCCTTGAGCGCGACCTAACTTTAACATCGACTGAACGTTTTTACCAAAGAAGGGAGCCTCTATAGCTATTTCATCTGGATGATGTGTTTCGATTAATTCGATGGTACGCTCAAAAATGAGTTTTAGTTTTTGGTAATGATTATCATATTTAGACAATTGCAATTCGTTAAGCTGCAAAAATTCCATTTTTTTATTGACGATTTTTATCAATCCAAAACCCATAATAGTTGTTCCCGGGTCAATTCCTAATATGATGCGTTCTTTTGTCAAGTGATTTTGTTTCAAGTTTGCCGTTTCAAGTTCAAAGTTTTCTGTTTCTTTGCGCTATGATTTCAATTCCTCACAAAGCTAAACAATTCCTTGTTCTTGTAGTCAAACTTTTGATTGTAGGTGGCGCATTTTATTTTATATATAATCAACTGGCTCAAAACGACAAACTCGACTGGCAAAAATTTACTGTTTTGTTCAAAAAAAATCAATCTATTTCAGGAATTGCATTTATATTATTACTGAGTGTTTTGAATCGATATTTTGAAATTTTAAAATGGCAGAATCTAGCACAGGTTATTCGAAAAATATCAGTTGCTGAAGCTACAAAACAGGTACTTGGAGCATTAACTGCTGGACTTTTTACTCCAAATGGAGTTGGTGAATATGCTGGAAAAGCTTTGTTTTTCGAAAAGAAAAACACTAAAAAAGTAGTATTCTTAAACCTTATTTGCAATGGAATACAAATGGTCATCACTGTTATATTTGGAATTTTTGGTTTGTTGTATTTTAATTCAAAATACAATGTAATCACTCCAACTACTGTTGCATTACTTTTTGGTCTTTTATTTGTAGTGTTTCTAGTTGTTTTTCTATTAAAAAAAATCACCATCAAAGGATACTCAATCGAAAAGTTGATTCATAAGATTAATGAAATTCCAAAATCAATCCATCAAAAAAACATTCTTTTAGGAATTTGTCGTTATTTAGTATTCTCACATCAATATTATTTTTTGTTTCTAGCTTTTGATGTTGACCTCTCTTATTTCACTCTAATTGCGACGATTACAGCCGTTTATTTTCTAGCGTCATCATTACCTACTTTTCAGTTTTTAGATTTTGCTGTAAAAGGAAGTGTAGCAGTTTATTTCTTCGGAATTCTTGATGTAAACGAATGGATTGTAATTTTCATTTCGACCTTAATGTGGTTTTTAAATGTTGTTTTACCTGTTGTTATTGGGAGTTATTATGTTTTGAATTTTAAAACTAAAACCACAAACTAATGATGCTTTTGTATGCTATAATACTAATTTATTGCCTTGTTATTGCATGGCTTAATTATGGTTTTACTAAAATAAAAAAGCAACAATCTACTGGATTAGATCCAAAAACACATTTTACAATTGTAGTCCCATTTAGAGATGAAGCAGAAAATTTACCAATTCTTTTAAATAGTATTTCAGCATTAAATTATCCTATAGAATTCTTTGAAGTAATTTTAATTGATGATGATTCAGAAGAATCCTTTTGTATTCTGTCTCAGAAATTTAATATTCAAATAACAAAAAATATTCGTGTTTCGAATTCTCCTAAAAAAGATGCCATTACAACAGCAATGCAGCATGCTACAAATCAGTGGATTATTACAACCGATGCAGATTGTATTGTTCCTAAAAACTGGTTGCAGATTTTAGATAATTATATTCAGCTTCACGATGTTTCTATGATTGCAGGAGCTGTTAGCTATCAATGTAACAATTCATTTTTGGATCATTTTCAGCAATTGGATTTAACAAGTTTACAAGGCGCAACAATTGGAAGTTTTGGATTAAATAAAGGTTTTATGTGCAATGGCGCTAATTTCGCCTATACCAAATCATTATTTAAAAAACTAAATGGCTTTGAAGGGAACAACAAAATTGCCAGTGGAGACGATGTTTTTTTATTACAGAAAGCAATCATAAATTTTCCCGAGCAAGTACATTATTTAAAAGCCGATGAAAATATCATCATAACAAAACCAACTCCAGATTGGAGAAGCTTGTTTTATCAACGGGTTCGCTGGGCAGCCAAAACCGGCTCTTATCAAAGTACGTTTGGAAAATCATTAGGTATTCTTGTTTTCCTTGCCAATTTAAGTGTGGCATTAGCTTGGATTCTGTGTCTTACATTCCAACTAAACTATATCAATCTATTAAGCATACTAACTCTTAAGTTTATTCTAGACTCGATATTACTTTATCAAACCAATTCTTTTCTAACCAATAAACAAATGCGTTACTTTATTTTATCAAATTTATGGTATCCGTTTTTCAGTACTAGCGTTGCTTTATACAGTTTATTAGGAAGTTATGAATGGAAAGGCAGGCAGTTTTCTAAATAGTTTTTCTATCTATAAAAATTAAACCGACAAAAGTTAAGGCTAAAAATGCTGAAGAAATTGTACTTACTACTATACTTCCTATCTGCTTTAACGTCATTCCGAATGCAAATCTTATTCCTAAAATAATTACAGTAATACATAGTACTAAAAGCCAATATTTTAAATTAACTTCATTTCTTTCTTTAATTCTAACAGGCAACTTATAAATATATAGAAGAATGAAAACCATCCCAACTAGAGAACTTAGATGCTGTGCTATTTTATAAAAAGGAATAGTAAATAATTCTGCGTTTAAAAAAGGTATCCTTTGTACAAAATAACCCCTTTCATGTGTAAATGCATCCCAAAAGATATGAGAAATAATCCCTAATAAAAGCGAGAATATCACAATATGTGCATTGGACTTAAAGTAACTAACCCAGTTCATTTCTTTTAAAACGAATAATCTTTCTTTTAAGAAATCAGGCAAATTAGCTATAAATGGTCTTTTTATTAACTCATGAAATAAGAATGCAACTAAAATTCCTAAAGGAATATCTACTAAAAACATTCCTAAAAAAGTATGTCCGATATCTCCTTGCATTTTCATTCTAAAAAAATATTCAAAATCAGGAGACATTGCCCCAACAATTAAACCTGTAGCAGAAAATTTTTTATTTTTTAAGAATGGTAGAATAATGGCTGGATGCGAAAAAGTAAACGGCATCGCTACTCAACCTTAAGAATTACTGGCAATACAAATTGAGTTTTTACAGGAATCCCACGTTTAATAGCAGGATTAACTTTTGGAAAATCGACTAAACGTGCTCGCAGGATGCTATCAATCTTAACCGTATCATAAGCTACTGAATCTTTTGGAAACTGTGGTTCGAATTTCATTGTAGCGTTTGGAAAAATTGTCACTTTTACTTCAATAGTATCTAGTTCTGGATAAAGAATAGCAAGCGTATCAATGCTTAGTTTTTGCTGAATAAGCTGTGTCATTATCTCAAAAAAGCACTGCTGGCGCTGCTTTTTATTTTCAATTTTCTCACACTCAACCACCGATGGAAACTCATCAACTTCTTTCCAATTAATCGATTTTAGTTCTTTTTGCAATAATTCTTTTTCAGAAGGTACCTGCTTCTCAAAATATTGACAAGAGTTAAACAAAAAGATTATTAATAAAAGTGAAAATTGCTTCAAGGGTTTGATTTTGAATTGAACTATTAATTTATAAAAATACAATTATTTTTTTTGAGAAGCTTTGAATAACAAATAATCCTCATAACTTTCTGAAAGCCATTTCTCTTTGTTTTTTGCTGCAACTTCTTTTTGATCAGGATATAGAATTGACAATCGGTCTGAAAAAGTGGCAATTTGAACTGTATAATTATAAAACTGTGTTTTAGTTAAAACGACATCTGGATTACTTCTAATTTTAAAGAAATCAAAAAAAAGAGCATCAAAATCCTTCATTGAAAAATTTAATACTTTTTTCTTATTACTTTTATAAATGCTATCCTGAAGTAGTCGATCGTCTATTGAGAGTTTTTTAGTTTGCGCATATGTATCTGTATTGATTAAAAAAATCAAAAAACAAAACATCATTAATTGCAAAATTCTAGACATAGACGAGTTTTACTAAAAGCATGTACGCGCAAAATTACAAAAAAATTATATGGATTCACTATTATTGTTACTCGGTTTTATATGCATGATTATTGGAATTTTAGGCAGTTTCCTACCTGTTTTACCCGGAATAAGCCTAAGTTGGATAGGTTTATTGTTACTTTATTTAACAAAAGCTGTTCCGATGAATTATTGGATTTTAGGAATTACACTGGCAATTACAATTGTCATTTCCATTTTAAACTACATCATTCCTGCCAAGGGCACTAAGAAATTTGGCGGTAGTAATTATGGCGTTTGGGGAACTAACATCGGCTTAGTTGTTGGAATTTTTGCCCCGATTCCTCTTGGTTTTATTATTGGCCCATTTGTTGGAGCTTTTATCGGAGAACTTATCTACGACAAAAAAGATCATAATCGTGCCTTAAAAGCTGCTACAGGTTCCTTTATTGGCTTTCTAGCTTCAAGTTTCATAAACTTTATGCTTTGTATTGTATTCTTTGGTTTATTCCTTTCGCTTGTATGGCAAAATCGTGCTGGATTATTCTGAATTTAGAAACTATTCCAAACTCTATTTCTAAAGACATCAAAAGTTTGTTTTAAATGCTGATTAATTCCTAAAAGAATTACCACAATTAACAATCCATATCCAACAAGAGTAAAAATCTCCATATTAGACAGCAAAATAGATTGCTTGGTAATAGAACCTAAAATTTGTTTCATTGCCAAAAGATTAGCTTCATCCGGATTAAAACCTTTACTAATAAAACCTTGTGTAGTCTGTGCGATTCTACTTTGTGTCTCAGGACTTTCGGGTGCAACAAACTGTGTTAACTTTGTAAAATGCGATTTCTGAAAAAATTTCTCAGCATTTTGCATAATACAAAACCCTATCGTACTTCCCCAAAAACGACCAGAAACCCCTATCGCTCCAGAATAAGGTGCCAAGCCTGTTGGTACTGATGACATGGTAAACAAAACTAATGGCACAAACAAAACTCCAACTGCAACTCCTTGCAAAACATATGGTATTGCCATTGTTGCCAATGAAATATCAGGCACAAAAAGAAAGGTAAACCATAAATGGAATACTGCTAGAATAAAGAATCCTAGCATAAAAATATATTTAGACGCTACCGTTTTTGCTAGAAAAACCGCAGCCAAAACCATTCCGATAACATTACCTATCACATTAAGAAATTGAACATGAGCAACACGTGAGGGTTCCCAATTCCAGACACTAAACATCGTACTATGACAAATATTAAGTGTTGCTCTACCTATATAGAAAAGAAAAAACAACAGAAAACCGATTCGCAGATTGGCATATCGAAAAACATTCAGATCAAAACAAGGACGTTTTACATGCAATTGTCTAAAAATAAACAAGCCTGTCGAAATTAAAGATGCAATTAATGCAAATCGGATTTCGAAAGATTCAAACCAATATTTTTTCTCAGCATATACAAAGAAATACGCTCCGCATAATATGGCTATTAACAATAAAACAAAACTAGTCCAATCTATTTGATACAATGGGATTTTTCGGTGAAGACGACTATCATTAAAGGTTATCATGATTAGTAAAACACAAACAATCTGAAATAATGCTGATCCGTACGCCATATATTTCCAGTCGTAGTTCTCCAAAAGCCAAACAGCAATATTCATTATAAAAGGCGATGATAACAACAATGCACCATAATTAAATGTAAATCCAATTATAATTGCATTTTTAGATTTAAATCGGGTAATTAATAATTGCCTTAACGGCACACCTGGCAATGCCATTAAAAAACCTTCAGCCATTCTTATAATAATGAATAGCGAAAAGTTCTTAACATAAGCCGACAGCATTATAGTAATAGCTACTAAACAAAATACTGCAATCAAATATTTTTTGGTTGGGAAAAATTTAGAGAATCGACTCTCTATTAATATTGTGGCAAGTAAAGTTCCATAAGTAACACACATCGAAAATTGTAAATCTTCTGGCTCTATATCCAAAAAACTTGATGCATAAGTAACATTTGAAGAGTAAACTCCCAACAAAATCATAGAGTGCAACATGCAAAAAAACAAGATTACAATGATTGCCCAGTTCGGAACCCATGATTTAAAAACGCTCGTATTGTCTAACATTATGTTATTTGTGTTCGGCTACAACAGTTATATTCATTCCGGCACGAAGGAAGTCAGCTTGTTCACTTGTGTCTTTTAATTTTATTCTTACTGGAATTCTTTGTTCAATCTTAATAAAGTTTCCAGTAGCATTGTCTGGTGGTAATAATGAGAATCGTGCACCACTTGCAGGAGATAACGAAGTTATCACACCCACAAATTCTTTATCATTAAGTGCATCAGCATGTATTTCGACTTCCTGACCAATAGTCAAGAACTGCACTTGAGTTTCTTTAAAGTTTGCTGTAATCCATTTTTCTTTACTAACCATCGAAAGCAAAGTTTGTCCTTCTTTTATCATTTGCCCTGGCTGAATTGTTTTTTTAGCCACCCAACCATCATAAGGCGCAGTGATTACTGTGTATGAAAGAAACAAAGCGGCATTATCTGCTAACGCTTGCTTAGACTGAATTACTGTTTGTGCAGTAGGAACACTCGCAGCTGCTTGCGATGTATTTAAAGTCGATGTTTCAATTCGATTACTCATTTCTTGATAATGAGCCTGAGCTGATTCGTAATCTGCTTTTACTTTCTCTAATTGTTGCTCAGTTGCTGCTTCTTCTTTAACCAAAGCTTTGTATCGTTGGTATTCTAGTTGTGTTTTCCAAAGATTTGTTTTGGCTGCAGCCAATTGCGATTTCCCAATTGTAGTTGCACTTGCAGTTGTTACTACATTTTTTTCAACAACTACACTATTTCCTTTAGCGCTTTCAACATCTGCCAAAGCAACATCTAACCTTGATTTATATTCACGGTTATCAATAACCAACAAAGTATCTCCTTTATGAACAAATTGATTTTCCTCATAACGAACCTCTTGAACATAGCCAGTGATTCTTGACATAATAGGCGTAACATACTGCTCAACCTGAGCATCATTTGTTTCTTCATGGTTTTTATTAAAAACATAAAACCAAATTCCCAAAACGATTCCGCTCAAAACAAGCACGCACGCAATAACTGTTATCAATGTATGAAACGACTTATTAGCTCTTGTTTCATTTTTAATTTTTACCATAAAAACTTATTCTCTTTTTAAATTTAATTATTTAATAATCCAGCTGTATGAAGCAATTCATAGTGCTTCATTTCTGCATCAATTCTGGTTGCGATTTTATTAAATTTCGCTTGCAATAAGGCGTTATCCGCATCGACCATTTCGGTAATAAGAACCAATTGATTCAGGTATTTTAACTTTACGATGCGATAATTCTCCGTAGCCAATTCTAGTGCTTTATCAACAACTATAATCTTCTCGACTATTTCCTGATATTGAGTATGATTTTTAAATAATTCATCCTGAACTTTATTTTTCACAATTTCCGATTGCGCTTTTTGCCATTCAACCTTTGAATTGGCAATATGTACTTTGGTTTTATTCTTATACAATCCTGACAAACTAAATGTTGCTTCAATTCCTACCTGTCCTAAACTATACAAATATGGATTTGGTGGAAAAAACATATAATTAGGGTATTTAAAATTATAGTCTCCAAAGAAATTTATTGTTGGATAATAATTCCCTTTTGCCAATTTTAGCTCTGTCTTCTTGATTTCAATTTCTTGGTGTGCAATTCGCATCTCTTCATTTTGAAGTGTATGATTTAAATAGAAATTATAGTTATCCAGACTTACATTTTCATTTAAACTTGCCGTTGTATCAATAGTAATTTCTTGCTCTTCTGGTAACTGAAGGATTGTTTGTAACTCGTGAAGTGCAATTTTGATGTTTTTCGAATTTGTTAAAGCATTCAACTCACGATCTGAAAGCTGAAGTTCAGCTCTTAAAACTTCATTTTTTGTAATTGTTCCGTGATTTTTCAAAGATTGAACTTCTTTAAGTCGGCTTTGCTCTTCTTTAATGTTTTCTTCAATAATTTTTTGAAGTTCCATCATTTTCTGAATTCCCAGATAAGTAGCAATTACCTCTAACTGAATATCACTTTCTGTTTTTTCGCTTTTTACTAGAGCAATTTTACTTTCTTGATTAGCGATTTCTATAGCATTGTTTATTTTATTACCAGCATATAAGGGTACTTTGATAGCTGTACCAATATTATACATCTCCGGAATAGTATGCGTTACCGCTTTATCTTTTAAAAACCCACCTTTAAACTCTGTTAAGTTTGTAACACGAGAATAAGAACTATTAAATTCTATTTCGGGCAGACGAAGTTCTTTAGTTTCTTTAATATTCTCTTTAGAAATGTCAACCTCGATACGAGATCTAAGAATATTTTTGTTGTTTTCTTTTGCAATTTTTATTGCTTCTTGTAATGAAATCGGATTGCTTTGTTGAGCTTGTAGTGTAGTTACTCCTTGTAAAATCAGGATTAAAACCAGATTTTTAGAAAAATAACGTATTGTCGAAAACCTTTTTTTAAGGAACATGAATGTAGTGTAATTTATTCACTGCAAAGTTCTTTCATTTTATAATTGCCTGATAATTCTAAAAAGTCAATAACATATTCATTTCGGACAAATTTTAACAATTGAAAATCAGCTAAATCGAAGGAAATCGTTATAGTTAAGTGGATTGAGCATATTCTAACAAAGAAAAATTTGACGAACTATCTAATGAAGATTATAAACAAAAAAGCTAATCCAGAATAAAATCTGCATGTTTCACCTAATTATGCTCACGCAGATTCAGTAGATATAACAGAAAAAAAAGATTTTATTTAAAAATCCGCCAGCGCAACTCATTTTTTACACTTTACATTTCACCATTCACACTTTACAGCTTCCCTTTTTTCAAAATATTTTCTCCTTTAAGATAATCCGAAGGGCGTTGACCTAGAATTTTAAAAAATGTATTACTAAAGGTGGGTACACTGGTATAGCCCACTTCTTCTGCTACTTCTTTTACAGATAATCTTCTATCAAGAAGAAGTTCAATTGCTTTTAATACTCTTCTAATTGTATAATATTGGATAAAAGACATTCCTAGATCTTTCTGAAACAAACGGTATAGAGATTTCTCACTATATCCAAATTCATGAGCTACCACTCCAAACAAAATGGTCTCTCCTAGATTATTTTCGATATAACGCAAAATTTTACCCAAACGAGGATCTTTTGGCAGAGGTAATTCCAAAGGCAAATTGGTTAAACAGATTTGAGGTAGTATTGCTTTGATAACTTTAGCAATTGCAAAATTAGGACTGCCTTTTTTAAGATCACCATTCCATTGATTGGTAAAAAGCATCATTTGAAGCAATAAGTTATTGACTGGATAAATGCCTTCATTTTTATAAAAAGTATCCTCATCTTTTTCAATAGGAAAATATAGGTTTCGCATCATCACATTTTCAGACTTTGGATGAATGCTATGTTCTATTCCACTCGGAATCCATATAAAATGTCGTGCAGGCAAAAAATAGGTTTTAGTTTCTGTTGTTACAAAAACAACATCACCTTCAGCATAAAGAAATTGAGCTTTATTGTGTTTGTGTGTAGGAACAAACAATTCTCCCATCAAATCGTGATGACAGTAAATACTCTTTTTATCAGCATCTACTTTTTTGATGTAATACTTATCTACTTTATGTTTTGACTGCTCCATTGAAGTAAGTGAATATCGACAGCTATATTACGATATATAAATATAAGGAAGATAATTAAAAGAAGTGGAAATGCTTTAAAATAAAAAAAGCCTTTCCGTTAAGAAAGGCTTCTTCCAATATTGCGGTCTGGACGGGACTCGAACCCGCGACCCCATGCGTGACAGGCATGTATTCTAACCAACTGAACTACCAAACCCACTTGCTTTATTGTGGTGCAAAACTACAACAGAAGTTCTGATTCTACAAGCTTTTTTGCACTTTTTAATCAAATAAAAATGTTAATTTTTTAACACCTTGATTTCTATCAAAATAGAAAAACTGAAAGTTGTTTAAATCAAAAAAGCCATCCACAAAAGTGGAAAGCTTTTCATTGGTCTAACTACTAAACCCGGTCAGCTTACAAGGCCGACCAAACAACACAACTAATCTTAGATACCGTATTTGGGCAAAAAAGCCTTTCTATAAAGAAAGGCTTTCCCCAATATTGCGGTCTGGACGGGACTCGAACCCGCGACCCCATGCGTGACAGGCATGTATTCTAACCAACTGAACTACCAAACCTCTGCGTTATTGCGGTTGCAAAGATAGTATAGAATTTCGTTTCTGCAAGCCTTTTTTGAAAAAATATTTAATTATTTTTTGAATTATTATCCAAAGTTTTGTTTTTCAACCAAGTATGTCGTTAAAATTTTTTCGAAATTTTCACCTACTGCGACCGGAACATACTTAATTCGGTTCTGAGCACAGGTTAAAGCCAATCGTTTAAAGTAACTCTCCACCTCTTTTTCGTATTCTACTTTCACATTATCTGCAAAAACAGCTACTTCTTCCCCCGTTTCCAAGTCTATAAATTTGCGGGGAGCATTATCAAAATCAAATTTTACTTCAGTTTCCTTATCTATTACATGAAATAGGACCACTTTATGTTTATTATGCTTAAGATGTTGCAATGCATTAAACAATAGCTCTTCATTTTCTGACTGAAACATATCTGTAAAAACAATAATCATCGAACGCCTGTGGATTTTCTCTGCTATCTGATGCAAATAGGTAATGGTATCCGTTTTTTTACTTGTCTTAGGTTTCTCTAAAAGCTCCTCTAGCTTATTAAGCAACATTCTATGATGACGGTCACTACCCTTTTCAGGCGCATAATACTCATAACTATCCGAAAACACACTCAAACCTACTGCATCACGTTGTTTCTTCAATATATTCATTAAAACTGCTGAAGCCAAAACCGAAAAACCTATTTTATTCTCATAAAAAGATTGATTTGATTTTAAATCAGGATAATGCATCGATGCTGAATTATCTATTATCAAATGACAACGCAAATTAGTTTCTTCTTCAAATCGCTTTGCATACAGTCGATCCGTCTTAGCAAACAGCTTCCAATCGATATGTTTTGTGCTTTCTCCAACATTATACACCTTGTGCTCAGCAAATTCTGCCGAGAAACCATGAAATGGGCTTTTATGCATTCCCGAAATAAACCCTTCCACAACCTGATTTGCCAACATCTCAAGATGCTGAAAACTAGAAATCTTCTCTATTTGCGACTCAATCTTCATTCGGTTTATTTTTTTATTTTTTGTGCACGGTACAAATCATCTGTCGCTTGCAATAATTTTCTCTTTAATATTGGACTAAAATTAGGGTTTTCCTTCAGAAACGTTTCTACTACATCAAAAGCATATTTTGACGAGTATCTTCCAATTGTATTATTAAGCCAATCCTTTGGAAAGAATATATCTCCCGTACGTTGAATTTCAGTTACTAAATCCAAACAAAAACGAAGATGTTTTTTAGCACTTTCCTGACGCAATGGATGATGAATATTCCCTAAAGCTGATGAAACCCAAGTTTCTTTCTCTCTATTTTTATCCTCATTTAAAGATAACATAAACGCATCTCTAACAGAATCATCTTTTGATAAAGAAGGAAGCAAAAACTCAAATCTCTTTTGTTTATCAGGATTACTAATATCTAACTTTGTCTTACTTAGAATCTCATCTGCTTTTTGATGTTTAAATATAGCCAAATTCATAGCTATACCTGTATAATCATCCTCATTTAATTTTAGATTCGGAATAGCATTTTCTTTATTCCATATTTGATATAATTTTTCTTTACCTGAATCTGAATAAGCAATAGAACTAAACAACCCAAACAGCGTTTTTTTAATATTTTTAGGCAAATCTGTCCCTAAACGCTCATAAGTTACCTTTTCAAGTTGCTCTTGGCTGGCGCTTTGTTGTTGCTCTGTTAGAAATTTCCAAAAAATAGTATTTAACTGATTTGACAAAACTTTAATAACCAATTCGTTTTGCTCCACTTTGATTCCTTCAAGACAGGAATCAAACACCTTTACTGGCGAAACAACACCAGCCAACATATTCTCATAAAGGTTAATATAACTATACGCTCTTGCAACCTCGTCTTTGATTGTCGGAATATAATTTAGATTAGCTGCATCTACAGGAAAAATACCATAACCAAAACCATTATAATTATATATAATTGTAGTTGGCTTTGACAAGCCTAAAACATTTTCCACCTTAGTAGTCTTATCTTTTACCGCAACTTTAATCACCTTAACACCATCAGGGTACACCAATCCAATATCAAAAATTTGTGGCCAAAGGCTCTTTGATTTATCCTCTGCCTCCTGATCAATCTCAAAACTTTTTATACGACCTTTAGAATCATATCCGATACGACTCGCAAGAATTGGTCTCCCAGATTTATTAACCCACACATCACTCCATTTCTTCATATCCAGTGGTGTTTCAGCATCCAGAATTTCAACTAAATTCTCCCAATTCGCATTATCATTAGCATACTTCTGAATATATTTCTGAATCCCTTTTCTAAACGCTTCCTCCCCCATTGAAACCTCTAATTGTCTCATCATGATTGGCGCTTTATTATAAATAATACTTCCATAAAGCGATCCTGCATTTTTAAGATTAGCTAATTTTTGTTTAATAGGATGCGTTCCTGCAGATCGATCCTCTGCATAAGCACTAGGATAATGAGCCGTTAAGAACTGCAAACCATGATTTACCTTTGGAAAAATTGGATTCATAATCTTATCCGCCATGAAGTTGGCAAAAACCTCTTTCATCCAAACATCATCAAACCATTTCATAGTTACCAAATCACCAAACCACATATGAGCCGTTTCGTGAGCAATTAATTTAGCACGATTTAACTTTTCACTATCAGTCGCACTATTATCCAAAAACAAAGAAGACTCTCGATACTGGATCGCTCCCACATGTTCCATTCCTCCATATTGAAAAACAGGAATTGAGGCAAAATCTAATTTCTGAAAAGGAAATGGATATTGCGTATAGCGCTCCAAGAAACCCAAAGACTGCTGATGTAAATCAAAAATAGTATCAGTACTCGCCTTAATTTTATCTAGATTATTTTCTCTATACAACATCGTCATTACTCTAGTACCACTAGGATTTTCAGTAACTCGTTTAAACTCTCCAGCTACAAACGAAAACAAGTAGGTACTCATTTTATCTGATTTACCAAACCTGTAAGTAACCGCTTCCCCACCTTCAATCTTCTCTTTTACCGAGGCACCTGCTAGAACAGACCAATCTTTTGGTACTGTAAGGGCAAGAATATAAGTAGCTTTAATATCAGGCTGATCAAAACAAGGAAATAATGTACTAGCTCTATCTGGAACCAATAAAGTATATAGAAAATCATCATTTCTATTCAACGATAAGTTCCCGGCTATAAATGAAATTTCAACTTTATTATCACCTACCACTAAGCTCTTATCAGAAATAACGATATGCTCTTTTTCATGTATAATGGCTACTTTTTTACCATTTACAAGAACAGATTTTAGGTTTTCAGATTTCTCATTAAAATCCAAATACAACGAACGACTTAAATCCGATAATTTAAATTCTACAACAAGATTTGATTCAATTTCTTGACTTTTTTTATCCGGAATTACAAATGACAAATCATAAGATACATTAGAAATTTGTTGTTTTCTAAAAACTGCCAATTCCTCCGAAACTCCTCTTTCTAATAAAAAATCATTCTTTTTTACAGATTGTGACCAACAAGAACTAGTTAAAATAAAGAAACCAAGAAAGTAATAAATAAATTTCATTTTAAGATGTGTATTGATATTCGTTAAAAATAAAAAAAAGGTTTGACTTTCGCCAAACCTTTTTTTATATAAATTAATAATCGGAATCGATTACAACAATGCGTCTAAACTATCTGCGTAAGTTTGTTTCGGAGCAACTCCTACTTGTTTACCTACTACTTCACCATTATGAAAAACCAAAACAGTTGGAATATTACGCACACCATATTTTGCAGCAAATTCTTGATTTGCATCTACGTCTACTTTTCCTACTACTACTTTTCCATCATATTCATTGCTTAACTCGTCAATGATTGGACCAACCATTCTACAAGGTCCACACCATGCAGCCCAAAAGTCAACCATAACTGGTTTATCTGATTTCAAAACTACTTCTTCAAAAGTAGCATCTGTTATTGCTAAAGCCATATTCTTTTTTGTTTAAAGTTTAACCCTCAGACATCGCTTCGGGGGACAGTTTTTAATGAGTTTCAAACTCGAGTACAAATTTAGAAATTTAAAATCAATTCACCTCTATTTCTAAATTAGTTTTCATTATAAACGCATTGCAAATATTTATACTCCTTTTTGTTTTTCAATTCTTTTTTGAAGCTCAACCTGCTATCCGCTATATCTTTTACAACTTAAAGAAAGCTGCAAAAGGATATCGCTCCTATCAGGGCTAAACATGTACATAACAGGAACTGTTTCTTTAATTTACCTACAACAAAAAAGAGGATATTCTTTCGAACATCCTCTTTTTCAAAAACTAAAAAAATAAAAATATTATAAGTTATATCTAAGACCTAAAGTCAAACCTAAACCACTAATACCAACATAAGAACTTAACTCATCTGTAGGTTTATTTTGATCTAGTCCATTAGGATTTGTCAAAGCATTATTAGAAGTTGTATTCAAAGAATTTCCATAATTAGTATGAATCTGTGCTGTAGTTCTTGTTGCTAAAGCATCGTTGCCATTAACTGTAAATTCTGTGGTTTCTTTAGTTTTTCCGTGTACAGTAAAGTTACGGTATTCTAATTCAGCAAATGCAGCGATATTTTTTCCTAATTTATAAGATGTTCCTAAAGCTGCCACAAAACCAACAGTTGGATTTGGTTTTACTTTATCAACACTATGAACCGCCATAGTTGCAGGATTAGCTACACCAGTTGGCGCAACTGCATCTGTGGTAATTTTAAGATCTCCATGAATTGGAATCAACACACCTACTTTTGTATATGGTTCAAATCCATGAGCTTTTCCTAAATACATAACTAAAGCAGGAGCAAGATCAAATGCTTTAATTTCTCCCTCAGAACTAAAATTATAAATAGGCTTTCCTCCAGAAATAAAAATTTGGTCTGTAGTAGTTCTCGCCATTGTTTTACTATTACTAGTGTAATAATTGATTCCCATCTCAACTCCTAAACGAGCCGAAAAACGGTACCCTGCAGTAACTCCTGTTCTAAAACCTTCACCAAAAGAACCTGTAACACTTTCTTCAGAAACTAATTTCCCTCCTACATAAGTTCTATCCAAAGGAAGATTTCCTCCTACAGTAGGAAACTCAGTAGCTGCAGTTTGCAAGAAATAAGATCCACCTAATTTAAAGTACCAGCTTTCATGTTCTTTTGTTTCAGTTTGAGCTACCATTGTCATAGAACAAACCATCATTCCTAATAAAAAAAGATTCTTTTTCATAATTTTTTTCTTAAATAATTTATTTAGTATAAAATAATTTAACAGAATGTTCTCTTTTGCTTTTGGGGCAATGGGAGCGCAATCGTTGTAATTGAGAACAATAATACTAAAAAATTAGTATGCATGCATAATTATACCGTTAAAAAAATGCATTATTTAAAATTTTAACTATAAATCTTTAATTTAACTTGAAATTTACCTGCATTTTCTCCAATTCTTGCAATAACTCATTACTGATTTTCACTTTTAGCCTTCTACTTGGCATAGTCAGCTTCGTAACTACGTTTATTTCCTCAACCTCAGTAACTTCCGCTGTTTTAGCACTCATAGCATCATCGCCATCTTCATTTTCATCTACAAAAACTGCATCGTCAGCCTCCTCAAACTCAGTCGTAGTCTCAACCAAGCGCTTTATTTTTTCTAATTCCATGATTTCAAAAGTCACTGTATTATCCCCTTTATTCTCGTTAAATAACTGGCTCAACTTATGAATAAACTCTGTTTGCAAATCTTTTATGTTCAACAACAAAATCAATTTCTTAGCAAAAGCTTCTAAAATATCTTGTAATTGTCTGATTTCAACAAACTGTAATCTTGGATCAGATTTTTTACCAGTATCGTGATTTACCCAACCATCTTTAATTAACACCTTCAAGAAAGCAAAGTTATTTTGAATCAAGAAATGGCGAAATTTCAAGTATTCTTCACCAAAAATTTTGAATTCATAACTTTCATCATATCCTTCTAAATTAAATATTGCCCAACCTTTTCCATTTTTAGCGACACGATGCTGCACGTTATTTATAATTCCAGCAAAATTTAGATTTTTACCAACATATTCATTCATGCTTTTCAAGGCTTCTAATCTGGCATTACAGAAATATTTCATCTCAAATCTAAAATCATCTAATGGGTGTCCTGAGATATAAATCCCAACAACATCTTTCTCTTTGGCCAATTTTTCCATCGTACTCCAATCTTCACAAGGAGGTATCACTGGCTCAGCGATTTGCACCTCACTAGTTTCTCCAAACAAACTCACTTGTGATGAATTTTCATTTTCTTGAAACTTCGATCCATAACGAATTGCCTTTTCATAAAAAGTAATTCCATCACCATCATCATGAAAATATTGCGCTCTCGTCGTTCCTTCAAATGAATCAAATCCACCAGCAAGAGCCAAATTTTCAATTGCTTTTTTATTAGCCGCACGCAAATCTATTCGTTTAGCCAAATCAAAAATCGATTTATATTTACCTTCTTTTCTACTTTCTACAATTGTTGCTACAGCTCCAGAACCAACTCCTTTAATGGCTCCCATTCCAAAACGTACTGCATATTCATCATTTACAGTGAATTTATAAAACGACTCATTTACATCTGGTCCTAAAACCTGTAATCCCATTCGTTTACATTCCTCCATAAAAAACGAAACCTGCTTGATATCATTCATATTATTCGAAAGAACCGCCGCCATATATTCTGCAGGATAATGCGCTTTTAAATAAGCCGTTTGATATGCAATCCAAGCATAGCAAGTCGAGTGTGATTTATTAAAGGCATAACTCGCAAAAGCTTCCCAGTCTTTCCAAATCTTCTCTAGCACTTTTGCATCATGTCCTTTTGCAGCAGCTTGCTCCACAAACTTAGGCTTCATTTTATCCAGTACTTCCTTTTGCTTCTTACCCATCGCTTTACGCAAAACGTCGGCCTCACCTTTTGTAAAACCAGCCAGCGATTGTGACAAAAGCATTACCTGCTCTTGGTAAACCGTAATTCCGTAGGTTTCTCCCAAATATTCCTCACAGGCATCTAAATCGTATTTGATTTCTTCTTCTCCATTTTTTCTTCGAACAAATGATGGAATATACTCTAATGGTCCTGGACGATATAAGGCATTCATCGCAATTAAATCTCCAAAAACCGTTGGCTTAAGATCCTTCATGTATTTCTGCATTCCAGGTGACTCATATTGGAAGATACCAACCGTTTCTCCTCTTTGGAAAAGCGCATAGGTTTCAACATCGTCAATCGGAAATTCATCTGGATTTAAGTCAATTCCGTTTCTATATTTTACCAGCTTTACCGTATCTTTTATCAATGTAAGGGTCTTCAGACCCAAGAAGTCCATTTTAAGTAATCCGGCACTTTCTGCAACCGAGTTATCAAACTGTGTTACATATAAATCAGAATCTTTGGCAGTTGTAACCGGAACGAAATTCGTAATATCCGATGGTGTAATAATTACCCCACAGGCATGAATTCCGGTATTTCGCATCGATCCCTCAAGGATTTTTGCTTGTTGAATTGTCTCACCAGCCAAATCATCTTCATTGGCAATAGCAATTAATTCTTTTATATTATCAAACTCATCTGAACGAAGTGCTTTTTTAACCTCATCTTCACTTTCTGAAATAAAACGTGCCAAATTCCATTTTGACGGCATCATTCCCGGAATCAGTTTTGCAATCCTATCAGCTTCAAACAATGGTAAATCTAATACACGAGCCGTATCACGAATCGCCGATTTGGTTGCCATTTTACCATAAGTAATAATTTGCGCAACCTGATTTTTACCATATTTATTGATTACATAATCCATAACTCGACCACGACCCTCATCATCAAAATCGATATCAATATCGGGCATGGATACACGATCGGGATTAAGGAAACGCTCAAAAAGCAAATCATACTTAATGGGGTCAATATTGGTAATTCCTAAACAATATGCCACTGCTGAACCTGCAGCAGATCCACGCCCCGGCCCTACCGAAACATCCATGTTTCGAGCCTCAGCAATGAAATCCTGACAAATCAAAAAGTAACCCGGATACCCAGAATTCGAAATCGTTAATAACTCAAAGTCCAAACGTTCCTGAATAGATTCTGTAATTTCACCATATCGCCTCTTCGCACCTGTCATAGTAAGGTGTCGCAGATATTTATTTTCACCACGTACACCGCCATCTGCTTCATCTTCTACTACTAAAAATTCCTCAGGAATATCAAACTTTGGAAGTAATACATCACGATAAAGTGAATAAATTTCGACTTTATCTACGATTTCCTGAATATTTATAATAGCTTCTGGCAAATCCATAAAGAGCTTTTTCATCTCTTCTGGCGACTTATAATAGTACTCCTGATTTGGTAATCCGTAACGATAGCCACGACCACGACCAATTGGAGTGGCTTGTTTTTCACCATCTTTTACACACAATAAAATATCGTGCGCATTGGCATCTTCTTTATTTAAATAATAAGTATTATTGGTCGCAATTAACTTCACATTGTGTTTCTGAGAAAACTCAATCAAGGTTTTGTTCACCCGATTCTCATCTTCCTGATTGTGACGCATAACTTCTAGATAGAAATCATCTCCAAATTGTTCTTTCCACCAAATCAAAGCTTCTTCAGCTTGATTTTCACCGATATTCAAAATTTTACTCTGAATCTCTCCATACAAATTCCCAGACAAAACCATGATGTCTTCTTTGTATTGCTCGACAATTTTTCGATCAATTCTAGGAACATAATAAAATCCGTCTGTAAAAGCAATCGACGACATTTTAGCTAGATTGTGATACCCTTTTTTATTTTTAGCCAACAGTACAATCTGATTACCATTGTCCTTTTTACTCTTATCTAAGTGATTATCACAAACATTGAATTCGCAACCCACAATCGGTTTTATTTCAGTTTCTGTTGGTTCTTCACCACTTTCTACTAAAGCTTTATTCTTACCTGATGCAGCTTTATTATGATTCATAACGGCGCTCACAAAGTGAAAAGCCCCCATCATATTTCCAGTATCCGTCATAGCAACGGCTGGCATTCCATTTTTAGCTGTAGCCGCAACAATATTCCCAATACCTATAGTCGATTGTAAAACCGAAAACTGGGTATGATTATGCAAATGCGAATATTTAGCTGCTTTAAAATCTTCTAAATCTGACTCTGAAACTGTTGCTTGTTTATCATCTGATTCAAAAGCTCTTAATTGCTCTCTGATTTTATCAGAAGCTGCTTTTAAATTGATATGTTTTAGACCAATAAGTTTGATCTCCTGAGGGTTTTTATTTTGAAATTCTCCAAAATAATCCTTCGGAACATCTAATTCTTCTTTGGTAAAAACTTCTCTTCTTATTAATTCAAGAAAACAACGTGTAGTTGCCTCAACATCGGCTGTTGCGTTGTGCGCTTCTGCAAAAGGTTTATTAAAAAGATAACTATGTAGCTCTGTTAATGTTGGCAATTTAAATCTTCCTCCACGTCCTCCTGGCAGTTGCAATAACGAAGCCGTAACCTCGGTACAAGTATCAAGAACCGGCATAGTGCTCATAGGTGAATCAACACCCATTCGGTGAAATTCAGCTCCCATAATATTAACATCGAAACCTAAATTCTGACCTACAATAAATTTAGTTTTACTTAATGCAATATTAAATTTCTCTAAAACTTCTTGTAATGAAATTCCATCGGCTTCAGCCAACTCAGTAGAAATTCCGTGAATACGCTCTGCATCATACGGAATATTAAATCCATCTGGCTTAACCAGATAATCCTGATGCTCTATAAGTTTCCCCATATCATCGTGCAACTGCCATGCTATTTGAATACAGCGAGGCCAGTTGTCTGAATCAGTAATAGGTGCGTCCCAACGTTTAGGTAGTCCAGTAGTTTCGGTATCGAATATTAAGTACATAGTTTTCTTTAAAAGACAATTTTTAAAATTCCAAATTCCAATTATCTCTATTCTAAATCCCTGATAACAAGAACTAAATAAAAGCGCTGGATGGAAAATGGAGGAACTACAAATTTAGTCTTTTTTTGAGCTATTAAAAAAGGAAGTTATCAACAAGGGAGAGCAAAATGACAACTTAAAAATAAAGATACACATCGCAACAAAAACAGATTTTTCTGTCCAAAACAGATAATATAGTATTGAAATAGAGTAAGAAAATACAACAAAAAACAATGTAGCACAAGTTACTTTTGCCCCTTTAATCTCTAAAAGAAATTAATTTAATATGAAAAAAACTTTAGTTTTTTGTTTTAGTGTATTAATCACTAATTTTTTAATTGCTCAGCAATCAGTTACTATAAGTGGACCAGCGTCTGTAGAAGTAGGAGTCCCTTATAATTATACCTTTGAATTTAAACCTATTTACCCTTGGTTAAATGCTGTTCAAGCAGATGGTTATATTATTACAAATTGGATTGTTTCAACAGGAACAAATGGTAGTACAGGCTCTATTCCTGGATACATTGGAAACCCTAGTAATCAAAGTAGTTATCTTAATGATGGTACTTATAACAATTCAAACCCAAAAACAATCCCAATCCAATGGGGAAACAGTACTTATTTGAGTAGCGATAAGATAACTGTAAAGTTAAGTGGTATCTATATAAAAAAAAGCACTGGTCAACATATTGGGTATTTTAATTTCCAGCCACAAGCTGAACAATCGGTAACTGTGCAAAGGTTAATAAATCCTATTATTAGTGGAAATACATCTATATTAAACTGTAACCAAGCTCCTGTAACATATCTGGTATCTAATGCAACCAATGGGGATAGTTTCCAATGGGAAGTAACAAATGGCGCCGAAATTTCGGGTTCTAGTACGGTTACCTCGGTGATAGTAAAACCTCCTTTAACTGGAGATTTTAATGTAGGGTGTATAGTTAAAAGAACAGCTGCAAACATCAATTATTATGTCGGTACTGGTAACAAAATAACAAGAACATCACGTTCAGCAGTATGGTCAACTAATCCTGTTAATCAAACCTTTTTATGTAAAAGTTCTGGATTAATATTTTCAATCGACAATCAAACTGATATTGATAATGTGTTTTGGAATGCGCCAAATTGCACCATTTCAGTAGAAACTATTGTTAATGGTAAACGACAAGTTACCATCACACCAAATAGCTCTATAACTACCGGTTCAACATTGACAGTAAATGCAGTAGTTAATTTTGCAGGTGGATGTTCGGTAACAACACCGTCTAAAACATTTAATATTTCTGACAGTACAGCTCCTCCAATACCCGACGGGTATATTAAAGTTGAAGATTGGGACTGTTATAGTGATTCTGGTTTAAAGTTAACATTTGTACCTACAACTCCCTTCACCAATGGAAGCATAAGAGTTACTCCGTCTATAATGGCGCATCCTACTGTCTCAAGAAACATTAATGTTACTGTCACTTATACTAACTCCTGCACTGGAGCTATAGCTAGTAAAATATACTCCTTAGACACACCAACTCCTTGTTTTGAAGCAAGATTAACTCCAAAAAGTGAGATTTCAGAAATTATAATTTCACCAAATCCTACAAACGGAAATATTACAATAAAACTTCCAGAAATACTTTTTGGCAATTATCAGATTTTTAATCAAAATCAGAAATTAGTTCAAGAATCTAAATTCTACAATCAAGATGAATTGCAAATTGAGCTTTCAAGCAAACTAAAAGGAGGGATTTATATTTTAAAAGTAATAACTGAAAAAAATGTCTTAACGGGCAAAATAATTTTAAACAATTAAACATGAAAAACTTAGTAATTGCCATGATCTTAAGTATTTCCTTTGCGGGAAATGCTCAAGATATAACTGATTTGCAAGTTGGAATAAATTTGAATCCTTTCTTTTTCACTAGAATAAATTCAAACTTCCCTTATAATAAAGACAAACAAGATTTGCCAAATGGTTTTGGTTTTGGACTCACAATCGAAAAAAACTGGAATGACAGTTGGGGTGTAAAAACTGGGTTTGAATATTCGAAACAAAACGAAAAATACTTTTTTGATGTCGTTGGAGACAATACAAGTATAAAATCAAGTTTTGAGTATTATAAAACCCCCATAACTGTTCAATATTATTATCGCTTAAAAGAAAAATTATTTTTAACATTTAATCAAGGAATACAGTTTTCTTTTCTGAAATATTATAAAACAATTGCAGAAAATGAATATGAAATAAGAACACAAACTTCAGATTATAGTGAATATATTTCTTATCAACATCCAGAAAGAAATCAATATTATAGTGACGAAGGAAAAATGCACAAAAAAACTTTATTTGGTATAATTGGTTCAATTGGTTTAAAAGGTTTTCTGTCAGATAAAATTTCCTATTCTACAAATTTAAGATATGAATATGATTTCACTTCTGCAGATAATTTCCCTTACTATTCCGATACATCTGATTGGAATGATTCTGAAAAAACTACACATAATTTACGAATCGGGTTAGAATTAGGTCTGCAATATCATTTTTCAATAAATGATCGCTTTGATAAAAGCCCACATCGATTGTAAAGATTGGTAGCTATAATAATCAATCCAAATTATTAAAACTCGTTATGTTTTTGATAATTTGGATTGATTATTTTCTTTTATATTGAATGGTAGGTAAAATTTCTTCTATTTACCCCTTGCTTTTCGCATACACCATCAAAGAAATAGCCAAATATGGAATGTCTTTTAAAATAAAAAAATCAGTTACAGGAAAACCTTCAACCATTTTAAAAACTCCTGGAGTCGTAAATAAGAAACTTAATGTAGTAATAAAAATAACCATTGATGCCAAAGCTGAATACATGGCTATCTTTTTATTAAAAAAGGACAATGCCAATCCAATTCCCGTAACAACCTCAAAGACCCCTATTATATTTGAAACCTGTTGAACCGACATCACCTTATACATCCAACCCATAGCAAAATGATTTTCAACTAGTCCTTTTATCGCCCCAGCCTCTACAGCTGTAAACTTAAAAAGCCCAACCCAAAGTAAAATAATAACAGTTCCAAAAACACCAATTCTGTAAGCAATCTGATTCAAGTTCATAATTTTATATTTTTTTATTATTAGAAACTTCAATATTAATAGCTTATTCACAAACCAAATGTCAGATAGTTGTCATTATCACTCATTTTTACATCCAACTACATTATTGTTTTTATTTTCATTCTAAAAAACAGAAAAACTTTTTTTTGGATGTCGTAGTATTTAAACAAAGAACACACCTAAAAAAAACCTTCAGAAAATACATTTTATTGTCAGTCAAAAAAAAGAAACACAAACTAATAATCATTACTATTTTAGTGTACTTTCCCACATTAAAACCCAACAAACACCCTAAAAACCAGTAAAATACAACAAAAACAACAAATCCTCAACAGCAAAAGCAATTAGAATAATCTCAATCAAAAAAGAAAACAAAAAATCAAATCAAAATACAATTGCCAAACCAAAAACCAACAAAAACAATTAGCTAGCAATCTGTAAAACAGTTTGGGCATCGTATATAATCAAATATGCCAATTCTTGCATTTGTTTCTTTTTCTAATTTTGTTATCCTCTTATAATTACATGGAAATTACAATTAAAAAATAGTTAAAAATGAGTACTACATTATTCGACAAAGTATGGGATTCGCACGTAGTGCGTAAAATTGAAGATGGACCAGATGTGTTTTTCATTGACCGTCACTTCATTCATGAAGTTACAAGTCCTGTTGCTTTTTTAGGATTAAAATCCAGAGGCATCTCGGTTTTATACCCAGAACGCACTTTTGCAACTGCCGATCACAACACACCAACTATAAATCAACATTTACCTGTACAGGATGCTTTATCTGCTAACCAGTTAAAAGCACTTGAAGATAATGCAGCTGAATACGGAATTTCTCACTGGGGATTAGGCCATCAAAAAAATGGAATTGTTCACGTTGTAGGTCCTGAAAACGGAATTACACTACCAGGTGCAACTATAGTTTGTGGAGATTCACACACTTCAACTCACGGTGCTTTTGGAGCAATTGCTTTCGGAATAGGTACTTCTGAGGTTGAAATGGTTTTATCTACACAATGTATCATGCAACCGAAGCCAAAGAAAATGCGCATCAACGTAAATGGTGAATTAAGCAAAGGTGTTGGTCCAAAAGATGTTGCTCTTTATATTATTGCACAATTAACTACTTCAGGTGGCACAGGATATTTTGTTGAATACGCTGGAAACGTTTTTGAAAACATGTCTATGGAGGGTCGTATGACTGTTTGTAATTTAAGTATCGAAATGGGTGCTCGTGGAGGAATGATTGCTCCTGATCAAAAAACATTCGACTTTCTTGAAGGAAGATTATTTGCTCCAAAAGGGGAAGCATGGGACAAAGCTGTTGCATACTGGAAAACTTTAAAAACTGATGCTGATGCTGTTTTTGATGCAGAACTAAACATCAAAGCATCTGATATCGAACCAATGATTACTTATGGTACTAATCCTGGAATGGGAATTGGTATCTCTAAAAATATTCCGAACGCCAATCAAGTTGAAGGTGGTGAGGAAACCTACAAAAAATCTTTAGCCTATATGGGCTTTCACGAAAATGATGTAATGATTGGAAAACCAATTGACTTTGTTTTCTTAGGAAGTTGTACCAATGGTCGAATCGAAGACTTTAGAGCTTTTACCGAAATTGTAAAAGGTCGTAAAAAAGCCGACAATGTAACTGCTTGGCTAGTTCCTGGTTCTCACGTTGTTGAGGCACAAATTAAAGAAGAAGGTCTTTTAGATATTTTAACCGAAGCTGGCTTTGTATTACGTCAACCAGGTTGTTCAGCATGTTTAGCTATGAATGATGATAAAGTTCCTGCTGGAAAATATGCGGTAAGTACCTCTAACAGAAACTTCGAAGGTCGTCAAGGTCCTGGATCAAGAACACTTTTAGCTAGTCCAATTATGGCTGCCGCAGCTGCTGTTACTGGAAAACTAACTGACCCAAGAGAACTTTTTTAAATGACTTTATGCTTTAAGCATAAAACTCAATAACAAAATAAAAATGCTGTACAAAAAAGCTTACTACTTATTACCTACAGCCTAAAGCAAAAAACAATGGCATACGATAAATTTAACATACTTACTAGCAGTGCAGTACCACTGCCAATTGAAAACGTAGATACAGATCAAATTATTCCTGCACGTTTCTTGAAAGCTACAAAACGCGAAGGTTTTGGAGACAATCTTTTTAGAGACTGGAGATACAATGGAGATGATTCTCCAAAAACAGATTTTGTTTTAAACAATTCTACTTACTCAGGAAAAATTCTTGTTGGAGGAAAAAACTTTGGTTCTGGATCCTCTAGAGAACACGCCGCTTGGGCAGTTTACGATTACGGATTTCGCGCTGTAGTTTCTAGTTTCTTTGCAGACATCTTTAAAGGAAATTGTTTAAACATTGGAGTTTTACCTGTACAAGTTAGCCCTGAATTTGCTGATACAATCTTTAAAGCAATTGAAGCTGACCCTAAAACAGAGTTAGAAATTAATCTACCTGAACAGACAATTACTTTATTGGCAACTGGACAAAAAGAATCTTTTGCAATTAACGGCTACAAAAAGAACAATATGGTTAATGGCTTTGATGACATTGACTACCTACAAAACATAAAAGAAGATATCGTAGCTTTTGCTGATAAGCTTCCTTATTAAGACAACAAATAAAAGCAGTTACACTAGCTTCAGCTTTAATACTGGGCTAGCAACTGCTTTCATAATTTTTATTTCAAACCACTCTATACAATTTCAAACAAAAAGAAATAGGTATTAGCACCCAGTTTATAATGAAAAAAAGAAAAATTGAAATAATGGACACCACACTCCGTGATGGCGAACAAACATCGGGAGTGTCTTTTTCTGCTGCAGAAAAACTAACCATTGCACAATTACTATTAGAAGAATTAAATATTGATCGAATAGAAATTGCTTCGGCACGTGTGAGTGAAGGCGAATTTCAAGGCGTAAAAGGCATAATGTCTTGGGCTGAAGAAAGAGGATACACTAATCGAATCGAAGTTTTAACTTTTGTTGATGGCGGTCTTTCTATTGAATGGATGAAAAAATCAGGAGCTAAAGTTCAGAACTTACTGACCAAAGGATCTTTGAATCACCTAACGCATCAATTAAAAAAAACACCCGAACAACATTTTGCTGAAATTGCAGAAACTATTGCGTTAGCAAAAGAGAACAATATAGACACCAATGTTTATCTCGAAGATTGGAGCAATGGTATGCGCAATTCTCCCGAATATGTGTTTCAATATTTAGATTTTTTAACTCAACAACCTGTAAAAAGAATTTTGCTTCCAGACACGCTTGGTGTATTAATTCCATCACAGGCATTTGAATTTATTTCTAAAATCACAGCTAGATACCCTAACATTCATTTTGATTTTCATGCACATAACGATTATGACCTAAGTGTTGCCAATGTTATGGAAGCCATTAAAGGTGGTATCAAAGGACTTCACGTAACCGTAAACGGAATGGGGGAACGCGCTGGAAATGCTCCGCTCGAAAGTACTGTAGCTGTAATCAATGATTATTTACCCGAAGTGAGCATTAACATAAAAGAAACTTCTTTATATTCTGTTAGCAAACTAGTTGAAACGTTTACTGGATACCGAATTCCTGCCAACAAACCAATTGTAGGAGATAATGTTTTTACCCAGACAGCTGGAATTCATGCTGATGGAGACAATAAAAACAATTTATATTTTAATGACTTACTTCCAGAACGTTTTGGGAGAAAACGTAAATACGCCCTCGGAAAAACTTCTGGAAAAGCCAATATCGAAAAAAATCTTCAAGAATTAGGATTAAAACTAAACCAACAAGATTTAAAATTGGTTACCCAGCGTATTATAGAATTAGGCGACAAAAAAGAAACTGTTACCAAAGAAGATTTGCCATATATCATTTCTGACGTACTAGACAGTCATACGTATCAGGACAAAATTACGATTGATTCCTATATGCTAGTTCACTCTAAAGGAATGCGTCCATCAACAACACTATCCCTAAATTTAAATGGTGAAGTAATAGAAGAAAACGCCCAAGGCGATGGTCAGTTTGATGCCTTTATGAATGCATTGACTAAAATCTACAAAAGCAAAAAAATGACTTTGCCAAAACTGATTGATTATGCTGTTCGAATCCCTCCAGGAAGTAGTTCTGATGCTCTGTGTGAAACGATTATCACTTGGATTAACAACGGAAAAGAATTTAAAACAAGAGGATTAGATTCTGATCAAACGGTTGCTGCAATTATCGCTACACAAAAAATGCTTAATGTAACTACTTAAAAAAGATACAGAGGTTCAAAGAGACAAAGTCACAAAGGCTTACAACCAAACTACACTTTGCTTCTTTGAACCTTTGCATCTCTGAACCTTAAAAAATAAAACACCAAAATAATGAAATTTAACATAGCCCTTTTAGCAGGAGACGGAATTGGTCCTGAAGTAATTAATGAAGCTGTAAAATTATCTGATGCTATTGCAAAAAAATTCGATCACGAAATAACATGGACACCAGCACTTACAGGTGCTTGCGCAATTGATGCTGTTGGAGTTCCTTATCCAGATGAAACTCACGAAATCTGCATGAAAGCGGATGCAGTTTTATTTGGAGCAATTGGTCACCCAAAATACGATAATGATCCAAGCGCAGCTGTTCGACCTGAACAAGGATTATTGCTAATGCGTAAAAAACTAGGGTTATTTGCCAATGTTCGACCTACATTTACTTTCCCATCACTTATAGATAATTCTCCTTTAAAAAGAGAAAGAATTGAAGGAACTGATCTAGTTTTCCTAAGAGAATTAACTGGCGGAATTTACTTTGGAGAAAAAGGAAGAAAAGATGGTGGAGAAACTGCTTTTGACAATTGTGTTTACACTAGAGCTGAAGTACAACGTTTGGCAAAAAAAGGTTTCGAACTTGCAATGACTCGTAGCAAAAAATTATGTTGCGTAGATAAAGCAAACGTACTAGAAACATCTCGTTTATGGAGAGAAACCGTACAAGCAATGGAAAAAGACTATCCAGAGGTTACTGTTTCTTATGAGTTTGTAGATGCTGTTGCAATGCGATTGGTACAATGGCCAAACTCTTATGATGTATTAATTACAGAAAACTTATTTGGAGATATCTTAACTGATGAAGCATCTGTGATTTCAGGCTCAATGGGATTAATGCCTTCTGCATCTGTTGGAGAACACACTTCATTATATGAACCTATCCATGGTTCTTACCCACAAGCAACTGGACTAAATATTGCTAACCCATTAGCTACTGTATTATCTGCAGCTATGATGTTTGAAGATGCTTTTGGACTAAAAGACGAAGCTGAAGCAATTAGAGCGGTTGTTAACAAATCACTAGAACAAGGAATTGTTACAGAAGACTTAGCTCCAAAAGGAACCAAAGCATACAAAACCAGTGAAGTTGGAGATTGGTTAGTTGCTAATCTATAATATGTATTTTGGTAGCAGGTTATACAACTTGAAACAAAATTCTATAAAACAAAAAAGGTGTCAATAAATTGACACCTTTTTTTATATCTTAGAAAAAAATATTAATATCCTCCTCTGTTTCCACCACCACGGTTATCTCCACCACGGTTGTTTCCACCATAACCACCACGGTTGTCTCCACCACGGTTGTTATTAAAACTTCTTCTTTCGCCTTCAGGTTTTGGCTCAGATTTGTTTACAACAATTGCACGTCCTTGAACAGTAGCTCCGTTCAATTCGTCAATCGCTTTTTGAGCCTCATCATCATTTGTCATTTCAACAAAACCGAAACCTTTACTTCTTCCAGTGAATTTATCAGTAATAATTTTAACTGAATCAACTGCTCCGTAAGCCTCGAAAGACTCTCTTAAATCTGCTTCCTCAATACTGAATGGAAGGCTTCCAACAAAAATATTCATATGTACTTATTTATAATATGCAACAAATGTAATCTTATTTTTTTCTAATCTACTATAAATTAGCTTATTTATGTTTTTATTATCAATAAAAAAAAGTAAGAAGACTCGCAAATAGATTTTTTTTATATTCTGTAAAATTGTCTAATCGTGTGAATTAATCAAAGTGACTGGCACTTTATAAAAAACACCTTCTTTAAAACGAGCCGATTTTTCAGCTGCCATGACATCATTGCCGTTTGGCGCTACAAATATAAAGGTTCCAGAAACGGTATTTGTTTCTTTATTATACTGAGTAATAACTATCTGACCACTCCCTAATTCCTTTCCTGTTTTATACAAAGTTTCTTGTTTTGATAATGAATTCATGTATGTAGCGGTAGAAACATCGTCAACACCCAAAACATACGTTTGAACTTTTGTCGAAGCTGTTTGCAAAACTACCGTATCATTATCCAAACTACCCGTAATTATAAGCTTCCCATCACCATCAATATTTGCGCTAAAACTTGTAGCTCTCCAAAAAACGTCATTTTTTAAGGATTGAAAAGCAGGATTATTAGCCACCACTTCTTCTTTATCACATGAAAAAAACAGCAAAAGTAGAGGTAATAGAAAAAACCTTTTCTTCATATTCAATTAATTTTTTTGCAAAATTATCAATTAAAAAGGTAAAACGACCCGATATCTCTCTTAAAAGAACCATAAAAAACCAACTAACAAACACTTAACTTTTAATTATAAAAATAGAAATTGTAATTCAGAATAAAATTATATCTTTGCACCCTTAATTAACAGAGGTCGAGTACCTCAAAATTTAATCATACGATTATGTCAGTAAAAATTAGATTACAAAGACACGGTAAAAAAGGAAAACCTTTTTACTGGGTTGTAGCTGCAGATGCACGCTCAAAAAGAGATGGTAAATACTTAGAGAAAATCGGTACTTACAATCCAAACACAAACCCAGCAACTATCGACTTAAACCTTGATAGTGCAGTTAAATGGTTAAACAATGGTGCGCAACCAACTGATACTGCTAAAGCAATTCTTTCTTACAAAGGAGCTTTGTTGAAACATCACCTAGAAGGTGGTATTCGCAAAGGTGCTTTAACTCAAGAACAAGCTGATGCAAAATTAGCTACTTGGTTAGAAGCTAAAACTGGAAAAGTTGATGCTAAGAAAGATGGTTTAACAAAAGCGCAAGCTGATGCTAAAGCTAAAGCTTTCAAAGCTGAGCAAGATGTAAATGCAAAACGTTTAGCTGCTGCTGCTCAAGCTGAAGCTGACGCTATCGCTGCTGCTACACCTGCTGCAGAAGAAGTTGCTGAAGAAGCTCCTGCTACTGAAGAAAATAACGAAACAACTGAAGCATAATTATATTTAGCGGGAATGCGTAAAGAAGAATGTTTTTATTTAGGTAAAATCGCTAAAAAATTTAGTTTCAAAGGTGAAGTCTTGGCTTATTTAGACACGGACGAACCTGAGTTATACGAAAACTTGGAATCAGTGTTTGTCGAATGCGACAAACACTTGGTTCCTTTTTTTATTGAAACTAGTTCATTGCACAAAAACGATTTCTTAAGAATTCGTTTTGAAGACATGACTACAGAGGAAGATGCCGATGCTATTATAGGCAACGCGATTTACCTACCTCTAAGTATGTTACCTAAACTTACTGGTAACAAATTTTATTTCCACGAAGTTATTGGCTTTGAAATTGAAGACCAACGCTTAGGTGTTTTCGGAAAAATAGCTTCTGTAAACGACACTACTGCACAACCTCTTTTTGAAGTTATTAATGGTGAAGTAGAAATGTTAATCCCTATGATTGATCATTTCTTAGTGAAAATTGATCGTGACAACAAAAAAGTCATCATGAATTTACCTGAAGGCTTAGTTGAAATGTACCTATAGAGAAGTATTCAGTTCTCCATTTTAAGTATTCAGTTTACCATTTTAAATCAAAAACTGTTAATCTACAATCATAAATCATTATGTTCCAATTCAAGCAATTTTCTATTCAACAAGATAAAACTGCTATGAAAGTTGGCACCGATGGTGTTTTACTGGGTGCTTGGACTCCTATAAACAATCATCCTTTTAGTATTTTGGATATTGGAGCCGGAACTGGACTTATTGCCTTAATGTTAGCACAAAGAACGAGTGCTGAACAAATTGACGCTTTAGAAATTGATGAAACAGCCTATGAACAAGCTGTTGATAATTTTGAAAACGCTCCTTGGAATGACCGATTATTCTGTTATCATGCTGGACTAGATGAATTCATGGAAGAGCCTGAAGATGAATATGATATTATTGTATCAAATCCACCATTTTACAGTGAAGATTACAAAACTGATAACGAACAAAGAGATTTAGCGCGTTTTCAAGATGCTATGCCTTTTGAAGATTTAGTTGAAGCAGCCGATTTATTACTCTCAGAAAACGGTATCTTCTCAGTAATCATTCCATTTAAGGAAGAAGAAAAATTCATTACCCTAGCCAAAGAATTCGAATTATACCCTTTCAAAATCACTCGAGTTAAAGGTACACCTACAAGCGACATTAAACGCAGCTTATTAGCCTTTAATCGCATTGAAAATCCAGATATTTCAATTGATGAATTAATTATCGAAACCGGAAGACATATTTATACTCCCGAATATATCGAACTGACCAAGGATTTTTATTTGAAAATGTAGATTTAAAAACAAAGAGAGAAAGTAAACTTCCTCTCTAGTATATGATTATTTTTCACAACACCAATCTCCAGGATATTGTTTCGAATAAAGTGCTCCACTACAAGTAGCCAAAGGATTAACACAATAGCCTGTTGCCTCAGAATATCTCCAAGCCCCTCCGTTTATTAATTTTTGTTCTTTTTTGGTTAATTTTTTGATACCTTCTAAGTTTAAAATGCTTTTTAACATAATTTAAATTTTTATAGTTTCGCTAATACCTCAATCGTTTAAAGACATTTGAGTTTTCTGTCTAATCTTGCGCAAGAATATTTTAAATCCTTTTTCAAGCTCAAACGAATCAGTCGCTTCAAATAGAATATTGTTTTCAATTAATTATTTTAAAAACCCAAATGGAAATATTTAAAACACAATATTAAAGATAACAACATAACTAATTAAAAAACAAACACCTATACAAAAACAACAAACATTACGAACCTATTTTGTTAAATTTTAAACCTAAAATTTGGTTGATTTAAATTAAAAGAAAATGCAACAAAATGGATGCAACCAAAATTTTAATTCTGTCTAAAAAGACTTCTGAATTGATATAATATTCTTTCTAATAATCGAAGATCTTCAGTAACAATTTCAGCATTACCTTTCATTTCCTGTTGAAAAGGAATCTTCTTATTATATGATGTTTCTAACCCCTTAGGAAGGGATATATCCAACAACAGATTTCCGTCTTTATCTGGAATAAGGGAAATGTTTTCAACTTTACCTCTAATAACACCAAACTCTCTATCTGGAAAATTAAACAATCGAATATTAACTTGTTGCCCTAATTTAATTTTTCCTGAATTCTGAGCCTTCGCTTTGGCTTTACCAATATACCCTTTTTCAGTATCGGGAATAATCGAGAAAACATTCTCTCCAGAAGTAATGGTTTGGCTCTCTGTCCATACTTGCAAGAATGTAACAACACCAGGAATTGATGATCTTAAAGTATATGCTAATTCCCAATCTTTAATCCCTTTCTTTAACTGATAATACGATTGCATCAGATTGCGCTCTAAGTTCACCTCCTCTTTCGTTCCACTTATTCTAGTACCTTGACTTGATCTAGAGTTCTCTATAAGTGCAGATTTAAGCTGCGATATTGACGAAAGCAAGCCTTTGTAGTTTTTATCCGCCTGAAGGTAACCTAGCTTTTTATTTTCTAGATCCTGTGTCGAAATAACTCCTTTTGCATATAAGACCTCAAAACGATTAACATCGTTTTTTTGAAGTTGTAATTCACTTTCATTAATACTTTTTTGCTGCTGCAAAATAGCCAGTCGTTCTTTAATTTGGGTATGCTCAGAATTTTGAGCATTATTTTCAACCTGAAAAGGTTGTAGATTTTCATTAAGTTTCCAAGCTGCATAATCCTTTTGGAATACTCCATAAGTACTTTCTAACTCTCCAAACTGCATATTGTTTAACAAAGCAAAAGGAAACTCTTTATTTCTGTCATTTATATTAAAATTATCTACTGTGTTCTTTAAAATAAAAACATCTTTATAATTAGCTGAATTTTCAATAATTGCAAGTGCAGTATTCTTAGATACTTTTGCTTTGTCCTTTACTAAAATCGCTTCTATTCTACCTGTCGTTTTTGCTACTAGTTTCTCAGGTGGTATAGATGTCGTTATACTTATCTCTGTACTTACTACATCTGGATATTTAAGAAACCATGAAACAAAAAACAACATGCATATTATCGCAAAGATCAAAACTGTCCCCCATCGTATCATCCAATGTGGCACTTTAGTAAGGATATCTTGTACCTCTTCGCTTCTTAATTCAAATTTCGTATTGTCTTCTGCCATATTTTAATTCCCTAATTGCAATTGATTACGAACCAATTCAAAATAATTTCCTTTTTGTTCCACCAATGCCGAGTGACTACCAATTTCGATAATCTTTCCTTTATCTAAAACAACAATTTGATCTGCATTCATAACTGTACTTAATCTGTGCGCAATTACCACAACTGTTTTATCCTTGAAGAAAATATCTAATTTCTCCATAATTGATTTTTCATTATTAGCATCTAATGCCGAAGTTGCCTCATCAAAAAACAGCATTTCTGGATTTTTATAAACTGCTCTTGCTATTAACAATCGTTGTTTTTGCCCTGTACTCATACCAACTCCTTCTGACCCTATTTTGGTATTATAACCTAGTGGCAAGCTAGTGATATACTCTTTAATGTTTGCCACATCTGCCGCATACATCAATCGTTCTTTATCTATTTTATCAACTCCAATAGCTATATTATTAGCAATTGTATCACTAAAAATAAACCCTTCTTGCATTACCGCACCGATATTATTACGCCATGCTTTTTGTGAAATATTTTTAAGCTGTGTATTTCCTATATTAATTTCTCCATTATTTGGCTCATAGAATTTCAATAACAACTTCATTAACGTTGTCTTTCCACTTCCACTTACTCCCACAATTGCCGTTACTTTATGCGCTGGAATAATTAAATTTAAATTATCTAAAACCGGTATATCTGAACCTAAATAACGATACGAAAGCTCTTTGATAATAATATCACTATCTCGTGGAATATCTTGCGTCTGATGCTCTTCTTGCTGTACCTCGTCTTCTTTATCATGGATTTCTGACAATCGAGCTAATGATATTTTTGCATCTTGTACCTCTCGTACAAACTCAATAAGCTGAGTAATAGGACCGTTTAAACTTCCTACGATAGAACTTATAGCAAGCATCATCCCAAGAGTAATCTGTCCGTCGATTACCAATTTTGCTGAAAGGAAAATTATAAAAATATTCTTTAATTCATTAATTACTGATGACCCTATTGTTTGTGTTTGCTCTAAAACTAATCCTTTTATAGAAACTCGAAACAATCTTGCCTGTACATATTCCCACCCCCATCTTTTTTGCTTTTCGGCATTATGCAGTTTTATTTCCTGCATTCCGTTTATGAGTTCCATAACCTTACTTTGCTCTTGGCTTACTTCTGAGAATCGCTTATAATCTAATTCTTCTCTTCGTTTTAAGAATAGAGTTATCCAGCCAAAATAGAGTATACTTCCTGCAAAAAACACTAAGAATATCTTAAGATTATAATAGGCTAAAACCCCACCCATAATAATCATATTGATAACTGAAAACAGCACATTTAATGATGAAGTGGTAAGAATTTTTTCTATACGGCGATGATCATTTATGCGTTGCATAATATCTCCTGTCATCCTTACATCAAAAAACGAAATGGGTAAATTCATTAATTTAATAAAGAAATCCGAAATTAATGAAATGTTTATTCGTGTAGATAAATGCAATAGTATCCAGCTCCTTATAAGCTCTAATCCTGTTCTTCCTGCAAAAAGAAATAATTGCGCAAAAAGGATTAAATAAATAAAATGTATGTTTTGGTTTTGTATTCCAACATCAACAATACTCTGTGTAAGAAATGGAAAAATAAGCTGTAATAAACTACTCGCTAATAAACTTATACTTAGCTGGATCAGGAACGATTTATATCGCAAAACATATTGCGACAGCAATCCAAACCCTAAACCTTTTTTATCTTCTTTATCAAAATCGGATTGAAAAAAACGTGGGGTAGCTTCTAATAATAAAGCAATTCCTTCTTGTGTTGATTCATCTGCATTGTTTCCGATCCAGAACTTAATAAAATCCTTCTGGCTATATTCGATCAACCCAAAAGCTGGGTCTGAAATATAGTAAACACCCTTTTTTATTTTATGGAGTACTACATAATGTTCCTTATTCCAGTGCAATACGCAAGGCAACGGAGCTTCTTCAAGACTTTGCACACTCAATTTTACACCTAAAGTTCGAAAACCAATTTTCTCTGCAGCATCGCTTAAGAATAATAAATTGCTTCCTTCCCTAGTAGTCTCACTAAAATCACGCAGTTCTTGAATGTTTATAGATTTACCATAGTACTTGGCAATAATTTTTAAACAGGTAGGACCGCAGTCCTTAAAATCTGCTTGTATATAATTGGGGAATTTTTTCAATTTTAAATCTTGTTTTACAAGGACAATATAGTATATTTTCTACAATCTAATATAAAATAATAAAGAGGAAATTACATCCTCTTTATCATTTTTTTCCAATAAACATAAACCAACTCTTAACAAATTATAATTTTATAAAGGAATATATTTAACAACAAACCTCTATACTATTTTTACTAAATAATTTAAATAAAACCCTTGGTTTAAGATTTCATTTAAGGCTCTATAGGTGGATCTATAAGTTCTATACGACATGGAGGAGCACAAGATCGATTGTAGGTTCTACATCTATTTGTAGCAGGATCAATACAATCTATCAAACCACCTTTAATACTTTTTTGCTCATTTTTAGTTAATTTTTGAGCACCTTCTAAATTTAAAATTTTCTTTAACATAATAAAATAATTTTTAGATTAATTAAGACTCTAGTCCTTACAAAGGACACAATTTTTATAAATATTCATACAAAAACCAGAAGCACAATCATATTTTGGCATCACAGTACTTCCTTTAATTCTTTTTTGCTCATTTTTACTTAATTCTTGAGCTCCTTCTAAATTCAAAATATTTTTTAACATAGTCCGTCTTTTAAATTGTATTAATACCTCAAAATTTATTTTTAAAATTAACAAATACCCTAATTATCATTACAATAATTAGGGCTTAAGCTAATAGCCCAATCTAGAGGCTATATTTCCAAAAAAAATGAGAATTCTTAATTATTATATAGCTTTTAAAGCTCTACCGTAATATAAAGAAAACTATACTTGACACTCAATATATCTGCAATCTGGGTATGCAATACCGTCTTCTGGACAACAAACTTCCCAATGTTTTTGTCCTCCATTAATTGCTTTTTGCTCATTTTCTGTTAATTCTTGAGCACCCTTTATTTTCGAAATATTTTTTAACATGAGTTATTGTTTTAAAATTTTATTAATAATTTAATTGATTTTCAAATACTCCGGTTTATTTCAAAATTTTACAAACCTGAGTACAACTAACTATCTAGAACACTCGATATACCTACAGTCTGGATATGCGATATTATTATCTTCTGGACAGCAAACGATAAACTCTCCAGGTCCACTTCCTTTTACTCTTTTTAGCTCATTAATAGTCAATTCTTGAGCTCCTTCTATTTTTGAAATATTTTTTAGCATAAGTGATGTTTTTTTTGAATTTATATTACTTTATAACATGGATGCTTTCACATCCTAAATCTTAAATAAAGAAAACTATTATCTAATCTGTTTCTTTATCGCGACATGGTCTACCTCTATGATCAGTACCATTAGGCGGGCAAACTCCTTCACCACCATTTATTTTTTTTTGCTCATTTTTAGTTAATTCTTGAGCTCCTTTTAAATTTGAAATACTTTTTAACATAATTGATATTTTTAAAATTTGATTATTAATTTGAGCACTAGCTAGCATTTTTATTACACTGGTCTACAATTACCATCATAACCATTTGCAACATCTCTACCAACGCATACAGTATTAGGAGGGCAATTCCCATCGGCAGTACAAGCTAATCCACCCTTAATGACCTTTTGCTCACTTTTAGTTAATTCTTGAGCCCCATTTAAATTTAAAATGCTTTTTAACATAATTGATATTTTAAGGTTTGATTATTTTAATCACATTATACAACTCTTAGCAAGGAGCTAACATAATTGAACATTGATTTGGACCAATATAAACTGGTCTATAATAAGGATCATAATTACGACAAGCTGTTTCACTCAAAGGAAGAATTTGGTAAGCACCACATTCTCCATCTGGCGGGATGTTCCCTCCTTTAATTTCTTTTTGCTCATTGTTTGTTATTCTTTTAACTCCATCTAAATTTAAAATGCTTTTTAACATAATTTGTTTTTTGAATTTGTTAATACTACTATGATCTTAAAACACTTAATTTATATTTATCTAAGATAACATACATGGTGTTCCTGCTGGAGCACACCCGCACTGCCCATCTGGACAACAAATAAGAATATCAATACCTTGACAAACTATTCCTGATCCATTAATAGATTTTAGTTCTTTTTTTGTTAACTCTTGAGCCCCTTTTAAATTTAAAATGTTCTTTAACATAATTTGGTTTTTTGAATTTGTTAATACTTCAATCATTTTAAGACACTTGAAGTTTATGTCTAGTCTTGCAAGAATTTCATATATGCTTTACATGTACACCAGAGAATCTCTCTCTAATGTTTCATTATTTTCTAAGATATCATTGATGAAATATTTCAATTCACCTAATTCATATTCGCTTGGATACAATTTTGTATTTATAATTTTAACTGGCGTGTAATTAAATCCATTTTTCGAACACCAATCGTACTGCTGTTGAATTTGCTGATTGACTTTCATAGAAATCGAGTCCACAGTCCATTTTTTTTGCCATAGTTCCAATGACATCTTTTTTATATGCCAATCTGATATAGCCTCTACAATATTTTCAGGATTAACATCATTAATCATCAAAAGTCTCTCTACAACAACTTTATATGGATTCTGATTGTTTTCTGGATTAATATTAAATAATACATTCAAAGAAATTCTCTCAGGAAATTTCCATATTAATTCAAAAGCATCCTCAAATGCTTTATGACAATGCCCGCAACTTGGACTTATAATAATTGAAAGTTTAGCTGCCGCTTCACTATTACCAAAATGCAATCCTTCTAATTTATCGAACCCATCGAATGAAGTAATCTCTTTAGATAAGAATTCAAAAAGAGTAAAATTTCTTCTAAACTTAGTTAGACCCTTTACCAATTTTTCAGCTTTTAACTTATCTTCTACAATTGGTTTTACCACAGACCATAATGACGAAACAACTATTAGAGAAAACAAATACTGAAAGAGACTAGTCAACGTAAAATTTACCCTGAATTCAGATTCAAACCCCCATAATGCGCCTTGAATTATCACTAAAAAAGAAATAATTAAACACAATACACACCATTTTTTTATTTGAAATTTTTGAATCCAAATAGAATACAAGATTACTGGTACAGCTATTAAACTAAGAAAGCCTACAAGACTAGAATTTGCTGGTCCAATCAATATTGCAAGTGCAGCTGTAACAAAAAAGATCAATGGTAAATCTGAAAAATCAAACCATTTATTGGTCTCTATATTATCTGATTTAATAACTGATTCACAAGAAGTATTTGGATTGATATTACACAACTTAGACGCCACTTGATTATCGATACCAAATTTTTCTTGAACAATAAAAACACTAATTAACAACCCAAATAAGGATGTAATTAAAAAAGCGTAATCAAATACTCTATAATCATTATAAAAACTTGACAAGACGATTAACGCCAAAAACAAGATGCCGTATTTTAATCCTTTAGGATTTTCACTCAAAGCTTTTTCTTCTTGAACATCATTAGCTTCAATTGCCAATACAACCCCATTCCAGCCCTCAGAAAAATCATCAATTGTCAAAGTAACCTTCTTATTTTTTTCAGTTTCAATTATGATTGAAGATTCTGTCTTATCAACTAGAACCAGATCATGATTAAAAATTGCCAAGAAAGAATTAGGCAATTCATGTAGTTGCTCTTTAGGAACTTTTATTACAATATTCTCTATTGACAATATATTCAATGAATCTGTAACAGCAAATAGACTTGGGTAATTGGGATGTGAAAGAAATAACTCTTCAAACTCCTTTTTTGCATTTGAATAATTATTCAAATCAAGGTACTTCTCAACCAATTTAATCATAGTGATAATCTTAATTATTATAAAAAAGGAACATCACAAATATTGATAATCTTTCAGTTAAAAAAAGTTAATTTTTTATTTTTTTAAAAAAAATGGATACATAATTTATAAATAGTTAAGTGTTTTTTACCCACTTAAAACACTAAATTACAAATAGATAACAAAAACGATGTTCAGAAATCATCTCCAAAGCTACAATCCAAATTATGGAAATACCTTTTCCATAATTTTGATATTCTAACAAATAAAACTTATGAAAAAATCCCCCTTAACATTAGAAGATTTTAAAAAAAATGAGCTTCCAAAAAAACATTACAAAATGATTAGAGGAGGTGAAGATCCAAAAGATGGTACTGTTACTACACCACCAGTAACTGACCCACCGGGAACAGTAAAACCTCCTGGGCAATCCTAATTAAGAAATGATTAGAAACTACAGGTTTATTCTTTTAAAAATCTGTAGTTTCTAGTTTTTTAGTAAACTGAGTTGGCGTTACTCCAGTTCTTTTACTGAATGATTTTGTGAAAGAAATGGCATTCTTAAAACCTACACTTTCGGCTAGCGCCTGAGTTGAATATTTTCTATATATTGAATTTGTTATTAATTCGTTGATAACATAATTAATCTTTAATTCATTGGAGTATTCGCTAAAAGTCTTACCGAATCTCTTATTAACAACATAAGACAAATAGCTAGTATTTGTTTTAATTTTTTTGGCTACAGATTGTTGGGTAAAATCAGAATTCAGGTAATAATGTTTCTTCTCTAACTGCTTTAGTTTCTCAAATATTTCTTCTTCTTTCTCTAAGTCCAAATTCATTTTAGCAACCATTTTTGGAATACTCTCTATAACTACTTCTTCTTTATCTATAGTTACTGGAGCTGCATCATTTAATTCTAGCCTTAACTTATACTCTTCAATTAAAGCATTTACCTTTTTGTCTGTCTCTCTTTTTTTCTTGACACTCTTTACATACAGAACAATTAATACCAATAACACTCCTACAAAAAGAAAAATCATCAAATTCCAAAATCGAATTTTATTCTGATTTTTAGTTTGAAGTTCCTCCATGTCTTTTTTAACGTTCACATTCCCTAAACGGAAGTTAACCTCCTGAACTTCATTATCTAATTTTGATTGAATCTGTTCAAACTTATCAAAATATTTATCGGAATACTTTAATGCTTCTTGAGGATTATCTTTTATAGTATAAATCTTAGCCAAATAATAATTTGAATTTATATAATACAAATCATTAACCTTATTCATTTGATAAATTGAGTCTACTTTTTTAAAAAAGTACAATGATTTGTCATAATCTTTACTATTGAAAAACAAACTCCCCAAATTATAACTAGCAATAAAAAGCTCTGGTTGCAAATTATTTTCTTCACTGTATAGCAAAACATCATAATATACCTTCTCCGCGTTTGCAAAATCATTCTTCATATAATAAATATTCCCTAAACTCATTTTAGAGTTTAGTTTCGTATTTAAATAATTTTTAGAGTATGTGATTGATTTAGTGTAGTAATGTTCTGCAGAATCCAAAAGCTTAGGGTTAGAATAATTTTTTCCGTAAGCTTTTTCAAAAGCACGCCCTAAATTAAAATTAATATTGCTCTTATAATTTGTAAACTTTTCTTCAGAAAATGAATGTTTTATCTGATTTATAATTTTATTTGACTCTTTTAAAGATAAGATTGCTGCTTTATAATTCCCTACCTCTATATTAATTAGTGAAATATTCATATAAAACTTCACCATCCGTATCTGGTCATTCTGCTTCTTTGCAATACTTAACCCTTTTTCAAATTTGTCAAAGGCTGCTTTTAGATTATTTTTTCTCCAATCTATAAGTCCACCATAATTTAATAAATCAGCATTTAATATGCTTTTTTCTTTTGACTGTTTTACTTTTCCTAGAAGCTTAAAAGCTTGTTCATAATACTGCTTTGACCTAATACTATCTTCTTTAAGTTGAAACAAATAAGCTTTTGCTCCACTTGCAAAAGTCTTGTGTGAATAATTACTTGATCTTTCTATTTTATCTGCAAAAACAAAAGCGCTATCTACATTAGAATTTGCACATGACCTCACTTTATCTTGTAACAGAGCGTACTCTTTATAGCTTAATTCTGAATTTTTCTGAGAAAAAACAGCACTTGAAATAAAAAAAAACAGAAGACATTTAACAAATTTCATTAACCTTTTAGTTTTGAATTACTCCAAAATTAGTTCATTAATACCAATAAGCAAATAATAATTTATAATGGAAAACATAAAATAATCACAATTTTATTCTGATTATTATTTCCAAATCCGTAAAAAATATAACGATTTACTTTTGTTTTGTTATATCTATATTGTGTAAATTTGTTTTTGAAAAAAAACATAAATTATGAAACCAGACCTATTTCAAGCACCAGATTATTACAACCTAGACGACTTATTAAGCGACGAACATAAACTCGTAAGAGACTCAGCCCGAGCATGGGTAAAAAGAGAAGTATCCCCTATCATTGAAGAGTTTGCACAAAAGGCAGAATTCCCAAAACAAATCATAAAAGGTTTAGGAGAAATAGGTGGTTTTGGCCCATACATCCCTGTTGAATATGGTGGAGCTGGACTTGATCAAATTTCTTATGGCTTAATTATGCAGGAAATCGAACGTGGTGATTCAGGAGTTCGCTCAACTTCATCTGTTCAATCTTCATTAGTTATGTATCCTATCTGGAAATATGGAAACGAAGAACAAAGAATGAAATATTTACCTAAACTTGCTACAGGTGAATTTATTGGTTGTTTTGGATTAACAGAACCTAACTATGGGTCTGATCCTGGAAGTATGATTACCAACTTCAAAGACATGGGAGATCATTACCTATTAAACGGAGCAAAAATGTGGATATCAAACGCTCCTTTTGCTGATATCGCTGTCGTTTGGGCCAAAAACGAAGAAGGAAGAATTCACGGTTTAATTGTAGAGCGTGGCATGGAAGGATTTACAACACCTGAAACTCACAATAAATGGTCACTTCGTGCATCTTCTACTGGAGAATTGATTTTTGACAATGTAAAAATCCCTAAAGAAAATTTATTACCGAACAAATCTGGATTAGGAGCTCCATTAGGATGCTTAGATTCGGCTCGTTATGGAATCGCTTGGGGTGCAATTGGAGCTGCAATGGATTGTTATGATACAGCTCTAAGATATGCTAAAGAAAGAATCCAATTTGACAAACCTATAGCAGGAACTCAACTACAACAAAAAAAATTAGCTGAAATGATTACTGAAATCACAAAAGCACAATTACTAACTTGGCGTTTAGGAGTTTTAAGAAACGAAGGAAAGGCAACAACTGCTCAGATTTCAATGGCAAAAAGAAACAATGTTAATATGGCAATTAACATTGCTCGTGAAGCTAGACAAATATTAGGTGGAATGGGAATTACTGGTGAATATTCTATCATGCGTCATATGATGAACCTAGAAAGTGTTATCACATATGAAGGAACTCATGACATACATTTACTAATTACAGGTATGGATATTACTGGGATTCCAGCTTTTAAATAGAATTCATCTATTAAAAAATACATAAAAACAATTCAAAAGCTTCTTGTTACCAAGAAGCTTTTTTATATTTGTAAAAAAAATACCAGCATGAATATTGAGACTATAAATAATAGCATTCAACCCCAAAAAGATCTTTTATTACAACATCCTCTATATAAAAAAATTCAAAGTATTGATGACTTACATTGCTTCCTAGAAAGCCATGTGTATGCTGTTTGGGACTTTATGTCTTTATTAAAAGCATTACAATCAAAACTTACTTGCACAACCACACCATGGTTTGCTAGCAAAAACCCAGAAATAAGATATCTAATCAATGAGATCGTACTAGCCGAAGAAACGGATTTAAGTATTGATGGCCGTCGTCAAAGTCATTATGAAATGTACCTTGAAGCGATGGAAGATTGTGGAGCTAGCACAAAAAACATTGAAGGTTTTTTAAATGAAGTAAACTCATTACAAAATATCTTTGTTGCAATAAAACAAAGTCAATTACACCCTAATATTAAAGCTTTCTTAGATTTTACTTTTAGAGTAATTGAAGAAGGAAAACCACATGAAATCGCAGCTGCCTTTACCTTTGGAAGAGAAGATTTGATACCAAATATGTTTACTGCAATTTTAAAAAACTTTCAAGAGAATTTCCCCAATACAGATTTAAGCAAACTAATCTACTATTTTGAGAGACATATTGAACTTGACGCAGATGAACATGGTCCTATGGCAATGAAAATGATTACTGATTTATGTGAAAATGACCCTAAAAAATGGTCTGAAGTACAAGAAATATCTATTCTATCCCTAGAAAAAAGAATCGGTTTATGGAATGCTATAGAAGAAGAAATTAGTATAAAAATCGAAATGGTATAAAAACCAAAACAGTATTTTTAGCGTAAGTATTATTGAGAAAACGACAAACATCTTAATAAATACATTATGAAAAGTAGATTCAAAATAATACTTACGTCTTTATTCGCGATTTTTACGATTAGCTGCGATTCAGCAAATGAAACAAATCAGTCCCCTTCCATTATTCCTCCAGTCGCTATTACACCACTACTAGCTGCAAAAACAATAAACTATCTAGCACTTGGCGATAGCTATACTATTGGTCAAAGCGTATGCGAAACGTGTCGTTATCCTGAACAATTAAAACGTAGTTTATCAAACTCATACCCAGCAACCGCTTTCTCACTAAAAATCACCGCTAAAACGGGCTGGACAACATCCAACTTACTATCAGCTATAAAAGCTGAAAATCTCAGCTCAAATTACGACCTAGTAACGTTACTAATAGGAGTTAACAATCAATTTCAAAACATATCTTTTTCTGTATACGAAAACGAGTTCCCAGAATTGGTAAACAAAGCCATTTTTTTAGCTAAAGGAGAAAAGTCTAATGTTATAGTTGTTTCGATACCTGACTATGCCTATACTCCCTTCGGACAATCATCTGTGTACAATAATAAAACCATTACGTTAGAGATAGACAAATACAATGCTTTTGCAGAAAGCTATTGTAAAGCCAATAATATCGTGTTTGTCAATATAACTGATATTACACGACAAGGATTATCAAATCCAAGTTTGGTTGCTCAAGACGGGCTGCATCCATCAGAATTAGCATACTCCTTATTTGTTGAACGTATTTTACCAAAGGCTAAATTTGCGATAAGTGAATAAAAAAAGCGAGAAAAATTTTTCTCGCTTTACTTTATTTTAATATTCTGGTGCTAACTCTAGCTCTAAACCTTCTAAACCTTCTGTTATTGGAATTTGACAACCTAAACGACTATTAGACTTAACATAAAAAGCCTCTGAAAGCATTGCCTCTTCTTCATCTCCCATTTCTGGTAATTCAACATCATTTAATACATAACACTGACAAGAAGCACACATCGCCATTCCACCACAAGTACCTTCTACAGGTAGCTCGTAAGCTTTACATAACTCCATTACATTCATTGCCATATCAGTTGGAGCCTGTAGTTCATGAACAACTCCCTCTCTATCTTTAATCTTTATTAATACATCCATCTTTAAATTATCGGAATTTTGATTATTAACGCATTTACAAGTAGCAAAAATACATTATCTTTTACAAAATACTAATTGCTAGGTTTAAAAGTGAATGCATATTCCTTGGATTTATCTTTTAGGTGCATTTTAAGTCCCAAAACGCTGTTTTTTTCTAATATTGTGACTACAGCAATAACAGAATAATAATCTTTATCGTTTTGAAAAATCAATGTCCCCTCATAAGTAGAATTTACTATACCTTGTTTGTCTGTTGTTGTTTTAATTTTTCGAGGATGAGAAAATTCAGCAACTGTATAGCTTTGTTTATTTGAGAATTTAGCTTTTCCTTCACAAAAGTCAAATAAAAAATCATAATTAGAAATTCTCAAACTCCCTTCCTCCGTAATTGGAGAAACAACAATCTGACCTTCATAATCAAAATCGGACCAAACTTCATACTCATTTACCCACGCCTTGTCAACATATAGGTTCCCACTAATTTCCTGAGCATAACAAGTAGAAGTAAAAATAAACAGAACGACTAGTTTGTAATAATTATTCATATATGTAAGATTTAGGTTATATCGCAAATTTAAGTTAAATATATATTAAATCGCACTACAAAACTCCTAATTCTTAACACTTTTTTTTATCAAAATTAATTTAATTCACTATTTAAATGAATATTTCTTAATTTTAACACTATTTTCTTACTAATACTTTTAATTAAAAAAGAAACAGGCCTTTATTTTGATGATATATCATTAAGTGTCTAAATTACACAAATAAACACCAAAATATTCACATTAGTATTACCGATAATCTAACATAAAGCCCAAAAACAAAACACCTTTATAATAGCAAATTGCTAGAACTACATAATGTTTACTACCGTTTCAATCTGTGGAGCAAACTTTTTAATTGTAGTTTCAACCCCTGCTTTTAGTGTCATTTGATTTACACTACAGCTTGTACAGGCTCCTTCTAAACGAACCTTAACATGTTTATCATCTTCTATAGAAACCAATGTTATATCACCACCATCTGAATTCAGAAATGGCCTGATTTCATCTAAAGCTCTTAAAACATTGCTTGTTAATTCTTCTGTTGTCATAATTTTAATATTCAATTAAAGAGTTTAATATCTTAGATTATGAATCAACTAGAAAACTATAAGCTCTCCAATTATTTCATAATCTAAGTTATCTATTTATCTCAATTATCTAATTTTTCTTTACTGCAGAACATCCTGCCATTGTTGTAATTTTTATTGCTTCAGTAGCTGGCAAACTCTCATTGCGATTTACTACTTCTTGTACCACGTTTCTAGTAATTTCCTCAAAAACAGTTTCGATAGTAGATGCAGTTTGTAGCGCCGCAGGACGTCCATAATCTCCAGCCTCACGAATAGACTGTACAATTGGAACTTCTCCTAAAAACGGAACTCCTAAATCTTCTGATAAATTCTTAGCTCCTTCTTTTCCAAAGATATAATATTTATTCTCTGGTAATTCTTCTGGTGTAAAATACGCCATATTTTCTATAATTCCTAAAACAGGTACATTGATGTTGTCTTGCATAAACATCGAAACTCCTTTTTTAGCATCTGCCAAAGCTACAGCTTGTGGAGTACTTACTACAACTGCTCCAGTTATAGGAAGTGATTGCATGATTGAAAGATGAATATCTCCTGTTCCTGGAGGTAAATCAATCAACATAAAATCTAATTCTCCCCAATCAGCATCAAATATCATTTGATTTAAAGCTTTAGAAGCCATTGGTCCTCTCCATATTACTGCCTGACTTGGTGCAGTAAAAAATCCAATTGAAAGTATTTTAACTTCATAACTTTCAATCGGTTTCATTTTTGATTTACCATCAACTAAAATTGAAACTGGTTTTTCTGATTCTACATCAAACATAATTGGCATAGATGGCCCATAAATATCAGCATCTAATACTCCAACTGCAAAACCCATTTTAGCTAATGTAACAGCTAAATTTGCTGTAACTGTTGATTTACCAACTCCACCTTTTCCAGAAGCTACAGCAATAATATTTTTAATTCCTGGTATTGCACGACCTTTAATCTCGTTTTTCTCAGGAGTTTCAACTTTAATATTTACTTTAATTTTTGCATCTGCAGAAACTAAATCATGAATTGTTTTTTTAATATCGTCTTCTGCACGTTTTTTTATGTGCATAGCTGGTGTGTGCAAAACTAAATCAACTACAACTTCATCACCAAAAGTAATGACATTTGCAACTGCTCCGCTCTCAACCATATTCTTACCTTCTCCAGCTATAGTAATCGTCTCTAAAGCTTTAAGGATTTCTTTTCTGTCTAATTTCATTTTAACTTACTATTTTCTATTGACAATAATCGCTTCAAAAACTATATTAATTTAAACCGATTTCAGATTACAAAGATAACAGATTAAGTTCTTATTCTAATGGTTTTAGATTGGATTTATTGATAGGCTAATCATTTGAAGTTATTACTAAATCATTTTACATAAATTAATAAAACATTTTACAGACAAAGAATTTAATTCTGTAAGTCACAAAACAGTCATCTAATAATCTATAAAAATAATATTATTAAATATAGCGTTTAAATTTTCCATACCTTTATTAAGACATTGAGTGCCAGTCTTTTTTAAACTTGACACTGTATTAATCAAATAATTATGAGAAAAATTACTTTATTATCCGCAATTCTTCTGTTGGCCTTTTCATTAACTTCATTTAATTCCAACAAAAAAAACAGTTTACGTATCGAATCTTATGCTTCTCTTAAAATCGATAAGAAATCTAATAATAGCAAAGTAATTGTTATGATTAATAATGTTACAATCGCTACCTTTTTTAAAAACTACCCAAAATACACAACATATCAATCAGATGTAAATCAGCTTTATAAGAGTCGAAATTACAAAATGATCTGGCATGACAATAACGAGCTTATCGAATTTGCTCATTTGCTATACCAAAAAGTAAACATGCTTGAAAAAGAAGGTGTAAAATCGACTGTGCCTTACAAAGATCAAATAGACTTAATATTTAATGAAACCGAAACTAACAAACCTTCCCAAACTGACACTGAACTATTACTAACTTCCTTATATGTATTTTACACCAACAAGGTTTACGAAGGAATCGACGCAAAGAAAGTTCAGGATTTAGGATGGTTTTTACCCAAAAAAAGCATCTCCTATGACAAACTATTAGATTCGTTGTTAGTAGACCCTAAATTATTAGACAAAGACAAAATTGGCTTATTTAGCCAATATTATAAATTACGTGATGTTTTAAACAAATATCGTGAAATCCAAAAAGCCAACGATTGGAACCCAATAACCATGGATCCAACAGCACAAGAACTAAAACCTCTTGATAGCTCAAAAACTATTGGCCAAATCAGACATCGCTTGGTAGTCATTGGAGATTTAAAAGAAGATTCCAAAAGAGAGGTGTATGACCAAGAACTGATGGATGCCGTATTAAATTATAAAAGAAGATATGGCTTAGCTCTAAATTACAAGATTACCCCTGAACACATCGATCAAATGAACGAACCTATCGAGGACCGCATAAGAACAATTATGTTAAACATGGAGCGTTGCCGATGGATTCCAGCAGAATTAGAAAATGGCAAGGAATACGTAATGGTAAATATTCCTTCTTATCATCTGATTTATGTAAAAAACGGAGCTTACGAATTGGTTTCAGACGTTTTTGTTGGCTCTAGATTAAATAAGACAGTGATTTTTAGCAGCAAAATGGATCGAATTGTTTTTAGCCCTTACTGGACAGTTCCTCAAAGCATTGTTAAAAATGAGTTGAAATCTGTAATAGCTTCCGATAAGAATTATTTAAAAGATCACAACATGGAGTGGTATAACGGAACTATTAGACAAAAGCCAGGTCCTAACAATTCGTTAGGATTAGTAAAATTTTTATTTCCGAATCCAAATGACATCTACATGCACGACACTCCTGCAAAAAGTTTATTTCTAGCTCAAGACAGAGCATTTAGTCATGGCTGTATAAATGTTCAAAAAGCCAAAGATTTAGCAGTTGCTATTTTAAAAGATTATCCAGATTGGCCTATTGATCGTATTAATAATGCTATGAGCGGTGAGAAAGAAACGGTTTGCATGCTAAAAACCAAAATCCCAGTTTACATTGGTTATTTTACTGCTTGGGTAAATGATGCTGGTGAGATTAGTTTTTACAAAGATGTATATGACAGAGATAGTCGCTTATCTACATTGTTATTTCCTGATAAAACAATCAACTAAATACACAACTCTCTGTGTAATTCTAAAAATGGCATATACTCATAAAAATAATTACATTTTGCCAATTATACTATATTATTTGTTCCAAAAAAAGACCCGACCAGCGGTTATGCTGTCGGGTCGGGAACCAAAACTCAATTCTAATTAATTGCTCAGATTAATTATTCGTATTTAAGATATTTAAGTATATCTATTTTTGTTACTTGATATGCTTTTGCCAAAACAATCACCAAAGTTAAGAAAAGTAACACAATCAATGCAATAATAAAAGGCAAGACAGGGACATCAATTCTAAAGGCAAAATTCTCTAACCATTTACTAAGCAAGAAATAGGCAGGAAATACTCCAACCACAAAGCCTAACAAACAAAAAAGCACATATTGTTTTGATAGTTCTTTAAGCAAAACATCCGTTTCTGCACCAAGTGTTTTTCTAATGGCAATTTCTTTCAATCTTCTTTCCATCGAAAATGATGCTAAAGCAAATAATCCAAAAATAGCGATAACAATCACAATCATATTAAGCACAAAAAATAAGTTTTTTTGTTTCACCTGCTCCTTGTATGTTTTTGCAAATGCTTTATCTACAAATTGATAATTAAAAGGATAATCGGGATTCACATTCTTTTTCCAATAAGTCTCTAATTTAGAAATTGTTTCTGTTAGATTTTCAGGCGAAACTTTTATATATACTTTGCCTAAATTATTCCATTTTAAGGTCTTAATATTAACAAAAATCATTGGTGGAACTTTATTCTTAAATCCTGTAAGGTGAAAATCTTTTACCACACCTACAACTTTAAATTTCATATTACCATCTTTATTACCCCAACCTGAGCTAATAACTGTATTTATTGGATTTTTAAGATTTAATACCTTAGCACATGTTTCATTTATCAACCAATTATTTATACTGTCTGATGCATACTTAGGTGACAAGTCTCTCCCCTGAACCATTTTAATTTTCATCATTTCAAGAAAACCAAAATCCATCTCTACGTTTCCAGGTTGTATAAAAACACCATTGTGTTTGAATCCTGAACTAGAATTTGTTCCTTCTCCAAAAGAGCCTGCAAAAGTAGAAACATTCTCAACCCCTTTCATTTTCATCAATTCCTGTTTGGTTGTAAAATATTTCTCTAGTCTTTTTTCTCGATCTGGGTAATTAAACGAAACGCTGATAACTTGACTTCCGCTAAAACCTAAATCTTTATTCATCATATAATTTACCTGAGAATAAACGATTAATGCTCCTATAATAAAAAAAGCAGCAATTGTAAATTGAAAAATCAACATTGAGTTTCTTATCCAAATACCACTTTTGCTTCTTGAAAAATTCCCTCTTAAAACCTTCAATGTTTCAAAATTAGCTACATAAACTGCTGGAAATATACCCGCAAGAACAATTACAGCAATAAAAATAAAAATAATTTGCAGATAAAATTCAACTCCATTCATAATGAGGGCTTTCCCCAAAAAATCATTATAAAAAGGCAAAGACAACTCTACGATAGCTAACGCTAAAAGGATAGCCAAAATAACAATTATAGCCGTTTCAAAAATAAACTGTAATACGATTTGAGATTTATTTGCCCCAACGATTTTTCGAACACCAACTTCTTTAGCTCTCTTAATTGCAGATGCTGTTGCTAAATTAATGTAGTTCACCAAAGACAAAGCCAAAATAAGCCCAGACAAACCTACCATAATATACAATAATTGTAGATCTCCCCTTCCTTCAGGATAACTCCCTCCAACACTAGAACCTACACCATAAAGTCGTGCCGTTTTAAGCTGATCAAGAATAACTGTAATTGCGCCATTTTCTTTTATATACTGTTCAACTGTCTGCCCGTTTTCTTTAGCATCTTTCATTGTTCGATTAACAAAATTAACATGCTGCATTTTCTTTAAAAGAGTTCCTGCATCTGTTCCTTTTTTCACTTTTACGCAAAGAGTATGATTAAAATTCCCCCAACTCCCCAAATCTCCTTCCTTGATAAGCCCTCCAAAAACATAATTAGGCTCAACAGAAGATGGTCTCATGATTTTATAAACCGCTTTTACGATAAAAATATTTCCATCATTGATAATCGTTTTCCCGATAGGGTCTTCATTTTTAAAAACCACTTTTGCTTCATCTTCCGAAATTGCAACACTATTTTTCTCTTTCAGAATATCTTTTTTAGCACCTTTAACAATTGGGAATGGGAATATTTCAAAAAAATCATAATCGGCAACTATGATTTTTTTACCCATCCATTTTTGATTTTGATATTTAAGTACATCTTCATAGTACCAACTATCAAAGAAAGTAATGTATTCAATTTCTGGAATTGTAGCCTTAGATGTTATTCCAAACGGAATAGGACTAGAATTCCATATATTTCCTGTTTCATCTCCCATGTTGTTGAGAACCTGATAAACGTTCTCCTTTTCTGGATTCCACTGATCGTATGAATTCTCATCATTCCAATATAATATTGCAAAAATAACTCCTGCAATCCCTATGCTTAATCCCAATACATTTAAAAACGAAAACAGTTTGTTTTGTTTTAAATGGTAAACAAATATTTTTATCCAGTTAAGTATCATCCTATTTTATGTATAATTTGGTTGGTTTGATTAGTATCAATAATTTATAAAAACAACGTTTTACAAAACTCTATCACCACTATAATTACTATTGTTATCAATTTTATCATGATTTCTATACTTTAAAAACGTCTACATTTCTTTGATTTAGCTTTTCCGAAAAAACAACCCCATCTTTCATATGAATCGTTTTTTGCGAAAAAGAGGCGTCGTAATCCGAATGTGTTACCATAAGTATTGTTGCTCCTTTGGCATGCAAATCGGTTAAAAGTTCCATAACTTCATTTCCATTTTTACTATCTAAATTCCCTGTTGGCTCATCGGCCAAGATAATCTTAGGGTCATTTACCAAAGCTCTTGCAACTGCAACACGCTGTTGTTGTCCTCCTGATAGTTGTTGAGGAAAGTGTTTCAATCGATGAGAGATATTTAACTTCTCAGCAATTGCTTCTACTTTTTGTTTTCTTTCTGATGTCTTTACATTATTATAAATCAAGGGCAGCTCTATATTATCATAAACTGAAAGCTCATCAATAAGATTAAAGTTTTGAAAAATAAACCCTATATTTTCTTTACGAACAACAGCTCTTCCTTTTTCTTTAAGACCTATCATTTCGTTATCCAACAACTTATAACTCCCACCACTTGCACTATCTAGGAGTCCGATTATATTAAGCAAAGTCGATTTTCCACATCCTGAAGGCCCCATAATGGTTAAAAAATCTCCTTTTTTAATTTTCAAATTAATACCACTTAATGCCGCAGTTTCTACTTCTTCTGTTCTAAAAACTCTAGTTAAATCTTGTATTGTTATCATGTTTTTTAAAATAATTAGTTGTTATTGATTGTGTTTTTTGATTGATGATTGATGATTGATGATTGAACTCTATTTTTTTAATTATTTAGTCTTTATTGAAAGCTCTTCTATGTCTCTATAATCCGAATAAGAAGATGTTATTACTTTTTCTCCTTCTTTTAATCCGCCTAAAACTTCATAATACGAAGGATTTTCTCTACCCAATTTGATTACTCTTTTATCGGCTTTGTTTCCATTTATAACAAAAATCCATTTTCCCGCTGTTTCCTGATTAAAACTTCCTTTTGGCAAAACAAGGATTTTATTTCTCTCTGATAAAATTAATTTTATTCCAAAGCTTAATCCGTCCTGCAAAGCAATTTTATCCTTCGAAACAAAATTTAATTCGACTGAAAAATGACCACTTTTAACTTCTGGAATTACTTTCGTTACGATTACTTCTAGTGTCTTTCCCTGATAGTCAACTTCTCCTTTTAGACCTTCACGCATTTTTTCCAAATAAAACTCATCTACTTCTGCTACCAATTTATAACCTTGTCTGGAATCTATTCTTCCTATACTTTCTCCCGCTTGAAATGTCTTTCCTAAAACTGGCTGAAATGAAGTTAGTCTTCCCGATTCTGGTGCTGTTATCAAAAAGTTCTTTTTATTATTTCTCAAAATATCCAAACTCTTTTCCATAGTTTGAATGGAACGATTGATTTGTGAAATCTGCAATGAGTTAGTTTGCTTCTCTTTTTGAATGCTTTGCTGAATTGTTTTTTTTCGCTCATCCTGAAAACGCAAACTTTCTTTAAATGCATTCCAATCATTTCTAGAAATCACATCCTTCTCATACAATTTAGAATTCATATCATACAACCGTTTAGCATCATTATAATCATGTTCTATTGCAACTAAATCTTTAGTCAAATTCAACTCTTGATTTCTAATGTTCAATTTACCAGTATTCAGATTATTAATTTGTTCTATAATTGCTGTTTCCTGTGTAAGATAATTAAGTTCTGTATTCGGATTATACAATCGAGCCAATGACTGTCCCTTAACAACTGTTGCCCCATTTTCAACAAATATTTCCTTAACAGAACCACCTTCGGTTATATTTACCAACATAACATTCAAAGGTTCCACTTTTGCTTGAAAAACCATAAAATCTTCAAAGAAATCTGTTTCAACAGTTTTTACAATAAGTTCATCTGCCTTAACATTCAGACTTCTTTTTTTGTTAAAAGAAAAAAAGACTACAATAGCCAATGCTAAAAAAGCTCCGATTCCTATTGCCAGATACCTAATTTTTTTACTTTTACGAGGAATTACTTTGTCCATGTTGTTTAATAGTTTACTGATTACCAATAAGTAAATACTGTGCCAGAAGAATTATATTTTGTAAAACACTGGTTTGCAAAGTCATTCAGAATTCATAAAAAAATCTACTGTTCGATAATGAACAGTTGACCGTTCACAACCGAACAAAAAAACATATCATGCGAAAAAAACAAGCCAATATATTAGTTGTCGATGATCAGGAAGAAATTCTTTTTTCGGTAAAAATGATTCTAAAAAAACATTTTGAATCTATTTTCACTGCAAATGACCCAAAAAAAATCATCTCACTTTTATCTGAAAATCCGATTGATGTCGTTTTATTAGACATGAATTATCGTATTGGCTTTGAAGATGGACGCGAAGGAATTCATTGGCTCAAAGAAATTCAATTATTATCACCCCAAACGGTTGTTATTTTGATGACTGCTTTTGGAAAAATAGAAACTGCTGTAGAAGGCATAAAAATAGGTGCTTTTGATTATGTTCTAAAACCTTGGAATAACGAGAAACTATTAGTTACAATTGACAATGCTGTTAATGAAAGTCGAAAAAAATCAAAAAAAACAATCCTAAAGTCTGAAGAGAAAAAATATTTCACTGGATCTTCTGATAAGATAAAACGCGCATATACAATTGCTGACAAAGTAGCCAAAACGGATGCCAATGTGCTTATTTTAGGAGAAAACGGAACTGGTAAATTTGTTTTCGCACAACACATCCATCAAAATTCGCAACGAAAAGACAAGCCTTTTGTTCATGTTGATTTAGGCTCTTTAAGCAATAATTTATTCGAAAGTGAACTGTTCGGTTATGCCAAAGGTGCATTTACAGATGCCCAGACTGATACTCCTGGTCGATTTGAAGCTGCAAGTGAAGGAACTATTTTTCTAGACGAAATTGGGAATATCCCTTTACACTTACAATCAAAACTACTACATATTTTACAAACTAAATCGGTAACCCGCTTAGGCGAAAGTAAAACCAGACCTTTAAACGTGCGTATTATAGCCGCTACTAATAGCGACATAAAAGCTGAAGTAATAAACAAAACATTCCGTGAAGATTTATTGTATCGCATCAATACTATGGAAATTACTTTACCTCCTTTGCGTGAACGAAAAGACGATATTGTACCAATGGCTGAGTATCTTCTTAATGAGATTGGAGAAAAATACAATCAGACCGATATCGTTTTTGATAATAATGTCGCCACATATCTAGAAAAATATCCATGGAAAGGAAACATCCGTGAGATGGAAAATAAGATTGAAAGGGCCTTAATTTTATCTGAAAATAATATCATTACTGTAAATGATTTAGATATTCTCGACTTTGAAGACATTCTAATGGATGACGAAAATCCATTATCAGAAATAGAGAAAAATGCTATTGAAAAATCTTTATTTAAAAACAACAGAAACATTAGTAAAACTGCCGAAGAATTAGGGCTGTCTAGAGCTTCTCTCTACCGTAGAATTGAAAAATATGGTTTAAAAAATATTGAATAATGAAAAACTGGAAATTCTACAACCTCTTATTTTTACGGGTTTTTATTGTTATAATCATCCTTTTTATCGCTCTATATCTAGCACAAAAAGAACTGTACTACAATAGTGTATTGACTGCTGTTGTAGTTATTATTGCATTGATAGAAATGTATTCTTTCATCAAAATAAAAACTAGCTTTTACGACAAAACTATTCTTTCAATTCTTCAGAATGATTACTCAACTAATTTTCCTGAAGAAGAAAAAAAAGGCAGTTTTAAGAATCTTGCTCTTTTATACACTACTCTAAAAGAAAAGCAACAAGAACAAATTTCTAAAGAATTGATTTATCGCTCTATTTTAAATAATATAGACACCGCTACTTTAATTCTAGAAAAAGATGGTAACGATTGGAATATATTCTTAATGAATGATTATTTCTCTTCCTTATTTAATGTCCCTAAAGTGAGTCATTGGAATTATCTTAAAAATTACCTTCCATCGCTTTGTGAAGAAATTGAAAACTCACATTTTAGTGAGCTAAAAACGGCTATCAGTGTCAAGATTGAACAACAGGATTTGCAAACCTTCACTCTACAAACTTCACTTACAAAGTCATTAAACAAAGAATACTTTATTATTCTACTAGACAGTATCCAGCGTGTTATTGACAAAAAAGAAAAAGAAGCTTGGATTACTTTAATGAAAGTCATATCACATGAATTAATGAATTCCCTAACACCAATTCGCTCACTTTCACAAAATTTACTTCAAATAATAGATCAGGAAAAACTCGAAGAAGATGATTTTGAAGATATCAAAAATAGTATATCTACTATTATAAACCGTAGCGATCATTTACAAGTTTTTGTAGAAAACTACCGAAAACTAACTATGTTGCCTACCCCTAATAAAAAACCAACATCGATTAATGCTCTTTTTAATGATTGCCTAAAAATCATGTCGCCAATTTTAAAAGAACAAGGAATTGAATTAATAAACAGCATTAACAGCTCTCGTTCTATTTTCATAGATAAGAGTCAAATGGAACAAGTAATTATCAACTTGATTACCAACAGTATTTTTGCTTTAAAGGATAAACATGAAAAGAAGATATTCTTATCAGCATTGAACGAAAACAATCGTTTTTTCATTACAATCTCTGATACCGGAAAAGGAATTGATCCTGAAATAAGAAATAAAATATTCCTTCCTTTTTTTACAACCCGAAAAGAAGGTGCAGGAATTGGTCTTACTCTTTCAAAGAATATTATTGAAGCTCATGGGGGCTATTTAAGCTACCAAACCGATGACAATAAAACTAATTTTGTGATTTGCTTGATTTAGTTTGCAGTCGCAGGATTTAGTCTCGGTTTGCAGTCACAGTTATCAGTCGCAGTATGGAAGTTGGAATAAAAAACAGTCGCAGTTTGCAGTCACAGTATAAGACTTTAAAATTATTAGCAAAGTACTTTTTAACTGGAAACTAGAAACTGAAGACTAAAACAGACTATATCTCTATTTCCGGTTGCCAAAAATGTTTTTCGAAATCTACTATCTGATTGTCTTTTACTTCGATACCTTCATTTTCGAGTAATTGCTGCATCAGGTTTGTTCCATCAAAGTGATGTTTACCACTAAGCAATCCCTTTCTGTTTACGACACGATGCGCGGGAACATCATCCATATTATGACAAGCATTCATTGCCCAACCCACCATTCTTGCGGAACGTGCAGTTCCCAATGCTTTTGCAATAGCTCCATACGAAGTAACTTTTCCGTACGGAATTTGCCTTGCAATCACATAAACCCTTTCGAAAAAATTCTCCTCTGCCATGGCTTTATTTTTAAGTAAAAACTAAGCGAAATAATACCGTATGATATTGAAAAGTGTAATTATCGAAATTACTCCTGTGATACTTCCGATAATAATATTCATGTTTTTAAGTATATAATCTGTTTTCTGCTCTATCTTTTGAAAGAAAGCAATATAACAGTAAAAAACCGTAAACGACCCCAAAACTGCCCCTGTTACAAAAACTGATATAAAATGGTTCTCAAACAAAAATAGTTTATACGATGCTAGTGTAACACTAACAAAAACGTAATACGGGATTGGAAAAAAATTAAGTGCTGAAAGCAACATCCCTAAAAAGAAACGGCTTTTCTTGCTATTATTTTTAATCTTGTTTTTCTTCTTCTTTGGTTCTTTTGCAATCCAAAGAAAGTAAATTGTTAAGATTGCAAAAATTACAAAACCTATTTCACGTAATAAGATTACAACATCTGGTCGCTGATCGATAATCCTTGCCGATAAAATCGCCAAATATACTTGACAGAAAATAATAAGTACTGCCCCAGCAACGAACCACAATGCATTTTTTTTCCCTTCTTTTAAATTCACTTTGGCTGCCGTCATATTTATTAATCCTGGTGGAATAATACCAATAAAAGCCGTAATAAAACCTAAAATTAAAGGGATAATAAATGTCATGCGCTACGTATCATGTATTAAAAAATGGGCATTGGGAATTAAAAAAAGAGCTACGCTTTAATTTTGAAACGAATATACGTAATTGCCTTATTAATTTCTAAGTATTGCTTCTCATAAAATGTTTGAAAAGCAGTTACCTCTTCTGGGCTTCCCTCATTTACGTATACATTATGATTTGCATATAAAACCTCATGACCTTCTCCATGTAACAACCCTAGGGTATAACCATGCATAAATTCACTATCCGTTTTTAAATTTACAACACCATCTTTTTTAAGGATTTTTTTATACAACTGCAAGAATTCCGAATTAGTCATTCGGTGCTTAGTACGTTTGTATTTTATTTGTGGATCTGGAAAAGTAATCCAGATTTCATCTACTTCATTTTCGGCAAAAATATGGTTTATCAATTCGATTTGAGTACGAATAAAAGCAACATTGTGTAAACCTGTTTCAACAGCAGTTTTAGCACCACGCCAGAAACGAGCTCCTTTTATATCGATTCCAACAAAGTTCTTGTTTGGATATCTCTCCGCTAATCCTACTGAATACTCTCCTTTTCCACAACCTAATTCAAGTACCAACGGATTATCATTCTTAAAGAAGTCTTTATTCCATTTCCCTTTAAGCGGAAATAAATCGCCTACAACTTCTTCTCTCGTTGGTTGAAAAACGTTATCAAATGTTTCGTTTTCCTTGAATCTCTTTAGTTTATTTTTACTTCCCACTTTTTTACAAATATTTCGGCAAAATTAAGGAATATAAACGAATGAATCGCATTGGATTTCAAAAATGAAAAAAACCTCATCTAACGGCTTTTTTCTACAAAAGTATTTGATGTGGTTTTCTTTGTAAAAGGCTATAATTAAATGGCACTTTTTATTTTGGGCTCTAATGTTTCATCATGTTGAGATAAATCCAATCCGATGTGTTCTGACTCCTCTGATACTCGCATTGGAATAATTAGATTTGTCAATTTAAATAGCAGGTAGGCTCCAAAGAAAGTAAATATAGAAACCAGAACCAATGCCATCATATGATGTGCAAAAACCATCCATCCGCCATGAAGCAAACTTGCTTTTTCGCCATGTGCAAAGATTGCAGTAAGAATCATTCCCATGATCCCTCCCACACCGTGACAAGCAAATACATCAAGTGTATCATCAATTTTCTTTAAGAAAGTAGCATTTACTACCATATTTGAAACCAATGCCGCACTAAATCCAAAAAACATACTTTCTGGTACTGATATAAATCCTGCTGCTGGAGTAATCGAAACCAACCCTACAACTGCTCCTATACATGCCCCTAAAGCAGATACTTTACGTCCGTTGATTCTATCAAAAAACACCCAAGTTAACATTGCTGCTGCAGATGCAGTTGTTGTTGTAGCAAAGGCCATTGCTGCCACTCCATTTGCGGCTAAAGCTGAACCTGCATTAAAACCAAACCACCCAAACCATAACATTCCTGTTCCCAATAACACAAAAGGAATATTGGTAGGTATATGTCGGCTATTTTTTCTTTTTCCTAAAACCAAAACTCCGGCTAGTGCTGCAAAACCAGCACTCATATGCACTACTGTTCCACCTGCAAAATCTTTAACTCCAAAATAGGTTCCCAAGATTCCTGTAGGATACCAAACGGCATGACATAAAGGAGCATAAATAAATATGGTGAACAAACATATAAAAAGTAAGTATGAGATAAAACGAACTCTTTCAGCAAATGAACCTGTAATAATTGCTGGTGCTATCACTGCAAACTTCATTTGAAACAAAGCAAACAACATAAACGGAATCGTATTTGCCAATTGCTTATGAGGCAAAACTCCCACATAATCCATAAAGGCAAATGTTGTTGGATTTCCTACGAAGCTATAAAAATTTCCCCCTGAATGAATTCCTATTGGTTCACCAAAAGCAAGACTAAAACCTACTACTACCCACAAAAGTGTCACTACTCCTAAGCAAATAAAACTTTGAAGCATGGTAGAGATTACATTCTTTTTCCCAACCATTCCTCCATAAAAAAAGGAAAGACCAGGTGTCATAATCAAAACTAAGCAGCATGAAGTAAGCATCCAAGCCACATCGGCAGGAACAATATGATCTGTAGTTCCAAATTCTGAAAAAACATAATCTGTTCCGCTAACCGTTGGCCAAAACGCACCTGTTATACATACAATACTTATAATAATAAAAGAGATAATCCAGCGCTTTTCTATTTTCATTTTTAAAATACTTTACTTCAACCCTATTTTTATAGGGGTCAAAGTTATAAAAAAACAAATATTTTGCTTTTTAAGTATTAAAAAAATAGCACTTGCTACTAAATTATAATCAATATTACAATTTTAAAAGCCTTTTATTGAGAGTATACCATTTTGAGGTTCTAATTAAGATATCAAATTATCAATACTATTATAACAAAATTCGAACCTCAGCTTTCAAAAGTCTAAAAACGAATCCTTTACTTACTTTTTCTTAAGTTTCGTAATTATAGAATCCTCTATCGGTGTTTTTATTTTGACAACTTCATCCACATTATCATTTGGAATAGTCATAGACAAGACATAATGCTTTACTTTCCATTCTTTTCCTTCTTTTACCATAACTCCCGATCCGCGGCAAACTTTCATTTGCGTATCAAGCAATTCATCAAACCAAGCTGTTTTTCCAGTTTTATCAAAAAAGACATGACGCTCTAATGCTGTGAAGTTCCAAGCTTTTCCTCTATCAAAGAAAGGCTTCGCCCAAACTTTAAAATCGGCTTTGTTCCAATTTTCTGTTGCATCTGTTCCAATAAAAATAGCATCATTAGCCATCAAAGCAAAATAAGGCTCAAAACTAGCATCGGCAGCTGCTTTATGCCAAGCATCAAGGGTTTTGTTGATTTTATCAGTATCAGAAGTTTGTGCTTTCGCAAAAGAGGTAATGAATACCAGTAATACAATTATTTTTTTCATAGTATAAGATTATTTGTTTTTAAAGTTAAGAAAATTGGAATATAAATAGTAAAAGGTTTTCAGTTTTCAGTCGCAGAGCTTGAAACAAAGTAAACAGTAGCTGCTATCAGTTTTCAGTCGCAGTAGAAATCATTCTAATCCTTATAATCTGTGGCAAAAAAAATTAACCGCAAAGCTCGCAATGTTTATTTTAACCTGAAACCTGAAACAAAAATGAGCAATCGCAGTTTTAAGTCACAATAGGAAAACTTGAAACCTTAAACTTGAAACAAAACTAAACACTAACACTTTTTAACAAATACAAATTAAAAAAACGAGTATATTTGAGAACTTTAAAATAATTACACATGAATTCGAAAATCTTTATAAGCTCGTTAATCATTTCCTCAATCCTTTTAGTTTCTTGTAAAAAAGAATTAGAACCTCAAGAAAGCACTCCTGCATCTGAATTGGTAAAACTAGGATTAGCACAAGACACGACAAAAGTAAATTCAGCAGTTCAAACACCAGCGCCAGTAGCTAATCCAAACACTGTAATGGGTGCTACTGGAGGAATTAATCCTGCTCATGGACAACCTGGTCACCGTTGTGATATTGCAGTTGGAGCCCCATTAAATTCTGCTGCTCCAGCACAAACAACACAGCAAACCACAACCACAACTCAAACTGCTCCTACAACAACTGTAGTAACAAATACAGCAACTACTCAAGCAACAACTACTACTGTCAAAGGAATGAATCCTCCTCATGGACAAAAAGGACATCGTTGTGATATTGCAGTAGGCGCACCATTAAACTCTGCTGCTCCAAAAACAACTACTCAGCAAACACAATCTCAGTCAGGAACCGTTAGCCAACAAATGGCTCTTCCTCTTCCTGCACCAAATACTGATGCAACTGCTCCAGGAATGAATCCTCCACACGGACAAGAAGGACACCGTTGCGATATTGCCGTAGGTGCTGCATTACCAAAGTCATAAACCAACTTATCATAAAATAAAAACCCGAATACATTTACTATGTATTCGGGTTTTCCATTTTTATTCTAAAAAGATATTTCTTATTCGATTTCAAAAATTGCTTGAATTTCAACTGCCGAATTTACTGGTAACGAAGCTGCACCAATTGTTGCTCTTGCATGTTTTCCTTTTTCTCCAAAAACTAATGCTGTTAAATTAGAAGCCGAATTCATAATACCTGCATGCCCTGTATATTCAGGAGTTGTATTAAAATAACCAGTTAGCTGAACACATTGCTTCACTTTGTTCAAATCACCTCCACAAGCTACTTTCAATACCGCAATAACATTTAGCATAGTTTGATACGTTGCTTCTTTAGCTTGTTCATCTGTAACAGTCGCACCTATTCTTCCTGGATTTAATATCTTACCATCTTTCAATGCTACTTGATTGATGTATACTTTATTATTTGAAATTGTATATGGTACATAATTCCCAACTGGCATAGGAGCTTCTGGAATCACAATATTATTGTCTTTTAATACTTTATTGACATCAAAACCTACTTTAGTTTCTGCAGGAGTAACTTTTAGCATTTTAGCACTTTCAGTATTTTTTAATCCTGAAGCAACTCTCGCCAAAGCTTTACCTTGCTCTTTTGCCAAATTCAATTCGCTAGCAGAAGGTCTTGTTCCTGTAGATCCGGCTAATGAAGTTGCACCAAAAGGAGTATTTCCTTGTGGAACTGTTTTATCCAAAGTAGCTGTTCCCATAATTCCTGTAGGTACAATTACCATTCCGTGTGATGCTAGAATGTTCCAAAAAGACAAAATCGCTGCTTCTTTTCCTGCTCCTGATCCAGCCGACATAAAAACTGTTGCTGGTTTTCCTTCTAAAACTCTTGAAGTCCAAATTGGAATACTTTTACTAAAAAAGTAACTCATATCGGCACTGATGTTTGCAAAATGAACTGGGCTACCAAAAGCTACTCCATCGTAATTAGCCAATTCTTCGATAGTTGCAACTGGCAATTTCTCTACCTCAGCATTTAGTTTTTCCTTTGGATTAATCGAAGGAACTCTTTTTATTGTTGCTTTTGTATTTGGATACTCCTGAATTCCCTCTGCCATGGCTTTTGCCATTTTATATGTTCCTCCACTTTGAGAATGGATAAGAACCAAAACATTAGTCTCTGGTGTTTTAACTTGCGCATTTGCACCAAAACCTATAAAAATTACGGTTAATAATGCGAGTAATTGCTTTTTCATGAATTTATTTTAAATGATTTATTATTTGATATCCCATTAAGTCGCTTATCTTTTCATAAAAAGCAAGTCTCTTTTTGAGGCTTCAAAATTACTTTTTACATTAACGAAAAGCGTTATTATTATCTTAATAGATTGATAAAATTTCAAAACACGACCTCTAGGAAATAATTTTACTGAACTGCTCTAAAACAGCTCATTTTACTTGCTTCAAAAAAATATAATCCAATCGCACTATAAAGTAAACCAATATTTCTTTAACTTACATAAAAACAAATCCCCTCATTTTATGAAAAAAGCAATTATTTATGGAGCAAGCGGATTGGTTGGCTCTTATATTCTTGAGTATTTGTTGAACCACTCTAACTACGATCAAATAACAATTGTAGTCCGAAAAGATCTAAACATTCAACATCCAAAATTAAAAACTTTAATTGGTGATTTCCATTCTTTGGATCATTTAGTAAAAGACATACAGACTGACGAAATCTATATCGCTCTTGGAAGTACTCAAAAGAAAACACCTGACAAAAAAATCTATTACCAAATTGATCATGACTATCCTGTATTGGCAGCAAAACTGGCTAACGAAAATGGAGCTAAAGCTGTTTTTTTAGTTTCCTCAATTGGAGCAAACCCAAACTCAACTGTTTTTTATGTCAAAACAAAAGGAGAAACAGAACAAGATATTCTTAATCTGAATTTTGACCATACCTATATCTTCCGCCCTTCAATCATTTTAGGGAATAGAAAAGAGAGTCGACCTCTTGAAAAAGTTTCCAAAATAATAGTAAAGATTATCAATCCGCTATTTATGGGTGAATTAAGCAAGTACAAAGGCATTGAAGCGAGCGATATTGCCAAAGCAATGATTAATACTGCTAATCGTCTCCATGACAAAGTCAAAATACTTCACTGGAAAGACATGACCGCTTTATTAAAATAAAAAAAGGCATTATCTAAATTTGAGATAATGCCTTTTTTAAATTATTATATATGAATTAATACTCCTTCATTTTTTCAAAAGTTGTAGTAAGTGATTTTTTGATTTTACCCAAAGCTCCTTGAAAAGCTTTTTCAAGTGTATCGGCGTGATCTGTAACAGTAATAGGCTGCAATTTTACAGGACGAACTTCAATCACACATTTCTTATCGTTTAAACTAAACTTATCTCCATTTTCATCTCCAAAATGTACTTCGATACGTGTTACCTTATCTTCAAAACGTGCCAACGATTTATTTAATTCGCCAGAGAAATAAGCTTCTAATCTTTCGTGTCCTTCTATGTTTTTGTCGGTGTTGATTTGAATTTTCATCTTACTATATATTTAATGTTTGTTTCTCAAAGCTATCAAAATTTGAACAAAAAAACGAAAGAGTTAATAAAACATTATGAAAATAAATGGAGTTTTTTTTCGTGCAATCTTGTCATTTCGACAAAGGAGAAATCACACAAAAAACGCCACAACAATAGAACCACTAAGTTGTAGAAAACATGAAAATGAAAAACTCCTTATCTTAAGTGTAATGAAAGAATGCAAAACCCCGCAACTCGAAAAAACAACCCCCGAAAGCGTTTTCTATTGGTTGAATGAACTAACAGAAATTTTAAATCCTTATTTGGAAACTGAATAATTAATCTATAAAATGACAGCTTTGTTTTTTTTTAAAGATAAAGTCTGATTTACCGAGAACTGTTTTGTTATTTTTTTTCTGTAACGATAGCCTAGAATCCTTAATGCTTTTGCCAAAGACACTTTGACTTTTGTTGCAGTGTTTTTTAATGATACGTATGTTTTGGAGCATTGTTCTTGATTATGGATATCCATACAAATTATATTTAAAAACCATTAATGTATTTATTATAAATCCAATAAAACTGCAATACAATTATAATTATTCCAAATCCTCAATATACTGCTCTTTTATTCCATTACCCAAAAAAACAACTAATAACCTCTATTTTAGTACTTTAAACCAAATTTAGATAGTTTTTTAATGGAATTTAAAGCTTTGACAACATTGACTTCCTTTATATTTTCCTTCTTTGAAATTGATTTGTAAACTGATTTTAGATTTAAAAATTCAAGATAATCAAATATTTGAGTTTGTTCTCCCAAATCAAATATTTTTGTCCAATCAACTTTAGGAATCAGTTTTAATCTGTCATAGACTGCTTTTACATCAACAACTTCTATTTCTACTTCATTAGATAAAAATTTTATATCTTCAGGATTAATATTATTCTCATCGATATATGTCAAACATTTGTTTCCGATGCTTATATCTCTACTACTAAGGTTTTTTGATCTCTTTATTTTACTAGCAATTTCCCAAATATCAGTAGATATCCCCTTCAGTTCGTCAATATTCAAAGCGTATTTCGATATTCCATCCCAAAACTTATTACCAAAACCTAATATTTTGGTAATGTTCATAAGATTGTTTTCAGATTTATTGTCCACTTCTTCTGTTTCAGCTTCCCTTGATAAAACCAAGTCTGTATTTATAAAGCACTCTGAATATTTTTCAATATTAATATTATAGTTTTCTTCCTTTAGCAGCTTCCAACTAGATTCTCGTTTTGCGTACTCTGATATCAAAGAGTTATTTGAAGACCTAACCAACTGATTGTAAACAACAACAATCAGTTTTTGTAATTCACTAATAATTCTGGCATCTACATGTTGCTCATCATAGATTTTCCATAAATCCAGTCGGTTATCAGTTAGATAATAAAAATACGATAGTGTATAAGCAACCGTAAATGATTTTAAGTTGGTATCTCCAATTGCATCTATATTTTTTCTACCAAACAGTTTGTCCACAGTTTTAAAAAGTATAGCATTTGCAATTAACTTTTTATAAAAGTTTTCACCTGGCAATTTATTCTTTTTAACTAATTCGTTTATTTTTTTAGTATAATGAATAAAATTTTTCTGAGCCCCTTGCGAAACATAATGAGGTTCTAATTCCCAAATATTAATAAATTTAGCAACATCAGATTTGACAAATTTTTGATTTGTCGGATGCTGTTCTTTAAATTTTCTTTGTTGAGAAGGAGTGGCCAATTTATTTAAAGACTCTTTATATTGACCATTCACACGTTCGAAATACCAAAGGGTAGATAAATTTCTATTCTCTGGGTCAATAACATATTTCTTTCTTGATAAAGATTCAACTTGAACAAAATACGGATTGTTCGAAGACAAATCTAATTCAGATACTTTATTTTGGCTATTTGCATAACGAGCAATGTTTGGAACTTCAATATTTTTTTGTTCAACATCTTTAATAACGGTTAGTTTCATTTGGACAAACACATTACTCAAATCTGCATCTTTAAATTTCTTTTGAGTGTGAAATAACGATGCTGTAGTCTGACCTCCATTAACAATTTGAAAATCTAGCAGTTTTGTTAAGTACAATTGATTATCACTAACTGTTGTTTCTACATTTTCAGCCGTCGCCGTAATTCCATTGTTATATGGCAGGAACATTTGAGGTTTTTCTCTAATGGTATCTCTAATCCCTTTATTAAACTTGCCTGTTTGTCCTAAAAATGCTCTAACATTACTTTCAAGTAATTCGTTTGAATATTCTTTATAAAGTTTTGAAAGAACTTGCCCTGGTAATATTGCTAAATAACACTCATATAATTCGTTTAGATTTGGCATTTTCAGACATTGAATGCCATTAATATTATCTAAAATCAAATTTTTAAAATCAATTTCAATTGGCTCTCTGTTACTTGATGACTCACTTAATTTATAGAATCTTGGAATATCCCATACATGGACAAAAATGTCTAAATCTTCAAATCCTTTAATTGTAACTTTTTCCATATCATGGTTTGAACTACCATTGATCAAGAAAAAAATATTCATTCTATCAAAATTTGATTTTTGTTTAATAATGATTTTTAAAAGTTGATTCAGTTCTGTCTGAGCAGGATCCACATAATTAATATGACCTTTAAGAGCTGCGTTTAAAAACTTTTTGATTTGATTTATACTTTTATTAAAGTCGTCTTTTGCTATGTTAAAATCGTAGGATGTCTGATTATAAAAAGTAATAAACAAATCTAGAGTTTCAAAATGAACTTTATTAGAATCATCTTTAAATTCATCTTTCAGGCAATATCCATTTATTTTCCAGTCAATTCGGCCTTGAGAATCCGGATTAATATAAGATAATACTCTAGCACCTTCTGACTTACCAATATGATCTAAGATCTCAATACAATGTTCTGTAAATTTATCTTCGAAACTCGCTCCTTCACCGTCAGAATAGACTAATGCTGCCACATCCGACTTAACAGACTCAATATAATTTTTTAAACCTCTCTCCATTATTTTATTAACTCAAGTATTGATTCGTTATTTACTAAAAACTGCTCTATTGCTGATAGTTCTATGTTGTATTTTGTGTCAAATAAACCAATTGGTAAATCTGAAACTACTAATCTTGGAAAATCACAAGTAACTTCATAAAAATTTCTTTTTCTAAAGGCATACTGACGCTTGTAATTTTCAAAATCTTCATCAAAATAACCTACTAATAAAAGCCTTTCATTGAAAATCTTTAAGGCATTCTGATTAATATTAATTTTTGTTCTGACTTGCTCAATAATAGAATTTAATGAAAACCCTTTGTCCTTAACTTCTTCAACTACATATAAGATTAAATATAGTTTATTTAAATTCTCACTATCTAATTGTCTTTCACTTGATATTTTAATTTTTGGAACTTTTGATGAAGTTAACTTTACCTCGATACCGAATGAGCCAAAATGAAAATCTTTATCATTATAATCTGGACCAGTCCAACTTTCCAATAAAGCATCAATAGTATATTCTTCATCCAACAAAGAATTGAATAGTAAAAGTTCTCCCATTAATCCTTTTTGTCTTTCAATTGTTAGCCCTAGGAAATTTATTTTATCAAATAATCTCTTCCATTTTAAAACTACATTAGAAGTTTCAATTAAAGCTTCATTTTCAGTAATACTTTTTGAAATTTCTTCAACAATATTTTCAATAAACAAACTAAAAACATCTTTCAAATGACTGTCTAAAAGATAAATATGCAATTCTTTTGCATATTCAAATTCAAATACTTCAATAAATAAACCCTTAAACTTAAAGTTTTTAAATTCAGGAAATTTAGCATTTTTAGATGTTTCAAATATGTATAAGTGATTACCCGTTATATGATTTGTAGCTGCAAAACATTTGAACGGTTTAACATGTTCAAGTTGCGTTTTTATAATAATTTCATCAGTAGGAAGCTGACTTTCCCAAATAGATTTAATATTTATCATAATTATTCGTTATCATAATTATCATCATCCTCCATTGGCTCTATATCTAATTCTTCTTTTATTGTTGCAGAATAAGAAACTTGAACTTCATTTTCAATTTTTGGAAAATGTATACTATATCCAATAATCGGAATTCCGTTTTCAACTTTCGTTGTACCTCTTTCATCTAAAGCGTAAATTAAAAGCAAACCTTTACTTTCATTTGCTCTTCTCTCTTTTATACTGCCAGCACCATTTTCAGCTAAATCTACTTGACGATCAACAACATCGTCGATTTGATTTTTAGTTATTTTATATGAATCAGAATGTTCCGTTTGATTTCTTACACTGCAAACTAATTCAATCTCTTTTCCATCAGCTGATAATCTATATTTTTGAGTGTTATACTCTGTTCTATTTTCAGGCTTCTTAATTACTCCCTCATCATATAATAATACTTTTTCACTTGTATTGGATACTATACAAATATTCCACTCTCTTATATTATTACTTTTATTCTGACTTTTAATATAATCAGATATCACTTGATTATTTATTGAAGGAATGTTTATTTTATAATTCTCAATAAAATCAGTTAATATCTCTATTTGTACATTTCTATATAATAAATATTTAATTTTATTTCTTATTTGTTTTATGTTTTCATTAGTCGGATATTCTAGTTTTTCAAATAAGTTTTTTAAATTATTAAAGTTGTTCTGAATTGATTTTTTATCTTTAAGTAACAAATAAGTTTGAGGATTTGAACCTGAAAAAGACATTGTAATATCTTGAGCCCAAAAAAGTTTAGCAACACTTGTTATAGCCAATAGTCCATGATGATTTCTAACTTTTAATGTAAAATCTTTTGGCTTTAAATTACGAGTAGTCATTTCATCAAAATCATATCTCATTTCTTCAGTAGCCATTGTAATATGGTTAAACCATTCATAAATAGTTTCTGTTGTATATAATCTACACAAATCGACATAACCCGGTCTATAACCAAACCATCTACCCATTTGCATCAACGAATCATACATTCTTGTTGTTCTTAAATAATAACTTGTTGATAGACCTTCTAAAGTTATTCCTCTAGCCAATCTACCACCACCAACAGCTATTACAGAAAAACCATCTTCATATAAAGAATAATCTATTTCATCAATATCCTTATATTCTAAATTTGTAGTTGAGCGGGTTCCATGAACAGCTCTAACATATATTTTAGAAGCTGCTTTCTTTAATTCTGCTTTAACGCTATACCAATCATGCAATTCAATTCTACTGTCTTTGTAGTCTATATTTTCAATTACATTTTCAGTTGTAGGTAAAAAATCATTTATAAATAATTCTTCTAATTCCTTTAAAAATTGAGCATCATTTGCACTTATATAATTTTTAAAATCTTTCATTCTTTCATTAATCAAAGATGCTACTCTATCAATCCATTTAACATAAAGAGCAACATGGACTAACATAGAATTATGTTTTTTCTCATGTCCTCTTAATCTTCGAATAGCACAAGTAAGAATAAAAGATTTTAAAGCTGTTTCGAGACTTTCAGGTAAATATTCAGGTAATTGATCCTTATTATTTTTATTTATTGTCCTGAAAAATGGTGGGTCATAATCATCAATAACTCTAAAAACATTTAATGGTTCGTGGCTTTCACCAGTAACTGGATTTTCTAAACCAAATATTTTAGCTGCGCCAATATAATTTTTCGGAGCTATTATATTAATAATAAAGTCTTTTGGAAATAAATCTTCGCCAATAAAATAGGTTTTACCTTTTACAATTGTAGTTAGTTCCTCATTATAATCTTGTGGAATAAATAAGTTAGCATACGGAGTCGCTGTATAACCAACAAATGTATTTTGGTCAAATACATTTAATAAAGTTCTTATTAATTTATTAATTGTTTTAATCTCATTTATATCTTTTGTCGCATTAACGGAAGCAGCATCAGCTTCATCATCAATTATTAATACTGGGACATCAAATAATTTTGGTTGACCATTTACTATTCTAATATTTGAATCTTTTGAAAACCAATCTATCAAATTTTCAAGAATACCTTTATTCTTTTTAATTACAAATACAACTGGATTTTTTCCAATTGGAATATTTAATCTATTAGCGACTTTTCTATCAAAATCACCTTCATCACCTGTTCTATAAAATGAAGAAGTTAATGAATATATATCAGTATCTGCCTTATACTTACCAGCACCAATGATTCTATTTTCACCATTGTTATTTATATAAGCAGAACTACTTCTACCAATATAACCTTCGTCAATACGTTCTTGAGTTTGTCTTCTCAAAGAGCTTATTGTCCCTGCAATAACTATTATAACTTTATATCCAGCATCAGTTGCTTTATTGATTAAACCAACATAATTTGACGTCTTACCTGATTGTACATGACCTACAACCATACCTCGCCTATCCCAGGAGCCTGATTCTTTAGGATTATAACATTTGTCTAATATTTTATCTGTAAAATCATCTAAATCATTAATAGGAAAAGAAGGATCTTTTTCGTACATGTATGATTTATATCTACTCCATAATTCCCAATTAATTTCATCCTTTCTGGAATAAAGCCAAGGTGTAATGTCTCCATTCATTTCAGTAATTGAACCTTTACCGATACTGAAATCTGCTACTAATATTTCAAATAATTCTCTTTTGTCAATTACCTGACCAACAGATGCCATTGTTGACTCAACTCTGTCAATAATGTTCAAAATTATTTCGTCAGCTATTTCGTCATTTTGTTTTGCATGTGATAAAAGTGTATGCGCTATTAATCTAGCTGAGCTTTTTATATCGTTCATATTAAATTAAATAATCATTTATTAATGGAAATAGATTAAATGGTGCTGAATTCATTATTTGTTGTTTAGCCAAATTTTCAGGTATACCTTGAAGTAAATAAATTTTATATAACTCTGCTGCTAACTGGATTAAATCATCGCTAGGAATCTCAGGAATGTTTTCTAACTCATGAAAAGATGGATTCTCATTTTGATTATATAAAATCAATTCTAATGGGATATTTTCTTCAATAAGTTTTAAGGCTTTTGAAAAAAGTCTGTTTTCATTTTCAGAATCAAACAATTGTTTTATAATTGGGTGCTTCTTATTTATTTTATATTTTTTTATACCTTCTCTGTTTGTTTCATCTTTCCACAAACTCTCAAAAGATCGATTATTATAATCCGAAGATACCGTTTTTTGCCCTCTCCAATTGTATATTTTCGCCGACTTCATAACAGCCATTTTTGCAATTCTGGCTAATTCTTTTCTTATTTCGATAGGTGGTGTTGCAGTTGATTTTTTTATATCAAGATTCCAATCAAAATCATTTGCGTTAGGAAAATTAATCGCAATTCTGGCTAATTTTGAATATTCTCTCTTTTTTTCAATTCCTAACCAGTCACCAGACACAAGTAACCTATCTCCTCGATATATATAAAAACCTTGTTGTTGATGCCATCCTAAAGGACCACCTGATTTTTCATAATCTTCATTGCTAATTTTTGACATATGTGGAAGAATAAAATATGTTACTTCAACATTATTGATTAACACTTCTAATTGTCCCATTTCAGGCTTTGGAGTAAGATTTAAAAGGAAAGGATTCCATGGTTCAATTTCATAGGTATTTGTAAAAAGTTTGATCTTTTTACTTTCGATAAACCGATGAAAAACTAAACTTAAATGCTCATTTACAGTAGTCATTTCTTGATAGAAAGCATTTTTAACAGCTTCATTCTCAACTTTAGAATTACCTACGATTCTGTCTAATAATTCCCAAACAATAAAAGTTCCGCTTTTTAGTCTATTAAGTGGATCTAAATAAGATTCATCTGAAACATAATCTAATAAAGTCCATTTCTCTTCGCTATTAATAAAATCAATATCCCAACAACGCTTAATCGTTGAGAAACCTTCTTTCTTTGTAATAACCGTAAGCCTTTTACATTGCGAAAATGAAGCCGTTTTTAGCCCCATACCAAACCTGCCCAAGTCTTTTTCATCCCTAGTATCTTCAGGATCTTTACTTCCTGGAGTCATAGCACTAATTAGCTCCTCTAAATTCATTCCCTTTCCATTATCAAGAATAGAAATGACTGAATCTTTACCTTTCCAAAGAAAATCAATTTCAATATTAACTGCGCTTGCAGAAATACTATTATCAATGATGTCTGCTATTGCAGTGGAAAGGTTGTAGCCAAAACTACGATATGAATTTATCGTTGATTTTGGATTTGGATTTGCAATTTCAGCTTTGTATTTATCCATTTTATTTTTTTTAAGGCAAAGACTTTACAGCTTATTTTGCTTAATGCGTTAGACTAATCTCAAAGTGTTTACTGTATGAAATGATAGCTCAGATATGTTTATAGTTGATAAAGTCTATTCTATCTATTAAGCTCTTTTCCACTAATACTCCAATTGATCTGAATTGTTGTGAATATATTTTTTTTTGGATTTAACTCTTTAGCTGGATTATTAATTATTTTAATTTGTGGCACATCGTTTAAATTAGAAACTATAATTAAAAAATATTTTTCTTTTTTTCTTTTTGCTATCAACCATTCCTTACTCGTAAAAACGATACCACCAGACGCATCATTTATTCCTTTAATTTCTACGAAATATGTTTGAGTATTTTTTATTTCAAAATCATAACCACACCCTTTTTCTCTAGTGTCTATTAGTATACCTTCTATTGGTAAACCATTTTCTTTATGATATTGAATAAAGTAGTCTTCTGCTTTTTTGCCAGTTGGTCCTCTTAAAATAAATCTCCCACTCCCATCATATTGTTTATCTGAGATTACCGTATTTATAATTTCTAAATTTTGATCTTCTTTAAAAATATTTTTATTTAAAATATCAAGGATTATCTCTCTTAAATCTTCTTCGCTCATACCTTCAAATGCATTTACAACATTTACCCGGCTTGGGCTCATTGGTCGTTGATACCATCCAACTCTATGACCATGTATCGGATCAAATTCGTCTCTCCAATTTTTCACAGAACTTTCTTTAACATTCAGTTTTATAGAAATATCTTTAAAAGCTTCGTCCCAAGTTGTATAACCTAAATTTCTAAATCCAGTATCGTTAAATCGAGATAGATAATAACTAATTATTAGTGTTAATTTATGATTAGCTTCCATTTGTCTCTACTATTTCTGGTTGTATTTTTTTATTTTCGGGAATTGGATTCAAAACATTATGAACTATTTCTGCAATTTGATATGCTAAATATGGAGGTACCGCATTTCCAACCTGATGAAATTGGCTAGTACGCTCTCCACAGAAATAATAATTATCTGGAAAAGTCTGAATTCTTGCTGCTTCTCTTACTGTTAAACTTCTACATTGAAAAGGATCGTAATGAATAAAGTAATGACCATCTTTTGAAATATGACTAGTAACAGTTGTTGCTGGAATATTTGGTAATTGTACTCTAAATCTGTCTGTAAATTTTCCTGATTCTACATTTTCATGATCTGGTAGCAGATCACTTCCCGCTTGTTTGTAATCTTCTAATCGAGGAAAATTTTTGTTTAATTTAGTGTATCGTGCTGCAAATAAATATCTTTTTAAATCCTGTAGCAGATGTTTTCTTGACACATGATGAAGAACACCTCCTAAGCGATTATCATTGTACCATGCAAATAATGGATGTGTTTCATCAATATTATTCTTCAAAGTTTTAATGAAAGGCACACCAAGATTTATTGGAAGTTGTTTTTTAACTACACCATTAACCTGAGGAATAATTTCATCTATCACTCTGTTAAATTCTGTAATATGATTTTGCCAGTTTTTTGGTGAATCTTCTAATTTTTCGTAAAAACGCTTCTTTTTTATTTTTCCATCTTTATCATACACAGTCCCACTGTGAGTGAATGTTCTAGTAACTCCACTTCTAAGTATTGGCAACTTCTCTATAATGGATTCTAATGTTACCTGATTTTTGCTTTGAAGTATGCTAATTGGGCCATTTACATCTTCTCTAATGCCTAATAAAATAACTCGATGCCTTTTTTGAGGTACACCATAATCTTCTGCTTTAATTATATAGTCTCTAGGTTCAAATATTGGATTTCCATTGTCATCAAAACCTCTTGGCTCAACAGTTAGTGAATAAATGCGATATTTAACTTTTTGTTCATTATCAATAAATGTTCCTTCAGACATGCATGCATCAAGAGGATTTTTTAAATCACTCAATATTTTATTGAAAACATTAGTTTTTTCTGTTTCTGCGGACAATATACCTTTAACGTTTTCCATAACAAAAACTGCAGGATTATGTCTGGCAAGTATCCTTAAGTATTCTTTATATAGACCAACTCTTTTATCTGTTTTTTCGTTAAGAATTATTTCCTGACGTCTGGCACGTCCTACTAATGAATAAGCCTGACAAGGTGGGCCACCTATCAGTACCCAATTTTGGTTTCCATTTAGTGCTCGTTCAATTCTTTCATCAACTTCTTCATCACTTACACCATTTAAATCCTTTTTATCGGGTGTTCCTAGTGTTCCACACCAAGCTTCTTCATTTGCCTGATCTGCTTCGATCGGATGATTACTATAAAGTTGATCTATTGTAATTTCTCCTCTAACGAAATTGTAATAATCATTTGGTATTTCCCCAATTGGGAATTGTCGGTAAAAACTTCTTAGTTTAAGTGTTTTATGAGCATATTCATCCTTTTCAATTGATAAGGAAATTTTGAAAATTCGATTTCTATCTTCGTTTGTTAAAGATGAAAATCCTTCTGCTAAACCTCCTGGACCTGCGAAGATATCTATAATTGGTATTTCATCCATTTGGATTCTTTAATTTATAAATTAATTTTGGTGTAGATTAGGTCAAATGCTTTCCTTATTCCCCATAATTAATAATTCTTGAATGTTTGCTTTCATTACTTTTACAAGCTTCTATACTGTATTAGTAAATTGTTTCCATTTTGCCTTTAAAATTTTATAAGTTTTTCTTCTTATGGAAAAACTTATTTAACCAATAAATAACAGTCAATTATTCATAGAAACACGAGTTATTTTTTATTATCATAGAGCCCTTACTAAAACTAAATCATATTAATTTACAACAAATATAACTTTTAACTAATAATTTTCATTATGGAAAACCGTAATAGTCAAATTTATATTAATAATATCAAAAGGAATTATCACGTGTTTATGTAGCTTTTTTACAACTTCCAAAAAATTATTATGTTGAAAATTTAGAATCCTATTTATCTTTCTTCCCCCATTTAATTTTGATTTTCCCGCCTTCGTCTACGGCAAGTAAATGCAAAACGATTCCTCTGTTGCGAATGGCATCGCGCTCGGCTTTGGTGGCTAGTTTGGCATCATTTTTAGAGTTTCGGAGTGGTATTGTCATCGCTAGATTGGTATTATTACCTAGAGAATAAACTCCTTCGACATCAAAATTTAAAACACTCGAACTCACCTTTAAACCTAAGACATCAATATCATGTCCTCTTAAAGCTAGGTTTCCTGACAAATCACTGAATGTAATATTTTTCACATCTCGAAACGGAAATGCAAACTTCCCTATTTTTACAATTGGCTGAAAGTTTACCAACGCACCATTATTGACTTTAAAACTAACATTTCCGGTTGCTGATTTTGGCACTAAATTCCCTTGAGAATCCATTACCCCTGCTATATTTGCTTTGGTTGTTAAATTTCCTTTTATATCTTTTGCTTCAAAAGAGGTAATATCGAAATTATTAAATGAAGTTAGAAAACTAGTAATATTCACATTATTAACCTGTGCATTTGACTGAAGTCTATACTTATTCCCAATTGGACTCAACACTCCCGAGAAAGCAACCGTTCCTCCTGATGTTTTCAAAAATCCATCCTGAACCGTTACATTTGAATTGGTTAATTTAATTGTAGCTTTAGCATTCGAGCCTGTTAGTTTTCCATAGGCTAACTTATCTAATTTAAGTTGCAACACCACTTGACATTTATTTATGACTGTATGCAACTGATCTGAAAAGCTCTCTCGATTGGCTGTTTTTTTAGCAGTATGTTTCTTCTGTTGCGTTGCTGTAATCACACCTATAAATTGTTTTACATCGATACTTGGACTATAAATATTCCAATCAATCAACATTTTTTCAGGAGCATCGTAATACAGATTCAAGAAATTATCGACTCTACCTTCTACATACACTGTATTGTGTCGGTCTTTGAACGCGAATTTTTTAATTAAAAGTGCCTGTTCTGTAAAGTCCAACTGTATGTTTGTTTTTTCAAAGTTTAGCCCTTTTGGAATATATTTTAAACTTGCATCTGCAACTCGAACGCTTCCTATAAACTTGGGTTTTCTAAAATACAAATCGATGATATCACATTCAAACTTAAAATTGACTTTGGCTTGTCCGTTTGAAAAATGCATTAAATCATTGTTGATGATATTGTTGAGGTTGGTCACATCAAAATCAGCATTTAGCGTTCCTGTTGCAACTGGCTTATCAAGATTATGTATCATTGCATCTGGAATCGCAAAAGACATTTTGTTGTATGCTCCTTTAAAATTCTTTATTATTATAGCCGAATTAGCGTCTTCACATCCCAGTTCTTCTTTGAATATATTGGTAAACTTTCCGTTGAAGCTACAGTCTGAAATAGATCCATCCGGGATATGCAATTCGTTGTTTTCTACTACGGCTGTTACATTAATCTTTGGGTCACCTTCGGCATTAAAATCACCATCGAGAACACATGTTACTCCTATTGGTTTTTTTAAATCATAAAACTTTAACTTTGAGCTAATATTGTTGGCTAATAAATTGGTTGCATCCTTCCATAGAATCCTTGTTCTTATATCAATCAAGAAATTGGAATTCGCTTGATTTACGTCAAAACTGGATTTAACATTAAATTTATCTCCTCCTATTTCAAGTCCATCAACATTGGCCGTAATTTTATTTTGCTCTAACTTATATACAACTGCAATAATCCCTCTGATTCGTTTGTCTTTGGCAAAGCTTCCTTTTTCTGTATTGAATGCCATACTTTTTACGTTGGTATCTACAAAAACATCGGTTTCCCAATTCTTTCCATCGTAATCGATTTGGGCTTTTAATGCCGTTACTTCAAAGTCAAATAATTTATTTCGTGGTTTATTTTCGGAAATAAAATGCACATTACTCATCCTAATCTCATCAACCAAGGTGGTTTTTGCATTCTCTTTTCTTTCTTTTTTTGGCTTTTTCCTAAAAATATCCGTGTTTGTTATTCCGTTTGGGCCGTTGTACAAATCGAGTGTTGCATCATTTATTTCGATTTTATGAAAGTCTATTTTGTCAGATAACAAACTCATGACATTCAATCGCACTTCTATTTCTTTTGCTACAAGAAATGTTCTTTTATGCTCTGCCCACAAACTATCTTTTAAATCAACATCTTTTAAGGCTAAGGTTAGATTAGGAAAGCCCGTAAGAAACTTATACTGAATATCTCCAATATGTATTTCCCCACTAATATTATCATTTATCTTATCGTTTATTTTAGAAACAATTTCGGCTTTGTTATTGCTAAAGTAATATGCCAATGCACCTGAAGCAATTAATACCAAACCAATGAGCCCTAAAACAAAGAAAGCAATGCGTTTAGCATACTTTTTAAAATGAGCTGACTGAAGAAAATGTTTCATTGAAGTGTAGAATTTGTAAAGTAATTCTAAAGATAACCTAAAACTGAAGAAACAACACTATTTCCTTACATAAAAGCGGCTTTATTGTGGGATGTGAAATGTGAGAGATGTGGGATGTGGGATGTGAGATATAGAGATTAGTTAATCTCCATATTTCATTTTTTACTTTTTACATTTCACTTTTTACATTTTCACACCTTACTTTTTACATTTCACATCTCGCATCCTACTTTTTATGTGCTTCTCTAAATTCTTTTAAAACGGCATCCATAACCCAATTGGTTCTCGCTGCCGAAACCCCATTAGACGGACAACCCGGATTACCTAATAATTCTTGCACTACAGTTTCTATAAGTGGTTGCTGGATATGTATCGGATTCTCTATTGGGAAGCTTTCTATATTTCTGTCTTTATCTTCAAATAATATCGGATCATTACCAAAAGTTGAAAATGATATTTTGCCTTTATCGCCTACGATTTCGACTTTGTCTTCACGCTTATAACTTGCAAAGTTCCATAATCCAGAACCATGAATTCCGTTTTCGAACAAAAATGACATCGAAACACTATCTTCGGCTGGATATGCCATAAGTTGCGATGTGGCATGACCTCGAACCGACTTAATCGGACCGAAAACAAAATCTAAGAAATCTAATGTGTGACATGCTAAATCAACGAATATTCCACCACCCGAAATATGTGGCAAAACAGTCCATGGCAAATTAATTTCATCATCATATCTTGCTTCAAAAGGATGGTATAAAACACAATTTACATGCCTTGGTGTTCCAATAGCTCCTTGATCGATTAATTCCTTGATTTTTAAAAAACGAGGCAAACACCTGCGATAATAAGCAACAAACAATGGCACATTGTTTTCTTTACACGCTTGTATCATTTCGTTGCATTCCTCAAAATTCATCGCCATTGGTTTTTCGACATACACTGGCTTTCCTGCTTTGGCACACAAAAGCGTATATTCTTTATGCGATGATGGTGGCGTTGCAATATAAACCGCATCTACCTCTGGATCATTTATCAAATCGATAGCATTCGAATACCATTTGGGAACATTATGACGCTTGGCATATTCCTCTGCCAAGGCTGCATCTCTACGCATTACAGCAACTAAGGCTGAATTTTTAGTTTTTTGAAATGCTGGTCCGCTTTTTACTTCGGTTACATTACCACAGCCAATAATTCCCCATCTAACAATTTCCATTTTTTTGGTTTTTAGTTGTTCCAAATTTAAGAGAAAAGAATTGCTTAAAAAAGTTAGTCACCGATTCGTGGATTATTTTTCACGCAGATCTAAAAGGATTTAAGCTGATGCACGCAGATTTTTCGCTAATTAAATCGGCCTAAATCTGTAGAATCTGCGTGAAACAATAAAAAACTACGAATTTTAAAACTTCGCGTCCTTTGCGTATTCCGATAGCTATAGGGACTTTGCGAACTTAGCGGTTAAATTTAATCTCATAAAAAAAACAGGCTCCTCAAATTAGAGAAGCCTGTTTTTAACTATTTAAGTCTTAAGTCTTACTTTTTAGGTAATGCTTTAAATCCCATATTGTACAATGTAAATGCCTGAATATCGACATTTTCTTGAATTGTAGCTGCTACTGATTTTCCTGCTCCATGTCCTGCTTTTACATCGATACGGATTAAAACTGGATTATCTCCTGTTTGCTTTTCCTGTAATTCTGCTGCAAATTTAAAACTATGTGCTGGTACTACTCTATCATCATGATCTCCTGTAGTTACCATAGTTGCTGGGTAATGAACTCCTTTTTTTACATTGTGAACTGGTGAATATCCTTTGATGTATTCAAACATTTCTTTGCTATCTTGAGATGTTCCATAATCGTATGCCCAACCTGCTCCTGCAGTAAATGTATGGTAACGTAACATATCCATAACTCCTACTGCTGGTAAAGCAACTTTCATTAATTCTGGACGTTGTGTCATTGTTGCTCCTACTAATAATCCTCCGTTTGATCCTCCGCGAATTGCTAAGAAATCTGACGATGTATATTTTTGAGCAATAAGGTATTCTGCAGCTGCGATGAAATCATCAAATACATTTTGTTTTTGCATTTTTGTTCCTGCATCATGCCATTTTTTACCGTATTCTCCTCCTCCACGAAGATTTGGAACTGCATAAACCCCACCGTTTTCCATCCAAACTGCATTTGCAATACTAAATGACGGCGTTAAGCTTGCATTAAAACCTCCGTAACCGTATAAAATAGTTGGGTTTTTACCATCTAATTTTAATCCTTTTTTATAAGTAATCATCATTGGAACTTTTGTTCCATCTTTTGAAGTATAGAATACTTGTTTTGATTCGTAATCTGCGCTTTTGAAATCAACTTTTGGTTGTTGGTAAATTTCTGATTTTCCAGATTTTACATCAAAAGAATAGATAGTTCCTGGAGTTGTATAATTTGCAAATGAATAGTACAACACTTTATCGCCTTTTTCTCCACTAAATCCACCTGCTGTTCCTAGTGCTGGCAATTTTATTTCGCGAACTAATTTCCCTGCATAATCATATTGTTTTACTACAGAAACGGCATCTTTCATATAATTTGCAAAGAAATACCCTCCTCCTGTTGATGGTGAAAGTACATTCTCAGTTTCAGCAATAAAATTTTTCCAGTTTTCTGGTTTTGGATTGCTTACATCAACCGTTACGATACGTTTGTTTGGTGCATTTAAATCGGTTTCGATAAACAATTTTGTTCCTTCGTTTTCGATTACTGAATTATCGCTATTAAAATTATCTACAATAGTAACTATTGGGCTATTCCCTTTAGTTAAATCTTTAATATACAACTCATTTCCATAAGTAGAATTAGCAGCTGAAATGATTAAATATTTCATATCATCAGTTACATAACCTCCAATATATCTTCTTTTTTGATCCAATCCAAAAACAACTTTGTCTTCTTTTTGTGGAGTTCCCAATTTGTGGAAATACAATTTATGTTGGTCTGTTTTAGCCGATAATTCGCTTCCTTTTGGTTTGTCATAACTAGAATAGTAAAATCCTTCGTTTCCTTTCCAAGCAATTCCACTAAATTTCACATCTACCAATGTATCTTCTACTATTTTACGAGTTTGAGCATTGATAATAATTACTTTTCTCCAATCGCTTCCTCCTTCTGAAATAGAATAGGCTGCGATAGTACCATCTTTAGTAAAATCCAATCCTCCTAACGATGTGGTTCCGTCTTTTGAGAATGTATTTGGATCTAAGAAAACTTCATCTTTACCGTTTTCTCCTTTTTTATATATTACAGATTGGTTTTGTAATCCGTTGTTTTTATAATAATATGTAGACTTTCCTTTTACAAAAGGAGCTCCTATTTTTTCATAGTTCCATAATTTTTCCATTCGTTTTTTTAACTCATCACGAAAAGGAATTTGGTCTAAATATGCATAGGTAACTTTGTTTTGTTCTTTTACCCAAGCAGCAGTTTCTGCAGATTTATCATCTTCTAGCCAACGGTATGGATCACTTACTTTAGCATCAAAATATGTATCAATAGTCTCTCCTGTTTTACTCACAGGATATTTTATTGAATTCGATTTTTGACTTTGTCCAAACGCGACTGTTGTAGCGGTTATAGCCATTAGAATACTAATTTTTTTCATTGTTATAATATTTCGGTTTATAGCAAAAATAGTTATTTTTTCTCTCTAATTAATATAAAAAACGCTAACTATATCGTTAGCGCTTTTAGCCATCTTTTATAAGATTTATTATCCTACAAATTGAAGTTTACTCCTAGAACTACATTGCGTCCTATATTAGGAATTCCATCTGTTTTTAATCGTGATAAGTGTGCGATGTATTTTTTATCGAATAAATTATTTCCGTTTATATTTACATCAAAAGCTGTTTTACCTAATTTCACTTTTCCTCCAAATCCTAGATTAACTAGAGAATATCCTTTGGAAGCTGTTTCAAAACCACTTACATTATCCTGATTAAATGTTGAACTCACATTTAAAGTTGCATATCCATCTTGGAACCAGTTTTTGATATTAAACTCTGTTCTTATAGTATTGTTCCAGTTGTTTGCAGGAATTAATGGTAAGTAATCTCCATTTTGTTTCTTACCTGTTACTGTTTCAAAACTAGTTTCAAAATGCAACCAATCTAAAGGATGTGGGTGAAAATGCAATCCAACTTCTCCACCATACAATTTAGCATTGTCCTGAATGTAGGCAAAAACATCATTATTGTCGATGATTTCTCCTGTTGGTGATGTATAGATATAGTTGTTTACGTGGTTATAAAATCCATTTACAAAAAATTCAAAATGGCTATTTTTATATTCTAAGTTCAAATCGGTTTGTACGTTTTGCTCTGTTTTTAAAGCTCCGTTTCCAATTTCATAACGATTTGTTCCTTCGTGAACTCCATTTGATGTTAACTCTGCTAAGTTTGGCGCTCTAAATCCTGAAGCAACATTTAAACGCAATGTTAGATCATCAGCAAGATTAGTTTTATAACCCAACGATGCATTAAAACTATCAAACGATTTGTCTAATGCTTGAAAATATCCCTCTTCTCCTTCTACTCCGTGTGCAATCGAAGTTACATTTCGGTTATCAAAACGCAAACCTGCTTGTAACACATTGCTTTTCCATTCGTAATTTGCAGTTCCAAAAACACCAAAATCATTTGTTGTTGCATCTGGAATTAAAAACTCTTCTCCCGAATTGGTATTCGTTTGATGCATTCCCTGAACACCTACAATAGTTTCGATTTTACCCATTTTTGGCAAATGATATTTTGCACTGTAATTAAACGTTTTCAATTTCATGTGCAATGAAGCTTCATTACTATCTTCAAACTCACTTCTATCATTTGTGATGTAACCTAAATCAACATCTAGTTTTGAATTTTGAAAGAAGAATACGTTGTTCAAACTCAATAAGTGGTTAAAAACTCCTTGTCTAGGAAACTCAGTATTCTTTGTTGTTGTTTGTTCTCCAAATCCTTCTTCTGGGATTCCTAAATCCAGTTTATTGTAATTGTAACGCAATACACTTGAGAAACTAGAATTACTATATCCAATTCCTGTTTTGAAATCAGTTTCATTGTAACGTGTATTTGTTACACGGTCACTATCGCCTGCTTTATAATCTGAATGTGAATTAAAACTCCCACGTGCCAAAAACTTCCAATTTTCTGTAGATGTTTTTAATCCTATTGAAGAGTTACTTCCTTGTGTATTGGTGAAATATTTCTGACTGAAATTTGCCTTAAAATCTCCTGCATCAGCAAATTTTTCTGGATTAAAATACAGAACTCCTCCCAAAGCATCTGAACCATATAATAAAGACGCTGGGCCTTTTATAACCTCAACACTTTCGACTCCTGCATCGTTTAATCCTAATCCGTGCTCATCTCCAAATTGTTGATTTTCTAATCGAACTCCTTGCGAATACACCAAAACACGGTTTCCGCTTAATCCACGAATTACGGGTTTACCAATAGAAGTTCCTGTAGAGATTTGAGAAACCCCTGGTATTGTCGCCAATCCTTCTATTAATGTTGAAGTCCCTTTTTGCTGTAATGTTTTGATAGTTTCATGCTCAACTTTCATTACATTTTGCGATTGTAATTTGCTAAATGCAGTTGATACAATTACCTCATCCATTTCGAAAGCTGCTTGCGAAAGCAAAATATCTAGTGTATTCTCTTTTAATAATTTTTCGATGTTTTTATTTTGAGTCGTATAACCTACAAACGTAAATACAATACGCAATCCTCCTTTTGGAAGATTATTTAAAGTATACTTTCCGTTTTCATCGGTTGTTGTTCCTTTATGCAATTCTGATACATAAACTGAAACTCCTGGAACTGGTTGATTTTGTAAATCGGTTACTGTTCCTGAAACTGTATTCTGAGCATTAATCAAGCCCGTAAACCCTAAAATTAGGGCAATTATGATTTTTTTCATTGAAAATGATACTATAGTTAGATGATTACTTCTTTCTAAAAGATTCAAAAAAATGTATAAATACGCTCAATAACTCCGATAACTACCAGAATTAGTAAACCATTTTTACCATTCGAATCTATGACCGAAGATTTTGTTTGACTTTATGAAAATCAAAACTGGGTAAACACGTTGTATTCCGAATATATCGGATACTAAAAATCTAAACTATAGGAGGGCCTCGAAGTGAGTATAAACTTCCGGAAAATGAAATTGCTATTTCCGAAAAAGATATGAAATAAGGGATTTCATCGTGAAAAGTAGGCAACTGAAAAGTAAATTTTTCAGGTGTAATATAACTGCTTAAAGCAAAATGACACACATAGCAATAATCGAAATTATGATGCTGATGTGTTATTTCGGTATTTGTTACGTTATAATCATGATGACATTGCTTTTCTGAAAATGCTTGCACAATATGCTCATAACTATGGAATGACTGAAACAATATCGAGAACAATATTGTTATAGCCAAAGAAATACTTAGTATGAGTTGCTTCTTTTTCATGCGCTACAAAGGTATAAAAAACATGCTACAGAAATAAAAACTGTGTTAGTTTCATTAAAAAATATAACTGTAATACACAAAAATATAACATATATGCACCTTTCTTTATCTAAACCATATATTCTCGCAAAGATGCAAAGTCAAAAAATTCGAGCTTACTTGATACCTTTTCTATGTATTTCAGCGACTTTACGTAAGGTTTCAGAAATTAAAATCTAAGTTGTTTATTTCAAACAAGGCTTAAACAATTCAAAAAAACAGACAAATCATAACAGAAAACAGAATAATCACAATCAAATCACGACCGAAACACTCAAAATCTTATATTTGTATGGTTTATATCAAAATGCAAAAATCACTTATACTCTTGGAACAATCATTAAAACCAAAATCCAAAATGCGATTATTTTTTAGTTGTTTATTTTTAGTATCATTTCTGAATGGTTTCGCTCAGGAAGAAAAAACTCCTGCGACTGAAACTCCAAAAGTAAAAATTGATTCTCTATACCGAGAAGATCAGTTTTATTTTGCGATAACTTATAATGCATTAAATAATGGTCCTGACGGATTATCACAAAAGAAATTCTCAACAGGATTGAGCTTTGGTTTTTTAAGAGATATGCCTATTAACAAAAACCGAAACGTTGCAATTGCAGCTGGTTTGGGTTTGAGCTACAAAAATTACTTTCAAAATCTTGCCATTACTGGAACAAGCGATGCGCCTATTTATACTGTTGTAAATTATTCTGATGTTAATACAAACAAATTCACTCAGTATTTAGTCGATTTCCCTATTGAATTTAGATGGCGAACCTCTACTTTCGACAGTTATAAATTTTGGAGAATATATGGTGGAATAAAGTTTAGCTATGTATTGTTTGACCGATCTGTTTACAAAGATTCAGAACAGAAAGTAGTTATTAAAAACAATACTGATTTTGAGAAATTACAATACGGTGTATACCTATCAACTGGTTTCAACACTTGGAATGTCTATGCCTATTATGGTTTAAAACCCTTATTTAAATCGGCTAAAACTGCTACTGAAAGTATAGATATGAGAACAATGAATATTGGTGTAATCTTCTATATTCTATAGCCAAAAAACCAAAAACAACAATTGCGGAATTACCCCTATCAGTAATCCTATAATGAGTTCCTTATTGGTATGCGCATTCATTTCTAAACGAGATGAAGCTACCAAACCATTCATTAATATAAAAAATGCAACCCAATACATCATGCCTGGCACTTGAAGATGTCGGCTCAAACCAATTGCAAAAATTGTTAGACCACTAATAGCGATCATGTGCAAGCTGGCTTTTACTTTAAAAAAGGATAATACCAGTGCAATTATAGTACTAAACAATCCTCCTAGAAAGAAGAAATGCAACTCTGGATATCGCGTAATCACTACACTTCGCTTGACTAATAAAATAATTAAAAAACAATGAAGCACCAGCGGAATCTTACGTTGTGATGTTTCATGAATCATAATCGAATCTACATTTCCCGTTGAACGAAGCAGCAAGAAAAACAACATGGGAACCAAAACCGTAATGATTAATATCTGAAAAAGAATAAAAAATTTCTCCTCATTAGCAAATACATCTTCTTTAAAAAAAAGATAAAACACACTCGCATACATCGAAATAAACAATGGATGGAATAGATAGGAAATTATTGGAAGAATCTTTTTCAACGGCTTGAATTTATTGTCTTGAACAAATATAAAAAAATATAGATACGCTTATAGAATCTGGTTTATTTTTAAGAAAATATTAAAAACTCTTTTCTACCTTTAATGTTTCAAATTACACTATAATTTTCTGAATCTGATTTACCATCAATTTACCTATTACATTTCAACATAAAACAGTACACAACATAATGCCTATAAATCTTAAAAACATAATTCAAACACTTCATGCTAAATGGTTTGGTGGTAATTCTGATATCAACATCGACCATATTTCTATTGATAGTCGTTCTTTACAAAACGGACCTAAAACTTTATTTTTTGCTCTAAGCGGACCAAACAATAATGCCCACAATTACATTCCGGAATTAATTGAAAAAGGCGTTCATAATTTTGTGGTAACACAAATTCCTGAAAAATACACACAAAGAGCTAATTATATCGTTGTCGAAAATCCTCTAGCTGCTTTACAAGCTGTGGCTGCTTATTATCGTAGTCATTTTGATTTTCCTATTATCGGATTAACCGGAAGTAATGGAAAAACGATAGTAAAAGAATGGCTTAATTTTTTATTAAGTCCCGACCATAATATCATTCGAAGCCCTAAAAGTTACAACTCACAGGTTGGTGTTCCGTTATCGATTATTGCAATCAATGAAAAACACAATCTGGGTATTTTTGAAGCTGGAATTTCTACAACTTCAGAAATGGATAAACTAGAGAAGATCATAAAACCTACAATTGGACTTCTTACTAATATTGGCTCAGCTCACGATGAAGGTTTTTTGAATCTTGTACAAAAAATAGATGAAAAACTACTTTTATTTAAAGAATCTCCTATAATTATATATCAAAAAACCGAGGTAGTACATTCTTGTTTGACTCAATTTGCAGCTGAATATATGCTAGAATCCAGAGTGCTTTTCTCTTGGAGTTTTACTGATAAAAGTGCCGATGTTTTAATTTCTAAAAAAGAAACGCATAATGAAAGCACTCTAATTCAATACAAATACGAGAACGAAATAAACGATTTTACTATTCCGTTTCAAGATGATGCTTCTATAGAAAATGCTGCTTCATGTCTAATGGTTTTGTTGTCTTTAAAATATGATTCGGCTACCATTCAAAACAGAATGCATTTATTGTATCCAGTAGAGATGCGATTAGAAGTGAAAAACGGAATCAATAATTGCAGTATAATCGATGATAGTTATAGTTCAGATTTTCAATCTCTAAAGATTGCATTGGACTTCTTGGAAAGCCAACATAAATTCAAAAAGAAATCTGTTATTTTATCGGATATTCTTCAGAGCGGATTTACTAATGAAGAGTTGTATACAAAAGTAGCTCAACTTATTGAATCGAATAAGATAAGCCGTGTAATTGGTATTGGTTCAACCATTTCAAAATTTGCAGACAAATTTTCTAATTGCGTTGTCTTTCCTGATACTGCCGGATTTATTGCTCACTATGAATCATTGGATTTTGTAAACGAAACTATTCTTATAAAAGGAGCCCGCTCGTTTCAGTTTGAAGAAATAGTTGCGCTACTTGAAGAGAAAACTCACGAAACAATTCTTGAGATTAACCTCAACGCCATTGGTCATAATCTCAATTTTTTTAAATCTAAAATAAACCCTAGCACCAAAATGATGGTGATGGTTAAAGCATATAGTTATGGAAACGGTGGTCTTGAAATTGCCAAATTACTTGAACATCACAAAGTAGATTATTTGGGTGTGGCTTTCGCTGATGAAGGAATCTCTCTTAAAAATGGTGGTATAAAACTACCTATTATGGTGCTTAATCCAGAATCGACTAGTTTCTCTGCAATTATTCAGCACCAATTAGAACCTGAAATCTATAGCATAAAAGGTTTAAAAGCCTTTTTAAAAATTGCCAAAGAGAAAAAACTACACCATTTTCCAATCCATATAAAATTAGATACAGGAATGCATCGATTGGGATTTGAAGCCAATACAATCGATGAGTTAATTACCACTCTAAAAGGAAATTCAACCGTTGAAGTAAAAAGTATTTTATCTCATTTGGCAACTAGTGATGAAGAGAAGCATTTTGACTTTGTTCTTTCTCAGATTGACTTATTCGAAAAGCTATCTTCTAAATTATTAACCGCATTAGATATTAATCCGATTCGTCATATTTTAAATACTTCAGGAATTAGCAATTTCCCACAAGCCCAATACAATATGGTGCGCTTAGGAATTGGTTTATACGGAGTTTCTAATGACCCCGCTGAACAAAAATACTTGGAGAATGTAAGCACATTAAAATCAATTATATCCCAAGTAAGAACCATTCCTGTCAATGACAGTGTAGGTTATGGGCGTCGTTTTATGGCCGAAAAAGAAACTCGAATCGCTACAATTCCGATAGGTTATGCCGACGGAATTGCCAGACTTTGGGGTAATGGAGTTGGCTTTGTAACCATAAAAGGTCAAAAAGCACGAATTATTGGAAACATTTGTATGGACATGCTCATGGTCGATGTCAGTGTTATTGATTGTAAGGAAGGTGACGATGTGGTAATCTTTGGCGAAAGCCCAACCGTGATAGAAATGGCCCAAGAATTACGCACTATACCCTATGAAATCTTGACCAGTATTTCGCAACGTGTCAAACGTGTGTTTTTCCGTCAGTAATATTTTAGTCGATAATTAATTAAAATATGCGAAATATTACTTATTTTCGAATAAGTAAAAATTTCAAACTAAAACAATATCAAATATGGGAATGTTATCTGAATTTAAGGAATTTGCAATGAAGGGCAACGTAGTAGATTTAGCTGTCGGTGTCATAATTGGTGGAGCTTTTGGTAAAATTGTAAGCTCATTTATCGAAGATGTTATCACTCCATTGCTGTTAAAGCCTGCATTAGACGCTGCGCATTTATCAACAATCGAAGAACTAACCGCTTTTGGAGGAGTAAAATATGGTTTATTTATTTCAGCGGTAATTAACTTTATAATTGTTGCTTTTGTATTGTTTATAATCATCAAAGGAATAAACCATGCTAAGAAAAAAGAAGTGGCACCACCTGCTCCAACTGGACCAACTCAAGAAGAATTATTGACTCAAATTAGAGATTTATTAAAAAAATAATCCGCTACACTATTGTCTAACTAAACCGTTCAGGATCTGAACGGTTTTTCTTTTTTGTTACAAATATAACTTTTTGTTATTTTTTGTGAAGCCGATTGTTTTAATCTCCATTATGCCTATTTTTGCACTTTAAATATAAATATTCATAATAAAAAATATAAAGATGAGAATAGCGATTGTAGGCGCTACCGGTATGGTTGGCGAAGTAATGCTAAAAGTATTAGCGGAAAGAAATTTCCCTGTTACTGAATTAATTTTAGTTGCATCTGAGAAATCAGTTGGAAAACAAATTGAATATAAAGGAACAAATTACACCGTAGTTGGATTGCAAACAGCTGTAGATATGAAAGCTGATATTGCAATATTCTCAGCTGGTGGAGAAACTTCATTAGAATGGGCTCCAAAATTTGCTGCAGCGGGAACAACTGTTATCGATAACTCATCTGCTTGGAGAATGGATCCTACAAAAAAATTGATTGTTCCAGAAATCAATGCATCTACATTAACCAAAGAAGACAAAATTATAGCAAATCCAAACTGTTCGACTATTCAAATGGTCTTGACATTGGCTCCATTGCACAAAAAATACGACATTAAAAGAATCGTTGTTTCTACTTACCAATCTATTACAGGAACTGGTGTAAAAGCGGTAAAACAATTAGAGAATGAATACGCTGGAATAAAAGACGAAATGGTTTATAAATACCCTATTCATAGAAACGCTATTCCACATTGTGATAGCTTTGAAGAAAATGGATACACTAAAGAGGAAATGAAACTGGTTCGTGAAACACAAAAAATTCTTGGTGACAACACTATCGCTGTAACAGCAACTGCTGTTCGTGTTCCTGTTGTTGGAGGTCATAGTGAGGCTGTAAACGTTGAATTTACAAATGATTTTGTTGTAAATGATGTACGCGAAATTTTACATCATACAGATGGTATTGTTGTTCAAGATAACATTGACACATTTACTTACCCGATGCCTCTTTATGCAGAAGGTAAAAATGATGTTTTTGTAGGTCGTATTCGTCGTGACGAAAGCCAACCAAACACTTTAAACATGTGGATTGTTGCTGACAACTTAAGAAAAGGTGCTGCAACAAATACAATTCAGATTGCTGAATATCTAGTAGCTGCAAAATTGGTATAATACCCAAAATAATATTTACTAAAAAGCCGTAATCGCAATTTGTGATTACGGCTTTTTCTATTGAAAAATAACATTCTCAACAATAAAAAAGCCATATCTTAGCTATTAAAAATAAAAAACGCATGAACTTCGACAACTATAAAGTAATTCCGAATTACAACACCCACAGAACCGACTTGTTTCTTGCTGATGATGAAGACATTCAAGCCTGCGAACAAACATTAAACATAACTTTTGACAACAATTATAAAGAATATGTTGTAACATACGGAAGTGGAATTTTAGGCGGAACCTACGTAAGAATCTATCTTCCGGAAACAATCGTACTGACTATTACTGAATGGAAAAATAGAATTACAGAATATTGGTTTTGGGATGAAGGCGCAGCAGTCTTAACAAAAGAACAGGTTTTAGATTCCGTTAGAATTGGAGATACATTTGACGGGGATGAAATTATTCTTTACAAAAGCGAGTATTATGTATTACCTCGAAATAGCGAAATGATATACAAAGCTGGTAAAACACTCGAAGAAACTGTGAATTGGTTGTGCTCTTCGGGAATTTTAACTGAAGCTTTTACCGAAAGGGAATTCGAACCCTTTAACCCAAGCGAATGGGGAGATAAATTATAATAAAAAATAGCATTAAAATAAAATGGCAGAAGAACAAGACAATTATGTCAAAATACTTTTTAGATTTTTCAGTAACATCCTTAACGAATCGGCTGTAGAAACATTATGGGCAACAACAATTAACGCTGAAAATGGATTATATAAATTAGATAATATTCCGTTTTATGCTCCCGTTTCTTGTGAGGATGTAGTGTTTGCAGAATTTGACGAAACAGAACAAAAATTGGTCTATAAACAAACGATTGAACATTCTGGAAACTCAACAATTCAGGTTATTGTTTTAGACAAAACCGCTCAGATAAATGATTTACGCGAAATGTTTAATGAACTAGGCTGCGAATCTGAGAAATTCAATAATGACTATTTTGTAATACAAGTTCCATCAACACTAAAATACGAACCTATCCGACAAAAATTAATTGAATTAGAAGAAGCTAAAATTATAAATTACGCTGAACCTGATTTATCAGATAACCATTGGTACTAGATGATGTAAAATGTAGAATGTGAATAAGGTAAAATGAAAAATATAGACGAATTAATTAATACTACTGATCCAGGATGGGATATCGTAACCGAATGGATAAATGATGCTAGTAACAAAGTAGAAGTTTTAGAAGCTAATACTGATAAGGCTAAAGATGCACTATATAAAACTCAAGTATCTACTCGATCTCCGATGGGTGCAATAATTTTTAGTACTGGTGGAATATTAGTTGACAATGGATGGATTAGAATTCTTGGTTCAGGAAGTGAAAGATTAAATCGCTCATTACCTGATTGGAATATTGGAAAATTTACTGAAGAGTTTGGAGAAAATCCAAGACTGCTATTAATTGCTGATGATGCAGTTGGTGGTTTTTTTATTCTAAATGGTGGTGACTTGGGTAGTGATCTGGGCAAAATATATTATTTCGCACCTGATAATTTAGAATATGAACCTCTTGACATAACTTATAGCGAATTTTTATCGTTTTGTTTCAATAATGATTTGAATGAGTTTTATAAAAATCTAAGATGGAAAAATTGGGAAACTGAAGTTTCTAAATTAGACGGAAATACCGTTTTTAATTTTTTCCCTTTTCTATGGACTAAAGAAGGTAAAGACATAGACAAAAATAGTCGTAAGGAAATTCAAATTGAGGAGCAGTTTGCTCTTAATATTGAAATAAAAACCACAAAAATATAATCCATTTGACCTGATATTAGGAGAGGTAAAATGTAAATAGTGAAATGAGAAATGGCCAAAGTCATCAATCTTACTTACAATAAAAATACAATAACAGACATTCATGGATATCATAAAAACAGAAAAAGTAACAATTGCAGATATTGAAAGACTGCAAGTTATAGGAAAACAAACTTTTCTAGAAACCTTTTTGGAAGACAACTCCAAACAAGACATGGATAACTATTTGTCCAACAGTTTCTCATCTGATAAACTTAAAAAAGAAATTGAAAATCCAAATTCTGAATTCTATTTCGCTTCATTAAACGATGAAGTTATTGGATATTTAAAACTAAACTCTGGGGATGCACAAACAGAACTAAAAAATAATGATGCCCTTGAGATAGAACGCATTTACGTTTCAAAAAGATTTTTAGGCAAAAAAGTGGGGCAACTTTTATATGAAAAAGCACTTTTAATTGCTAAACAGAAAAACGTTGATTATATATGGCTTGGCGTATGGGAAGAAAACCATAGAGCATTGGCTTTTTATACCAAAAATGGGTTTATAGAATTTGACAAACATGATTTTAAATTAGGAAATGATATTCAAACGGACATCATGATGAAACTAGTCTTAAAAAATTAATAAAAACAAAAATGAGTTTAGAACTTGATAATTTCTACCTAAAGCAAGAGGAGCCTAATAAAGGTTGTTTACTTGCATTGCGAGGAATCATTCTTTCGCAAGATTCTGAAATCACTCATACATTAAAATACGGCATGCCTTTCTTTTGTTATAAAGGAAAGATGTTTTGCTATTTATGGACTCACAAAACGAATAATAAACCTTACCTCGGTATTGTTGAGGGAAAACATTTTGACAATCCTGAGTTAATAGCCGAAAAGCGTTCCCGAATGAAAATTATGTTTTTTGAACCTAATGAAGACATACCGGTTGACACCCTAAAAGCAATAATAGCAAAAGCAATTGACCTTTACAAAAGCGGTGTAATCAAAATAAAAAACAATTAAACCAGATTGAGATGATAACTATTAATGATTTCATACAAGATTTCTCTTTGTTGTTTCCAAACCTAACAAACTTAGAACCTTGGAATATTACTGACAATCTAAAAGAAATTATAGAGAAAACGATTCCAAATCTTGACGATACCTATACCATAAACAACAATATTGCTATTCATAAAACAGCAACAATAGAAGATGGTGTAACCATAAAGGCACCAGCAATTATTGGAGAGAATTGCTATATTGGGGCGCATGCCTATTTTAGAGAAGGAGTTTATCTAGGAAACGCAGTGAAAATTGGTCCTGGCTGCGAAATTAAAAACAGTATTATTTGCTCAGCAACAGCAATTGCCCACTTTAACTATATTGGGAATAGCATTATTGGAAGCAATATTAATTTTGAAGCAGGTTCTATTGCCGCCAACCATTATAACGAAAGAGACATCAAGAAAATCTCAGTTTTGCACAATGATAAAATTATCGAGACTGGCAGTCAAAAATTCGGTTCATTGGTTGGAGATAATTCCAAAATTGGAGCAAATGCAGTATTATCACCAGGAACGATATTAAAGAAAAACACAGTTGTAAAAAGACTAGAATTAGTTGAACAAGTAAAAGAATAATTATGCCATTTGTTAGAATAAGTCTGCCGAAAAAATTATCACAAGAAACAAAAGACAACATTTCGATCGCAATACACGAATCACTAATTCAGGAGTTCAATATTCCTGAAGATGATTATTTTCACGTAATTGAAGAACTAGAAAGCACACAAATTAAATACCCAAAAAGCTACCTTGGCATTACGCATACAGCTAATATGGTTTACGTTCAAATAACCGCTGGACAAGGAAGAACAAAAGAGCAGAAAGCAAAATTATATGCTCAAATTACAATTAAAATTTCGAGTACAACAGAAATTCTAAAAAGTGACATTATCATAATTCTGCTTGAAAATAACGGAGGCGAAAACTGGTCGTTTGGAAATGGAGAAATACAAGAACCAAAACATTTAAAAGCAATAAGTAACAATCAATAAAATGGACAATTACCTAAGACAATTAATCTCAATCGAGTTTGAAGACAGAAAAGAAATTTTCTCTGGATTCCTTATAGATTACACAGATGATTGGATTTTAATCAAAAACAATCCTGTTGACTTTATAATTGATGGTTATGTAATTTTAAAAAACAAAAACATCAAATCTATCACTCGCGATGAAGACAATGCTTTTACTGAAAGTGTTATACGATTGAAAGGCCTAAAAACCAATTCAGATGAAATAATTCCGCTTAGAGACCTCTCTTCTATCCTTACTTTTATAACAAACAAATATGATATTTTTCAGATTGCAAAAAAATCTGAAAAAGCAGTTTATCTTGGGAAGTTAATAAAACTAGACGATGAAGAATTAGTCATTGATTTTCTAGAAACTAGAGGGAAATTTGGTGGCGAATTAAGTTTTAATCCCAAAAAAATAAGAGTAATAGAGTTTGATACAGATTATATCAATTCACTAAAACTACTTGTTAAAGAAGAAAAAAAGTAATTCGTTTATAGTATCTTAAACAAAATCTATCATGGCAATTATAAGACCTATTTTTAGAATTTTTGATTATGAAAAAACTATTCAATTTTATGTAGACTGGCTAGGCTTTAAGATTCTTGACAAACATACTTTTGGAGAAAACTTTCCTTTATATATTCGAGTTGCTCTCGAAGATATAGAGATTCATTTGAGCGAACATCACGGCGATTGTTCTCCTGGAGCAAAAATAATTATTGAGAACTTTATTGGCTTAAAAGAATATCATCAAAAATTAATTCAGAAAAACTATAAATACAATAAACCCGGAATTGAAAAAGCTTTCTGGAACGAAGCCATTTATTGTGTAGAGGTTATAGACCCATTTGGTAACAAAATACTATTTACTGGAGAGTAAATACTCAAAATCTTTAATTTTTAAACCAATTTCAATGAAATTAAACTTATATCAAATAGATGCATTTACGGATAAAATCTTCGGAGGAAATCCTGCTTGTGTTGTCCCCTTAGAAAATTGGCTACCTGATGAAATTCTTCTAAAAATTACCCAAGAAAACGCAGTTGCCGAAACCGCTTTCTTTGTTGTTAATGACAAAAGGATTCACCTACGTTGGTTTACTCCCGAAATTGAAATGGATTTATGCGGACATGCAACTCTTGCAACTGCCCATACTTTAAAAGCTATTCTTGACTATCCTGAAAACACTATAGTATTTGATACATTAAGCGGTGAATTAATTGTTACAATTACCGATGATGTATACACTTTGGATTTTCCGTCTAGAAAACCTGTTCCTGCTGAACTTCCAGAAATCATCAAGAATTCAATAAACATTCAGCCAAAAAGAGTTTTAAAATCTAGAGATTATGTTTTAGTCTACGAAACCGAACAGGAGATTAAAGACATCGTAATCGACAGACAAACTTTTGATAAAATAAACCTTGATCCTGGCGGTGTAGTAGTTACCGCAAAAGGAAATAATTGTGACTTTGTTTCGCGATTTTTCACCTCACAAGCTTCTATCCTAGAAGATCCTGTTACAGGTTCAGCACATTGTTCTTTAATCCCATATTGGAGTGAACAACTTGGCAAAAAAGAAATGCATGCTAAACAGCTTTCAGAAAGAGAAGGCACATTGTATTGTGTTGATAATGGCGAAAGAGTTTTAATAAGTGGAAAAGCAAAAACCTATTTTACAGGAACATTCTGGATAGATTAATTGGCGTTAAATCAATTATGTAATTCTCCAAATGACAAAAAATAAAAATGATGGAACAAACAAACTTCAATCACATAGATTCAGACAATTTTGTTTTACAAGATTATTTGGATAGAATTCATTTTACTGGAGACATTAATTTAAGTATTGATGGCATTCGAAAGTTAATGCAACATCAACTGTACAGTGTTCCGTTTGAAAACTTAGATGTTCAAGCAGGCAAATCTGTATCATTGCTTGTAAATGATATTGTCCATAAAATTGTTGGACAAAATCGTGGTGGTTACTGTTATGAAGTCAATGGAATATTTGCTTTGGTGCTTCAAGAAATAGGAATTCCGTATCGTTTTGTTGCAGCCCGCCCATTAGTAAATACCATCGAAAATGCTAAAACACATATGGCACTAATTGCTCTTATCGAAAATGAGGAATATCTCATCGATTTGGGTTTTGGTGGCAGCGGAATTAGAGAACCTCTACAACTGAACAATAACGAATCTGAAGTACAGCAAGGTCTTGAAACATTTTCTCTAGTAAAAATTGAACGTGGAGAATACCTACTACGCGTAAAACTAAATAAGGAATGGAAGAATCTATATTCTTTTGATTTATCCTATCAGAGATGGATTGACTTTAAACCTGCAAATCATTTTAATTCAACACATAGTGATTCAGTTTTCACTCAAAGTACAATTACAGTTTTACAAACACCACTTGGCAAAAAAATCCTATTCGGAAATTCTTTTAAATCCATAGAAAATGGAATTGCTAAAGAATATCTATTCGAAGCAGAGAAACTAGAAAGCATACTGCTTAGTGAATTTAATCTGAAAATCTAAATCTTTGAGAAAACATAGAAGCTTATATTCATAAATACAGAAAAACTATATTTTTGAATCATTCTTTTTCGATTTCCAAATAAATCCATCTAATAAATAATGTGTAAACTGAGGTACGCTTAGCAATGGAACTATTATAAATTGCCAATTCGAGAAATCAATTTTTTCAAGTGAAAAATTCTCATTCCAAACCAAAACCTCCCATAAAAACTCTTCTGTAAAAGCTATTACCAATAAAATCAAGATATAAATAAAAATCAAATTATAGTTTTTTAAATAACTAAAAACTCCCCAATTCGTATTTGTCTTATTTTCAATTTCTCTAAAATAAACTAACGCCATATAAGGGATTCCATGTGATACTACATTTAGCAAAGTAAAAATAAGATCATCATTAAAGTAAACAATTCCAAAATACCATGAAAGTGCCGTTCCTAGAATAATAGCATTCTTAGGAATATTAAAAAAATTATTAGTGATACTTTTATAAGCTGTGTAGATTACATAAATCACCATAATAACAACATACCCAAAAAAGAGTATTTCCAATAACGATGAATTATGGAAACGAAAAAACTCATCTTCAACAAACCAATTGAATTTTCTTCCAGAAGAAAAGAACCAATATAACATTGGATAACCTGTTGAAGCATAAATTGCAAGATTATCTATACCAACAGAAAGTTTAGTTTTCTCTTCAGTTCTGGCATACAAACGCATAAAGCCATATTGCTGTCTTATGAAATGAAAAACTGCTACATAAGCCAAAAATGACCAGAATACAAGGCTCCCAAAAGAAAAAAGAACTATCCCAATAGCAAAACAAATAGTAGGCAGAAGCAATAGTCTTTTTTTATTTTTTTTGAATTCATCAGCTACAAAATAGGTCTTAAATAAAGTTGCATACACATGTGCAACATCAATAAAAACAATTAAAAAGAGCCACGTGTAAAACGAGTATTTATTCTCAATTTCTTCTATATATTTTTGAAACAGAAAAATAAGTGCCAATACAAAAAAAGATGGACCAATTATAAATATTAGATCTGTTTTAGCCTTATGAATCCAAGGTTGTCTCATCCAAAATTTGATTTACAATATTAATTCCGTGATGAAAAGCTTCTTCAAAAATTGAAATTCCAGATAAATCTGTATGCGCAAAATAAATAGCGTTTTGAATGCTTTTCGATGCTTTCTTTTTAGCCTCCCCAAAAATAAACCCTGGTACTGGGCTAACCATACCATGCCCCAACAAAAAGACTTCCATTTGTTCTGTACAATCTTCAATATTAGAATGTGCTATTTTTAAATCATCAAAAACAAGTTGCTTCCAATATTCTTTATTTTTCTTATAGAGTTCTTTTCTTGATTTTCTTAAATCAGAGGATGAAAAACTATGATAATAAGTAATTACTTTTTTCGTCTGAATCTGATTTAAAGTTTGATGCTGATCATAAACATATCCTAATCCTTTTGCTCCATAAATAACATTATCCCAAGAAAGAGGAAAACTATAATTCTCTGATAAATCAGTAACGGTTAAAGTAGCCAGAAGCCATGGGGCATAATGAAACTCTTTCGTATATTCTTTTCGATCTTTAATAAGATACTGATTTACAAACTGTGGTGTTGCCATGATTACTTTGTCAGCAATAATTTCTACAGAAACCTTTTTAGCATCATCAAATACTTTAGCAACGACCTTATTGTTTTTGACTTTTACTTCATAAACCAAATGATTTTTCAATGTTTTCTCATGAGTATATTTTTTGAGATGAGATGCTAATCTGGCGTTCCCTTCTGGCCAAGTTAAAACGCTTTCTTTTTTATCAGAACTAGCATTTTGCTTTCTTCCTGCAAAATAATGAATTCCCGCCCAAGCTGAAACATAATCTATCCCAAGTCCAAAATCATCTTTACAACAATAATCAATATAATGAAACAAAGGTTCCGCTTCAAAACCATTCCTCTTGAACCATTCTCCCATTGTTATTTTATCCAAACTTCTTATTTCCAAATCATCTGAAGAAAGATGAAGTGGAATATCAAATAAATATTTCTCATCTTTACCTTTCCCTTCCCGAAAAGCATCCATTAATTTAAAAAATCTTAGAAATTCAATATCCTGATCTTTAGAATTTCCTTCTTTAGGGACCACTCCATCTTGCCAATTATTTTTATAAAATAAGCGTTCATCAGGTGCAAAAGATAATTGTAATTCATCAAAAACAGGAAATCCTTTTTGATCGTAATCCAAAATGATTTTCTCTTCTTCAAGAAATTGTAATAATTCTTTATCCTTAAAATTTGGCAAAGGCAGATAATGTGCTCCTAAAGGAAATTTAGAATATTCATTTTCACCGTTTGAAGAATTTCCTCCCAGATGCCCTTCTAATTCAACCAGAAGAAAATCTGAAATTCCTTTTTTCATAAATTGTCTAGCAGCACTTAAACCTGAAATTCCACCACCCACAATAAGATATGGAATGTGTATTTGACTCGTTGGTTTAGGAAAATCTTTAATCCAAAGACGATGCCCCAAAAGATGATTTGTTCCTGACAAACGAATTAACAAGTGAACTATTTTATCTGAACAAAATTGCAACAAAGGAAGCAACAACAAAGAAGCTCCAATTCCTTTTACAAAACTTCGTCTTGATTTACTATAACTTTCCCCATTCTTCATCAAAATAACGTACTAAAATTTGGTTGTCTAAACGATTAATTTCAATTTCATTTGAAATCATATCATTGGTAAAATAGTTGAATCTGTCGAATTGATAATTGTAGAATTTTAATCCCGAAGCTTTTCTATTTACTTGATTAAAAGTAGTTCCAAAACCATTAATCGCAATGGTGTATCCCCATTCTCCAAATGAGGGAACATAAGCATGGTAAGCATCAACCTGAGGAAAAACCTGCATAACAGTTTTATTGATACACCAAAATGACTTCGGAGCAAAATAAGGAGATGTCGTTTGTATAACAACGGCCGCATCTGGCTGTAATGTATTTTTTATGGTTTGATAAAAATTCAAAGAATATAATTTACCTAAACTATAATTTGATGGATCTGGAAAATCAATAATCACAACATCAAATTTTTCTTGACAACTTTTAGCCCAGATATAAGCATCTGTATTTATAATCGTCACTTTTGAATTGTTAAGTGATCCTTTATTGAAATCTGTTAGAACCTTATTTGTTTTAAACAACTTTGTCATTCCCTGATCTAAGTCAACTAAAGTAATTTTCTCTACTTCTTTATATTTTAGAATTTCACGTACTGCTAAGCCATCGCCTCCTCCAAGAACTAAAACATGTTTGACATTTTTGGCTATTGACATTGCGGGATGAACTAAGGCCTCATGATAACGATATTCATCTGCAGAACTAAACTGTAGGTTATTATTTAAATACAAGCGGTAATCGCTCTTATTATGCGTCAAAACGATACGCTGATAAGAGGTTGTATTGGTATAGATAATATTCTCTCCATAAAGTTTCCCTTCTGAATAAGACAAAATAGAATCTGAAAAAATAAAAACACCCAATAAAATTATAAATGAAGCAACAGCTTTTACTTGTAAAAAATAGCCGTTTTTTAATTCTTTTTTTAGAAGAAAACATAAAACAATTGCAATACTTACATTAATCATTCCGAAGAATAGTGATGTCCCCATTATTCCTAACTTCGGAACTAAAATCAAAGGAAAAAGAATTGATGCTAATAAAGCTCCAATGTAATCAAAGGTAAACACATTGGAAACTAAATCTTTAAACTCCACTTTGTCTTTTAGAATATTCATCAATAATGGAATCTCTAATCCTACTAAAAACCCTGTTACAAAAACAAGTAGATATAAAACAAATTGAAAATATTCAACATTTTCAAACAATAAAAATAAGGCAACAGAACTCAATCCTCCAATTAACCCAACTAGTATTTCGATTTCTACAAAAGTGTTGAGTAAATTTTTATGAAAAAATTTTGAAAAGAAAGAACCAATCCCCATTGAGAATAGGTAAACACCAATAATAAATGAAAATTGTTTTACTGAATCTCCCAATAAATAACTTGCCAAAGTACCTGCAACAAGTTCATAAACAAGTCCACAAGTAGCAATAACAAATACTGCAAATAGGAGTAAAAATTCAAATTTAAGAAACTTTTTACCCATGAATTGCTGCACTTACAATCATCGAGATACCAATGATAAATGCTGCAAACACAATTGCAACAGCAATATTATTTTTTTGAACTATTTCTTTCCAAGTGTTCTCTGGAGTAATTTTTTCGATTATGAAATAGGCCACTAGCAAGATTACAATTCCTATAAGAGAAAAAATAATCGAATTAACGATAGGCTGTAAATGTATTAAATCCATACTTTAGAAGTTTATTTATGATAAAAACGGTTAACGGAACTACGATTTCCTGATGTACTATATTTTTCTGTTGTTTCGCAATCACAAATTCGGTTTCCAGAATAAGCAAAATACAGATAGGCAATAAAGCAAAATAACCCTATTACTACTGCAGCTAAATTATTTTTTATAAAATCAAAAATTACTTTCATATGACTCTCTCTTGATAAGGTGAGTAATCGCTATGCTCCCATCTTTTCTTTTCAAAATTAATTTTGCAATATCTAATTACAATATAAACTACTATCATAAATCCAATAATTATCCATGTATTATATAATGATGGTTTATTCCAGACTACATTTACTCTTACTACATTATTGCTTATATCCTCAGGTGCCTTCTGTGGCGTAATAACAAGATGATATTTTCCAGCTTTAACTCCGCAAATATTAAACTCCTCTGATGGATTTCCTTCTGTCCAATTTTCACCATCTGTATAACCATGATAATACTCTACGTCTTTATTAGCATGTAATTCCTCATTTGTATCTTCATTAACCAAAGCTACATCTATATTTGCCCAAGAATTATCTACATCAGAAGACACATAAACCGTCAGAGGTGCAGACCCTCCTTTTAGAACAAACGAAGAACCAAAAATTTCTTTATTATTGAATTCATCAAAAGTGGCTTCTTTATAAAATACACTTTGTTCCGACTGATCTTTATATATATACCAATTAGTGCATATAATCATTAATGCAACAACACAAAAAATTATTGCTGTATCTTGTAGATCAAAATAATAAGGCTTCGTAATATTCACACCCGTTTGATATGGCAAGTCAACAGTACGAAATCCTTTTTTTATTTCGCTCTGACTAATATATTCTCCAAGAAAAGCAGTTTCATCATCATTAATTTTTTCAATAGAAATCATTAAAGGCGGATGAATATACTCTACCATATGAACTTTCTTGACTGGTAATGAGAAATCAAAATATCCCTGAGCATTCTCTATTTCGACATCACAATATTCATAAATATCAAATATATCTCCGTTGTGAATTATTGTTTTAGGATGTTGATTTACACTAAATTTCTCTACCATTTCAGTTAAGAATATCCAATTCCCATCTGATTCTGAAAGATAAACAAAATCACCTTTAGCGCTTTTTAAGATATATTCTGTCCATCTATAACCTTCACCGACCTGTTTCACTAAAGCAGCAACAACAGTATATTCTACTGCTTTAAGAATTCCTTTATCTCCAATTTTAAAAGTAAAATTCTTTATCTCAGACTTAAATTTAGATTTTAAACGAAGTTGTCCTTCATTGTCTGATAAATACAAGCTATGACAATTTGGGCAGACAAAATTCACTACTTCAAAACCAATCTCTAATTCGGTAACGGTATTACAACTGTAACAAGGAACTTTCATATACTAACGATTAATTTCAAAATCTTTTATAATTGTTCCTTCAAAATAAGTTATATAATCATCCATAACTTGTCTTACTTTTTGAGAATTATCTTGTTGATAATTACATAAATAAACATCTAAAGTTAATTGATTATATTCTGGCCAAGTATGTATACAAATATGTGATTCTTTTAAACAAAACGAAATAGTAAAGCTATCATTTTCAAAATCATGAACAATAACACCTACTTTTTCAAGTTGATAAGTTTCCAAAATTGAATTAGTAACAGCAACAAAACCTTTACTATCCATTAATTTTTGAATTTTATCGACGTGTAGAGTAACCAGCTTGTGTAAACCTGGCGAATAAGGAGGTAAATTCATTAAAATAGTTATATACGCTCCAAATGTATAATATTTTTTGGATAATTTTAACAAGAAGGATATGATTTGAATTTCTAATCCAATTATTTTAAATAATCATTTTTACCAGCCATTATTGACGAATAGCTTTGCCTAAATAAATCTCTTCATAAAGAATTACTGAAATGTTTACCATATTAAACATTACAATAGACAGATAATTTTACGATCATACAAAAATCTACAATCCAAAAAATATAGTTAATTTTGCAATAATTGATTCTTCACGATTCAAAACAAAAAAGTAGATTAAAAACAATGTTATGAAATTAACATCCGAAGAATTAATAGTAATTATTGACCCTCAAAAAGATTTTACGGATAGCAACGGAGCTTACGCAAAAAGACATCCCGCCATTCGTAATATAACTGAAGTCAAAGCTAGAATAAACCAATTAACGAAGCTTATAGACAAAGATAGATTTGTAATTATCTTTTCAAATTATCAAAAAGACCAATTCGGAATCGGGCTATCAATGTGCATTGAAGGCACGACTGGTCATGAAATTGACATTGATTTTGACGACAGTACAAAGTTAATTCCCAAAATGCAACATAGTTGCTTTAGCTCAGAGGAATTCGAAAACTTATTAAAAATCAACAACATAAAAAAAATTATACTTTGTGGTTTTCTAGCTGAATATTGCATAAAAGAAACTGCAATTGACGCACTTCATAAAGGTTACAAAGTTGCATTAGCAACAGAATACATCGGAACTGGTGATGATGTTCAACATAGAAAGCAAGAAACACTACTCGATTTAGAGAGCAAAGGAGCTGTAATTATTAATTCAATCTTTGATTAAGTAATCCTGATTTTAGAACTATGCAAGTTTTACCGCCAAAAGAATTATCGCCATATATCAAACATTACCTTTTTTTAGAGAACAAAGGTAGTGATGCTCAAAAACTGCGTTTGTTTTCTGATGGTAATACTGGTGTTGTATTCTCTTTAAAAAGCAAACTCATTTCTGGTTTTAGCAATTATGAAGCACAAAACTACCTGCCAACTTCGTTTTTATATGGTCAATTAAATGGTTTTAAAGATATTTACTCTGGCAACGAAATGGCTATTGTAATTGTTGTTTTTCAACCCAACGGCATAAACCAATTATTAGGAATCACCAGTAGCGAATTGCGCGATACTATTATCTCTATCGATACTGTTTTTGGTCAGGAAGGAATCGAGCTCCAAGAAAAATTATCAGAACAACATACCATTCAGAATAAATTGAGTCTTTTAAATCATTTCTTTAAAACACTTGAAGCAAAAAAACCTATCTCAAATCAGTTAATCGCCACTGCTTCATTAGATTTTATCCTAAAAACCAAAGGACAATTTTCGCTCAAACAATTGGTTGATTATACGGGTTATACCGAAAGACATATCGAAAGAAAATTTACGGAGTGTGTGGGATTAAACCCTAAGAAGTTTGGTAATATTGTAAAGATTCATGGGTTCTTGAAGTTACTTAAAAACAAAACCGAAGATACTAGTCTTACCACTATTTCGTACGATGCTGGATTTTCAGACCAATCACATCTTATCCGAGAATTTAAAAAACATACTGGAATGACTCCTAAGGAGTATTTGCATAATGCTGGGAAACTAACCAACAACTTCATCAAAACGATTCCTGCAAAGACATTTTAGAAATGTCGGTTTTATACAATTTGTAAATTATCATGCACGCTATTTTTGTCTGAATAACAAATAGCATCTAACATGAAAAATCTAAAAATAGCTACAGCTCAGTTTGAGAATAAAAGTGGCGATAAAATTTATAATTTATCTGTAATTGAAAAACTTTCACAAAAAGCATCCAGCGAAGGTTGTGATGTAATTGCATTTCATGAATGCTCCATTACAGGATATACATTTGCAAGGCATTTATCAAAAGAACAAATGCTAAACCTAGCAGAAGTCATTCCCAACGGAGAAAGCGTCTTAAAACTAATAAAAATAGCCAAAAACAACAATATAGTTATATTGGCAGGACTTTTTGAAAAAGACGAGAACGATAATCTGTTCAAAGCTTATGTTTGTGTTGACAAAAATGGCTTGGTTGCAAAATACCGAAAGTTACATCCGTTTATAAATCCAAACTTAACACCCGGAGATAGCTATTGCATCTTTGAAATCAATGGTTGGAAATGCGGAATCTTAATTTGCTACGACAATAACATTATCGAGAATGTTCGTGCAACAACTCTTTTAGGTGCTGACATTATTTTTATGCCACATGTAACCATGTGTACCCCTTCTACCCGACCTGGTGCAGGCTTTGTTGCACCTCAACTTTGGGAGAACCGCGAAGCTGACCCAACTTCACTACGATTAGAATTTGACGGAATGAAAGGACGTGACTGGCTGATGAAATGGTTACCAGCTAGAGCTTATGACAATGCTATTTATGCCATTTTCTCTAACCCAATTGGTATGGACGACGATCAACTAAAAAATGGTTGTTCTATGATTGTTGACCCGTTTGGAGATGTAATTGCCGAATGCCGAACTTTTGATGACTCTTTTGCAACAGCAATAATTACTCCCGAAAAATGCATTCAGGCTGGGGGAAATCGATACATAAAAGCTAGAAGACCAGATTTATACCGAGATATCATTGGGCAAGACCACAAATCGGAACAAAATGTAGTTTGGTTAAACACTGATGAAAAAAGTTAAAACTAACAATGCTACAGATTTTAAGCTACTAAAAAGATTTATCTTTGAGGAATTGATTAATCTACAGAATAAACATTACAATGGAATTTTTTAAAACTACAAATGAAGATATCGATGCCGTTTTCGATATTTATAATGAAGCCACATCGTACCAAAAAACAGTTAATAATAAAAGTTGGAGAGGTTTTGAAAGAGCCTTAATAGAAAAAGAAATCGCCGAAGACCGTCATTTTGTAATCAAAGAAGAAGGGGAAGTTGCCTGTACATTTGTTCTTACTTTTAATGATTTAATTATTTGGAAAGAAGCTAGTGCAGATCCTGCTGTCTACCTGCATCGTATTGCCACAAATCCAAAATTTAGAGGTCAATCTTATGTCAAAAAAATCATAGAATGGGTGAAAATATATGCCAAAGAAAATGGAAAATTATACATAAGACTCGACACACATAGCGGAAACGAAAGAATAAACAAATACTATATGAGTTGTGGATTTGATTTTAAAGGTGTTAGCGTTATCGAATGGACAAGCGAATTACCTGAGCATTACAAAGAAGGTTCTTTTAGTTTGTTTGAGATTAAATTATAGATTCTGACATGAACACACACAACGATTTTAAAGTTGGACAATGGGTTAAATCCTATTCCAAAGGCATACATAGGATTGAGAAATTTATTCCAATTGAATTTGAAGAGTACCATTCATTTGTTGGAGCTATTCCAAAAAATAAGATTGGAACTCTCGATGCACCTTTGGTAATATTAAAGCGCCTTTTTAATTCAAAATTTAAAAAACAAGTGGGGGCTGACTTTTGCTCTAGCTCATTCTTAAAACAAATTTCTGCTGAAGAAAAAAGCAATATTGAGGAACAACTAAAACTAAATCCTAAATACATAACTGATTTAGACAAGTATAGCATTCCTAAATTTGAATCAAGATATGGAATAAACATCCAAATTTCTGAAGAGACAAAATCACTCATTCCAGAATTGGCTGCATTTATAAAACAAGAAGGCCGAACTCTAACCGATATCTTCAATTGGTTAGATAGCAAAAACTACAAAGACCTCTTGGATAACCGAAGTACTTTAGGCAATAATGATCGTTCTCATTATTTTCAGTTTATAAATTGGAGCTACAAAACGAAAGACAACAAGCTCTTATTTACAGATTTGCTTGCCTTTATGCCTAACTTCGAAAAAATTGACCTAGGATAAATCCGTAGTACAACTATCTAAAAACAAAACCCTTGTGAGTAAATTTCACAAGGGTTTTGTTTTATACGTAGACTAACTATTCCGTTTACAAGATTAATTCGCTACTTTTTTATATTCAAATGTTCCTAATTGTTCGTAAGTCATAACACGCTTTTGAGCGTCAAAAGAATCAATATGGAATTTTACTGGAATGATTGCTGAGGTTATTGTAAGCTCACTATTGTCCTTAGATAGTTTCCATTTTGCCTTATGTACCTCGTCACCATTGACACTTTCAAAATGACCTCCATCCAGAAAAACTTGAAACACTTGATCGGTTTTAAAATAGGCATTAATGTCTTTTTCCTTCCCATTTTGCACCCATTTCACGAGTTGCCATTTCCCTAAAAGTTCTTTAGAAGTCTGTGCATTCATAGAGAATCCAACAGCTAAGAAAACAAATACTATAATTTTTTTCATCTTGTTGTTTTTATAATTGATGATTAAAATTACATGTTTTTCAGTTAATTGAGACAATATGATGCAAACCACCTGAAGAAAAAATAAAATCATCAAAAGGAAAAGGCTTCACTTCTGTCTTTTTAGCACAGGAAAGCAACATAACGAAAAAGCATATAACTATAATTTGCTTATTCATAATATTTAAAAACTGTTCCATTTTTATCTAACAGTTTGCGGCTTTGCGATGGTGGGTAAATCGAAGCTATTCTGTTCGTTTTACACTAAATTTCAATAGAATTACAACTGTTGAACTTTACACTTTCGCCTCACTATTGCGAAACCTTTGTTGACTGTCAGGCATATTTCTTTTTCACTTTTTCTAATCTTTTAATTGCATTTTCAAAATCTTCATCGTGGTCAATACAAAATGCAAAAAAGTTGTCTGTTTTTGGAGTTTTTTTAAATGTTTCAGTTTTTGAAAAATCTAACAACACTTCGCAAAAGACTTCTAATAAATTTTCAACAAACTCTTTCCACGATTTATAATCGTCTTCTGGAAAGTCATAAAATATTTTGGTTAATTCCTCGTCTGTCAAAACATTTAATGTTTCAAAACATTGGTATTCCCAATCTCCTGTATTAAATTTTAAATCATTGATCTCTTCGTCTGATTTATAATATTTAGAAAATTCGCCTGTCTGATAATGTTTCAGTGTTTTTTCAAATTCAGCTTCTGTGTTAAAACACAAATTAATTTCTGCATATTCCGCATTACAGTTGTAGGCAAATGAATAAAATTCAAGACTTGAATGTTCATTCAAAAAGCTTTCAACAGCGTTTATTGTAAACTCCAAAAGTTGTTTCTTTATTTCTATTTTGTCCATATTTTTTTAATATTTCATTCAGGTCATTTATTAGCAGTATGATTGTCAATGTTTACAGCTAGCGGTTTGGGGCTTTGTGTTCGGGTGGAAAATCAAAGCATAAAAGCTGATATTATTACTAAAGTTCAATTGAAAAACTACTGTTGAATTTTGCAATCAGCCCGCCTGACGCAAAACCCTTGTTAGCGGTAGTACTTTTATTCTAGTAATTGTAAATCTATTTCATTCATATAGCAATCAAGTACTCGATATACTTTAATTTCAGGTCGCTCGGATAGGTATGATTTTATTTCACTTATTTTCTTAAATTCTTCATACATATCATATTCGCCTTTAGAAAAATACTGGTATTCTATTGTGTAAATTCCCGCTTCAATTCGTTCATTATCTTTTATTAACTTATTGTTGTTGATTATTATGTCTGTATTTGACTTTAAAAGTTCAATATCGCCAGATAATATATTGCTGTGTCTTTGTATTATATTACTTATTTCCTTTAAATATTTATCGTTTATACGTTGTCCATTTATCATATATTTTTTTGATATCTTGTCCAAAAAAGTATTCTTGTTAGTCTTTAAATATTGCTTGAATAAATAATCATAATTTTCTTGCAATTCCGTTTTGTAGTCTTCAATTACTTGGTTTTTTAATTCAAGATTGTCAATATAATAATCATTTATTTTCGCCCAAATTGGGGTTGATGGAGTTGCTTCAAACCATATGTCGATTGTAACAAATTCATTTTTAGCAACTAGATGTATTTCATATGCAAGTTGTTGATGTTCAAATTCAGAAAAATGAAATTCTGATTGAAGAAAAGAAAAAATTTCTTTTACACTATTGATTATATCTGTATAAAAATTATTTACTTCCATTTGTTACTTCTAGTTGTTTTAGTCGGTGTACGTATTACTGCTAACGTTTTTCAACTTCGCAAAGTAGCGAAAATCGAAGCACAAATCTTCAATTCTGCACTGAAGTGGAACCGAAGAACAACTGTTGAACTTTACACTAAACCCGCCATTTTGCCAAGCTGATGTTAGCGGTACTTATTTTTTTTCATTCTGATTTTCTTCTGTTTATTATATAATTCGGCACACTTTTCAGCGTAGTTAAAATAGATTTCATCTGAAAAGTCTTCTATATTAATAATTTTAAATTTCATTTTTGACTTTATAGTTGGTATTTTAACTAACTCACCTTCTTCATTGTTTGCTAAATGGTCGAAATAGTTCCAATTTCCAATATAATCTCCAGTCAATAAATTTACACTTGATTCTCCACTTCCGTCATTTGCAGCATTTCCAAACTCATACCTACTCATTCCAATTAATTGTATTTTTTTTGTTTTGGAATTATATCTAAATTGATTTTTGTAGCCAGCACGCATCCAGTCATTGAAAAACGCAAATCCATTTTTTGTTTTTAAAACTCTAGAAGATTCGTTTAAAATTTCGATTGGTTTACTTGATACAGATTTATAATTTAATGTTGATAAATTACAAACGATTGTCGATTTTTCAACATCAATAAAAACAGTATCATTTTTACCATCATTGTCTATATCCTTAACTAACTTATTTTGTCCAAATGTAAAATTTGTAAAGATTGTTAAGGATGAAATTATTATGATTTTTTTCATTTCGTCTGTTTGTTGTGTGTCGTTAGTATAATTACCACTAATGTTTTGGCGCTTTGCGATGGTGTGGCTTAAAATGCCAAATCTTTCTATTATAAAATTAACTTCGGAAAATCTAAAATCTTAAAACTTGCGAAAATCCCGCACTATTGCAAAACCGCTGCTAGCCACAGTTATTTCTTTTATTTTCATAATATTCCATCCAAGTTCTAATTCTTCCAACAAACATTTTAAGATAGTTTTCGGTAAAAAAGATGTTAGACCAATCAAATCTTTGTGCTTGTACACCAAGATAAAACACAAAAATTGATGCTCCAACTTCTGGAATTAATTCAATTTCTTTTTCTGATAAATGCCTTATTTTTTGGTAACCGTTTAGAAAATTTTTAGTTTTTAATTCATATTCACTTTTGTCAGATTCTATGAAAAATAATTGTTTACAAAAATAACCAACATCTAAAATTAATAAACCATTTCCGCAATTATCAAAGTCAAAAATAGTGATTTCATTTTCATTATTTACGCTCAAATTATCGTACCAAATATCTAAATGGACTATTCCTCTTTTAATTTCTAATAAATTACTTTCATTAATTTTTTTTGGAATTTTATCACTAATTTCTTTTAAAAATTTCATTTCGTCTAATTCTTCTGAAAAAAATGGCTTTAAATGATTATAAGATTCATATAATAGAATTTCAGTATCGTAATTTACTCTGTCGATTTTTTTATTTTCGGTGACATTATGAATTTTAGCCATTACAGATCCAATAGAATAACAAGTTTCATTAGACATAAAACGCATTTTTTCGCCTTTAGCAAATGAAAAAAGTACTCCATATCGAATTCCTTCGGGAGCATTAATTTCTTGAATGAAGTTTCCATTTGTATCTGAAATTGGATATGAAACAGAAAGTGATTTTTTTTTGAGTAAATTTAATAACTCTAATTCTTGCTCAATTTCAATTTTTGTTCGCCATTTATAACAGTAAACTCTAAAAACGAATTTAGTTTCGTTGTTCGAAATAAAATAAGTGTGATTTACTCCCGTTCTAAATAATTTGCAATTAAAATCTTCTGTCAGCTCATATTTTCTTTTGATAAAATCACCTAATTCTGTTTCGGATAATGTTGAAGCACTTACTGGAAAAGTTGTCATTTAATACGGATTTTTTATAATTGTGGCTAACGTCTTGGCGCTACAAGAGGTTTGGGATTAAAGATGCGAGTTTTTTCCATTATGCACAAGTTTTCCAAGTACAAAACCAACTTCAAATTAAGCCTAAAGCCCCAATCACGACAAACGGATGTTTTTTTTAACTTATCCACGTTCTCCATTTGTCTATTATTTTCCACTTTCCATTAATTTTTTTTAGAAATATAGATTTTCCACTTCCACATAATCCGTCACAATAATGATTTAATTCTAAATAAGCTTTCTGATTGTCAGAAGAAAAAACTGGTATTGTCATCTCATAGAAATTATACGATTCACCTAATTTCTTTTTATTTATTTCTTTTTCTTTAGTTGTTGAATTAATTTTCTCAACAACTTCTTTTTCAATTTTCAGTGTTTGTGGATTCGAATTTTGTTGAAGTAAATACAATGAATCTCTAGAAGTAAAAAATATTTCATTTCCTATTTTTGAACACAATAAATCTTCAATTGAAATAGCATTGAAAGATGGTGGAGGTGGAGGAGGAATTGGTTCGTTGTCTTTTGTTTTTTCAGGAATATAAATGTCAAGTTTGATTAATTCTTCGCAAAACATTTTTGTTCCTTTTCCATTTATTAAAACATTCAGACTATCTTCTATAATCACTGTTTTAACAATTTCATTAATGTCTTTAATTTTAGAAGAATCAAATTTAGTTTCATTCTTGATTTTTTTACAATTGGTAAATGATAAAGAAACTAGTAATATTAAAAATATCTTTTTCATTATTTATTTGATTTTCTTTTATTTCTGATTTTCTCTAAAATATCCGCTAACATCCTGGCGCTTGTAGCGGTTGTGGAATAAATTAAGATTTATTTTTCGGTTGAACACTAATTTTCAAAGCACAAAACCATCCTTAAATTCAGCCTAAAACACCAATCGCTACAAACGGCTGTTAGGCGCTAGCATTATATCTCATTAAGTTCTTTTCTAATTTCTTGCGTTAGTTTTTCTTTCAAATCTAATCGTTTATTTCCAAAATTGCCACCAGTGTTTCTTCTTTTTATTGGTCAAATCAATCGTTATGTCTCCCAATTCTTCAACTTCCCAAAGAGATACACTTTCTAAATTGATTGCATTTAAATTAAGAAATGAATCCATTTTCGAAATCAGATCTTCTTCAATTATTTCACCAAATCTTGGTAAGACAATAATAGAATTAGAATCATTTTCTATTCGTTTTAATCTATCTATTAATAGCTTCAAATTGACATCTGAATAATTAGAAGAAGTATTTTTATTAATCTTAAATCCTTCATCAAAAAGAAAATAGTCAGTAATTAAAATAGAAAAGAATTGATTATCTCTTTTATCAAAATAAAAAGTTTCTGAGATTTTATCAGGAGATTGGCTCAATCCTATTTTTAACCAATTCTCTATTTGTTCGTTATATGACTCTTCATTCATAAAGATTACTATAAAATTTCTTACTTGCTAATATAGATTTTTTTCAGAAGCAAAACTTTCATCTACATATAAACAACCATTACGGAAATCCGTAGTTACGAAATTTCTTTAATTAATAGATTTGCCTAACATAATTCATTACAAGCCACGCAAAATTTATTTTCTATTGTACTCAACCTTCAAATTATATGTAGATCTCAAAAAAACATTGATAAAAAACACAGAACAACTCTTAAAACTATTATAAATATATTTAAAAATTACCATGAAAAGAACTTCAATTTTATTCCTTTTTAGTTTAGCAATTATTTCTTGCGGAAAAAACAAAGAAGAAAAAATGTTTACAGAATTCAAAGCAAAAGAATTACAAGAAGCCTTAAAAACTACTCCAGAAGAATTAAACTTTAAAATCGAATCGATTACCAAAACAAAAGAGATAAAAGCTTCTGACAGCATAAAATATCTTCATAGTAAACTCTTAGAGACTTACAAAGGAGCAGAAGAAGAAAAAAACATCATCACTTATGATTATGCAATAAAACAAATTGACACACTGATCACTTCGATTCAAGAATTAATATCTCTAAATACTCAAGCAGGTAAAAGTTATGAAAATTATGATTTTAAAGACGAAAGAGATAATTGGATAAAGAAAAAAACTAATCTTGAAGCTTGGAAAAACGAAACTGAAGAATATTCTAAAAACAAAAATAAAATTCTAAGTATTGAATATACTGTAAAGTATGCAATCGACAATCCACTTTTAAAAATTAAACAAAACTTTACAAGTCAAATTTACTCCAATAGAGAAAACGCAAAAATTATAAATGAAATCAAAAAAGAGTAGAATTTTCTACTCACACACTCAGTAATTAAAATAAAAACCGCAATTTCATATTATATGAAATTGCGGTTTTTATTTTGCAGAGAGGATGGGATTCGAACCCACGTTATGTTGCCATAAACACGCTTTCCAAGCGTGCGCCTTCAGCCACTCGGCCACCTCTCTAATTAGGATTGCAAATAACACGAAAAAAACTGAACTAATGAAATAAAATCAACTAATCCTTACATACTTTTCCTAAATTCCTCTACAAAAAGTTTTACTGCCTTTTTTTGATAGGCACCGCCTATGGTTAGCATAAACGAATCTCTTTTGGTCGCCACTCCTGTTATCTGAATTGCTTTAAGATTATCCCAGCCTTTCAGGGCTTTTTCGGTAACTATTGTTGCCCAATAACCTCCTTCGACCAATCGGAATAGTGCATGAATCGCATTTAGCTCTATAGAAACTCGGGGTTTCATATTGTTCTTTATAAACAACTCATCCAAAAATTCTCTAGAATTAAATCCTTTTGCAGGTAAAATAAGCGGTAGTTTTTCTATTTCTTTAAAAGCAATTGTGTCTAAGGTTGCCAGTTCATGCGAGTTAGAAACAGCCATAACCAAATTAGAAGTAAACAAAGGAACCTTATGGAATGGCTCTTCTATTTCATTGGATGAAATTAACAAAACCAAATCCAACTCATTATTCAGTAATTTCTTTTGCATTGGTTCAGTAGTACCATATTCAACTACAATTTTTAAATTCGGATAGGTTCTAGCAAATAAATTGACAATCGGCAAAACCAAAAGTCCAAAAATATAAGTTACTCCTATTCGTAATTCGCCACCAATCATTTCATTTAAATCATCAATTGCCTGCTTGCTACTCTGCACACTTTCTATCACTTGTTTGGCATGAATCAAGAAAACCGATCCTGCTTCGGTGAGTTGGACTTTTTTCCCAATCCTAATAAACAAAGGCATTCCGAGTTCTTCCTCGAGTTTTTTTATTTGTTGTGACAATCCCGATTGGGTTACAAAGCACAACTCAGCAGCTTTTGTAAAGTGAAGTACTTCTGCTGTTTTAATAAAATATTGCAATTGATAGATTTCCATATTGATAAGTTTTACTACTTATTATCAGTAAAATTATTAATTTTTCTAATGAAATCATAATCCCGAACTTTGTAAAAAAATATTCAGCATTATGTTTAAGGCTTTAAAATCAAAAAACTTCAAATTATTCTTTTACGGACAATCAGTGTCGGTAATTGGTACGTGGTTACAAAAAACAGCCGTGAGTTGGATGGTTTATAGCATAACAGGTTCAGTATTTTTATTAGGATTAACTACTTTTTTAAGCATGATTCCCTCATTGTTTCTAGCTCCTTTGGCTGGAAGTATTATTGGTCGTTATGATAGACATCGTAGTATTATTATTTTGCAATCTTTGGCAATGTTACAAGCAGGTACATTGGCTTTGCTTATTTACCTAAAAATATACAACATCAATTTTATTTTGGCATTGAGTCTTTTGCAAGGGATTATAAATGCATTTGATATGACCTGCAGACAAACAATGATGATTGATATTGTAGACAATAAAGAAGATTTACCAAATGCTGTTGCGCTAAACTCTACCCTGAATAATTTTGCTCGAATTGCGGGTCCTGCATTGGCAGGTATTATTTTGCATCAGTATGGCGAAGACATCTGTTTTATTGGAAACTTTTTGAGTTATATTCCCGTTTTAATTTCTTTATTGATGATGAAGATTACGCCTCACATTAAAGCAACTGATAAACTTAAAATGCTTGAAGACTTTATTGAAGGCTGGGATTATGTAAGAAAAGAAAGAGAAATGGCAAGAATGCTTTTGATGTTAATGTGTAGCAGCTTGTTTGTTATTTCTTTCAACACCTTGATGCCTGTTTTTGCAAAAGATATTTTTAGCGGTAATGCTGAAACTTTTAGCTGGTTTGAAAGCGCTGCCGGTATTGGTTCTATTCTATCTGCAATATATCTTGCCAATTTAAAAACAGCAAAAAACATGAATAAAATAATGATTGCAGCCAGTATCTTAATGGGGTTTAGCATTATTATTTTGGCATATTCTAACAGCCTAACAATAGCTCTTATCTGTATGGGATTAAGCGGTGTTGGAATGATGGCTCAAACCTCATCAATAAACATATACATCCAAACCCAAAGCACCGTTAATATGCGTTCAAGAAGCATTAGCTATTATCTTATGGCTTATCAAGGAATGATTCCTGTCGGAAGTTTGATAATTGGATATGTTTCACATACTCTCGGAGTACGCCACACTGTTGCAATACAAGGTGTAATCTGTATCGTTTCGGTTATTGTGTATGTATATTACCGAAATCACAAGGTTTCCGAAGAAATAGAAACCTGTACTGTACGCTATAAATCGTAGTTATTCCCAATCCTATAAGGGATTAGTAAAACTTACATTCGCTTAATCGTTTTTATAGGATTGAATTTAAATTAAAGCGAAATCTCACCTCGTAAAGAGGTTTCAAAGATAGTTTTGAAATTTTTTGCTTCAATTCCATGTCCCAACAAATACATTAGTTTCGTAATTGCAGCTTCGGTTGTAATGTCTTTTCCAGAGACAATACCAAGTTGTTTAAGTTCAGTACTCGTTTCGTATTGTCCCATATTCACACTTCCACCTGAACATTGTGTTACATTTACGATATGAATACCTGATTGAATTGCTTTTTTAATAGCATTCAAAAACCAGTCTTCTGTTGGTGCATTTCCTGAACCATAAGTTTCCAACACAATTCCTTTTAAGCCTGGAATTGCAAGTATTCCTGCAAAAACAATTTCGCTCATTCCAGGAAACATTTTTATGATAGCAACATGATTGTCTAGTTCTTTGTGGACAATCAGTTTAGCATCCGTTTTTATGGGAAGAAACAGGTGTCTATTTAATTTTAAATGAACTCCAGATTCTACTAATTCAGGATAATTAGGAGCTGTAAAAGCTTTAAAGTGTTCTGCATTTACTTTTGAAGTTCTATTACCACGGTACAGTTTGTATTCAAAGTACAAACAAACTTCATTAATAACAGGTTTTCCATCTTCCTGAAGTGAAGCAATCTGAATCGCTGTAATTAGATTTTCTTTAGCATCTGTTCGCAAATCTCCAATTGGCAATTGCGATCCTGTAAAAATTACTGGTTTTGCTAAATTTTCGAGCATAAAGCTCAATGCTGATGCTGAATAAGACATCGTATCCGAACCGTGCAAAACCACAAATCCATCAAAAGAAATGTAATTCTCTTCAATGATAGTGGCAATTTCAGTCCATTTATCTGGATTCATATTTGATGAATCAATAGGATTGTCATAAGAAACCGTTTCGATTTCACAATCCAATTGTTTCAACTCAGGGATTTTTTGCAATAACTTGCTAAAGTTGAAGGCTTTGAGCGCTCCAGTCTCAAAATCTTTACTCATACCGATAGTTCCACCAGTATAGATTAAAAGTATTTTGGCTTTAGATGGCATCTTGGTATTTTAATTTATTGACAACTGGATTTGCATACATTGACAAAATTCCTTGTACTGCAATTGGATTATCACTACCGATACGCATTTCTAAACGTCTTTCGAATAACGATTTTTCGCTTTCTTTATACAAATGTGAAAACTTATCTGTCTTATTTAAAATATCGTACGCAATATAATTCGTTGGCCACAATTTGTAGTTCTTCAATATCGAATCATCTATAACTTGCGCCAATGCTTGAATCTGTTTATTAGCATTGTCATTTTCTGCAGAAATTTGGTCAATTTCTTTATCCAAAACATCCCCAACAGAAATGTGTATTCTTTTTTTAGTTCCCATGATACCACTTAAAATGGTCATGAAATCTTCATTTTTTTCTTTAATGTAAATCTCATTATTGGCTTCTGCCATTAATTGTGGCATTTTTAATGCATCTGTCGGATCATATTCATACGAAATAGAAACTGGAACTATTTTCATTTTCTTGAAATAATCCATCAAGTTAGCTTCATCCGATCCCATTCCTAACATCTTTAAAACCCCAGGATTTGTAGCATCATTGCCATCTTTGGTTCTTCCTTCACGTTGTGCAATCCAAACCGAACGGTTCTCACGAAACAATAAATGTCCGATATACTCTGATAACAACTTTGAACTTTGTAACATTTCACGAGGTGAAAGCCCACGAAGAACCAAGAAATTACGGTTTAATTTAGCCAATATATTTAAGAAAGATTTCTTAACTAAGTTGTCTCCAATTGCTGAAGCTGTCATTACTAAACCATGTTCGAATAAGCAAACATTTAATAATGTGGTATCTAAAAGTATGTCTCTATGATTAGAAACAAATAAATAAGAAGTGTTTTTTTCAAGTTTCTCAAATCCCGAAGTAGTTAATCCTTCTGAGCTTCTTTCAAGAACTTTCTGAATTGTCTGATAAATAAAATTGCATTGAAAATCACGAATAGAGTGAGTTCTCTTCAATTGTTCCTTCCAAACTTCGTCTTCTAACTCTGGAAATGAAAAATTCATCATGGCTTTCATCATCGGATGATTTGCCACACCATGAAGGGCTTCATTTACTTCTGAATCATAAAACGGTCGAATTGCATCAAATTTCTGCATTATTAATATCTATATTTAAGTGGACAAATGAACAAAAAAAAAATTAAAGTATCATATGTTCTAAGTTAAATCCCAAAAACGTCTTTTGAATTTTGGGTTGTTATTGTCGCTATCTCTTCTTCTGAAACATCATATATGTCGGCTAATTTTGCCACAACGTTCACCAAATAACTACTTTCGTTTCGTTTTCCACGAAAAGGAATTGGTGCTAGATAAGGAGAATCTGTCTCTAACACTATATGTTTTAAATCAATTTGACTAAGAAATTGATCAATTTTTCCATTTTTAAATGTTACCACACCGCCTATTCCAAGTTTCATATTATAGGATAATGCTTGTAATGCTTGTTCATGAGTCCCTGTAAAGCAATGAAAAATCCCAAACAAATCATCTGATTTTTCTTCTTCCAAGATTTCAAAAATTTCATCAAAGGCATCACGGCAATGAATTACAATTGGCAGTTTATATTGTTTTGCCCATTGAATTTGGGTTCTAAAAGCAATTTGTTGCTCTTTAAGATGTGTTTTATCCCAATACAAATCAATTCCGATTTCTCCAACTGCATAAAATTTTCGTTTAGCCAATTCCGTTTCTACATGCTTTAGCTCGTCTAAATAATTATCTTTTACGTAAGTAGGGTGCAACCCCATCATTAGAAAAACATTGTCTGGATATTTTTGCTCCAAATCATACATGGGTTGTGTAGAAGCAGCATCGATTGCAGGAATAAAAAAACGAGAAACACCCGCATCGATTGCTCTTTGAATCATCTGATCACGATCTTGATCAAATTCTTCTGAGTATAAATGGGTATGCGTATCGGTAATAATTGTATTTGGATTCAATTTTATAATTTTAAAAGCCCAAAATTACGACAATAATAAAAACTTTCCCAATTTGATTACAATTACTAAAAAAAGCGACAAAAATTGTCGCTTTACTATTTACTTATCATTGCTTTAGATAAAATATTGCCTTTCTGATAACGGAAAATCTAAGTCTATTTTCCTGTTCCAATAAACAACAAAGCGCGATCAAGAACCTCATCTTTTCCTTGCTGAATACCTAAAATTGTAGGCTTAACTTCTATATCTGGAACAATTCCTATTCTTTGTGTTTGGCGTTTATCAGGATAATAAACTCCGATTCCTGAAAACATGGTATGAAATCCTTTGAAATCAAAATGACTCACATTCCCATCGGCACCTGCTGTTTGGCTCCCAATGATAGTCGTATTACCTGCTGTTTGAAAACACATTGCTGTCCATTCTGACTGACTGACAGATTTTTCGTTAAGCAATACAATTACTTTTCCTTTGTAGTTATCTTTGTTTTCAAGACCACTCGAAGTTCCTTCGCTCCATTTAAACCTACCTGGATAACTCAAATCTGGACGAGTATATATTGCAAATTGCTTTTCCTGTGGATTCAAAAAATTTGAAATTTCCCTAAAAGTACCATTCGGATAATTTCTCATATCAAAAACGATGGCTTTTGTAGATTTGAGCATTTCAATCATTTCAGGAATATGTCTAGTTTTTATAACTCCCATATCGACATAACCAATATTATTCTCTAGAACCTTAAATTTTTCTTTCTTTTTTCGAGCACCTTTTTTAAATTCATTTCTATGAGAATCATGATAATCAAACCAAGTCATTGTTTTTGTTGTGTACTTACCGTCTTTTAAAAACTCAACTTTAACAGTTTCGGAATTCTTCATTAAAATTATCTTTGTCAATTTATCTAAATACGACGCATCATTCGATGCACAAATTAAATCCCTATTCTCGTCTATATACTCTTTAATAGTTTTATTATCTACTTTCGTAATTAAATCTCCTATTTTTATATCATCTGCTTGTGCTAAACTATCCCCTAAGATTTCTGTAACGACTATTTTCTCATCAATTATCTTACCGTCAGCAGGAAAATAAGTTTTACTTCCCGAAAATTGATATGCAATAAATTCAACATGGCTATCATCTAGCCTGCTCACCACCTTCTTAATTTCAGTAAAAAAACTACTACTATCTTTTGCATTAATGACATTAGGTAGAGCTTTTTCTAAAACTACTTCCCATTTCTGATCCATTTGATATTTATAAGGAAAAAAGTATTCAATTAGATTCCAATACATAAACAACATTCTAAGTTTGGAATTTTTATCATTGAAATCTGGATTTAAATAACTTTCATTTTTCAAAGAAACATTCCCTACATGTTCTGCTCCATCAATATAAAACTGACTCCCCTGAAATCTATTTGTCTCAATAAATTTTAGCTTTTTTGAAAGTTTTTTTGAAAACAGTTTATTAGTATTAATCCATGATAAATCGAAGTTTTTATCAAAATACTCAATATCTACTGCAGGAGTGATTGGCACTATCGATGGCACTTCTCCTAAAGAATCAATCCACTTTTCTATTACTAACGAAAACTCTTCTTTTGTTTGTGCTTTATCAATCTTTGGCAGCACTTCAATTAATTGATTGTCCCAATTAAAATCACCTTTGGCTACTTTGGGATGATAGTATTTTAAGAAACCCCACACTTTGCATGTGGCTACAAGTTTTTCTGTTTCTGTAATTTTTGCATTTGCTAATAAAATCTGGGAAGAAACAAAAAGTAATAATACGGTAATTTTTTTCATTTAATTTAATGGTTGTTTTTTTGGTTAATCGAATGTAAATATTAAAATTTAATTTCGGTAATTTTAGCACAAAAAAAGAGACAAAATTTCGATAATCCACATATCTAATCAAGAAGAACTAGAAGTTGATTATTTCATGTAGCGTTTCCTCAGGTTCTGAATGAGTACAGTTGATACTCCTTGATAAATTACTTACTTTTAGCAATTCAATTTAAAGACTATTTTAGTGATATCTGATCGCCATATTTCAACATTTATTCTCCATTTAGAAGAAGTAATTCCGCTAACCGAAAAAGATAAAATACTATTATCAAACCACTTGGAACTTGTTAAATTAAAGAAAAAAGAAAACCTTCTTGAACCCGGACAAGTCTCTAGACATTTACGTTTTATTGCAAAGGGAACTATGCGATCTTATTATCTTGACAAAAACAGTCAAGAACACACCCTACAACTGGGTATTGAAAATTGGTGGATCAATGATTTATATAGCTTCCTAACTGAGAAACCGTCACGTATGTATGTTCAAGCTATTGAAGCTAGTGTTGTTTTACAAATAAACAACCGATCACTCGAAGTACTATATGAGCAAATCCCTGGACTCTCTACCTTTTTTCGTTTAAAAATTCAAGCTGCTTATATCGCCCTACAAGAGCGCACTATTGAAAACATGAGTGAAGATGCTTATGAGCGTTATCAAAATTTCCTAACTCAATATCGCGAAATGGAACAACGTGTTCCACAATATATGGTAGCTTCTTATTTGGGTATTACTCCCGAATTCTTGAGTTATTTGCGCAATAAACATCGAAAAAGCATTTCTTAAGTTACCTTAAGTTTTATCTTCATACTCTCCTCTAGTTTTGCTCTTATAATTTATAATCAAAACCAGATGGCTTATTCCTTTCCTTTAATTTTCATTGCTCTTTTATGCAGTTATATTGTTGGTGCTCAAAAAATAGCATATCAACCTGAATTCATCACTGGGGATCGATCTGTTAACTATACACATAATGCCAGTTATTCCTTCAACGATTATTTCAAGTTAAGTAACCTGACGTTATTTGACACAGATTACAACAATGATAAAGACAATATTTTCTTTATCCGAAATACCCTTTCTTACAAGCTATCCGATTATATAGTTTTCAACGCCGCTATGGGTGTAAAGAATCCAGGGAAATTCACACATGCATCTGCACAATTCCAACTTATTAGAACTGATTTTTCTCTGATTTATCTATTGGGTACAACATACCAAGCTGGGTATACTGTGGAGCAATCGCTCAACATACAATACACTCCCCAACTTACTGATAAAATACAACTTTACATCAAAGCAGTAGCGGTTGCCAACATCAATAAACATGAATACCAACGAGGGTTTCAATGGTTTCGATTTGGAATGTCCCAACAAAAAATGACTTATGGACTAGCCCTCAACCTCGATCAATTTCACAACAGCACAAAAACCTTAAAAAATGCTGGTCTATTTATAAAATTCAACAATTAATCTTTAACAACTTTTACAATGAAAAAAAATCAAAACATCGGCCTATTAATTCTTCGTATAACTATTGCTTTTCCAATGTTTATATACGGGATAAGTAAATTATTTAATGGAATATCCTTTATTCAAAATGTACTTGAAGACAAAGGTTTACCTATCTTTTTGAGCTACGGAGTTTATGTTGGAGAAATTATCGCTCCTTTGCTTATGATAATCGGATTTAGAACCCGCTTGGCAGCTGTATTTTTTTCAATCAATTGCCTAACAGCAATTTTTTTAACTCAAACTGCTTTTATTTTCCAATTAAATGAAAATGGTGGTTGGGCATTAGAACTATTGGGGATTTATTTATTTGGTGCAATTGGAATTTACTTTACTGGTGCAGGAAAAATAGCTCTATCTTCTAAAAGCAAATGGGACTGATTTCTAAAGACTGAGATGTTTCAATCCTAAATCGCATAAAAAATACAGCTGTATAAACTTCAGCTGTATTTTTATCTTAATCCAATTCGTTCAGCAGTTCCTGAACATCATCATACCCTTCATAATCTTGAGAAATAGTTTCTAAGATTCCTTTACAGGCAGTATAGTCTTTCTGTTTTAGTTTCAATAGTGCAAGGTTCCACAGCGCTTTATCTTTATACACTGGTGCTCCCGATTTTAATTCGTTAAAAACCATTTCAGCCTTCTTAAGCTGATTATCTTCCAACAAGGAAACGCCATAAAAATATTGAATTTCGGGTGTTTTGGTTTCTTTAAGAATTTCTTCAAAAAGCGGAATTGCTTCTTTATATTTTCTAGCATTAAATGCTACTTCGGCTTCTTTTAAAGTTACATTTGTATCTCCTCTTTCAGTAAAAGAGGCCTGCTCTGGATGATTAAAGTCCTCAAAAACAGGATTTATATCATAATTAAAAAAGAACAACCCTATTAACACAGCTACTGAGGCTGCTACTGCATAATACCAAGGTTTTAAAGATACCGCTTTATTCTTTTTATGCTTTTTATCAAAATGAGCATCAGAAATATGTCTCAAGTTTTTCTTAAAAGCAGCTCTCTCTTGCTCATATCCAAATTTGGTTTCTAAATGAAGGTTTACATTTTTGAAAGTCTCAAATGAAGAAGCAAATTCTGGATCTTCAGACAACTGTTTTTCAAAACCATTTCTTTCCTCAGCAGTCATTTCTCCCTGAAGATATTGATCGAATAATATATGGCGTTCTTCGTTCATGGCTACTTGTTTTTTAGAGTTTTAAAATTTTTCGTTTCCTGAATCCACTCTGTTAATTGACCGATGCATAGCGATTTCTTTTTACGAACATAACCATAAGTCACATTCATTTTTGCAGCCACTTCCTCCATCGATTTAATTGTAAAGCTCAGCTTTAATAATTCTTGACATTTATCTCCAAGCTTTTGAAACATCGTATCAAAAAGGTGTTGTTTTTCTTCAAACGCTTCTGTTTGATCAACCAACTCATGTGCAGATTCATTCATAGATGCTACATCTTCATTAATTGTTACCCCTTTATTTGATGTTTTTTTCAATTCATTTAACCATTTCCTTTTGCATAACAAAAAGAAGTAAGCATCAAAAGGGCAAGTTAACTCTAGCGACTTGGCTTTGGCTTGATTAAATAATAAAATCATTATTTCCTGAACCACATCTTGCGCCTGATCCTTGTCTCCAGAATTATTCATTATAAATGAAACCACTTTGGGAACAAACTTTTTATAGATCGATTGAATTACAGCCGAATCATTTGCAGCAAGCCCTTCGATATACATTTGATCTGGGTGGATTTTGGATTGGCTCATAAAATGATTTTTTAATTAGCTAAAGTAAAAAAAATCTAAAAACAAATTTCAAATAAGGGGGTAACAATTATAAAATCAGATTGATATACAAAAAACAGGCATCTTTTAAAACCAATTAAAATTAAGAGAAATGGAGAGTTATCAATTTGTAAACGAAAAAAATCTGGATCAATTTCATAAAATGCTTTCTACCAAAATACGAAATGGTTTTGTGATTGTAGAGCATAATGAAAAATTACCTTATGTGGTTTTATCCAAAGAAAAAAAAGAAATCAATCATCCTTTACACCTCTTTTTTACTTGCACTACACTTGGGCTTTGGTCAATTGTTTGGATGTATCAAATCATCACGCTATCAAAGAAAAAAAACATTCTTGTAGCCTTAGATGAAGATGGCAATCTCTTTGAAGAAAAATGTCTTTAGAAATAAATCGAAAAAAAATTAAGTATAAGGGGGTAACAATTATCTCAACCCAAACATCTATTACTACAATAACTATTAAAACTAGAAATCATGAAAACACTACCCATTTTAATATTATGCATCGCAGCTTTTACAATCTCGAGTTGTGATAATGACAATGATCCAACTAATAATGTTTGCGACTCTACTTATGTTTCTACACTTATTACAACTGCTTTTACAACCGCAAACGGATACGACGATATTACTACAATGGATTTGGAAACACATGAATACACAATCCAAATTAACGCAAATGGAGAAATTTGTACCGTAGGATATCAAAATGCGAGTACCTACACAGGCGGTTATACTATAGAAATTACAAACACAACTACAAGTGCGACTTACACAGGCGTTCATACTTTTTCTCAAACTACCTTAGATTATCAATCTATAACGCCAGTACCAGTTGCTTCAGGTGATATCATAACTGTAAAAAGAACGATTCTTCCTGGTTACACAGCACTCAATCAAACCGTAGGACGTATTTTAAGAAAAACCAATTTCACAACAGTGCCTTATCCTATAACACAAGGCAATGCCGTTTTCTTAAGTTCCAATTTTTATGGTGCTGGTGGCCCTGTTCCTAATTACGCACAACCTTATATTGCCCTTGGTTTTAAAGTAATTTAAAAATAAACCAAAAACAAGGGTAACAATTATCTCAACCCAAACATCTATTACTATAATAACTATTAAAACTAGAAATCATGAACACAAATTTTAAATCAATCGGACTTTTATTTTTCGCGATAATCACATTAGTAAGTTGCGACAACAGCGATGGCGACAACAACAATTTAAATTTGCCTCCTACTTCTGGAGCTTTTAAGAGCATTAGTGAACAAGGAGTAAAAGGAAATACACAAAAATTTACAATAACAGCTGGAACTGGAGCAGTAACAATCACTTCTGCCAAAGGAGTTAAACTAACTATCAATGGGGACTGTTTAACCAAAAACGGAAATCCTGTTACTGGAGTAGTCGATATTGAATACATTGAACTTTTTGACAAAGGAAATATGTTGATAACAAACAAACCTACAATGGGAGTTATGCCCGATGGAAAGAAAAACTTATTGATATCTGGAGGTGAATTCTTCATTAAAGCAACACAAGGTGGTGTTGAACTTGCAACATCTTGTTATATGAACATGATTGTTCCTGCAGCCTTAACAGACGGGGTGGATAATGCTATGACTTTATGGACAGGTGTAATCGATGACAGAGGAGAATTAGCATGGAATGAAGCTAAACCAGATGCAACTGGCGGTAACGGAAAAGGTGGTGTACAAGGCGAAGGAACAAATTATTATGTAACATTTGGAAAATTTGGATGGACAAATGTTGACCGTTTCTACAGCGATCCAAGACCTAAAACAACCTTACTTGTAGATGCTCCCGATGGTTATGACAATAACAATAGTGCAATCTATTTGTCTTATGATGGAGAGGGAACCAACGCCCTTGCAAAATTAGACAAGTATACTCCTGAAGGATTATTTAGCGAACATTACGGACAAATCCCAATTGGTTTAGCTTGTCATGTGATTTTCGTAACCGAAAGTAATGGTCAATGGCGTTACGCAATCAAAGCAGTTACAGTTGCTGCCAATGATGTTTATACTTTCACACTTGCCGAAACAACAGTCGGTAGTGAAGCTCAGCTAGTAGCAGCAATCAATGCTATTCAGTAACTTACAAAATACTTTTTAAGAAAAAGTGGTGATTTGCTCATCACTTTTTTTTACATTTAATCCTGATTTTAAATTCTTTAAACAGATTTCAAGAAGCTAATCCTGCTGTATGCTATATCTTTTCCTAGCTAAAGAAACTAGAAAAAGGATGTCGCTCCCATCAGGGCTAAAAACCCCCTCGGCTATGAAAAAACTTTTATGCTATTTAATTTTTCTTTCATCGACAATGGTGTTTGCCCAAACCAAAGTAAAAGACACCATAACCCGAAGAGCGAATATTAGTTACAACCAAAACGGAAATCAGGTAACTTTTAAACCTGAAACACCACCATTAATTCCAATTTCTGGCGCACCAAAACCAAATTATTCCTATCTATGGGAACTCGGTGACGGACATTACAGCAAAGCTGCCGAACCCAAACACGTGTATAAAAACAAAGGGACATATACCACAAGATTGGCAGTAACCAACAATTACGACAATGGAAAACCACCTGCTACTCGTCCGAAAAAAGTAGCAATCAATGACATTAGTGATACCAATTACAAAGACATTGCGTCGATTGCTGACCAAAACGGATTTGCCATCATAAAAAATTGCGATCCAATCCCTGATCAAGAAATGGTTGTTGTAGTAAGTTATCAAAATCTCGAAAGCTATGTTTCCAGCGGAAAACTCTATCTCTTTTATAACGAAAAGCAATTCAAAAACAACAACTTCGAATTAACTGATTTCCGAACCTACGCTGGTGAACGCGAAATAAAAGAAAACACAATCGCTATGGTTAATGATCTTGACGATACTAAATCCTATCTGGCTACAACCGAAAATACCTCCAAAATAAAAAAGTACCGAAATACAACCACCGAAGAAGACCTTGAAGCTTCCCTACTCGATGCAAATAAAACCTATCATAATGTTTCTGTTTTAGAATTCGACGATGCTAATCCGAGTGAAACCCGAAATGTTTTTTACACATTCAAAACCACTCCCGAAATGATTAAAGACACCAGCGCAACAGTAACTATGCGTGGGATTTTTGTACCGAATCGAAGTTATAAAAATCATAAAATAAAAAATCTAGAAATGGAAATCGTAACTTCTCATGACCCAAACAAAATGGGATCTAACGGAAGTTTTATGAATTATAGATTGGTGCGTTTTAAAAGAGTCAATTTCAAAACTCGTTTTCAAAATAATGGCGAAGGCCCTGCAAGAATGATTCGACTAGAAACCGACATTCCAGATATGCTTGACAAAAAAACGTTTCAAATAGAAGACATGTATCCCAAATGCCCAATTTGTCCCAAAGATGAAATTCCCACAACAAGTTGTTTGGATACAATCATTAAAAAAAATCAAATTTTCTTTATCTTCAAGAACATTTACCTACCCGGAAGCGAACAAAAAAACGTAAAAGAAAAAGATAGCACCAAAGGCTTTGTCAAATACTCTATGAAATTTAGTGAGGACTTTCATAAAGTAAAAACAAGAAGTAGAACTGCCATAATATTCGACAAAAACGAACCTATTATTACCAATTATGCTACAACCCGATTCTTACCCGGAATATCCATTGGTGTAAAAGCGGGTTACAATCTATATCCCGATTTAGACAAATCGACAAGCTACTTTGTAGGCGCAACCATTTCTCCTTTTAAATCGTATCGCTTTTATTGGCAAGCTGAATGGCTTAACGCTATAAACAAATATGAAAGTGGTGTTACGGTAAGAGAAGGAAATAGTGTAAATCCAAATGGTGTAAAACAATTTCAACGAATAACAACTAGCACCGAAAACAAGAATATCAATTGGGAAGTCCCAATCCTTATTCGGTACAACATCAACAATTATATAGGTGTTGGCGCAGGTTTGCAAGCCAATATCAATGTTTCGCAAGAACAAAATCAAACCATAAAAACTGAAAGCTTCGAAGGAGGAACAGATCAGTTTTTAATGGATACAAAAATAGAATCAAACACAGTCAAAACCACTTTTACCGATTTTAAAACCGGTCTTTTATTTGACTTAACTGCTGGCTTTGCCAGAATTGGTCCAAGTTTGGGTGCACGTTATGTAATTAATTTTGAGCAGAATTTTAACTATTTCCAGTTTTATGGAATTTGGAAGTTTTAGCATTTTCTTTAACAATATGAGCGATGTAAGTACATTTAATTAAACTGCTTAGATAAAGTCAACACCAATCTGATATGAACTTACATAACTTATATGTTTTAATTTTCTTCTTCATAAGCTCAATCTCTTTTGGGCAGAATCAAGCAGATAAAACATATCAAGTAATTGATGCTTTTATTGCCAATCCATCAGCTAAAGCTTTACAGAATCTTACTGTTTACGAAGCCAATTTCTGGAAAAACACAAAACCTAAAAGTAAAGATGAGTTACTAGCAATCGTAGTTTTAAACTGCAACAAAGCCTATTATGAAAATCAGTTTGGACAATCAGAAAAAGCAATTAACAGCTACGAAAAAGCTTGGCAGGTTTATGAGAAAAACAAACTGAAAGATTACGACATTATCGAATATTGTCTGAAACCTTTGGGCAATTTATATACTGCTTTGGGTGATTATGATAGCGCTGAAAACACAATAAAACAATATTTTTTTATTGTAAACACCTCCAAAAATTATCCTGATGCTCAAAAACAAAGATTTGCAGCTATTCTTAATTTATCCAATGTTTACCAAAGTTCTGGTAAAACTACATTAGCAATCAATCTACTCGAAAACACTTTAAAAACGGAGAGTTTATCAAATATTCAAAAAGGAATTCTATTCAACAATCTTGGGAATAGTTATCTATTAAGCTCCACAGCAAACCTAATCAGACCCGAAACTCGTGACAATGCAAGAAATGCGTTTGAATCGGCTATAAAATATTTGAAAAATGAAAAGAATCAATCAGAAGCTTTATCAAATTCATATCGAAATCTAGCCACTTTAAACAGACAATGGCAAAAATTTGATATTGCAAATTCTTATCTTCAAAAAGCAGAAGCATTGTTTTTTCAAACCCCAAACCAACAACCAAGAAAAATAGCTAAGTTGTATTACGAAAAGGCTTTATTACTTTTTGACCAACAAAAATATGACGAGAGCTCAAAGCAAGTTAGTACTGTTTACAAACTTTTACTTCCGAATTATTCAGAACAAAAAAACAGTTTACCAATCCAAAACGAATTATATGCCGAAACTGTTTTAATGGATTTGCTTGATCTACAAGCTGATATTTTCTTGAAACAAAATCAACCCAAAAAAGCACTCGATGCTTTTCATCTTTCTTTTCATATTGAGGATTTATTAATGAATGTACTGGTTTATGAGAATTCCAAGATTGTTAACCAAATACGCGCTCGTAATCGTACCGAGAAATGTCTATCGATTTATAACCGATTGTATAAAAAAGAAAACAAGATTCAATATCTAGAGCAAGCATTTCAATTGTCTGAAAGAACCAAATCAGGTATTTTAAAAAGTTATCGTTCGACCATTAAAACTGCAACTACCGAAGAAAAATCACTTTTGCAGCAGCTTCAAAATTTAAATAATAACATCATAAAAGAACAGCAAAAAGGAGACTCTGCTAATATTTCTAACATCAATAAAACTATAAAAAAACAAAATGAACTGATGCTTTACCTAAAGCAATTACACTCTCAAAACCCCAATTATATTCCAGAAAACTGTGATTTAAAAACCCTATTGTCAAAATTAGAGAATGATAAAGCTGTAATGGTTTATTACTTTATGGGTTTTGAAGAAGTTTATTATTTCACATTACAAAATAAGCAGATAGAATTAAACCATTTTAATATCACTGATACTGCAATGCCAGAAATTATGCATTTCATAAATTATTTTAGCAACGCCAGTGCAATCACCAATGATATTTCAGGATATAACAGAAACGGGAAAGCCGTTTATAAAATGCTCAAATTACCATCAAACATCACTTACAAAAACCTTATTATCATTCCCGATGGAGTTCTAAATTTCCTACCGTTTGAAGCTTTGATTACTCGAGAGTCTACTACAACCAATTTTGCTAAAATGCATTATTTAGTAAATGACTTCAGAATTGCGTACAATGTTTCGGCTAACTCTTATGTCAATGCAAAACCAACTTCTATTTCGACAAAAACAGTTTTAGGTATTTTTCCAGTTTTCGAAAAAACGGCTTATGAATTAAGCTATTCTAAAAAGGAATTACAATCAATACAGGCCAATTTTCAAGGAAAATTTCTTGAGAATTCTCATGCTACTTTTGATAATTTTAAAAATGATGCTACAAATTATTCCATTTTACATTTAAGTACACATGCTTCTTCTGGCGATATCGAAACTCCAGCAAGCATCAAGTTCTATGATCAAGAAATAGTATATTCTGAATTGTATAATCTTACTTTAAATCCAGATTTAGTAGTTTTAAGTGCCTGCGAAACTGGAATTGGAAAACTATATAAAGCCGAAGGTGCAATGAGTATTGCAAGAGGTTTTCAGTTTGCAGGAGCACAAAACTTATTGTTTTCGTTATGGAAAGTAAATGATTATACAACATCCGTTTTCATGTCCGATTTTTATAAAAATATCAAAAACAACATTCCTTATTTTGAAGCCAATACAAATGCTAAACTTAATTTCTTAAACGACAAATCAATTCCTAATGCAAAAAAATCTCCTTATTATTGGAGTTCTTTTGTGTATTATGGCTCCATTTCTTCTGAAGAAAAACCAACAAATTATATCTTTTACATCATTAGCTTTTTGAGTGTAATTGGTTTATTTTTGATTTTCAATCCCTATCAAAAATGGAAAACCTTCACCAAGTCCTCAAAAAAGAGAAATACAAAAAAATAAAATTCAAAGTTACCAAAACACAGCATCTCTTGATAAAAGCCAAAATCAATGGTATTTCTGGAAATTTCATTTTAGATACTGGTGCTTCTAATACTTGTGTAGGATTTGAAAGTATAGAGCGTTTTGCATTGGGTGCCGAAGCATCCAAGACTAAAGCTGCTGGAGCTGGAGCAACTGGAATGCTTACTCAAACTGCATCCAACAATATATTACAGATTGGCTCTTGGAAAGATTTGGATTTTGCTTTGGTAATTTTTGACCTTTCGCATGTAAACGAAGCGTTGCGTCAGTACAAAGCCAGACCTGTTCATGGTATTATTGGAGCCGATGTTTTACTACAAGGCAAAGCAATTATAGATTACTATAATCATTATGTATATCTGCAATAAAAAAGAGGCAGTTATAAAACTAGCCTCTTTTTAAAATTTAAATAAATCTAAAAACTAAGAATTTGCCGATGGATTAGGAATAATACATCCTGCCCAATTAAAAGCTCCATTAGCAATATTGTTATACGTTACGTAAAAGAAACCACTACGTCCCCAGCCTGCACCCCAGGAATTTTGTACTTTAAAAAGCTGTGTTGCATCATCATATCCTACAATACACACACAATGTCCACCTTGTCTACTACCATACAGATTAGACCAAACATGATTGTTATTACGGATGTCATAAAAACTTTGATTTACATCAAAACATACTGCAACTGCATAATTTTGATTAAGATAGTACTTAATATCTGCAGCACTTCTTGGATTTACATTAAACCATCCGCCTGATTTTCTCGCAGCTGCCCAATTTCTTTGTTGTGTAGTTGGTTGTGTATAACATCCTCCAGCAATATAAGGCATCTGTGCATTGCCACATTCTCCTTGATTTTTTATTAAGTTCATAGCATCATTTGGATAGGAACCAGCACCACAATTACCTAGTTTTATTTGATTATAAACGTATGCTGCACTTCTTGAAGCATTACTCCAATCATTTTGATGCACTGTGTTATTTAGGTATCTGGCAATACTGTGTGCTGCATAACCAACTCCCCAACCTACACAAGACCCTTCATTTCCTTGATCTCCAACTGGTGGCGTAGGTAAGTTTTTTGAAGCAGCTACTTTGGCTGTTAAAGTTGACTTTTGAGTTTCTGTAACTAAATCTGGTCTTAGTTGAGCAATTTTTAAGCGGTATTCGTTTGGTGATAGAAACTGAATATTCTTTAAATATTCATCAGACATTGGGGCAAGTCCATATCTTCCTTTATCCAGAAGATTCACATCTCCATCCATTAATTTCTCCTGAACATCACCTTCTTGTTGATCATTACTTTTCTCGCAAGAATAAAAAGCTAGCAATGCAAAGAGTAAGAGAGCAATTTTTTTAATGGAAATTTTACTTAGTAGGTTTTTCATGGTTTTGTTGTTTTTAGTTAATTAATTATTTCATTCATAAAATCATTTAACGAATTTATTAGTAATTTTGGCATAATATTAACATTAACAGACTCATAACTATAACTTATCTCATACACAATTGTGCCACACAGGCTCTTATTAACAAGAATTGTATTTAATTACCGAAGAAAATCAATGTCAATTATAAAAAAACATTTATAACATGGAAATCATAATAGACAAACTAATACAGGGCATAAAATCCCATTCTACCATACAAAATAGCACCTTATCAGGCGTTAAAGAATGGAAAAGGGCTCATTACATTATTCTATCGGAAATAATCTCTGATTGCTTAGAAAAATCAGAATTTATGCAAGGTTCTAAAAGAAATGAACTTGGATGTTCTATCTCTAGTGCCACACTACAAAGAATTTTCACCAACGATACCTCTAAAACCAAAAATTCTGATTTACGTTTCTTAAAGAGCTTAGACAAACTAGCCATTTTTATTGGGCATCCTTCCTTAAATAGCTTTCTGAATTGTGAAGCTGAAGATTACAACAAACCTTTGGAATCTGAAAACAAAAAAGAATCTGCCTCTTTTTTTGAAACATTAGTCACTGATTATTGCCAAGAGGAATTCAATAGTTTGAAAAAATTACCTGAGATTACCATTTCAAACTTATCTCAGTATGTCTTTATTGAAGGTCCATTCTCAAAAAGAATCAAGGATCTTTTTGAGAATTATTCGAGATTGAATTATCATTTGAACTGCATAAACAATCGATCTAATTTTGAAATTTTTGATTTTAGAGTTTCCAGTATCACTGAGGACATAGCTATTATTACCGTAAAAGAGTTTTGGAATCTAGAATGGAAAGATGAAAATGGCAATATTTCAATTGTTTTTAATAGAGTAAACCGACAAACTTATTTTATAAAAAAAAGAAATAATACATGGAAAATCTGGGACAACTACAATCCTGATTATAATGAAATATCAACCAGAATAAACTCGGCTATAGAAAACCAAGACATAAAAAAAACTACAACCTAAGAACGAGTATTCAATTAATTACCAAATTAAACCTCACATTGCAACACATTTAACTATAATTCCGTTTTTTAAGTATATTTGCCGCATCATTTTAACAAACCTATACGTATGAAAAAAACTTTACTTTATCTATTATTATTTACCACCTTTAATTTTTATGCACAAATTAGCATAGTTAGCCCTATTATACATTGTAATGGAGATACCCAATTTGATTTGACTATTAAAAAATCTGAAATAATTGGGGACTTAAATCCTTCCGAAACTACAATTAGCTATCATCTTAGTAGCGATGATGCTACAAACAACACTAATACAATTCCAAATCCGACTTCATATGTAAGTACAAGTGAATCTAAAAATATTTATGTCCGAATTAATAATAAAGGAAACATTACCCTAAAATTTTTCCGTTTAAACATAAACTTTAATTTAGCTGTAGACGCAACAATTAAATATTTAGGATGTAGTTCCCCAATATTATTTTTAAATGCTACAGGAGGTTCACCTTCATACCGGTATTCAATAGACGGAATTAAGTACCAAAAAGAAAACTTTTTTTATGTAAGCTCAGGAACCTATACTATATACACTTTAGATAATAATGAGTGCACCGCTTCAGCGATTAAGGTTGTAGAAAACATAACTATCCCCCGTTTAGAAGTGAGGACTGTAGCAACGATGCCAAGATGTAATGGCGACAACAACGCCGAAATAATGACATTTGTATCTGGAGGAACCCCTCCATATAACTGCTCTATTCTAGAAAATCCAAATGCTTTTGCGACTGTATATGACAACATTTATACTTTCCGTAATATGTCTGCAGGTAGACACACTGTACTTATAAAAGATGCAATGGGATGTAATGAAATTTCTTTTATAGAAATTCACGAACCACAAATACTTTCGGCTACTACTACAATTACGGATCAAACGATAAAAGTTACCGCAAATGGAGGATCCAATCAATACACTTATGCAATTTCACCTGCTTTATATAAGTTTTCAGAAAATAATACTTTTGCAAACCTAGCTCCAGACACTTACGAAGTACTTATAAAAGACTCTAACAATTGCTATTTAAGCTTAACATCTCTTATAATCAACCCGCCTGCACCTCTAGTAGAGGGTAAAAAAGCTATTATCTTGAATCTTACTACTGGTCAAACACTCGCAGATATTGATATTCCCGTTACAGATATTAAATGGTATAGTAATGCAATTACTCCTTCTGGAAAGACTAAAAAACTGAACGAAGCATCTTTGCCCTTAACAACCGTTTTAGTTGATGGCGTAACTTATTATGCTTCTCAAACTATTAATAGAATTGAAAGCAAAGAAAGGCTCGCAGTAACGGTAAAACTAAATACGTTATCAAATCCTGACTTTGTACTTGGCAATTTTAAATACCATCCTAATCCTGTAAAGAACTTATTAAGTATCGAAAACTCAGCGGTAATTGATGAAGCAACTCTTTTTTCTTTAACTGGAAAAGTCATTTTGAATAAAAAAATAAATGGTCTGCATTCAGATCTTGATTTATCTAATGTTGCTACAGGAATTTATTTTCTTAAAGTAAAATCTGAAGGTCGCGAGAAAACGATAAAGATTGTAAAGGAATAAATACCGTACACGTTGCAATAGAAAGCCGCCATTAATATTAAATGGTGGCTTTTTTTTATAAAATATTCTAATAAAAAAAACCGTTTAGTAAAACTAAACGGCTTTTCAATTGAAAATTATTATAAACTATAACTCTAATGCTTTTTTAGGATTGTTATCCATCAATAATTCAACTGGATTTTCTAATGCTTCTTTAATAGCAACTAAGAATCCTACTGACTCACGACCATCAATGATTCTGTGGTCATAAGAAAGTGCTACATACATCATTGGGTGAATTTCTACTTTTCCATTTACAGCAATCGGACGCTCAATAATATTGTGCATTCCTAAGATTCCTGATTGTGGTGGATTGATAATTGGTGTACTCAACATACTTCCGAAAACTCCTCCGTTAGTAATTGTAAATGTACCACCAGTCATATCATCAACTGTAATCTGTCCATCACGTGCTTTAATAGCCAATCTTTTGATTTCTGCTTCTACACCACGGAAAGTCAAATTCTCTGCGTTACGAACAACAGGAACCATTAATCCTTTTGGTCCAGATACTGCGATTGAGATATCACAGAAATCATAAGCTACTTTATAGTCACCATCCATCATAGAGTTTACGTCTGGATATAATGCTAAAGCTCTTGTAACTGCTTTTGTAAAGAAAGACATGAATCCTAAACCAACACCTGCATGTTTAGCCTTGAATGCATCTTTGTACTCATTACGCAAATTGTTTATTGGTGTCATATTAACTTCATTGAATGTAGTTAACATAGCTGTTTCATTTTTAGCTGCAACTAATCTTTCTGCTACTTTACGACGTAACATTGAAAGTTTTGTACGCTCTGAACCACGGTTTCCTCCTGTTGGAGTTCCCATTGAAGGTACTGCATTTAAAGCATCTTCTTTAGTGATTCTTCCATCTTTTCCTGTTCCTGAAACAGTTGATGGAGTTATATTTTTTTCGTCTAATATTTTTCTTGCTGCTGGCGAAGGTGTTCCTGAAGCATAAGTTGTAGTTGCTGCTGGAGCTGCTTTTGGAGCTTCTGCTTTAACTTCCGCTTTTGGAGCTTCTGCCTTAGGCGCCTCAGCTGCTGGAGCTGATCCAGATGGTTTTGCTGCGCTAGTATCGATTAAGCAAACTACTGCTCCTACTGCTACTGCATCTCCTTCTTCGGCTTTTAATGTAATTGTTCCACTTGCTTCTGCTGGCAATTCAAGTGTTGCTTTGTCAGAATCAACTTCGGCGATAGCTTGGTCTTTTTCTACATAATCTCCGTCTTTTACTAACCAAGTTGCAATTTCAACTTCCTTTATTGATTCCCCTGGTGATGGGACTTTCATTTCTAAAATCATGTCTTATTATTTTAAATTATGAATTTTATGTTTTTAAATTGTTTTGAAAACAACTTTTCTTAATTGATTTTTATTCTTTTAGCCCTGATGGTAGCGACATCCTTTTTCTTTTTGCTTCCAAAAGGAAAAGATATAGCGTACAGCAGGAAATAGCTCCTTATGATCTGAATAGATTTTTATCAAAAACCATTCTTATCGCATCTGCATGACGACGTTTTGCTCTTGTATAACTTCCTGATGCTGGTGCTGCGTATGCTTTTAATGATGCTAATCTCCATTTTACTAGATCAAAGTTCATTAACATAAAGCTGTAAGCTCCCATGTTTTTAGGCTCTTCTTGTGCCCAAACATAATCATCAGCGTTAGGATATTGTGCTATAATCTCTTTTAACTGCTCTACTGGTAATGGGAACAATTGCTCGATTCTTACTACCGCAACATCATTACGTCCGTTATTTTCTCTTTCTGCAACAATATCGTAGTAGAATTTACCTGTAACAAAAACTAATGTTTTTACCTCTTTTTTGTTTACTGTATTGTCATCAATAGTTTCTTGGAAACTTCCTGTTGCCAATTCTTCTACTGTAGATACACATCTTGGATCACGCAACAAACTTTTTGGTGAGAACACTACAAGTGGCTTACGGAAAGTTGTTTTCATTTGTCTTCTCAATAAGTGGAAGAAGTTAGCTGGCGTTGTACAATCGGCAACATACATATTTTGTCTTGCACAAAGTTGTAGGTAACGCTCCATTCTTGCTGAAGAGTGCTCTGCTCCTTGTCCCTCGTATCCGTGTGGCAATAATAAAACAATTCCGTTTTGGTTGTTCCATTTGTCTTCTCCACATGAGATATATTGGTCAATCATGATTTGTGCTCCATTTGAGAAATCTCCAAATTGTGCTTCCCAAATAGTCAATGCATTAGGGTTAGCCAAAGCATATCCATAATCAAATCCTAAAACTCCATATTCTGATAAAAGTGAATTGAATACTCCGAATTTTCCTTTTTTGTTTTCGATAGCATTCAATAAGATTACTTCTTCTTCTGAATCTTCTACCTTAACTACTGCATGACGGTGTGAGAATGTACCACGCTCTACGTCTTGACCTGATATACGAACATCAAATCCTTCTGTTAAAAGCGAACCATAAGCTAATGTTTCGGCAGTTCCCCAATCAATTGTATTGTTATCGTACCCTTTCTTTCTATCAGTAACAATTTTAGTTATCTTATTGATAAACTTCTTGTCTGATGGCAAAGTTGAAATTGTTTCTATGATAGAATCCAATCCAGCTTTTGCAAAAGTAGTATCAAATTTCTTTAACATCACAACATCTGAAACTTGCTCAAAACCTTTCCACTCATTTTGCATAAATGGAGTAATAACTGTCAAGTCTTTTTTACGAGATGCTTCAAGATTTACTTCCATTGTCGATTTGTATTCTTTCTCTAACCCATTTACATAAGTAGCATCGATAATACCTTCTGACAATAATTTTTGCGCATAAATATCTCTTGGATTTTCATGCTTTGCAATGATTTTATATAAAACTGGTTGTGTAAAACGAGGCTCATCTCCTTCGTTATGACCATATTTTCTGTATCCTAATAAGTCGATAAATACATCACGACCAAATTGCATTCTGTAATCTAATGCGAATGAAACAGCATGAACTACTGCTTCTGCATCGTCTGCGTTTACATGTAATACTGGTGATAATGTTACTTTGGCAACATCTGTACAATAGGTAGATGAACGTGCATCAAGGTAATTCGTTGTAAAACCAACTTGGTTATTAATTACAATGTGTATTGTTCCTCCAGTTTTGTAACCGTCTAATTGTGCCATCTGGATAATTTCGTACAAGATACCTTGTCCTGCAATTGCAGCATCACCGTGAACGGCAATAGGTAATACTTTTGAGAAATCGTCTGCGTAATATTTATCTTGTTTTGCTCTGGTGATTCCTTCAATAACTGCTCCAACAGTCTCTAAGTGAGATGGGTTTGGTGCTAAATTGATATTGATGTTTTTTCCAGTTCTTGTTTTTTTATCAGCAGTAAGTCCTAAGTGGTATTTTACGTCACCATCAAAATATTCTTGATCGTAATCTTTACCATCAAATTCTCCGAAGATATCTTGTGTCGATTTACCAAAAATATTGGCTAATACGTTAAGACGTCCACGGTGAGCCATACCCATTACGAATTGCTCTACACCTTTTTCAGCAGCTTTTTCAATTAAAGCATCTAGAGCTGGGATGATTGATTCTCCACCTTCTAGTGAAAAACGTTTTTGCCCAACATATTTGGTATGCAAGAAGTTCTCGAAAGAAACTGCTTGATTTAATTTATTTAAGATAACCTTTTTCTCATCAGTAGAGAAATTAGGCTGATTGTCATTTACTCCAAGTTTGTCTTGAATCCATTTTACAACATTTGGATTTCGAATATACATATACTCTACTCCGATATGTTGACAATAAATTGCTTGTAAACGTTTCACAATATCTTGCAATGAACAAGGTGGAACACCAATTACTTTGGCAGCATCAAAAACAGTCGAAAGATCTGCTGCTGTAAGTCCAAAATTTTCGATGTCTAAAGTTGGTGATGATACTCTACGATCTCTTACTGGGTTTGTTTTAGTAAACAAGTGACCACGAGAACGATATCCATCAATCAACTTTAATACGTTGAATTCTTTTTGCAATTTTTCAGATACCAAACTACAATCGGCGTTGTTCGCTGCGAATTCAACAATTTGTTGAACTGGCGTCTCGTCGTTGTAAGTTGTCATTCCAAAATCAAAACCTTGGAAAAAACTTCTCCAGCTTGGCTCTACGCTGTCTGGATTTTGCGTATATTGATCGTACAATTGTGCGAAAAACTCTGTATGCGCTGCATTTAAAAATGAAAACCTATCCATAATATTAGTGAATATACTTTTTGTTAAATAGAATGGCAAAAGTACAATAATCGAGTTTATTTAAATCTTTTTTTTACGTACTTTTACGTAAAAATTTGTTAAAATCCGTTTAACTATGAAGAAAAATCATTTTTCAATCGTTTTCAAATCATTTTTTATCATTTTGGGCCTATTATTTTCAACTGGTGCATTAGCGCAACAAAAATATTACATCCCACAAAAGCAAAATGATTTTTGGAGCAATGTACAATTTGGAGGAGGAGTTGGATTGAGTTTTGGATCTGGATATACCGATATTTCATTATTACCAAGTGCCATTTACAACATTAATCCAATTGTTGCTGTTGGTGTGGGTGCTCAAATAGGATATGTATCTTCTAAAAACGAATATTCTTCTTTTATTTACGGAGGGAGCCTTATCGGATTAATAAACCCTATTCCCGAAATTCAACTTTCGGCAGAGCTAGAACAAATCAATGTAAGCACAGATTATAAATATTTTGGAGAACCTCGTTATAGCGATACTTTTTGGAATACTGCTTTATTCCTAGGCGCAGGTTACCGAGCTGGAAATGTAACTATTGGAGTTCGCTATGACGTACTACATGATGACAAAAAAAGTATTTACAGAGAAGCTTTTATGCCGTTTGTAAGGATTTATTTTTAGTCTCTAAGAAGCTAAGTTCCTAAGACACTAAGTAAAGAGAATTACTAAAATGAATCAAGCTTTATATTCCAACACAGCTTTGAAATATATAACAAAAAATCATCCCAATTTTTCAAAATCAATCTTTTGACTGTTCTATTAAAAGTAGCAACGCGAATAGGTTTTTATGGATTGCAACTTACAATTCTGAACTTACAATTGGCTTTGAAAACGCCGAAGGTGAATGCGACTGGCATTTCCATATAGATACTTCTGGCGACAAATGTCAAACTGAAGAATTAGAAAAAATGTCTATCGCTGTAGAAGAAATTATAAATAATAAAGAAAATACAGTATTTTTTAAGTGGAGCGAAATCTAAATTTGATTTAAAAAGACTTAGTAACTTAGTACCTCAGAAGCTTAGCACCTCTTTTATTTGTAAAAATTCTATTCAAATATGACATCAAAAATTACCCAACCAAAAGAAAGATATAGCACTAGAAAAGCTATAGACAAACTGGTAAAAGAATTGAACATGCCTCATGAGAACTGGATGCAAGATTGGCCATATGAAATTGCCGATTCATCTCAGATAGATAGTTACATCAATTATTACCAAACAATAACTGACGAAGACGAGAAACTTCTCTTAATGAAAGCTATCCTTCAAGCAACTGAAGAACAAGACAGTCAAGAATTACTTTTAAAATATTGGGATACAATACACCATTTCTTAAACGAAGATTTCCACATCCACGAATATACAATTTACTATTGGTGTTGTTTTGATAATGATGACCTTGAAGATTCTTGGAAAATTACGCCTTTAATGAGAAACTTTTTTATTGAGAAACAAAACTTAGCAACTTACTTATAAAAATTCCTAAACCACACCTTTTGCCACTCCCTTTTTAAAACTAGAAAAGAAACTTGTTCGGCTAGAATTACTAAATCAGAACCGTCTAATTTTTTTATTTCAGCTTCTGAAACATCTATTATATAAAGCAGATTCAAATACTCAGCAAACTTATACTGAATCATTCTGTATATCTTTTCGTGCATTTGAATTTTGAGTTCTTCTGGCGAAATACTCATTGGGAAATCAATGCCTTCATTGGCTAGGTTAAAATCTTTATTAATCTGCTCGATTAATTTAAGATACAAAGCTTCCTTTTCTGCTTCTTGAAGTAGTAAATCTGTATTTTGTGGAGCTACAAACATTTAACGATGATTGTTGATTTAAGAATTAAAAAGATTTAGGAATTGAAAGATTAAAAACCCTGAAACCAAACTAAAAACTGATTACTGGAAACTAAACTTTTCTACCCATTAGGTTTTCTCCAAAAGTGCGTAATGACAATTTCTTTTCGTCGCTAATATCCATTTTATCTAATGTTTTAAAAGCTTCAAGTGTATACATTTCAATAGCTTCTTGTGTTTCTTTTGAAGCCCCTGATGCATTAAAAATATCTTTTGCTATTTCTACTTTTTCTGAATTATCCTCTGGATGCGTAGTAAACAATTCTTTTAATTGCTTTGCAACTTCATCATTAGAATAGGCCAGTGCTTTTAAATACAAATAGGTTTTCTTATTTTCGATAATATCTCCACCCACTTGTTTTCCAAAAGTTTCTGGATCTCCAAATGCATCTAAATAGTCATCTTGTAATTGGAAGGCTAAACCTAATTGCAATCCAAAATCATATATCAAATTGGCATTTTCTTCAGATGTTTTAGCCACAATTGCACCCATTTTCATAGCTGCAGCAACCAAAACCGCTGTTTTGTACTCAATCATTTTTAGATATTCAGGAATGGTAACATCATTTCTTTGCTCAAAATCGACATCCCATTGTTGTCCTTCACAAACCTCCAAAGCAGTTTTACTAAAAAGCTTCGCTAGTTCTCTAAACGTATTTGGTTCATACTGTTCAAAATATTGATATGCCAAAATAAGCATCGCATCACCTGAAAGTATTCCAGTATTAAGATCCCATTTTTCATGCACTGTTTTTTGCCCTCTTCGTAGTGGAGCATCATCCATTATATCATCATGAACCAATGAAAAGTTATGAAAAACCTCAACAGCCATAGCCGCTGGAAGTGCCTGATTGTATGCAACATCAAAAACTTCAGCAGTCATTAAAGTCAGTACTGGGCGCATTCTTTTTCCGCCAAGGCTTACAATATATTCAATTGGCTCATAAAGGTTTTTAGGCTCTTTACTTATTGTTTGTTTTTCTAGATAATCGACAAAGAATTCCTGGTATTGATAAATGGCATGCATAAAAGTAATTTTCGGCTAATTTACGGCATTAAGCCTGCAATGCAAACTCCATATCTTAATGAAATGTTAAATAATTAAAAATACTTTGGAAACTATTTTGGTGTTTCGAGTTTCCAATATACATTTGCATCGAAATTTAACATACAAACATTCATATCAATTTTAAAGTTTACCTGTTAAATCCCATTTATTAATAAATAGTATTACATATGAAAACACACTGGACAATTGATTCTAATCAATCTGATGTTTTGATTAAAATGAGACATTCAATTCTTGCCTATTTAGGGGGTTCTATTAATACGTTTAATGGTCATGTCGATCTACAAAACGATGAAATAGAAGACGCTACAATAGAGTTTTCTTTGGACGTAAACAATAAAGAAGCCAAACTAGAACAGATAAATACTTACTTAAAACTAAATGATTTCTTTGATGTAAATAAATATCCTACGATAAGTTTTAAATCGACTTCATTTCAAAAAGTTAACAAAAACATCAATTTCCTTAAAGGCGATTTAACAATAAAAGACGTTACAAAAACTGTTGAGCTTGATGTAGAATTAGTGGAAACTGATTACTATAATGGCAACAAAAAAGTTTCTTTTGAGCTTACTGGTGACATAAACCGCAAAGATTTTGGATTAGCTTATAATTCATTTAATCATAGCAATGGTTTATCTACTGGACAAGACATTAAACTAGTGGCTAATTTAGAATTCACAATCTAAAATTTATATCAAATTAAAGTTTTAAAAAACAGATTAAGAAAAACGGAATGAAAGAAAAAATTATATCAAAAGCGAGTGACTTATTTTTAAAACTAGGTTTTAAAAGTGTCACCATGGATGATATTGCTGGCGAAATGTGTATTTCTAAAAAAACCATTTATAAGTATTTCTGCAATAAGGAGGTCTTAATTCAAGAAAGCACATCGTTTGTACATGCACAAGTACATGAAGTAATCAATACGATTGTTAGTCAAAACCACAATGCAATTCAAGAAAATTTTGAAATACGAGCAATGTTTAAAAGTCTATTTCAATCTTCTATTGATACATCACCTATTTATCAATTAAAAAAACATTATCCTGAGATCTATACTAATATGATGCGACATGAAATAGATCAATGCAGTCAATATTTTAGAGACAACATCACCAAGGGCATGGAACAGGATTTATATCGTAGCGATATTAATGTAGATATATATGTGAAATTTTATTACACATTAATATTCCATATAAATGAAAATACTAGCTCTGAAAAGGAAGCTCAAATAGCAGAATTAGAAGCCTTAGAATACCACACTAGAGCCATGGCTACTCCAGCAGGAATAATAGAGCTTGAAAAACAAATGCAAATATTCAACAATTAATCAATCAGCAATCCATAATCTATGAAAAGAATAGTGTTTCTCTTCCTCTTGACTTTTGCAATAACCGCAAATGCACAAGAAACAAATAATAGCAATCAAGGCACACAGACTTTGACCTTAAAAGATGCTATTAACTATGCTCTGCAAAATAAATCTGATTCTAAAAAAGCCAAATTACAAGTAGAAAATAGTGAATATAAAATACAGGAAGTTCGTTCAAGAGCGTTACCTCAAATTTCAGCTAATGGTAACTTGACTTACAATCCTGTAATACAAACTACTGTTATTGACGGTGCAGGATTTGGAGCACCAGGAACCACTATTCAAGCCGCTTTTGGTCAAAAATGGACTTCAACCGCAGGAATCTCATTAACTCAAAATATATTTGACCAAGCAGTATTTACAGGTTTAAGAGCTGCAAAAAGTACTCGTGAATTTTATCAAATCAACGAACAACTTACTGAAGAAGATGTAATTGAAAGAGTAGCAAATAGTTATTACGATGTATATGTACAACGTTTAAACTTAACAGTATTAGATAGTAATTATGTAAATACTACGAGAGTAAAAAACATTTTACAAGGGCAGTATGATAATGGTTTAGCTAAAAAAATTGATCTAAACAGAATTATTGTAAAGCTTTCTAACATCAGTACACAACGCCAACAAGTAATCAATAAAGTAGCATTACAGGAAAATGCTTTGAAATTTTACATGGGAATGCCTGTAGAAACACAAATCGTAATTCCTAACACTGAATTTGAAATCACTCCTCAAGCGTTATCAGAAACTCCTAATGTTGAAAATTTAACGCAATATCTACTTTTGAAAAAACAAGAAGAACTATTGGTTTTTCAAAAGAAAGCTGTTCAGGCTGAATATTACCCAACACTTTCTTTAACCGCTGGATACAACTATATCGGTCAGGGGCCAGAAGTGCCTTGGTTTGCAAAACCATCAGCAGGTGTATATTGGTCAGATTATTCAGCTATCGGATTAAACCTTAGAGTACCAATCTTTACTGGTTTTGGTACCCGTGCTAAGGTTCGTCAGGCAGATGTTTCTATTCGTTCATTACAAGAAGACATAAAAGACACCAAGCTTTCGCTTGACATTGCCTATAGCAATGCCATGATTCAAATGGAAAATAGCCTTATCACTATTAACAATCAAAAAGAAAACAGAGAGTTAGCTCAACAAGTATTACAAAATACCAAAAACAATTACCTACAAGGACTAGCATCATTAAGTGATCTATTAGATGTAGAGAATGCATACATCGAAGCAGAAAACAATTATTCTTCGGCAGTATTGGGGTATAAAATAGCAGAAATTCAAGTAATCAAATCAAAAGGCCAACTAAAATCACTTATAAATAACTAAAACAAATGAAAAAAACAATAATAATAACAATACTAGTCATAATCGGGGCATTAGGATTAATCGGCTTCATTTTAACAAAGAACAAAGAAGAAAACAAAGCTAAAACTGATATTGTTGCTGAAAAAAATGCTGCTGTTTCAGTTAAAGTTTCTACTGTAAAAACAGAAGAAGTTTCATTGGATTTTGTTGCTAACGGAAACTTCCAGCCTATTCAAGAACTAACTTTCTCTGCTGAAAAATCAGGAAAAGTAATCAGTGTTTTGGCTAAAGAAGGAGATTACGTAAAAGTGGGTCAAACTTTATTAACAGTTAGAGGTGATGTAATTAATGTAAATGCTCAAGCTGCACAAGCTGCTTACCAAAATGCAAAAGCAGATTACATGAGATATGAAAATGCTTTCAAAACTGATGGTGTTACAAGACAACAATTAGATCAAGCAAAATTGGCATTAACAAATGCTGAAGCTAATCTAAAACAAGCAAACATAAATGTTGGAGATACTAAAGTAAAAGCTCCTATTAATGGTTTTATCAATAAAAAATACATTGAGCCAGGATCTATTTTAGCTGGTATGCCTGCAACTGCTTTATTTGACATCGTAAATGTTTCTAAATTAAAACTAGTTGTAACAGTAAATGAAAATCAAGTTACAAGTTTGAAATTAGGAAATTCAATAAAAATAACTGCTAGTGTTTATCCTGATAAAGTTTTTTCTGGAAAAATCACTTTCATTGCTGCTAAGGCTGACGAAAGTTTAAACTTCCCAGTTGAAATTGAAATCACAAATAACTTAAATAACGACCTAAAAGCAGGTATGTATGGAACTGCAAATTTTGCATCTAACCAACAAAACCAAACCTTAATGGTTGTACCTAGAAATGCATTTGTAGGAAGTGTAAGCAGTAACGAAATATTTGTAGTTGAAAACAATATTGCAAAATTAAAAAAGGTAACAGCTGGAAGAATTTTAGGTGATAAAGTAGAAATTATCAATGGATTATCAGATGGACAAATCGTAATCACTACTGGTCAAATTAACTTACAAGACGGAAACTCAGTAGAAATTATAAAATAGTTTAAAAGCACTAAACACAAAAGATGAAATTAGCCGAAATATCCATAAAACGTCCGTCGTTGATAATTGTAATGTTTACAATTTTGATACTTGGTGGATTATTCAGCTACAGCCAATTAGGCTATGAGCTGATTCCAAAATTTGAACAAAACGTTATTACTATTTCTACTGTTTACCCAGGGGCATCTCCAAGTGAGGTAGAAAATACAGTAACAAAGAAAATTGAAGATGCGATCGCATCCTTAGAGAACATCAAGAAGATTGACTCTAAATCATACGAAAGTTTATCTATCGTATCGATTACATTAACATCGAATGCGAAGGTAGATTTCTCTATGAATGATGCGCAACGAAAAATTAATGCAATCATTAGTGATTTACCTGAAGATGTTAAAACACCAGCACTAACAAAATTCTCATTGAGTGATTTACCAATTATGACAATTGGTGCCAATGGTAAAATGGATGAAGCTGCTTTTTATGACTTAATTGACAAAAAAATTGCTCCTATTTTATCCCGTGTACAAGGTGTCGCACAGGTAAATATTATTGGTGGTCAAGAACGTGAAATTCAAGTAAATCTTGACGCTTTAAAAATGCAAGGTTACGGACTTTCAATTCCACAAGTACAACAAAACATCTTGACTTCGAATTTAGATTTCCCAACAGGAAACATTCAAACTCGTGAGCAAAAAATATTAATTCGTTTAGCGGGTAAATATAAAAGTGTTGATGAATTAAGAAACTTAGTAGTATCTTCTCAAAACGGAATTCAAGTTCGTTTAAGTGATATTGCAGACGTTCAGGATACTCAAAAAATTGCAGAAAAAATATCTCGTGTTGATCAAAAGAGTGCGATTATTTTACAAATCATCAAGCAATCAGATGCAAATGCGGTTGCAGTAAGTGAGCAATTATTAAAAACAGTTGCTGTTCTTGAAAATGATTACAAACAAAATCAATTAAAACTTGAGATAGCAAAAGACAGTACCGTATTTACATTAGAAGCGGCTGACTCTGTAGTCCACGATTTATTAATTGCAGTAATCCTAGTTGCATTAGTAATGTTGTTCTTCTTGCACAGTATAAGAAACTCATTGATTGTAATGGTTGCAATTCCAGCATCATTAATCTCAACGTTTATTGGTATTTACTTTATGGGATATACATTAAACTTAATGAGTTTATTAGGATTGTCTCTTGTTGTAGGTATTCTTGTCGATGATGCGATTGTGGTTCTTGAAAACATTTACCGACATATGGAAATGGGTAAAAGCCGAATCCGTGCTTCGTATGATGGAACGGCAGAAATCGGTGGAACCGTTACTTCGATTACATTAGTAATTGTGGTGGTGTTCTTACCTATTGCGATGAGTTCTGGTTTAGTATCTAATATTATTACACAATTTTGTGTTACCGTAATTATTTCAACTTTATTCTCGCTTTTAGCATCATTTACAATTATTCCTTGGTTATCATCTCGTTATGGTAAATTGGAACATATTGAAGGAAAAAATTTATTTGGAAGAGTTATTCTAGGTTTTGAAAGTTATTTAACTCGTTTTACAAACTGGGTATCTAATTTATTAAACTGGTGTTTGGATCATTATATCAAAACTATTGCGGTAGTTCTAGTATTATTCTTTGCTTCTACTATAGGATTAGTAGGTGGTGGTTTCATTGGTGGTGAGTTCTTCGCAGCATCTGATAGTGGAGAGTTCTTAGTGCAAATCGAAATGCCAAAAGATGCTTCATTAGAGCAAACTAACTTTATGACCCAAAAGGCTGAAGCATACTTAAAGAAAGAAAAATATGTTCACAGTCAGATTACAACAGTAGGACAAACCAGTGAAGGTTTTGGAGCATCTCAAGCAACAGCTTATAAAGCTGAGATTAACGTTAAAATGATTGAGCAAAAAGATCGAACTGATGATGCTTCTGTTTATGCTGCTAAAATCAAACGTAAGCTAGAGAAAGAATTGGTTGGAGCAAAAGTAAAAACAGTTCCAGTAGGTATTCTAGGAACTGCTGAAGATGCTACTTTAGGATTAATCGTAACAGGACCTTCTACAGAAAGCGCAATGGCTTTTGCTAAATTAGCGGAAGCAGAATTACGTACAATTCCTGGGACAACAGAGATTAAATTAACTGTTGAAGACGGAAACCCTGAAATCAACGTTAAGGTTGACCGTGATAAAATGGCAGCATTAGGATTAACACTTCAAACAGTTGGTCTAACAATGCAAACTGCTTTTAGCGGAAATACTGATGGTAAATATAGAGCTGGTGAATATGAGTATGACATCAACATCAGATACAATGCATTCGACAGAAAAAGTATTACTGATGTTAGTAATTTAATTTTCATCAATGCAGCTGGACAACAAATAAAATTATCTCAATTTGCTTCGATTACTGAAGGTTCAGGACCTAGCCAATTAGAGCGAAGAGATAAATCGGCTTCGGTAACTGTAAAAGGACAAAACGTTGGGGTGCCATCTGGAACAATTGTAACACAATGGCAAGCAAAACTTGATAAACTGAAAAAACCAGCTGGAGTAAACTACATCTGGGGTGGTGATCAAGAAAACCAAAGTGAAGGTTTTGGAACATTAGGAATTGCATTATTAGCTGCTATTATCTTGGTATACCTTGTAATGGTTGGTCTTTATGATAGTTTCGTTCACCCGTTTGTGGTATTGTTTGCAGTTCCGCTTTCGTTTATCGGTGCAATGTTAGCACTGGCATTAACTAATAACTCATTAAATATCTTTACGATTTTGGGTATTATCATGTTAATTGGTCTGGTGTGTAAGAACGCGATTATGCTTGTTGACTACACCAACCAGCGAAGAGCTGCTGGAGAGTCAATCAGAACAGCATTAATCCAAGCAAATCACGCTCGTTTGCGTCCGATCTTAATGACAACAATTGCGATGGTATTCGGTATGTTCCCAATTGCATTGGCATCTGGAGCTGGAGCTGAATGGAAAAATGGTTTGGCATGGGTAATTATTGGAGGATTAATTTCTTCATTATTCCTAACCTTAATTATTGTTCCAGTAATTTATGAAATCATGGAAAAAATCATTCACCGATTCTCTAAAGGAGAAAAGATTGATTATGAGACTGAAATGGTTGCTGATTATGTACATACAGAACTAAGTGAAGATGGATTCAATCCAAAACATACACTTTAGATTACAAAATAATTTTAAACTTAAAAAACCTGTTCAGCTATCTGAACAGGTTTTTTTATTCGTTTTTAACAAATAAAACTATTTTATGTTAAAAAACTAATGATGAAATAAATGGAATCCTTATTTTAAATTTTATTTAGAATAGATTAAAATAATTTGGTTGGTTTTTATTCAACAACTAAATTTGCACTATTAAAATCAATTCTAAATAATTATGAGATCCAAACTTACAATATCTTTTTTAAGTTTCTGTTTTGTGATGTTACTAAGTACCACGACTTGGGCACAACAAAAAGCAACGATTAAAGGACAAGTTATTTTAACAAACAACGAAACTCCCGACAACGTTTCGGTAGTTTTGAAAGGAACTAGAATAGGAACAGTAACAGATGCTGAAGGGCATTATACTTTGAAAAACATTAAACCTGGAACATATACTTTAAAAGTATCTGTAATAGGACAAACTACAAAAGAAAAAAAAATAACTATTAACGGTGGTGACGAATTAATTGAAAACTTCACCATTACTTCACGCTCAGAAGAATTAAGCGAAGTAGTTATTAATAGTGGTAAAAAAAATCATTACGCTCGCAAAGAAAACCAACAAGTATCAAGATTAGCTCTGAAAAATCTTGAGAACCCACAAGTATATACAACTATTACTGGTGAAGTTCTAAAAGAACAAGTTGTAACTTCTTTTGATGATGCACTAAAAAACGCTTCTGGAATCACACAATTATGGGCTTCAACAGGTCGTGCCGGAGACGGAGCGGGCTATTTTGCTTTGAGAGGATTTGCAGTTCAGCCAACAATGGTTAACGGATTACCTGGTTTAACAAACGGAAGTTTAGACCCTGCTAATATTGATAGAATTGAAGTAATCAAAGGACCTTCTGGAACATTATTCGGAAGCAGTTTAATTTCATACGGTGGATTAATCAATACCACTACAAAGAAACCTTATAGAAGTTTTGGTGGCGAGGTAAATTATACTGTTGGAAGTTACGGTTTAAATCGTGCCACTGTAGATCTAAACACTCCACTAAATGATAAAAAAACATTAAACTTTAGAATCAATTCAGCTTATAACAAACAAAATAGTTTTCAAGATGCTGGTTTTAAAGAATCATTTTTTATCGCACCTTCATTATCATACGAAGTAAATGATAGATTGTCGTTTTTAGTAAACACTGAGTTCATGACTAGCGAAACTACTAATCCAACTATGTTGTTTTTAGACAGAACAAGTCCGTTAAGAGTTCATAACATTGCTGAATTAAAATACGATAACAAACGTTCTTATACCAGTGATGAGCTTACGATGAAAACACCTTCATATAACTTACAAGGTCAAATGAATTATAAGCTTTCTGATCAATGGACATCACAAACTATTTTCTCAACGAGTTCAGCGAAATCAGCAGGAAACTATACTTATTTGTATGAAGCAACTAGTAGAAAAGCTTTTGAATCAATCAAAGAAGGAATTGTTCTTGGTAGATCTTTTACATATCAAGATGCTAGAGATGTCTCTACTGATGTTCAACAAAATTTTATTGGTGATTTTAAAATTGGAAAAATGAGAAACAGACTTGTCGTTGGTTTTGATTATTTCAACAGAACAGCAACAGATCACAACTCAGGTTGGTTTAGCAATGGTTACGTATATATTGGAGATGACTTACAATCTTTCAATACTCTTTTGGGTCCATCAAATGGAGATACTGGAGATTTAACAAAAGCTGGATCTGATGCAATTGTAGGAGACAGTCCAAGAAATAATAACAAAACAAGACAAGAAGTTTACAGTGCTTATTTCTCTGACGTAATTAATTTCACACCAGCCTTATCAGCAATGGTAAGTTTACGAGCTGACCGTTTCATTAATGGTGGTGATGTTACTACTAAAGATGACAACTACAATCAAACTTCTTTTTCTCCAAAATTTGGTATCGTTTACCAACCAATTATAGATAAAGTTTCTGTTTTTGCTAATTACATGGATGGATTTTCTAATGTAGCACCAGGGCAGAATCGTAATGCAGGTATTGTTACTCCTGTAACATTTAACCCAGAACACGCTAATCAATTTGAAGTAGGAACTAAGTTAAATCTTTTTAAAGATAAACTGTATGCTACTTTTAGCTACTATGACATAAAAGTTACAGACAAAGTTTATGTAACAGAAACTTCATATGTTGACCCAACTGACCCGACTAAACCACAACTTAACAATCAAGTTTCACATCAAGACGGTGGTCAACGCAACAAAGGTTTTGAAGCAGAACTTATTGCAAACCCAGTTAGAGGATTAAACATCCTTTTAGGTTATAGTTACAACGATGCTGTTTTAACTGCAGGGGATTCTGATTTCGTAGGATTTAGACCAGAAAGCGCAGGACCACAAAACTTGGCAAATCTTTGGGCTACTTATAAATTCTCTAACGGACTTTTAAGAGGTCTTGGAGTTGGTTTTGGAGGAAATTATGTTGGTGATAACAAAATCATGAACAGAGCTATAGCTGGAACATTTACACTTCCAGAATATACAGTAATCAACTCATCACTATTTTATACTGCTGAGAAATTTACTGTAACACTAAAATTAAACAACATTACAAACGAAGAAATTTACGATGGATGGTCTACAATCCATCCAAAAGATCCTAGGACTTTTGCAGCAAGTTTCTCGTACAGATTCTAATAAAAAAAACAAGGCATCTTTCTAATGTAATCTTTAGAAAGATGCTCTTTTTAATTATAAAATCATGATAACCATAGCCAGCCTTTTCGTTTTTATTTCTTTTTACACTTTATACTACACTTCCAAAAGAGCCGTACTGTCTCATGATTTTGGTTTTGAAAAATGGATGCAAAGAAATCCAAAACAAACAAAAATCACAGGTTTATGTTTGCTTCTTTTAGCTTATTTCTCATGGTTGCTTACCGCCTCTTTAGGCTCAGCAACTTTGTTTTTTTTAATTCAGTTAATGACAATCAGTAGCCTAGTTATACTATTAACCCCTTTAAAAGTGATTAACTTCAAAGGAGTGATTATCCTATTTGTGCTCGCTGGATTACTAGAATTTTACTATTACTAAACCAACCTTTTCTATACCAAAAAAATATGCCTGCAAATCCAAAATATTTAACCCAATCCATATGGCAACGTATTGCCAAAATATCCGCCGCAATACTTGGCGGTTATTTCGTTTCAGTAAGTTTTCATCTCGCATTAGCTTCTTGGATTAGTCCTATCAATATTATCATAACAATGGCTTTTAGCGGATTTATTCTTTGGGTTGTATTAATGATTGTAGCTTTCTTAGCAAAAAACGGATGGAAAATCTGGGGTATTTATTTATTACTAACCTTGCTATTTTGTGGCATTATATATCTTGGACAAATCTATAACCCTATTACTAGATAATTTATGAATAACAGAAACTATAATATCTATTTTCATACGCATACTGTAAGTGGTATCGTAATAAGTGTTGTGTTATTTGTCATTTTCTTTGCTGGATCTTTTTCGTTTTTTAAAGATGAAATCATCAATTGGGAACGAAGTGAATCTGTAGCAATAACAAAAAACATACAACTAGACTACGACAAAGCTTTAAAAAACTTAGATAAAGAATACACCTTACACGGAAGAAATATTTCTATTGCTAAAACCAGTGTCGA